>CATOTD010000017.1 GCA_951812995.1 uncultured Gammaproteobacteria bacterium | reverse complement strand
CTTTGTTGAATACTGCAATATCAAGCGGATACTCTTTTTTGGTATCAGATGGCCTTACTTTTACACGCCACTGTGGTCGTGTTTGTAATTGTTCTTTGGGGTATCCGTAATCTTCGACAAGTGTTTCGGAAAAGACTTGTACTGCTTCTACTTCTTCTGGCGTAGCTTTTACTTCTTCACCACTTATATAGTCTTTGATGTAACCTTCTCTCATTATCGTCCTGTATATCCGCATTCTATTTCCATTGCTTTGCTCATGCTAGCACCTCGCGATAGGTAATCCGTTTACCTATCGCGTTGCTTATAAGTGATTCTATACGTTGATTGGTTGGTAACTTACATTGTCCGTTATTCAGTCTAAAAGTCACTTCGTTCACATAGCGATGTAAGTGTTTAGTGCTGGCATGAGGCCATACCCCATACAGACCGCGTTTGAGTAAAGCCCAGACACTTTCAATGCTATTGGTATGAATGTTGTTTGAACCCACATATTCTCCCGCACTATGGGTTACCGTACCATGCTGATAAGCAGACTGTAAATGCTGATATGACCTGTGTTCATCTGTGTAAATGGTGGCACCATATTCCACTGAACAGCCAATCTCTTTGTGCAGGGTCGGTATATCAGTTGATGGGATAGGCTTAGCCCTTGTGCGGCCACCGCGCTCACGCATTCCGACCACTACCTGCTTGCCAGCTACGCCACGGCCTGCGCGGGCTTTCTTGTGTTTGTTATGTTCCTTCCCACCGATATAGGTCTCATCAATCTCAACAATGCCAGAAAGTAAATTATCTGTATTATCGTTACAGGTTTCACGAATGCGGGCCTGCATAAACCAGGCGGTCTTTTGAGTTACTCCGATTTGTTTAGATAACTGCAAGCTAGATATGCCCTTGCGCGAGGTGACAGTTAAGTAAATAGCATATAGCCATTTATGTAGTGGAACATGAGAACGTTCAAAGATAGTGCCGGTTCTCACCGTAAACTCACTCTTACAGTCCCGGCATAAGTAATATCCTGTCCGCTTTCCTTTGCGCGGGGTAATACGCTTAAATTCCCCACAATGAGGACAGGATATGTAATCTCTCCAGCGTTGTCCCTCAAAATACAATCTAGCGGCTTCAGCATCCGGAAACTGGCGAAATAACTCAAATGTGGATATGGTATTGTCTTTCATTGATGACCCTCCGTTTTATTGCATTTTTATGTTAGATTATATGGGTTATTTATTGGATTCAAGTATATAATTCCCTTTCCGAAACACTTGTCGAAGATTACGGATACCCCAAAGAACAATTACAAACACGACCACAGTGGCGTGTAAAAGTAAGGCCATCTGATACCAAAAAAGAGTATCCGCTTGATATTGCAGTATTCAACAAAGATAAAAAACCGATAAAAACCTTTTTATTGTCGTTGCGTGCAAACGAAAGACAAGAAAAGATGGTTTAACCCAAAATGGAGTGCAATTGAAAAATTGCATAAGGTAACAGGTGAGCATGGTGAGCTTGTTACTTGAAAAAACTAACAAATCATTGTGTTTGTATTTTGTAGTGAAGTTGGAGTTAAATATATAATTCCCAAAAAGAAGTCGCCAGTAGTGTAAAAACAAACCCACAGTCCAGAAAAAGAAGAAAAAAACTGCCACGAAAAAGAAAGTCGCCAGCGGCAACGAAAAAATTGATGTCATAGTTAAAAACCTTATAAAACGCAGTAAGTCGAGACCAAGAAAGATTGATACCCTGACAAAAACAATAAACGACTTGTTAAAAAATAAGAAATTGTCTGCGTCGGAGCCAGCGGCTTTAATCAAGAAACTACAGAAGCTAGGATACCTGGTAATAAAAGAGAACAAGATTACTTATACATTGCCAAAAACTTATCCTTGATACCGCGCCGGCCACCTCACGCCATGCTGGCAGGTGTTTCAGTACAACGTGTAGAAGACATTACCGCAGCATTGTGGGGTACCCGTGTTAGCTTAGGGACTATTTCAAAGCTCAACCAGCGTATCTATGGGCAGATTGAAGAGTGGCGTAATCGCCCCATAGGGAGTGATTTCCCTTATGTATACCTGGACGGTGTTGTGCTCAAACGCAGTTGGGGCGGTGCAGTGAAGAACGTTTCTGTTCTAGTCGCCATAGGTGTTGGGGACGATGGCTACCGCCGCATTCCAGGGATTGTTGAAGGTACTAAGGAGGATAAGGTGGGATGGTCAGGATGCCTGCGTCATTTGCAGGCACGCGGTCTCAAGGGCATCAGGTTGGTGCTCAGTGATGCTTGTCTTGGGCGCCAGGAGTCTATCGGTGACTTCTACCCTGATGCTGGCTGGCAGCGTTGTATTGTGCACTGCTACCGCAACGTCTTCAGTCATGTGTCTCGTGGTCGTGTCAAAGAAGTCTCTCGCATGTTGCAGGCTATCCATGCATCTGAATATCTGGAATCAGCCAGGCATAAGGCCACGGAGGTCGAGAAGAAACTCAGGGACATGAAGTTATCGAGTGTAGCGGATTGGCTGGGTAGTGCATGGAAGAGACCCTGACGTATTATCGGTTTCTGGCAGAGCACTGGATTCGCATTCGGACTAACAATCCTTTGGAGAGGATCATCCGAGAAATCAGGCGGCGAACACGAGTAGTGGGAGCATTCCCGGATGGCAACTCGGCGTTGATGCTTTGTGCGGCAAGGCTTAGACACATAGCCGGGAGCTAGTGGGGAACGCGCAAATATCTGAACATGGATTTGCTCCAAGAGATGGATAAAGAAAAGGATTTTCAGATCGCGTAACAACCAGATTTAAGGGAAAGCCAAATCAGAAAGTGCGAAAGCTTATTGATACTACCAAAAATTTTGCTAGATAACAAAAATAAATCGCAATTTTTATACCAAAAAACAAATAGAAGATTCAAAAAGAACAAGCAAGGAGAGTCCTTGAATCACACTTTCCAACACTACCTAAACATTTTGAAAAATCAAGAAGCACTGAACGAAACCGCATACAAAAACCTTCAATTACTCAATCAAATCAGAAATCAAATTACCCACTCCAATCCGAAACCAGAAATAATGCAAAAAGTGCAAGAACTCAGCGTTGCCAATATTAAAAATTTTTTGTCGCAACCAAAGATTGGTTTAATCAAACTTTAGGCGATGCGGAATTTTGCCCTCTGCCAATGTCATTTTCCGAATTCCCCAACACAACCAAATTTATTGCATTGAATAAATCCGATAAAAAATTAATAAGATATCTTCATCAACAAGAAAAAGAATTAGCGAGCCAACCAAAATCAGATTATTTTTTCCGCGCCTCTGTAGATATTAGCTTTAATCGCAGCGCAGAAGGCACTCCCGTCCGCATAACAAAAGATATACATGCAACGCCAGTCTAGCTCTCTGAAGACGAAATTCTTTAAAGATACCCTTGGGACTACGACATATTATGCAAAAAATGCAAGCAAGTATGCCCAGAATTTAAGGTAAACAAACTCTTTTATGAATCAAAAAAGAATGCAGAAGAAAACCCCGGATATTGCCACACTCGCAAACTTGACCCACAAAAAAAAAGCCCAATAAAAAAATACTACAATCCAGAAATCATGACATATTTCCGCCAAAATCTATTTCCACAATACCAAAAAAACGACTAACTCCCTACACCTTAACCCTTACCCAAAACCCGCAGTTACAGAGTGAGGAACGAGCAGAATTTTTTGTTGCATGAGTGCATGTGATTGTTGGGCTTTTTATTTCTCAAAAGCTACAACGTCTTGCTCTTCAGCTTCAACATTAAACTCAACACGACTTTGCAGGACAATTTCCTCAATTACATTTGCACCATTGCCAGCTTTTGACACTTGCTCGAAGATTTCCATCAATCTTGGAATATTAATTACCTCTTCAACTGATTTTATGTACTTCCTCACTATGGTTTTTATCTGATATTTGGCTTCAGCTTGAATCGCAATTTTCTTGACAATTTCATCACTGGTTTTATTTGTCTTTACTACGAAAGTGATGGGGTATCTTTGAACCTTGTCGATATCCAGAAAATATTTTCCTGCATCAATGGTTTCTGTTACTTGAAAGAAACGACCAAGTGGCTTCATGACAAAATCAATACCACCATCATTGGCGTTAGTCCTTCCTGTTTTGTACAAAACTAATGACTCTTCTATCAATTCATCAGGAGACCAACCCCAATATATCCTTTGATCTGCGTAGTGTTGCTTCAAGACAGCAAAACTTACTATTTCAAACACACGGGCATCAATATTGGGGCGAAACAGACCTTTGATAAATTTAATTGCTTTGTCGGGTGATTTTTCCTGTATATCAATAATCTCTTGGCAATAAGACATGAACTCAGTAAAAGCACTTTGCCTAGCTTTCACATATACCTCAATTATTTCTATAATAGCCTGTGCCAGATTGATCCCATGTACCAAAATAAGTTGTTCATTTATCCAATATTTATTGCTGTCAGCATCTCTGATGATTGGTAAGTTCTCGCAAGTTGGGAAATACTTCTTGAACTCTGCGTTAAGACGATGATTAAGCGCATGATTTTGTAATTTTATACCAAACGGTAACTCACGCTGACGGCGGAATAGATCGCTAAATGTAGCACCATCATAATCCGAATAATCCCCACTTTCATGAAACCTACCACTAATGTAATCTTCAACAAGCACATAGATTGCATAATGGTTTGCAAAACCAGCTCTTGATTTAGAACCCCGATTCGCAGCCTTTGTTTTTATGTTGAGATATTGGAGAATTTCGCTTGCACTCAACAAGTCCTCTCCGTTACCACCCGAAAACTTATCAAGGATTTTGATTATTTTATCTGTGAACTCATGATCAAGAATCGGCATTGAAAAGATATCCTGATTGTTCTTCATATTTAATGCTGCGACCATTCCTAATCTTTGTATTTTTCTTAACCGCTTCTAGTTTTTCGCCGTTATTTTCATTCATACAAAGCACGCGACGCAAGCCAATTTTTAGATATAATCCTTGTGATTCTATACTGATGCTATTTCTTCCCAGCGATTTAGCTACAGTAGCAGTAGTGAACGTGCCAGAGAACGGATCAAATACTGTATCACCCGCATTGCTACTAGCTTTAATTATTCTTTCTAACAATGCTTCTGGTTTTTGAGATGGATGGTTTTCATACTCATCCATTCGATAACGAACCCGTGTAAATTTCCAAACATTACCTGGGACTTTTTCCGTATTGTATGGTTTAGGTGTATCTCCACGATAATCAATTAATTGCCTTTTCGCACCCGTTTTTGCCTCAATAAGAATATCATCTGCGTTGAAACAATATGCTTTTCGATTCTTTACACAGTGTAAAATTGGTTCATACATTGAGCCGTAATATTTCTTGGCCTGCACGCCAGAGCTGTCATAAGACCAGACGATTCTACTGAGAACACTCAGTTTATCCCTCACATAAAGGTCAAAGTAAGGCATAGCCTGAGTGCTGGTCATGAGATACATAGTGCCTGTAGGTTTTAATATTCTGATACATTCATCAATCCACTGGTACGCCCATTTTGCATATTCGGCATCTGAAGGCCATCTATCATGAAAATCGGCAAATTTCTTACCAATATTGTAGGGCGGGTCAACGAACACCAAATCAATGCTTTCATCTGGTATTTCAATTTTCATCACTTCACAGGCATCGCCATGATATATGATGTGCCCTTCTTTCTCATATTTAGACATATTTCAATTATGTCTCCTATGTCTTTTTTGAAACATAACGGCTACGAATAATCAGTAATATTCCTGATAAAATCACTATCTTAACAAAAGTGCTAACGCTTTACATTACCTCCAGCAACGCAGTGCAATGGAATTACCGCCTGAGTGTAGTGCCTCGTTCGGTTTGATTTCCTTAGTCTCCGTATGGGTTGCGTTCAGCTTCGCGCTCAGCCTGTCGCTCATATTCTTCTGCGAATTCTCGCATTGCTGTAGCAAACCGCGTGTAGCCTTTTGCATCGAGCTGTTCTGCTTTCTCCCGGTTTTTACTCGCAAGCTCCCGCTCTGCTTCTCCGCGAGTAAACCCGTGTAATCCGCGATCTTTAAACAGTTGGGTAGTGAAGCCAAAACGCATTTCTTCCGTGTCGCGAGAGTTTAATACTTCGGCGACTGCGTTGTGGATCCATAATCCATCTGGATCTGCAGGAGCGCAAGTTAATACATGTCCAATTTGAGATTGAGCAACGTTCGCATGTCCCGATTCTTCTGTTAGCTTACGTACTTCATGAATCCACATGTTAAATGTTTCCGCATTGAAAGTTCCATCATCTTCTATTCCAGGGCAACGTTCCCATTCCATCAGAAGTTTATATGCAAGGTTAGCGAGGTATTTCTTCTGCTCGTTGGGTTGAGCGCAATCTTCTGTGTTGGCATTTTTGGAGCGGAAAACAAGTTGAATAACTTCCACAAAGAAAGCTGGGTTAGAGGCAAGCCGTTTTTCTAATGTAACCGGTGATGCCGATGAAAACTGACCTAGCCAAGGAAGAAAATTCCATTCAATTTGGAAAAGAGCCTCTTTATCGGTCAACTCAGATTCCTGAAGATGCTTTATTAACTCAACGGTTTGATAGTTGTCTAACTCCTCAATTTCGCGACTACTCTTAAGAACCGCCAGAAGAGCCCGCGTGGCAAGAGATTCATTAAACTGCACATTGCCATCCACCACCGTGCGAGCAACGCACATGACTGCTACTCCTTCGCGTCCGTATTCGAGTAATTTTTCAATAGCTATCGTCAGATCGCCATCTGGAGCGTATGGATTGACGTGCGCATTTTTCCAATACAGTGCTTCGTGAGCGGGTAAAACTCTCTCCCATATTTCCTCTCTGAAAGGAAGGAGAGTTAGGAACTTAGATTGTTGTTCTGAAGACCACTTCCTTTTAAGAACTCCATCAACCCACGCAACCTCAAGATTCCAAAAGCGAGCCCAAACAAAGCCTGCAACAACCCGAATCGATATATCATCTTGAGCATCTAACAGAGAGGGTAGTATCGTATTTTCCATTTTAGTGGTAGCGATTACGCCGAGTGCTCTACCTATTGCATCAGGAGATGCGACACTTGCAGCAAAACTCAAGGCAACATCAATATCTCCATTGCCTATGATTTCACTCATGGCATCTTGCCGTGCTTTATCAAGCCGCTTTTGCAAGTTATCATAACTTTCTTTTCCATCATACAGATCAGAATCTCTTCCGCTAAAAAGATGATGGTATCTAAATACAGGCGAGATGGGTGCGAGTTTTTCTGCAGTTTTCGAAATCTCGTTAATTGAATCCTCTGGAAGAGCCCAATCAGCATTGGAAAATTTCCGATGACGTTTGACCAACTTATCAAGGCTCTCCCAAAGAGGTAAACGATCTGCCTCAGGCAGTGAGGTCATCTTGTCCGAATCCAAGTATTTAAGGAGGCTTTCATGCGATGACTTTGGCAATTCGGATAATCTTTCAATAAGTTCGCAAAGCTTCTCTGAATCACACCTTGCTAAGGTAATAGCGAGTTCGGCGTAGGTATCAATTTGTTCCCAGTATTCGGCTATTGAGATACTTTTGTTCCAATCCTGCGGGATAAAATTACGCCAGACAGGGTGGTAGCACCCCATTGTGAGCCCGTGGTTATGCGGCAACAATGCCAAGAGTAATTTCCAGCCCACAGTGGGTTGTTCCTTTATCACAGACTCAACAGCCGATTTACGCTTTTCAAACGGTGCGGTGGTCTGCACATGCCACGGCAAAAAAATGCCTACCAACGAATTCAACGGACGATTCGCCCAATTCCCACCGGGGTCAAACGAAGCAATATCGGCGAGAACCACTGACACACGAGAAAGAAGTTCTGGACTCCACGCCAAGGCTTCCAGTGCCCAAAGAAGCCCGCTCATATAATTCCGGCCATCCACTCCACCTCCACCCTCTTCAGCAAAGATTTTATGAAATGGTGTTTTGTCTAGATTTACAAGGCAAGACTCCACCGCATCAAGAAACTCATCAGGTGCAGCTTCTGCTAAAAGCGGCATCAATGAATCCAGACTTGCCCAGCGGTCCCAGCTCGCCTCATGCAATAAATCGCGCACAACCAAAACAGCCGTTGTCTCTGCTTTTCCAGTACTGCACAAAGTAAGCGGCTTTGGACGACTTCCAATCAGTGCCAGCGTCTCAGCAACGCCCTCCCTAATCAAGGATGAATGCGTGAGTGCCTTTCCACGAATACTTGCAAAAAATCGCTCTTCCTTGGGAAGATCAAACTGTGGGTCGCGCTCCCCTAAAACATTAATTGCCATCGTCTGAAATCTATCCAGATCATCATCGGTAATCCGACATCCGAGGGAGTCCCACGCTTCACCACGGGCAACAAATTTCCATCGTTCGTTATTTTGAATCAGGGGAGTATCCGCGCGAAGCGTATCAGGTCTCAGAATCTCGATCCACCCCCCATATTCTTTTCCCAGCAACACCTCCAACGCGGCGCGATCTATTGGGTTTGATCCATCCCACTTTCCAATCAGCCCTGCTTGCGCGATGCTAGTCGCATTGTCCCATGTAGCGTATGGGGGCAAAGTATCGTAGCCTTGAAAATGTCGGCGAATAGCGGAAACTCCACCAATATTAGCAAGCTCACTGGCACGTATATCGATGTATCCTGCTTCTTTGAGAGTTGATTCTATTTGTGATTTCGAGGGACTTCGCAGCTTTAGGATTTCTGGGCTCTTACCTGACCATGCACCACAAAGCGGCACGACTACTGCATGTCCTGTGCGGCGGGCTATCGTTAGAAGCTCTGCGCCCTCTTCAGTCTCCAAGCCGAGCTTAGTATCTGCAACTAGAACATGCTGGGATCGGGTTTCAACGATACTCCGCCAGGCTTGCTCATCGTTAATGTAAAGGCAGCGATTGCTGAATACGCTGGATGTTTCCTTATCTAGCCCAACAAGAAAAGCAGCGACAAAATCTGCAACATCTTGCCGACTCTCGGCACGGAGCATGAGGGGCTTTGTCTCCCCTGCAAATCGTCCCTGTAACGCTGTACACGCCGCTTCTCTTCCGACAGTAAATAGTTTAGGCGGAAGAGGCGGATCGCCTTTAGCACGCTTGAAAGTTAGATTTTCCCAGTGTTCGGCAGCAGTCGATAATCCTCTGAGATTCGCCGTTAAACCCAGTTCCTTAGCCATCCATTTTCCGATGGCTGGAAACTCTCTTAACCAATCGGCAAGTTTCACACCATCAATTATCCGAATCAGTTTCCATCCTGATTTTTTCCTTTGTTCTATCCAACTATCTTGTTTGGCTACGTTCCAACTCCCAGAGCCTGATGAGCGCGGAGTCACGAAGACAAAAGCAGACTTCGCACGTTCTGCATCATCAATTGCCTTGGTGCGCTTTTTGAAATCAGCAGTTGCCTTGTGTTGAGGATTAGCTCCAGTGCCAATCTCCCAGTATGATCTGCCTTTTGGTACGAACTCGCAAAACCCCTCCTTCGCTTCAACTATGCCGTCCCAGCCAGGCTGATTCACAGCATCACCATAGGGGATTCTACAAACGACAAGGTTTGAGCAAGACTGTCTAACAAGATGGTAAATAAGCTCTGGTATTACCGCTTGGCTTTCTCTTGTTGGCGCATAACGTTCTAGGTCGCCAGCTTTAACGATGTGGTTGTGATTCATATCTAACTATTCTCTAATATTAAACCTATATATTTATCAGATGAAGGCAGTTCCGTTCATACCTGTTGATTAAGTGCAAATCTATCTGCATAACTACTATTAGCAACAAAATCGTATACCAACCACTCCTATTGATATATCAAGTCAACCTCAAAACGTTAATGCAAAACTCCCATCTCTCCCTCGCCATCAAAAACCTCACCAGCACTTTCCCCACCCACACCCCCACACAGCTCCGCCTGTGCCAAAATCCGCTCCGTCGCCGCCTTCTGCTTATCTGGCGAATACCCGCGCTTACGCAAAATCCGTTTCACCTTTGCCCGTAGCTTCGCCCACACACCCTTACGGCTAGCCCAATCCACACTCGCACCATGTCGCACATTTTTCACCAAACGTTCTATTGCACTCGCAACTTGAATCTGCGAATTTAATATCCAGTTGGGTTTTGCATCTGCCATCGCCAAACATCCTCACACATTTCTCGCATCCCATTATCTACCGACCAGGCTAATTCTCGTTTCGCCAAACTACAATCAGCGTACACAATAGCGACATCTCCTTCTCTTCTACCCACTATTTCGCAAGGTATCTTTTTTCCTGTTATTGCCTCGAAGGCAGCGATTATTTCTAATACTGAATATCCCGCTCCTGTGCCAAGGTTATGGTTCATTATTCCAGGCCTTTCTACCAATTTCTGCAATGCTTTGATATGCCCTGCTACCAGATCTAACACATGAATATAATCGCGAACACCGGTCCCATCAGCAGTCGGATAATCATTTCCATATATACATAGCCTCTCTATTCTTCCGGCAGCAACTTGCGCAATATAGGGCATCAAATTATTTGGAATACCTCTTGGATTTTCGCCTATCTTGCCGCTTTTATGCGCACCGACAGGATTAAAGTAACGCAGGATAGATATATTCCAGTCTGGATCAGCGTTATATATATCCCTTAACATATTTTCTATAATCAATTTTGTTCGACCATAAGGGTTTGTTGGAGAGGTCGCCGCCGATTCTTTAATTGGCAATACTTGCTGTTCACCATAAACCGTCGCCGATGAACTAAACACAATATTTTTGATATTATGTTTAGCCATGCGTTCGCATAAATTAAGTGTGCCCACTACATTATTGCGGTAATAATGCAATGGCAATTTATTTGATTCGCCAACTGCCTTAAGGCCAGCTAAATGAATAACAGCATCGATACTATTCTCCTCAAATACCGCCGCTGTTTTTTGCGTATCGAGCAGATCGACTTTAACGAACTGGAGCGACCGGCCCGTTATCTCTTTAACACGTTCAAGAACCGCCACCTTGCTGTTGCTCAAATTATCCAAAACTAACACTTTATAATCTGCGTTTAATAATGCCACGCAGATATGTGAGCCGATGTAACCCGCACCACCCGTAACTAAGATATTTTTCATAAATTACACCATAAATTACACATTAAAAGATGAATATGTCTGTCTGCTTATGTTCACGAAATTTTTCCGTCTTTTCTGCTACTAGCGCAGTTTACCAATGGGCGTATCGCCAGGTCCTGCGGCTGTTGCACTCACATTCAGCCATTGTGCGACAGGCAAGTTGATAAACGACCCTGATAAATGAACGATAGTACGCCATTGACATTGGCATTTCCAATGCCAGGTAAGTCGCCCTGCCGTCGCAACCTATGCAGATAACTGTACTGTTAAAAGTCCACAAACAATATAGAATCAGTAGCAACAGAAACGCATTACTAGCCTAAACTTGACATGCCAGACACCTCCTTAGAACACACATCACAACGCATGACATTAGTCATGATCTTGTTAAATGCGTTTACTACACCGCTGATGCTGTCTGCCGTGAACGTGGCGTTACCTGCTATTACCGCCGATCTAGCCCTGAATGCAGTGTTGTTGAGCTGGGTACCCATGGCCTATCTTATGGCGAGTGCGATGTTTGTTTTAATATTCAGTCGCATTGCCGACATGGTTGGACGCAAACGGATATTTCTGCTTGGCACGACCAGCGTCATTGTGACCTCACTAATCGCGGCCTTGGCCGACAACAGCACAATGTTAATCGCAGCACGATTCTTACAGGGTGTTAGTGCCGCAATGTTATATGCGACGCAAGTCGCCATCATCTCATCCGTATTTCCCCCGGCCCGGCGCGGGCTAGCCATTGGTTTGACCGTCTCGACTATTTATCTCGGGCTGACGGTCGGGCCGTTAATAGGTGGCTATGTCGTCGATACATTCGGTTGGCGAGCCAGCTTCATGGTACATATTCCGTTAGCCATTATCGCCTTGCTCATCGGTCTATTATTTGTCAAAGGCGAATGGTCTGCTAATGTGCGCGGCAGCTTCGATCTATTGGGTGCGATCATCTATGCAGCCGCCCTATTAATGTTATGTGTCGGGGTTAGCAAGTTGCCAGGAGGTATGAGTTTTATCTTTATCGGCGGCTCTATATTCAGTTTTATATTCTTCTTTTTATTTGAGCGCGCACATAAACACCCCCTGTTTGATGTTAGTTTATTTTTTACCAATCGCGTGTTTACCTATTCCTGTCTTGCGGCATTAATAATCTATACGGCGACCTTTGCCAACGTGGTGCAAGTGAGTTTGTATCTACAATATTTAAAGGGACTGTCAGCGACGACAGCCGGCATGATCATGATGTGCCAACCATTGACCATGGCACTCTTCTCGCCATTGGCCGGACGCTGGTCGGATAAGATTGAACCTCGGCATCTGGCCACGTTGGGTATGGCGATCAGTGGCTGCGGTTTGGCATTACTTGCAAACTTGCGGATTGAATCTGGTCTCGGTTATTTGATTTTTTCCCTGGTCACAACCGGGTTTGGTTTTAGTCTATTTTCATCACCCAATATAAACGCGATCATGGATTCCGTAGAGAAACGTTACTATGGCAGTGCGAGCGGCATCATGGCGACGATGCGCATCATCGGGCAGATGAGTAGCATGGTACTAGTGACCTTAATTTTTACCCTCGTGATGGGTGCGGTCGTGATTGAGCCAGCGCATTATGCCGCATTGGAACAAGCAATCAGATCGGCTTTTGCCATCGCGGCCATATTGTGTGTGCCAGGCCTTTATTTTTCTATCACCAGAGGAAAACTGCGCGCAATCTAACAACTCACCACCCACAAACTAACACGGTAAGCGAGTGACGAGCAGTGGCGAGTGACGAGCGGCGGCGCATCAACATCCAGCGCGTTATCGTGCGCCAGATGTTGATGTCGCATGTATTAGAACAAGCCCGTAATATTGCCATTATCATCAATATCAATACGTTCCGCTGACGGTACTTTGGGCAGGCCCGGCATCGTCATCATATTGCCACAGATCGCAACGATGAAACCGGCACCATTGGCCAGCCGCACTTCGCTGACATGGACGTTATGACCGCTAGGTGCGCCTATGGCGGTTGGATCAGTCGAGAATGACATCTGCGTTTTAGCCATGCACACGGGATAGCTACCATATTCTTCATTCCAATCTTGCAGTTGCTGCCTCACTTTAGGTTCCAACGACACGGTAGCCGCGCCGTAGACTTTAGTCGCTATGGCTTCAATCTTTTCCAGCAACGAGGCATCATCTTCGTAAACATACTTGTGCTTGCCAGGTTTGTTATCAACGATGTCAACCACGGCCGTTGCCAATGCCTCGGTACCCGCCCCGCCTTCGGCCCAATGTTTGGCGACCACCGCCTTGGTGCCGAGTGCGGCACAACGCTTAAGCAACAGATCAACCTCAGCATCCGTGTCTGCGGTGAAGTGATTCAGGGAGACTACGCAAGGCAAGCCATAGACCTCGGTGATGTTTCTTATATGGCGCTCCATATTAACCATGCCGGCCTCCAACGCTGTTAGATTTTCATTATTCAAATCTGCTTTTGCAACGCCGCCGTGGTATTTCATGGCGCGCAGGGTTGTGACTAATACGACAGCGGCAGGATGAAGATCGGCCATACGGGATTTTATATCGATGAATTTTTCCGCCCCCAAATCTGCGCCAAACCCGCCTTCTGTCACAACATAGTCCGCCAACTTTAACCCGGCGCGGGTGGCTGTTACGGCATTACAACCGTGGGCGATATTGGCAAACGGGCCGCCATGAAGAATCGCAATATTGTTTTCCAGCGTTTGTACCAGGTTGGGATTAATCGCATCTTTCAATAACACTGCCATGGCACCATGCGCCTTTAAGTCGCGTGCATACACGGGCGTTTTGTTGTCGGTTTTGTAGGCAATCACAATCCGACCAAGGCGTTCTTTTAGATCAGCACGACTGGTCGTAAGACATAAGATAGCCATAATCTCGGACGCGACTACAATGTCATAACTCCCTTCGCGCGGATAACCATTCGCCGCACCACCGAGACCAATAGTGATTTTGCGTAAGGCGCGATCATTCATGTCAACCACACGTTTCCATTGGATGCGGCGCGGGTCTATGCCGAGTTCGTTACCGTGATTGATGTGGTTGTCGATCATGGCCGCGAGCAGATTATGGGCAACGCCTATGGCATGAAAATCACCCGTGAAATGCAGGTTGATGTCTTCCATGGGCACCACCTGGGCATACCCACCGCCCGCCGCGCCGCCTTTCATACCAAAGCAAGGCCCAAGTGAGGGTTCGCGTAAACACATGATGGCTTTTTTACCGATACGATTTAACGCATCACCAAGCCCCACCGTGGTGGTGGTTTTGCCTTCACCTGCCGGGGTCGGACTAACGGCGGTGACCAGGATGAGCTTGCCATCCGCTCGGTCTTTGAGGCTGTCTATATAATTGAGTGACAACTTCGCTTTATAGTGACCATAAGGCTCAAGGTGCCGACTTGCTATACCATAGTGATCCTGTGCCAGATCAAGAATGTGTTTCATTTTTGACTTTTGAGCAATTTCAATATCAGACATTACATCCTCCCAAACAATATTATTAAATAGGGAATTATATACTTAAGGAACCTCTGATTAATGCCATAATTTGCCATAATCTACGATAATACCGCAATGTTTTAAGTGGAGGGTCAAAAGATGCAACAAAAAAGCTTGGCAGTATCTGGATTCGAGAAATACCGCAAGCAGACACGCAAAGAGATATTTCTCGAAGAGATGAATCAGCTCATTCCCTGGCAAGCGCTGACTGCAGTAATTGAGCCTCATTACCCCAACCCCTGCTGGTCGCCGTCCGGTGGGCATGGAACGCATGCTGAGAATTGACTTCCTGCAACACTGGTTTGCCTTATCTGATCCTGCCACAGAAGCGGCTTTATATGACACACCTGCCATGCGGTGCTTTGCCCAGATAGACTTAGGTCAGGAACCCGTGCCAGATGCAACCACCCGCTGTAAATTCCGTCATCTGCTGGAGGAGAACAACCTCGGAGTTGCCCTGTTTGATGCTGTTGCCGTCTATCTGGAGGAAAACGGCATGAAAGTATCCAAAGGCACTATTGTTGATGCGACCCTCATCAATGCGCCTACCGCCACCAAGAACAAAAGCAAAACCCGTGATCTTGATAGGCATCAGACCAAACAAGGCAAGCCATGGTACTTTGGCATGAAGGCGCACATCGGTGTGGATAGCAAAACCAAACTGATACACTCTGTTGTTGCCACACCAGCCCATGTCCACGACTCACAGGTACTTGGAGACCTACTGCATGGAGAAAAGACCCGTCTTTGGGGAGATAGTGCCTATGCGGGTCAGCAATCCGTACTCAAGGATAATGACCCCAAGGTAAAAGACTACACCCAGGTCAAAGGCTCACGTCACCGCAAACTGACCGAACAGGACAAGGCTAAAAACCGGCACAAATCCAAAGTCCGTGCCAAGGTTGAGCATGTCTTTCATATCATGCAGCGACAATATGGATTTACCAAAGTCAGATTCAAAGGGCCAGGCAAGAATGCGAACCACCTGTATGCCCACTGTGCCCTGATTAATCTTATGCTATCAAAGAAGCAATGATTACGGCTATCAGTGGCTTAGTACGCCTTAAATAGGGGCGATAGCTGAAAACAGTAGGCCGGGACAAGAGAAATGAAAGAGCGTAATGAGCAAAACGTTCAATGCTCGCTACTATCGAGCACAGTGATGCCCACTTGCTTGAAAATCCTTAATTAATTAGATGTTCCTTAATTTAAGCAATGGATATATCCCATTAAGTAATACGAGAGCTATTGTCAAAAGTAGTGTCTGACAATTTGATCATGCGGCTACCTTGTCGTCCTCAGTTACCTCGATTCCATCTTTAAGCTTCACGCCTTCAATCACCTTTGCCAAGTGTCTGAAGCCTCGCAGTTTGCGCCAGGAATCTTCGGCGCATAATCCCATCTTGTAGATCATCGTCAGCATCGTATTCCGCGTGACACAACCTTTAGCCTGGCGTGTTCTATGCCGGATTGTCGCAAAGCTCGACGGGGTGACATTCGTTGTCCTGATGTGGCTCCAGTGCTCTGCTGGAAAGTCATAAAATGCCAGCAACGCATCACGGTCTTTCGATAAGCATGCCACTGCCTTGGGATACTTGACACCGAAACGTTCCTCAAAGTCATCGAACACCTGCTCTGCGTCAACGCGGCCCTCTGCCATCCAGACCCTGCTTTGCTTTCTCCTGAACAGACTTGGGCAGATAGTTCAGCACATTGCCGGTCCTGTGCATCCAGCAACGTTGCACATCAGTCTCTGGATACACTGCCTCAAGGGCTGCCCAGAAACCCAAAGCACCATCGCCAATGGCCAGCTTCGGGGCTGACCCAAGCCTCTTTGTTGCAACGACAACAACACTGCTCGCCAGCGCTGTTTCGATTCCCTGACACCCTCTTCAATCGACATAAAATGCTTCTGACCGCGACTGTTCACGCCGATGATGACCAGGCAACACAATCGACCATCGTCACCTCGAAGACCACTGTAGATGCCATCAGTCCGGATATAGACCCATTCATCAGACACGGAACGTGTACACCATTGCTTGTATGTAGCTTCCCATTGCCGTTTCAAACAACCCACGACATTGGCCGACAGCCCTTTAGCCTCCAGTCCGACAATCGCTTCCAGTGCACTTTGCATCTGACCACTCGAAACACCTTTCAAATAAAGCCAGGGAATCGCCGCATCCAGGGTCGCTGTGCGCCGGATGTAGGGCGGTACAAGCAAAGATTGAAAGCTCGCCGACTCACCCTCACGGCTACGGATATTGGGCACCTCGACGCTGACCTTGCCAACCCCGATGATGATCTCTCGTTCTGGATGATGACCGCTACGGACAACGTGCTGGCGTACGTCAGCCGTTTTTTGATCATCATAATGCGTCATCAACTCATCTGGCTCTACCTGGACAGCTTCGGTGATTAACTGCTTCGCACCAGATCTGAGTAACTCTGTCAGTGGATCAATGCCCTCTGGTGTACCCAGATCAATCACAGTATTGTTTGTCATGTGTGGCGTACTCCTCTTGTTATTTTCGATTGCTAGACAAAACCGATTCCAGCAAGGCACGCCGCATACTTCAACCTATTCAGACACCAGATTCGGTTATAACTCGCCCTCTTCTTTGCGCCGTTGGTAAATTCTAAGCACGGTCGTAGTAGCATTTTTGCTTAATATTCTTTCTACTTATTCCCCGCAATCTCTATTTTATATTCCTTTCACTTCATAAATTTTATTAGAAAGACTTTGTAGTTTTTCTATATCTATACCCATTTCTGTGGTTTCACTTGACTCAAAGTCAAGATTAAGATCATTTATCAAATACTCGCACAACTCATCCCTTGAGTAAGTGCAGAAACTAGAAATGTAGTTATTCCAAGAAATTATATCAGGTTTGATTTTCAATTTAGAATTGAAGTACGATCTTATCAATATCTCTTTGATTTCTTCTACAATATCCAATTTCATGTATTGGTCAATTTCATAATAGTTGTTCACGTACGCGTAATGTGTTGCCCTAAGGTGATGCCAGACCTCACCAATAGTACTATCCGTTAACACCAATGTAGAACCTGCATCTTTTAACATTTTCAAAGTATTTTTTGTACGCTGATCTTCTGTTGAAAGCAAACACTCGGACATACACTGCACAAGAATATCTGTTCCAATATACAGGCAAAATTGAGATGACATTGATCTCAAATAATCGACAATTTTAGGCTCATTTCTGAGCAAAAACATAAGGACATACGTTCGACTAAGTTTACCAAGATAAATTCTTTCGTCGAACGTACGTACTATTAAAAAACGTATCCCGAAGAACTTCTAAGGCCGCTTCACTAATTTTATCTACTTCCTGCTTTTCGGTAGTTATTCCCTCAATTATTTTTCTAATATAGTCAAATACTGTGTTAGCATTTTTATATTCATTCAAAAAAAGAGAAAATTCCAACCCTTGCTCTAAGAATATTTGACATATAGTTAAATGGCAAACCTCAACAGCCTTAATTATGAGTCCGCTACCTAGTTTTTAGCAATGGTGACTCTCCATACCCCGTCGTCTGGGGATCCCTTAATCATTATTCCATCCTAGGTCATGGTCAATGACCCAGCACACGCGTTTGAGAGGAGCAGGGCCAAAAACCCACCGTCGGGGTCAGGAGGACGCGTACTGAGGAGGCAACTCCGCCCGTCTCCGGAGATGCTAAAAACAGACTCATCATCAAATCGGCAAGCATCCCCCGCCTTCATTACCATGCCAGCGGTGTACGACGGCTCTTTACTGTGGGCGAACGGGTAAACGAGTGCACAAGCGGCTAATAGAGGTAGCAATAACAGATGATGTCCCGACATTTCTTTATCCTTATAAAATACTGCTGATCATACCAAAACAAGTCATGGTATCCAAGCCGCTAAACCGTTTTCTTTATTTTTCCTTTAGTGTCAAACGTAATAGAAGCCTGCAAGAATATTGGCAGTGTCAATAATCTTTCGCACTTTCTGATTTGGCTTTCTCTTAAATCTGGTTGTTACGCTACCTGAAAGTCCTTTTCTTTATCCATCTCTTGGAGCAAATCCATGTTCAGATATTTCCGTGTTCCCCACTTGCTCCCCGCGATGTGTCTTAGCCTTACCGCACACAACATCAACGCCGAGTTGCCTTCCGGGAATGCTCCCACTACTCGTGTTCGCCGCCTGATTTCTCGGATGATCCTCTCCAAAGGATTGTTAGTCCGAATGCAAATCCAGTGCTCTGCTGGAAACCGATAATACGTCAGGGTCTCTGCCACGCACTGGCCCAGCCAATCCGCTGCACTCGATAACTTCATGTCCCTGAGCTTCTTCTCGACCTCCGTGGCCTTATGCCTGGCAGATTCCAGATATTCAGATGCATGGACAGCCCTCAACATGCGAGAGACTTCTTTGACACGACCACGAGGCACATGACTGAAGACGTTGCGGTAGAAGTGCACAATACAACGCTGCCAGCCAGCATCAGGGTAGAAGTCACCGATCGACTCCTTGCGCCCAAGACAGGCATCACTGAGCACCAACCTGATGCCCTTGAGACCGCGTGCCTTTAAATGACGCAGGAATCCTGACCATCCCACCTTATCCTCCTTAGTACCTTCAACAATCCCTGGAATGCGGCGGTAGCCATCGTCCCCAACACCTATGGCGACTAGAACAGAAACGTTCTTCACTGCACCGCCCCAACTGCGTTTGAGCACAACACCGTCCAGGTATACATAAGGGAAATCACCCTCTATGGGGCGATTACGCCACTCTTCAATCTGCCCATAGATACGCTGGTTGAGCTTTGAAATAGTCCCTAAGCTGACACGGGTACCCCACAATGCTGCGGTAATGTCTTCTACACGTTGTACTGAAACACCTGCCAGATACATCTCGATCAGCGCCTCTTCGACAGACGCTACACGGTGCCGATAGCCCTCTATGATGGCCATCTCAAAGGTCTGCTTGCGTAGCTTCGGCATCTTTAACTCAAGCTCTCCAGCCCTTGTGTGGCACTTCCTGGTGTAGCTACCAGACCGGTCGTCTTTGCGCGTCTCAGTGCGTTCGTATCGATCAGCACCCACCAGCGCATCAGCCTCAACGTCCAGAATCTGGTTAAGGGTGTCTTCCACAGTATTCAGTACCACTTTGTTGAGATGGCCCTGCAGTTCCTGTTCATCAATAGGGACTACATTGTTCAAGTGCTTGTTTGTATCATCGCTCATGGCGACTCTTCTCCTGGTCAAATAAATGGTTATGTCACTTTTTATTTAACCAGATAAAGGGGAACCGCCTCTTCAAATTTGCGAAAGATTCTTTACACTACCAGAACCGTAAAAAAGACCTGTGGTAGGAGTACGTAGAAGTCTGTTCTTTTCAGTGGGTGGTGGTTTTCACCCGCGGTCCGCTTCTCGGTTCTATCAAAACAAAAAATATAGAGATGGAGAAATCAATTTATGAAACCGTTCACACCCAAGAAAATTGCCTTGGCCGTGTCGATGCCGCTGGCTTTAACAGCCGGTGTTGTTCCGCAAGCAATGGCACAGGGCGAAGAAGCCGCCCTGGAAGAGGTGGTTATCACCGGTACCCGTCGGGAGGCACGCTCAGTTTATGAGTCTGCGGCTCCGATCGATGTTATCGGTGGTGAAGACTTCCGCAACCAGGGCGGTAGCGACCTGACGGATCTGATCCGTAATGTTGTTCCTTCCTATAACGTAAACACACAGCCTATCAGTGACGCGGCCACGGTTATCCGTCCTGCCAACCTGCGTGGCCTGGCTCCCGACCACACACTGGTGCTGGTAAACGGCAAACGTCGTCACCGCGCATCTGTAATTACCTGGTTGGGTAATGGTGTATCTGACGGTGCACAGGGTCCGGATATTTCCGCTATCCCCTCTATCGCCCTAAAGCAAGTAGAAGTTCTGCGCGACGGTGCATCTGCACAGTACGGTTCTGATGCCATTGCTGGCGTAATGAACTTCATCCTCAAGGATGGATCTGAAGGCACCACCCTGGAAGCCAAGTACGGTGAGTACACTGAGGACAACGAGTCCATCTGGTCTATCGCCGGTAACGTTGGCCTGCCCATGAGCGACAATGGCTTTGCCAACTTGAGCTTTGAGTATGGTGAGTCTGATCCCACAAACCGCAGTGTGCAGCGTAACGATGCGGCTGGTTTGATCGCCGGTGGTAACACCGATGTTGCCAATCCTGCCCAGGTTTGGGGTAGCCCTGAGATCTCCGAAGACCTGAAAACGGTCTGGAACTTTGGCTTGAACACCTCTGACAACTCTGAGGTATACATGTTTGGTAACTACGCCAGCAAGGAAACAGAAGGTGGTTTCTACTTCCGTAATCCTGATACCCGCAGCGGTGTGTTCTCTGGCGACGGCGGTGCAACTCGCCTGGTCGGTGACCTGACTGAAGATATGTCTGGCAATTGCCCGGTTGTACGTGTGGGTAACCAGGCTGCTCTGGATGCTGTTATTGCTGATCCCAACTGCTTCGTGTTTAACGAAGTGCGTCCTGGTGGTTTTACTCCCAGATTCGGCGGTAAAACTGAAGACTTCAACACAGTAGTAGGCCTGCGCGGCAACATGGAAAACGGCCTGACTTACGATGTAAGCGGTAGCTACGGCTACAACACTGCTGACTTCTTCATCTCCAAAACTGTGAATGCCTCTTTGGGGCCGCAGTCTCCTTTTGAGTTTGATCCCGGCGATTACACTCAGATCGAAACTAACTTTAACGCTGACTTCAGCTATCCGGTAGAAGTGTCTGCATTTGCTTCAGACCTGAACATCGCCGGTGGTGTTGAATGGCGTAAAGAAGAGTTTGAAATCAAGGTAGGCGACCAGGCATCCTGGGAAATCGGCCCTCTGGCCGACCAGGGTTTCTCTGCTGCGTCTAACGGCTTCCCCGGCTTCAGCCCTCTGGCTGGTGGCGACTGGAACCGTTCCAACGTTGCTGCTTACCTGGACTTCGAAGCTGACGTAACCGATTGGTGGTTGCTGGGTGCCGCTGTTCGTTGGGAAGACTTCGACGACTTCGGTACGACTACTAACGGTAAGATTGCGACTCACTTCAGCGTAACTGACTGGTTGGGTCTTCGTGGTACTTACAGCACGGGTTTCCGTGCTCCTACGCCGGGTCAATCCAACGCCTTTAACGTATCAACTGAGTTTGATGCGGCTATCGGTGACCTGACCAACAACGGAACTATTCCTTCCACCAACCCTGTAGCTGAGCTGCGTGGTGGTCAGGAGCTGGATCCGGAAGAGTCCACTAACTACACCGCCGGTATCGTACTGCAGGCCGGTAACTTCAGCCTGACTGTTGATTACTTCAACATCGAGCTGGAAGACCGTCTGGCGCTGTCTCGTAACTACGCGCTGACCAACAAAGAGCGTAACGACCTGATCGATGCCGGTATTACTGCTGCTGCGACGATTCAGAGATTCCGCTTCTTCACCAACGAAATCGATACTACGACTGAAGGTATCGACATAGTTGGTACCTGGTCTACCGACTGGAGCGCTGGTGTAACCGACGTGAACTTCGCGTACAACCGTACCGCAACTGAAGTCGACAGCGGCGTAACCGAGAATGTGGATGAGGCCCGTATCCAGGAAATGGAAGAAGGTCTGCCTGAATGGCGCGCGAACATTAGTGTGAATCACACTTATAAGCAGTGGCGCTTCATGGCTCGTTACAACTACTACGATGATTGGTATGACTCTGAAGATGGTCTGACTTACGACGGCTACGGTACGCTGGATGCCGAAGTAGGTTACTCCTTCGAATCTGGTCTGAGCCTGATCTTGGGTTCTAACAACATCACTGACGAGACTCCGGACGAAAACCCGGGTGCCGCCAACGGTGTTGGTAACAAGTACAGCCAGTTCTCACCCGGCGGTTTCAACGGTGCATTCTGGTACGCTCGTGTGATCTACGATTTCTAAGGACACTGAATTAGTAATATGGAAAGGGCCCTTCGGGGTCCTTTTTTATGTGTTCTAAACAGAGGTCAGAGGAGTGTGGATAAGTGAAAAGGATAACCTAAATTATCTTTCGCAAATTTGAAGAGGCGGTTCCCTTTATCTGGTTAAATAAAAAGTGACATAACCATTTATTTGACCAGGAGAAGAGTTGCCATGAGCGATGATACAAACAAGCACTTGAACAATGTAGTCCCTATTGATGAACAGGAACTGCAGGGCCATCTCAACAAAGTGGTACTGAAGACTGTGGAAGACACCCTTAACCAGATTCTGGACGTTGAGGCTGATGCGCTGGTGGGTGCTGATCGATATGCACGCACTGAGACGCGCAAAGACGACCGGTCTGGTAGCTACACCAGGAAGTGCCACACAAGGGCTGGAGAGCTTGAGTTAAAGATGCCGAAGCTACGCAAGCAGACCTTTGAGATGGCCATCATAGAGCACTATCGGCACCGTGTAGCGTCAATTGAAGAGGCGTTGCTCGAGATGTATCTGGCAGGTGTTTCAGTACAACGTGTAGAAGACATTACCGCAGCCCTCTGGGGTACCCGTGTCAGCTTAGGGACTATTTCAAAGCTCAACCAGCGTATCTATGGGCAGATTGAAGAGTGGCGTAATCGCCCCATAGAGGGTGATTCCCCTTATGTGTACCTAGACGGTGTTGTGCTCAAACGCAGTTGGGGCGGTGCAGTGAAGAACGTTTCTGTTCTAGTCGCCATAGGTGTTGGGGACGATGGCTACCGCCGCATTCCAGGGATTGTTGAAGGGACTAAGGAGGATAAGGTGGGATGGTCAGGATTCCTGCGTCATTTGCAGGCACGCGGTCTCAAGGGCATCAGGTTGGTGCTCAGTGATGCCTGTCTTGGGCGCAAGGAGTCTATCGGTGACTTCTACCCTGATGCTGAGTGGCAGCGTTGTATTGTGCACTTTTACCGCAACGTCTTCAGTCATGTGCCTCGTGGTCGTGTCAAAGAAGTCTCTCGCATGTTGCAGGCTATCCATGCATCTGAATATCTGGAAGTAGCCAGGCATAAGGCCACGGAGGTCGAGAAGAAACTCAGGGACATGAAGTTATCGAGTGCGGCGGATTGGCTGGGTAGTGCATGGAAGAGACCCTGACGTATTATCGGTTCCCAGCAGAGCACTGGATTCGCATTCGGACTAACAATCCTTTGGAACAAATCATTCGAGAAATCAGGCGGCGAACACGAGTAGTGTGTGCATTCCCGGATGGCAACTCGGCGTTGATGCTTTGTGCGGCAAGGCTTAGACACATCGCGGGGAGCTAGTGGGGAACGCGGACATATCTGAACATGGATTTGCTCCAAGAGATGGATAAAGAAAAGGATTTTCAGGTAGCGTAACAACCAGATTTAAGGGAAAGCCAAATCAGAAAGTGCGAAAGATTCTTTACACTATCTCGTCAAATGGGCTTCTCACGAAGCAGTTTCAGTAAGACGAGGTAGAGATTATCACGACGATGATTAAACCGAAATTCGGTTTCTTTTAGGCGGTCGCAAACAAGTGTACATCTTCTTGCGTGATTGAGCCGTCATGCAGTGCTGTGGCAAGCAATACACCGCTTACCCCCTGCGATCTGAGGTACCTGAGATCATTCAGGTCCCGCGTGCCACCGGCTACATAAATATTGTGCTTGGTAATATTTGAAATATTATTCAAGCATTGCAGACATTGCAGATCAACGCCTTTTTTTAGACCGACACGATGCAACATCATAACAATAATATTATCCGGCCACAGATGGGTATCGCTAAGCAGGTAATGGTTTTCCATCAAGCCACCCGCATTAAAATCAAGGGATAATACAATATCAGGATTATTCCTCACCAAGACCGAAAACGCTTCCTTACCGATTTTATTTTCTGATCCAAGCACACATTTTATATTGTGCGGCGTATCTGCGGTTTGTTTGTTGAGAGGCGCTAAACCCGCATCCACCCAAAATTCGCACGCCGGGAAACGTTGCGCTAATTCAGTGATCAACGCACGCTGATCGCAAGATCCTTGTATAGCATCAAGATCAGCGATGTAAATTATTTCAAACGGGTATAATTTGAAAAAAGCAGCCAGGACTGTTTCTGGTTTTGGGTTTGAGGATATAACTGAGGTAACGGGCTGATAGATCGTACGCATACCTTGTTTTGCATGAACAACCAAACCATGACTTAGATCAAGAACCGGAATTATCAACATAATCGCTATGCATCATTTTTTATTTGAGTTTATCACAGGCGGCGGGCTTGCCGGTCAAGACCTGCCTCGGACCTTGATCAAGGAAGGTACAATCATGTTGCAAACATTATTAACTGAATTAATAAGTGCCGGCCACGTAGATATTTCATTGACACGCGACCAGCGCGTGAATCCGCATAACCAGGCACGCAATGAATATATGATTCAGCAACCAATAGCCGAGGAACTCGCGTCATTGATGCAGGCAGTTGATGTATCCTGGTTGATAGCCCCGGAAACAAACGATTGTCTCGCCACGCTTGCAGAATTATTTATACAACACAGCAAGGTTTTCATTGGCTCCAACCCTGAGGCTATCAGGATTGCCAGTAGTAAATTATTAAGCAATAAGATGCTGGCAGAGGCAAATATCAATGTTGTTGAAACAGCCACATTAAGCGGGAATATTCCAGCCAGCCAAACGGGCTGGATCGTAAAACCGGATGATGGTGTCGGCGCAGAAGACTGTTATTTAATTAAAAATAAAAAGCAATTAACCGCAATGATAAACAGCAAGCAAGACGGAAATTTGATCATACAACCCTATATAGACGGGCAATCCATGAGTATGTCACTACTGGTTTTTGGTGATGACGTTCAGCTATTAGCATGTAATAAACAATATATTCTGATTGAGAACGAAGCCCTTAGCCTGGTTGCTGTTGGGGTTAATGAGTGTTTGTCATATAAAGATAAAATGCAGGTGTTGGCAAAAAAAATAGTTGATAACATAGCGGGGCTTGTCGGGTATATTGGCGTGGATATGATTGAGATGGACAATGAATTATTCGTGCTAGACATTAATCCGCGATTCACAACAGCTTATGCTGGACTATCTGAATCATTGGGCTGTAATGTCACCGATCTCATCTTAAACACCTTTCTAAACAATAATTTGCCTGACATTGATCTAACAAAAGCCGGGCCGGTTAGAATCAATATTTAATTATGCAACCATCTAAATTTGTAGCTTGGGATATTGGCGGTGCGCATCTTAAAGTCGCCTGTATTAATGACTGTGGCAAACTTGAATGGGTTGAGCAAATAGCAACGCCACTTTGGCAAGGCCTTGATTGCCTTAAAACAGCCATCCCTGCACTTATTGAAAAATTACCACAAGGCAAGCTGTCGCACGCGATAACAATGACGGCTGAATTAGTGGATATTTTCGAGAGCAGAAATGCCGGGATGCGGACACTCATCAAGTTGTGTGTAGATGCTTTGGGTGACAATATTAATTTTTATGCAGCACCGACAGGGTTTTTGAATATGGGTGCCATAGGAAAAAATCTACACCAGATAGCATCGGCCAATTGGTATGCGAGCACGACTTATGTTGCCACCTTTATCGAGTCGGGTGTATTTATTGATGTTGGTAGCACGACAACAGACATCATCGCCATTGCTGATAACAAAATTAATAATCGTGGCATAGATGATCAAAGTCGTTTACGTTTTGATGAACTGGTATATACCGGCGTTATTAGAACGTCTTTAATGTCGTTGACGGAAAAGGCTCCGTTTGGCGGAGAATGGCAGAACTTGGCCATGGAACATTTTGCGAATACGGCAGATATCTACAGGATATTGGAATATATCAATGACAATGATGATTTAATGGCAACGGCAGATGGCAATGCTAAAGATATAATAGGCAGTAGGCGGCGACTTGCAAGAATGCTGGGCCTGGATTTTAGTGATCATGCCAATCAAGCCTGGTATAAACTGGCACAGTATTTTGCAGAGATACAGTTACAATTATTAACAAAAGCAACGCTTAGAGTTTTGACAAACACGCATGACAAACAACAAATAATTGTAGGTGCGGGTGTAGGGCGTTTTCTCGTCAAACAAATAGCACAACGCCTGAATATCCCTTATAGCGACTTCAGCGCATTGTGTAATAGCAGTTTGACATTGGCCGATAAGTGTAACGCCTGTGCGCCAGCCGTTGCCTTAGCACAGTTAAGCCGACTCTCATCAAGCGCATGAAGATTTCAGAGTTATCCTACCAACGTAATGCCGCCGATCTTTTCTCTTGGGTCGCTGATGAACCATGGAGCATGTTTCTTGATAGCGGTTATCCCGATATTGATAAAGGTCGCTACGATTTTATCGTGTCGCGCCCGGCCATAACGCTGGAAACCTATGGCGACACAACATACATTAATGATAATAATAGCAAGACGACATCAACCGCCGATCCTTTGTTGCTCCTGCAACAATATCTCGGTAATAGCAATAATAATTTAAGCGGATTACCTTTCTGCGGCGGTGCAGTGGGCTATTTAGCGTACGATCTGGGGCGGCGTTTGGAAACGTTACCAGCATCAGCCGTTAAGGATATTGATATGCCCGAGATGGCCGTTGGCATTTATGATTGGTCACTTATCGTTGACCATCATCTACGACGCACATGGCTGAGCAGTTTTGGTCGGTTTGAAAAAACAGCACTAATCTGGCAAGAACTACAGGACTTGTTTGCAAAGCCTGCTACCAAGAATACTAACGAGTTTTTCGTAACTTCAGACATAAAATCTAATCTATCCAGAGCACAATACGGCTTGGCTTTCGATAGCGTAAAAAAATACATCCATGATGGGGATTGCTACCAGGTAAACTTGTCGCAACGTTTCTCTGCTGATTTTGTCGGGGATAGTTGGGCGGCCTACCGCCGATTACGCACGCTTAATCCAGCCCCGTTTGCGGCCTATTTAAATTTACCGGCAGGGGCCGTGTTGAGCTCATCGCCGGAACGTTTTTTAAGCGTCACGGGCAATCAAGTTGAAACTAAACCGATAAAAGGCACTATGCGCCGTTCGGTATTTGCCTACGAAGATAAAGCACTGGCGGCCTGTTTATTGGAAAATGAAAAAGATCGCGCTGAAAATCTAATGATCGTCGACTTGTTGAGAAATGACATCAGCAAGTCTTGCGATGCGGGCTCGGTTGTTGTGCCGCAATTATTTGCGCTGGAAACTTATGCCACTGTACATCATCTCGTCAGTACTATCGCTGGGCGCTTACAAAAGGGCAAACATGCGCTTGATTTATTGCGTGGCTGTTTTCCTGGCGGATCTGTTACTGGCGCACCAAAATTGCGGGCCATGGAAATTATCGAGGAACTCGAACCGCATCGTCGTTCTGTATATTGTGGATCGATTATACGCATAGGTTTTGATGGTGATATGGATAGTAATATTTGTATCAGAACCTTGATCCAGTATGCAGATAAAATCTATTTCAATGCAGGCGGTGGCATAGTCTGGGACTCACAAGTTGATGCTGAATACAAGGAATGTTTTGCCAAGGCTGAGGCGATGTTGACGCTCCTTAAAAGGTAGAATCTGTGTCCGTAACGGTAATAAAACTGGGTGGCAGTTTAATGAGCTGTCGAGAATTGCCGACATGGCTGGCCGCCATTGCATTATTGTCCAGTGAGTCGGATATTATTATGGTGCCAGGCGGCGGTGTGTTTGCCGATAAGGTACGCAAGATGCAAACGGTGTACAAATTTGATGATTTGACTGCCCATCGGATGGCATTACTGGCCATGTGCCAGTATGGTCATTTCCTGGCTGGCATGGATCCCAATATCCAGATTATTGAAGATATTTGTCCTTTATTATCAACGCCAAAAAATAAAAAACCTTTTTTATGGTTGCCCGCGAGCTTGATTTATGATGATGAAATTCCGGCCAGTTGGGATTTTACCGCTGATAGTACCGCCTTATGGCTGGCCATTAAATTATCAGCAGAAAATTTAATATTAGTGAAAGCAAAAGACTTACCGACCGCCGACACCTTAGACAAAAACAGCGTAACGGACACCCGCTTAGACAAATACTTTTGGGAGATCAAAGATAGATTCAAAGGACAAATACACCTGTTGTCTAAACACCAATATCATCTACTAAGCGATATTTGTTGTGCGAGAAACAATGTCTGAGAAAAATACCCTTAATCTTTTTTTCGTCTATGCCAATAAATTTAAATGATACAAACCTTGGCAAGGGTTTTGCCTACTACATAAGAAGGCCTGGTATCTGGAAGCGGCGGGTGATACCAGGCAATAGCCGAGCGTCCATCTCGGCTCCCACTAAGGCAGGTACGGTAGAATAAATTCAGGCATGCTTTGTTGGGTGTCAATCCCATTTTAGCCCGCCCCCGGTTTGGTATTCGGTGACGCGGGTTTCAAAGAAATTCTTTTCTTTTCTCATGTTGGCCTGTTCATCCAACCAGGGCAGCGTTGATTCTGCGCCAGGGAAAGGTTCTGCTTTGAGCCCCATTTGGTTGGCACGACGATTGGCGATGTATTGGAACTGTCCCATGTGCATGGCGGCAGAATAGCCGAGTATTGGGTCTTTGAGGATATAGTTGGCGTAGGTTTTTTCGGCTTCATGGGCTTCATCCCACATGTCACGAATTGCCTTTTTATCAAGCACCAGGGCTTCTTCAAGCAAGATCTGCTTGACGACACGGATACCGAAGGCAGCGTGCATGACTTCATCGCGCATGATGTATTGTAATTGCTCGGCAGTACCTTTCATCAAGCCACGGCGTTGCAATGCGAATATAGGACTGAAGCCATTGTAAAACCAGCACCCTTCAAAGATGGCGGCGAAGAACATGTAGGAGATGACGAAGTTGTGCAGTTCGTCTTGATCACGTAAATCAATATCCGAGCGCATGACTGAATTTAAGCGACGATTGGCGATGGTGATTTTCTGATGTATTTGCGGCACGACACGGTAGCGGTTGTAGATTTCGCTTTGGTTGAGTCCCATGGTTTCGATACAGTGCTGGTAGGTCCAGGTATGCAATGCTTCTTCATAGACCTGGCGGGCTTGGTAAATCTGTAATTCTGGTGCCGACATTTTTTCCATGACGGCAAGCCCGATATTGCGCATGGCCAGGATATCCGAGGTCGTTAAATAAGACAGCACGTTCTCATAGACGTGTTTTTCTTCCAGCGTTAGTTTGTGTTGGTAATCGGTAATGTCTTGCGTCATGTTGATGTCAAGCGGTGTCCAGTGGTTCTTATTGGCGTTGAGAAAAAACTGCCAGGCCCATGGGTATTTAAAGGGTGCTAATTGATTGATGTCGGTTTGTCCGTTAATAACCCGTTTGTCATCGGGGTTGACGGGTGCGGTGCTAGTAGATATGTTTTCCTGTGGTGGCGGCACGGGCACCGGGTTGGCCGCGGGTTTATTTGTTGTATGCAGTGGTTCGTTCCAGTCAAGCATGATATTACTTACCCCCCTTAAATTGTTGTTATCTGTGATCACTGACAGGCTTCACAATCAGGATCGGTTATAGCGCAGGTCTTTTCAGTTGCGCTGTCAGCAGTATTTTTTTCCATACCAGTGGCACCGAGTGAACGCAGGTAGTAAGTCGTTTTAAGTCCGCGCACCCAGGCGAGTTTGTAGAGGTTGTCGAGTTTTTTACCGCTCGGCTCTGCCATGTAGAGGTTCAGCGACTGCGCCTGATCTATCCATTTCTGGCGACGCGCGGCAGACTCTATCAGCCAGCATGAATCAATTTCAAATGCAGTGGCATAGATTTCCTTTAGATCAGCCGGGATGCGATTGATTGGCTGTACGCTACCGTCGAAGTATTTGAGATCATTAACCATCACCTCGTCCCATAGGCCGCGTGCTTTCAAAGCATGTGCGAGGTAAAGATTGACGACAGTAAATTCACCCGAGAGGTTGGACTTGACAAACAGATTCTGGTAGGTCGGCTCAATTGACTGGCTGACCCCGCAGATATTGGAGATGGTGGCCGTTGGGGCGATGGCCATGCAGTTTGAGTTGCGCATACCAATATTGACAACACGTTCGCGTAGCGCGTCCCAATTCAGACTCTGTTCAAAATTGGCTTGCAGGTATTCACCACGCACATCCGCCAAGCGGCGCATTGAATCAATGGGGAGTATGCCGCGGCTCCAGAGCGAGCCGTCGAAACTTGGGTAGGTGCCGCGTTCTTGTGCCAGATCGGTTGATGCCTGTATCGCGTAATAGCTGACAGCCTCCATGCTGGTATCGGCAAAGCTTATGGCGGCATTGGATGCGTATGGCAATGCTTGTTTGTAGAGCGCATCTTGGAAGCCCATGATGCCGAGTCCGACAGGCCTGTGGCGGAGGTTTGAATCTTTTGCCTTGGAGACGCTGTAGTAGTTGTAGTCAATGACATTATCGAGCATGCGCATGGCGGTACTGATCGTTTTTTCCAGTTTTGCGGTATTGAGTCCGTGTTCGTCAACGTGTTGTGCGAGATTAACCGAACCCAGATTGCAGACAGCGATTTCATCCTCTGCGGTGTTGAGTGTAATTTCTGTGCAGAGGTTTGATGAATGAACGATGCCTGCGTGTGCTTGTGGTGAGCGTATGTTGCAAGGATCTTTGAAAGTGATCCATGGGTGCCCCGTTTCAAACAACATTGACAACATCTTGCGCCATAAGTCTGTTGCTGGCACAGTTTTAGCGTTATGGATGATGCCGGTTGCTACTTGTTGTTCGTATTCGAGATAGCGCGTTTCAAATGCCGGTCCGTAGAGATCGTGTAGATCGGGTGTTTCATTGGGTGAAAATAGTGTCCAGTTGGCGTTGTCCGCGACTCGTTTCATGAACAGATCCGGGATCCAGTTGGCGGTGTTCATATCGTGTGTGCGGCGGCGTTCGTCCCCCGTGTTTTTGCGCAAATCCAGAAATTCTTCAATATCCTTATGCCAAGTTTCAAGATAGGCGCACATTGCCCCTTTACGTTTACCACCTTGGTTGACGGCGACGGCAGTATCGTTGGCAACCTTCAAGAAAGGCACAACACCTTGAGATTTACCGTTGGTGCCTTTGATACGTGAGCCGAGGGCGCGTACTGGTGTCCAGTCATTGCCCAACCCACCGGCAAACTTAGACAGCATGGCATCGTCTTTGATGGCGGAGAATATACCATCGAGATCATCAGGAACGGTCGTCAAGTAGCAGCTCGACAGTTGCGGTCGACAGGTCCCTGCATTAAACAACGTGGGGGTTGAGCTCATGAAGTCGAAAGACGACAATAGCTCATAGAACTCAATGGCGCGCCCTTCACGGTCCGACTCATTGATAGCCAAGCCCATTGCCACACGCATGAAGAAGGCCTGTGGCAGTTCAAAGCGTACGTCACCCGAATGTATGAAATAACGATCATAAAGCGTTTGTAATCCGAGATAGGTGAATTGGTGATCACGATCGGCGTTGATTGCGGCCCCTAGTCTATCCAGATCGTAGGTGGTTAATTCATGATCAAGCAGTTCTAAGGTCGCGCCGACAGCAATATATTTTTTGAAATAGGCGGGGTACAGATCGCTCATTTCCTGATGCGTTGCTTGTGTTATTGTCTCTTCTATAAAGGTCAAGGCTTCTCGGCGCAACTTATCCAGCAATAAACGGGCGGCGACATAAGTGTAATCAGGCTCTTTGTCGATTAAGGTTCTGGCAGACATAACCAGCGCATTCGTAAGATCCGCCTCATCTATACCATCAAATACATTATTGAGGGTATCTTGCCTAATGATGCCTTCATCAACCTCGGAAAATCCCGCACAGGCCTCGGCAACGACCGCGGTCAAACGCGCCTTATCCAGCGGCACTTTGCTACCATCCATGCGTTTAATGTTGATCGGCTTTATTGCCTCTTGTTGATATGCGGCAGGATTTGTCGTCGCCTCGGCCGCACGTTCACGGGCGCGTTCCTCACGATAGATGACGTAGGCACGCGCTATTTTTTGTTCGCCAGCACGCATGAGTGCCAACTCCACCTGATCCTGAATGTCTTCAATATGTATGATGCCGCCGTCTGGTATACGTCGTTTGCAGGCATTGACAATTTGTTCTGTCAACGATTCTACGATTTTATGGATGCGGGTAGAGGTCGCTGCCGTGCCGCCTTCGACACTTAAAAAAGCCTTGGTCATGGCAATGGAGATTTTGCCAAGGTCAAACGAGGTGACCTTATCGTTACGCCGCATGACGCGGTAATTGATACGTTGATGGGGATTATAATCTGATCGCTGCGTTATATCCGTATCCGTCGATCTGGCATCGAACGCAGTGTCAACGGCATCAACAGCCGAATTTGTTTCTGTTTCCATTGTTTCCTTCTCTCTAGTTTTTATTACTTGCAACGGTTGCTATTCGCTAAAATATAATAACACAATAAAATGTGCCAAACACTTAATTAAACCACTATATGATGTGTAATAACCAGTGACTTAGCTTAGGATTTCCTGTGCATAAGCTGGGTAAAAGCATGTACGCAATCCAGTTTCAAATTGAAATATTAAATAATTCAAAACCTTAGTTGATGGTCAACGCAGATCCATTAGTTAATGTGTGAGGAGTATCCACATTGAAGCCTTGGTAAAGCGCACTATCCTGGAGTTGCTCGCAATCAGGACAGAGTCACCTTAATCAGGATGACTTAATCAGAGGTTACCAAGAATATTGTGGCGACGGGTAAGAACTGCCTAGGAGTCTGTCGGACTCAGGATGATTTGGCTACAATTGTGGGAGAGCGGCTGAATTTGGCGAAATAAGCCGGGCCTAGACCAACGATCTGGTCGAATCAATTTTAAAAAATCTTTGAGATGCAATGCTGCTATATTACTAAATCATGCAAGCTCTCATATTGGAAAAACTTTATACTCTTTGAAAATTAGTAGCGTAGAGATATCCTATGGCAAGTTTATTAACACCAAAGACAGTTTGTCAGAACTGTTTCTGATTAATTGTATATCAGGGCGTTAGCGTACTGAGAGCAGATTACCATCGAATCCACAAGCCACAATCTGATTTACCGGCACGATTTACAAGGCCTCAGGGCTATTGCTATTTTACTCGTTGTGTTTAGCCATTCTAACCTGCCTCTTTTGCAAGGCGGATTTGTCGGTGTAGATGTATTTTTTGTCCTCTCTGGGTATTTGATTACTGGACTTTTAGTAAATGAGCTAAAACAGAAAAACAGCATATCTATTCTTGATTTTTATGCTCGTCGATTAAAAAGACTTTTTCCAGCTATGGCATTAATGCTCATAGTATCTGTTTTTTTATCAATCTGGTTGTTGTCTGGGGCTGAGGCGCGTGCGCAATTGTCTTCTTCGCCATTCGTTGCTACCTGGACGAGTAATATTTACTTTGCTTTTCAGGCAGTGGATTATTTTGATGAGCTCTCCACTAAAGATTTATTTCTGCACACATGGTCTTTAGGTATAGAGGAACAGTTTTACTTGTTTTGGCCGCTTATATTGATTTTAGCATCCTGTATGGGTCGTTCAAAAACAAGGGGTAAACAAATTCAGTTCAGACGAATATTATTTCTATTTATCTTTTTATTTTTAGGGAGCTTATTGATCGCTTACTATTGGACAAGCAAGTCGCCCATGCTGGCTTTTTATTTGATGCCTGCACGAATTTGGCAGTTTTCTCTTGGTGCCTTAGCCGTGTTATGGCTTCAAAGACCACCTATGGTTAAAAACTTGGAAGATGCTAGCAATAGCAAGTTTCCCCTGATAATAGTCATTGTTGGTTTAGTATTCATTATTACCTCAGGCGTTACTTTTAACACTAATATGACGTATCCAGGATTTTGGGCAATGATCCCTTCTTTTGGAGCGTTTCTTGTGATTATTGGTGGGCTAAGGAGCAGTACGGATCTCCCGCAGCTTTTGCTTACTCATCCTGTGCTTGTTTGGTTAGGTGATCGCTCCTATGCGCTGTATTTGTGGCATTGGCCTATCTTTATGCTGGGTTTTTCATTAGGTATTCAGCATCAAACGTTGGGCACTATGAACTTGATTTTATTATCATTACTCGCCTCAATTATCAGCTTTAAATTAGTTGAACTACCTTTTTGGAAAGGCAGATTTAGTCATTTCAGACCCAGTTTGGTTATCTTGGTGAGTTTGTTGTCAATGTTGGTGCTTTTTCTTCTCATATATAAAAGTCTGGAAAAATTACCCATGATCGGCACTCAAGAAGATATCAGTTATCAATGGCGGAATGACTTCCCTGAAATATACAAAAAAGGTTGCGATGCGTGGTATTACCATGCGGTAGTTGAACCTTGTGTATTTGGCACAGATACATCAAAGAAAACGGCTGTTTTTTTTGTTGACAGTATAGGCGCTCAATGGTTTTCAATGTACAAAAAACTGCTTCCAGAATCAGATTGGCGCATAGTCGTTTTGACAAAATCTTCATGCCCAATTATTGATGTAGAATATTTTTACCCGCGAATAGGTAGTATATACCATGTCTGTGGAGAGTGGAGGAATGCTTCTCTCGATTTTATAGAGATGCTTAAACCCGATTTGATCATTATTGGTAATGCTGCAACTTATGAATTTAATGAAACCGAATGGGTTGAAGGGAGTACTAGAATTTTTGAGAGAATAAGCAGAGCAGCGGCTATAACGATTGTTATTCCGGGAACACCGTCTTTAGGTTTTGACGGGCCTGGTTGCGTCTCACGAGACTTATTACTTGATATGGGGATTAACTTTGGATTTTGTTCTGCTAAAGGTAGATTAAAGCCGATTCAAAAAAAGGTAGAATATTTAAATACAGCAGTAAGCCGGTTTGCAAATATATACCTACTAAATTTGAACGATTTGGTTTGCCCTAAAGGCATTTGTAGCGCGATAACTAAAGAGGGGATAGTGGTTTTTCGTGACGCTCAGCATCTTACGGACTCATTTGTGGTCGCCCAAGTTCCTGTCGTTCGGGAAAGATGGAATTTATTGCTCAAGAATCAGTAATCCCTGTTGGTCACGATGTAGTGTTGTGTCATAGTCATTAACTATCCATGGTGTTAGCGAATGAAGGGGCACAGGTTTAGCGTACTCAAGTGCAACCCGCCTGAGCATACAATTTATGCGCGTACCGTCCCCCAATTGCAGTCAAATCATCCTGAGTCCGGCAGACTCCTAAGTTACACACTATAAATTTTGTATCATATATCGAAACTTACAATCGCCATCATAAATTCGATTAAACGGTTACCTGTACAAATCTGTCTTTATCAGAGTTTATTGTAAAGCTCACTGCCCCTTGCCTTAAACTCTTTTGACATTTCATCCATGCCTTTTTCCATGACTTCATCAAGGTTGTCCAGCCCTTGTTGGTCGGCATAATCCCTGACATCCTGCGTTATCTTCATGGAACAAAAATTAGGGCCGCACATGGAACAAAAATGCGCCGTCTTGTGCCCTTCTTTTGGCAGGGTTTCATCATGAAAATCCTTAGCGCGTTCTGGGTCCAGGCCAAGATTAAACTGATCCTCCCAGCGAAACTCGAATCGCGCTTTTGACAAGGCATTATCCCGCAGTTGAGCGGCCGGGTGGCCTTTGGCCAAATCAGCCGCATGAGCGGCAATCTTATAGGCAATGATGCCATCTTTAACATCATCCATATTGGGCAAGCCAAGATGCTCCTTGGGCGTGACGTAGCATAGCATGGCCGTACCATACCAACCGATCATGGCGGCCCCAATAGCGGAGGTAATATGATCGTAACCTGGCGCAATATCCGTCGTCAGCGGCCCCAACGTATAGAAAGGTGCTTCATGGCATTCTGCCATTTCCAGATCGATATTGTGCTTGATCATGTGCATCGGCACATGCCCCGGCCCTTCAATCATGACTTGAACATCATGCTGCCAGGCGATCTTCGTTAATTCTCCCAGTGTTTTTAATTCCGCAAACTGTGCCTCATCATTGGCATCTGCAATTGCGCCCGGACGCAGGCCATCGCCCAATGAGAATGACACATCATAGGCCTTCATGATCGCGCATATATCTTCAAAGTGTGTATAAAGAAAGTTCTCCTTATGATGCGCTAAGCACCATTTAGCCAGTATTGAACCCCCGCGCGAGACAATGCCGGTAACACGTTTTGCGGTTAACGGAATATAGGCTAAACGTACGCCGGCATGGATGGTGAAATAGTCAACGCCTTGCTCTGCTTGCTCAATCAATGTGTCTCGATAAATTTCCCAGGTAAGCTCTTCGGCCTTGCCGTCTACTTTTTCCAAGGCTTGATAGATAGGCACGGTGCCGATTGGCACGGGTGAGTTTCTGATGATCCATTCGCGCGTTTCGTGAATATTTTTACCGGTAGACAGATCCATCACGTTATCCGCACCACAGCGTATGGCCCAGGTCATTTTTCTTACCTCTTCCGCTATGGATGAGCTGACGGCTGAATTACCAATATTGGCATTGATCTTGACCAGAAAATTGCGCCCGATAATCATCGGCTCAGATTCAGGGTGATTAATATTGGCCGGAATGATGGCGCGACCAGCCGCCACTTCGTCGCGGACGAATTCAGGTGTCACCAACGCAGGCAACGTACTCAAGCCGGGCACACCGGCATGTCGTCGCAGTAATACTTCATCTCTGTATTCATGCAGTCGTTGATTTTCGCGTATCGCGATATATTCCATCTCGGGCGTGATGCGGCCTTGTCTCGCATAATGCATCTGTGTCACCGTAGCACCTGGCTTGGCGACACGTGGCATCGGCGGTGCTACATAGCGCAGCTTCTTCAGCTCTGGATCATTTAAACGTTGTTCGCTATAACCAGACGTAGGGCCGCTTAACAATCGAGTATCATCCCGCTCTTCTATCCAGACTTGACGCATAGTCGGCAAGCCTGAACGGATATCGATCACAGCATCTGGATCGGAATACGGACCGGAGGTATCGTAAACCGTAATGGGTACGTTCTGTTCAAGACCCGTTCGGGTTTGTGTTGCAGCGCAGGTAATCTCGCGCATGGCAACGCGGATATCGGGTCTTGAGCCGGTCACGAATATTTTTTTTGAATTTGGGAACGGCGCGACTATTTTCTCGTCTACGATCGCAGTTTGACTTAAACCAGTATCAGGAATTGCACTCATTAGTTAACCTCTTTTAATAAATAGTAGTAGCGAACCTATGGCAAGATGCGCGGTGCCCCCAGTATTGACATTCATCAGATCAGACAAAGGGTCGGTCGTCGCCAGCAAATATGCCCTAGCTTGATGACATGCTATATAATACGATTACTAACTACAATACATTATAAAACACAAGAGATAGCGATATGGATATTGAACAAGCCCGATTTAACATGATTGAACAACAGATCCGTACTTGGGAAGTGTTGGATCAGGAGGTGTTGAATCTGTTGCCTAAAATTCAACGCGAACAATTTATCCCACCAAGCTATCAAGAACTTGCCTTTGCCGATACTTCGATCCCGATTGGTCATGGACAATCCACCATGCCTCCCAAACTTGAAGCACGCCTTTTACAATCGCTGGCAATTAAACCAGATGAATCCGTACTGGAAATCGGTACCGGTTGTGGCTATCTGACTGCACTACTCGCCTGTTCAGCCAAGCACGTGCAGAGTATTGATATATACCCGGACTTTATTGATCGGGCGCGAGATAAAATTACAAAGCTGGGATTTAGCAACATTGCGCTTGCAAGCAAGGATGTCTACAACTTATTCGCCCAATCCGATAAATATGATGCCGATAAATATGATGTCATCGTGCTCACTGCATCGTTACCGATGATGGATGATCGTTTTTTAAGCCTGCTGCATGAACGCGGTCGATTATTTGTGATCATGGGACAATCCCCGGCTATGGAGGCGTGTGTGTATACAAAACTGAATGATGCAGATGTCTCATTTGAAGGCCTGTTTGAGACAGATTTGCCCGCTTTGATTGGCGCTACACAAAAAGACGAGTTTGAATTCTAACGCGCTATGGAATCTATATCACCAGTAGCACTTAAAGCCAGACTCGATGCGGGTGAAAAACCGTTCCTGCTCGATGTGCGTGAATCATGGGAGTACGCACTTTGCAGTATCGAAGGCTCCCGCAATATTAGCCAGTCCAATATCGAAAAAATACAACAGGATCTTAAACCAGATGATGACATAGTAGTCATTTGTCACCATGGTCTACGCAGCTTGCAAGTCGCCAATTATCTGATCGGGCTAGGCTTTAACAAGATCAGTAATCTTGAGGGTGGCGTTGATGCTTGGGCCAGAACGGTTGATGCAAATATGGCGCAATATTAAATTGCCGCCGCCACAAAAAAATAAGATAAAATCGGGTTAATATGATTATAAATTGCCGCCATGTAAAGCTGCTGACGTTGGCCCTGTTATGCTCTTTGGCAATGGATAGTTTGGCTGTCGATTTACTGCAAGTCTATAAGCTGGCAGAGAAAAATGACCAGACATATTTACAGGCACTAACAGCGTATCGCGCCACACTCGAATCACGACCACAAGCATGGTCGCAACTGTTGCCGTCCATCAACCTTAGTGCTAATACGACGCAGAATGAACAGAATATTTCATCAGGCGGGGGGGGGCGAGCAATAGGATCAAGTGGCGAGATCAGCTTTAATAGTCGTGGTTACAGTTTAAGTATCAGCCAACCCTTGTTTCGACGTGATCGCTTGCTTGCACTGGATCAGGCTGGCAGCAAAATAAAACAAGCCGAAGCGGAACGTAGCCAGGCACAACAGGCATTAATCATGCGCACTGCCGAGCGCTATTTCGCTATACTGGCGCGACGCGATAGCCTTGCATTTGCACAGGCGGAAGTAACATCGCTCAATCGCCAGCTTGAACAGGCAAGCCAACGATTTGAAGTCGGTTTAAGCGCGATTACGGATGTACATGAAGCCCAGGCTGGCTATGATCTTGCAATCGCAGAGGAAATCCAGGCCCTCAATGCAATCGATAATGCGCAGGAAAGCATGCGTGAATTGACGGGCGAGTATTTGACTGCTGTTAAGGCATTAGGCGAGACGATATTACTGGTATCTCCTGAACCCGCCGCTATCGAGCGTTGGACGCAATTATCCCTGGATCAAAATCCCGGCATCATGGCCGCGATACAGGCCGTAGAGATGGCAAAAAAAGAAGTGCAACGCCAGGCGGCCGGTCATTTTCCGACACTCGACCTGGTTGCCTCTGACGCTTATTATTCCTCTGGTGGACGTTTTGGTTCGACTAAACAACATGCCACGACAGTAGGGCTTGAATTAAATATACCTATTTATGCTGGCGGGCGGGTTAGTTCTTACACGCGCGAGGCACATGAAAATTATAATATTTCAATGTATGCGCTGGAACAGGCCAGACGTTCTGCGCAAAGATTAACTAGACAAGCCTACCTCGGCGTCATTTCAGGTATCAGCCGTGTAAAAGCACTCAAACAGGCGGTTGTGTCGAGTGAAACAGCGTTAAAAGCGACAGAGGCTGGCTTTGAGGTAGGGACACGCACCGCCGTAGATGTCGTGGTAGCGCAGCGCGCAATGTCCGAGGCGCGGCGCAATTATAGCCAGGCCAGATACGATTATATTTTAGACACACTCAGCCTCAAACAAGCGGCAGGCACGCTATCTCCGGCTGATCTGGAAATCATCAACACCTGGTTATCTAACTGAAATGACAGCAAAAAATAATATGAATCGATTATGTGATATTGAAGACAGTTGTCTTATTATCATTGATGTTCAAGAAAAATTAACGACCGCTATACCGGCTAAAGTCGTTAATCGGTTGCGAAAAAATACAGTCATATTGTTACATGCGGCCAATGAATTGAATGTCCCGGTCATTACAACGGCACAATATCCCGCAGGATTGGGTGCGGTTGAAACATTTATTACACAAAACCTTACCGCCTCAGGCAGCCATTTTGAAAAAACCAGGTTCTCCTGCATGGGTGCCGCTAAATTCACTGCACACCTATCCCAAATCAACAAGAAGCAAATTATTCTCACTGGCATAGAAGCACATATCTGTGTACTGCAAAGCGCTATAGAACTGGCGGCGGCGGGGTTTGATGTATACGTTGTCATTGATGCCATTGCTGCACGTGAATTTACCAGCTATGAATCCGCGCTATTACGATTAAAACAAGCCCGAGTTAGTCTATTAAATACTGAATCGGTTTTATTCGAGTGGTTAAAAGATGCCGCTCACCCAAAATTCAAAACTCTCACTAAACTCATCCGCTAATATATTCAGCCGCATAGGTCTTCGACACCGCCAACCCATCCACGCATAAATGTATGACCACGATCAAGCCATCGCCGCCTTTGGAGTGAGCTTGCGGGCTTATTGATTAAACCGGCCAAATTTAAGCATTATTGTCGGCATAATGAGCAGATTCAGAATTGTTGATGAAGCCAGCCCACCGATAATGATCGCCGCCATCGGCCCCATGATCTCACGACCTGGATTATCACTATTGACGGCTATGGGCAACATTGCCAATGCTGTAACCAATGCCGTCATCAGAATCGAAGGTAATCTCTCTTGCGCCCCTTGAATGGCCACGGCAAGATCCCACGGTAGCCCTTCTGTTTGCACCAGATGCTGATAATGAGAAACCAGCATGATCGTATTACGAATCGTGATACCAAACAGAGTTACAAAACCCACCAACGAACCAACAGAAAAACTGCCGCCCGTCATCAATACAGCAACGACACCACCCACCAATGCGAACGGAATGTTAAACAGCATCAACAATACGTTTCTTAAACTACCGATTGCGACATAGATCAACATCATGACGGCAGCCAACACCAAACACGAAAGAATAATCAGCTCTTCTTTCGCTTTCGCCTGCTCTATCGCAGCACCGGTAAATTCCGGATAAAGCGTTGCATCAAATTGCACTTGATCAAATATAGTCTGTTCAAGCTCTGCCATAAAACCAGCAATATCCCGCCCCACAACATGACTCGTAATGCTTTGCAGGCGTTGTCCATCTTGATGCAGGATATTATAGCGACCGTGCTGTTGTCTAATATCGGCCAATTCTTCCAGTGCTAATAACAAACCATCTGCTGTTTCAATCGGTAGTTGTCGCACATCATCGGGTGTTTGGCGGCTGTCTTCAGGGGCAATGACAACAACATCATAGATGCGATTATCTTCTTGATATTTCGCAACGGATAAACCCTCAAATGCGGTTTTAATCGTGTTCACGACTGCCAGCGGCGTAAGGCCATGCGCTTGCAATCTATCCAAGCGTAATGCAATTTGCAAGAGTGGTGTGGGTGCGGAGGATTGCACCTGCACATTGGCCGCGCCATCAATCGTTTTCATCACGGTAGCGACTTCCGTTGCTTTTTTATCCAGCGCATCCAAATCATTTCCATAGATATTGACAACTACCGGCGTGGTGTAACCAGAAATAGTTTCGTTTATGCGTTCTGATAGAAAATTGTGTGCTTCGTAACGCAAGCCGGGGAACTCGTCTAATATTTTGCGTATTGCATCCAATACACGTTGCTGCTCAGAACCACTTAGTTGCGCATCCAAATCAACTTCAAACTCACTATAATGACTACCAAAAGTATCAGCACCACGCTCGGCCCGACCCGACCAGACAGAGACAGAAACGACACCTGGAATAGCCATGAACAACTTAGAAATCTGGTTACCGACACGCATCGATTCTTGTAGCGAGGTACCCGCAATATTTGAGGTGTGAATAATATAATGTCCCTCTCTCAGATCAGGAATAAACTGACCGCCAAGTTTCGGCAATACCGACAGTCCAGACAAACAAAAAAGTATTGTCGAGATGATCAACAAATAGGGAAAACGAGAAATCAAAGCTAATAATTTTGCGTAGCGTGGTTGCAAAAAATTGATCAGCGGCGGTTCAATATTTTGCAATTTATCTTTTGCCAGTAGCATATAACACAGAGCGGGCGTTATTGTTAATGCCACCAATAAAGACATCATGATTGACAATATGTAGGCCATGCCAAGTGGCGCAAACAAACGCCCAGTGATGCCGCTAAGATGTAAGAGCGGCACAAAAACCAATGCCACAATAAAGCTGGCATAGACAACCGAGCCGCGCACTTCCATTGATGCGCTGTAGACCACTTCTGGCAGAGGCAATGGTTTGACTAATAGTTTGTTTTGTCGTAAGCGTCTAAAGATATTTTCAGTATCAATAATTGCATCATCTACGACTTCACCCAATGCAATAGCCAAACCGCCAATGACCATGATATTCAAATTTACCCCCGCCTCCAACAACACCAAAATGGCCGTCAATAATGATAAGGGAATGGCCATAACGGAGATAAACGCGGTCCTGAAATTGAATAAAAAAATCACCAATATAGCAACTACAAACAGACCACCAATCAATAGATGTCCGGTAATGCTACTGACTGAACGTTCGATATAATTGGCTGGACGAAATAACGTCGGATGCAACTTGATATCATTATCAGCGTATATCTCATCAAGCCCGGCGATTGCTTTTTCAACTGCGTTGGAAACATTCAGCGTATTGGCACCGTATTGCCCGATAACCATCAAGACAATACCTTCCTCACCCATGATCGAGCCTGCACTGAATGTGGGTGCTGCGCCGTAGTCAATGTTAGCAACATCACCTAGCGTAATCTGGAAATAGGTTATTCATGCGAGCCATGTGAGAGATTATATAAGTGACCAAACCAATAGGGTCAACAGAAACCCGCATGAACGTACACAAGCATGCCCCATTGACACCGGAAGGTTGACTGAGTATGGTCAGACGAGCCCAACAACCTGGTTTTTCAGCGACCCAGGTGGCGCAAGAGTTTCATACGTCAACTCACACTGTATTGAAGTGGAACAATCGATTTGAGAAGGAAGGTCTGGCAGGCCTGGAAGATAGTGGTTCTCGGCCAGTCAGCCGCCATCCCAGAGCACTGACAGATAGGCAAGTCCGCCGCATCTCTTTGCTACGTAAGCACCGCCGGACCATGGGCCAGATTGCCAGGAATGTCGGCTCGACCCCGCCACAATGTCTTTGCACCGCAGACGACTCGGTCTAAACAAACGCTCCGCGCTTGCACCCGCTAAACCCAATAATCGCTATGAGCGGTCTTATCCAGGTTCACTCGAGTCACCGGTGTTCACAAAGGTAAGCCGTTTGCAGGGGCTGGCTGGGAGTACATACACATCTGCATCGATGCTCATTCCCGACTCAGTTACGCTGAGATTCTGCCCGACGAACGCAAAGAGCGTGTGACCGCGTTCTTCAAGAGCGTGAAAGCCTACTATGAATCAATGGGCATACAGATTGAGCAGGTGATGACCGACTATGGCTCGGGGTATCAAGCAAAGTTCTTCGGCATCGTACTCAAGGCAATGGGTAGCGGCCACCTGTTTACTCGGCCTTACACACCCAGAACCAACGGCAAGGCCGAGCGATGCATACAAACTATGCTCAGAGAGGAGATAGTCCCAAAAACTATGTAACTGCTTATCATTGATTATTGCCCCGAAGGGGTTGAGGATAAGCACATGCAACCCGAAGCAATCAAATCACTGGCACGTGAAACTGCCAGGGGCATCAAAACCGAAGAAGACCTGTATACGTTCCGTCAGGCATTGACCAGGGTAAGCATTGAGGCGGCACTGAATGCCGAGTTCGATGAACACCTTGGCTATGCCAGACATGAGTAGGCCGGAAAATCCAATAACCGCAATGGTCGCAGTCATAAAATGCTACGCACTGAAGAGGGCGCATTCGAGCTGGAAACACCCCGCGACAGAAAGGGTAGCTTGGTGCCAGCACTGGTCAAGAAGCACCCATCTCGCTACACCGGTATGGATGACAAGTTGGAAGCCTCTAAAAACCGTACATTTTGTGGTACGGTCTGATTCACTTGATGTGGGAGGATTTTGTTTATGCACGCACCTGGATTGTTTGATTTGACGGATCATTTGGCGCGGCTTTCGGCGATGGGAGATCCGCTTGAGGTTTTGGAGCGGCACGTTGATTTCGAAGTGTTTCGCCCAGTTCTTGTTGAAGCGCTTGGCTATGGGGAACGTCCCAAAGGTGGTCGCCCACCCTATGATGCCGTTGTGATGTTCAAGGTGCTGGTCTTGGCCTCGATGCACAATCTGAGCGATGAGCGGATGGAGTTTCTCATTCGTGACCGTTTCAGTTGGTTGCGGTTCCTGGGATTTCAAATCGGGGAGCCGACACCTGATCAGAAGACGATCTGGCTTTTCAGAGAGAAGCTGACCTAGGCGGGTGTCTTCAAGGCCCTGTTTGCCGCGTTTGAAGCTCAGCTCTGCGCGCGGGGATACAAACCGACCGGCGGTCAGATTGTGGATGCCACGTTGGTCTTTGCCCCGCGCCAGCGGATGACGAAAGAAGAGAAAGCGCGCGCCAAGGCAGGTGAGGCCGCATCTGACATCTGGCCCGATGATCTGTCCAAGGCAGCGCAGAAAGACACCGATGCACGTTGGACGGTCAAGTATTCAAAGGCCAAGACGACCAAGGAGGGTGAGGAGGATACTGGCCTTGTCGATATTTCGGTTCCCCACTTTGGGTACAAGAACCACGTGTCCATTGACCGCAAATGGCGCTTCATCCGGGGTGAGACTGGCACGAATGCGGCTCGCTACGACGGGCATGAACGCTCCTCGGTTCTGGACGAGACAAACAGCTCGAAGGCGGTTTGGGCCGATACTGGATATCGGTCGTCCAAGAACGAAGACTGGCTCAAAGCACAGGGGTACCGCTCACATATCCATCGCAAGAAGCCACGCGGCAAACCCATGGCCAGGCATATTCGTCGGGGCAACGCGACACGCTCCGCCATCCGCGCCTGTGTTCGGCTACGAGAAAGGGCCCATGGCTCTGACCATCCGCTCAATCGGCCAAACCCGTGCGAAGGCCCGCATGACCATGGCCAACCTGAGCTACAACTTCCGCCGTCTGATTTTCCACGAGCGACGACAGGCCACAGCCTGACTCCGCCCAAATTCCGGAAATACCCGCCCTGGCAGACCCAAACAGCGCAACACAGCCTCAAATACCACCGATCTTGACCTTCACACCCACTATGCGGGTGACAACGACTGGTGCTCGCGTCAAAATCCATCCAGAATCAGCGTTGTTCGAGGTCTCCATCTCGCTACACCGGTATGGATGACAAGATTCTCAGTCTCTATGCCAAAGGCAATACCACCTGTGACATTGTCGCGCTGTTTCAGGAAATGTAGGGCGTGGCGGTCTCAACCAGCCTGATCAGCGCTACCGAAATACTAAAAGATGAGCAGGGCATCGCCTTCTGCATCGTAGGCCACGGGAATGAAAAGGCAGGGCTTCAGGATCGCGCGTGTGCCGCTGGCCTAAATAATGTGCACTTTCTTCCACCTATCGATAAGCGGCAAGTTCAGTCGATGCTAAACCATTTTGATGTCGGTTGTTTGGTCTGGACTGACTCAGACCTCTATCGTTACGGCATCTCCTCCAATAAGCTCTGTGACTATATGTATGCGGGGCTACCGATCTTACATTCCTATTCGGGCTGGGGTGATCCAGTTGCCGCTCATAATATGGGTATCACGGTTCCTGCCGAGGATCCAAATGCGTTGGCCCAGGCCATCTTGGACCTTCGTGACATGGGCGCCGATAGGCGTCGGCAACTTGGCCAGAACGGGCGTGACGCGGTTCTTACAGGCTTTGAATACGGTGCTACGGCGCAAACCCTCGCTGAAAGACTTCTTCCCACTTGAACACAGAACTCATTTCCAGCATCCTCCATTCTTCCTCATTTTTTGGAAACTACAAAGATAAACGTTGGACGAATAGATGGAATTAAAAACTGTAACGGTTTATGCAACAGAGTATAAAGGAGCATTAAGAGTATGCTTCGCCGTACATAGCCTGGCGGCTCATCTTGTCTCAATATCTTGTATTCAGCATTACAACCACTACAAATTTTTTCTATTTGGTGCGTTGAGTTCAATTCATAATGTGCGGGAAACACATCCTCTGTAGCCCTTCCGCTCCCTAATTTTCTAATTAACCAGTGCTTGACGCTTTCGGGTACTAAATCATTGATTAAGGATGTCCAATAGTATTTAGAGACTGTGGAGTGTATTAAAACACCACCATCATTTAGGGCGTTTAATTGCGTTGAAATAAACCTCAAGCCATCATCAATGTGTTCAGCCACCATATGAGAATAAATGATGTCAAACTTAGTGTCAGCCAATTTTGTGCCAATTTCATATGCATTCATGTTATAAGATTCATCCAGGAAGGGATTTCTCAGAACGCGCTCATCTAAATCCAGTCCAACAATTTTTCTGACAGTTGGATACAAGGTGTTTTGTTTACCTTTTCCTGAACCTGAACCAATTTCTAAAACTTCAAAATGTGGCTGTGCATATGACTTTAAGACGTGAAACCAAAAATCTTCGATTGAAGACCGAAAAAATATATTTTTAATTATGGAATTATATACTTGACTCCAATAGATAACCCATATAATCTAACATAAAAATGCAATAAAACGGAGGGGCATCAATGAAAGACAATACCATATCCACATTTGAGTTATTTCGCCAGTTTCCGGATGCTGAAGCCGCTAGATTGTATTTTGAGGGACAACGCGCTGGGGAGATTACATATCCTGTCCTCATTGTGGGGGATTTAAGCGTATTACCCCGCGCAAAGGAAAGCGGACAGGATATTACTTATGCCGGGACTGCAAGAGTGAGTTTACAGTGAGAACCGGCACTATCTTTGAACGTTCTCATGTTCCACTACATAAATGGCTATATGCTATTTACTTAACTGTCACCTCGCGCAAGGGCATATCTAGCTTGCAGTTATCTAAACAAATCGGAGTAACTCAAAAGACCGCCTGGTTTATGCAGGCCCGCATTCGTGAATCCTGTAACGATAATACAGATAATTTACTTTCTGGCATTGTTGAGATTGATGAGACCTATATCGGTGGGAAGGAACATAACAAACACAAACACAAGAAAGCCCGCGCAGGCCGTGGCGTAGCTGGCAAGCAGGTAGTGGTCGGAATGCGTGAGCGCGGTGGCCGCACAAGGGCTAAGCCTATCCCATCAACTGATATACCGACCCTGCACAAAGAGATTGGCTGTTCAGTGGAATATGGTGCCACCATTTACACAGATGAACACAGGTCATATCAGCATTTACAGTCTGCTTATCAGCATGGTACGGTAACCCATAGTGCGGGAGAATATGTGGGTTCAAACAACATTCATACCAATAGCATTGAAAGTGTCTGGGCTTTACTCAAACGCGGTCTGTATGGGGTATGGCCTCATGCCAGCACTAAACACTTACATCGCTATGTGAACGAAGTGACTTTTAGACTGAATAACGGACAATGTAAGTTACCAACCAATCAACGTATAGAATCACTTATAAGCAACGCGATAGGTAAACGGATTACCTATCGCGAGGTGCTAGCATGAGCAAAGCAATGGAAATAGAATGCGGATATACAGGACGATAATGAGAGAAGGTTACATCAAAGACTATATAAGTGGTGAAGAAGTAAAAGCTACGCCAGAAGAAGTAGAAGCAGTACAAGTCTTTTCCGAAACACTTGTCGAAGATTACGGATACCCCAAAGAACAATTACAAACACGACCACAGTGGCGTGTAAAAGTAAGGCCATCTGATACCAAAAAAGAGTATCCGCTTGATATTGCAGTATTCAACAAAGATAAAAAACCGATAAAAACCTTTTTATTGTCGTTGCGTGCAAACGAAAGACAAGAAAAGATGGTTTAACCCAAAATGGAGTGCAATTGAAAAATTGCATAAGGTAACAGGTGAGCATGGTGAGCTTGTTACTTGAAAAAACTAACAAATCATTGTGTTTGTATTTTGTAGTGAAGTTGGATTCAAGTATATAATTCCCTTTAATTAACTCAAGTTTTTTATCTCTATGCATATTACTCCTCCATTATTCTAAGAATTATCTTTGTTCCACAGCAGCCCTGTTAAACCATTAATCTCTGCTTTGTATTTCATGCTGAGACCTTTGTTTGCACTAAACATCTCATTTGGAGATTATCCTTCAATGGTTAAATTTCCAGCCACCTGCAGTGATTTCTGGTTGTTATTGTCCTTAAATTTTGGTCTTTTCTGGTCTTTTTTCGTTTTTCAGACGGAATAACCCTTAAGTAGCTCAGAGTTATAACCGAATCTGGTGTCTGAATAGGTTGAAGTATGCGGCGTGCCTTGCTGAAATCGGTTTTGTCTAGCAATCGAAAGTAGCAAGAGGAGTACGCCACACATGACAAACAATACTGTGATTGATCTGGGTACACCAGAGGGCATTGATCCACTGACAGAGTTACTCAGATCTGGTGCGAGACAGTTAATCACCGAAGCTGTCCAGGCAGAGCCAGATGCGTTGATGAGGCAGTATGATGATCAAAGGACGGCTGACGGACGACAGCGCGTTGTCCGCAGTGGCCATCATCCAGAACGAGAGATCATCATCGGGGTTGGCAAGGTCAGCGTCGAGGTGCCCAATATCCGTAGCCGTGAAGGTGAGTCGGCGAGCTTTCAATCTTTGCTTGTACCGCCCTACATCCGGCGCACAGCGACCCTGGATGCGGCGATTCCCTGGCTTTATTTGAAAGGTGTTTCGAGTGGCCAGATGCAGAGCGCACTGGAAGCTATTGTCGGACCCGAGGCTAAAGGGCTGTCGGCCAATGTCGTGGGTTGTTTGAAACGGCAATGGGAAGCTACATACAAGCAATGGTGTACACGTTCCGTGGCGGATGAATGGGTCTATATCTGGACTGATGGCATCTACAGTGGTCTTCGAGGTGACGATGGTCGATTGTGTTGCCTGGTCATCATCGGCGTGAACAGTCGCGGTCAGAAGCATTTTATGTCGATTGAATAGGGTGTCAGGGAATCGAAACAGCGCTGGCGAGCAGTGTTGTTGTCGTTGCAACAAAGAGGCTTGGGTCAGCCCCAAAGCTGGCCATTGGCGATGGTGCTTTGGGTTTCTGGGCAGCCCTTGAGGCAGTGTATCCAGAGACTGATGTGCAACGTTGCTGGATGCACAGGACCGGCAATGTGCTGAACTATCTGCCCAAGTCTGTTCAGGAGAAAGCAAAGCAGGGTCTGGATGGCAGAGGGCCGCGTTGACGCAGAGCAGGTGTTCGATGACTTTGAGGAACGTTTCGGTGTCAAGTATCCCAAGGCAGTGGCATGCTTATCGAAAGACCGTGATGCGTTGCTGGCATTTTATGACTTTCCAGCAGAGCACTGGAGCCATATCAGGACAACGAATGTCACCCCGTCGAGCTTTGCGACAATCCGGCATAGAACACGCCAGGCTAAAGGTTGTGTCACGCGGAATACGATGCTGACGATGATCTGCAAGATGGGATTATGCGCCGAAGATTCCTGGCGCAAATTGAGAGGCTTCAGACACTTGGCAAAGGTGATTGGAGGCGTGAAGCTTAAAGATGGAAGCGAGGTGAACGAGGACGACAAGGCAGCCGCATGATCAAATTGTCAGACACTATTTTTGACAATAGCTCCTAAATCAATGAGTACCTCACCAATCAGCTTTGTAGTATTGCCCTGTACTCTAGCGGCACGTTTTTTTGCATGGCCATCCTAATAGCACCGCGTGAGCACGAGAGATATTCGCCTAATAAACGAGGGTGTGGTTTATTATGAGTATTTTCTACAGCCATAATTTTTTAATCTCTAATAGTATAGAAATATTAGGATATGTAGCACTTAATGACAAAACTATTTTCAGTGGATTTGAGAGAACAGCCTACATTTTTCATCCACTATATCGTGTCTGTACGCAAAATTAAAACCTGTTCAGATAAAGCCTGTTTGCTTATTGAGTTCTTGTAAGCGTTCAGGTGTGCCAACATCATTCCAATAACCCCCAAAATACTCACCACTTGCCTGATGCGTGTGTGCCGACTGACGCAGTATTGGTACTAAAGAATGATGCCCGGGGGTACGGTTTCTAAAGAGACGCGGATGATATAATCCTATGCCGCTGTAGGTCAGTTTTTGGCGACCTTTGTTTGATAAACGACCATCAATCAAGGCAAAATCACCCTGCATATTGTGTGGCGGATTATCAACCAACACCAGATGAACATCGAAGTCTGGTTGCCGTGGCAATCGCTTATAGTCAAAATTCGTATAGATGTCTGCGTTGGTCACGATAAATGGCGCATCGCCGAGCAAGGGCAAGGCCTTAATGATCCCGCCTGCGGTTTCTAACGGTGTGTTGCCTTCATCGGAGTACTGTATCGACACGCCAAAACGTTCGCCGATGCCCAAACAAGCATGGATCTTGTCCCCCAAATAGCCTGTATTGATAATAATTTTTTCCACGCCGGCTGTGACCAACGCCTCTAGCTGATGGACAATGAGCGGTTTACCGGCAACCGCCAGCAACGGTTTGGGTATTGAATCAGTCAATGGACGCATGCGTACACCGCGACCTGCCGCAAGAATCATGGCCATCATGGTTGTTCCAGCCTTGGTAAAATACGTTCTTCGATAAGCGCAATCAAGGGTGATAATTCTCTATATGTGTTTTTAAGATCAAGAATATAGGACAAGGTTCGAGGAATATCTTTTAGAAAATCATGCTTGCCATCACGTTGTGACAACCGCGCGAATATGCCACTGGCCTTGAGATGTCGCTGTACGCCCATCAAATCAAACCAACGTTGAAACTGTGCCCGATCGATTGCAAGTCTGTCGCCGCAAGATACCCTTTCATTGAGATAAAACGCCAGCCAAGCATTGATCTCTGGTTGCGACCATTTGATATAACAGTCCTTTAATAAAGACACCAGATCATAGGTAACAGGGCCATATACGGCATCCTGATAATCAATCACGCCCGGATTGTTTGCCTGGGTCAACATCAGATTTCTTGAGTGAAAATCCCTATGCACAAAGGCTTGCGGTTGTGCCAGGGCATTGGCTTGCAACATATCGAATAATACTTGCAGGGCACTCGCTTGATCCTTGTTTAGCGCAATCTGCAGATGTTTGTCCAGCAACCAATCTGTAAAAAGACGCATCTCACGCTGTAATAGTGCGGCATCGTAACAACGCAATGCTTGTGTGTCGGCATTGGTTTGCATGGCGACTATCGTCTTGATGGCATCGGTATACAGCCTGGCTACAGAGGACTGATTGAGTTTATCCAAATAGTGATCAGTACCAAAATCGCTCAGCAATAAAAACCCCTGTTCTAAATTCATATTATGTATGATGGGCACATTGACATTGCCCGCTTGCAAGATACGATTCACCTTTATAAATGACTTACAATCCTCGTGCTCTGGCGGCGCATCCATAACAACAAACCTTGTCTTGCCTAGTTGTAGGCGATAATAATATCGAAAACTGGCATCCTCGGAGGCTGGCTTTAAATTAAAAGCACTGGTATTAAGGATTTCTATTAACCAGTCTTGTAGAGACTCGAAACGTTTGGACATTAAAAGACTTTAATTAGTTTATTGCAGATAGTTTATGTTTTTTTATAGCAAGGTAAAACTTACCAGCGTTGTTTTTAAGAACAACCTTAATCCAACATTATCTTGATTAACTAAAAAAGGAGAAACACTAACACATGTTGGTTTCATGTATTTTTATCCTGCTGGGGCTTGCCTTGCTTGTATACGGTGCTGACATATTTGTCACTGGTGCCGCCAATATTGCGTACCAATTGGGTATGCCGCCATTGATAATCGGCTTGACCGTCGTCGGCTTTGCCACCTCCGCTCCAGAAATCGTCGTCGGCTCTGTATCTGCCTTGCAGGGCAAGACGGCTATTGCGATTGGTAATGCCCTTGGCTCCAACATTACCAACATTGGTCTGGTATTAGGTGTGAGTATTCTATTATTGCCGGTGACGATCACCTCCCGGACCATCAAAAGAGAGTATGGGTTGATGTGTGCGGCACTCTTGCTGGCTTTGTTGTTAATGCTCGATAGCCATTTGAGCCGACTTGATGG
>CATOTD010000016.1 GCA_951812995.1 uncultured Gammaproteobacteria bacterium | reverse complement strand
AGAGACTTCTTTGACACGACCACGAGACACATGACTGAAGACGTTGCGGTAGCAGTGCACAATACAACGCTGCCAGCCAGCTTCAGGGTAGAAGTCACCGATCGACTCCTTGCGCCCAAGACAGGCATCACTGAGCACCAACCTGATGCCCTTGAGACCGCGTGCCTTTAAATGACGGAGGAATCCTGACCATCCCACCTTATCCTCCTTAGTACCTTCAACAATCCCTGGAATGCGGCGGTAGCCATCGTCCCCAACACCTATGGCGACCAGAACAGAAACGTTCTTCACTGCACCGCCCCAACTGCGTTTGAGCACAACACCGTCCAGGTATACATAAGGGAAATCACCCTCTATGGGGCGATTACGCCACTCTTCAATCTGCCCATAGATACGGGGCGTTATGTTACCGCTTAGTTTCATTTATAAGATGAGTAGTAGTCAATCAACTAACAATTTCCGCCAGATCCGGTTTCCCTTCCATTATTTCCTCTATCGTCAGTTCCGACCACACCCGACTCCGCTCAGCTTGACTCGACTCGACTCAACCCAACTCCGCTCACCTCAACCCGACTCCTCTCCTCTCAACCATACCCGACTCCGCTCAACTCACGCCTAGTAACTGAAAATTGAGTCATTGCCAGGATAAACAATCTTTGTGGTCTAAGCTGGTTTTTGGAATACAAGGCTCGCGTTGGTGCCACCAAAGCCAAAGCTATTAGACATGAGAGTATTAAGTCCAGCATTGTCTATTCGGTTAAATGCGATAGGCATGCCTGCTGCTGCCGCATCGACAGTATTAATATTTAATGAGGCCGCAATAAAATCATTTTCCAACATTAATAGACTGTAGATTGCTTCATTCACGCCAGCGGCCCCTAAGCCATGTCCCGTTTGTGATTTAGTAGCACTGACTACGGGCAGATCAACATTAAAGACTTCTTTGATGGCTGTTAATTCAGTTATATCACCAGCAGGCGTGCTGGTTGCATGGGCGTTAATATAATCTACGTTGGCGGCAACAGTGCTAAGTGCTTGCTGCATACATCTGACGGCCCCTTCTCCAGAAGGTTTAACCATGTCCACGCCATCGGATGTGGCACCATAACCTGTTACTTCGGCATAGATTTTCGCATCACGAGCCAAGGCATGTTCCAACGCTTCGAGAATCAGGATCCCACCGCCACCAGAAATGACAAAACCATCACGATTTGCATCATAAGGCCGGGAGGCTTTTTCTGGCTGGTCGTTATACTTTGATGAAAGTGCCCCCATGCTGTCGAACAGTAATGTTGATGTCCAATGTACTTCATCGCCGCCGCCAGCAAAGATAATATCTTGTTTGCCCACCTGAATTAACTCATAGGCGTTGCCAATACAATGCGCGCTGGTAGCACAGGCCGAACTGATTGAGTAGTTAACGCCTTTAATCTTATGCGCAACAGAAAGGCAAGCACTATTGGTGCTGGACATAATTCGAGGCACCATGGTAGGACTAATTTTGCGGTTGCCGCGTTTACGTAATGTATCAATGGATTCTTGCAGATTTTTATTGGAGCCGCCCCCTGATCCTACAATCAACCCAGTACGAATGTTTGAAATATCACTCTCATCTAAAGCTGCATCTTCGATGGCTTCGTTCATGGCGAGATAAGTATAGGCGGCACTATCGCCCATAAAACGCTTAATTTTGCGGTCAATTAATGAATCCAGATCAAGATCAATTGCGCCATGTACATGTGATCGGAACCCAAGGTCTGCATATTCGGGATAATATGTGATGCCAGATTTTCCATTTTTAAGGGAATCTAATACTTCAGTTTTATTATTACCTATACTGGACACAATCCCCATGCCAGTGACGACAACTCTTCTCAATGTATACTCCTAAAACTCTTTGGTTGATTTGAATAGTCCGACGCGGAGATCTTTTGCGGCATATATCTCTTTTCCATCTACTAACATGACTGCATCCGCAACGCCTATTACCAGTTTACGCAACATAACGCGACGCATATTTATATGGTAGGTTAGCAATTCGTTTTTTGGTGTCACCTGACCTGTAAACTTAACACTTCCCGAACCCAAAGCGCGTCCCTGTCCAGGTGCCCCTACCCAACCCAGGAAAAAGCCAATCAGTTGCCACATCGCATCTAGTCCCAAACAGCCTGGCATGACAGGGTCGTTGATAAAGTGACAATCAAAAAACCAGAGATCGGGTATTATATCAAGCTCAGCAATAATTTCGCCCTTGCCGTTAGAGCCACCGTCATCGTTGATACTAACAATACGATTAAACATCAACATCGGTGGTAGGGGTAATTGTGCATTTCCTTTCCCAAACATCTCACCACGCCCACAGGCGAGCAGTTCTTCTTGTGTAAAACTATTTTTCTTTTTCATTGCTTACATTATCTCATGCTGATATTAATTTTTCTTAACAAATTAACGATGTGCTTCAATTAACTGTCTGCTTGACAGCGATTTATCGCGGATTAGACTGTGCGTATTATTATTTAACAACTGCAATATTTTCATAATGTCCCTAAAATTTGGTCCGATCAAAAGACGTAATAGCGTCGGTGTAAAGATTGGTTCGGTCGTGGTCGGTGATTGTAACCCGATTGTTGTGCAATCAATGACCAATACTGATACTGCTGATGCGGATGCGACAGCGAAACAAGTACAACAACTAGCAACCGCCGGTTCCGAGCTTGTAAGAATAACCGTTAATACTGAGAATGCTGCTGCGAAAGTACCCACTATCCGTGAAAAACTTGATGCTGCTGGCTGTCTGGTTCCATTGATTGGTGACTTTCATTATAACGGCCATAAACTGTTAGCGGATTATCCCGAATGTGCGCAAGCCCTGTCAAAATATCGCATTAATCCAGGCAATGTTGGCTTTGGCAGAAAAAAAGATACTCAATTTGCCACCATGATTGAAAAAGCCATTGAATATGACAAACCGGTTCGTATCGGCGTAAATTGGGGTAGCCTGGATCAAGTGCTTCTGACAAAAATGATGGATGATAATGCCAAATTGGCAGAGCCACTCGAAACGGATGCCGTCATGCGCGAGGCATTGATCATGTCTGCCTTAAAAAGTGCCGAGCGTGCTGAAGAACTGGGTTTGCCGCGTGATCACATTCTATTATCATGTAAAGTCAGTGGCGTGCAGAAACTGATCACAGTTTATCGCGATCTGGCCGTTCGTTGTGATTATGCGCTACATTTAGGTTTAACTGAGGCCGGCATGGGTTCAAAAGGCATTGTTGCATCTACGGCGGCAATGAGCGTGTTATTGCAAGCAGGGATTGGTGACACCATACGTGTTTCATTAACGCCTGAGCCTGGCGGTAATAGAAGTAATGAAGTGATAGTGGCCCAAGAGATATTACAAACACTCGGCTTGCGCTCATTTACACCGCTAGTGACGGCTTGCCCAGGTTGCGGGCGCACCACAAGCACCGTTTTTCAAGAATTAGCCGCCAGTATCCAGGTTTATGTGCGCCGCCAGATGCCGCTATGGCGTGAAAAATACCAGGGTGTAGAAGAGATGGATCTTGCGGTTATGGGATGTGTCGTTAATGGCCCGGGCGAAAGCAAACATGCCGATATTGGTATCAGTTTACCAGGTACAGGCGAGGTCCCTGTGGCACCCGTATTTATAGATGGCAAGAAGGTGATGACACTCAGAGGCGACAATATTGCACGACAATTCCGCGATATCGTGGACAAATATGTAGAAGGGCGTTACGCTCAGAAGTAGGCTGTGAGCAGGTGGTTGAGTGTGACACCGTTCACATAATATTTAAGAGCGGATAATTTTTTATCTATTATTTATCTATTAATGGGGGCATCAAAAATGAAAAGAGGAGCAACATTATGAATCAAATAAAATTACTCTGCGTTTTGAGTATCTTGGCATTGCTTTCTGCTTGTGCTGGTACAGGCAATAATGTCACCGGTGGTAACGGGTTTGTAACAAACGCCAAAGGCATGATCTGGAAGAATGCATTTGGTGAATGCTGGGGACACAGTGGTAGAGATGCAAATTCATCTCACCCTGAATGTGGCGGCGCGCCATCTGCACCTGTAGATACGCCTGTAGTAGATACGAAAGAATCAGGCTATTTTTGGCCAGACGATCAGGATCGTGATAGCGTGACAGACGCTGAAGATGCTTGTCCTTTTACGCCAGAGGGTATCACAGTGGACAGCAATGGCTGCGCGAAAGATACCGATGATGATGGTGTTCCTAATTACTTGGATTTATGCCCAGGCACACCAGCAGGCGCCGTGGTGAATACCGATGGTTGTACCAGAAAGATGTCTGCTCTGACTGATGTACACTTTGAATTTAATAGCGCAACGTTGACCAGTGAAGCAAAATCAATTCTTGATGATGTAGCTCAAACAATCAATGCTCGCGCTGATGCCAGCATTACAGTTGAAGGGCATACCGACAGTAGTGGGCCGGATGTCTATAACCAGTTTTTATCAGAACAACGCGCTGATTCGGTCAAGAACTACCTTGTCTCAAAAGGTGTGTCTGTTGGTATTACGGCTATTGGCAGAGGCGAGGGCAGTCCTGCTTATTCTAATGATACAAAAGAAGGACGATCTGCAAATAGACGGGTTGAAGTATTGGCCAAGTAACGGGTATGGGGGATCAATCGGAAGCTTGATCCCCTTGCCACTTTGATGATTTAAGCGGGTAACGGGTAAAATATCTGTACTGGCATTAAGCTGGCAAAGTGCGATTGAATATGCTGGCACCCGGCGACACCTTTTACCCATAGTAAAGCAGGCTACCAACAGTGTGGGCGTGACAGAAAATTATAAAACCTTGATTGCTAATATTGGCATGATGTCAACGTTTATCAATGTTGAGTCCCTGGATTTGGATAAATACGTTACGGATAGAGCGATCAATGGATTGTTTAATCTGGTGGCTAATGAAGAAAGATTGATCAGAGCAGATCCGGTTATGCGAACCACCGATTTATTGAAAAAAGTATTCTCATCCAATTAATATATTTCCCACACGATTTGTTAAACAATATTACCGTTTCTGCTTGCGCCACGATCAGCCGATTCAACCTGTTGACCGCAACCTTGTCTATGTCGAGACTATTGTCTGGCAAGGGTTACCGTTAATCGCGTCTTTGCAGGACTCAAACCTGGTAATGAATCAATGCGTGAATATTACGATTTGCTAATTTATCCCTGCCTTTCAGGTAGTCTAGTTCTACGACAAAGGCACACGCTACCACTTCAGCACCGAGTTTCTCGATCAGAGCGCAACCAGCGGCAACCGTCCCACCTGTGGCTATCAGATCATCAATGAGTAGAATGCGGTCATCCTTACTAACAGCATCAATATGGATTTCCAATGTAGCGGAGCCGTATTCCAGATCATAGGATATGGTTTCGACGGCATAGGGTAATTTGCCAGGTTTGCGTAAGGGGATAAACCCGATGTCCAATTCCCATGCGGCCAGGCTAGCGAAGATAAAGCCGCGTGCCTCAATGCCTGCAACGGCGGTGATACTATTATCGAGAAAAGGTTGAATGAGCTGTTTGACGGCCAGCCTTAACATAACCGGATCTTTGATCAAAGGCGTAATGTCTTTAAATTGAATGCCTGGTTTCGGAAAATCAGGGATATTACGAATACAGGTCTCTAAACGCTTCATTTAAGTGCCTCCAAATTACGCTATAATTTTTCCTTATAGTAAACGTTTATCAATAAAGAAGGGAGGTCTATATCCGGCATGAAACAATTTAATGGTATGGATATATAGCTATCGTGCGTATGCAGTCATTTAATGTTATCTATAAGGCGGCCTTGCGTAGAACGGGTGGTATTGATGGTTTGGAAGCGTTGTTGCCGGCACCGCTGTCTGTGACAGCACTTACAAAATTATCGGATGCCTTCTGTTTATCGAATATGTCGAGGCGGATATTTCAAGCAGGTCTGAATCGTAAGATGATTGACAATAAATGGCCCGCCTTTGAGGCAGTGTTTCATCAATTTGATATTGATGCTGTGCGCATGATGAGCGATGAGGATCTGGAAAAACTAATGGCAGATAAGCGCATCGTGCGGCATTGGGGCAAGATACAAAGTGTGCGACATAACGCACAAGCCATCTATGCGTTTAATCAGGCGCAGGGTGGTTTTGTTGCGACTTTGGCCGACTGGCCATCAGCTAATATTGTGGATTATTGGGATCTGCTACAAAAACAATTCAAGCATCTAGGCGGTGCGTCCGGGCCGTATTTTTTACGGCGTATCAAAAAAGATACTTTTTTATTAACGCAAGATGTCATAAGGGCGCTATTGCGTTGGGGTGCCATTGATGAGCTTCCAAAAAATAAAAAGCAGAAACGACACGTCCAGGCATGTATGAATACATGGCAAGCAGAAAGTCGCCGTCCATACAGTCAGGTGAGTATGATCCTGGCCTGCTCTATTGATTAATAATGGGACGTTGGCAAGCACCCACTCCGCAACAATTGAAGTGATCCAAGACTTGACTGCTGTTGTCTGGACTGATACCGTCAAGCATTTAATTGATGTCGCTAAACAAGATGTCATTAATGGATTGGAATAATACCAAACAAGGTGTTGCACTGGACGGGGATTCCGCTACGCTCTATCCCCGACAGTGAGGTTTATCGTTATGTCTGAAAGAGGAAAGATTATGTCTGTTGCATATTCAGGAGAGGTCGAAGTAGAAGATAACGACTTCGCCATGGAATTTGAAAGATTCATCATCAGAGAAAATGAAATTGCGATCGCAGGCTCTGGAGATGATGAGGATGGGGCGTTCAAATTTGAAAGTCTTGAAGGTACGGGGCAGAAAAATGAACTCGGGCAGTACAACATTGCAATTAAGTTCGTTTATCCAGATTATCGTTTAGGAAATAAGCCATGGGAAGGTCAAGGGATAATTGTTATCCAAAGCGCAGAAGAAACACCCAAAAGACAAAAATGCTCGGTAAAGGGGGAGTGGAGACAGGATGGCGACTCTTGGAAATTTATGGCGACTCTTGAGAATTTCAAGGAACATTGAAGGTAATAAAGACATAACAAGGCCATAAACTCGACTCAGCCCGACCCAACCCGCGCCACACCCAACCCAACCACGATCAGCCCGACTCAACCCAGATAACTTCCCCGAGATGCTAGCTCGGGTCGCGCTGATCCTGTTTGGCGCACCCACGGCGGGCATCTAGTTGGTTATCAGTGGTGTCTTGGTGGTTCGACAACAGGTATACCTATGGCTATATGCACGAGAGTTATAACCGAATCTGGTGTCTGAAGAAATTTGAAGTATGCGGCGTGCCTTGCTGGAATCAGTTTTGTCTAGCAATCGAAAGTAACAAGAGGAGCACGCCACACATGACAAACAATGGTAGTGTCAATAATCTTTCGCACTTTCTGATTTGGCTTTCCCTTAAATCTGGTTGTTACGCGATCTGAAAATCCTTTTTTTTATCCATCTCTCTGAGCAAATCCATGTTCAGATATTTCCGCGTTCCCCACTTGGTTCCCGCGATGTGTCTTAGCCTTGCCGCACAAAGCATCAACGCCGAGGATAACATAAATCATCTTTCGCGAGTTTGAATAGGCGGTTCCCCTTTATCTGGTTAAATAAAAAGTGACATAACCATTTATTTGACCAGGAGAAGAGTCGCCATGAGCGATGATACAAGCAAGCACTTGAACAACGTAGTCCCTATTGATGAACAGGCACTGCAGGGCCATCTCAACAAAGTGGTACTGAATACTGTGGATGACACCCTTAACCAGATTCTGGACGCTGAGGCTGATGCGCTGGTGGGTGCTGATCGATATGCACGCACTGAGACGCGCAAAGACGACCGGTCTGGTAGCTACACCAGGAAGTGCCACACAAGGGCCGGAGAGCTTGAGTTAAAGATGCCGAAGCTACGCAAGCAGACCTTTGAGATGGCCATCATAGAGCACTATCGGCACCGTGTAGCGTCAATTGAAGAGGCGTTGCTCGAGATGTATCTGGCTGGCGTATCGGTCTGACGGGTGGAGGATGTCACCGCAGCATTGTGGGGTACCCGTGTCAGCTTAGGGACTATTTCAAAGCTCAACCAGCGTATCTATGGGCAGATTGAAGAGTGGCGTAATCGCCCCATAGGGAGTGATTTCCCTTATGTATACCTGGACGGTGTTGTGCTCAAACGCAGTTGGGGCGGTGCAGTGAAGAACGTTTCTGTTCTAGTCGCCATAGGTGTTAGGGACGATGGCTACCGCCGCATTCTAGGGATTGTTGAAGGTACTAAGGAGGATAAGGTGGGATGGTCAGGATTCCTGCGTCATTTAAAGGCACGCGGTCTCAAGGGCATCAGGTTGGTGCTCAGTGATGCCTGTCTTGGGCGCAAGGAGTCGATCGGTGACTTCTACCCTGATGCTGAGTGGCAGCGTTGTATTGTGCACTTCTACCGCAACGTCTTCAGTCATGTGTCTCGTGGTCGTGTCAAAGAAGTCTCTCGCATGTTGCAGGCTATTCATGCATCTGAATATCTGGAATCTGCCAGGCATAAGGCCACGGAGGTCGAGAAGAAACTCAGGGACATGAAGTTATCGAGTGCGGCGGATTGGCTGGACCAGTGCATGGAAGAGACCCTAACGTATTATCGGTTTCTGGCAGAGCACTGGATTTGCATTCGGACTAACAATCCTTTGGAGAGGATCATCCGAGAAATCAGGCGGCGAACACGAGTAGTGTGTGCATTCCCGGATGGCAACTCGGCGTTGATGCTTTGTGCGGCAAGGCTTAGACACATCGCGGGGAGCTAGTGGGGAACGCGGACATATCTGAACATGGATTTGCTCCAAGAGATGGATAAAGAAAAGGATTTTCAGGTAGCGTAACAACCAGATTTAAGGGAAAGCCAAATCAGAAAGTGCGAAAGCTGGAAGCCTCTAAAAACCGTGCATTTTGTGGTACGATCTGATTCACTTGATGTGGGAGGATTTTGTTTATGCACGCACCTGGATTGTTTGATTTGACGGATCATTTGGCGCGGCTTTCGGCGATGGGAGATCCGCTTGAGGTTTTGGAGCGGCACGTTGATTTCGAAGTGTTTCGCCCAGTTCTTGTTGAAGTGCTTGGCTATGGGGAACGTCCCAAAGGTGGTCGCCCGCCCTATGATGCCGTTGTGATGTTCAAGGTGCTGGTCTTGGCCTTGATGCACAATCTGAGTGATGAGCGGATGGAGTTTCTCATTCGTGACCGTTTCAGTTGGCTGCGGTTCCTGGGATTTCAAATCGGGGAGCCGACACCTGATCAGAAGACGATCTGGCTTTTCAGAGAGAAGCTGACCTAGGCGGGTGTCTTCAAGGCCCTGTTTGCCGCGTTTGAAGCTCAGCTCTGCGCGCGGGGATACAAACCGGCCGGCGGTCAGATTGTGGATGCCACGTTGGTCTTTGCCCCGCGCCAGCGGATGACGAAAGAAGAGAAAGCGCGCGCCAAGGCAGGTGAGGCCGCATCTGACATCTGGCCCGATGATCTGTCCAAGGCAGCGCAGAAAGACACCGATGCGCGTTGGACGGTCAAGTATTCAAAGGCCAAGACGACCAAGGAGGGTGAGGAGGATACTGGCCTTGTCGATATTTCGGTTCCGCACTTTGGGTACAAGAACCACGTGTCCATAGACCGCAAATGGCGCTTCATCCAGGGTGAGACTGGCACGAATGCGGCTCGCTACGACGGGCATGAACTCTCCTCGGTTCTGGACGAGACAAACAGCTCGAAGGCGGTTTGGGCCGATACCAGGTACCGCTCGGCCAGGAATGAGGCTTGGCTGAAGGCGCAAGGGTACCGCTCACATATCCATCGCAAGAAGCCACGCGGCAAACCCATGGCCAGGCATATTCGTCGGGGCAACGCGACACGCTCCGCCATCCGCGCCTGTGTTCGGCTACGAGAAAGGGCCCATGGCTCTGACCATCCGCTCAATCGGCCAAACCCGTGCGAAGGCCCGCATGACCATGGCCAACCTGAGCTACAACTTCCGCCGTCTCATTTTCCACGAGCGACGACAGGCCACAGCCTGACTCCGCCCAAATTCCGGAAATACCCGCCCTGGCAGTCCCAAACAGCGCAACACAGCCTCAAATACCACCGACCTTGACCTTCACACCCACTATGCGGGTGACAACGACTGGTGCTCGCGTCAAAATCCATCCAGAATCAGCGTTGTTCGAGGTCTCCAAATGGGTGCTGCTTGACCAGTGCTGGCGCAAAGCTACCCTTTCTGTCGCGGGGTGTTTCCAGCTCGAATGCGCCCTCTTCAGTGCGTAGCATTTTATGACTGCGACCATTGCGGCTATTGGATTTTCCTGCCTACTCATGTCTGGCATAGCCAAGGTGTTCATCGAACTCGGCATTCAGCGCTGTCTCAATGCTTACCCTGGTCAATGCCTGACGGAACGTATACAGGTCTTCTTCGGTTTTGATGCCCCTGGCAGTTTCACGTGCCAGTGATTTGATTGCTTCGGGTTGCATGTGCTTATCCTCAGCCCCTTCGGGGTAATAATCAATGATAAGCAGTTACATGGTTTTTGGGACTATCTATAAAATTTTTGGGAATTATATACTTGACTCCAACTTCACTACAAAATACAAACACAATGATTTGTTAGTTTTTTCAAGTAACAAGCTCACCATGCTCACCTGTTACCTTATGCAATTTTTCAATTGCACTCCATTTTGGGTTAAACCATCTTTTCTTGTCTTTCGTTTGCACGCAACGACAATAAAAAGGTTTTTATCGGTTTTTTATCTTTGTTGAATACTGCAATATCAAGCGGATACTCTTTTTTGGTATCAGATGGCCTTACTTTTACACGCCACTGTGGTCGTGTTTGTAATTGTTCTTTGGGGTATCCGTAATCTTCGACAAGTGTTTCGGAAAAGACTTGTACTGCTTCTACTTCTTCTGGCGTAGCTTTTACTTCTTCACCACTTATATAGTCTTTGATGTAACCTTCTCTCATTATCGTCCTGTATATCCGCATTCTATTTCCATTGCTTTGCTCATGCTAGCACCTCGCGATAGGTAATCCGTTTACCTATCGCGTTGCTTATAAGTGATTCTATACGTTGATTGGTTGGTAACTTACATGGTCCGTTATTCAGTCTAAAAGTCACTTCGTTCACATAGCGATGTAAGTGTTTAGTGCTGGCATGAGGCCATACCCCATACAGACCGCGTTTGAGTAAAGCCCAGACACTTTCAATGCTATTGGTATGAATGTTGTTTGAACCCACATATTCTCCCGTACTATGGGTTACCGTACCATGCTGATAAGCAGACTGTAAATGCTGATATGACCTGTGTTCATCTGTGTAAATGGTGGCACCATATTCCACTGAACAGCCAATCTCTTTGTGCAGGGTCGGTATATCAGTTGATGGGATAGGCTTAGCCCTTGTGCGGCCACCGTGCTCACGCATTCCGACCACTACCTGCTTGCCAGCTACGCCACGGCCTGTGCGGACTTTCTTGTGTTTGTGTTTGTTATGTTCCTTCCCACCGATATAGGTCTCATCAATCTCAACAATGCCAGAAAGTAAATTATCTGTATTATCGTTACAGGTTTCACGAATGCGAGCCTGCATAAACCAGGCGGTCTTTTGAGTTACTCCGATTTGTTTAGATAACTGCAAGCTAGATATGCCCTTGCGCGAGGTGACAGTTAAGTAAATAGCATACAGCCATTTATGTAGTGGTACATGAGAACGTTCAAAGATAGTGCCGGTTCTCACTGTAAACTCACTCTTGCAGTCCCGGCATAAGTAATATCCTGTCCGCTTTCCTTTGCGCGGGGTAATACGCTTAAATTCCCCATAATGAGGACAGGATATGTAATCTCCCCAGCGTTGTCCCTCAAAATACAATCTAGCGGCTTCAGCATCCGGAAACTGGCGAAATAACTCAAATGTGGATATGGTATTGTCTTTCATTGATGACCCTCCGTTTTATTGCATTTTTATGTTAGATTATATGGGTTATTTATTGGATTCAAGTATATAATTCCCAAATTTTTATAAGCATCTATTCTCTTTTAACAAATATATTGCGTATTTATAAGTATATAATTCCCTTTTTTTAATATCTCCCTCTCCTCCCTAAGTATCCGATTCTCACGCAGATGCCGAGCCTTCTCAAGCGCAAAGCTCCGCTCTGTATCCAAATCAACTTCACTCTCATGGTATGTGGCTATCCACCTGTTTAAGCGCGACAGACCAACACCCAAATCTTCCGCAACCTGACGACGCGACAAACCGCTCGTCAAAGCAATGTGTACCGCATCCTGACGAAACGCGTCCGTCCTTACTGTTCTTATTGTACCCATAATTCTATCTCCTTTACTGCACGTTATACTCTATTTCGTGCGGCATTAAACCGTGACAGGTCCAACCCGACTCAAAGTGTCATTCAGGTATCATTCGTGCCTGGGATATTGATAGTTTGTCCGACTCGAATCAGGTTACTTTTCAAATCATTGTGCCTGCGCAAGCTGTCTGTACTAACGCGATACTGTTGCGCAATAGTAGACAGTGTTTCACCACGTTCTATAATATGTTTGCGTGATGCCAATAAGGTACCTTCTGGCGCAAAATCCCGAAAATAACCACGCAAACCCGTCATTATTGCATTGACCATATTGGTTCGGTGGCGCGCACTCAATAATTTCTGTTCTTCCTGTGGATTTGAGATGAATGCAGTCTCGATCAAGATTGAAGGAATATCGGGTGACTTTAATACCGCAAACCCGGCTGATTGCACACTGCGTTTATGTACCCTACCAAGACTTTTCAAACTCTTTAATACCCGGTCGGCAACATCAATACTCGCTTCAAGGCTGGCCGTTTGTGATAAGTCCAGTAACACAGAAGCGAGCACATCATCTTTGTCGTCCAGGCTAACGCCGCCAATCAAGTCAGATGCGTTTTCTGATGCCGCCAACCATTTTGCAGCTTCACTACTCGCCCCTTTTTTAGACAAAATATACACTGAGGAGCCACGCACTTTTGGATCATGGAAGGCATCTGCGTGTATAGACATAAGCAAATCTGCTTTATGTTCACGTGCTTTATTTATACGTTTGCGCAAGGACATATAGTAGTCCCCCTGACGAATCATGACCGCCCGCATACCCCGTTCTCTATTTATGATGTCCGCCAGTTGTTTTGAGATATTAAAAACAACATCTTTTTCATAAACCCCACTTGGTCCTTTGGCACCTGGATCTTCACCACCATGTCCAGCATCAATGGCAATAATGACATCACGCGGCCGGTTGCTTGTGTCGGCTTCGCGTACAGTATTTGATTTTACTTTCTGGGTATCAGCATCATAAATATCCACAACCAAACGATGCCCGTATTGTGAATTGGGCTTTAATTGGAAACTTTTATATTTAACATTTTTTTTGAGATCCAGAACAATGCGCAGATCATGACCATTACGAATCCCTGAACGCATCGCTTGCAGATACTTATCATTCGCGCCGGGCTGGACGAGAACCTTGGCCATGGTCGTTTGTTTCAGATCAATTACAGTTCGATAAGGTGCCGTTAGCAGAGACAACTCATGCTCCACCGGGCCACTAACATCAAACACAATACGGGTGCTGTCAGGTGCAGCCCAAACCCTTACGTTGCCGATCGTCACGGGCTTGGCAAAGGCCGATGATGATAAAAAGATGACTATACAAAATAAGCCTAATCGCATTTTGCTACCTCAAAAGCGGCACTTTATTTATATTCATTTGATAAGCGTCAATAGTTTCACTTTTTATTTAAAAAAGCAATATATATCCATGTTTTATATGAATAATAGTATATTTTATTGGAGAGTCAACTGGTATGAGGAAAGACTTGTCAGCAACGTTTACAGGCCGAGACCTTTGCAGAAAATACCGCATTTGAAGATTTTTTATCCCGTCTATGGCCGACGGCAATGGTTCAATGTTCAGCCACTGGGCATGGTCAAGCGGAGTCGGGTCGGGTTGAGCGGAGCCGGGTCGGGTCGGGCTAGGTGTGGGTTAGTCAAGTATCGCTTTAGTGCAAAGGTCCGAGGCCCTGTAAAATGATCTCGCCTGCGGGTGAGCAGGATTTAATTTCTATCCCTCGACCAACATCACAATCGGTAAGCGACAAGATTATATCGGCTGGCGGAAGTACGGTTTTGCCTTGTTCTGGCCACTCAAAAAAACAGATCGCGCAGCTATCACAATAATCGCGGATACCGATTACCTCAAGCTCTTCAGGGTCATTTATTCTATATAAATCAAAGTGATAAATATCATGTCCGGCAACAACATAAGACTCAAGTAAGGTATAGGTAGGGCTTTTAACATGACCCGCATAACCCAATGTATTTAATACACCTCGAACCAAAGTCGTCTTGCCGGCACCCAAATCACCCCGTAGATAAATCCTCTCCCCACCCTGTAAACCACCCGCTACTTTAGCACCCAAGGCCAGCGTTTGTGCTTCATTTTCCAAGATAAGGCGCATTAAATAAGGTTTACCAAGTGCCGCAGATGTGGCATCAAATCCATTGCCAATAATCCACGTTCCCCGCTATTGGCGGCACGATCTGCCGCAGTGGCGTGTAAACAAACACCCATTTTTGTAGCCTGATCAATCTCAATATCCTGCGCCATTAAACCCGCAATAACACCCGCCAAGACATCGCCCATACCGCCTGATGACATACCAGGATTGCCAGCATCACACACAAATACAGCACCCGCCGTATCTGCGATTAAGGTCCCGCTACCTTTAAGCACGACCGGACCCCGGAACTTCTCATGCAAGAGATCTATTGCGCAGAACCTGTCGCGCTCGATAGTTTGCGGATCGGTTTTTAATAAGCGGGCCGCCTCGCCAGGATGCGGCGTAATCACCCAATTACCGGCCGATTGGTCGTCACCTTCGGCCAATAGGTTTAATGCGTCTGCATCAATCACTAACGGGAGATCCGATTCCATAACGTGGGCTAATAACCATCTAGCCCATGTCGACTGTCCTAACCCCGAGCCTATCGTTACCACATCAGCACGTTTAATCAATGGCAATAAATCAGCCAGCGTCTCAACACCATGCGCCATGATCTCCGGCCTTGCTACACTCAACAGACCAGCATGGGATGCGCGTGTCGCAACACTAACCAGCCCGGCACCCACACGTGCGGCTGCCTCTGCGGCCATCCGCGCGGCACCGAGATAACCTGCATCACCACCGACAACCAGTACATGTCCAAAGTGGCCTTTATGTGCATGACGCGGACGCGGCTTAAGTGCGCGATCAAACGCGCTGAGTTGCAGGCGTGATACCAGCGGGCCTGCCAGGCGTTGGTAGGCCGTTGCCGGCACAGCCAGATCATCGAATAGAATCTTGCCCGAGTATTCCAGACCCTGACCGGTAAACATCCCGCGTTTCAAACCCACAAAGGTCGCGCTGACATCCGCATTGACGGCAACATTCATAACTTGACCAGTGTTGGCATTTAAGCCTGATGGAATATCAATGGCCAGCACAGCAATAGCGGCGTTATTCACCGCCGTGATGACATCAGAGATATGCCCTTCGACGTTGCGGTCAAGCCCGGTACCAAACACGGCATCCACAATCACATCAATATTACACAATGCCGCAGATGTGAACGCAGATGATTGCACATTGTTCGCGAGTAAGGATTGATAGGCCGTTGCCGCATCGCCTTGCAGCGTTGCTGGATCAAGCAAATGAAAAACAACAACCTCCATACCCGCGGCTGATGCTAGATTGGCAAGCACATAGCCATCGCCCGCGTTATTACCACCGCCGCAAATAACAGCAATCGATCGGGCCTGCGGCCAGTGCTTTTTAAGACATTGATAACTGAACTTTGCAGCACGTTGCATCAGCGCATAACCCGAGATCCCGGCATCTTCTATGGCGATATGATCGATCTCTCTTACCTGCTCGGCAGAATATAAATTGATGGGCCAATTTTCGTTTAATTCAGACATCATTAAATTTTGAAAACATGCGCTCGATAAAATTTCAATTCATTGATCGAATCGCGTATATCGTCCATGGCCAGGTGGGTAGATTGTTTTTGATATGTATGAATATCGGGTGCCCAACGTCTGCTGATCTCCTTGATGGTGCTGACATCCAGATTCCGATAATGAAAATAGGCTTCCAAGTTTGGCATCAAACGGTGCATAAAACGGCGATCCTGACATATACTGCTACCGCACATGGGTGATTTCCCTTGCGCTACGTACTTATTTAAGAAAGCCAATGTTAAACTTTCAGCTTCAGCAACGTTATATGGACTATGCTTTACCCTTTGTACCAAACCGGATTGATTATGCTGGCGTGTGTTCCACGCATCCATTTTATCCAGTATTGCATCTGTCTGGTGGATTGCCATGATGGGACCCTCGGCAAGAATATTGAGCTGTGAGTCGGTAACAATGGTAGCAATTTCTATAATGCGATCATGATCAGTATCGAGTCCGGTCATTTCCAGATCAATCCAAATGAGGTTGTTTTCAGAATCCGACATAAAAATATATCCTGTTTTTTTAATAATTGGATCTTAACCACTATTTAATGATTATTAACACTCTATAACGACTTAACGATAAAATAGACTTGAATTTTACGGAGATAAAAACCGCGTGAACCTTTTTACAATCATCTTTTTAACAAGTTTGAGTGCCAGCATCATAGCGCAGTGGTACCTTATACGACGACATATCAGCCATATTCGCGCTAATCGCGAGAATGTACCTGCTACCTTTAACGACAAAATTTCGCTTGCAGCCCATCACAAGGCCGCTGATTATACACAGGCCAAGGTTAAAACAGGATTCGCAGATCTCGTCATCGGTTCGGTATTCTTATTGATATGGACGCTCGCAGGTGGATTGCAACTGCTAGACAAGGGATGGCGTGCATTTGGCTTCGGCGATATTTGGACTGGCACCGGATTCATGCTAAGTGTTTTCGCCATCATGACAATACTTGAACTGCCAATGTCGATTTATCGTACATTCCAATTAGAACAATCGTTCGGCTTCAATAAAATGACACCCAAAATATTTATTGCCGATCTGCTTAAAAATGCTGTGGTCGGGCTATTGATAGGAACACCATTACTATTGCTGATCTTATGGATAATGGAAAACAGTGGCGGTGGCTGGTGGATCTATGTCTGGCTTACCTGGTTGAGTTTTAGTGTGATCATGATGTGGGCTTACCCGGCGTTTATTGCACCGCTGTTTAATAAATTCAGATCATTGGATAATGAAGCATTGAGAACGCGCATAGAAAATTTACTGATCCGCAATGGTTTTAAGAGTCAGGGTATCTTTGTAATGGATGGCTCTACCCGTTCAACGCATGGCAATGCATATTTCACGGGTCTTGGCGCGAACAAGCGTATCGTCTTTTTCGATACGCTGGTTGACGAACTCAGTCACGCTGAAATTGAGGCCGTGCTTGCCCATGAGCTAGGACATTTCAAGTGTAATCATATTCGTAAACGAATCTCGATACTGGGCGGCGTATTCTTACTTGGTCTTAGCTTACTCGGTTGGTTGATTAATGAATCCTGGTTTTATAGTGGCCTCGGAGTCGCGCAACCATCACACTATATGGCATTGATGCTATTTGTCATGGTAGCGCCCGCCTTTACATTTTTTCTACAACCGTTGTTCTCATTTATTTCTCGTCAACATGAATTTGAAGCGGATGATTTTGCGGCTGATCAGGCACAAACGGAAAACCTGATCTCTGCATTAGTCAGCCTCTATCGTGAAAATGCAAACACCTTAACGCCAGATCCACTGTACTCCTCTTTTCATGATTCACACCCACCTGCACCCATCAGAATTGCACACTTACAGGGTAAATGTGCGTGAGACGATGCAGACTTCTGTTACCGGGTTGTTTGGCAGTGCTTTTGTTAATGAGTGCGTTAGCACAGGCTTTTGACAGCGGCAACGGAAAGACGCTACATGATGAAAATTGTGTACGTTGCCATAACGCATCAATATACACACGACCCGATAGGGAAATAAAAAACTATCCGCTATTGCGCAAACGTGTAGCGCAATGTGAAGTAATGGCAGAACTCATGTGGTTTGATGAAGAGGTCGATGCGGTAACAGTGTATCTGAACAATGCGTTTTATCATTTCAATACAAAAAAATAAAAATTAACGAGCCTTTGCCGAATTCTGTGTAACTGCCGTTGGTTAAACGAAGTCCTTTAGTCGGTCTTCGAATTCGATCATAAAGCGATTCATCGCTGGTTTCCAATATTTAATCGGCATAGTCCACTGCTTTGATGCATCTTGAATGGCCAGATAGCTCACCTTTCTGGTAGCGTCATCGGTTGGAAACAACTTACGTTTTTTGATGGCTTTCCTGATG
>CATOTD010000015.1 GCA_951812995.1 uncultured Gammaproteobacteria bacterium | reverse complement strand
CAGTTTCACGTGCCAGTGATTTGATTGCTTCGGGTTGCATGTGCTTATCCTCAGCCCCTTCGGGGTAATAATCAATGATAAGCAGTTACACAGCTTTTGGGACTATCTCACCACCATCTCTCGGATAGCCATTTCCATGAACAACCTATTTAGGTTCCACATCTACATAAGCCTGGCAATGTTTTCTGCTCCAGTTATGATAAATTCCATTATAGCCACGCTTTAAAACAGCCCAGACGCTTTCAATACCATTTGTATGTGCCATACCATTTACAAATTCCTTTGCACTGTGATTAACAGTATTATGCTGATAAGCAATCTCAAGGGTAGTGTCAATTTTCTTTCGCACTTTCTGATTTGGCCTTCCCTTAAATCTGGTTGTTACGCGATCTGAAAGTCCTTTTCTTTATCCATCTCTTGGAGCAAATCCATGTTCAGATATTGCCGCGTTCCCCACTAGCTCCCCGCGATGTGTCTTAGCCTTGCCGCACAAAGCATCAACGCCGAGTTGCCATCCGGGAATGCACACACTACTCGTGTTCGCCGCCTGATTTCTCGGATGATCCGCTCCAAAGGATTGTTAGTCCAAATGCGAATCCAGTGCTCTGCTGGGAACCGATAATACGTCAGGGTCTCTTCCATGCACTACCCAGCCAATCCGCTACACTCGATAACTTCATGTCCCTGAGTTTCTTCTCGACCTCCGTGGCCTTATGCCTGGCTACTTCCAGATATTCAGATGCATGGATAGCCTGCAACATGCGAGAGACTTCTTTGACACGACCACGAGGCACATGACTGAAGACGTTGCGGTAGAAGTGCACAATACAACGCTGCCAGCCAGCTTCAGGGTAGAAGTCACCGATCGACTCCTTGCGCCCAAGACAGGCATCACTGAGCACCAACCTGATGCCCTTGAGACCGCGTGCCTGCAAATGACGCAGGCATCCTGACCATCCCGCCTTATCCTCCTTAGTACCTTCAACAATCCCTGGAATGCGGCGGTAGCCATCGTCCCCAACACCTATGGCGACTAGAACAGAAACGTTCTTCACTGCACCGCCCCAACTGCGTTTGAGCACAACACCGTCCAGGTATACATAAGGGAAATCACTCCCTATGGGGCGATTACGCCACTCTTCAATCTGCCCATAGATACGCTGGTTGAGCTTTGAAATAGTCCCTAAGCTGACACGGGTACCCCACAATGCTACGGTAATGTCTTCTACACGTTGTACTGAAACACCTGCCAGATACATCTCGATCAGTGCCTCTTCAATTGACGCTACACGGTGCCGATAGTGCTCTATGATGGCCATCTCAAAGGTCTGCTTGCGTAGCTTCGGCATCTTTAACTCAAGCTCTCCGGCCCTTGTGTGGCACTTCCTGGTGTAACTACCAGACCGGTCGTCTTTGCGCGTCTCAGTGCGTGCATATCGATCAGCACCCACCAACGCATCAGCCTCAGCGTCCAGAATCTGGTTGCGGGTGTCTTCCACAGTCTTCAGTACCACTTTGTTGAGATGGCCCTGCAGTGCCTGTTCATCAATAGGGACTACATTGTTCAAGTGCTTGCTTGTATCATCGCTCATGGCAACTCTTCTCCTGGTCAAATAAATGGTTATGTCACTTTTTATTTAACCAGATAAAGGGAGCCGCCTCTTCAAATTTGCGAAAGATAATTTAGGTTATCCCTAAGATCAGCCGCTCCTGGCAGAGTCATTGGCAGAACCTCAACACCCTGTTTGATTACCCGCAGGACATGCGCAAGGCAATCTATACCACCAACGCCATTGCATCGCTCAACAGCGTCATCAGGAAAGCCATCAAAAAACGTAAGTTGTTCCCAACCGATGACGCTACCAGAAAGGTGAGCTATCTGGCCATTCAAGATGCATCAAAGCAGTGGACTATGTCGATTAAATATTGGAAACCAGCGATGAATCGCTTTATGATCGAATTCGAAGACCGACTAAAGGACTTCGTTTAAGCAACGGCAGTTACACAGAATTCGGGAAAGGCTCTTTTTTTATAGAAATTATATGTTTAACTCAAAAGTGAGTTATAACCGGATCTGGTGTCTGAATAGGTTGAAGTATGCGGCGTGCCTTGCTGAAATCGGTTTTGTCTAGCAATCGAAAGTAGCAAGAGGAGCACGCCACACATGACAAACAATACTGTGATTGATCTGGGTACACCAGAGGGCATTGATCCACTGACAGAACTAATCAAATCGGGTGCGAGGCAGTTAATCACCGAAGCTGTCCAGGCAGAGCCAGATGCGTTGATGAGGCAGTATGATGATCAAAGGACGGCTGACGGACGACAGCGCGTTGTCCGCAGTGGCCATCATCCCGAACGAGAGGTGATTACAGGGGTTGGCAAGGTCAGCGTTGAGGTGCCGAAGATTTGTCGCCGTGAAGGTGAGTCGGCGAGCTTTCAATCTTTGCTTGTACCGCCCTACATCCGGCGCACAGCGACCCTGGATGCGGCGATTCCCTGGCTTTATTTGAAAGGTGTTTCGAGTGGTCAGATGCAAAGTGCACTGGAAGCGATTGTCGGACCCGAGGCTAAAGGGCTGTCGGCCAATGTCGTGGGTTGTTTGAAACGGCAATGGGAAGCTACATACAAGCAATGGTGTACACGTTCCGTGTCTGATGAATGGGTCTATATCTGGACTGATGGCATCTACAGTGGTCTTCGAGGTGACGATGGTCGATTGTGTTGCCTGGTCATCATCGGCGTGAACAGTCGCGGTCAGAAGCATTTTATGTCGATTGAATAGGGTGTCAGGGAATCGAAACAGCGCTGGCGAGCAGTGTTGTTGTCGTTGCAACAAAGAGGCTTGGGTCAGCCCCAAAGCTGGCCATTGGCGATGGTGCTTTGGGTTTCTGGGCAGCCCTTGAGGCAGTGTATCCAGAGACTGATGTGCAACGTTGCTGGATGCACAGGACCGGCAATGTGCTGAACTATCTGCCCAAGTCTGTTCAGGAGGAAGCAAAGCAGGGTCTGGATGGCAGAGGGCCGCGTTGACGCAGAGCAGGTGTTCGATGACTTTGAGGAACGTTTCGGTGTCAAGTATCCCAAGGCAGTGGCATGCTTATCGAAAGACCGTGATGCGTTGCTGGCATTTTATGACTTTCCAGCAGAGCACTGGAGCCACATCAGGACAACGAATGTCACCCCGTCGAGCTTTGCGACAATCCGGCATAGAACACGCCAGGCTAAAGGTTGTGTCACGCGGAATACGATGCTGACGATGATCTACAAGATGGAATTATGCGCAGAAGATTCCTGGCGCAAATTGAGAGGCTTCAGACACCTGGCGAAGGTGATTGAAGGCGTGAAGCTTAAAGATGGAATCGAGGTAACTGAGGACGACAAGGCTGCCGCATGATCAAAAAGTTTTGGGACTATCTCCAATAAGACCCGTTCATTTAAGATTATTTTTCATTCCGAACCGTCTTAACCCGACCCAGCTACGCCCGACCCCACTCAGCCTGGCCCAGCTTGAATCACGCTCAAGTGCCATTTTGATCAGGTGCCTTATTTAAAGCGAGGGATAACTCACCGTGGCTGAAAATCGGACTATTGAAAGGATACAATCCTCAAGTGAGGTGTTTGTGCAAAGGTCACAATATCTTAAAACCTGTTTTTTACTTGACTATCTGTTAGTAAATAATTTATACAGGGTTGCATATTATTTTTGAACTATGATCCTTTTCAACGAACAACTCAAACAGATTGGTATTTTACCTGTTGTCACCGCAGATACAGTTGAAAATATGTTGCGCCTGGCAGAAACTTTAACTGCCAACGGCATCCCCTGCATCGAAATCACTTGTCGTACTCCCTCGGCCATTGATGCGATTAAAGCGATAAAGGCATCTGATGTTGATATCCTGTTGGCCGCAGGAACAGTCACCAACACAAAATTACTGGCACAGATGGCTACTATTGGTGTTGATTTTGTTGTTTCTCCAGGGACAACAAGCGCATTGTTGCAGGCCGCGACAGAGTCTAAGTTACCGATTTTGCCAGGCGTAAGTTCAGCCTCAGATATCATGTTGTGTATGGATCATGGCATAAAATACATGAAATTGTTTCCGGCCGGTGCCATCAATGCCCTGGCATTGCTGAAGTCATTTTACCCTCCCTTCCCCGAGGCGCAGTTCTGTCCTACCGGTGGGGTCAATGAGGGTAATCTGCAAGCGTTCAGACAATTACCAAACGTGTTTTGTGTAGGTGGTTCCTGGTTAGCACCAGAGCACCATATCGCCAATAATGAGTGGGACATTATCGCGCAGTTATGCCAAAATAATCGGGTTGCCACTTAATCATCCCTTAATCAAAAATTACTTATAAATTCAATATGGCTTCTTTTAGCGATACCGATTACAAAAAATATCTATTACCGAAACGGCTGCTATTTTTAGATTTAGATGGCACTATTATCCCTTCGACCTACCCCAATGGCAGGCGTGTAGCCATCGCTTTGAACATCTATAATAAAGTCCGTGAATTTGCCCAGCAGCATTTGCAGCTTCCGGCGTTGTTGGAAATAGACGAGCATTTATGTAGCGAATGGTATCGCTCTTATGATGGGCCATTTGGTTTAATCAACCACATTCTTGCAGAAAACCAATTAGACAATGAGATCAAAGACTGTCTGAGTTTCTATTTTACCGGTTTATTCAATAAACGTCTGACTGAATATAAGCCAGAAGATTTAATTTATGACACAGTGCCAGAGGCGCATTTAGAGTTCTTATATACCTTATCTAAAATCTCGACGATGGTATTAGTCTCTTATCGCTATCAAAATCAATATGAATTTCTGCGCTCGATTAAGCGTTTGAATTTAGACAAAGATAGCCTGTTTGGCCCTAATAACGCATTTGCTGTAGGTAAGCCGGGCACCTCTTCCGATGGTTCAAAATCGCGTTTTATCGGTAGCAAATGGCGACATGAAATACGCGCACAAAGAAGACTTACCTCAATTATAGGCAAAACATTCCCGCCGATTGCAATAGGCGATTCCATTCGGGATATTCATTTTGCGATAGATATAGGGGGTATATTTTTTGGTGTATCTGAAACCGGTGAGGATTCGGCCAAGCGACTGTTAGCTGAGTTTAAAAAACAAGATGAGCAACTGCATATACGTTCACGGGTATTCTCTTCCTTGGCTGATCCCAAACTACAGAGCCGTTTGATAGAAGAATGTGAGGGATATCAGGATGAAATCGAATCTCTGTATTCAGAAACCACTGATTAACTCATCAAGTTCATTTTAAAGTGCAATGTGGATGGGGCCTGCCCCAGCTTGACCCATACCCGTCCCTGCTTGACCCAGCCACGCCCGACTCGACTCATAAGCCCAGCGATCAGGGGTAATGACGACCAAAATCACGCACAGCGGCTAAAAATTGAACCATTGGCGGGATAAAAATATTCATAATGGGTGTTTTGCAAAGGTTTCCAGTTACTGTTACTTACGGTGACAGCACTCTGCGCCATTGATAAAATAATGAGTTAGTTTTAACGCATTAAACTTAAAAATAAGCAATAAAGCATTATTAATCATTCATTAATATCGTATTATTTCTTGATTTCCTGATAATGTATTATATATGATACATTAAAGAACATAAATTGACTTAATGAGTAAGAAATGACGCAAAAAACAGACTTTCGCTTTGCTTCTAGTGAGGCCGTTGAAAATGCCCTCAGCGAAAGAATCGAAGCGATTCGCTTGGGGCGCAACATCACGCAAAGCCGCCTCGCCTATGAGGCGGGCGTGTCACGCGGCACCATCACGCGCCTCGCCCAAAAGGGGAAAGGCATTTCCCTTGACAGCTTCATTCGTATTCTCAAGGCCTTGCAATTGGAGGGTAATCTGGAAATGCTCTTGCCGGATCCAGGCCTGAGTCCGCTTGCAGAACTGAAAAAAGAACGTCGGCCATCCCGGCAACGCGCACGCGCCAAAAGGCGGACTGAAAAAAAATGGACTTGGCAGGATGACGAAAGCACATCATGACCACCGCCGAGGTCAAATTATGGGGCAATCGCATCGGGGCTGTAACATGGCTTGATGAGCGGGAAATCGGCATCTTTCAATTTACTCCCGAATTTGGATCAAGCGGCATTGAAGTTTCGCCCTTGCACATGCCCTGGCGAGAAGTGCCTTACGAATTTCCAGAGTTGGGCAAGGAAACCTTCAAGGGATTGCCCGGTATGTTGGCCGACAGTCTGCCCGACAAATTCGGCAATGCCCTGATCGATGTCTGGCTCGCAAACCAAGGACGTTCTAAAGCAGGCTTCAATCCGGTTGAACGACTTTGTTATACTGGCGCACGTGGCATCGGCGCACTTGAATACGAGCCAACAATATCAGGCACACCAACACAAACGCATGAAATTGAAGTGGAGCGGCTTGTTGCACTGTCGAACCGGATTTTGAATGAACGACAAGGCCTGGCAGGGCATTTGACCAGCGAGGATGACAAGCGCGACATTGAAAATATTTTGCGCATCGGCACATCTGCTGGCGGAGCCAAGGCAAAAGCTGTCCTGACCTGGAATGAAAAAACTGGCGAGTTTCGATCCGGGCAGACCGAAGCGGACAAGGGCTTCACCTACTGGCTGATGAAATTCGACGGCATTGACAAAAACAAGGACAAGGAACTTGCCGATCCAAAAGGGTTTGGACGCATTGAATACACCTATCATCTCATGGCTGACAAGGCGGGTATTATCATGATGCCCTGCCGCCTGCATGAAGAAGGTGGGCGGGCGCACTTCATGACCAAACGCTTTGATCGCACGGACCAAGGCGGCAAACTGCATTATCAATCCTTAGGGGCTTTGCAGTATTTTGACTTCAACATGCCAGGGGCCTACTCCTATGAGCAGGTCATTGAGACCATCAAAACCTTGAACCTTCCGGCTGAGGATGTTGAACAACAAGTGCGCCGCACGCTGTTCAAGGTAGTGTCAATAATCTTTCGCACTTTCTGATTTGGCTTTCCCTTAAATCTGGTTGTTACGCTACCTGAAAGTCCTTTTCTTTATCCATCTCTCGGAGCAAATCCATGTTCAGATATGTCCGCGTTCCCCACTAGCTCCCCGCGATGTGTCTAAGCCTTGCCGCACAAAGCATCAACGCCGAGTTGCCATCCGGGAATGCTCCCACTACTCGTGTTCGCCGCCTGATTTCTCGGATGATCCTCTCCAAAGGATTGTTAGTCCGAATGCGAATCCAGTGCTCTGCCAGAAACCGATAATACGTCAGGGTCTCTTCCATGCACTACCCAGCCAATCCGCTACACTCGATAACTTCATGTCCCTGAGTTTCTTCTCGACCTCCGTGGCCTTATGCCTGGCTGATTCCAGATATTCAGATGCATGGATAGCCTGCAACATGCGAGAGACTTCTTTGACACGACCACGAGGCACATGACTGAAGACGTTGCGGTAGAAGTGCACAATACAACACTGCCAGCCAGCTTCAGGGTAGAAGTCACCGATCGACTCCTTGCGCCCAAGACAGGCATCACTGAGCACCAACCTGATGCCCTTGAGACCGCGTGCCTTTAAATGACGCAGGCATCCTGACCATCCCGCCTTATCCTCCTTAGTACCTTCAACAATCCCTGGAATGCGGCGGTAGCCATCGTCCCCAACACCTATGGCGACTAGAACAGAAACGTTCTTCACTGCACCGCCCCAACTGCGTTTGAGCACAACACCGTCCAGGTATACATAAGGGAAATCACTCCCTATGGGGCGATTACGCCACTCTTCAATCTGCCCATAGATACGCTGGTTGAGCTTTGAAATAGTCCCTAAGCTGACACGGGTACCCCACAATGCTGCGGTAATGTCTTCTACACGTTGTACTGAAACACCTGCCAGATACATCTCAATCAGTGCCTCTTCAATTGACGCTACACGGTGTCGGTATCGCTCTATGATGGCCATCTCAAAGGTCTGCTTGCGTAGCTTCGGCATCTTTAACTCAAGCTCTCCAGCCCTTGTGTGGCGCTTCCTGGTGTAGCTGCCAGACCGGTCGTCTTTGCGCGTCTCAGTGCGTTCGTATCGATCAGCACCCACCAGCGCATCAGCCTCAGCATCAAGCATCTGGAAGCCTCTAAAAACCGTACATTTTGTGGTACGATCTGATTCACTTGATGTGGGAGGATTTTGTTTATGCACGCACCTGGATTGTTTGATTTGACGGATCATTTGGCGCGGCTTTCGGCGATGGGATATCCGCTTGAGGTTTTGGAGCGGCACGTTGATTTCGAAGTGTTTCGCCCAGTTCTTGTTGAAGCGCTTGGCTATGGGGAACGTCCCAAAGGTGGTTGCCCGCCCTATGATGCCGTTGTGATGTTCAAGGTGCTGGTCTTGGCCTCGATGCACAATCTGAGCGATGAGCGGATGGAGTTTCTCATTCGTGACCGTTTCAGTTGGTTGCGGTTCCTGGGATTTCAAATCGGGGAGCCGACACCTGATCAGAAGACGATCTGGCTTTTCAGAGAGAAGCTGACCTAGGCGGGCGCGTTCAAGGCCCTGTTTGCCGCGTTTGAAGCTCAGCTGTGCGCGCGGGGATACAAACCGACCGGCGGTCAGATTGTGGATGCCACGTTGGTCTCTGCCCCGCGCCAGCGGATGACGAAAGCAGAGAAAGCGCGCGCCAAGGCAGGTGAGGCCGCGTCTGACATCTGGCCCGATGATCTGTCCAAGGCAGCGCAGAAAGACACCGATGCGCGTTGGACGGTCAAGTATTCAAAGGCCAAGACGACCAAGGAGGGTGAGGAGGATACTGGCCTTGTCGATATTTCGGTTCCGCACTTTGGGTACAAGAACCACGTGTCCATTGACCGCAAATGGCGCTTCATCCGGGGTGAGACTGGCACGAATGCGGCTCGCTACGACGGGCATGAACGCTCCTCGGTTCTGGACGAGACAAACAGCTCGAAGGCGGTTTGGGCCGATACCGGGTACCGCTCGGCCAGGAATGAGGCTTGGCTGAAGGCGCAAGGGTACCGCTCACACATTCACCGCAAGAAGCCACGCGGCAAACCCATGGCCAGGCATATTCGTCGGGGCAACGCGACACGCTCCGCCATCCGCGCCTGTGTTCGGCTACGAGAAAGGGCCCATGGCTCTGACCATCCGCTCAATCGGCCAAACCCGTGCGAAGGTCCGCATGACCATGGCCAACCTGAGCTACAACTTCCGCCGTCTCATCTTCCACGAGCGACGACAGGCCACAGCCTGACTCCGCCCAAATTCCGGAAATACCCGCCCTGGCAGTCCCAAACAGCGCAACACAGCCTCAAATACCACCGACCTTGACCTTCACACCCACTATGCGGGTGACAACGACTGATGCTCGCGTCAAAACCCATCCAGAATCAGCGTTGTTCGAGGTCTCCAGCTGGTTGCGGGTGTCTTCTACAGTATTCAGTACCACTTTGTTGAGATGGCCCTGCAGTTCCTGTTCATCAATAGGGACTACATTGTTCAAGTGCTTGCTTGTATCATCGCTCATGGCGGTTCTTCTCCTGGTCAAATAAATGGTTATTACTTTGGGAATTATATACTTAACTCCAACTTCACTACAAAATACAAACACAATGATTTGTTAGTTTTTTCAAGTAACAAGCTCACCATGCTCACCTGTTACCTTATGCAATTTTTCAATTGCACTCCATTTTGGGTTAAACCATCTTTTCTTGTCTTTCGTTTGCACGCAACGACAATAAAAAGGTTTTTATCGGTTTTTTTATCTTTGTTGAATACTGCAATATCAAGCGGATACTCTTTTTTGGTATCAGATGGCCTTACTTTTACACGCCACTGTGGGCGTGTTTGTAATTGTTCTTTGGGGTATCCGTAATCTTCGACAAGTGTTTCGGAAAAGACTTGTACTGCTTCTACTTCTTCTGGCGTAGCTTTTACTTCTTCACCACTTATATAGTCTTTGATGTAACCTGCTCTCATTATCGTCCTGTATATCCGCATTCTATTTCCATTGCTTTGCTCATGCTAGCACCTCGCGATAGGTAATCCGTTTACCTATCGCGTTGCTTATAAGTGATTCTATACGTTGATTGGTTGGTAACTTACATGGTCCGTTATTCAGTCTAAAAGTCACTTCGTTCACATAGCGATGTAAGTGTTTAGTGCTGGCATGATGCCATACCCCATACAGACCGCGTTTGAGTAAAGCCCAGACACTTTCAATGCTATTGGTATGAATGTTGTTTGAACCCACATATTCTCCCGCACTATGGGTTACCGTACCATGCTGATAAGCAGACTGTAGATGCTGATATGACCTGTGTTCATCTGTGTAAATGGTGGCACCATATTCCACTGAACAGCCAATCTCTTTGTGCAGGGTCGGTATATCAGTTGATGGGATAGGCTTAGCCCTTGTGCGGCCACCGCGCTCACGCATTCCGACCACTACCTGCTTGCCAGCTACGCCACGGCCTGCGCGGACTTTCTTGTGTTTGTGTTTGTTATGTTCCTTCCCACCGATATAGGTCTCATCAATCTCAACAATGCCAGAAAGTAAATTATCTGTATTATCGTTACAGGATTCACGAATGCGGGCCTGCATAAACCAGGCGGTCTTTTGAGTTACTCCGATTTGTTTAGATAACTGCAAGCTAGATATGCCCTTGCGCGAGGTGACAGTTAAGTAAATAGCATATAGCCATTTATGTAGTGGAACATGAGAACGTTCAAAGATAGTGCCGGTTCTCACCGTAAACTCACTCTTGCAGTCCCGGCATAAGTAATATCCTGTCCGCTTTCCTTTGCGCGGGGTAATACGCTTAAATTCCCCACAATGAGGACAGGATATGTAATCTCCCCAGCGTTGTCCCTCAAAATACAATCTAGCGGCTTCAGCATCCGGAAACTGGCGAAATAACTCAAATGTGGATATGGTATTGTCTTTCATTGATGACCCTCCGTTTTATTGCATTTTTATGTTAGATTATACGGGTTATCTATTGGAGTAAAGTATATAATTCCCTTATTTTTATGTAACCAGATAAAGGAAAACCGCCTCTTCAAATTTGCGAAAGATAATTTACGTTATCTTTTTCAACTCATTATGGTGCGGACCTTCGGCGGCTTTAATCAGCCCAAACAGTTTTGGCGCGGTCTCATCAACATCAAGCACTAACGCAAACGGGTCAAAATCTGTGTTTTTCTGAAGTTTTTTCATATCCGGAGATTGCATCTTGTCATGGCGCGCCACCAGCATATTGCTACGTATCAAGGCGATGCAGGCATAATCAACTTCGGTGGTTTTAAGGTAGATATTAACCTTATCGTTATTGGATAGCTGGATGGTTTCCATCTTGCTGTTATTGACGGCCAGCCAGGATTGCCATGCGTCCCGCCCCGATAAAATTTTGCCATCACCACGCGCTATTAATTCTTCGTTATTGTCCTTAAGCAATTTTTCAACGCGATTTGCATCCAGTTTTTGCGGCTTGTAGCCCGACTGGTGAACGGTAATCTCCAAAGCATCATGTGCGATGGCAGAGAAAAAATGACTGGCAATTGCATATTCAGCATCTTTATTCCAGTCTTCGGATAATCCCAATATCGCGACAATCGTGCCAGTGCCTTCCATGCCCAGATTTTTTTGAATAAAACGCGGGAATTTCGTTAGGTCAGATGGATATTGATATTCTGGATTTTTCTCATTGTCAGGCACAACACCCACAATTCTGCCGGTGGAACCCCTTTGAGCATAGCCGTCATGGTGACCGGCCAGAATCGGCGAGCCGGTATATAGCGTATATAGCGTTTTGTTTTCAGCATAACGACTTGCGTATAAGACGTATTGCAAAGAAGACAGATAATAAGCCGCAAAGTGACCAACGCCATAAGAGCCCCTAGATGAATCTTTGTCTTTGTGGGTACGCCCGTCAAGCAAGGCTTCTAGCTTGACTGGATCCATGCCTTTGCCATTGTCGGCAAAAACCATGATGTCAATTTGGTCCTGTTCTAAGACCTTTTTATTTGTTTAACAATCTGTTCCTGTTGTCTTCGGTAGCTACCTTTATTGTGTTGGGTTGTAATGGCTTGCGCCAATATCTGCTCATAATCCTCAATATGTGGAATGTCATGCTTGTTGATGGTCTCTATGTAAATATTGATTTTCTTGGCATCTGCATCCAGCGCATTTTGCATCAATTCCCGAATCGGAATAGCAAAACCCGTTTTCTTGTCGGCCAGCTTGCTGGCGGTGAAACCTTCCATAAGGCCTAAGGGAAAATAAAGTGCTGACATAATCTGTTTACCTCAATCAGTGCAGTTGCAAATGTCGTAAGATTCATCAACCAAAAATTCTGCTTGTAGCTGCGGTATTTCTTCCTTCAACGCACTAAAAGCCAGGTCGCTACTAGCACCAAAAAAGCCAATATATTTCACGCCTTTATTGACTCTGTCGCGGCCTTCAGCATCCAAGTCGCGGGCGTATTTACGCTCCATCTTAATCCACCAATCCACCGATGCGGGCGTTAGCTCAGTGGCACCCTCGGACGCATCATGGATTTTATCAGACGCAATCATTCTGGCAATCTTGAGCTTGCCCTTCATCATGCAATAAACACAGTTGGAATAAAGCCCATCGGTCGGCAACGCAAGGTCAAAATCCTGCGTCTGCCAAAATTCAATCACCTCATGATTACCAACGCCGACATCCGCTAGCGGTGCCTTGACCTGTTCCCTTGGCGGTTGGCTAAATGCCGAGCGCGTCTGCTTAAAGCCAGCCTTGTCAATCCGCAAACGGATTTTATCCACTCGGTGTGCTTCATCGGCCCGAATGCCTAAGAACGACACAAAAGTCGCTGCCTGCTCGCCATAAATTGAAACCGAGCAACCAATATTGTCGGCAGCTAACCAACCAACCGGTGCGGCCGTAAAATCGGCAAATCGCTGTGCTGGACGCTGATGCGACTGCGACCTGACAAACGCCTTTTTGGCCAGCAGTAGATCATCTGGCACATTGCCATCGTTATCTTCATGCCGCTCAAGCACTTCAGCATCCGTCATCCTCGGCGCATCGCCCACATGTCCGAGGCGATCAATGGTCGGTTGCCGCAAAAACCAATCCATCAAAAAAGCGTTGGTCGGGAATATTTTCATGTACTGCGTGCAAACGCGCGACTGCATATTGGGCACGTTGGCATTGAGCGACATCATCGTCTCAAACACCTCGCCGCGGTAATGATAACCATCCGGGTTGTGTTCAGAATACGGGCGATCATTTACCAGTCGCCAAGTCGGCTTGCGTTGCCAACGACCGCGGTGGGCATCCTCGTAAGTCTGAAACTCCAGCCAGAAAAATGGGATACCAGCGGCCTCGGTGCGGGCTTTCAGTTCCCGCACAAAATTATAAGTGGCCGGATGCTCAGCCGAAGTATTGTTAAATAACACGACATCGCCACGGCCAGCATCCAGTGCATCATCATCCAATAACTGCAACAGCATCATGCCCGATGAACGGCCGCCAGAACATTTTACGATGTGCGGGATTTTATCGGTGGTCACGGATGGTAGTAAACGAGGCAATTTGATTTTCCTTTATCACCTTGAAAATGATGACTTATTTATATCAAAGTTAGTCGCATGGGTCTATGGTTACCGTGCTTTGTGGTTGGGTATTTATTGTGTGATTGGTTGTTTCAGGTGTTGCAACGTCTGCCGTAACGGAAAGCCCTTGCGGGTTACAGGGTCGAAGCTGAAAACATGTTCGTCGGGCGATTGCCAACAACTGCCAATCAGCCGTCCTTTCAAGTCACCACGACCTTTGATAACGCCGACCACACTATTGCAGACAGGGCATTGCGATTTATAACGTACTAATTGCAAGCGGCGGATGGGGTCGTCAACCGTTGCTTCAGGGGCATCCTCATCGTTCCCGCAGATCAACAAGCTGTCATAAAAATCATCACTTGTTATGTTGATGAGAAAGGATGCGATGACGGCACGTTTTCTGAACACCTGATAATGAACAATGGCGTGTTGTATTGTTACAACAATTAAAAAAATATACGTTGCCATGATGATGGCTGTATCGAATATATCGCCAATCCCTAGCGGTGTATCCAGAGACAGATCCATGATAAAGCCATAGCCATAAAACAACATCATGGCAACGAGTGACAACACGATCAGTGTCGGCGCGACAAACAGTAGCACATAAAATTTTATGAAGAATGTATAGGTATGCGTTGGGTTTTTTATAAACCATCGATACAAAAGATTTGCTTTTTTGACTGTCTCGCGGCGATAGACAATCATGCCGTCAGGCGATACTACAGATGAGGGTGTATGCCGTTCGCGTCCACGGCTTTTATCCATCGGCCAAAGCCAGTAGTATTTTCGCTCACCCTGACCAGGTGTATATTCTTCTTGCGGGCACGGTACGTGCTTTTGTAAGTGGGCTTTGTTTGAATCTTCGAGATAATCAACATAGCCTTGATATATATCAGCATGAATTTTGTTTAGGCTCTTCCATGTATTTCTAACCCAAGCATCTTTATTTTTACTGAGTTTGGTTTCAAATATTCGTGCGGCGATGTCATAAAGTTGTGTTTTATCAACACTGATTTTATCGGCCGATAGTTGCTCAAGCGCAAATTCATCTAATTGCTTAATCGTGAATTGACAAAGTGCGACCAGCAACATAAACCCCTGACTACCTTTGTATGAACCGTTGTATACGTTTTTCAAGTAGTCATCAAAGGACTTTAATGAGTCCCTGAATGGTGTGCTGTTGATTGTATTTGTCATCACTTTTATTTGCATTTGTCGGTATTCACAATACCGATCTTACCCCTAAAGTTACCCCTAACACCAATGCTGAGCAGGTGCTACTTACCGGTTAATTACCCGTTATGTGCAGTGCAAAACCGGCTGTTTGTCGGCCATATTTAGCGCATATTTTAACGGGAGTCTTGAGATGGATGAGCAGTTTATTGGATTTATGAATGAGCAGTTTATTGGATTTTTAGTGTTTGGGATCGTGTTGTTAATTTTTTTTATGCTCGGTCAATTTATTTACATGGCGACCAGCGACCCCGTCAATTTATTTAATGCGCTGTTTCGAATGTTTTTTTGGGTGTATAGCTTTATTTACATCATTGCATTGCTGGTGCGCGGGATTGATCTGCCGACACAAGTAGGTATAGGAGAATCTATTTTTGCCGCTGTATACTTTATCGGCCAGGTCTTTTATATGGCCACCAGTAACCCGTGTAATGCTTTCAATGCCTTCTATCGCGTGTGCTTTTGGGTAATTAATGCCCTGTCGTTTGTCGTGATCTTGGTAGTTTTAACACAAATTCAGATTTAAGGAGATCAACCATGCCTGACATTATTTCTATGCCAACAAACCGAGCCAGATTCTGCATTAAAAAATACACCCTGACTCCCCGTGAGCGGGTGATGTTTTTTTCGCTGAAACTCATCTGCAAAAACCAGCATGTCCTCGCGCAATATCCGATGAGTCAATTACTTGAAGTTAAAGGTGGTACGGATAATCAAAACCTGTGGCGATGGCGCAAGGTGAGTCAAAAGGTGCTTGATTTTTTAATTGTGGATAAAGACTTCAAGCCGCTTTTGGCGATTGAACTAGATGATTATCGCCATCAGTTGCCTAATCGCAAAGCCGCTGATGCGAAAAAAGATGCTGCACTGAGAGAGGCCGGCATACCCATTGCGCGTATTTTGGTAGCCGATCTGCCGCAATATGGAAAATATTCATTTCAGTTGTGTCAAGATAAAGTCCAGCAGGCAATGCTTAAAGCCGCCTCTTAATAGCTCAAAAAATAAGCCTTCTGCAATGTTTGCTGAATATCCAGCGCACTTAAAAACACTGTGCAATCGCGGCTGATAAGACGCACCCCAAGTTAATGGTGCGTACGACATGATGCTTAACCCTCAGCCCACCTTATGTAAACATTCAAGATAGTCATTATCATCGGGCAAGCCCTCGCGGCGTTGTGCTTCCCACAAGATGCGCCCGAGGCATTCCATCATTTTATGTTCAGCATCATGTACAGAAGTCGATTTACGCATTATTTTTTCAAACGCTTTATCAACACCTACCGGCCTATTGCTACTGAGCTGTTCTTTCAAAGCAATGTGCATCCCCATGTGTAAAAACGGGTTCGATTCATTTTGATCGGGATTAAAATCATGGGTTTCTGATGCTTCTTTTTCTTCAAGATAATGATGATACTCAGGATGCGCCTGGATCACAGCCGCAATGATTGCTTCGAGCGGCTCTAACGGTAATTTATTTTTTTTCTTATGCCATACGCGATAAAAGTAATTCCGCGCCTCACTTCGATTTTGGACAAACATATTTCCAACCACGTATTAAATTACACGTCGCTATTTTAGCTTTATTTAGCCATGCGCCGCATGTTTTTTGCGATCTTTCCACTCGCATTCTGCAAACAGAAGACAACCATCACACCTTGGATTGCGTGCAATACACGTATATCGACCATGTAAAATGAGCCAGTGATGCGCGTCTTTCTTAAATTCATCTGGCACAAACTTCATTAATCGTTGTTCAACCTGAATTACATTTTTTCCAGGTGCTATACCCGTACGATTCGATACTCGAAAAATATGTGTATCAACAGCGATAACAGGTTCACCAAAAGCGGTGTTTAAAATCACGTTGGCCGTTTTCCTGCCGACACCCGGCAGACTTTCTAATGCCGCGCGATCTTGCGGCACCTGGCTATTGAATTTGTCTACCAGAAGGTTGCAAGTCGCGATAATATTTTTCGCCTTATTGTTATAAAGGCCTATCGTTTGGATGTGCGTTTTAAGTCTACTTAAACCCAATGCCAAAATAGCTTCAGGGGTATTTGCGACAGCATATAGTTTTTTGGTGGCTTTATTGACCCCAACATCGGTTGCCTGAGCAGACAGGATGACGGCAATTAATAACTCAAAAGGCGTTTGATAAACCAGCTCTGTTGTTGGCGCAGGATTTTGTTTTCGTAATATCTCGAATATGCGCGTGCGCTTATCTTTATTCAAAATCGGTCACGCTTGCGTTTAATCTGGCATATTTGCATTTTGTAAGAAATTAAAAAATGCAAACAAAAAACCCAGCAGAAAAAAACAGCCAGCAACAGAATCTATTATTGAATAGCCGCCCGCCAGCTCTTTTAACAACCCATAAAGCATGAAGAAAAGCAAGACTGCAAGCGCAATACCAGACACATAACGTATAACCGATTGATGCGTCTGTTTGGAAAACACTTTTTCACCAAGCGATAAAACCAGGCTGTTTATCAGCATTAGTGGAAAAAATAAACTGCTATTTTCTGCAAAAGAATAGGCGTTGGCATCCATAAGCATCTGGGCTATCAATACCAAAGAGATGCTGACTATAAGCACAACCGCCGGTCTTAGTTGCGCTGGAATCAGTTTGCGTAAATAAAACAAGATTGCAGTGAGAAGTAAAATCAGACCGACAGCGACAAGACCCATATTAATAAAACTGGAAAATTTTGCTGGCAACAACAGCAATGGTGCCAACGCCAATAAAGCGAATTGTGTTTCAGTTTTGAATAATCTTTGAATTGTTGTACGCATGACAGATTAGCAGGTAAAAAAACATATTTTATGTGATTTAACCTTGGTATGCACTTATAAAAGACTGATGTTGTATGTATTGAATATCAAATTTATATGAAAATTATCAGTTAAGTCTATAAATAGAGAGCAGGATATCGTATGCTTAATAAAGGCTACATAATGCAATAGTCGGAAAATTTAGGCATTGTCAAGTTTAGCAGTATCGCCAGCAGACGCAGAAACTAAAAGTAGATTAGAACCATAAGCGCAAATAATCGTCATAAAAAATATGAATTTTTATAACATCAATAAGATCTGGTTTATTTTACCAATCATATTTGCCTTATCGGTATCATCCATTACTTACGCAGAAGATGAACGTGCTAATCGTAGTGTCAAGCCCTCCAAGCCGTTTGATGGCGAGCTACTGTTGCCCGATGATTATGACCGGGTAGAAAAGAAAAAGTGCATGACGATATGTGACCGGTGGGGCAAAGACTGCACAATCAACCCCAGTACCGGCAATAGAAAATGCCGACGAGTTTGCAAATCATTTACCAAAGAATGTTTTAAATAAACGATAATTGTCCATCTGTATAGTCCAGCTTTATAAAATCCAGTAGTCAAACTCCCAAACAGAGGCCCCTATTGCAAGGCGTATTGCGGAAATAATCCGCCCTGTTTTTATTATAGCGATTTAAATAATGGTGAATTATATTAAAGTTGAGTTGCTTGCCTTAAAATTAAATAGTATCAAGTGACAAAAAATTTGTAGAATAGCCTGTATCACCATGCAATATGCGAGAGTGGCGGAATTGGTAGACGCGCTGGTTTTAGGTACCAGTATCGTAAGATGTGAGAGTTCGAATCTCTCCTTTCGCACCAATATTCAATAGTCATTAATATTCGGAAATATGTACTAACATATTGACCTGCCTTGATTTTGAGGTTTACTAAAGTATGCAAATATCAGTTGAAAATACAGGTGCTTTGGAACGTAAAGTTAGCGTTGCGGTACCGGCAAAACGTATTACTGCGGAAGTGAGTGATCGTTTACAAAAATTGACCAAGACAACAAAGATTCAAGGGTTTCGCCCCGGCAAAGTACCGTTAAAAGTTGTGCAAGGACGATATGGCGAACAGGTTCGCAAAGAAGTTGTTGGTGAATTGATTCAATCAAGCCTCTATGAAGCCATAAACCAAGAGCAATTAAGGCCCGCCGGCCCGCCTCAGATAGCGGGGTTGAAAGATGAATTGGGGGAGGATTTAGCCTATACCGCCACATTTGAAATTTATCCCGAGGTCACACTCAAACCGCTAGATGAAATGACCTTTGAAAAAAAGATATGCGCAGTGAGTGATGATGATATAACGAGCATGATTGACGTGTTACGCAAGCAACGCCGCACATTAAAAATTGTCGAAAGACCAGCTCAACTTGGGGATGTTGTCAATATCAATTTTGATGGTTTTGTTGATGGCGAGGCCTTTGCCGGTGGTAAAGCGGAAAACCATGAACTCGAATTAGGCAGTAAGCGTTTCCTGGCAGGATTTGAAGAAGGACTCATAGGCACGTCTGCAGGCGATGAAACCACGCTGAAATTGAAGTTCCCGGAAGACTACAATACGGCCTCATTAAGAGGTAAAGAGGCGGAATTTAAGGTCAAAGTTAATGGCGTTAATGAAACAGTATTGCCTGTAGTGGATGCGGCATTTATGCTGGAGTTTGACGTAAAAGATGGCAAGGAAGAGACATTGCGCCATGAAATTAAACGTAATATGGCGCGTGAAGTTGAGTTAGCACTTGGCCGTCAAAACAAGCATGAAGTGCTCGATGCTATCTATGCGGCAAACGAGATTGAGCTCCCGCAGACGCTAGTTACTAACGCAGCACATCAAGCCAAGCATGATTTTGAGGAAAACCTTAAACGCCAGGGGCTTGATGCTAAGACTATTGACGCATTGGATGCATCCGCTTTTGATGCACAGGCAAAAAAGCGCGTTGCACTACAATTAATACTGGCCGATATTATTAAAAATAATAAATTAAAAGCAGACCCGGCAAAAGTTCGAGACATGGTAGAGCAAATAGCCTCCGGCTATGAAGACTCAGCCGCGGTTCTGCAGTGGTATTATTCAGATCAAAAAAAGCTTGCAGAGATAGAAGCTGTGGTCTTGGAAGACGTAGTGGTTGATTGGGCATTGGCACATGCCAACGTCACTGAAAAAGTATGTACGTTTGACGAAATAATGAATAAAGGGCAGACTGCCAGCTAAAGTAAGAGCAGATTTTCTGTCAATGAGTGACGATAACGAATGACTATAAACAACACTGAAATTCAGGCATTAAATCTGGTGCCAATGGTAGTTGAGCAGACCTCAAGAGGTGAGCGCGCCTATGATATTTATTCTCGACTCTTAAAAGAACGCATCCTCTTTTTGGTAGGGCCGGTTGAGGATAATGTTGCCAATGTTATTGTGGCGCAATTACTCTACCTGGAATCTGAAAATCCAGACAAAGATATTCATTTCTATATCAATTCCCCAGGCGGCTCTGTTACGGCAGGTATGGCTATCTATGACACGTTGCAATTTATAAAACCAAATGTCAGCACCCTGTGCATTGGGCAGGCCGCCAGCATGGGTGCTTTGTTGCTTGTTGGGGGTGAGAAAGGCAAGCGTTTTTGTCTACCGCATTCACGTGTCATGATTCATCAGCCGTTGGGTGGTTTTCAGGGACAAGCGTCTGATGTTGATATTCATGCGCGAGAAATTCTGTATGTTCGTGAACGGTTAAATAAGATACTCGCAAAACATACGGGACAATCTATTGATACCATACAAAAAGACACCGAGCGTGATAATTTTATGAGTGCCAATGCAGCGCAAGACTATGGTCTGATCGATGCTGTGTTGCATGACAGATCAGAGTTGCAGGAACAAACTGGACAAGAATCAGAATAATGTTTTTTTTATTAAAAATGCTTGGAGGTAGCAAGCGATGACTGGTAGAAAAAAGGGTAAAAATGGCGATGGTGATCGATTGCTGTATTGTTCATTTTGCGGCAAGAACCAACATGAAGTTAGAAAATTGGTTGCTGGCCCCTCTGTTTTTATTTGTGATGAATGCGTCGAATTTTGTAACGACATTATTCTGGAGGAAAAACAGGAAACATCGATCACAGATGCGGGTGTAGTGCTACCCACACCCCATGAGATTAAGGCGATTCTGGATGAATATGTTATTGGTCAGGAAGGCGCAAAAAAAATCCTCTCTGTCGCCGTATACAATCACTATAAGCGCCTGGAGCAAGGAATAAAAGGATCTGACGTTGAGTTGTCTAAAAGTAATGTATTATTGATTGGGCCGACTGGCAGCGGTAAAACATTGCTGGCTGAAACCTTGGCGCGTTTATTGAATGTGCCCTTTACGATTGCAGATGCAACGACATTGACTGAGGCCGGCTATGTTGGCGAGGATGTGGAAAACATCATTCAGAAATTATTGCAAAAGTGTGACTATGATGTCGAAAAGGCACAAACAGGCATAGTCTATATTGATGAAATTGACAAAATATCTCGTAAATCTGAGAACCCGTCTATTACGCGTGATGTCTCAGGCGAAGGTGTACAACAAGCATTGTTAAAACTGATTGAGGGTACAATTGCCTCGGTTCCTCCTCAGGGTGGGCGTAAACATCCACAACAGGAATTTCTACAGGTCAATACGGCCAATATGCTGTTTATTTGTGGTGGTGCGTTTGCTGGATTGGATCGCATTATTCGTGAGCGTTCTGAAAAAGGTGGGATGGGATTTTCTGCGGAAGTAAAAAGTAAAAAGGATCAAAAAAGTACGAGTGAAATTTTGCAAACAGTTGAACCCGAAGACCTTATAAAATATGGTTTGATCCCAGAGTTTGTGGGTCGTCTTCCGGTCGCCGCGACATTGTCTGATCTTGATGAAGACCAACTGGTACAAATCCTGCTCGAACCAAAAAATGCGATCACCAAACAATATAAATATCTATTTGAAATGGAAGAATGTGAGCTGGAATTCAGTGAAGACGCATTACGTGCCGTTGCCAAGAAATCAATGGATCGTAAAACGGGTGCTCGTGGATTGCGCTCGATAATGGAGAATGTACTGTTGGATACAATGTATGATTTACCCTCAACTGATGACGTTACTAAAGTCGTTATAGATGAGGGTGTGATAAACGGTGAAACCGAGCCGTTAATGATTTATGCGGTGCATGAGCTACTACAGGCAGCGGCAGATTAAGCGATTATTATTTTCAGTGCTGCCGACAACAAACACGATCACAAAGCGCTTAAAAAGTCGCAATATTCAAAGCCCAACAACCTGATTTTTAAATACTAAAATTAAAACTCTCTTATGACCCAAAAAACAGAATCTTTTCCAGTATTGCCGCTACGTGATGTAGTCGTTTACCCACATATGGTTATTCCATTGTTTGTAGGCCGCGAAAAATCTATAAAAGCACTTGATAAGGCGATGGAAGGCAACAAACAAATCGTCCTTGTCGCACAAAAAAGGGCAACGGATGATAATCCTGGCCAAGATGAGACTTATGGTGTTGGTACTGTGGCTAACATTCTCCAGTCGCTTAAATTACCCGATAACACCATTAAGGTGCTAGTCGAAGGTACGGGTCGAGCGAGCATCAAAAGATATAAAGAAACAGAGGATATGCTTGTTGCTGATGTGGATTTGCTTGGGCCAGCGGTAGTTGATGAACAAGCGCTGGATATTCATGTGCGATCAGCAATGAATAAGTTTGAACAGTATGTGAAGTTAAATAAAAAAATACCACCTGAAATAATTTCTTCGTTGACAAGCATTGATGATGCGAGTCGTCTTGCTGATACCATCGCGGCACACATGGCAATCAAAATTGATGAAAAACAGCAAGTACTGGAGATTACAGATATTAAAGATCGCCTGGAACATCTTATTCATTTAATGGAATCTGAGATTGATCTGTTACAAGTTGAAAAAAGAATTCGCGGTCGTGTTAAATCACAAATGGAAAAAAGTCAGCGCGAGTATTACCTAAATGAGCAGATGAAGGCCATTCAGAAAGAATTAGGTGAGATGGAGGATGTGCCTAACGAGATTGAAGAGCTCACAGGTAAGATCGAAAAAGCAGGTATGCATAAAGAAGCAAAGGAAAAGGCCGAGATAGAATTAAATAAATTAAAAATGATGTCGCCGATGTCTGCCGAGGCAACGGTAGTACGCAATTACATTGATTGGCTTGTGGGCGTGCCTTGGAAAAAGCGTAGCAAGGTTTCGCGGAACATTGTTCAGGCAGAGGCGATCCTAGAAGAAGATCATTATGGTTTAGAGAAAGTAAAGGAGCGCATTCTTGAGTATCTCGCAGTGCAATTGCGCGTCAAGAAGATGAAAGGCCCTATTTTGTGTCTGGTTGGCCCGCCTGGTGTAGGTAAAACGTCTTTGGGTCGTTCAATTGCACGAGCAACCAATCGGAAGTTTGTCCGGATGTCGCTAGGTGGCGTACGTGACGAAGCAGAGATCAGAGGTCATCGTCGCACGTATATTGGTTCTATGCCGGGAAAAATTCTTCAGAGCATGTCAAAAATAGGCAAAAAAAACCCACTTTTCCTGTTGGATGAGATTGACAAAATGGCGATGGATTTTCGTGGTGATCCAGCATCAGCATTACTTGAAGTGTTAGACCCTGAACAAAATAATACCTTTAATGATCATTATCTTGAAGTTGATTATGATTTATCAGAAGTGATGTTTGTTACAACGGCAAATAGCTTAAATATTCCAGTGCCTTTACTTGATCGTATGGAAGTTATTCGTTTATCTGGTTACACCGAAGACGAAAAAGTTAATATTGCCAAACGTTATCTCATCCCTAAACAGCTTGAGCGTAATGGACTGAAAGAGGGCGAGGTTTCAATCAGGGATAGTGTCGTGCAGGATATTATTCGCTACTACACTCGGGAAGCGGGTGTACGCAATCTGGATCGCGGGATAGCAAGTATATGCCGAAAAATAGTCAAGCAAATTTTACTTAAACCAACAGAAAAAGGCATTATTGTCACGCCTAAAAAGCTGGAAAAATTATTAGGTGTTAAGCGCTTTCGATATGGGAAGGCGGAAGACGAAAATCGTATTGGTCAGGTTACAGGTCTTGCATGGACTGAGGTTGGTGGTGAACTCTTGACTATTGAGGCTGCGATAGTCGGTGGCAAGGGCAAGATTACGCGCACTGGTAAATTGGGCGAGGTTATGCAGGAGTCTATTGAGGCTGCCATGACCGTTGTCCGGAGCCGCAGTAAGGTGTTGGGTATAGAGCACGATTTTTATAAAGAGCATGATTTTCATATACATGTTCCAGAAGGCGCGACACCCAAAGATGGTCCTAGTGCTGGTGTAGGCATGTGTACCGCGCTAGTCTCTGTGTTATGTGGTATTCCGGTCAAATCAAGTGTTGCAATGACAGGTGAAATTACACTTCGTGGAGAAGTATTACCGATAGGCGGCTTAAAAGAAAAACTACTGGCGGCCTTGCGTGGTGGGATTGAAACGGTATTGATTCCGCATGAAAATGAGCGAGAACTAGCAGAAATACCAAAAAATATTCAACAAAATCTTGATGTTAGACCAGTCAGGTGGATCGATGAAGCGCTTGAGTTGGCATTGGAACACTCGCCAAAACTGCTTGCTAAAAATCAATCCAGATCTGATATAGTCAAGAAAGATGAAGCAAGAAGAAGTGAAGAGAACGATTTAATCAGGCCGCACTAAACACGCCCTTGGCTAAATTATTTTAAATATTGTGGACACATTGCTTGACGCGTATTTCAGTGCTTGGTATAAATTCAGCGTGAAAGACGCAAGTAACTACATAAAACCAAAATAACCTCGACAGTCTTTATATTGACTCTATCGAGACAGAAAATAAACCAAAAATACAAGGGGAAATAAGCATTATGAATAAAGCTGAACTTATTGATGCTGTTGCAGGCTCTGCTGATATATCAAAAGCTGCGGCTGGTAGAGCACTTGATGCTACTATTGCAACAGTGACCAAAGCGCTCAAAAAAGGCAATACTGTGACTTTAGTTGGATTTGGCACCTTCTCGGTTCGTAAACGTTCTGCACGTACAGGGCGCAACCCGAGAACGGGTGAAGCAATTAAAATCAAGGCTTCAAAAGTGCCTGGTTTTAAGGCTGGGAAAGCACTTAAGGATGCCATAAAATAAGGTACGCCCGCTCCTTCTTTTTTGAAGGTGTTAAGTTTCAAGGGTGCTTAGCTCAGTTGGTAGAGCGACGCCCTTACAAGGCGTAGGTCGGGGGTTCGAACCCCTCAGCACCCACCATGACTCATTCTCGAATTGGAAGTTTTGTCGTAAAGATAAATGCAAAGCGGAGGGTTATCTAATCCTTTGATTTCTTTACTGGCGTATTTATCTTGGTTTTCAAGAAAATAAATGACTATTTTTTGAAAAACCAGAAAATTATTTCGACTTCTTAAATACAAGACGGAGATGATTGGAGTGGTAGTTCAGTTGGTTAGAATACCGGCCTGTCACGCCGGGGGTCGCGGGTTCGAGTCCCGTCCACTCCGCCAATCCTGTAAGGTTCAAAGGGTATATTCACAATAAATGGAATGCCCATTTTAATTTTATCTATAGGATCCAATTCTCTGTAGCTTGTTGCGAAACGGGAGGGCAGTTCATGCGTAATACCTCGTCCGCTTATGGCCGGGTAATTTATTTCCAGGAAAAAATGAGAGTTGAGTAACCCATGTTAGGCGCAATAAGAGATAAAGCATCAGGCTGGATAGCGGGTATCATCGTTGGTGCGTTAATTCTTTCCTTTGCATTCTGGGGTGTCAGTTTTTATGCTGGTCAAGGCGAGGATGTCAACGTCGCCACTGTTAATGGCACGGATATTAAACTGAGATCTTTCCAGCGATCTTTCTCTGCCCTTAGCCAGCAAATGCAATCTTTGTTAGAAGATGACACGCTTGCTTTGGAAGAAGAATTGGTTAAACAAGAGACTATGAAAAGGTTGATTGAGACCGAGATAGTCAATCAAATTGTTGAGGATGCTGGCTTACGCATTACAGATGCAAGATTAATAGAAATAATTAAAAATCTGGCATACTTTAAAAACGACAAAGGGTTTGATCGCGATAAGTATGAACGAGCGGTTATGAGCGTGGGTATGGCTCCTTTGGACTTTGAAGAACAACTACGCATGGACCTATTATCAGAGCAGCTACAGGCGGGCCTGTCTGAAAGTATCTTTGTATTAGAAACAGAACTAGATGAAGTCATTCAATTGCAGTCACAAAAGCGTGACTTGACCTACAGTATTTTGAACCTCACCGCCTTTATTGATGAAGGCGATATTGATGAAGCAGAAATAGAAGCATTCTATAAAGCTCACCCACAAAAATTCTCAGACCCAGAGAAAGTAAAAATTGAATATATTGATCTGAATGTTGATGAGCTAGCAAAGACAGTCATAACGGATGAGACTCTTTTAAGGACTTACTATAGCGATAATAAAGATACATATGATGTTGTAGAACAACGCTCTGTGACCCGATTATTTGTCAAGGTGGATGAACAAGCAACGGCAGAAGATAAAGCAAAGGCCAGTGCAGTGATAAATGAGGCTATGGCGTTGGTTACAGCAGGTAAAACTTTTACAGAAGTCATTGCACAATTTACTGACGAAGGTAAAGGATCACTGGAATTTAGTGAACATGCCTTCGTGACAAAAGGCATCATGGATAAGGAAGTTGATGAATTTCTTTTTTCTGCCGAGGAAGGTGCTATTAGTGCACCGATTGAAACAAAGAGTAGTTTCTGTATTGTAAAAGTAGGTGAAATCAGAGGTGGACCAAAAAACGTATTTGAATCTGTTGCCGAGCAAGTTGAGCAAGACTACAAAAAGTCAGAAGCTGAACTACAATTTTTTGAATTAGCAGATCAATTAACAACCTTGAGTTACGAGCATTCAGACACGCTTGAGATTGCAGCCGAAGCCATTGGCAAGCAGGTTGTTGGAAGTGATTTTTTCAGCAGGGAAAGCGTACTTGAGGGTATACTTGCCAACGCAAAAATTATTTCGACCAGCTTTGATCCAGAATTGATGAGTACTGGTCAAAATAGTGAAGTCGTAGAGTTGACCGATAATCATATCGTTGTTTTAAGAGTCGTTGATTATAAAGTTGCGACAACAAAACCATTGGCAGAAGTAAAAGATGAGGTGCTTGCAAGTATCCGACTAGAGCAAGCATCGGCTAAAATTAAAGTCGCCTCTGCTGATATCACCCAACAGCTTGTGTCGGGCATCTCTCCAGATGCAATCACAAGTGATGTAGATGTTGAATGGCAGACAATCGAAAAAGTTGAACGCGACGATGTGAATGTGAACAGAGCCGTTTTGCGCTATGCCTTTCAGGCAGGCAGACCAGAAGATGCCGATAATAAACCAATAATCCTTTCAAAACGCCTTGGTAGTGGCGATTATGCCATCATCGCAATAACAGCAGTCTATGATGATGAGATAGTTGCAGATGAAGTGGTTACTCAGGAATATGATCTGACATTGCGGCGTAACCGCGGCACAGCCGAGTGGGTAGAATTTATAAAGAATGCCAGAAGTAACGCTGATGTTAAGATCTTTAAGGATAACATCTAAGCAGTTTTTTCAGGCAGATAAGATTCTATTACTGCCGCACCAACACTGTCACCCCAGACATTTACAGTCGTTCTGAACCGATCCAAAAACCAATCAACAGCGAGTATCATCCCTATACTTTCAATGGGTAAATCCACCGCATTGAGTACGATTAACAGGGTTACTAATCCTGCTTGCGGTATACCAGCAGCACCAATGGCTGCTAGAGTCGCCGTAATAAATATGATGGTTTGTTCACCCAAGCCCATCGAATAGCCATAGACTTGGGCAATATACATGACCGCCACCGCTTCATAGAGTGCTGTGCCATCCATATTAACGGTCGCCCCAATGGGTAGCACAAATTTTACCGAGCGTTTATCTATACCAGCTTCAAGTGCACACTCCATGGTCAAAGGCAATGTGGCTGATGAACTGGCGGTGCCAAAGGCAGTAAACAAGGCACGTAGCAACTTTAGTAGATATGTTCTTCCTTGCTGACTGAAAATAATCAAGATGATGAATAACAAAATAAAATGGAGCGTCAATCCCAGAATAACGGTAAAACAATAACTGCCGACCGCCAGCAATTCATTTTTAATCGCGGTGCCGCCACCGGCCTTGCCAATCTGGCCTGCAATAAGTGCGAAGATGCCAATGGGTGCAAATGTCATGACCCAGACAACCAACTTCATCATGACTTCATTCAAGCCATCAAAAAAATGGATCAGGGTGACATTTTTTTCACCGATTGTTGTCAATGCCGCTGCAAATACAAGACAAAAAACAATCACTGGCAGTAACTGCGTATCTGCAGCAGCAAAGAGAATATTCGGCGCGACTAAAGACGTTATGATATCAACAATCCCCGTGTCGCTTTTAGCCGCGACTTTTTCCGGGATCGTGCTACTCATTTGTTCAATGCCGACACCAGGCTGGATTAAGTTGACAACAAACAGGCCGATCAAGACGGCACTCGCCGTTGTTAATCCGTAATAGAGCAGGGTTGCGCCACCGACGCGCCCCAATTTACGAATGTCGCCTAAAGAGCTGACCCCGCTGATGACTGCTGCAACGATCAACGGGATAATCATCATCTTTAAGGTATCAAGGAATAGATCGCCTATCCATGCTACCGATACCATGGCTGGCCCAAACAATGCACCCGCTATAATACCCGCAACAGCACCAAGCAGGATGGCGATAATCAGTTTGTTTTCGCTGAAAAGCATGAACAATTATGCCATGCCTATGGCATTGAAGCCACCATCGACATAAGTAATCTCCCCGGTTATCGCAGAGGCGTGATCAGAGCACAGGAAAGAGGCGACATTACCTACTTCAGTTATGGTGACATTGCGTCGTAGGGGTGAGACTCTTTCGACATGGTTTAGAAAGTCACGCATCCCGGTGATGCCTGAAGCGGCTAATGTGCGGATCGGGCCGGCAGAGATAGCATTAACACGAATGCCTGTCGGCCCAAGGCTTGCAGCCATATAACGGACGTTGGCTTCAAGACTGGCCTTGGCCACACCCATCACGTTGTAATTCGGCATGGCGCGTACAGCACCGATATAGCTCAGTGTCAGCATGGCACCATGACGACCTTGCATCATTGTTCGAGCCGCGTCCCCAAGCGCCGCGAAACTATATGAACTTATTTCATGCGCCATCAGGAAGCCTTCACGGGTGACGTTCTTGAGGTATTCGCCCTCTAATTGCCCCTTTGGGGCATACGCCACTGAATGTACCAGTATGTCCAACCCATCCCAATAATCACGCAAATGTTCAAACACAGATTGAATCTGTCTATCGTCTGCGACATCACACGGTACGGTAATCTCTGAGTTGACTTCGGCGGCGAGCTTTTCAACCCGACTGCGTAGTTTTTCATTTTGATAGGTAAAAGCCAGTGCCGCACCTTCACGGTGCATGGCTTGTGCAATGCCCCAGGCAATGGATCTGTTGTTGGCAACACCAACAATTAACGCACGTTTATTGTCAAGTAATCCCATTTTTCATTGTGTCTTGTATGAATATTGCCAGATAAATTTTTCATTATACAAATATCTCAAGTGTACAGAAAAACGTGCATGTTTATAATGTGCAACTGATGACAAAACATATAAAAATAATAAATCGATACAGCGCAAACACCCATAAAACTTTGCAAATAATCCTGTTGTTATTGCTTTGTAGTGGTTGTGATGCGCCCTGGAATAATCCCTATCCGAATCAGGATTCGGCAAAAAACATCTACTACGATTCATTCTCAGAAAGACCTAAACACCTGGATCCAGTGAGTTCTTATAGTGCTAATGAATATGTTTTTTTGGGTCAAATATATGAACCGCCATTACAGTATCATTTCTTGCAACGCCCGTATGCGTTAATCCCACTCACAGCCACAGAGGTACCGCAACCACAATATTTCTCCAAGGATGGCCAACCTCTGGATGAAGATTCAGATCCAATAATGATCGACCGCGTCAAATATACAATTTCAATAAAAGACGATATTTTGTACCAACCGCATCCCGCATTCGCAAAAAATGCGAGTGGTGACTATCTCTATCATGATCTTAACACAGAAAAATTAGCCCATATCCATACCTTGTCAGATTTTGATATGGTTGGGACGCGAAAAATGTCGGCCAAAGATTATATCTACCAAATCAAAAGAATGGGGCACCCGCGGATACATTCGCCAATATCCGGTTTAATGGAAAAATACATTCTTGGACTTGACGAGTTTGCCGAAACACTCGCAACAATTGATAAACAGACACCCGCTTCAAACTACATCGATTTGCATCGTTATGACTTGCCGGGTGTAAGGCTTATTGATGACACAACGTTTGAAATAACATTAAAACAAAAATATCCGCAGTTTATTTATTGGTTATCAATGTCTTTTTTCGCTCCGATGCCCTGGGAGGCGGATTACTTTTATGCTCAGGAAGGCATGGATGAAAAAAACATAACCCTTGATTGGTATCCGGTAGGCACCGGGCCATTCATGTTGACTGAAAACAATCCTAATCTGCGTATGGTGTTAGAACGCAATCCAAACTTTCATGGCGAGATTCTTCCAAGAACTGGCGAGCTGGGTGATCAAGCATCCGGTTTGTTGGATGATGCCGGTAAAAAAATGCCGTTTATAGAGAAGGCCGTATACAGCCTTGAAAAAGAATCGATCCCGGCCTGGAATAAATTTCTGCAAGGCTATTATGATACCTCAGGCATCGTCTCCGATAGTTTTGATCAGGCCGTGCAATTTAATTTGCAAGGCGATGCCGAATTGACGAAGACAATGCAGGATAAAGGTATGCGCTTGTTAACGGCAGTCACTACATCAATTTATTACATGGGTTTTAATATGGCTGATGACGTGGTTGGTGGTGATAGTGAAAGAGCACGATTGTTAAGACGCGCGGTCTCAATCGCGGTTGATTATGAAGAATACATCTCTATCTTTGCCAATGGTCGCGGCAAACCCGCACAAGGCCCCATCCCGCCCGGGATCTTCGGCCATATTGCAGGCAAGGCCGGTATTAATCCATATGTCTACAAATGGCACAATGGCAAACCTGTTAGACATTCTATAACGTATGCGAGGGAATTAATGGCACAGGCGGGTTATCCTGATGGTCGTGATGCCGATGGCAAACAGTTGGTATTAAATCTTGATTCACCCGCAGCCGGGCCGGGCAGTAAGGCAAGTTTTGATTGGATGCGAAAGCAATATGCAAAACTGGGTATTAATTTACTTGTCCGCGCAACAGACTACAATCGTTTCCAGGAAAAAATGCGTAAGGGAACGGCGCAGATTTTTCAGTGGGGCTGGAATGCCGATTACCCCGATCCAGAAAACTTTTTCTTTTTACTCTATGGCCCCAATGCGAAGATTGATGATAATGGTGAGAATGCGGCGAATTATAAAAATGCTGAATTTGATGTTTTATTCAATCAGATGAAAAGCATGTCCAATGGCCCTGAACGGCAAGACATTATTAACAAAATGCTTGAGATTGTGCACCAGGATGCGCCCTGGTTATGGGGTTTCCATCCTGTTGCTTTTTCGCTACACCATGCCTGGTATAAGAATGCCAAGCCCAATTTAATGGCTAATAATACGCTCAAATACAAACGAATCGAACCGCGATTGCGCTCAAATAGCCGCACCGCATGGAACCGGCCGGTATGGTGGCCACTTGTATTCATCATGATATTGACAGTATCTATACTATTGCCCGCAATAATTGCTTACCGCCGCAAGGGGACTGAATCAATCTTATGATGAGTTATATCCTACGTCGTATTGCGTATGCTTTTCCGATATTGGTCGGTGTCAATATTATTACCTTCGTACTGTTCTTTGTTGTCAATACGCCAGATGATATGGCGCGTATGCAGCTTGGTATGAAGCGCGTTAGCGAGGCAGCCATTACAAAATGGAAAGCAGAACGCGGTTATGACAAGCAGATCCTCTGGAATACGGATGCTGAATCTTTCGAAAAGCTGACCGATACGCTCTTTTTTCAAAACTCTGTTAAGTTGTTTTTGTTTGATTTTGGCCGTTCTGATAGTGGTCGCGATATAGGTTATGACATTAGTCAACGTATGTGGCCGAGTCTTGCGATTGCTTTTCCCAGCCTTATTATTGGACTATTAACCTGTATTACATGTGGCCTCATCCTCGCATTTTTTCGAGGCAGTTATGTGGACTTTTCTGGCGTAATAATATGTGTTGTCATGATGTCTATCTCAGGCTTGTTTTATATTATTGGCGGTCAATATCTGATTGGTAAACTTTTACATTTGGTGCCTATATCAGGTTATGACACGGGGTTAAACGCCATAAAATTTACGATCCTGCCGGTGCTGGTGGGTTTGATTGGCGGGATTGGTGCAAGTACAAGGTGGTATCGGACTATCTTTCTTGAAGAAATGGGTAAAGATTACGTACGCACAGCGAAGGCGAAAGGCTTATCAGAGTCCCGTGTGTTATATCGGCATGTATTAACGAATGGCCTGATACCAATATTAACCGGCGTTGTGGTTATTCTACCAAGCCTGTTTATGGGTAGCCTGATTGTAGAATCATTCTTTGCTGTTCCCGGCTTGGGCAGCTATACGATTGATGCGATTAATGCGCAAGATTTCGCAATCGTTCGCTCCATGGTATTTTTGGGTTCGGTCTTGTATATCGTGGGTTTAATCCTGACCGATATTTCTTATACGCTGGTTGACCCTAGAGTCAGGTTGAATTAAATATGCCCGTCATCTTTATAACCGACGCATTCCTGTTCCTGCTGGTAATGATGGTGATCGCCTATACGCTATACGCGAGACAACATGCGCATTTGCGCGTCCCTTGGCATGATGTGGCACAACGTCCCCTGGCCATGTCGGCGGCCATTATTCTTGTTGTCTACGTTGTTGTTGGCCTACTTGATTCTATGCATTTCCATCCCCGGCTGGAAGCAACCGCAACACACGATGCCATATACTCATCTGAGGTTGTAAGCGTACTGGATCTCATGCTGGAAGATCTATATCAGAATACGGAACGCACCTATTCAGCACCGCTGGCAAGTCATGCCTTTTCCAAGGAGATGCTCGATCTTCCTGATGGTAAACAGATACGGGATTATCCGCGCTTAATATATGGTGGCGCACATCTTGATGATCCTGCCGTTGAGCGCGGTGCTGATATTGCCAAACATATTCTCGTAGGACTCGCGTACGGACTCGTAATCAGTTTGGTAGTATCAAGCGTTATCCTGTTTCTCTTGAGTCGGGCACATCAACTATCATTTAAGCAAACATGGCATAAAGCCTGGCACAACAACTTTGTAGTTTCCTGGACGGCCATCATCATCACGTTGAATTTCATTATTCTGCTTGCGTGCAGTATTTATAGTCTGGCACAGCACTACCATGTGTTTGGTACAGATAAAGTCGGCCAGGATGTCCTCTATCAGGCCATCAAGAGCGTCCGTACCGGACTTGTAATCGGCACTTTAACGACGCTGGTGATGTTGCCGTTCGCAATCATGATGGGTTTAATGGCCGGCTATTTTCGTGGTTGGATAGATGATGTTATTCAATATCTTTACACCACGCTAAATTCCATCCCTGGCGTATTACTGATTGCCGCCTCAATCTTGTTGCTACAAGTTTATATCAGCAATCATGCCAATGATTTTAACAGCCCTGAACAAAGAGCCGATCTAAGACTGTTATTTCTCTGTATTATTCTGGGCATTACCAGTTGGACCGGTTTGTGTCGGTTGCTCAGAGCCGAGACGTTAAAACTTCGTGAAATCGAGTATGTACAAGCTGCAAAGGCGTTTGGTGTAAGCCATTTTGGTATCATGTTGCGGCATTTATTACCCAACGTCATGCACATCGTTATGATCTCAATCGTGATTGATTTTAGTGGACTGGTCCTGGCCGAGGCAGTATTGTCATACATGAACATTGGCGTTGATCCAGGCATGAACAGTTGGGGTAATATGATCAACAGCGCGCGTTTGGAAATGGCAAGAGAACCCATAGTCTGGTGGTCGCTCGTAGCAGCATTTATTTTTATGTTCGTGTTGGTGTTGGCGGCTAATCTGTTTTCTGATGCGGTACGGGATGCATTTGATCCGCGTCTGCGGCATTAAATGACGACCGTATCTCGCACAAATAATAAGTAATAAAAATATGACTGATAAAAACATAACATTACCGATGGGCAGAATACCCGCAATAAAAGTTGCGGCGATGCCAAAAGATGCAAATGCGGGCGGTAGTATCTTTGGTGGTTGGATAATGTCACAAATAGATATAGCAGGTGCGGTTTTGGCTGTTGAACGCGCCAAAGGCAGAGTCGTGACTGTGGCGGTAAATTCGATGGCGTTTCATGAACCGGTTTATGTCGGTGATATTGTCAGTTGTTATGCAGAGATCATTAAAACCGGACGTACCTCCATCACCGTCAAGGTAGAAGTCTATTCCGAACGCAATCCATTGCATAAGGAAACGGTTAAGGTGACTGCAGCGCAATTAACCTATGTCGCATTGGATGAAGCTCGCAAGCCACGTAAACTGCCCGACTTGGAAACAAAAGCATAATGCCTGAGCCGCTATTTCAGGTTAAGCAGCTCACCACCACCATCGGCACCGGCAGTCACGCGGTTAATGTGGTTGATGATGTCAGCTTTACAATAAACAAGGGCGAAACATTTGTGTTATTGGGTGAGTCGGGCAGTGGTAAATCAATCACTGCACTTTCCATCATGCGTTTATTGCCAGCGGCGGCGGCTATAAAAAGCGGTGAAGTTATATTAAACGGGCAAAATTTATTTCAATTACCCGAGCATAAAATGCGTGATATGCGAGGTGCAAAGATCGGCATGATTTTTCAGGAACCCCAATCATCGCTAAATCCGGTATTGACGGCAGGCCAACAAATCGGCGAAACATTGTTGCGCCATCAGCACCTCGCAAGACCAGCCCGTGTGCAACGCAGTATTGAATTATTAGATGCCGTCGGGATCCCGGAACCCGATCGCCGCATCAACGAATACCCACATCAATTTTCCGGTGGTATGAAGCAACGCATCATGATTGCCATGGCACTTGCTGGAGATCCCGCACTCTTGATTGCGGATGAGCCGACAACGGCACTGGATGTCACGATACAGGCGCAAATCCTGGAACTGTTGCATAAGTTACAAAAAGAAACCGGCATGGCGATATTATTTATCACGCATGATCTTGGCGTGGCATCACAAATGGCCACACAGGTCGCGGTGATGCGCGCCGGAAAAATTGTTGAGTCAAAAGACAAGGCGCGTTTATTTGCCGCCCCTGAACATCCCTATACATTGCAATTATTCGACGCCATACCGAGTTGGGAGAAGCGCCAGCTAGAATCTGCTACCTGTCAATCTACAGGCACAGATAAACAATGCCTGCTAAAGGTATGCGATCTCAAAGTACATTACCCAATCAGAAAGGGTTTATTTAAGCGTGTTGTCGGGTATGTGCGTGCAGTTGCTGGCGTATCTCTCAAACTACATGCGGGTGAAACATTGGCCGTGGTGGGTGAGTCTGGTTCTGGCAAGACAACAATGGGTAAAGGCATTTTACGCCTGTTACAGGCTACGGCGGGTGAAGTCTTGTATCAAGATACGGATTTTATGCGTTTGAATGCGGCCGCCCTGAGACAAAAGCGTTCAGAGATACAGATCGTGTTTCAAGATCCTTATTCATCAATGAATCCGAGAATGATGATTAAAGATATAATTCAGGAAGGAATGCTGGCGCAAGGGATAGGCGAGAGTCAACATGAACGCGACCAGTTGACTGCGGCGTTGCTGGAACAAGTGGGGTTATTGCCCGAGCATCAATTACGTTATCCGCACGAATTTTCTGGCGGGCAACGTCAACGTATCTGTATTGCCCGCGCCTTGGCCGTCAAACCCAAACTGATTATTTGTGACGAACCAACCAGTGCCCTGGATGTTTCAGTCCAGGCGCAGATATTGGCACTGTTGAGGAGGTTACAAAAAGAACATCAACTAGGGTATCTATTTATTACGCATAACATCAGTGTTGTCGAATACATTGCGCATACGGTGGCGGTTATGTATCAGGGAGAAATCGTTGAGCAGGGTGATGTTGAACAGGTCTTGATGCATCCACAACATGAATATACAAAAGCGCTGTTATCAGCGGTGCCGCGCATCAGTAAAGCCAGCACGCTACTAGATTGAAACATTAATGATAGCGGTCAATCAGACAAGTACTTGATTATGTCCATTATTTTGACAGCCAATCATGATCATCCCGAACCACCTTGACCACGCTCGACCCGATCCACGCTTGGCTCGACTCAGCTTGACCAGACCCAACCCGAAGCCACCCGACTCGACCCGACCCAGCTGGAAGCCTCTAAAAACCGTACATTTTGTGGTACGGTCTGATTCACTTGATGTGGGAGGATTTTGTTTATGCACGCACCTGGATTGTTTGATTTGACGGATCATTTGGCGCGGCTTTCGGCGATGGGAGATCCGCTTGAGGTTTTGGAGCGGCACGTTGATTTCGAAGTGTTTCGCCCAGTTCTTGTTGAAGCACTTGGCTATGGGGAACGCCCCAAAGGTGGTCGCCCGCCCTATGATGCCGTTGTGATGTTCAAGGTGCTGGTGTTGGCTTCGATGCACAATCTGAGCGATGAGCGGATGGAGTTTCTCATTCGTGACCGTTTCAGTTGGTTGCGGTTCCTGGGATTTCAAATCGGGGAGCCGACACCTGATCAGAAGACGATCTGGCTTTTCAGAGAGAAGCTGACCCAGGCGGGTGTCTTCAAGGCCCTGTTTGCCGCGTTTGAAGCTCAGCTCTGCGCGCGGGGATACAAACCGACCGGCGGTCAGATTGTGGATGCCACGTTGGTCTTTGCCCCGCGCCAGCGGATGACGAAAGAAGAGAAAGCGCGCGCCAAGGCAGGTGAGGCCGCATCTGACATCTGGCCCGATGATCTGTCCAAGGCAGCGCAGAAAGACACCGATGCGCGTTGGATGGTCAAGTATTCAAAGGCCAAGACGACCAAGGAGGGTGAGGAGGATACTGGCCTTGTCGATATTTCGGTTCCGCACTTTGGGTACAAGAACCACGTGTCCATTGACCGCAAATGGCGCTTCATCCGGGGTGAGACTGGCACGAATGCGGCTCGCTACGACGGGCATGAACGCTCCTCGGTTCTGGACGAGACAAACAGCTCGAAGGCGGTTTGGGCTGATACCGGGTACCGCTCGGCCAGGAATGAGGCTTGGCTGAAGGCGCAAGGGTACCGCTCACACATTCACCGCAAGAAGCCACGCGGCAAACCCATGGCCAGGCATATTCGCCAGGGCAACGCGACACGCTCCGCCATCCGCGCCTGTGTTCGGCTACGAGAAAGGGCCCATGGCTCTGACCATCCGCTCAATCGGCCAAACCCGTGCGAAGGCCCGCATGACCATGGCCAACCTGAGCTACAACTTCCGCCGTCTCATCTTCCACGAGCGACGACAGGCCACAGCCTGACTCCGCCCAAATTCCGGAAATACCCGCCCTGGCGGACCCAAACAGCGCGACACAGCCTCAAATACCACCGACCTTGACCTTCACACCCACTATGCGGGTGACAACGACTGGTACTCGCGTCAAAATCCATCCAGAATCAGCGTTGTTCGAGGTCTCCACTTGACCCGGCCCTGCCCACGTCTGGCTCGGCTCAGCCCGATCCTGCCTATGTCTGGCTCGGCTCAGCCCGAAGCCATCCGGCCCGATTCAGCTTGACCCAACCCACGTCCGGCCACGCTCGACAACGTGTTGTCTACACGGCAATGAATTTATGACAAGCAGGCTGACAAAGCATTTGGGATTGGCTGCGTGTTACATACATGCGCTAACCACCACTTGGCTTGCTGCTTGGTAGCCTCATCAGACAATGCACGCATAAAGGCACGTATGGCCTTATCTGGATTTGTAGTATGGTAAAGCGCGATACCAAGCAGAAGACTCGCTTTTGACTTCAACCTAATATCAGTAGACTGAAGTGTTGCATTCAATACCGCGATGGTTTTCTCCCATTTTTCTGCTTCGATATAAAGTTGACCTAAGCGCAGTCGGGTAGTGTCATCATTAAACTTTTTAATGAGTTCAATGAATACCAGTTCAGCATTTTCATTTTCATTGGCAAGCAACCAACTATCTGCCAGTAATGTCAGCATTTTGCTATCGGCATCAATATCACCACTGGCCAGGGCCTGTTCAATCACCTCAGCTGCTTTGTATGGCATGTTCAGATAGCGATAGTGATTGATCAATCGCATGATGCCATCTTTTTCTAACAATGCTTTTGTGTAGGCCAGTTCATAGATGGCCAGAGCTTTTTTTTCTTGTTTTAGACGTTGATAAACTTCTGCCAGTTGCAACCAGTAATCTGTCTTTTTTGGATGTTGGGCAATGATTGTTTCAAGCAATGTCGCCGATTTCTGATAGGCCCTGGTTTTATAATAACCTGCTAATAACAATTCATACCAGCCTAATGGTGGGGCCGGGGATAATGTTAGTGCCTTTTCAGCATGGGTAATGAGTGGTCCATAATCCTCAAGATAATAATATGCAGTAGCGGCTAATATATATGCCTCTGCCTTTGCGTCTGGTTCTTTAGCAAACCATTGCGATAAATATTGAAGTACTTTTTCAGGTCTGTCTATATGGATCAATAATTGCGCGGTCGTGTAATTGAGTTCATGCGTAACGTCATCTGGTAATGCGTTAAGTGCTAATGCCTTGACGAAATGCTTTGTAGCAGCCGTATAGTCGCCTAAATTATTTTCGGCATAACCCATGGTTTGATAAATAACAGCGGCATCATAATCTTTAAGATGAGTCGAAGATACTAAGCGGTTTAATTTTTTCAGTGCTTCATCATTTTGATCTGCTTCGATATGTTCGTAGCTTTCAATCAAGGCAAGGCGAGTGTCTGGGTCCAATATATAGATTTTTTTGTCTGTCGCAGATGAGCAATTGAAATAGAGTATTAGCACAAAAAAAAGATGCCAATATAGATGCCTGGATATTGATTTTGCAGTCGTTTTTTTCATCGTTGCAATTTGAACTTAATGTCTTGCCGTGCGCGCTTTTCGACTGGTTTCCCATTCATGATATCTGGATTATATCGCCATTGCGTGATTGCTGTCAGAACGGCACTCTCAAATATTTCAGGTGGTTCCGCTTCTACAACAACGGCATCTTTAACGGAGCCATCAACAGCGATGGTAAACTCGACTGTGACAACACCTTCTATACCACTACGCAAGGCCCGTCGAGGGTAGATAGGAGGCACTCTCAATATGGGTGTTACATTCATGTCGATTGTCGCTTGGCTGGGTTTGTTGCTAGGGTTAGTTGTTACAGCGCGATGCAAAGCGTCACCAAGATAGGGTTTATTAGATAGTGATAATGGTAGGTTTATCTCCGGCAAGGGTAGATACATCTGCTTTACCTGAGCACTTTCAATCTGTGGTTTCACTATCTCTGGCGGCGGTGGTGCTGGCTCTGGCGGCGGTGGTTCAATGTCGTCCTGCGCTTGTTCAGTTTTTGGTGGCGCAGGTTTTTTATCAAGATGTATAAATTCAACAAAATTAACATCAACTAAATCTAATACTGAAGTATGTTCCTTACTAACCATCTGTTGAATCAAAATGAATATGACAATATTCAAAGCGGTGGCGATAAGTATGAATAAGGGTATTTTCATAGCCTCCAGAAAATTCAGTTTTGATAAGGGCATGGTTCACACGATGTGAAAATGGACTATTTGCTTGCGGTCGCAATTGAGATATTCGATACGCCTGCCAGCCGCACTTGATCAAGCACACCAACCGTTATGCCAGTATCAGTATTTTGATCGACCAGTATGATAATGGTGCCTTCTGGATTTTGTGCATGATTATGTTCTACGTGGGCACGCACAGCACGCATATCAATTTTCTGTTGATCTATCCATATCTCGCCATCCTTGCTGACACCGATGATCATGCTACCTTGTTCTTCTCTGGCAGCAGTTTGTGCAATGGGTCTATCAACATCGATGCCCGACTCTTTTGTAAAGGATGCCGTGACCAGAAAAAATATCAATAAAATAAACACCATGTCGATAAGTGGTGTTAGGTTGATAGTCTCAACTGCTGTTGCTGGTCTGGAATGTCTGTGTCTCATGGTTAGTGATGTATTAGTAAATATTTTGCATGTAATGCTTTCATTTGCATCCGTTTGTTCAAATCTGCACTGAAATAAATACCAATAATCGAGGTGACTAATCCGGCCATTGTGGGTAATAGTGCGCGTGAAATACCGTCGGCCATGCCGCGCACGTTACTGTTGCCAAAGACATTCAATACGTCAAAGATGGTAATCATGCCCGTCACCGTACCCAACAGTCCTAACAACGGTAATACTCCGATCAAGACTTGTATCGGCATTAAATTGCGTTTTAATGCAATTGTAATGTCACTTAGAAAACCATCGCGTATTTTTAAGGCAAACCATGATGCATGTTCGCATCGCTGATGCCATTGTTGCACGATAGTCGCCAAGTGTTTTGGATACACCTTGTACAAAAAATAATATCGTTCAAGAATGAGTACCCATAAGAAAATGGATAAGATAAATATGCTTGTTAAGATCGGCCCGCCTTTTTGAAAAAAATCGCGCATGATGTCTATTTGCTCAAACATTTTTTATACGATTTGTCTCAGCAAGTAGTGCTACGAATGCGGTACTCTTTTCATCCAAAATCTGTACCAAAGTACTACTCTTTGCAGAAAGAAAGCTGTGGCATAACAACAAAGGTATAGCGACCAATAGCCCCATAACCGTTGTGACTAATGCTTGTGAAATACCACCCGACATGACGCGAGGGTCGCCAGTTCCATGCAGTGTAATCGATTGAAAGGTTTCAATAATACCGGTCACCGTTCCAAGTAAACCCAAGAGTGGCGAAATAGCCGCGAGCAAGGTAAGTGCACCGAGTCCGCGTTGAATTTTTGGTATCTCTTTTAATATCGCTTCATCCAGTTTTAACCCCAGTGTTTCGGTATCAACATCTAAATTTTTTTCATAGACCTGCATGATATGCCCAAGCGGGTTATCCCCCGACTTTTTATGTTCAAGTTGTTTTTGTACCTTGCGACTGGTTGCTGCCAGCGTGATTGCGCGTTCTGTCGATATGCCTAGGCCAATTAAACCGATCAACATAATGGCATAGCCGATAACACCCCCTTGCACAATGCGTTCCTTCAACGTAGGTTTTTGCACCAGCAGTGCCAGCATGGAGCCGCGCGTCGGGTCAATAGGGAAGGCATGGATCCCGGACTTGGCATTTTCAAGATTAAGCGCCATCTGACGAAACCGCTGATCCGGTTGTCGGCCTGGTGCTATCAGTTTACCCGTCTCTGGCAAGGCTCTTAAAAATTGACCGGCCGTTACTGCATTGAACACACCAATACGTGTCACATCTTGTGTTATTTCATTGCCGGTGGTAGTAATAATTTTCCCTGGGAAGGTGACCACTTTACCGGACTCAACCATTTCATCCATGGCCAATAGCCAAAGGTCTTCGAGTTCTTGTAATGAGGGCAACTCTTTGCGATTAGCGAGCAAGTCCAGTATGGCATCGCGATCAGGTTTTTGTGCCGAGACGAGGGATGAGTCAATGATGATATCAAGATCGCCTGCTATTTGTTTGACGATACCCTCCAGCTCACCCAGTGCCCCCATTTTTTCTTTTAATACGGCATTTTGCCGGTCAATCTCAAGATTGTAATTATCATAATTATTTTTTAGTGTCGCATTGCGATGCGCTACAGTGTCCAGTTTTTTTAAAGCATTGTTTAATAATTCTGCTTGTTTATTTTGTGCGGTTTTAAATTTTAATTCTCGTTTTGCAAGGTTTGCTTTTTGTTGTGAACGGTCTTGTTTGACTTGCTCTAACAGTGCTTGGAGACTATTCGGTGCGGCTGCAAATGAAGATGAAACAAACAACACCATCCATAAGGTTATAAATGTTCTCTGCATCATTTACCCGCTATATTTACAGGCAGTTTTATAAGCTCAGGTGGTGTCTGTTTTTTTGCGATTTTAATACCTTGCGCAATAGATCTGTTGTATGCAGAGGGCAATACTTCCCAGATTTTGTGTTCCCTATGCCAGTGACCACTCAATTTTCCATCCAGTGTTTGGAAGCTTACCAGCAAGCGTCCGATACGCAGCATATTAACGGTATATGTCTGCCCCTCCATGCTGATTGTGTCGGTATAGGTTGCAATTGTTCGGCCATATTCCATTTCGATTTGATAGGCCTCCATAATGCGGCGGTACTTCTCTGGCAGTGCTACATCAGGACGGTCCATGATGTCTTTTAAAGACGCGACTCGTTGTTGGCGTTCCTGTAGCAAGAAAGGCAGATCAAGTTGTACGAATTTTTCCAATGTCTCAATCATCTTGATCATGAGCGGCACGATGCTGCGTTGCGTCTCTTCTGCATTATCAAGTTGTCGTTTAATCGCCACCAGGGATATCTTTTGTTGCGCTATCAATTTTGATAATTGGGTATTGTAAGTCTCCAGGCTATCCGTCTTACGAATGATGGCACGATATTCCCGGGCCAATTCTCTGGTTTGTGTTACGCGTTGATCTACGTTTTCCTGTGATTGCAAGATGTCTTTTTGAGCCTGTAGTTTGGTATTGACCGCTGATTCCAGGATTTTTGTATCGGTCGCTATGGTATTTTGCGCGGCGAAACTCAGGATTACGGGTAAAATAATTAGCTTAATATGCTTTTCCATCAGGCTGTGTTTCCCATTCATGAAATAGTAAATAAATTCTGGCCACATTGTAAATTCATAATCTACCTTAAGGATATAAATTTAAAAAAACCTCTGATTAATTCCATAATTTGCCATAATATGCGATAATACCGCAACGTTTTAAGTGGAGGGTGAAAAGATGCAACAAAAAAGCTTGGCAGTATCTGGATTCGAGAAATACCGCAAGCAGACACGCAAAGAGATATTTCTCGAAGAGATGAATCAGCTCATTCCCTGGAAAACGCTGACTGCAGTAATTGAGCCTCATTACCCCAACCCTTGCTGGTCGCCGTCCGGTGGGCATGGAACGCATGCTGAGAATCTACTTCCTGCAACACTGGTTTGCCTTATCTGATCCTGCCACAGAAGCGGCTTTATATGACACACCTGCCATGCGGTGTTTTGCCCAGATAGACTTAGGTCAGGAACCCGTGCCAGATGCAACCACCCGCTGTAAATTCCGTCATCTACTGGAGGAGAACAACCTCGGAGTTGCCCTGTTTGATGCTGTTGCCGTCTATCTGGAGGAAAACGGCATGCAAAGTATCCAAAGGCACTATTGTTGATGCGACCATCATCAATGCGCCTACCGCCACCAAGAACAAAACCAAACTGATACACTCTGTTGCTGCCACACCAGCCCATGTCCACGACTCACAGGTCATGGAAGACCGGCTACATGGAGAAAAGACCCGTCTTTGGGGAGATAGTGCCTTAATTAATCAGATATACCTTAAACATTAAATGTCATCCAATCCAATCAAGTATCGCCCTGAAATAGATGGGCTAAGGGCCATAGCCGTTTTGGCGGTGGTGTTGTTTCATAGTGAGATGGATTTGAAGTCCTTTGATTGGAATCCATTCAAGGGTGGTTTCATCGGCATAGACATATCTTTCGTCATCCGCTGGCGCGGGGCAAAGACCAACGTGGCATCCACAATCTGACCGCCGGTCGGTTTGTATCCCCGCGCAGAGCTGAGCTTCAAACGCGGCAAACAGGGCCTTGAAGACACCCGCCTGGGTCAGCTTCTCTCTGAAAAGCCAGATCGTCTTCTGATCAGGTGTCGGCTCCCCGATTTGAAATCCCAGGAACCGCAACCAACTGAAACGGTCACGAATGAGAAACTCCATCCGCTCATCGCTCAGATTGTGCATCGAAGCCAACACCAGCACCTTGAACATCACAACGGCATCATAGGGCGGGCGACCACCTTTGGGGCGTTCCCCATAGCCAAGTGCTTCAACAAGAACTGGGCGAAACACTTCGAAATCAACGTGCCGCTCCAAAACCTCAAGCGGATCTCCCATCGCCGAAAGCCGCGCCAAATGATCCGTCAAATCAAACAATCCAGGTGCGTGCATAAACAAAATCCTCCCACATCAAGTGAATCAGACCGTACCACAAAATGTACGGTTTTTAGAGGCTTCCAGCTGATACAGCAGGCCCGGCGTGAAATCCCCAACTTCAATTTAACCACCGATATTATTGTCGGATTTCCTGGCGAAACGGAGGCTGAATGGCAAGCGTCAATGCAGTTCATTGAAGAGATCGGGTTTTCACATATACATATATTTACGTATTCCAGTCGCAACGGGACAAAGGCCGCAACATTACCTGGCCATATTAGCCCCGCCATAAAGAAAGCACGTAGCAAACAACTGCATGATCTCGCAAACGCCATGCGCGAGGCTTACCTGAAGAGTCTCATCAATCAGGATTATGCTGTACTTTGGGAGACACGTAATCAATCCAATCACTGGATGGGATATACCGATAACTTTGTCCGGGTTGCATTAAATGCAAACAGCGATCTGGATTTAGAAAATAAGATTTCCAATATAAAAGTGCTTGGTATTGCCCAAGACGCGGGTCACTGTACAGTAGCATTGATATAGCTTTTAGCTAACCAGACACCTTATTGCCGCTGTCATGCGTCTCAATCATTGTGTGTATCTGATCAAGTGATTTATCTGCAAATCTGACTTTTTCAATCTCTGTTTGTATCTCTTCAACATCGGAAAAAGCACCCAACATATATGGGTTTTTGAGCAACTTATGCGCGTTAAGCAGGGTCTCGTTTATGTGTTTTGCCTTTTCCGTGGGGAATTTCAATCCCCATATTTCATGCCTTAAACGAGCCAGCCGACGTTTCAAATTATGCCGCCCCTGTTCAAGGATTGCATATTCAGCCATCATCAGCGTTACTTCAGCATCATCACTTGGCGCATTCAAATCTACCGATACATCATTACGCTCTGTTATTGCAACAACCGCGCTCTCTTTATCTGCTGCAGAATGGCCATCATCCGCTTTATTTGATGGCCAAAATAGGTTCATTGTAAAGATAATCAGAACAGCAACCACCAGGCCTGCCATCACTCTCATACTTGATTCCTCAATAAAAATAAGCCTGGTATTTTGACATAGTTCAGAATTTCATGTGGAAGATCGCGGGCTATTTGTGTTGTTGCCAAGCGCGTCTCGACTTGACTCAGCCTGGCCCGACCCCGCTTGACCCGGCCCAGTCCGACTCACGCCACGCCCGATGCATCGCGACCCAGCCCGACCCCGCTTGACTCAGCTCGACCCATACCCGTTGAATATCAGTTGGGAAAACGCACCCCCGTCCCGCCCAAGCCACAATAACCGGTCTGATTTTTTGCCAGATATTGTTGATGGTATGACTCCGCATAATAGAAAATGGGTGCCTCGACAATCTCAGTTGTTATCGCTCTGAACCCCGCCTCATCAAGCCTGCTTTGATATTTATCCTGCGCAACATTGGCTGACTGCCTTTGCGCTTCGTTAAAAACATAAATCCCTGAACGATATTGTGTACCCACATCGTTGCCTTGCCGCATACCCTGTGTCGGGTTGTGGGAAACCCAAAAAACATGCAGGAGTTGTTCGTAACTTATTGTTTCTGAAGCATAATTTACCAGCACCACTTCATTATGACCGGTCCTGCCCGTACAGACTTCTGCATAGGTCGGATTAGGTGTAAAACCGCCCGCATAGCCAACAGCCGTCGAATAAACCCCATCCAACACCCAGAATTTCCTTTCCGCGCCCCAAAAGCAACCGAGACCAAACAAGGCTTTTTCTAATCCATCAGGAAAAGGCGGCGCGATCGGATGCCCATTAACAAAATGCTGATTGTCAATGGACATGCGTGTCTTACGGCCTGGTAAAGCCTCCTCGGCGCTGGGAAGTGATGATTTTTTATGTGATCCAAACAGCATGTATTATATCCCTCCATCTGAATATATTGCTTATCAACAAGCACTATTTCAATTTAATGATTCAATTTAATGATTCAGGGCCATCAATTCAGCCAAGCATGAGGATTTTTGTCAAGCTCGACACATGATTTTCTGCTGTTTATTTTCAAACCATTGAAAATGATAACGCAGGCTGCTAATTTATATTGCAGTGCACAAAATATACTTTACAATTATCCAAGATTAACTATTTCATTCAATTCAAGAGGTCATAATGGAAATCATAGATAGAATTGCATTGGTTACTGGGGGCGCAAGCGGTATTGGCCGCGCTGTTGCATTCGAACTCGCGAGCCGTGGTGTGCAGGCATTGGCGATGGTTGACTTAACAGATGATGTTAAAATTGCCGCAGAGCAAGTCAACAATGAGGTTGATGCGAAAATTGCCATTCCTTTTCAAGGCGACGTTACAGACGAGGATTTCAGACAAGCGGTCTTTGCCAAGATGCAAAAAGACCATGGCCTGGTCAGTATTTGTGTTCCAGCGGCCGGCATTACACGAGATTCGCTCGCGGTCAAAATTGACAAAGCAACCCAAAAGGCAAGCATTTATCCTATTGAAAACTTCAAAAAAGTAGTTGATATCAACCTGATTGCGCCCATTTATTGGGCAATGCAGATGATCGCGAGTCACGCAGAAGACCGCGCCAGACAAGGTTTAAAAAAGTGGCATCCTGATGAAGGTGTCAGAGGCACGGTTGTTTTTATTGGTTCAATTTCTTCTCAGGGCAATAAGGGGCAAGTTTCTTACGCCTCTACCA
>CATOTD010000014.1 GCA_951812995.1 uncultured Gammaproteobacteria bacterium | reverse complement strand
CCTTGCTCATCTTGTATCCGCTCATAGATCTCTTCTCGATGTACAGCGATATCCTTCGGCGCATTAACACCAATACGAACCTGATTACCACGGATACCTAGCACCGTAACGTTTACGTCATCTCCAATCATCAACGACTCACCTACTCGTCGCGTTAATATCAACATCTCAATTCTCCTGGTATCTTCCTTAATGATTTATTATTATAGCTCAAAACGCTAATCAACATTAGCCGAACCGATTATAGCACTCCATCACGCAACTTTTCAGTCTTACCTAGATTCAGTACCAGTGAGACAAATCAGCTAGCTGGAGACCTCGAACAACGCTGATTCTGGATGGATTTTGACGCGAGCACCAGTCGTTGTCACCCGCATAGTGGGTGTGAAGGTCAAGATCGGTGGTATTTGAGGCTGTGTTGCGCTGTTTGGGTCTGCCAGGGCGGGTATTTCCGGAATTTGGGCGGAGTCAGGCTGTGGCCTGTCGTCGCTCGTGGAAGATGAGACGGCGGAAGTTGTAGCTCAGGTTGGCCATGGTCATGCGGGCCTTCGCACGGGTTTGGCCGATTGAGCGGATGGTCAGAGCCATGGGGCCTTTCTCGTAGCCGAACACAGGCGCGGATGGCGGAGCGTGTCGCGTTGCCCCGACGAATATGCCTGGCCATGGGTTTGCCGCGTGGCTTCTTGCGGTGAATGTGTGAGCGGTACCCTTGCGCCTTCAGCCAAGCCTCATTCCTGGCCGAGCGGTACCTGGTATCGGCCCAAACCGCCTTCGAGCTGTTTGTCTCGTCCAGAACCGAGGAGCGTTCATGCCCGTCGTAGCGAGCCGCATTCGTGCCAGTCTCACCCCGGATGAAGCGCCATTTGCGGTCAATGGACACGTGGTTCTTGTAGCCAAAGTGCGGAACCGAAATATCGACAAGGCCAGTATCCTCCTCACCCTCCTTGGTCGTCTTGGCCTTTGAATACTTGACCGTCCAACGCGCATCGGTGTCTTTCTGGGTAGCCTTGGACAGATCATCGGGCCAGATGTCAGATGCGGCCTCACCTGCCTTGGCGCGCGCTTTCTCTTCTTTCGTCATCCGCTGGCGCGGGGCAAAGACCAACGTGGCATCCACAATCTGACCGCCGGTCGGTTTGTATCCCCGCGCGCAGAGCTGAGCTTCAAACGCGGCAAACAGGGCCTTGAAGACACCCGCCTGGGTCAGCTTCTCTCTGAAAAGCCAGATCGTCTTCTGATCAGGTGTTGGCTCCCCGATTTGAAATCCCAGGAACCGTAGCCAACTGAAACGGTCACGAATGAGAAACTCCATCCGCTCATCGCTCAGATTGTGCATCGAGGCCAACACCAGCACCTTGAACATCACAACGGCATCATAGGGCGGGCGACCACCTTTGGGACGTTCCCCATAGCCAAGTGCTACCACCAAAACGGGACGGAGCGCTTCGAAATTCACATGACAGTCCAGAGCTTCAAGCGGATCTCCCATCGCCGAAAGCCGCGCCAAATGATCCGTCAAATCAAACAATCCAGGTGCGTGCATAAACAAAATCCTCCCACATCAAGTGAATCAGACCGTACCACAAAATGTACGGTTTTTAGAGGCTTCCAGCTTGTTGTCATGGTCTATCTGTATGTGGTTCTTGTAAACAAAATGGCTACGGCTATGTTTCTTCGTCCAGCGGGCCTCGGTATCTTTCTGACACCCTTTGTTATCGCACCAGGACAGCATCTGCCTTAATCCGTGCATTTTCTTCCCAACGCTTACGCGGCACCAGTGCCGGAATGATCGAGAAGGCAACTATCTGATCCTTGCGAGCGATATAAATCGCTTGGTTCAACGACAACTGCTCAAACAACGATGCCATCAGACCCAGCGCCGCTAACCGATGCTTGAATGCCCAGCAGGTTTTGGCATCAGCGACTCGTTGCTGGCTAGCAAGACCCAGAAACTGCTGAAAACTGCAACGGTCTTCGATTTGGTATTCCAACTGAGCATCGCTAAGACCATACGGATTTTGCACAAGCAGTCCCTTGAACATCATCACTACGTCTGTTGGGCGTTGCCCGCCTGACGCTTACGTTGTTTCTCATGAACCTTGTTCAACAACGACCGAAAAGATCCCCAGTCAACCGTCTTTTCCAGTTCAGGCAGAGGATTACCCAACTGTTTGAGACGATAGTCTTGAAGATTAAACAGAGAACCGAAAATGTCATTGCTCATGGAAGTTTCTTTGGCAATTTGGAAACTTCAACATTGTAACAAATAACGTCATTAATAGAGATGTCCTTTAGTGCAAAGGCCTCAAGCTATGGACTCGTCATCCAAAACACGCCCAAAAAAAATTCAAGCATTTTGCTGGAAACGATAGATCGCAATCTCGCCTAACACGTTAGGCAACAAATTCATTCCAAAACTATGTTGATGTTCATGATCAACCGTCGTGCGATCTAATATGGTAATGTTGTTTGTAGCACACAGGTTTTCAAAATCAGTCAGCGTACAAAGGTGTACATTGGGTGTGTTATACCATTCATACGGCAATGTTTTAGATTTTGGCATGTGTCCAGCCAGTGCCAGTTGTAATCGATTTTTCCAATGCCCCATATTCGGAAAAGTAACAATCGCTTCCCGGCCTACGCGCGTCATTTCTTTTAACAGTTTGTCGGGGTAGTAAATCGCTTGTAGCGTTTGTGTCATGATCACGTAGTCAAACGTGTCTTGCTTAAATTCAGACAGACCTTTGTCCAGATCGGTCTGTATGACAGCAATACCGCTACGGATACATTGCACGATATTTTCTTCGTCGATCTCAAGGCCGTAACCTTTGACGTTCTGATGTTGCTGTAGGTATGCTATCAAGGTTCCATCGCCACAACCAAGATCGAGTACGCGGGCACCGGATTTTATCCATTCGGCAATCAAGGCCTGATCGGTTCTTAAAGGCATACGATATCCAACTCTTCAGCAATGCGATCAAGTGCTGTACGCATGATCTGATGATAACGCGGAATCGGCATCAGGAAAGAGTCGTGGCCCTGTTTTGATTGTATTTCAATGTAGCTGACGCATTTATCAGCATCGAGTAAAGCACTCACGATCTGCTGTGAACGTTCTGGTGAAAAACGCCAATCACTGCTAAAAGAGATTACCAAAAACTCGGCCGTGGCCGGCTGCATTGCTTTTGACAAATCGCCACCCGCTGCACTTGCGGGATCAAAATAATCTAACACCTTTGTCAACAGTAGGTAGCTATTTGCATCGAATCGATCAACAAACGATCGACCCTGATAACGAAGGTAACTTTCAATCTGGAATTCGGCATCGTAACCAAACTTGATCTTGCCATCACGCAATTCACGGCCAAATTTTTCATCAAGCACATCATCTGATAGGTAAGTGATATGGCCGAGCATTCTCGCCAGCATCAGTCCAAGTTCGGGTTGCTTGTCATCCTCATAATAATGACCTTGCTTAAAATTTTGATCCGAACGAATCGCTAGGCGAGCGACCTCATTGAACGCGATATTTTGTGTTGATAGTTTGGGCGCGGCCGCAATGACAAAGGCATGTCGCAGACGATCTGGATAAGCAATCGACCATTCCAGGCACTGCATACCACCAAGACTGCCACCAATAACCGCCGCCCAGACCTCGATACCAAGGTGCCGGGCGAGCAGGGCTTGTGTCTTCACCCAGTCTTTGACAGTGACTAGCGGAAAGTCCGGACCATAGCGATGGCCGGTTTCAGGATTAGTGCTCAAAGGGCCGGTTGATCCGCTACAACCACCAATATTATTAGGGCATACAACAAAAAAACGATTGGTATCAATGGCTTTGCCTCGGCCAATGGCATTATCCCACCAGCCCGGTTTTTTATCTTGTGCGCGATGATAGCCAGCAACATGGTGATCGCCACTTAGTGCATGACATATCAGTATCGCGTTAGAACCCGCTGCATTTAACTTGCCATAGGTTTCATAGACGATATCAAAATTGGGCAAGGCGTTGCCTGATGCGAGTGTGAGCGGTTCGCTAAAATGTGCTGTCTTGGGCGCGATGATACCAACGTTATCGGCAGATATGGTATTTTCTTGCATGCGTATTGTTTGTTCTTACACTCGTTTAATAGGTAGTGACATAAATAATGTTGCGTAGATATTATCTGATGAACTATTGTAGCAAGCGTTTGCTATTCATATAGACAACCTTCTACCCAAATCCATGAGCGGTGACACCATCAATATCAGCATCAGGTTCATGGCAATCAGCACCAGCATGGGTGACCAATCAAAGCCGCCTACGGGCGGGATTAATCGACGTGCAGGTTTTAAGAGTGGCGCGCTTAGTTGCTGCATGATGACGATGGCCGGGTTGTAGGTACCTGGATTCACCCAGCTAATGACAATCTGCATGATGATGATAAACATGTGAACGTAGATGATGACTTGTAATAAACAAGCAAGACTTAATACAAATAATCCCATCGGTGCCGGGATAGGTCCGACCGTGATCAGAGTGACTAATATTAATTCCAGGCCTTGCAATGAGAACAACAGGATTATCGATGCCCAATCTATACCTAGATAGCCCGGTATAAATCGGCGTAATGGTTTTATTAGCGGGTTGGTTACTTTAACCAGCACTTGCGAACAGGGGTTGTAAAAATCCGCCCGCACCCGTGCCAGTAAATAGCGCAACAACACGGCCAGAATATAAAGTCCAAAGATTATTTCAATCAGATAAACGCCCGCTTGTACAAAGTAATAACCGCCCATGACCTATACACCTGGCGTTTGCGACAATTCGACCGAGCGTTGCCTGGCAGCACGCATAGCCTCATACACTAACGCTTCCAGCTTGCCTTGCATAAAGATGTTCAGGGCCTGTTCTGTGGTGCCGCCAGGGGACGTGACTTGTCTTCTAAGTGTTGCCGGATCAAAGTCGGATAACGAGGCCATCTTGGCCGCGCCTAAAGCGGTTTCAATGGTTAATAATCGGGCGTGTTCATTGTTTAATCCCATATTGATAGCAGCCTTTTCCATTGCCTCCATAAAATAGAAGAAATACGCAGAGCCGCTACCAGAGAGTGCGGTGACGGTATCTAGCAAATCTTCTGTGTCTAGCCATATTGCAATACCGACAGAGCGCATTATTGTTTCAGCGGTATTTTTTTGTGTGGCCGTCGTTTGTTCATTGGCAAATAAAGCCGCGGCACCTGCCTGGATCAATGCCGGGGTATTGGGCATCACTCTAACAATGGCGGCCTGTTCACCGAGCCATGCCGACAGTGTTCCGAGTCGGACCCCGGCGGCGATAGAGATTGTTAATTGCGTGTTCTCTTTCACGCATTCAGCAAGTTCATTGGTAACCGTACCCATGATCTGCGGTTTTACTGCGAGGACAATAACATCGGCATCGACAACAGCAGCATGGTTGTTTGCCAGGGTTGTAATGCCAAATTGCCGCGTAATGGCTTGACGTTGTTTACTATCAGGATCAGCGGCCGACAGGGAGCCTGGTTTGATGCCATTGGCGATCAGTCCGCCAATAAGGCTACGTGACATATTGCCGCAGCCGATGAATGCTATTTTGCAGTCTTCCATGTGTAGCGACGCTTTAATTATATGATTTCTTATTATGCCAGTTTAACAAATGGTTTGTTTTGTTGCATTGCGCGGACCAAATAATGCCGTACCAATACGCACAATAGTAGCCCCTTCGGCAATGGCCGCGACCATATCTTGCGTCGTCCCGATTGACAGCGTATCCAGCCAAGGTCGGATCAACGCCAATGCTTGTAATTTTTGTTTCAGTACAGAGAATGCCTTTCTTTGCAAATCGAAATCACGCACTGGCGCAGGTAGCGACATCAGACCACGCACTTTTAGACGTTTACATGATTCAAGCGCATTTATAAAATCATCAACCTCATCAAGCGCGATGCCAGATTTGCTTTTTTCACCGCTGATATTAACTTGTATACATATATTCAATGGCGGTCGGTTTTCAGGTCGCATTACATCCAGGCGATGTGCAATCTTAATGCGGTCAACGGTATGAACCCAATCGAAATGACGCGCTATTTGTCTGGTTTTATTGGATTGGACAGGGCCTATGAAATGCCAGATTAGATCAGGATGCGCAATCGTTTCAATCTTACTAATGGCTTCCTGACAATAATTTTCACCAAAATGGTATTGCCCGGCATTGATTGCGATCATAATCTCATGTATTGACCGCGTTTTACTGACCGCTAGCAAGCATACTGACGCAGCACTGCGCTGGAATTGTTTTTCCGCTACACTTATTTCATGACGCAGTTGGGCAAGATTGTCGGCAATTTTCATAAAAAGCGGTTTTGCGGTAGTTTATAGTTTAGAATCTTAGTAAGATTCATAATCTGTAGCGGGGAACAATCTAATCATGATTTTTGCGATTCTATCTGTTCTGCATGTAAAACTAAAAAAATATTGCAACGGGTTTTAACCGTTGCTATTGCTTATTCGGAGGTGTAAATGGATATCGGTGAACTTCTAAGTTTCAATGTAAAAAGTGGTGGTTCGGATCTGCATTTATCGGCAGGCGAACCCCCGATGATACGTGTTGATGGCGATATGCATCGTATCAACGCCCCAATTATGGAACATAAAGATGTGCATGGCATGATATATGACATCATGAATGACAAACAACAAAAAGATTTTGAAGAATTTTTAGAATGCGACTTTTCTTTTGAAATCCCCAAGCTAGCTCGTTTTCGCGTCAATGCCTTTAATCAAAATCGCGGTGCGGGTGCCGTCTTTCGGACTATTCCTTCCGAGATTCTCTCACTTGAGCAACTCAGTGCCCCAAAGATATTCTCAGAAATTGCAGATACGCCGCGTGGTATTATTCTTGTAACAGGCCCTACCGGATCGGGTAAATCAACGACATTGGCCGCAATGGTAAATCATAAGAATGAAACTGAACATGGTCATATTCTAACAGTAGAAGATCCCATTGAATTTGTGCATGTCAGCAAAAAATCACTCATCAGCCAACGTGAAGTACATCGAGACACACTCGGGTTTAACGAAGCCTTGCGTTCTGCGTTGCGTGAAGATCCGGATGTTATTCTGGTGGGCGAACTGCGGGATTTGGAAACCATTCGCCTGGCTCTGTCCGCAGCAGAGACTGGTCACCTGGTATTTGGAACCCTGCATACGAGTTCTGCGGCAAAGACCATTGATCGTGTGGTTGATGTGTTCCCAGCGGCGGAAAAAGACATGATCCGGGCGATGTTGTCTGAATCATTGAAATGCGTTATTTCGCAGACCTTGTTGAAAAAAGAAGGTGGCGGGCGGGCCGCAGCACACGAGATCATGATTGGAACGCCTGCTATCCGCAATCTGATTCGTGAAAATAAAATCGCGCAGATGTATTCAGCCATTCAGACAGGCCAAGCATTCGGCATGAAGACACTTGATCAGGATCTGCAACAACTGGTCAAGAAAAATGTAGTGTCACGACAGGAAGCGCTGTCCAAGTGTGCAAATAAAGACAATTTTTAGATACTAAAAATAGGGGGGTATGCAAATGGAAAGAGAACAGGCGATAAAATTTATGCGCGATATTCTCAAGCTCTTGGTTGATAAGGGTGGTTCTGATTTATTTATCACAGTAGACTTCCCGCCGGCCATGAAGATACATGGCAAGTTGACACCGATTTCCAAGAAACCGCTCACACCAGATAACACAAAGGCGTTAGTCTACGCCATAATGAACGACAAGCAGTTGAAAGAGTATGAAGCGACAAAAGAGTGTAACTTTGCCGTCGCACCAGTCGGCATTGGTCGTTTCCGAGCCAATGCTTTTATCCAGCAGGGGTGTTGTGGGCTGGTTATGCGTGTCATTGAAACAGAAGTGCCGAACATCGATAAACTCGGTTTACCAGAGGTACTTAAAGATGTTGTAATGGCCAAAAATGGCATGATCATCATGGTCGGTGGTACGGGTTCGGGTAAATCAACCTCATTAGCCGCGATGATTGATCATCGCAATGCCAATACGCATGGACATATCATCACCATTGAAGATCCGATTGAATATGTGCATCCGCATAAAAACTGTATCATTACACAGCGCGAAGTGGGCGTTGATTGTGACGATTGGGACATTGCATTGAAAAACACCCTGCGCCAAGCCCCTGATGTAATATTATTGGGTGAAATACGCGATAGAGAGACCATGGAATTTGGTGTCGCCTTCGCTGAAACGGGCCACTTGGCTATGGCAACCTTGCATGCCAACAATTCTAACCAGGCCCTGGATCGCATCATCAATTTCTTTCCAGAAGAACGTAAGCCGCAACTATTGATGGATTTATCACTCAATCTGAAGGCCATTATTTCACAGCGCTTGTTAAAAACAGTGGATGGTAAAGGGCGGGCGGCCGCGATTGAAGTTTTATTAAATTCGCCTTTAATCTCAGATCTGATTCTCAAGGGTGACGTGCATGAAATTAAAGCGATCATGAAAAAATCCAGTGAGTTGGGCATGAAAACCTTTGATCAAGCACTGTTTGATCTATTTGAGGCAGACAAAATTACACTGGAAGATGCATTACGTTCAGCGGATTCCATGAACGAACTACGCTTGCGGATTAAACTTGAAGGCAAAGCGGCAAAATCCGGTGATGCGCTGGGAGGGCTAGAGACCATCACTCTGGAAGAAATGCCAGAAAAGTCCGGCATGATGCGCTAGGTCTGCCAGGATAAATAATAGCTAAACAAAGCTGATTAATACGTTATGGATATTACACCCTATCTTAAATTAATGGTTGATAAGGGTGCTTCAGACCTTTTCCTGACGGTCAATTCTCCAGTCAAGATAAAGGTGGAAGGCAGGGTGTCTGACGTTGGTAAAACAATGCTGACGAGGGAGTTAATCAAGAAAGTCGCTAACAGTATTATGAATGTAAAACAGGTCGCAGAATTTGAAAAAACAATGGAATGTGATTTTACTATTGCCTTGGCTGATCAGGCACGTTTTCGGACTAATGTTTTTCGCCAACGAGGTGAAATTAGTATGGTATTGCGCCTTATTGCCAATAAGATTCCTAGCATTGCCGAACTTGGCTTGCCTGATATATTGTCTGAATTAATAATGTACAAGCGTGGGTTTATACTCATGGTGGGTGCGACTGGATCGGGAAAGTCAACGACATTAGCCGCGATGCTAAACCATCGCAATGCAAATAAGGAAGACCATATTTTGACCATTGAAGACCCCATTGAATTTAGTCATCCAAACTTAAAATCTATCGTGAATCAGCGTGAAGTAGGCGTTGACACTAAATCCTATGCGAATGCATTGAAAGCCGCTATGCGTGAGGCACCCGATGTGATCATGGTCGGTGAGATTCGTGATCGGGAAACCATGGAAACCCTACTTGAATTGTCCAATACGGGTCATTTAGCCATTTCAACCCTGCACGCAAACAACGCAAACCAGGCGCTAGAGCGTGTTATTAACATGTTTCCGCAAGACATACATAAACAACTGTTTATGGATTTAGCATTAAATATGCGTGCGATTATATCGCAGCGATTGGTTTTCGGCGTTGAGAAAAAACGCTGTGCCGCAATTGAGATATTGGTCAATACGCCACATATTCAGGACCTTATTCTTAAAGGTGACCTTGACGAGATCAAGATCGTCATGGCCGAGAGTGGTCAACCAGGTATGCAAACGTTTGATGATGCACTGTTTAATTTATATGCTGACGGTCGGGTCGAGCTAGAAGAGGCCTTAAACAATGCTGATTCGAGAACCAATCTTGAGAACAAGATTAATTTTGGTTAAAAAATAATGCGTTGCAATTCTCTTTGCTTTTTATAAAAAACTTTTCGATAAAAAGCTGTGCATTGTAAAGATAGGGGAAATGAAGTTTTGGCGATATTTCTTTGTTTATATTCAAACCCTGTTACCAAGGATAAGAGGGTAAAGCTGAGGATTGAATGGGTTGCCCCGGATTTTGAAATTACTGGCAAGACTTTCTGGTGTCATGGTAAGCATGATCGGTAACAGTATTTATTGTTAGCAAGCATAAGGTTTTTCTGTTGTGGCTGATCGAAATAAGACATCACATAATGGAAGTCAAAAAATAAGCAGTGGGTATGTTGCCAGAACAGTTACCAGCGCAGGGGTAGAAAAATACGCCAGAAACTTACAGACGCTATAAGTTTTTATGGACAAGAAAAAAAATAGCTCACCAACAGGATTTCAAGTACTCAATAGTGCTGCACTAAATAAAGGTACGGCATTTACGGTAGCAGAACGTAAGCAATATAAGTTGCAAGGTCTCTTGCCACCGAAGGTTATTACACCCGACATTCAATTACAAAGAGTCCTGAATAACCTGCGACGTAAGCAGGACAATATTGAGAAATATATTTTTCTGACAGCATTGCAAACACGCAATGAACGTCTGTTCTATAAACTGCTACTCCACCATATCGAAGAAATTATGCCCTTATGCTACACCCCGACGGTCGGGCAAGCCTGTAAGGAATATGCGCATTTATACCGTCAGGCAAGAGGCATGTATATTACGGCCGAAGATAAAGGCAATATCAAGACGATATTGAATAACTGGCCGCACAAAGATATAAAAGTTATCGTCGTTACAGATGGCGAACGCATACTGGGTTTAGGCGATCTTGGTACGAATGGTATTGGTATTCCTATTGGCAAACTGACTTTATATGTCGCCTGTGCGGGCATTTTGCCCCACCAATGCCTGCCTATCATGCTTGATGTCGGCACAAACAATGTTGAATATTTGCATGACGATTTCTATCTTGGTTTGACGCAAAGAAGAATAACGGGTGATGCTTACCACGATCTTGTTGATGAATTTATCTGGGGCGTGCAAGCAGTTTTTCCAGAAGCCATGATCCAGTTCGAAGATTTTCTAACCCCCAATGCCTACGCCTTACTGAATAAATACCGCAATAAGGTGCTGTGTTTTAATGATGATATCCAGGGTACTGCGGGCGTGGCACTAGCCGGAATCTATGCCAGTACTAGAATATCAGGGCTGAACTTTAAGGATATGAAGATCATGTTTCTTGGCGCTGGATCAGCCGCAACAGGCATAGCGGATTTACTTTGTTATGCCTTGCAACAGGAAGGTCTTACCGAAAGTGAAGCAAGGCAAAGATTGTGGTTTGTTAATGTGGAAGGACTCGTTGTAAAAGGACGACAAGGATTATTGCCGCATAATAAACCCTATATGCATGATCATGAACCACTCCCTTTTATTGATGCAATCAATGCTATTAAGCCGCAGGTATTGATCGGTGCGACGGGCGTGGCGAATACATTCACGCGCGATGTTATAGTAGCCATGGCGGCGGCTTCTGCACGCCCGGCGATCTTTGCGCTATCAAACCCAACGTCATGTGCCGAGTGTAATGCGATGCAGGCCTACGCATGGAGCCAAGGCAAGGTGATATTTGCCAGTGGCAGTCCATTTCCACCCGTTGCTTATAATGGTCAGAAATTTACGCCAGGTCAGGGCAATAATGTTTATATTTTCCCGGGTATAGGCTTGGGTACAATTATCAGTGAGACACCTGTTATTACAGAGGATATGTTCCTCGCGGCCGCACGTACATTGGCCGATCAAGTCAGTCAGACCGAACTTGATAAAGGCATGATCTACCCACCATTATCAAATATACGCGAAGTTTCAGTTAATATTGCAATGGCCGTTGCCGAATATGCTTACAAAATAAAAATCACTCAATCAGCAAGACCCGAAGACCTAGAGCAAAAAATCAGGGACTATATGTATGATCCTGAATATTAATGATTGCATAAATCATAACACCCGCTATGAATCCTCAAAGAAATGCTATGCGTTCAGATAATCATGTGGGGGTTACATCGCGGCGGCAATTTTTACAATATGTCATGCTAGGTCTTGGCCAGATGGCGATGCCGAATTTTATCCAGGCTAAAACTTCACCCACCCGCTTGATAAAGGAAACCTGGCTTGATGCAACGCTGGATATAGAAATACCCAAAGGCAGTGTTATTCGCCAGATAGCGCAATCGGGCTTGCCGGTTGTCAATAATAAATCGTATAGATGGCACAGCGCGCCCGATGGCGGTGCCTGCTTTGCGACTGAGAATGATGGCTGGGTCTATGTCTCCAATAGTGAAATGGACAATAATAAAGGGGGTGCGGGTGCGATAAAATTCAATCGTAATGGCACGATTGTCGATGCATATTCTATTTTGAATAATACATCAAGGAACTGCGCCGGCGGTAAAACACCTTGGCATACATGGCTATCCTGTGAAGAAATTATTGACCGGGGACAGGTGTATGAGTGCTATCCAACAAACAGGCAAGCAGCAGTTGTGCGGCCCGCGCTGGGTAGTTTTAACCATGAAGCGGCCGCCGTCGAACCCTGCGTCTGGTTATGTTTATTTAACTGAAGATGTAATAGATGGATGTCTGTATCGCTTTAAACCAGAGACCAAAGGCGACTTGTCGACAGGCACGCTGGAAGTTGCCATAGCCAATAAAAATGTTTTGTCATGGAAAAAAATAGCGGATCCCTACGCATACACAATACCAACCCGTTATCAGATCATGGAAGCTGCACGCTTCAAAGGTGGGGAAGGCATTATTTATAGCAACAAACAAATTTTTTTTACCACCAAGATTGATAACGTTGTTTGGGCCTACCATACACAAACGTATTTGATTACCCGCATTTACGATGCGGCAGACTACCAGCAACCCCTGCTGGCGGGTGTAGATAATATTGAAGTCTCACCATCAGGCAAGCTCTTGATTGCCGAGGATGGCGGTAATATGCAAATCATCGCACTTGATGATCATTATCTGCCGCATGTACTGGTTGCCGTGCATGGACAAGACAGATCCGAGTTGACCGGCCCGGCTTTTTCGCCAGATGGTAAGCGCTTATATTTTTCCTCACAGAGAGGAACAACGGGTCGATCGGAAGATGGGGTGACGTATGAGATTACGTTTGGTTAGTGTTTATCTTAATTGGCTGTCTTTGCTGCCGCGCCGGTTGATACCAGTGAACAACGTTTTTTCCTTATCGCGTATAGATTGACAATTAACACAATAGCGAACACCCGGCATGATCTCTTGGCGTGCCTGTGGAATTTCGGCATCGCATTTTTCGCAATGCGTTAAACTTTTTCCCACAGGCATTGCGTCTCTTGCCTGCTTAATTGCGTCTTTGATGCTGGCATCAATCTGTTCTTGCACAGCACCTTCAGGTTCCCATCCACTTGCCATGTGTTTTCCTGTGTGATCTATATGAAAGTTAAAAGTAGGCGGTAGTGTCAATAATCTGGAGACCTCGAACAACGCTGATTCTGGATGGATTTTGACGCGAGCACCAGTCGTTGTCACCCGCATAGCGGGTGTGAAGGTCAAGGTCGGTGGTATTTGAGGCTGTGTTGCGCTGTTTGGGTCCGCCAGGGCGGGTATTTCCGGAATTTGGGCGGAGTCAGGCTGTGGCCTGTCGTCGCTCGTGGAAAATGAGACGGCGGAAGTTGTAGCTCAGGTTGGCCATGGTCATGCGGGCATTCGCACGGGTTTGGCCGATTGAGCGGATGGTCAGAGCCATGGGCCCTTTCTCGTAGCCGAACACAGGCGCGGATGGCGGAGCGTGTCGCGTTGCCCCGACGAATATGCCTGGCCATGGGTTTGCCGCGTGGCTTCTTGCGATGGATATGTGAGCGGTACCCTTGCGCCTTCAGCCAGTCTTCGTTCTTGGACGACCGATACCCGGTATCGGCCCAAACCGCCTTCGAGCTGTTTGTCTCGTCCAGAACCGAGGAGAGTTCATGCCCGTCGTAGCGAGCCGCATTCGTGCCAGTCTCACCCCGGATGAAGCGCCATTTGCGGTCGATGGACACGTGGTTCTTATAGCCGAAGTGTGGGACCGAAATATCGACAAGGCCAGTATCCTCCTCACCCTCCTTGGTCGTCTTGGCCTTTGAATACTTGACCGTCCAACGCGCATCGGTGTCTTTCTGCGCTGCCTTGGACAGATCATCGGGCCAGATGTCAGACGCGGCCTCACCTGCCTTGGCGCGCGCTTTCTCTTCTTTCGTCATCCGCTGGCGCGGGGCAAAGACCAACGTGGCATCCATAATCTGACCGCCGGTCGGTTTGTATCCCCGCGCGCACAGCTGAGCTTCAAACGCGGCAAACAGGGCCTTGCAGACACCCGCCTGGGTCAGCTTCTCTCTGAAAAGCCAGATCGTCTTCTGATCAGGTGTCGGCTCCCCGATTTGAAATCCTAGGAACCGTAGCCAACTGAAACGGTCACGAATGAGAAACTCCATCCGCTCATCGCTTAGATTGTGCATCGAGGCCAAGACCAGCACCTTGAACATCACAACGGCATCATAGGGCGGACGACCACCTTTGGGACATTCCCCATAGCCAAGCGCTTCAACAAGAACTGGGCGAAACACTTCGAAATCAACGTGCCGTTCCAAAACCTCAAGCGGATATCCCATCGCCGAAAGCCGCGCCAAATGATCCGTCAAGTCAAACAATCCAGGTGCGTGCATAAACAAAATCCTCCCACATCAAGTGAATCAGACCGTACCACAAAATGTACGGTTTTTAGAGGCTTCCAGTTTGGCGCAGATTAGGCATAAAAGTGGGGCGGGGAAAATGGTCTATTTTTGGGGCGATTTTGGCGGGCTGATTTTGCGGGTAAGGTTTTTTATTAGCACGGAAATCGGGTGTGAAATTTGCGGTTTTTAGACGGAGAAATCTAAGTAGTAAGTTTCATTGTCTATCTTGTATATTGTAACTTCTTTGCGACCGTATCTTTCTAAGTCTTCTACTCTGACCCGCTCCCCATATTCTACGCCTAATCTATTTCTAAAATATCTACCCATAATGCTATTGTTTTCGGTTGTGTGGATGGCCTTTCCTTGCTCTTGTGCAACAACGCATATCATCGAAATATCATCGTCAGTTAGGATGGTAAATGGCACTCCCAAAGGAGGTAAAATATTCCTCTCACGCTCTTCTATGGGAACAGGAATGTAAGCTTGGTCTAGGTTTCTGCCTTTTCTTTGCCCCCAATTTAGCCCAGCCTTTTCATGTACTTTGCCTTCCCGATTTTTTTGAGTCATGTAAAGAGGAAGGGTAACGCTAGGCAATTCTTTATTGCTTATTGCAGGATAATCTATTTTCTCTGGAATGGAAAAATGTTGATCTAGTTCGTGGGCATTACAAAATGCAGTTCTTTTGCGTGTTTTCTCTATAAATTTGAATGCTTTTTGCGGGTCTGTTATCGCCAAAACTTCTTGTTGTTGGGAGGGTAAAAATCCGTTGCTTGTGTAGTTCGCAGATCCAACATAGGCCGCGATAGGATTTTTTTCATTACTAAAAAGATAAACTTTGGCATGAACAGATGGCGAGCAAATTAAATAGTCGCAAACAAAATTTTTGTATATTTTGCATACTTGACAGAATCCTAAATGCTTCGGTCTGTCTATAGCGTTTTTTAAGGACATGCCAACCGTTAAGTGTATTTTTGCCTCGATATTATTGTTCTTAAGTTCTAGTAAATGTTTATCTGCCATAGATGGAGATGCATAACCAGAGACGATATCTAGTTTTGTGGCTTCATTGTTAAGAAATGGTTCAAGTAAAATTTTTGTAAATAAGTTTTCACTTAACATGGTGCGATGCCGTATTTTTGCAGTGCCGTGAGGATTGCCCGGCAGATGACTTCTACGCCTTTTGGTGGCACTGCCATGCCGATTTGGCGGCGGACACTTTCTTTACCACCGATAAATTCAAAGTTGTCGGGAAAAGTTTGTAGCCTTGCCCTTTCTCTATTTGTCAACGCTCTCGGTTCTTGCCAATGATAAACATGCGTTCCACCTCCACCAGAGCCTGTGACAGTGTAGGCAGGTTTGGATGGATCAAGTCTTTTGTAGATTTGACTGATGGCCGCCTTGCTTTTTAAGTTTAATTTTAATTTTTCAGGGAGTGTGGCATTGAATGCGTTTTGTCCTGGTTTTATATGTTTTAGCCTTTCTATGACTTGCTTTGACTGCGTTGTAAAATCGTGATTTAGGGCATTGGGTTGTAGAGGTGGTGATTCTAGTGCTTCCTTACAGGTTATTATTTTCGTTTCGTTCGGTTGTGGGTGTTTGAAATCTATTTTTATGTCGTCTCTAAATCCGACAATTATGATGCGATGGCGGCGTTGCGGCACGCCGTAATACTCAAATTTGTAAAGATTAGTGTGAATGTTGTAGCCACATTCTTGGATAGCACAACAGATCCTTTCAAATGTGTCTTTGTTGTCGGCAGAGAGAAGGCCGCCGACATTTTCGGCTATAAAAAATTGAGGCTGGAAATGTTCAAGTGCTCTTACGCTGTGCATATACAAGCTCCCGTATTTTCCTTGAATACCTTTTTGCTCGCCTACTACGCTGAAATCGTTACATGGAAAGCCGAAAAACAAACCGTCAATAGGGTTAAAATCATCAAACTCTAGCGTGGAAATGTCAGCACATCGAACTTTACTGTTCTCTATTTTGATGTTTTTTCGGAAAGTTTCGCAAGAGTCTTTATGGTAGTCACAAGCCCAGATGTGGGACATTTTATAGGACTTGTATTGTGCTTTTTCTGCGCCTAATGCCATTCCACCAGGCCCACTGAATAGCTCGCCTATTTTGAAGGTGTTTTTGACAGATTGTTCTTGAGTTGGTAGGTAGGGCTTGAGCAGTGCTTTTGACAAGGTAATCTCTTATCTTGAAGTTAGTACGACGTTAAACATACCGCAACTCTACTAAAGTAAAAGCCATAATACAAGTCAATCAGCATCTTCATCAACTAGCATTTTTCTAATTCAATAAACGCCCGATCCGAGTCAGCCCAGCCCCGGCCCTGGCCCAAACCAATTCAACCCGACCAAGCCCAACGGGCATCCGGAAATTGAGTCATTGCCAGAGTAATCTTCAAATGAGGTTTTTGTGCAAAGGTCTCGGGGCATTATTTCAAAATGAATCCACGATCCTGCAGATATGCTTGCATGTGCGGTCGCGCTTCTTTTATCAGCATCCCGGCGACCTGTTCGCTCCAGGTGACCACTTTTGTTTTGCCTGTTCGGTTTTGATAGTACTTGCGTACTTCATCATCGTATACGGCAATAGCCTGTGTGTCGCAAGCATCGCGATAACGGTCTTTTTTTAAGACGACGGCTAATGGTAGGCGGGGTTTTACTTCTGGATCTTGTGCCGGATAGCCAAGGCACATACCGAATACGGGATAGACTAATGGCGGCAGTTCGAGCAAGTCAGATACGGCGGCAATATTATTACGGATCCCGCCTATGTAAACGCCTGCTATCCCCAAGGATTGGGCGGCGGTAATGACATTTTGTGCAAATAATGCGCAGTCTACAGTAGCGGTTATGAATTGCTCGGTGTAACCGGAAACCATTTTGGCATTGTGCATATCACAGACCCGCTTGTGACGATTCATGTCAGCACAAAACACCAGAAATTTAGCGGCACTCGCGACATAGGGTTGGCCGCCTGCTAATGCAACCAGTGTTTGACGCATCGTACTATCCTCGACATTGATGACGGTACAGGCCTGGATAAAACTCGACGTTGCGGCTGCCTGCCCACATTTAATCAATTCATGCAGTACGTCTTGCGCAATATCTTTGTCCGTAAATTTACGTATCGAACGGTGCGATTGTAATAGTTTGATGACTTCGTTCATAAATTAAATATCTCCGTTTGGCAATGGTTGTGGGTGTAATGTCTTGTAATTAATGCAAAAGATGTTGGGCAAACCAATCTCTGGCAGCAGCACTGGATTCATCAAATGTTTCAATATAAGCGTCAAAATGCCCGCCTTCCAGTATGCAGAGTTGCTTCGGTTCCAGGGCCTTTGCGTAAGCGCCAAGCGCTAACTCAACCATGGTCAGATGATCAGTACGGCCAACTATCATCAAAAGTGGTGTCGGGCTTATGGCGGGCAGGTAGGCGGCCGGCTCATATTCATGCAACATCTCCACCGATCGCAGTGTCACTTCGTTCTGCCACGCCGGTGCCCGCATCTCACAGGTCGTGGTAAACCACTGCCATGCGTCTGGTGTAGGCAGGGCACACGGACCGTGCGGCTTGTCGGGTGGTGTGACCACCGGGATCATAGCGGGTGGCTTACCTGCATAGCGGGCTGCGCGATCCTTATTGAACATCCGGCGGACGGTAGCCCACATATCAGCCCGCACCAGGCGACGGGCATTGTTCAGGCCGCTTACCAAAGGGACTTGCGACACGACACACGCAACGCGCCGATCAATCGCCGCCACCACCAGGGCATGGCCGCCGCTATAGCTTGAGCCCCAAACGCCTATCCGCGCGTCGTCTATGGCTGGCAAGGTGCCAAGATACGTGATGCCGTCTCGATAATCACGCACCTGCGCCCAGGGATCGACTTCCTGTCGCGGCTCCCCAGCACTAGCGCCAAAGTTGCGATGGTCGTAGACGAGCACCGCAAACCCGATTTCGGCAAAGACCGCGGCATATTTATCGAGATACATCTCCTTGACGGCCGCATAACCGTGCGCCATGACAATCGCCGGCACCGGGGCTTTAGCATTGTCGGGCAAATATAGCCAACCGCGTAAAGTGACGTTATCTTCTGTGTTGAACGCAATATCTTGACGCGACATATTTAACTCTCTTTATTGCAACAGGACTTAATTATAGTGATACTCGGTTAGCAGCGTCCACTGCGTGGTTTTGTAGTGGCGATATAGCCCGCGTGTGCGCTGGTATCAACGACTAGCGTTTAGTAAACTTGGCAATCAAGTTTAAGAGTGGCAACCTAAAAACACGCCTTTTTTCTATGGGCATTTAACCGGAAATAAAAGCATGAATCTGATCCAAGAAGGAATCGCCAAAGGCTTGATCAAGCTGGATGATGAGCAAAAATATATTACTTACATCCACCAGAACAAAAGGCGTAATTTCAGCAATCCAGAAGAAAAAATACAAGCCGAGGCATTCTTAAAACTGGTTTTACAATACAAATACAAGCCAGCGCGAATAAAGCAATTTGTCGCTGTACAAATAGGTGCAGATACCAGAGAAGCCGATATTATTGTGTATAACGACGATAAACACGTCTCTGCCCATATTGTGGTTGAATGTAAAAAAGAGGATGTATCGGAGAAAGAGTTCCAACAAGCTGTTGATCAGGCATTCAGTTATGCCGCCACTGGCACGGTACGCGCCAAGTATTTCTGGGTCACGTCAAAAATTAAAAATGCCTATTATCAAATACCCGCAGAAGAACCGAAACAATACCATCGTGTTCCTGATGTGCCTCAACATGGGGTTACGGCACTTGCTAAATACAAATATGCCAGAGGCGGCGGCAAGATCAACAAACAAGAATTATTTGAGCTTGAGGTGGTATCAGAAGATGAACTCACTAAAAGATTCAAACAAGCGCATCAAGCACTTTGGGGTGGTGGTGAACTCAACCCTTCCGAAGCCTTTGACGAACTGGATAAGTTGATATTTTGCAAAATATGGGATGAAAATAAACCCCGAAAAAAAGGCGAGCCTTACGATTTCCAGATATTTAACGAACGCAACAAAAGTAGCGAAACCAACCGAAAATTACAAAAGCGCATCAATGCCCTCTATCTGGAAGGGCGCAAAAAAGACCCCGAAGTATTCAAGGACGACATACGGCTTACGCCTGAAAAACTAGGCACTGTTGTCAGCTACCTTGAAAGTATTAATCTTAGTAAGACTGATCTTGACAGCAAAGGCCGGGCCTTTGAAACCTTCATGGGTTCATTCTTTCGAGGTGATTTTGGTCAATACTTTACGCCGCGCCCGATTGTTAAATTTATCGTTGATGCCTTGCCCATTAACAACAGCGCATTGGTGTTGGATACCTCTTGTGGCAGCGGTGGCTTTCTGCTGCATGCCCTAGATAAAGTCAGACGACAGGCCGCAGAGTATTTTCCTGATTTTGAAACCAACTCCGAAGAAGCAACAAGCCATTACAAGCACTGGCATGATTTCGCTGAAAAAAACCTCTATGGCATAGAAATAAACGAACAGATCGCCCGCACTGCCAAGATGAACATGATTATTCATGATGACGGTCATACTAATGTTATTGCCGCTGATGGCCTACTACCCGTAGAGGATATTAAAAAAGACGATCATGTCATCCAGCAAGGCATTTACTCAAAAACCAAAAATCCGGGCTTTGCCTACGGACGTTTTGACTTCATTATCACCAATCCGCCCTTTGGTTCTAGTATCCGGCAAGCCGAACAAGCCTACATGCACCAATACGGCTATGCGCTAAAAGAGGCTGATTGGCTCAACCCTAAATCCAAACAAACGGCCAGAGATAATCAAAGCACCGAAATCTTGTTTATTGAGCAATGTCATCAATTCCTAACCGAGGGCGGTTATCTGGCGATCGTTATTCCAGATGGCATATTGACTAATTCCAGCCTGCAATATGTTAGAAATGGTATCGAAGAAAAATACCGCATCGTAGCCGTCATCTCCATGCCACAAACCGCATTCCAGGCCACGGGTGCCGGGGTAAAAAGCTCGGTGTTGTTTTTGAAGAAACACAGCGAAACAACCACCGAAAATATCAAAAATAAAAAACAAGGTCTGCAAGACCACATCAAGCAAGAGGCCGACTATCTTGCCCAACGACAAGACATCGACAGCGAGAAACAACAGCACATCAAAGCACTTAGAGGTTTTGATAATCCCGAAGGTTTGCAAGGTAAAGCCCTGCAACAATCCGAAGCGTACAAGGAATGGAAAAAAGCCGTCACTGCCGAGTACAAAGAAAAAACCAATGCCTTAAGAGACACATTGAGCGAGCAATACCGAGAACAAAAACAGCAAACGTTGAATGACTACCCTATCTTTATGGCCATCGCCGAAGACATAGGCTACGACGCAACCGGCAAGCCAACGGCCAACAACGAACTAGACACAATCGGCAAAGAGCTGGCGCGGTTTATTGTAGCCATAGAAGAGGGCCAGACATGAGCCGCGCCCGACCCGCACCCGCTGTCCCGTTTCGGCTTGCACCGGAATTGGATAACAACAAGGTTTTTATGGTTAAGCTAAGCGAGCTGGAAGGAAGGTTTGATCCGCATTTTTATAAGCCAGAATTGATTGAAGTTGACAGAGTAGTTAGACATAAAGCAAATACTAAACTTCAAAAATTTATAAATAGTATACATGGAGGAGCAACACCCAAAAAATCAAAAAAAGAGCAATATTATTCCAATAAAGACAGAGGTATCCCGTTGTTAAGGGTTCAGAATATTACAGAGGAAGGTATAAATATTGACAATGCTATTTTTATAAACAAAGACACGCATCATGGATATTTGCGGCGTAGCCAAGTAAGTGAAAATGACTTATTGGTTACCATTACGGGTAGAATTGCTAGCTCAGCAGTTGCGCCATGTGGATTTGTAGGCAACATAAATCAACATTCAGTAGTAATAAAGACCACCTCTGTAGAAATAAGTAAATATCTTGCAACCTTCTTAAATTCAAATGTTGGACAAAAATTGGCATTAAAGAGAGTTACAGGAGGAACAAGACCGGCGCTTGATTACGATGCATTGCAAAATATTCCAATAGTAGAAAATTTACCAATAGTAGAAAAAATGGACATCGCCTACGCTGCCAAAAAGCACAAAGAAGCAGAGGCGCGGCGGCTATTAGACAGCATAGATGATTATCTGTTAGGCGAGTTAGGTATTGAATTGCCAGCGCAACAGGAAAACGCTCTCCAAAACCGCATCTTCACACGACAGTTGAGCGAGGTGTCGGGCGGGCGGTTTGATCCAAAATTTTACAATAAAAAACACTGTTCTTAAAAACCGCTATAAATAGATCAATCTTCCCAAAAGTTCAATTAAGACATCTAGTTATTAGCAATATTGCGGGTGATTGGGGCAAAGAATTAGGTGCTGATATTGAAGGGTGTTCAAAATGTCTGGTAATTCGTGCAACTGAATTTGATAATTCATTTAATCTTAAGTTACACAATACACGTTTGAAATATCGTCTGATTAATGACATTAAGCTATCAATAACAAATACCAAAGAAAACGACTTGTTAATTGAAAAGTCTGGTGGTAGTCAAGATCAGCCCGTTGGCAGGATTGCAATAATAACAAAAAATGTGATAAAACGAACTGACAGTATTCACTATAGTAATTTTGTACAAAAAATAAAAATCAATGAAAGTCAAGTATCACCAAGCTATTTATTTTGTTTCCTAAAAACTATTCATAGTATTGGTCTGACTGATTCTATGCAAAGTCAAACCAATGGAATACGAAACTTAATAATGTCCAATTATTTTAGTCAAAGTATCCCCTTACCGCCCCTACAAAAACAAACCGCCATCGCCAAGCACATCACCGCCATCCGCAATCAAGCCAAACAGTTACAACAACAGGCCCAGGCGGAATTAGCGCAGGCAAAAAAACAAGTCGAGGCGATGATATTAGGCACCGATAACAGCAATGTATAACAAGCATTGCATTGGTACCCATAAGTTTGTTGCTTGGCTATACTAAGGCTATGAGCAAGGTATCTTTGTTTTCAGACCGACAGAAAAAAATGCGCGGCGAAAGCCCTGATGTCTATGTGTATGATGAAATACCGCAAAAATTGCGCGTTCAGATAATACACATCATACAAGACACTATTGGGATAAGTAATCCAAAATCTGCTTATGTCTACGACTATATACACAAAGTTTTATGTAAGGAATATGGGTTTTTTAGCCTTACCGAAAATATCATAAATCCTAATGCCTATGACCGTAGCTATCAAAAAATTAAAAACTACTTCTTGGCATGTGATGATTATGAACGATGCCTGGATATTATTGAGCAGTGTTTTATTGCCATAAAATTCATTGCAACCAATTATTCGTATTACGAATCCAAGATAAATGCAACGCAAAAACCAGCAGATGCTGTCAATGAGTTAAATTTGAGGTTCAAAGAATCTGGGGTTGGGTATCAATTTGAAGCGGATGAGATAATACGCATCGACTCTGAATATATTCACGCCGAGCTTGTTAAGCCTGTTTTATATCTTTTGGGGTCTGTACCAGCATACCGCGGTGCAAATGATGAATTTCTTTCGGCGCATAAACATTATAGAAATAAGCGTTACAAAGAATGCCTTAATGATTGCCTCAAGTCTTTTGAAAGCCTAATGAAAGCCATACATGATAAGCGTTCGTGGCCTTATGAAAAAAATTACTCGGCTAAAAAATTGATAGAGAGTTGTCTAGCAAATAAGCTGGTGCCGATATATCTTAAGGATCAGACCTCAACACTCACTACATTGCTGAAAAGCGGCATCCCTACGATAAGAAATAAAGAAAGTGGTCACGGCCAGGGGGCTGATATATCAGATGTTTCTGAACATCTTGCAAGCTATGCCTTGCATTTGACGGCAACGAATTTATTGTTTCTTGCAAAGTGCGAAGCAACATACCGCTGCTAGGCTACAGACAGGCAAGATGAATTGGATGGTGATAGTCTTATTTGTGGTCGGGCTACCGTATTCAAACATCGGATGCGGGCCGTTGGAATCCATCGAAGTAGCATCGCGCATAGTCAGCGCAATCGGGTTGTGTTATCTTGCACCGCCATTTTATTAAATAATGGCACTTCGATATATTTGTCGTTATACAAGCAACGCGCCCGTAGCTCAGTTGGATAGAGTACCTGGCTACGAACCAGGGGGTCGGAGGTTCGAATCCTTCCGGGCGCGCCAATAACGGATTCATTAAAATTGAGACTGCCGCCAAAACAGCAACGGGCCATTGTTCAGACAACCTGGCCGTGATTTTTAAGGCGTAATCTGGACAACGCTATATTGCCCGTGCTTGATAGACTGCATCGGGCGTTCAGTCACGCAGACTTAAGACCTTTGGACTAAAGCACTACTCAACCCAGCCCGACCCAGGTAGTGTCAATAATCTTTCGCACTTTCTGATTTGGCTTTCCCCTAAATCTGGTTGTTACGCGATCTGAAAGTCCTTTTCTTTATCCATCTCTTGGAGCAAATCCATGTTCAGATATGTCCGCGTTCCCCACTAGCTCCCCGCGATGTGTCTAAGCCTTGCCGCACAAAGCATCAACGCCGAGTTGCCATCCGGGAATGCACACACTACTCGTGTTCGCCGCCTGATTTCTCGAATGATACTCTCCAAAGGATTGTTAGTCCGAATGCGAATCCAGTGCTCTGCTGGAAACCGATAATACGTCAGGGTCTCTTCCATGCACTACCCAGCCAATCCGCTACACTCGATAACTTCATGTCCCTGAGTTTCTTCTCGACCTCCGTGGCCTTATGCCTGGCTGATTCCAGATATTCAGATGCATGGATAGCCTGCAACATGCGAGAGACTTCTTTGACACGACCACGAGACACATGACTGAAGACGTTGCGGTAGCAGTGCACAATACAACGCTGCCAGCCAGCTTCAGGGTAGAAGTCACCGATCGACTCCTGGCGCCCAAGACAGGCATCACTGAGCACCAACCTGATGCCCTTGAGACCGCGTGCCTGCAAATGACGCAGGCATCCTGACCATCCCACCTTATCCTCCTTAGTACCTTCAACAATCCCTAGAATGCGGCGGTAGCCATCGTCCCTAACACCTATGGCGACTAGAACAGAAACGTTCTTCACTGCACCGCCCCAACTGCGTTTGAGCACAACACCGTCCAGGTATACATAAGGGAAATCACTCCCTATGGGGCGATTACGCCACTCTTCAATCTGCCCATAGATACGCTGGTTGAGCTTTGAAATAGTCCCTAAGCTGACACGGGTACCCCACAATGCTGCGGTAATGTTTTCTACACGTTGTACTGAAACACCTGCCAGATACATCTCGAGCAACGCCTCTTCAATTGACGCTACACGGTGCCGATAGCGCTCTATGATCGCCATCTCAAAGGTCTGCTTGCGTAGCTTCGGCATCTTTAACTCAAGCTCTCCAGCCCTTGTGTGGCACTTCCTGGTGTAGCTACCAGACCGGTCGTCTTTGCGCGTCTCAGTGCGTGCATATCGATCAGCACCCACCAGCGCATCAGCCTCAGCATGAAGCATCTGGTTGCGGGTGTCTTCCACAGTCTTTAGTAGCACTTTGTTGAGATGGCTCTGCAGTGCCTGTTCATCAATAGGGACTACGTTGTTCAAGTGCTTGCTTGTATCATCGCTCATGGCGACTCTTCTCCTGGTCAAATAAATGGTTATGTCACTTTTTATTTAACCAGATAAAGGGGAACCGCCTCTTCAAATTTGCGAAAGATAATTTATGTTATCCAAGACAAGGGCAAACGCAACAAGCCGCTCGGCAAATCAGAGCAGGAAGGTAAGCGCACGCGCGCTCCAAAGTTCGTAGTCGGATCGAACCTGTGTTTGGAGCACAGCGCAATTTACACCGCAAAGCGGTTCCTTGCATTTGCATTACGCGAACAAGCATGCATATCGGCTTGATGAATCTAAGGTACAACATAAGGCGTTTATGCTTTCTGGAACGGGTCAGTGCGTCTTGAAAACGAAGTAAAGCCGAGAACAGGGCTGTACGGAGACTCTACCGGCTTTTTGGATCAAATTGGTTATTTTTAACCTCTCTGAGCCAATAAACTGGAAAGTGATTGCATTAATAGAGGTTGCCTTAAGTTCTTTTCGCAAGCCAGGATGCAACTGTAGGCGGAATCATCTTTTGTGCTTTACCACTGACATAAATGCCGATATGACCGCCTGGAAATTCAAGTGATTGGTAGTCTTTGGAATTCACACAACCTGCCAATGCCTTGGAGGAGTCTGGTGGTACCAAATGATCATCTCTTGCAAAAATATTTAAAATCGGAATTGTTATCTTACCAAGATCAATAACATCATCACCGATCTTGACGGTTCCTTTTACAAGTCCATTTTCTTGATAAAACTGTTTAATAAACTCACGAAAGGCTGCACCTACCAAGTCAGGACTGTCAAATATCCATTTCTCCATGCGCATAAAATTCATTATCTTTTCTTTATCATCAAGAATATCAACCAGGTCAACGTACTTTTGCCCCATCAGCGTATATGGCTTCAAACTGAGAAATGTGGCGTTCAGTAATTCGCCGGAAATATTGCCCAATGTATCTACGATTTGATCTATATCGTAATCCTGCACCATGTGGCTTAGCAGATCAGTTTTGGTATGAAAATCGATCGGGGTCACGGTCGTGATTAAATTTTTTACTTTTTCCTGGTGCAACACCGTGTAACAAAGACTGAAAGCACCGCCTTGGCAAATACCCAGTAAATTAATATTTTCAAGATGCTGTGCGTCACGGATAAAGTCAACACATGTATCTATATAGCCATTGATATAATCGTCCAGTGTTAGATATTTATCAGCACTTTTTGGATAGCCCCAATCGATCAAATAAACATCAACGCCTCCATCCAGCAAACCCTGTACCATTGAGCGGCCCTCTTGCAAATCAGCCATATAGGGTCTATTAACCAAGGCATAAACAATCAATAACGGAATTGGATTCTGTGTTTTTGTGCGTGGCTTAAAATGGTATAAAACCAGATTATCTTCCTGATAGACAACTTCCTTTGCAGACACACCCTCTTCAATTTCATCCAACTCACTTAATATGCGGAACCCCTGTGCTAATTTGGAATTAAATTCGTAAATTTCATGCGCAATATCTTCAGGCTTTATATTAAATGGATTCATTCGTTACTCCGACATTCAGAATTTTAATTTTATCATGCCTTTATCGGCAGATTGCTTTTTAGTCCTTCGTTTTATTTTCTTCTTGGCCACACTTATCCTCGCAATTTTTTTCTTGGACTTTGGAATATTAACTGCGCTACTTGCAGATTTTTTTCTGCTTTTTTGGACTTTGGTTACAGGTTTTGACACAACGCGTTTACTCGCTTTCGTTTTCTTTTTTATACCCGCTGGCTTTGAATTACTTTTTTCTGCAGGAGGGTTATCGCTTTTTTGTAATAATTCTTTTTTCAAATTATTTATTTCCAGATGCAATGCTTTAACCTGTTTGCGTAGCGCATAATGTCTACGTTCCAAATCATTCATTGCTGAAGTCGTTGGCATGTTCATCGCGACCAAGGCCTCTTCTATAATCTTATGGCTTTGCTTCTTAAATGCCATCATTGAATTAACTAATCGAGCACTCAAGTCTGCATATTCTTCTGTGAATACATATTCACCATAGATTTTTTCATTACATTCAACCCACAGATTATAGATCTCGCGCAGTGAGTTAATATGCGTGCCTTGTTTGCTCATCTCTAACATTCTTAGACGCATCAACGCCAGTGCCTCCTGGCTTAAACGCATCTTAACAACCATATCTTCCTGATAATTATCCTGATATTTAGCCCATAATTTAATCGCCTCTTTATACTTATCCTGCGTTCCACGATTGACACCAAGACTCGCTACAGAAAATAAATGATCGGCCATAGCACCCATACTTGCGCTTGATTCTTTCAATATTCCACTTTTAAAAACAGACGCATTCAGAGGTGCCGACTGTAGTAATTTAATCAGCTGATCATAATTATCAGCAACCTTATGCCAGCCAAAATTATTGTTTGTATCAAAAAAAACGGGATCTATTTTTTTAAATGCGGCATTGATAAAATCAGTGATGCTTTCGGTGTTGCCCTTTAACCCATTAATGCCATCGATCAAATTTGAAAATTGTTCGCCCAGATAATAGTAATTGCGAAATTGTTCCAGCACATTCTCAAACATCTTCAAGTTTTCATTCGGTGCTTCTGGTTTATTGGACTGCCACCAATCATTCATCGCATTTACCCAACCAGAATCTGTTGTTGCACCAGGCGCATTAAACGCTGCAAGCGCATCAATATATTTCTTTTGCATATCCGACCAATCAAACCCATCAAATGGTGTATTTTTTTTATTGTTCATAATACCTTCTCAATAAAACAGTGATTATCTTAAATTACGCTTCAGCACGAATATATCGTTATTGTTACCATACTGATGCTAATGGTATGGTTTTCATAAATCGTAGCAAATGAATTACCATGTCCAAGTCCAGTACCAGTGAGACGCATTAGGCAAACTGCATGGACTGTCTATAATGAGGAATTAAACTGCACAAGATTTCCCCATTTAATTGCTCCATTACCATCGCAGAACTGTTTTCCAAACTCTATTGTAAACTTATGGAACCTCTGATTAATGCCATAATATGCGATAATACCGCAATGTTTTAAGTGGAGGGTCAAAAGATGCAACAAAAAAGCCTGGCAGTATCTGGATTCGAGAAATACCGCAAGCAGACACGCAAAGAGATATTTCTCGAAGAGATGAATCAGCTCATTCCCTGGAAAGTGCTGACTGCAGTAATTGAGCCTCATTACCCCAACCCCCGGGGTGCTGGTCGCCGTCCGGTGGGCATGGAACGCATGCCAGATGCAACCACCCGCTGTAAATTCCGTCATCTGCTGGAGGAGAACAAGCTCGGAGTTGCCCTGTTTGATGCTGTTGCCGTCTATCTGGAGGAAAACGGCATGAAAGTATCCAAAGGCACTATTGTTGATGCGACCATCATCAATGCGCCTACCGTCACCAAGAACAAAAGCAACACCCGTGACCCTGATAGGCATCAGACCAAACAAGGCAAGCAATGGTACTTTGGCATGAAGGCGCACATCGGTGTGGATAGCAAAACCAAACTGATACACTGCGTTGTTGCCACACCAGCCCATGTCCACGACTCACAGGTCATGGAAGACCGGCTACATGGAGAAGAGACCCGTCTTTGGGGAGATAGTGCCTATGCGGGTCAGCAATCCGTTCTCAAGGATAATGACCCCAAGGTAAAAGACTACACCCAGGTCAAAGGCTCACGTCACCGCAAACTGACCGAACAGGACAAGGCTAAAAACCGGCACAAATCCAAAGTCCGTGCCAAGGTTGAGCATGTCTTTCATATCATGTAGCGACAATATGGATTTACCAAAGTCAGATTCAAAGGGCCAGGCAAGAATGCGAACCACCTGTTTGCCCACTGTGCCCTGATTAATCTTATGCTATCAAAGAAACAATTATTACGGCTATCAGTGGCTTAGTACGCCTGGAATAGGGGCGATAGCTGAAAACAGTAGGCCGGGACAAGAGAAATGAAAGAGAGTAATGAGCAAAACGTTCAATGCTCGCTACTATCGAGCACAGTGATGCCCACTTGTTTGAAAATCCTTAATTAATCAGATGTTCCTTATTGATACGTTTTGAGTACGCCTGAAAAAAATCATCATTTCTTTCTTTTGCCTTGTGCCCTAATGGCTCTATAATTTCTGTATATAAATTTGAATTTCCTGATATAAACTCCCAAAATCTTTGGCCGCAGTATTTGAAATAATCTCCCTTATCAGGGTTGTTATCTCTGCCATAGCAACAACCGTTGACACACACTATGGATAATTTTGAATGACTTGTCCTCAATGTTTTCTGTGCAGTTTTAAAGTCAGCTTTCATTTTTGAAATTTGGCTACTATTACCCCAATTAGGGCCAGATTTTATGTTTACGATGTATCTAATGCCATCATTATCAAACTCTAAATCGATACCTTGTATTCCGGATTTCCAACCATCATAAACCTTGTTGTTAATAAAAATAGCCAAGCCTTCTAACCAATCTCCGAAAATTGTTTCTTCATTAGAAGAAATATGTGCGCCAACTAATCCTCGAATAATTTCGTCGGCTGTTAAAACATATTTTGCTTTGAATAAGTAAGGATTCTTTCTTTTCAGAACACTGTCCAACTTTAATGAATCTAAACTTGATATCCTCTTGGCATGGAAAGAACCAATATTATCCTCAACATATTTCGCGACATCACCCAATTCAAGACTGCTCATATTTTGCCTTTTCTGCAAAAAGAAATAGTTGCACTGGTGATATTTGAGATTTCACCAGTTTATAATAATCTTCGACGACCTCTATCCCAATCGAATTTCTACGCATTCTATTAGCAACTATATTAGTTGTTCCTGATCCCATAAAGGGGTCCATGACCGTATCACCAACCTGAGTAAAAAGTTTTATAAACCATTCCGGCAGGTCTTCAGGGAATGCCGCACTGTGATTTTTATTATTGCACTCTGTGGCTAGATGCAAAACATTTGTTGGATATGCCTTATCTCGCTCAAGCCAATTAGATATATTTTTACCAAAACCACTTCCAACCTTTGATTCATCTCTTGTTTTATCTGTTTCGCTCAGGTTTTTTAATCTTGTTTTAGTCCAATCACCCATAGGCACCATGACTGCTTCTTGATACATATTAAATTTTTTGTTTTTATTAAATTGTAGAAGTCGTTCCCATGCATCTCTAAATCTATTTGGCCATTTACCCGGATAACAGTTTTTTTTGTGCCATATAAACTCTTCTGTCCATAACCATCCTTGTTTTCTCATTGCAAGAATCAATTGGAGACCTCGAACAACGCTGATTCTGGATGGGTTTTGACGCGAGCACCAGTCGTTGTCACCCGCATAGCGGGTGTGAAGGTCAAGGTCGGTGGTATTTGAGGCTGTGTCGCGCTGTTTGGGTCTGCCAGGGCGGGTATTTCCGGAATTTGGGCGGAGTCAGGCTGTGGCCTGTCGTCGCTCGTGGAAGATGAGACGGCGGAAGTTGTAGCTCAGGTTGGCCATGGTCATGCGGGCCTTCGCACGGGTTTGGCCGATTGAGCGGATGGTCAGAGCCATGGGCCCTTTCTCGTAGCCGAACACAGGCGCGGATGGCGGAGCGTGTCGCGTTGCCCCGACGAATATGCCTGGCCATGGGTTTGCCGCGTGGCTTCTTGCGATGGATATGTGAGCGGTACCCTTGCGCCTTCAGCCAAGCCTCATTCCTGGCCGAGCGGTACCTGGCATCGGCCCAAACCGCCTTCGAGCTGTTTGTCTCGTCCAGAACCGAGGAGCGTTCATGCCCGTCGTAGCGAGCCGCATTCGTGCCAGTCTCACCCCGGATGAAGCGCCATTTGCGGTCAATGGACACGTGGTTCTTGTACCCAAAGTGCGGAACCGAAATATCGACAAGGCCAGTATCCTCCTCACCATCCTTGGTCGTCTTGGCCTTTGAATACTTGACCGTCCAACGCGCATCGGTGTCTTTCTGCGCTGCCTTGGACAGATCATCGGGCCAGATGTCAGATGCGGCCTCACCTGCCTTGGCGCGCGCTTTCTCTTCTTTCGTCATCCGCTGGCGCGGGGCAAAGACCAACGTGGCATCCACAATCTGACCGCCGGTCGGTTTGTATCCCCGCGCGCACAGCTGAGCTTCAAACGCGGCAAACAGGGCCTTGAAGACACCCGCCTAGGTCAGCTTCTCTCTGAAAAGCCAGATCGTCTTCTGATCAGGTGTCGGCTCCCCGATTTGAAATCCCAGGAACCGCAACCAACTGAAACGGTCACGAATGAGAAACTCCATCCGCTCATCGCTCAGGTTGTGCATCGAGGCCAACACCAGCACCTTGAACATCACAACGGCATCATAGGGCGGGCGACCACCTTTGGGACGTTCCCCATAGCCAAGCGCTTCAACAAGAACTGGGCGAAACACTTCGAAATCAACGTGCCGCTCCAAAACCTCAAGCGGATATCCCATCGCCGAAAGCCGCGCCAAATGATCCGTCAAATCAAACAATCCAGGTGCGTGCATAAACAAAATCCTCCCACATCAAGTGAATCAGATCACACCACAAAATGCACGGTTTTTAGAGGCTTCCAATTGCATAATATAAGTACTTCTTTCTCCATCAACTACTTTCTCTTTGGGAATTATATACTTTACTCCAACTTCACTACAAAATACAAACACAATGATTTGTTAGTTTTTTCAAGTAACAAGCTCACCATGCTCACCTGTTACCTTATGCAATTTTTCAATTGCACTCCATTTTGGGTTAAACCATCTTTTCTTGTCTTTCGTTTGCACGCAACGACAATAAAAAGGTTTTTATCGGTTTTTTATCTTTGTTGAATACTGCAATATCAAGCGGATACTCTTTTTTGGTATCAGATGGCCTTACTTTTACACGCCACTGTGGTCGTGTTTGTAATTGTTCTTTGGGGTATCCGTAATCTTCGACAAGTGTTTCGGAAAAGACTTGTACTGCTTCTACTTCTTCTGGCGTAGCTTTTACTTCTTCACCACTTATATAGTCTTTGATGTAACCTTCTCTCATTATCGTCCTGTATATCCGCATTCTATTTCCATTGCTTTGCTCATGCTAGCACCTCGCGATAGGTAATCCGTTTACCTATCGCGTTGCTTATAAGTGATTCTATACGTTGATTGGTTGGTAACTTACATGGTCCGTTATTCAGTCTAAAAGTCACTTCGTTCACATAGCGATGTAAGTGTTTAGTGCTAGCATGATGCCATACCCCATACAGACCGCGTTTGAGTAAAGCCCAGACACTTTCAATGCTATTGGTATGAATGTTGTTTGAACCCACATATTCTCCCGCACTATGGGTTACCGTACCATGCTGATAAGCAGACTGTAAATGCTGATATGACCTGTGTTCATCTGTGTAAATGGTGGCACCATATTCCACTGAACAGCCAATCTCTTTGTGTAGGGTCGGTATATCAGTTGATGGGATAGGCTTAGCCCTTGTGCGGCCACCGCGCTCACGCATTCCGACCACTACCTGCTTGCCAGCTACGCCACGGCCTGCGCGGGCTTTCTTGTGTTTGTTATGTTCCTTCCCACCGATATAGGTCTCATCGATCTCAACAATGCCAGAAAGTAAATTATCTGTATTATCGTTACAGGTTTCACGAATGCGGGCCTGCATAAACCAGGCGGTCTTTTGGGTTACTCCGATTTGTTTAGATAACTGCAAGCTAGATATGCCCTTGCGCGAGGTGACAGTTAAGTAAATAGCATATAGCCATTTATGTAGTGGTACATGAGAACGTTCAAAGATAGTGCCGGTTCTCACTGTAAACTCACTCTTACAGTCCCGGCATAAGTAATATCCTGTCCGCTTTCCTTTGCGCGGGGTAATACGCTTAAATTCCCCACAATGAGGACAGGATATGTAATCTCCCCAGCGTTGTCCCTCAAAATACAATCTAGCGGCTTCAGCATCCGGAAACTGGCGAAATAACTCAAATGTGGATATGGTATTGTCTTTCATTGATGACCCTCCGTTTTATTGCATTTTTATGTTAGATTATACGGGTTATCTATTGGAGTCAAGTATATAATCCCCTTCTCTTTGATATTAAGCACATAAAGTACCTGTTGGTTTCAGTACCCTCAACATTTGCTCGGTTTTTGGTAAAAACCACTCTACATAATCATCAGGATGAATCCCGCCGTATGTTTTTTTCTTTGATCTGCATATGGAGGAGATGTAAAAATCAAATCTACTGAATTATCAGGGAGTTTTTTTAGCACATCTTCGCAATTGCCAAGGTATAAATCGTGTTTAATTTCCATTCTATTCTTTTCGTTTCAAATACTTCTGTATCTTGTCTTAACGATCATAACGCCTCAAACAGCGGTGGTTTTGGCACCCCTCTGGGCTGGCCTTGTTATGACTTTTTCTCATCGGCCTTTGCTACTTCATCGGCTTCTTGCATTATTTGTTCCGGTGACTTACTCAGATGCCTCTTAGTTTTTTGGATCTTTGTTTTTCCAATAGATAGATGGATAGTATGGTCGCCAAAATACCCATGATAAAACTAGCTATCTTTATTACACCGGTACCATTAGCGACAACGTAACCACAAAGCACGATCACAATAAATAATACAAGGCTTGCTGTTGTTGTTTTCATCAGGGACGCTTTTTTAACTGCGCGATAAAATTATTGTATATCAACTTGGCTGAGTTATTGAAGTCGGGCATGTATTTTTCTACTTCAGTATCCAATTTTTGCAATGCACCCGCACCTAGTGTCTTGTCCAGTGATTGTGCGTATGCCAGCACCCTGCTCCAGTCTGCAACAGTCGAATCTATAAGCTCGATATGACATTGCATGCTGAAGGCCGACTCACCATATTGCAGTGCTTGTATCGCACAAGCTGGAGATTGCGCAAGGACAAGACTGTTTAGTGGTGGCATGACCACTGCTTTGATGCATCTTGAATGGCCAGATAGCTCACCTTTCTGGTAGCGTCATCGGTTGGAAACAACTTACGTTTTTTGATGGCTTTCCTGATGACGCTGTTGAGCGATGCAATGGCGTTGGTGGTATAGATTGTCTTGCGCATGTCCTGCGGGTAATCAAACAGGGTGTTGAGGTTCTGCCAATGACTCTGCCAGGAACGGCTGGTCTTAGGGTATTTGGCATCCCATTCGTCACCAAAGACATCAAGCACCAACAGTGCTTCCGCCTCCGTAGCTGACTGGTAGATTTGCTACAAGTCGACTACAACCGCCTTGTAGTCCTTCCAGGTAACATACTGCATCGCGTGCCTGATCCTATGCACAATGCATCGCTAGATGCGGGTTTGCGGGTAGACGGTATTGATGAGATCAGGAAAACTCTTGAGTCCGTCAACACAGGCAATCAGGATGTCTCGTACACCGCGGTTATGGAGTTCGGTCAAGACATTGAGCCAGAACTTGGCACCTTCGTGCTCTGACAGCCACAGCCCTAAAAGCGCTTTGTGCCCGTCCAGGTTCACGCCCAGTGCCAAATAAGACAGCCTTGTTGATGACTTGGAAGCCTCTAAAAACCGTACATTTTGTGGTACGGTCTGATTCACTTGATGTGGGAGGATTTTGTTTATGCCCGCACCTGGATTGTTTGATTTGACGGATCATTTGGCGCGGCTTTCGGCGATGGGATATCCGCTTGAGGTTTTGGAGCGGCACGTTGATTTCGAAGTGTTTCGCCCAGTTCTTGTTGAAACACTTGGCTATGGGGAACGTCCCAAAGGGGGTCGTCCGCCCTATGATGCCGTTGTGATGTTCAAGGTGCTGGTGCTGGCCTTGATGCACAATCTGAGCGATGAGCGGATGGAGTTTCTCATTCGTGACCGTTTCAGTTGGTTGCGTTTCCTGGGATTTCAAATCGGGGAGCCGACACCTGATCAGAAGACGATCTGGCTTTTCAGAGAGAAGCTGACCTAGGCGGGTGTCTTCAAGGCCCTGTTTGCCGCGTTTGAAGCTCAGCTGTGCGCGCGGGGATACAAACCTACCGGCGGTCAGATTGTGGATGCCACGTTGGTCTTTGCCCCGCGCCAGCGGATGACGAAAGAAGAGAAAGCGCGCGCCAAGGCAGGTGAGGCCGCATCTGACATCTGGCCCGATGATCTGTCCAAGGTGGCGCAGAAAGACACCGATGCGCGTTGGACGGTCAAGTATTCAAAGGCCAAGACGACCAAGGAGGGTGAGGAGGATACTGGCCTTGTCGATATTTCGGTTCCGCACTTTGGGTACAAGAACCACGTGTCCATTGACCGCAAATGGCGCTTCATCCGGGGTGAGACTGGCACGAATGCGGCTCGCTACGACGGGCATGAACGCTCCTCGGTTCTGGACGAGACAAACAGCTCGAAGGCGGTTTGGGCCGATACCGGGTACCGCTCGGCCAGGAATGAGGCTTGGCTGAAGGCGCAAGGGTACCGCTCACACATTCACCGCAAGAAGCCACGCGGCAAACCCATGGCCAGGCATATTCGTCGGGGCAACGCGACACGCTCCGCCATCCGCGCCTGTGTTCGGCTACGAGAAAGGGCCCATGGCTCTGACCATCCGCTCAATCGGCCAAACCCGTGCGAAGGCCCGCATGACCATGGCCAACCTGAGCTACAACTTCCGCCGTCTCATCTTCCACGAGCGACGACAGGCCACAGCCTGACTCCGCCCAAATTCCGGAAATACCCGCCCTGGCAGACCCAAACAGCGCAACACAGCCTCAAATACCACCGACCTTGACCTTCACACCCACTATGCGGGTGACAACGACTGGTGCTCGCGTCAAAATCCATCCAGAATCAGCGTTGTTCGAGGTCTACAGATTACTGAAGCCAACAACCGCCCGAGCGCGGTAACGATTACAGAGGTCGAGAGCGGCTGGTTGCATGGTGACCGGATTACGCACTTCAAATATCCGAATTATGAAAAAGGGTCGCTGGAATCTTATGATTGGTTTCGCGGTGTGCATGGCAAGCCGGCGGCGATGGCGATGACGTGCTTATCGGCGGTGCGGGTGGTGACACATTGGACGGCGGCGATGGCGATGATACCGTCTCGTATGCCAGTGCGGTGGCGGTTGCGCCGTACATCGTAGCGGCGGATTTACCCAACGGGCTGGCGGGCGAAGTCACGGGTGTGACTGGCGTGTATGTCAATCTGAACAAGGTAGGCACGGCACAGACCCTTGGCAACACGGATGCCACGGACGATACACTCTCCAATATCGAAAACCTGATTGGCTCGGCGCAGGCTGATGTGCTTATCGGCAATGCTGAGGTCAATCGGCTGGACGGCGGCGATGGCAATGACCACCTTAGCGGCGGTGCGGGTGCCGATAGGCTGGACGGCGGCGATGGCACAGATACGGCCTCGTATGCGGCGGCAGTGGCAGTGACGCGGTACACCGTGGCAGCATACCCCGCCTATGGGCTGGCGACTGCGGTTGTGGGCGTAACTGGTGTGTATGTCAATCTAAACGAGGTCGGCGCACAAGTCGGTAGCGAGGCCGCGGGCGATGTACTCTTCAATATCGAAAACCTCATTGGCTCGGCGCATATCGATGTGCTTATCGGCAATAATGATGGCAACCGGTTAGACGGCGGGGCGGGCAATGACCACCTTAGCGGCGGGGCCGGGGATGACACGCTTAGCGGCGGGGCCGGGGATGACACGCTTAGCGGCGGGGCCGGGGATGACACCTTAACGGGCGGGGCGGACGATGATACCTTTGTCTTTGCCGCAGGTCACAGCAATGACACCATTACTGATTTTAACACCGGTAATAATAAAATCGATCTGTCTGCCATTCCTGGCTTTGCCAACCTGATAGCTGTGCAGGGCGCAACGCTTGATGATGGCAATGGCAATACAGTCATTACCACCCCTACCGGCACCATCACGCTGATCGGGGTCGTGGAGGCGGCGTTGACGGACGATCATTTTATCTACACTATCCCGCCGACCCTGGCACTTAAAACTGCCTACAGCATAGTCAACGATGCGGCACTGGGTGCGGGTGTGGTCTTGGGAGCCAAGGCCACAGCGGGCGATGAGGTCGCCTTATCGGCACCAGTGGCAAGGGGCAATATTGACGACTTTGATCCCAACACCAAGCTGGATTCTCCAGAGTCCATCACTACGGTGGTCATCGGCGGCATTCCCTACGCCCTGATCACTTCCTCTGAGTATAACGGGGTACAGATACTCAACATTTCCGACCCGAACAATCCCTCGCCCACGGCCACGATTACCGATGGAGCTATATTCACCACACTGGGTGACCCATATACAATCACCACGGTGAAGATCGGTGTTAGTACCTACGCCCTGGTCGCCGCCGACAATGATGACGGGGTACAGATCATTGAACTGCCGCTATTTCCTACGATAAGCACCATCACCATTACCGCAACGGGCCTGGATGCCATCAACGAGCGACTGGTCTATGGTAGCAATGCTATGGATGCGGACCTGGCCCTCGCCATCGGCGGCGGCGATACCAGCGCGAACAATGTGGCGATTGCCGGTATCACCGGCATCGACATTGCCTGGGTTGATGCCGACGACACCATCACGCTGACTAAAAACGGCGGCGGCGAGTTCACCACCATAGAGGTCAAGGCCATTCTCGCCGCCTTGCGCTATCGCAATACCGTGGGTGCCAACAATGGCGTGCGCGAATTTTCGATCGTCTTGACTGATGCGGACGGGCTAGACTCCACCGCCACAGTACACAGCGTGAACTTCAACAGCGACGAGACTATTGGCGATGACACCGATGAGACCTTTCAAGGTGCCCAAATCACCGCCAATACTGACCTTATCGATGGCAAGGGCGGTGTCGATACCGTGAGCTATGACCAGTCCAGTGCTGGGGTCACGGTAAACTTGGCCGACAATACGCAGAACGCTGGCGGCTGGGCGGCGGGTGATGTTTTGCTCAATATCGAAAACGTCATCGGTACCGCCCACGCCGACACGCTAACCGGCGATGAGTATGACAACCGGCTTACCGGCGGTGCGGGCAATGACCACCTTAGCGGCGGCGCGGGTGAGGATATGTTTGTACTGGACACTAATGCGCTGGCCGCAGATGCCGACTACCATTACCGACTTTAACTCGGGCCAAGACGACCGTATTCAAATAGATACCGTGAATGGTGATGAGACAACGCTGGCCGCCCTGGGTCTGGCGGTGCTCTATAACGGCGACCATGCCAATATCGTCAGCGCAGACGACAACACGTTGGTCTACATGACGCTCTACAACGTTGATCATCAGGACATTATTAATAAATTCGCCAGTTATTTTGAAGTGATTTAAGGGCTATTGCCAAGGCTGGGCAGATACATCCCCGCGCGGGGGCGGCGCGGGTAGCGACAATCTTACCGGCGCTACGGGTATGGACACCTTAACTGGCGGCACGGGTGCAGATAGGTTTGTGCTAGACACCAATGCGCTGGTCGCAGATACCGATACCATTGCCGACTTTAACTCGGGCCAAGACGACCGTATTCAAGTAAATACCGTGACTGGCACTGAGGACTCCCTGGTCGCCCTGAGTCTGGCGGTGCTCTATAACGGCGACCATGCCAATATCGTCAGCGCAGACGACAACACGTTGGTCTACATGACGATCAACAACGTTGATCATCAGGACATTATCAATAATTTCGACAATTATTTTTCGGTGATTTAGGGCTTAGGTACTTATCAGCGGTGTGCGTTGAGACGGTGTGTGTTGAGACGGCGGCAAGGTTGCGCTGATATAAAATTTGCCTATAGACCTTGCTTGAAGCCGTGTCATCAGTGGGCGATTGCCCGCCTCAGTATTGTTGTGTAATTGCAAAGATTGTCTATTGACAGGCAAGCCATAGCTGTGGCATCATTAAAGCCTAATGCGCCACTAGACTTATTAAACACCAAACATGTTAGCCATTAAACTTATTTAATAATAAAGCATCATGGAGAACACCCGTGCCAACTAAACCCGTCATCATCAACCCCATAAACGGTAATACCAACCGCATTCAGACCGAAGCGGGTCATCAGTACCGTATCAGCGATATAGACAATCTCACGCTCAAGGCCAATGTCCTGGTCATGCGTGAAGGTGACGACTTGGTTCTGCACTACGCCGATGGTACGGTCGTCATTCTTGAAGACTTCTACACGGTCTGTGTTGACGAGGCAACATCCTGCCAGGTCGCCTTGCCAGACAGCGCAGATGGCAATGGACAAAAAGAATACCACATCACCCCGGCCACTCAGGGCACGGCCTTGAGTGATGGCAGTATCTTTATCTATGCCCAGGCCCATGACCAGGGTGCATTGCAAGGACTGCTGGCATTGGCCGCGGGTAACGGCGAGCTTGAAAGTATCTTAAATGCGCAACTTGCAGGTGTTGATGCCATAACCAGGGAGGTGGTCAAGATACCCCCAAGCAGTGATGACCAACATGATCGCCAAGGTAATGACCAGAGCGATGACCAGGGCAGTAGTGGGACACTACTCGGTGCCTTGGGCGTACTCGGTGCAATCGGTGGCGACAGTAGCGGTGCTACCACACCCAATCCCGGGAATAGTGGCGATGCGACCTTTGCGATAAATGGTGCTTTAACCGTTGGTCAGCAACTAACGGTCACCATGTCCCCGACCATTACCGGTCTGCCGACCATCAACAATCCACCCGTAGCCGATGGAGTTCGCTATGACGGTAGCACCTATCGATTTGGCGACACCATAGATATCACGGTGACCTTTAATGAAGCGGTTGTGGTCACTGGCATGCCAAGGATAGGTATTCGCATTGGTGGTGTTACCCGCCAGGCCAACTATGCTCGCAGTAGTAATGGCAACACCGAGCTGGTGTTCCAATACACGGTGCAAGACGGTGATAACGATGCTGATGGTATCAGTATTACTCAGGACAGTATTCGCTTAAACAGCGGCTCTATCCAAGACAGCGCCGGTAACAATGCCGACCTTGCCCATGGGTTCGTGGCAGACAATAACGCCCACCGCGTACACACTTTCATCGGTAATGCCAAGGGTAATAAATTCATCGCCACCGCAGGTCATGAACACTTCGATGGCCAAGACGGCGTGGATTTTGTGTCTTATGAGAATGCGGGTGCGGTGGTGGCCTACCAGGTTGACGCAGACCCTGATCATAATGTGAACATTGCCATAGCTGGTGTGACGGGGATTTATATCAATCTGAACAAGGGGGGCACACAGAGCGGCAACAATGTTGAGTCCGTGGGCGATGTGCTCATCAATATCGAAGGCCTGATTGGTTCTGTGTATCGTGATTTTCTGGTCGGTGATTGGGGTAACAACGTGCTCGAAGGCGGGGCGGGTAGGTAATGGCCACCTTTGTCTTTAAGCCAGGTCACGGCAATGATATTATTGTCGATTTTACTACCGGTAATAATAAAATAGATCTGTCTGTCTTTGCTGGTTTTACCGATCTGGATGCTGTAAAACGCGCAACCCGAGATGTCAACGGCAACGCAGAGATTACCACCAGTGACGGCAACACCATCACGCTGACCGGGGTCTTGGAAAGGGATTTGACGGACGATCATTTTATCTACGCTATCCCGCCGACCCTGGCACTACAGACGACCTACAGCATACTCGACAATGCGGCACTGGGTGCGGGTGTGGTCTTGGGTGCGAACACCCGGGCGGGCGATAATGTTGCGCTCCAGGCCCCAACTGCCGTTGCCGCCTATGCTCATGGGTCCGATGATAACGATGGCTCCACCCAATTTGCGCTGGTAGGCCCGACCGCCGTGACCACCGTGGACATCGGTGGCAAGACCTATCTGCTGGCCACCATGCGCGTCAGCGATAGCGTACAGCTTATAGACGTGAGCGACCCGGCGCGTGCGCAGCAGATTGGCAGCATAGTCGAAACCCCCATGCTGGAGCTGAATAACCCAGAAGCCATCACCACCGTGGTCATCGGCGGTGTGACCTACGCGCTGGTCGCCGCCTTGGGTGATGACGGGGTACAGATACTTGAGCTTAGAACCGATCCCCTCAACCCCGCCACCTCCCCGACTATTCAGACCATTGCCACCGCGCGTGAGGATCAACCCGACAATCACCCCGATGCGACCACCAACTACACCGAACTCTTAGGTGCCCGCGGCATTACCACGGTGGTGATTAAAGGCAAGACCTACGCACTGGTCGCCGCCTATGTGGATGACGGCGTGCAGATTATCGACATCACAACGCCCACCGCCCCGATCGCGGTTGCCGCGATAACTGACAGCACGTCGGGTGCTCCCACCGACTACACTGAGCTTGATGGTGCGGTAGGCATTACCACGGTGGTGATTAAAGGCAAGACCTATGCGCTGGTCGCCGCTCCTACGGATCACGGCGTGCAGATTATTGACATCACTACGCCCGCGGCCCCAAGTGCGGTCGCCGCGATTACTGACAGCACGCTGGGGGCTGATACGCCTTATACGGCACTGGGTGGCGCATGGGATATCACCACGGTGGTGATAGACGGCAAGACCTATGCGCTGGTCGCCGCTCCTACGGATCACGGCGTGCAGATTATTGACATTTCCACGCCCGAGACCCCGACTGCGGTTGCCGCATTGTTTGATAACAGCGTTCAGGTCGCCAGCCCCTACACCGCGCTGAGGACTGCCTTTGCTATCACCACCACAGTCATTGCCGGTCGTACCTATGCCCTGGTGACAGGTTACGGTGATCATGCGGTGCAGGTGATCGACATCACCGATCCTGCAAACCCGACTGCGGTCGTAGCACTTGTCGATGGGGCCACATACCCCGAACTCGCTGGTGCCTTCAACATCACCACGGCGGTGGTCGCGGGCAAGACTTACGCCTTTGTCGCGGGTTATGGTGATAACGGCATACAGGTCATCGAACTGCCGCTGACGGCGACGATTAGCACGATTACCATTACCACGACTGGTCTCGACCCCACGGACGAACAACTGGCCTATGGTACGGGCGCAGGTCAGGTACTCGTCATCGGTGCGGCGGCCAATGCCGATGCCAGCGATGTCACGATTGCCGGTATTACTGGTCTCACGCTGGTCTGGCACCAGACTGATGCCGCAACAGGTGCTGGTACCATTACCGTCACCAGGGCCAACAGCAACCTCACGACCATCGAGGTCGAGTCCATTCTCGCCGCCTTGCGTTACCAAAACGCCGATGCGCAAAACGCCGCCAATGGCGAGCGGTCGTTCTCGATCGTGCTGACCGATGCGGACGGTAACGTCTCCACTCCCACGGTACACCGCGTGAACTTCAACCGCGGCGCGATCATTGGCGATGACACCGATGAAACCTTTCAAGGTGTCCAAATCACTGCCAACGCCGATATTATCGATGGCAAGGGCGGCGTGGACACCGTGAGCTATGCCAACTCCAATGTTGGCGTGACCGTGGACTTGTCTGACAATAGCAAGAACGCCAACGGCTGGGCGGCGAACGATGTCTTGCTCAATATCGAAAACCTCATCGGCACCGACCACGCCGACACGCTCACCGGCGATGTCAATGCCAACCGACTTGAAGGCGGTGCGGGTGCCGATACGCTGGACGGCGGTGCGGGTAATGACACCTTAACCGGCGGTGCGGGCGCAGATACCTTTGTCTTTAAGCCCGGTCATGGCACAGACATTATTACTGATTTTACCACCGGTAATAATAAAATAGATCTGTCTGCCCTTGCTGGCTTTACCGATCTTGATGCTGTAAAGCGCGCAACCAAAAATATCAACGGCAACGCAGAGATTACCACCAGTGCCGGCAACACCATCACGCTGACCGGGGTCTTGGAAAGGGATTTGACGGACGATCATTTTATCTACTCCCCGACACCGCCGACCCTGGCACTACAAACCTCCTACAGCATACTCAACGAGGCGGCACTGGGTGCGGGTGTGGTCTTGGCTGCGAACACCCGGGTCGGCGATAATGCTGTCTTACAAGCTCCAGTGGCGAGGGGCAACATTACCGACGATGCTGCCAACACTGCACTGGCGTATCCAGAGTCCATCACCACTGTGGTCATTGATGACCCGAATACCGGTATGCCGCGTACCTACGCTCTGGTTGCCGCCAGTGCGAATAACGGGGTACAGATTATCGACATCTCCGATCCGAACAATCCCACGCCCACGGCCACGATTACTGATGGGGCTACATTCACCGAACTGCGTGGTGCATACTCAATCACCACGGTGGTGATTAAGGGCAAGACCTACGCCCTGGTTGCCGCCAGTGTGGATAACGGGGTACAGATTATCGACATCTCCGATCCGACTACGCCGACTGCCACGGCCGCGATTACTGATGGAGCTACATACCCCAAACTACGGAGTGCCAGTGCCATCACCACGGTGGTCATTGATGATCCGAATACCGGTGTGCCACATACCTACGCCCTGGTCGCCGCCAGGGTGGATAACGGGGTACAGATTATCGACATCTCCGATCCGACTACGCCGACTGCCACGGCCGCGATTACCGATGGAGCTACATACCCCGAACTGTTGGGTGCCCACGCCATCACCACGGTGAAGATCGGTGTCAGCACCTACGCGCTGGTCGCCGCCTATGATGATCACGGGGTACAGATTATCGACATCTCCGACCCGACTAATCCCACGCCCACGGCCGCGATTACTGATGGGGCAGGTGGTTTTACCACACTGCGGGGTGCCCACGCCATCACCACGGCGAAGATCGGTGCTAGCACCTACGCGCTGGTCGCCGCCTATTGGGATCACGGGGTACAGATTATCGACATCTCCGACCCGAAAAAGCCCACGCCCACGGCCGCGATTATCGATGTCGAGGCGCGAGGTGGTACGCCGGGCTTCTCGGCACTGAAACACATATATGGTATTACCACCATGGTAATAGCTGGCAAGACCTACGCCCTGGTCGCCGCCTATGAGGATGATGGGGTACAGATTATCGACATCTCCGACCCGAAAAAGCCCAAGCCCGCAGGCACGATTACTAATAAGGATGCCAACACCTTATTGTATGGTGTAGAGGACATCACCACCACGGTCATCAACGGCAAGGCCTACGCCCTGGCCAGTGTCTATAATGATAGCGGCGTACAGGTCATCGAACTGCCGCTGACCGAGACCATTAGCACGATTACGATTACCGTCACGGGCTTAGATACCGATGGCAACGAACAACTGGCCTATAGTAGCGGTGCCATGGGCGCGGACCTGGTCCTTGCCATCGGCGGGGCCAATGCTAGCGTGAGCGATGTGACGATTGCTGGTATCACGGGCCTCACGCTCGCTTGGGATAATACCGCGAACACCATTACCGTAACCAAGACCAACAACAGCAACCTCACGACTATTGAGGTTGAGTCCATCCTCGCTGCCTTGCGCTACCAAAACGCCGATGCGCGAAACGCCGCCGATGGTGTGCGCGAATTTTCGATCGTGCTGACCGACCAGGACGGTAACGCCTCCACCGCCACGCTACACCGCGTGAACTTCAACAACGGCGCACAGGTTGGCGATGACACCGACAATAACTATGCCGCCACCGCCGATGCCGACCTTATCGATGGCAAGGGCGGTGTAGATACTGTGAGTTATGACGGGGCATCGGCGGGTGTTACGGTAAACTTGGCCGACAATACGCAGAACGTTGGCGGCTGGGCGATGGGCGATATCTTTACAAACATCGAGAACCTCATCGGCTCGAGGCATGATGATACTCTGACTGGCGATGCAAATGCCAACCGACTCGAAGGTGGTGCGGGTGCCGATACGCTGGACGGCGGCGACGGCATTGATACCGTCTCTTATGCCAGCTCAGCGGCCGGTGTGACCGTGGATTTGTCGGGCACCACGCCTTTTGCTGGCGGTGATGCGGTCGGTGTTGACGGCGATGGCCGCCCCCCGGGTGCCGATACATTGATCAGTATTGAGAACCTGATTGGCTCGGTGCATGACGATGTACTGATTGGTGATGGGAGTGACAACCGACTCGAAGGCGGCGCGGGGGCCGACACCTTAACGGGTGGCACAGGTGATGATACCTTAATCGGCGATGCAGATCATGACACGCTGGACGGCGGTGCGGGCGATGACAAGCTGGACGGCGGTGCAGGTAGGGATACCTTAACCGGCGGTGCGGGTAATGACAAGCTGTACGGCGATGCAGGTAGGGACACCTTAACCGGCGGCGATGACGATGATGTCCTCAATGGTGGTGGTAGGGCTGACACCCTCAACGGCGGCGATGGCACGGATACAGCCTCGTATGCGAATGCGGCGGCAGTTGCGCCGTACACCGTGGCGGCGGATGCAGTCAACGGGCTCGCGGCTCGCGTCACGGGCGTGACTGGCGTGTATGTCAACCTTAGCAAAGCGGGCGCACAGACTGGCGGTAACACGGAGGCCACGGGCGATATACTCTCCAATATTGAGAACCTGATTGGCTCGGCGCAGGCCGATGTACTTATTGGCAATGCTGGGGTCAATCGGCTGGACGGCGGTGCGAGCAATGACACGCTTATCGGCGGCGCGGGTGCCGATACGCTGGACGGTGGCTATGGCACGGATACCGCCTCGTATGCGACGGCAGCGGTAGCCGGTATGGCGTACACCGTGACAGCATTAGACAGTGGGCTTGCGGCTGATATAGACATAACTGGCGTGTATGTCAATCTAAACAAGAGAGGCGCACAGACGACCAATGCCACCAACACCGTGATTACTGATGCACGGGGCGATACACTCTCCAATATCGAAAACGTCATCGGCTCGGCGCAGGCTGATGTGCTTATCGGTGATGCTGGGATCAATCGACTGTACGGCGGCGCGGGCAATGACTGGCTTCTCGGCGGTGCCAGCCATGACACGCTCGAAGGCGGCACGGGTGACGATACCTTAATCGGCGGCGCGGGCAATGACCAGCTTAGCGGCGGTGCGGGTGATGATACGGCCTCGTATGCGAATGCGGTACGGGTGGCGAAGTACACCGTGACAGCATTAGACAGCGGGCTTGCGGCTGATATAGACATAACCGGCGTGTATGTCAATCTGACCAAGAATGGCGCACAGACTGCACAGACTGGCGGCGACAACACGGATGCCACGGGCGATAGGCTCTACAATATCGAGAACCTGATTGGCTCAGCGCAGGCCGATGTGCTTATCGGCAATAATGATAACAACCGGTTGGACGGTGGTGCGGGCAATGACCAGCTTAGCGGCGGCACGGGCGATGATATCCTGAACGGCGGTGCGGGTGCCGATACCCTGGAAGGCGGTGCGGGTGCCGATACCCTGGACGGCGGTGCGGGTAATGACACCTTAACCGGCGGCATTGGCGATGATATCTTTGTCTTTGCCCCAGACCAAGGACAAGGTCATGGTGCAGACATCATTGCTGATTTTACCACTGGTAATAATAAAATAGATCTGTCCGCCATTGCTGGTTTTACCGATCTGGATGCTGTAAAGCGCGCAACGGATGATGATGGCAGTGGCAACGCAGTCATTACCACCCCTACCGGCACCATCACGCTGACCGGGTTCTTGAAAAGGGATTTGACGGACGATCATTTTATCTACGCTATTCCGCCGACCCTGGCGCTTAAAACCCCCTACAGCATAGCCAACAATGCGGTGCTGGGCGCGGGTGTGGTCTTGGGAGCCAAGGCCACGGCGGGCGATAATGTCGTCTTACAAGCCCCGGTGGCGAGGGGCAACATTACCGACGATGCTGCCAACACCGCGTTGCGTGGTCCACAGTCCATCACCACGGTGGAAATCGGTGGCATCCCCTACGCGCTGGTCATCAATGCTTATAACGGCGTACAGATACTCAACATCTCCGATTCGACTACGCCGACTGCCACGGCCACGATTACCGATGATGCCAACACCGCACTGTCGGTTCCAGGGTCCATCACCACGGTGAAGATCGGTGCCAGCACCTACGCCCTGGTCGCCGCCGAGGGTGTTGATGGGGTACAGATCATCGACATCTCCGACCCGACTGACCCCCAGCCCACGGCCGCGATTACTGACAGCACGCCGGGGGCTAATACGCCTTACACCGCACTCGGTGGTGCCCGTGGCATCACCACGGTGAAGATCGGTGCCAACACCTACGCCCTGGTCGCCGCCCATGGTGATGACGGGGTACAGATCATCGACATCTCCGACCCGACTGACCCCCAACCCACGGCCGCGATTACTGACAGCACGAGGGCGATGCCCACCGACTTCACCGAGCTTAAGGGTGCCCACGCCATCACCACGGTGGTGATAGGCGGCAAGACCTACGCACTGGTCGCCGCCTATGATGATCACGGGGTACAGATTATTGACATTAGCAACCCGGCCATGCCCACACCCACGGCCGCGATTCGCGATGATAAAGGTGGTTTCAACGCACTTAGGGGCGCAAGCGGTATCACCACGGCAGTGATAGACGGCAAGACCTACGCCCTGGTCGCCGCCAGTGAAGATCACGGGGTACAGATTATCGACATCTCCAACCCGAACAATCCCAGGCCCACGGCCGCGATTATCGATGCCGATCAGTCAGGTGGTACACCGGGCTTCTCGGTACTGGGTGGCGTATCCAGTATCACGACCACAGTCATCGCCGGTAAGACCTATGCCCTGGTCGCCGCCTATGGTGAGGATGATGGCGATGGCGAGGTACAGATCATCAACATCTCCGACCCGCAGAATCCCATGCCCGCAGGCACGATTACTAATACGGATGCCAACACCTTATTGGATGGTGCAGAGGACATCACCACCACGGTCATCGACGGCAAGGCCTACGCCTTGGTCAGTGCCTATAATAATGACAGCGTACAGGTCATAGAACTGCCGCTATTTGCTACGATAAGCACGATTACGATTACCGCCACCGGCCTGGATGCCGTGGGCGAGCGACTGGTCTATGGTACCGGTGCCATGGGCGCGGACCTGGCCCTCGCGATCGGTGGGGACAATAACAGCGTGAGCGATGTCACGATTGCCGGTATCACCGGCCTCACGCTCGCCTGGCGCCCAATCAATGTCGTAAGGGATGTCAGCACCGGTACTATTACCGTAACCAAGACCGACAACAGCGACCTCACGACCGTAGAGGTTGAGGCCATCCTCAATGTCTTGCGCTACAAAAATACCACGGCGGCCACCGACCGCGTGCGCGAATTTTCGATCGTGCTCACCGACCAGGGCGGACTAGACTCTACCCCCACGGTACACCGCGTGAATGTCAACAGTGGCGCGATCATTGGCGATGACACCAACAATAACTATGCCGCCACCGCCAACGTAGACCTTATCGATGGCAAGGGCGGCACAGATACCGTGAATTATGACGGGGCATCGGCGGCGGTGCAGTACGCCGTGGCGGCGGCAGACAGCGGGCTGAGATTCAACATTGTCATAAACGGCGTGTATGTCAATCTAAACAAGACAGGCGCACAGACTAGCGGCAACACGGATGTCACGGGTGATGTACTTATCAATATCGAAAACATCATTGGCTCGGCGCATTTCGATCTGCTTATCGGCGATGGGAATGCCAACCGACTTGAAGGCGGCGGCGGTGGCGACTGGCTGGACGGCGGCGCGGGCGATGACATCCTCAATGGTGGTGCTGGGGCTGACATCCTCAATGGCGGCGCGGGTAGGGACACCTTAACCGGCGGCACTGGCGATGACATCCTCAATGGCGGTGCTGGGGCTGACACCCTTGACGGCGGCGCGGGTAATGACACCTTAAGGGGCGGTGCGGGCGCAGATACCTTTGTCTTTAAGCCAGGTCACGGCACAGACACCATTGCTGATTTTACCAAAGGTAATAATAAAATAGATATCTCCGCCATTGCTGACTTTACCGATCTTGAGGCTGTAAGGCGCGCCACCGTCAATGTCGACGGCAACGCACAGATTACCACCAGTGACGGTAACACCATTACGCTGACCGGGGTCAAGGAGGAGGCGTTGACGGACGATCATTTTATCTACGCTATTCCGCCATCCCTGGCACTTAAAACCCCCTACAGCATAGCCAACAATGCGGTGCTGGGCGCGGGTGTGGTCTTGGCCGCGAACGCCAGGGCGGGTGATAAGGCCGTCTTACAAGCTCCGGTGGCGAGAGGCAACATTACCGGCGATGATGACACCGCACTGACGTATCCAGAGTCCATCACCACGGTGGTCATTGATGACCCGAATACCGGTGTGCCGCGTACCTACGCCCTGGTCGCCGCCTGGGGTGATAACGGGGTACAGATCATCGACATCTCCAACCCCGCTAGGCCGACTGCCACGGCCGCGATTATTGATGATGGTGGCAAGACCGCGCTACGTAACCCATACGGTATCACGACCACAGTCATCGCTGACCGTACCTACGCCCTGGTCGCCGCCTGGGGTGATAACGGGGTACAGATCATCGACATCACCACACCCGCCACGCCGACTGCCACGGTTGCGATTAGGGATGAGGCAGGTGGCTACACCGAACTTGAGGGCGCAAGAGGCATCACCACGGTGGTCATTGATGACCCGAATACCGGTGTGCCGCGTACCTACGCGCTGGTCGCCGCCTATGGTGATGACGGGGTACAGATTATCGACATCACCAACCCGCGCAGTCCCACGCCCACGGTCGCGATTAGGGATGATGCAGGTGGCTATACCGAACTTGAGGGCGCAAGAGACATCACCACGGTGGTCATTGATGACCCGCATACCGGTGTGCCGCGTACCTACGCGCTGGTGGCGAGTTATGACGATGATGGGGTGCAGATTATCGACATCACCAACCCGCGTAATCCCAAGCCCACGGCCGCAATGACCGACAGCACGCAAGCGGCTAATACGCCTTATACCGCACTGAATGGTGCGAAGAGCATCACCACGGTGGTGATAGGCGATGCGACCTACGCCCTGGTCGCCGCCTGGTTTGATGACGGGGTACAGATCATCGACATCAGCAACCCCGCCATGCCCACGCCCACGGCCGCCATTGTCGATAATAATAAAGATGCCGCTAGTCGCTACACCGTTCTGGATGGCGCGTCTGACATCACCACCGTGGTGATTGTCGGCAAGACCTACGCCCTGGTGACCAGCTTTTTTGATGACGGGGTACAGATCATTGACATCTCCGACCCGCAGAATCCCACGCCCGCAGGCACGATTACTAATACTGCTACTAACACTAGACTCAATGGTGCAAATGACATTACCACCACGGTCATCGACGGCAAGGCCTACGCCTTGGTCGGTGTACATGATAATGACAGCGTACAGGTCATCGAACTGCCGCTGACGGCGACCATACGCGCGATTACGATTACCGCGACCGGCCTGGATACCGATGGCAACGAGCGACTGGTCTATGGTAGCAATGCTATGGGCGCGGAGGACCTGGCCCTCGCCATCGGTGCGGCGGCCAATGCCGATGCCCGCGATGTCACGATCGCCGGTATCACCGGCCTCACGCTCGTCTGGCGCCAGACCGATGCTGCTACAGGTGCTATTACCGTGGTCAAGACCGACGGTAGCGACCTCACGACCATTGAGGTCGAGTCCATCCTCGCCGCCTTGCGCTACAAAAATACTGCGGCGGGTGCCACCGACCGCGTGCGCGAATTTTCGATCGTGCTGACCGACCAGGACGGGCTAGACTCCACCGCCACAGTACACAGCGTGAACTTCAACCGTGGTGCGATCATTGGCGATAACACCAACAATAAATATGATGCCACTGCCAACGTAGACCTTATCGATGGCAAGGGCGGTGTAGATACCGTGATCTATGCCGGTGCCACAGACGGCAACGGCGTGACCGTAGACTTGTCCGACAATAGCAACAATGCCAACGGCTGGGCGGCGGGCGATGTTTTGCTCAACATCGAAAACGTCATCGGCTCGGCACATAACGATGTACTTGTCGGCGATGCAAATGCCAACTGGCTTGGAGGCGGTGCGGGTGATGACACGCTCAATGGCGGCACAGGTGGCGATATCTTAGACGGTAGCGCGGGCGATGACCAGCTTATCGGTGGCGCGGGTGCGGATACCCTGGACGGCGGCGATGATACGGATACGGCCTCGTATGCAACAGCAGCGGTGGTGGCACCGTACACCGTGGCGGCAGAGGCACGCAACGGACTGGCGGTCGAAGTCACGGGTGTGACCGGTGTCTATGTCAATCTAAACAAGGCTAGCGCACAGACGACCAATGCGAGCCGCACCGTGACTGACGCGCTGGGCGATAGGCTCTCCAATATTGAGAACGTCATCGGCTCGGCACAGGCTGATGTGCTTATCGGCAATAATGATGCCAACCGACTCGAAGGCGGTGCGGGTGATGACCACCTTGGCGGCGGCGGCGATGCGGATACCTTAAATGGTGGCACGGGCGATGACACAATCGATGGCGGCACGGGTGATGACACAATCGATGGCGGCACGGGTGATGACACAATCGATGGCGGCGCGGATGATGACACAATCGATGGCGGCACGGGTGATGACACAATCGATGGCGGCACGGGTGATGACACAATCGATGGCGGCGCGGGTGATGACACAATCGATGGCGGCGCGGGTGATGACACAATCGAAGGCGGCACGGGTGATGACACAATCGATGGCGGCGCGGATGATGACACAATCGATGGCGGCGCGGGTGATGACACGCTTAGCGGTGGCGCGGGTGCCGATAGCTTAAACGGCGGCGATGGCACGGATACCGCCTCTTATGCGGCGGCAGCAGCAGCCGGTGTGGCGTACACCGTGACGGCGGCAGACAGCGGGCTGGCGGCTGATATAACCGGTGTGACTGGCGTGTATGTCAATCTGAACAAGGCAGGTGCACAGACAACCGATGCGGACGGCACCGTGACCGACGCGTTTGGGGATGAACTCTCTAATATCGAAAACGTCATCGGCTCGGCACAGGCTGATGTGCTTATCGGCAATAATGATGACAACCGGTTGGACGGTGGCGCGGGCAATGACCAGCTTAGCGGCGGTGTGGGGTATGACCGCCTTAGCGGCGGCACTGGCAATGACTGGCTTATCGGCGGTGCCGACGATGACACGCTTGAGGGCGGCACGGGTGACGATACCTTAATCGGCGGCACTGGCAATGACTGGCTTATCGGCGGTGCGGGTGCGGACCGGCTAGACGGCGGCGATGGTACAGATACGGTCTCGTATGCAAATGCGGCAGCAGTGGCGAGGTACGACGTGGTGGCGGATCCAACCCATGGGCTTGCGGCTCGCGTCACGGGCGTGACCGGTGTGTATGTCAATCTAAACAAGGTCGGCGCACAAATCGGTAGCGAGGCCACGGGTGATATACTCTCCCATATCGAAAACCTGATCGGCTCGGCGCATAACGATGTACTGATTGGTGATAGGAATGCCAACCGGCTAACGGGCGGTGCGGGTAATGATACCTTAAGGGGCGGTGCGGGTAATGACATGCTCGAAGGCGGCACCGGCGATGATACCTTTGTCTTTGCCCCAGGTCACAGCAATGACACTATTGCTGATTTTACCAACGGTAATAATAAAATTGATGTGTCCGCCCTTGCTGGCTTTACCAATCTTGGCGCTGTAAGGCGCGCAACGCTTGATGATGGCAGTGGCAATACAGTCATTACCACCCGTCTCGGCCATACCATCACGCTGACCGGGGTCTCAAGAGGGGCGTTGACGGACGATCATTTTATCTATGCTATCCCGCCATCCCTGGCACTACAAACCCCCTACAGCATACTTGACACCGCGGCACTGACCACGGGTGTGGTCTTGGGAGCCAACGCCAGGACCGGCGATAATGCCGTCTTACAAGTCCCGGTGGCGAGGGGCAACATTACCGACAATTACTCCGCTACCGAAATCGTACTGACGACTCCAGAGTCCATCACCAAGATAGTGTTCGCTGCCAACAACGCCGCACTGACGTATCCAGAGTCCATCACCACGGTGGTGATAGGCGGCATCCCCTACGCCCTGGTCGCCGCCGGGGATTATGATGATGATGGTAATAGTAATGGTGGCTGGGTACAGATACTTGACATCTCCGACCCGAACAATCCCACGCCCACGGCCACGATTACTGATGGGGCTACATACCCCGAACTGCGTGGTGCATACTCAATCACCACGGTGAAGATCGGCGATGCGACCTACGCCCTGGTCGCCGCCTATGATGATGATGGGGTACAGATCATCAACATCACCGACCCGAACAAGTCCAAGCCCACGGCTGCGATTAGCGATGGCGAGGGCGGCTACACCGCACTGTTGGGTGCCACCGCCATCACCACGGTGGTGGTGGGCGGCAAGACCTACGCGCTGGTCGCCGCCTATGATGATCACGGGGTACAGATTATCGACATCTCCGACCCGCGCAATCCCACGCCCACGGCCGCGATTACTGATGATGGTGACAAGACCGCCCTGGATGGTGCAATCGCCATCACCACGGCGAAGATCGGTGCCAGCACCTACGCGCTGGTCGCCGCCTATGATGATCACGGGGTACAGATTATCGACATCTCCGACCCGCGCAATCCCACGCCCACGGCCGCGATTACTGATGGAGCTACATACCCCGAACTGTTGGGTGCCCACGCCATCACCACGGTGGTCATTGATGACCCGCATACCGGTGTGCCGCGTACCTACGCGCTGGTCGCCGCCAGGGGTGATGATGGGGTACAGATTATCGACATATCCGACCCGAAAAAGCCCACGCCCACGACCGCGATTACTGATGGGGCAGGTGGCTTTACCGCACTGCGGGGTGCCAGCGCCATCACCACGGTGGTGATGGCCGGCAAGACCTACGCGCTGGTCGCCGCCTGGGGTGATGATGGGGTACAGATTATCGACATCTCCAATCCGCGCAATCCCACACCCGCAGGCACGATTACTGATGCGCATGCCAACACCTTATTGGATGGCGCAGAGGACATCACCACCACGGTGATAGACGGCAAGGCCTACGCCTTGGTCAATACCTATCGTGATAGAGGCGTACAGATCATAGAACTGCCGCTGACCCCGACCATACGCGCGATTACCATTACTGCAACCGGTTTGGATACCGATGGCAACGAACAACTGGTCTATGGTAGCGGTGCCATGGGTGCGGACCTGGCCCTTGCCATCGGCGGGGACAATAACAGCGTGAGCGATGTGACGATTGCCGGTATCACTGGCCTCACGCTGGCCTGGCGCCAGACTGATGCCGCAACAGGTGCTGGTACCATTACCGTCACCAGGGCCAACAGCAACTTAACGACCATTGAGGTCGAGTCCATCCTCGCTACCTTGCGTTACAACAATACTGCGGCGGGTGCCGCCAATGGTGTACGCGAATTTTCGATCGTGCTCACCGACACTGGCGAGCTGGACTCCACCCCCACGGTACACCGCGTGAACGTCAACCGTGGCGCGATCATTGGCGATGACACCGATAAAACCTTTCAAGGTGTCCAAATCACTGCCAACGCCGACCTTATCGATGGCAAGGGCGGCGTGGATACCGTGAGCTATGACCAGTCCGATGCTGGTGTCACGGTAAACTTGAGCGATAACACGCAGAACGCGAACGGCCATGCCCAAGGTGATGTCTTGCTCAATATCGAAAACCTCATCGGCTCCAACCACGCTGACACCTTAACTGGCGATGTGTATTCCAACCGCCTCGAAGGCGGCGATGGCAATGACCAGCTTAGCGGCGGTGCGGGGGATGATATCCTCAACGGCGGTGCGGGTGATGACACCTTAACCGGCGGCGCGGGTAATGATACTTTTGTCTTTACCGCCGGTCATGGCACAGACACCATTACCGATTTTACTACCGGTAATAATAAAATCGATCTATCCGCGATTGCGGGTTTTACCAACCTGAAAGCTGTGCAGGACGCAACGCTTGATGATGGCAGTGGCAATACAGTGATTACCACCAGTGACGGCAACACCATCACGCTGACCGGGGTCTTGGAAAGGGATTTGACGGACGATCATTTTATCTATGCTATTATCCCGCCGACCCTGGCGCTACAGACGACCTACAGCATACTCGACAATGCGGCACTGACCACGGGCGTGGTCTTGGGAGCCAACACCCGGGCTGGCGATGATGCCGCGCTCCAGGCCCCAACTGCCGTTGCCGCCTATGCTCATGGGTCCGATGATAACGATGGCTCCACCCAATTTGCGCTGGTAGGCCCGACCGCCGTGACCACCGTGGACATCGGTGGCAAGACCTATCTGCTGGCCACCATGCGCGTCAGCGATAGCGTACAGCTTATAGACGTGAGCGACCCGGCGCGTGCGCAGCAGATTGGCAGCATAGTCGAAACCCCCATGCTGGAGCTGAATAACCCAGAAGCCATCACCACCGTGGTCATCGGCGGTGTGACCTACGCGCTGGTCGCCGCCTTGGGTGATGACGGGGTACAGATACTTGAGCTTAGAACCGATCCCCTCAACCCCGCCACCTCCCCGACTATTCAGACCATTGCCACCGCGCGTGAGGATCAACCCGACAATCACCCCGATGCGACCACCAACTACACCGAACTCTTAGGTGCCCGCGGCATTACCACGGTGGTGATTAAAGGCAAGACCTACGCACTGGTCGCCGCCTATGTGGATGACGGCGTGCAGATTATCGACATCACAACGCCCACCGCCCCGATCGCGGTTGCCGCGATAACTGACAGCACGTCGGGTGCTCCCACCGACTACACTGAGCTTGATGGTGCGGTAGGCATTACCACGGTGGTGATTAAAGGCAAGACCTATGCGCTGGTCGCCGCTCCTACGGATCACGGCGTGCAGATTATTGACATCACTACGCCCGCGGCCCCAAGTGCGGTCGCCGCGATTACTGACAGCACGCTGGGGGCTGATACGCCTTATACGGCACTGGGTGGCGCATGGGATATCACCACGGTGGTGATAGACGGCAAGACCTATGCGCTGGTCGCCGCTCCTACGGATCACGGCGTGCAGATTATTGACATTTCCACGCCCGAGACCCCGACTGCGGTTGCCGCATTGTTTGATAACAGCGTTCAGGTCGCCAGCCCCTACACCGCGCTGAGGACTGCCTTTGCTATCACCACCACAGTCATTGCCGGTCGTACCTATGCCCTGGTGACAGGTTACGGTGATCATGCGGTGCAGGTGATCGACATCACCGATCCTGCAAACCCGACTGCGGTCGTAGCACTTGTCGATGGGGCCACATACCCCGAACTCGCTGGTGCCTTCAACATCACCACGGCGGTGGTCGCGGGCAAGACTTACGCCTTTGTCGCGGGTTATGGTGATAACGGCATACAGGTCATCGAACTGCCGCTGACGGCGACGATTAGCACGATTACCATTACCACGACTGGTCTCGACCCCACGGACGAACAACTGGCCTATGGTACGGGCGCAGGTCAGGTACTCGTCATCGGTGCGGCGGCCAATGCCGATGCCAGCGATGTCACGATTGCCGGTATTACTGGTCTCACGCTGGTCTGGCACCAGACTGATGCCGCAACAGGTGCTGGTACCATTACCGTCACCAGGGCCAACAGCAACCTCACGACCATCGAGGTCGAGTCCATTCTCGCCGCCTTGCGTTACCAAAACGCCGATGCGCAAAACGCCACCAATGGCGTACGCGAATTTTCGATCGTGCTGACCGATGCAGACGGTAACGTCTCCACTCCCACGGTACATAGCGTGAACGTCAACAGCGGCGCGATCATTGGCGATGACACCGATGAAACCTTTCAAGGTGTCCAAATCACTGCCAACGCTGATATTATCGATGGCAAGGGCGGCGTGGACACCGTGAGCTATGCCAACTCCAATGTTGGCGTGACCGTAGACTTGTCCGACAATAGCAAGAACGCCAACGGCCATGCCCAAGGTGACATCTTGCTCAATATCGAAAACCTCATCGGCTCTGACTACGCCGACACCTTAACTGGCGATGCAAATGCCAACCGACTCGAAGGCGGTGCGGGTAATGATACCTTAACGGGCGGCGTGGGTGCTGACAGGTTGGAAGGCGGCACTGGCGATGACGTGCTTAGCGGTGGTGCGGGTGGTGATAGGCTAGACGGCGGCGATGGTGCAGATACGGCCTCGTATGCGGCGGCGGTAGCCGGTATGGCGTACACCGTAACAGCATTAGACAGTGGGCTTGCGGCTGATATAGACATAACCGGTGTGTATGTCAATTTGAACAAGGCTGGCGCACAGACGCTTGGCAACACGGATGCCACGGGCGATATACTCTCCCGTATCGAGAACCTCATTGGCTCAGGCCATGACGATGTACTTATCGGCAATGCTGGGGTCAACCGACTCGAAGGCGGTGCGGGTAATGATACCTTAAGCGGCGGCGCGGGCGCAGATACCTTTGTCTTTAAGCCAGGTCACGGCAATGATATTATTGTCGATTTTACTACCGGTAATAATAAAATAGATCTGTCTGTCTTTGCTGGTTTTACCGATCTGGATGCTGTAAAACGCGCAACCCGAGATGTCAACGGCAACGCAGAGATTACCACCAGTGACGGCAACACCATCACGCTGACCGGGGTCTTGGAAAGGGATTTGACGGACGATCATTTTATCTACGCTATCCCGCCGACCCTGGCACTACAGACGACCTACAGCATACTCGACAATGCGGCACTGGGTGCGGGTGTGGTCTTGGGTGCGAACACCCGGGCGGGCGATAATGTTGCGCTCCAGGCCCCAACTGCCGTTGCCGCCTATGCTCATGGGTCCGATGATAACGATGGCTCCACCCAATTTGCGCTGGTAGGCCCGACCGCCGTGACCACCGTGGACATCGGTGGCAAGACCTATCTGCTGGCCACCATGCGCGTCAGCGATAGCGTACAGCTTATAGACGTGAGCGACCCGGCGCGTGCGCAGCAGATTGGCAGCATAGTCGAAACCCCCATGCTGGAGCTGAATAACCCAGAAGCCATCACCACCGTGGTCATCGGCGGTGTGACCTACGCGCTGGTCGCCGCCTTGGGTGATGACGGGGTACAGATACTTGAGCTTAGAACCGATCCCCTCAACCCCGCCACCTCCCCGACTATTCAGACCATTGCCACCGCGCGTGAGGATCAACCCGACAATCACCCCGATGCGACCACCAACTACACCGAACTCTTAGGTGCCCGCGGCATTACCACGGTGGTGATTAAAGGCAAGACCTACGCACTGGTCGCCGCCTATGTGGATGACGGCGTGCAGATTATCGACATCACAACGCCCACCGCCCCGATCGCGGTTGCCGCGATAACTGACAGCACGTCGGGTGCTCCCACCGACTACACTGAGCTTGATGGTGCGGTAGGCATTACCACGGTGGTGATTAAAGGCAAGACCTATGCGCTGGTCGCCGCTCCTACGGATCACGGCGTGCAGATTATTGACATCACTACGCCCGCGGCCCCAAGTGCGGTCGCCGCGATTACTGACAGCACGCTGGGGGCTGATACGCCTTATACGGCACTGGGTGGCGCATGGGATATCACCACGGTGGTGATAGACGGCAAGACCTATGCGCTGGTCGCCGCTCCTACGGATCACGGCGTGCAGATTATTGACATTTCCACGCCCGAGACCCCGACTGCGGTTGCCGCATTGTTTGATAACAGCGTTCAGGTCGCCAGCCCCTACACCGCGCTGAGGACTGCCTTTGCTATCACCACCACAGTCATTGCCGGTCGTACCTATGCCCTGGTGACAGGTTACGGTGATCATGCGGTGCAGGTGATCGACATCACCGATCCTGCAAACCCGACTGCGGTCGTAGCACTTGTCGATGGGGCCACATACCCCGAACTCGCTGGTGCCTTCAACATCACCACGGCGGAGATCAATAACAAGGTCTACGCCTTTGTCGCGGGTTATAGTGATAACGGCATACAGGTCATCGAACTGCCTATCCCGGCGACCATTAGTACGATTACCATTACCACGACTGGTCTCGACCCCACGGACGAACAACTGGCCTATGGTACGGGCGCAGGTCAGGTACTCGTCATCGGTGCGGCGGCCAATGCCGATGCCAGCGATGTCACGATTGCCGGTATTACTGGTCTCACGCTGGTCTGGCACCAGACTGATGCCGCAACAGGTGCTGGTACCATTACCGTCACCAGGGCCAACAGCAACCTCACGACCATCGAGGTCGAGTCCATTCTCGCCGCCTTGCGTTACCAAAACGCCGATGCGCAAAACGCCACCAATGGCGTACGCGAATTTTCGATCGTGCTGACCGATGCAGACGGTAACGTCTCCACTCCCACGGTACATAGCGTGAACGTCAACAGCGGCGCGATCATTGGCGATGACACCGATGAAACCTTTCAAGGTGTCCAAATCACTGCCAACGCTGATATTATCGATGGCAAGGGCGGCGTGGACACCGTGAGCTATGCCAACTCCAATGTTGGCGTGACCGTAGACTTGTCCGACAATAGCAAGAACGCCAACGGCCATGCCCAAGGTGACATCTTGCTCAATATCGAAAACCTCATCGGCTCTGACTACGCCGACACCTTAACTGGCGATGCAAATGCCAACCGACTCGAAGGCGGTGCGGGTAATGATACCTTAACGGGCGGCGTGGGTGCTGACAGGTTGGAAGGCGGCACTGGCGATGACGTGCTTAGCGGTGGTGCGGGTGGTGATAGGCTAGACGGCGGCGATGGTGCAGATACGGCCTCGTATGCGGCGGCGGTAGCCGGTATGGCGTACACCGTAACAGCATTAGACAGTGGGCTTGCGGCTGATATAGACATAACCGGTGTGTATGTCAATTTGAACAAGGCTGGCGCACAGACGCTTGGCAACACGGATTCCACGGGCGATATACTCTCCCGTATCGAGAACCTCATTGGCTCAGGCCATGACGATGTACTTATCGGCAATGCTGGGGTCAACCGACTCGAAGGCGGTGCGGGTAATGATACCTTAAGCGGCGGCGCGGGCGCAGATACCTTTGTCTTTAAGCCAGGTCACGGCAATGATATTATTGTCGATTTTACTACCGGTAATAATAAAATAGATCTGTCTGTCTTTGCTGGTTTTACCGATCTGGATGCTGTAAAACGCGCAACCCGAGATGTCAACGGCAACGCAGAGATTACCACCAGTGACGGCAACACCATCACGCTGACCGGGGTCTTGGAAAGGGATTTGACGGACGATCATTTTATCTACGCTATCCCGCCGACCCTGGCACTACAGACGACCTACAGCATACTCGACAATGCGGCACTGGGTGCGGGTGTGGTCTTGGGTGCGAACACCCGGGCGGGCGATAATGTTGCGCTCCAGGCCCCAACTGCCGTTGCCGCCTATGCTCATGGGTCCGATGATAACGATGGCTCCACCCAATTTGCGCTGGTAGGCCCGACCGCCGTGACCACCGTGGACATCGGTGGCAAGACCTATCTGCTGGCCACCATGCGCGTCAGCGATAGCGTACAGCTTATAGACGTGAGCGACCCGGCGCGTGCGCAGCAGATTGGCAGCATAGTCGAAACCCCCATGCTGGAGCTGAATAACCCAGAAGCCATCACCACCGTGGTCATCGGCGGTGTGACCTACGCGCTGGTCGCCGCCTTGGGTGATGACGGGGTACAGATACTTGAGCTTAGAACCGATCCCCTCAACCCCGCCACCTCCCCGACTATTCAGACCATTGCCACCGCGCGTGAGGATCAACCCGACAATCACCCCGATGCGACCACCAACTACACCGAACTCTTAGGTGCCCGCGGCATTACCACGGTGGTGATTAAAGGCAAGACCTACGCACTGGTCGCCGCCTATGTGGATGACGGCGTGCAGATTATCGACATCACAACGCCCACCGCCCCGATCGCGGTTGCCGCGATAACTGACAGCACGTCGGGTGCTCCCACCGACTACACTGAGCTTGATGGTGCGGTAGGCATTACCACGGTGGTGATTAAAGGCAAGACCTATGCGCTGGTCGCCGCTCCTACGGATCACGGCGTGCAGATTATTGACATCACTACGCCCGCGGCCCCAAGTGCGGTCGCCGCGATTACTGACAGCACGCTGGGGGCTGATACGCCTTATACGGCACTGGGTGGCGCATGGGATATCACCACGGTGGTGATAGACGGCAAGACCTATGCGCTGGTCGCCGCTCCTACGGATCACGGCGTGCAGATTATTGACATTTCCACGCCCGAGACCCCGACTGCGGTTGCCGCATTGTTTGATAACAGCGTTCAGGTCGCCAGCCCCTACACCGCGCTGAGGACTGCCTTTGCTATCACCACCACAGTCATTGCCGGTCGTACCTATGCCCTGGTGACAGGTTACGGTGATCATGCGGTGCAGGTGATCGACATCACCGATCCTGCAAACCCGACTGCGGTCGTAGCACTTGTCGATGGGGCCACATACCCCGAACTCGCTGGTGCCTTCAACATCACCACGGCGGAGATCAATAACAAGGTCTACGCCTTTGTCGCGGGTTATAGTGATAACGGCATACAGGTCATCGAACTGCCTATCCCGGCGACCATTAGTACGATTACCATTACCACGACTGGTCTCGACCCCACGGACGAACAACTGGCCTATGGTACGGGCGCAGGTCAGGTACTCGTCATCGGTGCGGCGGCCAATGCCGATGCCAGCGATGTCACGATTGCCGGTATCACCGGCCTTAACATAGTCTGGGATAGCACCGCGCGCACCATTACGCTCACCAAAAACGGCGGCGGCAACCTCACGACCATCGAGGTCGAGTCCATTCTCGCCGCCTTGCGTTACCAAAACGCCGATGCGCAAAACGCCGCCAATGGCGAGCGGTCGTTCTCGATCGTGCTGACCGATGCAGACGGTAACGTCTCCACTCCCACGGTACATAGCGTGAACGTCAACAGCGGCGCGATCATTGGCGATGACACCGATGAAACCTTTCAAGGTGTCCAAATCACTGCCAATGCTGATATTATCGATGGCAAGGGCGGCGTGGACACCGTGAGCTATGCCGGTGCCACAGACGGCAACGGCGTGACCGTAGACTTGTCCGACAATAGCAAGAACGCCAACGGCCATGCCCAAGGTGACATCTTGCTCAATATCGAAAACCTCATTGGCACCGACTACGCCGACACCTTAACTGGCGATGCAAATGCCAACCGACTCGAAGGCGGTGCGGGTAATGATACCTTAACGGGCGGCGTGGGTGCTGACAGGTTGGAAGGCGGCACTGGCGATGACGTGCTTAGCGGTGGTGCGGGTGGTGATAGGCTAGACGGCGGCGATGGTGCAGATACGGCCTCGTATGCGGCGGCGGTAGCCGGTATGGCGTACACCGTAACAGCATTAGACAGTGGGCTTGCGGCTGATATAGACATAACCGGTGTGTATGTCAATTTGAACAAGGCTGGCGCACAGACGCTTGGCAACACGGATTCCACGGGCGATATACTCTCCCGTATCGAGAACCTCATTGGCTCAGGCCATGACGATGTACTTATCGGCAATGCTGGGGTCAACCGACTCGAAGGCGGTGCGGGTAATGATACCTTAAGCGGCGGCGCGGGCGCAGATACCTTTGTCTTTAAGCCAGGTCACGGCAATGATATTATTGTCGATTTTACTACCGGTAATAATAAAATAGATCTGTCTGTCTTTGCTGGTTTTACCGATCTGGATGCTGTAAAACGCGCAACCCGAGATGTCAACGGCAACGCAGAGATTACCACCAGTGACGGCAACACCATCACGCTGACCGGGGTCTTGGAAAGGGATTTGACGGACGATCATTTTATCTACGCTATCCCGCCGACCCTGGCACTACAGACGACCTACAGCATACTCGACAATGCGGCACTGGGTGCGGGTGTGGTCTTGGGTGCGAACACCCGGGCTGGCGATGATGCCGCGCTCCAGGCCCCAACTGCCGTTGCCGCCTATGCTCATGGGTCCGATGATAACGATGGCTCCACCCAATTTGCGCTGGTAGGCCCGACCGCCGTGACCACCGTGGACATCGGTGGCAAGACCTATCTGCTGGCCACCATGCGCGTCAGCGATAGCGTACAGCTTATAGACGTGAGCGACCCGGCGCGTGCGCAGCAGATTGGCAGCATAGTCGAAACCCCCATGCTGGAGCTGAATAACCCAGAAGCCATCACCACCGTGGTCATCGGCGGTGTGACCTACGCGCTGGTCGCCGCCTTGGGTGATGACGGGGTACAGATACTTGAGCTTAGAACCGATCCCCTCAACCCCGCCACCTCCCCGACTATTCAGACCATTGCCACCGCGCGTGAGGATCAACCCGACAATCACCCCGATGCGACCACCAACTACACCGAACTCTTAGGTGCCCGCGGCATTACCACGGTGGTGATTAAAGGCAAGACCTACGCACTGGTCGCCGCCTATGTGGATGACGGCGTGCAGATTATCGACATCACAACGCCCACCGCCCCGATCGCGGTTGCCGCGATAACTGACAGCACGTCGGGTGCTCCCACCGACTACACTGAGCTTGATGGTGCGGTAGGCATTACCACGGTGGTGATTAAAGGCAAGACCTATGCGCTGGTCGCCGCTCCTACGGATCACGGCGTGCAGATTATTGACATCACTACGCCCGCGGCCCCAAGTGCGGTCGCCGCGATTACTGACAGCACGCTGGGGGCTGATACGCCTTATACGGCACTGGGTGGCGCATGGGATATCACCACGGTGGTGATAGACGGCAAGACCTATGCGCTGGTCGCCGCTCCTACGGATCACGGCGTGCAGATTATTGACATTTCCACGCCCGAGACCCCGACTGCGGTTGCCGCATTGTTTGATAACAGCGTTCAGGCCGACAGCCCCTACACCGCGCTGAGGACTGCCTTTGCTATCACCACCACAGTCATTGCCGGTCGTACCTATGCCCTGGTGACAGGTTACGGTGATCATGCGGTGCAGGTGATCGACATCACCGATCCTGCAAACCCGACCGCGGTCGCCGCACTCAGAGATGGGGTGGATGGCTACGCCGAACTGCGAGGTGCCTTCAACATCACCACGGCGGTGGTCGCGGGCAAGACTTACGCCTTTGTCGCGGGTTATGGTGATAACGGCATACAGGTCATCGAACTGCCTATCCCGGCGACCATTAGTACGATTACCATTACCACGACTGGTCTCGACCCCACGGACGAACAACTGGCCTATGGTACGGGCGCAGGTCAGGTACTCGTCATCGGTGCGGCGGCCAATGCCGATGCCAGCGATGTCACGATTGCCGGTATCACCGGCCTTAACATAGTCTGGGATAGCACCGCGCGCACCATTACGCTCACCAAAAACGGCGGCGGCAACCTCACGACCATCGAGGTCGAGTCCATTCTCGCCGCCTTGCGTTACCAAAACGCCGATGCGCAAAACGCCGCCAATGGCGAGCGGTCGTTCTCGATCGTGCTGACCGATGCAGACGGTAACGTCTCCACTCCCACGGTACATAGCGTGAACGTCAACAGCGGCGCGATCATTGGCGATGACACCGATGAAACCTTTCAAGGTGTCCAAATCACTGCCAATGCTGATATTATCGATGGCAAGGGCGGCGTGGACACCGTGAGCTATGCCGGTGCCACAGACGGCAACGGCGTGACCGTAGACTTGTCCGACAATAGCAAGAACGCCAACGGCCATGCCCAAGGTGACATCTTGCTCAATATCGAAAACCTCATTGGCACCGACTACGCCGACACCTTAACTGGCGATGCAAATGCCAACCGACTCGAAGGCGGTGCGGGTAATGATACCTTAACGGGCGGCGTGGGTGCTGACAGGTTGGAAGGCGGCACTGGCGATGACGTGCTTAGCGGTGGTGCGGGTGGTGATAGGCTAGACGGCGGCGATGGTGCAGATACGGCCTCGTATGCGGCGGCGGTAGCCGGTATGGCGTACACCGTAACAGCATTAGACAGTGGGCTTGCGGCTGATATAGACATAACCGGTGTGTATGTCAATTTGAACAAGGCTGGCGCACAGACGCTTGGCAACACGGATTCCACGGGCGATATACTCTCCCGTATCGAGAACCTCATTGGCTCAGGCCATGACGATGTACTTATCGGCAATGCTGGGGTCAACCGACTCGAAGGCGGTGCGGGTAATGATACCTTAAGCGGCGGCGCGGGCGCAGATACCTTTGTCTTTAAGCCAGGTCACGGCAATGATATTATTGTCGATTTTACTACCGGTAATAATAAAATAGATCTGTCTGTCTTTGCTGGTTTTACCGATCTGGATGCTGTAAAACGCGCAACCCGAGATGTCAACGGCAACGCAGAGATTACCACCAGTGACGGCAACACCATCACGCTGACCGGGGTCTTGGAAAGGGATTTGACGGACGATCATTTTATCTACGCTATCCCGCCGACCCTGGCACTACAGACGACCTACAGCATACTCGACAATGCGGCACTGGGTGCGGGTGTGGTCTTGGGTGCGAACACCCGGGCTGGCGATGATGCCGCGCTCCAGGCCCCAACTGCCGTTGCCGCCTATGCTCATGGGTCCGATGATAACGATGGCTCCACCCAATTTGCGCTGGTAGGCCCGACCGCCGTGACCACCGTGGACATCGGTGGCAAGACCTATCTGCTGGCCACCATGCGCGTCAGCGATAGCGTACAGCTTATAGACGTGAGCGACCCGGCGCGTGCGCAGCAGATTGGCAGCATAGTCGAAACCCCCATGCTGGAGCTGAATAACCCAGAAGCCATCACCACCGTGGTCATCGGCGGTGTGACCTACGCGCTGGTCGCCGCCTTGGGTGATGACGGGGTACAGATACTTGAGCTTAGAACCGATCCCCTCAACCCCGCCACCTCCCCGACTATTCAGACCATTGCCACCGCGCGTGAGGATCAACCCGACAATCACCCCGATGCGACCACCAACTACACCGAACTCTTAGGTGCCCGCGGCATTACCACGGTGGTGATTAAAGGCAAGACCTACGCACTGGTCGCCGCCTATGTGGATGACGGCGTGCAGATTATCGACATCACCACACCCACCGCCCCGATCGCGGTTGCCGCGATAACTGACAGCACGTCGGGTGCTCCCACCGACTACACTGAGCTTGATGGTGCGGTAGGCATTACCACGGTGGTGATTAAAGGCAAGACCTATGCGCTGATTGCCGCTCCTACGGATCACGGCGTGCAGATTATTGACATCACTACGCCCGCGGCCCCAAGTGCGGTCGCCGCGATTACTGACAGCACGCTGGGGGCTGATACGCCTTATACGGCACTGGGTGGCGCATGGGATATCACCACGGTGGTGATAGACGGCAAGACCTATGCGCTGGTCGCCGCTCCTACGGATCACGGCGTGCAGATTATTGACATTTCCACGCCCGAGACCCCGACTGCGGTTGCCGCATTGTTTGATAACAGCGTTCAGGTCGCCAGCCCCTACACCGCGCTGAGGACTGCCTTTGCTATCACCACCACAGTCATTGCCGGTCGTACCTATGCCCTGGTGACAGGTTACGGTGATCATGCGGTGCAGGTGATCGACATCACCGATCCTGCAAACCCGACCGCGGTCGCCGCACTCAGAGATGGGGTGGATGGCTACGCCGAACTGCGAGGTGCCTTCAACATCACCACGGCGGTGGTCGCGGGCAAGACTTACGCCTTTGTCGCGGGTTATGGTGATAACGGCATACAGGTCATCGAACTGCCTATCCCGGCGACCATTAGTACGATTACCATTACCACGACTGGTCTCGACCCCACGGACGAACAACTGGCCTATGGTACGGGCGCAGGTCAGGTACTCGTCATCGGTGCGGCGGCCAATGCCGATGCCAGCGATGTCACGATTGCCGGTATCACCGGCCTTAACATAGTCTGGGATAGCACCGCGCGCACCATTACGCTCACCAAAAACGGCGGCGGCAACCTCACGACCATCGAGGTCGAGTCCATTCTCGCCGCCTTGCGTTACCAAAACGCCGATGCGCAAAACGCCGCCAATGGCGAGCGGTCGTTCTCGATCGTGCTGACCGATGCAGACGGTAACGTCTCCACTCCCACGGTACATAGCGTGAACGTCAACAGCGGCGCGATCATTGGCGATGACACCGATGAAACCTTTCAAGGTGTCCAAATCACTGCCAATGCTGATATTATCGATGGCAAGGGCGGCGTGGACACCGTGAGCTATGCCGGTGCCACAGACGGCAACGGCGTGACCGTAGACTTGTCCGACAATAGCAAGAACGCCAACGGCCATGCCCAAGGTGACATCTTGCTCAATATCGAAAACCTCATTGGCACCGACTACGCCGACACCTTAACTGGCGATGCAAATGCCAACCGACTCGAAGGCGGTGCGGGTAATGATACCTTAACGGGCGGCGTGGGTGCTGACAGGTTGGAAGGCGGCACTGGCGATGACGTGCTTAGCGGTGGTGCGGGTGGTGATAGGCTAGACGGCGGCGATGGTGCAGATACGGCCTCGTATGCGGCGGCGGTAGCCGGTATGGCGTACACCGTAACAGCATTAGACAGTGGGCTTGCGGCTGATATAGACATAACCGGTGTGTATGTCAATTTGAACAAGGCTGGCGCACAGACGCTTGGCAACACGGATTCCACGGGCGATATACTCTCCCGTATCGAGAACCTCATTGGCTCAGGCCATGACGATGTACTTATCGGCAATGCTGGGGTCAACCGACTCGAAGGCGGTGCGGATAATGATACCTTAAGCGGCGGCGCGGGCGCAGATACCTTTGTCTTTAAGCCAGGTCACGGCAATGATATTATTGTCGATTTTACTACCGGTAATAATAAAATAGATCTGTCTGTCTTTGCTGGTTTTACCGATCTGGATGCTGTAAAACGCGCAACCCGAGATGTCAACGGCAACGCAGAGATTACCACCAGTGACGGCAACACCATCACGCTGACCGGGGTCTTGGAAAGGGATTTGACGGACGATCATTTTATCTACGCTATCCCGCCGACCCTGGCACTACAGACGACCTACAGCATACTCGACAATGCGGCACTGGGTGCGGGTGTGGTCTTGGGTGCGAACACCCGGGCGGGCGATAATGTTGCGCTCCAGGCCCCAACTGCCGTTGCCGCCTATGCTCATGGGTCCGATGATAACGATGGCTCCACCCAATTTGCGCTGGTAGGCCCGACCGCCGTGACCACCGTGGACATCGGTGGCAAGACCTATCTGCTGGCCACCATGCGCGTCAGCGATAGCGTACAGCTTATAGACGTGAGCGACCCGGCGCGTGCGCAGCAGATTGGCAGCATAGTCGAAACCCCCATGCTGGAGCTGAATAACCCAGAAGCCATCACCACCGTGGTCATCGGCGGTGTGACCTACGCGCTGGTCGCCGCCTTGGGTGATGACGGGGTACAGATACTTGAGCTTAGAACCGATCCCCTCAACCCCGCCACCTCCCCGACTATTCAGACCATTGCCACCGCGCGTGAGGATCAACCCGACAATCACCCCGATGCGACCACCAACTACACCGAACTCTTAGGTGCCCGCGGCATTACCACGGTGGTGATTAAAGGCAAGACCTACGCACTGGTCGCCGCCTATGTGGATGACGGCGTGCAGATTATCGACATCACCACACCCACCGCCCCGATCGCGGTTGCCGCGATAACTGACAGCACGTCGGGTGCTCCCACCGACTACACTGAGCTTGATGGTGCGGTAGGCATTACCACGGTGGTGATTAAAGGCAAGACCTATGCGCTGATTGCCGCTCCTACGGATCACGGCGTGCAGATTATTGACATCACTACGCCCGCGGCCCCAAGTGCGGTCGCCGCGATTACTGACAGCACGCTGGGGGCTGATACGCCTTATACGGCACTGGGTGGCGCATGGGATATCACCACGGTGGTGATAGACGGCAAGACCTATGCGCTGGTCGCCGCTCCTACGGATCACGGCGTGCAGATTATTGACATTTCCACGCCCGAGACCCCGACTGCGGTTGCCGCATTGTTTGATAACAGCGTTCAGGTCGCCAGCCCCTACACCGCGCTGAGGACTGCCTTTGCTATCACCACCACAGTCATTGCCGGTCGTACCTATGCCCTGGTGACAGGTTACGGTGATCATGCGGTGCAGGTGATCGACATCACCGATCCTGCAAACCCGACTGCGGTCGTAGCACTTGTCGATGGGGCCACATACCCCGAACTCGCTGGTGCCTTCAACATCACCACGGCGGTGATCGCGGGCAAGACTTACGCCTTTGTCGCGGGTTATAGTGATAACGGCATACAGGTCATCGAACTGCCTATCCCGGCGACCATTAGTACGATTACCATTACCACGACTGGTCTCGACCCCACGGACGAACAACTGGCCTATGGTACGGGCGCAGGTCAGGTACTCGTCATCGGCGTTGCGGCCAATGCCGATGCCAGCGATGTCACGATTGCCGGTATCACCGGCCTTAACATAGTCTGGGATAGCACCGCGCGCACCATTACGCTCACCAAAAACGGCGGCGGCAACCTCACGACCATCGAGGTTGAGTCCATCCTCGCCGCCTTGCGTTACCAAAACGCCGATGCGCAAAACGCCGCCAATGGCGAGCGGTCGTTCTCGATCGTGCTGACCGATGCGGACGGTAACGTCTCCACTCCCACGGTACATAGCGTGAACGTCAACAGCGGCGCGATCATTGGCGATGACACCGATGAAACCTTTCAAGGTGTCCAAATCACTGCCAACGCTGATATTATCGATGGCAAGGGCGGCGTGGACACCGTGAGCTATGCCAACTCCAATGTCGGCGTGACCGTGGACTTGTCTGACAATAGCAAGAACGCCAACGGCTGGGCGGCGAACGATGTCTTGCTCAATATCGAAAACATCATCGGCTCGACACATAACGATGTACTTATCGGCGATGTGTATGCCAACCGACTTGAAGGCGGTGCGGGTAATGATACCTTAACGGGCGGCGTGGGTGCTGACAGGTTGGAAGGCGGCACTGGCGATGACGTGCTTAGCGGTGGTGCGGGTGGTGATAGGCTAGACGGCGGCGATGGTGCAGATACGGCCTCGTATGCGGCGGCGGTAGCCGGTATGGCGTACACCGTAACAGCATTAGACAGTGGGCTTGCGGCTGATATAGACATAACCGGTGTGTATGTCAATTTGAACAAGGCTGGCGCACAGACGCTTGGCAACACGGATTCCACGGGCGATATACTCTCCCGTATCGAGAACCTCATTGGCTCAGGCCATGACGATGTACTTATCGGCAATGCTGGGGTCAACCGACTCGAAGGCGGTGCGGGTAATGATACCTTAAGCGGCGGCGCGGGCGCAGATACCTTTGTCTTTAAGCCAGGTCACGGCAATGATATTATTGTCGATTTTACTACCGGTAATAATAAAATAGATCTGTCTGTCTTTGCTGGTTTTACCGATCTGGATGCTGTAAAACGCGCAACCCGAGATGTCAACGGCAACGCAGAGATTACCACCAGTGACGGCAACACCATCACGCTGACCGGGGTCTTGGAAAGGGATTTGACGGACGATCATTTTATCTACGCTATCCCGCCGACCCTGGCACTACAGACGACCTACAGCATACTCGACACCGCGGCACTGGGTGCGGGTGTGGCCTTGGGTGCGAACACCCGGGCGGGCGATAATGTTGCGCTCCAGGCCCCAACTGCCGTTGCCGCCTATGCTCATGGGTCCGATGATAACGATGGCTCCACCCAATTTGCGCTGGTAGGCCCGACCGCCGTGACCACCGTGGACATCGGTGGCAAGACCTATCTGCTGGCCACCATGCGCGTCAGCGATAGCGTACAGCTTATAGACGTGAGCGACCCGGCGCGTGCGCAGCAGATTGGCAGCATAGTCGAAACCCCCATGCTGGAGCTGAATAACCCAGAAGCCATCACCACCGTGGTCATCGGCGGTGTGACCTACGCGCTGGTCGCCGCCTTGGGTGATGACGGGGTACAGATACTTGAGCTTAGAACCGATCCCCTCAACCCCGCCACCCCCCCGACTATTCAGACCATTGCCACCGCGCGTGAGGATCAACCCGACAATCACCCCGATGCGACCACCAACTACACCGAACTCTTAGGTGCCCGCGGCATTACCACGGTGGTGATTAAAGGCAAGACCTACGCACTGGTCGCCGCCTATGTGGATGACGGCGTGCAGATTATCGACATCACAACGCCCACCGCCCCGATCGCGGTTGCCGCGATAACTGACAGCACGTCGGGTGCTCCCACCGACTACACTGAGCTTGATGGTGCGGTAGGCATTACCACGGTGGTGATTAAAGGCAAGACCTATGCGCTGGTCGCCGCTCCTACGGATCACGGCGTGCAGATTATTGACATCACTACGCCCGCGGCCCCAAGTGCGGTCGCCGCGATTACTGACAGCACGCTGGGGGCTGATACGCCTTATACGGCACTGGGTGGCGCATGGGATATCACCACGGTGGTGATAGACGGCAAGACCTATGCGCTGGTCGCCGCTCCTACGGATCACGGCGTGCAGATTATTGACATTTCCACGCCCGAGACCCCGACTGCGGTTGCCGCATTGTTTGATAACAGCGTTCAGGTCGCCAGCCCCTACACCGCGCTGAGGACTGCCTTTGCTATCACCACCACAGTCATTGCCGGTCGTACCTATGCCCTGGTGACAGGTTACGGTGATCATGCGGTGCAGGTGATCGACATCACCGATCCTGCAAACCCGACTGCGGTCGTAGCACTTGTCGATGGGGCCACATACCCCGAACTCGCTGGTGCCTTCAACATCACCACGGCGGTGATCGCGGGCAAGACTTACGCCTTTGTCGCGGGTTATAGTGATAACGGCATACAGGTCATCGAACTGCCTATCCCGGCGACCATTAGTACGATTACCATTACCACGACTGGTCTCGACCCCACGGACGAACAACTGGCCTATGGTACGGGCGCAGGTCAGGTACTCGTCATCGGCGTTGCGGCCAATGCCGATGCCAGCGATGTCACGATTGCCGGTATCACCGGCCTTAACATAGTCTGGGATAGCACCGCGCGCACCATTACGCTCACCAAAAACGGCGGCGGCAACCTCACGACCATCGAGGTTGAGTCCATCCTCGCCGCCTTGCGTTACCAAAACGCCGATGCGCAAAACGCCGCCAATGGCGAGCGGTCGTTCTCGATCGTGCTGACCGATGCGGACGGTAACGTCTCCACTCCCACGGTACATAGCGTGAACGTCAACAGCGGCGCGATCATTGGCGATGACACCGATGAAACCTTTCAAGGTGTCCAAATCACTGCCAACGCTGATATTATCGATGGCAAGGGCGGCGTGGACACCGTGAGCTATGCCAACTCCAATGTCGGCGTGACCGTGGACTTGTCCGACAATAGCAAGAACGCCAACGGCCATGCCCAAGGTGACATCTTGCTCAATATCGAAAACCTCATTGGCACCGACTACGCCGACACCTTAACTGGCGATGCAAATGCCAACCGACTCGAAGGCGGTGCGGGTAATGATACCTTAACGGGCGGCGTGGGTGCTGACAGGTTGGAAGGCGGCACTGGCGATGACGTGCTTAGCGGTGGTGCGGGTGGTGATAGGCTAGACGGCGGCGATGGTGCAGATACGGCCTCGTATGCGGCGGCGGTAGCCGGTATGGCGTACACCGTAACAGCATTAGACAGTGGGCTTGCGGCTGATATAGACATAACCGGTGTGTATGTCAATTTGAACAAGGCTGGCGCACAGACGCTTGGCAACACGGATTCCACGGGCGATATACTCTCCCGTATCGAGAACCTCATTGGCTCAGGCCATGACGATGTACTTATCGGCAATGCTGGGGTCAACCGACTCGAAGGCGGTGCGGATAATGATACCTTAAGCGGCGGCGCGGGCGCAGATACCTTTGTCTTTAAGCCAGGTCACGGCAATGATATTATTGTCGATTTTACTACCGGTAATAATAAAATAGATCTGTCTGTCTTTGCTGGTTTTACCGATCTGGATGCTGTAAAACGCGCAACCCGAGATGTCAACGGCAACGCAGAGATTACCACCAGTGACGGCAACACCATCACGCTGACCGGGGTCTTGGAAAGGGATTTGACGGACGATCATTTTATCTACGCTATCCCGCCGACCCTGGCACTACAGACGACCTACAGCATACTCGACAATGCGGCACTGGGTGCGGGTGTGGTCTTGGGTGCGAACACCCGGGCTGGCGATGATGCCGCGCTCCAGGCCCCAACTGCCGTTGCCGCCTATGCTCATGGGTCCGATGATAACGATGGCTCCACCCAATTTGCGCTGGTAGGCCCGACCGCCGTGACCACCGTGGACATCGGTGGCAAGACCTATCTGCTGGCCACCATGCGCGTCAGCGATAGCGTACAGCTTATAGACGTGAGCGACCCGGCGCGTGCGCAGCAGATTGGCAGCATAGTCGAAACCCCCATGCTGGAGCTGAATAACCCAGAAGCCATCACCACCGTGGTCATCGGCGGTGTGACCTACGCGCTGGTCGCCGCCTTGGGTGATGACGGGGTACAGATACTTGAGCTTAGAACCGATCCCCTCAACCCCGCCACCTCCCCGACTATTCAGACCATTGCCACCGCGCGTGAGGATCAACCCGACAATCACCCCGATGCGACCACCAACTACACCGAACTCTTAGGTGCCCGCGGCATTACCACGGTGGTGATTAAAGGCAAGACCTACGCACTGGTCGCCGCCTATGTGGATGACGGCGTGCAGATTATCGACATCACCACACCCACCGCCCCGATCGCGGTTGCCGCGATAACTGACAGCACGTCGGGTGCTCCCACCGACTACACTGAGCTTGATGGTGCGGTAGGCATTACCACGGTGGTGATTAAAGGCAAGACCTATGCGCTGATTGCCGCTCCTACGGATCACGGCGTGCAGATTATTGACATCACTACGCCCGCGGCCCCAAGTGCGGTCGCCGCGATTACTGACAGCACGCTGGGGGCTGATACGCCTTATACGGCACTGGGTGGCGCATGGGATATCACCACGGTGGTGATAGACGGCAAGACCTATGCGCTGGTCGCCGCTCCTACGGATCACGGCGTGCAGATTATTGACATTTCCACGCCCGAGACCCCGACTGCGGTTGCCGCATTGTTTGATAACAGCGTTCAGGTCGCCAGCCCCTACACCGCGCTGAGGACTGCCTTTGCTATCACCACCACAGTCATTGCCGGTCGTACCTATGCCCTGGTGACAGGTTACGGTGATCATGCGGTGCAGGTGATCGACATCACCGATCCTGCAAACCCGACTGCGGTCGTAGCACTTGTCGATGGGGCCACATACCCCGAACTCGCTGGTGCCTTCAACATCACCACGGCGGTGATCGCGGGCAAGACTTACGCCTTTGTCGCGGGTTATGGTGATAACGGCATACAGGTCATCGAACTGCCTATCCCGGCGACCATTAGTACGATTACCATTACCACGACTGGTCTCGACCCCACGGACGAACAACTGGCCTATGGTACGGGCGCAGGTCAGGTACTCGTCATCGGTGCGGCGGCCAATGCCGATGCCAGCGATGTCACGATTGCCGGTATCACCGGCCTTAACATAGTCTGGGATAGCACCGCGCGCACCATTACGCTCACCAAAAACGGCGGCGGCAACCTCACGACCATCGAGGTCGAGTCCATTCTCGCCGCCTTGCGTTACCAAAACGCCGATGCGCAAAACGCCGCCAATGGCGAGCGGTCGTTCTCGATCGTGCTGACCGATGCAGACGGTAACGTCTCCACTCCCACGGTACATAGCGTGAACGTCAACAGCGGCGCGATCATTGGCGATGACACCGATGAAACCTTTCAAGGTGTCCAAATCACTGCCAACGCTGATATTATCGATGGCAAGGGCGGCGTGGACACCGTGAGCTATGCCAACTCCAATGTCGGCGTGACCGTGGACTTGTCTGACAATAGCAAGAACGCCAACGGCTGGGCGGCGAACGATGTCTTGCTCAATATCGAAAACATCATCGGCTCGACACATAACGATGTACTTATCGGCGATGTGTATGCCAACCGACTTGAAGGCGGTGCGGGTAATGATACCTTAACGGGCGGCGTGGGTGCTGACAGGTTTGTGCTGGATATCGCTGTGCTGGCCGCAGATGCCGACACCATTACCGACTTTAACTCAGGTCAAGGCGACCGCATTCAAATAGATACCATGAATGGTGATGAGACAATGCTGGCCGCCTTGGGTCTGGCGGTGGCAGATAACGGTGCCCATGCCAATATCGTCAGCGCAGGCGATAACGCCTTAGTCTACATTACGATCAACAACGTTGATCATCAGGACATTATCAATAATTTCGACAATTATTTTTCGGTGATATAGGTAGATACCAACCGACTTTTATGAATCCTTTAATGCGTATGGTTACATCGGATATGGCTGTTGTTTGCCCGCAAAGCATTGAAAAATTATCTCTTGACAGGCAAGCCATAGCTATAGCATCATTCAGGGTAATGCGCCACTAGACTTAAACACCAAACATGTTAACGATTAAACCTATTTAACAATCAAACACCATGGAGAACACCCATGTCAACTAGACCTATCATCATTAACCCCATATCTGGCCAAGCCAACCGCATCCAGACCGAGGTCAGCACCCATTACCGCATCACCGATATAGACAATCTCACGCTCAAGACCAATGTGCTGGTCATGCGTGAAGGGGACGACTTGGTCCTGCACTACGCCGATGGCACGGCCGTCATCCTTGAAGACTTCTTTACGGCCTGTGTTGATGATTCAACATCCTGCCAAGTCGCCTTGCCGCATCATCAAGACAGCGCAGATGGCAATGGCGAGTATGTCATCACCCCGGCCACGCAAGGTACGGCCTTGAGTGACGGCAGTATCTTTCTCTATGTCCAGGCCCATGACCAGGGCGCGTTGCAAACACTGCTGGCATTGGCCGCGGGTAACGGCGAGCTTGAAAGCATCTTAAACCAACAACTTGCGGGTGATGTCATGATGTCCACCGAGACAACAACCGCCGACAGTGGCGATGGCGGCATCGGTAGCGGGACACTGCTCGGTGCCTTGGGCGTACTCGGTGCGGTCGGCGGCGTTGCTGCCGCCGCGGGCGGTGGGGGCAGTAGCGGTGGTGGTAGCACGTCCACACCTGCGAGCGGTGATGGCGGCGGCGACACGCCCACCCCCGTTGGCTTTACCGTAAGCGGTGCTGTCACGGCTGGCTCGGTGATTACTAACCATGGCCTGAAAGTGAGTGTTTACGATGCGAATGGCAATCTACTTGGCACAACTTCGGACGACAATCCGGTCGGCAAGAATGGTAGCTATTCCATCACCATCACCCGCGCCTATGACGGCCTTATCCTGATTAAGGTCATAGACACCAACGCCGCCGCCGACTATCGAGACGAAGCAACGAATGCAGATAAAGACTTGACCAGCGACTTACGGGTGATTGTTGAGGCTCCGGCCGCTGGTGGAAGCAAGACGGCCAATATCAACCCCTTGACCGAGCTTGCCACGCGCAAAGTTGGTCTTGCCGGTGGTGATAACGGTGCCTCTGCAACCAGTATCACGGACATCACTCCCGAAGCCGTCACCGATGCACAAGCCGCGGTTGCCAAGTCCTTTGGCATCACGGGCAAGGATGATGATAATACCAAGGCCGCCGATGACCTGGTATCGAGCCCGGTCAAGCTGACGGTGGATAAAGACGGCAAGCCGGCTCCAACGACCGGCGAGGATGCGCCCAACAATTACGGCAAGGCATTGGCGGCGGTCTCGGGTGTAGAAGAAGGCGAGTCAAAAACAACAGACGAAGTCCTGGAAGACTTGGTAGATGAAATAACTGAAGAGGGCTTGTCGCCTGATGCTGCCAAGCGTCTGGAGGATGGTGCGACGAGTGCGAGTACCGATATTGAACTGACTGTTGACGACACGCCCCCAACCATCAGTGCGGTGACCATTAGCAATCCAGCCTCAGGCACGGCGTTTGTGGCGAATGAAGTCATCACCATCACGGTGCGCTTTAGTGAAGCGGTTGTTGTTGACACCACAGGCGGCACGCGCACGCCATCGATAGGCATCGTCATCGACACCGCCACCGTCCAGGCCAGCTATAAAAGCGGCAGTGGTAGCACGACGTTGGTGTTCCAATACCAGGTACAAGCCGGTGAAAACGATGCTGATGGCATCAGTATTGCCGAGAACAGTCTTAACTTAAACGGCGGCACCATCCAAGACATCGCGGGGAATGATGCCAACCGTGACCATGATGCCGTTGTCGCCGATACGACTAAGGCGGTTGACACCACGACCACGGCGGATGTGATCACCACGACAGTCGAGATTACAGGGGCGACGGATAATGTTGGCAGCAATGCCGCGGACGTGCTTGCTTCCCCAACGGATTTAGACACTGGCAATACCACCAACGATGCCACCCCGACCTTAAGCGGTACCATTAGCGCGCCCCTGGCCACCAATGAAGTCGTACAAGTTTACAACAACGGCGTATTACTCGGCACGGCCACCGTAGACGGTCAGAACTGGACTTACACACAAACCCCGACCTTGAGCCATGGCACGACCGCCAGCTACAGCGTTCAGGTGGTCAATACAGACAGCAACACCTTTGGTGTCCCCGCCACCTTTACCTTGACCATCGACACCCGCGCGCCATCGGCACCTGGTCTGGCCTTGGCCGATGACACTAACATCGCTGATGGTATTACTTCCGATCCGACTATGACGGTGAGGAACATTGAAGCAGGTGCCACTTGGGAGTATTCAACAGACAGCGGCACGAACTGGAACCCAGGCACGGGCACCACCTTTGAACTAACCAACCCCAGCTACGAAGCGGGTGCGATACAGGTACGCCAAACTGATGCGGCGGGTAATAGATCACGCGTGGGCACGACCACGTTGATTACCATAGACACCGAGGCCCCGACTATCACAGGTGCGCCAACGATTAGCTCTGATGCGGGTACGGATAATACTTACAAGGCAGGCGATTTTATTGAGATAACGGTGACTTTTAATGAGGATGTCGTTGTCACCGGCACGCCGACCATCAGCATCGTCATTGGCACCACTCCCCGCACGGCCAGCTATAAAAGCGGCAGTGGCGGCAGAGTGCTGACCTTCCAATACCAGGTACAAGACGGTGATAACGATGCGGGTGGTATCAGTATTACTCGGGGCAATCTTAACTTAAACGGTGGCACGATTACCGACATCGCGGGCAACCCTGCCGCTCTCACCCATGCGGCAGTGGTAGACAATAATGCCCATCAGGTAGACACCACGCCCCCGGATAACCCGGAGATCACCTTTACCGACACAGGTACCAATACCAGCGACAACATCAGCAACAACCCGACTATCACGATCACGGGTCTTGAAGATGGTGCGACCTGGGAATATACAATCAATGGCAATGATGGCACGCCCGATTGGCAAGACGGCACGGGCACCACCTTCAACCTTGGCACCGCCAACACCACCTACGCGCAAGGTCATATACAAGTCCGCCAAACCGATGTGGCGGGCAATCAATCAGTTGTGGGTAGCAATGCCAACCCCATCACCATCGACACCGAGGCCTTGCCCCCTGGTATCACCTTTATCGATACGGGCACCAATACCAGCGACAACATCAGCAACAACCCGACTGTCACGGTCACGGGTCTTGAAGCGGGTGCGACTTGGGAGTATACAATCAATGGCAATGATGACACGCCCGACTGGAAAAAGGGCGTGGGCACCACCTTTGAACTAGGTACCAACACCGCCTACGAAGCGGATGATATACAAGTCCGCCAAACCGATGTGGCCGGTAATCAATCACCTGTGGGTAGCAATGATAATACCATCACCATAGACACCGAGGCCTTGCCCCCTGGTATCGCCTTTATCGACACGGGTACCAATACCAGCGACAACATCAGCAACAACCCGACCATCACGGTCACGGGTCTTGAAGCGGGTGCCGCGTGGAGGTACTCAACAGACAGCGGTAGCAACTGGATAGCGGGCACTGTAGGTAGCAACACCATTACCCTTGCAGACGGCACCTATAGCACCAATACCATACAAGTCCGCCAAACCGATGTGGCGGGCAATCAATCACCTGTGGGTAGCAATGCCAACCCCATCACCATAGACACCACGGCCCCAGCCATTACCGGTCTGCCGACCATCAACAACCCACCCCCAGACGATGGTGGTCGTCATGACGGTAGCACCTATCGAGTTGGCGACCGTATAGACATCACGGTGACCTTCACAAAAGAGGTCACCGTCACTGGCACGCCGATCCTGGACATCAACATCGGCGGCACGGACAAGCTGGCCAGTTATGTGAGCGGCAATGGTAGTACCACCTTGGTCTTTCGTTATGTTGTCCAAATCGGCGATAGCGATGGCGATGGCATTGAGATTGAGGTAGGTAGCATCACGTTGCTCACAGGTGCGACCATCACCGACACGGTCGGCAACAATGCCACCTTAAACTACCAGGCGGTGGCCGCCGATGCAGGCAAAACGGTTGACGGCATTGTGCCGCTACTGGCGACAGCCACCACTATTGCCGCTACCGCAGATGATGTTGGCAGCAAGACAGATGACTTGGCCGACAACGGCGTAACGGACGACACCACCCCGACCTTAAGCGGCACGATCAACCTAGGCTTAAACGCCAATGAAGTCGTACAGGTTTACAACAACGGCGTATTGCTTGGCACGGCGAACGTGGTCGGCACCAACTGGACGTACACCTTGCCTACCCTGGCCGATGGGGATGCGGTTTTGACCGCCCGCGTGGTGCAATTAAGCCCAGGCACCAGCATCGTGGTCGCGGCTGGCGATCTCAGTGCCACCTTTACTTTGACCATAGACACCGAGGCCTTGCCCCCTGGTATCACCTTTATCGACACAGGTACCAATACCAGCGACAACATCAGCAACAACCCGACCATCACGGTTACCGGTCTTGAAGCGGGTGCCGCGTGGACGTACTCAACAGACAGCGGCAGCAACTGGACGGCGGGCACTGTAGGCAGCAACACCATTACCCTTGCAGACGGCACCTATAGCACCAATACCATACAAGTCCGCCAGACCGATGTGGCGGGCAATCAATCAGTTGTGGGCAGCAATGCCAACCCCATCACCATAGACACCGAGGCCCCGGCCATTACCGGTCTGCCGACCATCAACAACCCACCCATAGCCGATGGAGTTCGCCATGACGGTAGCACCTATCGAGTTGGTGACCCCATAGACATCACGCTAACCTTTAATGAAGCGGTCACGGTAACTGGCACGCCGACGGTCAGCATAGACATCGGCGGCGGTGCTCCCAAGCTGGCCAGTTATGTGAGTGTGCTATCTAGTTCGACCACTTTGGTCTTTCGTTATGTTGTCCAACTCGGCGATACCGATGGCAATGGCATTGAGATTGAGGCGGGTAGCATCACGCTACCCCCAGGTGCGACCATCACCGACACGGCCGGTAACAATGCCACCTTAAACTACCAAGCGGTGGCCGTTGATGCAGGCAAAACGGTTGACGGCTCCGTACTGCCACTGGCGACACGCACCACCATTACCTTGGCCACAGACGATGTTGGCAGCAAGACAGATGACTTGGCCGACAACGGGGTAACGGACGATACCACCCCGACCTTAAGCGGCACGATCAACCCAGGCTTGAACGCCAATGAAGTCGTACAAGTTTACAACAATGGCGTATTGCTTGGCACGGCGAACGTAGTCGGCACCAACTGGACATATACCTTGCCCACCTTGGCCGAGGGAGATGCACTCTTAACCGCCCGCGTGGTGCAATTAAGCCCAGGCACCAGCATCGTGGTCGCGGCTGGCGATCTCAGTGCCACCTTTACCTTGACCATAGACACCGAGGCCTTGCCCCCTGGTATCGCCTTTATCGACACGGGTACCAATACCAGCGACAACATCAGCAACAACCCGACCATCACGGTCACGGGTCTTGAAGCGGGTGCCGCGTGGAGGTACTCAACAGACAGCGGTAGCAACTGGACGGCGGGCACTGTAGGTAGCAACACCATTACCCTTGCAGACGGCACCTATAGCACCAATACCATACAAGTCCGCCAAACCGATGTGGCGGGCAATCAATCACCTGTGGGTAGCAATGCCAACCCCATCACCATAGACACCACGGCCCCAGCCATTACCGGTCTGCCGACCATCAACAACCCACCCCCAGACGATGGTGGTCGTCATGACGGTAGCACCTATCGAGTTGGCGACCGTATAGACATCACGGTGACCTTCACAAAAGAGGTCACCGTCACTGGCACGCCGATCCTGGACATCAACATCGGCGGCACGGACAAGCTGGCCAGTTATGTGAGCGGCAATGGTAGTACCACCTTGGTCTTTCGTTATGTTGTCCAAATCGGCGATAGCGATGGCGATGGCATTGAGATTGAGGTAGGTAGCATCACGTTGCTCACAGGTGCGACCATCACCGACACGGTCGGCAACAATGCCACCTTAAACTACCAGGCGGTGGCCGCCGATGCAGGCAAAACGGTTGACGGCATTGTGCCGCTACTGGCGACAGCCACCACTATTGCCGCTACCGCAGATGATGTTGGCAGCAAGACAGATGACTTGGCCGACAACGGCGTAACGGACGACACCACCCCGACCTTAAGCGGCACGATCAACCTAGGCTTAAACGCCAATGAAGTCGTACAGGTTTACAACAACGGCGTATTGCTTGGCACGGCGAACGTGGTCGGCACCAACTGGACGTACACCTTGCCTACCCTGGCCGATGGGGATGCGGTTTTGACCGCCCGCGTGGTGCAATTAAGCCCAGGCACCAGCATCGTGGTCGCGGCTGGCGATCTCAGTGCCACCTTTACTTTGACCATAGACACCGAGGCCTTGCCCCCTGGTATCGCCTTTATCGACACAGGTACCAATACCAGCGACAACATCAGCAACAACCCGACCATCACGGTTACCGGTCTTGAAGCGGGTGCCGCGTGGACGTACTCAACAGACAGCGGCAGCAACTGGATAGCGGGCACTGTAGGCAGCAACACCATCACGCTTGCAGACGGTGTCTATAGCGCCAATACCATACAAGTCCGCCAAACCGATGTGGCGGGCAATCAATCAGTTGTGGGCAGCAATGCCAACCCCATCACCATAGACACCACGGCCCCGGTCATCACTGGCACCGCGATTACATCTGATGCGGGTGATGACATTTATGTAGCAGGCGACAACATCGACATCACAGTGACCTTTAGCGAGGCGGTTGTGGTCGATACCATGGGCGGCATGCCAACTATCGAGGTTGTGGTTGGCGGCAACACCCGCGAGGCCAGTTATCACAGCGGCACGACCACGACCACGCTGGTCTTTCGCTACGAGGTCGCTAATGACGACACCGATACTAATGGCATTGTTGTCAATGCCAATATCGACTTAAATAGCGGCACTATCAAAGATGTCGCAGGTCATGATGCCGCGACCAATAGTGCGGCCATTGCCGCCAGTAACGCCCACCGCGTCCACAGCTTCATCGGCGATGCGGAGGATAATCCCTACACGGCCACCGCGGGTACTGAGCATTTCGATGGTCAAGGCGGCACAGATACTGTGAGTTATGCCAATTCTGATGCTGGTGTTACCGTGGATTTGTCCGACAATAACAATAATGCCAACGGCTATGCCCAAGGCGATGTGCTCACCAATATCGAGAACCTCATCGGCTCCGGCCACGCCGACACGCTCACCGGCGATGCCAATGCCAACCGACTTGAAGGCGGTGCGGGTAATGATACCTTTGTCTTTGCCCCAGGTCATGGCGCAGACACTATTGCTGATTTTACCACCGGTAATAATAAAATCGATTTGTCCGCCATTGCTGGTTTTACCAACCTGAAAGCTGTGCAGGACGCAACGGATGATGATGACAGTGGCAATACAGTCATTACCACTCCTACCGGCACCATCACGCTGACCGGGGTGTTGGAGAATGACTTGACGGACGATCATTTTATCTACGCTATCCCGCCAACTCTGGCACTACAAACGCCCTACAGCATACTCAACACCGCGGCACTGACTGCTGGCGTGGTTTTGGGTGTCAAGGCAACAGTCGGTGATAATGCCGCGCTCCAGACCCCAACCGCCACCGCTGCCTATGCTCATGGGTCTGATGATCACGATGGCTCCGCCCAATTTTCGCTGACAGCCCCGAGTGCCCTGAGCACTGTGGTCATTGGTGGCAAGACCTATCTGCTGGTCGCCACGGGTACAGGCGATAGCGTACAGTTGATAGACGTGAGCGACCCGACTGAAGCCGAGCAGATCGGTAGCATTGCTAATGCCCCCGATCGGGAGCTGAATGATCCAGAAGCCATCACCACCGTGGTCATCGGTGGTGTGACCTATGCACTGGTGGCCGCCTATGAGGATGACGGGGTGCAAATACTCGACATCAGCACCGATCCCACGGCCCCGAGCGCGGTCGCGGCCATTGCTGACAGCACGGTGCTGGCTAATACGCTTTACACCGAGCTTAATGGTGCCCGCGACATCACCACGGTGGTGATAGGTAGCAAGACCTATGCGCTGGTCGCCGCCAGTACCGATGACGGGGTGCAGATTATTGACATCACAACGCCCGCCGCCCCGACTGCGGTCGCGGCCATTACTGACAACACGGTGCTGGTTAATACGCCTTACACCGAGCTTGATGGTGCGGCTGGCATTACCACGGTGGTGATTAAGGGCAGGACCTACGCGCTGGTTGCCGCCAGTGTGGATGACGGGGTACAGATTATCGACATCACAACGCCCGCGACCCCAAGCGCGGTTGCCGCGATAACTGACAACACGTCGGGGGCTAATACGCCTTATACCGCCCTCAATAGCGCATATTCCATCACCACGGTGGTGATAGACGGCAAGACCTATGCGCTGGTCGCCGCCAGTTTGGATCACGGCGTGCAGATTATTGACATCACAACGCCCGAGACCCCGACTGCGGTCGCCGCATTGTTTGATGACAGCGTTCAGGCCGACAGCCCCTACACCGCGTTGCGGAGTGCCTACGCTATCACCACCACAGTCATTGCCGGTCGTACCTATGCCCTGGTGACCGGCTACGATGAGCATGCGGTGCAGGTGATCGACATCACTGATCCTGCAAACCCGACTGCGGTGGCCGCACTTGTCGATGGCGCGGATGGCTACACCGAACTGCGAGGTGCCTTCAAGATCACCACGGCGGAGATCAACAACAAGGCCTACGCCTTTGTCGCGAGTTATAGTGATGCCGGCATACAGGTCATCGAACTGCCAATCCCGGCAACGATAAGCACGATTACCATTACCGCAACGGGTCTGGATGACAGCAACGAACAACTGGCCTATGGTAGTGATGCCATGGGTAATGTCCAGGTACTTGCGATAGGCGGGGTCAATGCCAGCGCGAACAACGTAACCATTGCCGGTATCACCGGCCTTAACATTGTCTGGGATAATACTGTCGGCACCATTACCCTTAGCAAAAACGGCGGCAACTTAACGACCATTGAGGTCGAGTCCATCCTCGCTGCCTTGCGTTACCAAAACGCCGATGCGCAAAATGCCACCAATGGCGACCGGTTATTCTCGATTGTCTTGACCGACACCGACGGGCTAGACTCCACCCCCACGGTACACCGGGTGAATGTCAACGCCGCCGCGACTATTGGCGATGACACCAACAATAACTATGCCGCCACCGCCGATGCCGACCTTATCGATGGCAAGGGCGGCGCAGATACCGTGAGTTATGCCACTGCCGATGACGGCAACGGCGTGAATGTAGACTTATCCGACAATAGCAAAAATGCCAACGGCTGGGCGGCAGGCGATATCTTGTTCAATATCGAAAAACTGATCGGTACCGGCTACGCCGACACCTTAACCGGCGATGAGTATGACAACCGGCTTACCGGCGGCGCGGGTGATGACACGATTGACGGCGGTGCGGGTGATGATTTCTTGGTCGGCGGCGGTGGGCGCGATACCTTGCGCGGTGGTACCGGGATTGATACCGTCAGCTACGCGGCCTCAGCGGCCGGTGTTACCGTGGATTTGTCCGACAATAGCAATAATGCCGGCGGCAATGCCGAGGGCGATATCCTAACCGGTATTGAAAACATCGATGGCTCCGGCCATGACGATGTACTAACCGGCGATACCAATGCCAACGTGATCAAAGGCGGGCTAGGCGCAGATACTTTGAGCGGTGGCGGCGGCGGTGATGACACCTTAACCGGCGGCGGTGGGGGCGATACCTTTGTCATCAAACCCGGCCATGGCGATATCACCATTACCGACTTTAATCCCGCTGAAGATACCCTTGATCTCTCGGCCTTGATCGGCTTGAACAATCTGGCCGCGGTGCAAGGCGCAACAGCAGATGCTGGTGCCAACACGGTTATTACCACCGTTTACGGCGACATTACTTTAATCGGTGTCCAGGCAGCCCAGCTTAGTGACGGTAATCTTAGCTATTTCGACTCCAGCCCAATCCTGGACTTAAAACCCGCCGACAGCACCATGCTCGGTCTGGCCACGCGGACTAATAACTTGAGCTTAAACGCCGGCCTTGCCCTGGTAGATGTCAGCACCGGCGCGCGCGTGAATGATCATCAAACCATCGCGCCCACCGCGACCTTTGCTATCCGGGATGGGGTCAATGACGGCAATGGGGTCGCTTTTGAGCTGGGTGATGTTGTGGCCGCCCGCGGCCCGCTCGCGGCGAGCACCGTGGAGATTGGCGGTAGCACCTATCTGCTGGTCACCATAGAAACCAACAGCGTACAGATTATTAACGTGGATAACCCCGCCGCCCCCACCCAGGTCGGTAGCATCGCCAATACCAACGCGCTGGAGCTGAACAACCCGCAAGCCATCACCACGGTCAAGATCGGCGATAGCACTTATGCGCTGGTTGCCGCCCGTAACGATCACGGGGTGCAGATACTTGACATCAGCGACCCCGTCACCAACCCCAACCCGATCGCGGTCGCGGCCATTGGCGATGGTACAAACGACAGTGCGGGCAATACTTTCAGCGCACTGCGTGGTGCGACCGGGATTACTACCGTGACAATCGGCAATGCCACCTACGCCCTGGTCGCGGCCTATGGCGATAACGGGGTGCAGATTATCGACATTTCCACCCCAACCGACCCGAAGGCCACGGCCGCGATTACCGACACTGCCGATACTACACTGCGGGGTGTCACCGGGATTACTACGGTAACAATCGGCAAGGCCACCTATGCGCTGGTGGCAAGTTTCCTTGACAACGCCGTGCAGATTATCGACATCTCCACCCCCGCCGCCCCGAAGCCGGTCGCGGCGATCCGCGATAATGCGGACGGCTTTACCGCGCTACGGGGCGCGTGGGCCATTACCACGGTGGTGATAGACGGCAAGACCTACGCCCTGGTCGCCGCCTCTGGCGATAACGGGGTGCAGATTATTGACATCTCCACCCCCGCGACCCCGAAGCCGGTCGCGGCATTGTTTGATGACGGCGTGGTGGCTGGAGGCCCCTACACCGAACTCAGTGGTGCGCGTGCTATTAGCACCACAGTCATTGCCGGTCGTACCTACGCCCTGGTCGCCGCTAGTGGCGATGACGGGGTGCAGGTGATTGACATTACCGACCCTGAGCATCCGAGCGCGGTCGCCGCACTTAGCGATGGCGCAGGCGGCTACACCCAACTCTTAAATGCCAACGACATCACCACCGCGGTGGTGGGCGGCAAGACTTATGCCTTTGTCGCTGGTTATGGGGATATCGGGGTACAGGTGATCGAACTCTCACCACCAGCAACGATTAGCACCATTACCATTACCACGATGGGTCTGGAGGCCAGCAACGAACAACTGGTCTATGGCACTGATGCCATGGGTAATGCCTTGACGCTGGCCATAGGTGGCGCGGCCGATGTTACTGAAAGTGACGTGACTATCGCCGGTATAACCGGTATTGATATTGCCTGGGATACCTCCGAGAACACCATCACAATCACTAAAAACGGCGGCGGCAACTTAACCACCTCCGAGGTCGAGGCGATCCTCAATGCGCTACGCTATCGAAATACCGTGGGTGCTGGTGATGGCGAGCGCACCTTTTCGATTGTGCTAACCGATGACGAAGGTCTGGACTCAACCCCCGCAGTTCGTAGTGTGAATGTGGATGCGGCGGCCGCCGTGGTCGTGGTCGGCGGGCCTGAGGCAAATGACTATAGCGCAACCGCACGCATAGATAATATCGATGGCGGAGACGGTGTCGATACCGTGCGTTATACCGACTCCGGTGCCGGTGTGACCGTAGATTTATCCGACAATACCAATAACGCCAATGGCTTTGCCGCAGGCGATGTCTTAAACAATATCGAAAACCTGGTCGGCTCGGCGCATAACGATATTCTGACCGGCGATGGCGAGGCCAACCGGCTTGAAGGCGGTGCCGGTGTCGATATCTTAAGCGGCGGCGCGGGTGATGATACTTTGATTGGCGGCGCGGGTATCGATACCTTAGTCGGCGGCGCCGGTGATGACACGCTTGAAGGCGGTGATGGCGCCGATAGGATTGATGGCGGCGATGGCACAGATGATACCGCCTCGTATGCGGGTGCGGCGGCAGTGGCGGCGGGGTATACCGTGGCGGCAGATGCAGACAACGGGCTGACAGCCCGCGTCACGGGTGTGACCGGCGTCTATGTCAATCTAAACAAGGCCACCGCACAGACCCTTGGCAACACGGATGCCACTGGCGATGTACTCTCCAATATCGAAAACCTCATTGGCTCAGACCATAACGATCTGCTGGTCGGCAATAATGATGTCAACCGGCTTAGCGGCGGCGCGGGTGATGACGTGCTGTATGGCAATGATGGTGATGATGTGCTAGATGGCGATGCGGGTGATGACGTGCTGTATGGCGAGGCGGGTGATGACGTGCTAGATGGCGGCGATGGCATCGACACGCTGTATGGCGGTGATGGCGCAGATACCTTAACCGGTGGCGATGGCGGTGACATGCTTAACGGCGGTGCGGGTGATGACACCTTAACCGGTGGCGATGGCATCGACACGCTGTATGGCGGTGATGGCGCAGATACCTTAACCGGTGGCGATGGCGGTGACACGCTTAACGGCGGTGCGGGTGATGACACCTTAACCGGTGGCGATGGCGGTGACATGCTTAATGGCGATGCGGGTGATGACACCTTAACCGGTGGCGATGGCGGTGACACGCTTAACGGCGGTGCGGGTGATGACACCTTAATCGGTGGCGCGGGTGCCGACACAATCAACGGCGGCGATGGCACAGATACAGCCTCGTATGCGGCGGCGGCGGCAGTCGGTGTGGCGTATATCGTGGCGGCGGCAGACAGCGGGCTTGCGGCTGATGTAGATATAACCGGCGTGTATGTCAATCTAAACAAGGCCACCGCACAGACCCTTGGCAACACGGATGCCGCGGGCGATGTACTCTCCAGTATCGAAAACCTAATCGGTTCTGCGCATAACGATATACTTATCGGCGATGATCAGGTCAATCGGCTGGACGGTGGCGACGGCAATGATCACCTTAGCGGCTGGGCGGGTGCGGATACCTTAAACGGCGGCACCGGCGATGATACCCTAGAAGGCGGCGCGGGTGCGGATACCTTAAACGGCGGCACCGGCGATGATACCCTAGAAGGCGGCGCGGGTGCGGATGCCCTGGACGGCGGCGATGGCGCAGATACGGCCTCGTATGCGGGTGCGGCCATGGTGGCGGGCTACGACGTGGCGGCGGATTTACCTAACGGACTGGCGACTCGTGTCACGGGTGTGACTGGCGTGTATGTCAATCTAAACAAGACCGGCGCACAGACTCTTGGCAACACGGATGCCGCGGGCGATGTACTCTCCAGTATCGAAAACCTGATTGGTTCTGCGCATAACGATGTACTGGTCGGCGATGCGGGGGCGAATACCTTGCGCGGCGGCGCGGGTAATGATATCTTTGTCTTTGCCCTAGGTCACGGCACAGACACTATTGCTGACTTTGTAAGCGGCACCGATAAAATCGACTTATCCGCCCTGGCTAAATTTACCGACTTTGATGCTGTAGATCAGGACAGCGTTGATGATGGCAGTGGCAATACAATCATTACCACCAGCAACGGCCATACCATCACGCTGACCGGGGTCATGAAAGGGGCGTTGACGGAAGATGATTTTATCTATGCTAAACCGCCGACTCTCGCGCTACAGAAGACCTACAGCATACTCGACAATGCGGCACTGGGTGCGGGTGTGGCCTTGGGAGCCAACGCCAGGGCCAGCGATAATGCCCTAGCCCCAACCGCCACGGTCGCCTATGCCGATGGGAGTACCGATGCCAGCACGCCCGTCAAGCGTTTTGAGATGGGTATATTTCCTACTGGAGGACCGACCGCCGTCAGCACCGTAGTTATCGGCGGCAAGAGCTATCTGCTGGTCACTGAGTCCGGCAACCATAGCGTACAGTTGATAGATGTGAGCAATCCGGTGCGCGCCAAGCAGGTCGCCAGTATTGCCAATGCCGCCGATCGGGAGCTAGAAAACCCGCAGGCCATTACCACGGTAGTGATCGGCGGTGTGACTTATGCGCTCATCGCCGCCTTCAATGACGACGGGGTGCAGATACTTGAGATCAGCCCCGACCCCGACCCGGCCAACCCCCCGACTATCCAGACTATCGCGACCGCAGGCGATGAGACCGAAGACAGTAATCTGGTCATGGGCGATCGGGTCAATTACACCGAACTGGATGGCGCGACCAGCATCACCACGGTGGTGATCAAAGGCAAGACTTATACGCTGGTCGCCGCCTATGAGGATGACGGGGTGCAGATTATCGACATCACAACGCCCACCAACCCGATCGCGGTCGCGGCGATAACTGACAGCACGGTGGGCGCGCTCACCGACTATACCGAGCTTGATGGTGCGCAGGCCATCACCACGGTAGTGATTAAAGGCAAGACCTACGCGCTGATTGCCGCCCAGGATGATGACGGGGTGCAGATTATTGACATCTCCGATCCCACGGCCCCAAGCGCGGTCGTGGCCATTACTGACAGCACAATGGATGCTAATACGCTTTACACCGCACTCAATGGCGCGAGCGGCATCACCACGGTGGTGATCAAAGGCAAGACTTATGCGCTGGTCGCCAGCAGTCGTGACAGCGCGGTACAGATTATCGACATCTCCGATCCCACGACCCCAAGTGCGGTAGCGGCATTGTTTGATGACAGCGTTCAGGCAGACAGCCCCTACACCGGGCTGAGAGGAGCCTTTGTTATCACCACCACAGCCATTGCTGGTCGTACCTATGCCCTGGTGACAGGCTACGGTGAGCATGCGGTGCAGGTGATCGACATCACCGATCCTGCAAACCCGACTGCGGTCGCCGCACTCAGAGATGGGGTGGATGGCTACGCCGAACTGCGAGGTGCCACCGCCATCACCATGACGGAGATCAATAACAAGCTCTACGCCTTTGTCGCGAGTTTGTCGGATGCCGGGATACAGGTCATCGAACTGCCAATACTTGCGACCATAAGCACGATCACCATTACCACAACGGGTCTTGAGGCCGATGGAGATGAACAACTGGTCTATGGCACAGGTCAGGTACTGGCGATTGGCGGGGCCAATGCCACCAGCGCCTCTAACGTTATCATCGGCGGCGTGGCCGGTATTGACATGGCCTGGGATAGTGCCGCGAACACCATCACCTTTAGCAAACACGGCGGCGGCGAGTTCACGACCATCGAGGTTGAGGCGATCCTCGCCGTGCTCCGCTACCAAAACGCCGATGCGCCAAACGCCAACGATGGCGAGCGCACCTTTTCGATTGTGCTCACCGACAAGGAAGGGCTAGACTCCACCCCCACAGTACATAGCATGAACTTCAACGCTGGTGCACAGGTTGGCGATGACACCAATAATAACTATGTCGCCACCGTGGACCCCGATATTATCGATGGCAAGGGTGGCGCAGATACCGTGAGCTATGACCAGTCCGATGCTGGTGTCACCGTAGACTTGTCCGACAACACCAAGAACGCTGGTAGCTTTGCGGCGAGCGATGTTTTGCTCAACATCGAAAACCTCATCGGCTCTGACCACGCCGACACGCTAACCGGCGATGCAAATGGCAACCGACTCGAAGGCGGTGCGGGTGCGGATACCCTGGACGGCGGCGCGGGTAATGACACCCTCATTGGCGGTGCGGGTGCCGACCGGCTAGACGGCGGCGATGGTACGGATACGGCCTCTTATGCGGGTGCGGTAGCAGTGGCGGAGTATGACGTGGCGGCGGATTTACCCAACGGGCTTGCGGCTGATGTAACAGGCGTGACTGGCGTGTATGTCAATCTAAACAAGGCTGATGCACAGACCCTTGGCAACACGGATGCCACGGGCGATATACTCACCGACATCGAAAACCTCATCGGCTCGGCGCATAACGATGTACTGATTGGCGATGGGAATGCCAACCGACTCGAAGGTGGCGATGGTAATGACCACCTTATCGGCGGCGCGGGTGCCGACACAATAGACGGCGGCGATGGCACAGATGATACCGCCTCGTATGCGGGTGCGGTAGCAGTGGCGGAGTACGACGTGGCGGCGGATGTAGTCAATGGGCTGACAACCCGTGTCACGGGCGTGACCGGCGTGTATGTCAATCTAAACAAGGTCGGCGCACAGACGACCGATGCGGGCAACACCGTGACCGATGCACTGGGCGATACACTCTTCAATATCGAAAACCTTATCGGCTCCGACCATAACGATGTGCTTATTGGTGATGCGGGGGTCAATCGGCTGGACGGTGGTGCGGGCAATGACCAGCTTAGCGGCGGCGCGGGTAATGACACCTTAACCGGCGGTGCGGGTAATGATACCTTTGTCTTTAAGCGAGGTCATGGCACAGACACTATTGCTGATTTTACCACTGGTAATAATAAAATAGATATCTCCACCTTTGCTGACTTTACCGACCTGGATGCTGTAAAGCGCGCCACCGTCAATGTCGACGGCAACGCAGAGATTACCACCAGTGCCGGTAACACCATCACGCTGACCGGGGTCTTGAAAGAGGCGTTGACAGACGATTATTTTCTCTATGCTATCCCGCCGACCCTGGCACTACAAACGCCCTACAACATACTCAACACCGCGGCACTGAATGCTGGCGTGGTTTTGGGTGCCAAGGCAACAGTCGGTGATAATGTCGCGCTCCAGACCCCAACCGCCACCGATGCCTATGCCAATGGGTCCGATGATTACGATGCCTCTGCCCAATTTTCGCTGAATGGCCCGAGCGCCCTGAGCACCGTGGTCATCGGCGGCAAGACCTACCTGCTGGTCACCGTGCGCGGCGGCGGTAGTAGCGTACAGCTTATAGACGTGAGCGACCCGACTGAAGCCGAGCAGATCGGCAATATTGCTAATGCCGCCGATCGGGAGCTGAGTAGTCCAGAAGCCATCACCACCGTGGTCATCGGTGGTGTGACCTATGCGCTGGTGGCCGCCAGTACTGATGACGGGGTGCAGATACTTGAGCTCAGACCCGACCCGACCAACCCCGCCAACCCCCCGACCATCGCGGCCATCGCCACTGCGCGTGAGGGTCAACCCGACAATCACCCCGATGCGACCACCAACTACACCGAACTGTTGGGTGCCCGCGGCATCACCACGGTGGTGATAGGCGACAAGACCTATGCGCTGGTCGCCGCCGGTGTGGATGACGGGGTGCAGATTATTGACATCAGCACGCCCGCCGCCCCGACTGCGGTCGCGGCCATTACTGACAACACGGTGCTGGTTAATACGCCTTACACCGAGCTTGATGGTGCGGCTGGCATTACCACGGTGGTGATTAAGGGCAGGACCTACGCGCTGGTTGCCGCCAGTGCGGATGACGGGGTACAGATTATCGACATCACAACGCCCGCGACCCCAAGCGCGGTTGCCGCGATAACTGACAACACGTCGGGGGCTAATACGCTTTATACCGCACTCAATGGCGCATGGGATATCACCACGGTGGTGATTAAAGGCAAGACCTATGCGTTGGTCGCCGCCAGTTTGGATCACGGTGTGCAGATTATCGACATCACAACGCCCGAGACCCCGACTGCGGTCGCCGCATTGTTTGATAACAGTGTGGCAGGTCAGGCCGCCAGCCCCTACACCGCGCTGCGGACTGCCTCCGCGATTACCACCACAATCATTGCCGGTCGTACCTATGCCCTGGTGACCGGCTACGGTGATAATGCGGTGCAGGTGATCGACATTACTGATCCTGCAAACCCGACTGCGGTCGTAACGCTTGTTGATGGCGCGGATAGCTACACCGAACTCGCAGGTGCCTATGGCATCACCACGGCGGTGATCGCGGGCCGTGTCTACGCCTTTGTCGCGGGTTATGTCGCAGGGTATGATGATGGCGGCATACAGGTCATTGAACTGCCAATCCCGGCAACGATAAGCACGATTACCATTACCGCAACGGGTCTGGATGACAGCAACGAACAACTGGCCTATGGTAGTGATGCCATGGGTAATGTCCAGGTACTTGCGATAGGCGGGGTCAATGCCAGCGCGAACAACGTGACCATTGCCGGTACCGCTGGCCTTAACATTGTCTGGGATAATACTGCGAACACCATCACCGTAAGCAAGGCCGACAACAGCAACTTAATAACCATTGAGGTCGAGGCCATCCTCGCTGCCTTACGTTACCAAAACGCCGATGCGCAAAATGCCGCCGATGGCGACCGGTTATTCTCGATTGTCTTGACCGACACCGACGGGCTAGACTCCACCCCCACGGTATACCGGGTGAACGTCAACGCCGCCGCGACTATTGGCGATGACACCAACAATAACTATGCCGCCACCGCCGATGCCGACCTTATCGATGGTAAGGGCGGCGCAGATACCGTGAGTTATGCCACTGCCGATGACGGCAACGGCGTAACCGTGGACTTATCCGACAATAGCAAAAATGCCAACGGCTGGGCGGCAGGTGATGTCTTTGCAAATATCGAAAACCTGATCGGTACTGACTACGCCGACACCTTAACCGGCGATGAGTATGACAACCGGTTAGACGGTGGTGCGGGTGATGACACGCTTATCGGCGGCACGGGTGCCGACACAATCAACGGCGGCGATGGCACAGATACAGCCTCGTATGCGGCAGTAGTAGCAGTCGGTGTGTCGTACACCGTGGCGGCGGATTTACCCAACGGACTTGCGGCTGATGTAACAGGCGTGACTGGTGTGTATGTCAATCTAAACAAGGCCGACGCACAGACCCTTGGCAACACGGATGCCACGGGCGATGTACTCTCCAATATCGAAAACCTCATCGGCTCAATCCATGCCGATGTGCTTATCGGCAATGCTGGGGTCAACCGGTTAGACGGCGGTGCGGGCAATGACCACCTTATCGGTGGCACGGGTGATGACCACCTTAGCGGTGGTGCGGGTGATGACACGCTTATCGGCGGCGCGAGTGCCGACACAATCAACGGCGGCGATGGCACAGATACAGCCTCGTATGCGGCGGCAGCAGTAGCCGGTGTGTCGTACACCGTGGCGGCGGATTTACCCAACGGACTTGCGGCCGATGTAACAGGCGTGACTGGTGTGTATGTCAATCTAAACAAGGCCGACGCACAGACCCTTGGCAACACGGATGCCACGGGCGATGTACTCTCCAATATCGAAAACCTCATCGGCTCAATCCATGACGATGTGCTTATCGGCAATGCTGGGGTCAACCGGTTAGACGGTGGTGCGGGCAATGACCACCTTATCGGCGGTGCGGGTGCCGACACAATCAACGGCGGCGATGGCACAGATACAGCCTCGTATGCGGCGGCGGCAGCAGCCGGTGTGTCGTACACCGTGGCGGCAGATACAACCCATGGGCTTGCGGCCGAAGTCACGGGCGTGACTGGTGTGTATGTCAATCTAAACAAGACTGGTGCACAGACGACTAATGCGGACAACACCGTGACGACTGACGCGCAGGGCGATACACTCTCCAATATCGAAAACCTCATCGGCTCCGACCATATTGATGTGCTGGTCGGCAATAATGAAGCCAACCGGCTTAGCGGCGGCGCGGGTGATGACGTGCTGTATGGCGGTGATGGCGCAGATACCTTAACTGGTGGCGATGGCGATGACACGCTTAACGGCAATGCGGGCGATGACACCTTAATCGGCGGCGCGGGTGCGGATACCCTGGACGGCGGCGATGGCACAGATACAGCCTCGTATGCGGCGGCGGCAATCGGTGCGGCGTATATCGTGGCGGCAGATACAACCCATGGGCTTGCGGCTGATGTAACAGGCGTGACTGGTGTGTATGTCAATCTAAACAAGGCCGACGCACAGACCCTTGGCAACACGGATGCCACGGGCGATGTACTCTCCAATATCGAAAACCTCATCGGCTCAATCCATGACGATGTGCTTATCGGCAATGCTGGGGTCAACCGGTTAGACGGTGGTGCGGGCAATGACCACCTTATCGGCGGTGCGGGTGATGACCACCTTATCGGCGGCGCGGGTGCCGACACAATCAACGGCGGCGATGGCACAGATACAGCCTCGTATGCGGCGGCGGCAGCAGCCGGTGTGTCGTATATCGTGGCGGCGGATGCAGTCAACGGGCTTGCGGCTGATGTAGATATAACTGGCGTGTATGTCAATCTAAACAAGGCCGACGCACAGACCCTTGGCAACACGGATGCCACGGGCGATGTACTCTCCAGTATCGAAAACCTCATCGGCTCAATCCATGACGATGTGCTTATCGGCAATAATGATGCCAACCGGTTAGACGGTAGTGCGGGCAATGACCACCTTATCGGCGGCGCGGGTGCCGACACAATCAACGGCGGCGATGGCACAGATACAGCCTCGTATGCGGCGGCGGCAGCAGCCGGTGTGTCGTACACCGTGGCGGCAGATACAACCCATGGACTTGCGGCTGATGTAACAGGCGTGACTGGCGTGTATGTCAATCTAAACAAGGCCGACGCACAGACCCTTGGCAACACGGATGCCACGGGCGATGTACTCTCAAGTATCGAAAACCTCATCGGCTCAATCCATGACGATGTGCTTATCGGCAATAATGATGCCAACCGGTTAGACGGTGGTGCGGGTGATGACACGCTTATCGGCGGCGCGGGTGCCGACACAATCAACGGCGGCGATGGCACAGATACAGCCTCGTATGCGGCAGCAGCAGCAGCAGTCGGTGTGGCGTACACCGTGGCGGCAGATACAACCCATGGACTTGCGGCTGATGTAACAGGCGTGACTGGTGTGTATGTCAATCTAAACAAGGCCGACGCACAGACCCTTGGCAACACGGATGCCACGGGCGATGTACTCTCCAATATCGAAAACCTGATTGGTTCGGCGCAGGCCGATGTGCTTATCGGCAATGCTGGGGTCAACCGGTTAGACGGTGGTGCGGGCAATGACCACCTTATCGGTGGCACGGGTGATGACCACCTTAGCGGCGGTGCGGGTGATGACGCGCTTATCGGCGGCACAGGTGCCGACACAATCAACGGCGGCGATGGCACAGATACAGCCTCGTATGCGGCGGCAGCAATCGGTGCGGCGTATATCGTGGCGGCAGATACAACCCATGGGCTTGCGGCTCGTGTCACGGGCGTGACTGGTGTGTATGTCAATCTAAACAAGGCTGGTGCACAGACCCTTGGCAACACGGATGCCACGGGCGATGTACTCTCCAATATCGAAAACCTGATTGGTTCGGCGCATAACGATGTACTGGTCGGCAATAATGATGCCAACGTACTCGAAGGCGGTGCGGGCAATGACACCTTAACCGGCGGTGCGGGTAATGATACCTTTGTCTTTGCCCCAGGTCATGGCGCAGACACTATTGCTGATTTTACCACCGGTAATAATAAAATCGATTTGTCCGCCATTGCTGGTTTTACCAACCTGAAAGCTGTGCAGGACGCAACGGATGATGATGACAGTGGCAATACAGTCATTACCACTCCTACCGGCACCATCACGCTGACCGGGGTGTTGGAGAATGACTTGACGGACGATCATTTTGTCTACGCTATCCCGCCAACTCTGGCACTACAAACGCCCTACAGCATACTCAACACCGCGGCACTGACTGCTGGCGTGGTTTTGGGTGTCAAGGCAACAGTCGGTGATAATGCCGCGCTCCAGACCCCAACCGCCACCGCTGCCTATGCTCATGGGTCTGATGATCACGATGGCTCCGCCCAATTTTCGCTGACAGCCCCGAGTGCCCTGAGCACTGTGGTCATTGGTGGCAAGACCTATCTGCTGGTCGCCACGGGTACAGGCGATAGCGTACAGTTGATAGACGTGAGCGACCCGACTGAAGCCGAGCAGATCGGTAGCATTGCTAATGCCGCCGATCGGGAGCTGAGTAGTCCAGAAGCCATCACCACCGTGGTCATCGGTGGTGTGACCTATGCGCTGGTGGCCGCCTATGAGGATGACGGGGTGCAAATACTCGACATCAGCACCGATCCCACGGCCCCGAGCGCGGTCGCGGCCATTGCTGACAGCACGGTGCTGGCTAATACGCTTTACACCGAGCTTAATGGTGCCCGCGACATCACCACGGTGGTGATAGGTAGCAAGACCTATGCGCTGGTCGCCGCCGGTGTGGATGACGGGGTGCAGATTATTGACATCACAACGCCCGCCGCCCCAACTGCGGTCGCGGCCATTACTGACAACACGGTGCTGGTTAATACGCCTTACACCGAGCTTAATGGTGCGGCTGGCATTACCACGGTGGTGATTAATGACAAGACCTACGCGCTGGTTGCCGCCAGGGTGGATGACGGGGTACAGATTATCGACATCACAACGCCCGCGACCCCAAGCGCGGTTGCCGCGATAACTGACAACACGTCGGGGGCTAATACGCCTTATACCGCACTCAATGGCGCATATTCCATCACCACGGTGGTGATTAAAGGCAAGACCTATGCGCTGGTCGCCGCCAATGTAGATCACGGGGTACAGATTATTGACATCACAACGCCCGAGACCCCGACTGCGGTCGCCGCATTGTTTGATAACAGTGTGGCAGGTCAGACCGACAGCCCCTACACCGCGTTGAGGCGTGCCTACGCTATCACCACCACAGTCATTGCCGGTCGTACCTATGCCCTGGTGACCGGCTACGGTGATAATGCGGTGCAGGTGATCGACATCACCGATCCTGCAAACCCGACTGCGGTCGCCGCACTCAGAGATGGGGTGGATGGCTACACCGAACTCGCAGGTGCCTTCAAGATCACCACGGCGGAGATCAACAACAAGGCCTACGCCTTTGTCGCGAGTTATAGTGATCGCGGCATACAGGTCATCGAACTGCCAATCCCGGCGACGATAAGCACGATTACCATTACCGCAACGGGTCTGGATGACAGCAACGAACAACTGGCCTATGGTAGTGATGCCATGGGTAATGTCCAGGTACTTGCGATAGGCGGGGTCAATGCCAGCGCGAACAACGTGACCATTGCCGGTATCACCGGCCTTAACATTGTCTGGGATAATACTGTCGGCACCATTACCCTTAGCAAAAACGGCGGCAACTTAACGACCATTGAGGTCGAGGCCATCCTCGCTGCCTTACGTTACCAAAATGCCGATGCGCAAAATGCCGCCGATGGCGGCCGGTTATTCTCGATTGTCTTGACCGACACCGACGGGCTAGACTCCACCCCCACGGTATACCGGGTGAACGTCAACGCCGCCGCGACTATTGGCGATGACACCAACAATAACTATGCCGCCACCGCCGATGCCGACCTTATCGATGGTAAGGGCGGCGCAGATACCGTGAGTTATGCCACTGCCGATGACGGCAACGGCGTAACCGTGGACTTATCCGACAATAGCAAAAATGCCAACGGCTGGGCGGCAGGTGATGTCTTTGCAAATATCGAAAACCTGATCGGTACTGACTACGCCGACACCTTAACCGGCGATGAGTATGACAACCGGTTAGACGGTGGTGCGGGTGATGACACGCTTATCGGCGGCACGGGTGCCGACACAATCAACGGCGGCGATGGCAATGACACCTTAACCGGCGGTGCGGGTAATGATACCTTTGTCTTTGCCCCAGGTCATGGCGCAGACACTATTGCTGATTTTACCACCGGTAATAATAAAATCGATTTGTCCGCCATTGCTGGTTTTACCAACCTGAAAGCTGTGCAGGACGCAACGGATGATGATGACAGTGGCAATACAGTCATTACCACTCCTACCGGCACCATCACGCTGACCGGGGTGTTGGAGAATGACTTGACGGACGATCATTTTATCTACGCTATCCCGCCAACTCTGGCACTACAAACGCCCTACAGCATACTCAACACCGCGGCACTGACTGCTGGCGTGGTTTTGGGTGTCAAGGCAACAGTCGGTAATAATGCCGCGCTCCAGACCCCAACCGCCACCGCTGCCTATGCTCATGGGTCTGATGATCACGATGGCTCCGCCCAATTTTCGCTGACAGCCCCGAGTGCCCTGAGCACTGTGGTCATTGGTGGCAAGACCTATCTGCTGGTCGCCACGGGTACAGGCGATAGCGTACAGTTGATAGACGTGAGCGACCCGACTGAAGCCGAGCAGATCGGTAGCATTGCTAATGCCGCCGATCGAGAACTCAACAACCCGTTCGCCATCACCACCGTGGTCATCGGCGGTGTGACCTATGCGCTGGTGGCTGCTGTTGCTGATGACGGGGTGCAAATACTCGACATCAGCACCGATCCCACGGCCCCGAGCGCGGTCGCGGCCATTGCTGACAGCACGACGGCCGCGCCCACCGACTACACCCAGCTTGATGGTGCGACTGGCATTACCACGGTGGTGATAGGCAGCAAGACCTATGCGCTGGTTGCCGCCAGTACCGATGACGGGGTGCAGATTATTGACATCACCACACCCACGGCCCCGATCGCGACCGCGGCCATTACTGACAGCACGGCGGGCGCGCTCACCGACTACACCGAGCTTGATGGTGCGGTTGGCATTACCACGGTGGTGATTAAAGGCAGGACCTACGCGCTGGTTGCCGCCAGTGCGGATGACGGGGTACAGATTATCGACATCACAACGCCTGCGGCCCCAAGCGCGGTTGCCGCGATAACTGACAACACGTCGGGGGCTAATACGCCTTATACCGCACTCAATGGCGCATATTCCATCACCACGGTGGTGATTAAAGGCAAGACCTATGCGCTGGTCACCGCCAATGTAGATCACGGGGTACAGATTATTGACATCACAACGCCCGAGACCCCGACTGCGGTCGCCGCATTGTTTGATGACAGCGTTCAGGCCGACAGCCCCTACACCGCGCTGCGGACTGCCGACGCTATTACCACCACAGTCATTGCCGGTCGTACCTATGCCTTGGTTGCAGGCTACGGTGATAATGCAGTGCAGGTGATCGACATCACCGATCCTGCAAACCCGACTGCGGTCGCCGCACTCAGAGATGGGGTGGATGGCTACACCGAACTGCGAGATGCCTTCAAGATCACCACGGCGGAGATCAACAACAAGGCCTACGCCTTTGTCGCGAGTTATAGTGATCGCGGCATACAGGTCATCGAACTGCCAATCCCGGCGACGATAAGCACGATTACCATTACCGCAACGGGTCTGGATGACAGCAACGAACAACTGGCCTATGGTAGTGATGCCATGGGTAATGTCCAGGTACTTGCGATAGGCGGGGTCAATGCCAGCGCGAACAACGTGACCATTGCCGGTATCACCGGCCTTAACATTGTCTGGGATAATACTGTCGGCACCATTACCCTTAGCAAAAACGGCGGCAACTTAACGACCATTGAGGTCGAGGCCATCCTCGCTACCTTACGTTACCAAAACGCCGATGCGCAAAATGCCACCGACCGCGTGCGCGAATTTTCAATCGTGCTGACCGACAAGGACGATAACGCCTCCACCGCCACGGTACACCGGGTGAACGTCAACGCCGCCGCGACTATTGGCGATGACACCAACAATAACTATGCCGCCACCGCCGATGCCGACCTTATCGATGGCAAGGGCGGCGCAGATACCGTGAGTTATGCCACTGCCGATGACGGCAACGGCATAACCGTAGACTTATCCGACAATAGCAAAAATGCTAACGGCTGGGCGGCAGGCGATATCTTGTTCAATATCGAAAACCTGATTGGTTCGGCGCAGGCCGATGTGCTTATCGGCAATGCTGGGGTCAACCGGTTAGACGGCGGTGCGGGTAATGACACGCTTATCGGCGGCGCGGGTGCCGACACAATCAACGGCGGCGATGGCACAGATACAGCCTCGTATGCGGCGGCAGTAGCAGCCGGTGTGTCGTACACCGTGGCGGCGGATTTACCCAACGGGCTTGCGGCTGATGTAACAGGCGTGACTGGTGTGTATGTCAATCTAAACAAGGCCGACGCACAGACCCTTGGCAACACGGATGCCACGGGCGATGTACTCTCCAATATCGAAAACCTCATCGGCTCAATCCATGACGATGTGCTTATCGGCAATGCTGGGGTCAACCGGTTAGACGGTGGTGCGGGCAATGACCACCTTATCGGTGGCGCGGGTGATGACCACCTTAGCGGTGGTGCGGGTAATGACACGCTTATCGGCGGTGCGGGTGCCGACACAATCAACGGCGGCGATGGCACAGATACAGCCTCGTATGCGGCGGCGGCAGTAGCCGGTGTGTCGTACACCGTGGCGGCAGATACAACCCATGGACTTGCGGCTGATGTAACAGGCGTGACTGGTGTGTATGTCAATCTAAACAAGGCCGACGCACAGACCCTTGGCAACACGGATGCCACGGGCGATGTACTCTCCAATATCGAAAACCTGATTGGTTCGGCGCAGGCCGATGTGCTTATCGGCAATGCTGGGGTCAACCGGTTAGACGGTGGTGCGGGCAATGACCACCTTATCGGTGGCACGGGTGATGACCACCTTATCGGCGGCACGGGTGATGACACGCTTATCGGCGGGGCGGGTGCCGACACAATCAACGGCGGCGATGGCACAGATACAGCCTCGTATGCGGCGGCGGCAGCAGCCGGTGTGTCGTACACCGTGGCGGCAGATACAACCCATGGGCTTGCGGCCGAAGTCACGGGCGTGACTGGTGTGTATGTCAATCTAAACAAGACTGGTGCACAGACGACTAATGCGGACAACACCGTGACGACTGACGCGCAGGGCGATACACTCTCCAATATCGAAAACCTGATTGGTTCGGCGCAGGCCGATGTGCTTATCGGCAATGCTGGAGTCAATCGGCTGGACGGCGGCACGGGCAATGACCACCTTAGCGGCGGTGCGGGTGATGACACGCTTATCGGCGGCGCGGGTGCCGACACAATCAACGGCGGCGATGGCACAGATACAGCCTCGTATGCGGCGGCAGCAATCGGTGCGGCGTATATCGTGGCGGCAGATACAACCCATGGGCTTGCGGCTCGTGTCACGGGCGTGACTGGTGTGTATGTCAATCTAAACAAGGCTGGTGCACAGACCCTTGGCAACACGGATGCCACGGGCGATGTACTCTCCAATATCGAAAACCTGATTGGTTCGGCGCATAACGATGTACTGGTCGGCAATAATGATGCCAACGTACTCGAAGGCGGTGCGGGCAATGACACCTTAACCGGCGGTGCGGGTAATGATACCTTTGTCTTTGCCCCAGGTCATGGCGCAGACACTATTGCTGATTTTACCACCGGTAATAATAAAATCGATTTGTCCGCCATTGCTGGTTTTACCAACCTGAAAGCTGTGCAGGACGCAACGGATGATGATGACAGTGGCAATACAGTCATTACCACTCCTACCGGCACCATCACGCTGACCGGGGTGTTGGAGAATGACTTGACGGACGATCATTTTATCTACGCTATCCCGCCAACTCTGGCACTACAAACGCCCTACAGCATACTCAACACCGCGGCACTGACTGCTGGCGTGGTTTTGGGTGTCAAGGCAACAGTCGGTGATAATGCCGCGCTCCAGACCCCAACCGCCACCGCTGCCTATGCTCATGGGTCTGATGATCACGATGGCTCCGCCCAATTTTCGCTGACAGCCCCGAGTGCCCTGAGCACTGTGGTCATTGGTGGCAAGACCTATCTGCTGGTCGCCACGGGTACAGGCGATAGCGTACAGTTGATAGACGTGAGCGACCCGACTGAAGCCGAGCAGATAGGCAGTATAGTCGATACCAACCTGCTGGAGCTGAATGATCCAGAAGCCATCACCACCGTGGTCATCGGTGGTGTGACCTATGCACTGGTGGCCGCCTATGAGGATGACGGGGTGCAAATACTCGACATCAGCACCGATCCCACGGCCCCGAGCGCGGTCGCGGCCATTGCTGACAGCACGGTGCTGGCTAATACGCTTTACACCGAGCTTAATGGTGCCCGCGACATCACCACGGTGGTGATAGGTAGCAAGACCTATGCGCTGGTCGCCGCCAGTACCGATGACGGGGTGCAGATTATTGACATCACAACGCCCGCCGCCCCGACTGCGGTCGCGGCCATTACTGACAACACGGTGCTGGTTAATACGCCTTACACCGAGCTTGATGGTGCGGCTGGCATTACCACGGTGGTGATTAAGGGCAGGACCTACGCGCTGGTTGCCGCCAGTGCGGATGACGGGGTACAGATTATCGACATCACAACGCCCGCGGCCCCAAGCGCGGTTGCCGCGATAACTGACAACACGTCGGGGGCTAATACGCCTTATACCGCCCTCAATAGCGCATATTCCATCACCACGGTGGTGATTAAAGGCAAGACCTATGCGCTGGTCGCCGCCAATGTAGATCACGGGGTACAGATTATTGACATCACAACGCCCGAGACCCCGACTGCGGTCGCCGCATTGTTTGATAACAGTGTGGCAGGTCAGACCGACAGCCCCTACACCGCGTTGAGGCGTGCCTACGCTATCACCACCACAGTCATTGCCGGTCGTACCTATGCCCTGGTGACCGGCTACGGTGATAATGCGGTGCAGGTGATCGACATCACCGATCCTGCAAACCCGACTGCGGTCGCCGCACTCAGAGATGGGGTGGATGGCTACACCGAACTCGCAGGTGCCTTCAAGATCACCACGGCGGAGATCAACAACAAGGCCTACGCCTTTGTCGCGAGTTATAGTGATCGCGGCATACAGGTCATCGAACTGCCAATCCCGGCAACGATAAGCACGATTACCATTACCGCAACGGGTCTGGATGACAGCAACGAACAACTGGCCTATGGTAGTAATGCCATGGGTAATGTCCAGGTACTTGCGATAGGCGGGGTCAATGCCAGCGCGAACAACGTAACCATTGCCGGTATCACCGGCCTTAACATTGTCTGGGATAATACTGTCGGCACCATTACCCTTAGCAAAAACGGCGGCAACTTAACGACCATTGAGGTCGAGTCCATCCTCGCTGCCTTGCGTTACCAAAACGCCGATGCGCAAAATGCCACCAATGGCGACCGGTTATTCTCGATTGTCTTGACCGACACCGACGGGCTAGACTCCACCCCCACGGTACACCGGGTGAATGTCAACGCCGCCGCGACTATTGGCGATGACACCAACAATAACTATGCCGCCACCGCCGATGCCGACCTTATCGATGGCAAGGGCGGCGCAGATACCGTGAGTTATGCCACTGCCGATGACGGCAACGGCGTGAATGTAGACTTATCCGACAATAGCAAAAATGCCAACGGCTGGGCGGCAGGCGATATCTTGTTCAATATCGAAAAACTGATCGGTACCGGCTACGCCGACACCTTAACCGGCGATGAGTATGACAACCGGCTTACCGGCGGCGCGGGTGATGATACCCTAGACGGCGGCGCGGGTGATGATACCCTGGACGGTAGCGATGGTAATGACACGCTTATCGGCGGCGCAGGTGCCGACACAATCAACGGCGGCGATGGCACAGATACAGCCTCGTATGCGGCGGCGGCAGCAGCCGGTGTGTCGTACACCGTGGCGGCGGATTTACCCAACGGGCTTGCGGCTGATGTAACAGGCGTGACTGGTGTGTATGTCAATCTAAACAAGGCTGGTGCACAGACCCTTGGCAACACGGATGCCACGGGCGATGTACTCTCCAATATCGAAAACCTCATCGGCTCAATCCATGACGATGTGCTTATCGGCAATGCTGGGGTCAATCGGTTAGACGGCGGTGCGGGCAATGACCACCTTATCGGCGGCGCGGGCAATGACCACCTTATCGGCGGCGCGGACAATGACCACCTTATCGGCGGCGCGGGTGCCGACACAATCAACGGCGGCGATGGCACAGATACAGCCTCGTATGCGGCGGCGGCAGTAGCCGGTGTGTCGTACACCGTGGCGGCAGATACAACCCATGGACTTGCGGCTGATGTAACAGGCGTGACTGGTGTGTATGTCAATCTAAACAAGGCCGACGCACAGACCCTTGGCAACACGGATGCCACGGGCGATGTACTCTCCAATATCGAAAACCTGATTGGTTCGGCGCAGGCCGATGTGCTTATCGGCAATGCTGGGGTCAACCGGTTAGACGGTGGTGCGGGCAATGACCACCTTATCGGTGGCACGGGTGATGACCACCTTAGCGGCGGTGCGGGTGATGACGCGCTTATCGGCGGCACAGGTGCCGACACAATCAACGGCGGCGATGGCACAGATACAGCCTCGTATGCGGCGGCAGCAATCGGTGCGGCGTATATCGTGGCGGCAGATACAACCCATGGGCTTGCGGCTCGTGTCACGGGCGTGACTGGTGTGTATGTCAATCTAAACAAGGCTGGTGCACAGACCCTTGGCAACACGGATGCCACGGGCGATGTACTCTCCAATATCGAAAACCTGATTGGTTCGGCGCATAACGATGTACTGGTCGGCAATAATGATGCCAACGTACTCGAAGGCGGTGCGGGCAATGACACCTTAACCGGCGGTGCGGGTAATGATACCTTTGTCTTTGCCCCAGGTCATGGCGCAGACACTATTGCTGATTTTACCACCGGTAATAATAAAATCGATTTGTCCGCCATTGCTGGTTTTACCAACCTGAAAGCTGTGCAGGACGCAACGGATGATGATGACAGTGGCAATACAGTCATTACCACTCCTACCGGCACCATCACGCTGACCGGGGTGTTGGAGAATGACTTGACGGACGATCATTTTGTCTACGCTATCCCGCCAACTCTGGCACTACAAACGCCCTACAGCATACTCAACACCGCGGCACTGACTGCTGGCGTGGTTTTGGGTGTCAAGGCAACAGTCGGTGATAATGCCGCGCTCCAGACCCCAACCGCCACCGCTGCCTATGCTCATGGGTCTGATGATCACGATGGCTCCGCCCAATTTTCGCTGACAGCCCCGAGTGCCCTGAGCACTGTGGTCATTGGTGGCAAGACCTATCTGCTGGTCGCCACGGGTACAGGCGATAGCGTACAGTTGATAGACGTGAGCGACCCGACTGAAGCCGAGCAGATCGGTAGCATTGCTAATGCCGCCGATCGAGAACTCAACAACCCGTTCGCCATCACCACCGTGGTCATCGGCGGTGTGACCTATGCGCTGGTGGCTGCTGTTGCTGATGACGGGGTGCAAATACTCGACATCAGCACCGATCCCACGGCCCCGAGCGCGGTCGCGGCCATTGCTGACAGCACGACGGCCGCGCCCACCGACTACACCCAGCTTGATGGTGCGACTGGCATTACCACGGTGGTGATAGGCAGCAAGACCTATGCGCTGGTTGCCGCCAGTACCGATGACGGGGTGCAGATTATTGACATCACCACACCCACGGCCCCGATCGCGACCGCGGCCATTACTGACAGCACGGCGGGCGCGCTCACCGACTACACCGAGCTTGATGGTGCGGTTGGCATTACCACGGTGGTGATTAAAGGCAGGACCTACGCGCTGGTTGCCGCCAGTGCGGATGACGGGGTACAGATTATCGACATCACAACGCCTGCGGCCCCAAGCGCGGTTGCCGCGATAACTGACAACACGTCGGGGGCTAATACGCCTTATACCGCACTCAATGGCGCATATTCCATCACCACGGTGGTGATTAAAGGCAAGACCTATGCGCTGGTCACCGCCAATGTAGATCACGGGGTACAGATTATTGACATCACAACGCCCGAGACCCCGACTGCGGTCGCCGCATTGTTTGATGACAGCGTTCAGGCCGACAGCCCCTACACCGCGCTGCGGACTGCCGACGCTATTACCACCACAGTCATTGCCGGTCGTACCTATGCCTTGGTTGCAGGCTACGGTGATAATGCAGTGCAGGTGATCGACATCACCGATCCTGCAAACCCGACTGCGGTCGCCGCACTCAGAGATGGGGTGGATGGCTACACCGAACTGCGAGATGCCTTCAAGATCACCACGGCGGAGATCAACAACAAGGCCTACGCCTTTGTCGCGAGTTATAGTGATCGCGGCATACAGGTCATCGAACTGCCAATCCCGGCGACGATAAGCACGATTACCATTACCGCAACGGGTCTGGATGACAGCAACGAACAACTGGCCTATGGTAGTGATGCCATGGGTAATGTCCAGGTACTTGCGATAGGCGGGGTCAATGCCAGCGCGAACAACGTGACCATTGCCGGTATCACCGGCCTTAACATTGTCTGGGATAATACTGTCGGCACCATTACCCTTAGCAAAAACGGCGGCAACTTAACGACCATTGAGGTCGAGGCCATCCTCGCTACCTTACGTTACCAAAACGCCGATGCACAAAATGCCACCGACCGCGTGCGCGAATTTTCAATCGTGCTGACCGACAAGGACGATAACGCCTCCACCGCCACGGTACACCGGGTGAACGTCAACGCCGCCGCGACTATTGGCGATGACACCAACAATAACTATGCCGCCACCGCCGATGCCGACCTTATCGATGGCAAGGGCGGCGCAGATACCGTGAGTTATGCCACTGCCGATGACGGCAACGGCATAACCGTAGACTTATCCGACAATAGCAAAAATGCTAACGGCTGGGCGGCAGGCGATATCTTGTTCAATATCGAAAACCTGATTGGTTCGGCGCAGGCCGATGTGCTTATCGGCAATGCTGGGGTCAACCGGTTAGACGGCGGTGCGGGTAATGACACGCTTATCGGCGGCGCGGGTGCCGACACAATCAACGGCGGCGATGGCACAGATACAGCCTCGTATGCGGCGGCAGCAGCAGCCGGTGTGTCGTATATCGTGGCGGCGGATTTACCCAACGGGCTTGCGGCTGATGTAACAGGCGTGACTGGTGTGTATGTCAATCTAAACAAGGCTGGTGCACAGACCCTTGGCAACACGGATGCCACGGGCGATGTACTCTCCAATATCGAAAACCTCATCGGCTCAATCCATGACGATGTGCTTATCGGCAATGCTGGGGTCAACCGGTTAGACGGTGGTGCGGGCAATGACCACCTTATCGGTGGCACGGGTGATGACCACCTTATCGGTGGTGCGGGTAATGACACGCTTATCGGCGGCGCGGGTGCCGACACAATCAACGGCGGCGATGGCACAGATACAGCCTCGTATGCGGCGGCAGCAGCAGCCGGTGTGTCGTATATCGTGGCGGCGGATTTACCCAACGGACTTGCGGCTGATGTAACAGGCGTGACTGGTGTGTATGTCAATCTAAACAAGGCCGACGCACAGACCCTTGGCAACACGGATGCCACGGGCGATGTACTCTCCAATATCGAAAACCTGATTGGTTCGGCGCAGGCCGATGTGCTTATCGGCAATGCTGGGGTCAACCGGTTAGACGGCGGTGCGGGCAATGACCACCTTATCGGCGGCACGGGTGATGACACGCTTATCGGTGGTGCGGGTGATGACACAATCAACGGCGGCGCGGGTGCCGACACAATCAACGGCGGCGATGGCACAGATACAGCCTCGTATGCGGCGGCGGCAGCAGCCGGTGTGTCGTACACCGTGGCGGCAGATACAACCCATGGGCTTGCGGCCGAAGTCACGGGCGTGACTGGTGTGTATGTCAATCTAAACAAGACTGGTGCACAGACGACTAATGCGGACAACACCGTGACGACTGACGCGCAGGGCGATACACTCTCCAATATCGAAAACCTGATTGGTTCGGCGCAGGCCGATGTGCTTATCGGCAATGCTGGAGTCAATCGGCTGGACGGCGGCACGGGTGATGACCACCTTATCGGCGGCACGGGTGATGACACGCTTATCGGCGGCGCGGGTGCCGACATAATCAACGGCGGCGATGGCACAGATACAGCCTCGTATGCGGCGGCGGTAGCAGCCGGTGTGTCGTACACCGTGGCGGCGGATTTACCCAACGGACTTGCGGCCGAAGTCACGGGCGTGACTGGTGTGTATGTCAATCTAAACAAGGCTGGTGCACAGACCCTTGGCAACACGGATGCCACGGGCGATGTACTCTCCAATATCGAAAACCTGATTGGTTCGGCGCATAACGATGTACTGGTCGGCAATAATGATGCCAACGTACTCGAAGGCGGTGCGGGCAATGACACCTTAACCGGCGGTGCGGGTAATGATACCTTTGTCTTTGCCCCAGGTCATGGCGCAGACACTATTGCTGATTTTACCACCGGTAATAATAAAATCGATTTGTCCGCCATTGCTGGTTTTACCAACCTGAAAGCTGTGCAGGACGCAACGGATGATGATGACAGTGGCAATACAGTCATTACCACTCCTACCGGCACCATCACGCTGACCGGGGTGTTGGAGAATGACTTGACGGACGATCATTTTATCTACGCTATCCCGCCAACTCTGGCACTACAAACGCCCTACAGCATACTCAACACCGCGGCACTGACTGCTGGCGTGGTTTTGGGTGTCAAGGCAACAGTCGGTGATAATGCCGCGCTCCAGACCCCAACCGCCACCGCTGCCTATGCTCATGGGTCTGATGATCACGATGGCTCCGCCCAATTTTCGCTGACAGCCCCGAGTGCCCTGAGCACTGTGGTCATTGGTGGCAAGACCTATCTGCTGGTCGCCACGGGTACAGGCGATAGCGTACAGTTGATAGACGTGAGCGACCCGACTGAAGCTGAGCAGATAGGCAGTATAGTCGATACCAACCTGCTGGAGCTGAATGATCCAGAAGCCATCACCACCGTGGTCATCGGTGGTGTGACCTATGCACTGGTGGCCGCCTATGAGGATGACGGGGTGCAAATACTCGACATCAGCACCGATCCCACGGCCCCGAGCGCGGTCGCGGCCATTGCTGACAGCACGGTGCTGGCTAATACGCTTTACACCGAGCTTAATGGTGCCCGCGACATCACCACGGTGGTGATAGGTAGCAAGACCTATGCGCTGGTCGCCGCCAGTACCGATGACGGGGTGCAGATTATTGACATCACAACGCCCGCCGCCCCGACTGCGGTCGCGGCCATTACTGACAACACGGTGCTGGTTAATACGCCTTACACCGAGCTTGATGGTGCGGCTGGCATTACCACGGTGGTGATTAAGGGCAGGACCTACGCGCTGGTTGCCGCCAGTGCGGATGACGGGGTACAGATTATCGACATCACAACGCCCGCGACCCCAAGCGCGGTTGCCGCGATAACTGACAACACGTCGGGGGCTAATACGCCTTATACCGCACTCAATGGCGCATATTCCATCACCACGGTGGTGATTAAAGGCAAGACCTATGCGCTGGTCGCCGCCAATGTAGATCACGGGGTACAGATTATTGACATCACAACGCCCGAGACCCCGACTGCGGTCGCCGCATTGTTTGATAACAGTGTGGCAGGTCAGACCGACAGCCCCTACACCGCGTTGAGGCGTGCCTACGCTATCACCACCACAGTCATTGCCGGTCGTACCTATGCCCTGGTGACCGGCTACGGTGATAATGCGGTGCAGGTGATCGACATCACCGATCCTGCAAACCCGACTGCGGTCGCCGCACTCAGAGATGGGGTGGATGGCTACACCGAACTCGCAGGTGCCTTCAAGATCACCACGGCGGAGATCAACAACAAGGCCTACGCCTTTGTCGCGAGTTATAGTGATCGCGGCATACAGGTCATCGAACTGCCAATCCCGGCGACGATAAGCACGATTACCATTACCGCAACGGGTCTGGATGACAGCAACGAACAACTGGCCTATGGTAGTGATGCCATGGGTAATGTCCAGGTACTTGCGATAGGCGGGGTCAATGCCAGCGCGAACAACGTGACCATTGCCGGTATCACCGGCCTTAACATTGTCTGGGATAATACTGTCGGCACCATTACCCTTAGCAAAAACGGCGGCAACTTAACGACCATTGAGGTCGAGGCCATCCTCGCTGCCTTACGTTACCAAAATGCCGATGCGCAAAATGCCACCAATGGCGACCGGTTATTCTCGATTGTCTTGACCGACACCGACGGGCTAGACTCCACCCCCACGGTATACCGGGTGAACGTCAACGCCGCCGCGACTATTGGCGATGACACCAACAATAACTATGCCGCCACCGCCGATGCCGACCTTATCGATGGTAAGGGCGGCGCAGATACCGTGAGTTATGCCACTGCCGATGACGGCAACGGCGTAACCGTGGACTTATCCGACAATAGCAAAAATGCCAACGGCTGGGCGGCAGGCGATATCTTGTTCAATATCGAAAAACTGATCGGTACCGGCTACGCCGACACCTTAACCGGCGATGAGTATGACAACCGGCTTACCGGCGGCGCGGGTGATGATACCCTAGACGGCGGCGCGGGTGATGATACCCTGGACGGTAGCGATGGTAATGACACGCTTATCGGCGGCGCAGGTGCCGACACAATCAACGGCGGCGATGGCACAGATACAGCCTCGTATGCGGCGGCGGCAGCAGCCGGTGTGTCGTACACCGTGGCGGCGGATTTACCCAACGGGCTTGCGGCTGATGTAACAGGCGTGACTGGTGTGTATGTCAATCTAAACAAGGCTGGTGCACAGACCCTTGGCAACACGGATGCCACGGGCGATGTACTCTCCAATATCGAAAACCTCATCGGCTCAATCCATGACGATGTGCTTATCGGCAATGCTGGGGTCAACCGGTTAGACGGCGGTGCGGGCAATGACCACCTTATCGGCGGCGCGGGCAATGACCACCTTATCGGCGGCGCGGACAATGACCACCTTATCGGCGGCGCGGGTGCCGACACAATCAACGGCGGCGATGGCACAGATACAGCCTCGTATGCGGCGGCAGCAGCAGCCGGTGTGTCGTACACCGTGGCGGCAGATACAACCCATGGACTTGCGGCCGATGTAACAGGCGTGACTGGTGTGTATGTCAATCTAAACAAGGCCGACGCACAGACCCTTGGCAACACGGATGCCACGGGCGATGTACTCTCCAATATCGAAAACCTCATCGGCTCAATCCATGACGATGTGCTTATCGGCAATGCTGGGGTCAATCGGTTAGACGGCGGCGCGGGCAATGACCACCTTATCGGTGGCACGGGTGATGACCACCTTAGCGGCGGTGCGGGTGATGACACGCTTATCGGCGGCGCGGGTGCCGACACAATCAACGGCGGCGATGGCACAGATACAGCCTCGTATGCGGCGGCGGCAATCGGTGCGGCGTATATCGTGGCGGCAGATACAACCCATGGGCTTGCGGCTCGTGTCACGGGCGTGACTGGTGTGTATGTCAATCTAAACAAGGCTGGTGCACAGACCCTTGGCAACACGGATGCCACGGGCGATGTACTCTCCAATATCGAAAACCTGATTGGTTCGGCGCATAACGATGTACTGGTCGGCAATAATGATGCCAACGTACTCGAAGGCGGTGCGGGCAATGACACCTTAACCGGCGGTGCGGGTAATGATACCTTTGTCTTTGCCCCAGGTCATGGCGCAGACACTATTGCTGATTTTACCACCGGTAATAATAAAATCGATTTGTCCGCCATTGCTGGTTTTACCAACCTGAAAGCTGTGCAGGACGCAACGGATGATGATGACAGTGGCAATACAGTCATTACCACTCCTACCGGCACCATCACGCTGACCGGGGTGTTGGAGAATGACTTGACGGACGATCATTTTATCTACGCTATCCCGCCAACTCTGGCACTACAAACGCCCTACAGCATACTCAACACCGCGGCACTGACTGCTGGCGTGGTTTTGGGTGTCAAGGCAACAGTCGGTGATAATGCCGCGCTCCAGACCCCAACCGCCACCGCTGCCTATGCTCATGGGTCTGATGATCACGATGGCTCCGCCCAATTTTCGCTGACAGCCCCGAGTGCCCTGAGCACTGTGGTCATTGGTGGCAAGACCTATCTGCTGGTCGCCACGGGTACAGGCGATAGCGTACAGTTGATAGACGTGAGCGACCCGACTGAAGCTGAGCAGATAGGCAGTATAGTCGATACCAACCTGCTGGAGCTGAATGATCCAGAAGCCATCACCACCGTGGTCATCGGTGGTGTGACCTATGCACTGGTGGCCGCCTATGAGGATGACGGGGTGCAAATACTCGACATCAGCACCGATCCCACGGCCCCGAGCGCGGTCGCGGCCATTGCTGACAGCACGGTGCTGGCTAATACGCTTTACACCGAGCTTAATGGTGCCCGCGACATCACCACGGTGGTGATAGGTAGCAAGACCTATGCGCTGGTCGCCGCCAGTACCGATGACGGGGTGCAGATTATTGACATCACAACGCCCGCCGCCCCGACTGCGGTCGCGGCCATTACTGACAACACGGTGCTGGTTAATACGCCTTACACCGAGCTTGATGGTGCGGCTGGCATTACCACGGTGGTGATTAAGGGCAGGACCTACGCGCTGGTTGCCGCCAGTGCGGATGACGGGGTACAGATTATCGACATCACAACGCCCGCGGCCCCAAGCGCGGTTGCCGCGATAACTGACAACACGTCGGGGGCTAATACGCCTTATACCGCCCTCAATAGCGCATATTCCATCACCACGGTGGTGATAGACGGCAAGACCTATGCGCTGGTCGCCGCCAGTTTGGATCACGGCGTGCAGATTATTGACATCACAACGCCCGAGACCCCGACTGCGGTCGCCGCATTGTTTGATGACAGCGTTCAGGCCGACAGCCCCTACACCGCGTTGCGGAGTGCCTACGCTATCACCACCACAGTCATTGCCGGTCGTACCTATGCCCTGGTGACCGGCTACGATGAGCATGCGGTGCAGGTGATCGACATCACTGATCCTGCAAACCCGACTGCGGTGGCCGCACTTGTCGATGGCGCGGATGGCTACACCGAACTGCGAGGTGCCTTCAAGATCACCACGGCGGAGATCAACAACAAGGCCTACGCCTTTGTCGCGAGTTATAGTGATGCCGGCATACAGGTCATCGAACTGCCAATCCCGGCAACGATAAGCACGATTACCATTACCGCAACGGGTCTGGATGACAGCAACGAACAACTGGCCTATGGTAGTGATGCCATGGGTAATGTCCAGGTACTTGCGATAGGCGGGGTCAATGCCAGCGCGAACAACGTGACCATTGCCGGTATCACCGGCCTTAACATTGTCTGGGATAATACTGTCGGCACCATTACCCTTAGCAAAAACGGCGGCAACTTAACGACCATTGAGGTCGAGGCCATCCTCGCTACCTTGCGTTACCAAAACGCCGATGCACAAAATGCCACCGACCGCGTGCGCGAATTTTCAATCGTGCTGACCGACAAGGACGATAACGCCTCCACCGCCACGGTACACCGGGTGAACGTCAACGCCGCCGCGACTATTGGCGATGACACCAACAATAACTATGCCGCCACCGCCGATGCCGACCTTATCGATGGCAAGGGCGGCGCAGATACCGTGAGTTATGCCACTGCCGATGACGGCAACGGCATAACCGTAGACTTATCCGACAATAGCAAAAATGCTAACGGCTGGGCGGCAGGCGATATCTTGTTCAATATCGAAAACCTGATTGGTTCGGCGCAGGCCGATGTGCTTATCGGCAATGCTGGGGTCAACCGGTTAGACGGCGGTGCGGGTAATGACACGCTTATCGGCGGCGCGGGTGCCGACACAATCAACGGCGGCGATGGCACAGATACAGCCTCGTATGCGGCGGCGGCAGCAGCCGGTGTGTCGTACACCGTGGCGGCGGATTTACCCAACGGACTTGCGGCTGATGTAACAGGCGTGACTGGTGTGTATGTCAATCTAAACAAGGCCGACGCACAGACCCTTGGCAACACGGATGCCACGGGCGATGTACTCTCCAATATCGAAAACCTCATCGGCTCAATCCATGACGATGTGCTTATCGGCAATGCTGGGGTCAACCGGTTAGACGGTGGTGCGGGCAATGACCACCTTATCGGCGGCGCGGGCAATGACCACCTTATCGGCGGCGCGGACAATGACCACCTTATCGGCGGCGCGGGTGCCGACACAATCAACGGCGGCGATGGCACAGATACAGCCTCGTATGCGGCGGCGGCAGTAGCCGGTGTGTCGTACACCGTGGCGGCAGATACAACCCATGGACTTGCGGCTGATGTAACAGGCGTGACTGGTGTGTATGTCAATCTAAACAAGGCCGACGCACAGACCCTTGGCAACACGGATGCCACGGGCGATGTACTCTCCAATATCGAAAACCTCATCGGCTCAATCCATGACGATGTGCTTATCGGCAATGCTGGGGTCAACCGGTTAGACGGTGGTGCGGGCAATGACCACCTTATCGGTGGCGCGGGTGATGACCACCTTATCGGCGGCACGGGTGATGACACGCTTATCGGCGGGGCGGGTGCCGACACAATCAACGGCGGCGATGGCACAGATACAGCCTCGTATGCGGCGGCAGCAGCAGCCGGTGTGTCGTATATCGTGGCGGCGGATTTACCCAACGGACTTGCGGCTGATGTAACAGGCGTGACTGGTGTGTATGTCAATCTAAACAAGGCCGACGCACAGACCCTTGGCAACACGGATGCCACGGGCGATGTACTCTCAAGTATCGAAAACCTCATCGGCTCAATCCATGACGATGTGCTTATCGGCAATAATGATGCCAACCGGTTAGACGGCGGTGCGGGTGATGACACGCTTATCGGCGGCGCGGGTGCCGACACAATCAACGGCGGCGATGGCACAGATACAGCCTCGTATGCGGCGGCAGCAGCAGCCGGTGTGTCGTACACCGTGGCGGCGGATTTACCCAACGGACTTGCGGCTGATGTAACAGGCGTGACTGGTGTGTATGTCAATCTAAACAAGGCCGACGCACAGACCCTTGGCAACACGGATGCCACGGGCGATGTACTCTCCAATATCGAAAACCTCATCGGCTCAATCCATGACGATGTGCTTATCGGCAATGCTGGGGTCAACCGGTTAGACGGTGGTGCGGGCAATGACCACCTTATCGGCGGCGCGGGTGATGACCACCTTAGCGGCGGTGCGGGTGATGACACGCTTATCGGCGGTGCGGGTGATGACACAATCAACGGCGGCGATGGCACAGATACAGCCTCGTATGCGGCGGCGGCAATCGGTGCGGCGTATATCGTGGCGGCAGATACAACCCATGGGCTTGCGGCCGATGTAACAGGCGTGACTGGTGTGTATGTCAATCTAAACAAGGCCGACGCACAGACCCTTGGCAACACGGATGCCACGGGCGATGTACTCTCCAATATCGAAAACCTCATCGGCTCAATCCATGACGATGTGCTTATCGGCAATGCTGGGGTCAACCGGTTAGACGGTGGTGCGGGCAATGACCACCTTATCGGCGGCGCGGGTGCCGACACAATCAACGGCGGCGATGGCACAGATACAGCCTCGTATGCGGCAGTAGCAGCAGTCGGTGTGTCGTACACCGTGGCGGCGGATTTACCCAACGGACTTGCGGCTGATGTAACAGGCGTGACTGGTGTGTATGTCAATCTAAACAAGGCCGACGCACAGACCCTTGGCAACACGGATGCCACGGGCGATGTACTCTCCAGTATCGAAAACCTCATCGGCTCAATCCATGCCGATGTGCTTATCGGCAATGCTGGGGTCAACCGGTTAGACGGCGGCGCGGGCAATGACCACCTTATCGGTGGCACGGGTGATGACCACCTTAGCGGTGGTGCGGGTGATGACACGCTTATCGGCGGCACAGGTGCCGACATAATCAACGGCGGCGATGGCACAGATACAGCCTCGTATGCGGCGGCAGCAGCAGCCGGTGTGTCGTACACCGTGGCGGCAGATACAACCCATGGACTTGCGGCTGATGTAACAGGCGTGACTGGCGTGTATGTCAATCTAAACAAGGCCGACGCACAGACCCTTGGCAACACGGATGCCACGGGCGATGTACTCTCCAATATCGAAAACCTGATTGGTTCGGCGCAGGCCGATGTGCTTATCGGCAATGCTGGGGTCAACCGGTTAGACGGTGGTGCGGGCAATGACCACCTTATCGGTGGCACGGGTGATGACCACCTTATCGGCGGCACGGGTGATGACACGCTTATCGGCGGTGCGGGTGCCGACACAATCAACGGCGGCGATGGCACAGATACAGCCTCGTATGCGGCGGCGGCAGCAGCCGGTGTGTCGTACACCGTGGCGGCGGATTTACCCAACGGACTTGCGGCTGATGTAACAGGCGTGACTGGTGTGTATGTCAATCTAAACAAGGCCGACGCACAGACCCTTGGCAACACGGATGCCACGGGCGATGTACTCTCCAATATCGAAAACCTCATCGGCTCAATCCATGCCGATGTGCTTATCGGCAATGCTGGGGTCAACCGGTTAGACGGCGGTGCGGGCAATGACCACCTTATCGGTGGCACGGGTGATGACCACCTTAGCGGTGGTGCGGGTGATGACACGCTTATCGGCGGCGCGAGTGCCGACACAATCAACGGCGGCGATGGCACAGATACAGCCTCGTATGCGGCGGCAGCAGTAGCCGGTGTGTCGTACACCGTGGCGGCGGATTTACCCAACGGACTTGCGGCCGATGTAACAGGCGTGACTGGTGTGTATGTCAATCTAAACAAGGCCGACGCACAGACCCTTGGCAACACGGATGCCACGGGCGATGTACTCTCCAATATCGAAAACCTCATCGGCTCAATCCATGACGATGTGCTTATCGGCAATGCTGGGGTCAACCGGTTAGACGGCGGTGCGGGCAATGACCACCTTATCGGTGGCACGGGTGATGACCACCTTAGCGGCGGTGCGGGTGATGACGCGCTTATCGGCGGCACAGGTGCCGACACAATCAACGGCGGCGATGGCACAGATACAGCCTCGTATGCGGCGGCAGCAGTAGCCGGTGTGTCGTACACCGTGGCGGCGGATTTACCCAACGGACTTGCGGCCGATGTAACAGGCGTGACTGGTGTGTATGTCAATCTAAACAAGGCCGACGCACAGACCCTTGGCAACACGGATGCCACGGGCGATGTACTCTCCAATATCGAAAACCTCATCGGCTCAATCCATGACGATGTGCTTATCGGCAATGCTGGGGTCAACCGGTTAGACGGTGGTGCGGGCAATGACCACCTTATCGGCGGTGCGGGTGATGACCACCTTATCGGCGGCGCGGGTGCCGACACAATCAACGGCGGCGATGGCACAGATACAGCCTCGTATGCGGCGGCGGCAATCGGTGCGGCGTACACCGTGGCGGCAGATACAACCCATGGGCTTGCGGCCGATGTAACAGGCGTGACTGGTGTGTATGTCAATCTAAACAAGGCCGACGCACAGACCCTTGGCAACACGGATGCCACGGGCGATGTACTCTCCAATATCGAAAACCTCATCGGCTCAATCCATGACGATGTGCTTATCGGCAATGCTGGGGTCAACCGGTTAGACGGTGGTGCGGGCAATGACCACCTTATCGGCGGCGCGGGTGATGACCACCTTAGCGGTGGTGCGGGTGATGACACGCTTATCGGCGGCGCGGGTGCCGACACAATCAACGGCGGCGATGGCACAGATACAGCCTCGTATGCGGCAGCAGCAGCCGGTGTGTCGTACACCGTGGCGGCGGATTTACCCAACGGACTTGCGGCCGAAGTCACGGGCGTGACTGGTGTGTATGTCAATCTAAACAAGGCTGGTGCACAGACCCTTGGCAACACGGATGCCACGGGCGATGTACTCTCCAGTATCGAAAACCTCATCGGCTCAATCCATGACGATGTGCTTATCGGTAATGCTGGGGTCAACCGGTTAGACGGTGGTGCGGGCAATGACCACCTTATCGGTGGCACGGGTGATGACCACCTTATCGGCGGCGATGGCACAGATACAGCCTCGTATGCGGCGGCAGTAGCAGTCGGTGTGTCGTACACCGTGGCGGCGGATTTACCCAACGGACTTGCGGCTGATGTAACAGGCGTGACTGGTGTGTATGTCAATCTAAACAAGGCCGACGCACAGACCCTTGGCAACACGGATGCCACGGGCGATGTACTCTCCAATATCGAAAACCTCATCGGCTCAATCCATGCCGATGTGCTTATCGGCAATGCTGGGGTCAACCGGTTAGACGGCGGTGCGGGCAATGACCACCTTATCGGTGGCACGGGTGATGACCACCTTAGCGGTGGTGCGGGTGATGACACGCTTATCGGCGGCGCGAGTGCCGACACAATCAACGGCGGCGATGGCACAGATACAGCCTCGTATGCGGCGGCAGCAGTAGCCGGTGTGTCGTACACCGTGGCGGCGGATTTACCCAACGGACTTGCGGCCGATGTAACAGGCGTGACTGGTGTGTATGTCAATCTAAACAAGGCCGACGCACAGACCCTTGGCAACACGGATGCCACGGGCGATGTACTCTCCAATATCGAAAACCTCATCGGCTCAATCCATGACGATGTGCTTATCGGCAATGCTGGGGTCAACCGGTTAGACGGTGGTGCGGGCAATGACCACCTTATCGGCGGTGCGGGTGATGACCACCTTATCGGCGGCACAGGTGCCGACACAATCAACGGCGGCGATGGCACAGATACAGCCTCGTATGCGGCGGCGGTAGCAGCCGGTGTGTCGTACACCGTGGCGGCGGATGCAGTCAACGGGCTTGCGGCTGATGTAGACATAACTGGCGTGTATGTCAATCTAAACAAGGTTGGTGCACAGACCCTTGGCAACACGGATGCCACGGGCGATGTACTCTCCAATATCGAAAACCTGATTGGTTCTGCGCAGGCCGATGTGCTTATCGGCAATAATGATGCCAACGTACTCGAAGGCGGTGCGGGTGATGACACGCTTATCGGCGGTGCGGGTGCCGACACAATCAACGGCGGCGATGGCACAGATACAGCCTCGTATGCGGCGGCAACAGCAGCCGGTGTGTCGTATATCGTGGCGGCGGATTTACCCAACGGACTTGCGGCTGATGTAACAGGCGTGACTGGTGTGTATGTCAATCTAAACAAGGCCGACGCACAGACCCTTGGCAACACGGATGCCACGGGCGATGTACTCTCAAGTATCGAAAACCTCATCGGCTCAATCCATGACGATGTGCTTATCGGCAATAATGATGCCAACCGGTTAGACGGCGGTGCGGGTGATGACACGCTTATCGGCGGCGCGGGTGCCGACACAATCAACGGCGGCGATGGCACAGATACAGCCTCGTATGCGGCGGCAGCAGCCGCCGGTGTGTCGTATATCGTGGCGGCGGATTTACCCAACGGACTTGCGGCTGATGTAACAGGCGTGACTGGTGTGTATGTCAATCTAAACAAGGCCGACGCACAGACCCTTGGCAACACGGATGCCACGGGCGATGTACTCTCAAGTATCGAAAACCTCATCGGCTCAATCCATGACGATGTGCTTATCGGCAATAATGATGCCAACCGGTTAGACGGCGGTGCGGGTGATGACACGCTTATCGGCGGCGCGGGTGCCGACACAATCAACGGCGGCGATGGCACAGATACAGCCTCGTATGCGGCGGCAGCAGCAGCCGGTGTGTCGTACACCGTGGCGGCGGATTTACCCAACGGACTTGCGGCCGAAGTCACGGGCGTGACTGGTGTGTATGTCAATCTAAACAAGGCCGACGCACAGACCCTTGGCAACACGGATGCCACGGGCGATGTACTCTCCAATATCGAAAACCTCATCGGCTCAATCCATGACGATGTGCTTATCGGCAATGCTGGGGTCAACCGGTTAGACGGTGGTGCGGGCAATGACCACCTTATCGGCGGCGCGGGCAATGACCACCTTATCGGCGGCACGGGTGATGACACGCTTATCGGCGGCGCGGGTGCCGACACAATCAACGGCGGCGATGGCACAGATACAGCCTCGTATGCGGCGGCGGCAATCGGTGCGGCGTATATCGTGGCGGCAGATACAACCCATGGACTTGCGGCTGATGTAACAGGCGTGACTGGTGTGTATGTCAATCTAAACAAGGCCGACGCACAGACCCTTGGCAACACGGATGCCACGGGCGATGTACTCTCCAATATCGAAAACCTCATCGGCTCAATCCATGACGATGTGCTTATCGGCAATGCTGGGGTCAACCGGTTAGACGGTGGTGCGGGCAATGACCACCTTATCGGCGGCGCGGGTGATGACACGCTTATCGGTGGTGCGGGTGATGACACGCTTATCGGCGGCGCGGGTGCCGACACAATCAACGGCGGCGATGGCACAGATACAGCCTCGTATGCGGCAGCAGCAGCCGGTGTGTCGTACACCGTGGCGGCAGATACAACCCATGGGCTTGCGGCCGAAGTCACGGGCGTGACTGGTGTGTATGTCAATCTAAACAAGGCCGACGCACAGACCCTTGGCAACACGGATGCCACGGGCGATGTACTCTCCAGTATCGAAAACCTCATCGGCTCAATCCATGACGATGTGCTTATCGGTAATGCTGGGGTCAACCGGTTAGACGGTGGTGCGGGCAATGACCACCTTATCGGTGGCACGGGTGATGACCACCTTATCGGCGGCACGGGTGATGACACGCTTATCGGCGGTGCGGGTGCCGACACAATCAACGGCGGCGATGGCACAGATACAGCCTCGTATGCGGCGGCGGCAGCAGCCGGTGTGTCGTACACCGTGGCGGCGGATTTACCCAACGGACTTGCGGCTGATGTAACAGGCGTGACTGGTGTGTATGTCAATCTAAACAAGGCCGACGCACAGACCCTTGGCAACACGGATGCCACGGGCGATGTACTCTCCAATATCGAAAACCTCATCGGCTCAATCCATGCCGATGTGCTTATCGGCAATGCTGGGGTCAACCGGTTAGACGGCGGTGCGGGCAATGACCACCTTATCGGTGGCACGGGTGATGACCACCTTAGCGGCGGTGCGGGTGATGACGCGCTTATCGGCGGCACAGGTGCCGACACAATCAACGGCGGCGATGGCACAGATACAGCCTCGTATGCGGCGGCAGCAGTAGCCGGTGTGTCGTACACCGTGGCGGCGGATTTACCCAACGGACTTGCGGCCGATGTAACAGGCGTGACTGGTGTGTATGTCAATCTAAACAAGGCCGACGCACAGACCCTTGGCAACACGGATGCCACGGGCGATGTACTCTCCAATATCGAAAACCTCATCGGCTCAATCCATGACGATGTGCTTATCGGCAATGCTGGGGTCAACCGGTTAGACGGTGGTGCGGGCAATGACCACCTTATCGGCGGTGCGGGTGATGACCACCTTATCGGCGGCACAGGTGCCGACACAATCAACGGCGGCGATGGCACAGATACAGCCTCGTATGCGGCGGCGGTAGCAGCCGGTGTGTCGTACACCGTGGCGGCGGATGCAGTCAACGGGCTTGCGGCTGATGTAGACATAACTGGCGTGTATGTCAATCTAAACAAGGTTGGTGCACAGACCCTTGGCAACACGGATGCCACGGGCGATGTACTCTCCAATATCGAAAACCTGATTGGTTCTGCGCAGGCCGATGTGCTTATCGGCAATAATGATGCCAACGTACTCGAAGGCGGTGCGGGTGATGACACGCTTATCGGCGGCGCGGGTGCCGACACAATCAACGGCGGCGATGGCACAGATACAGCCTCGTATGCGGCGGCAGCAGCCGCCGGTGTGTCGTATATCGTGGCGGCGGATTTACCCAACGGACTTGCGGCTGATGTAACAGGCGTGACTGGTGTGTATGTCAATCTAAACAAGGCCGACGCACAGACCCTTGGCAACACGGATGCCACGGGCGATGTACTCTCCAATATCGAAAACCTCATCGGCTCAATCCATGACGATGTGCTTATTGGCAATGCTGGGGTTAATCGGCTGGACGGCGGCACCGGCAATGACACTTTATATGGTGGTGCGGGCGATGACACGCTCAATGGTGATGCGGGCGATGATATCCTTAGCGGTGGCGCAGACAATGACCAGCTTATCGGTGGTGCGGGTGCCGATAAATTTATCCTGGACACTAATGCGCTGGCCGCAGATACCGACACCATCACCGATTTTGCGCAGGCCGATGGCGACCGCATTCAAGCAGATACCATGAATGGTGATGAGGCAACGCTGGTCGCCCTGGGTCTGGCGGTGGCAGATAACGGTGACCATGCCAATATCACTAACACGGCTGGTACGGTGGTCTACATGACGCTCAACAACGTTGATCATACGCTGATAAATGTTGCCAATTATTTTGAAGTGATTTAGGGGGTTGCCCTTGGCCGATATGTCGGCGGCTGGCAGATAATGGTAATCACGCCAATATCGTCAGCGCAGGCGATAACAATTTGGTCTACATGACTATCGAAAATATCGATCATACGCTGATAAATGTTGCCGATTATTTTGCAGTGATTTAATGATAATATGCAGATTGATTTTTAATGCAGGGGTCGGTCGGCTTGGCCAAGCCCAAAAACGCTGGCGATGATGACCGCCTCAAAGGCGCGACCGAGGCTGACTTCCTTGTCGGCGGTGGCAGATAGTAAGGTAGCAAGGATATAAAGTTTGCCTACAGACCTTGCTTGAAGCCGTGTCATCAGTAGGGGGTCAGTATGGGGGCGGGGATTGTTGATTGGTAGCGGTGTCGATATTCAGTATTGTACCGATTAGTCCGCCTCATTCCATCTCATTCCACCTCATTCCGCATTGCCGCCTGTTTGTTTTAATAGTGTGTACAACAATCTTTTCATAAGCTATTGCTTTCTGTCTAAACAGACTATACGCTTGTCACCGCTCCAATCGGCCCGTGTTGGCTGAGGCTGTGTATATGTTAAGCCAATGCGTATTGATTAGTAGTATGACAATTTTTATTCCTTAAGAACAAAATTTTATTAAATCGTAATGTAATGGCAAACACGTCAATCATAAACCCACAATCCGGCAAGACCCAGCACATCCAGGCCGAGGCGGGCGTACACTACCGCATCGCCGCTACCGATGGCACTATAAAATCTGATTTTATAGCCATCCGCGAAGGTAGCGCCCTGATATTAAAATATACCGATGGCACGATCGTTATTTTTGAGGGTTTTTATGTGGCCTGCCATGAGGCACAATGCGAAATCGTCCTGCCCACAGAAGCGGCCGATAATGACTATATCGTTACCACCAAGACACCGCACTACACCACCGAAACCGGTATTCATATCATCTATACCCAGGGCGATTACGAAGCCCTGATGGTGCTGGCAAATACGCCGATAGTGGTGCCACCGCCAGTTGATGACAATGACAATTACGATTACGATGACATCCGCGAATACAGCGTTGTGTTGCAGGAAAAACTATTGCTACCGAGCAGTGACGTTTTGTTCCGCGGCTTGGGTCTTTTGGCCGTTGGCGCGGCCGTGGCCGGTAGTACGGGTGGCAGTAGTAGTGCCAACACTGACAACACACCACCCATACCAACGCCCTTTACGATTGACGGCAATGTGGTTTTAGGGCCGCTGGTCTCTGGCCATGGGCTGGCAGTAGAGATATATAATGCCGCCGGTAGAGAACTCGGTCGTGGCGAGGTGGATGATGATGGTAGCTACAGCGTTAGCATCAGGCAACGCTACAGTGGACTGATATTGGTGCGGATCACAGACGACAACGCTGATCCCGACTACCAAGACGAGGCAACCGGCGCGCCTAAAGACCTCGGCACGGATTTGCGCACTATTACCGTAGCCCCGGCCGCAGGTGAGACCAAGACGGTCAATGTCAACCCGTTGACCGAGCTGGCCACGCGCAAGGCGGGCCTTGCTAGCGGTCGTGGGGCGGACACCGAAACCAGTATCAGTGCCTCAAGCATCACGCCCGAGCAGGTCACTGATGCGCAGGCCGCGGTTGCCGATGCCTTTGGTATCACGGGCGATGATGATACAGCCGATGCCGATGACCTGGTGTCGGGTGCGGTCAAGCCGACGGTGGATAAAGACGGCGACCCAACGACTGGCGACGATGCCCCCAACGCCTACGGCAAGGCACTGGCATCTCTATCTGGTATAGAAAAAATTAAAGATGAATCCACCGATGCGGTACTGGAGCGCTTAAGTGAATCACTGTCAGAACAAGGCCTTGCGGATGATGCTAAAATCGATCTGGTAACTGGTGCACAAGCAGCCAAGGTGGATGGTTTTGCCGATCAGATTGCCACCGATGCCGATGAAAAAGCAGCCTTTGAGGCTATTGCCAGTGCCCTTGATGCGATTGCCACTGCCGCCGCTACCGATGATGGCACGGCGATTACCCTGGCGCAATTACGGGCTTTGAATCTCGGCACCTTTGCCGACGAGGACTTAGGCGATATCCAGGCGGCCATTGCTGCTGCCGAGCCCGAAGAAGTGGACACTATCCCCAAATTAGTATCGTTGATCGTCAAAACCATACCGCCCTATGTCACGAATGTTTACATTAGCTCAGAGCCATCCCTGGTTGATTATTACGTGGTTGGAGACCATATCGAGATTACCGTTACGTTTTCCAAGACGGTGGTTGTCACTGGCACGCCGTTTATTGAAATCCAGGTGGGTGAGAATGTCAGAAATGCCACCTATCAGGCAGATGACGAAGCAGACGGCGGATCGAGAGTGATGGTGTTTTCATACGAAGTACAGGAGGGCGATGCCGATGCTGACGGTATCCATATCGATGCCGATGCCATCAGCCTTGGTGATGGCACGATAAAAGACGGCACTATACCAGATGAAGATGAAGCAGATGCCGCTGATGACGCAGACGCTGATGCAGATGCTGATGACGCAGACGCAGACGCTGATGATGCAGACGCAAGCGTTGATGCGCGGCTTGATCATGACGAAGTGGACGCTGATCCCGTACACACGGTGGATACCTCCGGCCCTGCTGTCACGCCGACCATTACCCACGTTGAGGATGATAGAGGGACTATTAGAGACAATTTACAAGATGGCGATGCGACCGATGATGATCTACCGGTAATAGTCGGTACCTTAAGTCGGGAACTACAGGATAATGAGGCATTGTATATCTACGATGGTAGCACTTTTTTGGGTGAGGCCGAGGTCACAGGGACGGATTGGGAGTATGTAGATGAGCGTACTTTGAACGACAAACAAGTGCTTGCACTGATAGGTGTTGTGGTTGATACCGAAACCGACAAACAAGGCGCGAAAAGCGAGCAATTTACATTCAACATCGATCAGACCCCGCCAAGCGTAAACGCTATCACTATCAGCTCCGATGCCGGTGCTGACGCAATTTACCGAACCGGCGATGTGATTGAATTTACCGTTAGGTTTTCCGAGGCGGTAGTGGTCACTGGTGCACCGATATTGCAGTTGATTGTCGGCTTCAGGGCGCGCGATGCGGTTTATGATGCGGATCAAAGCGAGGGTGATACGGTGGTGTTTACCTATACGGTTGCGGACAATGATACCGATGCAAATGGCCTGAGTGTTGTGGAAAATGCACTCTCTCGCCAAGGAGGTGCGACTATCACCGATAGTGTTGGTCATGATGCGACACTGTTATCCAGGGCACTGAATAATCAGGCACAACATAAAATCAATATCCCAAATACCATTAATGATGGCCGCGATGACGGGTTACTGATTGCAACTTCCGCTCCCGACCAGATTGATGGTGGTGACGGCACCGATACGGTCACGTATGGTGCCTCTGATGCCGGGGTGGTTGTTGATCTTGGCAAAACCACGGCCCAAGCCGGTGGTCATGCCGCAGGTGATCTCTTATCCAATATCGAAAATATTATCGGCTCGGCGTATGACGACACCTTAACCGGCGATACAAACAACAATAAACTTAGCGGCAGAGAAGGCAATGACACCCTCAATGGTGGTGATGGCAATGACAGATTGGAAGGCGGGGTTAATGACGACACCTTAAACGGTGGTGCGGGCGATGACACGCTTATCGGCGGTACAGGTGTGGACACCCTTGACGGCGGGGCGGGTGCAGATATGCTGACCGGCGGCGATGACACGGATACGGCCTCGTATGCGAATGCGGCACAGGTGGTGGAGTATGTCGTGGCAGTAGATGCAGTCAACGGGCTTGCGGCCGAAGTGATGGGCGTGACCGGCGTGTATGTCAATCTAAACAAGGCAGACGCACAAGTTGGTAGCGAAGCCGAAGGCGATGTACTCATCAGTATCGAGAACTTGATCGGCTCAGGCTATAACGATGTGCTTATCGGCGATGGGAATGACAACGTACTCGAAGGCGGCGCGGGCGATGACATTCTTGACGGCGGTGCGGGTATGGATATGCTGACCGGCGGCGCGGGTGAGGATATGCTGACCGGCGGCGCGGGTGAGGATAGGTTTGTACTGGACACTGATGCCGAGGCTGCAGATACCGACACCATACTTGACTTTGTGCAGGCCGATGGCGACCGCATTCAAGTCGATGTAGATGACGGTACCGAGGAAACGCTGGCCGGTCTGGGTCTGGCGGTGCTCGATAACGGCGAACATGCCAATATCGTCAGCGCAGACGATAACACCTTGGTCTACCTGATTCTCAACGACGTTGATCATCAAGACATTATCGATAATTTCGCCAATTATTTTGCGGTGATATAGGTAAATACCAACCGATTTTTATGAATCCTTTAATGCGTATGATTACATCGGATATGGCTGTTGTTTGTCCGCAAATGTTGTCGGTCATATTGCACAGTACCCGACATTGTATAAACCGCTTTATCAATCAATGGCATACAAAATACACATAAAATGAAGATGTTTATAATGACCTCGCAGTTGTGCTCGTTTCAGAGTCGCCTGTGCGTATGTTTGTGGTTGTTCGTGCTCACATTGCTGGTGCCGACACCTGGCATGGCATTCAACGATACGGAGCTATTGCCTGAATTGTTGCGCGAGGGTATCGCGGATGCACCACAGGTAGATATAGCCCGTGCCAGAATGGAACAGTCCCGGGCGAATGTGCAATCGGCAAAATGGCAATTATGGCCGACCCCATCCGTATCTGTGGAACTGGTCGATGCCAGTGCTACGGATGGCAATTATGCTGGCGACGATATGGTGACTGTATTGCGTATTCAGCAACCGATCTGGACTGCCGGCCGTCTCAGTGCTGACCTCGATCAAGCCCAGGCGCAGTTGGACGCCTCGTTTGCCTCATTGGGCGAGGCACAATTACAGTTGTCGCTGGATATCGTGGCGGCTTACAGTCGGTGGCTCTCTGCCTGGTTCAGGTATGAGGCTTGGCAACGCAGTGTTAGAGAACATCAACGCCTGCGCGATAAAATTGCCCGCCGAGTAGCGGCCGGTGCCTCCAGTAGGAGTGATCTGGAACTTGCCAATGAGCGCATTAAGCTGGTACAGGCTGACATTGCGCTAGCCGGTGTATCGCGTGAAACGGCCCTATTGCAGCTTGGCCAATTACTTGGTAGTCCACTTGCTGAGGCGAGATTGGCGCAAAGATTGCCGCAAGTGCTACCGCCAGAACCCGATATAACGACTGCCCTGGCCGAAGCCGAACAAACCAGTCCGTCATTGCGCAGGGTAATGGAAGAAACGCGGGTCGCCAAGGCACTCATCCGTTCCCGCAAGGCCGATAATTGGCCGGAGGTGTTTGTCAGACTGGAACACCAGAAAGGCAACTTCACGCGACTCGATGCCGACTCGGATTCCCGAGTATTTTTTGGTTTACAAAGCCGGTTTGGTGCGGGGCTGTCGACTATGAGTCGGATAAACGAGGCTCAGGCGATTTTAGCATCCGCCGAGGCACAAGTCAGAGCCACCCACCTTGCTATCAAAGAACAAGTGCGCAACAGTTATGCCGTGTTACAGGCATCACAAAAGCGCGTTGCGATCATAAAACAAGTCGTGGCTTCTGCACAGTTGATACAGGCATCCTACGAGCGCCAGTTTCTGGCCGGCTCCAAGAGCTGGCTTGACCTGATGAATGCCAGCCGTGAGCTGGCCACCAGCGAGGTGCAATTGGCCGATGCGGATTCGGCACAATTGTCTGCAAGCTGGCGCTTATATATTTACACGAAAGGACTTTCAGGATTATGACACATGACTAATCAAGACATGCTGGTCACTGCGCTGATGCGCATTGCCGTATTGCAACGCGAATCGCTAGACCCGCTGTCATTGCGCGATGCGGTAAACCAGGCACCGGAAACAGACAGCCCTGAGACTAAATTATTGGGTATTACCAAGGCCTTGGGATTGTCGCGCCCCCGTTGGCAGAATAAGCCCGATGCCTCGCGTGTACCCATGCTGATACTTGACCAGCAAGGCAACTGGGGGGCATTGATTGGCCAAAATGAGTTAGGTGCCTGGTCTGTTGAATTTTTTGATGAAAAGGAAAACAAGTGGCGCGAGCAACACTACGACAGTTTAGAGGATCATCGTTTTGCTAGGTTGCGTTTGGCAAGGCCGTTTGATGCCAGCGAAAGCCCGACCTTCCAGCTAGTAAAAGACGAGTTGTTTGCTGAAAAGGCGCTTTTGCGTGAGGTCTTTACCAGCACGATATTGATTAACGTCATGGCATTAGCCACCGCGTTTTACACCATGCAGGTGTATGATCGAGTGGTGCCAACCAGTGCCAGCGCGACCCTGATTGCCTTGACCATCGGCGTGTTGATCGCCATTTTAGTTGAGGCCAGTGCCAAGTGGATCCGTTGCGGACTCTACCAACGGCTGGCCGATGCCGTTGACCAACGCCTAGCCCGCAATGTGTATTCACGATTTTTGGCATTGCGCTTAGATCAGTTGCCGCCGAGTGTCGGTGCTTTAGCGCAACGCTTGCGTGGTTATGAAAGCGTGCGCACGTTTTTAGTCGGCGTGACCACCCAGTTAGTGATTGATGGCCCGATGGCACTGCTGTTTTTAGGCGTTTTGTTTACGGTTGGCGGCTATTTGGCAATCATACCGGCCATTTTCTTGTGCATCGGCCTAGTGGTCGGCCTGCTATATCACCGCCGCGTACAACACTGGGCGGCCAAGATCACTGCGGCTGTGCATTTTAAGACGGGCTTGTTGGTCGAATCCGTTGAAGGGGCCGAGACCATAAAATCCGGACAGGGCGGCTGGCGGTTGTTGTCCCGTTGGCTTGATATTACCGATGAAGCCCGCCATTTTGAGCTGTTGATGCGCAACATTACCGAGCATTCGCAATATCTGATCGCCGCCTTTCAACAGTTGTCCTATATCTCCCTGATCGCTTTTGGTGCGCTACAGATCAGTAGCGGTAATCTCACCATGGGCGGGCTGATTGCCTGTTCTATCTTGTCCGGCCGGATACTGGCACCGGTGGCCATGGTCCCGCAACAAATCATCCAATGGGCGCATACCAAGGTGTCGGTCAGAGATCTCGACACCTTGTGGAAACTGCAGCTTGATCATGAGCAGGACACGAAACCCATCATGGTGGAAAATGTGGTCGGTAATTATGTTTGTGAAAAAATAAAGGCCGGCTATCGTGGTAGCGTTATTCTGGCGTTGCCGCAGCTTGCCGTGTCCGCGGGCGACAGGATCGGCGTGATTGGATCGGTGGGCTCTGGCAAAACCACGTTACTACGCCTGCTCTCTGGCATGTATAAACCAAGCGAAGGGCGGGTATTGCTCGATGGCGTTGATATCAGCCATATTTCCAAGCCATTGCTGGCACGGCACATGGGTTATGTACCGCAGGAAGGCCGCTTGTTTGCTGGTACCTTGCGCGATAATCTGATATTGGGGCTGGCCGATCCCGGCGATGATCAGCTACTGGCGGTAGCCGAGCGTTGTGGTTTGATGCAGGCGGTTATTACACCGCACCCCAAGGGGCTGGAGCAAGAAATATTCGAAGGCGGCATTGGTCTTTCGGGTGGTCAGCGTCAGTTGGTGCATATTACCCGTGCCTTGTTGCGTGAGCCAGTCATCTGGTTACTTGATGAGCCGACTGCCCACATGGATGAGGCCATGGAGCAGTATGTTGCCAATGCCTTGATGCAATCCATGGGCGATAAAAGTACCCTGGTGCTGGCGACCCATAAACCACACATGCTAACTATGACCAATCGAATCATCGTGTTGGCCAACAACCAGATCGTGATGGATGGCCCCAAAGATCAGGTTTTGGCCAAACTGCGCCAAGCCGCGCAGGCAAAGGCCGCACAGACAAAATCGCCAACCGTGAATAGGTAAAGAATATGGCCAGTCCAGTAAAAGCAACCAGCAGTCTTATCCTTTTATTAGTGGGCGCATTTTTGGTATGGGCCTCTGTGTTTGAGGTCGATCAAACCGTGCGCGCCCAGGGACAGGTTATACCGGAGAAGCGCACCCAGGTGATTCAAGTCGCCGATGGCGGTGTCTTGGCCGCGTTGCATGTATCGGAAGGACAAGAAGTCAAAGCCGGTGATGTCATTGCGGTCTTGGAAAAAGACCGTGCGGTTGCCGGTGTTGAAGAAGGTCGTGCGCGCCTTGCGGCACTGGAGGCGACGTTTATCCGTGCCCAGGCCGAGGCTCAAGTCAGTGAGCCGGATTTCGGCAATCTGGCCGTTGATTATCCGGATATTGTGGCGGCGCAAGAAGCCTTGTTTATACAAAATAGACAGGCATTACAAGATGAGGCCAGCAAACTGGAAGATGGGCTGGAAGTCGCCCGTAGTGAGTGGTCACTGCACCAAGACTTGCTTGAGACTGGCGATGTCAGCCAGGTAGAGGTCATGCGCTTGCAACGTCAGGTGTTGGATCTGGAAGGCCGTTTGAGTGCGGCTCGACACCGCTATGCGACGGCGGCACGCAAAGAAATGACCCAGGTGCAAGATTCGATTGCCATTGAGCGATTCAAACTCGACCAGCGCAATGACATACTCGATCATACCAATATCGTGGCGCCAGTAGCAGGCGTTGTAAAGTATTTGCGCATCAACACACTTGGCGGTGTTTTACGACAGGGCGATGAACTCATGCAAATATCGCCCACAGGTGGCGACTTGATTATAGAGACCAAGATCAGCCCGGCCGATATTGCGCAGCTTGAATTGGGCTTGCCCGCCACCGTCAAACTCGATGCCTACGACTATACGGTATACGGCGCACTGGAAGGTACGCTTGAATATATCAGCTCCGATACCCTGACAGAGCAAGGCCCGGAAGGCCAGTCTGCGGTGTATTATCGTGCGCATGTGTATGTACAACAAAACCAGATCAATCCCAAACTCAAGTCTGAATCGCTGAAACCGGGGATGACGGCCGCTGTGGATGTGCAAATAGATAAACGCTCGGTATTGCGCTATATCGCAAAGCCGGTGTTGCGTGCCTTTGATGGTGCACTGACTCAGAAATAGTGTAAACCGCCTCGCCTATTGGTTGATAGGTGATTAAAAACGAGACAACCAACAAGTCGAATATGGCTAAGCAAATGCTCGTTTCAGGGCCGAGCGAATTTTGCGGGTACATTCCTATATTTATGGGCCTATTTTTGACAGCAACCACACACATATACAAGTGAAGCAATGACGTGAGGTGTAGGCACTTATTGATTCGGAAAATCTAAATACCGAAGCCGCAAAACGTTATATAGCTACCTCAATAAAACGCGAATTTGCCAGTGATAATGGTACAGAATTGAATGCGATTCTGCCCAAAATGAGTCCGCTAAATCTGCAGTATTTATCTAAGAAACAGGGCATTTTTCAAAAGATTGTAGCGTTTGTTGAGAAATTTAAAGGTATCGGCGGGCAAATTTAGAAAGCAAATCTAGAAAAATTGAGCACCTAAAACGGTTAAGTCCTGTAAAGAAAAGCCGCTACTTGCTCACACTGGACAAGCAAGCTACTCAAGAGTTTAATAAAGAGGTAATAATTATGGATATATCAATAGAAAAAGTAGCAGCCATTATTACAATTTTGGGTGCGGTTATAAGTTCATTTTTTTATTATAAACGAAAGCTTCGACAAAAAAGAATTTATTTATTGATGACGAATTTAAAGACTTTGCCATAGTCGATAATCTAAAAAGCCACGGTTATGAGGTTGAAACTATGACAGATGTTAAAGATAGTGATGAATTAAAAAATAATGATAAAATCAAAAATGCAAGGATTATTTTTGTAGATTTTAAGGGTGTAGGAAAATCTTTTGGCTCGCAAGAAGGTTTATCTTTAGTAAAAGCCTTGAAAAAGAGATACAGAAAGAAAAAAACAATAATACTATTTTCAGCGCATACTAGATTTAGTCTTACTCCAGATTTTCAAATAGCTGATGATACAATTCCTAAAAACTCTGATATTGATACTTTTATCGCATTAATTGATAAATACAAATGATTTATCTACAAATAACTACCAATAAAGACGAGATTATTTTTAATTCCATAAAAAAGGAAGATGCTGATTTATTTAGTACAAACAAAGGGAATTATATATTTTACTCCAATAGATAACCCATATAATCTAACATAAAAATGCAATAAAACGGAGGGTCATCAATGAAAGACAATACCATATCCACATTTGAGTTATTTCGCCAGTTTCCGGATGCTGAAGCCGCTAGATTGTATTTTGAGGGACAACGCTGGAGAGATTACATATCCTGTCCTCATTGTGGGGAATTTAAGCGTATTACCCCGCGCAAAGGAAAGCGGACAGGATATTACTTATGCCGGGACTGTAAGAGTGAGTTTACGGTGAGAACCGGCACTATCTTTGAACGTTCTCATGTTCCACTACATAAATGGCTATATGCTATTTACTTAACTGTCACCTCGCGCAAGGGCATATCTAGCTTGCAGTTATCTAAACAAATCGGAGTAACTCAAAAGACCGCCTGGTTTATGCAGGCCCGCATTCGTGAAACCTGTAACGATAATACAGATAATTTACTTTCTGGCATTGTTGAGATTGATGAGACCTATATCGGTGGGAAGGAACATAACAAACACAAACACAAGAAAGTCCGCGCAGGCCGTGGCGTAGCTGGCAAGCAGGTAGTGGTCGGAATGCGTGAGCGCGGTGGCCGCACAAGGGCTAAGCCTATCCCATCAACTGATATACCGACCCTGCACAAAGAGATTGGCTGTTCAGTGGAATATGGTGCCACCATTTACACAGATGAACACAGGTCATATCAGCATTTACAGTCTGCTTATCAGCATGGTACGGTAACCCATAGTGCGGGAGAATATGTGGGTTCAAACAACATTCATACCAATAGCATTGAAAGTGTCTGGGCTTTACTCAAACGCGGTCTGTATGGGGTATGGCCTCATGCCAGCACTAAACACTTACATCGCTATGTGAACGAAGTGACTTTTAGACTGAATAACGGACCATGTAAGTTACCAACCAATCAACGTATAGAATCACTTATAAGCAACGCGATAGGTAAACGGATTACCTATCGCGAGGTGCTAGCATGAGCAAAGCAATGGAAATAGAATGCGGATATACAGGACGATAATGAGAGAAGGTTACATCAAAGACTATATAAGTGGTGAAGAAGTAAAAGCTACGCCAGAAGAAGTAGAAGCAGTACAAGTCTTTTCCGAAACACTTGTCGAAGATTACGGATACCCCAAAGAACAATTACAAACACGACCACAGTGGCGTGTAAAAGTAAGGCCATCTGATACCAAAAAAGAGTATCCGCTTGATATTGCAGTATTCAACAAAGATAAAAAACCGATAAAAACCTTTTTATTGTCGTTGCGTGCAAACGAAAGACAAGAAAAGATGGTTTAACCCAAAATGGAGTGCAATTGAAAAATTGCATAAGGTAACAGGTGAGCATGGTGAGCTTGTTACTTGAAAAAACTAACAAATCATTGTGTTTGTATTTTGTAGTGAAGTTGGAGTTAAGTATATAATTCCCCAAACAAAAATAAACTAGAAAGCGGCAAGAGGAGCTATTTCAGAAAAGTTAATGGTAATAATATTTGGATAGTTACCGATGATTCTGATTTATTAAAAAGCAAAAAAACTTTTAGTAAAGTATCTTCGGTAATTTATGATCTTATCACTGGCTTGTGCAATCACTATGAACTGCATTTATTAGCTAACATTCATACTGTATCAACTATACAAGCCAAAATGGCCCAAAAGATAGAACCTTACATTAAAAACGCTAAACAAGGCACTCAGGACACTAGAATAAATCAAGTGATTTTAAATTTAAGCTCACATGATGAAAATAAAATTGCTGATATGATTTGTCATTTAGGAAAGAGAATAGAGGAACTTGACTTTCATCTTGATAGTTTAAATATACTCACTAATAAAACAATTACAGACATTAAAACTCACCCACTTAAGAAAACCTTATTAAGTATTTATGATCCATTCAAAGAATCATTTCAAAGCAAACAAATTAAAGTTAATTTTGGAGGTATTAATGAAGAAACATCTATTAATATTGACTTTAAAATATTTAACTTAGTCATGCACCATTTTTTTGATAATGCCACAAAATATTCAAGGGATGAGGATGAAATCATATTTCAATACTCAAAAGATCAAGAATTAGTAATAAAAATGCATAGCCTAACTATAGAAGACGACCAAGATATTTTTAACCTTGGTTTTTCTGGAGCTAATACCAAAGATATGGCTGGTAATGGGATAGGTATGCACATCATCAAAAAAGGATTAAACATTATGGAAATGGATATAAAAACCTCCTCAACTGGCACCTTAAATAAGAATAAACAATATAGTAAAAATATATTTGTTATAACTACAAATATGCCTTAACTGCATTACAAGAAAGTATTAATGACGGAGAGCGGGATTTGAACCCTCTACACCTGCCATTGAATTGTTATGAAAAATTCCTGAAAATAAGGAAAAACATAGTTTATGCGACAACGGTGCTGTCAATTCTGAACGTCTTGCATCAAAACGGTATAGGGAATTGATGTCAAACATACTGTAAGTTCAAATTCCCCGTTTTCCTTCACTGGAAATGGCAACACGCCAGATATTTATCTTGTAATTTAAACATTTAATGTCAATATTGCAAGGATGTATAAAAGAGAGCTTACACAAAAAATTATCCACAGTCTCGGCCAAAATCCGGTTGTTGCCATCCTTGGCCCGCGCCAGATTGGCAAGACTACCCTTGCCCATGAGATTGCCCATGAGATTGCCAAGGGGCAACCATCCATTTATCTGGACCTTGAAAATCCAGAGGATTTTCAAAAGCTGCAAGACCCTGCGCATTATTTAGCACTTCATGCCGATAAATTAGTGATATTTGATGAAGTGCAGCGTTATCCTGATCTGTTTATGTCATTGCGCGGTATTATTGATGCCAGACGACGTAAAGGACATAGGCATGGCCGCTTTCTGGTGCTTGGTTCTGCCTCCAATGAATTACTTAAGCAAAGCTCCGAGAGCCTCGCCGGTCGCATTCACTACGTTGAGCTGACAGGGCTTAATCCCTTTGAGATTGAAAAGCCTGACGGAGAAGCACTGCGGCAATTATGGATGCGCGGCGGATTCCCAGACAGCTATGCTGCCTCAGACGATAAAGCGGGTCATGCTTGGTGTCATAATTTTATCCGCACCTATTTGGAACGTGATATCCCCCAGCTCGGACCGCGCATCCCGGCCGCCACACTGATGCGCTTTTGGACCATGCTTGCCCATACACAAGGCGAACTGCTGAATGCCTCAAAGCTGGCAAGTTCATTGGGGGTCGAGAGCGTGACTGTTAGTCGATATTTAGATTTGATGGTTGATTTGCTACTGGTTCGAAGACTGGTGCCTTGGTGCGGGAATGTCAAAAAACGACTGGTTAAGTCACCACGCACGTACGTCAGAGACAGCGGCATGGTACATGCGTTGCTACAAATACCCAATTATGACGCACTACTAGGGCACCCTATCTTGGGGAAAAGCTGGGAAGGGTTTGTGATTGAAACAATTATCAACGCCTTGCCGACAGGTGTTCACGCTTTTTTCTATCGCACGTCTGCAGGTGCTGAAATTGATTTAGTCATTGAATTTGGTTTGCATGCGTATTGGGCTGTTGCAATCAAGGCCAGCCGCACACCGACCCTCAAAAAAGGTTTTCATATAGCCTGTGAGGATTTGAATACGCAAGAAAAATTTGTTGTGTATACCGGGGAAGATAAATTCCCCACCAGCAATGATACGACCATTCTGTCATTGTCGCATTTCATTCAAACATTAAGAAAACGCATTGGATAGGCCAGTTGCATTACCCATAAAAATGATCACTATCAACGATTTACACTTGGCCATCAGGACTGATTTTAAGCCGCCAAAAGAGAGCAATGCCGACAATATTTAAGGCTCTTTTTACTCCGGTATTTTCAAATTCTGAGGGTGAATCTGCAACACTTGGACAGTTGCGCTGATCTCGCGTCAGTCTTGTTCAGCCTGTTGCCGCACTCTCAAAGTATTAGAATACCTCTGCGAAGATGCTCCAAAGAGATCAAACTACATGGCGGAGAGAGAGGGATTCGAACCCTCGATACGCGATTAGCGTATACACGCTTTCCAGGCGTGCTCCTTAAACCACTCGGACACCTCTCCTAATTCATCAAACGCGCGAAGATTAAAACGTAAACCAGATGGCCATAATAAAAATACCGACGATGCAACGCCCACGATTTTTTAATTCCCAACGACGCATATCTGACAACACACAATATGCCAGCCTTGATCCTATCTGATTAAATTAAGGCTACCACGCCAACTTCCAGTACCTTGCCTGTCTATCATGTTTACAATTGCCATTAGCCAGCACAGCATTTCATCTTAAGGATAAAAATCGGGTGTGTAAATATGCTGTCCAGTCCCTGTGCGGCAGATTAAGCATGCTGCTTGGTTTAATAGCGTTCTATTTGTAGCCGGTTTATGGGACGGCAGCGCGGCTGGCAGACTGAGACCTTCCGACCCAACCTAGCCCAGCCCAGCTCAGCCCAGATCAACCCGACCCGACCTGGCCCGACTCAAAGGGGTTTAACTCAAAGCGTTATTAAAACTGAAACTATGGTAGATTAGTTGAGATAATTAATTGATTTCAGGAATGAAACACTCATGAGTGTGGCAATCATTTACTCACGCGCACAAGATGGCATCAATGCGCCTCTAGTCACCATTGAAGTCCATCTTTCACGCGGCTTGCCCGGCTTTACTATTGTTGGCTTGCCAGAGACCACAGTGAAAGAAAGCAAGGAACGTGTCCGCAGTGCCATCCTCAACAATCAATTTGATTTTCCACTCAGCAGAATTACTGTCAATCTGGCACCGGCCGATCTACCAAAAGAAGGCGGGCGTTTTGACCTCCCTATCGCGCTTGGAATTTTAATCGCATCGGGACAAATCCCCAACAGTGGTATTAAAGATCATGAAGCCATTGGCGAGTTGTCTTTAACGGGTGAATTAAGATCGATAACCGGCGCATTACCCGTCGCGCTGGCCGTTAAACATTCTGAACGCGATCTGATCCTGCCTATGGACAACGCCGATGAAGCCGCGCTGGTTGACGGTACCGTTTGCAAACCAGCGACACAATTATTGGATGTGTGCGCACATATAGTCGGCACCCAGGCATTGCCAGAACATCAGCGCAAACAATTCAACACAGCTATCGCATACGACCTTGATCTCAATGAGGTCTACGGACACGAGCAGGCCAAACGTGTCTTGGAGATTGCAGCGGCAGGGGGGCACAATTTACTGATGATCGGCCCGCCTGGTTCCGGCAAGACCATGCTGGCAGAGCGTCTACCTGGCATCATGCCACCGATGACCGAGGTACAAGCACTGGAAAGTGCGGCGATCGCATCAATCAGTAACCGGGGATTCGATCCTGCATCATGGCGGCAACGCATTTTTCGCGCACCGCACCACTCCGCCTCATCTGTCGCATTGGTGGGGGGTGGCAGTCATCCAAAACCAGGCGAAATATCGCTGGCGCACAATGGTGTCTTGTTTCTCGACGAGCTGCCTGAGTTTAATCGCCATGTCTTAGAAGTGTTACGCGAGCCGCTAGAATCAGGCCGTATCGTCATATCACGGGCGGCCAACCAAGTCGAATACCCGGCAAACTTTCAGCTTATTGCCGCCATGAACCCTTGCCCTTGCGGCTATCTAGGTGATACGAGCAGTCGTTGCCGCTGTACTGAAGAGCAGATTAACCGTTATCAATATAAAATTTCCGGGCCGCTCCTAGATAGACTCGATATGATTATTGAAGTACACAGCTTGCCAGAGCTGATCATCAACCAAACAAGAGAGGCCTCATCTGAATCTAGCACCACTGTCAGACAACGTGTCACGGCTACATTTAACATACAACAAAATCGTCATGGCACGTCCAATTCAACCCTGACTACCAATGACATAGAACGCTACTGTACCTTGTCTGGCGCTGATAAGGCACTGCTCCAGACGGCGACAAAAAAACTGGGGCTTTCCGGTCGCGCAATACATCGGATTATGAAGGTCGCAAGAACGATCGCGGACATGTCGCAAAGTGATAACATCCAGACACAACACCTCAGTGAAGCTATCAGCTACCGGCAGAAGACCCGTTCGTCACAAGCAATCGTATGAGCAATACCAAACTACTTGAACCCAACGCTTGATTAAGCTGAAATAGCACTATGGGCAAGAAACAATACGACATAAAGATTATCACGGAGACTGAATATGTGGCCAACCAATCTTCTCCGGAAGGCGGTCGTTACGTCTTTGCCTATACCATCACCATCACCAACACCGGCCACGCCGCCGCCACCTTGCTACGCCGCCATTGGCTGATTACAGATGCTAATTGTCAAACCCAGGAAGTCCAGGGTGAGGGGGTTATCGGTGAACAGCCACACCTCATGCCAGGCGAATCATTCCGCTATACCAGTGCCGCCGTCTTGGCAACCCCGGTGGGTTGTATGCAAGGCACGTATGCAATGGTCGCAGATGATGGTATGGACTTCAATGTGCAAATACCGGTGTTTAATCTCTCCACACCAAACACCCTGCATTAATAATGAGCACCTATGCGATAGGTGATCTGCAAGGCTGTTATACAGAATTGCAAGACTTGCTCAATCGCATTAATTTTGATGCCGCTAAAGACCGTCTCTGGTTTGTGGGTGATTTGATCAATCGCGGGCCGGCATCGCTGGCTTGCCTACAATTCGTGAAATCGCTGGGTGATGCTGCAAGCGTTGTATCTGGCAACCATGATCTGTATCTACTGGCTGTCGCCAACCGTATCTATAAGCCGCACAAAAAAGATACCCTGGATGAAATCCTCAATGCTGATGCGGCCTCTGAACTGCTTGAGTGGATAAGATCACGTCCCTTGCTTGTGCATGATGCAGACCTGAACTTTACGATGGTACACGCTGGCATACATCCGCAATGGTCATTAACAGAGGCCCTAGAATTAGCGCAGGAAACAGAGTCGCTATTACGCGGTGATCAATTTAAGCAATTCTTGCCGTCTATGTTCGGGGATAGCCCTGATCAGTGGCATGACGCAATCACAGGCTATGATCGGCATCGTTTCATCATAAATTGTTTTACGCGGATGCGTTATTGTGAGGCGGATGGCAGATTGAACTTAAAAGAAAAAAAAGCCCCCAGCACACAAAATAAAAACCTAATCCCCTGGTATTCATTACCGGCGCGGAAAACAAGGCAAAATAAAGTTATCTTTGGGCACTGGTCTACGCTGGCCGCCGGGAGTCACAATAATACTGAACAATATAACGTCTTCCCGTTAGACACGGGTTGTTTATGGGGCGGCGCATTAACCGCCATGCGACTGGAAGATGGACAATACTTCCAGGTTCCGTCACAACAAGCACCACGGGTCCAGCCAGACACGGCTCAACCCAGCCGGGTCCAGCTTGACTCAGCTTGATCCATCTTGACCCATCTCAACCTGGCTTGACCCGCGCCCGACCACGCTCGACTCAGCTCAACCCAGCCCGGCCCAGCTCGACTCAGATCAACCTAGCCCGACCCAGCTTGACCCAGCTTGACTCAGCTTGACTCAGTTCAACCCAGCTTGATCCATCTCGACCCAGCTTGACTCAGTTCAACCCGTCTTGACCCACGCTTGACCCGACTCAACCCAGCCCAGCTTGGCCCAGCCCAGCTTGATCCATCTCGACCCACGCCCGACCACTTTTTACAAGCGCCTCTCCAGAATAACAAAACTATAATCAAACTCATTTTCCGCATCGGCCTTGAATGCTGCTCTTGCCGACTCTTGCCAGTCATGGCGATCAAACTGCGGGAAAAAAGTATCGCCTGGTACTGCCGCCTGTACTTCGGTGAGATATAAACGCGACGCTTGCCCCAGTGTCGCGCGATATATCTCGGCACCCCCGGCAATCATGACTTCTGTTGCCGCCTTACAATGCTTGCCAATAGCTTCAATGCTGTGTAAAACCGTACAGCCTACGGCGGCATAATATTGATCATGCGTTATGATGATATTCTCCCGGCCGGGCAAGGGTCGGCCGATAGATTCATACGTTTTTCGACCCATAACAACCGGTTTACCCATTGTTATTTTTTTAAAGTTTTTTAGATCGGCCGCGATACGCCAGGGTAAGGTCGTGTTATTGCCTATGACGTGATTACGATCCATAGCGACTATGATCGATAGTTGCATCCGACTAAAAACCAGGCCCGGGTTCAAACAGCGATTGGTGCTGAAATGGCGGGATGTGCTGCATAATTGATTAACTCAAAATCATCATACTTAAATGAAAAAATATCACGCACGTCAGTATTTAATTTCATTTCAGGCAGTGCAAAGGGTGTGCGCGATAATTGTTCATCCGCCTGTTTTTCGTGGTTTAGGTAAAGATGTGCGTCACCAAAAGTATGCACAAACTCCCCCACCTTTAAGTTGGTAACTTGCGCTACCATCATCAACAGCAAGGCATACGATGCGATATTAAAGGGCACGCCGAGGAAAATATCAGCACTACGTTGATAAAGCTGACACGACAAAGTGCCATTGGCCACATAGCATTGAAACAAGGCATGGCAAGGTGCCAACGCCATTTTATCCAGCGCGCCGACATTCCAGGCACTCACCAGCAAACGTCTGGAATCAGGATTGGTTTTTATCTGCTCAATGAGCCGACTTATCTGATCAATACTTTGTGTACCGGCTTGCCATGACCGCCATTGCGCGCCATATACCGGCCCTAAATCGCCTTCTGCATTGGCCCATTCATCCCAAATTTTGACATCATTATCATGCAGATATTTGATATTGGTATCGCCTTGTAAAAACCACAGTAGTTCATGAATAATTGATTTTATATGGCATTTTTTTGTTGTGACTAATGGGAATCCAGCGTTGAGATCAAACCGCATTTGATAGCCAAAAATACTTAGCGTGCCAGTGCCGGTACGATCCTGTTTTCGTACACCTTGCGTCTTAACATATCTTAATAAGTCCAGATACTGTTGCATCTTGTTTTGTCCTCAATTTTTATTTAATGCGGTAGGCCATGACCAGTAAAACGCCGCCGCCGATGATCATGGGCATGGATAATATTTGCCCCATAGTCAGCCAGTCAAATGCCAGATAGCCAATATGCGCATCGGGTATGCGTACAAATTCCACGGCAAATCTAAACACACCATAGCCCAATAGAAATAAACCCGATAGGGCCCGAACCGGCCGCTGTTTAGCTGAAAATACCCAGAGTATAATAAACAAAACTAGACCTTCCAGAAGGGCCTCATAGAGTTGTGAGGGATGTCTTGGGGTTGCGTCAGCCGTTGGAAAAATCATCGCCCAAGGTAAGGTGCTGGGGCTTCCCCAAAGCTCGCCATTGATAAAATTGCCCAGCCGACCCATGCCTAGTCCAATCGGCACCACTGGGGCTATAAAATCTGTCACTGCAAAATACGGCTGGTTAATCTTGCGGGCAAAAAACCAGACACCCGTAATAACCCCTATTAACCCACCATGAAACGACATCCCGCCTTGTTGCAGATAAAAAACTGCCAGAGGATGCTGGAGATAATAGGGCAGGTTGTAGAACATAACCCATCCGAGTCTACCGCCGATGATGATGCCGAGCAGGGCATAAAAAACAAGATCAGACACCTGTTCCGCACTATATCCCCACCGCGCCTGGTAAGCCCGCCACTGTAATAAGCACCAGGCACCGGCAATACCCACCACATAGCTGATGCCGTACCAATGCACTTTTAAGAATCCAAGATCCAGCGCAACCGGATCAATATTGGGATAGGTCATCATAGTAATTGGAAATAATACAGATATTCGATCCATTGCGAAAACACAATTAACTTAAAGCCGAGACCTTTGCGCAAAACATCGCATGTGAAGATTATCCCTACAATGGCTCAATCTTCCGCTATGGGGTGGGGGCGATCTAGATCTGTCACGGTTTTGTGCCGCATGGAACTCTCACTTTAACCCCGCCCTTCTTTCGAAGGCAACGGGGCTTTTACAACCCAGTGCCAAATGCATTCGATGTTAAGTTGTAAAACCATTGATGTACTGGCATATCCACGTCTCGGCTTGCCGACGGGTTTTCCAGTCCTGCCGCCATATAAGCTCGGCCTGCATCGTCTTGAAGAAAGACTCAACAACAACATTATCATAACAATCCCCTTTGCTACTCATAGACATCTGCAAGCCATGCTCACACAATATCCGCTGATAATTATACGCACAGTACTGACTACCCCTGTCCGTATGATGAATACTCCCCTTTGATGGTGTCCTGAGAGTAATGTAATCGCCATCTGCAAGGCCCTGATGGTCAACTCACCTCTCAGACGACCGCTGGTCGTGGAACCTAAATAGGTTGTTCATGGAAATGGCTATCCGAGAGATGGGTGGTTGATTTTCTATACTACCGTGAGGTCGATGCCAGTTGTAGTCATGAATCCACGGTAGTAGTGCTTTGGCCCTAAGATGAGAAGTTTGATAACGCATCGCATAGGCCTACTCTCTGAGCATTGTTTGTATGCATCGCTCGGCCTTGCCGTTGGTTCTGGGTGTGTAAGGCCGAGTAAACAGGTGGCCGATACCCATTGCCTTGAGTACCCTATTGGAGACCTCGAACAACGCTGATTCTGGATGGGTTTTGACGCGAGCACCAGTCGTTGTCACCCGCATAGTGGGTGTGAAGGTCAAGGTCGGTGGTATTTGAGGCTGTGTTGCGCTGTTTGGGTCTGCCAGGGCGGGTATTTCCGGAATTTGGGCGGAGTCAGGCTGTGGCCTGTCGTCGCTCGTGGAAAATCAGACGGCGGAAGTTGTAGCCCAGGTTGGCCATGGTCATGCGGGCCTTCGCACGGGTTTGGCCGATTGAGCGGATGGTCAGAGCCATGGGCCCTTTCTCGTAGCCGAACACAGGCGCGGATGGCGGAGCGTGTCGCGTTGCCCCGACGAATATGCCTGGCCATGGGTTTGCCGCGTGGCTTCTTGCGATGGATATGTGAGCGGTACCCTTGCGCCTTCAGCCAAGCCTCATTCCTGGCCGAGCGGTACCCGGTATCGGCCCAAACCGCCTTCGAGCTGTTTGTCTCGTCCAGAACCGAGGAGAGTTCATGCCCGTCGTAGCGAGCCGCATTCGTGCCAGTCTCACCCCGGATGAAGCGCCATTTGCGGTCAATGGACACGTGGTTCTTGTACCCAAAGTGCGGAACCGAAATATCGACAAGGCCAGTATCCTCCTCACCCTCCTTGGTCGTCTTGGCCTTTGAATACTTGACCGTCCAACGTGCATCGGTGTCTTTCTGCGCTGCCTTGGACAGATCATCGGGCCAGATGTCAGATGCGGCCTCACCTGCCTTGGCGCGCGCTTTCTCTTCTTTCGTCATCCGCTGGCGCGGGGCAAAGACCAACGTGGCATCCACAATCTGACCGCCGGTCGGTTTGTATCCCCGCGCGCAGAGCTGAGCTTCAAACGCGGCAAACAGGGCCTTGAAGACACCCGCCTAGGTCAGCTTCTCTCTGAAAAGCCAGATCGTCTTCTGATCAGGTGTCGGCTCCCCGATTTGAAATCCCAGGAACCGTAGCCAACTGAAACGGTCACGAATGAGAAACTCCATCCGCTCATCGCTCAGATTGTGCATCGAGGCCAACACCAGCACCTTGAACATCACAACGGCATCATAGGGCGGACGACCACCTTTGGGACGTTCCCCATAGCCAAGTGCTGCCACCAAAACGGGACGGAGTGCTTCGAAATTCACATGACAGTCCAGAGCTTCAAGCGGATATCCCATCGCCGAAAGCCGCGCCAAATGATCCGTCAAATCAAACAATCCAGGTGCGTGCATAAACAAAATCCTCCCACATCAAGTGAATCAGACCGTACCACAAAATGTACGGTTTTTAGAGGCTTCCAATTTATTGGCTCAGAGAGGTTAAAAAAACCAATTTGACCCAAAAAGCCGGTAGTGTCCGTACAGCCCTTGTCTCGGCTTTACTTCGTTTTCAAGACGCACTGACCCGTGCCAGAAAGCATAAACGCCTCATATTGTACCTTAGATTCATCAAGCCGATATGCATGCTTGTTCGCGTAATGCAAATGCAAGGAACCGCTTTGCGGTGTAAATTGCGCTGTGCTCCAAACACAGGTTCGACCCGACTACGAACTTTGGAGCGCGTGCGCTTACCTTGCGCCTTGAGAAACGCTACTTTTTCCTCTGACCGATAGGCACTGTCAGCCCAGACATCTTTACTGGTATTGCTGTCATCTGGCAGGTCGGCAAAAACCTGCGCATCATGGACGCTGGCATCAGTGACCTGATAGTCACGAATCAACTTGTTGTCATGGTCTATCTGTATGTGGTTCTTGTAAGCAAAATGGCTACGGCTATGTTTCTTCGTCCAGCGGGCAGGGACAGTGCCTGCCTTAATCCGGGCATTGTATTCCCGAAGGTTACGCGGCAACAGTGCCGGAATGATTGAGGAGGCAACTATCTGATCCTTGCGAGCGATATAAGCCGCCTGGTTCAACGACAACTGCTCAAACAACGATGCCATCAGACCCAGCGCCGCTAACCGATGCTTGAATGCCCAGCAGGTTTTGGCATCAGCGACTCGTTGCTGGCTAGCAAGACCCAGAAACTGCTGAAAACTGCAACGGTCTTCGATTTGGTATTCCAACTGAGTATCGCTAAGACCATACAGATTTTGCACAAGCAGTCCCTTGAACATCATCACTACGTCTGTTGGGCGTTGCCCGCCTGACGCTTACGTTGTTTCTCATGAACCTTGTTCAACAACGACCGAAAAGCTCCCTAGTCAACCGTCTTTTCCAGTTCAGGCAGAGGATTACCCAACTGTTTGAGACGATAGTCTTGAAGATTAAACAGAGAACCGAAAATGTCATTGCTCATGGAAGTTTCTTTGTCAGTTTGGAAACTTCAACATTGTACCAAATAACGTAATTAATAGAGATTCCTGAAGCGAGACTTCACAGCGGAGCGTCTGAACCAGAAGTGGGCGATGGACATAAGCTACATCTGGACTTCAGAAGGGTGGTTATATCTGGCCGTAATGCTTGATTTGTATTCAAGGCGGGTGATTGGCTAGCTGTAATCTGGAAATAGGTTATTCATGCGAGCCATGTGAGAGATTATATAAGTGACCAAACCAATAGGGTCAACAGAAACCCGCATGAACGTACACAAGCATGCCCCATTGACACCGGAAGGTTGACTGAGTATGGTCAGATGAGCCCAACAACCTGGTTTTTCAGCGACCCAGGTGGCGCAAGAGTTTCATACGTCAACTCACACTGTATTGAAGTGGAACAATCGATTTGAGAAGGAAGGTCTGGCAGGCCTGGAAGATAGTGGTTCTCGGCCAGTCAGCCGCCATCCCAGAGCACTGACAAATAGGCAAGTCCGCCAAACCTCTTTGCTACGTAAGCACCGCCGGACCATGGAGCGGATTGCCAGGAATGTCGGCTCGACCCCGCCACAATGTCTTCGCACCGCAGACGACTCGGTCTAAACAAACGCTCCGCGCTTGCACCCGCTAAACCCAATAATCGCTATGAGCGGTCTTATCCAGGTTCACTCGAGTCACCGGTGTTCACAAAGGTAAGCCGTTTGCAGGGGCTGGCTGGGAGTACATACACATCTGCATCGATGCTCATTCCCGACTCAGTTACGCTGAGATTCTGCCCGATGAACGCAAAGAGCGTGTGACCGCGTTCTTCAAGAGCGTGAAAGCCTACTATGAATCAATGGGCATACAGATTGAGCAGGTGATGACCGACTATGGCTCGGGGTATTGAGCAAAGTTCTTCAGCATCGTACTCAAGGCCATGGGTATCGCCCACCTGTTTACTCGGCCTTACACACCAAGAACCAACGGCAAGGCCGAGCGATGCATACAAACAATGCTCAGAGAGTGGCCTATGCGATGCGTTATCAAACTTCTCATCTTAGGGCCAAAGCACTACTACCGTGGATTCATGACTACAACCGGCATCGACCTCACGGCAGTATAGACAATCAACCACCCATCTCTCGGATAGACATTGCCATGAACAACCTTATGTAGGTTCCATACCGCAAATAAGGATCGACTTTTTGTACCAGATCACCTGGTAGAAAACCCAGCTTTTCTCCTGCCTCGACAGCCGGTCTTACCAATACCAATCTTTGCGCACGATCCTGCTCCATAGCTGCAATTGCACAGGCTACAGCCAGATAGGTTTTTCCTGTTCCAGCCGGACCTATGCCAAAATTAACATCGTGTTTTTGTATATTAGAAAGATAACGTTTTTGCCTGCGGGTGCGGCCTCGAATTAGACCGCATTTTGTTTTTATGACAATTTCATCAGCGACATCTTCTTCAAGTTCATCTTCAATCTGAATGCTCTGCAAGTATAGATATACACGTTCTGTTGATAATGACTCGACTGCTGTAACAGCATACATTTCTTTGAGTAGCTGTTGCGTCAGTTCAATAGATTTAAGATTACCGCTAAAATGGAAACGGTTACCACGATTATTGATTTCCACACCCAAATAGCGCTCAACTTGCCGTAGATGTTGATTCATCGGGCCACATAAATTAGACAAGCGCTGGTTATCAGCTGGAAGCCTCTAAAAACCGTACATTTTGTGGTACGATCTGATTCACTTGATGTGGGAGGATTTTGTTTATGCACGCACCTGGATTGTTTGATTTGACGGATCATTTGGCGCGGCTTTCGGCGATGGGAGATCCGCTTGAGGTTTTGGAGCGGCACGTTGATTTCGAAGTGTTTCGCCCAGTTCTTGTTGAAGCGCTTGGCTATGGGGAACGTCCCAAAGGTGGTCGCCCACCCTATGATGCCGTTGTGATGTTCAAGGTGCTGGTGTTGGCCTTGATGCACAATCTGAGCGATGAGCGGATGGAGTTTCTCATTCGTGACCGTTTCAGTTGGCTACGGTTCCTGGGATTTCAAATCGGGGAGCCGACACCTGATCAGAAGACGATCTGGCTTTTCAGAGAGAAGCTGACCTAGGCGGGTGTCTTCAAGGCCCTGTTTGCCGCGTTTGAAGCTCAGCTCTGCGCGCGGGAATACAAACCGACCGGCGGTCAGATTGTGGATGCCACGTTGGTCTTTGCCCCGCGCCAGCGGATGACGAAAGCAGAGAAAGCGCGCGCCAAGGCAGGTGAGGCCGCGTCTGACATCTGGCCCGATGATCTGTCCAAGGCAGCGCAGAAAGACACCGATGCGCGTTGGACGGTCAAGTATTCAAAGGCCAAGACGACCAAGGAGGGTGAGGAGGATACTGGCCTTGTCGATATTTCGGTTCCGCACTTTGGGTACAAGAACCACGTGTCCATTGACCGCAAATGGCGCTTCATCCGGGGTGAGACTGGCACGAATGCGGCTCGCTACGACGGGCATGAACGCTCCTCGGTTCTGGACGAGACAAACAGCTCGAAGGCGGTTTGGGCCGATACCAGGTACCGTTCGGCCAGGAATGAGGCTTGGCTGAAGGCGCAAGGGTACCGCTCACACATTCACCGCAAGAAGCCACGCGGCAAACCCATGGCCAGGCATATTCGTCGGGGCAACGCGACACGCTCCGCCATCCGCGCCTGTGTTCGGCTACGAGAAAGGGCCCATGGCTCTGACCATCCGCTCAATCGGCCAAACCCGTGCGAAGGTCCGCATGACCATGGCCAACCTGAGCTACAACTTCCGCCGTCTCATCTTCCACGAGCGACGACAGGCCACAGCCTGACTCCGCCCAAATTCCGGAAATACCCGCCCTGGCAGTCCCAAACAGCGCAACACAGCCTCAAATACCACCGACCTTGACCTTCACACCCACTATGCGGGTGACAACGACTGGTGCTCGCGTCAAAACCCATCCAGAATCAGCGTTGTTCGAGGTCTCCAGTTGGCTCAAGTAATAAGTCGTTGGCAAATATAGTATTGATAGTTGTCTAAAATATTGATGATTTAACGATTGGCAACTTGATCAAGCCGCACAGAGCCAGGCAATGTACCCCGTAGTGAATTGGATAATGCTTCGGTGATCTGAATATCAACAAAGTTTCCTGTTAAATTCGATGGCCCGATGAAATTAACAACTCGATTATTCTCTGTTCTACCGCGAAGCTGTTGCGGGTCTTTTTTTGATTGTCCTTCAACAAGGATAGTCTGAATACTGCCCACCATAGCGGCACTAATCTCAGCCGCTTTTTGGTTTATGCGTGTTTGCAATATTGCCAGACGTTTTTTCTTGGTTTGCATTGGCGTGTCATCTGGCAGGCTGGCCGCTGGCGTTCCTGGTCGCTGGCTATAGATAAAACTAAAGGATTGATCAAAACCAATATCATTTATCAAGTTCATTGTATCTGCAAAATCTTCGTCTGTTTCACCCGGGAACCCAATTATAAAATCAGATGACATACTTAAACCAGGTCTTGCCGCACGTAGGCGTTTAATCTTGTTTTTATACTCAAGCCGGGTATGTCCACGTTTCATCAATGCCAAGATCCTATCTGAACCACTTTGTACAGGCAGATGTAGATGACTCACCAGTTCGGGTACACGATTATATACTTCAATCAAGCTATCGGAAAATTCAAGCGGATGTGAGGTGGTAAACCGAATGCGATCAATACCTTCGATAGCAGCGACATACTCAATAAGTAACGCGAGATCTGCAATTTGACCCGTATCCATGATGCCACGGTAGGCATTTACATTTTGCCCTAGAAGATTAACTTCGCGCACGCCTTGTTCTGCGAGTTCGAATACTTCTGCGATGACATCATCAAACGGACGGCTGACTTCTTCGCCACGCGTGTAAGGTACGACGCAGAAGCTGCAATATTTACTGCAACCTTCCATGATTGACACAAACGCACTTGATCCTGCGGCCTTTGGCACCGGCAGATTGTCAAATTTTTCAATCTCGGGAAATGAAATATCAACGATCGATTTTCGGTTTTTTCTGATCTCAGAATACATCTTTGGCAAGCGGTGTAATGTTTGTGGACCAAAGACTATGTCCACAAACGGTGCCCGCTTGAGTATGGCAGCACCTTCCTGACTTGCAACACAACCACCAACACCTATGATCAGGTCTGGATTGCGCTTCTTGTAGGGCCGCCAACGGCCGAGTTGCGAGAATACTTTCTCCTGCGCCTTTTCTCTGATAGAACAGGTATTTAGCAAGATCAGGTCGGCTGTTGCCGGATCTGCTGTACGGATCATCTGATGAGTTGTTTGGAGAACGTCTGCCATTTTGGCTGAATCGTACTCGTTCATCTGACATCCCAGGGTCTTGATGTATAGTTTTTGGTGCATTAATTATCCAGTTTACAGCGGTTAAAAAGGAGCTAGTTAAGCGACACGTTCTATGGTTTTTCCGTATAGCCGTGAATACAATGCCAGGGCGAAATATGTCTGTGATTGATCCAGGCCCGCATGCTTAAAGATAGCATCCATCAGTAATTTAAATTTACGGGTTTTCTGATAGCCATTAATATTTGTTGCAATTTCAGTCTTCATCCGAGTGGTTTGTTTTCGTACTCGCTAAAAGCATAATTACTATAATATTCAAGTCAAGCAAAGACGTTGCATTATCATGTGATAAAATTATGCAGATTATCCGAAAACTCAACATGGCGTTGTTCTTGTGTTCAATATTTTCTTTGACACATGCTGAAGCCAACACGTTACGTCTGGCGATAACAACGACAACAGAAAATTCTGGTTTAATGTCATTATTAAATCCAGTTTTTGAAAAAGAACACCGTGTAAAAATCAATATTATTACAACCAGTTCCAGCCAAGCTTTGCGTTTGGGCGAACAGGGTGATGTTGATGTATTGTTGACGCATGTTCCAGAAGATGAGGCGCAGTTTATAAGTGCGGGGCATGGGATTAAACGTTATCCAGTGATGCATAATGATTTCATTTTGCTGGGTCCGGCAAATGATCCAGCAAATACAATGCGGGCAAATTCTATATTTGATGCATTCAATAATATCTATACTGCGGGTAGTCAATTTATTTCAAGAGGTGACAACTCCGGCACACATCAAAAAGAATTATTGCTTTGGCAAGACAATAATCTATGGCCTAAACCAGACTGGTACGTACAAGCAGGCGCAGGCATGGCATCGGTATTGTTATTGGCAGACGACATGCAAGCATACACACTAACGGATCGTGGCACTTACCTAGCCTTTAAAGATAAAATAAATCTGACTATTCAATACCAGGGCGACGCTGTCTTATATAACCCCTACCATGTGATTGCGGTTAATCCGAAACGCCATAGTCACGTCAATAATCGGCTGGCAGAACAATACATTAAGTTTTTAACGGGTGCCAAAGCACAAGCAATCATTAAGAAACCTCTGATTAATGCCATAATATGCGATAATACCGCAAGCAGACACGCAAAGAGATATTTCTCGAAGAGATGAATCAGCTCATTCCCTGGCAAGCGCTGACTGCAGTAATTGAGCCTCATTACCCCAACCCCTGCTGGTCGCCGTCCGGTGGGCATGGAACCCGTGCCAGATGCAACCACCCGCTGTAAATTCCGTCATCTGCTGGAGGAGAACAACCTCGGAGTTGCCCTGTTTGATGCTGTTGCCGTCTATCTGGAGGAAAACAGCATGAAAGTATCCAGAAGGCACTATTGTTGATGCGACCATCATCAATGCGCCTACCGCCACCAAGAACAAAAGCAAAACCCGTGATCTTGATAGGCATCAGACCAAAAAAGGCAAGCCATGGTACTTTGGCATGAAGGCGCACATCGGTGTGGATAGCAAAACCAAACTGATACACTCTGTTGTTGCCACACCAGCCCATGTCCACGACTCACAGGTACTTGGAGACCTACTGCATGGAGAAGAGACCCGTCTTTGGGGAGATAGTGCCTATGCGGGTCAGCAATCCGTACTCAAGGATAATGACCCCAAGGCAAAAGACTACACCCAGGTCAAAGGCTCACGTCACCGCAAACTGACCGAACAGGACAAGGCTAAAAACCGGCACAAATCCAAAGTCCGTGCCAAGGTTGAGCATGTCTTTCATATCATGCAGCGACAATATGGATTTACCAAAGTCAGATTCAAAGGGCCAGGCAAGAATGCGGACCACCTGTTTGCCCACTGTGCCCTGATTAATCTTATGCTATCAAAGAAACAATTATTACGGCTATCAGTGGCTTAGTACGCCTGGAATAGGGGCTATAGCTGAAAACAGTAGGCCGGGACAAGAGAAATGAAAGAGAGTAATGAGCAAGACGTTCAATGCTCGCTACTATCGAGCACAGTGATGCCCACTTGCTTGAAAATCCTTAATTGATTAGATGTTCCTTAGCGTTTGAATTCCATATATACCTCATCCAGGCCGCTCGCCAAGCGGCCTCATCAGAAGTTTTTCTGGCGGCGTAAGTGTTGCCCATAATTTTAACGCTGGCGGTGGCATTGTCACCTATTACATTTTGATCTGTTGCTTTGTTTGTAATTGGTGTTAATGGTGATATTTCAAACCCATCGACCCAAGTATCGCCAGCGGTATATGCAAATGTAGCTGAATCTTTATAATCAGGGAGATCGGGACGAACATAGTAATAAATCCCTTTTCTATTAAATGCATCATCAACAACCCTGTTTATTCTGCGGTGTGGATATCGTTCAGCATAAAAACGCCTCAACAAAGCCTCGCCGTTTTGGCTATGATATTGATCCGCATTATTACTCACCCACCAAACCCAATCATGCCCAGCATTTGGCTTGACGTTATTTGATAAAAGTATAGCTGTAAAATTAGGGTTACTATAAGAACCAATATTATATGCATTGGTGCTGGTGCCTTCTTTCCACAACATTGCATAACGTTTGCCTAGGCGATTAGTTCGATGTCGTACTTTTTGATATGGATCATCTGTAGTACCAACCCAACCTTTGTAGTCACCAGCCCCACCCTCGCCTGCGATTCCAGACCGATGCGACCAATTCACAACCAGTTGTCCGATATTTCCGGACAACTGAAACCAAGAATCCGCCGCAAAATCGGCGACCGTTTTTAGCCTAAAAATCGGCCCGTACCTGACCCAATTTTGTGCCCAAAATCAAGCCCGAAAACCAGCCCGAAAACGCGTCCTTTTTTCGCCCTTCGTTCCGGCTTCTATGGGCTTCTTAAACACTTGGCATAAAAACATTTTCATTTCATCCCATGCCACCTTATTCCGCCTCATCCCGAATGATCAATTCACATGCCCCCACATTTTATTATACGATTCAACCGTGCTTTTCCCGCTCAGAAGTTCAACTGCACCTTTCTTAATATTATCAATTATTCTCTTGGGGTGTTCTTTTGCAGGAATCCCTTTGCTATCACAACATGATGTGTAATAAGCAATTATGCCACACTGAAAAGATGACTCTTTTTTATTTCTTTGTAATATCCCACTAATTCTTTCCAGATCAGCTTTAATAGCAACAATACTTCCAATTTTATTTTTTACTTCAGAGCATCTCTATTAATTACGCTATTTGGTACAATGTTGAAGTTTCCAAACTGACAAAGAAACTTCCATGAGCAATGACATTTTCGGTTTCCTGTTTAATCTTCAAGACTATCGTCTCAAACAGTTGGGTAATCCTCTGCCTGAACTGGAAAAGACGGTTGACTGGGAATCTTTTCGGTCGTTGTTGAACAAGGTTCATGAGAAACAACGTAAGCGTCAGGCGGGCAACGCCCAACAGACGTAGTGATGATGTTCAAGGGACTGCTTGTGCAAAATCTGTATGGTCTTAGCGATGCTCAGTTGGGATACCAAATCGAAGACCGTAGCAGTTTCCAGCAGTTTCTGGGTCTTGCTAGCCAGCAACGAGTCGCTGATGCCAAAACCTGCTGGGCATTCAAGCATCGGTTAGCGGTGCTGGGTCTGATGGCATTGTTGTTTGAGCAGTTGTCGTTGAACCAGGCTGCTTATATCGCTCGCAAGGATCAGATAGTTGCCTCCTCGATCATTCCGGCACTGTTGCCGCGTAACCGTTGGGAAGACAATGCACGGATTAAGGCAGGCGCTGTCCTGGTGCGATAACAAAGGGTGTCAGAAAGATACCGAGGCCCGCTGGACGAAGCAACATAGCCGCAGCCATTTTGCTTACAAGAACCACATCCAGATAGACCATGACAACAAGCTGATTAGTGACTATCAGGTCACTGATGCCAGCGTCCATGATGCGCAGGTTTTTGCCGACCTGCCAGATGACAGCAATACCAGTAAAGATGTCTGGGCTGACAGTGCCTATCGGTCAGAGGAAAAAGCAGCGTTTCTCAAGGGCAAGGCTAGCGTAGTCGGGTCGAACCTGTGTTTGGAGCACAGCGCAATTTACGCCGCAAAGCGGTTCCTTGCATTGGCATTACGCGCACAAGCATGCATATCGGTTTGATGAATCTAAGGTACAATATGAGGCGTTTATGCTTTCTGGCACGGGTCAGTGCGTCTTGAAAACAAAGTAAAGCCGAGAACAGGGCTGTACGGAGACTACCGGCTTTTTGGATCAAATTGGTTTTTTTAACCTCTCTGAGCCAATAAATTGGAAAGTGATTGCATTAATAGAGGTTGCCTAAAGCAAGTAACTGTTAAGAGTAAAATAATTGCCCTCAAATCAGAAGCATAATCTTTTATAAACCATCACGCTATGCCTTCTGCCTTATTCTTTAAGGCTAAGTTTGAAAAATGGTGTTGTTTTATCTTCTATCTCATATATTCTGAGACACTTTGCACTAAAGTGTTACTTACCTACGCCCGACCCAGCTTGACCCAACCACATCCGACTCAGCCTGGTTCCAGCTTGACCCAACCTGGTCCATCTCAACCCACAGAGCTATTGTCAAAAGTAGTGTCTGACAAGTTAATCATGCGGTTGCCTTGTCGTTCTCAGTTACTTCGATTCCATCTTTAAGCTTCACGCCTCCAATCACCTTGGCCAGGTGTCTGAAGCCTCGCAGTTTGCGCCAGGAATCTTCTGCGCATAATCCCATCTTGTAGATCATCGTCAGCATCGTTATTCGTGTGATACGACCTTTCGCTTGCCGTGTCCTGTGCCGGATTGTGGCAAAACTCGACGGGGTGACATTCGTTGTCCTGATGTGGGTCCAGTGCTCTGCTGGAAAGTCATAAAATGCCAGCAACGCATCACGGTCTTTCGATAAGCATGCCACTGCCTTGGGATACTTGACACCAAAACGTTCCTCAAATGCATCAAATGCCTTCTCTGCATCAGTGCGCCCCTCTGCCATCCAAATGTCATGTAGCCCTTGTTTCGCTTTCTCCTGGACAGACTTCGGCAGATAGTTCAGTACATTACCGGTCTTATGCATCCAGTAGCGTTGTGCTGTTGTCTCAGGATAGACTTCTTCCAATGCTACCCAGAATCCCAGAGCACCGTCGCCAATCGCCAGCTTCGGTGGTTGGTTTAAACCTCGCTGTTTCAACGACAACAAGACTTCTCACCAGCTCTGCTTCGATTCCCTGACACCATCCTTAATTGCCAGGAAGTGCTTCTGACCGCGGCTGTTCACGCCAATGATGACCAGACAACACAATCAACCATCGTCACCTCGAAGACCACTGTAGATGCCATCAGCCCAGATATAGACCCATTCGTCAGTCACTGAACGTGTACTCCAGGTTTTGTACTCTGATTCCCACTGACGTTTCAGGCGACCAACTGCATTGGCGGATAAGCCCTTGGCATCAGGCCCGACAATCACTTCCAGGGCGCTCTGCATCTGACCACTCGAAACACCCTGCAAATAAAGCCAGGGAATCGCCGCGTCCAGGGTCGCTGTGCGCCGGATGTAAGGAGGCACTATTAACGATTGGAAGCTCTCAGGCTCGCCTTCTCGGCTACGGATCTTTGGCACCGACACTGGTACTTTGCCAACACCGGTCAATACTTCTCGTTCTGGGTGATAGCCATTGCGCACAACACGCTGTCTGCCTTCACTCGTTTTCTGATTATCAAAACTTGCCATCAACTCGGCCAACTCCGCCTGAATCGCTTCTGTTATCAGCTGTTTGGCACCGCTACGTAGCAATCCAGTCAACGGGTCAATATCCTCTGGTGTACCCAGATTAATCACAGTATCTTTTGTCATGTGTGGCGTGCTCCTCTTGTTACTTTTGATTGCTAGACAAAACCGATTCCAGCAAGGCACGCCGCATACTTTAAATTTATTCAGACACCAGATTCGGTTATAACTCGTCCATTGACCGCAAATGGCGCTTCATCCGGGGTGAGACTGGCACGAATGCGGCTCGCTACGACGGGCATGAACGCTCCTCGGTTCTGGACGAGACAAACAGCTCGAAGGCGGTTTGGGCTGATACCAGGTACCGCTCGGCCAGGAATGAGGCTTGGCTGAAGGCGCAAGGGTACCGCTCACATATCCATCGCAAGAAGCCACGCGGCAAACCCATGGCCAGGCATATTCGCCGGGGCAACGCGACACGCTCCGCCATCCGCGCCTGTGTTCGGCTACGAGAAAGGGCCCATGGCTCTGACCATCCGCTCAATCGGCCAAACCCGTGCGAAGGCCCGCATGACCATGGCCAACCTGAGCTACAAACTTCCGCCGTCTCATTTTCCACGAGCGACGACAGGCCACAGCCTGACTCCGCCCAAATTCCGGAAATACCCGCCTTGGCAAACCCAAACAGCGCAACACAGCCTCAAATACTACCGATCTTGACCTTCAACACCCGCTATGCGGGTGACAACGACTGGTGCTCGCGTCAAAACCCATCCAGAATCAGCGTTGTTCGAGGTCTCCAAGTTCTTTTCTTTATCCATCTCTCTGAACAAATCCATGTTCAGATATTTCCGCGTTCCCCCACTTGGTTCCCGCGATGTGTCTAAGCCTTGCCGCACAAAGCATCAACGCCGAGTTGCCATCCGGGAATGTACCCACTACTCGTGTTCGCCGCCTGATTTCTCGAATGATCCGTTCCAAAGGATTGTTAGTCCGAATGCGAATCCAGTGCTCTGCTGGAAAGTCATAAAATGCCAGCAACGCATCACGGTCTTTCGATAAGCATGCCACTGCCTTGGGATACTTTGCGCCGAAACGTTCCTCAAAGTCATCGAACACCTGCTCTGCGTCAACGCGGCCCTCTGCCATCCAGACCCTGCTTTGCTTTCTCCTGAACAGACTTGGGCAGATAGTTCAGCACATTGCCGGTCTTGTGCATCCAGCAACGTTGCACATCAGTCTCTGGATACACTGCCTCAAGGGCTGCCCAGAAACCCAAAGCACCATCGCCAATGGCCAGCTTTGTTTCGATTCCCTGACACCCTATTCAATCGACATAAAATGCTTCTGACCGCGACTGTTCACACCGATGATGACCAGGCAACACAATCGACCATCGTCATCTCGAAGACCACTGTAGATGCCATCAGTCCAGATATAGACCCATTCATCAGACACGGAACGTGTACACCATTGCTTGTATGTAGCTTCCCATTGCCGTTTCAAACGACCCACGACATTGGCCGACAGCCCTTTAGCCTCCAGTCCGACAATCGCTTCCAGTGCACTTTGCATCTGACCACTCGAAACACCTTTCAAATAAAGCCAGGGAATCGCCGCATCCAGGGTCGCTGTGCGCCGGATGTAGGGCGGTACAAGCAGAGATTGAAAGCTCTCTGGCGTACCTTCACGGCGACAAATCTTCGGCACCTCGACAGCTGACCTTGCCAACCCCGATGATGATCTCTCGTTCTGGATGATGGCCACTGCGGACAACGTGCTGGCATCCGTCAGCCGTTTTTTGATCATCATACTGCCTCATCAACTCATCTGGCTCTACCTGGACAGCTTCGGTGATTAACTGCTTCGCACCAGATCTGAGTCACTCTGTCAGTGGATCAATGCCCTCTGGTGCACCCAGATCAATCACAGTATTGTTTGTCATGTGTGGCGTGCTCCTCTTGCTACTTTCGATTTCTAGACAAAACCGATTCCAGCAAGGCACGCCGCATACTTCAACCTCTTCAGACATCAGATTCGGTTATAACTCCTAAAACTGGCGCACGAAGCGTAACTCGGCACGGTTGCGCTGATAGCCATATAACTGCGCATTGGAGGTGTTTTTTTCGCTGACCAGCAACATCTGCGGGCTGAAACCATACAAGGTGAAACGGCGGTTAAAAACAGACAGCCGCAGGGCGCGCAGGCGATCCTTGCGCGAAACGTCGGCGGGTGTAAACGGTGCCCAGTCACCCTGGTAGGCGACTGTGCGCCACTCAAAGCTACCACCGAGAGTTGAAGCCTCTGGGCAGAGCTGCATTGACTCCCAGCCGCACCCACCGGTCGTTATTGCGCCACTGCACTGATCGCGGGCATCCGTAGGAAAGCCCGGTGACCAGAGTACCCTGCATTGTGGGTGTCAGGTTCAAGGTGGCATCTAGGGAGATATCTTTCAGCGTTCCATCCAGCAAATCATTCTTGCGACGGAGGTGGGTCTGCTCGTACCAGGCGGCCTGTGCGCCCAGACGCAAGCGCGGACTGAAGCGTCGGTTGGCACTAAGGCGCAGGCCATGGTCGCGTGTGTACGGATGACTACCAATCCAGTGCTGCCTGACAACGCCCAGCCATGTCAGTTCGGTGTGTTTGTCTGGCATCAAACGCGGCCCGATATGCACAGACAATAAGCTTTGGTCAAAGCGCCTGCTCGCATATTCCTTGCGATACGCATCCAAGGCCGGTTACCAGGTGACAGCGCTCATTCCACGGCTGTTTATATTCGCCACCGCCCCAGAATATGACACCGACACCCGATTTGGCCAGGGCATCGGCATCACGGCGAAATCGTAGGCCGTTAATATAACTATACTCGTCGTCCGAGGTGCCACTGATATTGCTGTCTGGTGCCAGGGCAAAGCCGAAATAACCACTCCAGTGTTTGTGGGCATGCAGGGTTTGCAAAAAACGCTGGATGTTGGCGGCAATCGCCGCAGGCGGCTTACCCGCCAGTACCCGCTCGAAGTGTTGTCGAGATAATTGATCATCGCCTTTCAAAAAGAAGGCTCGCGCCAGTTCCAGGCGCACCCGCACCAGGCCGGGAGAGTCGATCAGGATAGTGCGTAGTGCTGCGATGGCCTCATCAAGCAGGGCGTTACGACGAGGCGTATCGGTGCTTTGTTCGGCCACTCCGATGGCCGCCAACGCAAGCAGAAAATGCGCATCGACCGTATCTGGATGCCCGGACACGAGCGGGCGCAATACTTCAAGTGCTGCGGTAAAGCACCTTTTTTCGATCATTGCGCATGCCTGGTTGACTTGCGGGTCTTGTGACAGATGGGTTGCGCCGTCTGTAATGCCTGCCGGTTGCGTGGCCCGCTCATCGGCGCTGGCACCAGCGAAACAAAGAGTGAGCAACACCAGGGCAACAACACATCTGAAGAGTGCCCAAGGTGCAGATAATGCTGTATTTTCACGCAAAGACATTTCGCGGGCATCACTGCCCTTCAGACGTGGGCGGTACAGCATGATAATCAGGCCATGTAGCCAGACAGGCGGCTCAATACCGGGCATTTACCACGAGACATGGGTCGTCGATTGTAGTGGTGCTGTCCGTGGGTCAGCGGAAGCCATCCCGGACAGGAATGACTTCCGTACCCTTGTGTATTCATGCCGAACAGGGGTGATTACTATTTTTTCGCCCCGAAGGCACCGATGAAGCTCTCAAGTCCGTCGTTCTTGGTGGCACCGAAGGTACCAGCGGCAGAGCCCGGATGGTCGGTGGGGGAGCCACCATTGCCGAAAAACTGACCGCCCCACTTGCCGGTGAAACCGGTGGTGCTGGTATCGCCATTGAAGAACCCGCCGCCGGCGGCATTGGTGATCGGTGATGCACCCAAGTTAAGCGTCATGGCCTTTGGCGCACCCCCGACTTCAAAGTCAGAGACGGTGCCGCTGACGCTACCAAGCGCACTGCCGTCACCAAAGTCCGCAGTCAACGACACATCGGCGGTGAAATGGTTGATATCCGGTATGGCATCTGCCGCGCTCTTGCTGGTGTGCAGGCCGAGCGCATCGCCGCTGTAGTTGGCAGTGCCGGTTAGGCCCATCAGGTTATCTTTGTCGAACGGGTTGGCACCATCGGCAAAGACACCGACTTCATAGTCCGCAGCACTGGCGGTGTCGTCGGGGACAACGAGCCAGTAACCGAGGGAGAGATAGTCGGTGTCGAGGACGGAGACGGCATCTGCTGAACCGACAGGCGTTACTCCTGATGGGATTGCGATCACTGTATAACCGGATGGGCTTTTGGATAAGGTGTAACCGTTAAAATTAATACTCCCTGTGTAGGTCGAACCCCCAAAGGAAAAACGTCCGATTCTGGCACCGGGGCCGGACATTACAGACTGACCGTCACTACTGACTGTAAGAGTGAAGTCGGTGTCACTACCCGTATAGCGACAGGATTCGCCCGCTGATATGGTGCCGCCAACCCCGCAGGGCGTAGATACAGAATCGGTAGGCGCATCGATATCTGAATAGGCATTAACATACACCGTGCCTCCGGAAATATCTTTCTTCAGGGCAACCCTTCCCAGCCTGTCGGCGCATCATTCAAGCGACCCTCCTTATCCGTATCCGCAACCGACCATCCATCATCGTTAGTGACCGTGAACTCAGAACCCGCGGCATCATGGACGACCGACACGCTCACTTTACCTGCCGAGGACTGCGTGACGCTACCTTCCTTAGGTGCTTTCGCGGCTACCGTTTCAATCTTTGACTCTGTGGCAGTCACGGTGTCACGTCCAGTCAATGAATCTTGACCCGGAAGTTGTAGCGTAGCGACGCTTCTTGCGCTGTCACTGGGGAAGTCATCGGCATTGTCGCCATCGGTATCAGCGGTTTCGGTGGCATCGTTCGGGAACGCATCGGCATTGTCACCGACACCATCGTTATCGGCATCAGCGGTTTCGGTGACATCGTTCGGGAAGGCATCGGCATTGTTACCGACACCATCGTTATCGGCATCAGCGGTTTCGGTGGCATCGTTCGGGAAGGCATCGGCATTGTTACCGACACTATCACTGTCGGAATCAGTAGTTTCGGTGGCATCGTTCGGAAAGGCATCGGCATTGTCACCGACACCATCGCCGTCGGTATCTACAGGGGCGGCGGCCGTGCTCGTGGGTTTAACCACACCCCCGCATCCGGACAGGGTGACGGTCAGAGCGGAAAACAGAGCAACGGCAAATAAAATGTCTTTAATATCTTTGTTTTTCATGTGTATATGCCTCCCAAGTAAATTTGGGGAAAAATAAATATACACATACGGCTTTAGATTTACAAATATTTTTCATATTGCTCAATCAATACCGGGCACTTACCACGAGACGAGACCTTTGCGCTAAATATCTCATTTGAAGATTAGCGTTATAACCGAATCTGGTGTCTGAAGAAATTTGAAGTATGCGGCGTGCCTTGCTGGAATCGGTTTTGTTTAGAAATCGAAAGTAACAAGAGGAGTACGCCACACATGACAAACAATACTGTGATTGATCTGGGTGCACCAGAGGGCATTGATCCACTGACAGAGTGACTCAGATCTGGTGCGAAGCAGTTAATCACCGAAGCTGTCCAGGCAGAGCCAGATGCGTTGATGAGGCAGTATGATGATCAAAAAACGGCTGACGGACGACAGCGCGTTGTCCGCAGTGGCCATCATCCCGAACGAGAGGTGATTACAGGGGTTGGCAAGGTCAGCGTTGAGGTGCCGAAGATTTGTCGCCGTGAAGGTACGCCAGAGAGCTTTCAATCTTTGCTTGTACCGCCCTACATCCTGCGCACAGCGACCCTGGATGCGGCGATTCCCTGGCTTTATTTGAAAGGTGTTTCGAGTGGTCAGATGCAAAGTGCACTGGAAGCGATTGTCGGATTGGAGGCTAAAGGGCTGTCGGCCAATGTCGTGGGTCGTTTGAAACGGCAATGGGAAGCTACATACAAGCAATGGTGTACACGTTCCGTGTCTGATGAATGGGTCTATATCTGGACTGATGGCATCTACAGTGGTCTTCGAGGTGACGATGGTTGATTGTGTTGCCTGGTCATCATCGGCGTGAACAGTCGCGGTCAGAAGCATTTTATGTCGATTGAAGAGGGTGTCAGGGAATCGAAACAGCGCTGGCGAGCAGTGTTGTTGTCGTTGCAACAAAGAGGCTTGGGGTAGCCCCAAAGCTGGCCATTGGCGATGGTGCTTTGGGTTTCTGGGCAGCCCTTGAGGCAGTGTATCCAGAGACTGATGTGCAACGTTGCTGGATGCACAAGACCGGCAATGTGCTGAACTATCTGCCCAAGTCTGTTCAGGAGAAAGCAAAGCAGGGTCTGGATGGCAGAGGGCCGCGTTGACGCAGAGCAGGTGTTCGATGACTTTGAGGAACGTTTCGGCGCAAAGTGTCCCAAGGCAGTGGCATGCTTATCGAAAGACCGTGATGCGTTGCTGGCATTTTATGACTTTCCAGCAGAGCACTGGAGCCACATCAGGACAACGAATGTCACCCCGTCGAGCTTTGCGACAATCCGGCATAGAACACGCCAGGCCAAAGGTTGTGTCACACGAATAACGATGCTGACGATAATCTGCAAGATGGAATTATGCGCAGAAGATTCCTGGCGCAAATTGAGAGGCTTCAGGCACCTGGCGAAGGTGATTGAAGGCGTGAAGCTTAAAGATGGAATCGAGGTGAACGAGGACGACAAGGTAGCCGCATGATTAACTTGTCAGACACTATTTTTGATAATAGCTGGTATGTCCCGTGCGCAATATTTAAAACTACTAAAAAAAATAAAATGAAGGGCCTTATATGCCTTTCATAATCCACGATAGCCATTATCGGCTAACATCATCCCGAAGTTCCAATTTAGCACGTGTAATAAAGTTGCGTAAACATCGGCTGGCTCGTAAGATTTCGCTCTTTGTTTAACCTGAAATGGGAGAAACACATGCGTAGCGACTATTGCGGACAATTAAATGCCAATCATATCGGTCAGAAAGTACAACTTTGTGGCTGGGTACATCGGCGGCGCGACCACGGCGGCGTTATTTTTATCGACTTGCGCGACCACGAAGGTATTGCCCAGATCGTGTTTGATCCAGACCGTGCCGAGTCCTTTGCGATAGCCGATTCGGTGCGTAATGAATTTGTCATCTGCATTACTGGCAAGGTTCGTAGCCGCCCGGAAGGTACGCTTAATCCCGCCATGTCTACGGGCGATATTGAGATACTGGGACACACCATTGAAATACTGAATAAGGCAAAAACACCGCCGTTTCAATTGGATGACGAAAACGTCCATGATGATGTCAAACTGCGTTACCGCTATATCGATTTACGCCGCCCGGTCATGCAGCACAAACTGCGTGTACGATCCAGGATCATAAAAACACTGCGGACTTTTCTCGACGCTGAAGGGTTTCTCGACATCGAAACACCGCTACTGACGAAAGCGACCCCAGAAGGTGCGCGTGATTACCTGGTGCCTAGTCGTACCCACCCGGGCAATTTTTTTGCCTTGCCACAATCACCGCAACTATTTAAACAATTATTAATGATGTCCGGCATGGATCGTTATTATCAAATCGTGCGTTGTTTTCGTGATGAAGACTTGCGTTCTGATCGACAATCCGAGTTCACGCAACTCGATATTGAGACCGCGTTCATGGATGAGACTAAAATTATGGGCTTGATGGAAGAGATGATACGCGCATTATTTAAAACCATATTGAATATAGCACTGCCTTCGCCCTTCCCAAGATTGACCTATGCCGCCGCAATGGATCGCTTTGGCAGCGATAAACCCGATCTTAGAAACCCGCTTGCATTGATTGATGTCGGCGACTTGATGCAGTCTGTCGAATTTAAGGTCTTCTCGGACCCTGCCAATATGGAAGCGGGACGGGTGGCCATGTTGCATGTCCCTCGCGGCGGTGCATTGTCGCGCAAGCAGATCGATGATTACACACACTACGTCGCTCAATTTGGTGCCCGCGGCCTAGCCTATATCAAGGTCAATGATCCGGCCGCTGGCATCGACGGGTTGCAATCGCCGATCTTGAAATTCTTGCCCGATGCAGTAACCGCGAGCATTGTCGAGCGCACAAACGCGAAAAGTGGCGACTTGATCTTCTTTGGCGCAGACAAGCGCAAAGTGGTTAATGATGCATTAGGCGCATTGCGCCATAAATTAGGCCATGATCTTGATTTGATCCAGGACAACGACTTCGCGCCTGTGTGGGTTGCTGACTTCCCGCTGTTTGCATACAACAAAGATGAAAAAAACTGGGATTCATTACATCATCCATTTACCGCACCAGCCACAGACGACATTAATGCCGTCACACAAAACCCGGGGGAGACTGTATCGCGTGCCTATGATCTGGTCATAAACGGGATCGAGCTTGGCGGCGGTTCGATGCGCATACACAACGCAAAAATGCAATCTGCCGTATTGGAATTACTCGGCATCGGCGCAGAAGAAGCACAAGAAAAATTTGGTTTTCTGTTGGAAGCACTCGGCTATGGTTGCCCGCCGCACGGCGGTATCGCCTTTGGTTTGGACCGCATGGTCATGCTGATGACCGGTAGCGATTCAATTCGTGATGTGATTGCCTTCCCAAAGACACAAAGCGCGAGTTGTCTGCTGACCGCGGCACCGGCAAAGGTCGGTGCCAAACAATTACGTGAGTTGGGCATTAAACTCGCAAAATCAAATAAACCAGAATGATCTGAACTATTTGATCGCTACATCTTATACTTGTCTAACGCAATCAAGTACGCCATAGTTTTAAGCATGAGCATTGAAGCCTCACTAAAGCACTCGTATAGTCTGCCAAGAGAGCAGATCCCGGCCACGTCTGTCGAACAGATCGAAGATGCTGAACGAGCGGCATTAACTGAAAAAATTACCGCCCAACTAGCGCAACAAAACGCGGTGCTGATTGCACATTATTATACCGATCCAGATTTACAGATACTGGCTGATGCGACCGGCGGCTACGTCTCTGATTCATTGGATATGGCACGTTTCGGTCATGCGTCTGATGCCAAAACGCTGATCGTCTGTGGTGTCAGATTCATGGGGGAGACTGCCAAGATACTTAATCCTGAAAAACGCATCCTGATGCCTGATTTAGATGCGAACTGTTCTTTGGATATCGGTTGTCCAGCGGATGACTTTGCCGCTTTTTGTGATGCCCATCCCGATCATGTCGTCGTCGTTTATGCCAATACCAGCGCGGCCGTTAAGGCACGGGCTGATTGGATGGTGACCTCGGGGAGTGCCGTTGATGTCATTCAACATTTGACGGCTACGGATCAAAAAATTATCTGGGCACCCGACAAATATCTGGGCGATTATGTACAAAAAGCAACGGCGGCCGACATGTTGATCTGGCCTGGCACCTGTATCGTACATGAAGAGTTTAAAGGCCGTGAACTTGCGGCCTTACGTGCACGCCATCCGGTAGCCAAGGTGCTGGCACACCCGGAAACACCCGCAACAATTATTGCCCAGGCAGATTTGGTAAGCTCAACGACAGGCATTATCAAAGCGGTTACAGAAATGAATGCCAAAGAATTTATTGTTGCGACCGACAAGGGTATTTTTCATAAGCTGCAAGAAGCGGCACCCGATAAAATATTGATAGCGGCACCCACAGCCGACAAGAGTGCCACTTGTATTAGCTGTGGTCATTGTCCGTGGATGGCCATGAACAGTCTGCGCAAGGTGTGCCAGGTTTTAACAACGGGCGACAATGAAATATTCGTTGCACCTGATATCGCGTTGCGTGCCAGACGATCCATCCAACGACTACTTGACTTTACCCACGACAAACCGGCAAGCAAGCGCGCTGGCGATGCCTAGCCAGATCAAGCACGAGGCTTATACATGCGCACTCATACCACCGCCTGGCTTGGGCGTAGATGCCATGAATGTTAGAATGCGCAGACACATTTTAATTCATCAATAATTTACGGATTGTATCAATGGCAGGCCATAGCAAGTGGGCGAACATTCAACATCGCAAAGGCAGACAAGATGCCAAACGTGGCAAACTCTTTACTAAACTCATTCGCGAAGTCACTGTTACCGCAAGACTAGGTGGTGGTGATCCGGATGCCAATCCAAGGTTACGGGCCGCTATCGATGCAGCAAAATCGCAAAGTATGCCCAAAGACACTATTGAGCGGGCGATCAAGCGTGGTGCCGGCAACGATGCGGCGGGGCATGTTGATGAGCTTCGGTATGAGGGCTATGGTCCGGGGGGTGCCGCGGTGCTGGTCGATGCGATGACGGATAATAAAAATCGTACGGTCTCGGCAATACGTCATGCCTTCTCCAAATATGGCGGCAATCTCGGTACGGATGGTTCTGTCGCCTATCTTTTTGCTAAAGTAGGATTAATTTCATTCTCAGCGGGCATCGATGAAGAGGCCCTCATCGATGCCGCATTGGAAGGTGGTGCAGACGATATTATGACTAACGCCGATGGTTCCGTTGATGTCATCACCGCGCCAGATAATTTTGTTGATGCTAAGGAAACATTGATTGCCAGAGGGTTTGAGCCTGACAATGCGGGCCTGACCATGCGTGCTTCGACTGCGTGCGAACTTGATAAGAACAGTGCTGAAAGTATGTTGAAGTTGCTTGATATGCTGGAAGATCTCGATGATGTACAACAAATCTATTCCAATGCAGACATACCTGATGACGTATTGGCAGAGATAAGTTGATACGCATACTTGGCATTGATCCAGGCTCCATCAATACCGGATTCGGGATCATCGATTCTGCCGGGAACCATGCCAGCCATATCGCAAACGGTGTCATTAAAGTTGACGGGGCAACACTGGCCGATAAATTGAGAATCATCCATGAAGACATCACCGCCATCGTGCAACAATACCAACCCGCAGAGGTCGCAATAGAAAAGATATTCATGAATCGCAATGCCGATTCAGCGATTAAACTAGGACAGGCGCGTGGTGTTGCGATTGCGGCCTGTTCCATTCGGGATCTGCCGGTCTATGAATACACCGCAAATCAAGTCAAACAAGCCACTGTGGGTAAAGGCCATGCAGCAAAAGAACAGGTACAGCACATGATTAAAATACTCCTTTGTTTAAGTAAACCGCCGCCCGCAGATGCCGCCGATGCGCTGGCGATTGCCTTGTGTCATGCCAACTCGCGCGAAGGTTTGTTGCGGATGCAGGGTGTCAGTAGCATACGTTATGGACGCTTGCAATGATCGGTTTTCTACGCGGCCTCATCATAAAAAAACAACCGCCGCTGTTGTTGTTGGATGTACAAGGTGTCGGTTATGAAATCGAAGCACCCATGACGACTTTTTACGTTTTGCCGGAAGTAGGCAATGAAGTCGAGATATTTACGCATCTAGTCGTACGCGATGATGCGCATTTACTCTTTGGCTTTGCAACAGAAAACGAACGCCATCTATTTCGTGCCTTAATCAAGGTCAACGGGGTCGGCGCTAAAATGGGATTGACGATATTGTCGGGTATTGAGGCAGATGAATTTACCCGGTGTGTGCAAAATAATGATGTTGACCGACTGATCCGCTTACCTGGTGTCGGCAAGAAAACCGCGGCGCGTTTGATCATCGAAATGCGCGACCGGCTTGATGATCTACCGGCACGTCGAATGGCACGAAGTGGGGATAATCCCAACAATGATCCGGTCAACGAAGCCGTCAGTGCCTTGATCGGATTGGGTTATAAACCACCCGAGGCCAGTCGGTTTGTGCTTGCTGTGGCGAGTGACGGCATGAGCTGTGAGACACTGATTCGCGAAGCCTTAAAGAACTCAGTTAAAAAATAATGCCTAGGTTTAACGCGCATTGGTTTAACGCGCATTATGTGAGAAACAAAAGGGACGCATTAAGATTTTGGTCGTTTAATGACGGCTGTGCCAGTTATTTTATCATGCAACCCTTGTTTTTTTGCATCAAAGGCAATCCACAAGACACCCAATCCCAGCGTCAGTGGTGTGAGTAGGTAAGCGATAAATCGGGACAATATCTTGATAAAAGTCGGTTTTTCCAAAGTGTCGACGATGACGATTTTAGCACCGATAATCATTTTACCCGGCGTTGCCTGGTATACGGTCTCGAAAAACAAGGTATAAAATAAAACCGTCGCAAATGTAATGACACCACTAATGATAGCTAACGTGACCGCCACGGATTGTTGGTCTGGCCCGGTTAGATCGATCGTACCCGATGTAATGAAATAGCCAATAATAGAGTTCACGGCTAGACCGACGAGCGAGGTCAAAATACCACCAATTGTTCCATCGAGTAGCGCAGCTATAAACCGCCACCACAGTCCGACATACTGTATTTTTTCATTCATAGTCAATACTCCTCTTGCTTTCTAAATTTTTAATGACTGCTGTACCGGTTATTTTATCATGGAGCCCTTGCTTTTTTCTATCAAAAACTATCCACAAGACAGCCAAGCCCAGTGTTAGTAGTGGAAGTAACAGGTAGGCGATAAATCGGGACAATATTCTGATAAAACTCGGTTTTCCTCCGGTTTCGGCGATGACGATTTTAGCACCGATAATCATTTTACCCGGCGTTGCTTGATATATGGCCTCACAAAACAAGATACATAATAAAATCAGTGCCACACCCACGACTACAATGAAGGTAACGGTGGGCCATGGGGTTTCCAGTAAAGCGATTATTGTTGGATTATCCCCCATAGTGAGGAGAATGACCCCAGCAATAAGAATGCCCACAATCCACACGACCGGGATCACACTGATAATAATAAGGAGATCAATTGCCAAGGCCGCCGTTTTTAGCTTCAATCCAATAGGCTGTATTGTTTTAATCATAAGCAGTATACCTTAATGATTTAGATTGATCAAGTTTGGTGGAGCCAGGCGGGGTCGAACCGCCGACCTCAACACTGCCAGTGTTGCGCTCTCCCATCCGAGCTATGAGTTATAACCGAATCTGGTGTCTGAATAGGTTGAAGTATGCGGCGTGCCTTGCTGAAATCGGTTTTGTCTAGCAATCGAAAGTAGCAAGAGGAGTACGCCACACATGACAAACAATACTGTGATTGATCTGGGTACACCAGAGGGCATTGATCCACTGACAGAGTTACTCAGATCTGGTGCGAGACAGTTAATCACCGAAGCTGTCCAGGCAGAGCCAGATGCGTTGATGAGGCAGTATGATGATCAAAAAACGGCTGACGGATGCCAGCACGTTGTCCGCAGTGGCCATCATCCCGAACGAGAGGTGATTACAGGGGTTGGCAAGGTCAGCGTTGAGGTGCCGAAGATTTGTCGCCGTGAAGGTACGCCAGAGAGTTTTCAATCTCTGCTTGTACCGCCCTACATCCGGCGCACAGCGACCCTGGATGCGGTGATTCCCTGGCTTTATTTGAAGGGTGTTTCGAGTGGTCAGATGCAAAGTGCACTGGAAGCGATTGTCGGACCCGAGGCTAAAGGGCTGTCGGCCAATGTCGTGGGTCGTTTGAAACGGCAATGGGAAGCTACATACAAGCAATGGTGTACTCGAGCGGTGTCTGATGAATGGGTCTATATCTGGACTGATGGCATCTACAGTGGTCTTCGAGGTGACGATGGTCGATTGTGTTGCCTGGTCATCATCGGCGTGAACAGTCGCGGTCAGAAGCATTTTATGTCGATTGAATAGGGTGTCAGGGAATCGAAACAGCGCTGGCGAGCAGTGTTGTTGTCGTTGCAACAAAGAGGCTTGGGTCAGCCCCAAAGCTGGCCATTGGCGATGGTGCTTTGGGTTTCTGGGCAGCCCTTGAGGCAGTGTATCCAGAGACTGATGTGCAACGTTGCTGGATGCACAAGACCGGCAATGTGCTGAACTATCTGCCCAAGTCTGTTCAGGAGAAAGCAAAGCAGGGTCTGGATGGCAGAGGGCCGCGTTGACGCAGAGCAGGTGTTCGATGACTTTGAGGAACGTTTCGGTGCAAAGTATCCCAAGGCAGTGGCATGCTTATCGAAAGACCGTGATGCGTTGCTGGCATCTGGAAGCCTCTAAAAACCGTGCATTTTGTGGTACGATCTGATTCACTTGATGTGGGAGGATTTTGTTTATGCACGCACCTGGATTGTTTGATTTGACGGATCATTTGGCGCGGCTTTCGGCGATGGGAGATCCGCTTGAGGTTTTGGAGCGGCACGTTGATTTCGAAGTGTTTCGCCCAGTTCTTGTTGAAGCACTTGGCTATGGGGAACGTCCCAAAGGTGGTCGCCCGCCCTATGATGCCGTTGTGATGTTCAAGGTGCTGGTGTTGGCCTCGATGCACAATCTGAGTGATGAGCGGATGGAGTTTCTCATTCGTGACCGTTTCAGTTGGCTGCGGTTCCTGGGATTTCAAATCGGGGAGCCGACACCTGATCAGAAGACGATCTGGCTTTTCAGAGAGAAGCTGACCTAGGCGGGTGTCTTCAAGGCCCTGTTTGCCGCGTTTGAAGCTCAGCTCTGCGCGCGGGGATACAAACCGACCGGCGGTCAGATTGTGGATGCCACGTTGGTCTTTGCCCCGCGCCAGCGCATGACGAAAGAAGAGAAAGCGCGCGCCAAGGCAGGTGAGGTTGCATCTGACATCTGGCCCGATGATCTGTCCAAGGTAGCGCAGAAAGACACCGATGCGCGTTGGACGGTCAAGTATTCAAAGGCCAAGACGACCAAGGAGGGTGAGGAGGATACTGGCCTTGTCGATATTTCGGTTCCGCACTTTGGGTACAAGAACCACGTGTCCATTGATCGCAAATGGCGCTTCATCCGGGGTGAGACTGGCACGAATGCGGCTCGCTACGACGGGCATGAACTGTCCTCGGTTCTGGACGAGACAAACAGCTCGAAGGCGGTTTGGGCCGATACTGGATATCGGTCGTCCAAGAACGAAGACTGGCTCAAAGCGCAAGGGTACCGCTCACATATCCATCGCAAGAAGCCACGCGGCAAACCCATGGCCAGGCATATTCGTCGGGGCAACGCGACACGCTCCGCCATCCGCGCCTGTGTTCGGCTACGAGAAAGGGCCCATGGCTCTGACCATCCGCTCAATCGGCCAAACCCGTGCGAAGGCCCGCATGACCATGGCCAACCTGAGCTACAACTTCCGCCGTCTGATTTTCCACGAGCGACGACAGGCCACAGCCTGACTCCGCCCAAATTCCGGAAATACCCGCCCTGGCAGACCCAAACAGCGCAACACAGCCTCAAATACCACCGACCTTGACCTTCACACCCGCTATGCGGGTGACAACGACTGGTGCTCGCGTCAAAATCCATCCAGAATCAGCGTTGTTCGAGGTCTCCAACTCTCTGAGCAAATCCATGTTCAGATATTTGCGCGTTCCCCACTAGCTCCCCGCGATGTGTCTAAGCCTTGCCGCACAAAGCATCAACGCCGAGTTGCTATCCGGGAATGCACACACTACTCGTGTTCGCCGCCTGATTTCTTGAATAATCCGCTCCAAAGGATTGTTAGTCCGAATGCGAATCCAGTGCTCTGCTGGGAACCGATAATACGTCAGGGTCTCTTCCATGCACTACCCAGCCAATCCGCCGCACTCGATAACTTCATGTCCCTGAGTTTCTTCTCAACCTCCGTGGCCTTATGCCTGGCAGATTCCAGATATTCAGATGCATGGATAGCCTGCAACATGCGAGAGACTTCTTTGACACGACCACGAGGCACATGACTGAAGACGTTGCGGTAGAAGTGCACAATACAACGCTGCCAGCCAGCTTAGGGGTAGAAGTCACCGATCGACTCCTTGCGCCCAAGACAGGCATCACTGAGCACCAACCTGATGCCCTTGAGACCGCGTGCCTTTAAATGACGCAGGAATCCTGACCATCCCACCTTATCCTCCTTAGTACCTTCAACAATCCCTGGAATGCGGCGGTAGCCATCGTCCCCAACACCTATGGCGACTAGAACAGAAACGTTCTTCACTGCACCGCCCCAACTGCGTTTGAGCATAACACCGTCTAGGTATACATAAGGGAAATCACCCTCTATGGGGCGATTACACCACTCTTCAATCTGCCCATAGATACGCTGGTTGAGCTTTGAAATAGTCCCTGAGCTAACACGGGTACCCCACAATGCTGCGGTGACATCCTCTACCCGTCGGACCGAAACACCTGCCAGATACATCTCGAGCAACGCCTCTTCGACAGACGCTACACGGTGCCGGTATCGCTCTATGATGGCCATCTCAAAGGTCTGCTTGCGTAGCTTTGGCATCTTTAACTCAAGCTCTCCAGCCCTTGTGTGGCGCTTCCTGGTGTAACTACCAGACCGGTCGTCTTTGCGCGTCTCAGTGCGTGCATATCGATCAGCACCCACCAGCGCATCAACCTCAGCGTCCAGAATCTGGTTGCGGGTGTCTTCCACAGTCTTCAGTGCCACTTTGTTGAGATGGCCCTGCAGTGCCTGTTCATCAATAGGGACTACATTGTTCAAGTGCTTGTTTGTATCATCGCTCATGGCAACTCTTCTCCTGGTCAAATAAATGGTTATGTCACTTTTTATTTAACCAGATAAAGGGAAAACCGCCTCTTCAAATTTGCGAAAGATAATTTACGTTATCGTTGGCTATGAATAAATCCATATTCATCCACGCCGGTATGCACAGAATAACCATACGTTGATTTTGGGCGACCACGGCTGTCTTGCTTTACATGCCAGCCAGCTTCAGGGTCTTTGCTGGCTTGACCGTCTTTGCCATTACCTGGTACTGACTGTGCCGTTTCAATCGGTGTCGCATCAATGATGTTGATACGGCCTTCTGTCATAATAATATTCTTGGTTTCTAGTTGACGATTAATCTCATTTAACAGTGACTCCCATACTCAACTAAGTGTGCGCGAAATCGCCCTAGGATTGAGGCTTCAGGTACTTCACCCCCTAACTCAAGATGACAAAATTCACGGAACAGCAAGTCTCGATACAAGGTTTGAGCTAGCTGTACGTCTGACAATTGATACCAAACACCGAGCAGTAAACTGCGGAATAAGGTCAATAGCGGGTAGCTAGGACGGCCGGTATTAGAGGCATATATGGTCGACAGTACGATTTCGATCCTGGACCAGTCAAGTAACGCTTCGGTATCATCAAGGCTACGCAGGACTGGATGCTCAAGTGCCTTTGCAGAAACGAAGAAATTGGTTTGGGTAGAGAATAATTTTTGCATGCCGCATTTTACCAAATTGATTGAACGATAGTTGAGTTATGCTGAGGTCTCGTTATGTATTGATTAATAACGCGAGCATATTGCCACTATTTTGCATTGGATGAAATGTTTAAAGAGCTATTCGATAATGTGATTGATATTGTAACCTATGGGTTACGGTTAGTTGCTATGGTTTTTTTCTGACACTTACTTGAAAATGTGCATAAAAACATGATAAAGTAAACGGGTTAATAGGAATTATGTTTGAGATAACAGTAATTGAAGAGGCTGTTAGATGAAATTCACGAAATTTGCAATAAAAAGAGAATAGAGCTTGGATATTTTCCTATACTTCAATATAATATTTACGTCCCTGTCGCGAGCTACTTGTTTGTGTATCGAGTGTTGACAGGATTCGAGATGACCAATTATGATAGAGCATGAATGAATCAGATTACGGAATAGAAGATCGTCGCGGTCACTGGCGGCCTATCGCCCCGATTCGATATCCTGCTGTTTTCGTTTGGCCACCACAGTTGCTTGGGATCCTGAAATGGGTGCCGAAATATGTTTTCCCTTGGGGTCTCGTGTATGCACTTCTGGCAATGTTGGTTTGGACGTATCTGACACCTTCGATTGATCGATTGAGAATATTTTCAATGGACTGGGTAGTGCTGATTTTTCTTCGAAACCTAGGTTTGCATATTGCGATTGTCGGTGGATGGCATTTCTGGCTATATATGCGGCGTGCGCAAGGCACCAATTTTAAGTTTAATAGGAAATGGCCAGACGATGTCAATCCGGTATTCATGTTCAAAAATCAGACCAAGGACAATGTGTTCTGGTCTTTGGCCAGCGGAGTGCCTATTTGGACGACATGGGAAGTGATTTCGCTTTGGTTGTATGCGAACGGACATATAGCGCAACTGACTTTTATTGAGCAACCGATAGGGTTCGCTATGTTGCTATTCTTCGTGCCACTTATTCATGAGTTTCATTTCTATTGTGTGCATCGCTTGTTGCATTGGCCACCACTGTATCGACGGTTTCACAAATTACACCATTACAATATAAATCCTGGTCCATGGTCAGGATTGTCAATGCACCCCGTTGAACACCTACTGTATTTTTCAGGATTTCTGATCTACTGGTTGATCCCTAGCGGCCCGCTTCATATGCTCAACGTGGGTCTTATTGCGGGAATTTCACCCGCACAAGGACATACCGGCTTTGACCGTGTTGTAACTAGTGATAAATCAAGTCTTGCATTACCTTACTATGCTCACTATCTTCATCATCGATATTTTGTAGTTAACTACGCGGACGGTTCAATTCCGCTAGACAAATGGTTTGGCTCCTTCCACGACGGTACGCCGGAAGCCGATGAAGCACTAAAAAATAGACGCACTAAAGGCTTGAAACGTTAGATATCTCTTATCTAGCAGGAGAGAATATGTCATCATGCGAAGACTTATGGTATGTGAGTTTTACTGTAGACATTGGAGTGGTTGGGATGGTGTCAGCAATGAAAGATGAGCTTGTTGTCAAACAAATATCTGTAGATCTAGGGCAGTTATTATCACTACAGTCTCACCAACGCTGAACCATATAATTGTTGTTAAATTGCATTGATGAAACCATTATGATTCTCTAAGAAAATGAAACACTCAATACGAAGCATCGGTTCTGACATTCATCGAAATTCAAGCTGGTGCGGTTCTGTGGTCTGTGGGAAGATAATATAAAATGTTTCCAGGACAATTATGGTTGAGTGAGGTGAACACATGAAGCACATTTATACTTATGGTCTGGAAAAGGCACACCGAAATATGACTCTTCCTGATATTCGTGCCAATAAATCGGCTGGTGTCAAGATGACTCAGGCAACAGCGACGAATGGCGAAGAAGCTGTTGCCGTAGAAGTTGCTGGTATTGATATGTTGGGGCTTACTTCAACCAAGATTGCCGAGGCTCGTACTAGAGCCCAGAATATTTATATGATCGCAGCACTGGAACCAGAGGAGATGGTTACGCCCGACGAAATTCTACGCGAAGCATTTCGAGCGGCTATAGCTGGTGCCGATCAGCTCTATACCATTCGAGGACTCAAAATTGTGGAAATGCTCGCTAAAGAAGGTTTTTCCATTCATGGACACGTTGGTCTTGTGCCACGTAAATCGGTGACGACCGGCGGTCTGTACACGATGGGGAAAACAGCGTCAGAAGCGCTTTCGATTTTGGACGACCTGCATCGCCTGGAAGATGCGGGTGCGGTGGCGGCGGAGGTCGAATGTGTAGCATCAGAGGCTATGACAGAAATAAGCCGAAGAACCTCGCTAATTACGCATTCAATTGGCTCTGGCTCAGGAGCTGACGTGATATTTATGTTTACAGAAGATATTTGTGGCGACAATGCTAATCCACCGAGACATGCTCGGGCTTTTGGTGATTTATTGTCTCTGCACGAGACCGTCAAAGTCGAGCGTTTGCATGCTTTGATTGAATACAAAAAAGCCGTCGACAACGCCATATTTCCAGATGCATCAACATCCGTCAATATGTTACCCGGGGAACATATCAAGCTGGCAGAAGCACTGGATAATAGACCGAATCGATAAGCGGTATGGATTTGCTCACATTTTCAGGTGAGTTTGCCAATCTGAATGTTCATACGATCAAAATATAGTAAGTATAAACCCTATTTTCTTATTGAAAGACTGTTGATTGCAATCAACAGTCTTTCAATAAAGCACTGCACACTTCCGAATTTGAAATTGGATCGAGTGGTTCACACTCGCTGAAGAGGCTCTGATTGAGATGTATCTGGCTGGCGTATCGGTCCGACGGGTGGAGGATGTCACCGTAGCATTGTGGGTTACCCGTGTTAGCTCAGGGACTATTTCAAAGCTCAACCAGCGTATCTATGGGCAGATTGAAGAGTGGCGTAATCGCCCCATAGGGAGTGATTTCCCTTATGTATACCTGGACGGTGTTGTGCTCAAACGCAGTTGGGGCGGTGCAGTGAAGAACGTTTCTGTTCTAGTCGCCATAGGTGTTGGGGACGATGGCTACCGCCGCATTCCAGGGATTGTTGAAGGGACTAAGGAGGATAAGGTGGGATGGTCAGGATGCCTGCGTCATTTGCAGGCACGCGGTCTCAAGGGCATCAGGTTGGTGCTCAGTGATGCCTGTCTTGGGCTCAAGGAGTCGATCGGTGACTTCTACCCTGAAGCTAAGTGGTAGCGTTGTATTGTGCACTGCTACCGCAACGTCTTCAATCATATGCCTCGTGGTCGTGTCAAAGAAGTCTCTCGCATGTTGCAGGCTATCCATGCATCTGAATATCTGGAATCAGCCAGGCATAAGGTCACGGAGGTCGAGAAGAAACTCAGGGACATGAAGTTATCGAGTGTAGCGGATTGGCTGGGTAGTGCATGGAAGAGACCCTGACGTATTATCGGTTTCTGGCAGAGCACTGGATTCGCATTCGGACTAACAATCCTTTGGAACGAATCATTCGAGAAATCAGGCGGCGAACACGAGTAGTGGGTGCATTCCCGGATGGCAACTCGGCGTTGATGCTTTGTGCGGCAAGGCTTAGACACATCGCGGGGAGCTAGTGGGGAACGCGGAAATATCT
>CATOTD010000013.1 GCA_951812995.1 uncultured Gammaproteobacteria bacterium | reverse complement strand
CTATGGATAAGTACCTAAGAAAGAGTGATCAATTCAGATGTCCCCTTACACCAGTGATGCTCTCTCGTTCGGGATGATGACCGCTGTGGACAACACGCTGGCATCCGTCAGTTGTTTTTTGATCATCATACTGCCTCATCAACTCATCTGGCTCTACCTGGACAGCTTCGGTGATTAACTGCTTCGCACCAGATCTGAGTAGTTCTGTCAGTGGGTCAATTCCCTCTGGTGTACCCGGATCAATCACAGTATTATTTGTCATGTGTGGTGTGCTCATCTTGTTATTTTCGATTGTTAGACAAAACCGATTCCAGCAAGGCACACCGCATACTTCAAATTTATTCAGACACCAGATTCGGTTATAACTCCAAACTCTTTAGCCCGTCAACGCAGGCAATCAGGATGTCTCGTACACCGCGGTTATGAAGTTCGGTCAAGACATTGAGCCAGAACTTGGTACCTTCGTGCTCTGACAGCCAAAGCCCTAAAAGCACTTTGTGTCTGGATAACGTAAATTATCTTTCGCAAATTTGAAGAGGCGGTTTTCCTTTATCTGGTTAAATAAAAAGTGACATAACCATTTATTTGACCAGGAGAAGAGTTGCCATGAGCGATGATACAAACAAGCACTTGAACAATGTAGTCCCTATTGATGAACAGGCACTGCAGGGCCATCTCAACAAAGTGGCACTGAAGACTGTGGAAGACACCCGCAACCAGATTCTGGACGCTGAGGTTGATGCGCTGGTGGGTGCTGATCGATATGCACGCACTGAGACGCGCAAAGACGACCGGTCTGGTAGTTACACCAGGAAGCGCCACACAAGGGCTGGAGAGCTTGAGTTAAAGATGCCAAAGCTACGCAAGCAGACCTTTGAGATGGCCATCATAGAGCGATACCGGCACCGTGTAGCGTCTGTCGAAGAGGCGTTGCTCGAGATGTATCTGGCAGGTGTTTCGGTCCGACGGGTAGAGGATGTCACCGCAGCATTGTGGGGTACCCGTGTTAGCTCAGGGACTATTTCAAAGCTCAACCAGCGTATCTATGGGCAGATTGAAGAGTGGTGTAATCGCCCCATAGAGGGTGATTTCCCTTATGTATACCTAGACGGTGTTATGCTCAAACGCAGTTGGGGCGGTGCAGTGAAGAACGTTTCTGTTCTAGTCGCCATAGGTGTTGGGGACGATGGCTACCGCCGCATTCCAGGGATTGTTGAAGGGACTAAGGAGGATAAGGCGGGATGGTCAGGATCCCTGCGTCATTTGCAGGCACGCGGTCTCAAGGGCATCAGGTTGGTGCTCAGTGATGCCTGTCTTGGGCGCAAGGAGTCGATCGGTGACTTCTACCCTGATGCTGAGTGGCAGCGTTGTATTGTGCACTTCTACCGCAACGTCTTCAGTCATGTGCCTCGTGGTCGTGTCAAAGAAGTCTCTCGCATGTTGCAGGCTATCCATGCATCTGAATATCTGGAATCAGCCAGGCATAAGGCCACAGAGGTCGAGAAGAAACTCAGGGACATGAAGTTATCGAGTGCGGCGGATTGGCTGGGTAGTGCATGGAAGAGACCCTGACGTATTATCGGTTTCCAGCAGAGCACTGGATTCGCATTCGGACTAACAATCCTTTGGAGAGGATCATCCGAGAAATCAGGCGGCGAACTTGAGTAGTGTGTGCATTCCCGGATGGCAACTCGGCGTTGATGCTTTGTGCGGTAAGGCTTAGACACATCGCGGGGAGCTAGTGGGGAACGCGGAAATATCTGAACATGGATTTGCTCCAAGAGATGGATAAAGAAAAGGATTTTCAGGTAGCGTAACAACCAGATTTAAGGGAAAGCCAAATCAGAAAGTGCGAAAGATTATTGACACTACCGCTGGTTGAGACCTCCACGCCCTACATTTCCTGAAACAACGCGACAATGTCACAGGTGGTATTGCCTTTGGCATAGAGACTGAGAATCTGGAGACCTCGAACAACGCTGATTCTGGATGGATTTTGACGCGAGCACCAGTCGTTGTCACCCGCATAGTGGGTGTGAAGGTCAAGGTCGGTGGTATTTGAGGCTGTGTTGCGCTGTTTGGGTCTGCCAGGGCGGGTATTTCCGGAATTTGGGCGGAGTCAGGCTGTGGCCTGTCGTCGTTCGTGGAAGATGAGACGGCGGAAGTTGTAGCTCAGGTTGGCCATGGTCATGCGGGCCTTCGCACGGGTTTGGCCGATTGAGCGGATGGTCAGAGCCATGGGCCCTTTCTCGTAGCCGAACACAGGCGCGGATGGCGGAGCGTGTCGCGTTGCCCCGACGAATATGCCTGGCCATGGGTTTGCCGCGTGGCTTCTTGCGATGGATATGTGAGCGGTACCCTTGCGCTTTGAGCCAGTCTTCGTTCTTGGACGACCGATATCCAGTATCGGCCCAAACCGCCTTCGAGCTGTTTGTCTCGTCCAGAACCGAGGACAGTTCATGCCCGTCGTAGCGAGCCGCATTCGTGCCAGTCTCACCCCGGATGAAGCGCCATTTGCGATCAATGGACACGTGGTTCTTGTACCCAAAGTGCGGAACCGAAATATCGACAAGGCCAGTATCCTCCTCACCCTCCTTGGTCGTCTTGGCCTTTGAATACTTGACCGTCCAACGCGCATCGGTGTCTTTCTGCGCTGCCTTGGACAGATCATCGGGCCAGATGTCAGATGCAACCTCACCTGCCTTGGCGCGCGCTTTCTCTGCTTTCGTCATCCGCTGGCGCGGGGCAAAGACCAACGTGGCATCCACAATCTGACCGCCGGTCGGTTTGTATCCCCGCGCGCACAGCTGAGCTTCAAACGCGGCAAACAGGGCCTTGCAGACACCCGCCTGGGTCAGCTTCTCTCTGAAAAGCCAGATCGTCTTCTGATCAGGTGTCGGCTCACCGATTTGAAATCCCAGGAACCGCGGCCAACTGAAACGGTCACGAATGAGAAACTCCATCCGCTCATCGCTCAGATTGTGCATCGAGGCCAAGACCAGCACCTTGAACATCACAACGGCATCATAGGGTGGGCGACCACCTTTGGGACGTTCCCCATAGCCAAGCGCTTCAACAAGAACTGGGCGAAACACTTCGAAATCAACGTGCCGCTCCAAAACCTCAAGCGGATCTCCCATCGCCGAAAGCCGCGCCAAATGATCCGTCAAATCAAACAATCCAGGTGCGTGCATAAACAAAATCCTCCCACATCAAGTGAATCAGATCGTACCACAAAATGCACGGTTTTTAGAGGCTTCCAACTTGTCATCCATACTGGTGCTGCGAGATGGGTGCCACTTGACCAGTGCTGGCACCAAGCTACCCTCTCTGTCGCGGGGTGTTTCCAGCTCGAATGCGCCCTCTTCAGTGCGTAGCATTTTATGACTGCGACCATTGCGGCTATTGGATTTTCCTGCCTACTCATGTCTGGCATAGCCAAGGTGTTCATCGGGCTCGGCATTCAGTGCTGCCTCAATGGTTACCCTGGTCAATGCCTGACGAAACGTATGCAGGTCTTCTTCGGTTTTGATGCCCCTTTCAGTTTCACGTGCCAGTGACTTGATTGCTTCGGGTTGCATGTGCTTATCCTCAGCCCCTTCGGGGCAATAATCAATGATAAGCAGTTACACAGTTTTTGGGGCTGTCTATAAAATTTTGGGAATTATATATTTTACTCCAATAAATAACCCATATAATCTAACATAAAAATGCAATAAAACGGAGGGTCATCAATGAAAGACAATACCATATCCACATTTGAGTTATTTCGCCAGTTTCCGGATGCTGAAGCCGCTAGATTGTATTTTGAGGGACAACGCTGGGGAGATAACATATCCTGTCCTCATTGTGGGGAATTTAAGCGTATTACCCCGCGCAAAGGAAAGCGGACAGGATATTACTTATGCCGGGACTGCAAGAGTGAGTTTACGGTGAGAACCGGCACTATCTTTGAACGTTCTCATGTTCCACTACATAAATGGCTATATGCTATTTACTTAACTGTCACCTCGCGCAAGGGCATATCTAGCTTGCAGTTATCTAAACAAATCGGAGTAACCCAAAAGACCGCCTGGTTTATGCAGGCCCGCATTCGTGAAACCTGTAACGATAATACAGATAATTTACTTTCTGGCATTGTTGAGATCGATGAGACCTATATCGGTGGGAAGGAACATAACAAACACAAACACAAGAAAGCCCGCGCAGGCCGTGGCGTAGCTGGCAAGCAGGTAGTGGTCGGAATGCGTGAGCGCGGTGGCCGCACAAGGGCTAAGCCTATCCCATCAACTGATATACCGACCCTGCACAAAGAGATTGGCTGTTCAGTGGAATATGGTGCCACCATTTACACAGATGAACACAGGTCATATCAGCATTTACAGTCTGCTTATCAGCATGGTACGGTAACCCATAGTGCGGGAGAATATGTGGGTTCAAACAACATTCATACCAATAGCATTGAAAGTGTCTGGGCTTTACTCAAACGCGGTCTGTATGGGGTATGGCATCATGCCAGCACTAAACACTTACATCGCTATGTGAACGAAGTGACTTTTAGACTGAATAACGGACCATGTAAGTTACCAACCAATCAACGTATAGAATCACTTATAAGCAACGCGATAGGTAAACGGATTATCTATCGCGAGGTGCTAGCATGAGCAAAGCAATGGAAATAGAATGCGGATATACAGGACGATAATGAGAGAAGGTTACATCAAAGACTATATAAGTGGTGAAGAAGTAAAAGCTACGCCAGAAGAAGTAGAAGCAGTACAAGTCTTTTCCGAAACACTTGTCGAAGATTACGGATACCCCAAAGAACAATTACAAACACGACCACAGTGGCGTGTAAAAGTAAGGCCATCTGATACCAAAAAAGAGTATCCGCTTGATATTGCAGTATTCAACAAAGATAAAAAACCGATAAAAACCTTTTTATTGTCGTTGCGTGCAAACGAAAGACAAGAAAAGATGGTTTAACCCAAAATGGAGTGCAATTGAAAAATTGCATAAGGTAACAGGTGAGCATGGTGAGCTTGTTATTTGAAAAAACTAACAAATCATTGTGTTTGTATTTTGTAGTGAAGTTGGAGTTAAATATATAATTCCCAAAATTTTTATAAGCATCTATTCTCTTTTAACAAATATATTGCGTATTTAAGTATATAATTCCTATTTATTTAATATATACCTGCCATGATTATTGCCGAAGAAGCACTTACCTTTGATGATGTTTTATTAATGCCGAATTATTCTGCCATCTTGCCGCACGAAACCTCATTGCAAACCCTGTTGACACGCGACATAACCCTGAACATTCCAATAATATCGGCGGCCATGGATACGGTGACTGAATCTGGTCTGGCAATCGCCTTGGCGCAGGCGGGTGGGATCGGCATTATTCATAAAAATATGAGCCCTGAATCGCAGGCGAGGAATGTACAGCGCGTAAAAAAATATGAGAGCGGCGTGATCAAAGAGCCCGTAACAGTGCATTCTCATACCAGTATTCAGGCCGTTATCGATTTAACCCGCGAAAAAAATATCTCTGGCGTACCCGTTGTTGATGATGACGAATTAGTAGGCATCGTCACGAGCCGCGATTTTCGTTTTGAAAAGAAGACCGACGATCCGGTTCGCAATATCATGACGCGCAAAGAAGATCTTGTCACCGTCAGGGAAAATGCCAGCAAGGAAGAGGTGCGTGCGCTTTTGCATAAACACCGCATAGAAAAGGTGTTGGTAGTCAATGATAAATTCCAGCTCGCCGGACTCATCACGGTAAAAGATATGCAGAAGGCATCCGAGTATCCCAATGCCTGTCTCGACACATCTGAGCGTTTGCGTGTGGGCGCCGCCGTCGGTGTCGGTGAGGCGGCGGCGGTGCGTGTCGAACAATTACTTGAGTCGCGTGTCGATGTCATCGTGGTCGATACCGCACATGGGCATGCAAAAGGTGTCTTGGACATGGTCAAATCGATTAAGCAACGTTTCCAGGACACGCAGGTTATCGGTGGCAATATTGCAACGGCTGATGCCGCACTGGCCCTGGTTGATGCGGGCGCTGATGCGGTCAAGGTTGGGATAGGCCCGGGTTCTATTTGTACGACGCGCGTTGTGAGTGGCGTTGGTATGCCACAAATATCGGCAGTGCTTAACATAGCCGCCGCATTAAAAAGTAAAGGCGTGCCGCTTATCTCTGATGGTGGCATTCGTTACTCGGGCGATATCGCTAAAGCACTGGCGGCTGGCGCACACAGTACAATGATAGGCGGCATGTTTGCCGGTACTGAAGAGGCACCTGGCGCAGTTGAGCTGTTCCAGGGGCGTTCGTATAAATCATATCGCGGCATGGGTTCATTAGGCGCGATGGCACAGCAACATGGCTCCGCCGATCGTTATTTTCAGGAATATGATGCGCTTGAAAAGCTGGTGCCGGAAGGTATTGAGGGCCGTGTCCCTTATAAAGGTCCGGTGGCCACGATTATCCAACAAATGACCGGTGGTATACGGGCGGCGATGGGTTACACGGGCTGCGCAACATTGCAAGAGATGCGTGAAAAAACAAAATTCACACGCATCACCAATGCCGGCTACAAAGAAGGCCATGTGCATGATGTAACGATCACAAAAGAACCCCCAAACTATCGCGCTTGATTGCATTGCTATCAACGCGGCTAATGATGTTATGACCGACCTGCATTCCGAATGTGTCCTGATCTTGGATTTTGGATCACAATATACCCAACTGATCGCGCGGCGCGTCCGCGCAGCGGGTGTTTACAGCGAGGTACATGCCTCTGACATGGATGCGCAGGCCATTTACGATCTCAAACCAAACGCAATCATACTCTCTGGCGGACCGGAATCGGTCACTGCCCGTAATGTGGCCGAGGTACCTGCATGTATCTTCACGATGGGGCTGCCGGTGTTGGGTATTTGCTATGGTATGCAGATCATGGCGCGACAACTCGGTGGCAAGGTGGTCAATGCCGAGCGGCGTGAGTTTGGCTATGCAGAAGTCCGGGCGCGCGGGCATTCAAGTCTGTTGCACGAGATAGCGGACACAGTGAATGATGCCGGGCATGGCTTATTGAACGTCTGGATGAGTCACGGTGACCGCGTTGCCGCGTTGCCGCCCGGGTTCAAGATCATCGCCTCTACCGACAATGCGCCGATTGCGGGAATGGCCGATGAGCAACGTCGGTTATACGGGTTACAGTTTCATCCGGAAGTGACCCATACCACGCAAGGCGAGGCCATCTTGCAGCGGTTCCTCGGAGACATTGCCGGATGTCGCGGACTGTGGACGACCGCCAATATCGCAGCACATAGCATCGCGCGCATCAAACAACAGGTGGGTAATGATAAGGTGTTGTTGGCCTTGTCGGGTGGTGTTGACTCATCAGTCGTCGCCGCGCTGTTGCATGAGGCCATTGGTGATCAGTTGACCTGTGTATTTGTTGATAATGGCCTGTTACGGTTGCACGAAGGCGATCAAGTGCTGGCCACCTTTGCCGAATATAGGGGCATTAACGTGATGCGGGTTGATGCCGAGCAACGCTTTCTGGACGCATTGCAAGATGTTGCAGACCCAGAAACAAAGCGCAAGATTATTGGCGGCGAATTTATCAAAATATTTGAAGAACATGCACATGATTTTGCAGCCATGAAATGGTTGGCACAAGGCACGATCTATCCGGATGTAATCGAATCTGCGGCGGCGACGGGCGGTAAGGCACATGTGATTAAATCGCATCACAATGTCGGGGGTTTGCCCGCTGTCATGCAGCTTAAATTGCTGGAGCCGTTACGCGAACTATTTAAAGATGAGGTCAGGAAGCTGGGCATACAACTTGGCCTGCCAAAAGCAATGATCTATCGACATCCGTTTCCTGGCCCGGGGCTTGGTGTCCGCATCATGGGCGAGGTTAAAAAAGAATATGCCGACTTACTGCGCCTTGCCGACAACATCTTTATCGAAGCATTGCGTGCGTATAATTTATACGATGAAGTCAGTCAGGCCTTTGCCGTATTTCTGCCAGTAAAATCAGTCGGTGTCATGGGCGATACACGTAAATATGATTATGTTATTGCCTTACGCGCGGTCACCACTGTTGATTTTATGACCGCACATTGGGCACATCTGCCGTATGATTTTCTCGAACAGGTGTCCAATCGCATTATTAATGAAGTGGACGGTATCTCACGTGTGACCTATGATATCTCAGGAAAACCACCCGCGACGATTGAGTGGGAGTAGCAACATAGACGTAAGCTATTAAAAAACACGAAATTTATGGTAGTATTGCGTATGTGTATAAACATGATAATAGCAAATATATATTAAATCTTTGGAATATAAGGAATTGGCGTAGGTAAGAAGTTGAATATGGATGATAAAAAGTGGAAGAAATTATTTAGGAGGTGCATATGGGGTTTTTGAGTAAGGGTTTTTTGAGTAAATTAAAGTATATATATATTTGGAAACGAATATTTTATGAGCGCTTAACTGAACCGCTCCACTTAAATATTATTTCGGTATTCGTTTTTTTCTTTGGTTCCTATCGGCAAAAGTGTGAATTTGATTTGGTGCTTAGAAATAATCATGCTTATGCCTTGTTTAAAGCTGCAGACTCTGCCCTTCGTGAAGGTAAACAAAAAGTCACTGTTATTGAATTTGGTGTAGCTAGTGGAGCGGGCTTGTGCAACTTACAAAATATTGCAAAGAAAATAACTAAAGTTACTGGGATTTCGTTTAATATTTTTGGATTTGATACGGGAGAGGGGATGCCTCCACCAGAATCTTACAAAGATCATCCAGATCTTTATAGAGAAGGCGATTTTCCTATGGATTTTGATAAATTGCAAAGGGCACTAGACTCTAATACGAAGTTAATAATAGGGCGAATAGAGGAGACGATGCCGAAATTCAAGGAACAGGATTTCGAGTCTTGCCCCATCGCCTTCTTATCTATAGATGTAGATTATTACAGCTCGGCAGTTAAAGCGTTAGAAATATTAGATATGAATCCTGATCAATATCTTTCTAGGGTAACTCTATACTTGGATGATTTGCAGGAAGACATGCATAATTCATGGTGCGGAGAATTGGCTGCCATAAGGGAGTTCTCCGATAGTCATGAATTTAGAAAAATTGAACGACACACTTTTCTAAGGGGATATCGAATCTTTAAAAATGCGCGATGGATTGATCATATGTTCTTTGCCCATATTCTTGATCATCCATTGAGAGTAGCACCCCCTTTAATAAAGCCTGAAAAGGTAATTCTTCATAATCCTCATATTTGATTAACGCGCCCAATTTTGTCATTTATTAATGAATTTACACACTGTGTAGCAAAAGAATATAATTTTAATATTGTGGGAATAACGTTGCACGCGCATCTATGAATGAAGATTGATGCCGCTCTGAAAAATACCAAAATAAACAGAACGGGGATTAGTAAGGAAGGGTCTGAACTGTGAAAAAGAATAAAAGAGAAAAGTTCGGATTTGGAATGTCACCAGTTTCTGATAAAGCATCGGTGGAACGAATGATTTCATCAAAAGAAATAAAGAAATTTCTCGAAACTGATGCGGTTACTGAAGATACCTTATATCATCTTTCCGTCATCAAGGGTATGTTTACGAGGGTTTTCAAACAAGACCAATGGGATTGGTTTTTGACTTTTGAAAGCTTGGGAAGAGTCGGGCGAAAAAAATCTATCCGTTTATCAAACTACATCCGTTTCATTAGGAGTGAGATAAAAAAAGAAAATTTGAAGCCACTAGCCTTTATAACACTGGAGACAGAGAGGATTTGATTGAAATATTAGGAAGTTATCCAGTGGATTATCAAAAAAACTCTGAACAAATCTATGTTCTTTCAACAAGAGAAAGTCGCGATATCCTAAAGATAGGTTTCACAACCCGCTCAGTGGTTGACAGAGTAACCGAGATAAATTCCGCTACTGGAGTTCTTATTCCTTTCGGAGTTCGTGCTGTATGGAGAGTAAAAAACGCTCATGGTTGTGAAAAAGAGTTACACGAGTTGTTTGCTGAAAACAGGATTAGAAATGACCGTGAATTTTTCAAATTAGATTTTAGAGACGCATTTAATCGGATAAAAAAAATCTTGTCTGAACGAAGAGATCTTGAAGAACTATGATTGACGACAAGGACTTCGCTCAAAAAATGTGCAAAGCAGGGATCGCGTTACACATTACTTGCACACGTACTATGCAGTAGCGATAAATGATTGCAACCAAACAAGTAAATTTCTACGTTTGCAGCTATGAATGAAGATATAAAATGGATGCAGCGCGCTTTTGCGTTGGCGCAACAGGCGCAAGCACAGGCAGAAGTGCCTGTTGGTGCCGTCGTAGTTGCCGCCGATAACATTATCGGTGTAGGGTTTAATCAACCGATTGCAACGCACGACCCGACAGCACATGCGGAGATAATGGCTTTGCGTGATGCGGGTCAACATAGCGGCAACTACCGCCTTCCAAACGCAACAATGTATGTCACCCTTGAACCTTGTGCTATGTGTGCTGGTGCTATCATTCATGCCCGTCTTGCAAGACTCGTCTATGCAACAGAAGATGCGAAAACGGGCGCGTGTGGCAGTGTGTTTGACCTGTTGCAAACAGACGTATTAAATCACAAGGTGGCGATCGAAAAAGGGATTATGAGAGATGCTGGCCGCACGTTGTTACACACCTTTTTCAAAGAAAAAAGAGTAACGTAAAAGTGAACCGCATGCACAGCAAGGCCACCCGACAAGCAGAACAATTAGCAACGTTGCTCTTAAAAACAACAAGCATGTTAGTCACGGCCGAATCTTGTACCGGCGGTGGTCTTGCTGAAATCCTGACGCGCGTTCCAGGCAGCTCGGCCTGGTTTGAACGCGGGTTTGTCAGCTATTCAAACGCAGCCAAGCAGGACCTGTTGGGTGTACCACTAGAGACACTGCAACAATTTGGTGCCGTGAGCGAAGAGACAGCACATGCCATGGCCAAAGGTGCCGTGGAAAATAGCCAGGCTGATTACGGCGTTGCAATTACCGGTATCGCAGGCCCGGATGGTGGAACAAGCGATAAACCGGTGGGGACGATTTGTCTCGCCTGGTATAAACGCGGTGCGGGCGGCGCATCGACCCGGGTTTGCTTTACTGGTGATCGGTTAAAGATTAGAGAGCAATCTTGCCTGTTTGCACTGCAAGGCTTGATAGATATGTTACAACAGGACTCCGAGTAACCGCCGGATAAAGGCTTAGTCAAACGCCCATCTGGCAAACGGTTCAATCTCATCTCGATTCAGGACGATCAGTTGATATTGTTCCGGGTTGAATGAGTGGTCGTGTGAGGTATCGACAGATAGTTGCCGCAACAGATAGCCGATCAAGGCACGTCTTGTCTTAATCTTGATAATGTCATTGTTGCTACCGTAATCGATCAGCAGGCTTGCCTGGTGTTGCGCCGCCAGTTTTGGATGTGGTGTTAATTGTAGTGTGATGATCTCGACCCAATCATCGTCATATTCGGCACTGGATTCTGCCAAACTGTCGAGACACTTGGCATCTTCAAATCGCGACAAAACAAAGTCTCTAAAATCAAATGTGTCCTCATTGTAAGCACGCACGTGCCAACGCAAACCGGTGTTGGCAAGGGCGTGGGGTTCAATAATATATTGATTATCATTATTTTTTTGCGAAAGTGAATAATAACTAACTTTTAATTTCTTTTTATTGTAAATAGCCCGCGTAACCTGCGCGAGGACGGTTTTATCGGGTAGTCGATTAGGCAAAGCCAGACTATCGACCGGAATACCAAAAACCCCACTTGCCTGATCCGACCTGCCAAATACGGCTAGATTGGCTTCAATCATGGGTAAAACAGTCGATGGTGATAAATCGGCAACGACTTCTCTAAACGCATCCGTTGGCACAAACCCAAACACAGTGTGTTTGTAGCGCAAGTTCTGAGGCGCAATATCGCTATAAAACTTCAGATCCTTGGTCGCTGCCGCATCCGAAAGCCCAAATGCCTTTGCCACATCGCTGCGCGTCACAACACCCATGTAATAGGCCATTAGCTCAATGTATTGCAGGCGTTGTCGAGTGGCCCATTTAATATTAGTCAGCATGTTTTAGAGATAATTCAAGAAATATAAAGCTGATGATACTATAATATTAAAAGATGATAAAATATATTTATATATTAAAAAATATATAGGTAATAAAATATATTGACATATATAAATATATTTCCTATAGTTTTTCGAGCGGTCGGTTCAAAGACCTCACATTTTAATAACGATCATTAGATGGAGTATTGAATATGGCAAATGCAGACAAGGTTACAGAAGACAAGAAAAGGGCATTATCAATGGCGCTAAGTCAGATTGAAAAGCAATTTGGCAAAGGTTCTGTTATGAAGATGGGTGATCGCGCCGTGGCCGCTGTGCCGACAGTCAGTACGGGTTCGATAGGCCTTGATGTAGCATTAGGCGCGGGAGGCTTGCCTTATGGCCGTGTTGTTGAAATTTATGGACCTGAATCTTCAGGTAAAACCACGTTGACCTTATCGGCGATTGCCGAGGCTCAAAAACAAGGCAAAACCTGTGCTTTTATTGATGCCGAACATGCGCTTGATCCGGTTTATGCGGAAAAACTGGGTGTGAATATCGATGATCTTTTGGTTTCACAACCTGACACGGGTGAGCAGGCATTAGAGATCTGTGACATGTTAGTGCGCAGTGGTGCGGTTGAATTGATGGTTATTGATTCCGTGGCCGCGTTAGTACCAAAGGCAGAAATAGAAGGTGAAATGGGTGATTCGCACATGGGTCTTGCCGCACGTTTAATGTCACAGGCCTTGCGGAAATTAACCGGTAATATCAAACGTGCTAATTGTTGCGTAATCTTTATTAACCAGATCCGCATGAAGATCGGTGTGATGTTTGGCAATCCGGAGACGACAACAGGTGGTAACGCATTAAAGTTTTATGCCTCGGTTCGATTGGATATCAGGAGAATAGGCGCGATTAAAAGAGGTGATGAGGTGGTCGGTAATGAAACGCGGGTCAAGGTTGTCAAAAATAAAATAGCACCACCCTTTAAACAGGTTGAGTTTGAAATTCTTTATAATGAAGGAATCTCTCGTCTTGGTGAAGTGATCAATTTTGGTGTGAAATTAGGGCTTATCGACAAGGCTGGCGCTTGGTACAGCTATAAAGATGAGCGTATTGGTCAAGGTAAGGAAAATGTTCGCCTTTTCTTGAAAGAACACCCTGAGATAGCGGACGTAATAGAAAGACAAATAAGAGAGCAGTTATTGCCTAAAATGCCAGCAGGCGTTGCTGACAAGCAAGAAAATGAGGCTGGCAATGCAGAGATCACCAACAATGAAACTACAAAATAATGGATCATAGTCTAAGTATGGAACGCCAGGAGGCCTTGCAACAAGCATACGATTGCCTGGCAAGACGTGAACACAGCCGTAAAGAGTTGGCGCATAAACTTGCACGGTGCTGTGCAGATGCAGAAGTAATCGAAGCTCTCTTGATGATGCTTGTCAATAAAGGCTTGCAGAGTGACGAACGATTTACTGAAAGCTTTGTTCATCATAATATCAATAAAGGACAAGGGCCAAACAAAATAGCGCAGGCCTTACGCCAACGTGGCATTGAACAATGTCTGATTGAACAATATCTTACATCAGAAGCAATCGACTGGCTGTCATTGGCGGCGGCGGCGCGGGTAAAAAAATACGGCGAGGCGATACCTGTTGGCTATAAAAATAAGGCGCGACAATCTCGATTTTTGTATAGTCGTGGTTTCAGCAGTGAACAGATAAGCCAACTCTTAAAATAATGAAAACCAGTAACGAAATTCGTCAGTCATTCCTGGACTTCTTTAAGTCAAAAGATCACCAAGTCGTCTCCAGTAGTGCTTTAGTGCCGGCCAATGATCCATCATTGTTATTTACCAATGCGGGTATGGTGCAATTTAAGGATGTCTTTCTCGGTCGGGAACAGCGCGACTATAAACGGGCTACATCATCACAACGTTGTGTACGTGCAGGTGGTAAGCACAACGATCTGGAAAACGTCGGTTATACCGCGCGTCATCACACCTTTTTTGAAATGTTGGGTAACTTCAGTTTTGGGGATTACTTTAAACGCGAAGCGATTGCCTATGCTTGGGAGTATTTAACAAAAGAATTAAAAATACCGGCATCTAAATTATGGATAACCGTATTTGAAGATGATGATGAAGCGGCGGATATTTGGCTACAGGAAATCGGTATTTCCCCCGATCGTTTTAGTCGCTGTGATGCAACCGATAACTTCTGGTCTATGGGGGACACAGGCCCTTGTGGCCCGTGTAGTGAAATATTTTACGATCATGGCGATGCTGTGCCGGGTAGCCCGCCGGGATCAGATGATACAGACAGTGAACGTTATGTAGAAATATGGAATCTCGTATTTACCCAGTTTAATCGAGACGCGGGTGGTGTTTTGCAACCTATTCCACATCCATCTGTTGACACGGGTATGGGTCTGGAGCGCATTACCGCAGTAATGCAAGAAGTCCACAATAATTATGAGATTGACTTGTTTGCAACAATAATTCAGGCCCTAAAAGATCTCGCCAACAACAATGATTTGGATCTTATATCAAGTCAGGTTGTGGCTGATCATATTCGTTCATGTGCTTTTTTAATTGCAGACGGTGTTTACCCCTCAAATGAAGGTCGCGGTTATGTCCTGCGCCGAATCATACGACGTGCAATTCGGCACGGTAATAAACTCGGTTTTACGGAACCCTTTTTTTATAAGCTGGTGGCGACCCTGGCGCAACTTATGGGTGATGCTTATCCTGAATTAGTGCAATCAAGATCAAACATTGAAAGAACATTACGCACTGAGGAAGAACGGTTTGCCGAGACTCTGGAGCAAGGCTTAAAAGTATTCTTGGATGTGATCCGCAACATGGACGGCACTGTGATTCAGGGTGCGGACGTGTTTCGCTTGTATGATACTTATGGTTTTCCAGTTGATTTGACCGCAGACATAGCGCGCGAACGCAACCTGGAAGTTGATTTGGATGGCTTCAATAAAGCCATGGCAGAACAACGCAAACGCGCCCGTGCCGCAAGTAATTTTAACGCGGGGGTGGCGACCGCTACAGACGATGGTTTAGAGAGTTCCTTTACGGGTTACGATCGACTACAACAAAAGACCAGCATCGTTGCCTTGTATCAAGATGGTCGTCATGTAACAACACTGCAGCAAGGTGATATAGGGGGTGTCATTTTATTAGAGACACCATTTTATGCGCAGTCGGGTGGTCAGGTGGGTGATAAAGGCGAGCTCTTTACTGACGATGTGTTTTTTGCAGTAGAAGACACAAAGCCGCAAGGCCACTCACATATACATCTAGGCGTGTTGCACACGGGCACCTTAAAAACAGGTGATATTGTGCGGGCATCGGTTAACCAAAAACAGCGTCTCGACATTATGCGGAATCATTCAGCAACACATCTATTGCATGCGGCCCTACGCCATCTTCTGGGCGATCATGTATTACAAAAAGGCTCTTTAGTCGCAGCAGATCGGCTACGATTTGATTTCTCGCATAACGAGCCATTAACAAAACAACAGATGCAAGCCATTGAACGTCTGGTCTATGCGCAAATACTCAAAAATGAAGCCACCGCCGTGCAAATAATGCCGCTTGATAAAGCCCGCGCCGCTGGCGCGATGTCATTATTTGATGAAAAGTATGAAGACACGGTTCGGGTATTACATATTGGTGGTGATTTCTCTTCTGAACTTTGCGGCGGAACGCATGTTGAACGTGCAGGTGATATTGGTTTTTTCAAGATTGTATCTGAATCTGGGATAGCCGCAGGCATGAGACGCATAGAAGCCGTGACGGGGGTGGGTGCGCTAAACTGGGTTGAAAATGCTGAGGCCCGATTGCAGCGCATGGCCGCGACCCTCAAGACCGATATTGACGCAGTTGACACCAAACTTGCCGTGCAGATAGACAGAACGCGGAAGCTGGAAAAAGAGCTGGAGCAACTCAAAGGCAAGCTGGCTCGCAACGCGGGGGCAGATATGGTGAGTGAGGCTGAAACAATAGCTGGCATCAAAATCATTGCAAAATCACTCGAAGGCGTTGATCCAAAAACACTACGCGATACGGTCGATCAGCTAAAAAATAAACTTGGTACGGCGGCTGTTATCTTAGCGACCGTTATCGATACCAAAGTGAGTTTGGTTGCGGGCGTAACGCACGATGCGACGGATCGAATAAAGGCCGGCGATCTGGTAAATTTTGTTGCTCGGCAAGTGGGTGGGAAAGGTGGCGGACGGCAGGATATGGCACAGGCTGGCGGCAACGATCCGTCTCAATTAGAACATGCGTTAAAAAATGTCCCCGACTGGATCCGTCGCCAAATTGCGGTCTGATCAGCGGTTTCTTATATTGCGCAGTTCCGCTAAAATCGCACGTTAAGCACGCGCAATCTTTTTCTACAATCTCCTGTATGACATTAATAGTCCAAAAATACGGCGGTACTTCTGTTGGCACGATTGAGCGCATTCAAGCCGTTGCCAACAGAGTAGTCCAGTCGCAAAAACAAAATCACCAAATAGTGGTCGTTGTGTCTGCCATGAGCGGCGAAACCGATCGCCTCTTGTCGCTCGCAAAAAGTCTTTCGCGTATGCCGCCACCGAGAGAACTGGATGTACTGTTATCGACTGGCGAACAAGTTACGATAGCGTTATTAAGTATGGCGTTGGAGGAAAAAGGCTACACGGCAGTTTCCTACACGGGCGCACAGGTGCATATTCGCACCGACAACGTACATAACAAAGCACGGATAGTCGATATAGACTCCGCCCGTGTACAGCAACAGTTGCGGCAAGGTAAAATCGTTGTGGTTGCGGGTTTCCAGGGTATTGATGAAGATGGCAATATCACGACATTAGGACGCGGCGGATCGGACACAACGGCAGTGGCAATGGCGGCGGCGCTAAACGCGGATGAATGTCATATTTATACGGATGTCGATGGTGTTTATACGGCCGATCCTAGAATTGTCCAAAGCGCAAAGCGGTTACGGGTGATTACCTACGAAGAGATGCTGGAAATGGCCAGTCTTGGTTCCAAGGTCTTACAAATAAGGGCTGTCGAATTTGCTAGAAAATATAATGTTGATTTACGTGTACTATCCAGTTTTGAAACAGGGTCCGGCACGTTGATAACCGATGAGGATGAAAATATGGAAGCGGCTTTAATATCCGGCATTGCCCACAATCGTGATGAGGCAAAGCTGACCATTGTAGGCGTGCCAGATATGCCTGGCATCGCGTCGCAAATACTCGGGCCCATAGCCGATGCCAATATCGAAGTTGATATGATTGTGCAGAATGTGGGTTTGGATAACACGACAGATTTCACGTTTACAGTCAATCGGGGCGATTACGAAAAGGCGTTGGCGATCTTGCAAAAAACGGCGCAATCTATCGATGCAAAGAACGTGGCGGGCGACAATAAGATTGTCAAAATTTCAGTAGTGGGCGTGGGTATGCGTTCGCACGCTGGAATAGCCAGCACGATGTTTAGCGCATTGGCAGATGAGGGGATAAATATACAAATGATCTCTACCTCCGAGATTAAAATTTCAGTTGTCGTGGCTGAGAAGTATTTAGAGTTGGGCCTGCGGACATTGCATACGGCTTTTGCGCTGGATAATGGTGCTGTAACAGACCTTATCAATTAGTTCACTTGTTTGGGATCAGGGGCGTGGGCTTTGTAACGGTGGTGCATCGGCGCAATCTACGGCCCGGTGACTTCTATAACGGCTGGGTTGAGCAGGCCGGGCTGAGTTGGGCAGGCTAGGGTCAAGCTGGGTGTGAGTATGGACAGGCTGGGTTGGTCGGGGTCAAGTGTGGTTGATCTGAGACGGGCTGGGTGTGGCAATCAACATCAACACACTGCAACAGCGATGCAGCAAAACGCAAAAGCAACTAACACAAGCATCAACCTAACAACCACCTATGCTAAGATAAATTTTAATCAGGGGTTAACGCTTATCCGCTATACCATAGACAGTCTGCAACAATGACTCTTGAAACATAAACTTAAACATACACTTTAAGAAATGATAAGAGATAAACATTTGAAACAAAGCAATCTATTCGGAGAGCTATTACCGCCTACAATCAATATTGAAGAATCGGCGAATCGTTTAGGCACGTCCACTGCAACAATTCGTAATTGGATAAAAACCAAGTATTTGGAACAGGCAGGAAAAGGCAGAATTACCCTTGAATCACTAGAACAATTTCAGGCGGAAATTTCTGGAAAAGAGAAGTTAAATCAAAGAGCAAATAAATCACTAAAAGATTCACATGACCACGAAAAAACGACTGCAAGATTTCTTGAGAATATTTCATTTTCTGCCGATTTATCAGAAAAAACTGGCATAGCGTATGAGCAAAGTCTGTCAGATTCTTACCGAAACAAAGAAGGTATCTACTACACGCCCAGCACGATTGTCAGCGATCTTTTTTCAATACGTGAAGTAGCAATACAAGATGCCACTTTCTGTGATCCATGCTGTGGTTCAGGTAATTTTATTATCCGCGCAATAGAACTGGGGTTTAAGCCAGATCATATATATGGATATGATATTGATCCGGTTGCCGTAGAAATAACAAAGACCCGCATTTACCAGGTTACTGGATATGAAAGCGAGAATATAAAAGTTGCAAACTTTTTGGACATAGCATCCGAAATAGAGACGGTAAAATTTGATTGCATTTACACAAACCCACCATGGGGAAAGAAAATTGCCAAGGAGAAAAGAGTGTTAACTGGAGCAAGACTCAAGGCAGGCTCCAGTATAGATACCTGTTCGCTCTTTTTCTTCGCTTGCATAAGAAGCCTTAAAGCAAATGGAGAACTTGGATTGCTTTTACCAGAATCATTTTTTAACGTTGCAACTTTTGAGGATGCGCGGATTACAGCACTACAGCTTTCGATTGAAAAGCTAATAGACTACGGAAAAGCATTCAAAGACCTTGTAACAAAAGCACAGGCTATTGTTCTTAGAAACATTGTCCCTGAACATTCTTCTAAGGTTTCGTGTGAAGTCAATGGCGCGACCTACAAAAGATCAATTAATTCATTCAAATATAACCCAAAATCAATTTTGAATTTGTATTGTGATGATAAAGATGCGGCTACATTAAAACACTTGCTGTCGATACCTTATATCACGCTAAATAACAAAGCCTCATGGGGCTTAGGTATTGTTACTGGAAATAACAAGCGGTTCATTAAGCCAACCCATGAAAAAGGTTATATCCCTGTTTACAAAGGTGCTGATATTCAACTGGGAAGGTTAAAAAAATGTAGCAGTTTTATTCCTTCCAATATGCGTTTATATCAACAGGTGGCACCACTTAGGCTTTACCAGGTAAAGGAAAAATTAGTATATAAGTTTATCTCCTCTAAACTTTGTTTTTTCTACGATGATGAACAACGTGTTTTCCTAAATAGCGCAAACATGCTAATTCCAGATGAATCCTTCCCGATCTCAAGCAAAGTTCTTGGAGAACTTTTGAGTAGTGATTTCATGAATTGGATATTTTCGCGAGTGTTCAATACACACAAAATACTAAGAGGCGATTTAGAATCGTTGCCGATTCACAGTCAGTTTCTCAAAGATGCATCTAGCTTCGATGAGGAAGACTATCTAACAAAATTGACAATAGCAAAGGGCGAGAATGGAACTTACAGAATTAAAGGATAGAATAATTGCCGCATTTTCTGGCACTAAAAGTGATCTGGCAAATGTGTTGACTATGGTTGAGGATGATCGGTCTGTATTCCCATTTAACGAATACGAGTATCTAATATGTAGCTTAATCGACAAAGGTGGTATGAATTATGATCAGTATATTGAGATAAGAACAAAATATATCAATCAAAACCCACATCTATGGATATTTGAAATCTCTGCTCCTAGAGGGTTTGGAGAAAAATTCGCACAAACTTATGTGCAAGGTAAGTGCTCAAAACTGAAAAGGCCTTCGAAGCAGTTAGATCCAAATTACACAGGTGAATACGATCTTTGGCTAGACGGGATCACTATTGAAGTAAAGGCATCACGGGCTGTAGATAGTGATAACGACGCACCTCTCTATATAAAAGCATTATCCAGGTCCACAAAGAAACCATTTTTAATGAACTTTCAACAGTTAAAGCCACCGTGTTGTGATGTGTTTATTTGGGTTTCGGTATTTCGCGATGAAATAGTTCTGTGTATAATGAGTTCAGATGAAGTGCTAAATCACCCACTTTATTCAAAAGGTCAGCATCGAGGAAATAAAGGAAACGAAGGTCAGCTTCATGTGAAGGATGATAATGTAAATCAATTAAGCAAGTTTGAGTTGATAGATGACAACATTGAAAAAGCGATCCGTGATGCAGCAAAAAGAAACAATAGCTAACAAAAGTATCAAGCGGACAAAAGCACCTGTGCTAAGATGTAAGTTTTAATTAGGGTTGTCGTTTATTCGCGACCTTGTTATGTAATACGTAAACTCAAAGGATTAGTATGAACAGCAAAGCAGAAAATGTCCATCCTGAATTAATCCAGATTTCACTGGACAAAGTAGAAGGGTTTGCTTTTGAGCGATTTGCTCAAGATTTTTGGTCTGCTCTTGAAGGCAGAGATTTTGTGCCTGTCGGTGGTATTGGCGATGGAGGTGCTGATGGCCTATACAAATATGCTCAAGATCGCGTGTTTTATCAATTCACTAGACAGGAAAATCATCGGGATAAGATAAGAAAGACAGTTAAACGTTTATATGATTTCGACCGAACCGTTAAAACGCTTTATTACGGATCATCAAGGGTTATTGATCACATAGACAAAGAAGAAGATTTGCTGAGTGAAGAACTCAGTGTATTTGTAAAAATACGGGATAGAAAATACATTGCAAGCCATATAAATGATTCCATCGGGACAATCGCGGCGTACAATAATCACTTATCCGTTTATACTCAATTCCTAGAATCCGTAGCAAGATCATCTGATCCGTCAGTATCTCGACATGTTCAAGATCCCTCCGTATTTGTATTCTTACAGCACGAAGTAACTAATAGGCTAGGCAACAGAAAGCTAGTTCACTCAATAACAGATAGCGTGATCCTATGGGCCCTATCTAATACTGACCCAGATAAAGGGATATTTATGAGTGAATATCAAATTGGGGATAAAATATACAATCAATTCCCATGGGCGTTGAAGTTGATAAAAGGGCATATACGCCAGCGGCTAGAGAAATTGCGAACAAAAAATGAAACGGGAAGGGAAGTTAGATGGTATAAAAAGGAAAAGAAGTACTGCCTACCTTATAAGACCCGACAGATAATAAAATCGGAAAATCAAATGGATGAGAGTTTGAGGATTAGTTTTATTGATGAAATGAAACTTATTGCTTCAAATTTATTTGACGCAGATGAGGGCGAATATCAGAAAGTAGCGGAAATTAGTAGTGATGTTGTTCACGCTATTTTTCAAAAACAAGGTTTGCTATTTTCCCATTTCTTACAATCAGACGAAGAATCTGATGCGCCGCCGGTAGTATCAGATTGTATTGACGATGCAATCATTAAAGTCAATGTAAAAAGGGAGCACACCGAGCAATACAGAGAACATATAGAAACTATTATTAGAAAAGTTTTCTATCATGGGTCCCCAAACCAACGGAAGTATCTATCCAATCTATCAAGAACCTATGTGCTACTTTTTACGCTTCAAGCGGAACCGAGAATTATAGAGTACTTTAGCACGATGAGCGCATCGTTTAAGCTTTTTCTTGGTGGCGATATATTGGTACGGGCTTTATCCGAGCGATATCTGGACAAGGAACACCAAGTAACGCGAAATTTATTAAAAATGGCTTCAGTATCCGGCATATCAATGTTGCTGTCAGAATGTGTCCTGGAAGAAGTATATTCACATATCTGTGGCACATACTACGAATTCAGCAATCATTTTGAAGCAATGGAACCATACCTTACAAGCGAAATCACAAGAAATAGCGACAAAATCCTAATAAGATCGTATTTTTCTGCTAGGCGAGAAAAGTTCGTTAAAAGTTGGGGAAATTTTCTAGGCCAGTTCATTACTTATTCAAACATCAACAAACCAGAAGGTCGGGAAGAGTTAAAAAAGTACCTCTTGTCTGAATATGGCTTGTCTTTTGTCGAAAATGGTGAACTAGAATCAGTCTCTACTAAAAGTGACGTTGAGTTGTTGGTCGAAGCAATGCTTGTCAATGATGATAAAAAGAACAAGGCATTGGCGTATAACACGGCACTACAAGTGCATGGCATATATGGATTGCGATCAAAAAATAAGGAGGCAACGACATCAATGGAATATGGTTTAAAAACTTGGTGGGTGACCAATCAACATAGAGTGCTTAGGCACACCAGAGAAATCATTAGAGAGAAAAAGGCACAATACATAATGCGCCCTGAGTATGTTTTGAATTTCATAGCCATGTCACCAAACTGCGAGGAAGTTAGAACTAGTTTTAAAAATATTTTTCCTAGCATATTTGGAATTCAGCTTGGTCACAGGCTCAATGACGATACTTTTCATAAGATCATGTCTAAAGTGGGTGAATGGAAAGATTACGAACCTGGGCGAATCACCGCTTTGATGTCTGACTTGTCAGATGAGCTAAAAACAGATCGACTAAAACGTTATAGTAATGGGTTTAAAGAGGATCAGCTTTAGCGGGGTCGCGAATTATGATCTACTTGTCAACCCGCCAGCGTCTGCCTAGCAAGCAAACAACCACCCTATGCTAGGGCATGGGTCGGGCATGGTTAAGTCGGGCCGAGATGGGCGGGGCTGAGTTGGCCAGGGTTTAGCGTGGCCGGGTCGGGTGTGCCATGGTCAACCACAAGGACAAGTGGTACGACACGTAATCAGCTTGCGGGTTCGGGTTCCGACTCTCTATACTCGACAATACGTTCAAGGCTGGCTAAATGTTCCGCTTCATTCAGATTGACTAATCTTACGCCCTGGGTATTGCGGCCGACGACCGAGATGTCTTTAACAGGCGTTCTCACCAAGGTGCCTTGATCGCTGATCAGCATTATCTCATCATCATTCTCTACCGGCACGGCACCAATAACCGAGCCATTGCGTTTTGATACCTGAATCGAGATAACACCCATACCGCCACGCGACCGCTGTGGATAATCCGCGATAGCCGTGCGTTTTCCATAACCATTTTCTGTAGCCGTTAGGATAGTGATTGCTTTATTTTCAACAATAATTAATGAAATGGCCTTTTGATCTTTCTGTAGTCGTATACCGCGCACACCTTTTGCCGTCCTACCCATTGCCCGCACATGTGATTCCGGAAAACAAATCACCTTGCCCGTATTGCTAAACAGCATAATATTCTGCTTACCATCGGTGATCTCAACGCCAATAAGTTTATTGCCATCAACTAATGTAATGGCGCGCTTGCCATTTGATCGTGGTCGTGAAAACTCAAGCAATGATGTTTTCTTAACCGTACCATTTGCAGTCGCCATGAAGATAAATTTATCTTCTGCATATTCCCGGATAGGCAAGACGGCATTAATCTTTTCATCCTTTGCCAATGGCAACAAGTTAATAATCGGTTTGCCGCGGGCTGCTCGACTGGCCTGTGGTAAGTCATAGACCTTAAGCCAATACACTTTGCCATGATTGGAAAAACACAATATCGTATCGTGGGTACTGGCAATAAATAATTTATCAATAAAGTCCTCTTCTTTTACCGAAGTTGCCGACTTGCCGCGCCCGCCACGTCTTTGCGAACGATAGGTAGCCACAGGTTGTGATTTGGCATAGCCCGCATGAGACAGCGTCACCACAACATCCTCTTCTGTCACCAAGTCTTCCATACTGAGATCTTCTCGGGTATGCACGATCTTTGTCCGCCGCGCATCACTATGACGTTGTAAAATTTCTTCTAATTCAACACGAATAACCGCCATTAAGCGCTCAGGTCGTGACAGGATGTCCAGCAAGTCGGCGATCGTTGCCAATAACGTACTATATTCGTTTAGTATCTTATCCTTTTCCAGACCGGTTAATTTTTGTAAACGTAATTCGAGAATGGCTTGGGCTTGATCAGGCGACAAACGATAGCCCGTATCGGTCAGACCGTATTCTTTAGGTAAATAATCTGGACGTGATGATGCGGCCCCAGCACGACTCAACATCTCAACAACCGTACTCGACTCCCAAGTCCTGGCCAATAAGCTGGTTTTTGCATCCGTTGGATTGGCTGATTCTTTAATAAGTGTAATGACCGGATCGATACTGGCCAAGGCCACGGCCAGTCCTTCCAACAGGTGTGCACGCGCCCGTGCTTTGCGCAATTCAAACAGCGTGCGGCGCGTCACCACTTCACGTCGATGGCTAATAAAGGCCTCGAGTAAATCTTTTAGATTCATCAAGTGTGGCTGGTTGTCGGTCAATGCCACAATATTGATACCAAATACAGATTGCATCTGGGTCAGCTTATATAGGTTGTTTAAGATGACTTCGGCAACTTCTCCACGGCGTATTTCAATAACAACGCGCATTCCCTCTTTGTCTGATTCATCACGCAGTTCACGAATACCCGATATTTTTTTGTCTTTTATCAGCTCGGCTATCTTTTCAACCAGACGCGCCTTATTAACCTGATAAGGCAGTTCATGGATGATAATTTTGCTGCCAGATTCATTTTCTTCAATCTCAGTTAAGGCCCGCACATAGATACGACCACGTCCGGTTTCATAGGCCTCTCTAATCCCCGAGGCACCATTGATAATAGCGGCGGTCGGAAAATCGGGACCTGGAATGTAGGTCATCAATTCCGGGATCGTCAATGCCGGATTTTCAATCAAGGCCAAACAGGCCGCGACCACTTCCGCCAGATTATGTGGTGGAATATTGGTTGCCATACCAACAGCAATACCGCTAGAACCATTGACGAGCAGATTCGGGATGCGGGTGGGCATGACCACGGGTTCGTGTTCGGTACCATCGTAATTCGGGGCAAAATCGACAGTTTCTTTATCGAGATCTTCTAAAATTTCATGTGCGATCCGCGTCATGCGGACTTCGGTATAACGCATTGCGGCGGGGGAGTCGCCATCCACCGAACCGAAGTTACCCTGACCATCAACCAGCATATAACGCAAAGAGAAAGGCTGCGCCATACGCACCATTGTGTCGTAGACAGCAGTATCGCCATGCGGGTGGTATTTACCAATAACATCACCGACAACACGGGCTGATTTCTTATATGCCTTGTTATACTGATTGCCCATTTCTTGCATCGCAAACAGGACGCGACGATGGACTGGCTTGAGGCCGTCACGCACATCTGGCAGGGCGCGACCGACGATAACGCTCATGGCATAGTCCATATAGGACTGCCGCATTTCGTCTTCTATATTGATAGATGACAGCGCGTGCGCGAAATCAGAATCGGACATAATTTTTTGGTAAAAAAAGAAACAAAAGGATATAAAACTTTAATGGTTATGCGAGCACAGATACTAACATAATTCGACCGGCTACCCTACCAAAATTTTACATTAAAACAGGTGTTTCTAATCTGATTCAGCCAAACATGGCAAGCATTTTTTCAGCGTCTGGGGCCTGTATAATTCCCTTTTCGGTCACGATAACATCAACCAATTTTGCCGGCGTGATGTCAAACGCCGGATTGCTTGCCGCAATGTCATTGGGTGCTATTTGAATTGTTTTATAAGCAGTTATTTCTGTAGCCGCTCGATTTTCGATGGGAATGTCCGCGCCAGATGCTGTTGTCATATCGACAGTCGATGAGGGGGCCACCACCATCACTTTTACGCCATGGTAGCAAGCGGAAACCGCATGGGCATAGGTGCCAATTTTATTGGCCACATCACCGTTTGCGGCAATTCTGTCGGCACCCACAATAAGCCAGTCGATTTCCCCATTGCCCATCAAACTGGCAATGGCCGCATCAATCACCAGTTGCACCGGGATCTTATCTTGCTGTAGTTCCCAACTAGTCAAGCGCGCGCCCTGGAACCAGGGCCGGGTTTCAGAAACAAACACCTTGGCTATCGTCCCATTCTTGAAAGCCGTTCTAATCACGCCCAATGCCGTGCCGTAGCCACCCGTGGCCAGTGCCCCCGCGTTACAATGCGTGACCACCCCACTAGCAGGTGCTAGCAACGCCGCCCCCAAACGCCCCATCGCATGATTTGCTACGACATCATCATCTTGTATTTGTCTTGCGAGGTTTAACAATACCGGTTCTGGATCGCCCGCAATGGCATTAAACGCCTTGCACATTGTGGCCACAGCCCACTGTAGATTGACCGCTGTGGGTCGGGCCTCGGTAAGCAACGCAATCTCTGCCACACATGCCGTGCGCCATGATGTTGTCGCACTCTGGTAGGCTGAGCGTGCCGCCAATACCACTGCATAGGCAGCGGCAATACCAATCGCCGGCGCGCCCCGCACCACCATGGCTTTAATCGAAGCCGCAACGGCCGTGGCTGAATCATGCTCAAGATACACGACCTCACCTGGTAGCTGGCGTTGATCCAATAAAGTCAATATCCCTGTATGCCACTTAACGGCAGCAAATGTTGCTGTGGGGTAGGGTCGTTTTTTGTTACTCAATTCGTTGTATCCTGTTGATGAATTAGCATAAGCTGATAGATAGTAGTTTAGAGGATAGCTTAAAATGAATGTAGATACCTTGATCCATGCCCGCTGGATTATACCGGTAGAGCCGAAAAATACCGTCTATGAAAATTATTCAATCGCGATAAAAGACGACAAGATAAGCCGGCTGCTGCCGACTGTTGATGCGCGTAAAAAGTATACGGCAACAACCGTACATGAGTTGCGACAACACGCACTCATCCCGGGTCTTATCAATGCCCATACACATGCAGCAATGACATTATTACGCGGGCTGGCAGATGATCTGCCTTTGATGGATTGGTTAAACCACCATATCTGGCCTGCCGAACAAAAGTTTGTCAGTCCGGCATTTGTCAAAGATGGCACAGAAATCGCCGTTGCTGAAATGATCCGTGGCGGCATCACGTGTTTTAACGATATGTACTTCTTCCCGGATCAAACAGCAGAAGTCTGTGCCCATGCCGGTATGCGTGTTGTTGTTGGATTGATTCTGATCGACTTTCCAACAGCATGGGCAAAGGATGCGGATACGTATTTACTGAAGGCTGAGGCAGTACACGATACCTATCGACACCATCCATTAGTCAATACCGCCTTCGCACCCCACGCGCCCTATACGGTGTCGGATGAATCACTAAAACGTATCCATGTATTAGCAGAGGAGCTCGATATACCGATCCATATACACCTCCATGAAACCGCGTTTGAAGTAGCACAAAGCATCGAGCGACATGGCAAACGTCCCCTACAATGTTTAACGGAGCTCGGTCTGATGAGCGCGCGCACGTTGGCCGTCCACATGACGCAATTACAGCAAACGGAGATAGACGAACTCGCAAGACAAGGTGTGCATGTTGTGCATTGTCCAGAGTCAAACTTGAAGCTCGCCAGCGGCCTCTGCCCGGTTGGCGCATTGGTGAAGGCGGGCGTTAATGTCTGTATCGGCACCGATGGGGCGGCAAGCAATAACGATCTGGACATGATCGGTGAGATGCGCATGGCCGCCTTACTCGCCAAAGGCATCGCTGGTGACAGCACATGCCTTGACGCACACACCACATTAAAGATGGCCACGCTCAACGGTGCCAAGGCACTGGGCTTGAATGAATCAATCGGCTCATTAAAAAAAGGTAAGCAAGCCGACATTGCGGCGATCAATCTCGGCTCGCTTGAGATGGCACCACTCTATGAGCCCTTGGCACAAATTATCTATGCCGGCAGTAGGTCACAAGTCAGTGACGTATGGATAGCGGGCAAACAAGTCTTGCAAAATAGACTATTAACAACGCTGGCGTATCCTAAGTTACTGGACCAGGCCCGGAAATGGCAGGAGCAGATTAAAACGTAGCGGTTTAAAAACTTTTCCGAATGCCTTGGTCTTGTGACGCGATGCGCCTGCTTTATTGAGTTGTATTTTCTTGTAGATTTCCTCAAATGTAATATCAGGAATCCATGTTTCGTATTGGGTTTTTAGGGCTATATATTTATTCAGTGTCATAAATTCTGGCACCACACTTTTGACACTGGTTTTCCAACACAGCAATTGACAAAGTTATTGGATTGTACCGCTCGCCACATGAGACGCAGTGCATCGAATATTTCTTATCAATCGATTTTTCATACTTTATGCTGAAACAAAAATATAGGACAATAAAAACGGATAGTAAAATACTCATAAGTATGCCGGAGTCAATGATAGATCCCAGTGGGTTAAGCCATCCAAGCAATGGTACTAGGAGTATCACAGTACCCCCGGCAATGCCAGTTTTCCAGCCAAACGATTCCGTTTGCGATTGATGGCCTTTTAAATTTTTTATTAGTCCTTCCTTAGTCATTTTGATACCCAGCATTGTAATAAAAGACGCACATCATTATTAACACATTCTCGAATAGCGTTATCGAGCAAGTTGTCCTGCCATGTTTATTCAGTGTCATAAATTCTGGCACCACATTTTTGACATTGGTTTTCCAACACAGCAATTGGCAAAGTTGCTGGATCGTACCGCTTGCCACATGAGGCGCAGTACATCGAATATTTTTTATCAATCGATTTGTCATGCTTTATGCTGATATAAAAATAGGGGACAATAAAAGCGTATAGTAAAATAACCATAAGAGTATCGGAGTCAATGATAGATTCCAGTGGGTTAAACCATCTAGGCAATAGTGCTAGGAATATCGCAGTACCCCCCGCAATTCCAGTTTTCCAGCCAAACGATCCCGTTTGCGATTCATGGCCTTTTAAGTTTTTTAGTAGCTCTTCCTTAGTCATTTTGATACCCAGCATTGTAATAAAAGACGCGCTTTAGCACGCCCTTATTGAATGCAGCGTGATTTTGCGCCAACTGGCATTCGCCGCCCAAAGCGGACTAATGTAATCCTATAGAATAGTAGCGGTCGATAAAACGCATAGCGGGTTGGCGATCCGTCTGCAGGCGTTGGTTATATATTTTATCGCCCATAATATGTGATGAAACCCATTTGGTGAACAAGGTGCTCAACATATGTAAATTGCTTTTTTTTGCTCCAACTTTGGCAACAGTTTGAATAATTCTAGTCCCAATGATGTTAGAGTGCGGACGTAGCCTGAACCGTTTACTGCAAGGAACGTAATATAGAACCCAGAAACTTCTGACCTCATTTGAACGTTTTCCCGAGATGCCCAATAGTAACTATCACCTGACTTAATAATATTTACTTTGTATTCAATCTGCTCTGATTTGGATAGTAGTCTTGTGGTAGGATCATTCTCCTCTTCGAGTACGATTCTTTTAATTGGAGTCCCTTCAAATACTATTTCCTGTGCAGACGAAGACATTGAAACTAACATTAATATTAATGTGATGATCTTCATCCATCTTTCCACCCGATTAAAATTAAGGAACATCTGATCAATTAAGGATTTTCAAACAAGTGGGCATCACTGTGCTCGATAGTAGCGAGCATTGAACGTCTTGCTCATTACGCTCTTTCATTTCTCTTGTCCCGGCCTACTGGTTTTCAGCTATCGCCCCTATTCCAGGCGTACTAAGCCACTGATAGCCGTAATAATTGTTTCTTTGATAGCATAAGATTAATCAGGGCACAGTGGGCAAACAGGTGGTTCGCATTCTTGCCTGGCCCTTTGAATCTGACTTTGGTAAATCCATATTGTCGCTGCATGATATGAAAGACATGCTCAACCTTGGCACGGACTTTGGATTTGTGCCGGTTTTTAGCCTTGTCCTGTTCGGTCAGTTTGCGGTGACGTGAGCCTTTGACCTGGGTGTAGTCTTTTACCTTGGGGTCATTATCCTTGAGTACGGATTGCTGACCCGCATAGGCACTATCTCCCCAAAGACGGGTCTCTTCTCCATGCAGTAGGTCTCCAAGTACCTGTGAGTCGTGGACATGGGCTGGTGTGGCAACAACAGAGTGTATCAGTTTGGTTTTGCTATCCACACCGATGTGTGCCTTCATGCCAAAGTACCATTGCTTGCCTTGTTTGGTCTGATGCCTATCAGGGTCACGGGTGTTGCTTTTGTTCTTGGTGGCGGTAGGCGCATTGATGATGGTCGCATCAACAATAGTGCCTTTGGATACTTTCATGCCGTTTTCCTCCAGATAGACGGCAACAGCATCAAACAGGGCAACTCCGAGGTTGTTCTCCTCCAGTAGATGACGGAATTTACAGCGGGTGGTTGCATCTGGCACGGGTTCCTGACCTAAGTCTATCTGGGCAAAGCACCGCATGGCAGGTGTGTCATATAAAGCCGCTTCTGTGGCAGGATCAGATAAGGCAAACCAGTGTTGCAGGAAGTCAATTCTCAGCATGCGTTCCAGGCCCACCGGACGGCGACCAGCAGGGGTTGGGGTAATGAGGCTCAATTACTGCAGTCAGCGCTTGCCAGGGAATGAGCTGATTCATCTCTTCGAGAAATATCTCTTTGCGTGTCTGCTTGCGGTATTTCTCGAATCCAGATACTGCCAAGCTTTTTTGTTGCATCTTTTGACCCTCCACTTAAAACATTGCGGTATTATCGCATATTATGGCATTAATCAGAGGTTCCTTAAACATATCATATCGTTTTAGTTTTAATCATAAATAATTATTTATACGACCCACTTTCTTTTTCACAATTGCCTGCTGTCTAGCACGTAAAAAAGCGCAAAGAATATATTTATCGAAAGGATTATACTTGGTTATTAAACAACCCCCGAATACTCATGCCATCTATTTACAATCTCACAAAACAATAACGCCGTCTGTTCGGCATCATAACGTGCTGAATGCGCTTCTTTGGCATCCCATGTTAGTCCCGCCGCCGCCGCCGCCCGCGCTAATACGGTTTGACCATAGGCAAGTGCTGCCATAGTGACGGTATCAAAGGTGCTGAAAGGGTGGAACGGATTGCTTTTGATATTATTGCGTGCCACCGCCGCCTTTAAAAAAGCAAGATCAAATGCGGCATTGTGCCCGACCAATATGGCACGACTACAATCGTGTTTTTTTATTTTTGCTTGTATGGCCTTGAATACTGCATGCAGGGCGGCCACTTCACTGACTGCAATTTGCTGGCGAAAGGGATGGCTCGGATCAATGCCGGTAAAATCGAGTGAAGCCTGATCAAGGTTGGCACCGGCAAACGGTTTGCCCCGTGACTCTGATATGCATCAGACCAAACAAGGCAAGCAATGGTACTTTGGCATGAAGGCACACATCGGTGTGGATAGCAAAACCAAACTGATACACTCTGTTGCTGCCACACCAGCCCATGTCCACGACTCACAGGTACTTGGAGACCTGCTGCATGGAGAAGAGACCCGTCTTTGGTGAGATAATGCCTATGCGGGTCAGCAATGAGTTATTGTCAAAAGTAGTGTCTGGCAAGTTAATCATGCGGCTGCCTTGTCGTCCTCAGTTACCTCGATTCCATCTTTAAGCTTCACGCCTCCAATCACCTTCGCCAGGTGTCTGAAGCCTCGCAGTTTGCGCCAGGAATCTTCTGCGCATAATCCCATCTTGTAGATCATCGTCAGCATCGTTATTCGTGTGACACAACCTTTGGCCTGGCGTGTTCTATGCCGGATTGTCGCAAAACTCGACGGGGTGACATTCGTTGTCCTGATGTGGGTCCAGTGCTCTGCTGGAAAGTCATAAAATGCCAGCAACGCATCACGGTCTTTCGATAAGCATGGCCACTGCCTTCGGATACTTCGCCCCAAAACGTTCCTCAAATGCATCAAATGCCTTCTCTGCATCAGTGCGCCCCTCTGCCATCCAAATGTCATGTAGCCCTTGTTTCGCTTTCTCCTGGACAGACTTCGGCAGATAGTTCAGTACATTACCGGTCTTATGCATCCAGTAGCGTTGTGCTGTTGTCTCAGGATAGACTTCTTCCAATGCTACCCAGAATCCCAGAGCACCGTCGCCAATCGCCAGCTTCGGTGGTTGGTTTAAACCTCGCTGTTTCAACGACAACAAGACTTCTCACCAGCTCTGCTTCGATTCCCTGACACCATCCTTAATTGCCAGGAAGTGCTTCTGACCGCGGCTGTTCACGCCAATGATGACCAGACAACACAATCAACCATCGTCACCTCGAAGACCACTGTAGATGCCATCAGCCCAGATATAGACCCATTCGTCAGTCACTGAACGTGTACTCCAGGTTTTGTACTCTGATTCCCACTGACGTTTCAGGCGACCAACTGCATTGGCGGATAAGCCCTTGGCATCAGGCCCGACAATCACTTCCAGGGCGCTCTGCATCTGACCACTCGAAACACCCTGCAAATAAAGCCAGGGAATCGCCGCGTCCAGGGTCGCTGTGCGCCGGATGTAAGGAGGCACTATTAACGATTGGAAGCTCTCAGGCTCGCCTTCTCGGCTACGGATCTTTGGCACCGACACTGGTACTTTGCCAACACCGGTCAATACTTCTCGTTCTGGGTGATAGCCATTGCGCACAACACGCTGTCTGCCTTCACTCGTTTTCTGATTATCAAAACTTGCCATCAACTCGGCCAACTCCGCCTGAATCGCTTCTGTTATCAGCTGTTTGGCACCGCTACGTAGCAATCCAGTCAACGGGTCAATATCCTCTGGTGTACCCAGATTAATCACAGTATCTTTTGTCATGTGTGGCGTGCTCCTCTTGTTACTTTCGATTGCTAGACAAAACCGATTCCAGCAAGGCACGCCGCATACTTCAAATTTATTCAGACACCAGATTCGGTTATAACTCGTCAGCAATCCGTACTCAAGGATAATGACCCCAAGGCAAAAGACTACACCCAGGTCAAAGGCGCACGTCACCGCAAACTGACCGAACAGGACAAGGCTAAAAACCGGCACAAATCCAAAGTCCGTGCCAAGGTTGAGCATGTCTTTCATATCATGCAGCGACAATATGGATTTACCAAAGTCAGATTCAAAGGGCCAGGCAAGAATGCGGACCACCTGTTTGCCCACTGTGCCCTGATTAATCTTATGCTATCAAAGAAACAATTATTACGGCTATCAGTGGCTTAGTACGCCTGGAATAGGGACGATAGCTGAAAACAGTAGGCCGGGACAAGAGAAATGAAAGAGAGTAATGAGCAAGACGTTCAATGCTCGCTACTATCGAGCACAGTGATGCCCACTTGCTTGAAAATCCTTAATTGATCAGATGTTCCTTAACTTAAAACTCGGTATTCCAATGGAAAACGTCAATAAAATTGCCGGGGCTTTTGTTGAGGCATGGGCGTTCGAAGTTTTCACTGGAGCACTTGAATAGGGTGAAAATAAATACGAATTAATTAATGTCGAGGCTGGCAAGCGATTGAATATAGCCGATGTTATTCTGCAATTCAAAAAGACACGAAAGAGAAGCAGTGCCGTAACAGGCCATATAGATATTAAAGCCACTTCCATGGATATAATAAGGAAGCGGCAAGTCTCCAAACATAACATCTTTTGCAAGAATTAGAAGCTCCTATGTTGAAGACGCTGATTTCATTTTTGTAGTTTTATCTATGAAACACCAGGTTTTTACTATCCGAGATAAGGAAACAGAAATGATGATGGGGGTCATGGAGATAGTAGACTTCAATGCGTATGACCTAAAATGGAAGCCTCTAAAAACCGTACATTTTGTGGTACGATCTGATTCACTTGATGTGGGAGGATTTTGTTTATGCACGCACCTGGATTGTTTGATTTGACGGATCATTTGGCGCGGCTTTCGGCGATGGGAGATCCGCTTGAGGTTTTGGAGCGGCACGTTGATTTCGAAGTGTTTCGCCCAGTTCTTGTTGAAGCGCTTGGCTATGGGGAACGTCCCAAAGGTGGTCGCCCACCCTATGATGCCGTTGTGATGTTCAAGGTGCTGGTCTTGGCCTCGATGCACAATCTGAGCGATGAGCGGATGGAGTTTCTCATTCGTGACCGTTTCAGTTGGCTGCGGTTCCTGGGATTTCAAATCGGGGAGCCGACACCTGATCAGAAGACGATCTGGCTTTTCAGAGAGAAGCTGACCTAGGCGGGTGTCTTCAAGGCCCTGTTTGCCGCGTTTGAAGCTCAGCTGTGCGCGCGGGGATACAAACCGACCGGCGGTCAGATTGTGGATGCCACGTTGGTCTCCGCCCCGCGCCAGCGGATGACGAAAGAAGAGAAAGCGCGCGCCAAGGCAGGTGAGGCCGCGTCTGACATCTGGCCCGATGATCTGTCCAAGGCAGCGCAGAAAGACACCGATGCGCGTTGGACGGTCAAGTATTCAAAGGCCAAGACGACCAAGGAGGGTGAGGAGGATACTGGCCTTGTCGATATTTCGGTTCCGCACTTTGGGTACAAGAACCACGTGTCCATTGACCGCAAATGGCGCTTCATCCGGGGTGAGACTGGCACGAATGCGGCTCGCTACGACGGGCATGAACGCTCCTCGGTTCTGGACGAGACAAACAGCTCGAAGGCGGTTTGGGCCGATACCAGGTACCGCTCGGCCAGGAATGAGGCTTGGCTGAAGGCGCAAGGGTACCGCTCACATATCCATCGCAAGAAGCCACGCGGCAAACCCATGGCCAGGCATATTCGCCGGGGCAACGCGACACGCTCCGCCATCCGCGCCTGTGTTCGGCTACGAGAAAGGGCCCATGGCTCTGACCATCCGCTCAATCGGCCAAACCCGTGCGAAGGCCCGCATGACCATGGCCAACCTGAGCTACAACTTCCGCCGTCTCATCTTCCACGAGCGACGACAGGCCACAGCCTGACTCCGCCCAAATTCCGGAAATACCCGCCCTGGCAGACCCAAACAGCGCAACACAGCCTCAAATACCACCGACCTTGACCTTCACACCCGCTATGCGGGTGACAACGACTGGTGCTCGCGTCAAAACCCATCCAGAATCAGCGTTGTTCGAG
>CATOTD010000012.1 GCA_951812995.1 uncultured Gammaproteobacteria bacterium | reverse complement strand
AAAAAAGTGATCGATTATTGGTGCAGTGATCGTCGTGGATATTTCAATGTTTTCACTAATACACCGATGGAGCGTAGTAAAGAGCTATTGTCAAAAGTAGTGTCTGACAAGTTAATCATGCGGCTGCCTTGTCGTCCTCAGTTACCTCGATTCCATCTTTAAGCTTCACGCCTTCAATCACCTTCGCCAGGTGTCTGAAGCCTCGCAGTTTGCGCCAGGAATCTTCGGCACATAATCCCATCTTGCAGATCATCGTCAGCATCGTAATCCGCGTGACACAACCTTTGGCCTGGCGTGTTCTATGCCGGATTGTCGCAAAGCTCGACGGGGTGACATTCGTTGTCCTGATGTGGGTCCAGTGCTCTGCTGGAAAGTCATAAAATGCCAGCAACGCATCACGGTCTTTCGATAAGCATGCCACTGCCTTGGGATACTTGACACCGAAACGTTCCTCAAATGCATCGAACACCTGCTCTGCGTCAACGCGGCCCTCTGCCATCCAGACCCTGCTTTGCTTTCTCCTGAACAGACTTGGGCAGATAGTTCAGCACATTGCCGGTCTTGTGCATCCAGCAACGTTGCACATCCGTCTCTGGATACACTGCCTCAAGGGCTGCCCAGAAACCCAAAGCACCATCGCCAATGGCCAGCTTTGTTTCGATTCCCTGACACCCTATTCAATCGACATAAAATGCTTCTGACCGCGACTGTTCACGCCGATGATGACCAGGCAACACAATCGACCATCGTCACCTCGAAGACCACTGTAGATGCCATCAGTCCAGATATAGACCCATTCATTAGACACGGAACGTGTACACCATTGCTTGTATGTAGCTGGAAGCCTCTAAAAACCGTACATTTTATGGTACGGTCTGATTCACTTGATGTGGGAGGATTTTGTTTATGCACGCACCTGGATTGTTTGATTTGACGGATCATTTGGCGCGGCTTTCGGCGATGGGAGATCCGCTTGAGGTTTTGGAGCGGCACGTTGATTTCGAAGTGTTTCGCCCAGTTCTTGTTGAAGCGCTTGGCTATGGGGAACGTCCCAAAGGTGGTCGCCCGCCCTATGATGCCGTTGTGATGTTCAAGGTGCTGGTGTTGGCCTCAATGCACGATCTGAGCGATGAGCGGATGGAGTTTCTCATTCGTGACCGTTTCAGTTGGCTACGGTTCCTAGGATTTCAAATCGGGGAGCCGACACCTGATCAGAAGACGATCTGGCTTTTCAGAGAGAAGCTGACCCAGGCGGGTGTCTTCAAGGCCCTGTTTGCCGCGTTTGAAGCTCAGCTCTGCGCGCGGGGATACAAACCGACTGGCGGTCAGATTGTGGATGCCACGTTGGTCTCTGCCCCGCGCCAGCGGATGACGAAAGAAGAAAAGGAGCGCGCCAAGGCAGGTGAGGCCGCGTCTGACATCTGGCCCGATGATCTGTCCAAGGCAGCGCAGAAAGACACCGATGCACGTTGGACGGTCAAGTATTCAAAGGCCAAGACGACCAAGGAGGGTGAGGAGGATACTGGCCTTGTCGATATTTCGGTTCCGCACTTTGGTTACAAGAACCACGTGTCCATTGACCGCAAATGGCGCTTCATCCGGGGTGAGACTGGCACGAATGCGGCTCGCTACGACGGGCTGAACTCTCCTCGGTTCTGGACGAGACAAACAGCTCGAAGGCGGTTTGGGCCGATACCGGGTACCGCTCGGCCAGGAATGAGGCTTGGCTGAAGGCGCAAGGGTACCGCTCACATATCCACCGCAAGAAGCCACGCGGCAAACCCATGGCCAGGCATATTCGTCGGGGCAACGCGACACGCTCCGCCATCCGCGCCTGTGTTCGGCTACGAGAAAGGGCCCATGGCTCTGACCATCCGCTCAATCGGCCAAACCCGTGCGAAGGCCCGCATGACCATGGCCAACCTGAGCTACAACTTCCGCCGTCTCATCTTCCACGAGCGACGACAGGCCACAGCCTGACTCCGCCCAAATTCCGGAAATTGCCTGCTTATGTAGCCCAAAACGCCGCGCTTTTGCCTCAAATACCCCAACTCATGACCTCCATGCCCGCAATGCGGGTGAGACCGAGCGAAACTCGCTTCGTCCTCGTCCCAAAAACCAAGTTGTTCGAGGTTTCCAGCTTCCCATTGCCGTTTCAAACGACCCACGACATTGGCCGACAGCCCTTTAGCCTCCAGTCCGACAATCGCTTCCAGTGCACTTTGCATCTGACCACTCGAAACACCTTTCAAATAAAGCCAGGGAATCGCCGCGTCCAGGGTCGCTGTACGCCGGATGTAAGGAGGCGCTATTAACGATTGGAAGCTCTCAGGCTCGCCTTCTCGGCTACGGATATTGGGCACCTCGACGCTGACCTTGCCAACCCCGATGATGATCTCTCGTTCTGGATGATGACCGCTACGGACAACGTGCTGGCGTACGTCAGCCGTTTTTTGATCATCATAATGCGTCATCAACTCATCTGGCTCTACCTGGACAGCTTCGGTGATTAACTGCTTCGCACCAGATCTGAGTAACTCTGTCAGTGGATCAATGCCCTCTGGTGTACCCAGATTAATCACAGTATTGTTTGTCATGTGTGGCGTGCTCCTCTTGTTACTTTCGATTGCTAGACAAAACCGATTCCAGCAAGATACGCCGCATACTTCAACCTATTCAGACCCCAGATTCGGTTATAACTCTTTGCGGGTAGACGGTATTGATGAGATCAGGAAAACTCTTGAGTCCGTCAACACAGGCAATCAGGATGTCTCGTACACCGCGGTTATGAAGTTCGGTCAAGACATTGAGCCAGAACTTAGCACCTTCGTGCTCTGACAGCCACAGCCCTAAAAGCGCTTTGTGCCTGTCCAGGTTCACGCCCAGTGCCAGATAGACAGCCTTGTTGATGACTTTCTTGTCCTGGCGGATTTTAACGACTATGCAATCAAGGTATGCGCTGGGGTATATCAGCGCCAGTGGCCGATTGCCACGCAATCATCTTTTCTGTCACGCGCGAGAGCAGGCTGGTTGAGACTGCCACGCCCTACATTTCCTGAAACAGCGCGACAATGTCACAGGGGGTATTGCCTTTGGCATAGAGACTGAGAATCTTGTCATCCATACTGGTGCTGCGAGATGGGTGCTGCTTGACCATTGCTGGCGCAAAGCTACCCTTTCTGTCGCGGGGTGTTTCCAGCTCGAATGCGCCCTCTTCAGTGCGTAGCATTTTATGACTGCGACCATTGCGGCTATTGGATTTTCCTGCCTACTCATGTCTGGCATAGCCAAGGTGTTCATCAAGCTCGGCATTCAGTGCTGCCTCAATGGTTACCCTGGTCAATGCCTGACGGAACGTATACAGGTCTTCTTCGGTTTTGATGCCCCTGGCAGTTTCACGTGCCAGTGACTTGATTGCTTCGGGTTGCATGTGCTTATCCTCAGCCCCTTCAGGGCAATAATCAATGATAAGCAGTTACACAGTTTTTGGGGCTGTCTATAAAATTTTGGGAATTATATACTTTACTCCAATAGATAACTCATATAATCTAACATAAAAATGCAATAAAACGGAGGGTCATCAATGAAAGACAATACCATATCCACATTTGAGTTATTTCGCCAGTTTCCGGATGCTGAAGCCGCTAGATTGTATTTTGAGGGACAACGCTGGAGAGATTACATATCCTGTCCTCATTGTGGGGAATTTAAGCGTATTACCCCGCGCAAAGGAAAGCGGACAGGATATTACTTATGCCGGGACTGTAAGAGTGAGTTTACGGTGAGAACCGGCACTATCTTTGAACGTTCTCATGTTCCACTACATAAATGGCTATATGCTATTTACTTAACTGTCACCTCGCGCAAGGGCATATCTAGCTTGCAGTTATCTAAACAAATCGGAGTAACTCAAAAGACCGCCTGGTTTATGCAGGCCCGCATTCGTGAAACCTGTAACGATAATACAGATAATTTACTTTCTGGCATTGTTGAGATTGATGAGACCTATATCGGTGGGAAGGAACATAACAAACACAAACACAAGAAAGTCCGCGCAGGCCGTGGCGTAGCTGGCAAGCAGGTAGTGGTCGGAATGCGTGAGCGCGGTGGCCGCACAAGGGCTAAGCCTATCCCATCAACTGATATACCGACCCTGCACAAAGAGATTGGCTGTTCAGTGGAATATGGTGCCACCATTTACACAGATGAACACAGGTCATATCAGCATCTACAGTCTGCTTATCAGCATGGTACGGTAACCCATAGTGCGGGAGAATATGTGGGTTCAAACAACATTCATACCAATAGCATTGAAAGTGTCTGGGCTTTACTCAAACGCGGTCTGTATGGGGTATGGCATCATGCCAGCACTAAACACTTACATCGCTATGTGAACGAAGTGACTTTTAGACTGAATAACGGACCATGTAAGTTACCAACCAATCAACGTATAGAATCACTTATAAGCAACGCGATAGGTAAACGGATTACCTATCGCGAGGTGCTAGCATGAGCAAAGCAATGGAAATAGAATGCGGATATACAGGACGATAATGAGAGCAGGTTACATCAAAGACTATATAAGTGGTGAAGAAGTAAAAGCTACGCCAGAAGAAGTAGAAGCAGTACAAGTCTTTTCCGAAACACTTGTCGAAGATTACGGATACCCCAAAGAACAATTACAAACACGCCCACAGTGGCGTGTAAAAGTAAGGCCATCTGATACCAAAAAAGAGTATCCGCTTGATATTGCAGTATTCAACAAAGATAAAAAAACCGATAAAAACCTTTTTATTGTCGTTGCGTGCAAACGAAAGACAAGAAAAGATGGTTTAACCCAAAATGGAGTGCAATTGAAAAATTGCATAAGGTAACAGGTGAGCATGGTGAGCTTGTTACTTGAAAAAACTAACAAATCATTGTGTTTGTATTTTGTAGTGAAGTTGGAGTTAAATATATAATTCCCAAAATTTTTATAAGCATCTATTCTCTTTTAACAAATATATTGCGTATTTAAGTATATAATTCCCAAAATTATCTATGTTATTGTTTGATTTATCATCACTCGCGATAATATTAAACAATGTCTAGCCAAGCAACTGATATATTTGAGGTATTCCCAAACCCAAAACCTGAGCGTGATTTCATCATTCAGATTGAGATCCCAGAATTTACGTGCCTGTGTCCTAAAACTGGCCAACCTGATTTTGCCACGCTCAAAATTGAGTACATACCCGATGCATGTTGCATCGAACTTAAGGCATTGAAGCGCTATGTCTGGTCTTTTCGTGAACAAGGTGTATTTCATGAGAGTGTCACCAATAAAATTTTAGATGATCTGCTCATTGCCATTGCACCTCGCTACATTAAGCTGACGGCCATCTTCAATGTCAGGGGTGGACTCTATACCACAGTAGTTGTTGATCATGTCAAGGATGGATGGACACCACAAACGCCTATTGTGACTTTGGAGTCGGCACCCTCCTTTTGACAATGATCCCATGATTGTTTTTTTAGTAATACCAGCTTTCATCGCAGACGCGACACGCATGTATGTGGCGTATTACAGCTTAAAATATTGGATTTATTTTAATTCATATTGCCTCACTACAACCTTTCTGATATAGATGCACGTTGATTTTTATCAGCTGGAGACTGGAAATGGCTACCAAGAAAAAAACTACGCTAAAAAAGAAAGTTACGAAGAAAAAAGCAGTTGAAAAAAAGGAAATCGCAAAGAAAAAGACCACGCTAAAAAAGAAAGTCACCAAGAAAAAAGCCACTGCAAAAAAGAAAACCGCGCAGAAAAAAGAAGCTAAGAAACCCGAGATCGCGAAAAAAACGGCTAAAAAAAAATCCGTTAGGCCTGTCCAGAAAAATAAGAAAACACAAATTGCCGCCTATACGGAAAAAAAAGGCGAAAGTTATATGAGCAAGGAACAAACGGAACATTTTCGCAAGATTTTGAATGCCTGGAAACATGATCTGATGGAAGAAGCGGATCGGACTGTCCACCATATGCAAGATGAGGCCTCGAATTTTCCTGATCCCAATGACAGGGCGACGCAAGAAGAAGAATTTGCCCTTGAGCTCCGGGCACGAGACCGAGAAAGAAAATTAATTCGGAAAATTGATGAGGTCATATTGACCCTGGATAGTGGCGATTATGGCTATTGTGAAGTCTGTGGTATCGAAATTGGTATTCGTCGACTAGAAGCGCGACCAACAGCAACACTGTGTGTTGATTGCAAGACACTCAATGAAATTAAAGAACGTCAGCTCAGCTAGCAATCTATGTGTTATGTCTAAGACAAAGCAAAAAATGCCGTGTAGCCATTCCCTTTTATGCTTTCGCTTGCCGCCGATTCAAACAAATTAATGGTCCTCTTTATGGTTGAATAACTGTGTCTCCAGCGGGCTATACCGGTCGCTTTGCCCCCACACCTAGCGGATCCTTGCACTTCGGATCTATTGTGACTGCATTAGGTAGCTATCTGCAAGCTCGAAAGCAAAAAGGTAAATGGCTTATCCGTATGGAAGACATTGATGAACCACGCACAAGGCCCGGCACAGATAAAATCATACTCAAGCAACTCGAATGCTTAGGATTGCTCTGGGACGGTGAAATTGTATATCAATCCCAAAGAACGCCATTATACCGATCAGCGTTTGAATATTTGAATTCGCTTGGACTGATATTTCGATGCACATGCACGCGTAAAGAAATAGCAAACAGACCTTACCCCGGCACCTGTCGCCATGGTGTTGCCGATGTTACAACGGGCTATTCAATGCGCATCAAGACAAATGACGATGACATTGCATGTGATGACGTATTGCAAGGCAAATTCGTTCAGTCGATTGCATCAGAGGTAGGCGACTTCATTATAAAAAGAGCAGATGGCCTGTTTGCTTATCATTTAGCCGTTACCGTTGACGATGCCGAACAAGGTATTAATGAAATTGTCAGGGGCGCAGATTTATTAGACTCCACGCCAAGACAGATCTATTTACAAACATTACTCGGTTACAATTTACCAGGCTATTTACATTTACCTGTCGCCATCAATAATGATGGCAACAAAATAAGTAAACGATCTCATGCTGCAGCGATAGACCACGACAATCCATCGCAGGTCATTTTCGAGGCACTTGACTTCCTTGGGCATGCGCCACCATACGAAGCGATGAACGCTGACATTGAGTCTTTATTAGACTGGGCTGTAAAAAACTGGGACTTAAATACGCTACCAAAGCAAACACAGATCAAAATAAACCATGGCAGTCAAAATGATGCCATTTAACAGACTATAATGGATATTTTTGGGTCAATTAATTACGCATGAAATCATTCAACAGCAATCATTTATTATTAACACTTATATTAACGCTAATATTCATTTGCCCTATTAGTGCTGTTGAAAAAATAGTCGTCAATGGTTTAACGCAAGATAAAGCAATCGTCACCATAGACGGGAAACAACGGGTTCTCAAGAAAGGGAAAATCAGTCCTGAAGGTGCCTTATTGATTGAGGCAAACAGCAAGGAGGCCATTATTGAGATTGATGGCAAGCAAGAGACTTATACGCTAGGAACGCACATAGGTAATACATTCAACAAACCAACCGGGGGTAAAAAATTAATCCTTGTGCCTGACGCAGGTAGCATGTACAGGATTAGTGGCACGATTAACGGCGCGCATGTCAAATTCCTTGTTGATACGGGCGCAACGCTTGTGTCCATGAACGGCAATATTGCGAGAAGACTGGGTATTGATTACAAGTTAATCGGCAGAGAAAGCCTATCCAATACGGCCTCAGGTACGAGCAAGATTTACATTGTCAATCTAAAGAAAGTTAAAGTCGGCGACATTGAACTGCACAATGTAGGAGGTGCCGTGCATGACAGTGATTTTCCGACTATCACGCTACTCGGCATGTCGTTTCTTGGAAAAGTAGACATGAAACGCGAAGGACGGCTCATGGAATTAGAAAAAAAATACTAGCGCTTTAATCGCATGCTGTCCCAAAATATCTCCCGCCCCCCTGTTTCCTGATTCAAAGTCCTGGCCCACACAAAAAATAAATCGGAAAGACGATTGATATAACGCAAAGAGGCGGGGTTTATATATTCCGCTTTGCTCATGCCGACAAGCTTCCGCTCAGCGCGCCGACATACGCTTCTTGCCAGATGACAGACCGATGCCGACAGCGACCCGCCCGGCAAGATAAATTCTTTCAAAGCAGGTAGATCTGCATTGTACATATCAATTAATGTTTCAAGTTGGTCAACAGCCTCGGGATCCAGGACTGCATTGCCAGGCATGGCTAACTCGCCGCCAATATCAAAAAGTCTATGTTGTATATTACGCAAATAATCAGCAACCTGGGGAGGGATGCCACTTGCTTCAAGCATCCCGCATAAACTATTCAATTCATCGACATCACCCATGGCTTCAATTCTAATATTTGATTTGTCAATGCGCGCGCCGTTTGCTAATCCAGTCGTACCGCAATCGCCCGTTTTCGTATAAATAGAGCTGAGCCTATTTCCCATAATCAACCAGTCTCGGGGAGGGGGATCGATGTCTCCAGGTGCATCAAATGACGGTGAGGATTTTTACCAAGATGCCGATAATGATCAAAATGCCAGCACTGTTGAGCCGGACTAAAATTTTCAGCTCAGTTAAAGTTTTATCCATCCTTTCACTATCATCAACTTCTTTGGCTAGCTCTTCGTTTGCGCCGCCGTTGATGAGTGCTCGATATAATGCTGTTCCGCTCATGATATGGACTTAATCTACAATATATTTCAAAAACAAAAATATTAAGAACATATTCATCGCGGCATTGATTCGACCTACAACCTTCACTTCAGCTACATCTTTTTCAAGCGTAGAGATTTTTTCACTGATAGAGGCCGCGGCCTCTTTGGCAGTGTCTTCTTTTGCGCCAGCTTCGATCAATGCTCTGTAGAGTGGTGTGGTGTCCATGTGCTGATTATAGCATCAATCTTGCACTTGACCATCTGCTTTTCTTTAATGTATTGCGTCCATAAGTTTTGAACGTGTTTGCCCAGCGCTCATGAGCGTCACGCACTATGCGCTACGTAATACAGTTGTTTTATTGAGCCATTGTTTAACGCCTGCATGAGTACCAAACAATACAGCGGCATAAAAAAGATCGCCAAGCACGGTGTTGCCATAGAATGGAATAGCACGGATAAAACATATTGTCAGACCTTCAAAAGTAAGCGGATAATATAATCCTGTCGTCCAGAGGGTGAAGTTGGACAGCACAAATAAAATGCTTGCAGACGCGATGGCTGAACCGCCAATGCGTAGTACGTTGCGTTTTTTAGACAACATATAGCGGCCAAGCACAACGCTGAGCGCAAAACTGACATAGACTGATAACATGACGACGGGTGTATAAAACCCGATGATTAGATCACTGATGAGCAAGGCGATTATCGGCATTAGCCAAGCTCGCTTAGTCATGACATAAGCACCAGAAAACAGCCCCAAGGCCCCAACGGGTGTAAAATTTACCGGATGCGGCAACAAACGTGTCGCCACAACCAAAATAATCAGGCAATAAAAAAGCCCCTGTTTTTCAGTCATCAATCTATTGATAGTCATGTCTGTTACTCCATTACAAATTGTGTTGTTGCAATAATCTACTGTATTTTATTATAAATCTTTACTGTCAATGATTGAGTGTTAACTCAATCCCGGCGTAAACGCCCAGCCGCGGGGCCGTAAACCCGTATACTTCCTCATAAGATGCATCCAAAATATTTTCAATTCTGCCAAAAAATGCAAGCTGATGATTCCATTTATATGATCCTGACAAATTGACGACCGTAAATGAATCCAGCGTTGTCTGGAATGCAGGCGTTGGAAAAGGTGGGTAAACATTGTCTTGTTGCGTGCCGTTATAGCTTACACCTACATTAACATTGGCTCTATCTGCATAAAAAGAATAATTCAGATTAATATTGCCGATATGTGCTGGTCGGCGTATTAAATCCAGATTATTCGCATCTTTACTATCTGTATAGGTATAGGCCGCATTGATATCCAAATTATTGAATGGCGAAAACGATAGCGATAGTTCCAAGCCCTGTATTTTATTAGTACCGCGGCGATTAGTCACGGTCTGATTAGAGCCCGTAATCTGGTCGGCAATTAAATTTCTGAAATAGGTAATATCAATATTTAATCGATCATCAAATAAATACTGTTCGACCCCTATATCCCATCCTCTAACACTTTCAGGCGTAAGTTCAGGGTTGCCCATAAAGGTTGGAAAATTGCCAAACAATTCAGAGATTGACGGGTTTTTCACGCCCGTGCCGTACGATCCATGCAACCGAAAATCCGTTGTTGGCTTAAACGCACCCGTAATGCGGTAGGTGGTTTCATTAACAAAAAAATCATTATCATCATAGCGAATGCCGGTAGCGATAAACAAGCGTTCAAGTAATGCAAGCCGATATTCTACAGCATAACTTCTTGTAATAAACCCAACCCGGGATGCGCCACCAATGAACGATCCGGTTGCATTATCATCCTCATATTCAGTTAGAAATGAGATATGATGTTCTATGTCAAAAGAGGCGTTTGTTTGAAAATTCAAGTCGCTTTGAAAAGCGTATTTAGTTTTATCGCCATTCAAAAATGATGCACCAAACACAGAAGAAGTAAAATCAGTACGGTTTTTAGCGTGTGTGAATGAAAGATGATTGTCCCAGCGTTTATTAAATAAAGACACGCTGGCCCTGGCATTTTGATAGGTCTGATCACTCTCTGTTTGGTTGCCTTCGGCATCGACGATAATAGTCGCGGTAGCTGGTTGTGGATCGGTCTGTGTCTCGGACTTGGCGACTCTTCGGGTATAACTGAAGTCAAACAGATCGCCTGGAGTGAAGCCGAGTTTCAAATCATAGGTGCGATTATGGTGTCCATCCTCTTCGCTACCGGTACGGGCAATGTTAGTACCCTCTGTGCGCAATACGTCCGCATGCATATTTATATTGAATAAAGCATTGCCGTAAGAGCCGCCCAATGTGCTTTTTTGAGTCGTAAAAGAGCCACCCTGAAAACCTGCATTAAGTGCCACAGGACCTTGGCCTTTTTTTGTAATAATGTTTATGACCGCGCCCATTGCATCACTGCCCCATAATGCGCTTTGCGCCCCACGCAACACTTCTATGCGCTCAATGTTAGCAGTGCTTAGAAATGCAAATTGAAATGTAGAACCAAGTGCCGGGTCATTGGCTTCAACGCCATCAATCAACACTAAAGTATGATTGGCTTCCGCGCCGCGCGCTCGTATATCTGTTTGCGTACCAAAAGTACCACTGCGATTGACTGCCAAGCCAGGTACTTCGCGCAATATATCGGGCAAATAATGAGACCCTCTTTTTTTTATATCCGTAGCAGTGATGACGGTAAGTGCTGAACCCGTTGCTGTTTTGGAAACAGGCGTTAATGATGCGGTTACAACATATTCGCCTTTTTTTTCTGCTGCTATAACAGATGGACTTGACGCTGATACAGCGATAATAAAAATAATAATATCGATACGAAGTGACACTGAAATACAGCTCCTATTTATTATGCCGAAAACGACAACGGTAATAGAGATGACGACAAAGATTAGTCGTGTTCATCAATACAACTTTCATTGTCGTCCGCAACGTGGATTATAAATTTATCAGATAGTTTTCGGGCTTATGCGTAATGCAGGCATTGTCTAACGTCTTTCCATATCGATAATGATTGATGACAGTACCCATGAAGAATAAACCTTGACTTGTCTAGCACCGTTTTGATGACAACCTCGGCATTGTAATTTACACACCGATTTTTCGTTGAACGTAGCCGTTATGAAACAGTCAATACCTGATACTTTCAATCGTACAGAATACTGAGTATCCTGTCTTAGTCAAACGGGCTATTTTCAATGACCTTAAATTTAAGGCACATGATAATCGTTAAAATAACATATCGCCATGGTATAAAAACCAGATATGAAGACATTGAACAAGGTTTATTGCATGACCATGAAACGACACCTAAACAATTGAGGTTCTTAAATACATGCTTGATATTTTGTCTAAAAAACACATTGAGGCCAAAGCCGATTTTAATCGTTGGTTAATCGCGCCCGCGGCCTTGGGGATCCATCTTTGTATCGGCTCGGTTTATGCCTGGAGTCTGTTCAACCCGGCCCTCATTAAACGCTTGGGGGTTGTGACCAGCGCCGCAGACGATTGGACACTAAAAAGCGTCGTCTGGGTCTTCACTGTAGCGATTGTCTTTCTAGGCCTGGCAGCAGCCATTGCCGGAAAATGGCTGGAAAAAGTAGGTCCGCGTATGGTGGGCACGGTTGCGGCTTGTTGTTGGGGCGGCGGGTTCATGACCGGCGGCATTGGTATACTCACGGGTCATCTTTGGTTGCTGTATCTGGGTTATGGCGTTATTGGTGGCTGTGGATTGGGGCTTGGTTATGTCTCTCCAGTCAGCACATTAATTCGCTGGTTTCCAGATCGGCGTGGTATGGCGACCGGGATTGCTATTATGGGCTTTGGTGGCGGTGCCATGATCGCAAAATTTATGATCGAGCCACTGATTAAACTATTTTATGAAGCACCGGATTATCTTGGCACAGTGGCTAGCGTCAACCTGTCAACGGATGCATCCGGTCGACGTCTGGCAGAGGTTGCCGGCCATTTACAAGAAGTCGTTATTGTTGGTGCTAATGATGTAGCCAATATGCTGGTGCCAGGTGATGCAGGTGTCTATGTTGTCGGCACCGGCACAGTCGGCGTGGCAGAGACCTTCTTTATGTTAGGCGCGATCTATTTTGTCATCATGCTCTGTGCAGCATTTGGTTATCGCTTGCCGCGCCAAGGTTGGCGGCCCGAAGGCTGGACACCGCCGCCAGAAGACAGTCAACGCACCATGATCACACAACACAGCGTACACATTGATGAGGCCTTAAAAACACCACAATTTTATCAACTCTGGGTAGTGCTCTGTTTTAATGTGACGGCGGGTATTGGGGTGTTAGCGGTGGCCAAGACCATGATGAATGAAATCTTTGGTTCCACCTTGCCTAGCATTGTTGATTTTGGCTTCGCGTCTACTTATGTATTGATGATAAGTTTTTTCAACATGATCGGGCGGCTTGCCTGGGCGAGTGCGTCTGATTATCTTGGCCGTAAAAATACCTATTGGATATTCTTTGCCGCGGGGATAATTTTGTACTGTTCCATCCCCTACACGGCCCAGCAAGTCAGCGTCAATCCATCCGTTGTGTGGCTTATTTATTTCTATGCTGCAACGATGATCATCTTCACCATGTACGGCGGTGGTTTCGCGACTATTCCAGCTTATTTAGCCGATATCTTCGGCACTCAATATGTAGGCGGTATCCATGGTCGTCTATTAACAGCCTGGGCGAGTGCCGGTGTCTTCGGCCCTCTCGCCATCACCTCGTTGCGAGAAATATCTGTTAAAAATGCGATTAACGATTTGGCTACAAAAATCAACCCCGCTGACTTCCAGGCAAAATTTGGTGCCGATGTGGATCAGTTAGCACAATTAATCTCGGCCAAGACGGTTACGATAAGCAAATTGATGGAGATAGCACCGCCTGGTACGGTTGATCCGACAGCAAGTCTTTATAACACAACAATGTACTTGATGGCGGTCATCCTATTTATCGCCTTGATTGCAAATGCAGCTATGCGCCCTGTGCACCCCAAACATCACATGCAAAATTAGGAGTAACTACATTGTCTTTTTCATTTAGCAACACCATAGAAGTCTTTATCTTTATCATCCTCTGCTCGGTTTATGTCTGTAGTATCCTCTGGATATACGGCGATGCGGCCACACGCGATATGGGTATCAAGGGCGGCGTGTTGCCTTTAGTGTTCATTATTGCTGCCGTATTGGCCTTGATCAAAGGCATGATGTGGGCATTACTGATCTGGCCTGTTGGCTATATTGCATGGTTTGCCATGCGCCCTAAAGTAGCACATGCGATTACAGAATAAGCGGGCCTGATAACGCTGTTCTTGGCATGACCGACACCTTGATCTATACTGCGCCGCCTCTCAATACGTTCTGAGGAGCGCTGCGACAGACAGCAAGACTGGTTGCTAGGCCCGGGCGTACGCTTAAAGAAACTGCGCTCGCTTAATATCGTATATAAATAGGCGAGAGGGTGACTCTCATACAATCGTCAATCGCTACAGTTATTGATCAACATTGATAAGCACAATGGCAGATAAGACAGCGCAACTCAAACAACGCATGGCCGAGCGCATCCTTGTGTTAGATGGTGCCATGGGCACGATGATCCAGTCCTACCAGCTACAGGAGGCAGATTATCGCGGCACACGCTTTAACGATCATCCCTGCGATCTAAAAGGTAATAACGACCTCTTAACGCTGACTCGTCCCGATATTATTCAGGCCATTCACAAGGCCTATCTCGATGCTGGTGCCGATATTATAGAAACCAATACATTCAATAGTACGTCAATTTCCATGGCCGACTACCAGATGGAAACATGGGTGTATGCGCTAAACTACGAAGCTGCTACTCTGGCTCGATCAGTCGCCGATGAATTTGAGAGAAAAGACTTAAACAAACCACGATTTGTCGCCGGTGTCCTTGGCCCTACGAATCGAACCTGTTCAATATCACCCGATGTCAACAACCCCGGTTACCGCAATATCACCTATGAAGCATTGGTTGAGGCCTATACCGAGGCGTTGCACGGGTTAATTGAGGGCGGTGCCGATCTTATCCTGGTCGAAACCATCTTCGATACCTTGAATGCCAAGGCGGCCTTGTTCGCTATCGATCAGTATTATGAAGCGCACGCAATAAACCGGCCTATTATGATCTCAGGCACGATCACCGACCGCTCTCATCGTACGCTCACAGGTCAAACCACGGAGGCCTTCTGGAATTCAGTCCGACATGCGAATCTACTTTCAGTTGGTCTAAATTGTGCCTTAGGTCCCAATGACTTACGTCAATATATTGATGAACTTTCTAGTTTTTCGCAATGTTATATCAGTGCCCATCCAAACGCTGGATTACCCAATGAATTTGGTGAATATGATCTCGATGCCGAGCCTATGTCGGCGCATATTAAGGAATGGGCTGAAGCGGGTTTATTGAACATTGTGGGCGGTTGTTGCGGTACCACACCGGCGCATATCAAGGCCATGGCAAATGCCGTCAACGGGATTACACCCAGGGCACTACCAGACCTGCCTGTTTATCAAAGACTCAGCGGCCTTGAGGCTTTCAATATCACGCCAGATGTGAATTTTGTGAATGTCGGCGAGCGCACTAATGTCGCAGGTTCACCTGTTTTCTTGAAATTAATCAAAGAACATGAAGACTTGGATGCGGCCTTGGAGATCGCCCGTCAACAGGTGGAAAACGGTGCCCAGATTATTGACATTTGCATGGATGAAGGCATGCTCGAATCCGAACAATTAATGGCAGATTTTCTGAAATTGATCACCGCTGAACCGGATATCAGCCGCGTCCCGGTCATGATCGACTCATCTAAATGGAGCGTCATTGAGTCTGGTCTGCGTTGTGTACAGGGTAAATGTGTCGTCAATTCAATCAGTCTGAAAGAAGGCGAGGCGACATTTATCGAGTACGCCAAACTGATCAAGCGTTATGGGGCGGCGGCCGTCGTCATGGCTTTTGATGAATCGGGGCAGGCCGATACCACTGAGCGGCGTTTTGATCTTTGCAAACGATCCTATGACATCCTCGTCAATAAAGTTGGATTTCCGCCCGAAGATATTATCTTTGACCCAAATATTCTGACTGTCGCAACCGGCATGGAAGAACACAACAATTATGCTGTGTCGTTCTTTGAGGCGACGCACTTGATAAAAGAAAATCTCCCCCATGCCTTAGTCAGCGGGGGTTTGAGCAATGTGTCGTTTTCATTTCGCGGCAATAATCCAGTGCGTGAAGCCATGCATGCTGCATTTTTATATCACGGTATTCAGGCCGGCATGGATATGGCTATTGTCAATGCCGGACAACTGGGTATTTATGATGATATTCCAAAAGATCTATTAGTTTATGTAGAAGATGTGTTGCTCAACCGTCGCGATGATGCGACCGACCGACTGGTTGAATTTTCCAGGACGGTAAAAGGAGGGGCTGCGAAAGTAAAGAAAGTCGATCTTGCATGGCGGCAAGAGCCGGTTGCAGAGCGGTTGGCACAGGCCCTGGTAAAAGGCATTGCGGATTACGTTGAAGAGGATACTGAAGAGGCGCGGCAACAAGCGGACAAACCTATCCATGTCATTGAAGGCCCGCTGATGGCCGGGATGAATATTGTTGGAGATCTATTTGGTGCTGGCAAGATGTTCTTGCCGCAAGTAGTTAAAAGTGCGCGCGTTATGAAAAAAGCGGTGGCCTACTTGATTCCATTTATTGAAGCAGAAAAGGATGGTGGCGCAGGACGTAGCAACGGCAAGATTATCATGGCGACGGTCAAGGGTGATGTGCATGATATTGGTAAAAATATAGTAAGCGTCGTATTACAGTGCAACAACTTTGAAGTATTTGATCTAGGCGTTATGGTCCCGGCACAAAAAATACTCAATGCCGCAAAGACGCATAATGCGGACATTATTGGTTTAAGTGGCTTGATCACGCCGTCACTCGATGAGATGGTGCATGTCGCAAAAGAAATGCAGCGACAGGGGTTAGCCTTGCCGTTGATGATCGGCGGCGCAACCACTTCGCGTACACACACTGCGGTGAAGATTGATCCCGCCTACGATCATCCTGTCGTGCATGTCAAAGATGCCTCGCGGGCGGTGGGTGTCTCAACCCGACTCATCAGTGTTGATATGAAGGCCGATTTCATGGGCGAAATAAGCGCAGAATATGACGTTATGCGCAAACGACACGCGGGCAAGCAACAAAAAATAAAGTGGCTGACGATTGCAGAAGCACGACAAAATCGGGCACTGGTTGATTGGGAAAACCATACACCGAAAAAACCGAATCAATCCGGCATTCAGGTTTTTGCCGACTACCCATTGGCTGAACTTGCAACGTACATCGACTGGACACCCTTCTTTATCGCCTGGGAACTCGCTGGCAAATATCCAAGGATATTAACAGATAAGGTGGTTGGCGAGGCGGCCACGCGATTGTTTAATGATGCGCAAGTCATGCTGGAAAAAATCATTAGTGAACAATGGTTTACTGCTAAAGGTGTCATCGGTTTATTCCCGGCTAATTCTGTTGGCCATGATGATATAGCGATCTATACCAATCGGCAGCGCGATGATGTATTAACGACGATCCATTCCTTACGACAGCAAACTGTTAAACCACCCGGCCAACCCAACTTTGCACTAGCCGATTTTGTCGCGCCCAAAGAAACAGGTGTTGAAGATTACTTCGGTGCCTTTGCGGTTGCGACTGGCTTTGGCATGAAAGCTAGAATAACTGCTTTTGAAGCCGATCATAATGATTACAGTGCCATCATGCTAAAGGCACTCGCGGATCGTTTCGCTGAAGCCTTTGCCGAATGCTTGCATGAAAAGGTAAGAAAAGATATCTGGGGCTATGCCGCAGATGAAAGCATGGATAACGCGGCCTTAATCCGTGAGGCTTACCAAGGCATACGCCCGGCCCCGGGCTATCCCGCGTGCCCGGATCATACCGAGAAAGATTTACTCTGGTCTTTACTGGATGTAGAAAAAAACACAGGCATAGAAATTACAAAATCCTATGCCATGTATCCTACTGCTGCCGTATCTGGCTGGTATTTTTCGCATCCCGAGGCAAGATATTTTGGCCTGGGTAAGATAAACAAGGATCAAGTAATTGACTACGCTCACCGCAAAGGCATGACCGTGGATGAGATGGAGCGGTGGTTAGCTCCTAACTTGGGCTATGCGACTTAAACGGTGGACATGCTCCTTAGTAAGCAATCCTGAAACAACAAGATATGAGGCTTTGCTTGATATTTGATGGCTGAAATAATCGCTTCAAGTACAAACGTTTGGAAAAAAAGCAGTCGTTTTGCCAGTCAGTCTGTATACAAGTAAACCAAGCCACTCATGAATCGCCGAGTTCAGTGAATACAAATTTCCCAAACTTGGATAAAAATTGAGTTGCCATAAGTTATCTGACTGTGTTGTATGATCAACTGCTAATGGAATAACTGGCCAACCTTGCTTACAAAATATACCAACAGAACGCGGCATATGAAAAGCAGATGTGATCAGAATCCAGGGTTTGGTCGGTTTTGCTTCCAGCAGAGCAAGACTGTTAATCACATTCTCGTAAGTGTTTCTTGATTCTCTCTCGAAGACGATGCGTGAGACATCAAGCCCCTGTTCAAAGAACAATATTTTAGCTACATCCGCATCTTTGGTATCCGCATGAAGACGACCACTGCCACCGGTATAAATAAGGCGGGTGTGCTCATAACGACGCGCAAGTCGCATAAAAGTCAGTAACCGTTCGGCGGACGCATTAACTTCTACCTGTTGCCAGTATTTTGACCGCTCTGGATTGATAGCGCCTCCCAAAACGATAATGCCGCCAACTGTTTCAGGTAATAGTGGGTTATGTGGAAATCTTTTTTCCAGTATAAGCAATAAGCCGCTACCCAAGGGCACAACCGTCATAAAGATAACTGCCAACATAAAGGCACTAAATAAAATACGCAGATGCGTAGTGCGTTTTAATAAGATCAGTATCCATAACAGAAATAGGCAAATGATCAGCAGATTGACTGGAGAAATAAACATCCAGGCGATTTTTGATATCCAGAAAAAGAGTGTATCCATTATTTACTGGCTTGTTTTAGTTGATTAACCCGCTGACGAAGTTTTACCAGCGTGCAGTAATATCTGATCCATTAATGCGAACCGCTTCAATTCTCTTTAAAAAGTCTGTTTTAGTTACACCCTTTTATATAAAAATACACACCTGCAACGCCAAGTCTACAGAAAAACAGAGGTGGCTTACAAGTCATTGTCCTGGTTCACTACCTATGAGACAAATCAGGCTACCCACATGAGTTTCTGATAATACGCCATAGGCATCATCAGTTCCAAAGAATCATGTGGTCGATAATGATTGTATGTCCACTGATAGGGAAGTACTGATTTAAGTCATCCATGACTTATAATCGGCGCACGAAAACCGCCAATGCGATTCCCGGTTTTCTGCCATTTTCAAAGGCCTATAGCCTCTGAAAATGGAGATACATCCTTGTGCCGCAGGTACCGCTGACTTAAAATTAGAGGTTCCTTAATTTGTGATTGAATCACTGAGTCCACCCAATTTTTTATATTATAAAAGTTTCACTTTTTTGAACCTGATCAGTCATGCCATTAACCTGCCTTCATATTTTCTAAGCCAAGCCCTAGTGCCTTTAAATTTTGAATCTCATCACGCACTTCTGCCGCTTGTTCAAATTCCAGATCGCGTGCGTGTTGATACATTTTTTCTTCAAGTTTTTTAATCTTTTTCAACATTAAATCAGGCGGCAGGGTTGCGTACTCGGCCTCACGTTCCATTGTTTGCTGATACGCCTTTGTAATCGTGCTTTTATCCGTATAGGCACCTTCTAAAATATCCGTAATGGCCTTTTTTATCCCTTTGGGCGTAATACCGTGCGTTTTATTAAATTGCATCTGTTTAATACGTCGACGCTCGGTTTCATCAATCGCATCCTGCATTGAATGCGTGATCTTATCGCCATATAAAATGGCCTTGCCATGCAGGTTTCTCGCAGCCCGGCCAACCGTCTGGATGAGCGTCATGCCAGAGCGCAGAAAGCCTTCTTTGTCTGCATCAAGAATCGCGACAAGAGAGACCTCTGGCAAGTCTAGACCCTCGCGTAAAAGATTGATGCCGACAAGGACATCAAACACCCCTTTTCTAAGATCGCGGATGATCTCGACACGTTCAACGGTATCAATATCAGAATGGAGGTAGCGCACCCTCACATCATGTTCAGACAAGTAATCAGTCAGATCTTCTGCCATGCGCTTGGTCAATGTTGTCACCAGCACACGCTCATCAATTTTTGCGCGCAGATTGATCTCCGACAGCAAGTCATCCACCTGTGTCGCGACTGGCCGTACTTCAATATCCGGATCGACCAAACCGGTTGGTCTTACTATTTGCTCAACAATCTTGCCTGAATGTTCTGTCTCATAGGCCCTTGGTGTTGCCGATATAAATATCGTCTGCGGGATCAACTTTTCAAATTCATCAAAGCGCAACGGGCGATTATCCAACGCCGATGGTAAGCGAAAACCATACTCAACCAGATTTTCCTTTCTTGCGCGATCACCTCTATACATGGCACCTAATTGCGGGATAGTGACATGACTTTCATCAATAATCAGCATGGCATCTTCAGGCAGATAATCCATCAATGTGGGTGGTGGCTCCCCCGCCGCGCGCCCGGATAAATAGCGTGAGTAGTTTTCTATCCCCGAGCAATAACCAATCTCATTAATCATTTCGATATCAAATTGCGTGCGCTCTGCAAGACGCTGTGCTTCAACCAATTTATGCGCGGATTCAAGCTGCCGCAAGCGATCTTGTAATTCAATTTTAATCGACTCAACTGCATCTAACATGACCTGGCGTCTAGTGACGTAATGTGTTTTCGGGTGAATCGTGACACGGTGTAATTTTTGCAGGACTACGCCCGTCAGGGGATCAAACTGGCCGAGAGATACAATTTCATCATCAAATAATTCGACACGAATAGCCTCGCGCTCTGACTCTGCCGGGAAAATGTCAATTACATCACCGCGCACGCGATATGTGCCGCGATGCAGTTCGACTTCATTACGCTTATATTGCAACTCCGTCAATCGACGCAACAGTGTTCTTTGATCGACCAGATCGCCTCTATCCAGGTGTAAAACCATTTGCAGATAGCTTGATGGATCACCAAGACCATAGATTGCAGACACGGTCGCAACGATGATTGTATCTCGGCGTTCTAAAATGGCCTTGGTCGCAGACAGTCGCATTTGTTCAATATGCTCGTTAATGGACGCATCTTTCTCTATAAAGGTATCAGATGCGGGCACATAGGCCTCTGGCTGATAGTAGTCATAATAAGAGACAAAATACTCGATGGCGTTATGGGGGAAAAACGCCTTCATTTCGCCATATAACTGTGCCGCCAGGGTTTTATTGGGTGCTAATATCAATGCGGGTCTTTGCTGTTGCCAGATAAGGTTGGCAATCGTGAACGTCTTGCCCGAACCTGTGACACCAAGTAGCGTTTGATAGATCAGGCCATCCGCCAGCCCGGCATTCAAAGCAGTGATGGCAGCGGGTTGATCGCCTGCCGGCACAAAGTCTGAAATCAGCGAAAATTCTCTCATATTATTTTATTTGTCTAGCGACCCATCTCTAGTATATTGCATGTCTCTTTAGCCTATTTTAATTTGGAGATAAATATTGGACACCCCCTTGTCACACCGTGTACAAAGTATTAAACCATCGCCGACAATCGCTGTTACAGCGCGTGCTGCTGAACTACGGGCGGCTGGCAAGGATATTATCAGCCTCAGTGCTGGCGAACCTGACTTTGACACCCCAGAGCATATCAAGGAAGCGGCGATACAGGCCTTAAAAAAAGGTCAAACAAAGTATACTGCTGTTGATGGAACAGCAACATTAAAATGCGCAATTATTGATAAATTTACGCGCGAAAATAATCTGCTTTACAATAATAAACAAGTGACTGTTGCCTGTGGCGCAAAACACAGTTTGTACAACTTATTTCAAGCCGTTCTTAATCCTGGCGACGAGGTTATTATTCCAGCGCCTTATTGGGTATCTTATCCAGATATGGCAAAACTAGCGGGTGCCAAGCCCGTTATTATACAAACAACGATTGCAGACAATTTTAAAATCACGCCGGAAAAATTACAAAACGCAATATCTGATACGACCCGAATGTTTGTCATTAACAGCCCCTCCAATCCGGCGGGGGCCAGCTACAGTGAAAATGAATTGCAGGGCTTGGGCAGCGTATTACGCGATCACCCTGATATATTGCTTGTAACCGATGATATTTACGAACACATACTCTGGGGCGAGGATAAATTCACAAATATTGTCAATGCCTGTCCCGATTTATATGCGCGAACTATTGTTGTCAATGGCGTATCAAAAGCCTATTCCATGACCGGCTGGCGTATCGGTTATGCCGCAGGTTCTGAAGCAATCATAAAAGGCATGAACAAGATCCAATCGCAAAGTACATCTAATCCAACGTCCATAGCCCAGGCGGCAGCGGCGGCGGCACTCAATGGCGATCAAACCTATATTCACGAAAGTACGCACATATTTAAAGAGAGACACGACTTCGTGCTGAAGAGCCTACAAGACATTGATGGCATCGAATGTGTTGCCTCGGCTGGCACCTTTTACAGTTTTCCGAATATGAATGGCCTTATAGAACAGCGGAATGGGATCAACAATGATATTGATTTGGCAGAATTTTTTCTGGAACAGGCTGAAGTCGCTATGGTGCCAGGATCAGCATTCGGGGTACCTGGTTGTATGCGCATTTCATTCGCCACCAGTATGGAAAAATTGCAAACGAGTATGGCGCGCATTAAAGCCGTTTTATAAGTAAATTAGCGGCGGTAGAGTGTTGACCATAGCTAACACCATCAGTAGTATACGCAACCGCAAATGTACGCTGGTGTGCTTTTGTAGATGGTGTGTTTTTGTAGATGTAGACGGCGCAGTCGCAATGGTCAATATTTATTGAATGGCCGCCTGCTCCGAATGTAGCTTAAAGAGAAAAGCGGACGTAACCAACACAAGATATTCCCCGGTAGCTCAGTCGGTAGAGCGGGTGACTGTTAATCACTAGGTCGGCAGTTCGAGCCTGTCCCGGGGAGCCATACAATGACTTAAACCACTTTAGCAAGTGGTTTTTTCATTTTGGATACTATGAAGACAGGATGCGGCCGCCGCACAAAAAATCTTATTTGAAGATGGAAGCCTCTAAAAACCGTACATTTTGTGGTACGATCTGATTCACTTGATGTGGGAGGATTTTGTTTATGCCCGCACCTGGATTGTTTGATTTGACGGATCATTTGGCGCGGCTTTCGGCGATGGGAGATCCGCTTGAGGTTTTGGAGCGGCACGTTGATTTCGAAGTGTTTCGCCCAGTTCTTGTTGAAGTGCTTGGCTATGGGGAACGTCCCAAAGGTGGTCGTCCGCCCTATGATGCCGTTGTGATGTTCAAGGTGCTGGTGTTGGCCTCGATGCACAACCTGAGCGATGAGCGGATGGAGTTTCTCATTCGTGACCGTTTCAGTTGGTTGCGGTTCCTGGGATTGCAAATCGGGGAGCCGACACCTGATCAGAAGACGATCTGGCTTTTCAGAGAGAAGCTGACCTAGGCGGGTGTCTTCAAGGCCCTGTTTGCCGCGTTTGAAGCTCAGCTGTGCGCGCGGGGATACAAACCCACCGGCGGTCAGATTGTGGATGCCACGTTGGTCTTTGCCCCGCGCCAGCGGATGACGAAAGAAGAGAAAGCGCGCGCCAAGGCAGGTGAGGCCGCGTCTGACATCTGGCCCGATGATCTGTCCAAGGCAGCGCAGAAAGACACCGATGCGCGTTGGACGGTCAAGTATTCAAAGGCCAAGACGACCAAGGAGGGTGAGGAGGATACTGGCCTTGTCGATATTTCGGTTCCGCACTTTGGGTACAAGAACCACGTGTCCATTGACCGCAAATGGCGCTTCATCCGGGGTGAGACTGGCACGAATGCGGCTCGCTACGACGGGCATGAACGCTCCTCGGTTCTGGACGAGACAAACAGCTCGAAGGCGGTTTGGGCCGATACCAGGTACCGCTCGGCCAGGAATGAGGCTTGGCTGAAGGCGCAAGGGTACCGCTCACACATTCACCGCAAGAAGCCACGCGGCAAACCCATGGCCAGGCATATTCGTCGGGGCAACGCGACACGCTCTGCCATCCGCGCCTGTGTTCGGCTACGAGAAAGGGCCCATGGCTCTGACCATCCGCTCAATCGGCCAAACCCGTGCGAAGGCCCGCATGACCATGGCCAACCTGAGCTACAACTTCCGCCGTCTGATTTTCCACGAGCGACGACAGGCCACAGCCTGACTCCGCCCAAATTCCGGAAATACCCGCCCTGGCAGACCCAAACAGCACAACACAGCCTCAAATACCACCGACCTTGACCTTCACACCCACTATGCGGGTGACAACGACTGGTGCTCGCGTCAAAACCCATCCAGAATCAGCGTTGTTCGAGGTCTCCATCTTATTTGTTGTCAGCGATTTATTTCGTGGGTAGATTATTATCCAGCAAGCAATATGATCTTAAAAAGTATGATTTTATTGGATTCCAAATGATTGATAAGCATTGGATTAAATTATGAAAACTGAAAGATTATATTTGCGAATTTTGCTTGGACTCAGAGCATGGATTTTAACTACCTTCTTTCTGATAAACGTAGCTTGCTCTATTGGTATGCCAAGCTACTCAAAACAATTCATTTTCGAGCCAGGGCAACAAAGTTTAGAAATTTGATGTAAAGCATTACTGTATTTATGAATAGTTATAACCGAATCTGGGGTCTGAATAAATTTGAAGTATGCGGCGTGCCTTGCTGGAATCGGTTTTGTCTAGCAATCAAAAGTAACAAGAGGAGTACGCCACACATGGCAAAAGATACTGTGATTGATCTGGGTACACCAGAGGGCATTGATCCACTGACAGAACTAATCAAATCGGGTGCGAGGCAGTTAATCACCGAAGCTGTCCAGGCAGAGCCAGATGCGTTGATGAGGCAGTATGATGATCAAAGGACGGCTGACGTACGCCAGCACGTTGTCCGCAGTGGCCATCATCCCGAACGAGAGGTGATTACAGGGGTTGGCAAGGTCAGCGTCGAGGTGCCCAATATCCGTAGCCGAGAAGGCGAGCCTGAGAGCTTCCAATCGTTAATAGCGCCTCCTTACATCCGGCGTACAGCGACCCTGGACGCGGCGATTCCCTGGCTTTATTTGAAAGGTGTTTCGAGTGGTCAGATGCAAAGTGCACTGGAAGCGATTGTCGGACTGGAGGCCAAAGGGCTGTCGGCCAATGTCGTGGGTCGTTTGAAACGGCAATGGGAAGCTACATACAAGCAATGGTGTACACGTTCCGTGTCTAATGAATGGGTCTATATCTGGACTGATGGCATCTACAGTGGTCTTCGAGGTGACGATGGTTGATTGTGTTGCCTGGTCATCATCGGCGTGAACAGCCGGGGTCAGAAGCACTTTCTGTACTCGATAACTTCATGTCCCTGAGTTTCTTCTCGACCTCCGTGGCCTTATGCCTGGCAGATTCCAGATATTCAGATGCATGGATAGCCTGCAACATGCGAGAGACTTCTTTGACACGACCCGAGACACATGACTGAAGACGTTGCGGTAAAAGTGCACAATACAACGCTGCCAGCCAGCTTCAGGGTAGAAGTCACCGATCGACTCCTTGCGCCCAAGACAGGCATCACTGAGCACCAACCTGATGCCCTTGAGACTGCGTGCCTGCAAATGACGCAGGGATCCTGACCATCCCGCCTTATCCTCCTTAGTACCTTCAACAATCCCTGGAATGCGGCGGTAGCCATCGTCCCTAACACCGATGGCGACTAGAACAGAAACGTTCTTCACTGCACCGCCCCAACTGCGTTTGAGCACAACACCGTCCAGGTATACATAAGGGAAATCACTCCCTATGGGGCGATTACGCCACTCTTCAATCTGCCCATAGATACGCTGGTTGAGCTTTGAAATAGTCCCTAAGCTGACACGGGTACCCCAGAGGGCTGCGGTAATGTCTTCTACACGTTGTACTGAAACACCTGCCAGATACATCTCGAGCAGTGCCTCTTCGACAGACGCTACACGGTGTCGATAGTGCTCTATGATCGCCATCTCAAAGGTCTGCTTGCGTAGCTTCGGCATCTTTAACTCAAGCTCTCCAGCCCTTGTGTGGCACTTCCTGGTGTAGCTACCAGACCGGTCGTCTTTGCGCGTCTCAGTGCGTTCGTATCGATCAGCACCCACCAGCGCATCAGCCTCAACGTCCAGAATCTGGTTAAGGGTGTCTTCCACAGTCTTCAGTACCACTTTGTTGAGATGGCCCTGCAGTTCCTGTTCATCAATAGGGACTACGTTGTTCAAGTGCTTGTTTGTATCATCGCTCATGGCGACTCTTCTCCTGGTCAAATAAATGGTTATGTCACTTTTTATTTAACCAGATAAAGGGGAACCGCCTCTTCAAATTTGCGAAAGATGATTTACGTTATCGGACGACAAGGCAGCCGCATGATCAAATTGTCAGACACTACTTTTGACAATAACTCCAATTTTGACGGTGATAAAAATAGTGGTCGTCATAGACAAGGGAGTATTGATCTAACACCTTTGCGCTGAAGCGATACTTGTCCGACTTGACTCGATCCAACCGCCCAGCCCGGCCCCACCACACCCTAGCCCGGTCCGACTTGACTCGATCCGATCCAACCCGACCACGCCACACTCAAGTGCCATTTTGATCAGGTGCGGTATTAAGGCCAGAGATCACTCACTGTGGCTGAAAATTGGACCATTGTAGGGATAAAATATGCAAATGCGGTATTTTGTGCAACGGTCACGATTTTGTCTGCACATGTTCATCAAAGCGTCGCCGACTAGCTCTGTTAGTCCACTAATTTAAGTTTCCAATAGTCCGTGTGACAATGCCTTTTCTGCATTTTTATCACCTTGGGCGGCGGCGAGGGTGTACCATTTTGTTGCCTCATCCATATCTTTTGTGATACCGCGTCCTGTGGCATAAATAACGCCTAAATTATATTGGGCTTTCGGGTGACCTTGTTCAGCCGCTTTTCTAAACCAGTGAAAGGCTTCTGTATTATTTCTTTTGACACCATGACCTTTGCCATACATATAAGCCAGTTTCATTTGTGCCAAGATGTGATTTTTCATCGCCGCCTTTTCATACCATTTATAGGCTGTGTTTAAATCTTTCTTAACTCCAATCGCTTTGTTTAATCTCTCGGCAACATTAAATTCCGCATAGGTATTGCCTTGCTCAGCGGCCGCCATGAACCAATGATAGGCAAGCTCGTTATCCTTTTCTGTGCCAATGCCTTTGGCATACATCATGGCCAATGCACACTGCGATCTTTCATCATCTTGCTCGGCGGCTAACTGATACCACTTCAGTGCCTCATGGTAATCTTGTTCTACGCCACGGCCTTTGGCATACATTAAGGCAAGATTGTATTGTGATTCTACATGATTATTTTCTGCGGCTTCTCGATACCACTTTAGGGCAATTTCTTCATTTTTCTCAGTGCTGATGCCCTTGGCGTACATGAATGCAAGTTTTGCTTGGGCATGGGCATCGCCTGTTTCAGCGGCCAAAGTACGTTTTTCAATGACGGCATGATTATTATTAAAACTAATGCGGCTATTAACGTCGCGGCGGTCAAATGTTGTAGCCCATTCTGCCATTGTTTGTGGTCTATCTTGTGGGTGAAACTGTAGTGCAGAATCAATGCCCTGCAATAGGTCTACAGAATAGTCATCATCAGCCAATTCTGTAATTGAAACGTAGTTATCAAAATTAATTTGCGCGATAGATTCACTACGATTTATAGCATCAATTGGAACTCTGCCGCTAATTGCACGGTACATTGTAGCACCGAGTGAATAGATATCAGTCCAGGCTCCTTGCGCCCCTCCATTGGACGTGTATTGTTCAATGGGTGTATAGCCATGGGAAAAAATATTGATTAAAGATTGATGTTCCTGTCCTAAAGATTTTCTAGCGGCACCGAAATCAAGCAATACCGGATCACCATCAATGCGCAGAAAAATATTGGCCGGTTTAATATCACGATGGATAAAGTCGACAGCATGTACAGCCTTAATACCATTAATGATAGGGAATATTATCGCTTTAAGGGCTTGCTCGCTTATTTGCTTGCGGCGACTTAATACGTCCTGGAATGTTTCACCAAGTTCATATTCCATGACCATATAGGCTGTGTTATTAGCTTCAAATACATTGCGCATCTGCACAATATTGGGATGCTTGAATTGTCCTAGTGTGCGTGCCTCATCTAAAAATCGTTCTAGGCCCCAATAGTATTGTTCGTGATATTCATCTGCAACGGGTGAGACGGAACCGCTCTGTGCCCGTATAGCAAGGTTAACCGGCAGATATTCCTTAATGGCTACTTCATGTCCAAGATTAAGATCTTGAGCGAGATAAGTGATGCCAAAACCACCTTGGCCTAAAATATCACGGATCTGGTACCAATGTAGTTTTTGCCCATTTTTGAGTGCGTTTAGTTGTTTGTTTTCACTCATTGGTTAAGTTCCCAATAGTGCTTGATTTGTATGGTGTTTTATTCAAATCATCAAATTGACGTTGCCTATCAGCCATTGCTTTCATCATCCCATGACACCTATATCGTATCAAATGTACAACCATTTATCCTAAAACAAATACGTCTTTAATAGCATGATCAATGCGGTTTTATCAACTGTTGCAAAACACCATCCAATGCAAGATTGATCATCTAAGGACTTATCCGGTATGAAACAGCACCCGCATACAAATAATCGTAATCTCAGGTCGGGCAAGCATGGTTGGGTCGGGGCGGATTGGGCCTGCTTGAGTCAGGTCGGATGTGATGGGGCCGGGTTGGATTGAGTCGGGCGTGGTCAAGCCAGGTCGGATGTGGCCGGGGTTGGGTTGAGTCCACAAACCTAGCCGTCATATCATTTTCCCGACTCAATAGACATCAAACACGGCATTAACGTATAATCTGGGCAATTTCGCGGGAGTAGCCACACGGTTATTCCCTTTTTTATGTATTTAAGGGATTTCTTTTTTGGAAAATAATGCCCTGCTGGCCTTAGAAGACGGTTTATTATTTTACGGTACCTCGATCGGTGTTGCTGGCGAGGCTGTTGGAGAAGTGGTTTTTAATACCGCAATCACTGGTTATCAGGAAATACTGACCGATCCTTCTTATTACAGACAGATTGTAACTTTGACGCACCCGCATATCGGCAATACAGGCACAAATTTCGCCGATGAGGAAGCAAATAAAGTGTATATCAGCGGCTTGATTATCCGTGATTTATCCCTCACGACGAGTAATTGGCGGGCCGATGAAAACCTGGGTGATTATCTTGTGAGACATAACATCGTCGCCATCGCAGATATAGACACACGTCAACTTACCCGACATCTACGCAAACATGGGGTGATGCGCGCCGGTATCGTCGCTGGTGCAGATATTGATGCGGCGCAAGCCATAAAAGCGGCAAAATCTTTTGCGGGCTTGGTAGGCATGGATTTAGCCAAAGCGGTCTCAACAGCGACACCCTACCCCTGGACTGACGGAACGTGCGACCTAGGCGGTGGTATTAAAAACAAACACGACAAAAAAACCTGGCGGGTTATCGCTTATGACTTTGGTGTTAAGCGCAATATTCTTCGCATTCTGGTTGATCTCGGTTGTGAGGTGCGGGTTGTCCCGGCGCAAACACCCGCGAGTGAAATATTGGCTGAGAAGCCAGATGGTGTCTTTTTATCCAACGGGCCGGGCGATCCTGTCTCTTGTGACTATGCCATCGATGCGATTAAGGAAATTATTCACGCCGGTTTGCCCGTCTTTGGCATTTGTCTTGGGTATCAATTACTGGCATTGGCATTGGGTGCAAAAACAATCAAAATGAAGTTTGGTCATCATGGCGCGAATCATCCCGTGCAATCGTTGCTCGATAAACAAGTGTTGATCAGCAGCCAAAATCACGGTTTCGCGGTCGATGAAAAAACCTTGCCTAACTGCCTTACGGCAACGCACCGTTCTCTGTTTGATGGTTCTTTGCAAGGGGTGCAACATAAGGATAAGCCTGTGTTTGGCTTCCAAGGACATCCTGAAGCAAGCCCCGGCCCGCATGATTTGCAATCACTATTCAAACATTTCATTGCATTGATGCGGGCACATAAAACGTAAACGCCATGCCTAAACGCACCGACATAAAAAACATCCTGGTTATTGGGGCCGGCCCCATCATTATCGGGCAGGCCTGTGAATTTGATTATTCTGGTGCGCAAGCATGTAAGGCTCTGCGCGAAGAAGGGTTTCGTGTGATCCTGGTGAATTCCAATCCAGCAACTATCATGACCGATCCGGAAATGGCCACCGCAACTTATATCGAGCCGTTACATTGGCAAACTATTGCGCGGATTATTGAACAGGAACGACCGGATGCATTATTGCCGACTATGGGTGGACAAACGGCCTTGAATTGCGCATTAGATCTGGATAGAGAAGGTGTCCTTGAAAAGTTTGATGTAGAAATGATCGGCGCGTCAAAAAAGGCTATTGATAAGGCCGAAAATCGTCAACGTTTTCGCCGGGCAATGGCCAAGATTGGCTTAAATATGCCGCGCTCAGAAGTGGTGCATAACCTTGAAGAAGCAAGCGCCGCAATCGCTACTATCGGTTTTCCAGCCATTGTCCGATCCTCGTTTACACTTGGCGGCACGGGTAGTGGTATTGCTTATAACCGCGATGAATATATGGATATTTGCGAGCGCGGTATTGCGGCATCGCCGACGCATGAGTTGCTGGTTGAACAGTCCGTATTGGGTTGGAAAGAATATGAAATGGAAGTTGTCCGCGATAGTAAAGACAATTGCATCATTATTTGTTCTATAGAGAACCTTGATCCAATGGGCGTGCATACCGGTGATTCAATCACGGTCGCGCCCGCACAGACGCTGACTGACAAGGAATATCAGATCATGCGTAATGCTTCTATAAAAGTGTTGCGCGAGATCGGTGTGGACACGGGCGGGTCGAATGTGCAATTTGCCGTTAATCCAGAAAACGGTGAATTGATCATCATTGAAATGAATCCGCGCGTCTCACGTTCATCAGCTCTCGCATCCAAGGCAACGGGCTTTCCCATCGCACGTATCGCTGCAAAACTAGCAGTCGGCTACACATTAGACGAACTGGCAAATGAAATTACAGGCGATATCATTCCTGCTTCATTTGAACCGAGCCTTGATTACATCGTGACCAAGATCCCTCGTTTCACGTTTGAAAAGTTTACACAGGCGGATGATCGCCTGACGACGCAAATGAAATCAGTCGGTGAAGTGATGGCCATGGGGCGTACATTTCAGGAGTCTTTGCAAAAAGCCATACGCGGCATGGAAACCGGGGTCACCGGTTTGAATGAAATCGTTGATGCGACAGAAGACAACTTACTGGAAACCATCGAACGCGAATGTCGTGTACCCCGTGCGGCCCGGCTTTGGTATGTTGCAGATGCCTTGCGACATGGTTTAAGCGTGGACGAAGTCTTCAATATTTGCCGTATTGATCCCTGGTTTCTCGTGCAAATAAATGACCTTGTTGCAGAAGAAAACACACTTAAACAGGCAGGCCCTGTTGCTTTAACGAAAACACGGCTACGACAACTAAAGCGCAAAGGGTTTGCAGATGCGCGATTAGCCGAATTGACGGGTACATCTGAGGTCGCAATCAGACAAGCAAGAATCAACCATAATGTTCGACCAGTATTCAAGCGCGTTGATTCTTGCGCTGCTGAGTTTGAATCAGCCACCGCATATCTATATTCGACTTACGATGCCGAGTGTGAGGCCGCTCCTAGTACTCGGCAAAAGATCATGGTATTAGGTGGCGGTCCTAACCGCATAGGCCAAGGCATTGAGTTTGATTATTGCTGTGTGCAAGCGGCCTTTGCCATGCGCGAAGCGGGTTATGAAACGATAATGGTCAACTGTAATCCAGAGACAGTCTCTACAGATTATGATATTTCTGATCGACTGTATTTCGAACCGTTAACGTTGGAGAACGTACTAGATATTATCCATATCGAAAAACCGCAGGGTGTGATCGTGCAGTACGGCGGACAAACACCGTTAAAATTAGCGCGTGATCTTGAACAAGCAGGCGTGTCAATTATCGGCACCAGTCCCGATTCAATCGATCTTGCAGAAGATCGGGAACGTTTTCAAAAAATACTGGCCGAAATCGGTTTGAAACAACCGCCGAACCGGACTGCCAGAGATGTTGAACAGGCCGTGCGGGGTGCGGCCGAGATTGGTTATCCACTTGTTGTCAGACCCTCTTATGTGCTGGGTGGCCGCGCCATGGAAATCATCTATAACGAGGCTGATCTTAGACGCTATATGGATATAGCAGTACACGTATCGAGTGCATTGCCGGTGTTACTTGATCGATTTTTAAATAGTGCCATTGAGGTTGACGTGGATGCGATAGCAGATGGCAAGGATGTTTGTATTGCCGGCATCATGGAACACATTGAGCAAGCGGGTGTGCATTCAGGTGATTCGGCCTGCTCCCTGCCACCGCATAGTTTGAGTGATGAAGTACAAGATAAAATTACGCACCAAGTGGGTGCCTTGGCCCGTGCCCTGAATGTTGTCGGTTTGATGAATACGCAATTTGCGATACAAAATGATGATATTTATGTCCTGGAGGTCAATCCGCGTGCGTCTCGGACGATTCCTTTTGTCTCAAAGGCAACGGGCATCTCAATCGCCAAAATAGCTGTCAACTGCATGGTGGGTAATTCTTTAGTAGCACAGGGTATGACACATATCCCCATTCCGAATTATTATTGTGTCAAGGAATCTGTCTTCCCGTTTATAAAATTCCCCGGGGTCGATCCTTTACTTGGACCTGAGATGAAATCAACCGGTGAGGTGATGGGCGTAGGTAAAACATTTGGCGCGGCCTTTGCCAAAGCCCAATTAGCAGCGGGGGAGACGTTTTCTCGATCAGGTCGTGCGTTTATCAGCGTTAGGGACACAGATAAGGAAAAAGCAGTTATAGTCGCCAGAGAATTATTTGCATTGGGTTATGAACTCTGTGCGACGCATGGGACGTGCGAGGCTTTAACGCAAGCAGGTATTGAATGTGAACCCGTCAATAAAGTAAGAGAAGGACAACCGCATATTGTCGATATGTTGAAAAATGATACTATTGCGCTGATTGTAAATACAACAGAAGATAAAAAAACGGTTGCAGATTCATATTCAATCCGGAGAACAGCATTACAACATAAAGTCTTTTATACAACCACCATCGCTGCTGCAATGGCAACCATAGCAGCATTAAAGCAACGCGATAGTGTTGTTGGGGTCAATAGTTTACAAAATTTACATAAAGGTATGTTCACATGAGTCAAATACCGATGACGGTAAAAGGTGCAGAGAAGTTGAAAAAAGAACTGCATCAATTAAAAACAGTTGATCGTCCACGCATAAGCAAGGCGATTGCTGAAGCTAGGGCGCATGGCGATCTGAGTGAGAACGCTGAATATCATGCCGCCCGAGAACAACAGAGTTTTGCCGAAGGTCGCATCAATGCCATTGAATCAGCCCTGGCCGATGCCCAGATTATTGATGTCACAACGGTTTATGCAGGGGGTCGGGTTGTTTTTGGTGCTACTGTAAAATTACTTAATATCGATACTGACGCAGAAGTTGTCTATCAAATAGTGGGTGAGCAAGAAGCAGATATTAATGCCGGGTTGATCTCAATAAAATCACCTATCGCCAGGGCATTAATTGGCAAACAGGTTGACGATGCAGTTGATGTTAATGCGCCTGGCGGCATTATTGAATATGAAATTCTGGAAGTGCAATATATTTAAATTGTTTTTATAAAGAAATAACCCCGTGTCATGAGTTTGTCTGATGGTCAAAAAAATCAATACGCAATGGCTACGCGCACAAAACAAAGATCAATATGTAAAGCAGGCACGTGACTCGCACTACCGCTCACGGGCGATTTATAAGCTCCAGGAGATCGATCAAAAAGACAAAATAATCAAACCAAATGCGTGTGTTGTCGATCTCGGTTCAGCACCTGGCAGTTGGTCGCAATATGCCAGTGAGCGTGTTGGCGCAGAGGGCCGGGTTGTCTCGGTTGATGTATTGCCGATGGAGCCGCTTGAACGTGTATTATTCATATTGGGTGATTTTACCGAGGCAGCCACTGAAAATGAGTGTCTTGGATATATTGGCAAGCAAGGTGCCGATCTTGTAATGTCAGATATGGCACCCAACTTGACAGGGATTAGAACAACCGATCAAGCACGCAGTACGGCCCTGGCAGAATTAGTCTATAATTTTTGTTATCGAGCACTGAAACCAGGCGGTGATTTAGTCGTCAAATTGTTTGAAGGTACTGGAACGGACGAGTATCGGCGATTATTGCAGGCACGATTTACCAAAATTATGACTCGAAAACCAGATGCTTCGCGGGATAAGTCGCGTGAATTTTATGTCTTAGCCCGTTCGTATAGGTTATAGTAGCGATAAGAAATTATTAATTATTGAGGTTTATTAAAATTGAACGATATGGCAAAAAATCTGATCTTTTGGGTAATCATCGTACTGGTGCTGATGGTAGTATTTAATAAATTCAGTAACCCGGCTATGTCAGGGGATATCAGTTATTCTCAATTTATTTCTGATGTAAAAAACGGAAAAATAGTCGAAGTTAATATTCAGGGTAGCTCAATAACGGGTCGTCACTCCGACAATAGTCGCTTCAGCACGTACAGCCCTGAAACCAGCTACGACTACTTGATTGGTACCTTACTGGAGAACAAGGTCAACATTAACGGCATGGAACCCAATAAGAATTCATTCTGGGCACATGCACTGATCTCATGGTTCCCAATCTTGTTATTACTGGGTGTCTGGATTTATTTTATGCGTCAGATGCAAGGTGGCGGCGGTCGCGGTGCCATGTCATTTGGTAAAAGTCGTGCACGCTTACTAGGCGAGGATCAGATCAAGATTACGTTTAGCGATGTGGCCGGCGTTGAAGAGGCAAAAGAAGAAGTCGCGGAATTGGTTGAGTTCTTACGTGATCCGGAAAAATTTCAAAAACTGGGTGGCAAGATACCCTCTGGCGTATTGATGATCGGATCGCCTGGCACAGGCAAAACCTTGTTAGCGAAAGCAATAGCAGGCGAGGCCCAGGTTCCTTTCTTTACGATTTCTGGTTCTGATTTTGTTGAGATGTTTGTTGGTGTGGGTGCCTCACGTGTCCGCGACATGTTTGAACAAGCCAAGAAACAAGCGCCTTGCATAATATTTATTGATGAAATCGATGCTGTCGGTCGCCATCGTGGCGCGGGTCTTGGTGGCGGACACGATGAACGCGAACAAACCTTAAATCAATTATTGGTTGAGATGGATGGTTTTGAAGGTAATGAAGGCGTGATTGTCATCGCCGCAACAAACCGCCCTGATGTATTGGATCCGGCCTTATTAAGGCCCGGACGGTTTGATCGACAAGTCGTTGTGCCATTGCCAGATATTCGTGGTCGCGAACAAATCCTCAAGGTGCATATGCGTAAGGTGGCATCGGATAAAGATGCAAAAGCCAGCATCATTGCCCGCGGTACGCCTGGATTTTCGGGTGCTGATCTGGCCAATCTTGTTAATGAGGCGGCATTATTTGCTGCGCGTGCTAATAAATCATTGGTTGCGATGGAAGAATTTGAACGTGCCAAAGACAAGATTATGATGGGTACAGAACGGCGTTCCATGGTGATGAGTGAAGAAGAGGCAAAGCTCACGGCCTACCACGAAGCAGGTCATGCCATAGTGGGGCGCTTGATGCCATCACATGATCCTGTCTACAAGGTATCGATCATTCCACGTGGACGTGCTTTGGGTGTCACGATGTTCTTACCGGAAGAAGATCGTCTCAGCTATTCCAAGCAGTTGATCGAATGCCAGATATCGACGTTGTTCGGTGGCCGTATAGCAGAAGAATTGATCTTTGGTGCGGATATGGTCACCACTGGTGCTAGTAATGATATTGAACGAGCAACATTGCTGGCACGGAATATGGTCACCAAATGGGGCTTATCAGACAAATTAGGGCCTTTGGCCTATAGCGAAGAAGATGGCGAAGTCTTTTTAGGGCACTCTGTCACGCAACATAAGGCTATCTCTGATGGGACATCACATACGATTGATCAAGAGATCCGCAGTATCATAGACAAGAACTACGAACGTTCAGAGAAAATTTTGAAAGAAAATGAAGATAAACTACATTTAATGGCGGAAGCGTTGATTAAGTATGAAACGATCGACACAGATCAGATTGATGATCTCATGGAAGGCAAGGTACCTCGCCCACCATCAGGTTGGGATGATAATAACGATGGTGACAAGACCGACGGCGATGCTGGGAAAAAGAGTAAATCAAAAACCAAAGCAAAATCCGCAAAAGAAATCAATGTGCCCGCTGGCAAGCCACCCGCAAAACCTGCCTAAATATCCTAAACCTGTGTAGCAGAAATACTTCATAGGTTTAGTTTTGATCCGCACAGTGAATAGTATCTACAATCTCTAAACAATAAAGTGGGTATCCATTAAAATCAATAATAAAAAATATTTTGGTACCGATGGTATTCGCAGTATTGTCGGAGAAGGTGTTATTACACCCGATTTTGTCATGAAGCTCGGTTGGGCCGCGGGGTGTGTGCTCGTAAAAAAGGGCAATGGTCCTATTTTAGTTGGGAAAGACACACGAATTTCAGGTTATATGCTGGAGTCGGCACTTGAAGCGGGATTGTCAGCGGCCGGGGTTGATATTGGCTTACTCGGCCCAATGCCAACCCCGGGCATTGCCTATTTGACTAAAAACACGCGCGCACAAGCAGGTATTGTGATCAGTGCTTCACATAATCCGTTTTATGATAATGGCATTAAATTCTTTTCTAGGGAGGGCACTAAATTACCAGACCAAGTTGAGCATGAAATTGAAGATAAACTGGATCGGCCAATGCAATCTGTCCATTCACGTCATCTTGGTAAGGCAAAACGCATCATAGATGCCCCTAGACGTTATATAGAATTTTGCAAATCAAAATTACAAAACAATGTTGATTTTAATGGCCTACGTATTGTCATTGATTGTGCCAATGGCGCGACTTATCACATCGCTCCAAAAGTTTTTGAAGAGCTCGGTGCAGAAGTCATTACGCACGCAATTACACCCGATGGTTTGAATATTAACCATGAATGTGGAGCAACATCGCCGCAAGCATTACAAGCCTTAGTCAAAGAGTCGCGTGCCGATGCCGGTATCGCACTTGATGGTGATGGTGATCGTTTAATCATGGTAGACCATCAGGGTCATATCATTGATGGCGATGATATTGTTTATATCATCGCGCAGTTAGAAAGGAATACATTAAATGGCGCTGTTGTCGGTACTATGATGAGTAATCTTGGATTGGAAAATGCAATTAAAGACATGCGGTTGAAATTTTTACGAACCGCCGTTGGTGATCGTCATATCATGGATTTATTACTAAAAGAAAAACTGATCCTGGGCGGAGAGGCATCGGGCCATATTATTAATCTTAATCGTACAACAACTGGTGATGGGATTATCGCCGCATTACAAGTATTGGAAATTGCCAAAGTGGCAGACAAGACATTATCTGAATTGGTTTCAGGCATGACTAAATTGCCGCAATTAACACGGAATATAAAACTCAAGAGGCAAGTTGATATTACTAAAATCAATGCGATTAACGATGCTATAAAAGAGGCCGAAAATGAACTCGGCGAGTCAGGTCGTGTGGTCTTGAGAGCATCTGGCACAGAACCTCTGATCAGGGTCATGGTTGAAGGAGAACACCAACAACAAGTAGAATCTTTAGTTGATCAATTATCTAACAAGGTTGATGAAGTAGTAAAAAATTAGGGAATTATATACTTGACTCCAGCTTCACTACAAAATACAAACACAATGATTTGTTAGTTTTTTCAAGTAACAAGCTCACCATGCTCACCTGTTACCTTATGCAATTTTTCAATTGCACTCCATTTTGGGTTAAACCATCTTTTCTTGTCTTTCGTTTGCACGCAACGACAATAAAAAGGTTTTTATCGGTTTTTTATCTTTGTTGAATACTGCAATATCAAGCGGATACTCTTTTTTGGTATCAGATGGCCTTACTTTTACACGCCACTGTGGTCGTGTTTGTAATTGTTCTTTGGGGTATCCGTAATCTTCGACAAGTGTTTCGGAAAAGACTTGTACTGCTTCTACTTCTTCTGGCGTAGCTTTTACTTCTTCACCACTTATATAGTCTTTGATGTAACCTGCTCTCATTATCGTCCTGTATATCCGCATTCTATTTCCATTGCTTTGCTCATGCTAGCACCTCGCGATAGGTAATCCGTTTACCTATCGCGTTGCTTATAAGTGATTCTATACGTTGATTGGTTGGTAACTTACATTGTCCGTTATTCAGTCTAAAAGTCACTTCGTTCACATAGCGATGTAAGTGTTTAGTGCTGGCATGAGGCCATACCCCATACAGACCGCGTTTGAGTAAAGCCCAGACACTTTCAATGCTATTGGTATGAATGTTGTTTGAACCCACATATTCTCCCGCACTATGGGTTACCGTACCATGCTGATAAGCAGACTGTAAATGCTGATATGACCTGTGTTCATCTGTGTAAATGGTGGCACCATATTCCACTGAACAGCCAATCTCTTTGTGCAGGGTCGGTATATCAGTTGATGGGATAGGCTTAGCCCTTGTGCGGCCACCGCGCTCACGCATTCCGACCACTACCTGCTTGCCAGCTACGCCACGGCCTGCGCGGACTTTCTTGTGTTTGTGTTTGTTATGTTCCTTCCCACCGATATAGGTCTCATCAATCTCAACAATGCCAGAAAGTAAATTATCTGTATTATCGTTACAGGATTCACGAATGCGGGCCTGCATAAACCAGGCGGTCTTTTGAGTTACTCCGATTTGTTTAGATAACTGCAAGCTAGATATGCCCTTGCGCGAGGTGACAGTTAAGTAAATAGCATATAGCCATTTATGTAGTGGAACATGAGAACGTTCAAAGATAGTGCCGGTTCTCACCGTAAACTCACTCTTACAGTCCCGGCATAAGTAATATCCTGTCCGCTTTCCTTTGCGCGGGGTAATACGCTTAAATTCCCCACAATGAGGACAGGATATGTAATCTCCCCAGCGTTGTCCCTCAAAATACAATCTAGCGGCTTCAGCATCCGGAAACTGGCGAAATAACTCAAATGTGGATATGGTATTGTCTTTCATTGATGACCCTCCGTTTTATTGCATTTTTATGTTAGATTATACGGGTTATCTATTGGAGTAAAGTATATAATTCCCAAAAATTACCTTGAAAATACCAATAACAATCAACAAAAATGACAAGTTATCTGATCTGAGCTTAGATAGTCGCCAGGTTTTTTAAACAATAAAAATGGGAACTATATACTTTGCTATGCATTTGGGTCAGTTATTAATCCTAAAACTAAATCATCGAATTTAGATATAGGGCATCTCTATTAAGAGTTATAACCGGATCTGGTGTCTGAATAGGTTGAAGTATGCGGCGTGCCTTGCTGAAATCGGTTTTGTCTAGCAATCGAAAGTAGCAAGAGGAGCACGCCACACATGACAAACAATACTGTGATTGATCTGGGTACACCAGAGGGCATTGATCCACTGACAGAGTTACTCAGATCTGGTGCGAGGCAGTTAATCACCGAAGCTGTCCAGGCAGAGCCAGATGCGTTGATGAGGCAGTATGATGATCAAAGGACGGCTGACGGACGACAGCGCGTTGTCCGCAGTGGCCATCATCCCGAACGAGAGGTGATTACAGGGGTTGGCAAGGTCAGCGTTGAGGTGCCGAAGATTTGTCGCCGTGAAGGTACGCCAGAGAGTTTTCAATCTCTGCTTGTACCGCCCTACATCCGGCGCACAGCGACCCTGGATGCGGTGATTCCCTGGCTTTATTTGAAGGGTGTTTCGAGTGGTCAGATGCAAAGTGCACTGGAAGCGATTGTCGGACCCGAGGCTAAAGGGCTGTCGGCCAATGTCGTGGGTCGTTTGAAACGGCAATGGGAAGCTACATACAAGCAATGGTGTACTCGAGCGGTGTCTGATGAATGGGTCTATATCTGGACTGATGGCATCTACAGTGGTCTTCGAGGTGACGATGGTCGATTGTGTTGCCTGGTCATCATCGGCGTGAACAGTCGCGGTCAGAAGCATTTTATGTCGATTGAATAGGGTGTCAGGGAATCGAAACAGCGCTGGCGAGCAGTGTTGTTGTCGTTGCAACAAAGAGGCTTGGGTCAGCCCCAAAGCTGGCCATTGGCGATGGTGCTTTGGGTTTCTGGGCAGCCCTTGAGGCAGTGTATCCAGAGACTGATGTGCAACGTTGCTGGATGCACAGGACCGGCAATGTGCTGAACTATCTGCCCAAGTCTGTTCAGGAGAAAGCAAAGCAGGGTCTGGATGGCAGAGGGCCGCGTTGACGCAGAGCAGGTGTTCGATGCATTTGAGGAACGTTTCGGTGCCAAGTATCCCAAGGCAGTGGCATGCTTATCGAAAGACCGTGATGCGTTGCTGGCATTTTATGACTTTCCAGCAGAGCACTGGAGCCACATCAGGACAACGAATGTCACCCCGTCGAGCTTTGCGACAATCCGGCATAGAACACGCCAGGCCAAAGGTTGTGTCACGCCGATTACGATGCTGACTATGGTCTACAAGATGGGATTATGCGCAGAAGATTCCTGGCGCAAATTGAGAGGCTTCAGACACCTGGCCAAGGTGATTGAAGGCGTGAAGTTTAAAGATGGAATCGAGGTAAACGAGGACGACAAGGTAACCGCATGATCAACTTGTCAGACACTACTTTTGACAATAGCTCTCTCAAGAGGAGTTTGTAGATATTGCCGACAGCTTCTGGCTTTGAAAGCCGAGCAACGGGCCGTTAGTGAGTGCAATACGGCAGACGGCGGCGGTAATAACTGCGACGTTACCGACCGCGATTGCACCGATGAATAACTTACATTGATTACAGGGGGTAAGAGATGAACGTGTCATTAGGTTTAGGTCATTAGGTTCTGCTCAATTTAACCCCGCCCTTGGTTAGCATGGCCGTGGGCGGGCTGTTTTCTTTGCAATCCTTTTTATTAGTCGCATACCAGGTTTTGCCGAGGTTCAGGGTCATAGATTGCTTTTAGGCACGTTTTAATGTCTTATCCAAAATATTGCGAAACACCAGACCGATGATTAGACTCATGCCTATGGCTTTTTAAGACATCTTTAAAAATACCTATAAGTTGCAAGCGTTAATTGTAGCTACCGTGCAGTTTAACGCACATCATGATGTACAAATAAATGGAGGAATTCTAATGCCCAAAGTTTCGATGGAGGACATGATTGTAGACAAAATATTAAGCGGCATAGTCAAAGCTCAGAATAATTATGCTGAATGGTCAGGTGGTGATTGGCTATCTGATGTACCTGAATATATGTTGAATATTCATATAGCTCAAAAAATAAGATAACGTAAATTATCTTTCGCAAATTTGAAGAGGCGGCTCCCTTTATCTGGTTAAATAAAAAGTGACATAACCATTTATTTGACCAGGAGAAGAGTCGCCATGAGCGATGATACAAGCAAGCACTTGAACAACGTAGTCCCTATTGATGAACAGGAACTGCAGGGCCATCTCAACAAAGTGGTACTGAAGACTGTGGAAGACACCCTTAACCAGATTCTGGACGTTGAGGCTGATGCGCTGGTGGGTGCTGATCGATACGAACGCACTGAGACGCGCAAAGACGACCGGTCTGGTAGCTACACCAGGAAGTGCCACACAAGGGCCGGAGAGCTTGAGTTAAAGATGCAGAAGTTGTGCAAGCAGACCTTTGAGATGGCCATCATAGAGCGATACCGACACCGTGTAGCGTCAATTGAAGAGGCACTGATTGAGATGTATCTGGCAGGTGTTTCAGTACAACGTGTAGAAGACATTACCGCAGCATTGTGGGGTACCCGTGTCAGCTTAGGGACTATTTCAAAGCTCAACCAGCGTATCTATGGGCAGATTGAAGAGTGGCGTAATCGCCCCATAGGGAGTGATTTCCCTTATGTATACCTGGACGGTGTTGTGCTCAAACGCAGTTGGGGCGGTGCAGTGAAGAACGTTTCTGTTCTAGTCGCCATAGGTGTTGGGGACGATGGCTACCGCCGCATTCTAGGGATTGTTGAAGGTACTAAGGAGGATAAGGTGGGATGGTCAGGATTCCTGCGTCATTTAAAGGCACGCGGTCTCAAGGGCATCAGGTTGGTGCTCAGTGATGCCTGTCTTGGGCGCAAGGAGTCGATAGGTGACTTCTACCCCTAAGCTGGCTGGCAGCGTTGTATTGTGCACTTCTACCGCAACGTCTTCAGTCATATGCCTCGTGGTCGTGTCAAAGAAGTCTCTCGCATGTTGCAGGCTATCCATGCATCTGAATATCTGGAATCTGCCAGGCATAAGGCCACGGAGGTCGAGAAGAAACTCAGGGACATGAAGTTATCGAGTGTAGCGGATTGGCTGGGTAGTGCATGGAAGAGACCCTGACGTATTATCGGTTTCTGGCAGAGCACTGGATTCGCATTCGGACTAACAATCCTTTGGAGAGGATCATCCGAGAAATCAGGCGGCGAACACGAGTAGTGGGAGCATTCCCGGATGGCAACTCGGCGTTGATGCTTTGTGCGGCAAGGCTTAGACACATCGCGGGGAGCTAGTAGGGAACGCGGACATATCTGAACATGGATTTGCTCCAAGAGATGGATAAAGAAAAGGACTTTCAGAATGGTTATGTCACTTTTTATTTAACCAGATAAAGGGAAACCGCCTCTTCAAATTTGCGAAAGATAATTTACGTTATCGCATACTTTCGTGCTGTGTATGTGGCGTGAAACCGATATGCCCCCTTCTGATGCCATAATTTCACCCCCCTTGGTCACGGTTGCCATACCTAATCCAGTACCACAACCAATGACCAGCCTGCTCTCTTCCATGACGTTCCCGGCATTGTTCAGCCATTGATATTGGTTTTTTTGTAACACGCTCAGTGCATGGGCATTGGCGACAAAATCATTGATAACCAACACGGGTTGCCCTAGCTGTTGCACAAGTTCATTTTTCTCAAATTGCCAGTTGCTATTTGTTAGTTTGATGACGGGTTTATCGGTACGAGCGGCTACCGCCAGACAATAGCCGTTGATAGGGGCCAACTTTTCAGTATCCAGATACGCCTGAATCGCGGATGCGAGGCCGGCATAGTTAACGGATGTGAGTACTTGAATGCCGTGCAATGACAATTCCTTGCCGACAACATACGCAAAGCGCGCATGGGTGCCGCCAATGTCGCCAACGACATAGATGGGATCAGTCATTGAATATACTAGCGCCGGTCTCCGAGGTACTGACGATATTACGCATCCAGGTAAACAACTGACGTCCAATCGCATTCTGTTCTATCGCTGGCATGGTGGCAGGCACTCTGTCGGCCCATTCGTTTGCTACTATCAGTGCTTGTAGTGTCCCAACACCCGCATCCAGCGTAATCGTATCGCCATCGCGTAACTTTGCCAGTCCGCCGCCCGCGGCGGACTCAGGTGATACGTGAACCACGGCCAGGACCTTGCCCGATGCGCCTGACATCCGACCATCGGTCACCAGCGCGACCTGGTAGCCCTGGTCCTGCAACACACCAAGGCACGGGGTGAGCTGATGCAGTTCCGGCATACCATTGGCCTTAGGCCCTTGGAAGCGTAGCACGACGACAACATCCTGATTCAATTCGCCCTGCTTGAACGCCTGTTGGAAGGATGCCTGGTCGGTAAAGATCCGACACGGTGCGCTTATCTGTTGGTGGCGTGGGTCAACCGCCGACACCTTGACCACACCCGTACCCAGGTTGCCACTCAGCAAGGTCAAGCCGCCCGCGTTGCTAAACGCCTGACGGTGCGGGCGTAATACGTCTGGTAATGCCGACTCAGTAACACGCACGCCCCATGTTGCCTGGCCTGTGCTGTCCAGCGACGGCTTCAGCTCATAGGCCGCAAGCCCCGTCCCCATGAGGTTCTGTACCTGTTCATTCAGCAAGCCCGCGTTGCGTAATTCACTGAACAGAAATGCCGTGCCGCCCGCTACCTGGAAGGCATTGATATCGTGTTCACCATTCGGGTAGATGCGTGCCAGCAGTGGTGTCACCTTTGAAATGTCGGCGAAGTCTTCCCAGCGCAATTCAATACCAGCCGCCTGGGCAATCGCTAGCAGGTGTAGCGTATGGTTTGTGGAGCCGCCCGTGGTCATTAACATGACGACGGCATTGACTAATGACTCAGCCGTTATCATCTCGCGCAAAGACAGCGGCGTATCGCTGTTGGCACATACATTAATAACGCGGCTAACGGTCGCCTCAGTGAGCGGTTGCCGCAAAGCGTCTGTCGGGTTGATAAACGAGGCCCCGGGCAGTTGTATACCCAAGGTTTCCATCAGGATCTGATTGCTGTTCGCCGTACCGTAGAAAGTACACGTGCCCGGGCTATGGTAAGCGGCAGATTCCGCTTCAAGCAATGCATCCCGACCGATTTCCCCCTTGGCATAGCGTTGGCGGGCCGCGGATTTTGCTTTATTTGACAAGCCCGTCGGCATCGGCCCGGCGGGAATAAAGCCCGTCGGCAAATGACCAAACTCCAGTGCGCCGATGAGCATGCCTGGTACGATTTTGTCACACACACCAAGGCACAAGATGCCATCAAACACATTATGACTAAGGCCAATCACAGTCGCCATGGCAATCACATCACGACTGAACAGGCTCAGCTCCATGCCGACTTGTCCCTGCGTGATGCCATCGCACATCGCCGGCACACCTGCCGCAAGCTGTGCCGAGCATCCTTGCGCTCTTGCGGCGGCACGGATAATGTCCGGGTAAGTAGCCAAGGGTTGGTGCGCTGACAGCATGTCGTTATAGGCGGTAATGATCCCCAGATTGGCCGTGGCTAGCGACCGGATAGTCTGCTTGTCGGACGGCGTACAAGCAGCATAAGCATGGGCAAAGTTGCCACATGATAAGCGTTTTTTAGGGGGATAGTCATCACGCATAATCTGGCACTTGGCTTCATAATCCAGTCGGCGTTTGCGGCTACGCCGAATTACGCGATGCGTAACCGATTCAATCGTTTTGTTCATAACTCGTCGCCTGTTCCATAATAAATATCAACCGGGACCACATCCTGCTGTAATACTGATCTGATGGGTAATTCATTAATCTCGCCATTGACCATAGCACGTTTTAAGATCGCCTGTTTTTTTATACCCACCAGTTGCACAAAAATTTGCCGCGCGGTCATAATGGTTGGCAAGGTCATGGTCATCCGCGGATATCCAGCCGTATTTGATTCAATCGCGGCGCATAGCTGATTTTCTTGCGGATATAAGGCAGCAGACAGCATAGCGGCATCTGGAAAGAAAGATGCCGTATGCCCATCCTCACCCATACCTAAAACAATCACATCAAACGGCAATAAGTATCTCAGTTTCTGCTCAAGCTCGGGTACTGCATCCTGTGGTCGCGCATGTTCTGTTTTCAGGCTATACCAGTTTGCGGTCGCCGCCTTATCCTGTAGTAAGTGCGCTTTAACCAGCCCGGCATTGGCACTCGGGTGTGCGGCATCAACCCAACGCTCATCGACCAAGGTCAGATTGACTTTATTCCAAGCGATATTTTCCTGGCACAACATTTGAAACATTAGCACCGGTGAACGGCCACCCGAGACAGCGATATTAGCCTTGTTGCGTTCGCTGATCGCGACTTGTATACAGGCAGCGATTTTACGACTCAATGCTCGGGCCAATTGCTGATTGCCCTGGTAGGTATGTAAATTGGCGGCCATCTAATACCAGGCTAATACCAGGCTAATACCAGACTCGATTATCATCGGTAATCAATGCAATGCCAGCGGCCGGACCGTCGCCACCTGCGGCATAAGGGATAGGCTTGTAATCAAGACTTTGCCAAGTAGCAATGATGTCATCCACCCATTTCCAGCTTAGCTCAAGCTCTTCTGAATGTGTAAATAGCGTATTGTTAGCGCGTAGGGCATCCTGTAACAAACGCTCATAGGCATCGGGTATATGTAGCCCCGGGAAAGCCTCACTCAAGGACAGGTTCAAAGCAGTCGGATGCAGACGGGTTGTCGTGTCTATGCCCGGGACTTTATTCATCAGGTATAAACGGATGCTCTCATCGGGTTGTAAACGGATGACTAGACGGTTTGCTTGATCCTCGGCAAAGACCTTGTGCGGCACATTCTGAAACTGTACTACGATTTCAGTATAACGTTTCTGCATACGTTTTCCGGTGCGCAAATAAAAAGGTACGCCGCCCCAACGCCAATTATCCAACGATGCCTTTATCGCAATAAAGGTCTCAGTTGTAGAATGTTGGTCGGCATCACTCTCCTCAAGGTAGCCGGGCACGGCCTGCCCATCCACAGTACCCCTTGTATATTGACCTCGAACCACACATTGGCGCAGGTTATGTTCATCAATTTTACGCAGGCTCATTAACACCTTGAGTTTAGCGTTATACACCGACTCGCCAAACATTTTGGCCGGCGGTTCCATAGCGACGAGGCAGAGTAACTGTAACAAATGACTCTGCACCATATCACGCAAAGCCCCGGTCTGTTCATAAAACTGCCAGCGTCCTTCAATACCGACTGTCTCCAGCACGTTGATCTGTACATGATCGATATGATGGGCGTTCCACAATGGCTCAAGAAAAGTGTTGGCAAAGCGTAGCGCTAAAAGGTTTTGTGCCGCTTCTTTACCAAGGTAATGGTCTATCCTGTAAATCTGTTGCGGCGTGCAAATAGACAACAGCACCTGATTAATGCTGTTAAACGATTCCAAATTGTTTCCAAGCGGTTTTTCTATTACCAACCGTATATTAGGACGCATGATGTCGGCTTGTTGTAAGGCCTTACAAATAGAAAAAATAATATCCGGTGGTATCGCCAAATAGATGACGAGTTCACGCGCACTGTCATTAAAACTTTTATCGCGCAAGGCCGATAAAAAGACAGGATCGGTAGCATCCCCAACGTGGTAGCATAATCGCGCAACAAATTTTTCCCACTCCGCCGCATCAAGACCCTGCTCGCTGGCATCGATGCGAAGACGTATTTTGTCAATCAAAGCCTGCTTTGAAAGTGCTTGCCGGGCAACGACTATGATACGCAAATCATCTGTTAGATGATTGAATTTTTGCAGATAATAAAGTGCCGGATACAACTTGCGTAAGGCCAAGTCGCCATGTCCACCAATAATAAGAAAATCAGCCCGCATAAATGTAGAGTCGCCTATAGTAGTAGCGTTATCTTGAGTAGGAATTCAAGTAAGTGGTACGGTAAAAGCTATGCTTATATTTGTATCTATAGTGTGTCATATTAGCACATATACATTAACAACCATAAAAAGCAGTTCTACTCCAATACATCAATTAGGAAATACTGGTGAATACAATCGTTTGGTGACAGATCAGCATTTTGTTTTTCAGGATTTTTAGACGGCAGGCAAGAGATTGTTGCATTGGCTTTAATGTATGTAACAAAGCATATTGTATAAAATCAGGCTTGGATCAGGTCGCTTTTCTTAGCGGTTAGCGCAACCGGCGGGGTATTTTATAGCGCATTCATAGGTACAATGGCACCTGGGTATTGGATCACGATTGCGGCTAGATCGTGTCCAGCTTTGGCCGCTTGCGTGTAGCTACCTCCCGAAAATCGACTGCACAGATAAGCGGCAGCAAATGAATCGCCAGCAGCACAGATATCAACCACATGCTCAACATGATTGTCGGCTATATAAACAATATTAGCCTGCGCATAGACAGCACAAGAGCTATTGTTAAAAGTAGTGTCTGACAAGTTGATCATGCTGCTGCCTTGTCGTCCTCGTTCACCTCGATTCCATCTTTAAGCTTCACGCCTTCAATCACCTTCGCCAGGTGTCTGAAGCCTCTCAATTTGCGCCAGGAATCTTCTGCGCATAATCCCATCTTGCAGATCATCGTCAGCATCGTTATTCGTGTGACACAACCTTTGGCCTGGCGTGTTCTATGCCGGATTGTCGCAAAGCTCGACGGGGTGACATTCGTTGTCCTGATGTGGCTCCAGTGCTCTGCTGGAAAGTCATAAAATGCCAGCAACGCATCACGGTCTTTCGATAAGCATGCCACTGCCTTGGGACACTTTGCGCCGAAACGTTCCTCAAAGTCATCGAACACCTGCTCTGCGTCAACGCGGCCCTCTGCCATCCAGACCCTGCTTTGCTTTCTCCTGAACAGACTTCGGCAGATAGTTCAGCACATTGCCGGTCTTGTGCATCCAGCAACATTGAACGCCCGTCTCCGGATACACTTCCTCCACTGCGGCCCGGAAGCCCGGGGCGCCGTCTCCAATTGCCAACTTCGGGGGTTGGTCCAGACCCCGTTGTTTCAGAGACAGCAACACCTCGCGCCAGCTCTGTTTTGACTGCCTGACACCATCTTCGATTGCCAGGAAGTGCTTGTGACCCCGGCTGTTCACGCCGATGATAACCAGGCAGCACAATCGGCCATCGTCGCCTCTGAGACCACTGTAAATGCCATCAGCCCGGATATGGACCCGTTCATCAGACACCGCTCGAGTACACCATTGCTTGTATTCAGCTTCCCATTGCCGCTTCAAACGCCCCGCGACACTGGCCGGCAGCCCTTTAGCCTCGGGGCCGGCAATAGCTTCCGGTGCGCTCTGCATCCGGCCACTCGAAACACCCTTCAAATAAAGCCAGGGGTTCGCCGCGTCCAGCGTCGCCGTTCGCCGGATGCAGGGCGGTACAACCAGAGATTGAAAACATTCCGGCGTACCTTCACGGCTACGGATCTTCGCCACCTCGACGCTGACCTTGCCAACCCCTGTAATCACCTCTCGTTCGCGATGATGGCCACTGCGGACAACGCGCTGTCGTCCGTCAGCCGTTTTGTGACCATCAAACTTTGTCATCAACTCATCCGGCTCTGCCTGGACCGCTTCGGCGATTAACTGCTTCGCACCCGATCCGAGTAGTTCTGTCAGTGGATCAATTCCCTCCGGTCTACCCGGATCAATCACAGTATCTTTTGCCATGTGTGGCGGGCTCCTCTTGCTACTTTCGATTTCCAGACAAAAACGATTTCAGCAAGGCACGCCCCATACTTCAACCTCTTCAGACACCAGATTTGGTTATAACTCCATTACAAGCCAGAGCCTGCTTAATAATCTCACGGGCATCCGTTTGCGCATGGTTAACAGTGCCGTAAAAAACAGGCTCAAAACAGATCAGACGATGACGACTATCCAGAAACAAGCAGGCAAACACCTCCCGCTCAAATAGCGCCATATTCAACACCAGAAAATCCTTCACCTTATCAATATCGTCCAAGATAAAAGATTGACGCTTAAACTGGCGGCCGATAGCTAATTTAGCTGCATCAATAATCAACTGCTCATCGACTTGTGCTGTCAATAAAAAATCACCTGAACTGCGCTTTAGGCGAATTGAGGCTGTTTTTTTGCTTTTCGGGGAAGCTGGGATTTGTTCAGGCTTATGATTTCTTTCGCTCATTGCGACTATTTAGCTTGAGTAATTAGATTCCATAAGTCAATACTACGCAAAACGTAGTACAAAATCAAGGCAAATACTACGAAAATCGTAGCTTCAGGATATGAGGCTCATTTGTGACTAAAAAGAAATCTACAGTGCCATTTAGTAAACGTTTGAAAGAAGCAAGGTTAAGAGCTGAGCTTACTCAACATCAGTTAGGTGTTTTGGCTGGCATTGATGAAGATAATGCCAGTGCAAAAATGAATCAATATGAAAAAGGTATACATATTCCCAAATATGAACGACTTAGAGATTTAGCGAAAGCTTTAAATGTACCTACGGCATATTTTTATGCAGAAACCGACGAATTGGCTGAATTGTTAATAAATTATTCGATGTTGAATAGAAAACAACAGGTTAATTTATTAAAAAAGTTATAATAGTCTCTAAGAAAAAAATAGAAATGTTGTAAAAAGTCTATCAAACAAAAATTCTTATTTTTTTCCAGTATCCAGTATATTGTATACGGATATTTTATATTTTTAATGAAAAGAAGATCACAGGAATAAAATGTGAATAAAAGTACAGAAAAAACGAGTTCAGAAACAATTAACCGATTAGATGGGCTTCTTGATTATGTGCGCCATGTAGGAAGGTTCAATCAAAAACCTATTTTTAGAATAGAAGAATATAAACAACTGAACATATGGGAACATGAGTTAAAAGGGAAAATTGGAATTCAGCATAACATTACTGATAATGATGGCGTTTCTATCTGGTTGAGAGTTGAGCGATTAAAAAGATTTTCTCCACCATTAATTCCAGAACAAATACAGGAATGGGTTACTATTAGTAATGACCCGCAAAGTAGTCCTCAGGTTAAAGAAAAATTAATCAAAACACTACCAGAGCAAGAAGCTAAAAAACTTATTGATGAAGGTGTTGTAGCTGAAAGGGATGTTACTAATCCGTTAAAAGAACAAATAACAGGAATCAAACTAAAGGATGTAATATTTCGATTAGAAAATAATACTCAAGTAAAAATAGATATTGATCTCTACTTAAATGAACAATGGCTACCTTGGTCAGAAGAAGAAAAATTGCGTAGAGAAACGATTAAAATATATGACTCTTTATTTAGTCTGCAACAAACTATTGAAGCTCAAGGTTATGAGCAGCCGATTGAATTAATATTAGGTATTGGAATTAGTAGGTGGGTATGTGAAGGGCACACAATTAATCATCCTTTGATAGAAAAATCGATTGAAATTGAAGTTGATAAAAAAGATGGATCAATATTAGTTCTTCCAAGAAATACTGACCCAACAATTGCTATTGATGCCTATTTTGCACTTAAAAACCCAGGTGTAGATGCACTGTTGCGTTTTGGGAAAAAATATTTCTCAGAAATGTCAGAAGATATTGAATTTTCTCCATATATACATGAAAGTTTTGAGCCGCTACTAAGGCAGGCTTCAACGCATTTGAGTGAAAGTGGTACATATTGGCCTGATGTAAATCCAAATAAGGAAAATCGTGAGCCAAATAAAATAACTGATTCTCTTGAAGTAACAGATAGTTGGATTATTTTTGCAAGACCAAGAAGTGTTAACGGGTTTATTCAAGATATAGAACGCTTTAAGAAAAAACTTGAAGAATCAAATAATGCAAAAAGTCAGATCCCAAACCCTGCAAAAAAGATTATCACAGAATTATCTGATAAAAAACCGTTAAAAACAGGTGCTGGATTTTTATCAGATAATTTTTTACCTTCTTCAAGTGCATTATCAAAGCTAAAGCAAAAAACTGAACTGTTTTTTCCAAAAGCTTTTAACGATTCGCAGGTTCAAATAATAGATAGATTGGAAGAAAATGATGGTGTAGTGGTTCAAGGGCCACCTGGAACAGGAAAAACTCATACTATTGCTAATATTATTTGTCATTATTTAGCCACTGGCAGGAGTGTTTTAGTTACTTCTAAAGGTGAACCTGCACTGTCAGTATTGCAAGAGCAAATACCTGAAGAATTAAGAAGTTTAACAATAAGCCTGCTTGCAAATGAAAGGCAAGGTATGAAACAGCTTGAAGCTGCTGTTGAGTTGTTAGCCGGCCTAGTTAGTCAAACTAATTTACGGGAGTTGAATCAAGAGGCAGAATCGAGCGACTTAAGAGTTAAGCAACTTAACAAAGAAATAGTTCAAATAGATGAGCAGATAAAAGAATGGGGATTAAAACAACTTAACCCCGTTGGGAAAAGAAAAGGTACAGATATAACAGCAATGGAGTTGGCTCAATTGGTTATAAATGCTGATGGATATAATTGGTTGCCAGATAAACTAGGGTCATCTGAAAAATACAATCCAAAATTTACTAATCGAGATATTGCTAAAATTAGAGCAGCACGTAGAAAGGTAGGGAAGGATATTGTATATGTGGGTAAATCCATCCCAAATATTCAAGATTTACCAGATAGTGCAAATATAGCTGCTATTCATGACGACCTTTCAACGTCTGCAAAAATTGCTGAAGATTCTAAAATTAGTCATATACCCCCACTTGCTGTTTCTGTAGAGAAATCCGTTGATCGAGCTAAGAGACTGATTAAACCACTCCAGAAATTATCTAACCTTTTAGAAAAATTTGAGGATGATCGCTGGTTAAAACAATTGTTTTATTCATGGCTTGATGATTTGCCAGAGTCTGGTGGCAATATGTCATTACTCGATGAGTTGTTAATTTCTTTGTCTACTTTGATAGATAGGCGACAACAATTCGTCAAGACACTTGTAGAAATTCCTGATCCATACTCTTGCTTTGATGATATACAAGCAACCTTGAAAAACCTTGTAAACAATAAAAGAGCATTTAGTATTTTTTCTTTTAGTAACAAGGATTCTAAAAGTATTATTGAACAAGCAAGAGTCGAGGGAGAGCTGCCAAAAAATACAAGAGTATGGAAATCAGTTCTTGACTATGTGAATTACCAAGATGACATGCGGAAATTTATTATTCAATGGAATCATGCTGGTCAAGAGCTTGAGTTACCAAAACTTGAATACCACTATGGCAGCTCGTTTAAGGATGTGCAGTCTATACAAAAATTAATCTCAGATGCTAGATCAATAGCGGATGAGTGGAATTTTCTTAATCGAGAAATTACTGAGCTATTCCCGCATGGAATCAATGTTCCTGAAATTGTACGAAACAAACTAGAAATAAGTAAAATAATTCAAGCTATTGAACTGAATACCTCACGTATAAGTCTTGGTGCACAACGTATCAAGTTACAAGGCTTGATGGAAAAACTTAAACAGTCAGATGGTGATATAACAGATAGTATTAGAAAATTTTTGAAAAATATTATAGGTAACCCTGAATACTCATCAGATAACATTATTCAGCAGTGGCAGGGTTTAGTCTCTGAATTAATTAGACTAAATAAGTTAACGAGTTATTTTCAAGATATTGAAAATATCTCAGGTAAGGTGTCTGAGTCAGGTGCACCCATTTGGGGTGCTAAGCTTAAATTAGAGCCACTAATGCAGGGTGAAGACAGTCTAACCCCAGTTGATTGGTTTGAAGCGTGGAAGTGGAATCGGCGTAAACAGTATTTGAATGAAATTGATGGACGTGACCAACTTAAGAAGCTTTCAGAAAAAAGATCAACGCTTAACAATGATCTAAAAAGAACATTTTCGAACCTTGTACACTTAAAAACAAATATTGGTTTGCACAAAAACATGACTGAACGTGTTCAAGGTGCTTTGATGCGTTTTGTTTCATCAGTTGCAAAGATCGGTAAAGGCACTGGAAAGAGAGCACCAAGACATCGGAGAGATGCTTACCGAGCAATGCAAGATTGTTATGGGGGTGTACCATGTTGGATTATGCCTACTTGGAGAGTTAGTGAAAGCCTACCATCAGATTTTGGTTCCTTTGATTTGGTGATTATTGATGAGGCATCACAATCTGATATTACTGCATTACCTGCCATATTGAGAGCAAAGAAGTTGTTAATTGTAGGTGATGATAAGCAAGTAAGTCCAACAGCGGCTTTTCTAGCTGAGGAAAAAATATTACAGCTTAAACATAATTTTCTTAGGGAACAGCCATTTGCAGAATTACTTTTGCCTGGCATTTCTGTATATGATCTTGCCAATGCTGTATTTCCAGGTCAGCGTATTATGTTGACCGAGCATTTTCGATGTGTAGAACCCATTATTCGATTTAGTATGCAGTTTTATAATGAGCCACTAATACCGCTGAGAATACCGAAATCATCTGAAAAGCTAACTCCACCATTGATTGATGTTTATGTCAAAGGAGGTAGTCGTGATGAGAGAAGTAAAATTAATGAAGTAGAAGCCGAGGCAATTATAGCCGAGATAAAAATTTTGGTATCTGACCCAAAATACAAAAAGCGTAGTATTGGTGTTTTGTCATTGATAGGGGCGCAGCAGGCAAAATATATTCAAGATCAATTACTAATTGAATTGGGTGAAGATATATTTCAAGAATATCGAATCGCTTGTGGAGATGCGGCTACTTTCCAGGGAAAAGAAAGAGATATTATGTTCTTATCAATGGTTGCTGGTTCCAATCAAGGTGCTGTAATGAACAAGAGGGATGCTGAGCAAAGAATGAATGTAGCTTTATCAAGGGCAAGAGATAGAATGTATCTTTATAGAAGTATTCAAGAATCTGACCTTAGTAATGAGTCAGATTTGCGTTTAAAAATACTTCGTCATTTTTCATCACCTATGCCTCAATATGAACATATTAATAACCCTATTGCTTTATGTGATTCAGAATTTGAAAGGGATGTATATAAGCGTCTTGTGGAAAAAGGATACAACATTATGCCCCAGGTGAAAGTAGGGGCATTTTCAATTGATTTAGTTGTTGAAGGAGACAATGATCGAAGGTTGGCAATAGAATTAGATGGTGATAAATACCATCCACCTGAAAAATGGATGGAGGATTGGAAAAGGCAGCGCACTATGGAAAGAATTGGATGGCGATTTTGGAGGTGTTGGGGTTCAAGTTACATAATAGACCCTGAAGGGTGTATTGATGACTTAATAGATGTATTGAATAGCATGCGGATATTTCCATGTGAAAGCCGCAGCAGTGCAAATATTTATACTGAACAACGGGTGTATGAAAAAAAAGACTGAATTAGAATGTAATTAGTCTGATTCAATAAATTTAACCTAAGGCGTTCTAGCTAAAATGTTGTTCCAACAACCTAAAATGCCAAATAATTGGTTCGAAAATACGCTTTCCTTCTCCGCCAAACTGGTGTTCCCATGGAGTTATTGTCAAAAGTAGTGTCTGACAATTTGATCATGCGGCGGCCTTGTCGTCCTCAGTTACCTCGATTCCATCTTTGAACTTCATGCCTTCAATCACCTTGGCCAGGTGTCTGAAGCCCCTCAGTTTGCGCCAGGAATCTTCTGCGCATAATCCCATCTTGTAGACCATCGTCAACATCGTATTCCGCGTGATACAACCTTTGGCCTGGCGTGTTCTATGCCGGATCGTCGCAAAGCTCGACGGGGTGACATTCGTTGTCCTGATGTGGCTCCAGTGCTCTGCTGGAAAGTCATAAAATGCCAGCAACGCATCACGGTCTTTCGATAAGCATGCCACTGCCTTGGGATACTTTGCACCGAAACGTTCCTCAAATGCATCGAACGCCTGCTCTGCATCAGCTCGATCTTCTGCCATCCAGATATCATGCAGACCTTGCTTCGCCTTCTCCTGAACAGACTTCGGCAGATAGTTCAACACATTGCCGGTCTTGTGCATCCAGCAACGTTGAACGTCCGTCTCTGGATACACTTCCTCCACTGCGGCCCAAAGCACCATCGCCAATGGCCAGCTTCGGGGCTGACCCAAGCCTCTTTGTTGCAACGACAACAACACTGCTCGCCAGCACTGTTTCGACTCTCTGACACCCTCTTCAATCGACATAAAATGCTTCTGACCGCGACTGTTCACGCCGATGATAACCAGGCAGCACAATCGACCATCTTCACCGCGAAGACCACTGTAGATGCCATCAGCCTAGATATAGACCCATTCATCCGCCACGGAACGTGTACACCATTGCTTGTATGCAGCTTCCCATTGCCGTTTCAAACAACCCACGACATTGGCCGACAGCCCTTTGGCCTCCAGTCCGACCATCGCTTCCAGTGCACTTTGCATCTGACCACTCGAAACACCTTTCAAATAAAGCCAGGGAATCGCCGCGTCCAGGGTCGCTGTACGCCGGATGTAAGGAGGCGCTATTAACGATTGGAAGCTCTCAGGCTCGCCTTCTCGGCTACGGATATTGGGCACCTCGACGCTGACCTTGCCAACCCCGATGATGATCTCTCGTTCTGGATGATGACCGCTACGGACAACGTGCTGGCGTACGTCAGCCGTTTTTTGATCATCATAATGCGTCATCAACTCATCTGGCTCTACCTGGACAGCTTCGGTGATTAACTGCTTCGCACCAGATCTGAGTAACTCTGTCAGTGGATCAATGCCCTCTGGTGTACCCAGATTAATCACAGTATTGTTTGTCATGTGTGGCGTGCTCCTCTTGTTACTTTCGATTGCTAGACAAAACCGATTTCAGCAAGGCACGCCGCATACTTCAACCTATTCAGACACCAGATTCGGTTATAATTCTGGCCTTTGCACAAAAAACCGTATTTGAAGATTATGCCTATAATGGTTCAATGTTCAACCACGGTAAGGATTCTGACCGTTATCAGGTCTTGTGCCGTTTTTCAGACGACATAATCCTTAAGAAACTTGCACATAACACGCCTTGTTGCCGACTTTGAGCAAGTTCAGATACATCACCTTAAGATAGCCTTGTCTTAAGTACCTAGTCGGCCCTAAAGTACCGTGCCTGATAAAAGTCAAACTTGCGCTTGAGCGTTGCGCTATTACCCAACGCTTGGATTGCATCTAACGGTTGCTCAAACGTGTGGCTTCACTTAAAGGCCGACCCCATCCGGTAGTGTCAATAATCTTTCGCACTTTCTGATTTGGCTTTCCCTTAAATCTGGTTGTTACGCTACCTGAAAATCCTTTTCTTTATCCATCTCTTGGAGCAAATCCATGTTCAGATATTTCCGCGTTCCCCACTAGCTCCCCGCGATGTGTCTAAGCCTTGCCGCACAAAGCATCAACGCCGAGTTGCCATCCGGGAATGCACACACTACTCAAGTTCGCCGCCTGATTTCTCGGATGATCCGCTCCAAAGGATTGTTAGTCCGAATGCGAATCCAGTGCTCTGCCAGAAACCGATAATACGTCAGGGTCTCTTCCATGCACTACCCAGCCAATCCGCCGCACTCGATAACTTCATGTCCCTGAGTTTCTTCTCGACCTCTGTGGCCTTATGCGATAACGTAAATTATCTTTCGCAAATATGAAGAGGCGGTTTTCCCTTTATCTGGTTAAATAAAAAGTGACATAACCATTTATTTGACCAGGAGAAGAGTCGCCATGAGCGATGATACAAACAAGCACTTGAACAATGTAGTCCCTATTGATGAACAGGCACTGCAGGGCCATCTCAACAAAGTGGTACTGAAGACTGTGGAAGACACCCTTAACCAGATTCTGGACGCTGAGGCTGATGCGTTGGTGGGTGCTGATCGATATGCACGCACTGAGACGCGCAAAGACGACCGGTCTGGTAGCTACACCAGGAAGCTTCACACAAGGGCCAGAGAGCTTGAGTTAAAGATGCAGAAGCTACGCAAACAGACCTTTGAGATGGCGATCATAGAGCGATACCGACACCGTGTAGCGTCTGTCGAAGAGGCACTGATTGAGATGTATCTGGCAGGTGTTTCAGTACAACGTGTAGAAGACATTACCGCAGCATTGTGGGGTACCCGTGTTAGCTTAGGGATTATTTCAAAGCTCAACCAGCGTATCTATGGGCAGATTGAAGAGTGGCGTAATCGCCCCATAGGGAGTGATTTCCCTTATGTATACCTGGACGGTGTTGTGCTCAAACGCAGTTGGGGCGGTGCAGTGAAGAACGTTTCTGTTCTAGTCGCCATAGGTGTTGGGGACGATGGCTACCGCCGCATTCCAGGGATTGTTGAAGGTACTAAGGAGGATAAGGTGGGATGGTCAGGATTCCTGCGTCATTTGCAGGCACGCGGTCTCAAGGGCATCAGGTTGGTGCTCAGTGATGCCTGTCTTGGGCGCAAGGAGTCGATCGGTGACTTCTACCCCGAAGCTAAGTGGCAGCGTTGTATTGTGCACTGCTACCGCAACGTCTTCAGTCATGTGTCTCGTGGTCGTGTCAAAGAAGTCTCTCGCATGTTGCAGGCTATCCATGCATCTGAAGATCTGGAATCAGCCAGGCATAAGGCCACGGAGGTTGAGAAGAAGCTCAGGGACATGAAGTTATTGAGTGCAACGGATTGGCTGGACCAGTGCGTGGAAGAGACCCTGACGTATTATCGGTTTCTGGCAGAGCACTGGATTCGCATTCGGACTAACAATCCTTTGGAGAGGATCATCCGAGAAATCAGGCGGCGAACTTGAGTAGTGTGTGCATTCCCGGATGGCAACTCGGCGTTGATGCTTTGTGCGGCAAGGCTTAGACACATCGCGGGGAGCTAGTGGGGAACGCGGAAATATCTGAACATGGATTTGCTCCAAGAGATGGATAAAGAAAAGGACTTTCAGGTAGCGTAACAACCAGATTTAGGGGAAAGCCAAATCAGAAAGTGCGAAAGATTATTGACACTACCATCAGGGTGAGTTGGGGCGGTGCGAGCGTGTGGCGTGGTCGGGCTGGGTGTGGCCGAGTCGGCTCGGGCGTGTGTTCATGCCTGATAGACAATCAAGCGGTGCTGTATTCCTGTTCCAACATTGACAAGCTGGTTTTAAATGCCGCACGTTCAAACAAGCGATCCGCATATTCTTTTAATGGGTTACCAGACATGGGCAATTTTATATCATACTCATTTAGACGTAGCATCAATGGTGCCATACAGCAATCAACCAGTGAGTATTCCTCTGACATGAAATAAGGCATCTGTGTAAACGCCGGTGCAATTGCTGTCAGGTTGTCATACAAGACTTTCCTGGCATTGGCGACCACTATTTCATCATCACTCTCAAGCTCTGTTGCGGCCGCATACAAGTCATACATGACACGATAACGTAATTGACGGTTACTAGCGCGATTGACTGGATCAACTGGCATGAGTGGCGGGTGAGGAAAACGTTCGTCAAGGTATTCCATGATGATCTGCGCGTCATAAAGCACCAAGTCTCTATCCACCAAGGTCAGGATTGAGTTATACGGATTTAACTCATTTAACGCTTCGGGTCTGTTGTTATCTTCGATAAAGTTGACCTCGGCATTGATATCTTTTTCTGCCAACACGATACGTACAGCATGCCCGATCGGACGACTGCTGTCTGAATATAAAATCATGGTTGAACGGCGATTGGTGATACTTACCATACTATCTATACTCCAGCCTTTTTCAAAAGGACTGGATTATACACCAGATTCAAGAAAATAATGGACTCTGACTGATTTTCCGAATATTTACGGCCCGGCGCGGACAATATAGACGCGGGCACAATATAGCCAAGGCGGGTTAATGCACATCACGCCAATATTCCTTTTTCAGTAGATATGCGATTATCATGAAAAGAAACAGATACAACAAGACCCAGGCTCCGATCTTACCGCGTTTTAGCTTGATCGGCTCGCCTAGATAAACCATAAAATTGACTAAATCACGCACTGTTTGATCGTATTCTTCTGCAGTCTGTTTGCCTGGTGTGATTAATTTCAAATCTTCATAGGTCGGCGTGTGGTGTGCGCCCGCCTCATCCGCCTTGTGCACCAAGTGCTGCATGCCCTGCAGTTGCCATAGAACATGCGGCATACCCACGTCTTTAAATGTTAGATTATTTACACCAAATGGACGCGATTCATCCACATAGAACGTCTTAAAATAGGAATAAAGCCAGTCTGCACCACGGGCACGCGCAGTAACGGATAAATCCGGTGGTGACACGCCAAAAAATCGAAGTGAATCAATATCGCGCATGGCGATGGTCATGGTGTCACCCACTTTATCTGTGCCAAACATGAAGTTGGACTTCAGTACCTCGTCGCTGATGCCAAGATCCTGCCCCATGCGGTTGTAGCGCATATAGGCGGCCGCATGACAACCTAAGCAATAATTGACAAAGGTCTTTGCCCCGCGTTGCAGTGCGGCTTGATTAGAAAGATCAACTTCCATACGCATCAGATCTGCGCCGCCTGCTGCCAAGACAGTACCAGAGCTCAGCATCAATAGGATGAGTACGAACTTATTGCGTAGTCGTCTAAATGCTGACATTAGCCTTGCACCCGGTCTGGCACAATTTTATCGTTATCAATCGCGGTATAAAAAGGCATACCTAAGAAGAAGGCAAAGTAAAGCACTGAAAAAAAGCGGGCCATCCAAGTGTATAACGGTGTTACCGCCTGCATACCCAACCACCCTAATGTGAGGAAACTAATGACAAATATGATAAGTGCGCAACGAAAATTCCAACCACGATAACGTATCGATTTTACGGGGCTTCTATCCAACCAGGGTAACAACAGAAATATATTCGTTGCCAAACCCATAGCTATGACACCACCAAGCTGACTTGGCACGGCACGCAAAATCGAATAAAACGGGGTGAAGTACCATACCGGTGCTATGTGTTCTGGCGTTTTAAGCGGGTCGGCAGGGACGAAATTGGCGTGTTCCAGAAAATAGCCATTCATCTCTGGCATAAAAAAGACAACCGCAAAAAAGAAGATTAGGAATACTGACACACCAAAGATATCTTTTACCGTGTAGTAAGGATGAAACGGAATGCCATCAACGGGAATGCCCTCCGCATTTTTATTTTTTTTGATCTCAACACCGTCAGGATTATTGGAGCCGACCTTATGCAACGCAAGAATATGGGCACCAATAAGCCCAAAGATGAGTAACGGGAAGGCAATGACATGTAGTGCAAAGAAACGGTTTAAGGTCACATCTGAAACGACAAAATCACCGCGAATCCAGAGCGATAGTTGATCGCCTACAATGGGTAAGGCACCAAACAATGAGATGATGACCTGCGCCCCCCAATAAGACATCTGACCCCAGGGTAGCAGGTAGCCAAAAAAGGCCTCGCCCATGATCACCAGATAGAGTGCCATGCCCGACAGCCACAACAATTCGCGTGGTTTTTTATAGGACCCATACAATAAAGCGCGGAACATGTGCAGATAGATAACGATGAAAAATGCTGATGCGCCTGTTGAGTGCATGTAGCGAATAAGCCATCCCCAGCTAACATCCCGCATAATATACTCAACGGAGGCAAACGCATTTTCAGCCGAGGGTTTGTAATTCATCGTCAACCAGATTCCGGTCACTATCTGTATGGCAAATACAAGTAACGCGAAAGCACCAAAGTAATACCAGAAATTAAAATTCTTGGGTGCATAATATTTAGCAAGATGCTCATTCCAGTTCTGCATCAATGGGAAGCGGGCATCAACCCAATCGCGCAACCCGGTTAATCCAGCAATGATATTTTTTTCAATATCGGCCATTACACAGCCTCACTGTCATCACCAATGATCAAGCGCGTTGGTGAGAGATATTTATACGGCGGGACAACCAGGTTAGTGGGTGCGGGGACACCCTTGAATACGCGGCCTGCCAAGTCAAAGCGAGAACCATGACACGCACAAGAAAACCCGCCCTTCCAATCAATGACGGGGGCGTTGTCATCATCTTTTAATATAAAATTGGGCGAACAACCTAGATGCGTACAAATGCCAATCACGACCAGATATTCATCCTCACGAGCACGATATTCATTTTTTGCATACCCAGGCTGGGCACTGGCATCCGAATTTGGATCGCTAACAACTTCATTTTGCGCCGCAATATCTGCCAACATTTCTTGTGTACGTCGTAGAATCCAGACAGGCTTACCTTGCCATTTCCGAATGATACGCTCACCCGGCTTTAATTTACTGATGTCAACTTCAACGGGCGCACCAATGGCTTTGGTCTTTTCACTCGGTGTCATGGTCGCGATAAACGGGACCGCACCCGCTACCGCACCCGCACCACCGACCACCGTAGCAGCAGTAGTCAAAAATCGCCGCCGCCCCTGGTTGATATGGCTGTCTTTTATATCGCTGTTCTCGATATTGTGATCCTTGTCATTCATTATCCATATTTCCCCTGACTCATCTGACCGTTAAATATCAACATAATAATCCATCGTTAAGGCATTATGATAAATTAAACGCATTAATCAATATACAATAAATACACAGTTATCTATGTTTGAATATCCTGATTATAGTGAAAATTAACAAGACATTCATGTTCATGTCACTATAGCACCTACGAGCTGTGTCGCCGTGCTCGTCTTTAGCTGACAATTTTCGCTCACACCCATTATTTTTGCATCGCTATTTTTTCAATAATGCCATTTTTAAACGCCTAAAATAGCCGTGAGTGCCGATAAAAATGCGCTATTTTCTTCTGCCGTGCCGACGGTCACGCGCAGACAATTATGCAATAAAGGGTGTGTGCCATGTAAATTTTTGATCAGGATTTTTTGTTGTAATAACGCTTTATGCACATGGCCTGCGCCCGCCACACGAAACAAAATAAAATTAGCTTCGCTATGCCATGCTTCAATACCTGCAATCATTGACAGTTTAGTAAGCAACTGATCTCTGTCATTGCGTATCTGTTCCACCTGGTCTTCAAGCAGGTTGCTATGTTGCAGTATGAAGTGTGTACTCACTTGATTCAGCGTGCCTATATTGTAAGGCAATCGTAGTTTATCAAACTCAGCGATCCACTCGTTGGCACCAAACAACATACCCAAGCGTAATCCAGCCAGACCTGATTTTGAAAAGGTCCGCATTAATATAAGATTGGGGTAGGTTGACAAACAAGGCATCATGCTTTTTTGCGAAAAGGCATGGTAGGCCTCATCAATAACGACAAGCCCTGGTGCTGATTTTATAATCGCTTCCAATGACGCTTGCGCAAAGGTGTTGCCGGTTGGGTTATTCGGTTGAGCAATGAATATAACCGCCGGTTGCGTTGTTTCAATTTCCGCCAACATCGCGTTTAGATTAAGCGAAAAATCATCATTTAATGGCACGCCGATAAAATTCATCTCCAGCAGCGTACTTAATAAACGGTACATGACGAAAGTCGGCTCTGGTGCCAACACCACACTTGATTTTTTTAATGCCAATAAAATGACCTGGATCAGTTCATCCGATCCATTACCAAACATGATGGATATATCTTCTGGCAAGGCAAGAAGATGCGTCAGTCGGGTGTTTAATTCATTGACACTCGCATCGGGATAACGATTGAGATCGGTCTGTTGTAACCGTGCCAGCCATGAGGCCTTGACTGCTTCTGGCCAGGAATAGGGGTTTTCCATCGCATCCAGTTTAATAAACCCCTCTGCCTGAGGTACCGAGTAGGGCTTGGACGCGAGGATAGCAGGCTTAATAATCTTGCGTATACGATCGGCAATCATCGCAAACTGATTTATTTATTGCGGCGGTATGCGGCCGACCGTGCATGGGCAGTAAGTCCCTCGCCGCTTGCCAATATTGAGGCTGTTGCAGCAATCTTGGCTACTGAATGCCGGGTACACTTGATGATGGAGGATTGTTTTTGAAAGTCATGCACACCAAGCGGCGATGAAAAGCGGGCTGACCGCGCCGTTGGCAATACATGATTCGGGCCAGCACAATAGTCGCCCAACGATTCAGCGGCATAATGCCCTAGAAAAATTGCGCCTGCATGACGAACATCATCCAAGAGTGCATCGGGATCGGCGACGGCAAGTTCTAAATGCTCTGGCGCAATGCGGTTGGCTATCTCTATTGCTTGCTTGAGATCAGTGACTTTTATCATTGCCCCATTGTTCGATAACGATGCCGCTATGATCTCGTTGCGTTCCATGTCTGGCAAGAGTCGCTTCATACTCTGTTCAACCGCACTGATAAATGCAGCATCCGGTGAGATTAATATAGCGCTGGCCTGGTCATCATGTTCGGCTTGCGCAAAGAGGTCCATTGCCACCCAATCTGGATTGGCACTGGCATCACTGACAATCACAACTTCAGAAGGGCCGGCGATCATATCGATACCAACAACACCAAATACTTGCCGCTTGGCCATGGCCACATAAAGATTACCCGGGCCTACAATCTTATCAACTCGGGGAATCAACGCGGTACCATAGGCCAATGCCGCAATCGCTTGGGCACCGCCGATGGAAAACACCTTGTGCACGCCAGCAATGGCAGCGGCCGCCAGAACCAAATCATTGCGTTCATCATCGGGCGTTGGGACTACCATGATGATCTCCGCCACATCTGCGATATGCGCGGGAATAACATTCATCAATACTGAGGATGGGTAAGTCGCCTTACCACCGGGCACATAAACGCCAACGCGATCCAGCGGCGTTATTTTTTGTCCCAGGGTATTGCCAGCATCATCTTCGTAGGTCCAGGTTGCCTGTTTTTGTTTGTCGTGAAATTCGCGAATACGAGATGCAGCATGTTCAAGGCTCGTGCGTAATGTTGTCGGGATGCGCGCCAGGGCAGATGCACAGTCTTGCGGCGTTATTGTCAGCGATTCAATACGGGCTGTGCGTCTATCGAATCGATTCGTATATTCGAGTAAGGCATCATCGCCGCGTGTGCGTACGTCGCTGATTATTTTGGCAACGCTGGCGTAGACAGACTGATCCGGCGCATTATTTGAAGACAGCAACGATTTTAGTGATGCGGCAAAATCATCTGTACGGGTGTCAAGATGTTTGATCATGATCCATCACCCACAATATCTGCCAGTTGCCCAATGATCGGTTTGATAAGTGCGTTTTTCATCTTCATGGCCGCCTTGTTCACTATCAACCTCGAACTAATGTCAGCAATATGATCCAGTGTAACCAGACCATTTGCCGCCAAGGTATTGCCCGTATCAACCAGGTCGACCAGCCAGTCCGATAAACCTAAAACCGGCCCTAATTCCATAGAACCATAGAGTTTGATGATTTCTACCTGCTGACCGCGCCCGGCAAAATAATTTTTTGTGATATTTGTATATTTTGTTACTACCCGTGGCCGGTCAACTACCGGGGCGGCAACCTTTAAACCCGCCAACATCATGCGACATTGCGCAATACCTAAATCAATCGGCTCATAGAGGTTGTCGTCCGCATATTCCAGCAGTACATCTTTACCAGCGATACCCAATTCCGCGGCCCCACGCGCAACATAGGTCGGGACATCCGTTGTCCGGATAACAAGGATCTTGACATTGGCCCAACTGGTATCGAGCATCAACTTGCGTGATGCTTCGGGATCATCTTTCAGGACAATACCGATCCTCGCGAGTAATGGAATGGCTTCTTTGTATATCCGGCCTTTGGCAACGGCAATGGTAATCTCGTCCGACATATCAGGTAATGATTAAATCAGTCAAAATAAGACAGAATACAATAGAAACCAGTCAACTGAAAAATTCCCAACCGAGATGTCATGACTCATCATGGCTTAGCCGGGTAAGCGCCGGATGTCGGCACCTAATTGTGATAGTTTTTCTTCAATAGTCTCGTAACCACGATCTATATGATAGATACGATCAACAACCGTCTCGTTTTGTGCAACAAGACCCGCTAGCACCAGGCTGGCTGAAGCTCTTAAATCTGTTGCCATCACGGGTGCCCCCGTTAATCGCTCAACGCCCTGTGTTATTGTGGTGTTACCTTGCAACTTCAAATCCGCACCCATGCGCTGCAACTCCTGCACATGCATAAAGCGATTTTCAAACACCGTTTCGGTGATTATCCCGCTACCCTGCGCGATGCTGTTCATTGCTGTAAACTGTGCCTGCATATCAGTCGGGAAACCAGGAAAGGGTGATGTATGTATGTCAACGGCTTTTGGTCTTTGCCCACACATATCCAGCATAATTGTATCCGCCTCAATATCGATCTTTGCACCAGCTTCCGTCAGCTTGGCCAACACCGACTCCAGTAGTTCAGGGTGTGTATATCGCAAACGTACCTTACCCCCCGTCATTGCTGCTGCGACCAGATAGGTGCCAGTCTCAATCCTGTCGGGCAGGATGTCATACGCTGTGCCATGTAATGCCGCAACCCCTTCTATCTCAATACGATCGCCCCCCGCGCCAGAAATCCTGGCGCCCATTTTATTCAGACAATTTGCCAGATCGGAAACTTCCGGTTCCCTTGCGGCATTTTCTATGATCGTTAAACCATCAGCCAACGTTGCGGCCATCATCAGGTTTTCTGTACCCGTTACCGTAATGATGTCCAATGTTAGATGGACTGCTTGCAACCGCTTTGCGGTGGCGCGGATATAACCCCCTTCAACCACGATATCAGCCCCCATGGCCGCCAAACCCTGTAAATGTGCATTGACGGGTCTTGATCCAATAGCACAGCCGCCAGGTAATGACACATCGGCCTTGCCATAGCGTGCAAGTAAAGGCCCCAACACGAGAATAGAAGCACGCATGGTTTTTACCAATTCATACGGTGCAGAAAAAGTATTAATCGCCTTATTATCAATTTCAATACGCATCCGTTCATCAACCGTAATCTGACTACCCATCAGACCCAGCAATTCGATAGTGGTCGTAATATCATGCAGATGTGGAATATTACCGATAGTAACGGCTTGATCTGTCAATAACGTTGCAGACAGAATCGGTAAGGCCGCATTTTTTGCGCCCGAGATAGAAATTTCTCCATTTAATCCATTACCGCCACGGATAAGCAGTTTATCCATAATTAATGACTGTGAGGTTTAAATATGCGGTAACAACAGCGCTTATTTATGTTGTTCCCACGCTTCTGGGGTATACGTCTGTATAGACAAAGCATGGATATCCGTACCCATTTTTTCGCCCAGCGTTTTATAAACCATCTGGTGTTGTTGCACCATAGATTTTCCAGAGAATGCGGCACTGATAATACGTGCCTGAAAATGTGTTCCATCATCGCCTTCCACGATAATATCGGCATCAGGCAGACCCGATTCAATGAGTTTTTTTATGACTTGAGGATTCATAGCTGATATTTTTTTAGTGTTTATGATAAATAAAATTATGCTTTATGCGGCACGATACTTTTTTGAAAACCGATAGACTGTTATGTAAAAATTGGATTCACAGGCATGCCTCTGTCGCATTTGTTAGCAACATAAAGCGACTGTTAATTGTTTTATGTACGTCGTTTTATGTGCATCAAAAAAAAACGGGCTTTACCCGTTTGTTTGTAGGGCATCCACTTGCATTTATTTTGCGATATTTTCCTCTAACTGTGCATTTTTAGTCATCAGTTGACTGATGAGGGAATCAAAACCTTGCTGCTTTATTTGTGTAGAGAATGACCCTCGATAGGTTGATACTAAACTGACACCATTGACAGAAACATCTACTACTTTCCATGCATCACGCTGTTGATACATGCGATAGGTAATTGGCAAAGGTTGCGCGCCAGCACTGTTCATTTCAGTCTTGACAACGGCAAGTTTTTTTTTGGGATTTATCTCAGCCGGAAAATATTTTATCTCCTGATCGGAATATTCCAGTAGCGCCCTGGCATAGGTCCTGACCAACAGTGTTTGAAACTGGACTATAAAATCACTGCGTTGTTTTTTGCTTGCAGTCTTCCAGTTATTACCGAGTACCCATTTAGACATACTTACAAAATCAAAATGCGGCATAACCAATTCGTCAATGACCGTATAAATCTTTTCTGGGTCGGCATCAAATTCTGAACGTTGTGATTCAATGCGGTCAATAAGACCCGAAGCAGTTTGCTTTACAACGACATCGGGCGTGCTGATGGTCGCATCAGCGGCCGCGTGGGCAACGCCGCCTATCAAACATAAGACCAGAAATAACGATTTTACAAGCCTGACTTTCATTCCCAACACCTCATTAATAGTTTAATCAATTAAATACCAGATTAAATAATTCATAACCTGCGTTTTAGCTGCTGATTGCAGTTATTATTATCAGCAATCGGCTAATATTGTAATAACCATAGATACCGAGACAGCCCTTTTATATATGAATAACGTGCAATCTGTAAACCTATGGCAGGCACATATTAACATCATAAACGCGCAGTTTAATCAAAATGGTTTCCACATTAAGATTAATTTTGGCAGTAATGTCAACGCCGCAAACAAGGCGATAAACATGGCCAGCGCAGTTAATAGGCCAAAATAAATAGTCGGTATAAAATTAGAGAGCATCAGAATTGAGAACCCGATCATGATGGTAATGGCCGTATAAAAAACCGCCTTGCCAATATTGGCATGGCAATAGTACATCGTTTTGACGTAGTCACCTGTCTTTGGCAACTCTTCACGAAAACGGTATATATAATGAATACTGTTATCGACGGCAATACCAATGCTGATAGCCGCTATCGTTATAGTCATCATGTCCAGTGGTATTCTAAATAAGCCCATTAAGCCAAGAATAATGGCGGCTGCCAGAATATTGGGAATAATGCCGATAATGGCCAGCGCCACAGACCGAAACAGAATAAGCAACATTAAGGCAATGCCGACCATGACGACACCCAGCGTTAGTATTTGAGACCGGAATAAACTCTGTAACATATTGTTGTACAGCACCAAGATACCGGTAATCTGAAACTTGTCTTCAGCAAGATGAAACTTCTCTATCAGATCTGTTTCTATCTGTTCCAATAACGCTTTACGCTTTAAGTTTTTTAATGAATCCAGTATACGAATACTGATACGCGCCTCGTTTTTTTCTTCAGAGACATACGGTGTGATCATGCTCTGTTTGATTACGTCCGGCATACTTTTGCTGACAATCGCCAATTCAAAGGCATCAAACTCGCCACCGTTGATTTCTTCGCCCACCCGTATAATTGATGCCAGCGACAAGACTTTGCCAATAGCTACAAAGCTGTCTAAGTGGTCATGGATTTGTTTAATTGTGGTTATGCGCTCTGGCGTGAACCAGACGGCTTCTTGCGTTTCCTGAAATTCGCCAAACATGGCATCAAAATCTTCAAAATCAGGATCTGCTGGTGCCGCTTCAACGGTATCCGTTTCCAGATTCAACAAAATATCCAGGGGTGTTGTGCCGCCCATTTTTTCGTCTATTAAATGTAGCCCCTTATAAATTTCGGTATTTTCACTGAAAGAATTTATAAAACTATTTTCGACTTCTAATTGACTCATGCCATAGCCGCTGATAACAGCCAGCAATAGGGCTGCTGCGAGTATTTTATTACCGTGCTGCTCGGTCATGGTCGCGAGTTTGGCGGTAAACCCGAATGCGTCATTAGTACTTCTTGCTTCAGCCCTTTTGGGCAACATGCGCAGTATGGATGGGAATAGGATAAAAGAGGTCAGGAAAGTGATGGTTAAGCCTATCGTCATCATCCAGCCAAAATCTATAACCGGTTTAATGCGGCTTATGATCAATGAGCTAAATGCCATGATGGTGGTCAATGCCGTGTACAGACAGGGCCAAACCATTTTGCTGGCCATGGTCAGGACCAGATCATGTTGTGTATGATCGGGATAATCGATGATTAATTGTCGATAGCGGACAATAAGATGTACGTTCATTGACATCGTAATGATCAACATGAGTGAAATAAAATTTGAGGAGATAACCGTCACCTGCCACCCGACCAGGCTCAGCAAACCAAGCATTAACAATCCGGCATAAAAACAACTCAGTAGTGGCAACAAAACCCAACGTAGCTTACGGAAAATAATTGACAGCATCCCCACAAGAAAAAGAAATACGCCCACGCCAAAGATGATCAGATCGTTTTTTATATAGGTAATCATGTCGTCGATAATCATTGTGACACCCCCCATGTGTAAGGTGCCGTACTGCTGGTACTTGGCGATTATTGCTCTGACATCTGCAATATTTTTATGGTTGGCGTTATCGATTGCATTTTTCTCGACCGTATATGCGACTGTAACCGCAGCTAGCCTTTTGGCTTCGTCTGCATCCAGACCGGTCGTATTATTTTTTATCAAGAGTTGATTCCGTTCACGTTGCAATTCTTGAAATCTGATCGGGTCTTTCAAGTTAATCTGAATAGCCGTGGTCTTACCGTCAGCACTGACGATGAGTTCTCTAAAAACCGGGCTGTTTAATAATTCCTGGCGCGCCTTTCCTAGATCAAGGCCACCCTCTTCAATAGTACGCACATTTTTTGCAACATCAGATAACGAGCCATCCACCTGTTGGACCAACGGCACATCAACCAGAGTAACGACAGAATCAACCGGCTCCAAAGCGCGAAATTCATCACGCATACGGGTAATCCGGTCTAAGGTCGTTTGCGAGAAGAGAGCGTCATCGGGCGTGAAGGTGACAAATAAAAAATCCTTTGTTGCGTAGCGCGTCAATGTTTCTCGAAACAGTTTGAGGTCCTTGTCATCTTCGAGCAACAAGGAATCTGCCGACGCATCAAGTTTGAAGTTTTTTGTCTGTAGGGCGAAAAAAACCAGTATCACGGCCATACATAGACAAACCAGCAGGGGTCGTTTTAAGACAATAGTTGCATACAGTGTTTTTATTCGCGCGATCATGTTGGTTGATTTTTTACGGGTTAAAGTAGTTGCCAGTATTTTTTAAGTGGTTGAAGTCGTATGTTAATGCGCAACATACCCACAGTCACATTATGGCTGATAATTTTATTATTTGTTATACCCGTTACCCAAGATGAATATAATTGTTTAACAGCAACGCCTATTTATACAAATATATAAGCCAGCCACAACGCTTTACCCTAGTAGTGCCTACACGCCGCTTGCCGTAAGTCCTGGTCGTCGCCTGCCGCGTGTCAGCGCGAGTGTTTTTCCGACCACGCGCGTGCCAGTGCCTGCGCTTTTGTCAGTTGTTCAGGTGTCATGCGTTCTGCTACTTTGTCTCTGGCCTTTATTGCGCTATCAAAGCCTGCGGCGGCGGCGAGATTAAACCACAGATGCGCCTTGATATCATCCGGTGCGACACCCTGCCCTTCGTCATACATCACACCCAGATTGTACTGGGACTTGGCAAGACCCTGCTCAGCAGCCAATCGGAACCACAGCACCGCCGCCTGGTAATCTCGCGGGGCACCGCGTCCGTTGACATACATAAAACCCAGATTGGTCTGGGCCATGGCATAACCCTGCTCGGCGGCCAGCCGGTACCACTTTATTGCCGCCTGATAATCTCGCGGGGCACCGCGTCCGTTGACATACATCCGTCCCAGATTGTACTGGGCTACGGCATTCCCCTGCTCGGCGGCCAGCCGATACCACTGCACTGCCGCCTGATAATCCCGCGCGACACCACGCCCTTTTTCATACATCACACCCAGATTGTACTGGGCCTCGGCAAGGCCCTGCTCGGCGGCCCGTTGGAACCACTTTACCGCCGCCTGATAATCCTGCGCGACACCCTGTCCTTTTTCATACATCACACCCAGATTGTGCTGGGCCTCGGCAAGACCCTGCTCGGCGGCGCGCCGGTACCACTTAATTTCCGCCTGATAATCCTGTTCGAGGCCGCGTCCGTGGCCATACATCCCACCCAGATTGTACTGGGCTTGGGCATAGCCCTGCTCGGCGGCCAGCCGATACCACTTAATTGCCGCCTGATAATCCTGTTCAACACTGCGCCCTTTTTCATACATCCAACCCAACATGCCTTGGGCTTGGGCATAACCCTGCTCGGCGGCCTGCCGGTACCACTTTATTGCCGCCTGATAATCTCGCTCAACACCGTGTCCGTTGACATACATCCCACCCAGGACGGTCTGGGCCTCGGCAAAACCCTGTTCGGCGGCCCGTTGGAACCACTGCACCGCCGCCTGATAATCCTGTTCGACACCGTCCCCTTCGACATACATCCCACCCAGACTGTACTGGGCCTCGGCAAAACCCTGCTCGGCGGCCAGCCGATACCACTTTACCGCCGCCTCATCATCCTGCGCGACACCGTGCCCTTGGGCATACATCCAACCCAACATGCCTTGGGCTGGGGCATTCCCCTGTTCGGCCAATATCGAAGACAACTTAAACGCCGTAGGGTAGTCACCACGCTCGTATGCGTCCAGGGCATCGGTGAATTTGTCTGCATGGGCATGACAAGTTATGAACAGCGTAAACAGTAGCGCGGTATATTTGATATATTTCATGTTTTAAGTCCCTCTAGTCAGTTAAACAGCAATAATTTGAGCGTGGTTAATGTGATGTTGCTATTGTTTGTCTGCCAGCCATTCTATCTGATAACCGCTCAGTTCTTCAATTAAAGGCAATCACCGTACCGCCACCTTGCATGGGGCTGATAACTCTTATAACTTTGCCGTCTGTCGTGGTCTTCGTCTTAGCCTATTGGCTGTTTACCAGCGCGAATGTTTTTCCGACCACGCGGTTGCCAGTGCCTGCGCTTTTGTCAGTTGTGCGGGTGTCATGCGTCCTGCTACTGCATCTCTGGCCGCTATTGCTCTATCAAAGCCTGCGGCGGCGGCAAGATTGAACCATAGATAGGCCTTGATATCATCCGGTGCGACACCCTGCCCTTCGTCATACATCACACCCAGATTGTACTGGGACTTGGCAAGACCCTGCTCAGCAGCCAATCGGAACCACAGCACCGCCGCCTGATAATCTCGCGGAACACCGCGCCCTTGGGCATACATCCAACCCAGATTAGTCTGGGCCTCGGCAAAACCCTGTTCGGCGGCCAGCCGATACCATTGCACCGCCGCCTCATAATCCTGCGCGACACCCTGTCCTTCGTCATACATCACACCCAGATTGTGCTGGGCTAGGGCATCACCCTGCTCGGCGGCGCGCCGGTACCACTTTACCGCCGCCTGATAATCCTGTTCAACACCGCGTCCGTTGTAATACATCACACCCAGACTGTACTGGGCCTCGGCAAAACCCTGTTCGGCGGCCCGTTGGAACCACTTTACCGCCGCCTGATAATCCTGCGGGGCACCGCGTCCTTCGTCATACATCACACCCAGATTGAACTGGGCCTTGGCATTACCCTGCTCGGCGGCCTGGCGGTACCACTTTATTGCTGCCTGGTAATCCTGCGCGACACCGCGCCCGTTGGCATACATCACACCCAGATTGAACTGGGCCTCGGCAAAACCCTGCTCGGCGGCCAGCCGGTACCACTGCATCGCCGCCTGATAATCCTGTTCAACACCGCGCCCTTCTTCATACATCAAACCCAGGCCGGTCTGGGCCTTAGCATCACCCTGTTCGGCCAATGTCGAAAACGACTTAAACGCCGTAGGGTAGTCACCACGCTCGTATGCGTCCCATGCGTCCGCGAGATCGTCCGCATGGGCATGACAGGTTATGAACAGCGTAAACAGTAGCGCGATATATTTGATATATTTCATATTTTAAGTCCCTCTAGTCAGTTAAACAGCAATAATTTGAGCGTGGTTTATGTGATGTTGCTCTTGTTTGTCTGCCAGCCATTCTATCTGATAACTGCCTGGCTTCAATTAAAGACAATCACTATATCGCCGCCTGGCATGGGCCGACTACGCGGATGATCTTGGGCAATGGCTCAATCAGTCGGCAATAGAATACGGCCATCAATTATTTTTTGTATCGTCTCGGCAAATAAAACATGCTCAACCTGCAACACCTTGATCGCCAACGATTCTGGCGTTTCTGTGGATGCCACCGCGACCACCTGCTGCGCCAGTATGGTCCCCGCATCGTATGCGTCATTGACGACATGGACGGTGGCACCACTTTCTTTTTCACCAGCCGCCATGACCGCCCGATGGACGTTCATGCCATACATCCCTTGACCACCATACTTTGGCAACAAGGAGGGATGAATATTGATAATGCGATTTTTATAATGCGCCAACATGTGCGGCCCGATCTTTTGCATAAACCCGGCCAATACGACAAGATCAATATCATGTGCGCGTAGGGTATCTCGCATCGCCCGATCCAGGGTCTCTGGAGAGGCGTGCGTGTCTGTGTTCAGATGCGCTGTTTTTATATTGTTTGCTTGCGCCAATGTCAGCGCTGGTGAGGTTTTGTGATTACTTATGACCAATTCAACCGTAGCTGCTAAATGGCCGTGCCGACAGGCATCTATAATGGCGGCCATATTACTCCCGCGCCCCGATACCAATAGACTAAGCCGCTTCATGCGACCCTCGCCTTCTACTCTGGCCTTTGACCTTGGCCTTGAACCCTAACTTGACCAGGCGTTGTATCATCTTTGTGTTTAATTGCTTTGTATTTACTTCCCAATGGGTGAACTCGCGCCTTACCAGATAGTGTTTTCTTAAGCCGTCAAAATAAACCGCACGATCGGCTGTTGACATACGGCTAAATGCGTCTGCTGCAATGGCATCACGACGCACATCATAGGCCTGCATCACCGCCGCTTGAATGGCATTGCCAGCATGATCTGCAAGCACCTGCAGTACGGTTGCTGTTGCTGATTCCGCACCGTCCGCACCACCATCCATCTTTGCCCGCAATGCGTCTACCAGCATGGTGGTGGCCCGGCACTTGCCATCATAACTATAACCGGCAATGTGTGGTGTGCCGATAAAACTCTGCTGTAATAAGCGCACATCAATATTGGGTTCATCGCACCAGACATCAAGAATTAACGTGGCCTCCGGATTGGCCGCCTTAAATGCCAGCAAGGCCGCCTCATCCACCACTTCGCCGCGGGCGGTGTTGATCAATACCACGTCTGATTTTAATCGGTCTAAAAACGCTTGATTGACCAGTTTGTTTGTTGGATATGGCCCGGCCATTACCAAGGGTACGTGCAGGGTAATGATGTCCGCTGTCCATACTTGTTCCAGCGAGACATAATGATCGGAGGATGATTGTGCGGCAAGCGGCGGATCATTTAACAAACATCGAACACCCAACACCGCCAGAAAATCGCGTACCCTGGAGCCGATCTGACCACAACCAATGATGGCCACGGTTTTTGTCGTTAGATCAAAATCATTGTAGGCGGCGGCCGCGAACAAACTGCTGAGTACATACTCGGCAACAGAGCGGGCATTGCTACCCGGGGCGTGCGCAAAGTGAATTTTGGCATCTGCAAGGTATTGTGTGTCGATATGATCGACACCACTGGTAGCCGAGCCGACAAAGCAGACATGCGTGTCATGCAATAGTGCGGCATCAACCTGAGTGACCGATCTGACTAATAAAACATCGGCATTTTTGACGACTGCATGATCGATAGCGCGCCCATCAACCAGCGTAATCTTGCCGAAACCTGAAAATGCCGCTTCCGCGAACAGTATTTGCTTATCAGCAACAATGGATAGTGATGTTGACACTATTTAAGGCATGTTGTCTGCTTCAACGCCCTCTTTTTGTACTGGCATCAAGTCTTTTTTTGTTATCCCGAGCGCCAGGGTGATGGGGCTGGCAACAAAGATAGATGAATAGGTACCAATCAATACACCCATGATCAAGGCGGTGGCAAAGCTATGGATAATTTCACCGCCAAAGATAAATAGTGCAATTAACACCAGCAACGTTGTTAAAGAGGTTACCAGGGTTCGACTCAAGATTTGGTTCAGCGAAACGTTGAACACTGTTGCTGGTGTCGTATCGCGTAGTTTACGAAAATTTTCACGAACGCGATCAAAGACGACTATAGTATCGTTTAGGGAATAGCCAATCACGGCCAGCAATGCCGCAAGTACGGTCAAATCAAAATCAAAGCGTGTGATCGAAAATAGGCCGATCGTTATAATGACATCATGCACAAGTGCGGCAATGGCCGCGACTGAAAAATGGCGTTGAAAACGTAACGCGACATAAGCAAAGATACATATCAAGGCATAGATCATGGCTAAACCACCCTCTTCTCTCAACTCTTTGCCTATCTGTGGCCCTACAAACTCGACCCGTCGCAGGTCTGGATTCAAACCCGTATCTGCCAGCAAACGCAACGTCCTATGACTAATATCGGCGTTGTCTAATCCGGGGCTTGGTGGGATTCTAATCAGGATATCGTTGGCTGAGCCGAAGTATTGGATTACCGCATTACTAAATTCTGAATGACTTAGCGCTGTTCGGATCAGATCCAGCTCAACCGCTTCTGCATAACCGACCTCAACTAATGTGCCACCCGTGAAATCAATCCCCAACGTTAATCCTTCTGTTGCGATGGAAATAATCGATATAATGATTAGCAAACTGGAAAGCGCAAGGCCAATCTTGCGTTTGCCCATAAAGTCGAAATTGAAGCGTGTTTTTTGCATATTCTGATTTGTGCGTTAGAGGGTTAGTTTGTCCAAACGCCGCCCGCCATAGATCAAGTTGACCAAACCGCGCGTTACCATGATGGCCGTAAACATTGAAGAGAGTATGCCTAAAGACAATGTGACAGCGAAACCTTTAATCGGCCCGGTGCCAAAACTAAACAATACCAATGCTGCAATTAAAGTCGTGATATTGGCATCGGCAATCGTTGAAAATGCCTTCTCATAACCGGCGTGTATGCTGGCTTGCGGCGAATTACCGTTACGCACCTCTTCGCGTATCCGCTCAAAGATCAATACATTTGCATCAACCGCCATACCGACTGTTAAGACAATACCGGCGATACCAGGTAAGGTCAGCGTTGCTTGTAGCATAGACAGCATGGCAACGATTAAAACCAGATTCAGACTCAATGCAACATTGGCTATCAAACCAAATATTTTGTAGTAAACCATCATGAATATCAGCACCAGCGCAAAACCGATCATGACCGAGTTGAAACCTTGATCGATATTGTCTTGTCCGAGACTCGGGCCAACAGTACGTTCTTCGATGATGTAGATCGGTGCCGCCAATGCGCCCGCCCGCAACAATAATGACAGTTCGCGTGCTTCTTGTGTTGAATCAAGCCCCGTAATTTGAAAGCGTCTCCCAAGTTGCTCACGAATATTGGCGGCACTAATCACTTCTTTAGTGATCTGTTTGGTTTCAACAAGCTGTCCTTCTTTTTCAACAACCGCAATCTTGTTTTCTATGAAAACAACCGCGAGTCGCCTGCCTACGTTGTCGCGAGTACCACGACTTATTCTCTTGGCACCCTTGCCATCGAGCATGATCGTCACATTCGGCCCGCCCGATTCTCCATCAATACCAGATGCCGCATCAATAATAGAATCACCCGTGAGCATGATCTGTTTTTCCAATAAGATCGGCAGGCCACTACGCTGATAGTAGAGTTCAGCACCAGCGGGTATGCGGCCATCAATCGCATCTTGGACGTTGTGATCATCATCAACCAAGCGGAACTCCAAGGTCGCAGTCGCGCCTAAAATCTTTTTCGCTACGGCCGGATCCTGCACGCCGGGCAGTTGTACGACAATACGACTCAGTCCTTGTTGCTGGATCACGGGTTCAGCAACGCCAAGCTCGTTTACACGCTTTCTAAGCGTTGTAATATTTTGTTGCAAGGCAAGTTTTTGTGTATCCAATACGTTCTGTTCTTTTAACGTTACGCGCAACTGCGATTCACCGCTTGGCGCTTCTGCCAGCACGGCATCCAGGGTTGGAAAGTCGTCTGCAATTAATGCTTGGCCCTTATCACGTTCCTCATCATCCTTAAAACGGACTAATAACCCCCCCGATTTATGCCGGGTGATGGTTTTATAACGTATTTTTTGTGCGCGCAGACTACTACGAATATCGGCCCTGTAAGCCTCTTCTGCTTTGCTGATAGCGGCCGCCATATCAACCTGCATTAAGAAGTGAACACCACCACGCAAATCAAGACCGAGGAACATTGGTTCAGCACCCAAGCTGTCTAACCAGCCTGGCGTTGCGGGTGCCAGATTAAGCGCAACAACATAATTTCGACCCAAAGATTGTTCAACAACAGGTTGCGCTTTTAGCTGCGACTCCTCATTATTAAACCGTATCACAAGACTATCTGGCCCAATATCTATCGCTTTAAATGCAAGCTCGGCTTCTTCCAAGGCCGTGCTAACCTGAAACTCAGTCAATTGACTAATTGCAGATGATCCAGTCGCCGAGACTTGTAGCGCGGGATCTTTGCCGTATAGGTTTGGCAACGCAAACAAGATACCAAGACCCAGAAGAAACAATATTAATATGTATTTCCAGAGAGAATAATGATTCATGATCGTAATCTGTTCATACGTTTTTTATAGCCATAGAACCTAGAGTGTTTTTAACGTGCCTTTCGGCATAACGACAGACACGGACTGCCGCTGTATCTTGACTTCCGTGCCTTTTGCAACCTCTACCAAAATAAAGTTGTCGCCCAATTCGACAATTTTCCCCAGCAATCCACCATTGGTTGCAATCTCATCGCCTTTAGCCAGAGCCGCAATAAGTTGTTTGTGTTGTTTTGCCTGCTTCACCTGCGGGCGGATGAGGAAAAAATAAAACACGACGAATAATATGATTAACGGCAGGAAGCTGATCAGCCCAGGTTCTTGCTGTGCGGGAGCGGCCCATGCGTTATTTATGAAAAAGTCTACCATTTATAAAAACTCTGCTTTTCAAAAGGGCGGCATTATGACACAACGCATTGCATTCAGTATAGATAACACCGTAATATTGATTGAGACATACTTGCAATGCTGAAGAATCGCTTTATTTTTTCGTATTTTCCGTTAGACAAACTCAAACATTTCAGCCTTTAAGAGCTGCAAAAATGCAGATTGAATGCTTTGCAACATCTGTTCTTCTGCACTTACCTGTTTAAGTTGTGCCAGTATTTGCGCGACACTCATGGACCCATCCACATGCTGGAATAGAGGTGCGAAACCTTCGCTAAGCTCCATTATTTTATGATCGACGGCCGGTTCGCATTTTGATACTCGACTGACAATGGCCCGCGAGACTAACAATCTGGGATCTTCTTTTTGTAATACGCTACGGCGCATGGAAGCAGACAAGGGTGTTTTGTTTAACTGTCGCCATAGCTTGTCATCGGCAATGACGCACAGCTTCTTTTTTAACTGTGTATAGGACTGCGGCATGATGACCGCAGACACATAAGCGGCCAGTTTCACTGGTCTATCTAACCAGTTCGTATCCGCTTGCATTGCTTTATCGCACACATCCCCTTTTTCTAAAACAGCTTGTTTTAGTGATGCGCCCGTCCAGGCCATGCCAAGTTCGGCTTCGAGTATGGCCGTTGCCATCGCTTGCTCCCGGCTTGATGCAAAGTCTGATGTAAATGCGGGGCTTGCGTACTTCTCGCGTAGTCGATGACCAAAAACTGTCGCGCGATCAATCGGTTTGTTGCGCATGGTGGTGGTGTCGATGAGTTGTTTAAGATGATCTAAGCCGTTTGTCAATGATGAGGTAAGGCTGAAACTGATCGGAAACGATTTGCACAGATGCGAGAGGATAAGATCTGCACGCAGGGTAGCGTCAAGCTGCAAGGCAACAGGACGGATGGCCTTGAAATCATTGTGCTCGCTGGCATCAAGATCGTAAGCGTGCAGGGCACGGGTTTGATGCCTACAAAATTGATCGCGTAGCGTCTTATCAAACAGCAGATCAAATAACACTTGCTCTTGTTGTGCAAAACTCATGCGTTGTTATCCAGACTATTTTTGAGTGCGTCACTTGCGCTTTTGTCTCGTACCAACGTTCGTATCCGTTGCAGCGTGGGCAAAACACGGCTTTTTTGTACGCCTTCGCATTCGTAGCAAACCGCTTTCACATTCGGTAATACAGGCAACATGGCGGCCAACATCTGCCAGGTTTGTTCAAGTATGGTGCATTCATGCGCATCAACATAAATCGGGCCATCTACAGTCTCTTGTAGTCGTCCGCCAGCAATGTGGATCTCAATGACACGTTCGACAGGTAATTGATCGATGGCATCTGCAACCTTGTGACCACTTGCCATTTCATAAGACACCAGATGTCCCATATCTAATAATATTGCGCAATCGGTTTGCGCGGCCAGCTCGCCAAAGAACGCAAACAAGGGCATTGAACCGGCAAAAAATGTCAAGGGTGGCGGCTCGACAGCGACCGGCACGGGCACGATGGACTGTACTTCTTTGACTCGTGCGATTGCTTTGGCAAGCGATGCTTGATTAAAAACAGGCGGGATAAAATAACCCAAAGACGTTGAATACGCCGCCCCCGTTGCCCAAAAACAATAGGCGACATCTTGTGCAAACCAGGCCGAACCAACCGTTGCTATATGCCTTGCCGTCTCTGCCAGCCATGTTGTCGAGTTGGGATAGGAGCCACAAAAATTGATATACGACGGATGATATAAAACCGGTGTGCCTGTAGCGCGAATGCGATCAATCTCGTCAATGATGGCATCCACATCTACCAAGCTGGCATACTCAACAAAGCTCGGCCCTCCCTTGGCCTTGACCAAAGACACCGGATCAGGCGCGGATGAGAGACTCAGACTTGCACCAATACCCAGCGTCGGCAACGCTGCAAAGAGGATACTCATGGATGTATTGTTCTATGCGCTGGCAAAAGCATCAAGGGTGTTATCAATAGTGCGTTAAGTTGTGCCACGCTTGGCATAAAAGCGTGCGGTAAATTCATCCAGATCATTTGCTTCGATTGCCGCGCGCAAGCCCCGCATTAAATATTGGTAGTAATAAAGATTGTGCAGGGTATTGAGTCGTGCACCCAGGATTTCATTAGTCTTATCAAGGTGATGCAGATAGGCGCGTGAATAATGCTGACACGTATAACAGGCACAGTGCTTGTCGATAGGCGATGGATCATGTCGATGTATCGCGTTGCGAATACGAATGTCACCATATTCGGTGAACAAGTAGCCGTTTCTGGCATTGCGCGTGGGCATGACGCAATCAAACATGTCGATGCCTCTGTGTACCGCTTCGACCAGGTTCTCGGGCGTGCCGACACCCATTAGATAGCGTGGTTTGTCTGTCGGCATCTTCGGCACGATGTTGTCGAGTACTGCCAGCATGAGTACGGTCGGCTCACCAACAGACAACCCGCCTATGGCATAACCATCGAAGCCAATGTCGATGAGATCAGTTAAGGATGCTTCGCGCAGGCTTGCATACATGCCGCCTTGGACAATACCGAACAAGGCCGTCTCATTGTCGCCATGGGCTTGCTTGGAGCGCGCAGCCCAGCGCAATGACAAGGCCATCGACTCACGCGCCGTTGCCTCGGTGGCCGGATAAGGCGTGCACTCATCAAAGATCATAACAATGTCGGCACCCAATGTGTGTTGGATCTGGATCGCCGTTTCTGGATCTAAAAATACCTTGGCACCATCAACTGGGGATTTGAAATGTACGCCCGCTTCGGTGATCTTGCGCGATTCGGTCAGGCTGAAGATCTGAAAACCGCCAGAATCTGTCAGGATAGGTTTATCCCAATGCATGAACGTATGCAGTCCGCCGCACGCTTTTATGACTGCCATACCAGGGCGTAGCATCAGGTGAAACGTGTTACCCAAAACAATCTCAGTACCCATACGCACCAGCTCTTCTGGTGTCATTGCCTTGACTGTGCCATAGGTGCCAACAGGCATGAATACGGGTGTCTCAATCGTACCACGCGGAAACGTTATCTTGCCACGGCGACTGTCCCCGTCTTTTCTCAACAACTTAAAATTCATTATTCCTGATGCGTATCAATCTTATGGTTGATCAACATGGCATCGCCATAACTGTAGAAGCGATACTTTTGCTTGATAGCGTGTTGATAGGCCTGCATTATAGTTTCCTGTCCCGCAAAGGCACAAACCAACATCAGCAATGTTGATTTTGATAGATGAAAATTGGTGAGTAACATATCTATGACATTGAATTTGAAACCAGGATAGATAAAGATATTAGTGTCGCCCGCAAAACTTTTGATCTCTCCTGTTAGTGCTGCTGTCTCTAAGCCTCTAACAACTGTCGTACCGACGGCAAGGACGCGACCGCCCTTTTTTTTAGTCGCATTGATCTTGTCAACAACAGCTTGCGTCACCGACAGGGATTCACTATGCATCTTATGATTTTCAATAATATCCATACGCACAGGTTGAAAGGTGCCCGCGCCAACATGCAATGTTAAACATGTGTTATCAATACCCTTTGCGCTGAGTGCCGCAAGCGTTGTATCTGTAAAGTGTAAACCCGCTGTCGGTGCTGCGACCGCACCAGGTGTGTTTGAAAAAACAGTCTGATAACGCTCACGATCAAGTGTTTCATCGCCTCTATCTATATACGGTGGTAATGGCGTATGTCCAAGGCGTTCAAGCAGATCAACCAAGGGTTCTTGGCCTACATAATCAAGCAAGTACAAGTCGTCCTGTTGGCCTTTAACCACAAAACAAATGTTGCCATCAAGTATTAAGCATGTGCCCGGCGGTGGTGATTTACTGGCACGTAGTTGCACCAGCAAGGTCTTATCATTTTGCATACGCTCCAGCATGATCTCGACTTTGCCACCCGTTGTCTTTTGTGCAAATAAGCGCGCGGGGATCACGCGTGTATCATTCAATACTATTAAATCGCCCGGGTTTAGATAATCGGCAAGCTGGGTAAATGTGGCATCCGTCATACCCTGTGAGTCTATAACCAACATACGACTCGCATCACGTTGTGGGAGCGGATATTGCGCGATCAGATGAGCGGGTAAATGGTAAGAAAAATCACTGGTTTTCATGGCGCGATGTTAGCAGAAATGCGTTGTTAAATAAGCATCGTCGTTTGATCCTGACAAGACTTTCCCGCTACTTGCCGTCTGTTTATCTGTATGCCCGGCTTGGATAACAGATGTAAAAGGTGCTGCGGTTACGATTTATATTGCTATTGTGTTTGGGGAACAATTCGATAGAATGCGTTTGTGTTGTATTAGTCTTATTGAATGGCGGTATGGTGGAATTGGTATACACGCCTGATTCAAAATCAGGTGCCGAAAGGCATGGCGGTTCAAATCCGCCTACCGCTACCAAATTAAAAAACCACCTTAAAGGGTGTTTCGTTGTTGGCTAAATTATTTTGTTGTCTAATTGTCTGAAACTGCAAACACTAAAATGGGCATGAACATGAATTTATTGAAAGGCCATAGTAAATCAATATTGGTTGCACTTGCGGGCCTCATCGTGCTTATGTTGCTTTTAATGTTTTATTGGGACACAGAACCCAATGCGTTTGATGTAAAAGTGCAGAGCCAATATCGCAATCAAGGTAGCACAGAGTTTGTAACAGGATTCGTGACGACGGCCACCATGATCAACGTCGCCGAGGCGCTATTGTACAAACGTGGTGGTTATTTGAGTAATGATATTTTACCGCCTGGCGTGCTGATGGATAATATCCCGGCCTGGGAGTTTGGCGTTCTGACGCAGATACGTGATCTTGCACGCTCAATGCGTAATGATTTTAGTCGTTCACAGACACAATCTGTGGAAGACAATGACCTGATGATAGCTGATCCACAACTGCATTTTGATTCAACGTCGTGGATATTTCCGGCAACAGAGCGAGAATATAAAAAAGGCATTGATGCGCTTGAAAATTACCTACAACGTCTGTCTGATCTGAATGCACAGGATGCACAATTTTTTGCACGCGCAGATAATCTGCGTGATTGGTTGGCGATTGTTGAAAAACGCTTAGGTAGTTTATCGCAACGACTGAGTGCGAGTGTCGGGCAAGCCAGAGTCAACACCGATCTTGAAGCTGATGCTGAAGCAACCCAGTCAACCGCTAAGCCCGATTTAATAGAAGTGAAAACGCCATGGTTGGAGATAGATGACGTTTTTTATGAGGCACGCGGTACGTGTTGGGCCTTGATTCATTTCATGTATGCCATTGAACATGATTTGCATGATGTGTTGCAAAAGAAAAATGCGTTGGTCAGCTTGCGTCAAATCATACGCGAACTAGAAGGGACGCAAGACGCACTTTGGAGTCCTGTCATCTTGAATGGAACCGGCTTCGGTTTTCTCGCAAATCACTCATTAGTAATGGCATCTTATATATCACGCGCCAATTCAGCCATCATCGATCTTGGCAATTTATTAGAACAAGGTTAAGGGTTTTATATCGGGGGGGCATACCAGCGATAATTTTTATACCACTGCTGGTCTTTTATCTTGTCTATGTGTAGGCGAGGGCGACTGGCATCACGTTTCTCTGAGCGGCGATAGTTTGTTAATGGATCATGGCATGAGGCCTTTGCACTAAAGCGATACTTGTCCAGCCTGCCCCGACCCAACCCCGCTTGGCTCAGCCCCGACCCAGATCGACCACCGCGGGCATCTGGAAATTGAACCATGGTCGGGATAAAAATTTTCAAATGCGATTTGTTTGTGCGAAGGTTTAGCATATAAAGCCTTACGCTTTCCAATGCGGTGGATATGTTTTCTCATAACCCGGTATTGATTCTATTCTTTTTTGCCATGCGCCAATACCAGGATAACATTCATCAATCGATCTTAGCGTGCCACTGATCTCTTCAGTGTTTTCCTTGTTTGCAGCCCGGAACAAGAAAGACAACACTGGGTAAAGCACAATATCAGCGGCCGATAATGCTTCATGCGCCAGGTAGTCTTTGTTGCGTAAATGGTCATTGATATTGACTAATTCTTTCTCAATAGCCGTTCTTGCTGTGATTGCGATTTGTTTCTCGTCAGGTAATTTTCCATAAAAAATGGTTATTGCATAATCTCGAACATAAGGCTCAATATAATTGGTGACTTCCATGATTGCACACCAAATTTTACTGCGTTCAACCGGATTACTACCAAATAAAACAGGTTCTGGTTTTATATCTTCCAAATAACGTAAAATGGCTATGGATTCGTGTACTGTAACAGCACCATCACGAATGGCTGGCACTTTACCGCGCGGGTTGATGGCTAGATATTTCTCCGATTTAAGCTCTTCTTTATTAAAACCAAGACGGATACTTTCATAGGCTATTTGTTTGACTTCCAATGCCAGTAATACGCGCCAAGCGTAAGGACTGCCGCTACCCCAATAAACTTCTAATGCCATTGCTCATCTCCAAAAAATATAATAATAATGACTGTTGCAAATATACAGGTTGAAAATTGCCCGATGATGATCATTTTCCAAATATTCATCTGGCATGACGCTGTTTTAAACATGTCCAACTACAGATCACCCACTGCGTTTGACGATTGTACTTGAAAAATATTTCATTTTGAAAATTTATTGCGCCGATATGAATACACCATAAGCACGGCAACCCTCTTCGGTCTCAATTTCATCGATTATGGTTAATGTATTGATGTCGATCACGCTAACCCTATTGTCGAACCAGTTGGCAACATAAAGTCGGTTTTTATCTGGATGCAGGTTAATGCCTTCCGGGTACCCACCAACATCAATATTAGCGATTGTTTTCATCTCTGCCAGACTAATCACTGAAACGGTATTTGATCGTTGATTGCTTACAAATAGACGATTATATCTATCGTCAACCGCGATCGCATAAGGGAAGGTGCCGACTTTGATGTGTTTGATCGCTTTTTGCTGGATAAGATCAACAATACTGACATCACCAGATTGGACGTTGGCACTGTATAGCGCGTTCTTGATTGGATCAAGGGCGAGACCGAATGGGGCTTTACCGACCGCTATAGTCTTGACAACCCGGTTTTCGCCAAGACTGATAACCATGACCGTGTCTTCATCGCGATTTGCGACATATAAAAATAAACCACCCGGCTCCACGACAAGACCAGAAGGAGAACGCCCGACCTTTATAATTGCATCGACTGCAAGTGCTGTCGTGTCGATTATATAAATACTGTCTTCATACCAATCCGCTACATAGACAGTTTTATCATCAGGGCTAACCGCGATAGCCAAAGGGCCGCCGCCGACTTTTATGGTTTTAATCACAGACAGTGATGCGGTGTCTATTACAGAAACATCCTTGCTCTCGGGGTTGCTGATATAAACACGTTGACCATTATTACTGACGGCAACACCGGCCGGGCGATGACCAACGGCTATGGTTGCAACAACCTTGTTTGTATCCGTGTCGATAACAGAAACAGAATCGCTACCTTGATTGGTGATGTAGGCATAAGGCGCGGCTTGCAATGAGCAGACCCAGCTTAGCAGTAAGATGAGTAATGCAGTTCTAAGCATGTTTCATTAGCCGTGGCCTGAGCGTGTTGTTGAATCGTTATGTGGACACTATTTTGCTTCTGCCAGCACTTTAATATTTTCTAAACCGGCCTTGTAAAGTTTAGTAACGGCTACAATACAGGCTGCATCGGTCTGATCGGGGGGCGGTTGTGGGCCAGAAAAGGAACGGTAGAACGCACCTTTAAATTGCACGGTTGATGTTCCACCATTATCAGTAACCGTGATCGTCGAACTGAGTGTTGCAACCGGAAGCCCGGCTATCATGCGTCCTTGCGCCAACTTTTCCATGGCATACAGCATTTTCTTTTTATCGGGTTCAAGTTTGAATAATTTTTCTTTTATTTTTTCGCCGTTCTCTAATTCAATAGTCCTTATTGATCCAATCTCTGAGCCTTTATCGGCAGTACAATGTTTGATGCCAGGATGCCAATCTGCTATCGAACAAAATTCGCTGATGATATTCCATACCGCATCAGGAGCGGCATTAATTTCAATTTCTTCGACAACCTTCTGTCTTGAGGGTCCATGAGAAAATGCTAATGCCGGGATGAGTAACAGGCTCGATAAAAGTAATTTAAAGCGTTTCATTATTATTCTCCAGAGGACATATTCGAATTTATAAATATCTATTCAGGGATTAAACGACGTTATAGTGTAATAGCTCAATCTTGATATGGCTATATTGATCAGTATGCCGTTAGAATACGCGTGTTTATCCTGTTATTGCGACAATGCAAACCCGTTATATAAAACGACTATAAAATAAATAAATGAAAAAAACATTTAAGATCATACAAATAGTTTTCTTGTTAGTTTTAACCTGCGCCATGCTGTTGGTTCATGTTTGTATCAACATGCCTGGCGAGACATTATCATCGGCCCTACCCCCATTGACATCATCCCAACAAGCATTAGCAACACGGTTGCGGCAACATGTTATGCATCTAGCAGATGATATAGGCGAGCGTAATGATGGAAATCTTGCAACGTATCATAAAGCGGCCGATTATATTGCAGGTGCTTTTCAAGAAGCTGGTTTGTCTCCTTATGCAGAAGAGTATGGCGCAAAATCACAATTTAGAAATATTATCGCCGAGCATTATGGGACCAGCCTGCCTGATGAAGTCATCATTGTGGGTGCCCATTACGATACTGTTTTGCTATCACCTGGCGCGGATGATAATGCCTCGGGGGTTGCCGTGATGGTAGAAATGGCAAGACAATTAAAGACTATGCGTTTGGCCAGAACAATTCGATTTGTTGCCTTTGCCAATGAAGAATACCCGCATTATTTAAGAGATACCATGGGCAGTATGGTACATGCAAAGCGCGCATACGAACGCGGTGATGAGATACTTGCCATGCTGTCACTGGAAATGTTGGGCTATTATTCAGACGTACCTAATAGTCAGTCCTATCCAGCACCATTGAGCTGGTTTTATCCAGACACGGGTAATTTTGTCGCCTTTGTAAGCAACATCAATTCACGTAGCTTAGTACATGAAAGCATACGATTGTTTCGTGAATCAAAGTCTTTTCCCTCTGAAGGATTAACAGCACCCGTGGCATTGATCCCTGATATAAGGCGATCCGATCATGCTGCATTTTGGCGATATAACTACCCGGCATTGATGGTGACAGATACAGCTAATTATAGAAATCGCGCCTACCATGATACTGATGATATAAGCAATAGCCTTAATTATGCCGCCATGAGCCGCATTACCACCGGTTTAATTGCGGTATTGGAACAGCTTGCTGGTATGGAATAAGGAGACGGTTTACTAATGGTAACCAAGATATTTTACACGACTTGCCTTAGTGCTAAGGCAGGCTGATCACCCTATACGCGCGCTATGGTTATAATTTTGTGTACCATTGGGACCAATGACTCAATCTAAAATCGCATTCTTGGGAGAACACGTTAATGAAAATAATCCTCGCACCCGATTCCTTTAAGGGAAATTTAACCTCATTACAAGCAGCGGCGGCCTTTGAAAAAGGTATCAGAAGAGTGTTACCCAAGGCAAATTGCATCACGGTGCCGATGGCCGATGGTGGTGAAGGAACCGTTCAGTCACTGGTTGATGCGACCGGCGGGCGGTTTATTCGTAAATGTGTCACCGGACCTGCCGGTAATAAAGTATCAGCACGTTACGGTATGTTGGCCGATGGTGAAACAGCGGTCATCGAAATGGCAGAAGCCTCTGGCTTGTCTCTTGTCAGTGGCACGCAGATGAACCCACTCAAAACGACGACGTATGGTACGGGCGAATTGATACTGGATGCGGCAACACATAATGCCGCGACAATTATTATCGGTATCGGCGGCTCGGCTACGAATGATGGTGGCGTTGGTATGGCACAAGCGTTAGGTGTGCGTTTCATGAATAAACGCGGACAAGAGATTACCGAACCTGGTGCTGGGGGCATGTTGAACAAGATAGCCCATATCGATATGCAAGGACTCAATCCTGTTATCAGAAAAACGAAAATTATCGTCGCAAGTGATGTCAATAATCCACTGTGTGGCAAAACGGGGGCAGCAGTCGTCTTTGGCCCACAAAAAGGTGCGACACCCGCGATGGTTAAGACATTGGATGCCAATCTTAAACATCTGAGCAAGATTATTAAGTCAGATCTGAAAAAAGATATCGTCAACTTAAAAGGTGCAGGTGCTGCTGGCGGTTTAGGTGCGGGCCTGATCGCGTTTGCGAAAGCACGCATGAAAAGCGGGATTGATATTGTGCTGGAAGCGACCAATATTGTGCAGCATATGAAAGGTGCTGATCTTGTTATTACTGGAGAGGGGCGGGTCGATTTCCAAACGGCGTTTGGTAAAACGCCTGCCGGTGTTGCCAAGGCAGCCTGGCAATATCGTGTACCAACCATTGCGATCGGTGGCGGGATCACGGACGACGCACATGGCGTTTTTGCGCATGGTATTGCTGGACTGGAAAGTGCTTATGCGCGTGATATGCCATTAGAAGAAGCACTAAGCCATGCAGAAGTATATCTCGCTAATGCGGCCGAGCGTGTGATCCGTCTAGTTCTGATCGGCAAGAAGATGGCCGCCAAAAAAAAATAAATTAAACCTGCCAGCTTATTATGAAAATACAGCAGGGCAATCGCGCTATCATCTTTGTCTGTCTTACCGACTGTGTTGACCCATCGTTATAAAATCAAGGTTATTTGAATAAAACAGTCTGTTCCAAATCAACTTGATGGTAATAATGAATGAATCAAATAAGCTACCGGATATACAATATCTTTGGGAATTATATATTTAACTACAACTTCACTACAAAATACAAACACAATGATTTGTTAGTTTTTTCAAATAACAAGCTCACCATGCTCACCTGTTACCTTATGCAATTTTTCAATTGCACTCCATTTTGGGTTAAACCATCTTTTCTTGTCTTTCGTTTGCACGCAACGACAATAAAAAGGTTTTTATCGGTTTTTTATCTTTGTTGAATACTGCAATATCAAGCGGATACTCTTTTTTGGTATCAGATGGCCTTACTTTTACACGCCACTGTGGTCGTGTTTGTAATTGTTCTTTGGGGTATCCGTAATCTTCGACAAGTGTTTCGGAAAAGACTTGTACTGCTTCTACTTCTTCTGGCGTAGCTTTTACTTCTTCACCACTTATATAGTCTTTGATGTAACCTGCTCTCATTATCGTCCTGTATATCCGCATTCTATTTCCATTGCTTTGCTCATGCTAGCACCTCGCGATAGGTAATCCGTTTACCTATCGCGTTGCTTATAAGTGATTCTATACGTTGATTGGTTGGTAACTTACATTGTCCGTTATTCAGTCTAAAAGTCACTTCGTTCACATAGCGATGTAAGTGTTTAGTGCTAGCATGAGGCCATACCCCATACAGACCGCGTTTGAGTAAAGCCCAGACACTTTCAATGCTATTGGTATGAATGTTGTTTGAACCCACATATTCTCCCGCACTATGGGTTACCGTACCATGCTGATAAGCAGACTGTAAATGCTGATATGACCTGTGTTCATCTGTGTAAATGGTGGCACCATATTCCACTGAACAGCCAATCTCTTTGTGCAGGGTCGGTATATCAGTTGATGGGATAGGCTTAGCCCTTGTGCGGCCACCGCGCTCACGCATTCCGACCACTACCTGCTTGCCAGCTACGCCACGGCCTGCGCGGGCTTTCTTGTGTTTGTGTTTGTTATGTTCCTTCCCACCGATATAGGTCTCATCAATCTCAACAATGCCAGAAAGTAAATTATCTGTATTATCGTTACAGGTTTCACGAATGCGGGCCTGCATAAACCAGGCGGTCTTTTGGGTTACTCCGATTTGTTTAGATAACTGCAAGCTAGATATGCCCTTGCGCGAGGTGACAGTTAAGTAAATAGCATATAGCCATTTATGTAGTGGAACATGAGAACGTTCAAAGATAGTGCCGGTTCTCACCGTAAACTCACTCTTACAGTCCCGGCATAAGTAATATCCTGTCCGCTTTCCTTTGCGCGGGGTAATACGCTTAAATTCCCCACAATGAGGACAGGATATGTAATCTCCCCAGCGCGTTGTCCCTCAAAATACAATCTAGCGGCTTCAGCATCCGGAAACTGGCGAAATAACTCAAATGTGGATATGGTATTGTCTTTCATTGATGCCCCTCCGTTTTATTGCATTTTTATGTTAGATTATATGGGTTATTTATTGGAGTCAAGTATATAATTCCCATATCTTTTGCTTAAGTTATGAAATTTTCAAAGTTTGCGGCACGTTTTAGTAGCCAGTCTGGCATTGTTCAGCTCATGGATGTTCTAGGTAATGCGATGTCTGGGAACACGGATGTATTCATGTTAGGCGGTGGCAATCCGAGCCATATTCCTGGCGTACAAAAATACTTTCGAGATGCACTCCAACGACTGCTTGAGAATCCGACTTTATTTTCACATACGATAGGTAATTATGAATTACCGCAAGGGAATCAGACATTCATCAATGCCATAGTCGATATGATGAACAAGCAATATAGATGGGGAATTAAAACTGAAAATATAGCCTTGACTATTGGTAGTCAGTCTGCATTTTTCTTTTTATTTAATATGTTAGGTGGCGAAGATGAGGCAGGCGTTCATAATCAAATTTTGTTGCCGATGACCCCGGAATATATTGGTTATGCAGATGTTGGTTTAAGCGATAATCTTTTTTATTCCTATCGCCCGTTGATAGAGAAGCAGGATGAGCGTTTTTTCAAGTATCATGTCAATTTTGATGAGATACATGTACGTGATAATACGGCGGCAATGTGTGTCTCAAGACCAACAAATCCCACGGGCAATGTATTGTCAGACAAAGAAATATCCAGGTTATTGGATTTGGCAGTACTGCATGATATTCCACTTATAGTCGATAATGCCTATGGTGAACCATTTCCAAGCATAATCTTTACTGATACGAATCCAGTATGGAATAAAAATATTATTTATTGCATGAGTCTGTCCAAGGCTGGTTTACCTGGTGCCCGAACCGGGATAGTCATCGCAGATGCAAAGATAATAGATTTAATTCGTAACATGAATGCTGTCATCAATCTTGCCACGGCCAATCTTGGCGCGATGATCACCAGGGATTTGATCAGCAGTGGTGAAATCTTGCGGTTATCTCAACAGCAGATAAAGCCCTATTATCAATCGAAGGTTGCGCATGTCGTGAATATTATTCAAAGAGAATTTGATGGCCTTGATTATTATATTCATAGGCCAGAGGGTGCAATCTTTGTATGGCTTTGGTTTCCTGGATTGACTATCACCACAGATGAATTATATGAACGTCTAAAAGCAAAAGGTGTCATTATTATTTCAGGCTCGCATTTCTTTTCTGGACTGGCAGAAGCGTGGGCGCATAAACAGCAATGTATACGCATAACCTATTCAATGGATGAGATTATCGTTGCACAAGGGATAAAAATAATCGCCCGGGAGCTAAAGGATATTTTTAATAAAAACTTATCTTCAGCGTTTATCAATCGCAGTTAAAAAATTAACCCCAAATGCAAACAATTTCTCTGTTACTGTTTTTTTACGCTCATAAGTCACTTCAAAGACATCTCCTTCTAGTGCCGCGTTCGATAGATAATCATCACTGGTTATCAGTTCATCAACCAGCTTGAGTTCAATAGCACGTTTTCCATACCAATGTTCTCCGGTCGCAATTTTGTCTATGTCAACCTGTGCTCTGTTGTCCTTGACGAATTCCTTAAATAGATGGTGCGCGTCTTCAAGTTCTTTTTAAATTTTTCTCTGTCTTTGTCGGTATTCTCACCAAACAAGGTCAGTGTTCTTTTATAATCACCGGCGGTTATTTGTTCGAAGTCGATATCCATTTTCTTTAGGAGACGGTGAAAATTCGGGATCTGTGCCAGGACACCAATTGAGCCAATTATCGCGAACGGCGCAGCCATGATTTTATCTGCCACGCAAGCCATCATATATCCACCGCTAGCGGCAATCTTGTCTACGATCACCGTGAGGTGTATATTTTTATCCTTGATACGTTTTAATTGTGAGGCACCGAGACCATACCC
>CATOTD010000011.1 GCA_951812995.1 uncultured Gammaproteobacteria bacterium | reverse complement strand
ATTCAGGTAATGGTTGCTTGGAAACAGGAAGGCTTGCGCAATGCTTGTGTGTCCGATATATAAATGGCCTTAGCATTTTCAAGGTCATCGTAATACTGAGCCCATCAAAAGATGCAAACACCTATTAGCAAATCATAAACAGAGACCTTCGCACAAAACATCTTATTTGAAAATTATCCCGGCAATGGTTTAATTTTCAGCCACGGTGCGTGGTCAAGTCAAGCCAGACATGGTCGGGCTGGGCGAAGACGGGTCGGGCTGGGCCAGGCGTGGTTGGGTTGGGCCGGGCTGGGCGGTGTCGGATCGGGCGTGGTCGAACAGGGTTGAGTGTGGCGTGAGTTGAGTCGGGTCGGGCTGGGTGTGATCGGATCGGGTTGGGTTGAGCGTGGCGTGAGTCAAGTTGGGTCGGGCTGGGCCAGGCGTGGTCGGGTCGAGTCGGGTCGGGCGTGGTTGGACAAGCATCCCTTTGGTGCAAAGGCCTCAACCTGTGATCATCTGTATTGTGAAAATGATAGGGGATTGTTAAGCAATTAAATCTAAATTGTCGGCATAATGTTTGATATACACGACTAATTTTAGTTAATATCCCTATATATTTATTATATTGTCGACAATATATGGGTAGTGTCAATAATCTTTCGCACTTTCTGATTTAGCTTTCCCTTAAATCTGGTTGTTACGCTACCTGAAAATCCTTTTCTTTATCCATCTCTTGGAGCAAATCCATGTTCAGATATGTCCGCGTTCCCCACTAGCTCCCCGCGATGTGTCTTAGCCTTGCCGCACAAAGCATCAACGCCGAGTTGCCATCCGGGAATGCTCCCACTACTCGTGTTCGCCGCCTGATTTCTCGGATGATCCGCTCCAAAGGATTGTTAGTCCGAATGCGAATCCAGTGCTCTGCCAGAAACCGATAATACGTCAGGGTCTCTTCCATGCACTACCCAGCCAATCCGCTACACTCGATAACTTCATGTCCCTGAGTTTCTTCTCGACCTCCGTGGCCTTATGCCTGGCAAATTGGAGACCTCGAACAACGCTGATTCTGGATGGGTTTTGACGCGAGCACCAGTCGTTGTCACCCGCATAGTGGGTGTGAAGGTCAAGGTCGGTGGTATTTGAGGCTGTGTCGCGCTGTTTGGGTCCGCCAGGGCGGGTATTTCCGGAATTTGGGCGGAGTCAGGCTGTGGCCTGTCGTCGCTCGTGGAAGATGAGACGGCGGAAGTTGTAGCTCAGGTTGGCCATGGTCATGCGGGCCTTCGCACGGGTTTGGCCGATTGAGCGGATGGTCAGAGCCATGGGCCCTTTCTCGTAGCCGAACACAGGCGCGGATGGCGGAGCGTGTCGCGTTGCCCTGGCGAATATGCCTGGCCATGGGTTTGCCGCGTGGCTTCTTGCGGTGAATGTGTGAGCGGTACCCTTGCGCCTTCAGCCAAGCCTCATTCCTGGCCGAGCGGTACCCGGTATCAGCCCAAACCGCCTTCGAGCTGTTTGTCTCGTCCAGAACCGAGGAGCGTTCATGCCCGTCGTAGCGAGCCGCATTCGTGCCAGTCTCACCCCGGATGAAGCGCCATTTGCGATCAATGGACACGTGGTTCTTGTACCCAAAGTGCGGAACCGAAATATCGACAAGGCCAGTATCCTCCTCACCCTCCTTGGTCGTCTTGGCCTTTGAATACTTGACCGTCCAACGCGCATCGGTGTCTTTCTGCGCTGCCTTGGACAGATCATCGGGCCAGATGTCAGATGCAGCCTCACCTGCCTTGGCGCGCGCTTTCTCTTCTTTCGTCATCCGCTGGCGCGGGGCAAAGACCAACGTGGCATCCACAATCTGACCGCCGGTGGGTTTGTATCCCCGCGCGCAGAGCTGAGCTTCAAACGCGGCAAACAGGGCCTTGAAGACACCCGCCGCCTGTGTCAGCTTCTCTCTGAAAAGCCAGATCGTCTTCTGATCAGGTGTCGGCTCCCCGATTTGAAATCCCAGGAACCGCAACCAACTGAAACGGTCACGAATGAGAAACTCCATCCGCTCATCACTCAGATTGTGCATCGAGGCCAACACCAGCACCTTGAACATCACAACGGCATCATAGGGCGGGCGACCACCTTTGGGACGTTCCCCATAGCCAAGTGCTTCAACAAGAACTGGGCGAAACACTTCGAAATCAACGTGCCGCTCCAAAACCTCAAGCGGATCTCCCATCGCCGAAAGCCGCGCCAAATGATCTGTCAAATCAAACAATCCAGGTGCGTGCATAAACAAAATCCTCCCACATAAAGTGAATCAGATCGTGCCACAAAATGTACGGTTTTTAGAGGCTTCCGATTCCAGATCTTCAGATGCATGGATAGCCTGCAACATGCAAGAGGCTTCTTTGACACGACCACGAGGCACATGACTGAAGACGTTGCGGTAGAAGTGCACAATACAACACTGCCAGCCAGCTTAGGGGTAGAAGTCACCGATCGACTCCTTGCGCCCAAGACAGGCATCACTGAGCACCAACCTGATGCCCTTGAGACCGCGTGCCTGCAAATGACGCAGGCATCCTGACCATCCCGCCTTATCCTCCTTAGTACCTTCAACAATCCCTGGAATGCGGCGGTAGCCATCGTCCCTAACACCTATGGCGACTAGAACAGAAACGTTCTTCACTGCACCGCCCCAACTGCGTTTGAGCACAACACCGTCCAGGTATACATAAGGGAAATCACTCCCTATGGGGCGATTACGCCACTCTTCAATCTGCCCATAGATACGCTGGTTGAGCTTTGAAATAGTCCCTGAGCTGACACGGGTACCCCACAATGCTGCGGTAATGTCTTCTACACGTTGTACTGAAACACCTGCCAGATACATCTCAATCAGTGCCTCTTCGACAGACGCTACACGGTGTCGATAGTGCTCTATGATCGCCATCTCAAAGGTCTGCTTGCGTAGCTTCGGCATCTTTAACTCAAGCTCTCCAGCCCTTGTGTGGCACTTCCTGGTGTAGCTACCAGACCGGTCGTCTTTGCGCGTCTCAGTGCGTTCGTATCGATCAGCACCCACCAGCGCATCAGCCTCAACGTCCAGAATCTGGTTAAGGGTGTCTTCCACAGTCTTCAGTACCACTTTGTTGAGATGGCCCTGCAGTTCCTGTTCATCAATAGGGACTACGTTGTTCAAGTGCTTGTTTGTATCATCGCTCATGGCGACTCTTCTCCTGGTCAAATAAATGGTTATGTCACTTTTTATTTAACCAGATAAAGGGAGCCGCCTCTTCAAATTTGCGAAAGATAATTTACGTTATCAATATATGAACATAGCGGTGAATCAAGTAGAAAACAAAACCGAAGGCTTAGTGGCATTTACCATTGCCGATCAGGTATTTAAAAAACTACAAAAGGCGATTGTGGAAGGGGACATCCCGGCTGGGTCGAAAATAAGCAAACCTGTTTTGGCATATAAGTTTGGCATTAGTCGCGGCCCTTTGCGTGAGGCCTTGAGTCGACTGGAAGCCTGCAATTTGATTGAGCGAAAACCTAATATTGGGAGCCTTTCCCGAATTCTGTGTAACTGCCGTTGCTTAAACGAAGTCCTTTAGTCGGTCTTCGAATTCGATCATAAAGCGATTCATCGCTGGTTGCCAATATTTAATCGGCATAGTCCACTTCTTTGATGCATCTTGAATGGCCAGATAGCTCACCTTTCTGGTAGCGTCATCGGTTGGAAACAACTTACGTTTTTTGATGGCTTTCCTGATGACGCTGTTGAGCGATGCAATGGCGTTGGTGGTATAGATTGTCTTGCGCATGTCCTGCGGGTAATCAAACAGGGTGTTGAGGTTCTGCCAATGACTCTGCCAGGAACGGCTGGTCTTAGGGTATTTGGCATCCCATTCGTCACCAAAGACATCAAGCACCAACAGTGCTTCCGCCTCCGTAGCTGACGGGTAGATTTGCTACAAGTCGACTACAACCGCCTTGTAGTCCTTCCAGGTAACATACTGCATCGCGTGCCTGATCCTATGCACAATGCATCGCTAGATGCGGGTTTGCGGGTAGACGGTATTGATGAGATCAGGAAAACTCTTGAGTCCGTCAACACAGGCAATCAGGATGTCTCGTACACCGCGGTTATGAAGTTCGGTCAAGACATTGAGCCAGAACTTGGCACCTTCGTGCTCTGACAGCCACAGCCCTAAAAGCGCTTTGTGCCTGTCCAGGTTCACGCCCAGTGCCAGATAGACAGCCTTGTTGATGACTTTCTTGTCCTGGCGGATTTTAACGACTATGCAATCAAGGTATGCGCTGGGGTATATCAGCGCCAGTGGCCGATTGCCACGCAATCATCTTTTCTGTCACGCGCGAGAGCAGGCTGGTTGAGACTGCCACGCCCTACATTTCCTGAAACAGCGCGACAATGTCACAGGGGGTATTGCCTTTGGCATAGAGACTGAGAATCTTGTCATCCATACTGGTGCTGCGAGATGGGTGCTGCTTGACCATTGCTGGCGCAAAGCTACCCTTTCTGTCGCGGGGTGTTTCCAGCTCGAATGCGCCCTCTTCAGTGCGTAGCATTTTATGACTGCGACCATTGCGGCTATTGGATTTTCCGGCCTACTCATGTCTGGCATAGCCAAGGTGTTCATCGAACTCGGCATTCAGTGCTGCCTCAATGGTTACCCTGGTCAATGCCTGACGAAATGTGAGCTATTATCAAAAATAGTGTCTGACAAGTTAATCATGCGGCTACCTTGTCGTCCTCGTTCACCTCGATTCCATCTTTAAGCTTCACGCCTTCAATCACCTTCGCCAGGTGTCTGAAGCCTCTCAATTTGCGCCAGGAATCTTCTGCGCATAATCCCATCTTGCAGATTATCGTCAGCATCGTTATTCGTGTGACACAACCTTTGGCCTGGCGTGTTCTATGCCGGATTGTCGCAAAGCTCGACGGGGTGACATTCGTTGTCCTGATGTGGCTCCAGTGCTCTGCTGGAAAGTCATAAAATGCCAGCAACGCATCACGGTCTTTCGATAAGCATGCCACTGCCTTGGGATACTTTGCGCCGAAACGTTCCTCAAAGTCATCGAACACCTGCTCTGCGTCAACGCGGCCCTCTGCCATCCAGACCCTGCTTTGCTTTCTCCTGAACAGACTTGGGCAGATAGTTCAGCACATTGCCGGTCTTGTGCATCCAGCAACGTTGCACATCAGTCTCTGGATACACTGCCTCAAGGGCTGCCCAGAAACCCAAAGCACCATCGCCAATGGCCAGCTTTGGGGCTGACCCAAGCCTCTTTGTTGCAACGACAACAACACTGCTCGCCAGCGCTGTTTCGATTCCCTGACACCCTCTTCAATCGACATAAAATGCTTCTGACCGCGACTGTTCACGCCGATGATGACCAGGCAACACAATCGACCATCGTCACCTCGAAGACCACTGTAGATGCCATCAGTCCAGATATAGACCCATTCATCAGACACGGAACGTGTACACCATTGCTTGTATGTAGCTTCCCATTGCCGTTTCAAACGACCCACGACATTGGCCGACAGCCCTTTAGCCTCCAATCCGACAATCGCTTCCAGTGCACTTTGCATCTGACCACTCGAAACACCTTTCAAATAAAGCCAGGGAATCGCCGCATCCAGGGTCGCTGTGCGCCGGATGTAGGGCGGTACAAGCAAAGATTGAAAGCTCGCCGACTCACCCTCACGGCTACGGATATTGGGCACCTCGACGCTGACCTTGCCAACCCCGATGATGATCTCTCGTTCTGGATGATGACCGCTACGGACAACGTGCTGGCGTACGTCAGCCGTTTTTTGATCATCATACTGCGTCATCAACTCATCTGGCTCTACCTGGACAGCTTCGGTGATTAACTGCTTCGCACCAGATCTGAGTCACTCTGTCAGTGGATCAATGCCCTCTGGTGTACCCAGATCAATCACAGTATTGTTTGTCATGTGTGGCGTGCTCCTCTTGCTACTTTCGATTGCTAGACAAAACCGATTTCAGCAAGGCACGCCGCATACTTCAAATTTATTCAGACCCCAGATTCGGTTATAACTCCAAATAATCAATGATAAGCAGTTACACAGCTTTTGGGATTATCTCAATAGCCCACAGCGTGCCGTCTGTGTCCACCTTGGGATGCGCGGTAAAGGGCATCCCTTGCATATCTTTGCGCCAGGTCTTAAAGCCCTGCCAGGCAAGGGTCTCGGGGTTGATGATGCTGGCCGAGCCAGCCTCCCATAAGGCCAGCAATTCACCATGATGCGGCAACACCGAGATATTGGCCACATTCATGTCATCCGGACGGCGCACGGGTAGTCCGTTACTTGGCATGGGCGTGTCAAACGCCATGTACAGGCGGCGACCCGCGGCACTCTCGCGCGCTCGTTTAGGCGTTTGCAGGACGCGGCCGCGATAGTTGACGGCGGTGCCAGAGAAACGATATTCATGTAGCCACCCATCGCCATCAAACCAGTGGCGGTAACGTTCGCCGAAACGCTCGTGGATGCCAGGGCCATTGCGCCACAACGTGCCACGCAAATCGGCTGGTAACATGCCTTCCAAGCGTAGGTTCGACGCATCAAGTCGGTCGGTGCTCGCGCTCGCCCAGCCTAGCAGTTGTGGTTGTTCGGACAAGGCGGCGTGAAAGGCATTGCGCCGCTTGGCACTGGCCATTGCGGTGTTGACCGTTGCGGGATTGGCCGCCGACAGCCAACGACTGGTCAGCGCGCTACCAGCAGCAAGGGCAGCGGCGACTAATACTGAGCGGCGATTGGGCATGACTTAAATCGCAATGCTTGTGCTAGCCGCTAAGAGCAATCGCAATGCTAAGGTCCTTATCGACTACGACAGCGGCATCGTCAAAGTCTGGCGGACCCATCATGCCTGCGGCATCGTTGCTAAATCCAGCCGCTTCGGTCGGGACACCCAACAGGTTGGTGTTCATTCGCTGGTCGTTGTCGGCATCGTGGTAGGCACTGACGGCATAGCGTCCGGGTGGTAAATCGGCAAATACAACGCGCATCGTATCGCCACGCACCATACGCCAGATGCCAGACACGCGACTACTCTCTGCTGGAAATTCCGTTGCCATTGCATCACTGTGCAAGGCGACATAAAGACGACCCGTGTTGCCTTGTATACCCTTGATAGTCACCGTGAGATCGGCCGCCCAAACACTCTGACAGGCTGCCAGCATTGCTAATAATACCAGTCGCTGTAATAATACTTTACAGACCAGGTAGGGATTAAATATATACATAATGTATACCTGCTTATCTAGTGTTAGTTAATGATATGTTAATTATTGACGATTAAAATGGATTTTTCAATATTCAATTTTGGTAACATAAATTATAGTCGACTTACATGCGTTTACGACTCTTTTTTATTCAGTTTGATTGACATACAGGTTGGGAGTAATGGTTATGACCATATCAATGGCAGTAGTGATGATGATGTGATAGTTGGCTTAGGTGGGGGTGATTGGTTGCATAGCAACATGATCAATTTATGTCTTGCAATCCCTGAAAGATGTACTATAACTATGTAAGGCATTTATGTAGCGCGACATGGTGAGGTAGTTTAGCATCATAGTTTCTTTTACCCATGAGTCGGTTGCTGATGTGTTGCTGGAACGGTTAAAAGTATTTCTAGCTTTTATTTACGATTAAAAAGGTGATTGATTATGGTTTTGAACAAACAATGTTTTTTTACTTACACACTTTTCTGTCTGCTATCAGCGGTATTATTTGCTTGTGCTAAAAATCAATTATTTGCAAATCAAGGGGCTAATATGGCTAATATATGTAATATTCCAGAAGACCTGTCTGCGTTCAAGGTGTATATCAACAACAAGGTAGGGCAAGATATATCGGAAGCTGATATCGAACGCCTGAAAAATGAATTGGGATTCAAAATAGATTACGAGACAAAAGAAGTAACCGACATATACCATTCCTGGACGGAAAAAGTTAATGTGGTCTTGCTGGGGAAAAGCTGTATTGCACCCGATGGTGTGTCTTATCGTTTTGAATTGGGTGTGATTACTGACTTGATGGGAAATGCCGTCTTCAGTCAACATCGCCTTAGGTATCACTATGAGGATATGTTAAATGGGTATAGACGGTTTTCTTTTGATAATATATTTTTATCTGAAAACTTTTCAGAGTACGCTAAATTAATATCAAAAGAGGTTGTTGGCGTGATGGATAAAAACCAGCTAACAGCATATATGGAGGCTCTGGGTTGTACAAAACTAAAATCTGATAAAGCAGATGTTGTTTTATTTGTACGCAGAATAGATACAGACAAAGATTTTTATTCAAGGATTTTTATATTGCATGATTTTAAGAAAAAAATCATTGCTAATTTTAATGCAGAAGGCATTGTAAAAGAGATTGTCGTTACAACATATAAACTCTCTAGTGAGGAAATCGAGGAACTTGTGAGAGCTATGAAGAAAAAATATCCTCACCTTATGGAAAAACCACCCAATTGATAGCTTAGAAAAAGACCATCCAATTGAAACGATTAGGAGAATAAAATAATGGGACAAATTTTTATAGAGGCAAAAGATGTGCCAGCAATACTTCATCATTTTACTGATTACAAACATCTGTATCTTGTTTATAAAGATGGTGACAAGGAAACAGTCATTCGTGGTGGGTTGTACCTCTGAAAGATGTCCTATGTAAGGTATATATATGGTGCAACATGAGGCAATATGATGAACATCAAAAGACGTAGCATTTGGTTATTGCTGTTAATCTGGCTTATTGTGCCATACAACGTCTATGGTGAAACACATTGCCAACAAAGCAGTGATGGTGATGACTGTATACATGGCAGGCCTGATGATGACAAACGTTGTGATGATTATAGGAATGATGCCTTAACAGGTAGCATAGGCAATGATTATTTTGGGAATTATATACTTTACTCCAATAGATAACTCATATAATCTAACATAAAAATGCAATAAAACGGAGGGTCATCAATGAAAGACAATACCATATCCACATTTGAGTTATTTCGCCAGTTTCCGGATGCTGAAGCCGCTAGATTGTATTTTGAGGGACAACGCTGGAGAGATTACATATCCTGTCCTCATTGTGGGGAATTTAAGCGTATTACCCCGCGCAAAGGAAAGCGGACAGGATATTACTTATGCCGGGACTGTAAGAGTGAGTTTACGGTGAGAACCGGCACTATCTTTGAACGTTCTCATGTTCCACTACATAAATGGCTATATGCTATTTACTTAACTGTCACCTCGCGCAAGGGCATATCTAGCTTGCAGTTATCTAAACAAATCGGAGTAACTCAAAAGACCGCCTGGTTTATGCAGGCCCGCATTCGTGAAACCTGTAACGATAATACAGATAATTTACTTTCTGGCATTGTTGAGATTGATGAGACCTATATCGGTGGGAAGGAACATAACAAACACAAACACAAGAAAGTCCGCGCAGGCCGTGGCGTAGCTGGCAAGCAGGTAGTGGTCGGAATGCGTGAGCGCGGTGGCCGCACAAGGGCTAAGCCTATCCCATCAACTGATATACCGACCCTGCACAAAGAGATTGGCTGTTCAGTGGAATATGGTGCCATCATTTACACAGATGAACACAGGTCATATCAGCATTTACAGTCTGCTTATCAGCATGGTACGGTAACCCATAGTGCGGGAGAATATGTGGGTTCAAACAACATTCATACCAATAGCATTGAAAGTGTCTGGGCTTTACTCAAACGCGGTCTGTATGGGGTATGGCCTCATGCCAGCACTAAACACTTACATCGCTATGTGAACGAAGTGACTTTTAGACTGAATAACGGACCATGTAAGTTACCAACCAATCAACGTATAGAATCACTTATAAGCAACGCGATAGGTAAACGGATTACCTATCGCGAGGTGCTAGCATGAGCAAAGCAATGGAAATAGAATGCGGATATACAGGACGATAATGAGAGCAGGTTACATCAAAGACTATATAAGTGGTGAAGAAGTAAAAGCTACGCCAGAAGAAGTAGAAGCAGTACAAGTCTTTTCCGAAACACTTGTCGAAGATTACGGATACCCCAAAGAACAATTACAAACACGCCCACAGTGGCGTGTAAAAGTAAGGCCATCTGATACCAAAAAAGAGTATCCGCTTGATATTGCAGTATTCAACAAAGATAAAAAAACCGATAAAAACCTTTTTATTGTCGTTGCGTGCAAACGAAAGACAAGAAAAGATGGTTTAACCCAAAATGGAGTGCAATTGAAAAATTGCATAAGGTAACAGGTGAGCATGGTGAGCTTGTTACTTGAAAAAACTAACAAATCATTGTGTTTGTATTTTGTAGTGAAGTTGGAGTAAAGTATATAATTCCCATTATTTTTTAGGTGGTGGGGGTAATGACATTTATCTGATTGCCAAGGGTGATGGTAATACGATTATAAACAACCACGATCCCGATGTCAGTAGCCATGATGTACTACGTTTTCTTGAAGGTATTACACCACAGGATGTCAAAGTCGCTCGTATTCAAGGTTATCATGACGGCGATGGTCTGCTATTGACGATAAAAAGTATTGGAGAGACTGTTTTTATAAGATACTTTTTTGTTAGTAGTACAAACGAGTTAGATACAGTCGAGTTTGCGAATGGCACTGTCTGGAACACCGATACACTGAAACAACGGGCATTGATACCAACAGACGGTGATGATTATATCGTCAGCTATAGTGATTATAATACTATAGATGGTCTAGGTGGTAATGATTATCTTAGAGGTGATACTGGTAATGACACGCTTTATGGTGGGGCTGGTAATGACGCGCTGTATGGCAAGGCTGGTGATGATACTTTAACAGGCGGCACAGGCAATGATCATCTTGAAGGTGGTGATGGTAATGATATTTACCGAATTGCCAAGGGTGATGGCAATACCACTATCAATAACCGTGATACCAATACCAGCAGTCATGATGTCGTTCATTTTCTTGATGGTATTGCGCCACAGGATGTTAAAGTAAACCGTATCCAAGGTTACTACAGCGATAGCCTGCGGTTGACTATAAAAAGTACTGGAGAGATCATCACTGTGGAATATTTTTTTAAGAGTAATGATTATGAAATCGATGCAGTTGAGTTTATGGATGATACTATCTGGAATACCAATATATTGAAACAATTAATGTTTGTAGCAACAGAATGCAAAGATAAGCTGTATGCCGATGCTGTTGATTTGTATGGTGATGTTGGCAACAACAAGCTGTATGGCAGCAATGGCAATGATATTTTGCATGGCAAAGCAGGCGATGATAATTTATACGGTGAATGTGGTAATGATACTCTCAAAGGTGGTACTGGTAATGACCATCTTGAAGGTGGTGATGGTAATGATATTTATCTGGTTGCCAAAGGCGATGGCAATGATGACATACATAACTACGATCCCGATACCAGCAGTTATGATGCCATCCGTTTTCTTGATGATATTACACCACAGGATATCAAAG
>CATOTD010000010.1 GCA_951812995.1 uncultured Gammaproteobacteria bacterium | reverse complement strand
GGCGTTGATGCTTTGTGCGGCAAGGCTAAGACACATCGCGGGGAGCTAGTGGGGAACGCGGAAATATCTGAACATGGATTTGCTCCAAGAGATGGATAAAGAAAAGGACTTTCAGGTAGCGTAACAACCAGATTTAAGGGAAAGCCAAATCAGAAAGTGCGAAAGATTATTGATACTACCATCAGCGAAGACGTTGCGGTAGAAGTGCACAATACAACGCTGCCAGCCAGCTTAGGGGTAGAAGTCACCGATAGACTCCTTGCGCCCAAGACAGGCATCACTGAGCACCAACCTGATGCCCTTGAGACCGCGTGCCTGCAAATGACGCAGGAATCCTGACCATCCCACCTTATCCTCCTTAGTACCTTCAACAATCCCTGGAATGCGGCGGTAGCCATCGTCCCCAACACCTATGGCGACTAGAACAGAAACGTTCTTCACTGCACCGCCCCAACTGCGTTTGAGCACAACACCGTCCAGGTATACATAAGGGAAATCACCCTCTATGGGGCGATTACGCCACTCTTCAATCTGCCCATAGATACGCTGGTTGAGCTTTGAAATAGTCCCTAAGCTGACACGGGTACCCCACAATGCTGCGGTAATGTCTTCTACACGTTGTACTGAAACACCTGCCAGATACATCTCAATCAGTGCCTCTTCGACAGACGCTACACGGTGTCGATAGCGCTCTATGATGGCCATCTCAAAGGTCTGCTTGCGTAGCTTCGGCATCTTTAACTCAAGCTCTCCAGCCCTTGTGTGGCACTTCCTGGTGTAGCTACCAGACCGGTCGTCTTTGCGCGTCTCAGTGCGTGCATATCGATCAGCACCCACCAGCGCATCAACCTCAGCATGAAGCATCTGGTTGCGGGTGTCTTCCACAGTCTTCAGTACCACTTTGTTGAGATGGTCCTGCAGTGCCTGTTCATCAATAGGGACTACGTTGTTCAAGTGCTTGCTTGTATCATCGCTCATGGCGACTCTTCTCCTGGTTAAATAAATGGTTATGTCACTTTTTATTTAACCAGATAAAAGGGGAACCGCCTCTTCATATTTGCGAAAGATAATTTACGTTATCGGCAAATCAGGTTACCTGTGTGGCCGATGGTACACCATCACTTTTTCCGACACTAGTATGCGTTACGTTGAAGCTGGCAAGGTTAATACCGGATCAACCTAGTGCTTGTGTATAAAGTGCTTCAAACTCGATCACAGCCTTATCGATAGCGTAGTGCTCTTGAAAAAGCGCCAGGGCCGCTTGGGCTTTCGATAATCTGCCTTGCGGGTCTGCTACAGCGGTTTTAATAGCCTGTGTCAAAGACGCTACGCTATCAATCTCACATAGATAGGCCACAGACTCATCCAGTATTTCTATCGGCCCGTGACATTTTGTAGAAACAACCGGGATGCCACAAGACATCGCTTCTAACAGGGCAATGCCAAAGGGCTCATCCCGAGACGGTAAAATAAAAAGATCGCCCTGTAACAGGAACCGGCGAATGTCATTTTGCCACCCTGGAAAATGTACCCGGTCTTGCAAGTTGAGTCGTGATGCCAAGCGTATGGTGCTTGCGCGTTCAGGGCCGTCACCTGCGATAAATAGCGCCATATCATTATTTTGGATATTGGCGAAACTTTTTATCAGTAAATCAAATCCTTTTTTATGCACAAACCGGCCATGCGCAACGATCTTTTTTATACTGCGGTTACAGGAAATGTTGTCGACGGGATTAAAAGCAGAAAAATTTTGAATCAGCCGTATTTTATCTGCGGTAATCCCGTTATCGATAAGATACTGATATTGCGCCTTTGTGCAGGGTATAAATTTATCTACGTTCTTATAATACTTCAGATTGACGAAGTTATGCGTATGCACCAGCAACGGGATATTCAGCTTATGGGTCACCTTGCCAGCAATGAAAGCACCACGGGCCAAATGCGCCTGTATCAACGCCGCTCCATTGTCAGCGACAATATCCAACACTTTCCTCGCTATAAATGGATCCCACTTACCCAGCACCGATACCGAGCGTTGGTTTACGCCAGAAATTTTGTTCAATATTTTTTCTGATATTGACCCACTATGTGAAATGGCTAAGACATCATGCCCACGTTCAGCAAGCGCAGTGGTCAAGTCGATATAATAACGTTCGGCACCGCCAAAACCTTTTGTAAGCATTAATTGGCATATTTTCATTAACGCATTAGATCAAGTGTTTAAGATGTAGCATTTAAGGCCAAGCTACTCGGCATTTTCCATGAACTTGCGTCTGTTACCCGCAATACGCCGATGACTTTGCGACACGCAATCGTGCAGAGGTCTATCGATGCCTCAACTTTCGCCGAACTTGTTGCCTCCCAACCATCCTTTCTCTGAGGACAAGGGCAAATGCGCTGGCATATAAAGCCAAATAGTTGCGACAAGCCTAAAACCACGTATGGCTTGCGTGCACACGGGCGTTGATGAGAGATAGTGTTATTCATCTGGGCACTGCCCGACTAGCTGGTCATGCACGATAGTCAGGAGCGCGAGGCACCTAAGACCGTTTTGATTAGCCGTTATTTACAGGCGGCGCACAATGGGAATGATGAATATTCATTTAATTCCCTTGAGCCGTTTGAAATTCACGATATCTTTGGCATGTGATTGTTTAACGTCTTCCTGTTCAGCACGCTTTCCTTCGATAAATTTCTCATTATCAGCCATCTGTTTTTTTAGTGAATCGATATCCTGCAGTAGTGCTTCTGGCGGTGTTTTGCCGGTTTTTTCAATATCAGCCAATTTTTGCGTATAGTTATCCAGCTTAAGTTTTATCTTTTCGTTACGTGTCCGCATGAATTTTATCGATGTTTTCAGAGTAGCCAGTCGTTCGTCACGCACTCTTTCAATATCTTCAACCCCGCCAAAGGTGGATAATAGTGCTTCATCTTGTTTTTTTTGTTCGAGTGCTCGTTTTTTTTGTTCGGCTATCTGTTTTTCCAGTTTCTTGGTCGCAGCCAATTCTTCATCTGTTTTAACCCGTTCGACTTTATCCTTGACCAACCCGCTTTCGCCAAGCTCTTCATACCCTTGTTGTGCAAATTCAGGCGGCACTTTGTTGCCACACTCTTTTACACCTTCATTATTAGTCCAACATTTGAATTTAGCATGTACCGTCCCCGAGAGAACCGCTCCACCGATTGCAAAGACAATAATAACAGTGTTATATAATTGTTTTCTCATCATCCCTCCTGTTTTATTAATGTGTGCCGATTGACAATTATTTTAGTACGATTATTGATTTAGATCACGCCCATCAGATCATGCCCCTTGAGATCATGTCAGCCCGCACCGTATGTCTGCTTATAATCATGTATAGCCGCCAAGTATCTTGACATTTTGGCATGGCTTGCTAGATAGGTGATGATATTGTCCAAGCTGATAATACTGATGACGCGTATATTGTGCCGTTGCTCCACTTCCCAAATGGCGGATTTTAAGCCGTCCCCTCTTTCCTCGCGATCTACGGCAACTACAGCAGCAACCGCGTTACTGTGCCTGGCACTAATAATGTCTATGGATTCGCGTATTGATGTGCCCGCCGAAATAACATCATCAATAATCAAGACGCGCCCATTAATTTTTGCGCCAAAGGTGAGGCCGCCCTCGCCATGATCCTTGACTTCTTTTCTATTAAAACAAAAAGGATAATTTGTTGAGTATTGTTGCCAAAAAGCAATAGCTACAGCCGATGCCAATGGTATACCTTTATAGGCAGGCCCATAGATCATGTCAAATTTCAGGGCCGCATGATGCACTGCAACAGCATAGTATTTGCCTAATTCAACCAGGCTTTTACCATCATTAAATAAGCCACTATCAAAAAAATACGGGCTGATTCGGCCTGACTTGAGCGTAAATTTACCAAAGCGCAATACCTGTTTTTCTATAGCAAACTCAATGAATTCTTTTTTATATTGTTCCATTTATTACTTGGGTTTTTTGCAGATTGTAGTTTCGATAATCGTTTTTCCCGTACTCCTGAAATCATGCTTGTAGTGCATAAAGAGGTAGCGGTTCTTGCGCTTAAGTTATTAGAATATACCATGGTCAAGAAAGTTGTATGGTACAGTGTAAAATAAACAGGGGGTAGTGTGAAAATTATCAGTATTAATGCCAATGGCATTCGTGCCGCGCATCGAAAAGGTTTTTTCGACTGGATGCAAAAACAAAAAGCAGATGTTATCTGTATTCAGGAAACCAAGGCACAGGTTGATCAATTAGTTGATGAGATATTGCAGCCTAAAGGCTATTACGCTTGTTTTAATGATGCCGAAAAAAAAGGCTATAGTGGCACTGCCATCTATAGTAAAAAAGAGCCCAATAATATCATTTATAAACTCGGTTGGTCGGTGCCCGATACGGAAGGCCGCTTTTTACAATTCGATTTTGGGGTGCTTAGTGTTGTTTCCTTGTACCTGCCATCTGGTTCAGCGAAAGCAGAACGACAATTAATTAAATTTGATTTCCTCGATCGCCTCGAACCCATACTAAAAAAAATGCGGCGACAGCAACGTGAATACATTATTTGCGGTGACTGGAATATTGCACACAAAAAAATCGATCTGAAAAACTGGCAAGGCAATCAGAACAATTCTGGTTTCTTGCCAGAAGAACGTGCCTGGATGGATAAATTATTCGATTCAATAGGCATGGTTGATTCTTTTCGTGTGATAAATAAAGCCCCTGATCAATATACCTGGTGGTCTAATCGCGGTCAGGCGTGGGCAAAAAACGTGGGTTGGCGTATTGATTATCAGGTGGTGACCCCGGGCTTGAGAGACAAGATTAAATCGGTATCCATTTACAAAGATGAGCGGTTTTCGGATCATGCCCCCTTGATTACGGACTACGAGTTAGAAATTTAACAACGTGTTTGCGCGTACTCAATAACTCAAGGTGCGATAAAGTTGCCCACTCAAGGCATAAAATATAATCCCGCTCCTTTTTTGTCACGGGCATGATCGATAAACGGTTGCCGCGTTGCAACAATTTCATGTGCGCCAATGATTTCTGTTTTTTCAATTCAGATAGGGAAATCGTACGTTTCAATTTTCGTTTGTACTTAACCGCCACGTTTATCCGGCGCGGCTTATCGGGATCGCTTTTTGGATCGTAGTGTTTGTCGTTTGGATCAAAGGCCGTCAGATCAGGATAGCCTTCTTTATGGATGGTCATAATACCGACGATGCCAGGGATGTCGCAGTTGGAATGATAGCAAAAAGTCAGGTCATTTTTTTCATGTCATCGCGCATCATATTGCGTGCTTGGTAGTTGCGCACACCATCCCAGGGTTCGATCTGATGTGGACGATCTTTGAGATCGTCAATGCTGAACTCGGCGGGTTCAGATTTCATCAGCCAATAGCGCATCGTGTATTAACGTTGTTATATTTTGTCAAAGGAAAAGAGGGTATCAACCATGATGTCGTCTCACCACTGAACTTGAACCATCGGTCCAAGTGGGTGTCCGAGACAGCGTTTCAGGCTCTCCATGTACATGGATATGCACAACGACACTGCTTTTAGACTCCCGGTATTATATCTTATAGGCTCAAGTTATCATGAGCATGATAACGAGCACCACAGAAGATACCCATACTTAATCTAGCTACCTTGGCTAACCCTGACTACCTTGGGACGTGGGATTATCAATATTAACCCGGTCCATTTCCATGTTTCTTACCAAGGCATTGTTAATTTTATTTTGCAAGCGCTTTAAGGTACTGTCAATGTTAACAGTATAATCCTGATTTTCCTTTTTGTATGCCAGTAATTCATGCGTGATATTTAATGCGGTCATAACCGCAATGCGTTCAGACCCAATAACCCCGCCGCCCTGTTTCGTTGCAACGATTTGTTTATTCAGGTAATCAGCGGCCTCGCGTAAGGCCTCCCGTTCTTCTTCTTCGCAAGCAATCAGATATTCTTTATCAAGAATGATGATCTTTACCGGTGATGTATTCTTGGTCATGTCCGTGTTTCCATCGAGCGCAGACGAGAAATCATTGATTCAATGCGGGCTCTGGCTTGTTCTGTCTTCTCAATCAAGATGGCGCGTTCATGAACTAGGCTGTCTTGTTGATTGCGTAGTGCCGAGTTTTCTGATTTTAACCGGTCTATGGTACTGATTAATTCATCAACACGTGACTCAAGCACGCCCAGATCTGTATTTTCTTCGTCGTTATTGCTCATTATCATTTTCTGCTGTCTGTGCTGATATGGATCGATTTTATAGCTGATTTATTATACCTAGTCTAAATATAGAATGCCTCAATTAGTGGGTCAACCGGTGATGATATAGAGGATGTTGAATGCAACTTCCTGTAATATATTACGGCCTAAAAATACTCAATTAACTGAGAAATTGCAAAGAAAATGGCGAATATAGTGGCTTATGATGAAGTAAATGCAACGCTGATGGCTTTACATGCTGGCATCCTGGCGGCCGAATGCCACGGTTTTTTGTGCGGTTATTTTTGTGCCACCAACACGCTTGCAACCGAGACTTGGCAGGATTATTTATTGGCCGACATTGACAAGCTCGCCGACAGCCATGATTGTATGGACACGCTTGTACTGCTAGCGCGCCAGGTTTGTGTAGACATGCAGGCAGACGATGCCTCTTTTGCCCTGTTACTGCCAGATGATGAGTCAACTATCAATGAACGCGCCCGGGCCGTCGCTGCATGGAGTGCTGGTTTTGTGAGTGGTTTGGGAATAGGCAGTGTGGGCGAAAAACCAGCATTAATGGATGAGTGTGATGAATTTGTAAAAGATGTGATCGCTATATCACGCATGGAAACAGGGGTTGAAGAAAGTGAAAATGCGGAGCGTATGTTGTTTGAAATTACCGAATACATCCGTGTGGGTGTCATTATGCTACACCAGGCATGGCATCATGCAGATAGTGCAAGATCAGAGGTGCTCCATTAATGAATAAAAAAGAATGTCCGCGCCGCCGTAAAAAGTTGATGGATATGATTGGTTCTGACAGCATCGCCATTCTACCAACGGCCGCTGTCTATATCCGTAATCGTGACGTTGAGTTTCCCTTTCGCCCCGACAGCGATTTTTTCTATTTAACGGCCTATCCCGAACCCGAGGCTGTTGCTGTTTTAATACCGGATCGTGCTGAGGGCGAATTTATCCTTTTTTGTCGTGCAAAAGATGCGGCAATGGAGACCTGGCATGGGCGCCGGGCGGGTTTGGAAGGAGCGTTAGCTGTGTATGGTGCTGATGATGCCTTTCCGATAGAAGACATGGATGACATTCTGCCTGGCTTGATCGAAGGGCATGAACGTATCTTTTACAACATGGGCCGTGATCAAAATTTTGATCAACGGTTAATATCATGGGTTAAGCAGATTAGAACCAGGGCTAGAGCCGGTGTGGTTGCGCCAGATGAATTTATATCGCTGAATCACGTCTTGCATGATATGCGTCTTTACAAAAGTCGACATGAGATTACATTAATGCGTCAGGCCGCCAGAATTTCGTCTGGTGCTCACCAGCGCGCGATGCAATGTTGTAAACCGGGTATGTACGAATATCAGATCGAAGCGGAATTACTACACGAATTTATGCGCAATGGCGCCCGGGCCGCTGCTTATCCTCCCATTGTTGGTGCCGGTCCTAATGGTTGCATATTGCATTACACTGAAAATAAAGACGAGATTAATGCGGGTGATCTTTTGTTGATTGATGCAGGTGCTGAGTACCAGGGTTATGCCAGTGACATTACCCGAACGTTTCCCGCCTCGGGTAAATTTTCCACGGCACAACGCGAGGTCTATGATTTGGTATTGGCCGCACAGCTAGCCGCAATAGCGCAAGTAAAACCCGGCAATCACTGGAATGATCCGCATGATGCGGCAGTAAAAGTGTTGACCGAGGGCATGGTTGAGTTAGGCATCTTGAAAGGCGATCCAGAGCAGCTCATCGAGGATCAGGCCTATACAAAATATTATATGCACCGCACCGGGCATTGGATCGGCATGGATGTGCATGATGTGGGTGATTATAAACTTGACGGGCAGTGGCGCCTGTTTGAGTCGGGCATGGTGCTGACGGTTGAGCCAGGGCTTTATTTACCCGCCGGGATGCGCGGTCTGCCCAAAAAGTGGTGGAACATTGGCATTAGAATTGAAGATGATGTCCTGGTGACCAACAATGGTCATGAAGTATTAAGTCGATATACACCAAAGCACGCCGACGCAATAGAGGATTTGATGGCCAATGCCGCGTGACTATGATGTTGTTATCGTGGGCGCTGGCATGGTGGGTGCTAGTTTGGCGTGCGCCTTGGCCCCTACGGGCTTGCGTATTGCAGTCATAGAAGCTGTCACAGTCAAGCATAATCAGCAGCCAAGTTATGATGACAGGGCGATCACCTTAACCCCTTCTTCGCAACGCATTCTTGATCATGTTGGCATCTGGCAACAGATACAATCGACAGCGATTAAAAAAATACATGTCTCTGAGCAGGGTCACTTCGGTTTTGTGCGCCTGGATGCTATGGCTGTCGATCATACTGAATTAGGCCATGTTGTTGTAGCGCGTACGCTTGGACGGTCTCTACATGACCGAATGTCGGCGTTGGTGAATATAACATTGATTTGTCCGGCAAAGTTGCAACACTTTCAGCGCACAGAGGCCGGTATGACAATCAAGATATTACGATCAGACCGTGTTGAAACCATCACGACGGGGTTATTAGTCGGTGCGGACGGCAGTCGTTCGCTGACAAGACAGCTGGCCGGGATCAATACGCATGAGCATGATTTTAACCAAACGGCAATCGTCAGTCATGTAACAACGCAAAGGCCAAATGAAGCAACGGCGTATGAACGATTTACACCGCACGGGCCGATAGCCTTGTTACCTATCGGCAGCCATCGTTCGGTGTCGGTTTTTACCGTTGATAGTGCTGATAGAGAGCGCTATTTGACCATGTCTGATGCGCAATTTAGCCAGTCTCTTGAAATAGAATTTGGACGTCGCCTGGGTCGGATTGAACAGACCCGCCCGCGCCATTCATACCCAGTTGTTTTTATTGTAGCAGATCAACAATACCAACCACAATTAATTTTATTAGGCAATGCGGCACATACGCTACATCCTAATGCGGCACAGGGTTTTAATCTCGGCCTGCGTGATGTTGCAGGCTTGGCAGAGTGTATATCCGAGGGCATAGAAAACGGGCTGGTTATAGACGATAGTGGTATTTTAGAGCGCTACAGCAGGCTTAGGCGGTCAGATCAACAACGTGTTTTACGCTTTACCAATCGTTTGGCGAGGAGCTTTTATAATAATTTTCCATTATTACCTACCGCCAGAAATATGGCCATGCTCATGCTTGATACGATGCCCGATTTTAAGTCATCGTTTATTAAAAAGGCAATGGGAATCAGTGGCTTACAGCCTAAACTTGTAAGCGGCCAGGTGTAATGATAGCAACCGCCGGTAAGGTTGATGCAGATGTTATTGTTGTTGGTGGCGGGATCATTGGCGGCACGTTTGCCTGTCTATTAGGACAGGCTGGTTTTAAGGTTATTTTGCTGGATTCTGGTATCAGGCAAGTCAAGTCTCTCAAGCACGTTGATGCACGTATATTTGCTATTACGATGGCCTCGAAACAAATCCTTAAAAAAGCAGATGCGTGGCACCGGTTGCGTGAAGAGGCCATTGCCTGTTTCCGAAAAATACATGTTTGGGATGAAAATGGCGCGGGCGAGATTAATTTTGATAGTGCCGCAATTTGTCAGCCGACGATGGGTTATATCATTCCCCATCAGTTCATTGTTGATGCCCTTGAAGAAAAATTACTTGGGCTGGAAAACGTTCGTTGTTTATGGTCTGTATCTCCCGCGTTTCTTAAAGAAGAAGCGGATGCAATTTTACTGAGTACGGAAAATGGACTGCAATTTGGGGCGCGGCTTATTGTTGCGGCCGATGGACATAATTCAAAATTAAGAGCACTGGCCAATATTCATTATAAAAAACATGACTACAAACAATCTGCCTTGAGTTGTGTTGTAACAACCGATCTGAGTCATGGAGAGACGGCCCGCCAGCGGTTTTTACAGCAGGGTCCCCTGGCATTTTTACCAATGCGTGATCCCTGTCAATCTGCCGTTGTCTGGTCGAGTAGTCCGGAACATATTCAACGACTTTGCAAATTGGATAAAACGGCCTTTCATCTTGAATTGGCAGCGGCGTTTGCACATGAATTGGGGAATATACAAAAGAGCAGCAAGCCTTCAGTCTTTCCGCTCAGTCGTGCCGAAGCTGATAGTTATACGCGGCCAAGGCTTGCGTTGATAGGCGATAGCGCACATACGGTACACCCCTTGGCCGGCTTAGGTGCCAATTTAGGGCTGTTGGATGCGGCCGCTTTGGCCGAAGTGGTTGTTGATGCCGCCCAGCGTGGCAGAGATCCTGGTCGTTTGCAGGTATTGCGCCGTTATGAGCGTAGACGCAAGGGCGCAAATAAGAGCATGATGTATCTATTGGATGGATTAAAACACCTCTTTGAAAATCAATTCCAGGCTGTACAATGGTTGCGTAATTCCGGTTTAGATGTCGTTGATAGTTTGCCGTTTGTAAAGCATGCTGTTTTAAGGCGGGCCATGGGGTTGACTGGCGACCTGCCTGATATTACGCGTGGTCACCACTAAGATTCACAGGACTGTAAACCACAACAATAATAATTTGTATCACCAGAGGCATTCATGTCTGAAAACCGAAACCCAGAACCGCTCAATTTTATCCATAACATCATCAACGATGATTTAAAGAATAATAAAAATAACGGTCGCGTGCATACGCGTTTTCCGCCTGAGCCTAATGGTCATCTACATATTGGACATGCAAAATCGATATGTTTGAATTTTGGCGTAGCGCAAGCGTATGCGGGCGGTATTTGTAATCTGCGTTTTGATGATACCAACCCTGAAAATGAAGAGGCTGAATATGCGGCATTAATACAAAATGATCTGCGCTGGCTTGGGTTTGATTGGGGTAATCATCTGTTCCATGTTTCCGATTACTATGCAACATTATTTGAGTATGCCAAGCTACTTATTCATGCTGGCAAGGCTTATGTTTGTCATTTAAAAGTCGATGAGATTCGGCAATATCGCGGCACGTTGACTGCCCCTGGAAAACCAAGCCCTTATCGCGAACGCAGTGTTGCAGAGAACCTGGATTTATTTGAACGGATGCGTGCCGGGGAGTTTGCAGAGGGCGAATGTTTGTTGCGAGCGAAGATTGATATGGCATCTCCCAATATAAATATGCGTGATCCAGCAATCTACAGGATTAGAAAAATGGCCCATTACCGAACGGGTAATAACTGGTGTATTTATCCTATGTATGACTATGCGCACTGTATCTCGGATGCGTTGGAAGGTATTACCCATTCGCTGTGTACATTGGAGTTTGAAGATCATCGGCCTTTGTATGATTGGTTTCTGGATCAGCTACCGGTCCCCTGCCACCCCCAACAGATTGAATTTTCGCGGTTGAATTTAAGTTATACCGTTACCAGCAAACGTCAATTAAACGCACTGGTGGCCGCCGGATATGTCTCTGGTTGGGATGATCCACGTATGCCGACTATCGGTGGTATGCGGCGGCGTGGCTTTACGCCAGCCGCGATCCGTGATTTTTGTTATCGCATTGGTGTAACCAAGAAAGACACGGTAATTGATGTGGGTGCTTTGGAGAATTGTGTGCGCGAGGATCTTGATAAACATGCGCGGCGTGTTCTCGGTGTTTTAGATCCGCTAAAGGTCATTATTGAAAACTATCCTGAAGATGAAACTGAATATCTGGACGCACCCTATCATCCAAACAATCCAGACATGGGGCAACGCCAATTACCTTTTTCAAAGGTGCTCTACATTGAGAAAAGCGACTTTATGGAAACCCCGCCGAAAAAATTCTTTCGTCTGAGTCCTGGTCGTGAAGTACGATTACGTTACGCTTATTTCATTACGTGTAATGAAGTTGTTAAAGATGATGCTGGCAATATTGTTGCGCTACGTTGTACTTATGATCCTGAAACCAGGGGGGGTAATGCGCCTGATGGCAGAAAGGTAAAGGGGACGATACATTGGGTTTCTGCCGCACAGGCCCTGCAAACAGAAGTACGCTTGTATGATAGGCTGTTTAACGATCCAAGACCAGATAATAAACACGGATCGGATTGGCAAAGCATGCTTAACCCGCATTCAATGCGGGTCATTAAAGATGCTTATCTGGAGCCAACACTTGCCGAGGCAAAAAAAGAAGACATATTTCAATTTGAGCGCACGGGTTATTTTTGTGTGGATAACAAAGATGGACGCGAAGGCAAACCGATCTTTAATCGCACTGTAACCTTGCGTGATTCGTGGGCGCGGGCAAAAGATAAATAAACATCAGTTTCTAAAGATTGATTGACCGTTAAAGATATCTTTAATTGCATGATGAATCATGCCTTTAGAGATAGTCCCAAAAACTATGTAACTGGAAGCCTCTAAAAACCGTACATTTTGTGGTACGGTCTGATTCACTTGATGTGGGAGGATTTTGTTTATGCCCGCACCTGGATTGTTTGATTTGACGGATCATTTGGCGCGGCTTTCGGCGATGGGAGATCCGCTTGAGGTTTTGGAGCGGCACGTTGATTTCGAAGTGTTTCGCCCAGTTCTTGTTGAAGCGCTTGGCTATGGGGAACGTCCCAAAGGTGGTCGTCCGCCCTATGATGCCGTTGTGATGTTCAAGGTGCTGGTGTTGGCCTCGATGCACAATCTGAGCGATGAGCGGATGGAGTTTCTCATTCGTGACCGTTTCAGTTGGCTACGGTTCCTGGGATTTCAAATCGGGGAGCCAACACCTGATCAGAAGACGATCTGGCTTTTCAGAGAGAAGCTGACCCAGGCGGGTGTCTTCAAGGCCCTGTTTGCCGCGTTTGAAGCTCAGCTCTGCGCGCGGGGATACAAACCCACCGGCGGTCAGATTGTGGATGCCACGTTGGTCTTTGCCCCGCGCCAGCGGATGACGAAAGAAGAGAAAGCGCGCGCCAAGGCAGGTGAGGCCGCATCTGACATCTGGCCCGATGATCTGTCCAAGGCTACCCAGAAAGACACCGATGCGCGTTGGACGGTCAAGTATTCAAAGGCCAAGACGACCAAGGAGGGTGAGGAGGATACTGGCCTTGTCGATATTTCGGTTCCGCACTTTGGCTACAAGAACCACGTGTCCATTGACCGCAAATGGCGCTTCATCCGGGGTGAGACTGGCACGAATGCGGCTCGCTACGACGGGCATGAACGCTCCTCGGTTCTGGACGAGACAAACAGCTCGAAGGCGGTTTGGGCCGATACCAGGTACCGCTCGGCCAGGAATGAGGCTTGGCTGAAGGCGCAAGGGTACCGCTCACACATTCACCGCAAGAAGCCACGCGGCAAACCCATGGCCAGGCATATTCGTCGGGGCAACGCGACACGCTCCGCCATCCGCGCCTGTGTTCGGCTACGAGAAAGGCCCCATGGCTCTGACCATCCGCTCAATCGGCCAAACCCGTGCGAAGGCCCGCATGACCATGGCCAACCTGAGCTACAACTTCCGCCGTCTCATCTTCCACGAGCGACGACAGGCCACAGCCTGACTCCGCCCAAATTCCGGAAATACCCGCCCTGGCAGACCCAAACAGCGCAACACAGCCTCAAATACCACCGATCTTGACCTTCACACCCACTATGCGGGTGACAACGACTGGTGCTCGCGTCAAAATCCATCCAGAATCAGCGTTGTTCGAGGTCTCCAGATTATTGACACTACCCAAACCCGCATCTAGCGATGCATTGTGCATAGGATCAGGCACGCGATGCAGTATGTTACCTGGAAGGACTACAAGGCGGTTGTAGTCGACTTGTAGCAAATCTACCCGTCAGCTACGGAGGCGGAAGCACTGTTGGTGCTTGATGTCTTTGGTGACGAATGGGATGCCAAATACCCTAAGACCAGCCGTTCCTGGCAGAGTCATTGGCAGAACCTCAACACCCTGTTTGATTACCCGCAGGACTTGCGCAAGGCAATCTATACCACCAACGCCATTGCATCGCTCAACAGCGTCATCAGGAAAGCCATCAAAAAACGTAAGTTGTTCCCAACCGATGACGCTACCAGAAAGGTGAGCTATCTGGCCATTCAAGATGCATCAAAGC
>CATOTD010000009.1 GCA_951812995.1 uncultured Gammaproteobacteria bacterium | reverse complement strand
CTTCAAGCGGATATCCCATCGCCGAAAGCCGCGCCAAATGATCTGTCAAATCAAACAATCCAGGTGCGTGCATAAACAAAATCCTCCCACATCAAGTGAATCAGATCGTACCACAAAATGTACGGTTTTTAGAGGCTTCCAAGTCATCAACAAGGCTGTCTATCTGGCACTGGGCGTGAACCTGGACGGGCACAAAGCGCTTTTAGGGCTGTGGCTGTCAGAGCACGAAGGTGCCAAGTTCTGGCTCAATGTCTTGACCGAACTTCATAACCGCGGTGTACGAGACATCCTGATTGCCTGTGTTGACGGACTCAAGAGTTTTCCTGATCTCATCAATACCGTCTACCCGCAAACCCGCATCTAGCGCTGCATTGTGCATAGGATCAGGCACGCGATGCAGTATGTTACCTGGAAGGACTACAAGGCGGTTGTAGTCGACTTGTAGCAAATCTACCAGTCAGCTACGGAGGCGGAAGCACTGTTGGTGCTTGATGTCTTTGGTGACGAATGGGATGCCAAATACCCTAAGACCAGCCGTTCCTGGCAGAGTCATTGGCAGAACCTCAACACCCTGTTTGATTACCCGCAGGACATGCGCAAGACAATCTATACCACCAACGCCATTGCATCGCTCAACAGCGTCATCAGGAAAGCCATCAAAAAACGTAAGTTGTTTCCAACCGATGACGCTACCAGAAAGGTGGAAGCCTCTAAAAACCGTGCATTTTGTGGTACGATCTGATTCACTTGATGTGGGAGGATTTTGTTTATGCCCGCACCTGGATTGTTTGATTTGACGGATCATTTGGCGCGGCTTTCGGCGATGGGATATCCGCTTGAGGTTTTGGAGCGGCACGTTGATTTCGAAGTGTTTCGCCCAGTTCTTGTTGAAGCGCTTGGCTATGGGGAACGTCCCAAAGGTGGTCGCCCGCCCTATGATGCCGTTGTGATGTTCAAGGTTCTGGTGTTGGCCTCGATGCACAATCTGAGCGATGAGCGGATGGAGTTTCTCATTCGTGACCGTTTCAGTTGGCTGCGGTTCCTGGGATTTCAAATCGGGGAGCCGACACCTGATCAGAAGACGATCTGGCTTTTCAGAGAGAAGCTGACCTAGGCGGGTGTCTTCAAGGCCCTGTTTGCCGCGTTTGAAGCTCAGCTCTGCGCGCGGGGATACAAACCGACCGGCGGTCAGATTGTGGATGCCACGTTGGTCTCCGCCCCGCGCCAGCGGATTTCGCCGGGGCAACGCGACACGCTCCGCCATCCGCGCCTGTGTTCGGCTACGAGAAAGGGCCCATGGCTCTGACCATCCGCTCAATCGGCCAAACCCGTGCGAAGGCCCGCATGACCATGGCCAACCTGAGCTACAACTTCCGCCGTCTGATTTTCCACGAGCGACGACAGGCCACAGCCTGACTCCGCCCAAATTCCGGAAATACCCGCCTTGGCAAACCCAAACAGCGCAACACAGCCTCAAATACTACCGATCTTGACCTTCACACCCGCTATGCGGGTGACAACGACTGGTGCTCGCGTCAAAACCCATCCAGAATCAGCGTTGTTCGAGGTCTCCAGGTGATCTATCTAGCCATTCAAGATGCACCAAAGCAGTGGACTATGTCGATTAAATATTGGCAACCAGCGATGAACCGCTTTATGATCGAATTCGAAGACCGACTAAAGGACTTCGTTTAACTAACGGCAGTTACACAGAATTCGGGAAAGGCTTAGCTTAAAGGCTTTCCTTATTGCTGGGTTAATGCGGGTCATTTTGACCTTAATAGTAACAAGCCAACACATCCGTACTTTTTTGATCGCAGCATGATGTCTGATGAGATAGAAGATAAGTATAGATCTGTCACGTTTTTGTGCAGCCCGCAACGTTCACTTTAACCCCGTTCTTCTCTCGAAGGCAACGGGGCTTTTACAACCCAGTGCCAAATGCATTCGATGTTAAGTTGTAAAACCATTGATGTACTGGCATATCCCCGTCTCGGCTTGCCGACGGGTTTTCCAGTCCTGCCGCCATATAAGCTCGGCCTGCATCGTCTTGAAGAAAGACTCAACAACAACATTATCATAACAATCCCCTTTGCTACTCATAGACATCTGCAAGCCATGCTCACACAATATCCGCTGATAATTATACGCACAGTACTGACTACCCCTGTCCGTATGATGAATACTCCCCTTTGATGGTGTCCTGAGAGTAATGTAATCGCCATCTGCAAGGCCCTGATGGTCAACTCACCTTCCAGCCCATCACCCGCCTTGAATACAAATCAAGCACTACGGCCAGATATAGCCATCCTTCTGCAGTCCAGATGTAGCTTATGTCAACCGCCCACTTCTGGTTCAGACGCTCCGCTGTGAAGTCTCGCTTCAGTAAATTCGATGCCGTGGCGAACTTATGCTCGCTGTTCGTTGTCACCTTGAACTTATGCGTTCTTTTCGGTGTGATGCCGTTTTCACGCATCAGACGGCCAACACGACGATGACCAACAGCTATACCGGACTGCTGCAACGCCTCGGTCATTCCTGGACGACCATAACTGTCCAGGTTCATACCCGAATGCTCCTTGATATAGGCCAAAACAACCTCATCCTGGCGTTGCCGGTCACTGGCCGGGTGTGAACTATACGCCCGGAACTTGTGCTCACATTCATGAGCGCACATAACCGTGTCACCGAAAAATGCCCCCTATGTTCTTCAACAAACCTAAACCTCACGGCTTTAGACTCACAAAGAACTGGGTGGCTTTTTTTTAATATCTCCCTCTCCTCCCTAAGTATCCGATACTCACGCAGATGCCGATTATTCTCAAGCGCAAGGCTCCGATCTGTATCCAAATCAACTTCACTCTCACGGTATGTGACTATCCATTTGCTTAAGCGCGACAGACCAACACCCAAATCTTCCGCATCCTGACGACGCGACAAGCCGCTCGTCAAAGCAATGCGTACCGCATCCTGACGAAACGCGTCCGTCCTTACTGTTCTTACTGTGCCCATAATTCTATCTCCTTTACTGCACGTTATACTCTCATTCGTGCGGCATTAAACCGTGACAAGTTCAGCTTTATGTCTTGCCTTCAATCATCTGTATGAATCGTTCCTCGTTAATGATTTCAATCCCCAATGCGATTGCCTTTTCGTATTTACTGCCGACATTATCACCAAAGACAACATAATTTGTTTTCTTTGAGACGCTGCCAGTCACATTCGCTCCGAGAGAAATTAATTTTTGCTTGGCATCGTCGCGTGTCATTTTTTGCAAACTTCCCGTCAGTACAAACGACAGGCCATTAAAACGAGAATTTTCTTCATGTTCCGTAAATTCCCAATGTATTCCGGCCGACAACAAACGCTGGACTATATCAAGATTGTGGGTTTGCTGAAAAAAACGCTGGATATTCCCCGCCACCACCGGCCCGATGTCAGATATTGTTTCCAATTCATCGGTCGACGCTTGCTGTATGAGTGTCAGCGATTTATATTTTTTTGCAAGCGCGCGCGCGGTTGCCTCACCCACATCGCGTATGCCTAACGCATATATAAATCGTGCCAGGGTCGTTGCTTTGCTATTCTCCATCGCTTGCATTAAATTTTTTGCTGATTTGGTACCCATGCGCTCAAGACCAGCAAGCTGTTCGTGTGACAGTGCATAAAGATCGGCCACGGTTTTAACTAAACCACACTCAATTAACTGCACGATTAGTTTTTCACCAAGGCCATCTATGTCCATGGCCTTGCGAGATGCGAAATGAAGGATCGCCTGAATGTTTTGTGCAGCGCATGAAATGCCGCCCAGGCAACGATAAACGGCCTCACCCGCTTGTCGCACCACATCAGCCCCACAAACCGGGCAACAATCAGGCATCACAAATGCAGTGACTTCGCCACGCCTTTCCTTAATGACACGAACGACTTCTGGAATGACATCTCCAGCGCGACGGACATAGACCCAATCACCTATCATGACTCCCTTGCGCTTGATTTCATCGATATTATGCAAGGTCGCATTAGTCACGGTGACACCGGCTACATTGACAGGCGACAAGCGGGCGACTGGCGTTAATGCGCCCGTGCGACCGACTTGTATTTCAATATCAAGTAATTGCGTCATTTCTTCTGCCGCGGGAAACTTATAGGCAATAGCCCAGCGCGGGGCTCTTGAGACGAAGCCGAGTGCTTTTTGTTGTGCAATACTATCGACCTTAAAGACAACGCCATCAATATCATGGGTCAGTTCTGAACGCCGGTTTTGTATGTCTGTGTAATAGTCAAGACACGCCTTTAACCCGTCCAGATTTTTTGTTTCGGATGAAACGGGAAATCCCCATTTTTTTAATTGCATCAATATCTGTGTATGGGTTTCTAGCAACATACTACCGTTATAATTACCCATACCATGAGCAAAGAAAGACAAAGGTCGCTGTGCTGTTATCTTTGCATCTAATTGACGCAAACTGCCGGCGGCGGCATTGCGTGGGTTTGCAAAAATCTTTTCTTTTTTTTCGAGTTGACTTTTATTTAATGCCGCAAATCCTTGGTGACTCATAACGACTTCGCCTCGCACTTCCAAAGACTGCGGGATGTTGTCGCCCATAAGATGTAATGGTATTTGTTTAATGGTCCTGACATTATGCGTTACATCTTCTCCAATATAACCATCACCACGGGTTGCGGCCGAGACTAGAGAGCCATTTTCATAACGAATATTAACGGCCAAACCATCAAACTTTGTCTCACCTGAAAACCGCCCTGAAAACTGCATTGATGCGACTGCTAATTTATCCTTTATTCTGACATTAAAGGCCCGCATCTCTTCTTCATTAAACGCATTTGCCAGCGACAACATGGGGGTTGTATGTTGTACCGTTTGAAACGCTGACACTGGGGTTGCACCGACACGTTGCGTCGGCGAAGTTGAGATAATCAATTCAGGAAATGCAGTTTCAATATCGGTCAACGCGCGCAACAGACTATCATATTCAGCATCCGCAATAGTCGGATCATCCAACACATAGTATTGATAGTTATGCGAATTAATGGTTTTACGTAAGGCCTCTGCCCTTTGCCGCGCTTGCTCTTTATTCATTGACTATATTGTTTGAAAACGAGCTTGCTCTTTTACGCAAAGCATCAATGGCGGTCGCATTTAAAATTTGATTATCTATCGTTCGGACATTGCCGCCTAATAATTCAGCAACCCGCTGTGCTGTACTTAAATACAATTCAAACACAATATCGGCATTGATTGGTGGCGAAGAATACATAAAAATTGCGATGCCTTTCGTCTTTAAATCTACCATGCGCTCAAGATCGAAAGAACCAGGTTCATGTATATTTGCGATACTGAATAGGGGTTGTTCTGAATACATCTGTTCTGATCCAAAATGATGAAAAATACTCATACTGCCATACACCATGCCCACCGCATCTACGGCTTTACGAATAGATACGCCGTCAAATAATGTCGGCGGCGAACTGGTGATATACAAAACCAAGGGATCTTCGCTGTGTTGTTTAATGCGTGTTGCATGATCGGATCCTGCTTCAGGAACAGCACCTTCGCGAAATTTTTCTTGCGCTTGGATATCCTTCTCAAGTGGTTGTGACGGGGCATTTGTCTTTGCTTCAGGCATAGTGGCAGATTCTGGTTTGATAGGCATTTCAGGCTGGCCAGACAACTTCGTCAGGCTCTGGTCTCTTGCCTGAGTCAAGGCATTAGCGAGATCAACCATTGCAGAATAAGTCTCTGTTTCGCCTTGTACGGGTGTTAAAGAGATATCTGGCATTTCATCGATGGCATCAAGGATAGTGTTTCTTTGCTTTGGGCTTGATCTAAAAAATATCTCCCACAGGTAAATACCCAAGACTATAAAGCAACCCATTATCAATAATGCCAAGCGTAAGTTATCCATCGCTATCTAGTGCTCATGACGTTTATAAATTATCATAGCATATCAATGCTGATGGCTAGCCTCAAAGCCAGAAATAAAACTTTGCAATAGTCAGGCTGTTGCAGTCATCATCAGCACTTCCTCCATATCCACCGACACCAGACGTGACACGCCAGACTCATACATTGTAACCCCCGACAGGTGGCTCGCTATTTCCATAGTAATTTTGTTGTGCGTTATGAAAATAAACTGAATCTCATCAGACATGGATTTAAGCAATTCACTAAAACGCTCAACATTAGTATCATCAAGTGGCGCATCAACTTCGTCTAATATACAAAAAGGGGCCGGGTTTAATTTAAATATTCCAAATACAAGCACGATCGCTGTCAGTGCTTTTTCGCCCCCAGAGAGTAGATGGATATTGCTGTTTTTCTTGCCTGGCGGGCGGGCCATGATAGCAACGCCTGTTTGTAACAAGTCATCATCCATCAACTCAAGATAGGCCTGCCCTCCCCCAAATAATTGCGGGAATATTACTTTAATATTGTCATTTAACGCATCGAATGTTTCTCGAAACCGAATTCTTGTTTCCTTGTCAATTTTATGAATTGCATTTTCAAGTGTTGTCAATGCCTCAACTAAATCTTTATTTTGACTCTCAAGATACATTTTACGTTCAGCGCCCTGCTTATACTCATCGATTGCAGCGAGGTTAATCGGCCCCAAGCGTTGAATTTTTCGATCTAATACCGCTAGCTGATCGTTCCATTTTGCTTGATTTGCACCTGTTTCTATTTCTGCCAGTAATGCTTTTGCAGTTTGCTTTTCAGCCGCCAACTGCGCTTCGACCGCTTCTAGTTTAATCTGGCAGCTATTGACACTTAATCTTGCTTTTTCAAGATCTGAACGCAGTAATTCCAGATCCTGTTCATGCTTATGCCGATTCTGCTCAAGTTCTCTCATATTGGTCTCGATAGTTTGTACATTTGCCCTCGCATTGTTCAGATTCTTTTCGGCAAGTATTTTATCTTTTAGAAACGTGGCTAGCTTTTCTTGCATTTCCGCAACAGGCAACTTGTTTTCTGACAAGTCTTTTTCTAATGCTGTAATGTGTGTTGCAAGCTGTAAGATTTGAATATCGTTTCTCTTTATGGTCTGTTCATAGGCGGCGCGCCTTGCACTAAATGATTCAAACTGTAACGCGATTGCATGACTTTCATTCTGTGTTTGTTGCCAACGCATTCTTGCATTATGTAAAGATTTACGATGCTTTTCTTTTACCGCCGATAATTCATATCGCTGATTTTGTAATTGAATTTTGTCTTTTTCAATCTGCTCCAAACGGTGCGTTATAGCGGCTATTTCTGCTTTATCTGATTGACTCTGCACCTGATTTGAATCCCGTTCTTCAAGGTATTGTTGATAGCGCATTGATTGTTGTGCCGACTCTGTTTGCATTGCTGCAAGTTGCGTGCGCACGTCAGCAATTTTTTGTTGCTGATTATTCAATAGCGACTGCTGCTCATCCAATGCTGACTCAACTGCCTCAAGTGCTTTGCCATCTGCCAGTAGATCCATTTCAATATTTTTGATTTCACTATCGCACGCTGCAAGTGCCTGTTTTATGGCTGTGATTTCAGCTTCCCTGCTCAGCACGCCATCCGTTGTCGTGTTCGCGTTATTGACGATAATCCAATCGTGGCTTATCCATACCCCATGATCAGTAATGACGCTTTCGCCCAAGGCTAGGTGCGCCAGCATGTTGTGTGCTTCGACGGAAGAGTCAGCTACATAAACATGCGCAAGAATAGAGGGTATGGGGCTATGCGTTGTGATTTTGTCTATTAGCCGTGGATATTGTTTATCGACACTTACAGCCGCCAGACTGCTGGCATTGATGAGTCCAATTTTACCAGGTGCCTTTTCTAATGGCGTTATGTAGGTGCTGATATTATCCACACATATATCATGCAGGTGCATACCTAACACTGTCTCCACCGCGTGCGTCCAGCGCGGTTCAGCCTTAATGGATTGTGAAAGACGTGGCTGCTTATCCAGATTGTGCGCTTGTAACCAGACACTTAATTCCTGATTATCGTCAAGTGGCGATTGCTGTAATGTTTCCAGTGCGGTCAGGCGACCTTTTAAGTGTTGAAATTTTTGTCGCGCTATATCTATTTGATTTGATAAGGTTCTGATTTTTCCCCGGTATTCCTTAACTATATTTTGTTTTTCGGCATGTTGCTTGAGCAACGTTGCGCGCTTTGTTTCTTCTGTTGCAAGGGTTTCTGCCGATTTTTGAATATGGTGATTGAGATCAGAGTCTTCATATTTTGTAATAGCCTGTTCTAACTGAACGCGTTGTGCAGCAAGATCGGCAAGCCCGTATTCCAAATGTTCCAAGCGCGTTTTATCTATCTGTTCCTGTTTGTTAAATTCAGAAAAAGATTCATTGAATGTATCCCAGTCGGTCTGCCAGACTTGCATGGCCTCCTCAGACTCAGTAAGCATGTTATGGGCCGCGTCACTCGCGTCTTTAGCACTTTGGAGCTTTGGTTCAATAGCGGCTAATTCTGTCTGTAGTTTTTCATACTCGGCCTGATCCTGTTCGTGTTGCCTTGCTGTATCTGCATGTGTTTGACGTGCCTTTTCAAGCTCTGCCTCAATAGCGGTGATTTTTTCATGTGTATGCTGCAGTTTTTGTTCGTACTGGGAGATGTCGCTACCTATTTTATAATAGTCAGATTGCATGTCACTAAAATGTTGATTGGCATTACGGAGTGCCTCGCGCAGCTTTTCTATGGCCGCTTCTATTGTACGTATCTCGGCGATGGTAGCCGCTACCGCATTTTCTCTTGCGCCTGATGCCTCTTTGAGTGCACACATTTCGGTGTTTAGATCACGCCAGTTTAATGCAGACAATTCCACGCTGAGCTGGCGTTGTTCTTGTTTCAAGTTTTTATACTGCTGGGCAGACTTTGCTTGGCGTTGCAAGTGGTTTAATTGTTTTTCTAGTTCCTCACGAATGTCGGTTAAGCGTTCAATATTTTCCCGGGTGTGTCTAATTCGAGTTTCAGTTTCACGACGGCGTTCACGATATTTAGATATCCCGGCGGCTTCTTCAATAAAGATTCGTAATTCTTCTGGCTTTGCTTCGATCAATCTTGAAATCATACCTTGCTCGATAATGGCATAATTACGAGAGCCAAGCCCGGTACCAAGAAAGATTGCAGTAATGTCTCGGCGGCGGCAGCGCGTACCATTCAAATAGTATGTTGACACTGCTTCTTTGTTGATTTGACGCTTAATTGAGATTTCGTTGTAACTGGCATACTGACCGCCCAGTTTTTTCTCGGTATTATCAAAAATCAGTTCGACTGAGGCCTGACTGACAGGCTGTCTGGCACTTGAACCGCTAAAAATAACATCCGTTAGTGATTCTCCACGCAGATGCTTAGCTGAGCTTTCACCAAGCACCCAGGTTACGGCATCGATTATGTTTGATTTACCACAGCCGTTGGGGCCGACGATGCCGACAAGGTTGCCAGGGATAATAAGCTCGGTTGGATCTACAAAGGACTTAAAGCCGACAAGTTTTATACTGCACAAACGCATAGGAATACAATACTAAAGTTCCAGTCTGCTGTCCAAACTGTCGGGTTTTCTTGGGCCTTCCAGATTACATATTTCTTGCATGCTCAAATGCCCACTCGTTATGCGTTTTATCCGCATCTGCCATTGCCACGTAAGCGATACTGGCAAGGGTATGAACCTGTGCAAGGTGATAATTTGATTCGACTGGATATAAAAACGCGACAGCTTAATGTCCTTGAATTTGGCTTTTATGAAAGCAAACCAAGCAACTACAGCGTATCAAAAAACAATGTGGATTTTGAACGTGATTGATTTATCACGTATAGAAAAACTGTTTCGTCGGCAGGGGAAAGCGCAAGTATTTTCCAATTACCAAGTAAACCGCTTTAGACTATTGTATAAATATGAATTTAATGGGAATTATATATTTAACTCCAACTTCACTACAAAATACAAACACAATGATTTGTTAGTTTTTTCAAGTAACAAGCTCACCATGCTCACCTGTTACCTTATGCAATTTTTCAATTGCACTCCATTTTGGGTTAAACCATCTTTTCTTGTCTTTCGTTTGCACGCAACGACAATAAAAAGGTTTTTATCGGTTTTTTATCTTTGTTGAATACTGCAATATCAAGCGGATACTCTTTTTTGGTATCAGATGGCCTTACTTTTACACGCCACTGTGGTCGTGTTTGTAATTGTTCTTTGGGGTATCCGTAATCTTCGACAAGTGTTTCGGAAAAGACTTGTACTGCTTCTACTTCTTCTGGCGTAGCTTTTACTTCTTCACCACTTATATAGTCTTTGATGTAACCTGCTCTCATTATCGTCCTGTATATCCGCATTCTATTTCCATTGCTTTGCTCATGCTAGCACCTCGCGATAGGTAATCCGTTTACCTATCGCGTTGCTTATAAGTGATTCTATACGTTGATTGGTTGGTAACTTACATGGTCCGTTATTCAGTCTAAAAGTCACTTCGTTCACATAGCGATGTAAGTGTTTAGTGCTGGCATGATGCCATACCCCATACAGACCGCGTTTGAGTAAAGCCCAGACACTTTCAATGCTATTGGTATGAATGTTGTTTGAACCCACATATTCTCCCGCACTATGGGTTACCGTACCATGCTGATAAGCAGACTGTAAATGCTGATATGACCTGTGTTCATCTGTGTAAATGGTGGCACCATATTCCACTGAACAGCCAATCTCTTTGTGCAGGGTCGGTATATCAGTTGATGGGATAGGCTTAGCCCTTGTGCGGCCACCGCGCTCACGCATTCCGACCACTACCTGCTTGCCAGCTACGCCACGGCCTGCGCGGGCTTTCTTGTGTTTGTGTTTGTTATGTTCCTTCCCACCGATATAGGTCTCATCGATCTCAACAATGCCAGAAAGTAAATTATCTGTATTATCGTTACAGGTTTCACGAATGCGGGCCTGCATAAACCAGGCGGTCTTTTGGGTTACTCCGATTTGTTTAGATAACTGCAAGCTAGATATGCCCTTGCGCGAGGTGACAGTTAAGTAAATAGCATATAGCCATTTATGTAGTGGAACATGAGAACGTTCAAAGATAGTGCCGGTTCTCACCGTAAACTCACTCTTGCAGTCCCGGCATAAGTAATATCCTGTCCGCTTTCCTTTGCGCGGGGTAATACGCTTAAATTCCCCACAATGAGGACAGGATATGTAATCTCCCCAGCGTTGTCCCTCAAAATACAATCTAGCGGCTTCAGCATCCGGAAACTGGCGAAATAACTCAAATGTGGATATGGTATTGTCTTTCATTGATGACCCTCCGTTTTATTGCATTTTTATGTTAGATTATATGGGTTATTTATTGGAGTAAAGTATATAATTCCCAATTTAATAAATTCCAGACCTGTTATTTTTGAGCTATTGTCAAAAGTAGTGTCTGATAATTTGATCATGCGGCGGCCTTGTCGTTCTCAGTTACCTCGATTCCATCTTTAAGCTTCACGCCTCCAATCACCTTCGCCAGGTGTCTGAAGCTCCTCAGTTTGCGCCAGGAATCTTCTGCGCATAATTCCATCTTGTAGATCATCGTCAGCATCGTAATCCGCGTGACACAACCTTTGGCCTGGCGTGTTCTATGCCGGATTGTCGCAAATCTCGACGGGGTGACATTCGTTGTCCTGATGTGGCTCCAGTGCTCTGCTGGAAAGTCATAAAATGCCAGCAACGCATCACGGTCTTTCGATAAGCATGCCACTGCCTTGGGATACTTTGCACCGAAACGTTCCTCAAAGTCATCGAACACCTGCTCTGCGTCAACGCGGCCCTCTGCCATCCAAATGTCATGCAGACCTTGCCTCGCCTTCTCCTGGACAGACTTGGGCAGTTGGAAGCCTCTAAAAACCGTACATTTTGTGGTACGGTCTGATTCACTTGATGTGGGAGGATTTTGTTTATGCACGCACCTGGATTGTTTGATTTGACGGATCATTTGGCGCGGCTTTCGGCGATGGGAGATCCGCTTGAGGTTTTGGAGCGGCACGTTGATTTCGAAGTGTTTCGCCCAGTTCTTGTTGAAGCGCTTGGCTATGGGGAACGTCCCAAAGGTGGTCGTCCGCCCTATGATGCCGTTGTGATGTTCAAGGTGCTGGTGTTGGCCTCGATGCACAATCTGAGCGATGAGCGGATGGAGTTTCTCATTCGTGACCGTTTCAGTTGGCTACGGTTCCTGGGATTTCAAATCGGGGAGCCGACACCTGATCAGAAGACGATCTGGCTTTTCAGAGAGAAGCTGACCTAGGCGGGTGTCTGCAAGGCCCTGTTTGCCGCGTTTGAAGCTCAGCTGTGCGCGCGGGGATACAAACCGACCGGCGGTCAGATTATGGATGCCACGTTGGTCTTTGCCCCGCGCCAGCGGATGACGAAAGCAGAGAAAGCGCGCGCCAAGGTAGGTGAGGCCGCATCTGACATCTGGCCCGATGATCTGTCCAAGGCAGCGCAGAAAGACACCGATGCACGTTGGACGGTCAAGTATTCAAAGGCCAAGACGACCAGGGAGGGTGAGGAGGATACTGGCCTTGTCGATATTTCGGTTCCGCACTTTGGGTACAAGAACCACGTGTCCATTGACCGCAAATGGCGCTTCATCCGGGGTGAGACTGGCACGAATGCGGCTCGCTACGACGGGCATGAACGCTCCTCGGTTCTGGACGAGACAAACAGCTCGAAGGCGGTTTGGGCCGATACCGGGTACCGCTCGGCCAGGAATGAGGCTTGGCTGAAGGCGCAAGGGTACCGCTCACACATTCACCGCAAGAAGCCACGCGGCAAACCCATGGCCAGGCATATTCGTCGGGGCAACGCGACACGCTCCGCCATCCGCGCCTGTGTTCGGCTACGAGAAAGGGCCCATGGCTCTGACCATCCGCTCAATCGGCCAAACCCGTGCGAAGGTCCGCATGACCATGGCCAACCTGAGCTACAAACTTCCGCCGTCTCATTTTCCACGAGCGACGACAGGCCACAGCCTGACTCCGCCCAAATTCGGAAATTGCCTGCTTATGCAGGCCAAAACGCCGCGCTTTTGCCTCAAATACCACCGACCTTGACCTTCTCACACCCACTATGCGGGTGACAACGACTGGTGCTCGCATCAAAATCCATCCAGAATCAGCGTTGTTCGAGGTCTCCAACTTCCCATTGCCGTTTCAAACGACCCACGACATTAGCCGATAAACCTTTGGCCTCCAGTCCGACAATCGCTTCCAGTGCACTTTGCATCTGACCACTCGAAACACCTTTCAAATAAAGCCAGGGAATCGCCGCATCCAGGGTCGCTGTGCGCCGGATGTAGGGCGGTACAACCAGAGATTGAAAGCTCTCTGGCGTACCTTCACGGCTACGGATATTGGGCACCTCGACGCTGACCTTGCCAACCCCGATGATGATCTCTCGTTCTGGATGATGGCCACTGCGGACAACGCGCTGGCGTCCGTCAGCCGTTTTTTGATCATCATACTGCCTCATCAACTCATCTGGCTCTACCTGGACAGCTTCGGTGATTAACTGCTTCGCACCAGATCTGAGTAACTCTGTCAGTGGATCAATGCCCTCTGGTGTACCCAGATCAATCACAGTATCTTTTGTCATGTGTGGCGTACTCCTCTTGTTACTTTTGATTGCTAGACAAAACCGATTTCAGCAAGGCACGCCGCATACTTCAACCTATTCAGACACCAGATTCGGTTATAACTCGATTGAGCAGGTGATGACCGACTATGGCTCGGGGTATTGAGCAAAGTTCTTCAACAGGGTATTCAAGGCAATGGGTATCGCCCACCTGTTTACTCGGCCTTACACACCAAGAACCAACGGCAAGGCCGAGCGATGCATACAAACAATGCTCAGAGAGTAGGCCTATGCGATGCGTTATCAAACTTCTCATCTTTAGGGCCAAAGCACTACTACCGTGGATTCATGACTACAACTGGCATCGACCTCACGCTAGTATAGAAAATCAACCACCCATCTCTCGGATAGCCATTTCCATGAACAACCTATTTAGGTTCCACACGATGCCGTCGCTCAATATAATGCTGAAAGAAATAAACAGCACATCCCCTTGCACGCGGCGGCATCTGGCAACGAAAATCCAGTGGTGATGACGGCACTCATAGCCGTTGGTGCCGATGTCAATGTCCAAGATGAGGATGGCCGAACCCCCTTGGAACGGGCGGACTCTGAAGAAGTTAGACGGTTGTTGGCTGATGGCATCAGTGCCGCTGATAAAGCGCGCATCTTGGCCGAGATCGCAGACATTCGCGGCGAACTCGAAGCTCCCCAGTCCACAACCGCCGCAACACAATAAGATTTAATGACCGCGGGTGTGGGCCAAGCATGACACACGCCGCTACTACAAACTTGTAGCCGCTAGCCTCGCGTCTATTTTGGTAAACACACTGCGCGATTTATTGTCGTATTGCTTCATAGAGAACATTTTCATAGGCAAGCATGAAGCGTTTACGATTCAAACCCCAACCATAGCCACCCAATGCGCGATTGGCACCGATCACACGATGACAGGGGATGACATACGCCAGTGGATTCGCGCCAATGGCTTGACCAACGGGCCTAGCGGCACCAGGCCGACCGATGCGCTCGGCCACCTGCCCATAACTAAGCACTTGACCTGGCTCTATCTCCAACAATGCCCGCCAGACTTTTAATTGAAAATTTGTGCCTTTTACAAACGCGCGCAATGGTTCGTCCGGTTGGTGGCAGATATTGAATAATTGCGCGGCGCGATCGCTGGCCCTTTGATCATTGCGCGGCTTCATATCCGCGCGTTTCCACATAGCCTTCAGTGTATCGATTGCCTGCTGATGCTGATTGTTATCAACAAAATCAAGACGGACGAGGCCACGCGGCGAGTCCGCGATAAGGCATTTGCCAAAAGGACTAGGACTAAACCCATATTCAATCGTAAGCCCTTGCCCTTGCCTCTCACCCGGCGTTGCCGCTTGCAGTATCACGTCAGGCATCCCGACCTCCTGATACGCTACCCTTTGCCAGCAGTGCTTCGGCATTAAAGGTGTTATTGAGAAATTGTACACATTCTGGTAACGGTAGCGGATCCTCGTGCTGCCGCAAGTATTCAATGGCTTTCGCCATTTGCGCGTTGGTGATTGAACTATTATTCATACTTTTTAACCTCATGTATCACGACGAGTAAGATATACACACCCAAACTCTGCTACTATAATAACAATATGAAGCCACATACGATCATCACGCTATTTTTGCCATTCATCAATAAATTGAAGTTTAAGAATTTATTTTTAATCGTATTCGGATTATTCACGCTGACGCTACTTATACCTGATTTCATACCGTTTATTGACGAGATTATTTTGGGTGTGCTCTCTATCATTCTTGCGAAGCTCAAAGATAATCCAACGCATGCAGAAGAAGGCAACCTGATTGAGGGAGAAATCGTCCATGAGGAAAATAAATCAACATGATCATGAAACTGCTTTTTGCAATTAATATCATCCCGCCGCATCATATCCCACGCAATGTATTATCTTGCAGGCGACTATTGCCGCTGGCGTTTATGCTTTCAGCTTAACCATAAGGAGGTTAATCAATGGAAAAAAAATATCTGTTGCACATGGTGACCCCCGATAAAAATCTGAGTGCATTTGATGTCAACATGGCGTTTGATGCGGGCTGGACGGCGATGCCGTATTTGGGCATTAGTTTAGATGAAGTCACGACGATCGTTCAAGACACCATCTTCTCACGCGGCCCTAGAGGATTAAAACGTACCGGTATCTTTATCGGTGGCAAAGATATGCACATGGCGATGGATATCTTTAACGCCGCCAAAGCCGCCATGACTCCCCCGTTTGAAGTTTCTATACTGGCCGATCCTAGCGGTGCGTTTACCACTTCAGCCGCAATGGTCGCCGCTGTCGCAAACCAGCTCAAGATTCAACACAATGAAGAACTGACCGGACAACGCATCCTGGTTTTGGGTGGCACCGGGCCTGTGGGTGCCTCATCAGCCGTGTTGGCGGCCAAGCTCGGTGCCCATGTCACCATCCTTGGTCGCGCGCGCGATAAGGCCCATAAAGTCGCCGCCTTGTGCAATACGCGCTACGGCACGGTCCTTGTTGGTATTAAAGGGGATGTGAATGACCATATCGATGAACTAATGCAAGAGACAGATGTCGTCTTTGCAGCCGCCAAGGCCGGCATACGCATTTTAACTGAAAAACAACTGGCTACAACAAAGCTACTTAAGGTCGCGGCTGATTTGAATGCCGTCCCACCTGCCGGTGTCGCTGGCATCAATCTGCTGGATAATGGTGTCCCCATTCCTAGCTGCAAAAGCGGTGCGGTCGGGATTGGTCCGCTGGCCATAGGCGACATTAAATATCATACGCAACAAGCACTCTTAATCGATATGTATAGCTCGGGTGAGCCACGCTATTTCCACTTTGAAGATGCCTTCAAAGTAGCGTTGAAGATAGTGATGAAGTAATGTTTAATCTAAAAAATGCTGGTAACACGCACCCTCTTCATTGAACAGCATCGTCATAACAAGGCCAAAAGATTGATAATCATACCGCATTAAATAACCGCGGTTTATGACGGCCCGGTTGCGCAAACAACCGAACGCTCAAATACACTGGCATCCAATTATTTGGGGATTCGTCTAATGGTAGGACTACGGACTCTGACTCCGTCAGTAGAGGTTCGAATCCTCTATCCCCAGCCAATGATAGATACGAATTGCTACAGTGCCATGAACATTCTGAAATGCAGATTGTTGCGTGCCTTTGATGCAGCGTTATTTTTTATTGGGATCCAGACCCAATTCTGCCATTAGTACTTGCTGGTCAAACTTGTCTCGGTCCTGCCTTGCGCCACTACTGTTATCTAGCAAGGAGATAACGACAATCGTGATAAATGCCGCGGTCATCGTAAATAAAGCCGGATAATCATAAGGAAATAACGGCGACTCAGCACCAATAATACTGACCCAAACCTTGGGTCCTGCGACAATCAATAAAATTGATGAAACAAAGCCAATCAATCCGCCAGCCACGGCCGCTCTTGTTGTTAATCCACGCCAATACATCGCCAGAATAAGGATAGGGAAATTGACACTGGCCGAAATAACCATGGGCATCACAGCAATAAAAGCAACATTTTGATGTTGAAATAAAATACCCAAAATGATTGCCAGAAGAGTTACAACCGAATCTGGTGTCTGAAGAGGTTGAAGTATGCGGCGTATCTTGCTGGAATCGGTTTTGTCTAGCAATCGAAAGTAACAAGAGGAGTACGCCACACATGACAAACAATACTGTGATTGATCCGGGTACACCAGAGGGCATTGATCCACTGACAGAACTACTCAGATCTGGTGCGAGGCAGTTAATCACCGAAGCGGTCTAGGCAGAGCCAGATGAGTTGATGACGCATTATGATGATCAAAGGACGGCTGACGGACGACAGCGCGTTGTCCGCAGTGGCCATCATCCCGAACGAGAGGTGATTACAGGGGTTGGCAAGGTCAGCGTCGAGGTGCCGAAGATTTGTCGCCGTGAAGGTACGCCAGAGAGTTTTCAATCTTTGCTTGTACCGCCCTACATCCGGCGAACAGCGACCCTGGATGCGGCGATTCCCTGGCTTTATTTGAAAGGTGTTTCGAGTGGCCAGATGCAAAGTGCACTGGAAGCGATTGTCGGACCCGAGGCTAAAGGGCTGTCGGCCAATGTCGTGGGTTGTTTGAAACGGCAATGGGAAGCTACATACAAGCAATGGTGTACACGTTCCGTGTCTAATGAATGGGTCTATATCTGGATACCTCGAACAACGCTGATTCTGGATGGGTTTTGACGCGAGCACCAGTCGTTGTCACCCGCATAGCGGGTGTGAAGGTCAAGGTCGGTGGTATTTGAGGCTGTGTTGCGCTGTTTGGGTCTGCCAGGTCGGGTATTTCCGGAATTTGGGCGGAGTCAGGCTGTGGCCTGTAGTCGCTCGTGGAAGATGAGACGGCGGAAGTTGTAGCTCAGGTTGGCCATGGTCATGCGGGCCTTCGCACGGGTTTGGCCGATTGAGCGGATGGTCAGAGCCATGGGCCCTTTCTCGTAGCCGAACACATGCGCGGATGGCGGAGCGTGTCGCGTTGCCCCGGCGAATATGCCTAGCCATGGGTTTGCTGCGTGGCTTCTTGCGATGGATATGTGAGCGGTACCCTTGCGCCTTCAGCCAAGCCTCATTCCTGGCCGAGCGGTACCTGGTATCGGCCCAAACCGCCTTCGAGCTGTTTGTCTCGTCCAGAACCGAGGAGCGTTCATGCCCGTCGTAGCGAGCCGCATTCGTGCCAGTCTCACCCTGGATGAAGCGCCATTTGCGGTCTATGGACACGTGGTTCTTGTACCCAAAGTGCGGAACCGAAATATCGACAAGGCCAGTATCCTCCTCACCCTCCTTGGTCGTCTTGGCCTTTGAATACTTGACCGTCCAACGCGCATCGGTGTCTTTCTGCGCTGCCTTGGACAGATCATCGGGCCAGATGTCAGATGCGGCCTCACCTGCCTTGGCGCGCGCTTTCTCTGCTTTCGTCATCCGCTGGCGCGGGGCAGAGACCAACGTGGCATCCACAATCTGACCGCCGGTCGGTTTGTATCCCCGCGCGCACAGCTGAGCTTCAAACGCGGCAAACAGGGCCTTGAAGACACCCGCCTGGGTCAGCTTCTCTTTGAAAAGCCAGATCGTCTTCTGATCAGGTGTCGGCTCCCCGATTTGAAATCCCAGGAACCGCAACCAACTGAAACGGTCACGAATGAGAAACTCCATCCGCTCATCACTCAGATTGTGCATCGAGGCCAACACCAGCACCTTGAACATCACAACGGCATCATAGGGCGGGCGACCACCTTTGGGACGTTCCCCATAGCCAAGTGCTTCAACAAGAACTGGGCGAAACACTTCGAAATTCACATGACAGTCCAGAGCTTCAAGCGGATCTCCCATCGCCGAAAGCCGCGCCAAATGATCCGTCAAATCAAACAATCCAGGTGCGTGCATAAACAAAACCCTCCCACATCAAGTGAATCAGATCGTATCACAAAATGTACGGTTTTTAGAGGCTTCCAGTTGCCATCCGGGAATGCACCCACTACTCGTGTTCGCCACCTGATTTCTCGAATAATCCTCTCCAAAGGATTGTTAGTCCGAATGCGAATCCAGTACTCTGCCAGAAACCGATAATACGTCAGGGTCTCTTCCATGCACTACCCAGCCAATCCGCCGCACTCGATAACTTCATGTCCCTGAGTTTCTTCTCGACCTCTGTGGCCTTATGCCTGGCTGATTCCAGATATTCAGATGCATGAATAGCCTGCAACATGCGAGAGATTTCTTTGACACGACCACGAGGCATATGACTGAAGACGTTGCGGTAAAAGTGCACAATACAACGCTGCCAGCCAGCTTAGGGGTAGAAGTCACCGATAGACTCCTTGCGCCCAAGACAGGCATCACTGAGCACCAACCTGATGCCCTTGAGACCGCGTGCCTGCAAATGACGCAGGCATCCTGACCATCCCACCTTATCCTCCTTAGTACCTTCAACAATCCCTGGAATGCGGCGGTAGCCATCGTCCCCAACACCTATGGCGACTAGAACAGAAACGTTCTTCACTGCACCGCCCCAACTGCGTTTGAGCACAACACCGTCCAGGTATACATAAGGGAAATCACTCCCTATGGGGCGATTACGCCACTCTTCAATCTGCCCATAGATACGCTGGTTGAGCTTTGAAATAGTCCCTAAGCTGACACGGGTAACCCACAATGCTACGGTGACATCCTCCACCCGTCAGACCGATACGCCAGCCAGATACATCTCAATCAGTGCCTCTTCGACAGACGCTACACGGCTCCGATAGCGCTCTATGATGGCCATCTCAAAGGTCTGCTTGCGCAACTTCTGCATCTTTAACTCAAGCTCTCCAGCCCTTGTGTGGCACTTCCTGGTGTAGCTACCAGACCGGTCGTCTTTGCGCGTCTCAGTGCGTTCGTATCGATCAGCACCCACCAGCGCATCAGCCTCAGCGTCCAGAATCTGGTTGCGGGTGTCTTCCACAGTCTTCAGTACCACTTTGTTGAGATGGCCCTGCAGTTCCTGTTCATCAATAGGGACTACATTGTGCAAGTGCTTGTTTGTATCATCGCTCATGGCGACTCTTCTCCTGGTCAAATAAATGGTTATGTCACTTTTTATTTAACCAGATAAAGGGAACCGCCTCTTCATATTTGCGAAAGATGATTTATGTTATCCGGCTGGGTCTTTTCATTCTTGAAAATGGATCATCTATAGTGCCCGGTGTAATGCCCCGCCATTCGCGGCGGGGTCTTTTCATATTGTTTATACAGGAATATTAGAAGAATGGTGTAATGCCCCACCATTCGCGGCGGGGTCTTTTCTAACATGTTCAGAGTATAACACATCAATGGGGTGTAATGCCCCGCCATTCGCGGCGGGGTCTTTTCAATTGTAAGTATAAAGTAAGTGAAGCCCTAGGTGTAATGCCCCGCCATTCGCGGCGGGGTCTTTTCCAGTAGCTTGTGTAAAGCTAAATGGGTTAAGGTGTAATGCCCCGCCATTCGCGGCGGGGTCTTTTCATGTATTTGGTTCTGTATGGGATGATAAAAGGTGTAATGCCCCGCCATTCGCGGCGGGGTCTTTTCAGACCCACGCGAAGTGCTTGAAACAAAACACATTTTGGACTTATTGTCGTTGCCAAATTGCGACCTTAACACAAAATAATGCCCCGTCAAGCTCATTTTTTTGCATTTTTTATTGTCTTTGCGTCCTTGATAACTGCTGTACGCGCACTATCCAAATCACGGCTAATCTGTGCTGCGACCGACTTGCGCCACTTAAAATTAACCCGCTTTACCGTACCATCAAATGGATAACGCAATTTCCGCCCATCCTGATCATAAAAAACATTCTGCCGCTTCAATAATGCCTTGAGCTGCGTATAAAAATTATTACGTGCCTGTGGCGACAAAGCCGTTAACAAAACCGTAAAATCATTTCTCAAACAACGATTTTTTGCCGTACCAATTTTTTCATTGTGCGCCAAACGATTGCGTAACGCTTTAGCGTCTTTTGCTTTTGCGTTTTTCGGCAAATGTGCCCACAACAATAAATCAATACCTGATAACAACTGATGCACGGCCTCAATCTCCTCAAAACTAATCTCCCCCGATGAACGCCTGCTGTAGCGCAAGACAAAATCCCGCAAACCTTCCGGGTTGATGCGCTGATAAAGATACATAAAATTTTGCACCTTGTAAGCACTTCTCCACTCGCGTTTCCTGTCTTGCCAACGCTTTTCAAATGCTTGCCATTGACGGGTTGTCGCCCGTCCTTTATTTTCACGCGTACGATGAGTGCTGAAAAATTTTTGCCGGGATTGGCGATGTCTTTGTTGCCGATCCTGCTGTAGCTTGTCAAACGCAATCTGCAACTGTTCCTCACACCCAGTGCCTTTAGCCAGAAAGACAGCTTTGCCTTTTAATAAACTGATAAATACCGGCAGGACGAGGTAACATAATTGCGCAAGGGATTGTTGCATTTTCTCTTGCGTCATTGCTTCCTGAACGCTATCAGGGCCTGCAGTCGTCTTAAAAAAATGACGCAGATGAACGATGTCCTCAATCGCATTAACAAAATCATCGGCACGATCAAAAAAGACTAAAAACCGCATCTTCAGCATCTCGTTAAAGGCCACGCAGTCTTTTGGATAGGTTGCAAAATAGCCTTTCTGGCCTTTGTAGCCATTGAGCGTTCGAAACAGTGTATTCTTACCCAAGCAATCCAATGGTTTCCTGACAATATACTGACTTTTGTGTAGCGGTTCTTCCAGCCAAAAATCTTTGACTTTAGCCTTATTGCTTGCATCTAATTGATTCACCACTTTAAGCAGACGTGCGCGGCGGTGGCTTCTGCTAAAAAAATGCCAAATCACTGTGTTGATAAAAAAATTCGCCTCAGATATGACACCAATAAAATAATTGCATAACAACCGTTGCTCCGCCTTCGTCAAGCGTCGACCTTTGTTGGACTCTTCCGACTTTTGTTGCTCAGCTAAGGCCTTGCTCAATGCCACAGCAAATGCACCACGTGGTTTTTTAGTCTTAGATGGCTTTTCAAGCAATAACGACTGCAACACTTGTGCAAGCGGTTGGTTTGGCTTGGTATTGGCCTTATGCTTATCCATACGAAGTTATATCAGCTCTGGATTATGCAACATAACGCATATTAGGCAGGCTTACAAAAGCTAAGCGGGTAGCTGTCCCATGCGCTACGTGTAATCTGGAAATAGGTTGTTCATGCGAGCCATCTGAGAGATTATATAAGTGACCAATATGAATCAATGGGCATACAGATTGAGCAGGTGATGACCGACTATGGCTTGAGGGTATTGAGCAAAGTTCTTCAGCATCGTACTCAAGGCCATGGGTAGCGGCCACCTGTTTACTCGGCCTTACACACCAAGAACCAACGGCAAGACCGAGCGATTCATACAAACAATGCTCAGAGAGTGGGCCTATGCGATGCGTTATCAAACTTCTCATCTTAGGGTCAAAGCACTACTACCGTGGATTCATGACTATAACTGGCATCGACCTCACGGTAGTATAGAAAATCAGCCACCCATCTCTCGGATAGCCATTTCCATGAACAACCTATGTAGGTTCCACAACTAGAACACTATGAGGCAGATCAAACTACTTGCGTGGTGTCGCAAACATCCATCACCAGCGGCCCGATTTTGTACCGTTGATAGTTGCATGGCTCCCTGAACCCGAACACAGTGTGTGATAATAAACAAAATCAAACCAAATAATAACTGTGAAAATACTCAGAATCGCGACCCGCAATAGCCCGTTGGCCCTATGGCAAGCTGAACACGTCAAACAACAGCTAATACATATTCATCCTGCATTAAATGTTGAATTGGTGCGTATGCAAACAACAGGCGACCGCTTTCTTGATGCGCCACTGACGGCTGTTGGCGGCAAGGGACTCTTTATTAAAGAACTAGAACAGGCCTTGTTAAATGGCAACGCCGATATCGCTGTGCATTCCATGAAGGATGTTACGATAGATTTGCCCGCCGGACTGATGTTGCCGGTTATTATGACACGCGAAGATAGCCGCGATGTGCTTATATCCAATCAGTATGAAAGTATTGAAGCATTACCGAAGGGTGCTGTTTTGGGTACATCAAGTTTGCGCCGACAATCACAAATGCGCGCCTTGCGCCCCGACCTCAAACTAAAAGACTTGCGCGGCAATGTGGCAACACGCCTGAGTAGGCTCGATAATCATGCGTATGATGCCATCCTGCTGGCAGCGGCCGGTATGATCCGACTTGGCTTAAACAGACGCATCCGCCAATTCATACCACAAACAAACCTGTTGCCAGCGATTGGTCAGGGTGCCATTGGCATTGAATGTCGCGCGGATGATACGGCCGTGTATGAGTTGATTGCGCCATTAAATGATCGCGATACCGCACTTTGTGTACGGACTGAACGTGCCTTCAGCCGACGTTTAGGGGGAGGCTGTCAATTACCCATCGCCGGCCAGGCGACAGTCGCTGGCAATGCAATAACACTAATCGGTTTGGTCGCACGGATAGATGGCAGTGAAGTCATTCAATCTGCTCTTTGTGGTGATATAACAGCGGGTGGTGATATAACAGCGGGTGAGACCATTGGTTTTGAATTGGCAGAGCGTTTATTAGCACGTGGTGCGGATGCAATCTTACAGGCACTAACACATTAGCCATGGCGACAGGTCGATTAAATAATAAACGGATATTAGTGACGCGGCCACAGCATCAAGCGGCAAAACTTTGCGCATTGATCGCGACCCATGGCGGCCAGGCCATCTCATTTCCAAGCATTGCTATACAGCCTGTGGACGCGCGCAACAACATACTCGCGGGCAACGATGCGTTATCCAAATACGACTTCGTAATATTCATCAGCCGCAATGCAGTAAAAATAGCGTTTGACCACTACCTGCACAACGCCCGTTTGCCGCGCCGGTTGCAATTTGTTGCCATAGGTGCGGGTACCAAAGACGCTTTGGCCGCTTTTAATATTATTGATGTATTACAGCCAGACGGGCGTGCCGATAGCGAAACACTATTGCAATTACCCGCGTTTCAAACAGAAAAATTGACGGGTAAAAAGATATTGATTATCCGTGGTGTCGGTGGACGTGAATATCTGGCAGAAAACTTAAGCCGTCGTGGTGCGGACGTAGACTATGCAGAAATTTATAGACGCTGTTTGCCAAAATATGAGGTGAAAGACACGCATAAGATATGGCAAGATGGTCAACCAGCAGCGATTATTGTCAGCAGTAATGAAAGTCTTATCAATTTGGTAAAGTTGACATTGGAAATAGATAAACCGCAATTATTTAATACGCCACTGGTGCTGATGTCGGCTCGCAATGATGCTGTTGCGAAAGAATGGGGCTTTGTCGCAAAGACACGTATTGCGACAGATAAAAATGATGCAGGTCTTTTGTCGGCGTTGCTGGATCTTGTAGGAGAATAAACATAATGAGCGCAGAAACTGAAGACGACGTATTGGAAATTGCAGAAGATAACAAGATTGTATCTGTGGATGTAGATGCCGTGGCACCTAAAAAGACATCGCATAAGGCGGGCTATATTGTGCTATTCCTGCTTGCATTGTTGATTGCAGGTGCATTCTTGTATGGTTATGCGCGGGTCGTGGCGCTAGAGCAGGATCTGGCGACCGTGGGGGCAATGGAAGCGCGGGTGCTTGCGAATGTAGAGAATCGTATACAGGGATCGGCTGTATTGACAACGCTGGAAAAAAGACTGGATGAATTGGCAACACGCCAGGAGATGTTGGCTAATGCAGTCGATCAACCCGTTGCACGGCAGCTCCAGATGAATGAAGATTACGCACTGGCAGAGGTTGAATATCTGCTGATTATTGCCAATTATAATTTGCAGTTCAACCGTGATGTAACCACGGCTCTTGCCGCCATGGACACGGCCGATAGCCGTTTACGGGGTTTGCATGATCCAATGGTCATGCGTATTCGATCACAGTTAATCGCCGATATAAATGATCTGCGTTCATTGCCGCAAGTCAACCTAAGTGGCCTGGGCTTGTTTTTGTCTGATTTCATCAATCGCGTTGATGCTCTGCCCCTAAAAAAAGAGGTTGTCGATACCACCGTCATGACTACTGAAACAATGGATGAAGCGTTGACAAATGATAGTCTGCAAGCGCAAGTCAAACATTTTTTTGTGCTCGTCTGGCAGGAAATAAGAACACTCTTTTATTACCGTAATGATGAAAATGTCAACGTCGCGCTTTTATTGCCAGAAGAAGTATATTTCTTGCGCGCGAACTTAAAACTGGAACTGGCTAATGCACGTTTTGCGGTCTTTAATCGAGATACTGATAATCTGCAGGCATCGATTGATCATATCGAAACCTGGCTACATGATTATTTTGATCTGTCTGATGCGAGTGTACAAAATATATATGATTCGTTAGTGAAAATGAAAGATTTGGAATTAAATTTTCCAGTGTTAGACATTAGCTCATCACTTGAATCGGTCCGCGCCCTTATACGTTCTCAAGAAGAGCATAATAACGTACCCAAGTAGCCACAATGAAAACGCTGTTTTTCTATTTAGTCACATTAGTACTTGGTGTTGCCATCACCTGGCTGATTACGTCCGATACCGGTTTAGTAGTCATTAATTTTAAGCATATCTATTTTAAATCCAGTGCTACATTTTTTTTCGCAGCGGCTATGCTTACTTTCGCATTACTCCACTATATTGCGCGTAAGATTGAACGTCTCATGCAAGTACGCAAGGCGTTGGCAAGATGGCGGCAACATCGGCATCAGCACCATGCTGAAAAATATCTGACGCAAGGTTTGATACATATCACAGAAGGCCGCTGGAAACAGGCCGAACATGATTTTTGTAAGGCCGCACCTTACAGTCGCGCCGCCTATATCAATTATCTTTTTGCGGCACGGGCGGCACAGGAATTACATGCGCTTGATCGGCGTGATGAGTATTTACGCCTTGCCTATCAGAATAATCCCGATGCAGATCTCGCCGTGGGTATCACACAAGCAGAGCTACAGTTGAGCGAGCAACAAACAGAACAAGCACTGGCAACCTTAAAGCATTTACAAAACAAACGGCCTGATCAAACACAAGTCAAGCAGTTATTACTGAAAACATATACAGATATGAATGACTGGCAATCAGTACTAAAACTAATCCCGGCCATTGAAAAAACCAAACTCTATTCCCGCACACAGATACAAGCAAAGCAGCTTGATGCCTACGCCGGTTTGTTGAAAGAAGCCGGGGGGCGTGGTGACAAGACGGCACTGAATGAAATCTGGGCTCATATCCCGCGTAAATCAAAACAACATTTCTACTTAATTGAAGTGTATGTCACTGAACGACTTAAGTTTGACGACACGGCCGATTGCGAATTGTTACTCAAGGCGGCGTTAAAACGCCAGTGGGATCGTATGCTGGTGCGATTATACGGACTTGTCATTGCCGCTGATCAGATAAAACAACAGACAACGGCTGAGTCCTGGTTGGATAATCACGCGCAAGATGCAGTGCTACTGTTGACGCTAGGCCGGATATGCAGGCGTAATCAATTATGGGGCAAGGCGCGGGATTATTTGCAGGAAAGCATTGATGTCCAGGAAAATCCAGAAGCCTATTATGAACTTGCACAACTACATGAACATGAGGGTAATCGTGAAGCCGCAAATCAATGCTATGCAAAGGGACTCACGCTGGCAATAGAAATGTAAGCACCGTCAGCTTGTAGCTAATGCAAATACATCGGAAAAGTGAGATAGTACCAAAAACTGTGTAGCTGCTTATCATTGATTATTGCCCCGAAGGGGTTGAGGATAAGCACATGCAACCCGAAGCAATCAAATCACTGGCACGTGAAACTGCCAGGGGCATCAAAACCGAAGAAGACCTGTATACGTTCCGTCAGGCATTGACCAGGGTAAGCATTGAGACAGCACTGAATGCCGAGTTCGATGAACACCTTGGCTATGCCAGGCATGAGTAGGCCGGAAAATCCAATAGCCGTAATGGTCGCAGTCATAAAATGCTACGCACTGAAGAGGGCGCATTCGAGCTGGAAACACCCCGCGACAGAAAGGGTAGCTTGGTGCCAGCAATGGTCAAAAAGCACCCATCTCGCTACACCGGTATGGATGACAAGATTCTCAGTCTCTATGCCAAAGGCAATACCACCTGTGACATTGTCGCGCTGTTTCAGGAAATGTAGGGCGTGGCGGTCTCAACCAGTCTGCTCTCGCGCGTGACAGCAAAGGTGATTGCGTGGCAATCGGCCACTGGTGCTGATATACCCCAGCGCATACCTTGACTGCATAGTCGTTAAAATCCGCCAGGACAAGAAAGTCATCAACAAGGCTGTCTATCTGGCACTGGGCGTGAACCTGGACGGGCACAAAGCGCTTTTAGGGCTGTGGCTGTCAGAGCACGAAGGTGCCAAGTTCTGGCTCAATGTCTTGACCGAACTTCATAACCGGGTAGTGTCAATAATCTTTCGCACTTTCTGATTTGGCTTTCCCCTAAATCTGGTCGTGACCCAACCTGAAACGCTTTCTCCTTATCCATCTCTCTGAGCAAATCCATGTTCAGATATTTCCGCGTTCCCCACTTGGAAGCCTCTAAAAACCGTACATTTTGTGGTACGATCTGATTCACTTGATGTGGGAGGATTTTGTTTATGCACGCACCTGGATTGTTTGATTTGACGGATCATTTGGCGCGGCTTTCGGCGATGGGAGATCCGCTTGAGGTTTTGGAGCGGCACGTTGATTTCGAAGTGTTTCGCCCAGTTCTTGTTGAAGCGCTTGGCTATGGGGAACGTCCCGAAGGTGGTCGTCCGCCCTATGATGCCGTTGTGATGTTCAAGGTGCTGGTGTTGGCCTTGATGCACAATCTGAGCGATGAGCGGATGGAGTTTCTCATTCGTGACCGTTTCAGTTGGTTGCGGTTCCTGGGATTTCAAATCGGGGAGCCGACACCTGATCAGAAGACGATCTGGCTTTTCAGAGAGAAGCTGACCCAGGCGGGTGTCTTCAAGGCCCTGTTTGCCGCGTTTGAAGCTCAGCTCTGCGCGCGGGGATACAAACCCACCGGCGGTCAGATTGTGGATGCCACGTTGGTCTTTGCCCCGCGCCAGCGGATGACGAAAGAAGAGAAAGCGCGCGCCAAGGCAGGTGAGGCCGCATCTGACATCTGGCCCGATGATCTGTCCAAGGCAGCGCAGAAAGACACCGATGCGCGTTGGACGGTCAAGTATTCAAAGGCCAAGACGACCAAGGAGGGTGAGGAGGATACTGGCCTTGTCGATATTTCGGTTCCGCACTTTGGGTACAAGAACCACGTGTCCATTGACCGCAAATGGCGCTTTATCCGGGGTGAGACTGGCACGAATGCGGCTCGCTACGACGGGCATGAACGCTCCTCGGTTCTGGACGAGACAAACAGCTCGAAGGCGGTTTGGGCCGATACCGGGTACCGCTCGGCCAGGAATGAGGCTTGGCTGAAGGCGCAAGGGTACCGCTCACACATTCACCGCAAGAAGCCACGCGGCAAACCCATGGCCAGGCATATTCGCCGGGGCAACGCGACACGCTCTGCCATCCGCGCCTGTGTTCGGCTACGAGAAAGGGCCCATGGCTCTGACCATCCGCTCAATCGGCCAAACCCGTGCGAAGGCCCGCATGACCATGGCCAACCTGAGCTACAACTTCCGCCGTCTGATTTTCCACGAGCGACGACAGGCCACAGCCTGACTCCGCCCAAATTCCGGAAATACCCGACCTGGCAGACCCAAACAGCACAACACAGCCTCAAATACCACCGATCTTGACCTTCACACCCGCTATGCGGGTGACAACGACTGGTGCTCGCGTCAAAACCCATCCAGAATCAGCGTTGTTCGAGGTCTCCATCTTCATAACCGCGGTGTACGAGACATCCTGATTGCCTGTGTTGACGGGCTCAAGAGTTTTCCTGATCTCATCAATACCGTCTACCCGCAAACCCGCATCTGGCGTTGCATTGTGCATAGGATCAGGCACGCGATGCAGTATGTTACCTGGAAGGACTACAAGGCGGTTGTAGTCGACTTGTAGCAAATCTACCAGTCAGCTACGGAGGCGGAAGCACTGTTGGTGCTTGATGTCTTTGGTGACGAATGGGATGCCAAATACCCTAAGACCAGCCGTTCCTGGCAGAGTCATTGGCAGAACCTCAACACCCTGTTTGATTACCCGCAGGACATGCGCAAGGCAATCTATACCACCAACGCCATTGCATCGCTCAACAGCGTCATCAGGAAAGTCATCAAAAAACGTAAGTTGTTCCCAACCGATGATGCTACCAGAAAGGTGAGCTATCTGGCCATTCAAGATGCATCAAAGCAGTGGACTATGTCGATTAAATATTGGAAACCAGCGATGAATCGCTTTATTATCGAATTCGAAGACCGACTAAAGGACTTCGTTTAAGCAACGGCAGTTACACAGAATCAGAGAAAGGCTCATATAGGACCAACATAAAAAATCAACTTCCCAATCAAAAGACAAAAATAGCCTGAGACCTTTGTACAAAAAATCTCATTTGAAGTTTTTTATTCCCGGCAATGGTTTAATACTCAGCCACAGCGCGTGATCTCTGGCCTTAAACCGTGCCTGATCAAAATGGCACTTGAACGTGGCTGGGTCGGGCTGGGTTGAGCGGGAGCTAGTCGGCAACCGGTCTAGTTGTGGAACCTACATAAGGTTGTTCATGGAAATGGCTATCCGAGAGATGGGTGGTTGATTTTCTATACTAGCGTGAGGTCGATGCCAGTTGTAGTCATGAATCCACGGTAGTAGTGCTTTGGCCCTAAAGATGAGAAGTTTGATAACGCATCGCATAGGCCTACTCTCTGAGCATTGTTTGTATGCATCGCTCGGCCTTGCCGTTGGTTCTTGGTGTGTAAGGCCGAGTAAACAGGTGGGCGATACCCATTGCCTTGAATACCCTGTTGAAGAACTTTGCTCGATACCCTCAAGCCATAGTCGGTCATCACCTGCTCAATCTGTATGCCCATTGATTCATAGTAGGCTTTCACGCTCTTGAAGAACGCGGTCACACGCTCTTTGCGTTCATCGGGCAGAATCTCAGCGTAACTGAGTCGGGAATGAGCATCGATGCAGATGTGTATGTACTCCCAGCCAGCCCCTGCAAACGGCTTACCTTTGTGAACACCGGTGACTCGAGTGAACCTGGATAAGACCGCTCATAGCGATTATTGGGTTTAGCGGGTGCAAGCGCGGAGCGTTTGTTTAGACCGAGTCGTCTGCGGTGCGAAGACATTGTGGCGGGGTCGAGCCGACATTCCTGGCAATCTGGCCCATGGTCCGGCGGTGCTTACGTAGCAAAGAGATGCGGCGGACTTGCCTATCTGTCAGTGCTCTGGGATGGCGGCTGACTGGCCGAGAACTGCTATCTTCCAGGCCTGCCAGACCGTCCTTATCAAATTGATTGTTCCACTTCAATACAGTGTGAGTCGACGTATGAAACTCTTGCGCCACCTGGGTCGCTGGAAAACCAGGTTGTTGGGCTCGTCTGACCATACTCAGTCGACCTTCCAGTGTCAATGGGGCATGCTTGTGTACGTTCATGCGGGTTTCTGTTGACCCTATTGGTTTGGTCACTTATATAATCTCTCACATGGCTCGCATGAATAACCTATTTCCAGATTACAGCTAATCAACAGGTATTTTAGAAATTTTGGTTGATTTATTGTTGATATTTGATTTAATCTGACCATATATTTCTATTAGATAAGGATTAAGCAAATGCCTTCCAAGATGCTTGGTTCAAAAAATTCTGATTCACAAGGAACCCGCAGTAAGAAAGCAGATGTTGTGCCTAAATTCAGGGCTTCTGTAACAAAAAAGGTCGTTAGACGCAGTCGCCCCAGTGCTCCTTGCGTGTCCGAGGAGACCATTTTGCCCATGCAGTTTGACAATTTGAAACTTCGCTTTTTAGACGAATCTAGCCAGTCCGCACTTCGTGGAATCGTTGATCGACTCAATGTATAGGAACCTCTGATTAATGCCATAATATGCGATAATACCGCAATGTTTTAAGTGGAGGGTCAAAAGATGCAACAAAAAAGCCTGGCAGTATCTGGATTCGAGAAATACCGCAAGCAGACACGCAAAGAGATATTTCTCGAAGAGATGAATCAGCTCATTCCCTGGAAAGTGCTGACTGCAGTAATTGAGCCTCATTACCCCAACCCCCGGGGTGCTGGTCGCCGTCCGGTGGGCCTGGAACGCATGCTGAGAATCTACTTCCTGCAACACTGGTTTGCCTTATCTGATCCTGCCACAGAAGCGGCTTTATATGACACACCTGCCATGCGGTGCTTTGCCCAGATAGACTTAGGTCAGGAACCCGTGCCAGATGCAAGCACCCGCTGTAAATTCCGTCATCTGCTGGAGGAGAACAACCTCGGAGCTACCCTGTTTGATGCTGTTGCCGTCTATCTGGAGGAAAACGGCATGCAAGTATCCAAAGGCACTATTGTTGATGCGACCATCATCAATGCACCTACCGCCACCAAGAACAAAAGCAACACCCGTGATCTTGATATGCATCAGACCAAAAAAGGCAAGCCATGGTACTTTGGCATGAAGGCGCACATCGGTGTGGATAGCAAAACCAAACTGATACACTCTGTTGCTGCCACACCAGCCCATGTCCACGACTCACAGGTCATGGGAGACCTGCTGCATGGAGAAGAGACCCGTCTTTGGGGAGATAGTGCCTATGCGGGTCAGCAATCCGTACTCAAGGATAATGCCCCCAAGGCAAAAGACTACACCCAGGTCAAAGGCTCACGTCACCGCAAACTGACCGAACAGGACAAGGCTAAAAACCGGCACAAATCCAAAGTCCGTGCCAAGGTTGAGCATGTCTTTCATATCATGCAACGACAATATGGATTTACCAAAGTCAGATTCAAAGGGCCAGGCAAGAATGCGGACCACCTGTTTGCCCACTGTGCCCTGATTAATCTTATGCTATCAAAGAAACAATTATTACGGCTATCAGTGGCTTAGTACGCCTGGAATAGGGACGATAGCTGAAAACAGTAGGCCGGGACAAGAGAAATGAAAGAGAGTAATGAGCAAGACGTTCAATGCTCGCTACTATCGAGCACAGTGATGCCCACTTGCTTGAAAATCCTTAATTGATTAGATGTTCCTTATCTTTTTCCTCGATAAATACTGCATCCAAACTCAATTTTGGATTGTTGAATATTTGATAATAAAAATTTTGGGAATTATATACTTTACTCCAACTTCACTACAAAATACAAACACAATGATTTGTTAGTTTTTTCAAGTAACAAGCTCACCATGCTCACCTGTTACCTTATGCAATTTTTCAATTGCACTCCATTTTGGGTTAAACCATCTTTTCTTGTCTTTCGTTTGCACGCAACGACAATAAAAAGGTTTTTATCGGTTTTTTATCTTTGTTGAATACTGCAATATCAAGCGGATACTCTTTTTTGGTATCAGATGGCCTTACTTTTACACGCCACTGTGGTCGTGTTTGTAATTGTTCTTTGGGGTATCCGTAATCTTCGACAAGTGTTTCGGAAAAGACTTGTACTGCTTCTACTTCTTCTGGCGTAGCTTTTACTTCTTCACCACTTATATAGTCTTTGATGTAACCTGCTCTCATTATCGTCCTGTATATCTGCATTCTATTTCCATTGCTTTGCTCATGCTAGCACCTCGCGATAGGTAATCCGTTTACCTATCGCGTTGCTTATAAGTGATTCTATACGTTGATTGGTTGGTAACTTACATGGTCCGTTATTCAGTCTAAAAGTCACTTCGTTCACATAGCGATGTAAGTGTTTAGTGCTGGCATGATGCCATACCCCATACAGACCGCGTTTGAGTAAAGCCCAGACACTTTCAATGCTATTGGTATGAATGTTGTTTGAACCCACATATTCTCCCGCACTATGGGTTACCGTACCATGCTGATAAGCAGACTGTAGATGCTGATATGACCTGTGTTCATCTGTGTAAATGGTGGCACCATATTCCACTGAACAGCCAATCTCTTTGTGCAGGGTCGGTATATCAGTTGATGGGATAGGCTTAGCCCTTGTGCGGCCACCGCGCTCACGCATTCCGACCACTACCTGCTTGCCAGCTACGCCACGGCCTGCGCGGACTTTCTTGTGTTTGTGTTTGTTATGTTCCTTCCCACCGATATAGGTCTCATCAATCTCAACAATGCCAGAAAGTAAATTATCTGTATTATCGTTACAGGATTCACGAATGCGGGCCTGCATAAACCAGGCGGTCTTTTGAGTTACTCCGATTTGTTTAGATAACTGCAAGCTAGATATGCCCTTGCGCGAGGTGACAGTTAAGTAAATAGCATATAGCCATTTATGTAGTGGAACATGAGAACGTTCAAAGATAGTGCCGGTTCTCACTGTAAACTCACTCTTACAGTCCCGGCATAAGTAATATCCTGTCCGCTTTCCTTTGCGCGGGGTAATACGCTTAAATCCCCCACAATGAGGACAGGATATGTTATCTCCCCAGCGTTGTCCCTCAAAATACAATCTAGCGGCTTCAGCATCCGGAAACCGGCGAAATAACTCAAATGTGGATATGGTATTGTCTTTCATTGATGACCCTCCGTTTTATTGCATTTTTATGTTAGATTATACGGGTTATCTATTGGAGTCAAGTATATAATTCCCAAAATTTTTATTTACTGTGGGTTTCGATGTAATATTTTTATTAGTCATTATTTTATCGGATATTACCTATAGTGAGTTTTATCGTAGTTTATGTTGTTTACAATTTTCCAGCTTACGATTTTCTCACTTCTTTTTGAAATAGATTAGTCTATAATCCTATCCTGCATTTAGGCAACGTAAATGACGAAAAATACATACAGTTCCTTAGCGTTAATTAGCAATCAACAGCGTTTTACCCGCCCCGCCTATTTCTTCTTTTACTAACTTTGGCACAAGATAACCAGAGATACTGATTTGCATTTCCCGGATCAATATTTTGGCTTGCTCAAGAGAGACATCATAGTGTGCAACACCAGCAACAGGGTCTAATAGGTGCAGGTAGTAAGGCACCACCTTACTTTCTATTAGACGTTCGGACAAGTTGATCAATGATGCAACAGTATCATTAACACCCTTTAACAAGACGGACTGATTCAAGACTACTATGCCAAAGTCATGTAGCAGGTTGATGGCACGTGATACGCTGTGATCTAATTCATTGGCATGATTTGTATGGATGGTAAAAAGTATAGATTTATTATTGTCAGTGATCTGTTGCATCAATGTTTTTGTTATGCGATCTGGTAACACAACCGGCACTCTGGTATGGAATCGTATGCGTTTAATATGTTTTATCTCTGCAAGCGATGTGCATATTGCCGCCAAACGACGATCAGAGAGCGTTAATGGGTCGCCGCCGCTTAAAATAACCTCACTTATACATTTATCGTTTTTTATGTATCCTAGTGCAGCCTGCCAATGTTGGCTTGAGGCGTTTGCTTCATGATAGGGAAAATGTCGCCTGAAGCAATATCGACAATGTATGGCACAGGCCGCCGTTGTAATCGACAAGACGCGGCTTTTATATTTGTGTAATAAACCCGGCACTGGTTGCACGCTTGTTTCTGCCAGGGGATCATTGATAAAACCGCTGACGGCATTTTCTTCATCAATATACGGGAATACCTGACGTAAGATGGGATCATCTGGATCATTGCGAACAATACGGTTGGCAAATGTGTGCGGCACGCGGATAGGGAATTGTGCTATGGCTGGCTGACTATAACCAATGGCATTTGCTGTTAAGCCCACATATTCCAGCAGCTTGTTGGGGCAGCAGATAGCTTGAGATAATTGTTCTTGCCAGGATAAGGACTGCATTAATTGTTTAGCGCCATGTATCATTACGGTTTTTATAACAGGATTTTTACGCAAACGGTTGCGTAGACATTGACGAAAAATATGCAAGACATGCGTATTTATTAAGTTTCTTTTTAACAACACATAAGTCAAGCACAATCGTTTTTAATTAGCTTACTCTATTGGGAAGAAGTAACAATGGCGACCTATAGCACCAATGAATTTAAACAGGGCCTGAAAATTATAATAGATAATGATCCGTGTTCAATTATTGAGAATAATTTTGTTAAACCAGGCAAAGGACAGGCGTTTAATCGCGTCAAAGCACGCAATTTGAAAACGGGCCGCGTGTTGGAAAAGACTTATAAATCGGGTGAATCTGTAGCGGGTGCCGATGTGGTCGATCTTGATCTGCAATATCTTTATCACGATGGTGATCTATGGCACTTCATGAATAAAGACAACTACGAGCAATGTGCGGCCGATGGCAATGCCATGGGTGATGCCAGGCACTGGATAAAAGGCGAAGAGATGTGTCTGGTAACCTTCTGGAACGATGTTCCTTTATCAGTCGCCGCGCCAAACTTTGTTGTTTTGCAGGTTACAGAAACGGATCCGGGTCTAAAAGGCGATACGGCTCAAGGTGCCTCCAAACCCGCCACATTGGAGACGGGTGCCGTCGTCAAAGTCCCATTATTTGTCGAGCATGGTGATTTGCTCAAGATAGACACGAGAACAGGCGCGTACGTTAGCCGTACCAAAGAGTAAGCTACTGTTTTAATGTTCAATTATTCAAGATAGAACGCCGCCATTGACAACAGACAGTTCATGGCAACCCGATGCCAGCCTGCAAATAATAAAACAGCGGGCGAGTCTCCTGCGTAAGATCCGTGATTTCATGGATACCCGTGAGATTATTGAGGTTGATACACCACAACTGAGTCATTATGGCATCAGTGATCCGTATATACAGAGTTTGACGACCACGCGCACTGTTGAAAAAGACACCCTGTTGTATTTACAAACCTCACCTGAGTTTTGCATGAAACGTTTGCTAGCTGCAGGTTCTGGATCTATCTATCAAATTGCGCATGTGTTTCGTGATGAAGAATCAGGCCCGTGCCATAGCACTGAGTTCACGATGCTGGAATGGTATCGTGTGGGTTTTGATTACTATCGACTGATGGATGAGGTGGATGCGTTGTTGGCGCATATTGGTCTACAAACATCGGCCAAGATGACTTATGCGGAGGCATTTATGCAAACCGTTCACATTGATCCACATAGTGTTGTTACTAAAGCATTGGCGGCACTGTGCAGGCAATGGGGTTGGGATACTGCGGTTGATGATCGCCATGCCATGCTTGATTTTATATTTTCTACAGTCGTTATAAAAAATATAAATACCGCAACCCCCCTTATAATTTATGATTATCCGGCGTGTATGGCGGCCTTGGCGACATTGAAGCAGGCTGAATCAATCATCGTGAGCGAGCGGTTTGAATTATTTATAAATGGCATGGAAATCGCCAATGGATTTAATGAATTGACCGATGCTGCTGAACAACGAAAAAGATTTGAAGCAGATCTGATGGCGAGAAGAGATAAGCAGTTACGCGAAGTACCGATAGATAGAAAGTTGCTGGCGGCATTGCATTCGGGATTACCTGAATGTGCGGGGATTGCCGTTGGCATTGAGCGTTTATTGATGGTTTTGTCTGGAAAAGAGGATATAAGCGAGGTGAGTACCTACACGTTAGCAAACAATTAATGCAAAGGGTGTATTCAGGGCGGTTGTCTTGGCTTAACGCATCATCAACCCCGCGTGGTGACGGTCGCATCAGGCCCGGCCCAGCCACACCCAACCGAGCCACGTCCAGCCCGGGCCCGAAGGAGGTCGGTAATGGCAACAAGCGACTACAACACGGCGACGATCGAGGTCTTGAGTCGCATCACGTTCGACCCCGCCCGACTTGATCCAACCACGCTCAACCCGACCCCGATCGCCCCCAGGGTTGAACGACCAAGGCTTGAACGACCAACCCGGCCGCATTAGGCTCAGCCCATGCCCAACCCGGCCCAAAGGAGGTCGGTAATGGCAACAAGCGACGACAACATGGTGACGGTTGAGGTCTTGAGTCGCATCAAACCCAGCCACACTCGATCCGAAGCCCGACCGCGCTTGACCCGGCTGCGGCAATCGGATGACGGCATCTGATACAGTCAGCCTCAACAGTGATGCATCCGACCTCGCAACCCGCCGCTATGCGCTATTAAATTGCGTCATTAAATATCGTGTTTTGACGACATAATAAGTGCGTTGTAAATAGCACTGAATTTATTGACCGATGCCGTGCGTGAAAAATGCTTATTGACATGTTGAAAGGCCGCTGTTGTTAGTTTTTCGCAGCATGGTTTGTCGTCAAGCAAGCGGTTTATAGCAGATGCTATCTCATCAGGCGCGTGTTCATTGACTGATAATCCCGTTTGCTCATGGATGACAATATCGCCTATACCGCCGACATTGGTCGCAATCACTGGCGTTCTTGCCGCCATGGCTTCTAAAAATACCAATCCTTGAGCTTCTTGTGCGCCACTGGCATGGCTGATCGAGGGGCCAACAAATAAGTCGGCGGCGGCCATATAGCGCGGTATTAAATGACTATCAACCCAGCCCGTGAACATTATATTTTTAGTCAATCCTAGATGCTTAACCATCCTTTCATAGCGCACTTTGTCATGACCTTCACCGACAACAACGGCGACAATATCGGGTGTATCAGCAACCAGCATCGCCATCGCTGTAATCAAATCATCCACGCCTTTTTCCTCGATCAGACGTCCAACAAACAATACCAACGCGGCGTTGGCCGGGCTGTATTTTTTACGTAACGCAAGCACAGCCGGACTATCCTTAGCGGGCACATCCATAGCTGTACCCATAGGGACAATGCTGATTTTCGTGGCCTCTTTAAGTAATACTTTAGTGGCGCTTAAAGTCGCACTACTATTGGCCGTTATATATTGACAGGCGTTTAAGGCATAGCGTTTCAGCCACCGCATCCCACGACTATTGAGCGAGAATATATCGCCGCCATGGACACTACTAATGTGCGGTGTACGAAACAGCCGACACGCTAAACTGCCCGTCAGGCCTTGTGGAATAATCCAGTGCGTATGCAAAACGGCATAGTTTTTGGTCGCCAATAAACGGCAAATAGCCAAGAACTCAAATAACACCAACAAGCCTACTTTTAGTATGTTGGTTTTTTGGTGACGTAAATTGACCAATGCACCACTGCCATAACAAACCGTTTGGGCGATCTCCGGCCAACAATAGCGAAAGCGTTTGATATTAACACCATCCAGACATTCGGTGCGCTTGGCGCCTGGCGCATGTGGTGCGAGTACATCAATCACCCAGCCATGGCCGAGCAAATCTTTTGCCAGATTATGCACAAAAGGCGGTACTGTGTCGTTTGCCCATCTTGGGTAGGTTGAGCTGACAATAAGAATCCTGCGGTGGTCGATGGTCATGTAACGATGCTGATATTTGCTATGGCGGAAACTTAAAACGCAAGTCTAATGAGCGGGCAGGGCCGACCCGTCGTTACGTAAACGGGCAAGGGCCAATAATCCCTTGCATAAATACAAAGTCAATTAGCTGTAATCTTGGCCTGGGAGTGCGCATGAAATTTTGTAAATTTACAACATCATCAAACATATAATTTTTGCCCATTTTGCTTGATTTTATCACATGCTCGCAACAACCCCATGATTGCATGATCGATCCTTGCCACATCATCCGCAACACGTCTCTTTGTTGCATCGCCGTCAAATAAAAATAATTACTCGTCGATGAGTGTCACGCTTGCAAACTTGCGCTTGCCCACCTGTAATACTGCGGTAAAACCTGCTTGTAGTAACTGTTTGCTATCCTCGATACGTACACCGTCTATTTTGACAGCACCTTGTTTTGCCATACGGTGCGCATCAGAAGTACTGCTTACTAAACCCGCTGCTTTCATAATATGCGCACATGACATGCCTTCTTGGCGGACTTTTATAACAACCTCCGGCATATCATCGGGTCTGGCATTATGTCTGAATCGTTTGATGAAATCAGCCTGTGCCGTAGCTGCGGCCTTGCCATCATGAAATCGAGTAATAATTTCCGTTGCCAGTTTGAATTTTATATCGCGCGGATTCTCACCCTGTGCCACTTGTAGCTTAAATCCGTTTATCTCTTCTAGTGATCGAAAACTGAGTAACTCAAAATAGCGCCACATCAGCGCGTCCGACACGGACATTATCTTGCCAAACATCTCATTGGCCGACTCATTAATGCCAATATAGTTACCCAAGGACTTGGACATTTTTTGAACGCCATCCAGACCTTCGAGTATCGGCATGGTCAGTACTATCTGTGGTGTTTTGCCATACGTTTCCTGAAGCTGCCGTCCCATAAGCAAATTAAATCTTTGATCGGTGCCCCCTAGTTCAACATCAGCTTCCAATACCACCGAGTCATACGCCTGCACCAGCGGGTATAGGAATTCATGGATCGCAATCGGCTGGTTTGCCTTATAACGTTTATTAAAATCATCACGTTCGAGCATGCGGGCAACCGTATAGCTTGAAGCCAGGCGGATGATAGCGGCCGCATTTGCCTTATCCATCCAGGTAGAATTGAAGGCTATTTCTGTTTGATCAGGATCCAGTATTTTAAAAATCTGCTGTTGGTAAGTCTCTGCATTTTGCTTGATTTGATCGTGTGTAAGTGGCGGTCTGGTCGCGTTTTTTCCTGAAGGGTCGCCGATCATTCCGGTAAAGTCGCCAATCAAGAAAACAACGGTATGGCCTAACTGCTGAAATTGTCGCAATTTATTGATAAGGACAGTATGGCCCAAATGCAGATCGGGTGCCGTCGGGTCAAAGCCGGCCTTAATCTTGAGTGGCCGACCTGTTTCCAGCTTTTTTCGGAGTTCATTTTGGAGCAGAATCTCATCAGCACCTCGGGCTATCAAATCCATCGCTTCTTGTATCTTGGTCATGGTTTCCTTGATTTATAATTGCAATTCGCGCATAGCTTATCATGCCATTACGTGATCCGAGTAGGCAATTCAAGCATTGACGAGTGTCGGATCAAACGTTATTGTAATGAAAATTATATAAGGATAATCCATGACTTACAGAGTTTATATAAAAAAGGACTATAAGACTGAAACAGGAGCATCAACAGTACGTTCACGCCGAAAAAAGTGGGTTATGCTCTCTGGTTTCACCCTAGTCTTAATAGCGATATGTTTGCGTTTGACCCTCAGCGATGACCCGATCCAGGACACCCTGTCTGAGGTTATACCAGAATCTAAGGGATTGCCTGTTTATCAGGCCGCAAATCCGCTACAAATAACGGGTAGCGGCCAGATTGCTCTGGATGCAAGAAACACACTTATTGCAGCCACATTCAGCCAGGCTGGCGTGCAAACGTCTATAAACGCATCATCAGATGTGCCCATTGTTAATCTTGAATCATCGCCTGCTGTAGCTGGCGCACAAGCAACGGATAACAGATGGCAACGTGTAACAGTCAAAACGGGCGATAGCCTGGCATTGATCTTTGCAAGACTGGGGCTAAGCCCAAGATCATTGTATGAGATTATGTTGCTTGGCAAAGAGACATCTCGGCTAAAAAAAATACGCCCCGGGCAGATATTAAATTTCCGCATTGATGCTAACGCATTGACTGCGCTTGAGTATGCAATTAACCCGACACATACGCTGTCAATCACAAAACAAGAGGGTATGTTTCAAGCAACGTTAGTGCATGAAGAACTTACGCCGCGGGTAAAACAGGCGAAAGTCGTCATAAGAGATTCACTTTTTTTGTCAGGCAAGCGGGCCGGGCTCTCTGCTAATTTAATCATGCAGTTAGCGTCAATCTACGCTTGGGATATCGACTTTGCGCTTGATATTCGTGAGGGCGATTCTTTCACGCTGTTGTATGAAGAACGATACAAGGATGGCGTTAAAGTAGGAAACGATACCATTCTTGCCGCCGAGTTTGTTAATCGTAATACCCCACTGAGGACTTTTCGGTATGTACATGCCGATGGTCGTATTGATTATTATGCTGATAATGGCGATGCCATGCGTAAGGCGTTTCTCAGGATGCCTGTTGCATTAGCCCGCATCAGCTCACGTTTTAACTTAAAAAGAAAGCACCCCATACTCAATAAAATAAGGGCGCATAAAGGGGTTGATTATGCGGCCCCAACCGGCACACCCGTCAAAGCTACGGGCGATGGTACAGTTACCTTGGTGGGCAATAAGGGTGGTTACGGTAAAACAGTCATACTAAGGCACGGCCAGATATACAGCACGCTTTATGCGCACTTGCACAAATATGCACGTGGCGTGCGTAAGGGTAAGCGGGTGAAACAAGGGCAAATCATCGGTTATGTTGGAAAAAGCGGGCTGGCCACCGGGCCACATCTGCATTATGAGTTCAGAGTTAAAAATGTGCATCGCGATCCTCTGAAAGTTAAATTACCCAAAGCTGAATCTATCAACAAAGACGACTTACCTAAATTTTTACAAGCCATCACACCCATGATGGCAGCGTTGGACAGACTGACCGGCGAACGTACCTTGGTTACCCAACAAACAGACAATGCACCCAAACAGCTAAGTGCCTTGATGGAAGACGGCTGATATTAATGCGCCCGTGTTAGCGGATAGTCTGTCTTGTAAGTGTATTGCATGACCGCCATTCAATATGCCTCGCTTGCCAATCTGTTTGTACCGCATCTGCCTCAAAAAAGTGATTTAAATAATCCAATCTGCCGTATTAACAATCAAAAATACCCGATTATTGGCGGTTTGTTCTATGTTAATAGTGCGGCATAATCGTCTTTGTAATGAGAAATAGCGCAAATTTTTACATTGGACTCATGTCTGGTACCAGCATGGATGCGATCGATGTTGCGCTGGTTGAGTTTGATAGTAAAGCAAGACTCAAACTATATCGTGAATACCCAATCGATAATTCTCTGCGGCACCGGATTCGCTCAATAAACGCAACAAGTGATTTAGGTCATGTCGCCGATTTGGATCATGAATTGGGTCATCTGTTTGCAAATGCGGTCAATCGTTTATTGGCAGAAGCCGCTGTAGTTGCAGGCCAAGTCGCCGCCATCGGCAATCATGGGCAAACCATATTACATCACCCTGACACCACGCATAGGACCTCAATACAGATCGCCGATCCTAATATCATCTGTGCTGAAACTGGCATCACAACCGTTGCGGATTTTCGCCGGATGGATATGGCTCAAGGCGGGCAGGGAGCACCATTAGCGAGTGCCTTTCATCAATATCAATTTCAGCAAGAGAATAAATCCATCGCTATTCTCAATATTGGGGGCATAGCGAATATTACGTTGCTTGAAAATAATAATGTTATCGGGTTCGATACCGGACCTGGCAACGCATTGCTTGATGACTGGGTCCGACAAAATCAAAACAAAGAATATGACAAAGATGGGGCCTGGACAAAACAAGGCAAGGTACACAAAGACTTATTAGCATTGATGCTAACGGACAATTACTTTGCCATTCCCGCACCTAAGAGTACGGGCCGTGAATATTTTAATATGGCCTGGCTACACGCTTATCTGCATAAGATGAATGCCAATATCGCACCTGAAGATATTCAGGCAACATTATTACAGCTAAGTACGATTACGATCAGCACGGCGATCAAGGCTGTATCAAAAAATGTTGATGAGGTCGTTGCCTGTGGCGGCGGTGCGTATAACAAGTTGCTGATGAAAACGTTACAACAGCATTTAGCCGCAACGACTGTAATAAGCACTGAAAAATACGGCCTAACGCCTGCCTGCATCGAGGCTGTCACCTTTGCCTGGTTGGCCAAACAGCGTATTGAGCATAAACCTTCGAATCTACCGAGTGTGACAGGCGCAAAGAAAACGGTATTACTAGGTGGTGTTTATTCTGGATAGTCCGAGAATCATAATATGTGGCGTTTTATTAAAGACAACGAAAAACCGACTGTAGCTGCCTTAATGGCTGCAAAGACCCGAGAAAAGATATATTCATGACAACCAGATCATATTGTATTGCCGTCATATCCATACTTGTGTTGATAGCAGGCATCGGCTTTTTCACAGCACCCAAATATCTGGCAAACGTGCCGGATATACATTTGCATTTTATCGATGGCCGCAAAGTAGAACTTAAATCACTTTTGGGCCAACCCATACTGGTTACATTTTGGTCAACGACGTGCGCTACGTGTATCAATGAAATGCCGCATCTGGTCGCACTTTATAATGAATTTCATCAAGACGGTCTTGAAATTATTGGTATCGCAATGCCATACGACCCACCCAATCGCGTGGTGGCGCTATCGGAAAAAAGAAAATTACCCTATCCTGTGGCACTTGATATTGCAGGCTTGGCTACAAAGCGTTTTGGTAATGTCAGCGTGACACCGACAAGTTTTTTGATTGATGCAGAGGGTAATATAGTGCAACACAAGGTGGGTCAAATGAATGTCGAACAACTGCGAACTGATATTAAAGCACTGTTGCAAACACCAGCAACGACAACGTCATGACACACTATCATGGTCTGGTTTAAAGCCTTGCATCTGATCGCCATGGTGGCCTGGTTTGCCGGTTTGTTCTATTTGCCTCGATTGTTTGTATATCATGCAATGAGTGATGATCAGATCAGTATTGCGCGTTTTAAGATCATGGAGCGAAAACTTTTCTACGGCATCACTACACCAAGTGCCTTACTAACTATTATTTTTGGTCTATGTATTTTGTTAAGTAGCGGTTTGTCAGCGTATAGCGGCCAAATATGGTTACTGGTCAAATACGGGTTAATCGCTCTTTTGCTTGCCTACCATCTTTGCTGCTGGTTTATATTGCAAGACTTTAAGTTTGACCGCAATCAACGTACCCATATCTGGTATCGCTGGTTTAATGAGATCCCGGTAGTATTGTTAATCGCTATCATTATCCTTGCCGTAGTCAGGCCATTTTAAGAATAATCAGATCTCAATCATTTCAAAATCTTCTTTTCTGGCACCACACTCAGGACACATCCAGTTGGGTGGAACATCTTCCCATTTTGTGCCTGGTGCAATTGCATCTTCAGGCCAGCCTTTTGCTTCATCATAAATATAACCACAAATAACACACATATATTGCTTCATTACCTAGTAGCTCCTTCAATATTTATTGCTGTGATAATTAATGGCTGTGTAGAATACAGTGCTTATGAACAATGACAATCAGCAGATCCCCGTTGTCTTGGTCATCGCCGGTCACGACCCAAGCGGTGGTGCCGGGATCCAAGCGGATATTGAGAGTATTGCCAGTGCTGGCTGTCATGCGGCCACCATCATTACGGCACTGACCAGTCAAAATACACGCCAGGTTGTTGATGTCTTACCACAGGATCCAGTCCCCTTCAGAAATCAGATCAGGCTGATCATTGAAGATATGGCTATTGCTGCTTGCAAGATCGGGATGCTCGGTAGCATTGAATTGCTGGAGGTGGTAGTGCATGAATTGTCCGAGATGAACATTCCGTTGGTACTCGATCCAGTGTTGGGTTCCACAAGCGGCACGGCGTTTGCTGATAGCAACATTTGTCAAAAAATGCGCACGTCATTATTACCCATAACAACGTTGGTCACGCCAAACTCGGTGGAGGCAAGACTACTAACAGGTACTAATAATTTATCGACGGCCGCGCAGCAGTTATTAGCTTGTGGGACCGAGGCAGTATTAATGACGGGCACGCACGAAAAGACGGCCAAGGTAAGTAATATTCTATACACAAAACACGCCAACCCCGTTGCGTATCATTGGCAACGACTAACAGGTTTATTTCATGGTTCTGGTTGTACGCTGTCTGCAAGGATTGCGGCACTACTGGCACGGGGGAATGTGTTAGCTGTAGCTGTTGAAAAAGCGCAAGAATATACCTGGCAGTCGTTAAATCAGGGATTGCAACTCGGCCGTGGGCCAGCGCAACCCAATCGTTTCCACGAGTATACATAACAATACCAAACGATCGCACAGAATGACTATACCCAATGCCAGCGGACTCTACGCAATCACCGATTGTGAAAACATAACAACTGCTCAACTGTTAGAAAAAACAGAATGTATTCTTGATGTGGGTATAGCACTTTTACAATACCGCAACAAAACTGAAGATTACAGGCAGAAAAAAAATCTGGCACTGCAACTACAATCACGCTGTCATAAATACACCACGCCGTTTATTGTGAATGATGATCTGCGACTGGCACACGAGATAGCCGCCGATGGCATCCATCTTGGCAAAAATGATCCCGACATCAAGACAGCGCGACATATCCTTGGCAATAGCATTATCGGGCTGTCATGTTACAACGATTTTCAACGTGCGCTATTTGCCGAACAATCGGGCGCGGATTACATCGCCTTTGGTGCATTCTTTTCGTCTAACACCAAACCCGATGCGTTAAAAGCAGATGTGGATTTGATTGTTAAAGCAAAAAAAAACTTAACAACCCCGATAGTTGCCATAGGCGGCATAACACCGGAAAATGCAAAGACATTAATTGACGCGGGGGCTGATTACATCGCCGTTGTCAATGGGCTTTTTTCTACAACGCATACGGCCAATGCGACATTGGCCTACAACGCATTATTCGACAAATAACGCAAACATTATGACGGCAAAATTATTCGCCGCGGCACAACAACATATACCAGGTGGTGTAAATTCTCCTGTGCGTGCATTTAAATCGGTCACCGGCACGCCGTTGTTCATCAGCCATGCTTGCGGCCCTTATTTATATGACACCGAAAAAACACAATATATAGACTATGTTGGTTCATGGGGGCCAATGATCTTAGGTCATGCCCATCCGGCTGTTGTGCAGGCTGTGCAATCTGCCGCGGCAAAAGGGCTCAGTTTTGGTACCCCGACCGAGATTGAGACACGGATGGCCAATAAAATCTGCGAGATCATGCCCGCTATTGAAAAAGTCCGCATGGTCAGTTCTGGAACAGAAGCTGCAATGAGCGCGATTCGACTGGCACGCGGTTACACCGGGCGCGACAAAATCGTTAAATTTGAAGGCTGTTATCATGGCCATGCCGATTCATTATTGGTTAAAGCTGGTTCTGGCGCACTAACACTTGGCGTTCCGACTTCGCCTGGCGTACCGGCCGATCTTGCGCAACACACCATCACACTTGCTTACAATGATGCAGGGCAGGCGAGCACTGTATTTTCTAATATCGGCGATCGGATTGCCGCGGTGATTGTAGAGCCGATAGCCGGCAATATGAATTGTGTGCCTGGCACGGCCGCTTTTCTTAATAGCTTGCGAAACCTTTGTAGCCAGCATCAATCCGTTTTGATATTTGATGAGGTCATGACCGGATTTCGCGTGGCACTTGGCGGCGCACAAGCAATGTATGGCATTACGCCTGACTTGACCGTGCTCGGCAAAGTCATCGGTGGCGGTATGCCAGTCGGTGCCTTTGGCGGTAGGGAAGATATTATGAATCACATCGCACCCGATGGCCCCATCTATCAAGCAGGCACCTTATCCGGCAATCCAGTCGCAATGACGGCGGGCTTGACGACCCTGGATATTATATCTGAGCATTCTTTTTTCGACCGCTTGACGGCAAAGACGCAAAGGCTTGTGGATGGATTAAGGGCGCGTGCCAAGATGCATAATATTCCACTTGACGCAAATTATGTTGGTGGTATGTTAGGGTTATTTTTTACAGCAGAAGAAAATATCACGTCCTTTGAACAAGTTGTGAGGTGCGATATAGATCGGTTCAATAAGTTCTTTCACGGTATGCTTGCCGAGGGTGTCTACCTTGCGCCTTCAGCGTATGAAGCGGGGTTTATGTCAATCGCGCATACGGATGAGGATATAGACAAAACTATCAATGCGGCAGACAAGGTATGCGCTACATTACGCCCGTCATGAGTGTGGGTCGGCCGGGTCGGGCTGAGTCGAAGCGGGTCGAGCTGAGTCGGGCCGGGCGTGGTTGGGTCGGGTCGAGCTGAGTCGGGCCGGGCGTGGTTGGGTCGTGTTGAGTCGAGCCGGGTCAAGTATGGTCGGTGTGAGTCGGACGTGACTGGGTTGGGGCAGATAGCATCGGACGTGAGTCGGACGTAGTCGGGCCGGGCGTGGTTGGGTCGAGCCGGGTTGGGCTGAGATTGCTTTAGTGCAAAGGTCTCGGTCGGTATTATTTCGCTGATATGAATAACATAACACCATGACATTGTTGTTGAACAGGCAATGATATATCTTTCAGAATGGATAACCACAGGATACATAGTCGAGATTGGCGTAGCTGTTGGGGTGAGGCAGAAGCGCATCGATCGGGTCTGGTGCAAAACCAGATCGCGGGTTTGCCCGATTGTATGATGATGTCTATCTTTGATCTCAGCCGCCTCTGCAAACTGTGTGTTATCTTGTCAGAGGATAACGTAAATCATCTTTCGCAAATTTGAAGAGGCGGTTTTCCTTTATCTGGTTAAATAAAAAGTGACATAACCATTTATTTGACCAGGAGAAGAACCGCCATGAGCGATGATACAAGCAAGCACTTGAACAATGTAGTCCCTATTGATGAACAGGAACTGCAGGGCCATCTCAACAAAGTGGTACTGAAGACTGTGGAAGACACCCTTAACCAGATTCTGGACGTTGAGGTTGATGCGCTGGTGGGTGCTGATCGATATGCACGCACTGAGACGCGCAAAGACGACCGGTCTGGTAGTTACACCAGGAAGCGCCACACAAGGGCCAGAGAGCTTGAGTTAAAGATGCCGAAGCTACGAGACCTTTGAAACGGCCATCATAGAGCGCTACCGGCGCCGTGTAGCGTCTGTCGAAGAGGCACTGATTGAGATGTATCTGGCTGGCGTATCGGTCCGTCGGGTGGAGGATGTCACCGCAGCATTGTGGGGTACCCGTGTTAGCTCAGGGACTATTTCAAAGCTCAACCAGCGTATCTATGGGCAGATTGAAGAGTGGCGTAATCGCCCCATAGGGAGTGATTTCCCTTATGTATACCTGGACGGTGTTGTGCTCAAACGCAGTTGGGGCGGTGCAGTAAAGAACGTTTCTGTTCTAGTCGCCATCGGTGTTGGGGACGATGGCTACCGCCGCATTCCAGGGATGGTTGAAGGTACGCGGTCTCAAGGAGTCGATCGGTGACTTCTACCCTGATGCTGGCTGGCAGCGTTGTATTGTGGACTGCTACCGCAACGTCTTCAGTCATGTGCCTCGTGGTCGTGTCAAAGAAGTCTCTCGCATGTTGCAGGCTATCCATGCATCTGAATATCTGGAATCTGCCAGGCATAAGGCCACGGAGGTCGAGAAGAAACTCAGGGACATGAAGTTATCGAGTGTAGCGGATTGGCTGGGTAGTGCATGGAAGAGACCCTGACGTATTATCGGTTTCTGGCAGAGCACTGGATTCGCATTCGGACTAACAATCCTTTGGAGCGGATCATTCGAGAAATCAGGCGGCGAACTTGAGTAGTGTGTGCATTCCCGGATGGCAACTCGGCGTTGATGCTTTGTGCGGCAAGGCTTAGACACATCGCGGGGAGCTAGTGGGGAACGCGGACATATCTGAACATGGATTTGCTCCAAGAGATGGATAAAGAAAAGGACTTTCAGATCGCGTAACAAGCAGATTTAAGGGAAAGCCAAATCAGAAAGTGCGAAAGATTATTGACACTACTGGGCTGATCGCCCGCTGTGGTATAGAACGCGCATAGTTGGGTTTAGGTAGCGTTAGTAAATAACCAATGCTATAGTTTTGTTTAATAAAGTTAGAAGGCGTAAGAGGATAAATTCAGCTATGAAAATTCATCTTTATCGGAATGTCTCAAAACCAGGCGATAGTTCACTTGCTGACAGTATCAAGAACGTATCACATATGGCGTTGTCTGGTAGGGAGAAGTTGATTGATGGAAAACTTATTTTTCTTGAGAGATGTTCTACTGGTGATAAACGTCTGTTTTCTATGGATTTCACGTACAGGCGTACAACGAGTGGCCCTGGCCATTCGGTGGTGGGTAAGGAAACCACAGATTTCGAGTTGGAAAACGAGGTAGGCTTTGGCGAACAAACTGCCATCGTCTACGATCCAAAACACGAGTATATCGCGGTGCAATATAATCATCATGGGCCACGGGCCGCAACCATAGTAAGATATTTGGAATCGTTCAACAAAAAGCCCCTTAAATGGAATCCAGTACTTCGCAATGATGTCTATACAGAGTTAGCCAAGAGCGGCTTACAAACGAAACTCCGCTTAAAAGTAGACGCTAATCAGATCACAGAAAAAATGTATCGTGAAAATGTTCCTTTAGCGGCCGCGCATGACATTCGTAAACAAACCAATGCAGGTATGATAGATATGATTATATCCCTTGGACAAGGGTAGCGTGGCGGGCCGTTGAAGAATATTATGAAAACTGCCAAGAATCTGATGGAAAAAGGTGACTTAGTTAAAAATTTGGAAATATCAATAAAAAAAGATATAGACAGTACTACTGAAATATTGGATTTGTTGGAACAACGTGAGTGTATTATAATCAATGATAAATCATTAGTTAAGACTCCCGGTTTGCGTTATGATTTCGAAAGTCGATCGACTTTTGTAGAAAAGGCACTTAATAATTGGATACAACAGCTAAAATAAACTACTTTTCTATTTTTCGCACCCGTACTTGGGAAAGATATTGTCCCCTTGTATGTGCTTTCATAGCCATGCTTTGTGTTTGGTTCTTTGATGTATCTATTAAAATGGGTAGCTATTTTCTGTTGAGTTCAACAATAACTTTTGGTGCTATCGTTTCTGGTTTTGTTGGTACATCATTCACAATTTTGATAAGCCTAAACTCTTCTATCATGCGTCAGGTGTGACAGACCTCGTATATGGACGATTTGGAGCACTATCTGGCGTGGGGTTTGCGGTCAGGTATCATTCTCGCATGTATTAGCATGGTGGACATTTTTTTCGGATCTGATGATTTTCATTGGCAATCATTTACATTGGCCTGGATTTTCGGGCTTGTTTTTTGTTTGATGTGTTTGCACCGGTTAAGCGTGGTAATGTTTGCTATTTTCAACGACCCGGGTTGCGCTCCTTAATACAAGCTGGTTTAGATTAAAATCATCCCGCACCCAGCTTATTGCACTTTTATTTTCAACCCCTGTTTTCGAAACCCGATCCAGCTCATCAAGAGCACGCCTAAGCCACGGGTTGCCCTTTCGTTTTTTCTGCACAACGTGCTTCACTGGATGCACCGTGCCCATGCGGCTTTTACGCAAGTCGTCTTTATTAAAGGCACTACCCCGCCGGGTTGCAATATCGCGCCGTTTTTCCGTGATTTTAAGGCTGAGTATTTGGGTGTTGATAGGCATGATCCTAAAATAACTATTACAAAATTAGGGAATGATATACTTATTGACCCCAGAATCAACATATTGGCTACTTTTTTACTAAATCCACCCACTTATAACGTCTTGCTAATTCACGCTTTGGTGGCGGGTTAGCTGGCATCTTTTGCTTGCTGGCACCAGATGAGGTCGCTTGTTTGATAAATCAACCTAATCGTTCTTGTTCTTTTTTATTCATTTTTAGTTTTCAATAACATCCTGGAGGAGTCCCCAATTTTTCCATTGGTTTGGAATTAGGTCGGCACCAGCACCAGTATATACCATCCAGCGGGCTTTGAAGTTTTGAGAATTTTTATTGGCGACAATGCCGCCGAATAGGTTCTTTTTATGATTCGCTTTTATGTAGGATCGCAAGCCGTCTACTTTTGCTCTTGCGTCTGTGATTGTGTTTCCGTTTTTCGGATCAAACAAACCAATTTTTCCGTCTTTAAACTTTACGATAAAATCTACATAAAACGGCTTCCGTTCTCCGTTTTCTTCATAGGGCACGGCAAAAAATGTTGCGTCTCGGTCGCCGTTCTTAAACCACCATTCAATTTGATCTGATTTTTCAAGGAATTTGATAAACGCTTCTTCGGTTTTCCATTTGTTATCATAATAAAACGGCTGCATCGCTGATAATTCTGTTTTTAACTCTGTGAAGTTTCCGCAATAGTTCAAAATTTCTGGCAATTCCCAGTCGGCTGATTTTTGTAGTTCCGCTTCTCGTTTTTGAGTTTCAGCAATGTATTTTTCTTTGGTGCTATCAATGACATTGATGAAATGTCGGCTATTTTTCGGACTTAATACAATATTTATGATTTCAGCAAAGCGGTTGGTATATGCCATACCAAGACGCATTCTAAAAAAGTAATAAATTGCTTCTTTCAGTCTGCCGATTGAGCGATCTTCGGGATAAAAAGGCGATAAATTATTTTTTACAAAAAAGTCATAGAGCTTTTGTAAATCAGCTTCATTTTCGGTATTGATTTTGGCTTCGCCCTTGATTTCTTTATTTGCCAATTTATCAACGTCTTCTGCCTTATAATCAGAAATTAAAGACTGTTCTAGTTTTTGCCCTTTGGTTTCAATTTTCTTTTCGAGGTCGTATTTTTTAGCCTCATCTAAAAAGATATTGATAAATTTTGGGCTTAAACGAGTCTTTTCTCGTTGTCGCAAGCGATAAACAGATTTTAACTTAATTGGTTTGTAGCTTTCTATTCTTTGGCTGGTATAAATCGTTACATATTTTCTTGCCATGTCTTCCTTGATTTCAATATCGGCAAGGTTTGTAAACACAAATCCGTAATTCAAAATATCCTGTGCGTAGTGTCCTGTGTCGGGCTCGGGCATACGCATAATTCGCCCAACTGTTTGGACCGAAAATGTGAGACTTTTCCAGTCTCTGAAAAGCACTAAGACTTGAGCACGAGGACAATCCCATCCTAAAGCGATTGCCTGCTTAAAAAGCGAAACTTCGGTTTCATGATTATTCTTAGCGATATTCTCAAGATTTTCTTTTTCTCCTGATAAATAGATCGCCAGTCTGCCGTTTTCCGTTGTCATTCCGTATTTATCTTTCAAAATCAACACAACATTATTTTTGACTTGATCTTCTGCTTGTGTTTTACGGTCGGGTAATTGAATAAGTAAAAGAGGGTTTATCTCAATATCCGCTTCTTTGTACGCTTTTGCAATTTCTTCTCGTTTCTTTAGCGCTTCTTCTAACACCATTGCATCTGTCCCATCAACAAGTTTTGTTTTTAGACTATTGCCGGATAAAACATTTTTAAAGTTTGGATTGAGAATGACTGATTTTTTGATCATTCCTTCCAGTTTTACATCTTCCAAGGTCACAGAAACAATCTCGTCAGGGTTTTCCATGTCTGGTGTTGCGGAAACCTCTATCGTTAGTTTTGGCCCAATGTCTTTGATTAAATCTCTTGATATATTACTTGTGGCGTGGTGATGGCTTTCGTCAATAACTAAGGAACCTCTGATTAATGCCATAATATGCGATAATACCGCAAGCAGACACGCAAAGAGATATTTCTCGAAGAGATGAATCAGCTCATTCCCTGGCAAGCGCTGACTGCAGTAATTGAGCCTCATTACCCCAACCCCTGCTGGTCGCCGTCCGGTGGGCATGGAACCCGTGCCAGATGCAACCACCCGCTGTAAATTCCGTCATCTGCTGGAGGAGAACAACCTCGGAGTTGCCCTGTTTGATGCTGTTGCCGTCTATCTGGAGGAAAACGGCATGAAAGTATCCAAAGGCACTATTGTTGATGCGACCATCATCAATGCGCCTACCGCCACCAAGAACAAAAGCAAAACCCGTGATCTTGATAGGCATCAGACCAAAAAAGGCAAGCAATGGTACTTTGGCATGAAGGCGCACATCGGTGTGGATAGCAAAACCAAACTGATACACTCTGTTGCTGCCACACCAGCCAATGTCCACGACTCACAGGTCATGGGAGACCTACTGCATGGAGAAGAGACCCGTCTTTGGGGAGATAGTGCCTATGCGGGTCAGCAATCCGTACTCAAGGATAATGACCCCAAGGTAAAAGACTACACCCAGGTCAAAGGCTCACGTCACCGCAAACTGACCGAACAGGACAAGGCTAAAAACCGGCACAAATCCAAAGTCCGTGCCAAGGTTGAGCATGTCTTTCATATCATGCAGCGACAATATGGATTTACCAAAGTCAGATTCAAAGGGCCAGGCAAGAATGCGAACCACCTGTTTGCCCACTGTGCCCTGATTAATCTTATGCTATCAAAGAAACAATTATTACGGCTATCAGTGGCTTAGTACGCCTGGAATAGGGGCTATAGCTGAAAACAGTAGGCCGGGACAAGAGAAATGAAAGAGAGTAATGAGCAAAACGTTCAATGCTCGTTGCTATCGAGCACAGTGATGCCCACTTGCTTGAAAATCCTTAATTAATCAGATGTTCCTTAATTTAAGCAATGGATATATCCCATTAAGTAATACGAGAGCTATTGTCAAAAGTAGTGTCTGACAATTTGATCATGCGGTTGCCTTGTCGTCCTCAGTTACCTCGATTCCATCTTTAAACTTCACGCCTTCAATCACCTTGGCCAGGTGTCTGAAGCCTCTCAGTTTGCACCAGGAATCTTCTGCGCATAATCCCATCTTGTAGATGGAGACCTCGAACAACGCTGATTCTGGATGTATTTTGACGCGAGCACCAGTCGTTGTCACCCGCATAGCGGGTGTGAAGGTCAAGGTCGGTGGTATTTGAGGCTGTGTTGCGCTGTTTGGGTCTGCCAGGGCGGGTATTTCCGGAATTTGGGCGGAGTCAGGCTGTGGCCTGTCGTCGCTCGTGGAAAATCAGACGGCGGAAGTTGTAGCTCAGGTTGGCCATGGTCATGCGGGCCTTCGCACGGGTTTGGCCGATTGAGCGGATGGTCAGAGCCATGGGCCCTTTCTCGTAGCCGAACACAGGCGCGGATGGCGGAGCGTGTCGCGTTGCCCCGACGAATATGCCTGGCCATGGGTTTGCCGCGTGGCTTCTTGCGATGGATATGTGAGCGGTACCCTTGCGCTTTGAGCCAGTCTTCGTTCTTGGACGACCGATATCCAGTATCGGCCCAAACCGCCTTCGAGCTGTTTGTCTCGTCCAGAACCGAGGACAGTTCATGCCCGTCGTAGCGAGCCGCATTCGTGCCAGTCTCACCCCGGATGAAGCGCCATTTGCGATCAATGGACACGTGGTTCTTGTACCCAAAGTGCGGAACCGAAATATCGACAAGGCCAGTATCCTCCTCACCCTCCTTGGTCGTCTTGGCCTTTGAATACTTGACCGTCCAACGCGCATCGGTGTCTTTCTGCGCTGCCTTGGACAGATCATCGGGCCAGATGTCAGACGCGGCCTCACCTGCCTTGGCGCGCGCTTTCTCTTCTTTCGTCATCCGTTGGCGCGGGGCAGAGACCAACGTGGCATCCACAATCTGACCGCCGGTCGGTTTGTATCCCCGCGCGCACAGCTGAGCTTCAAACGCGGCAAACAGGGCCTTGAAGACACCCGCCTAGGTCAGCTTCTCTCTGAAAAGCCAGATCGTCTTCTGATCAGGTGTCGGCTCCCCGATTTGAAATCCCAGGAACCGTAGCCAACTGAAACGGTCACGAATGAGAAACTCCATCCGCTCATCGCTCAGATTGTGCATCGAGGCCAACACCAGCACCTTGAACATCACAACGGCATCATAGGGCGGACGACCACCTTTGGGACGTTCCCCATAGCCAAGTGCTGCCACCAAAACGGGACGGAGCGCTTCGAAATTCACATGACAGTCCAGAGCTTCAAGCGGATATCCCATCGCCGAAAGCCGCGCCAAATGATCCGTCAAATCAAACAATCCAGGTGCGTGCATAAACAAAATCCTCCCACATCAAGTGAATTAGATCGTACCACAAAATGTACGGTTTTTAGAGGCTTCCACCTGCCGTTGGTTAAACGAAGTCCTTTAGTCGGTCTTCGAATTCGATCATAAAGCGATTCATCGCTGGTTTCCAATATTTAATCGACATAGTCCACTTCTTTAGATGCATCTTGAATGGCCAGATAGCTCACCTTTCTGGTAGCGTCATCGGTTGGAAACAGCTTACGTTTTTTGATGGTTTTCCTGATGAAAGCTGTTAAAGATGGACCCCAGATTCTGGCAATCAAGGATGACATAGATTCTTTCCTCCATTAATTTAAAGAGGAAGTTTATTCATGAGAAGGAAAAGAAGATTGCATAAACCAGAGTTCAAAGCAAAGGTCGCGTTGACGACCATCAAAGGCGAAATGACGATGGCTGATATGGTCAAAGAATTCGACATTTAACCTGGCCAAATCAGAAAGTGCGAAAGATTATTGACACTACCGATTGTCGGGCCTGATGCCAAGGGCTTATCCGCCAATGCAGTTGGTCGCCTGAAACGTCAGTGGGAATCAGAGTACAAAACCTGGAGTACACGTTCAGTGACTGACGAATGGGTCTATATCTGGGCTGATGGCATCTACAGTGGTCTTCGAGGTGACGATGGTTGATTGTGTTGTCTGGTCATCATTGGCGTGAACAGCCGCGGTCAGAAGCACTTCCTGGCAATTAAGGATGGTGTCAGGGAATCGAAGCAGAGCTGGTGAGAAGTCTTGTTGTCGTTGAAACAGCGAGGTTTAAACCAACCACCGAAGCTGGCGATTGGCGACGGTGCTCTGGGATTCTGGGTAGCATTGGAAGAAGTCTATCCTGAGACAACAGCACAACGCTACTGGATGCATAAGACCGGTAATGTACTGAACTATCTGCCGAAGTCTGTTCAGGAGAAAGCGAAACAAGGGCTACATGACATTTGGATGGCAGAGGGGCGCACTGATGCAGAGAAGGCATTTGATGCATTTGAGGAACGTTTTGGGGCGAAGTATCCGAAGGCAGTGGCCATGCTTATCGAAAGACCGTGATGCGTTGCTGGCATTTTATGACTTTCCAGCAGAGCACTGGAGCCACATCAGGACAACGAATGTCACCCCGTCGAGTTTTGCCACAATCCGGCACAGGACACGGCAAGCGAAAGGTCGTATCACACGAATAACGATGCTGACGATGATCTACAAGATGGGATTATGTGCCGAAGATTCCTGGCGCAAACTGCGAGGCTTCAGACACCTGGCGAAGGTGATTGGAGGCGTGAAGCTTAAAGATGGAATCGAAGTAACTGAGAACGACAAGGCAACCGCATGATTAACTTGTCAGACACTACTTTTGACAATAGCTCCAAGTCATGTAGTTTTAATCGTAGGTACTTGGCCTTGTTCTGGACTCATGTCCTGGTAAGGGCGGGTTTTAAGGGTGTCTTTAATGAACAATAATCTTAAGTAACGCGGCTTATTGTAACAAACAAATATCACTTTAATGCAAAGGTCTCGGACTGTAGCGCGGGGTATGGGCATAAAAAGGTGAACTGATCTTAGTTCACCTTTTTAATTGGTGGAGGCGGCGGGAATCGAACCCGCGTCCGCAAATCCTCTGCCATCAGATCTACATGCTTAGCCGAATCTTTAATTTAACGCTCTGCTACCCGACCGGCGGGGAAGACAGAACGCGATTCCGATCAAGTTTTAACAAATCTACCTCGGACGGGTTTCATTGCGGTCTTGTGAAAGTCGACGCCTAGACCTACCGTGCACAAGCACATCAGCAGGCAGACGGCACTAAGACAGGTTATTAAGCCGCTAGTGCGTAGTTGTCTTCGTTGGCAACTATAAGGTTTGCAGAAGTATTTACGAGGTAATCTGCACCTCGGCATGCCCATCAGGTTTCATATCCACGTCGAAGCCAGTACGCCCCCGATTTTTCCTGAAGAAGTTTCAAGTATAAACGATTGCCTATCAATAAACATTAAAATAATCGGGTGTATGACTTACGTGGCGTACTGAAAGTTTCAGTGCGTAGCAATAAACAAGGGAACGTTGATTTATTTATGTCGCAGTAGCCTTTCTTTCTGTCGCTGCCAGTCGCGGTCTTTTGCAGTTTCGCGTTTGTCATGTGTTCTTTTGCCGCGGGCGATGCCGAGCTCCAGTTTGACCTTACCGTTTTTCCAATAAAGCGCGATAGGCACTAATGCAAAGCCTTTGCGCTCGACGGCACCGATTAGTCTATTCAGTTCGACTCTATGTATTAGCAGTTTGCGACTACGTTGTGGATCAGGTGTTATATGTGTTGAGGCAGTCGGCAGTGGTGTGATGAATGCGCCAAAGAGGAAGGCTTCGCTGTCCTTCAGGAGGATATAACTCTCGACAATCTGCACTTTGCCCGCCCGCAAACTCTTGACCTCCCAGCCTTCTAGCGCGATACCTGCTTCAAATCGCTCGTCAATCGAATAATTGTGACGGGCTTTTTTATTCAGCGCAATGGTCTTGCCGCCGCCAGATGACTTGTCTTTACTCATTTGGAGACCTCTAAAAACCGTGCATTTTGTGGTACGATCTGATTCACTTGATGTGGGAGGATTTTGTTTATGCCCGCACCTGGATTGTTTGATTTGACGGATCATTTGGCGCGGCTTTCGGCGATGGGATATCCGCTTGAGGTTTTGGAGCGGCACGTTGATTTCGAAGTGTTTCGCCCAGTTCTTGTTGAAGCACTTGGCTATGGGGAACGTCCCAAAGGTGGTCGTCCGCCCTATGATGCCGTTGTGATGTTCAAGGTGCTGGTCTTGGCCTCGATGCACAATCTGAGCGATGAGCGGATGGAGTTTCTCATTCGTGACCGTTTCAGTTGGCTACGGTTCCTGGGATTTCAAATCGGGGAGCCAACCCCCGACCAAAAAACGATCTGGCTTTTCAGAGAGAAGCTGACCCAGGCGGGTGTCTGCAAGGCCCTGTTTGCCGCGTTTGAAGCTCAGCTGTGCGCGCGGGGATACAAACCGACCGGCGGTCAGATTGTGGATGCCACGTTGGTCTTTGCCCCGCGCCAGCGGATGACGAAAGAAGAGAAAGCGCGCGCCAAGGCAGGTGAGGAGGATACTGGCCTTGTCGATATTTCGGTTCCGCACTTTGGGTACAAGAACCACGTGTCCATTGACCGCAAATGGCGCTTCATCCGGGGTGAGACTGGCACGAATGCGGCTCGCTACGACGGGCATGAACTCTCCTCGGTTCTGGACGAGACAAACAGCTCGAAGGCGGTTTGGGCCGATACCGGGTACCGCTCGGCCAGGAATGAGGCTTGGCTGAAGGCGCAAGGGTACCGCTCACATATCCATCGCAAGAAGCCACGCGGCAAACCCATGGCCAGGCATATTCGCCGGGGCAACGCGACACGCTCCGCCATCCGCGCCTGTGTTCGGCTACGAGAAAGGGCCCATGGCTCTGACCATCCGCTCAATCGGCCAAACCCGTGCGAAGGCCCGCATGACCATGGCCAACCTGAGCTACAACTTCCGCCGTCTCATCTTCCACGAGCGACGACAGGCCACAGCCTGACTCTGTCCAAATTCGGAAATACCCGCCCTGGCAGACCCAAACAATGCAACACAGCCTCAAATACCACCGATCTTGACCTTCACACCCACTATGCGGGTGACAACGACTGGTACTCGCGTCAAAACCCATCTAGAATCAGCGTTGTTCGAGGTCTCCATTTTGTCATGTCCATCTCGTTAATCTTGCGAGTATACAGGAGTTGCTGATATTTTAAGAACGGATGAGCTCAAAGCGAATTGCATTAGGTAAACTGCCGTCCCTGACAATGATCGCTTTCTAAAACGGGCGGGGTTGGGCCGGGTTGATTGTGGTTGTGGCCGGGCTGGGTCGGTTGTGGTCGGTTTGGGTTGAGTCGGGTCGGACGTGAGTCAAGCGTGGTCGGGTCGGGTTGAGTCGGGTCAGGCTGGATAAGTATTGCTTTAGTGCAAAGGTCTCGGAGCATATTCACGTTGATGATAAAAAAGTTCAGTTATAGCCTCTTTAGGGGATTGCGTTTACAACAAGATAATTTCTATAATACCTGTCAAAACGTTTAAGTTTGTGGAAAATATATCAAAAATAATTCTTAGAATATGTCTGTGAAACGTTCCTCCATCCATGGTCAGTGGTCCTCTCGTTGGGTCTTCATTCTTGCCGCAACAGGATCAGCCGTTGGCCTTGGCAATATCTGGCGATTCCCCTATTTAGTGGGTGAAAATGGTGGGGGTGCCTTTGTTCTGGTTTATCTACTCTGCGTTGTGCTGGTCGGGATACCCATCATGATGGCCGAGATAATGCTGGGTCGGCGTGGGCGTCAAAGTCCAATCAATACGATGGGCACATTAGCGGCAGAGGAAGGGTTAGGTCGCCATTGGCAACTGCTGGGTTGGATGGGCATGATAGCCGGATTTATAATCCTTTCCTACTATAGCGTCATCGCTGGCTGGACCTTGGCTTATATATTCAGAACTGGTGCGGGTCTTTTCGTTGATGTAGATGCCACTTTCTCCAAACAGATGTTTTCTGAACTCATTAACGATCCCGAAAAATTATTGGCGTGGCATACAGTATTCATGGCCATGAGTATGGTTATTATTGCTCGTGGCGTGAAGAGTGGTTTGGAAAAAGCGGTAAAATTTTTAATGCCCGCGCTATTTGTTCTGCTTTTAATCATGGTTGGCTATGCTATGGGCACAGAAAAATTTATGGAAGGGATCGATTATTTATTTAATCCTGACTTTGCAAGATTGGCCGACAAGAATTTTTTTTCGGATATCCTCTTGCCTGCTCTGGGACAAGCATTTTTTAGTCTGAGCATTGGTATGGGCGCGATCATGATCTATGGTTCGTATCTGTCGCAGAAATCATCAATAAGCTTTAATTGTTTCACGATAGCGTTTGCAGATACGCTCGTTGCAATCCTCGCAGGCATAGCGATTTTCCCGATTGTTTTTACCTATGGACTGGAACCGGCTGGCGGGCCTGGGCTTATCTTTATCACATTACCAATCGCATTCGGTCAGATGCCGTTTGGTACATTTTTCGGAACGCTGTTTTTTATATTGTTGCTGTTTGCCGCATGGACTTCAGCCATCTCATTACTTGAACCGGCCGTAACCTGGTTGGTTGAAAACAAAAATATGACGCGCGTTAAAGCCACAACCCTTGCCGGTATTGCTGTCTGGTTGCTTGGTTTAGCGACAGTCTTGTCATTCAATCAATGGGCCTTCTCGTTTAGTTTTGCCGGCACGGTAAAAGAAAACGGGCTGTTTGACATGTTCGATATATTCACCTCAAACATCATGTTGCCCATCGGTGGTCTATTGATTGCTATATTTGCCGCCTGGCGGATGTCGCGGTCGGCAACCGTAGAAGAGTTGGGGTTGGGCGATGGTTTTTATTATAAAACCTGGCGTTTTGCCGTGCGTTATATTGCGCCGCTCGGTGTAATAGTAGTATTTCTTAACGCTATTGGCATATTTAAACTATTAGGCTTTGTTGAATAAGTTTATTGCTTTGTAGTGACTAAAATAAATAATCAGGCGTATGTTACTTATAGCGCAAAGCAAATGTTTGCGTTGGTCAATGATATCGAATCTTATCCGGTTTTTTTGCCATGGTGTACTAAGGCCAACATACTCACAACAAGTAGCGATGCCGTGACCGCTTCAATCTCAATAGCACTGGGCAAAATCAAGCAAAATTTTGTGACAGCCAATACGATGCTGGCTGATACTGCTATCATTATGCGACTGGTTGAAGGGCCGTTTAAGGAGTTATACGGACATTGGCAATTTCAAGAAGATAATAATGGCGGATGTCTGGTGACATTAGAAATGCAGTTTGAATTTAAAAATAAATTGGCAAAATATACACTCGGTGCGGCTTTTGAAAAAATTGCCGACTCTTTAGTGGATGCCTTCATTAAACGCGCACAGGTGGTGTATGGTCCAAGGTGAGCGCATGACCGTCGATCTCATTTATATTAAACCAGGCTGTCAAAATAGCGAGTCGTTGGCACTGCCGTCAGGTAGCACTATTCGCCAGGTTATTGCTTACTCAGGTTTGTTGCAGCGTTTCCCAGAAATAGATTTAGCCGTCAATAAAGTGGGGGTTTTTAGTCATATTAAAGCACTGGATCATGTTTTAGAAAAAGGCGATAGGATCGAGATCTATCGCCCACTTCTTATCGACCCAAAAGAGGCGCGCCATCGACGTGCGAAGATACAACAGTAAAGGCATGGTTTATTTTATTATTCATCTTAGAACGGATTTACTTTATCCAATAAGCGGCTAAAAAATCCTTTTTTCTTACCCACTGATTCAGGCACGATAACCGCTTCTCCTTCAATAATTGCATTTAGATCTCGCGTCCCCTCAGCGGCGATTATATCTCCGGTAATGTGGCTGAGCTTTTCCGCTTCATTGAAATGCAAGGTAATATGCCGTTGTTCTCTGGTGTCACCCCCGGCCTTAAAACTAAAGACATATTCCCAACGATTATTATGAAACGGGTCTATCAACAAAGGTGTACCCATGATGTATTGCACCTGGTTTTTATCCATATCGGGTTTGAGTCTATCAAGCATTCGCTGCTCAATGACATTCCCTTGCTGGATGTTGATCTTATAGAGTAAAGGCATATTGTAACTGCCATCAGGATTGCGACCACAGGCACTTATGAATATAAGCAATATGCAGAATACGACTAATTTTTTCATGCAAAGATTTATGTAGGTATTGACCGTTAATAACTATAATAACTAGATTAAGAATAGGATAACTGTTGCGGCAGGATTCCTCAACGACATTTATCTTGTCATGCAGTATACTTTCAAATCACAGATTTTCACTCACGCCTGAGTATAGAGGTTTACTTGGAAGCGATAGATTTAAAAAAAGCCGGTCTTAAGGCGACCTTACCTAGAATTCGGATATTACATATCCTGGAAGACTCAGATGAACGACATCTGAGTGCCGAAGATGTTTACAAAACCTTATTGGAACATGGTGAAGAAGTGGGTCGGGCTACCGTCTATCGGGTATTGACTCAATTTGAAGCGGCAGGACTCGTCATACGCCACAACTTTGATTCTGGCCATTCTGTATTTGAGCTTGACCAGGGCGGACATCATGATCACATGGTGTGTTTAAAAACAGGCCAGGTCATTGAATTTGAAAATGAAGAAATTGAACGCTTACAAGAAGAAATTGCAAAAGCGCATGGCTATGACCTAATTGAGCATAGTCTGGTTTTGTATGTAAAACCAAAAGCGTAAAAGTATTTTCCAAGCGTACTTAAAATCAATAGTCACCCACGCAGGCGAGATGATATTCTCGACATCGTAGTCCTCATTCAAGCATTTGTGCGGCATGTGCACGACTCTCATCACTTATCTTCATCCCGGCCAACATGCGCGCAATCTCATCAATGCGCTCTTGTTCATTAAGGTCGATTACCTGCGTGAAAATGGTGTCTTTTTCAGTATGCTTTGCAACCCGTAGATGGTGATGTCCACAAGAAGCGACCTGGGCCAGATGGGTAACACAAAATATCTGGCGGTGTGCGGCCAGACTGCGTAGCATCCTGCCCACTGTCTCGGCAATACCGCCGCCGACCCCGGCATCGACCTCATCAAATACCATGGTAGGCGCACCATTGTCTTTTGCATCAATGATTTGTATTGCTAAACTAAGCCGTGACAATTCACCGCCAGAGGCAATCTTCGTAATCGGTTTTAATGGCTGGCCTCGGTTAGTAGAGACTACAAACGAAATTTTATCCATGCCATATTGGTGCGGTGTCAAGTCTTCGATGGATTCTACCAATATATCAAACTGTCCATCTATGCCAAGTTCGTGCATTTTATCAGTGACCGCAAGCGCGATTTTTCTGCCAACATCTTTTCTTTTCTGTCTAAGATCTTCAGCCCGTTTGATATAATGTGCGTTAAGTTCAACCTTCTTTTTTTGCAAGGCTTCATGTTGTTCCTGGCCACCTTCTAGTTGTGTCAATTGTGAACGCAACAGGGTTAATTGTTCCGGTAGTTCGACCGGTTTTATTTTATGCTTCCGTGCCAGATCATGGAGTTTGTCCAGACGATTTTCTATTACGGTCAACTGCGTCATATCCATATCAAACTGTTCGATATAATCTCTTAACTCCGAGCAGGCCTCATTGACTTGAATGGCCGCGCTATTGAGTAAATGGCTGATATTCAGAAGTGAATCGTCCATGCTACAGAGATCGGCAATAGTACGCTGATGTTGAGATAGCCGACTATAAATCGCGGGATCTGTTTCTGTTAGTTCGGTTAATATTTTTTGACATGTTGCCATCAGATCTTGCGCATGCGACTGACGCTTGAATTCTGCTGTGAGTGTAGCATATTCTGTTTTGCCTATGGCAAGCTGGGCAAGCTCATCTATCTGATATTGTAGTAGTGTCAAGCGTGCTTCAAAATCTTCGCCCATTGTTTCAAAATGGAGCAGTTCCTGATTGACATGTTTCCAGGCCGCATGGGTTTTAGCAACATCATCCAACAAGGCCTTATAGTCTCCAGCCGCATCCAGTATTGCGCGTTGCATTTTTGGGCGAGACAAGGATTGATGTGCGTGTTGACCGTGTATGTCAACCAGATATTCGCCTATCTCACGCAGGGTTTGAACCGGGACCGGCGTATTATTTAGATACGCCCGCGACCGTCCATCTTGGCTAATAGTTCGCCTTATGAATAATTCATCATCAGGCTCAAGCTCCATTTCCTGCAGTCGACGATGGATATAGTCGTTATTTTGAATAGAAAAAATGGCCGTAATATCTGTTTTTGCGGCACCGATTCTAATGATGTTGGTATCTGCACGATCACCCAACACCAAACCCAAGGCATCAAGTAATATCGACTTACCGGCCCCCGTTTCACCCGTCAGCACCGTCATGCCGGATTTGAAATCAATACTCAGCTTATCGATAACAGCCAGATTTTTAATGGCGAGTTGCCGTAACAATGCTATTTGCTCCAGTTTAATTTTTCACGCAGAACATGAAACTGGTCGTGTCCGGATGGATGGATTAACCGGATATTCATATTTCTTTTTTCAACGCGCACCCTGTCTCCCGGGCAAAGTTCAAATGTTGTTTCACCATCCAGCGTGAGGTGGGCACGGTCAACCTCTCTTGTTCCGATAACAACCTCAATACAATTTTTGCCGTCAACAACAATGGGGCGATTGGTGAGTGAGTGTGGACAAATAGGGACTAACAACAAGGCATCAAGTGCCGGGTGTACTATAGGGCCGCCGCTGGCAAGGGCATAGGCCGTTGAACCCGTGGGTGATGAGACAATCATGCCATCCGATCGATGTTTATGGACAAACGTACCATCAATATAGGTTTCCAGTTCGACTAATCGGGCGATATTAAATTTTTGGACGATGACATCATTGATAGCATTGCCTGTAAAGAGACATACTTCATCTCGAAAGACCTGACCTTTTAGCAGGAAACGAACATCTTCAACAAACTGGCCATTTAATATGTCGTCCATATTATCGGCGATGTCGTCAGCCGGAATATCGGCCAGAAAACCAACATGGCCAAGATTAATGCCGAGTAATGGTATATCAAAGTCACAGAGGTTATGAGATGCCATCAACATCGTGCCATCGCCGCCAATGGCAATGACGAGATCGCAATGTTTGCCTAATTCACTGGTGTTGAAGACAGCAAATTCGTGATCGTTGAGTAAATCAGCACAACCTGTATTCAAAATGACCGTGCGATTATATGCACCAAGATATGCAACCAGTTCAATTAATGTTGCCTGAATGGCCTTCGTGTCTGCGTTGGTAATAAGTCCGATTCGATTAAACATGATTTTGGAGCAGTCCTGTCATTTTTTCATCAAACATAACATGCTCTGCGGCAGTGACCAATATATCCCGGCAAGATATTTTCAAGGTATGTTGAATATGCTTTGCACTTAATACGGTAGAATGCTAGATTTTATTTTATTACTTCAGTTGCGCTTGTAATGGGTATGGTTTCAACGATAGATTCGCTACAATTATCAGAACGCAGTCTTTTTTTATTTAAGGCACTGGTTGAATATTTTATTGAAGAGGGTACCCCGGTAGGATCGCGTACGCTTTCAAAAGATTCAAACTTAAAGCTGAGTCCCGCCTCAATACGTAATGTGATGGCAGATCTTGAAGACCTCGGCCTCTTACTTTCGCCACATACTTCTGCGGGCCGAGTACCCACTGCCAAAGGTTATCGATTATTTGTTGATAGTTTATTAAGAGTCAATGATCTCAATTCAGATGACGTACAAAAAATTGCACAAGAAATGGCACCTGACAATGATCATGCCTCATTAATTCAGCGTACTTCTTCCATACTCTCAGATATAACCCAGCTCGCGGGCGTTGTCATGTTACCGCGTACGACCCAATCTAAATTACAGCATATTGAATTTATTGCCTTATCGGAAAAGAGGGTATTGGTGATCCTGGTGATAAATGATCAAGAAATACAAAATCGTATCATCAATACGGACAAGACCTATTCCACGTCGGAATTACAGCAGATTTCTAACTATCTCAATGCGCTCTTTACTGATAAAGACCTGACGATGATTCGGACTTTGATCCTCGAAGAATTGAAAAAGATGAAAGAAGATGTGAATCAGTCTATGCAATCGGCGATTGAGATGGCGCAGATAGCGTTTGATGATGGTATCAAAAACGCAGGTGACGATGTGCTGTTTTCTGGACAAACCAACCTCATGGATGTTGCGGAACTTTGTAATGTTGATAAATTAAAAAAGTTGTTTGAAACGTTTAATCAGAAGCGCGATATTCTGCATTTGCTGGAACAGGTTATTAATGCCGATGGAATGCAAATATTTATTGGTGAAGAATCCGGTTATGATGTGCTCGATAATTGCAGTGTCGTCACATCACCGTATGAAGTAGATGGTGAAGTACTCGGTGTTTTAGGCGTGATAGGATCAACTCGTATGCACTATGAGCGTGTTATTCCGATTGTCGACATAACGGCAAAAATGCTTGGTGTTGCCTTGAACTCAAAAAAATAATCCCCATCTAGTAACGCGCATCTGGCTAGATGCAGAGTTTCTATTGTCTAAATAAAAGAGGTTAACTATGTCAGGACAACAAAACGATATTGATCAGGATGAAGCTATTGAACAAGCGGCTACCGAACAAGTGCCTGCCGAACAAAAGTCTGCTGAACAAGCAACTATCGAACAAGCGGCTACTGTAGAGGAGGTTGACATACCAGAAGATGTAAATGATGTTTTGGCATCAGAGCTTGAGTTTGCAGCAGAACAACTTGAAACCGACAAGGTGTCTTTACAAAATCAACTCGAAAAAGCGCAAGCACTCGCGCAGACGCATGAAGATCGTGCGCTGCGGATACAGGCTGAGATGGACAACCTGCGTAAACGGACTATGCGCGATATAGAAAATGCGCATAAATACGCATTGGAAAAGTTTATTAATGAGCTGTTGCCGGTTCTGGATAGTCTGGAATTAGGCATAGCGGCCAGTGCCGAGAACATTGATGATCTAAGAGAAGGTATGGAACTAACACTGAAAATGTTCAATACCGTGATAGAAAAATTTGATGTAGAAGCCTTGACACCGCAAGGCGAAAAATTCAATCCGCAACAACATGAAGCTATTTCCATGCAAGACACTGAAGGAACTGAATCAGGGACGGTCGTGACGGTGATGCAGAAGGGTTATACATTGAATGGGCGATTGCTTAGGCCAGCGATGGTTATCGTCGCTAAATAATTTTGTTTGTGGGCTTGAAAACAAAGAAATTGTCCACACTTACCAAACAGGCAATATATTTTATAAACTAAATGTGACTTAAAAAGTTCAAGTATTTTTGGAGATAAAGCATGGCTAAGATAATAGGAGTTGATCTCGGTACCACTAATTCATGCGTGGCAATTCTTGAGGGTGGTGAAGCGAAGGTCATAGAAAACAGCGAAGGCACCAGAACAACGCCGTCCATTGTCGCTTACTCAGACAGCGATGAGGTACTTGTTGGTCAATCCGCCAAGCGTCAATCTGTTACAAACCCGGACAACACGCTTTATGCTGTTAAACGTTTGATCGGTCGTCGTTTTGATGAAGATACGGTGCAAAAAGATATCAAGCTCGTGCCCTATAAGATCGTAAAGGCCGATAATGGTGATGCCTGGGTTGAGGTCAATGGCAAGAAGATGGCACCACCAGAAATCTCCGCACGTGTGCTCATGAAGATGAAGAATACAGCAGAAGATTACATTGGCGAAGAAGTGACCGAAGCGGTCATTACGGTGCCCGCTTATTTTAATGATTCTCAACGTCAGGCAACCAAGGATGCAGGTCGTATCGCTGGCCTTGAAGTCAAGCGTATTATCAATGAACCCACTGCCGCTGCATTGGCGTATGGCATGGATAAGAGACGCGGTGATGCCAAGATTGTTGTTTATGATTTAGGGGGCGGTACGTTTGACGTATCTATCATTGAGATTGCCGATATAGATGGTGAGCATCAATTTGAAGTACTCTCAACGAATGGCGATACTTTTCTTGGTGGTGAAGATTTTGATTTCCGCGTTATTGATTTCCTCTGCGATGAATTCAAGAAAGAGCAAGGCGTGGATTTACATAACGATCCTTTGGCATTACAACGTCTTAAAGAAGCAGCCGAAAAGGCCAAGATTGAATTATCATCAAGTCAACAGACCGATATAAACTTACCTTACATTACAGCCGATGCATCAGGTCCGAAACATCTTAACCTAAAGATGACCCGAGCCAAGTTGGAATCATTAGTAGACGATCTGGTTGAGCGCACGATAGCACCGTGTCAAGTTGCGCTTGATGATGCTGGGCTTTCTGCATCGGATATTACCGATGTTATTTTGGTGGGCGGCCAAACACGCATGCCGATGGTGCAGGAAAAGGTACAGGCATTCTTCGCAAAAGAGCCGCGGCGGGATGTCAACCCCGACGAAGCGGTTGCGGTTGGTGCGGCTATCCAGGCCGGTGTGCTAGGTGGTGATGTTAAAGACGTACTGTTGCTGGATGTGACACCACTGTCTTTGGGCATTGAAACGATGGGCGGTGTTATGACCAAGTTGATCGACAAGAACACGACGATACCGACCAAGGCCAATCAGGTCTTCTCGACGGCTGAGAATAACCAAACGGCCGTCACCGTACATGTGCTACAAGGTGAGCGTGAGATAGCGTCAGGGAATAAGTCATTGGGGCGTTTTGATCTAAGTGATATTCCGCCAGCACCACGTGGCGTACCACAGATTGAAGTCAATTTTGATATTGATGCGAATGGTATCTTGAATGTCTCGGCTAAAGACAAGGCGACCGGTAAAGAACAATCGATTGTTATTAAGGCCTCAAGTGGTCTCTCTGATGAAGAAATAGATAATATGGTCAAGGATGCCGAGGCACATGCAGAAGGAGATCGCATGGCGAAGGAATTAATTGAAGCGCGCAATATGGCAGAGAACATGATCCATTCGGCTAAAAAATCCATGGATGACTTGGGCGACAAGGTAGCAGAGCAGGAAAAAAAGGATATTGAATCTGCCATAACCGATTTGGAAGAAGCCTTAAAAAGTGATGACAAGGAAGCAATAACAGGCAAGACAAACAGATTGACAGAGCTTGCAGGAAAACTTGCCGAACGTGCCTATGCCGAACAACAAGATCCAGCAGGCAGTGATGCTGGTGGCGCGACTGACACGCCAGATGACAAAAATGCAGATGCTGATGTTGTCGATGCTGAGTTTGAAGAAGTTGAGGAAGATAACAAAAAATAGTAGCGATACGCCGCCTATTAAAAATAATTTAAGCGTCAGTGTTAAAGCCTGGGGATGAGTGATCTTCTTCGGGCTTGTTTGCGTTTTAGCTTTTAAGTTAAGCATATTAAAATTGAGTATTAAGCATGGCTACAAAAAGAGATTATTATGAAGTACTGGGTGTTACTAAAAACGCCGATCAGTCAGAATTAAAAAAAGCCTATCGCCGTCTGGCTATGAAGTATCATCCAGATCGTAATAAAGGAGATGAAAAAGCCGAAGAAAAATTTAAAGAAGCAAAAGAAGCACATGACGTTTTATCTGACGCACAAAAACGTGCGGCTTATGATCAGTTTGGTCATGCAGGTGTCAATAACAGTGCCGCTGGTGATGGCGCAGCCGGTGGCGGCGCAGGATTTGGTGATATATTCGATAGTGTCTTTGGCGATATTTTCGGTGGTGGCAATCGCGCCCATCGTGGTACGGATTTACGCTACAACCTTGCGCTATCACTAGAGGATGCGGTCGCTGGAACGACTGCAAAAATCAAGATTCCCAAAATGGTTGTCTGCAATACTTGCAAGGGATCGGGTGCCAAGAAAGGAAGTTCTCCAGTGCGCTGTCCTACTTGTACCGGGCATGGACAGGTGCGAATGCAACAAGGGTTCTTTTCCGTTCAACAGACCTGTCCTCAATGCAGAGGCCAGGGTAAAATAATCAGTAACCCATGCGGATCTTGTCATGGCCAGGGCCAGGTCAAGGATAGTAAAACGATTTCAGTCAAGGTGCCAGAGGGTGTTGATAATGGTGACCGGATACGTCTTTCAGGCGAGGGCGAAACCGGTGGCAATAACAGTCAACCAGGCGATTTGTATGTTCAAATCAGTGTCAGAGAGCATCCTATATTTACCCGTGATGGCACCGATCTTTATTGCGATGTCCCCGTCAGCTTTGTGACAGCCGCGTTGGGTGGTGAAATTGAAGTACCGACGCTAGGTGGCAAGGTTAAAATAAAAGTTCCCGCTGAATCTCAAAGTGGGAAATTGTTCCGTTTAAGATCAAAAGGCGTTCGTTCTATCAGGAGTTCTGGAAAAGGCGATTTGCTTTGCCGCATTGTTATCGAAACCCCCGTCAATTTGAACAATAAGCAAAAAGAGTTGTTGCAAAAGTTTGAAGAATCAATGATCAAGAGTGGCACCAAACATAGTCCACAGGCAAGCTCATGGCTTGATGGGGTTAAGAAGTTTTTTGACGCAATGACCAGTTGATTTTATTGCGATAAATATCTTCTTCAGATAAAAAACTGGCGTTATGTTCTGTGTAGCAAGCCTGATTCAATCTTTATCTTTTTGTGCATTTCAGTTCAATATCATTACTTTAGATGCAAGCAGTAGATATTGGACAAAGTGCGGATTGATTACAAAACTGCCTCAGCAATAGCAGTTAATGTACAATCGTTATCCTGAATAGAATCTATAAAGGCTTTTAAAATATGACGGTAAGAGTGGGTGTATGCGGTGCGGCAGGCAGAATGGGTCAAACCATTTTGGAGGTTTGTCATGACACTGATGGTGTTGACGTGACGGCTGCTGTTGAACACAGTGCATCTCCCTGGCTCGGGATAGATGCGGGTGAAGTAGCCAGGGTGGGTAAATTAAATGTACTGATAACCGATGACATATCCAGTGTTGCTGATCAGATGGATGTGCTGATTGATTTCACATCAGCTACCTCCATTGTTGCCAATATTAAAAAATGTGTTGCTGTAAATTGTAAGATGGTCATCGGCACAACCGGTCTTAGCGTAGCAGATCATGAACAGATTCAAGCGGCTGCGAGTGAGATTGCCATCGTCTTTGCACCCAATATGAGTGTTGGTATTAATCTATGCTTTAAGTTGTTAGAGATGGCGGCACAGGTGCTTGGTAATGATGCCGACATCGAAATAATAGAAGCACATCATCGCCATAAGAAAGATGCCCCATCAGGCACCGCGCTACACATGGGTAAAGTCGTTGCAGAGACACTTGGGCGTGATTTGAAAGAATGTGCTGTCTATAGTCGTGCGGGCATGACGGGTGATAGGGATAAAAATACAATTGGTTTTGAAACAATTCGTGCGGGTGATATTGTGGGTGATCATACGGTCTTGTTTGCAACGGAAGGTGAACGGGTTGAAATTACACATAAGGCCTCATCCAGAAAAACTTTTGCCAATGGTGCCGTCAGAGCCGCCGCCTGGTTAGTCGATAAAGACAATGGTCTGTTTGATATGCAGGATGTTTTAAGTCTGAAATAAGCGATTGGGCCTAGGGCTTGAACATACATTAGCCACGACAAATGATAAACAGCCGTACTGATTCTGAGACCTTTGCACAAAATACCCATTACGAATATTTTTTATCCCAGCAATGGCTCAATTTTCAGCCACTGGGCGTTATTTCTGCCTGATCGCCGTCCTTATCAGGGTCTTTTTCCGTTTTTCAGACGGCACAATTCTTAAGCAGGCTTGTGCTTGTTGCAGGCTTCGCACCCGCGCAGAGACATCACCATAGGTATACCAGTTGGAGACCTCGAACAACGCTGATTCTGGATGGATTTTGACGCGAGCACCAGTCGTTGTCACCCGCATAGCAGGTATGGAGGGCAAGATCGGTGGTATCTGAGGCTGTGTCGTGCTGCTTGGGTCCGCCAGGGCGGGTATTTCCGGAATTTGGGCGGAGTCAGGCTGTGGCCTGTCGTCGCTCGTGGAAGATGAGACGGCGGAAGTTGTAGCTCAGGTTGGCCATGGTCATGCGGGCCTTCGCACGGGTTTGGCCGATTGAGCGGATGGTCAGAGCCATGGGCCCTTTCTCGTAGCCGAACACAGGCGCGGATGGCGGAGCGTGTCGCGTTGCCCCGACGAATATGCCTGGCCATGGGTTTGCCGCGTGGCTTCTTGCGATGGATATGTGAGCGGTACCCTTGCGCCTTCAGCCAAGCCTCATTCCTGGCCGAGCGGTACCTGGTATCGGCCCAAACCGCCTTCGAGCTGTTTGTCTCGTCCAGAACCGAGGAGCGTTCATGCCCGTCGTAGCGAGCCGCATTCGTGCCAGTCTCACCCCGGATGAAGCGCCATTTGCGGTCTATGGACACGTGGTTCTTGTACCCAAAGTGGGGAACCGAAATATCGACAAGGCCAGTATCCTCCTCACCCTCCTTGGTCGTCTTGGCCTTTGAATACTTGACCGTCCAACGCGCATCCGTGTCTTTCTGGGCAGCCTTGGACAGATCATCAGGCCAGATGTCAGACGCGGCCTCACCTGCCTTGGCGCCCGCTTTCTCTTCTTTCGTCATCCGCTGGCGCGGGGCAAAGACCAACGTGGCATCCACAATCTGACCGCCGGTCGGTTTGTATCCCCGCGCGCACAGCTGAGCTTCAAACGCGGCAAACAGGGCATTGAAGACACCCGCCTAGGTCAGCTTCTCTCTGAAAAGCCAGATCGTCTTCTGATCAGGTGTCGGCTCCCCGATTTGAAATCCCAGGAACCGCAACCAACTGAAACGGTCACGAATGAGAAACTCCATCCGCTCATCGCTCAGATTGTGCATCGAGGCCAACACCAGCACCTTGAACATCACAACGGCATCATAGGGCGGGCGACCACCTTTGGGACGTTCCCCATAGCCAAGCGCTTCAACAAGAACTGGGCGAAACACTTCGAAATCAACGTGCCGCTCCAAAACCTCAAGCGGATCTCCCATCGCCGAAAGCCGCGCCAAATGATCCGTCAAATCAAACAATCCAGGTGCGTGCATAAACAAAATCCTCCCACATCAAGTGAATCAGATCGTACCACAAAATGCACGGTTTTTAGAGGCTTCCACTTTTGTTCAGCGCCGGTGCGGCTATTGGATTTTCCTGCCTACTCACGTCTGGCATAGCCAAGGTGTTCATCGAACTCGGCATTCAGCGCTGCCTCAATGCTTACCCTGGTCAATGCCTGACGAAACGTATGCAGGTCTTCTTGGGTTTTGATGCCCCTGGCAGTTTCACGTGCCAGTGATTTGATTGCTTCGGGTTGCATGTGCTTATCCTCAGCTCCTTCGGGGTAATAATCAATGATAAGCAGTTACATAGTTTTTGGGACTATCTCACCACCATCTCTCGGATAGCTATTTCCATGAACAACCTATTTAGGTTCCACAACTAGCGGCAAGATCACAAAATATTTTCAATTGATCAAGCCATTCTTTATGACCAAAACCGCTCTAGTCCGTTTATTTATACTAGTCCTGCAAGCGTCTCAACAACACTGGACGGGTATGCTTAAATCGGCCAGATGACCTCAACCAGCGAGGTCCAAGCACGAAAAACCAATTTCAAAGAGCTGGTTTTTTGTGGATTGGCGATAGTTAAAGATAACACAAACCAAATTGCTCTGACTATCCGCGACTCTATCTCGATTGATACCAACGGCTAGCACTCTTCAGTTGCCAATGGTAACCGATATTTGAACACGATAACCCTGCGCGTCTTGCTCGCCAACGATATCCAGCGCCACGATTGATGCTCCTTTGTTTGACTTGACAGTTAATCGCCATAGTGTCTTTTCAACGCCGACAGGTTCAGCGCAGGTCGTACCAGACCCCGCGGCCACTGCCGTGTTGATTCAAGGTGCCACGTCCAACCAGCACTCGGAAGTGTTGCTTTAGCGTATTACGACTGACACCTGTCAGCTTGATGATCTCACCGATCGTGACACGACCATGTTCGCGGGCGAACTCGACAATCTGGAGCGACAGCTCTGGTAGTGCCGCCATCACCATCTTCTCGCGCTCGACCTTTTTCTGAAGGCGTGCAACCTGTTCAGTCAAAGAGCGGAGAAAGAACACCAACCACGGTTGCCAGTCTGGTAACTGTGTGCGAATCGTTCCCTGCGTCTGGCGTAGCACCAGGTAGTAGGCCTCTTTATTTTGCTCAACCACGCTTTCCAACGAACTGTACGGCACATAAGCATAGCCCGCCTGCAAGAGCATCAGCGTAGACAGCACACGGGAGAGCCGCCCGTTGCCGTCCTGGAAGGGATGAATCTCCAAAAACACCACGATGCAGATGGCGATGATCAGTAGCGGATGCAGTTGGCTGGATTTACGCTCCTGGTCCACCCAGTCCATCAACTCCGTCATCAGTCGGGGGGTATCAAACGGGGTGGCCGTCTGCAACACGATGCCGATCTGATTGCCGTTCTCATCGTAGGCGGCGACACTGTTCGAGTGGGTCTTGTAGTTACCGCGATGCCGTGTGTCTTTCTCACTGTAGCGCAAGAGGATCTGATGTAGCTGCTTGATGTGATTCTCGGTGAACGGAATATCCTGCCAAAACGAGTATACTTGCTCCATCACCTCGGCATAGCCCGCTACCTCCTGCTCGTCGCGGGTGGCGAAAGTCTTGATCTCCAGGTTTGACAACAACCGCCCCACCTCGCGGTCGGACAGTTTGCTACCCTCAATGCGGGTGGATGAGCCGACACTCTCGATGCTTGCCACATGCCGCAAAGCCGCCAGGCGATCGGGCGCAAGTGTGCCCAGGGCGCGCCAAGCACCTTTGAATTCGTCGATCCTGGCGATAAGATTCAGGATTTCCGGGGTAATCTGGAGTGTGTCGGTTTTTAGCATGAACCAATAATACACCCATTTACACCCATTTTTAACACGCATCCATTGTTGCTCCCATTTACGCCCATTGCTGGCGACACGACTGAGCCCCACGTGCCCCTCCAGTACCAAACCCCGGTCAACCGCATTATTCAAATTGATAACTGGCGAAGAATAAATGCTCATGGCGAAAACAAGGCAATGGCACAAAACCGTGAACCATTGCCAAATTCACCTGTAAGCACATCAATCAGAAGCAGCTCGCTGACCGCTGGGAACTTTCCGAACGGACCCTGGAGCGTTGGCAGATCATTGGTCGGCCCCTTCGTTTCCTTAAAATCGGTGGCCGGGTGGTTTACTAGAGGGTAAGACATTCTGGCCTACGATAAACAGCGTCTGGCCAGCTTGACCAATAGCGGGTTTGTAATATTCCTAACCGCTCACATCCCAGCCGATAGACCATGCTGTATTACTATTGATGATAAAAATACCTTCCGTAACTATGTAGTTTCATACCGCACACGCAAACCCGCCTCTTCAAATTTGTACTTATCCTTATACTTTCTGTCATATGGATTTGGCAACAACCGGAATTGCGGGCTATCGGAGCGCGCATTCAGCACATGTAATATCACGAACTCTTTTTTCCTGCGATTTGCAGAATCAATGGCCAACTCAACCTCTGAAGAACCTAGCTCAAAAGTCTCATCTTCTGCCTGGGTTGCCTTCACCTCCACGTAATGGATTTTTCCGTTTTTGCGGATGACAAAATCACAACCATACCCATCATTGGTAGTATTTTCAGGATATTTGTGTCGACTGTTCTCTGAAATCCAACTGCTCGGTCCCACAATTTCACCGCCGTAGGACTTTTGCAATACTCGAAATGCATGGATCTCACCAGCCAGCCCGACAATATCTTTCATGGATTGACTCATTCGACCTTTGGATTTTTTCTTGTGTGTAGGCTTCTTATTGCCTTTCTTGCGCTTCTTAGAAACCCTCTGATCATTTAGTTCTTCGAGATCACTGAGATTTACCATTGCCACACTGTCATCTTTGATAGCCTCGCAAATATGATCCCAGAGGTCGGGCAAGTTATCCTCCGTATTAACGAAGTCTTTTCCACACACATTTACCGTTTTTTTCTGTATATACTGTTCTTGTTTACGCTGCTCAAGTTGTCCATTTGCTGTGCCTAGTTCTTCTTCTGAAATATGCAGTATATCCATCAGCTTATTCACGCTCGAAACCGCATTAATTACATCCCAAAGCCTTTTATATGTTTGCGACTGATTGATTTTTCTCAGCACCTTGAAGCACATGGCCTCATCCCAAATATCAACAAACGCTATTTTCGCAAATACTTCTGTTAGTTGCGTTTCAAACACGGCGTAATCTTGTCCCCACACGCCTTCATCAAGATTTTCCTTAAGACACCAGGCAATAGCAATTTGTTGGACCTTTTCGAGAAATTCTTTAAACATCTTTTCGTTGTCTGCCTGTATGCTGACAGGATCAATATCTAGTTCCAGTCCCAACCCCATAAGCTTGTCGCGTAATTCTTCCTTTGTACTCGCGTACTCTACTGCTGTAACCACGCTTGGCTCCACACCCCACTCTGCAAGTACATCTAATATTATTTTCATTACATGGTTGAAGTTAACGACCCAGTATTTTCCTGCGTACTCACATGGGCAGTCGGTCTCCAACAGCCGGTCGTCTAGTTCTTTGAATCCACCAAGTTTTGGATTATCGCGCATTGTCCTTCGAATGATGGCGCGTAGCATGGTACGAACTGAAACCAGATGTTCCTGGAATTGCTTCTTTGCCTCGTCGTTGGAAACCAACGATTCGCTTGATTCTAATAGAGCCTTATTCCATTGATCGAGCTGCGCCTGATCACCGAGGACTTCCCAAACTCTACGTCCAACTTGCTTCAATCCTGTGGCATCCCTGACAATGGACAATACTTTATCAAGATCAAGCGGCGCGATGCTGAATGATTGAAGGGCATCCCGGAATTGCTCCTCGGAAGATACTTCATCCAAAGGTGCTATATCAGCTTCGGGCTGCATAAGCAGAATCAGCGGCCTGACAAGTCGCACCCTCCAGGTGATAGCTCCTAACCAACGCCGCTGAACCTCTTGATACTGATCGGCAGTAATATGCAGCTTTCTAAGAGATGTACACACAACATCATCAGATATTTCATCTGCGCTTTTACAGTCTCCGAGGATAAGCTGGAGACCTCAAACAACGCTGATTCTGGATGGATTTTGACGCGAGCACCAGTCGTTGTCACCCGCATAGCGGGTGTGAAGGTCAAGATCGGTGGTATTTGAGGCAAAAGCGCGGCGTTTTGGCCTGCATAAGCAGGCAATTTCCGAATTTGGGCGGAGTCAGGCTGTGGCCTGTCGTCGCTCGTGGAAAATGAGACGGCGGAAGTTGTAACTCAGGTTGGCCATGGTCATGCGGGCCTTCGCACGGGTTTGGCCGATTGAGCGGATGGTCAGAGCCATGGGCCCTTTCTCGTAGCCGCACACAGGCGCGGATGGCGGAGCGTGTCGCGTTGCCCCGGCGAATATGCCTGGCCATGGGTTTGCCGCGTGGCTTCTTGCGGTGAATGTGTGAGCGGTACCCTTGCGCCTTCAGCCAAGCCTCATTCCTGGCCGAGCGGTACCTGGCATCGGCCCAAACCGCCTTCGAGCTGTTTGTCTCGTCCAGAACCGAGGAGAGTTCATGCCCGTCGTAGCGAGCCGCATTCGTGCCAGTCTCACCCCGGATGAAGCGCCATTTGCGGTCAATGGACACGTGGTTCTTGTACCCAAAGTGCGGAACCGAAATATCGACAAGGCCAGTATCCTCCTCACCCTCCTTGGTCGTCTTGGCCTTTGAATACTTGACCGTCCAACGCGCATCGGTGTCTTTCTGCGCTGCCTTGGACAGATCATCGGGCCAGATGTCAGATGCGGCCTCACCTGCCTTGGCGCGCGCTTTCTCTGCTTTCGTCATCCGCTGGCGCGGGGCAAAGACCAACGTGGCATCCACAATCTGACCGCCGGTGGGTTTGTATCCCCGCGCGCACAGCTGAGCTTCAAACGCGGCAAACAGGGCCTTGCAGACACCCGCCTGGGTCAGCTTCTCTCTGAAAAGCCAGATCGTCTTCTGATCAGGTGTCGGCTCCCCGATTTGAAATCCCAGGAACCGCAGCCAACTGAAACGGTCACGAATGAGAAACTCCATCCGCTCATCGCTCAGATTGTGCATCAAGGCCAACACCAGCACCTTGAACATCACAACGGCATCATAGGGCGGGCGACCCCCTTTGGGACGTTCCCCATAGCCAAGCGCTTCAACAAGAACTGGGCGAAACACTTCGAAATCAACGTGCCGCTCCAAAACCTCAAGCGGATCTCCCATCGCCGAAAGCCGCGCCAAATGATCCGTCAAATCAAACAATCCAGGTGCGGGCATAAACAAAATCCTCCCACATCAAGTGAATTAGATCGTACCACAAAATGCACGGTTTTTAGAGGCTTCCAGGTGATTGCGTGGCAATCGGCCACTGGCACTGATATACCCCAGCGCATACCTTGACTGCATAGTCGTTAAAATCCGCCAGGACAAGAAAGTCATCAACAAGGCTGTCTTATTTGGCACTGGGCGTGAACCTGGACGGACACAAAGCGCTTTTAGGGCTGTGGCTGTCAGAGCACGAAGGTGCCAAGTTCTGGCTCAATGTCTTGACCGAACTTCATAACCGCGGTGTACGAGACATCCTGATTGCCTGTGTTGACGGACTCAAGAGTTTTCCTGATCTCATCAATACCGTCTACCCGCAAACCCGCATCTAGCGATGCATTGTGCATAGGATCAGGCACGCGATGCAGTATGTTACCTGGAAGGACTACAAGGCGGTTGTAGTCGACTTGTAGCAAATCTACCCGTCAGCTACGGAGGCGGAAGCACTGTTGGTGCTTGATGTCTTTGGTGACGAATGGGATGCCAAATACCCTAAGACCAGCCGTTCCTGGCAGAGTCATTGGCAGAACCTCAACACCCTGTTTGATTACCCGCAGGACATGCGCAAGACAATCTATACCACCAACGCCATTGCATCGCTCAACAGCGTCATCAGGAAAGCCATCAAAAAACGTAAGTTGTTTCCAACCGATGACGCTACCAGAAAGGTGAGCTATCTGGCCATTCAAGATGCATCAAAGCAGTGGGCTATGCCGATTAAATATTGGCAACCAGCGATGAATCGCTTTATGATCGAATTCGAAGACCGACTAAAGGACTTCGTTTAACCAACGGCAGTTACACAGAATTCGGGAAAGGCTCGATTAGTTTTTATTTGTTGACTCGAAATGCGCGCAAAATGTTCTGCATGATTTGTCATTCCAAGGTCAAAATATCGTTTTAATTTTATCAACCATCTTGTTATGGTGGCAAATTGTCATGATTACATTGGAGAGGTGGCCGAGCGGCTGAAGGCGCTCCCCTGCTAAGGGAGTATACGGTTTATCCCGTATCGAGGGTTCGAATCCCTCTCTCTCCGCCAATTCACAAAACCAGCTCTTTGAAACTGGTTTTTCGTGCTTGGACCTCGCTGGCCAGGGACATTCTGGGCAGTCCAAGCGTACTGGGGGCCATTTCTATTTCATCCCGACATTTGCGTGCTCAGGTTCTCTCTTTGGCCGATCTTCTCTGTGACTACCATTGGAAGCGTACCCCTCAAGTGCTGTTATTGCGCTTACAGAGATACGAAAGTTCAATAGGTTAAAGAGGTCGGCCGGATGTTGTTCGATTTTGACGTTCGGCCCTGGATAATCGTGGCGAACATTCAGGGCACTTACTAGCGGGTACCGATGTCGGGCTTCGGGAGCCAACTGCTTTATCCTATAGCTGCATGACTTAATCCTTGCAACGTATGTGTCTTTTCAGTACATTCGCAACGGGACGCTGGGGATCGAAATGGCTACCACAAAAACAGCCACCTTGACCTTTCGGATTGATCCAGGACTGAAGGAAACATTACGCACTGCTGCTCAGGGGGGCACCGTTCCATCGTGAACATGGTGGAGGTGCTGATTCGGGATTATTGCGAGCGAAAAGGTATTCAGATCCCTATCTCTTCGGAGACGACTAGTAAAAAAGTACTTAACCAGAACAAGCATACGTAGGAAGGCGTTATGGGAATTTTTAGTTTGCTATTTGGGGGCAAGAAAAAATCATCCGTTGGCTTGTCGCCAGAGGTTTCTCAGATCTTTGAAAAGATCGTGGAGTTGATGGAGGACGAGAATCTCCAGAACTACAAGGTTTTCGGAGTTATCGGAGTTAATAGAGATGGCTGAGGAGACGCAAGATTCCGGTCCAGTGGATATCACAAAGTCACTGCTCGACATCGCGGTTGAGTCCTGGCGGTTCGGTCGGTTGTTCGACAGGCTGCTGACAAAGCTCGATGCCGGGGAACAGGGGAGGTACCGCGGCCAGTTTCGCTGGTTTCAACGAAAACTGGAAGAGTCACTAAATGTGGCCGGTATGCGCGTCGTGAATGTTGAGGGGCATCCCTTTGATCCAGGTATGGCTACTACACCGCTGAATATCGATGAATTTGATGCTCAGGATGCGCTGGTTGTAGACCAGATGCTGGAACCGATCATCATGGGTCCTGAGGGTCTTGTCAGAACGGGCACCGTTACGCTTAGGAAGGTGGAATCATGAAGAACTACGTAGGCATCGACCTGGGCACGACGAACAGTGCCATCTGTTCATATGACGGTGAGGACGTTCGGATCTGGAAGAGCCCAGAACAGAACGACGTGACACCATCTGTCATTTATATTGACCGGCGAGGCAATAAATACGTCGGTAAGCGCGCCTACGATGCGGCACCGAACAGTCCCGACAATGCCGCGATGCTGTTTAAACGACTGATGGGAACCAGCACACCAGTAAATATGCCCGCGGCCGAGCTCACCAAGAGCCCCGAAGAGTGTTCCGCTGAGGTGTTAAAGATGCTGTTCGGCTACCTGCCGGAAGAAGTGCGGAACAATCCGAAAACGGGTGCCGTCATCACAGTCCCTGCGGCGTTCAACCAGATGCAGAAGGATGCAACGATGCAGGCTGCCGAGCTGGCCGGCATCGGCAAGGTCGCGCTGATGCAGGAACCGGTCGCCGCGGTCATGAGCGTCATGCAGACACGCAAGACCGACGGGGTCTTTGTTATCTATGACCTTGGCGGAGGCACGCTGGATGTTGCCATTGCGGAAAGCCTGGGCGGTCGGGTGAACCTTTTGGCCCATGGCGGGATAGCGATGTGCGGAGGGCGCGATTGGGATCGGACGTTGATCGACAACGTAGTTAAGCCGTGGCTGTTCGAGAACTTCGATCTCCCCGAGGACCTGTCAAGTAATCCGAATTACAAGTCGTTGATGAGGCTCGCTGCTTGGGCAACGGAACGCGCGAAGATTGAGCTGTCGTCCCGCGAGGATTCAGTGATCAGTCTTTCGGAGACCGAAGCGCGAGTACGCGACCAGGCAGATACCGAAATCTATCTCGATATTCCGCTGGAGCGAGCAAAGCTGGACGAACTCATCAAGACCCGAATCGTTGAGTCCATTGAAGCCGCTCGGGAAACGCTGTCAAAGGCTGGGCTCACTGCACACGATGTCGAACGTGTTGTCTTTATTGGTGGGCCGACAAATTACAAGCCGCTTCGCGACAAGGTGTCATTTGAGCTGGGTATTCCTGGCAGTGCCGAAGTCAACCCGATGACAGCAGTCGCGGAGGGAGCGGCGCTCTTTGCCGAATCCATTGAGTGGAGTTCACAGAATCGGGGCCGGAAGAGCAATCGGGGCAAGTTGTCGTCAAGCGGAAAGTTAGATGTGTCCTTTAACTACATCGCACGCACGCCTAATACGCGCGCCAAGATCGTCGTTCAAGTGGGTGGGCAGGACTTGGAAGGCGCTGAGTTTCAGATAGATAGTCTTGATACCGGGTGGACCTCCGGGCGGATGCCGCTTGCCAATGGTACGGCGGTGGATGTGACGCTAGGCAAGAACGGCGAAAACGCGTTCAAGGTATTCGTTCTTGATGCCGCGGGTGGGCCGTTGGCCCTGGAGCAGGACAAGATTGTCATTACTCGCACGGCAGCGACCGTCGATGCGATTCCGGCCTCCTATTCCATCGGTATTGAGGTTCTCGAAAAGCTTGGTGGCCGTCCAGTGCTGGAATGGTTGATCCGGGCTGGCGATCAGTTGCCGAATAAAGGGAGTATTTCACTAAAGACAGGTGAGTCTCTAAAAGCAGGGGCAGCGGGATCTATCAACTTCAAACTCTGGGAAGGCGAAATTGAAGACCCCATAACAGACAATCGGTTCATCGGGATGCTGAAGGTTTCAGGTTCCGACTTCCATGATGGCATCATACCTGCCGGTGCCGACCTCCATTGTAATTATGAAGTTTTGGATTCGGGCAATATTGTGCTTGAGGTCTCTATTCCAAGCATTAGAGGCACATTCGATTCAGCTGGACACAACTTCTATTCTCGCCAGGGAGCTGGATTGGATTTCACGACCGCCGCTGCACGCGTTATCGAAGAGGGGGAAAGGACACTAGAGCGACTGGAAGAGATCAACGAGGTCGTAGACCATCCAAAACTGCAGCAGGCACAGGACAAGTTAGAGACTGCTGCCGATCTTGATCTGGAAGAGGCAGAAACCGAAAAGACCCAGGAAGCTATGGAGAAGGTGCTGGAGGCACGCCGCCTCCTTGCCCAGGTCAGGCGAGAGAATCTCAAAGAGATTCGGCAGCTCGAACTGGATGGTGTAAAGGAGTTTTTTGACCAGCATATCCGTGAATTCGCGAGACCCAGTGAGGAGACTGCATTCGACAACTTGGTCAGGACGGCTCAGAGAGAAATTGATCGAAACGGTAAGGGCTTCGAGAGCCATCTGGATGAGCTGAAAGGCAAGAATTTCGAGATCCTCTGGCGGCAGGATTGGTTTGTAGTTGAGAAATTCAAACGCATGACCTCCACCCCTTATAACTTCCCGGACCGCCAGCGATTCGAGGAACTGGTTGCTATGGGTGTCCAGCTGCTCAAAGCGGACGATATTGATCGTCTGCGCCAGGTGGTTGGTCAGCTCTCGCAGATTCAGGTCGACACCGGCTCGGATACCGAAATGCTTGATGTAGCAAACATCATCAGGGGGTAGTAGGCCATGTCGAAGGAGCGGTGGTTCCCGATGAAGTATGAGCTACCAGACGGTACTCTGCTGGGTATGCTTTTTGCCTCAGATGGCGATTGGCAGATATATCGCGTTGACCGCCGTAACAAAGTCCTCGTTGCAAGGGCGGCGCTTGCAGATAGGTGGGTATCCTCCGATCTGCTTACGGAGTCCGTGTTACAACCATGCAGTTTCGGAAAGGACAAGTATGTCGCCATTGCGTCGGGTGCGGATCAACAACTGGCTCCCGTGGGTGATTTCACCTCGCCGGAGTCTAAGGCTGACGCTCTGGCATTCGCAGTCAGCCTTAGAGCAAGCCGTCAAATCGTGGAGGATGTTCCGTTACATGATGCGATCTATGTAGAACGCTTTTCCCGGTTGCTACCGACTTGGACGGTATCTGAGATGCTGGATGACAGCGATCTCTTGGGTCGGTGGCTGACGGGGGGTGTAGAAGTATCGGCTTCATCCTTACGCCGACTGTCTAGTTTGTTGGGTTGGTTGGATAAAGAAGATGTAGGCGAGGTCGTGGAGGCAGCAGGATTCTCCGTACCAGACGAGAGTGGTGGATTAAGAGCCAGGACGCAAACGGAGTCCCGAAAGGAGTTCCGAGACAAAGCGAAAACGGGTTCTAGACGCAAGGAGCATCAGGAGAAAGAGAATAAAGGGGCCGCGAAGAGCGGCGAGCAGATGTTTCGCCTGCCAGGCAGACCCAATCTGGAGGCGTTTTTCAACGAACACGTGATTGACATCGTCGTTCATTCTGAGCGTTACAAAGTGCTTGGCATCAGTTTTCCGACCGCTGTTGTGCTACACGGCCCACCTGGGTGCGGAAAGACCTTTGCAGTAGGGTGTCTTGTCGAGTTTCTCGACTGGCCGATATTCCATATCGACTCGAATAGTGTAGGCAGCCCCTACATTCACGAGACCAGCCGCAAAGTGTCCGAGGTTTTCGACAAAGCTATGGATGCGGCACCATCGGTCATCGTCATTGATGAGATGGAGTCATACTTGACAGACCGCCAGATGGGTCAGTCAAGTGGTCTTCATCATGTCGAAGAAGTCGCGGAGTTTCTCCGGCGGATACCTGAAGCTACCTCTAAGCAAGTGCTCGTCATCGGCATGACGAATAGATTGGAGATGATTGATTCGGCAATCCTCCGCCGTGGACGATTTGATCATGTGATTGAGGTCGGAATGCCTTCGAAGGAAGAAGTCACAGAACTGGTGGATTCACTGCTACAGAAGGTACCCCTTAAGTCAGGAGTAACTTCGGGCAAGGCAATCGCCGCATTGACCGGGAGGCCGTTGTCAGATGCTGCATTTGCCGTACGAGAGGCAGCGCGATTGGCGGCGCGAGCAGGCAAGCATGCGCTTGATCAGGAGCGACTGGATGCCGCCGTTGCGAAGCTTCCTCCGGTAGAAGACAAAGGCGGCAGCCGTCCGATTGGATTCGTTTGGGACTGAGTAATGGATATTCTGGATAACCCATTTTTCGTTCTTGGCGTAACTACGCGAGATGACCGACGACGAATCATGGAACTTGCCGAGGAAAAAAGCCTGCTCTCGGAAGAAAAGGCTACTGCGGAGGCGAGTTCAGCTCTGACCAATCCCAGGAAGCGTTTGGCAGCTGAGGTTGGATGGTTTCCAGGGATGTCTCCAAGCCGTGTAAGTGAACTGTTGAAACTCCTTGCTAAGGACCCGAGAGCTCTTTTAGGACTCGTTATTGTAAATTCCAAAAGAGCAGCAATGTTCGTGCTTTCTCCAAGTGTGAAGCGACGAATGAATCTACGTGAGCAACTGGAAGAACGCGGTGCCAAAGTGACAAGGGATAATGTGGAGTCACTACCTGAGTCGCTCCAAAAAGAGATTAATGCCTATCAGGTATTGAAAAAAGAGCGGGAGAGAATGGGTGCGCTACCGCCACTAGCACAGGCCAATATTCTTGCGTCAGGTCTGACGCGTATCCAATCCGCATTAAGTAAGGATGATGCATTATTAATAGTACTAGAGTTGGCATCAGCACATGAAAGGATTGACTCTGAAAAGACACTTACATTAATCAATGAGGATCGTGCCGTAAGTGGCTTCCCAGAGTTCATAGATGGTCATGCGTTGGAAACAGAACTTGGTGGAAGACGACAGCATTATCGGACCGCAATCAAGAATGCAATAGATTATCTATCCCCAACAGAGCTAGTAAACGCCATCACTACGATCGTGGAGACAGCGACTGATAACGGAGAGAAACATGCGCCAGTCTTAATAGACGATCTGGTTGATAGTTTTGAGGTTGAAGCACAAGGATTCTTGGAAAAAGAGACAAAAAATATAGCAACGCTGATAGAGCGGGTCAGAGCTGCAGCAGTTGAAGAGCAGGAAGAGGCCGTTTTGAACAGGCTTGTTTCCAAACTTGAACGTGTAGTCAAAAACTGGGACCTGGTTGCACAGCCTATACAGGTGAGTACACGTAGTCGTGGTCTGGATCACGCATTGAGCCACGAAGTGGCTGGAGAAGTGCGAGGGTTGGCGGTGGAACTGTTCAATGAACATGACCACCTCGAGATATCTCAGCGCCTGACAACACTGATTCAGGAAGTATTCGCAGAGGTTGACAGGGTCGTAGAGCAGACAGAAGAGGATGCTACCGCGTTGGATGAGATCGCGGAGCAGAGGACGGAGTATCTGAATAACGTAAAAACCCATGTAGAACAGTGGCATCAGGAAATTACTTACGCGGCCGAGTGGGGACTTGTCTTCAAGGACAAGCTGAAAATCTCGCCCGACGGCGTAGAGTGGAAGGGACGACGAATACCGTTGGACTCGATTTCACGCCTACGCTGGGGAGGAACGAAACACTACGTGAATGGCATCCCGTCAGGTTCGACCTACAGCATATTTGTGGGGACCGATCAGGATGGAGTCAGCATAGAACTCAATAAAGAGAAGATCTATGGCGAGTTCATTGAACGGCTTTGGAAAGCGGTTGGAACACGACTGCTTACGCAAATTCTGGAGGGATTAAAGGAGGGTCAGCGATACCGCTTTAGCAACGCTGTGGTTGATGACTACGGGGTGGAGTTGGAACGGCATCATACATTTCGGACAAACGAAAAGGTTCGATGCCTGTGGGCCGACTTGGTTATCGGGAATGCCAATGGCGGCTTTTATATCGCAAAGAAAGATGAAAGGAAGGTCGCGGTCCAACTGCCTTACCAGGAAGAGGATAACGTCCACGTTCTCGAGGCTGCCATGCGGATATTTTGGAAACGGGCTGGTGCGAGAATCAGCGACCTGTTGAAACAGGAAGGGTGATCCGGGATCTGGGCACGAGTAGAGAGTATCAGTGAAGTGACAGACGAATCAGATAAAAAAGGCTTTAGCGGATTGTCGTCCTTGGTGTCTGAGGTTGAGGGTGAGATATTACCCAAGAAACCCGCGAGCACAACTACTGGGTCTAAGCCTGAACCAGAGAAGGTTTCTAGTACGTCCAATGAAAGGGCCAGCACACAAACTGCTTCACCGAAACCCAATTCACCAAGTCCGCCTCGTACCGCAGATCAAGTGCCTCCTCCTCCGCCAAAGAGATATTCAGCCGCCAAGTGGTTCTGGAGCATTATCGGCATCGGAATTCTCATGGTGCTGTTTAACTCTGGACAGGACGACAGGCGTAGTTCAGGCACTCGCAATACCTATTCACCCAGCAACAGCGCACCGTCGATCTATACACCCTCCCGCACTTCCCCAAGTCTCGAATTTAGTAAACCGCCGGTAGGGACCAACAAGGTTCTATCGGTTTCCCAGATACGCTGGTGTCTACGTGAAGATATGCGGGTCGAAACTAAACGGTCCTATGCAAACACGGATTGGGAAGTCGGTGCTTTCAACACGATGGTATCGGATTACAACCGGCGATGCGTAAGCTTTAGGTATCGTAGCGGCACATTGGAACGTGCAAAGCGGGAGGTGGAAGAGATGCGGGCTCAGATAGTTGCGGAGGTGCTGGGTTGATCGACCACAAGTCCGATCAGGTCAACGATCCGGAGGTAGCGTTTATCAATTATAAACCACAGCTTGAATCATATTCCGATACCCTTAAAAATGTTGGCAAGCAGGTGTTGGGCATGGGAATTAATTGGATACGGCGTGGTAAAGTGGTACTCTCACGCGCGTAGATTTTTAAAAACGTTTGGTATAGAACGCATGTCTCGTAAAGAAGTCATTGATAAAACAATGGGGGAAATTCGTACTTTTCTCGATGCGATCATGAATGGCACTTCCAATTACCGAAGTCTGCACAACCTGACTGAGCAAGTAGAACATCAATATAAAGGTCGTTTTCTGATCGAGCTTGTCCAAAATGCACATGATGCACTTTTTGCACCAGGCACTGTTGATAAAGAACAAAGAATTGAAATCGTGCTGGTAGAAAACGAGCATCCGCATGGCGCACTGTATATCGCAAATGATGGCCTGCCGTTCACGCCATCTAACTTTAAGGCACTTTCAAATCTCGGCCAGAGCGATAAGGATCCTCAGAAATCTATCGGAAACAAGGGGATTGGGTTTCGCAGCGTCCTTGAGGTATCCAAAGCACCTGAAATTTATTCACGTAAGCAAAAGGATAGTAGCGGTTTTGATGGCTATTGTTTTCGTTTTAACCCCGATTTCATTCAAACGTTAGAAGCTCCGATCCAGCAGATAATTGGGGGGGATAATCATGTGATTTCCCCACTCGACTGTGAGGAGCCACTCTTAAGGTGGGATGCTTCACGATACAAAGACTTTCGGAAGCAAGTTCACGACCTCGAGAAAGACTTTCGGGCGCGAGTTCACGACCTCGAGGATGACTGGTTGAAAAATGAGCTAAAATGCTTGTCTCCGTATGCACTACCCATTCCGGTTCATTCAGATCAGGCAACCCCAACCATTAAAGACTTTGAAAAACAGGGATTTTCAACTGTCATCCGGCTCCCGTTTCTCAGTGATCAGAAAATTGAAATTGCCCGGGAAAAGATAGCGGAGATGGATGAAAGTACCGTGATTTTCCTGCAACGCCTGAATAAATTACGACTCGTTTGTTGCAATGAAGAAAGATGTTATTACAGAGCACAGAATCCACGTAAAGCAGATAAAACAGGTGGCTACAAAGTAACTATTGATTCTTGGATGCACAATGATGAAGTAAACAATGGGGATATTCCCGTTCGTTACTGGCTATGGACAAGAACAATGGGTGGTGAAAAAAACCCCAAAGAACAGGACTTGATACGAGCGGCAGTGGCAGATCTGCCTGGCAAGTGGCCTGATGTAAAAGAAGCCACGGTAGCTGTTGCAGTGCGGGTCGGCAATATGCCTGAGGAAGGCATTCTCAATATCTATTTGCCAACGGATGTGCCCAGCGGGTGCAACGCACACTTTAGTGCACCGTTCTATGGTGATATGAGCCGGACAAATATTAAATTCGAAGAACCTTTTAATGAACTACTACTAAAGACGATCGCCGAAACATCTGCCGATGTTATTTTTTCAAGTCTAGCGGGAAATGGTGAAGAGGAGGCAGCAACAATTCTTGATCTGTTGGCACCCCACGACAATGAGGCAGGAACACTGTGGTGGCAGATGCTGGTAGATGTGTTTTCAGCTAGGGGTGTTGATATAAAGGACCAGAACATCATCCTGTCTGATGGAGGATGGAATAGTCTAAGTCATGCCAGACTGTTACCTGAGATTGCATCAGCAACGGTATTAAAACCAGCGATGCTACGATCAGAAGCAACATATCCGGTATTCGTTCAGGCACTTCGAGAAAGAGAGGCAGAAATCATAAGGATATTTAAGAAAGTTGATATCAACCCTAAGGCGATGCCAGAAGATAACGCGGCGACGATAGCAGCAATAGCAAGCAAATTACATGAATCCGAGGAGCGAGTTGATTGGAGTGGATTCTGGAGAGACGTGGAGTCTCTATTCGGTAAAGATACCAAGCCACTCATTGGCAAAAGCGTTCTTTTAGGGACTGACAATCAACTTCATTCTTGTGACGACCAGTGTTCGGTTTTCTTCCGTCCTCGCAGCAGTGGTTCCGATGATGAGGTTTTGGCTGAGGGTGGGATTGAGGACATTCCGGAAACTCTGAGGCCATTTATCGCTTTTCTCAACAAGGATATTCAAACCCATATTCCCAGAGCCAAGGGCGGTGTCGAGACGACTGCTGTTCACGGGTATCTTTCTTCTACAAAGTTGGTGAAAGCATACGGGGTAGAAACAATATTTAGTGACATCCTGGTAAAAGCCACGCCCGAGCTTCCGCATGATATTGCTGGCCCCAAGTCACAACAGCTGTGTCGGGATATCCTTCAATGGGGCCTGAAGCTACTGCAAGCATCGAAACACAGTATGGAGCAGCCCATACGACTGCTCAGTAAGCTTCTAGCCCCATGTCTTGGTGGATGGTATCCAATAAATAAGACCAGTTTCGGCCCCGGTTGGCCAGGAAAGAGCGGGGCGGAGCTTGATGACTATCTTCGACGTACCGCTACCCCCGAATGCAGCGCTGCGCTAAAGCGCCTGCTGCTTCCACCAGACCATACGTTATGGGTTGGCATGGGCGTGTCCTCGGTAGACCTTCTGGAAAACACCAATCGGAAAATCGATAGCACGCCGTCAGATAGTGGCATGGGCTTGCGCTCGGTAGACCTTCTGGAAAAAGCGGGCGTGTTCAATGGAATTCGTCTTGTGCCTGTAAGAGGCAAAGACTGGGATGCAAGATTTACCGCAGCGGATTGGAAGGGAGTGGACCTGCCCGAAAAGGGTCCAGCAGGCTATAGCCCTGATATTTGGAATGCCTATCGAAAGTATATAAAAAATACCGAAAGCCTATATTATGTTAGTGAGTTCATATACGAGGTACAGGATGTATATGCCCTGCCAGGCTTCGAAAAGTTGGAAGGCTTTGATACTGCTACTCATGAGCTTTTGATGGAATTATTGTTGGCTTCCATTCCATCGTGGGCGATGTGGTGGGAAAACTGGGAAAGTGCCAAAATAAAAAAGATCACGGGTGAACAGGATTGGTTTTTCCTCATCTCACCGCTTGCATTTTCATTAAGAGAGACGAAATGGATGCAAGCTAAGATTGATGAAGAAACGATTCGATTCCGTCCGTCGGACCGCTGGCATATACCATCTCCTGCTTCGATGGGAGGACTACATCAGTTTTCTCACCTTATGCCGATGCCGGCTTCCGTGTTAAGCGGGGATCCAGAGCTTACTGCATCAATGAAAGACCTGGGTATGCCTAGCTATGATCCTGAGGAGGAAACGGCAGATCCAAGGTTGTTGAATGATCTGGCTGTTGCCTTGCAAGATCCAACGATTGATATATCAGATTCACGTGTCTTTTTGGGCCAGGTGAGGACTGCCTGGGGTCAGTTCTACCCAGATGAAGAAAACGTATTCCCAGACAGCGTTATTGTTCAAAGTAGCTCCCAATCGTTAAAAGTTGTAACGCCACCTAAAGAGGGGTTCGTATACCTTCCAGATGCCACCGCTGCTGTCCACGATGGACTGAAATTACATTCCAAGCGAGTTGTTGCGATGGAACCGAAGGATGCAAAACGCTTGAGAGAATATTTTCAAAAGGCTTACGACGGGAAAGGGATTCGACTTGCGTCAGAACTAACAACCAAGGCACTTGTCGATGGAGTAGAGTGGCAGGTGCAAGACAATACACCACAACTATCCGAAGAGTTGCCCTGGCTGATCCCGGTCGTTCTTTCAATATTTGCATTTTCTGGAGAGCAGAGCCGAGGGGTAAGCACGAAAACATTCACAAAGGCGATTGATGTATTGCGAAGAGTCCGAATAGTCTGGGTAGACAAACTGGAAGCAGGGCTATGGCATGGCGAGGCGGAGGAAGCGAGAACCTGTGTGCCCGCATTATGGCTACAAAAAGATAATACATTGCTGGCCATAAGCGATGCTCGAACTGAAGTGAGCCAGCTTAGCGAGACACTGGCATCCATAGTAAATCGTGGTGATATAGATATATCGTTAAGGCTTATCCTCGAAAACTGTGAAAGCGCAGATGAAATATCTGATGATGTTGTGTGTACATCTCTTAGAAAGCTGCATATTACTGCCGGTCATTATCAAGAGGTTCAGCAGCGTTGGTTAGGAGATATCACCTGGAGGGTGCGACTTGTCAAGCCGCTGATTCTGCTTATGCAGCCCGAAGCTGATATAGCACCTTTGGATAAAGTGACTTTAGAGGAGCAATTCAAGAAATCCCTTCAAATGTATGACTTATCGCCGCTTGATCTTGATAAAGTATTGTCCATTGTCAGGGATGCCACAGGATTGAAATCAGTGGGATATAAAGTTTGGAAAGTCCTCGGTGATCAGGCGCAGCTCGATCAATGGAATAAGGCTCTATTAGAATCAAGCGAATCGGTGGTTTCCAACGACCAGGCAAATGCGCAATTCCAGGAACATCTGGATTCAGTTCGTACCATGCTACGCGCCATCATTCGAAGGACAATGCGCGATAATCCAAAACTCGGTGGATTCACAGCACTAGACGACCGGCTGTTGGAGACCGACTGCCCATGTGAGTACGCAGGAAAATACTGGGTCGTTAACTTCAACCATGTAATGAAAATAATATTAGATGTACTTGCAGAGTGGGGTGTGGAGCCAAGCGTGGTTACAGCAGTAGAGTACGCGAGTACAAAGGAAGAATTACGCGACAAGCTTATGGGGTTGGGACTGGAACTAGATATTGATCCTGTCAGCATACAGGCAGACAACGAAAAGATGTTTAAAGAATTTCTCGAAAAGGTCCAACAAATTGCTATTGCCTGGTGTCTTAAGGAAAATCTTGATGAAGGCGTGTGGGGACAAGATTACGCCGTGTTTGAAACGCAACTAACAGAAGTATTTGCGAAAATAGCGTTTGTTGATATTTGGGATGAGGCCATGTGCTTCAAGGTGCTGAGAAAAATCAATCAGTCGCAAACATATAAAAGGCTTTGGGATGTAATTAATGCGGTTTCGAGCGTGAATAAGCTGATGGATATACTGCATATTTCAGAAGAAGAACTAGGCACAGCAAATGGACAACTTGAGCAGCGTAAACAAGAACAGTATATACAGAAAAAAACGGTAAATGTGTGTGGAAAAGACTTCGTTAATACGGAGGATAACTTGCCCGACCTCTGGGATCATATTTGCGAGGCTATCGAAGATGACAGTGTGGCAACGGTAAATCTCAGTGATCTCGAAGAACTAAATGATCAGAGGGTTTCTAAGAAGCGCAAGAAAGGCAATAAGAAGCCTACACACAAGAAAAAATCCAAAGGCCGGATGAGTCAATCCATGAAAGATATTGTCGGGCTGGCTGGTGAAATCCATGCATTTCGAACATTGCAAAAATCCTTCGGCGGTGAAATTGTGGGGCCGAGCAGTTGGATTTCAGAGAACAGTCGACACAAATATCCTGAAAATACTACCAATGATGGGTATGGTTGTGATTTTGAAATCTTCAAAAACGGAAAAATCCATTACGTGGAGGTGAAGGCAACCCAGGCAGAAGATGAGACTTTTGAGCTAGGTTCTTCAGAGGTTGAGTTGGCCATTGATTCTGCAAATCGCAGGAAAAAAGAGTTCGTGATATTACATGTGCTGAATGCGCGCTCCGATAGCCCGCAATTCCGGTTGTTGCCAAATCCATATGACAGAAAGTATAAGGATAAGTACAAATTTGAAGAGGCGGGTTTGCGTGTGCGGTATGAAACTACATAGTTACGGAAGGTATTTTTATCATCAATAGTAATACAGCATGGTCTATCGGCTGGGATGTGAGCGGTTAGGAATATTACAAACCCGCTATTGGTCAAGCTGGCCAGACGCTGTTTATCGTAGGCCAGAATGTCTTACCCTCTAGTAAACCACCCGGCCACCGATTTTAAGGAAACGAAGGGGCCGACCAATGATCTGCCAACGCTCCAGGGTCCGTTCGGAAAGTTCCCAGCGGTCAGCGAGCTGCTTCTGATTGATTTGATTACAGGTGAATTTGGCAATGGTTCACGGCTTCGCGCCATTGCGTTATTTTCGCCATGAACGCTTATCCCCCGCCAGTTATCAATTTGAATGGGAATTATATACTTAACTCCAATTTCACTACAAAATACAAACACAATGATTTGTTAGTTTTTTCAAGTAACAAGCTGGAGACCTCGAACAACGCTGATTCTGGATGGGTTTTGACGCGAGCACCAGTCGTTGTCACCCGCATAGCAGGTATGGAGGGCAAGATCGGTGGTATCTGAGGCTGTGTCGTGCTGCTTGGGTCCGCCAGGGCGGGTATTTCCGGAATTTGGGCGGAGTCAGGCTGTGGCCTGTCGTCGCTCGTGGAAAATCAGACGGCGGAAGTTGTAGCTCAGGTTGGCCATGGTCATGCGGGCCTTCGCACGGGTTTGGCCGATTGAGCGGATGGTCAGAGCCATGGGCCCTTTCTCGTAGCCGAACACAGGCGCGGATGGCGGAGCGTGTCGCGTTGCCCCGACGAATATGCCTGGCCATGGGTTTGCCGCGTGGCTTCTTGCGATGGATATGTGAGCGGTACCCTTGCGCCTTCAGCCAAGCCTCATTCCTGGCCGAGCGGTACCTGGTATCGGCCCAAACCGCCTTCGAGCTGTTTGTCTCGTCCAGAACCGAGGAGCGTTCATGCCCGTCGTAGCGAGCCGCATTCGTGCCAGTCTCACCCCGGATGAAGCGCCATTTGCGGTCAATGGACACGTGGTTCTTGTACCCAAAGTGCGGAACCGAAATATCGACAAGGCCAGTATCCTCCTCGCCCTCCTTGGTCGTCTTGGCCTTTGAATACTTGACCGTCCAACGCGCATCGGTGTCTTTCTGCGCTGCCTTGGACAGATCATCGGGCCAGATGTCAGATGCGGCCTCACCTGCCTTGGCGCGCGCTTTCTCTTCTTTCGTCATCCGCTGGCGCGGGGCAAAGACCAACGTGGCATCCACAATCTGACCGCCGGTCGGTTTGTATCCCCGCGCGCAGAGCTGAGCTTCAAACGCGGCAAACAGGGCCTTGAACGCGCCCGCCTGTGTCAGCTTCTCTCTGAAAAGCCAGATCGTCTTCTGATCAGGTGTCGGCTCCCCGATTTGAAATCCCAGGAACCGCAGCCAACTGAAACGGTCACGAATGAGAAACTCCATCCGCTCATCGCTCAGATTGTGCATCAAGGCCAAGACCAGCACCTTGAACATCACAACGGCATCATAGGGCGGGCGACCACCTTTGGGACGTTCCCCATAGCCAAGCACTTCAACAAGAACTGGGCGAAACACTTCGAAATCAACGTGCCGCTCCAAAACCTCAAGCGGATCTCCCATCGCCGAAAGCCGCGCCAAATGATCCGTCAAATCAAACAATCCAGGTGCGGGCATAAACAAAATCCTCCCACATCAAGTGAATCAGATCGTGCCACAAAATGTACGGTTTTTAGAGGCTTCCAGATGGGTGCTTCTTGACCAGTGCTGGCACCAAGCTACCCTTTCTGTCGCGGGGTGTTTCCAGCTCGAATGCGCCCTCTTCAGTGCGTAGCATTTTATGACTGCGACCATTGCGGCTATTGGATTTTCCTGCCTACTCATGTCTGGCATAGCCAAGGTGTTCATCGAGTTCGGCATTCAGTGCCGCCTCAATGCTTACCCTGGTCAATGCCTGACGAAACGTATGCAGGTCTTCTGCGGTTTTGATGCCCCTGGCAGTTTCACGTGCCAGTGACTTGATTGCTTCGGGTTGCATGTGCTTATCCTCAGCCCCTTCAGGGCAATAATCAATGATAAGCAGTTACATAGTTTTTGGGACTATCTCATTTTGGGGACCACTTTTCGCCTACCACGCCGATGGCGGACTTAAGGTTTTTTGTGCAAAGGTCTCGCCCTATTCCTTTCTATATACTTATACCCCCCGCTGGTCACCAAAACCCTTCTCTACAATGAATTATTTTTTGGTTTTTTGGCTACAATTGATGCTATGATCACCTTATGAACTCAACAGCACTATACAGGGCATTAATCTCAGTAGTTAAAATGTCGGAAACAATGAGATTCGTAACTTTTTTGAAGAATTTAATAAAAAGGTATGCTCCTGCATTCTTTACGATCAGACTAATATCTCTAAAACAGTACTGGTTCGGGGAACCAGAACTGCGCATATTGTCAAAATTAGTCGACTCGAATAAGTATAGTATCGATATAGGGCCAATCAAGGAGTATATAGCTATTATTTGTCGGCGCTTTGTCGAGGCGTATATGCATATGAGCCAAACTCGGACATATGCAATTTTCTTCAGAAAGGTGCTCGAAGTAATGTGGAGGTCTCACTAGTTGCGCTATCAGACAAAAGTGGCTCAGCTACATTAAGAATACCTAGAATTGATGGCACTCTTAACCCTGGGAGGGCATCTTTGAGTCATTGTGAAGTATCGGGAAAGGAAAATGAATTTTCAGAATTTCTCGTCAGAACGAAAAGGCTTGATGACGAAAATCTCGAATGTGTAGGGTTTATAAAGATAGATGTAGAAGGGCATGAGCTTGCAGTCTTAAAAGGTGCCACTGAGCTTATTAGAAGAGAGTTGCCCGTTATGCTTATCGAAATCGAACAAAGGCATTTGTCGGTCCTCATGGGAGAGGTAATCAATTATATTCAACAGCTCGGTTATGAAGGTGCCTTTTTGTTTAACGAAGAGCTTAGAGCGATAACAGGATTTAATATGGAGCTCCATCAAAAGACTGTAGATGGTGAACCAATGCCTGATTGTTACATCAATAACTTCATTTTCTATCCGAAATGTTCGAGTTACAACCGAATCTGATGTCTGAAGAGGTTGAAGTATGCGGCGTGCCTTGCTGGAATCGGTTTTGTCTAGCAATCGAAAGTAACAAGAGGAGCACGCCACACATGACAAACAAGACTGTGATTGATCTGGGTGCACCAGAGGGCATTGATCCACTGACAGAGTGACTCAGATCTGGTGCGAGGCAGTTAATCACCGAAGCTGTCCAGGTAGAGCCAGATGAGTTGATGAGGCAGTATGATGATCAAAAAACGGCTGACGGATGCCAGCGTGTTGTCCGTAGCGGTCATCATCCAGAACGAGAGAGCATCATCGGGGTTGGCAAGGTCAGCGTCGAGGTGCCCAATATCCGTAGCCGTGAGGGTGAGTCGGCGAGCTTTCAATCTTTGCTTGTACCGCCCTACATCCGGCGAACGGCGACGCTGGACGCGGCGATACCCTGGCTTTATTTGCAGGGTGTTTCGAGTGGTCAGATGCAGAGTGCACTGGAAGCGATTGTCGGACCTGAGGCCAAAGGTTTATCAGCCAATGTCGTGGGTTGTTTGAAACGGCAATGGGAAGCTACATACAAGCAATGGTGTACACGTTCCGTGTCTGATGAATGGGTCTATATCTGGGCTGATGGCATCTACAGTGGTCTTCGAGGTGACGATGGTTGATTGTGTTGCCTGGTCATCATCGGCGTGAACAGTCGCGGTCAGAAGCATTTTATGTCGATTGAATAGGGTGTCAGGGAATCGAAACAGCGCTGGCGAGCAGTGTTGTTGTCGTTGAAACAAAGAGGCTTGGGTCAGCCCCAAAGCTGTCTATTGACGATGGTGCTTTGGGTTTCTGGGGAGCATTGGAAGAAGTCTATCCTGAGACAACAGCACAACGCTACTGGATGCATAAGACCGGTAATGTACTGAACTATCTGCCGAAGTCTGTCCAGGAGAAAGCGAAACAAGGGCTACATGACATTTGGATGGCAGAGGGGCGCACTGATGCAGAGAAGGCATTTGAGGAACGTTTTGGGGCGAAGTATCCGAAGGCGGTGGCATGCTTATCGAAAGACCGTGATGCGTTGCTGGCATTTTATGACTTTCCAGCAGAGCACTGGACGCACATCAGGACAACGAATGTCATTGAGTCGAGTTTTGCCACAATCCGGCACAGGACACGGCAAGCGAAAGGTTGTATCACACGAATAACGATGCTGACGATGATCTACAAGATGGGATTATGCGCAGAAGATTCCTGGCGCAAACTGCGAGGCTTCAGACACCTGGCCAAGGTGATTGGAGGCGTGAAGCTTAAAGATGGAATCGAAGTAACTGAGAACGACAAGGCAACCGCATGATTAACTTGTCAGACACTACTTTTGACAATAGCTCGAAATGTTCAGGTGCCTTACCCAGGTATGTTGCCCGGGTGGCGGAATTGGTAGACGCAAGGGACTTAAAATCCCTCGACTGTTAAGGTCGTGCCGGTTCGATTCCGGCCCCGGGCACCAATATTCCTGGTACCAATATTAAGGGCACAAATATCAAATGTTCGACCGTTCCTATGGGACAACGCACTCGCCGATAAGATTATAACAAGGATGTCATGGACTTTATCTCAAGGCCGCTGACCACGTCCCTGGCGGCAGGCAAGATCAGATCGATGAAGCGGCCTCCCCCCACCGCCCCTGGCTACCATCAGCGCGTCTCGATATCTTTGCACAAAAAACCGCATGTAGTGTGAGTCAAGCTGAGTCAGACGGGATCGGATCGGGCTGAGTCGATTCGGGTGTGGTGTGGGTCAAACTGGCTGGGCTGGACAAGTATTGCTTTAGTGCAAAGGTCTCGTCCCATGACTCTGGCGTGCCTGTTAGGTAAATCCTCGAGGTTTTGCGGCGGCTAGTAGCTGTCAAATCTGCTAACAAATCTGCTAACATAAGCACATGCGCATGAACACATTGATCGCTTTCGCACGCCGCCACATTATTTGGTTCGGGACAACAAAATTTCTGATTGGTTTGGCTATTGGTTTTGTGCTAGGTATATACACATTGCCAATTCTTACCGCTGAACAAGGCCTTAACACCGCAGAACTCGCCCAGATGAAAGAGGCCAACGCCGCGACAGTGCGCACAGGCACGTTTTCTAAAGATAACCCAGGCTCTGATTTTTTGCATTGGGGTGCAGGGATTATTCATGTGACAGACAGGCAGATATGGCTCGATGGTGAGGTCGCCCCCGGCCCGGATTACCGGCTGTACCTCACCAAGACGCAAGTGTCTTCCAAGCAGGATTTCTTGGCGGTAAAGGCAAGGTCACGCCAGATTGCGCCGATTAAGGCGTTTGATAATTTTCTGATCAGTGTGCCAGACGGCGTGAGTGTTGACGATTATGACGGTGTTATCATCTGGTGTGAGCAATTTTCGGCGTTTATCACCTCGGCCGCGTTAAGATAACGCCGTCTTTGAACACAACGATGTCATATCCGCCCAAGATTTAAGCAAACAAGAACGACCCCGTAATTCCGTTTTTGTAGCCTTGAGGTTTGCATATCGTGATGTTTGCCCACGAACGTAATTTTTGATAATTTGCTGTAGTGCTTCGCCAATCGCTCCTTGCCATGCTGACTTGCTCACCGGAAAATATCTCCTATTTAGCGATATAACAGTAATTAGGTACTGTCATTTTACGCGGTCTTCGTATTGGCTTTATATTCCTCGTGGCGCATAAACTCATTGATCTTGTCGGTGATAAGCTCGCGCCGGTGAGTTAGAAAATCGTCGTAACGATCTTTGCTCCATAAAACAGAATCTACCGGGATACATTGGCGGGTGAGAATTTCCTCACCTTGCTTTTCGACAATTAACGGTAAATAGTCGGCGGGGCTTATCACTGATTTTTCGGTTGGTGCGCGCACCGATAAAGCTAAGGAACATCTGATTAATTAAGGATTTTCAAGCAAGTGGGCATCACTGTGCTCGATAGTAGCGAGCATTGAACGTCTTGCTCATTACGCTCTTTCATTTCTCTTGTCCCGGTCTACTGTTTTCAGCTATCGCCCCTATTCCAGGCGTACTAAGCCACTGATAGCCGTAATAATTGTTTCTTTGATAGCATAAGATTAATCAGGGCACAGTGGGCAAACAGGTGGTTCGCATTCTTGCCTGGCCCTTTGAATCTGACTTTGGTAAATCCATATTGTCGTTGCATGATATGAAAGACATGCTCAACCTTGGCACGGACTTTGGATTTGTGCCGGTTTTTAGCCTTGTCCTGTTCGGTCAGTTTGCGGTGACGTGAGCCTTTGACCTGGGTGTAGTCTTTTACCTTGGGGTCATTATCCTTGAGTACGGATTGCTGACCCGCATAGGCACTATCTCCCCAAAGACGGGTCTCTTCTCCATGCAGCAGGTCTCCAGGTACCTGTGAGTCGTGGACATGGGCTGGTGTGGCAGCAACGCAGTGTATCAGTTTGGTTTTGTTCTTGGTGGCGGTAGGCGCATTGATGATGGTTGCATCAACAATAGTGCCTTCTGGATACTTTCATGCCGTTTGCTTCCAGATAGACGGCAACAGCATCAAACAGGGCAACTCCGAGGTTGTTCTCCTCCAGTAGATGACGGAATTTACAGAGGGTGGTTGCATCTGGCACGGGTTCCTGACCTAAGTCTATCTGGGCAAAACACCGCATGGCAGGTGTGTCATATAAAGCCGCTTCTGTGGCAGGATCAGATAAGGCAAACCAGTGTTGCAGGAAGTAGATTCTCAGCATGCGTTCCATGCCCACCGGACGGCGACCAGCAGGGGTTGGGGTAATGAGGCTCAATTACTGCAGTCAGCTCTTTCCAGGGAATGAGCTGATTCATCTCTTCGAGAAATATCTCTTTGCGTGTCTGCTTGCGGTATTTCTCGAATCCAGATACTGCCAGGCTTTTTTGTTGCATCTTTTGACCCTCCACTTAAAACATTGCGGTATTATCGCATATTATGGAATTAATCAGAGGTTCCCTAAGATTGGCGATATCGTTTATTTTTTCTTTGGGTAAAGCATCCCCCAAAATACTCTTCGGAAAAATATGATGGAATTGTAGTTTATGCTCCGCGCCAGAATGATTAAGCGATATACCTAAGCCCTCGAACCAGTCTTTAGCACCTTCATTACGAAAGATGAGAGGAACATAGTTTTAAAATAAGCACTCTGGCTATTTTCTACCCTCTAAATCGGAAGAAACAACTTCTAGGCGGCCGAACTGTGTGCGAAGATGCCCAGTCATAGTTGGGATATTTGGTAGTGTCAATAATCTTTCGCACTTTCTGATTTGGCTTTCCCTTAAATCTGGTTGTTACGCGATCTGAAAATCCTTTTCTTTATCCATCTCTTGGAGCAAATCCATGTTCAGATATTTCCGCGTTCCCCACTAGCTCCCCGCGATGTGTCTAAGCCTTGCCGCACAAAGCATCAACGCCGAGTTGCCATCCGGGAATGCTCCCACTACTCGTGTTCGCCGCCTGATTTCTCGAATAATCCGCTCCAAAGGATTGTTAGTCCGAATGCGAATCCAGTGCTCTGCCAGAAACCGATAATACGTCAGGGTCTCTTCCATGCACTACCCAGCCAATCCGCTACACTCGATAACTTCATGTCCCTGAGTTTCTTCTCGACCTCCGTGGCCTTATGCCTGGCAGATTCCAGATATTCAGATGCATGGATAGCCTGCAACATGCGAGAGACTTCTTTGACACGACCACGAGGCATATGACTGAAGACGTTGCGGTAGAAGTGCACAATACAACGCTGCCAGCCAGCTTAGGGGTAGAAGTCACCTATCGACTCCTTGCGCCCAAGACAGGCATCACTGAGCACCAACCTGATGCCCTTGAGACCGCGTGCCTGCAAATGACGCAGGCATCCTGACCATCCCGCCTTATCCTCCTTAGTACCTTCAACAATCCCTGGAATGCGGCGGTAGCCATCGTCCCCAACACCTATGGCGACTAGAACAGAAACGTTCTTCACTGCACCGCCCCAACTGCGTTTGAGCACAACACCGTCCAGGTATACATAAGGGAAATCACCCTCTATGGGGCGATTACGCCACTCTTCAATCTGCCCATAGATACGCTGGTTGAGCTTTGAAATAGTCCCTAAGCTGACACGGGTACCCCACAATGCTGCGGTAATGTCTTCTACACGTTGTACTGAAACACCTGCCAGATACATCTCAATCAGTGCCTCTTCGACAGACGCTACACGGTGTCGATAGCGCTCTATGATGGCCATCTCAAAGGTCTGCTTGCGTAGCTTCTGCATCTTTAACTCAAGCTCTCTGGCCCTTGTGTGAAGCTTCCTGGTGTAGCTACCAGACCGGTCGTCTTTGCGCGTCTCAGTGCGTTCGTATCGATCAGCACCCACCAGCGCATCAGCCTCAGCGTCCAGAATCTGGTTAAGGGTGTCTTCCACAGTCTTCAGTACCACTTTGTTGAGATGGCCCTGCAGTGCCTGTTCATCAATAGGGACTACGTTGTTCAAGTGCTTGCTTGTATCATCGCTCATGGCAACTCTTCTCCTGGTCAAATAAATGGTTATGTCACTTTTTATTTAACCAGATAAAGGAAAACCGCCTCTTCAAATTTGCGAAAGATAATTTACGTTATCGGATATCTTTACCATTCCTGATGGAAGCCAAATTTTGATCTAGATAGGTTTCACTCGAACCACGGGAATAACGGCCTTTTGCGTTAGCCACCAGCAACCAATAGCGTAAATTACTTTCCTGATCGGGTGATAGAGAAAAATTGTTATGGTACGCATAATAGCCCAGCGTGATAATTAAAAACGGGGTGGAAAGCAAGGCTGGGCTATCTATGCCGATATTGCTTTTTAGAAAATTCAGCGCGAAGTTAAAACCGTGCTTTGAGTTTTCCCAGCCCTCCTGAAGCTTTTCTTCCGATAGACTGGACACGGTTTTGAAGCGGGATTGCCCAGTGGCACACGCAACCAGATTTTTAATGTAAATACCAAGGTCATAATCAAAACCACCTGCTTTGCATTCCTTCTGAAATTTTTCAAAATTTTTCAACGAGTTGGTCCATTTGGCAGTAATTTGCGCCAGTGCTAAATCCGAGCCGCGCAGTTTCGCGTCGAGCGAATTTACCCGTACAAAAATTTCCGTCACTTCCTCATAGGATTTTTTACGCTCAAGCACATGTACGTCATACATATATTCCTTAATGTCGCGTAAGCACTTTAGACGGCTGGTGTATTTGCTGTAGCGTGGGTCGTTAAAATCCTTGATACCACATTCCTGTAAAAATTCCGCTTCGCTGTTGGCCTTGAATACTTCCATCCGAGAGATTATATAAGTGACCAAACTAATAGGGTCAACAGAAACCCGCATGAACGTACACAAGCATGCCCCATTGACACTGGCAGGTCGACTGAGTATGGTCAGACGAGCCCAACAACCTGGTTTTTCAGCGACCCAGGTGGCGCAAGAGTTTCATACGTCGACTCACACTGTATTGAAGTGGAACAATCAATTTGATAAGGACGGTCTGGCAGGCCTGGAAGATAGCAGTTCTCGGCCAGTCAGCCGCCATCCCAGAGCACTGACAGATAGGCAAGTCCGCCGCATCTCTTTGCTACGTAAGCACCGCCGGACCATGGGCCAGATTGCCAGGAATGTCGGCTCGACCCCGCCACAATGTCTTCGCACCGCAGACGACTCGGTCTAAACAAACGCTCCGCGCTTGCACCCGCTAAACCCAATAATCGCTATGAGCGGTCTTATCCAGGTTCACTCGAGTCACCGGTGTTCACAAAGGTAAGCCGTTTGCAGGGGCTGGCTGGGAGTACATACACATCTGCATCGATGCTCATTCCCGACTCAGTTACGCTGAGATTCTGCCCGATGAACGCAAAGAGCGTGTGACCGCGTTATTCAAGAGCGTGAAAGCCTACTATGAATCAATGGGTGTCCAGATTGAGCAGGTGATGACCGACTATGGCTCGGGGTATCGAGCAAAGTTCTTCAGCATCGTACTCAAGGCCATGGGTAGCGGCCACCTGTTTACTCGGCCTTACACACCCAGAACCAACGGCAAGGCCGAGCGATGCATACAAACAATGCTCACAGAGTGGGCCTATGCGATGCGTTATCAAACTTCTCATCTTAGGGCCAAAGCACTACTACCGTGGATTCATGACTACCATTGGCATCGACCTCACGGTAGTATAGAAAATCAGCCACCCATCTCTCGGATAGACATTTCCATGAACAACCTTATGTAGGTTCCATATCTAGATAGGCCGCTAAACGACACATTAAAATTCTCGCTTTGAATCCGATTATGTTATTTTAACGATAAGCCTGACAAGTCAACAAGTGCTATTGAAATTGAAAAAAACGAATTATCACATCGACGATGCAGGGGCCTGGTTGCTAGGTGCGCGCATTGTCAAGTCACCCAACTGCGATGCCAGACCCGACCCGACAGATATTGATCTGCTAGTGATCCATGGTATCAGTCTGCCGCCGCAAGCGTTCGGGGGCGGTTTTATCGATAAACTATTTACCAACGCATTATCACCCGACGCACACCCCTATTTTGCAAAGGTCCACAAACTACGTGTGTCCGCCCATTTACTGATTGATCGTACTGGCGAAGTAACACAGTTTGTGCCTTTTACAAAACGTGCCTGGCATGCGGGTGCATCATCCTTTAACGGGCGGCAACAATGTAACGACTTTGCGATTGGCATCGAGTTGGAAGGGTGTGATGAAAAAGCATATTGTGAAATTCAGTACACTAACTTGGCCGTGATAACAAATTTAATCTGTCAACGCTGGAAAAAAATCACAAAAGATCGTATTGTGGGACATAGTGATATCGCACCAGGTCGCAAAACTGACCCGGGTGCGTCATTTGATAAGGATTACTATTTTTCGTTACTGACACTATGACATTAATCATTATTCTCATTGCTTTAGGTCTGAATTTATCAGTGGGTGGCCTTAGGCACTTCAGAAATTTTAACGGGTTTATCGCATTATTTTATGGCTTGGAAAAACGCCTGGCTAAGTATAAATTTTGGGATGGGACTATGGGTTTATTATTGGTGTTGTCACTCCCGTTATCCGTGCTACTGATAGTTTTATGTTTTTCAGGTTCATGGTTTGTTGAGGTGGGTATCTCACTGCTTGTGTTAATGTATTGTCTGGCACCGAAAGACCTTGATAAACGGCTTGATGGCTATATCCATGCAGTCAAAGAAGATGACAGCAGCCGAGCTTCCTCAATCGCTGACGCATTAATCGATAAAAGGATTATCAGCGACGATGACAGCAGTGAAATCAGCATCATAAAATCTGTCTTGGTGGGGTCGCATAAACATATCTTTGCCGTTATATTCTGGTTTTTAGTGCTCGGTGCAGTAGGTGCATTACTCTATCGCCTGGTCAATGAATTGCATGATGCGTTAAGTGAGAATCATAGTGCGCTTTCCGATAGCACAACAAGACTGATGAATATACTCGAATGGCCGTCATCAAGGCTGATGGTCATTGGTTTGGCACTAAGCGGCAATTTAGTAAATGCTTTGCCAGGTTGGAGCAAGTCTGAACATCTGTCTTTTGAAGTGAACAATCAAGTATTAATAAATGCTGGCATCGGTGCCCTACAATACCTACCCGATGCTGAGGTCCCGGGCCGCGGAAAATCTTATTGGATAGCTGAACTAAAATCGTTAATTAACAGAACCTTGATTATCTGGCTTGCTATATTGGGTTTAATGATTTTATCTGGCACGCTGAGTTAATTTTTCTCAATATAATCTGCAACACGTTCAAATCTAAAACCTGCATCATCGTGGATTAATACACAGTCCCGTTCAAACCATTCGCCTAATACAAATCGCGTGGCTTGTTTGTTATCCAGCATTATTTCATGTCTTGCTTGTCGATGCGTATGCCCATGAATCAGCGTATCAACAGCAAATTGTTGCATGACATTTATCACCGCACTTTCAGTAACATCGATTATCTCAGGCACTTTCTTCTGCACCGCAGCGGCAGTATAACTGCGTACATTATGTGAAATTCGTTTTCGTAACGGCAAAGGCATAATGGCATAGAGTCGTTTTATAACAGGGTGGGTTATAAACCGCCGCCATTTTTGATATTGCGCGTCATCAAGGCATAAGGTGTCACCATGCATCAAGAGCGTTTTTTTATTACCAAGGATAATCTGGGTCGGATCATCGATCAATATACAACCCGTTGCGCGGGCAAATTCGTTATTGAGGTGGAAGTCGCGATTGCCGCGCATGATGAACAATTTTGTTTGTTTGTTATGCGCATAATCACGCAAAATAGAGATGACTGCCTGGTTTGGCGGATGCTGATCATCACAGCCAATCCAGAAGTCGTCAAACAAATCGCCAAGAATATATAAAGCCGCCGCTTTTTTAGCCGGGCCTTCGACTAATTTTTTAAATAGGATAAGTTTTTCAGGTCGCTGACTACTTAAGTGCAAATCAGAAACAAAAAGTGTGGTCATTTGCAGGCACTACACAAGGATCATTAAGCAAACATGGGTTATAAACTGCTGACAGGGATTGTCATCTTCTGCCCATATCGTAATTCGCTACCTTGGATACTCTTGTCATCGGGCAGATAAATATGCCGCGTTAAATGATTGGGCATAACGCCGCGCGCTTGTTGGGTATTCTGAAGGCGGCTAACAGATTATAAAACTCGTTCACGGAAGCAAAACTGCATTTTCAATTTCAATAATATCTTCAGGCACATCCTGATGCCCATGACGGGTGGTCGTCGGTTTTTCTTCTATGCTATTGACCACTTCAATCCCTGCGATAACTTTGCCGAACACACAATACCCCCAACCATCTTGAGATTCAGACGTGAAATCCAGAAACGGATTATCATTGGTGTTGATGAAAAATTGTGCCGAGGCTGAGTGGGGATCTGAGGTTCTTGCCATGGCGAGGGTGCCATACTCATTGCGCAATCCATTATTGGCTTCATTCTGGATTGCGCCTCGTGTTGCTTTAGAATGCATGGCCTTATCCATACCCCCGCCTTGCACCATAAAATCTTTGATAACGCGATGAAAGATAGTCCCGTTATAATGACCATTTTCAACATAAGCCAGAAAATTTGCGACGGTTTTAGGCGCTTTTTCTGCATTGAGTTCAACGGTTATTGAGCCGCATGTCGTTGTGAGTTGCACCTTCATGTTCATATCCAGTCTGTTTAAGTTTATATAAAGGAATTATATACTTAAATAAGCGAAGTAATTAATTATATATTTATTATCAATAATTTTATGAGTTATTGTCAAAATGTGGTGTCTGACAAGTTGATCATGCGGCAGCCTTGTCGTCCTCAGTTACCTCGATTCCATCTTTGAACTTCACACCTTTAATCACCTTCGCCAGGTGCCTGAAGCCTCTCAGCTTGCGCCAGGAATCTTCTGCGCATAATCCCATCTTGTAAATCATCGTTAGCATCGTGATGCGGGTGACACAGCCCTTGGCTTGCCTTGTTCTATGTCGGATCGTCGCGAAGCTCGACTCAATAACATTCGTTGTTCTGATGTGTGTCCAGTGTTCTGCCGGGAAGTCATAAAAGGCCAGCAATGAGTCACGATCTTTCGTTAAGCATTCCACTGCCTTCGGATACTTCGCGCCGAAGCGTTCCACAAAATCATCAAAAGCTTTGCCTGCTTCAGCCCGACCCTCTGCCATCCAGATGTCATGCAGTCCCTGCTTGGCTTTCTCCTGGACTGACTTAGGGAGATAGTTCAACACATTGCCAGTCTTGTGCATCCAACAACGTTGAACGGCAGTCTCAGGATAGACCTCTTCCAGTGCTGCCCAAAACCCCAGAGCACCGTCGCCAATCGCCAGCTTCGGTGGCTGTCTCAAACCTCGCTGTTTCAACGACAACAAAACCTCGCGCCAGCTCTGTTTCGACTCTCTGACTCCATCCTCAATCGCCAGAAAGTGCTTCTGGCCGCGGCTGTTCACGCCGATGATCACAAGGTAGCACAATCTACCATCATCGCCTCTTAGGCCGCTGTAGATACCATCAGCCCAAATATAGACCCACTCATCAGCCACGCTACGAGTACACCAGTGCTTGTATGCAACTTCCCATTGCCGTTTCAGACGACCCACAACACTGGCAGATAAACCTTTGGCCTCTGGTCCAACAAGGGCTTCCAGTGCGCTGTGCATCTGCCCGCTCGAGATACCCTTTAAATAAAGCCAGGGTATCGCCGCATCCAGGGTCGCTGTGCGCCGGATGTAGGGCGGTACAAGCAAAGATTGAAAGCTCGCCGACTCACCCTCACGGCTACGGATCTTCGGTACCTCGACGCTGACCTTGCCAACCCCAGTGATAATCTGACGTTCCGGGTGATGGCCACTGCGCACAACTCGTCGTCGTCCATCAGCCGTCTTTTGATCCTCATACTTTGTCATCTGTTCATCCAACTCTGCCTGGATGGCTTCAGCAATCAGCTGGAAGCCTCTAAAAACCGTACATTTTGTGGTACGATCTGATTCACTTGATGTGGGAGGATTTTGTTTATGCACGCACCTGGATTGTTTGATTTGACGGATCATTTGGCGCGGCTTTCGGCGATGGGAGATCCGCTTGAGGTTTTGGAGCGGCACGTTGATTTCGAAGTGTTTCGCCCAGTTCTTGTTGAAGTGCTTGGCTATGGGGAACGTCCCAAAGGTGGTCGTCCGCCCTATGATGCCGTTGTGATGTTCAAGGTGCTGGTGTTGGCCTCGATGCACAACCTGAGCGATGAGCGGATGGAGTTTCTCATTCGTGACCGTTTCAGTTGGTTGCGGTTCCTGGGATTTCAAATCGGGGAGCCGACACCTGATCAGAAGACGATCTGGCTTTTCAGAGAGAAGCTGACCTAGGCGGGTGTCTGCAAGGCCCTGTTTGCCGCGTTTGAAGCTCAGCTGTGCGCGCGGGGATACAAACCGACCGGCGGTCAGATTGTGGATGCCACGTTGGTCTTTGCCCCGCGCCAGCGGATGACGAAAGCAGAGAAAGCGCGCGCCAAGGCAGGTGAGGCCGCATCTGACATCTGGCCCGATGATCTGTCCAAGGCAGCGCAGAAAGACACCGATGCGCGTTGGACGGTCAAGTATTCAAAGGCCAAGACGACCAAGGAGGGTGAGGAGGATACTGGCCTTGTCGATATTTCGGTTCCGCACTTTGGCTACAAGAACCACGTGTCCATTGACCGCAAATGGCGCTTCATCCGGGGTGAGACTGGCACGAATGCGGCTCGCTACGACGGGCATGAACGCTCCTCGGTTCTGGACGAGACAAACAGCTCGAAGTCTGTTTGGGCCGATACCGGGTACCGCTCGGCCAGGAATGAGGCTTGGCTCAAAGCGCAAGGGTACCGCTCACATATCCATCGCAAGAAGCCACGCGGCAAACCCATGGCCAAACATATTCGTCGGGGCAACGCGACACGCTCCGCCATCCGCGCCTGTGTTCGGCTACGAGAAAGGGCCCATGGCTCTGACCATCCGCTCAATCGGCCAAACCCGTGCGAAGGCCCGCATGACCATGGCCAACCTGAGCTACAACTTCCGCCGTCTGATTTTCCACGAGCGTCGACAGGCCACAGCCTGACTCCGCCCAAATTCCGGAAATACCCGCCCTGGCAGACCCAAACAGCACAACACAGCCTCAAATACCACCGATCTTGACCTTCACACCCGCTATGCGGGTGACAACGACTGGTGCTCGCGTCAAAACCCATCCAGAATCAGCTTTGTTCGAGGTCTCCAGCTGGATAAGGCCGCTCATAGCGATTATTGGGTTTAGCGGGTGCAAGCGCGGAGCGTTTGTTTAGACCGAGTCGTCTGCGGTGCAAAGACACTGTGGCAGGGTCGCAACCGACATCCCTGGCAATCCGCTCCATGGTCCGGCGGTGCTTACGTAGCAAAGAGGTTTGGCGGACTTGCCTATTTGTCAGCGCTCTGGGATGGCGGTTGACTGGCCGAGAACTGCTATCTTCCAGGCCTGCCAGACCTTCCTTATCAAATTGATTGTTCCACTTCAATACAGTGTGAGTCGACGTATGAAACTCTTGCGCCACCTGGGTCGCTGAAAAACCAGGTTGTTGGGCTCGTCTGACCATACTCAGTCGACCTTCCAGTGTCAATGGGGCATGCTTGTGTACGTTCATGCGGGTTTCTGTTGACCCTATTAGTTTGGTCACTTATATAATCTCTCACATGGCTCGCATGAACAACCTATGCCCAGATCATAACTATATTTAACTTTCGAATCATCAATAAACACATATTAACAAGTGACTTGATCTTGCAACACAAACTACTATATATCACTGGCCTCAACTTGCTGTATATAGGCCGGATGGGCTTTCCTGTATATCGTTTATTCATAGCCGTTAGGTTGTACGGAGAATGGCGTTCTTTCCCTGTCACCAGTTACGTTTCAAGTTTAATAATAAAATCGTTAGTTTGTATTTTGTTGCTCACTTAGGTGGATGTTTGAAAAATGAACAGCTATTAACCACCAGATCATGGTAGAGGATATCGAGCCGTAAAATGCCATGTGCGTATTAAAGGGAAATAAAGCAACTAACACAGGTAACAAAAAAGGAAGACTATTTTTTAACTTCTTTCTGCGTAGCACATCTTTTACTAAAAAAAATAACAGAATTAAATAGGCCAACAAACCAATCACGCCTGTTTCAGTCATGATTTCAAGTATAAACAAATGAGGATGCGTCGAGCCTTGCGGGTGTTGATAATATTTATCTTTTGGCACATAGTCTTGATAGGCATGACGAAATCCTCTCGGGCCTATTCCATTTATTGGACTAGCCTTAAAAGCCGCATAAGCAGTTTCCCATATTGGTAACCGTGCTGATGTAGCAAGATTAATAGAATCATAATCATTACTAAACAACCCCAATGTTTGCTCAAAGCGATCAGACGTAGGTTTATGTAGGACTATTGCTGACCCATACAAAAAACCAGTAGCGAGTGTTATTACTCCGATTAGTTTCAATATATATTTTTTGTCGCTCGAATATAAATAAACATAAACACAAAACCCGACAGAAGACAGTGCTAACATCAACCATGCAGCACGCCGACCACCAACCAGTACCACAAAGAAAATCGGTATTAGTATTAACCATAGCCATTTATATTTATATATATTTTTATAGAGTACAAAAAAACAAAAGGCAGAGAGTATTGAGCATATATGCGAGATGGTACTTTTCGGATAAAACATGCCCGTTATACTATACCCATACATGTCCGTTATCCACGGATAACCAAACAAATCATGGCCTATAAAAAACTGGATAACGGCATCGATACACCAAAATGTCACAATCATAAATACGGCATAAACAATAAACGTTAATCGTTTTTCATCTTTCGATAGTTCTTGAATAATAAATAAACCCGCAAATAAAAATCTAAGATAAGGAAAGACGGTTTGAGCGGCGTGTGCTTGATTAGCGGCATCGGAGAATGACACTAATAACGGTAGCCATAAACATAAAAACATAATAATAAATGTTTTTTGTACGGTATCGTTCCAGATGACTTTTGCTGATGATAAGACTCGGTATAAACCTATGATGGCCATAAGGCCCATCGGGTAGTTGTAAAGTGATTTACTAACAAATCCTACTATTGCTAGTAAAATTAATATGCAAGGCCAGTATTCTTTTAAGTTGTTATAAAATATCTTAATCATTTTTAAATCAGTGACTGAAAATCATAATGGCTCAATAAGCGATTGCACCAATTTTATGATTATAAAATTTTCAGCGGTTTTTATTAAAAGCTAATAATACGTCCATTTAATTTTGTCTGCATAAGTGCGCTATTTCATAGTCCGCCAGCGGCACCTTGCAACGATCAGTAATTTATCGTCAGAAATAACGATTTACGCGGCAGTTCATACACGCCTGGTTTCAGTCAACATGTATGTCTATAAGCGAACAAGTGCCATATTGTCAGGTTTTCTTTTTCTGTCAAGAATACTTTTGATATCAAAGACGAGACCACCTGTGGGATGTGTTAATGCAGAAATAAGTTTCCAGCCTTGTCGGACAAAACTATCATGAGGAACGGCAAGGATCACGGCATCTGCTTTTTGCAGATTATCAGGATTAGTCAATTCAATCTGATATGTAGATCTTACATCAACACTATCGACGCAAGGATCATGAACCTGGATTGTAACAGGGAAATTGCCAAGTTCATTGATAATATCGACTACCCTTGTATTGCGTATATCAGAGACATTCTCTTTAAAGGCGATGCCTAATATTGTAATCACCATATTATCCAATGGTTCATCAATTAGTTGTAAATTTTCGATGAGGGAATAGGCAATATATTTACCCATATTATCGTTAATCTTTCTACCCGCGAGAATAACTTGCGGTGTATAATCCAATGCTTCTGATTTATGCGTTAGGTAATAAGGATCGACACCGACACAATGACCACCGACTAAACCGGGTTCAAAAGATAAAAAATTCCATTTTGTGCCTGCTGCCTGAAGTACATCGTGTGTATCTATATCCATCTTTTTAAATAATATTGCCAGTTCATTCATCAATGCGATATTCAAGTCTCGTTGCGTGTTTTCTATCACCTTTGCCGCCTCGGCAACTTTTATCGACGCGGCCTTGAAAACACCCGCATCGACAACGGCAGAATAGACATTGGCAACAATGTCCAGGGTATTTTCATCTTGCGCCGCAACCACTTTCTTAATGTTCTTAAATTCATGTTTTTTATCACCAGGATTAATGCGCTCTGGTGAATAGGCAATAAAAAAGTCGCTGCTACACTTAAGCCCAGAGGTCTCTTCCAATAGAGGCACACATTCCTCTTCTGTGACACCTGGGTAAACAGTAGACTCATAAACAACAATATCTCCCTTCTTTAGCACAGTTCCCAACGTTTTAGATGCTGATCTAAGTGCTGTCAGATCAGGTTTTTTATCGTCATCTATCGGTGATGGGACTGCGATTATATGAAAGTCGGCTGTAGTGAGTGCTTTTAAGTTCGAGGTAAAATGAATTGGTGCCGCGTTCAGTGCTGTCGCGTTGACGGCCCCGGTTTTGTCTATCCCGTGCTTTAGCTCGTCAATGCGTTTTTGGCTGATATCAAAACCGATTGTTGGCGAAATTTGACTAAATGCAACGGCCACGGGTAAACCAACATAGCCCAACCCTATGACCGAGATATTGCGCCGCATGTGCTTATTCATACTTTGTAAAAATCTCGATACCAGCTAATAAATTTTTCGACCCCTGATTCGATTGAAGTTGCAGGTGAGTAGCCAACATGACGAATCAGGGTATCTACATCAGCATGGGTCTGTGGCACATCACCCGCTTGTAATGGCAAATAATTTATAGTGGCTTTTTTATGCAGATTTTTTTCAATCTGTGCGATGAGATGCGGCAATTCAACAGGCGCATTATTGCCGATATTATATAAACGATAAGGTGCTTTACTGGTTGCAGGATCGGGTTTATCACTGTTCCAAACCGTATTGCGGGTGGCGACGTTATCCGATACACGCACAACGCCTTCGACGATATCATCGATATAGGTAAAGTCGCGTTTGTGCTGGCCGTTATTGAAGACATCTATGGATTCACCATTGAGTATTTTCCGGGTGAATATAAACAATGCCATATCAGGTCGGCCCCATGGACCATAGGCCGTAAAGAAGCGCAAGCCGCTGACGGGCATACCATATAAGTGGCTATACGCATGTGCCATCAATTCATTGGATTTTTTTGTGGCGGCGTAAATTGAAAGCGGATGGTCAACATTATGTTCAACGCTGAAAGGCATACGTGTATTTGCCCCATAGACAGCACTAGATGACGCAAACACCAGATGTTTAACCAGCTTGTGTCGGCATGCTTCAAGTATATTCATAAAGCCGGTAATGTTTGAATCAATGTATACATAGGGATTTTCAAGCGAGTGCCGCACACCCGCCTGGGCTGCAAGGTGTATGACACAATCTACAGAGGTTGATGCGAAAATAGTATCAATCGCATCCTTATTGACGATATCGATCTTATGGAAATCAAAATTATCATTGTCAGTCAGATTTGCAAGGCGTGCTGTCTTTAATGAGGGGGCGTAATAATTATTTAGATTATCTATTCCTATGACTGTGTCACCGCGGTTAAGCAAATACCGTGTGGTATGAAACCCGATAAATCCGGCGGCACCTGTTACGATAAATTTCATAGATGATACGCGATAGTCTTAGTCGGTGCAGATTATAACACTGAAATCAGATAAGGGACTGCATGAGTGTCGCATCTCCAGCATGAAAACCAGAGCTAGGCCATAACGACAGCGCCACTCGAAAAGTGGCGTCCCCAAGGGGATTCGAACCCCTGTTGCCGCCGTGAAAGGGCAGTGTCCTTGGCCTCTAGACGATGGGGACAATAGCACAATATGTCCTGATAATAATCTTTGTAAACACGACTTGGTGGAGCTAGGCGGGATCGAACCGCCGACCTCTTGCATGCCATGCAAGTGCTCTCCCAGCTGAGCTATAGCCCCGAATTTAACAGGTTATTGAGCATTATTATTTCAACAATCAATTCAAACCCCGTTTAAATAAGCGCAGCGTATTTCATGCTGTCCCGTCTGCGCTTACTAGAGATAAGCCCGAATAAATCCGCGAAATAACAACAGGCGGCGACTGTACGTGACAGTATAATCAGTGTCAAGATGAGCAACGCAATTCAATCAGTGCGATGCCTTTATGCAATCGGCGTAAGGTTTTTTCCTGCCCCAACAGCCGTAATGTGTCGTCAATGCTCGGGGATACGCTGGTGCCTGTAACGGCAACGCGCAATGGTTGTGCAAGCCTCCCGGTTTTTATCTCAAGCTGTGCGGCCGTCTCTTCAATCGCACGTTTAATATTATTGTTATTCCAGTCCTGTAACTGTTGCAATGCACCCTGCAATGCTTGCAGTGCTGTCAAAATAACGGGTCGAAGATGCTTTTTTGCTGCGTGCTCGTCATAGGTTTCAAAGTCGTTATAGAAAAACACACTTTGCTCCGCCATATCTCGCAAAGTTTCTGTGCGGTGTTTTTGGACATCAATCAAATCGATTAAGTCCGGCCCATTGTTTAAGTTTATACCCAGGTTCTGCAACAAATCGGCTAACGGTTTTGCAAGGGTTTTGTTCTCAGCATTTTTTAGATAATGTCGGTTCAACCACAGCAATTTTTCAGGGTTAATACTCGCGGCTGACTTATTGATGCCTTTGGTATCAAAAGCTGCGATCATGTCAGCAATGGAAAATATTTCCTGATCACCATACGACCATCCGAGCCGTACTAAATAATTCAAAACGGCTGCCGGCAAATACCCCTGGTCTCGATACGCCAACACGCCAGATGCACCATCGCGTTTAGATAATTTTTTTCCTTCTGGATTGAGTATCATGGGGATATGTGCGTAATTCGGCGGGTTTGCGCCTAAGGCGTTGAATATATGGATTTGCCGGGGTGTATTGTTCAGATGATCGTCACCTCGAATAACATCCGTTATAGCCATATCCATATCATCAACAACAACTGTTAAATTATAAGTGGGCGAGCCATCTGCACGCGCAATAATCAGATCATCCAGTTCACTATTTTCAAAGATGACTTTTCCTTGTACCTGATCATCGATAATTGTTTGTCCATGAACGGGTGTCTTGAATCGAATAACTGCATTGGTATCCGTTACCTTTAATGAACGACAATGCCCATCATAGCGCGGCTTGTCACCACGAGACAGGGCGGCATTTCTAATCTGTTCAACACGTTCCTTAGCGCAATTACAACGATATACATGTCCTGCTTCTAATAATTGTGCAATAACCTCGTTATAACGCTCCGCGCGTTCAGTTTGATAAAAGGGGCCTGCATCATATTCCAATCCCAGCCATGCCATACCATCAAGAATGACTTGCACGGCTGCATCCGTCGAGCGTGCACGGTCGGTGTCTTCAATGCGTAAAATAAATTTCCCGTTGTGATGTCTGGCAAAAAGCCATGAAAATAATGCAGTGCGTATACCGCCAATGTGCAATAAACCCGTTGGACTGGGGGCGAAACGTGTTGTTATCGTCATTTTTAGTTTTAGTGACAGGAAAGGATAATGATCGCTCAATACCAAATAGTTCATCAGAACGGGGCAATATCTGCAACCAAATATCAATCAACCCCTTAGTCTTTCATTGCATTAATTTTATCTTGTGTAAACCAATTTTCCAAACGAGCATCCAATGTCAAGATGCACAAGCAATGGGCCTTGCTACCCGGGCAGTATGTCCAGGCATGATACAGATGTAAAAAAATTACATACAATGACAAAATACAAATAAACGTTATGGCGCAAATGAGAAAAAAGGGCGGGTATATCGAACATATTATTGATAAATCCCATGATTAAGTCTCACGATAAATGCAAGGGCGGTAATGGCGCATTAAATCTGCGTATTGCATGTACTGTTGGTAATATAAAGTGTTTCAAATCCAATGCCTGATCGTCCAGCTAAGCAAAAGCCATTCATGCAAGTACGACGCACAAAATGCGATAGTCATAGATCACGTAATCGCATCTGGTTTTTGTTTGTTGGGTTGCTGGCCGTTTTACATGCGTGTTCTGATAATCTGTCTCAGCTCGAACGCATTCAGTCTCGCGGCACGCTCCGTGTGGCATTGATAGCAACACCACCGCTTTATTTTCCTGATGAGTCCCTGCTCAAAGGTTATGATTATGAAATCATTTTGAGTTATGCGCGATCGATAGGTGCCAAATTAGATATTGTTCGTGCCAACACCATCAGCGATGTCGTTGCGTTATTAAAGCAAGGCCGCGTACATGTTGGCATTGCTGGTAACGCACCCGTGTACCCGGATGCTAAAATCATAAGTAGCCTATCTTATGAGCGTAGCGAGTGGCATGTCATAGGCAATCGCCGTAACCCATTACCTGAATCTATCGATGCTGTAACCCCCAGCACGCTCATCGTCGCCAATGGCAGTAAACCAGCATTAGTCGCGGCGCATGTCAAGACAGAACACCCGGCATTTTTTTGGCTGGAACTTCCCAATGCGAATACTCGACAGGTTTTGGAACAGGTTAATCTGAATAATTTCAAACTCAGTATTGTGAATGCAGCCGTGTATAAATATTACCGCTACCTCTATCCTGAAATTAAAATTGCCTTCACGTTGCCCCAACAATACTCATCTCAATGGCTTACCAGCAAAAATGGTGATGCCTCACTTGCGAACTCTATCAACCATTTTATCAGCCGCTATAAAAAAAGTGACGCGCCAGAGAGACACTACAATACTTATTTTCGACACATGAACGCCTTTAATTATATTGACAGTATGCATTATCTAAGGTTGATAAAAATAAGATTGCCTCTGTATCGTGATTATTTCAAAGATGCGGCGTTGAATAATGATTTTGATGCACGTTTTCTCGCGGCCGTCAGTTATCAGGAATCGCATTGGGATGATAAAGCGCGTTCATATACAGGTGTGCGCGGTTTAATGATGTTGACCAATGACACGGCCAAGCGTGTCGGCGTTAAAAATCGTCTGGATCCGCAACAAAGTATTATGGGCGGTGCCAAGTACTTGAATATATTAAGATCATCATTACCCGAGCGCATACAAGAGCCGGATCGTTCATGGTTGACCTTGGCGGCATACAATGTTGGTTTAGGGCATCTTGAAGATGTGCGCATCATTACTGACACGTTGGGTGATAACCCCGATCGCTGGATCGATGTTGAAAAACACCTGCCAAAAATCAGTCAAGAAAAATGGTACGAAAAAACAAAACATGGTTATGCCAGAGGCCACGAACCGGTGGCATTTGTCAGAAAAATAAGGCGCTATTACGATGTATTGCGGTTATATCAACAGGAAGAAATACTGGTAAATCTCGACGCGCCACTGGTACTGGATAAATTACAATTCATATCACCCGCATTATAGTTTGTCTTTATATTGCTGGTGGCTAAATTCAAGGGCCAGTACTTTGGCCAATACTTTGGCTTCTGCGATTTGATCTTTCGACAATTTGTCATGCACACGTTCTAATGCTTTATGTACCTGTTGATCGCCATTGTCGGCCAACAATAACCAGGCATAGGCACGGACATAATCTTTAGCAACGCCGATGCCTTTTACATAATGCACGCCGAGTACATATTGTGCCTTTTTCAAGTCTTGTCTGGCTGCCTTTTCCAACCATGTGCAAGCAGTCGCCGCATCCTTATGTACGCCCAAGCCATGCACATAACATTGCCCGAGTCGATACTGTGCCTTGGCATATCCTGCAACAGCCGCCAGACGATAATATTGCGTTGCCTCTGCTTCGTTGACAGGTGTACCAAGACCAAAGGCGTAGAGTTTGCCAAGCTGATAGTTTGCCTTGGTATAAGATTGTGTTGCTGCCAACTCAAAACAGTGTTTAGCCGCTTTGAAATCCTGCGGCGTACCCAGGCCACTGGCATGGGACAGCCCTGTATTGTACTGCGCCCGTGCGTAACCGGCCTCGGCTGCAAGTTTACACCACTTGAATGCCGCTACATGATCTGGAGCTACGCCGATACCGCCGCTATACATCAAGGCTAGATTATACTGCGCCTTGGCATAACTTTGATCGGCCGCTTTGCGGTACCAGTGTACCGCTTCGGCTTCATCTTTTGTCGTGCCTTGTCCTTGCGCCAACATTAACCCGGCATTCAGTTGCGCCTTTATATGACCCTGTGTGGCCGCCCGTAAATACCATTGCAAGGCTTTTGTATCATCTCTCGGCGTGCCAATGCCGCCCGCGTACATGAAGGCCAGGTTGTATCTTGCGCCGGCATGGCCTTGCTCTGCTGATTTGAGATACCAGGTAAAAGCCTGTTGATAATCTTTTGCGACACCCAGACCATGTTGGTAACACCAGGCGAGATTCGCTTGCGCCAGGAGATCACCTTTTTGTGCGGATTGGCTTAACAAGGCGGCGGCTTGTTTATGATCTTCGGGCACACCGACACCACGCAAATACATTTGCCCAAGTTGAGATTGCGCTTTTTTTGAGTCTTGTGCGACTGCCTTACGGTACCAAAATGCCGCCTGTGTCTGATCAATCGGCACACCTAGACCACGCGCATAGATATCTGCTAATTGAAGCTGGGCTTCTACATCCCCCGCATTCGCATCTTTTGTTAGCGTTGATAATTGTACCCGCATACGGTCATTATCCTACACGGACTTGCGGCAACAACTATTAATGAGCCAAGTTTAGCTATTCCAAGGCAACAACAAAATTTATGCTGCATGAGATTCAGCATTCAGCGAGCGGCTGGTACAATAACAAACTTTGTGAGCCAGGTCGCAAATATGAACCCCGGCTTGCATTATCCTGTTGACAGGTAACCGGCAGATATATCACCATAGCCAAGCACGAGCCAACGACCAATCACGCAAGATATCCCATGCCCACTAAAACTATCGTCATCAATCCCATAAGCAGCAATACCAACCGCATCCAGACCGAGGTCGGCACCCAATACCGCATCACCGATACCGACAACCACACGCTCAAACCCGATGTCCTGGCTATACGTGAAGGTGACGATTTGGTTCTACAATACGCCGATGGCACGGTCGTCATTCTTGAAGACTTCTACACGGCCTGTGTTGATGATGCGACATCCTGCCAGGTCGCCTTGCCGCATCATCAAGACAGCGCAGATGACAATGGTGAGTATGTCATCACCCCGGCCACGCAAGGTACGGCCTTGAGTGACGGCAGTATCTTTATCTATGCCCAGGCCCATGACCAGGGTGCGTTGCAAGCACTGTTGGCATTGGCCGAGGGTGACAGCGAGCTTGAAAGTATCTTAAACGAGCAACTTGCAGGTGTCGCCCTTGGTGTTGATGCCCTTGGGGTTGATGCCATAGCCAGAGACATAGCCAGGGAGGTGGTCGAGATACCCCCAAGCAGTGATGACCAACATGATGGCCAAGGTGATGACCAGAGCGATGGCCAGAGGGATGACCAGGGCGGCATCGGTAGTGGGACACTACTCGGTGCCTTGGGTGTACTCGGTGCAATCGGCGGCGTTGCCGCCGCGGGCGGTGGGGGCAGTAGCGGTGGTGCTACCACACCCGCGGGTGGTGATGGCGGCGGCGACACGCCCACCCCCGTCGGCTTTACCGTAAGCGGTGCTGTCACGGCTGGCCCGGTGATTGTCGGTGATGGGTTGACGGTGACTGTCTATGCGGCCGATGGCACCGAACTTGGTACGACCAAGGTCAATGATGATGGCACCTACACGGTCACCATCACCAGTAGCTATTCAGGCCTTATCCTGATTAAGGTCGTAGACGAGAATGCCGCCGCCGACTATCGAGACGAAGCAACGAATGCAGATAAAGACTTGACCAGCGACTTACGGGTGATTGTTGAGGCTCCAGTAGCGGGTGAAACCAAGACGGCCAACATCAACCCCTTGACCGAGCTGGCCACGCGCAAGGTTGGTCTTGCCGGTGGTGATAACGGTGCCTCTGCAACCAGTATCACGGACATCACTCCCGAAGCCGTCACCGATGCACAAGCCGCGGTTGCCAAGTCCTTTGGCATCACGGGCAAGGATGATGATAATACCAAGGCCGCCGATGACCTGGTATCGAGCCCGGTCAAGCTGACGGTGGATAAAGACGGCAAGCCGGCTCCAACGACCGGCGAGGATGCGCCCAACAATTACGGCAAGGCACTGGCGGCGGTCTCGGGTGTAGAAGAAGGCGAGTCAAAAACAACAGACGAAGTCCTGGAAGACTTGGTAGATGAAATAACTGAAGAGGGCTTGTCGCCTGATGCTGCCAAGCGTCTGGAGGATGGTGCGGAGGAAGCAGGTATAGCCGATGATGACGGTGATGGCGCACCTGATATTGAACTGACTGTTGATACCACAGACCCGGCCATCAGCACGGTGACCATTAGCAATCCAGCATCAGGCACGGGGTTTGTGGTCAATGAAGTCATCACCATCACGGTGACTTTTGATGAGGATGTCGTTGTCACCGGCACACCAACCATAGACATTGTTATCGGCGCCAACCCTCCCCGCCAGGCCAACTATAAAAGCGGCAGTGGTAGCAAGACGTTGGTATTCCAATACACGGTGCAAGCGGGTGAAAACGATGCCGATGGCATCAGTATTGCCGAGAACAGTCTTAACTTAAACGGTGGCACGATCCAAGACAGTGCGGGCAATGATGCCGAGCTTGATCATGTGGCCGTTGACCCCGATCCAGGCAATCCAGACAAGGCGGTTGATACCACGGAACCAGCCATCAACACGACCGTCCAGATTACAGGAGCGACGGATAATGTGGAGACAGCGGACGTGGTACAAAATCCTCCCGTGGCGTTAAACACGGGCGACACCACCAACGATCCGACTCCAACCCTGATCGGCACTATCAGCGCACCGCTGGAAGCGGGTGAAGTCGTGCAGGTATACAACAATGGCGTTTTACTCGGCACGGCGACGATGACCGACGACCGTAACTGGACATACACACAACCCCCGGCCTTGAGCCATGGCACGACCGCCAGCTACCGCGTTCAGGTGGTCAATACACAAACTAACACCTTTGGTGTCCCCGCCACCTTTACCTTGACCATCGACACCCGCCCGCCATCGGCACCTGGTTTGGCCTTGGCCGATGATACTGGCAGCAACACCGCTGACGGGATTACTTCCAACCGGATTATGACGGTGAGGAATATTGAAGATGGTGCGACTTGGGAGTATTTGACTGATGGCGGCACGACCTGGAACCCAGGCACGGACACCACCTTTGAACTAACCAACCCCAGTTACGAAGCGGGTGATATTCAGGTACGCCAAACCGATGCGGCGGGTAATGTATCGCGCAAGGGCACGACCACGGAGATTATCATTGACACCACGGCACCGACTATCACGGGTGTGCCAGCGATTAGCTCTAATGCCGGTACGGATAATACTTACAAGGCAAATGATGTTATTAAGATAACGGTGACTTTTGATGAGGATGTCATCGTAACGGGCACGCCAACCATCAGCATCGTCATTGGCACCACTCCCCGCACGGCCAGCTATGCAAGCGGTAGTGGTGGCAGAGTGCTGATCTTCCAATACGAGGTACAAACCGGTGATAACGATGCGGGTGGTATCAGCATCAATGCCGATGCGCTTAGCTTAAACGGCGGCACTATCCAGGACCGTGCCGGTAACAATGCGACCCTCACTCATGGAGCGGTAGCAGACAATAACGCCCATCGGGTCGACACCACGGCCCCGGCCAACCCGAGACTCACCTTTACCGATACCGGCACACCAGGTGACAATATCACCAACAATCCGAGCATCGATGTCGCCAACCTTGAAGTGGGTGCAAGGTGGGCGTATTCAATCAATGCTGGTCTTAGGTTTATTGAAGTTGGCATGGTGGGTGCAGGTGGTAACGGTAGTTTTAATCTGGATGAAGGCAGCTATGATGCCAATGATATCCGGATCAAACAAACCGATGTGGCCGGTAATGAATCAATCTATCGATACAACCAGGCTATTACCTTAGACACCACGGCCCCATCGGTCAATAGAGATGGCATTGCCATCAATAGTCCAAATACAGGTAATGCCTTTAATACCGGTGAGCCTATTGAAATCACACTCACCTTTAATGAAGCACTCACAGTGGTCGGCACGCCGCATATTTTCATCAATATTGGCGGCACGAACAAACAGGCCGACTATGTCCGAAGTAGTGTTGACAACACCCAACTGGTTTTTAGCTACAGCCCCGTGGTCGGCGACACCGATGACAATGGTATTAGTATCACGACCACCGACATAGTATTGCCTGTCGGTGCCACGATCAAAGACACGGCCGGTAATGATGCCACCTTGCGTCATCCAACCGTTGCTGCCGACCCCACTAAACAGGTCGATGCGCAATTACCGCGACTGGGTACCACCGTCACCATAGACGCTGCCGAGGATAATGTTGGTAGCAAGACAGATGACTTGGCCGACAACGGGGTAACGGACGATACCACCCCGACCTTAAGCGGCACCATTGATGCGCCACTAGATGCCGCCACTAATCAAGAGGTACGGATATACAACAACGGTACATTGCTTGGCACGGCGGTGACGCTCGGCCAAGCCTGGACCTACACACTGACAACCGCGCTTGCCGATAGTGCGACACCGAGTTTTACCGCCCGTGTGGTGGCGGTGGATGGCGATGGCGCTTTAACCGCAGTCGGCGACCGCAGTGATGCCTTTACCTTAACCATCGACACCGAGGCCCCGGATGATCCGAGAGTAGCCTTGACCCGCGACACGGGCACGGCTGATGATGACCGCATCACCAATAACCCGAGCATCAATGTCGCAAACCTTGAAGTGGGTGCGACCTGGGCGTATTCAATCGATGGCGGCGCGTTTACCGGTGGCGGTGTGGTGGGTGCAGGCGGCAACGGTACCTTCAGCCTTGGCAACGCCAATAAGACCTATAACGCCAATACTATCCGCATAAAACAAACCGACACGGCCGGTAATGAGTCCATCTATACATACGACCGAGCCATAACCATCGACACCACGCCCCCGGATGATCCGAGAGTAGCCTTGACCCGCGACACGGGCACGGCTGATGATGACCGCATCACCAATAACCCGAGCATCAATGTCGCAAACCTTGAAGTGGGTGCGACCTGGGCGTATTCAATCGATGGCGGCACGTTTACCGGTGGCGGTGTGGTGGGTGCGGGCGGCAACGGTACCTTCAGCCTTGGCAACGCCAATAAGACCTATAACGCCAATACTATCCGCATAAAACAAACCGACACGGCCGGTAATGAGTCCATCTATCAATACGACCGAGCCATAACCATCGACACCGAGGCCCCGGATGATCCGAGAGTAGCCTTGACCCGCGACACGGGCACCAATACCAGCGACCGCATCACCAATAACCCGAGCATCAATGTCGCAAACCTTGAAGTGGGTGCGACCTGGGCGTATACAATCAATGGCAATGATGGCACGCCCGTCTGGCAAGACGGCACGGGCAACACCTTCAGCCTCGGCACCGCCAACACCACCTACGTGCGAGGTGATATACAAGTCCGCCAGACCGATGTGGCGGGCAATCAATCAGTTGTGGGTAGCAATGCCAACCCCATCACCATAGACACCGAGGCCTTGCCCCCTGGTATCACCTTTATCGACACAGGTACCAATACCAGCGACAACATCAGCAACAACCCGACCATCACGGTTACCGGTCTTGAAGCGGGTGCCGCGTGGACGTACTCAACAGACAGCGGTAGCAACTGGATAGCGGGCACTGTAGGCAGCAACACCATTACCCTTGCAGACGGCACCTATAGCACCAATACCATACAAGTCCGCCAGACCGATGTGGCGGGCAATCAATCAGTTGTGGGTAGCAATGCCAACCCCATCACCATAGACACCGAGGCCCCGGCCATTACCGGTCTGCCGACCATCAACAACCCACCCATAGCCGATGGAGTTCGCCATGACGGTAGCACCTATCGAGTTGGTGACCCCATAGACATCACGCTAACCTTTAATGAAGCGGTCACGGTAACTGGCACGCCGACGGTCAGCATAGACATCGGCGGCGGTGCTCCCAAGCTGGCCAGTTATGTGAGTGTGCTATCTAGTTCGACCACTTTGGTCTTTCGTTATGTTGTCCAACTCGGCGATACCGATGGCAATGGCATTGAGATTGAGGCGGGTAGCATCACGCTACCCCCAGGTGCGACCATCACCGACACGGCCGGTAACAATGCCACCTTAAACTACCAAGCGGTGGCCGTTGATGCAGGCAAAACGGTTGACGGCTCCGTACTGCCACTGGCGACACGCACCACCATTACCTTGGCCACAGACGATGTTGGCAGCAAGACAGATGACTTGGCCGACAACGGGGTAACGGACGATACCACCCCGACCTTAAGCGGCACGATCAACCCAGGCTTGAACGCCAATGAAGTCGTACAGGTTTACAACAACGGCGTATTGCTTGGCACGGCGAACGTAGTCGGCACCAACTGGACATATACCTTGCCCACCTTGGCCGAGGGAGATGCACTCTTAACCGCCCGCGTGGTGCAATTAAGCCCGGGCATGAGTATCGTGGTCGCGGCTGGCGATCTCAGTGCCACCTTTACCTTGACCATAGACACCGAGGCCTTGCCCCCTGGTATCGCCTTTATCGACACAGGTACCAATACCAGCGACAACATCAGCAACAACCCGACCATCACGGTTACCGGTCTTGAAGCGGGTGCCGCGTGGAGGTACTCAACAGACAGCGGTAGCAACTGGATAGCGGGCACTGTAGGCAGCAACACCATTACCCTTGCAGACGGCACCTATAGCACCAATACCATACAAGTCCGCCAGACCGATGTGGCGGGTAATCAATCAGTTGTGGGTAGCAATGCCAACCCCATCACCATAGACACCGAGGCCTTGCCCCCTGGTATCACCTTTATCGACACAGGTACCAATACCAGCGACAACATCAGCAACAACCCGACCATCACGGTTACCGGTCTTGAAGCGGGTGCCGCGTGGAGGTACTCAACAGACAGCGGCAGCAACTGGATAGCGGGCACTGTAGGCAGCAACACCATTACCCTTGCAGACGGCACCTATAGCACCAATACCATACAAGTCCGCCAGACCGATGTGGCGGGCAATCAATCAGTTGTGGGTAGCAATGCCAACCCCATCACCATAGACACCGAGGCCTTGCCCCCTGGTATCGCCTTTATCGACACAGGTACCAATACCAGCGACAACATCAGCAACAACCCGACCATCACGGTCACCGGTCTTGAAGCGGGTGCCGCGTGGAGGTACTCAACAGACAGCGGTAGCAACTGGATAGCGGGCACTGTAGGCAGCAACACCATTACCCTTGCAGACGGCACCTATAGCACCAATACCATACAAGTCCGCCAGACCGATGTGGCGGGCAATCAATCAGTTGTGGGTAGCAATGCCAACCCCATCACCATAGACACCGAGGCCTTGCCCCCTGGTATCGCCTTTATCGACACAGGTACCAATACCAGCGACAACATCAGCAACAACCCGACCATCACGGTCACGGGTCTTGAAGCGGGTGCCGCGTGGACGTACTCAACAGACAGCGGCAGCAACTGGACGGCGGGCACTGTAGGCAGCAACACCATCACGCTTGCAGACGGTGTCTATAGCGCCAATACCATACAAGTCCGCCAAACCGATGTGGCGGGCAATCAATCAGTTGTGGGCAGCAATGCCAACCCCATCACCATAGACACCGAGGCCTTGCCCCCTGGTATCGCCTTTACCGACACAGGCACCAATACCAGCGACAACATCAGCAACAACCCGACCATCACGGTCACCGGTCTTGAAGCGGGTGCCGCGTGGACGTACTCAACAGACAGCGGCAGCAACTGGATAGCGGGCACTGTAGGCAGCAACACCATTACCCTTGCAGACGGCACCTATAGCACCAATACCATACAAGTCCGCCAGACCGATGTGGCGGGCAATCAATCAGTTGTGGGTAGCAATGCCAACCCCATCACCATAGACACCGAGGCCTTGCCCCCTGGTATCGCCTTTATCGACACAGGTACCAATACCAGCGACAACATCAGCAACAACCCGACCATCACGGTTACCGGTCTTGAAGCGGGTGCCGCGTGGAGGTACTCAACAGACAGCGGTAGCAACTGGATAGCGGGCACTGTAGGCAGCAACACCATTACCCTTGCAGACGGCACCTATAGCACCAATACCATACAAGTCCGCCAGACCGATGTGGCGGGTAATCAATCAGTTGTGGGTAGCAATGCCAACCCCATCACCATAGACACCGAGGCCTTGCCCCCTGGTATCACCTTTATCGACACAGGTACCAATACCAGCGACAACATCAGCAACAACCCGACCATCACGGTTACCGGTCTTGAAGCGGGTGCCGCGTGGAGGTACTCAACAGACAGCGGTAGCAACTGGATAGCGGGCACTGTAGGCAGCAACACCATTACCCTTGCAGACGGCACCTATAGCACCAATACCATACAAGTCCGCCAGACCGATGTGGCGGGTAATCAATCAGTTGTGGGTAGCAATGCCAACCCCATCACCATAGACACCGAGGCCTTGCCCCCTGGTATCACCTTTATCGACACAGGTACCAATACCAGCGACAACATCAGCAACAACCCGACCATCACGGTTACCGGTCTTGAAGCGGGTGCCGCGTGGAGGTACTCAACAGACAGCGGTAGCAACTGGATAGCGGGCACTGTAGGCAGCAACACCATTACCCTTGCAGACGGCACCTATAGCACCAATACCATACAAGTCCGCCAGACCGATGTGGCGGGTAATCAATCAGTTGTGGGTAGCAATGCCAACCCCATCACCATAGACACCGAGGCCTTGCCCCCTGGTATCACCTTTATCGACACAGGTACCAATACCAGCGACAACATCAGCAACAACCCGACCATCACGGTTACCGGTCTTGAAGCGGGTGCCGCGTGGAGGTACTCAACAGACAGCGGTAGCAACTGGATAGCGGGCACTGTAGGCAGCAACACCATTACCCTTGCAGACGGCACCTATAGCACCAATACCATACAAGTCCGCCAGACCGATGTGGCGGGCAATCAATCAGTTGTGGGTAGCAATGCCAACCCCATCACCATAGACACCGAGGCCTTGCCCCCTGGTATCGCCTTTATCGACACAGGTACCAATACCAGCGACAACATCAGCAACAACCCGACCATCACGGTTACCGGTCTTGAAGCGGGTGCCGCGTGGAGGTACTCAACAGACAGCGGTAGCAACTGGATAGCGGGCACTGTAGGCAGCAACACCATTACCCTTGCAGACGGCACCTATAGCACCAATACCATACAAGTCCGCCAGACCGATGTGGCGGGTAATCAATCAGTTGTGGGTAGCAATGCCAACCCCATCACCATAGACACCGAGGCCTTGCCCCCTGGTATCGCCTTTACCGACACAGGCACCAATACCAGCGACAACATCAGCAACAACCCGACCATCACGGTCACGGGTCTTGAAGCGGGTGCCGCGTGGACGTACTCAACAGACAGCGGCAGCAACTGGACGGCGGGCACTGTAGGCAGCAACACCATCACGCTTGCAGACGGTGTCTATAGCGCCAATACCATACAAGTCCGCCAAACCGATGTGGCGGGCAATCAATCAGTTGTGGGCAGCAATGCCAACCCCATCACCATAGACACCGAGGCCTTGCCCCCTGGTATCGCCTTTACCGACACAGGCACCAATACCAGCGACAACATCAGCAACAACCCGACCATCACGGTCACCGGTCTTGAAGCGGGTGCCGCGTGGACGTACTCAACAGACAGCGGCAGCAACTGGATAGCGGGCACTGTAGGCAGCAACACCATTACCCTTGCAGACGGCACCTATAGCACCAATACCATACAAGTCCGCCAGACCGATGTGGCGGGCAATCAATCAGTTGTGGGTAGCAATGCCAACCCCATCACCATAGACACCGAGGCCTTGCCCCCTGGTATCGCCTTTATCGACACAGGTACCAATACCAGCGACAACATCAGCAACAACCCGACCATCACGGTTACCGGTCTTGAAGCGGGTGCCGCGTGGAGGTACTCAACAGACAGCGGTAGCAACTGGATAGCGGGCACTGTAGGCAGCAACACCATTACCCTTGCAGACGGCACCTATAGCACCAATACCATACAAGTCCGCCAGACCGATGTGGCGGGTAATCAATCAGTTGTGGGTAGCAATGCCAACCCCATCACCATAGACACCGAGGCCTTGCCCCCTGGTATCACCTTTATCGACACAGGTACCAATACCAGCGACAACATCAGCAACAACCCGACCATCACGGTTACCGGTCTTGAAGCGGGTGCCGCGTGGAGGTACTCAACAGACAGCGGTAGCAACTGGATAGCGGGCACTGTAGGCAGCAACACCATTACCCTTGCAGACGGCACCTATAGCACCAATACCATACAAGTCCGCCAGACCGATGTGGCGGGTAATCAATCAGTTGTGGGTAGCAATGCCAACCCCATCACCATAGACACCGAGGCCTTGCCCCCTGGTATCACCTTTATCGACACAGGTACCAATACCAGCGACAACATCAGCAACAACCCGACCATCACGGTTACCGGTCTTGAAGCGGGTGCCGCGTGGAGGTACTCAACAGACAGCGGTAGCAACTGGATAGCGGGCACTGTAGGCAGCAACACCATTACCCTTGCAGACGGCACCTATAGCACCAATACCATACAAGTCCGCCAGACCGATGTGGCGGGTAATCAATCAGTTGTGGGTAGCAATGCCAACCCCATCACCATAGACACCGAGGCCTTGCCCCCTGGTATCACCTTTATCGACACAGGTACCAATACCAGCGACAACATCAGCAACAACCCGACCATCACGGTTACCGGTCTTGAAGCGGGTGCCGCGTGGAGGTACTCAACAGACAGCGGTAGCAACTGGATAGCGGGCACTGTAGGCAGCAACACCATTACCCTTGCAGACGGCACCTATAGCACCAATACCATACAAGTCCGCCAGACCGATGTGGCGGGCAATCAATCAGTTGTGGGTAGCAATGCCAACCCCATCACCATAGACACCGAGGCCTTGCCCCCTGGTATCGCCTTTATCGACACAGGTACCAATACCAGCGACAACATCAGCAACAACCCGACCATCACGGTTACCGGTCTTGAAGCGGGTGCCGCGTGGACGTACTCAACAGACAGCGGTAGCAACTGGATAGCGGGCACTGTAGGCAGCAACACCATTACCCTTGCAGACGGCACCTATAGCACCAATACCATACAAGTCCGCCAGACCGATGTGGCGGGCAATCAATCAGTTGTGGGTAGCAATGCCAACCCCATCACCATAGACACCGAGGCCCCGGCCATTACCGGTCTGCCGACCATCAACAACCCACCCATAGCCGATGGAGTTCGCCATGACGGTAGCACCTATCGAGTTGGTGACCCCATAGACATCACGCTAACCTTTAATGAAGCGGTCACGGTAACTGGCACGCCGACGGTCAGCATAGACATCGGCGGCGGTGCTCCCAAGCTGGCCAGTTATGTGAGTGTGCTATCTAGTTCGACCACTTTGGTCTTTCGTTATGTTGTCCAACTCGGCGATACCGATGGCAATGGCATTGAGATTGAGGCGGGTAGCATCACGCTACCCCCAGGTGCGACCATCACCGACACGGCCGGTAACAATGCCACCTTAAACTACCAAGCGGTGGCCGTTGATGCAGGCAAAACGGTTGACGGCTCCGTACTGCCACTGGCGACACGCACCACCATTACCTTGGCCACAGACGATGTTGGCAGCAAGACAGATGACTTGGCCGACAACGGGGTAACGGACGATACCACCCCGACCTTAAGCGGCACGATCAACCCAGGCTTGAACGCCAATGAAGTCGTACAGGTTTACAACAACGGCGTATTGCTTGGCACGGCGAACGTAGTCGGCACCAACTGGACATATACCTTGCCCACCTTGGCCGAGGGAGATGCACTCTTAACCGCCCGCGTGGTGCAATTAAGCCCGGGCATGAGTATCGTGGTCGCGGCTGGCGATCTCAGTGCCACCTTTACCTTGACCATAGACACCGAGGCCTTGCCCCCTGGTATCGCCTTTATCGACACAGGTACCAATACCAGCGACAACATCAGCAACAACCCGACCATCACGGTTACCGGTCTTGAAGCGGGTGCCGCGTGGAGGTACTCAACAGACAGCGGTAGCAACTGGATAGCGGGCACTGTAGGCAGCAACACCATTACCCTTGCAGACGGCACCTATAGCACCAATACCATACAAGTCCGCCAGACCGATGTGGCGGGTAATCAATCAGTTGTGGGTAGCAATGCCAACCCCATCACCATAGACACCGAGGCCTTGCCCCCTGGTATCACCTTTATCGACACAGGTACCAATACCAGCGACAACATCAGCAACAACCCGACCATCACGGTTACCGGTCTTGAAGCGGGTGCCGCGTGGAGGTACTCAACAGACAGCGGTAGCAACTGGATAGCGGGCACTGTAGGCAGCAACACCATTACCCTTGCAGACGGCACCTATAGCACCAATACCATACAAGTCCGCCAGACCGATGTGGCGGGTAATCAATCAGTTGTGGGTAGCAATGCCAACCCCATCACCATAGACACCGAGGCCTTGCCCCCTGGTATCGCCTTTATCGACACAGGTACCAATACCAGCGACAACATCAGCAACAACCCGACCATCACGGTTACCGGTCTTGAAGCGGGTGCCGCGTGGAGGTACTCAACAGACAGCGGTAGCAACTGGATAGCGGGCACTGTAGGCAGCAACACCATTACCCTTGCAGACGGCACCTATAGCACCAATACCATACAAGTCCGCCAGACCGATGTGGCGGGTAATCAATCAGTTGTGGGTAGCAATGCCAACCCCATCACCATAGACACCGAGGCCTTGCCCCCTGGTATCACCTTTATCGACACAGGTACCAATACCAGCGACAACATCAGCAACAACCCGACCATCACGGTTACCGGTCTTGAAGCGGGTGCCGCGTGGAGGTACTCAACAGACAGCGGTAGCAACTGGATAGCGGGCACTGTAGGCAGCAACACCATTACCCTTGCAGACGGCACCTATAGCACCAATACCATACAAGTCCGCCAGACCGATGTGGCGGGCAATCAATCAGTTGTGGGTAGCAATGCCAACCCCATCACCATAGACACCGAGGCCTTGCCCCCTGGTATCGCCTTTATCGACACAGGTACCAATACCAGCGACAACATCAGCAACAACCCGACCATCACGGTTACCGGTCTTGAAGCGGGTGCCGCGTGGACGTACTCAACAGACAGCGGTAGCAACTGGATAGCGGGCACTGTAGGCAGCAACACCATTACCCTTGCAGACGGCACCTATAGCACCAATACCATACAAGTCCGCCAGACCGATGTGGCGGGCAATCAATCAGTTGTGGGTAGCAATGCCAACCCCATCACCATAGACACCGAGGCCTTGCCCCCTGGTATCGCCTTTATCGACACAGGTACCAATACCAGCGACAACATCAGCAACAACCCGACCATCACGGTCACCGGTCTTGAAGCGGGTGCCGCGTGGAGGTACTCAACAGACAGCGGTAGCAACTGGATAGCGGGCACTGTAGGCAGCAACACCATTACCCTTGCAGACGGCACCTATAGCACCAATACCATACAAGTCCGCCAGACCGATGTGGCGGGCAATCAATCAGTTGTGGGTAGCAATGCCAACCCCATCACCATAGACACCGAGGCCTTGCCCCCTGGTATCGCCTTTATCGACACAGGTACCAATACCAGCGACAACATCAGCAACAACCCGACCATCACGGTTACCGGTCTTGAAGCGGGTGCCGCGTGGAGGTACTCAACAGACAGCGGTAGCAACTGGATAGCGGGCACTGTAGGCAGCAACACCATTACCCTTGCAGACGGCACCTATAGCACCAATACCATACAAGTCCGCCAGACCGATGTGGCGGGTAATCAATCAGTTGTGGGTAGCAATGCCAACCCCATCACCATAGACACCGAGGCCTTGCCCCCTGGTATCGCCTTTACCGACACAGGCACCAATACCAGCGACAACATCAGCAACAACCCGACCATCACGGTCACGGGTCTTGAAGCGGGTGCCGCGTGGACGTACTCAACAGACAGCGGCAGCAACTGGACGGCGGGCACTGTAGGCAGCAACACCATCACGCTTGCAGACGGTGTCTATAGCGCCAATACCATACAAGTCCGCCAAACCGATGTGGCGGGCAATCAATCAGTTGTGGGCAGCAATGCCAACCCCATCACCATAGACACCGAGGCCTTGCCCCCTGGTATCGCCTTTACCGACACAGGCACCAATACCAGCGACAACATCAGCAACAACCCGACCATCACGGTCACCGGTCTTGAAGCGGGTGCCGCGTGGACGTACTCAACAGACAGCGGCAGCAACTGGACGGCGGGCACTGTAGGCAGCAACACCATCACGCTTGCAGACGGTGTCTATAGCGCCAATACCATACAAGTCCGCCAAACCGATGTGGCGGGCAATCAATCAGTTGTGGGCAGCAATGCCAACCCCATCACCATAGACACCGAGGCCTTGCCCCCTGGTATCGCCTTTATCGACACAGGTACCAATACCAGCGACAACATCAGCAACAACCCGACCATCACGGTTACCGGTCTTGAAGCGGGTGCCGCGTGGAGGTACTCAACAGACAGCGGTAGCAACTGGATAGCGGGCACTGTAGGCAGCAACACCATTACCCTTGCAGACGGCACCTATAGCACCAATACCATACAAGTCCGCCAGACCGATGTGGCGGGTAATCAATCAGTTGTGGGTAGCAATGCCAACCCCATCACCATAGACACCGAGGCCTTGCCCCCTGGTATCACCTTTATCGACACAGGTACCAATACCAGCGACAACATCAGCAACAACCCGACCATCACGGTTACCGGTCTTGAAGCGGGTGCCGCGTGGAGGTACTCAACAGACAGCGGCAGCAACTGGATAGCGGGCACTGTAGGCAGCAACACCATTACCCTTGCAGACGGCACCTATAGCACCAATACCATACAAGTCCGCCAGACCGATGTGGCGGGCAATCAATCAGTTGTGGGTAGCAATGCCAACCCCATCACCATAGACACCGAGGCCTTGCCCCCTGGTATCGCCTTTATCGACACAGGTACCAATACCAGCGACAACATCAGCAACAACCCGACCATCACGGTCACCGGTCTTGAAGCGGGTGCCGCGTGGAGGTACTCAACAGACAGCGGTAGCAACTGGATAGCGGGCACTGTAGGCAGCAACACCATTACCCTTGCAGACGGCACCTATAGCACCAATACCATACAAGTCCGCCAGACCGATGTGGCGGGCAATCAATCAGTTGTGGGTAGCAATGCCAACCCCATCACCATAGACACCGAGGCCTTGCCCCCTGGTATCGCCTTTATCGACACAGGTACCAATACCAGCGACAACATCAGCAACAACCCGACCATCACGGTTACCGGTCTTGAAGCGGGTGCCGCGTGGAGGTACTCAACAGACAGCGGTAGCAACTGGATAGCGGGCACTGTAGGCAGCAACACCATTACCCTTGCAGACGGCACCTATAGCACCAATACCATACAAGTCCGCCAGACCGATGTGGCGGGTAATCAATCAGTTGTGGGTAGCAATGCCAACCCCATCACCATAGACACCGAGGCCTTGCCCCCTGGTATCGCCTTTACCGACACAGGCACCAATACCAGCGACAACATCAGCAACAACCCGACCATCACGGTCACGGGTCTTGAAGCGGGTGCCGCGTGGACGTACTCAACAGACAGCGGCAGCAACTGGACGGCGGGCACTGTAGGCAGCAACACCATCACGCTTGCAGACGGTGTCTATAGCGCCAATACCATACAAGTCCGCCAAACCGATGTGGCGGGCAATCAATCAGTTGTGGGCAGCAATGCCAACCCCATCACCATAGACACCGAGGCCTTGCCCCCTGGTATCGCCTTTACCGACACAGGCACCAATACCAGCGACAACATCAGCAACAACCCGACCATCACGGTCACCGGTCTTGAAGCGGGTGCCGCGTGGACGTACTCAACAGACAGCGGCAGCAACTGGATAGCGGGCACTGTAGGCAGCAACACCATTACCCTTGCAGACGGCACCTATAGCACCAATACCATACAAGTCCGCCAGACCGATGTGGCGGGCAATCAATCAGTTGTGGGTAGCAATGCCAACCCCATCACCATAGACACCGAGGCCTTGCCCCCTGGTATCGCCTTTATCGACACAGGTACCAATACCAGCGACAACATCAGCAACAACCCGACCATCACGGTTACCGGTCTTGAAGCGGGTGCCGCGTGGAGGTACTCAACAGACAGCGGTAGCAACTGGATAGCGGGCACTGTAGGCAGCAACACCATTACCCTTGCAGACGGCACCTATAGCACCAATACCATACAAGTCCGCCAGACCGATGTGGCGGGTAATCAATCAGTTGTGGGTAGCAATGCCAACCCCATCACCATAGACACCGAGGCCTTGCCCCCTGGTATCACCTTTATCGACACAGGTACCAATACCAGCGACAACATCAGCAACAACCCGACCATCACGGTTACCGGTCTTGAAGCGGGTGCCGCGTGGAGGTACTCAACAGACAGCGGTAGCAACTGGATAGCGGGCACTGTAGGCAGCAACACCATTACCCTTGCAGACGGCACCTATAGCACCAATACCATACAAGTCCGCCAGACCGATGTGGCGGGTAATCAATCAGTTGTGGGTAGCAATGCCAACCCCATCACCATAGACACCGAGGCCTTGCCCCCTGGTATCGCCTTTATCGACACAGGTACCAATACCAGCGACAACATCAGCAACAACCCGACCATCACGGTTACCGGTCTTGAAGCGGGTGCCGCGTGGAGGTACTCAACAGACAGCGGTAGCAACTGGATAGCGGGCACTGTAGGCAGCAACACCATTACCCTTGCAGACGGCACCTATAGCACCAATACCATACAAGTCCGCCAGACCGATGTGGCGGGTAATCAATCAGTTGTGGGTAGCAATGCCAACCCCATCACCATAGACACCGAGGCCTTGCCCCCTGGTATCACCTTTATCGACACAGGTACCAATACCAGCGACAACATCAGCAACAACCCGACCATCACGGTTACCGGTCTTGAAGCGGGTGCCGCGTGGAGGTACTCAACAGACAGCGGTAGCAACTGGATAGCGGGCACTGTAGGCAGCAACACCATTACCCTTGCAGACGGCACCTATAGCACCAATACCATACAAGTCCGCCAGACCGATGTGGCGGGTAATCAATCAGTTGTGGGTAGCAATGCCAACCCCATCACCATAGACACCGAGGCCTTGCCCCCTGGTATCACCTTTATCGACACAGGTACCAATACCAGCGACAACATCAGCAACAACCCGACCATCACGGTTACCGGTCTTGAAGCGGGTGCCGCGTGGAGGTACTCAACAGACAGCGGCAGCAACTGGATAGCGGGCACTGTAGGCAGCAACACCATTACCCTTGCAGACGGCACCTATAGCACCAATACCATACAAGTCCGCCAGACCGATGTGGCGGGCAATCAATCAGTTGTGGGTAGCAATGCCAACCCCATCACCATAGACACCGAGGCCCCGGCCATTACCGGTCTGCCGACCATCAACAACCCACCCATAGCCGATGGAGTTCGCCATGACGGTAGCACCTATCGAGTTGGTGACCCCATAGACATCACGCTAACCTTTAATGAAGCGGTCACGGTAACTGGCACGCCGACGGTCAGCATAGACATCGGCGGCGGTGCTCCCAAGCTGGCCAGTTATGTGAGTGTGCTATCTAGTTCGACCACTTTGGTCTTTCGTTATGTTGTCCAACTCGGCGATACCGATGGCAATGGCATTGAGATTGAGGCGGGTAGCATCACGCTACCCCTGGGCACGACCATCACCGACACGGCCGGTAACAATGCCACCTTAAACTACCAAGCGGTGGCCGTTGATGCAGGCAAAACGGTTGACGGCTCCGTACTGCCATTGGCGACACGCACCACCATTACCTTGGCCACAGACGATGTTGGCAGCAAGACAGATGCCTTGACCAACAACGGGGTAACGGACGATACCACCCCGACCTTAAGCGGCACGATCAACCCGGGCTTGAACGCCAATGAAGTCGTACAAGTTTACAACAACGGCGTATTGCTCGGCACGGCGAACGTGGTCGGCACCAACTGGACGTACACCCTTCCTGCGCTTGCCGATGGGGATGCGGTTTTGACCGCCCGCGTGGTGCAATTAAGCCCAGGCACGAGTATCGTGGTCGCGGCTGGCGATCTCAGTGCCACCTTTACCTTGACCATAGACACCGAGGCCTTGCCCCCTGGTATCGCCTTTACCGACACAGGTACCAATACCAGCGACAACATCAGCAACAACCCGACCATCACGGTTACCGGTCTTGAAGCGGGTGCCGCGTGGAGGTACTCAACAGACAGCGGTAGCAACTGGATAGCGGGCACTGTAGGCAGCAACACCATTACCCTTGCAGACGGTGTCTATAGCGCCAATACCATACAAGTCCGCCAGACCGATGTGGCGGGCAATCAATCAGTTGTGGGTAGCAATGCCAACCCCATTACCATAGACACCGAGGCCTTGCCCCCTGGTATCACCTTTATCGACACAGGTACCAATACCAGCGACAACATCAGCAACAACCCGACCATCACGGTTACCGGTCTTGCAGCGGGTGCCGCGTGGAGGTACTCAACAGACAGCGGTAGCAACTGGATAGCGGGCACTGTAGGCAGCAACACCATTACCCTTGCAGACGGCACCTATAGCACCAATACCATACAAGTCCGCCAGACCGATGTGGCGGGCAATCAATCAGTTGTGGGTAGCAATGCCAACCCCATCACCATAGACACCGAGGCCTTGCCCCCTGGTATCACCTTTATCGACACAGGTACCAATACCAGCGACAACATCAGCAACAACCCGACCATCACGGTTACCGGTCTTGAAGCGGGTGCCGCGTGGAGGTACTCAACAGACAGCGGTAGCAACTGGATAGCGGGCACTGTAGGCAGCAACACCATTACCCTTGCAGACGGTGTCTATAGCGCCAATACCATACAAGTCCGCCAGACCGATGTGGCGGGCAATCAATCAGTTGTGGGTAGCAATGCCAACCCCATCACCATAGACACCGAGGCCTTGCCCCCTGGTATCGCCTTTACCGACACAGGTACCAATACCAGCGACAACATCAGCAACAACCCGACCATCACGGTTACCGGTCTTGAAGCGGGTGCCGCGTGGAGGTACTCAACAGACAGCGGTAGCAACTGGATAGCGGGCACTGTAGGCAGCAACACCATTACCCTTGCAGACGGTGTCTATAGCGCCAATACCATACAAGTCCGCCAGACCGATGTGGCGGGCAATCAATCAGTTGTGGGTAGCAATGCCAACCCCATCACCATAGACACCGAGGCCTTGCCCCCTGGTATCACCTTTATCGACACAGGTACCAATACCAGCGACAACATCAGCAACAACCCGACCATCACGGTCACGGGTCTTGAAGCGGGTGCCGCGTGGACGTACTCAACAGACAGCGGCAGCAACTGGACGGCGGGCACTGTAGGCAGCAACACCATCACGCTTGCAGACGGTGTCTATAGCGCCAATACCATACAAGTCCGCCAAACCGATGTGGCGGGCAATCAATCAGTTGTGGGCAGCAATGCCAACCCCATCACCATAGACACCGAGGCCTTGCCCCCTGGTATCGCCTTTACCGACACAGGCACCAATACCAGCGACAACATCAGCAACAACCCGACCATCACGGTCACCGGTCTTGAAGCGGGTGCCGCGTGGACGTACTCAACAGACAGCGGCAGCAACTGGACGGCGGGCACTGTAGGCAGCAACACCATCACGCTTGCAGACGGTGTCTATAGCGCCAATACCATACAAGTCCGCCAAACCGATGTGGCGGGCAATCAATCAGTTGTGGGCAGCAATGCCAACCCCATCACCATAGACACCGAGGCCTTGCCCCCTGGTATCGCCTTTATCGACACAGGTACCAATACCAGCGACAACATCAGCAACAACCCGACCATCACGGTTACCGGTCTTGAAGCGGGTGCCGCGTGGAGGTACTCAACAGACAGCGGTAGCAACTGGATAGCGGGCACTGTAGGCAGCAACACCATTACCCTTGCAGACGGCACCTATAGCACCAATACCATACAAGTCCGCCAGACCGATGTGGCGGGTAATCAATCAGTTGTGGGTAGCAATGCCAACCCCATCACCATAGACACCGAGGCCTTGCCCCCTGGTATCACCTTTATCGACACAGGTACCAATACCAGCGACAACATCAGCAACAACCCGACCATCACGGTTACCGGTCTTGAAGCGGGTGCCGCGTGGAGGTACTCAACAGACAGCGGCAGCAACTGGATAGCGGGCACTGTAGGCAGCAACACCATTACCCTTGCAGACGGCACCTATAGCACCAATACCATACAAGTCCGCCAGACCGATGTGGCGGGCAATCAATCAGTTGTGGGTAGCAATGCCAACCCCATCACCATAGACACCGAGGCCTTGCCCCCTGGTATCGCCTTTATCGACACAGGTACCAATACCAGCGACAACATCAGCAACAACCCGACCATCACGGTCACCGGTCTTGAAGCGGGTGCCGCGTGGAGGTACTCAACAGACAGCGGTAGCAACTGGATAGCGGGCACTGTAGGCAGCAACACCATTACCCTTGCAGACGGCACCTATAGCACCAATACCATACAAGTCCGCCAGACCGATGTGGCGGGCAATCAATCAGTTGTGGGTAGCAATGCCAACCCCATCACCATAGACACCGAGGCCTTGCCCCCTGGTATCGCCTTTATCGACACAGGTACCAATACCAGCGACAACATCAGCAACAACCCGACCATCACGGTTACCGGTCTTGAAGCGGGTGCCGCGTGGAGGTACTCAACAGACAGCGGTAGCAACTGGATAGCGGGCACTGTAGGCAGCAACACCATTACCCTTGCAGACGGCACCTATAGCACCAATACCATACAAGTCCGCCAGACCGATGTGGCGGGTAATCAATCAGTTGTGGGTAGCAATGCCAACCCCATCACCATAGACACCGAGGCCTTGCCCCCTGGTATCGCCTTTACCGACACAGGCACCAATACCAGCGACAACATCAGCAACAACCCGACCATCACGGTCACGGGTCTTGAAGCGGGTGCCGCGTGGACGTACTCAACAGACAGCGGCAGCAACTGGACGGCGGGCACTGTAGGCAGCAACACCATCACGCTTGCAGACGGTGTCTATAGCGCCAATACCATACAAGTCCGCCAAACCGATGTGGCGGGCAATCAATCAGTTGTGGGCAGCAATGCCAACCCCATCACCATAGACACCGAGGCCTTGCCCCCTGGTATCGCCTTTACCGACACAGGCACCAATACCAGCGACAACATCAGCAACAACCCGACCATCACGGTCACCGGTCTTGAAGCGGGTGCCGCGTGGACGTACTCAACAGACAGCGGCAGCAACTGGATAGCGGGCACTGTAGGCAGCAACACCATTACCCTTGCAGACGGCACCTATAGCACCAATACCATACAAGTCCGCCAGACCGATGTGGCGGGCAATCAATCAGTTGTGGGTAGCAATGCCAACCCCATCACCATAGACACCGAGGCCTTGCCCCCTGGTATCGCCTTTATCGACACAGGTACCAATACCAGCGACAACATCAGCAACAACCCGACCATCACGGTTACCGGTCTTGAAGCGGGTGCCGCGTGGAGGTACTCAACAGACAGCGGTAGCAACTGGATAGCGGGCACTGTAGGCAGCAACACCATTACCCTTGCAGACGGCACCTATAGCACCAATACCATACAAGTCCGCCAGACCGATGTGGCGGGTAATCAATCAGTTGTGGGTAGCAATGCCAACCCCATCACCATAGACACCGAGGCCTTGCCCCCTGGTATCACCTTTATCGACACAGGTACCAATACCAGCGACAACATCAGCAACAACCCGACCATCACGGTTACCGGTCTTGAAGCGGGTGCCGCGTGGAGGTACTCAACAGACAGCGGTAGCAACTGGATAGCGGGCACTGTAGGCAGCAACACCATTACCCTTGCAGACGGCACCTATAGCACCAATACCATACAAGTCCGCCAGACCGATGTGGCGGGTAATCAATCAGTTGTGGGTAGCAATGCCAACCCCATCACCATAGACACCGAGGCCTTGCCCCCTGGTATCGCCTTTACCGACACAGGCACCAATACCAGCGACAACATCAGCAACAACCCGACCATCACGGTCACGGGTCTTGAAGCGGGTGCCGCGTGGAGGTACTCAACAGACAGCGGCAGCAACTGGATAGCGGGCACTGTAGGCAGCAACACCATTACCCTTGCAGACGGCACCTATAGCACCAATACCATACAAGTCCGCCAGACCGATGTGGCGGGCAATCAATCAGTTGTGGGTAGCAATGCCAACCCCATCACCATAGACACCGAGGCCTTGCCCCCTGGTATCGCCTTTATCGACACAGGTACCAATACCAGCGACAACATCAGCAACAACCCGACCATCACGGTCACCGGTCTTGAAGCGGGTGCCGCGTGGAGGTACTCAACAGACAGCGGCAGCAACTGGACGGCGGGCACTGTAGGCAGCAACACCATCACGCTTGCAGACGGTGTCTATAGCGCCAATACCATACAAGTCCGCCAAACCGATGTGGCGGGCAATCAATCAGTTGTGGGTAGCAATGCCAACCCCATCACCATAGACACCGAGGCCCCGACCATACAAAGCACCACGGTGAACTCTGCTGGTCCTGATAACACCTACGTCACCGGTAATCACATCGACATCACGGTAACCTATGATGAGGCGGTGGTTATCACTGGTACACCGACTATTGAGGTTGAGGTTGGCGGCAACACCCGCACGGCCAGCTATGTAGCCGGTCTCTCTACCGCCACCACGCTGGTCTTTCGTTATACTGTCGCCAATGACGACACCGATACTGATGGTATTGTTGTCAATGCCAATATCGCTTTAAGTGGCGGCACTATCCAAGATGCTGCAGGTCATGATGCCGCGACCAATAGTGCGGCCATCCCCGTCAGTAATACCCATCGCGTAAACACCCGCGATAATGATGCGGCAAATGGCAGATTAGTTAGTGATGCGAATGACAATGTCTTAACGGGCGGTGCGGGTGCTGATATTTTTGTCTTTACCGCTGGTCACGGCGCGGATACCATCACCAGCTTTGTAAGCGGCACGGATAAAATAGACTTATCCGCCATTGTCGGTTTTACCAGCATTACCGCCGTGCGAGATGCAACGGCTGATGATGGCAGTGGTAACGCAGTGATCACCACCAGTGTGGGTCATACCATCACACTGACCGGGGTCAAAAAAGCAGATTTAAAAAACACTGATTTTATCTATTATGGTAGTGAGCCAACGCTTGCGCTTACTGCAACCCGCAGTCTTATCAATACGGCGATGCTTAGCAATGGCATTGCCTTGGCCGCCGATGCCACAGCCGCTGACCATCAGACGCTCGCGCCCGTTGCCACCGCAGCCATAAACGATGGTGATGATGATGGTACCGGTCAAGCCTTTGAATTGGGTGCTGAATCTAGTAACCCGGCGGCCGTTACTACCGTGGTGATTAACAACAGAGTCTACGCGCTGGTGGCCGTGCGCGGCGATGACGATAGCGTGCAGATTATCGATGTTACTGCGCCAAACAACCCGCGACAGGTGACAAGCATTGCCGATGAAAGCACCGACAGTGCCATGGGCAGGTTTGATGAATTGGACGATCCAAGATCGATGACCACGGTGGTTATCGGCGGCAAGACCTACGCGCTCATCGCCGCCCGTGAGGATAACGGGGTACAGATTATTGAGATCACCGATCCCACTGATCCCAAGGCCACGGCATCGATCTCTGATACGGCGGGTACCGCACTGGACGGTGCTGTTGCCATCACCACGGTGGGCATCGGTGTCAACACCTACGCGCTCATCGCCGCTCGTGATGATAACGGGGTACAGATTATCGACATCACCACGCCCACAAGCTCGACCTTCACGGCCACGATTACCGGTGGGGTGAATGGATTTACCAGCCTGACTGACACAAACGCCATCACCACGGTGGTCATCGGCGATGCGACTTACGCCCTGGTGACCGCCGATAGCAACGGGATACAGATTATTGACATATCGACCCCGGCCGTCCCGCAACACGTCACCGCCATCACCCATGACAACACAGATAGTGATGGTAATAGATACAGCGTGCTAAATGGTGCCGCCGCCATCACCACGGTGGTCATTGCCGGTAAGACCTACGCCCTGGTCGTCTCGACCCGTAGTGATGGGGTACAGATTATCGACATCTCCGATCCGGATGATCCCAAGGCCACAGCCGCTATTGTCGATGACAATAAAGATGACAATAGCCCCTACACCACACTTGATGGTGCCCGCGACATCAGTACCGTGGTTGTGGCGGACAAGACCTACGCCCTGGTCGTGGCGGGCCGGGATGATGGGGTACAGATAATTGACATCAGCGATCCTGCCGCACCCAAAGCCGTGGCTGCCATTGTCGATGACAATCAGGATATGAATAGCCCCTACACCGAGCTTGATGACGCATTTGCCACCACCACCGCGATAATTGACGGGCGGCTCTATAGCATTAACGCCGCTCGTGGTGATCTCGGGGTACAGATCATCGAGCTACTACCGGCGACCATCGCCCGCATCACCATCACCACCACGGGCCTGGATCGTAGCAACGAGCAACTAGCCTATGGCAGTGGGGCTGGTGAGTTCCTGTCCATCGGCGAGGCGACCGATACCAACGCTAACAACGTGACTATCGCCGGTGTCAGTGGCCTCAATCTTGCCTGGGATAGTGCCACCGCCACCATCACACTGACCAAGACTGGCGGCAACTTAACAACCATCGCGGTTGAGGTCATACTCGGTGTCTTGCGTTATCGTAATGCCGATGCCGGTCGCGCCAACAATGGCGAGCGCACGTTCTCGATCGTACTCACCGATGTTGACGGGCTGGCCTCCACGGCGGCGGTATATAGCGTCACGGTCGATAGCCGCGCGCAACCAGGCAATAACACCCCCCAGTCTTTTGTTGCAAGCAACACCCCCGACATTATTGACGGCAAGGGCGGTGTCGATACCATAGACTATACCGGTGCCACGGCTGCGGTCACGGTACACTTGGGCGATAATACCCAAAATGCCGGTAGCTTTGCCGCAGGCGATGTCCTGGACAATATCGAAAACATCATCGGCTCAGCTTATAACGACCGCTTAAGCGGTGATGATCAGGATAATGTCATCGAAGGCCGTGGCGGTGGTGACCGGCTTACCGGTGGTGCAGGTGATGATCGGCTCGTCGGCGGTACGGGCGATGACCGGCTTATCGGCGGTGCGGGCAATGACACGCTTGATGGGGGTACAGGTACAAATACCTTTGTCTTTGCCGCTGGTCACGGTACAGACACCATCACCGGTTTTGTAAGCGGCACGGATAAAATCGATCTGTCCGCCATTGTTGGTTTTACCAACCATCAAGCCGTACTGGCTGCAACCAAGGATGTGGGCAATAACGCGGTCATTACCACCAGCCCGGGTCATACCATCACGCTGACCGGGGTCAAAAAAACAGATTTAACAAACCCCAATGATTTTGTCTATTTTGACACCAAACCCATCCTGGACTTGAACGCGGCCGATACCACCAGCCGCACCATCAGCACGCCCGCCGGTACCTTGAGATTGGAAGCCGGTGTTGCCTTGTCCAGCGGCGTGCGTGCCGATGACCATCAAGCCATCACCTTACTTGCGACCCGCGCCATCAGAGCGAACGATCAAGATGACCTTGGCAACACCTTTAACCTGGGCCGGTTTGCCAGCGGCCCGATTGCGATCACGACAGTGGTGATCAATGGCAAGACCTACGTGCTGGCCAGTGTCGGTGGCTTTTTTGGCAGTGGCAACATACAGATACTTGATGTCACAGACCCTGGCAAACCGTTGCAAATAACCAGTATCTACAATGGAGGTAGCGATAGTGCCAAGCAGGTTTTTGAAAAACTCGGTGACCCGCAATCTATCACCACGGTGGTCATTGCCGGTAACACCTACGCCTTGGTGGCCGCCCGTTCTGGTGATGGGGTACAGATTATCGACATTACCGATCCAACCGATCCCAAGGCCACCGCATCGATTGCCAATACGGCAAGTACCGCACTTGATGGTGCCACCGCCATCACGACGGTGGTGATCAAAGGCAAGACCTACGCACTCATCGCCGCCTACTTTAATGACGGGGTGCAGATTATCGACATCAGTAACCCAGGTAGCCCGACTGCCACCGCCGCCATCAGCAAGGGTGCCCGATTCACCGCATTGGCTGGTGCCAGTGACATTACCACGGTGGTGATCGGTGGCAAGACCTACGCGCTGATTGCAGCCGAAACTGATGATGCGGTGCAGATTATTGATATATCCACGCCGAGCGCACCATTAGCCGTGGCTGTTATTGTCGATGACAACCAGGATGCCAATAGCCCCTACACCACACTTGATGGTGCCACCGCTATTACCACGGTGGTGATCGATGGCAAGACCTACGCGCTGATCGCCGCCAAAGACGATGACGGGGTACAGATTATCGACATCTCCGACCCGTATAATCCAACGGCGGTCGCCGCGATTGTCGATAACAACCAGGATGCGAGTAGCCCATTTACTGCATTGGATGGGGTTGTGGCCATCACCACGGTGGTGATAGATGGTAAGCCCTACGCATTGGTCACCGCCGAAGAGGATAACGGGGTACAGATGATTGCACTATCCAACCCGTATGCGCCCATGGCAGTGGCTACCATTACCGACAATGCCAACATCGCGTTGTTTGCTGCCACCGCCATCACCACGGCGGTGATCGCAGGTAAGCTATACGGTTTCGTGGCACCGAGTTTTGAGGCCGGCATACAGATCATTGAGTTATCAATGCCAGCGACTATCACCCGCATCACCATTACCACCACTGGCCTGGATCGTAACAACGAGCAACTAGCCTATGGCACGGGCGTGCTGTCCATCGGTGGTGCGGTCAATACCAACGCTAACAACGTGACTATCGCCGGTATCAGCGACCTCAATCTTGCCTGGAATAGTGCCAACGCCACCATCACGTTGACCAAGACCGGCGGCTCCTTAACGACCATTGAGGTCGAGGCGATTATCCATGCCTTACGCTATCGCAACACCGATGCGGACAACGCCAGTAATGGTGATCGCGTATTCGAAGTGGTACTGCGTGATAGTGAAGGCAAAGACTCCGATCCCACTACCCATACCATCACCGTTGACAACACGAACACCAGCTCCGTTGTGGGGGAAGCGGACGACGAGACCTTTATTTCCAATCGTGATGCCAATACCATTGACGGCGCGGGTGGTGTGGATACCGTGAGTTATACCGACTCCGATACGGGCGTTACCGTTGACTTGGGCGATAATAGCAAAAATGTCGGCGGCTTTGCCGCAGGCGATGTGTTAAGCAATATTGAAAACCTCATCGGCTCTGTTTACCGCGATCATTTGACCGGTGACTCGGGTGTTAACCGTCTGGATGGTGGGGTGGACGCGGTGCGTGATACCTTGACCGGCGGGGCCGGTCGGGATGTCTTTGTGCTGTCATCTATCGCCACCACCATTGCCAATGCGGATTTGATCACCGATTGGGGCGTGGGCGGCACGGCGGACAAGCTGGTCACAACCTTGAATGAAGTCTGGTATGACATAGACGTGCCCAATAACCAGATTATCTTCTATGGCACCAGTGATGGTAGCCACGTGCTGGCGGTGTTGGCCGGCACCACGACTGCCCCGATCTTGGGTGATTTTGATATTGCAGGCAAACCTGCCAAATTGACCCGCTATAACCCGGGTGGGCAAGCGGCTGGCTTTACCAATAGCAACGTGCGCATTGACGTGATGGAAAATACCAACATAGCGACCAATCCACAGGTAAGCACCCCGTTGCGAGGGATGGGTATCATCAGCCAGGGCAACTTCCCGTTCCCCAATGATGGGGTTTTCCGCCTGAAACCCAATAACAATGATCAGGCAGGCCTGTTTGATATTGATGCAACTTCAGGGGCGGTGACGTGGAAAGTATTAGACCCTGCAACCCCGAATCCCGATTATGAAAGTGGCACCACCAACTACCGCTACACCATTGAATATGTTGTTGACACCCAGGTGTTGGCGCAGCAGAGCGTCACGGTTGCAGTGGTGGATATCAATGATGAGGCCCCGGTGTTGCAGCCACCTGTGATAGTCGATCTGCAAGATGGTAAGGAATATAAGGCCAGTGATGCCAGTAATGTGGGCGATGTCGTCTATACGGCACAGGCGACGGGCGATGTGGGCGTATTGACCTACAGCCTGACCGGGGGTGATGCGGGGCTGTTTGACATAGACGATGCCGGTCGGGTGACGTTCAAGCATGATAGCACCGTTGAGTATGACGATAAGAAAAGCTATCAATTCACCGTTGTCGCCACCGTGACCGAGACGGTGCCTGGCGGGGCTAACCGCGTACAGACGGCGCAACAAGATGTCACCCTCCCGGTCATCGATTCATTGGCACTTATCATCAGCTCATCTGCTAATGCGGACCGTCTGAATGAAGGTATCCAGTATGGCGCAACCCTCCCCGTCTATACCGGCCAGACACAATATGCCCAAGGTGCACTCACCTGGACACTCGGCGGCGACGATGCTACGTTATTTACCATCGATTCGAGCACGGGCGAAATCACCTTCCAAAACGGTCTTACCCCCGATTATGAGGAACAGACCGAGTTTTCCTTATCCATCACCGTATCGGATGCCAGCGGACAGACCGCCACAAAAGACATCACCATCGGGATAACCGACCAGCGTGAACCATCGGTGAATATAAGTCCGGCGAGCAGTTGGGTCGATCCAGATGCAAATAATTGGCGGTTTACGGCCGGGCCCGATAGGGGTTTATTGAGTGCTCATTGGCAGAGTAAAGCCGGCACCTATTCCTATTCTCCCAGGCCAGATCCTGAAACTGGTGCCGCCAATTCGGCCGCTACGCAAGACAGCGCACAGCAAGCCATAGCCAAACCGCTGTGGGTATCTGACAATTTTCAGGATCAGATCAATCTAGCCGAGGCCCGCGGCAATTTTCCGGATTTAAAAGGCGGTGGCTACACTGTTGTGATCATAGACTCCGGCGTGGATATCGACCATGGCCTGTATGGGTCGCGCCTGGTGTTGGGGCATAATTTAATTGATGGGAAGAAGGACATTCAAGACGAAGCCAACCATGGCGGTCCGATTGCCTCCATCATCGCTGGGCAAGCAGCCCCGGGCCGGTTCCAGGACGGTTTGGCACCGGATGTGAATATTATCTCCTTGAAAGTTAGTGATAAAAGTGGAGCTTCGTCCTCGACTGATAGTGCAAAGGCACTGGCCTGGGTGATACAAAATGCGGCGGTATTAAATATCGTGGCGGTGAATTTTTCGATTGGCCCCATTGGAAGAATTCGTGAGAATGTGTTTGCAGATAAAAACACCTCTCAATTAGTCGATGAGTTTCAGGTGTTGGCACGGTTAGGTGTGACGGTAGTGGCGGGTGCTGGCAACCATTATAATAAAAAGGTAAAAGCGGCCGAAGGTCTGACAACCGCTGAAAAGGAAAAAACCTCTCATTATGCGGTTGATCCAAACACAATAGCGGTCGGCGCACTGAGTAAAGATGGTGATCTGGCCGATTTTACCCAGCGTGATGACTATGTGATTTTCGCCCCAGGTGAGGATCTGTACATGGCCTCACAAAACGGCGACTTTTATACAAACAACGGCACCTCTTTCGCCGCCCCGATTATTACCGGCGCGGTTGTGTTGGCCCAACAACTGGCTGAGAAAAAAATCGGTCGGCGGCTGACTATAAACGAACTACAAAAACTGCTGGTGACTGATAATACCAATACGGTCACAAACAACGGCAAGACCTATAAAACATTCGACTTAAACGACTTTTTAGAGGCAGTAAATGATTATGCGCTTGTGGTTGCGGTGCAAAATGATTTACCAGACAGCCGCACAGCAGTTGAGCAAAGCCCCGAGCGGGCGCTGACGTTCCAGGAACTGGATCAGATGGATGGCGTGATTGATGCAAAGCCTGGTACGCCAGACAAGGCCGATGCGGTTGATGTGGACTGGTATAAGCTGGCCCTGGATGCGGGGACCTATAAGCTGATCCTGCAAGCACTTGGTGCCCTCAATGCCGATCTCCTCGACCCGCGCCTGGATATTTATGTGCCTGCCACCGGCCAGACCTTTATCAATGATGATCATTATTTGACCACAGCACCGGTGTTGCTTGGCAAGCGCGATGCGGCGATTACTTTTACCCTAAACGAAGCGCAGACGGTGTATGTCCGCGCCTCGGCAACGCTTGTTGATTCAGGCCGAGCAGGCGATAAAACCGGGGCTTACCGGTTTCATATCACCCGCGCCAAGCCTAGCGGTGAGACTACCCCGGCCTTGACGGCCGCGGCGAAGTCATTTGATCTGGCATCCTTTGAAACAGCGGTATTGCGTCTTAGGAATCTAAAAGCGGGTATGACCTATACCCTGCGCTATAAATTCACCCCGGCTGCTGCTGATGGCTTGCCAGAGGTAATTGCCTCCAGCAATATATTACCCAACTATACCGCCACCGGTCTTTATCAGCGGCTTGATGCGCGGCTGACGGCACCAGATGGTAAGACCGAGCTGCCGCTTGTGTTACATGCAGTACCCAACGGGCCGGCTGCGGCGGCCAGCAAATATGGGTTTGATGGGTTTGTCTCAACCAGCTTTAGCGTGCCGGTTGATGGCACGTATCGCCTGCGACTGGCCGACCCAACCGGCCGCGCCTGGGATTATGAGATTGCCTTGATCGAGACCTATGCCTTGCCAGCGAATGTGATAAACGGTACAGATGGTGCCGATGAACTGTTTGGTACTTATGGTGACGATACCTTAAACGGCGAGGGTGGCAATGATCGCTTATATGGTGGGGCGGGGCGTGATCAGTTGTTCGGCAATCAGGGGGATGACCGGCTTTACGGTGGGGCTGATGCCGACTTGTTAAATGGCGGGGATGGAGTTGACTGGGTGTCTTACATCGCCTCGCCAGTGGGGGTTGTGGTTAATCTGGCAACGGGTAAAGGCACGGGCGGCGATGCCGAGGGCGATACGCTTCAAAACATAGAATATATTATCGGTTCCTGGTTTGATGATGTGCTGACCGGCGATGATGGCAAGAATCTCTTGCGCGGCCTGTCTGGTGCCGATACGCTGGATGGCGGCGATGGCAATGATGATCAGGTCAGCTATTATTCATCTCGACACGGGGTGAGGGTTGATCTGTCTGACGATCAGCCAGAGACAGGCGGCGATGCCGAAGGTGATGTATTGCGCAACATTGAGTACATTAGCGGCTCCAGCCATGATGACGTACTGACTGGCGATGACGATGTCAACGCTATAGCCGGTGGGGCCGGTAATGACGAGCTCAATGGCCTAGGGGGTAATGACAATTTGTATGGCCACGATGGTGATGACACGCTCAATGGCGGTGATGGAAACGACCGGCTCTACGGCAATGACGAGAATGACACGCTCAACGGCGATGATGGGCATGATTTGCTGGATGGCGGCCTCGGCAATGACGATCTAAGGGGCGGGGTCGGGGTTGATTTGCTGTATGGCGACATAGGTGATGACAAGCTAAGGGGCGGTGCCGATAATGATATTTTGCATGGTAACATCGGCAATGACACACTAAAGGGCGGTGCCGGGAATGATGAGTTGTATGGCGGCATAGGTGATGACACCCTTGACGGCGGCGCGGACAATGACATATTAGAAGGTGGTTCGGGTGTTGATATTTTTGTTTTTGACAACACCGACGGCCCTGATCTAATAAACGATTTTAGGCCCGGCATCGATAAAATAGACTTATCCGCCATTGCTGATTTGACCGACTTTAACAAACTCAAGAATAAAATCAGTAATTATGATTTTGGGGGCTCAACTGGGGTAGCCGCGTCGATCGATTTCGATGCCAACAACTATATCGCTATTGCCGGTGTATTAAAGGCTGACCTAAGCGCCAACGACTTCCACTATGCGGTGGTATAAATAAAGAGGCGTTATGAATATCGTTGTCATTGGTACCGGTTATGTGGGGCTTGTGTCTGGTGCCTGTTTTTCTGAATTCGGGTTTACCGTTACATGTGTGGACAAGAATGCGACAAAAATCGTCGCTCTTGAACACGGCGTAATTCCGATTTACGAGCCAGGACTAGCGGATCTGGTAAAGCGCAATCACACAGCCGGTCGCCTGAAGTTCACCACGAACCTGGAGACCTCTGTTCAAGGCGCAGATGCGGTGTTCATTGCCGTTGGCACACCAGCGCGTCGTGGCGACGGGCATGCGGACTTGAGCTTTGTGTTTGCCGCAGCTGAAGATGTCGCCAAGAATCTGTCAGGCTATAGCGTGGTGGTGACCAAATCGACGGTTCCGGTGGGCACAGGCAAAAAAATTGAGCAGGTTATTCGGGTTGCTAACCCCGAGGCAGATTTTGACATCGCCTCAAATCCAGAATTCCTGCGTGAGGGGTCTGCGATCAATGATTTTATGCGGCCTGACCGTGTGGTGGTTGGCGTGCAGACCGAACGCGCCAAACAGGTGATGGAATGTCTCTATCAGCCGGTTTATCTGATCGAAAAGCCGGTTTTTTTTACCGACCTGGAAACGGCTGAACTGATAAAGTATGCCGCCAATGCGTTTTTAGCAGTGAAGATATCGTACATCAACCAGATGGCGGATTTGTGCGAAAAGGTTGGGGCCAATGTCCACGATGTGGCCAAGGGCATGGGTCTGGACAATCGGATTGGCAGCAAGTTTTTGCATCCCGGGCCCGGCTATGGCGGTTCATGCTTTCCCAAAGACACGCTTGCCCTTGTAAAAACGGCTGAACACTTTGCAGCACCTGTATCCATTGTGGACGCAGTGGTCGCCTATAATCAGGCACGCAAACAGGCAATGGCTGAGCGCGTCAAAGCGGCGTTCGCAGGTGATGTAAAGGGTCGAAAAATTGCTGTTCTCGGCCTTTCTTTCAAGCCGGAAACAGATGATATGCGGGAAAGTCCGGCGATTAAAATCATCACAAAACTCATTGAATACGGCGCAGACATCACCGCTTATGATCCGGTCGCAATGGATGAGGCAAAACCCCTATTGCCAAAGGCTGTGCGCTACGCTTCTTCAGCCCAAGAGTGCCTTAGCGGTGTTGATGGCGCAGTTGTCGTTACAGAGTGGAACGAATTTCGTGCATTGACACCGCAGTTATTTGCCGAGCAGATGGGCGGGAAAGTTTTGGTTGACTTGCGCAATGTGTATGATCCAGCGCAAATGGCGGCGGCTGGTTTAACTTATCAGTCTATCGGCCGTCCAACTTAGGTCTTTGTTTGCAACACCATAAAGATTATCGTTGTTGATCATCAGGACATTATCAATACGCGACTTTAACTCAGGTCAAGGCGAGACCGCATTCAAATAAATACCGTGACTGGCACTGAGGCAACGCTGGCCGCCCTAGGGGTCTTGGGAGATAGTCCCAAAAGCTGGAAGCCTCTAAAAACCGTACATTTTGTGGTACGGTCTGATTCACTTGATGTGGGAGGATTTTGTTTATGCACGCACCTAGATTGTTTGATTTGACAGATCATTTGGCGCGGCTTTCGGCGATGGGATATCCGCTTGAAGCTCTGGACTGTCATGTGAATTTCGAAGCGCTCCGTCCCGTTTTGGTGGCAACGCTTGGCTATGGGGAACGTCCCAAAGGTGGTCGCCCGCCCTATGATGCCGTTGTGATGTTCAAGGTGCTGGTGTTGGCCTCAATGCACGATCTGAGCGATGAGCGGATGGAGTTTCTCATTCGTGACCGTTTCAGTTGGCTACGGTTCCTAGGATTTCAAATCGGGGAGCCGACACCTGATCAGAAGACGATCTGGCTTTTCAGAGAGAAGCTGACCCAGGCGGGTGTCTTCAAGGCCCTGTTTGCCGCGTTTGAAGCTCAGCTCTGCGCGCGGGGATACAAACCGACCGGCGGTCAGATTATGGATGCCACGTTGGTCTTTGCCCCGCGCCAGCGGATGACGAAAGAAGAGAAAGCGCGCGCCAAGGCAGGTGAGGCCGCATCTGACATCTGGCCCGATGATCTGTCCAAGGCAGCGCAGAAAGACACCGATGCGCGTTGGACGGTCAAGTATTCAAAGGCCAAGACGACCAAGGAGGGTGAGGAGGATACTGGCCTTGTCGATATTTCGGTTCCGCACTTTGGTTACAAGAACCACGTGTCCATTGACCGCAAATGGCGCTTCATCCGGGGTGAGACTGGCACGAATGCGGCTCGCTACGACGGGCATGAACGCTCCTCGGTTCTGGACGAGACAAACAGCTCGAAGGCTGTTTGGGCCGATACCGGGTACCGCTCGGCCAGGAATGAGGCTTGGCTGAAGGCGCAAGGGTACCGCTCACATATCCATCGCAAGAAGCCACGCGGCAAACCCATGGCCAGGCATATTCGCCAGGGCAACGCGACACGCTCCGCCATCCGCGCATGTGTTCGGCTACGAGAAAGGGCCCATGGCTCTGACCATCCGCTCAATCGGCCAAACCCGTGCGAAGGCCCGCATGACCATGGCCAACCTGAGCTACAACTTCCGCCGTCTCATCTTCCACGAGCGACGACAGGCCACAGCCTGACTCCGCCCAAATTCCGGAAATACCCGCCCTGGCAGTCCCAAACAGCGCAACACAGCCTCAAATACCACCGATCTTGACCTTCACACCCACTATGCGGGTGACAACGACTGGTGCTCGCGTCAAAACCCATCCAGAATCAGCGTTGTTCGAGGTCTCCAACTGCTTATCATTGATTATTGCCCTGAAGGGGCTGAGGATAAGCACATGCAACCCGAAGCAATCAAATCACTGGCACGTGAAACTGCCAGGGGCATCAAAACCGAAGAAGACCTGTATACGTTCCGTCAGGCATTGACCAGGGTAACCATTGAGGCAGCACTGAATGCCGAGCTTGATGAACACCTTGGCTATGCCAGACATGAGTAGGCAGGAAAATCCAATAGCCGCAATGGTCGCAGTCATAAAATGCTACGCACTGAAGAGGGCGCATTCGAGCTGGAAACACCCCGCGACAGAAAGGGTAGCTTGGTGCCAGCACTGGTCAAGAAGCACCCATCTCGCTACACCGGTATGGATGACAAGATTCTCAGTCTCTATGCCAAAGGCAATACCACCTGTGACATTGTCGCGCTGTTTCAGGAAATGTAGGGCGTGGCGGTCTCAACCAGTCTGCTCTCGCGCGTGACAGCAAAGGTGATTGCGTGGCAATGGTAGTGTCAATTTTCTTTCGCACTTTCTGATTTGGCTTTCCCCTAAATCTGGTTGTTACGCGATCAAGAAAGAACAGTTTGTCGTTAATAAGCGGGGGGAAAGCACAAAACAGATGCGTGTTGAAGAGTTTGGTCAAGGTTTTTTTGAAGCAGTTATGCAGAAACATTTTCAACATTAGGCGGCAATGTGATTATTGACAAAACAGGTGTTATTGCGCTAATATTTTTTGTTCTTGTCTGCGTTGGTACAAAATAAATTCAGTGTAACCGTTGGCTTGCTTACAACCTTTCAAGACCAGATCAAGGGCGGTCAGAAAAGGGATGCTCTTGGAAAAGTCCTTAGACATCGGCGCATAATTTTGGTCATCCCGATTTTGACGATCGACTATCACCGCCATGCGCTGCATTGCTACATGTACTTCTTCTGTGGTAACGATGCCATGCGCTAACCAATTGGCTATGTGTTGACTTGAAATTCGTAATGTCGCACAGTCTTCCATCAGTTTGATGTCATTGATATCGGCTACTTTTGAACAGCCCACACCTTGTCCCACCCAACGCGAAACATAGCCGAGTATGCCTTGTGCATTATTTTCCAGCGCATGTCGAATTTCATTCGCCGTCAGCTTACGATCCTTGTCCAGTAGCGGAATAGTTAAAATATCATCAACCGAAATTCTGTCTGCAGTCATCAGCGCCCGCTGGCGGCTTCCAACATTCAAACGATGATAATGAATGGCATGCAATACTGCGGCAACAGGTGAGGGTACCCATGACGTACTTGCGCCCGCTTTCAGGTGTTGAATCTTGCTCTGCATCATGTCATTCATTTTTTCAGGCATAGCCCACATGCCTTTACCTATTTGAGCATGATCTTTCAGGCCGCATGCAAGTCCAATCTGTACATTTGCAGCCTCATACGCCTTTAGCCATTTTGCTTGCTTCAGCTCATCCTTGGGGATGATCGGCCCGGCTTTCATGTTTGTGTGTATATCATCACCCGTTCGATCTAAAAAGCCGGTATTGATAAAAATCAGACGTTCTTTTGCCGCATGGATACAGGCCTTGAGATTAACGGATGTGCGGCGTTCTTCGTCCATGATCCCCATCTTCAGCGTATGCCGTTTCAATCCCAAAGCATCTTCAACACGATCAAATAATTCATTTGCCAGCGCGGCTTCTTCTGGTCCGTGCATCTTCGGTTTAATGACATAGATCGAACCGGTGCGGCTATTGCGATATTGTGTATTTCCGAGCATGTCGTGCTTGGCAGATAATGCTGTAATCATTAAATCCAATATGGTTTCAGGGATAGGCTTGCCTTGCCATAAAACAGCATCGGTAAGTAAGTGCATACCCACATTGCGCACCAACATTAAACTGCGCCCATGCCTGGTGACGCATTCATTATTTACGCCCGTATAATGCCTATCCGTCGCCATAGTGCGTTCTATGGTTGCGCCCTCTTTCTCAATCACGCGCGCCAGCGTGCCTTTCATTAAACCCAGCCAGTTGCGATAGACACATAATTTGTCTTCGGTATCGACAGAAGCAACTGAATCTTCGCAGTCCATTATTGTCGTAATTGCCGCTTCCATGTGAATATCATAAATATTGGCATGATCGGCACGGCCAATGAAATATCCATCACCTAAACGAATTTCTACGTGCAGATCATGATGACAGAGAAGAATTTCATCAGGGCGTTCAGGCGCACCCGTATAACCTATAAATTGTTGTGGCTTTAATAATGTCGTTTCAGTGCCATCGCCCATACGCACGGCTAACTGATTGTCCTTGATGAAATACTGGACAACATGTTTATGGGTGTCGCGTTCCAGTGCAAAGTGACGATCAAGAAAGTTCCGTGCAATCGCAATGACCTTATCGCCACGAATCGGATTGTATTTTTTTATATTACGACAACCGTCAGATTCTGGCACTGCATCGGTCGCATACAGTGCATCATACAAGCTACCCCAGCGTGCGTTGACGGCGTTTAAGACATAACGCGCATTGTCTAACGGTACAACTAATTGCGGCCCCGGGATCGTCGCAATTTCAGCATCGACACTTTCTGTCGTTATATTGAAATCATTGACATCCTCAACCAAATAACCGATGTCTTTTAAAAATTGTCGGTAGGCAGCGGGATCATGCTTCTCGGCACGATGTGCGACATGCCAGTCGTCAATCTTTGCTTGCAGTTCGTCGCGAAATGCTAATAAGGCGGCGTTTCTTGGTGCCAAATCACGGACAATGTCGGCCAATGAATGCCAGAAATGATTATTATCAACCCGGGTTTCAGGGACAACTTCTTCTTTTACAAAAGCATAGAGGGCTTCTGCAATATCAAGTTCGCCAAATTTAAGGTAGTGCGTGGTGTCTATTTTCTTGTTCATGCCAGTTTCATTATTGATATTGAATGTTGGTATTTTTGTGCAATGCACCATAATTAAAAAAAAGATTAAGTGCAATAACAAACGCATCATTCTGAAAAAATGGCTAGACCTTTTAACTGAACTGATACCTTGTCTGGCGCATGGAAATGGCTTGCGATATATTAATGATATTCCAATAGATTTATCACTAAAGATGATTAAGGTACACGCCTACACTTTACTTAGCATTGTTAAAAATGGCATACATTATTCCGTCAGATGTACAACAATTACAGAGTATACCGAGTGCTGAACTAGAAACGCTGTTAGCACTAAAAAAAGGATTAGATAAAAATTAGGGAATGATATACTTATTGACCCCAGAATCAACATATTGGCTACTTTTTTACTAAATCCACCCACTTATAACGTCTTGCTAATTCACGCTTTGGTGGCGGGTTAGCTGGCATCTTTTGCTTGCTGGCACCAGATGAGGTCGCTTGTTTGATAAATCAACCTAATCGTTCTTGTTCTTTTTTATTCATTTTTAGTTTTCAATAACATCCTGGAGGAGTCCCCAATTTTTCCATTGGTTTGGAATTAGGTCGGCACCAGCACCAGTATATACCATCCAGCGGGCTTTGAAGTTTTGAGAATTTTTATTGGCGACAATGCCGCCGAATAGGTTCTTTTTATGATTCGCTTTTATGTAGGATCGCAAGCCGTCTACTTTTGCTCTTGCGTCTGTGATTGTGTTTCCGTTTTTCGGATCAAACAAACCAATTTTTCCGTCTTTAAACTTTACGATAAAATCTACATAAAACGGCTTCCGTTCTCCGTTTTCTTCATAGGGCACGGCAAAAAATGTTGCGTCTCGGTCGCCGTTCTTAAACCACCATTCAATTTGATCTGATTTTTCAAGGAATTTGATAAACGCTTCTTCGGTTTTCCATTTGTTATCATAATAAAACGGCTGCATCGCTGATAATTCTGTTTTTAACTCTGTGAAGTTTCCGCAATAGTTCAAAATTTCTGGCAATTCCCAGTCGGCTGATTTTTGTAGTTCCGCTTCTCGTTTTTGAGTTTCAGCAATGTATTTTTCTTTGGTGCTATCAATGACATTGATGAAATGTCGGCTATTTTTCGGACTTAATACAATATTTATGATTTCAGCAAAGCGGTTGGTATATGCCATACCAAGACGCATTCTAAAAAAGTAATAAATTGCTTCTTTCAGTCTGCCGATTGAGCGATCTTCGGGATAAAAAGGCGATAAATTATTTTTTACAAAAAAGTCATAGAGCTTTTGTAAATCAGCTTCATTTTCGGTATTGATTTTGGCTTCGCCCTTGATTTCTTTATTTGCCAATTTATCAACGTCTTCTGCCTTATAATCAGAAATTAAAGACTGTTCTAGTTTTTGCCCTTTGGTTTCAATTTTCTTTTCGAGGTCGTATTTTTTAGCCTCATCTAAAAAGATATTGATAAATTTTGGGCTTAAACGAGTCTTTTCTCGTTGTCGCAAGCGATAAACAGATTTTAACTTAATTGGTTTGTAGCTTTCTATTCTTTGGCTGGTATAAATCGTTACATATTTTCTTGCCATGTCTTCCTTGATTTCAATATCGGCAAGGTTTGTAAACACAAATCCGTAATTCAAAATATCCTGTGCGTAGTGTCCTGTGTCGGGCTCGGGCATACGCATAATTCGCCCAACTGTTTGGACCGAAAATGTGAGACTTTTCCAGTCTCTGAAAAGCACTAAGACTTGAGCACGAGGACAATCCCATCCTAAAGCGATTGCCTGCTTAAAAAGCGAAACTTCGGTTTCATGATTATTCTTAGCGATATTCTCAAGATTTTCTTTTTCTCCTGATAAATAGATCGCCAGTCTGCCGTTTTCCGTTGTCATTCCGTATTTATCTTTCAAAATCAACACAACATTATTTTTGACTTGATCTTCTGCTTGTGTTTTACGGTCGGGTAATTGAATAAGTAAAAGAGGGTTTATCTCAATATCCGCTTCTTTGTACGCTTTTGCAATTTCTTCTCGTTTCTTTAGCGCTTCTTCTAACACCATTGCATCTGTCCCATCAACAAGTTTTGTTTTTAGACTATTGCCGGATAAAACATTTTTAAAGTTTGGATTGAGAATGACTGATTTTTTGATCATTCCTTCCAGTTTTACATCTTCCAAGGTCACAGAAACAATCTCGTCAGGGTTTTCCATGTCTGGTGTTGCGGAAACCTCTATCGTTAGTTTTGGCCCAATGTCTTTGATTAAATCTCTTGATATATTACTTGTGGCGTGGTGATGGCTTTCGTCAATAACTAAGGAACCTCTGATTAATGCCATAATATGCGATAATACCGCAAGCAGACACGCAAAGAGATATTTCTCGAAGAGATGAATCAGCTCATTCCCTGGCAAGCGCTGACTGCAGTAATTGAGCCTCATTACCCCAACCCCTGCTGGTCGCCGTCCGGTGGGCATGGAACCCGTGCCAGATGCAACCACCCGCTGTAAATTCCGTCATCTGCTGGAGGAGAACAACCTCGGAGTTGCCCTGTTTGATGCTGTTGCCGTCTATCTGGAGGAAAACGGCATGAAAGTATCCAAAGGCACTATTGTTGATGCGACCATCATCAATGCGCCTACCGCCACCAAGAACAAAAGCAAAACCCGTGATCTTGATATGCATCAGACCAAACAAGGCAAGCCATGGTACTTTGGCATGAAGGCGCACATCGGTGTGGATAGCAAAACCAAACTGATACACTCTGTTGTTGCCACACCAGCCAATGTCCACGACTCACAGGTACTTGGAGACCTACTGCATGGAGAAGAGACCCGTCTTTGGGGAGATAGTGCCTATGCGGGTCAGCAATCCGTACTCAAGGATAATGACCCCAAGGCAAAAGACTACACCCAGGTCAAAGGCTCACGTCACCGCAAACTGACCGAACAGGACAAGGCTAAAAACCGGCACAAATCCAAAGTCCGTGCCAAGGTTGAGCATGTCTTTCATATCATGCAGCGACAATATGGATTTACCAAAGTCAGATTCAAAGGGCCAGGCAAGAATGCGAACCACCTGTTTGCCCACTGTGCCCTGATTAATCTTATGCTATCAAAGAAACAATTATTACGGCTATCAGTGGCTTAGTACGCCTGGAATAGGGGCGATAGCTGAAAACAGTAGGCCGGGACAAGAGAAATGAAAGAGAGTAATGAGCAAGACGTTCAATGCTCGCTACTATCGAGCACAGTGATGCCCACTTGCTTGAAAATCCTTAATTAATCAGATGTTCCTTAAGTATATAATTCCCAAAATTTATTATAAAAAATTATGGAGAGTGCCAAACATTTTTATTTACGTAATCAATATAGCTTAAAACAATCCTGACTGCTTTTTTTGATACGGACCCCGCTTCATAATCAGTTACCACTCCTATATTTTTTTCGAGTTCTTTTCGCTGACTCTTAATTATCTTTATACCATCTTGTACCCGTTCTTGCTTTAAACCAGTCATAACCAGTGTTCCTGAATCAAAACCTTCTGGTCTTTCATGTTCATCTCGAATAGTGATTGCAGGAAAGTTCAATAATGCCGCTTCTTCCATAATAGTCCCACTATCTGAGATCACACAGTACGAATCAATCTGTAATTTTATATAATCTACAAAACCAAAAGGTTTGATAAATCTAATCAGACTATTTACTCCTATATCATCAATTTTATTTAACCGTTTTTGTGTTCGCGGATGAGTCGATACGATTATTGGAAACTTATACGTTCTGGCTAATATATTAAGGCAACCTCTATTAATGCAATCACTTTCCAGTTTATTGGCTCAGAGAGGTTAAAAAAATAACCAATTTGATCCAAAAAGCCGGTAGTGTCCGTACAGCCCTGTTCTCGGCTTTACTTCGTTTTCAAGACGCACTGACCCGTGCCAGAAAGCATAAACGCCTCATGTTGTACCTTAAATTCATCAAACCGATATGCATGTTTGTGCGCGTAATGCCAATGCAAGGAACCGCTTTGCGGCGTAAATTGCGCTGTGCTCCAAACACAGGTGCGACCCAGCTGGAAGCCTCTAAAAACCGTGCATTTTGTGGTACGATCTGATTCACTTGATGTGGGAGGATTTTGTTTATGCCCGCACCTGGATTGTTTGACTTGACGGATCATTTGGCGCGGCTTTCGGCGATGGGAGATCCGCTTGAGGTTTTGGAGCGGCACGTTGATTTCGAAGTGTTTCGCCCAGTTCTTGTTGAAGCGCTTGGCTATGGGGAACGTCCCAAAGGTGGTCGTCCGCCCTATGATGCCGTTGTGATGTTCAAGGTGCTGGTCTTGGCCTTGATGCACAATCTGAGCGATGAGCGGATGGAGTTTCTCATTCGTGACCGTTTCAGTTGGCTACGGTTCCTGGGATTTCAAATCGGGGAGCCGACACCTGATCAGAAGACGATCTGGCTTTTCAGAGAGAAGCTGACCCAGGCGGGTGTCTTCAAGGCCCTGTTTGCCGCGTTTGAAGCTCAGCTGTGCGCGCGGGGGTACAAACCGACCGGCGGTCAGATTGTGGATGTCACGTTGGTCTTTGCCCCGCGCCAGCGGATGACGAAAGCAGAGAAAGCGCGCGCCAAGGCAGGTGAGGCCGCGTCTGACATCTGGCCCGATGATCTGTCCAAGGCAGCGCAGAAAGACACCGATGCGCGTTGGACGGTCAAGTATTCAAAGGCCAAGACGACCAAGGAGGGTGAGGAGGATACTGGCCTTGTCGATATTTCGGTTCCGCACTTCGGCTATAAGAACCACGTGTCCATAGACCGCAAATGGCGCTTCATCCGGGGTGAGACTGGCACGAATGCGGCTCGCTACGACGGGCATGAACGCTCCTCGGTTCTGGACGAGACAAACAGCTCGAAGGCGGTTTGGGCCGATACCAGGTACCGCTCGGCCAGGAATGAGGCTTGGCTGAAGGCGCAAGGGTACCGCTCACATATCCATCGCAAGAAGCCACGCGGCAAACCCATGGCCAGGCATATTCGTCGGGGCAACGCGACACGCTCCGCCATCCGCGCCTGTGTTCGGCTACGAGAAAGGGCCCATGGCTCTGACCATCCGCTCAATCGGCCAAAACCGTGCGAAGGCCCGCATGACCATGGCCAACCTGAGCTACAACTTCCGCTGTGGGGGGACATGTGAATTGATCATGTGGAATGAGGCGGAATGAGGTGACATGGGATGGAATGGAAAGGCTTTTATAGCAAGGGTTTAAGAAGCCGATAGAAGCCGCAACGAAGGGCGAAAATAGTCGATTTAAGCCGCCGCGAGACAACTGAATTGATCACTGTTAGCTTAATCAGCGAATAAGGCCGTATAATCAAGCACTTAAGCCTGTGCTAAGTGCGAAAAAGGTGGGTACAAAGTAGTGCGGATTTAAAAAATAGCCGATTTTTGCGGGTTCAGGGACAACTGAATTGATCATCGCGGCGGAGCATCTTTAGGCGCATTTAAGTTATTGAAAAGTAAGCACTTTATGCGTTTAATAGCGCTCTAAAATGTATAAAAAGGGCGTTTAAAGCGGTGCGGTGGTTAATAATTAACCTAATAAAGCGCACCACTTTAATAAATCATTGTTTTTATTGATTAAAAAGCATAGAAACAACAGAAAATCAGGGATATTGCCTGTGGATAACTTTGTAAAGGTGGGAACATTTTTGGGGCGATTGGATGTTTCAAGGCTGTGGTTAAAAAGTAACCAGACAATGCAAATTATCAAACATACATATCTTGCCCTGATTTATCAAAAACGACCGACCCCATTTATACTGAAAATCCAGTGCCGGACACCGGCACCTTGCAGGAAAACTACACCGGAAATAACAACTATCCGGTTGATGAAATTGAGACGGGGATACCGTCATTTTTAGGCAATCCATAAGCCTTAAAATCAGGACAAAAATCACCCTCAAAAAGGCCGCCAAAATCGACCCAAATATTGGGCTTGATTTAACCCCAAATTAAGGGATGATTAAGGGGCACTTAAATACCCTTAAAAAGGCCTAAAAAAGACCCAAAAAATGACCACCAAAATCAACCAAATATCAGCCCTATCTGTGTATAACTCTATGGATAAGTACCTAAAAAAGAGTAATCAATTCAGATGTCCCGAATGATCAATTCAGATGTCCCCGTACAAACCATCGTCACCTCGAAGACCACTGTAGATGCCATCAGCCCAGATATAGACCCATTCGTCAGTCACTGAACGTGTACTCCAGGTTTTGTACTCTGATTCCCACTGACGTTTCAGGCGACCAACTGCATTGGCGGATAAGCCCTTGGCATCAGGCCCGACAATCACTTCCAGGGCGCTCTGCATCTGACCACTCGAAACACCCTGCAAATAAAGCCAGGGAATCGCCGCGTCCAGGGTCGCTGTGCGCCGGATGTAAGGAGGCACTATTAACGATTGGAAGCTCTCAGGCTCGCCTTCTCGGCTACGGATCTTTGGCACCGACACTGGTACTTTGCCAACACCGGTCAATACTTCTCGTTCTGGGTGATAGCCATTGCGCACAACACGCTGTCTGCCTTCACTCGTTTTCTGATTATCAAAACTTGCCATCAACTCGGCCAACTCCGCCTGAATCGCTTCTGTTATCAGCTGTTTGGCACCGCTACGTAGCAATTCAGTCAACGGGTCAATGCCCTCTGGTGTACCCAGATCAATCACAGTATTGTTTGCCATGGGTGGCGTGCTCCTCTTGCTACTTTCGATTGCTAGACAAAACCGATTCCAGCAAGGCACGCCGCATACTTCAAATTTATTCAGACACCAGATTCGGTTATAACTCTTCATTAAAACCACTTATTTTAAGGCCTGATTAGCTTCATAATGCAAGATCAAATAGTAGGGTAAATTTGCCTTATAATAAATGTTAGGCGTAAAAATGAGAGCTAAAGAAATGGCAATGACGAAGTGCAAAGAGTGTGGAAAGGAAGTTTCAACAAGTGCCAAGGCGTGCCCACATTGCAGTGTTGAATATCCTGGTATATCGGATAAGAGGTTGCTTGTAGGCTGAATTATTTCGATTGCCATTCTTTTGGGACTCCTGGGTCTCCTCGCTTGGGGCCTCGTCAAATGCACGGGCGGTGATGATGAAAAGCCAGAAGCATCAAAACAAGCGGCAGAATTTGTAGCAAACATCCAATCATGTGGAAGCGCATCCACAAAAACTGGCAAAATATATAAAATTAATGGTTCAGAAATAAATGTAAGAACAGGCCTGGAACAAACTTTGGTAAAATCGTAAATCAAAAAGCCACACGCATATTAAAAACAACTCATTACATAACCATTGATAACTCAGTCACTGTCTATGAAGAATGTTCACAGGGCAAATGGTCAAAAATCCGCGTAACTGATCCATATTATCTTAGCCAGTCCCATCGTGGCTGGGTTGCAAGCAAATTCCTTCGGAGTAAAAAAGTAGACTCATCTGGAACAGAGGTATTTACAGAAGCAGATTTCTCTTTTGATAAAAAAACACGCTCATACAAAAACATTATCATTGCGGGTGTTAATAAAATCCATAGGGAAAACTCACGATGTAAAAACATCGATCCTTCATCTGCTTACATATCAGGCAGTCAAGGAACCAACAGTAATCCTGTGTTCTTTGTAACATGCGGCAAAGGACATAAAGTATTCAATGTGTTTTTCTCTAAATCAGATGTTGAAAAAGATAAGAAATTCAGAGAAAAAAAACATATCAGTAAATCAAGAGCAACAGATTTTTGCGAAAGCTATACAAAATCAAATGTAACGCACCCAAGCACAGTGGATTTTTCAAGAATTATGGATTTATCTGTTTATGAAACGCCAAATGGTAGAACACGAGTAACAAGCACCTTTACAGCAAAAAATAGCTTTAATCTGGAAATAAAATATAAAATATCATGCCTTCTCGATAGTGGTGGATTAATAGAAGCCAGTATAAATGAGGCAAAATAAGCCTAACAAAAGCATCTAGCGCTGCCTCAATGGTTACCCGTTACCCTAGTCAATGCCTGACGGAACGTATGCAGGTATTCTTCGGTTTTGATGCCCCTGGCAGTTTCACGTGCCAGTGATTTAATTGCTTCGGGTTTCATGTGCTTATCCTCAGCCCCTTCGGGGCAATAATCAATGATAAGCAGTTACACAGTTTTTGGGACTATCTCAGTTAATCAGGCAACTTGTCGGTTTTTATCACAGGATCGCCTGCTTTTTCTACATCATCTGTTGTAGGCGGAATCCAGTCATACGCCTGTGACAAGAGTGTCTCCAACAGTTTCCCGCGCGGTGTATTTCCATGAATATAAAATAACTCTATCATTGCATTTCGAGCAAAGTCCCCACCCATGATAGCCAGTGCTGTAATAGCACTCTGGGCAACATAGTGGTTTGTACCAGCGGCCAGTGTTTTTATATACTCAACATCATCAGGAGATCCATTGAAGCCGAGCGCAATAGCAACCTGGGCGCGATGAAATTCATGCCCATCGTGTTTGAATGATCGAATATAATTTTTATATTCATCCGTATTGATAATCTGGACTCGATTGATTGTACTTGCAAGCGCAATGCGGGCCGGTGGACTTGATATTTGTTCCCATGCGAGCTCTGGATATTTTTTTTTGTTGAGCTGCCACATATCAAATAAAAGATTATAAACACCACGGTGCCCGCGCATTGCATAGAGGGCATGGATAGTATTCGTTATGGCAGCGGTATCAGTGTTTGTTAGTGCCTGGCGAACATCCGCGAGAAAGGCTTTGCCATAGGCAATCTTTTTATGCAGTAGATCGTAGTTTATTGTCTGGGAAGGCCCGGCAGCATCGATTGCGGTCGATGTAGACAAGCGTTTTTCTGCATCGATAACAGGGGTATCTTCTAATACAGCAGGCGCGATAGATTCCTTGCTGGCATTTATTTCTTGTGATGGTAACGCCCGATTGTCATTGGCATGACTACCACAAGCAGAAATGCTTGATAAGCATGAAATAATAAGCAAAATACCAAGATTGCGCATAAGTATTATATGCTGAAAACAAGTGTTATTGGATGTTACTTACCCCAGCAAACAGCTATACTTTTTTTTGTTCCTGTTCTACCTTTAGTGCCGTCCTGCCTTAGAATAAGCCTTCCGCAATCAGCATCGGTGAATGATTCTGGTATAGCCCTAAGCGTGAATCGTTGACCATCATTGAATAACCGGACTGCTAAGGTGTAGCTGCATGTTTCAGACTGTATGTTAGCCATAGTACAATTGGCAGGCTCTGACATGAAGCTTTGTGGAAATTTAGTATATCGATTGTTATCAGAATAAAATCGCTCCTGTCTTGCAGCGGCATCCAATAAGAAGGCCCGACCTTCAGCCCGATTGGCGCGGATGACGTATTGTGTATAACTCGGAATTGCTATAGATGCGATTACCCCGATTATGGCAACGACTATCATTAATTCCATTAGCGTAAAACCGCGTGCCTTAGCTTTTGGTGTATTTGAAATAAATTGCTTATTAATATGCATCGTGACCACCTGTAAATATTGGCGCATTATAGCATTATGCCGCTAATAATCAGTTAAAACATTCATTAGCGGCCAGCGTTGCATCGCCGACCCTGTTCTTAAACACAACTTTGAGTGCCATGCGGCGACTTGCATTTAGCTTTCTTCTTTATACCAATAGGTGCGGAATCGAGGTAGATCAGAAATTTTCCCTAGATTTTGTGCACCGCCGCCCGTACCGATAAGCAAGGTCACACCTTCTGGTGTGAATATTGGCACGGCCTCAGAGGGTATGCCTGCCCCAAGCTCTTGTACGACATCATCAGCATCATGCTGTGTAACGTCATCGCCATCCCAATCAATGGACGACGACCCTGCAGACACGATATCCAAAGCAAACACGCGACTAGAACCCTCACGCGCATCACAAGCATCGCTACTTGATGCGGCTTTTTCCGGGATATAGGTTGGGAAAAAGACTGTGCCAGCAACAGAAACCGGTGTTGTCAGTCCTTTTTCACCATCCTTATTAAGATCCAGAAACCAACCGAGTGCTCGTTTATGCGCATTAACAGCCGAGTCAAGACCCGCGCCCGAGTTGACGACGTTGCTGATATCAATCATCTCCCTGATACCGTCATCTCTGATAGGGCGGCCTGATGCTCTAGGATAATTTCTCGCCTGACCAGTGTTACTACGAGCCATTTTACCAATCGTTCTATCTCTAAAGGCATAGAAACGATTGTTAACGACTGTCTCTAACGGGCTGGCACGATTTCCAGATGGAATAAGCACATAGTCATAATCTGCAACATTAGAGTATTTATCATTTGCAACTTGTACAACAGAGGGTGGCACGAAGAAGCGACGCTGCGTAGCGGGCTCATCATAAACACCATCATTTGTTCTGTTATCACCATTGATGCCATTATCCGTGACGCTGGCAAGGCGGCCAACGGTTGATTGACCGGGGTTACCCACCTTGATGTCGCCGCCAAGGTCAACACGCCAGACATTACCCCCCATATCACCGACGTAGATCCGGTCATCTAGGCCATCACCGTCAGAATCGATGACAGTAAGCTTAGATGGAATGGCGTGATACATATGGCGAACTAGAATGTCGGCCGTAATGCCAGGACTGTCACCGCTGATATCCATGATCTTCTCGCCCGTACCCGCATTGACAATATAAATAGCGTTGCCCTTATTCGGGTCAAACTTATTAGCACCATAAGACGTATCTAACCTGCCATCATAACCGCCACCAAATATCAGCACGTCGGTCGGTATATTATCCACGGCAATGGTGGACAACACTGGATCAGACCAGGTTTGTCCCAATCGATCGAAAATGGTCGGGGCAGGGGCATCACCATCAATCATCCATAAGAACTTGGGCGTGATATTCGGCGTGATATTCCCTTTAGCATTTGTCGTCAAACGCCCTGGTGGTGATATATCAAGGGCATACATTTTATTGCCGCCTCGGCGCATACCGATATAGACATGCACAAAATCACCATCGGCCGGATCAATGGTGCCATCATTATTTTTATCCTTGATACGCAAAACAGGGGAGGCATCCAGACCATAGACATGCTGGCCTACCCCATTTTTGTAAAGCGAGGCCTGGTTTTTAAGTAGTATGTTGGGCATGAATATCCATTCTTCCTCGCCCGTCTCGCCATTAATAAAGCGCAGGCCGCCATCGTTGGTACCCGCAAGAATTTTATCAATAAACTTATCATTAGTGTCTTTACCATAAGTCACGGATACCGGGCTTGAATGCAGAACGTCATTAAAACTCCAGCGCGTATCGGTTGTGTCGCCATCCTTGTCTTTATCCAACACGTCCCTGCCTAAGACCCAAAGCATGTAATCAATACATTGTCTTTTATTGTTAGGATCATCAACGTCCGTCTCTGGCGTGGGGCAGACGGCTTCGCGGGTTGGGCGCAAGGCAGCTGCGTTCCAGGTATCGTGCTTAAATATGAAGCCATTGGTATGCAACGATTCATTTCTGCTAGCCTGTTTATCACCGCCAACGCCGTCATCCTTTTTATCGGTATAGATTATACGGCTTCTATAATCGCTCAAGGCACCCCCTGCTCCACCCACTTTGGCAAAGTTATTCAGTAGATTCGGGGAAACTTCGCGACCGACATCATCCCCGGGTGTAATGCTTTGGCGTTGGCTCCAGATACTGACTGCATCAGTCTTAAATAATCCTTCTTCCTTAACGTCAGTGCTACCTTTGACGACAGCCAAGGTACCGTCTGCTTGTAGGATATCGCCCAGCTGGCAACCAGTAGTAGTATCTGTACAAACACGGTATTTTTTAATATTACCGTCCCAACGTCTGTCAATTTTAGGTTGGAACATGCCGAAGTAAACCTCATCGCGACTGAATAACCGATTAAAAGAATTAGCCGCAATGGCAGGTGAGACGAAAGAGGTTGGCTTTTCAATGGCCGTATTCAAGATTTTATTAAATACAGCCAACAGTTGAGCTGTAGTATTGGCCGTATAGGCTTCCCCACCACCCGCCGTTGCCAACTGTTTTAACCAATTTTTAGCCGTGTTACTTTGCAGATTAAAAGCAATCGTGTACGTTTCCACATTTTGCTTGCCAGTGGCAGTAGTGTTGAGGTCATTATCATACAGGCTCTTAACCATCTCAACAGCACAAGAACCCTTTTGCGTACTGGCATTAACCGCTGGATCTACTGAGCAGGAGCCAATGTCAGCGAAATCGTTTATGATCGTACGTATTGTGCTTTCTGCAACAGATGTGGGGGCACCATCTGTGAGGAATATCTGATAATTCTTCGCACACGCAAGTCCCGTATTTAGCGGACTGATATAGGTCGGTGAGCCCTCGATAACGTCATGCATACAATCTCGTGTGTTTTTAAATTGGCAGTCGGTACCACCACCGCGCGCGTCCGTCGTGTCATAATCGTCCTTATAGGTGCCGCCCGTGTAGGAACCAGGGTGGCTAGTATTCGCGCGTTCCGCCTTGAGAGTATAATCAACACCATGCGTTGGGTTCGGCAGATTGGCCAAACCGCGTTTCTTGCCAAACAAGACACCTTTACCCCGCCAATACAGTGATGCCTCATATAAGGTCTCAGTACTGGGTGTCCAGCCGAGCAGGGTACTTACGTTAAACGTGTTATTAATCTCTAATAAGCGCTCACGCACGGTCTTCGGTGTCTGTATACCGCGGGTCTCTTTCACGGTAATGTGCAGAGTAGGTGCATTTACAGGATTGTCATCAAACGATTTAGCCTGCCGACGGATGGCCGTACCACCCGGATCATCTTCTATAAGAAAGGCCATCTTATTATCTTTTACCCAACCTACTCTTGACGTGACTGCACTTATCAAAGGTGCCACATCGGCACTGGCAAAAGTCGCATTAGCAGCTGCCGGGCCTTGTGACCACGGAATTTGCGTACTGATGCGGGGGCGCGTACTGGGGCTAAGATTGCCATCTGTGTTTTCAAAGACTGCCGCATTATCACTGACTTCGGCTTTGATCAACATTTTTGAAATACCCACACCACTTGCATTATTGCTATTGGCAATAAATTCCAATCTGGCATCCATAATATCTGCATCTTTTTTAACGGGTAATTTAAAGATCAGACCGATGGTACGATTGTCGGTTGCTGCCAATTGCAATTTGTTATTGAGTGTCGTGACCATGGTCGTATTCGAGTTGGTTTGTGCATCATGATCGCTTTGTATGATGGGTATCTCAAAGCTGCGTATATTACAACCAGTAGCGCCAACCTTATAAGTAGGCTGGTAAGTAATACGCAGTGCCGGTGCATTGGCAGGATCGTTATCCCAACTCTTGGCCAAGCGTCTGATCTCGTTTCTACCACCCCGTAGAAAAAAAGCCATGTCGTTGCCGCCACACCATCCAGGGCGTTCGGCGATAGACTCAACAATGTCTGAGAGATTAGGCGTTGTATAGGTGCCCCCTTCTACCCAGGTACCCATGTCAGTACCGGTCCACAACACCCGTCCTACTTTTGTACGAGTGCCAAATGGTGTCCCTGTGACAAAAGGTGCCGCATCATCCGTGTCTTCTCCAAGAATTGCGATCCTATCATCTGGACCTCCATTGTTATTCGCGTTGTTGCCGGAATAACTGGCCGTAAAATCAATGGTGGCCGATGTGACCTCGACACCTTGTGGCAAGCCGACATCCTGAAAACGTAAGCCAATCCAGGTTCGTTCCGTTGCAAGTGGAGGTACGCTACTCGTCCTTACGCTCTCATCACAATACTTGATTCTTAGCTCCGCCGCTTTGCTGGCATCACCCCTGTAATTGTAAATGCGTCGGCCTTCAACAATGCTCGGGTCGCCGTCGAGTAGGAAAACCATTGCGTCATTCGCAGTCCAGGCGGCCGTGCCGCCGATGGTTTTTTCTTCGATTATTTCCCGGACGACCGCCGACAAATCAGGGGTGGTCAGTTTCTGATTATTAACAGTCTCAGGCACGTCGACCCAGTCTATTGTAGCGGTGGTTTTACCTCGGCTAGAGATATTCTTGGTAGCGAAGGTACTACTACTATCAGCACTGCGACCGCCGCTGATTTCTAAGTCAAGTGGAGCAATACTACGTGCCCTGCTAGTAAATATGATGGAGGCACTGAGAATAGAATCGGCAGGATCAATATCGATATTTTGAAAACGAAAACCGCTTGATCGTTGGCCTAGCTCGATACGGTTAGCAGTGGTCCTGACCACGCGTGCTGAGGTCTCGTCAGCATCGTTGTCGGCGCTGGTAATGCGTGCCGTTAGGTCTTGTATTGCACCTGTAGGGCACGATTGGTACCCAAGTTCAAGGTTCTCGTCGTCGATGACGGTTGATCCGACTTGCACGGCATCGTCTGCAGAGGCTTTGATGGGTGCAACCAGGCTGAATGTCAAGGCATCGCTGGCAGGCGACTCAATGTCGGTCACAGGGAACATGACGTGACCACCGATAGGCAGATAACACTTGCTACCCCAAGAGACACCACCAGTATTAGTAGTGCTGATTCTATTCCTATAGTACTGGGTGGCACCCAAGGCAATCTGTGCAGCATTACATGTGCGGCTTGCACCGCCTCTTCCAGGGGCTTCAGTACCATTCATGCGCATGTAACCCACATTCGTAGGCGGCAGACCCGTTATCAAGGTGTCCATAGCATTTTTTAGTATTGAAATGCGACTGCCTAGATTTTCGTCCGGGTCATTCGGATCAAGGGTGCCGTCATTATTTTTGTCGACCAAGACAGCGGCCTGCATGCTAAATGAGGTATCGAGAATGAATAAAATATTATTTTTGATGTTAGCGGCATTTGCCGCAGCACCTAGATAAATTTCAGTATCATCGGCATGGGCAGGTGCATAAAACCCGGTCAGGAATGTCATCATGCAGACGCTGAGAAGAGAAGAGTATTTGTATTTCATCGGAACAATCTCCTGAGTATTGATTCAAATTTCATAAGGTTGCCTGTTTTATAATTACTTAGGGCCAATCTGGTAAACACCGCTATGGACTTCACTATAGGCACCACTTGGCGTACTGCCTGTTGCCGAAAGATCGAAATAATAAAAAGCATATTGGCCGATATCCCAACCAGACTCACGCGAGGGGGGTGTTCTTTGCTTGAACTCTGAGCGGTAGATAGTTTCAGCACCATAACTGCTAAAGCTATCGTCGGTTATTTGATATTGATAAATATCATCGGTATCGTCATTCGGCGTGCTGTTATCATTAACGGTATTTGACGTGCTAAATGCTGCAGCATCAGCCATGACCATTTGCAGGCCTGTTTCAGCCGTTTGAAAGGCGCGATTCATTTCCTGTGAGTTGGCTGCCATTTTTTCTTCCAGGGTGCTGGTGCTGATGGTTGATAAGCCAAGTAGTGTTAATATTACTAACATGACTAGCGACGTGATTAGAACGGCACCTGATTGCGGGTTTTTTTGTGGCGAAATAGTGTGCATTATCAATCTCCTCAACGCTCAACGCGATTACGTATAACAATATCGGCATTAAATACCCGTCGCCGGCGCTGATCGCCCGCGGCTGGGATACCCGTGCCAAGTAATGTGTAGGTATTATTATCGGGGGGTCTGCTAAAATTCTCATCCGGACTCCTGACGAGAATGGCGATACGCACACTGACAACGTTATTCCAGTCAGTGATGACGGCATCATCCGCTTCAACAAAGCTATTGGCAACACCATCGTCATTTGTATCTACGCCGTAGAGGATTTGCATATTGTCAACACCCTCGATCAATTCTACGGCCACGTTGGCATTTTCTTTCATGAATAAGGCCGGGCCCTTTGCGCCATTACCGATAAAATAACGCCTCCCAACAAACCGTGCAATTTCAGCACTCGCCTCATAGTTTCTCGTTCCGATCTGCATGAAAGAAGACGCATTACCTGGCCTTTCGCCTGTCGTTGTCCGAGATCCCAATAAGCCTCCGCTAGAAGTAGCACTCAACTGTTCAATATCAGTGGTATTACAATCTGAGATGGCAATAATATCTCCTGCAGAGAATCTGTCGTTTGGTGCGGTATAGATTTGAATATCGCTAGCCGATACTAATATGGGAGGCCGCAACTTGAATCCCGTTGGCGACAGGTAACGTATGGTAATAGCATCCGTATTGGCGACGAGAGCAATAAGAGGAGGAGGAGTAGTAGTTATTTGATCAGTCGACCCAGAAGGCTGCCATGTTGCAGTACCTTGCTCAAAACCTTCTACAGCATTTGTGAAATCAAACGGCTCATCCGTGTTCACGCCCGCTAAGTGATTAAAAACATTTGCCGGTTTATTATGACAGCCAAGATAACCGGCCATACGTATATCCTTAATCAACAACTCCATTGCAAAACGCCCGTTTTCCTGGATACGCGCCAGTTCATCCTGTTCGTTGTAAACACGCTTGTTATTCGTAAACAACGTAACAATCCCGATCATGAGAAACATGGAAATGGTGATGGCCACCAATATCTCGATCAGTGCTTGACCGGTCTGTTTGTGCGTTTTGTGTGATTTAATGTTCATGGCTGAAATGTATATTCCACTGAGTGCACATTATTTTCACGGTCAGTCCATGCCAGGGTCACGGTATAGAGATTACCGTTTTGTGCGATATTCGCCCTGCTACCTGGCGGCAACGCATTAAACACCTGGGTGCGCCAACAGATCAGATCATTTACCGCATCGGCCGCCATTGCTTGATTACAACCTGCTGGCGCGGTTGTTGCGACTGTATGCGTACTCGCATAATCTGCCGCGTTGCGGCGATTCATGCGCATTCGATCAGAGATGCTATAAGCCAGTACACTGATCTGACTGCGAAATGCGGAATCAGTACTGTAGCGCAGACCTTTTAATTGCAAAGCCCCGATGCCCAATACGCCAATAGCGAGTATTAACATTGCAACAAGGACTTCAAGCAGTGTAAAACCACGGCTTTTTTTTGCGGACTCATGCGGGCGCGGTTGCGTGGTCATGTGCATGTAAACCTTGAATTTATACTCGGTCGACCCACGGGATTAACCGTTAACTGCCGCCCGATCTCTCCAGTACGATCATCACAGATATTAAACACACCCGGTTCATCTATAAACCCATTGGGTGCATAACTGAATATCCTTCTAGTAACAGGAGCAGGAGATGATACTTCATCAATGGTGGTTAAAAGACACCCGGTTAATGTTACGTCTCTGACGGTAGCTGTGGTATCAAGTGCCCCATCACCATTATAATCTTCTCTTGCATCCAGGCTGCCATTGCCATTTCTGTCTTCATTTAACGTGATTCTCCATCCCGCACCCCATTCATTATTTGCATCAGTATTGCTTGCCGTGAGCGTGACCTCGGCATTTTTTGTAATGGCTATGCTGCGGGCGAGTTGCAAGCTGGTAACAAGTGTGTTTGCATGTACGGTCATACAATTATTTTGTTGTAGTCTATTAAAGCCGGGTATGGCAATGACCATTAAGACCCCAGCCAAGACAACACCTATCATGAGCTCCATTATGGTAAATCCAGATTGATAATTCATTTTCAATAACATCCTAACGCCCTGTTAGCCTAGTGGTAAGTTATAGCACTCGAACGTCAATATTGCCCATACAATAATGACAAGTGGTAATAACTGGCCGATGAGCGGTTAAACTATTGCAAATGAATAAATATACTGTGAACGGCATCACACTTTCATATTAACAATGACTAAATTTGATTTTATCATCATAGGCGGCGGCATTATCGGGATGAGCACGGCTCGGGAATTGGCTGTTCGCGGCGCAAATGTGGCCCTTATTGATAAAGGAAAATCCGGCCAGGAAGCGAGTTGGGCCGCAGGCGGCATATTGTCTTCTATGCGCCCGTGGTCGGAAAATTCCGCTTCAGCGGAGTTGTCAGAGCATGGCAAAACGTGCTATCCAGCGTATGTCCGCGCATTGAGTGTTGCAACGGGGATTGACCCTGAATATGTCAGATCTGGATTAGTAATCATCGATGCCGCCCATATTGACGCTATAACATCATGGGCACAGCATAAATGTATAAAAATTCGCATGGATTTTAAGTACCCCGGGCTTGCATTAGTGCTTCCAGAGCAGGCCATCTTACTACCAGAAATAGCGCAGATCAGACCCCCGCGATTATTACAGGCCTTGCGTAAAAACCTGCGGCAGTTGTCGGTTTCCACTTTTGAAAATACACCGATAACGGATCTGGCAATAAAACAAGGCCGCTTTGACCATGTGACGTTTTGCAACGGCAAACTAGCGGCCGATGCGGTGATAATTACGGCGGGTGCCTGGAGTACATTAATCCTTAAAAATATTATCGGGCATATTGAAATCAAGCCGATACATGGCCAGATGATTTGTCTAAAACCAGATAAACATATCTTGAAGTCCATTATTCTTGATGGCGATCATTACCTGATCCCAAGGCGTGATGGCCATGTGCTCGTAGGTAGCACGATGGAGGCGATTGGATTTAACAAACAAACAACAATGCACGCGAGAGAAAAGCTATTGGCCTGGGCCATATCGGTATGGCCAGCGTTAAAAACGGCAACGCTGGTAAAACACTGGGCGGGTTTGCGGCCATTATCAAATACTGAGAAACCGTTTATTGGTGTTGTGCCAAATTTCAAGAATATTTATTTGAATGCCGGGCATTTCAGGAAAGGCATTTTACAAGCACCTGCCTCTGCGACATTGTTGGCTGATATGCTTTCTGGACATGCATCCTTTATGGATATTGAAAGATTTGCTATTAGCAAATATGAAAAATCTGCTAAAATTGGATAAATTTTGGGTGCCGTGGGGATTCTGCATTAATCATTGCTTGCCAATGAAATATAGTGGGTTTCGAGAAAAACCAGCATGACTGAAACACAAGACGCAATCAAGGCAAAATTACGTGCGTGTAATATCAAGCCTACGCAGCAACGGTGCGATATAGCGCATGCAATCCTCAATAAACCACAGCACCTTTTCGCCGAACAAGTCCTGTACCTGGTAAATGGCAATGAGGCCTATGTGTCAAAGGCGACTGTATACAACACATTAAACCTGTTTGTTGATAAAGTCCTGGTGAAAAAAGTCGTTATCGACCCGGCAAAGATTTTCTACGATTCAAATACGTCTCATCATTATCATTATTACAATGAAAATACGGGTGAACTGTACGATTTTGAAGCGACAGATATGAAATTGGATTCAAGTACACCATTACCTGAAAATACAATACAATCTGGTGTTGATGTCATTGTGCGAATAAGAAATTCGACATAATTTTTTCTTTGTAAACGCTTAAATATATGCCGGAGTAGCTCAGTTGGTAGAGCAGTAGCTTCGTAAGTTATTGGTCGGAGGTTCGAGTCCTCTTTCCGGCACCATTTCAACATGAGTATTCAATGTTCATGGTAGCGAAAAAAAATCTAAACAAATACTACCGTTTTAATTTATAAAGAGGATGCAATATGAATGAGCAGGAAAATGAAACCATGCGGGCATATTTTAATGGTTTTGATAGTAAAAAAAATGGCGTGTTAGATTTTTCTGAATTCTCTGCATTGGTCAAAGATATTGGATTTAATCTTGATCATGCGCGATTGCAAGAAGGGTTTAATAAAATTGATACGGACCATAATAACCTGATTGACTTTGCTGAGTTCATGGCCTGGTGGGGCGAAAATAAATAGTTTAATTTCCCTCAAAAATTTTTCTAACAACGCTATTGACCAACGCTATTGGCAATGGAAAGTCAGACTAGACGTAATAAGATATAAACAAAGTTATGCTTATGCAAACAGGGTAATCAATAGGCCATATATGTCAGATCAACTTCATCAAATCAATATGCAATATTCAAACAAGGAAGACCGGATACTCATCCGTACTTCAACAAAAAATAATAATGAGTATTTAATCTGGTTAACCCGCCGCTTTACAAAATTGCTATTAGATATTCTCGACAAGGAGATCGAAAAACGCGGTGGAACGACATCATTGAGTATGAAAAAAGAAACCCGAAATCTCTATGCTACAGGTGCCTTCGATAAACCCTATGCTAACGAAATACCCAAAAACTATCCATTAGGTGGTCAGGGTGTATTGGCTTTTCGTATCAATACGGGTGTTAGTGAGCATGGCAATTTAATACTTGAACTGCAATCAGAGACCAATCAAGGCATTACCTTAAATTTGAATGATACATTGATTTATATGTTTTATTCGCTCCTGACGCAAAGTATTGCATGTTCCGAGTGGCAAATTGGTCAATTTGCCCAACACACCCCAAATAGTCAGCTACATTGATCAAACCTTTTTAGGTAATATGAGTCACGCGCTCTGAAACAAATACAACAGACAAAATTAAGGCATCGCCTCAGTCCCTTCATGTACCGCCTTCATACTCAAACGAACACGCCCTTGCCGGTCTATCTCAAGCACCTTGACTTGCACCCTATCGCCTTCGCTAAGTTTATCAGTGACATTCTCAACGCGCTCTTCACAGATCTGTGAGATATGAACCAGTCCATCTTTACCCGGTAAAATATTCACAAAGGCACCAAAATCCATCAATTTAGCCACTTTGCCTTCGTAGATCTTACCCACTTCAATATCAGCCGTAATCTGTTTTACTCGCCTCAAAGCTGCATCGCCTGCCGCTTTATCTGTTGCGGCGATCTTGACAGTGCCGTCATCGTCAATATCAATCGTTGCCCCAGTCTCTTCAGTGATAGCACGGATGGTTGTACCACCTTTACCAATCACATCACGAATCTTGTCCGGGTGGATCTTGAGAGTCGTAATACGTGGCGCAAATTCAGACATTTCCTTGTTATGGATAGATAATACTGCATTCATCTTTTCCAAAATATGAATACGTCCTGCCTTTGCCTGATGTAGCGCGACTTCCATGATCTCTTTGGTAATGCCGTCAATTTTGATATCCATTTGCAATGCGGTAATCCCTTTATCAGAACCTGCAACCTTGAAATCCATATCACCCAGATGATCCTCATCACCCATAATGTCAGACAACACAACAAATTTATCTGCTTCCTTGATTAAACCCATGGCAATACCCGCAACTGGCGCTTCGAGTTCAACACCGGCATCCATTAATGCCAGGCTACTGCCGCAAACCGATGCCATAGAGCTTGAACCATTCGACTCTGTAATTTCAGAAACAACGCGAATGGAATAGGGAAATTCGTCCATATCAGGCATTACACCCAAAATACCGCGTTTGGCTAAACGACCATGACCAATCTCACGACGTTTCGGTGTACCCACACGCCCCGTTTCATTCACACAGAATGGCGGAAAATTGTAATGGAACATAAACGGCTCTTTCCGAGAACCTTCAATCGCATCAATAATTTGTGCATCGCGTTGTGTCCCTAAGGTCACAACCACCATCGCCTGTGTTTCACCACGCGTAAATAATGCCGAGCCATGCGTACGTGGTAGTACGCCTGTCTCGACAGCGATAGGTCGAATTGTTTTTGAATCACGTCCATCGATACGATTTTCACCGGCCAATATACTGCTACGGACAATATGGCTTTCCAGTGTTTCAATTGCACCCACAATCGTAGCGGCCGACCATTGCGCATCATCACCTTCGGCGATGGCTGCAATCACTTCGTTTTTAATTTCACTCAGACGTTCCTTGCGTTCAAGTTTGTCTTGAATACTATAGGCTTCGCGCACCAAATCACCCGCGCGTGATTGGATCTCATGGTTCAGCACTGCGTCTTCATCCTTGGCCGTCCAATCCCAGGGTTTTGTGTTTGCCTCCGTAGTCAGGGCTTTTATATTTTCGATAACAACCTGAAATTGCGCATGACCAAACATGACGGCACCGAGCATTACTTCTTCTGATAACTGCTTTGCTTCCGACTCAACCATGAGGACAGAGGTATTGGTACCTGCAACAATCAACTCCAATTGAGAAGATTCCAGATCTGCAAATGCAGGGTTTAGTATGTACGCGCCGTCTTTATAACCCACCCGAGCGGCACCAATAGGTCCGTTGCAGGGGGCACCGGAAAGACTCACTGCGGCCGAGGCACCGATAATAGCCGGAATATCTGGATCAACAGTTGGATCAAGCGACATGACTGTTGCAATGATTTGAATTTCATTCTTAAAACCCTTCGGAAAAAGCGGCCTGAGCGGTCGGTCGATCAAGCGACTGGTTAATGTTTCTTTCTCGGATGGACGGCCCTCCCGTTTAAAAAATCCCCCGGGGATTTTACCTGCGGCATAGGTCTTTTCCTGATAATCAACGGTTAATGGAAAAAAACTCTGCCCTTCTTTGGCTTCCTTTTTTGCAACACAGGTGACGAGCAATACCGTATCTCCCATGCTGACCATGACAGCACCCGATGCCTGTCTGGCGATTCTGCCTGTCTCTAATACAACTTTTTGATTACCGAATTGAAATTCTTTAGTTACCACGCTCATGGATTTTTCCCTAACACGAAATGTTTGTTTGATTAAAAGATGATTTTGAAATTATAAAAACGTTAAAAACCCGCAGCCGCGGGTTTATTGATAGCACTTCTTCAATGGCAAATGCCAAAAATATTATTTACGAAGACCAAGACGGCCAATTAAATCGCGATAGCGATTGAGATCCTTGCCCCTTAGATAATCAAGCAATTTACGCCGCCGATTAATCATGCGCAACAGGCCTTGCCTTGAATGATGATCCTTACTGTGTTCTTTGAAATGTCCTGACAGATCAGTAATGCGGGATGTCAACAATGCAACCTGTACTTCAGGCGACCCAGTGTCCTTTGTATCACGCCGATAATCTTTCATTACTTCTGCTTTCTGCTCACAACTCATTACCATTTCAAATACTCCCGCAAACCTAACGGATCAAAATTTGCGCGTATTGTACCCGCGCATATCCTGTGTAACAAGCGAAACATCAATTTGTTTGCGATCATCCTGTTATTCGTATTTATGATAAATTAATCAATCGCTTAGGAGCTAAAAATCCATTTTTTGCGACCTCACCCAGACCCAGAAACCGGGCTGTACTATCATATAGCCTCAATCGACCCGACTTGGGTAAGCCTGACACCATGACCGCTAGTCCCCGACATAGGTAAAAAGCCATATCGTCAGTCAAATAAATCTCCGGGAGATCAAGCAACGCCGTATCCATGGGTAGTAACAGCGTGTCTAGTTGTGCAACACCCGCGGCAGCCGCTGCTTGCAATTGCGTCGGCGTTACCATCTGTGACTCATTAAACGGACCGACACCGAGTCTGCGTAAGGTTAATACATGCGCCCCACAGCCCAATTCATGACCGATACTCTCTGCCAGGGTTCTTATATAGGTTCCTTTTGTGCAATAGATCGCTATCTCAAACGTTTCGTTATCAAAATTGAGCAATTCAATTCGATGTATTGTAATTTTTCTCGCCTTGCGTTCGACTTCAATACCCTTGTAAGCAAGTTCATATAAACGTTGCCCCTTATATTTAAGGGCTGAATACATAGGTGGGACCTGCTCTGTTTCACCGAGAAATTGCATACAGGCCTGCTTGACATCATCTTTAGATAGTTTAGGGATCGGTTTCTCGGCAAGGATATCACCATCCGCATCGCCTGTTGTCGTTGTGATGCCTAACCGGCAAAGAGCACGATAGGTTTTACTGGAATCTAGTAAATAAGCCGATACTTTGGTTGCTTCACCTAAACATATTGGCAATAAGCCTGTTGCTGGTACATCAAGATTGCCTGTGTGCCCTGCTTTTTTCGCATTGAACAAGCGCTTCACATGCTGTAATGCGCTGTTGGAACTCATTCCTGCGGGTTTATCCAATAGCAAAATGCCATGGATATCTCTGCCCCGTTTTTTTCTTTGACTATTGATCAGTGGCCTTCTTATCATGCGTGTTTACCCCGTTGAGGAGATCAGTCAGTCGCTGTGCCCGCGCCATTGATACATCGTATTTAAAACGCAATACCGGGATACTCCGCGTTGTTAGAAGACGCGCTAACTCATGGCGAAATTGAGCCGCATGTGCATCCATCGCCAGCACCAGCTTTGCATTTGATTCCGCGCTGCTAAAGGCACTGAAATAGACAGTGGCATTTTTTAAATCCGGACTCAGATCAACATCGATCAGCGTGATCATGCCAAACTTATTTAAAGGGAATTCGCGTTGCATAAGAACGGAGAGTTCTTTTTTTATAACCTGGGCTACGCGTTGATTACGCCCAAATTCTTTTGGCACGATCTTATAATCAGAGTTTACGTTCAACACTAATGCGTTCGAACACTTCGATCTGATCACCCGGTTGTACATCGCTATAATTTTTTACGCCTATGCCGCAATCAGTACCTGACTTTACTTCATTGACATCATCCTTAAAACGCCGCAATGATTCAAGCGCACCTTCATAAATAACAACGTTATCGCGTAACACGCGGATAGGATTATTGCGATTAACACGACCTGTCATCACCATACACCCTGCAATATCGCCAAACTTTGGCGACCGAAATACTTCGCGCACTTCCGCAACACCGGTAATTTGTTCTCTGATTTCTGGTGACAACATGCCGCTAAGTGCCGCTTTAACATCATTGATAACATCATAAATAATGCTGTAATAACGCAGATCGATACCTTCTGCATCGACCATTCTACGGGCACTGGCATCTGCCCGCACGTTAAATCCTATCACAACACCGCCCGCCGCCATGGCCAGATTGATATCAGATTCGGTAATGCCGCCAACACCACTACTGATAATAGTGACCTTTACTTCGTCATTACTGAGTCGCGTTAAGGCATCAACCAAAGCTTCTGCTGAACCTTGCACATCAGCTTTAATCAGCAGATTGAGTGAAGCAACTTCACCTTCTTGCATTTGGTTCATCACATTTTCGAGTTTCATGTCATGTTGTTGGGCTATCTTCGTTTCACGATATTTACCCTGCCTGAACAGTGCAATTTCTCTCACTTTCTTTTCATCTGACACGACGAGCATTTCATCACCCGCATTTGGCGTACCGGATAAACCCAACACCTCCACAGGTGTTGACGGGCCAGCTACTGTCACTTCATGGCCACTGTCATCAATCATGGCTCTGACACGGCCAAACTCATGACCACTCAAGATAACATCGCCTTTTTTAAGCCTGCCGCTCTGCACAAGCATGCTGGCGATAGGTCCGCGACCTTTGTCTAGTCGCGACTCAATGACGACACCTACGGCGGAACCGGTCTCAACGGCTTTTAATTCAAGTATCTCTGCCTGTAATAAAATGTTTTCTAATAATTCATCAACACCTGTGCCCGTCAATGCGGAGACATTCACAAAAATAGTATCGCCGCCCCAACTCTCGGGAATAACATCAAATTTCGATAATTCTTGTCTTACCCGATCAGGATCAGCGTTTTCCTTATCTATTTTATTGACGACGATAATGATCGGGACATCAGCGACTTTAGCATGTTTTATGGCTTCTTCAGTCTGCGGCATGACACCATCATCGGCGGCAACAACAATGACAACAAGATCCGTCACCCTGGCACCCCGTGCGCGCATAGCAGTAAACGCCTCATGCCCCGGGGTATCAAGAAAGGTAATATCACCGTTATCTGTCTTAACGCGATAGGCACCGATATGCTGGGTAATGCCGCCGGCTTCACCAGTGGCGACCTTCGTGCGACGAATGTAATCAAGTAATGATGTCTTACCATGATCGACATGCCCCATGATAGTCACGACTGGTGCGCGCGTAATTTGTTCGCCACCTTGCCGCGTGGCCCGGAGCATCTCTTCTTCCAAAGCATTTTCTTTCTGAAACCGGGGTTTATGCCCCATTTCTTCAACGACAATACCGGCTGTTTCTTGATCGATGGTTTGGTTAATCGTCGCCATGCTGCCCATACCCATCATGACTTTTACAACTTCAGATCCTTTTACTGACATCCGCTGCGCCAATTCAGCCACCGTTATACTCTCTGGAATATCAACTTCCTTGATGATAGGCGCTGTCGGTTTTTCAAAACCATGTTGATTATCCGCTGATTGCCGTATTATCGGCGCGTGTCGTGTTTTTTTACGTCGCCGACCTGAACCTTTGCTGGCAACATGTAATTCCTGCCGCCCATGACGCGCTTTTTGTTTATGATCCTTATCTTTATCTTTGCTGGGCGGCTTGACCGCTTCTTGCGCAATCGTTGGTGTTGTTGGGTTTGTGACTTCGGGCTTAATTGCGACACTGGTTTCGATTGTGTCGGTCTGTGTTGCGTCTGCTACAATGTTTGTTGCTTTGGCAGTCGTCTCCTCGGGCATTGATGCTGGAGCATGATCGGCGGCATCTGCTACTGTTTGTTCGACAGCAACACGCTCGTCTTGCACCGCGATGGCTTCTGTTTTCGCCTCAGCTTGAGACTTAGCGATTGCAGCGGCCTGCTCTTCAATCAGCTTGGCCGCCTCTTCTTCCTGTTTTAAGATTTCAGCAACATCACTCTGTTTGGCGTAAGTGCGTTTTTTTCGAAATTCAATATTGACTGTTTTTGCACGGGGTTTTGTCCTGCTACCCTGAGTAGCAATAGGCACTTGCAATTCGCTGACGGTCTTACGCCGTAGTGTAATTTTATGCGGTTCGGCATTCTTATCCTTACCATGTTGTTTGCGCAAAAATGCCAATAACACCGACTTTTCAGAATTGGTGATGACCTCGGTGCCCTGCTTTTTGGAAAGACCCGCTGCAGCTAGTTGCTGTTGGAGATCTCCAACTGATATGCCTACCTCAGCGGCGAACTCACTGATAGTCACTTCAGGCATTAATCGGTACCCTCACTATCTGCTTCATTATTAGACTCTTCGGTTCTAAACCAGGGTATGCGTGCTGTCATGATTAATTGTCCAGCACGTTCTTTCTCGATGTCCGTCATATCCATTAACTCATCAACAGACTGTTCCGCTAAATCTTCCATGCTGATCACACCATTACTTGCCAGTTTATAAGCTAGGGTCTTGTCCATATCTGCCATAGACAGTAAATCATCATCGGGCTTGGCACCACTTAGTTTCTCTTCATTGGCAATCGCGTGCGTCAGCATAATGTCTTTGGCACGTTCACGTAATTCATTGACTAAATCATCATCAAACTCTTCAATAGCCAGCATCTCTTTTTCTGGCACATAAGCAACTTCTTCAATGCTTAAAAACCCTTCTTGTACTAAAATTATGGCGACTTCTTCATCAACACCAAGCTGCTCCATGAACATAGCCGATAATGATTCGGCTTCAGCTTCACTCTTTTCATCGGCTTCGGCAACGGATATTACATTGATGTCCCATCCCGTCAGCTCACTTGCAAGTTTAACGTTTTGACCACCACGACCAATCGCCTGGGCTAAGTTTTCTTCATCGACAGCCACCTCCATTATGCGTGTATCTTCATCAACGATGATCGAGGCTACTTCTGCCGGGGCCATTGCGTTAATAACAAATTGTGCCGGATTCTCATCCCAAAGAATGATATCAACCCGTTCGCCACTCAACTCATTAGAAACGGCCTGCACTCTTGAACCACGCAAACCAACACAAGCACCAATCGGATCAATACGCGGGTCATTTGCTTTAACCGCTATCTTGGCACGCGCACCTGGGTCGCGTGCACCATTGATTATATCTATCATGCCTTCATTGATTTCTGGTACTTCAATTCTGAATAATTCAATCAGAAGTTCGGGTGCGGCACGACTTAAAAATAATTGTGGCCCGCGGGTAAGGTCCGGTTTCACCTCTTGTAGATAAGCACGAATACGATCGCCCTGCCGTACAGATTCACGCGGGATCAGATATTCTTTAGGAACAAATGCCTCTGCATTATTGCCAAGATCCATGATAACGCCAATGCGTTCAACACGTTTTACGATACCGCTCACCATCTCGCCAACACGATCTCGATAGAGGTCGATGACCTGTGCGCGTTCTGCTTCACGAACCTTCTGCACAATAACCTGCTTGGCTGTTTGCGCTGCAATACGACCAAACTCAACCGAGGCCATGGGCTCTTCTATAAATTGGCCAACCTCAATATCCGCATTTTTCTCTTTGGCGGCATTCAAACAGATCTGTTTTGTCGGCATCTCAAGTGCTTCGGGTTCATCAGCAACCACTTCCCAACAACGGAATGTACTATAATCTCCTGTTTCACGATCAATGCTGACACGCGACTCTATGTCTTCACGATTACGTTTTTTAGTTGCACTTGCAAGCGCCGCTTCTATTGCTTCAAAAATGATGTCTTTAGCAACACCCTTTTCATTACAAACAACATCAACAACCATTAATATTTCTTTATTCATTTATCCTGCCGTTAAAATTTAAAACTGTGGCACTAATCGTGCTGTATCAATCAAGTGTAGCGGTACTTCAATGTCTTCAGCATCACAGTGAATGCGAATCAAATCTTCTTCAACCGAGATCAATAAACCAATATATTGTCTTCGACCCGCCTGTTTCTCATACAGACGCAACTTGATAGTTTTGCCGACGCACTTCCCAAGCTGTTCGGCCGTGAAGAGTGGCCGGTCCAAACCCGGGGATGAAACTTCCAATTCATAATGACCTGGTATTGGATCTTCCACATCAAGCAAACCCGTTAACTGCCGACTCACTAATACACAATCATCTAATGTTATACCAGCATCCTTATCTATATATATCCGCAATATAGAACGCTGGGCGTTCTGGTTTAAATCAATACCCAATAACTCAAACCCTAAAGCTTTTACCGCTGGTCTAAATAAATTGAGCAATGACTGATTTTGTCTGTACATAAAGTCAGAAACAAAAAATGGGCACAAGGCCCACTTCTTAAAAACTATAAAATCGTGCGATGATTATAGCCAATTTATATCCGCTCTGCCACAAGGACCAGCGCTTAATCGTATCCATAGTTTGCTACGGCAGATCGCTCATCTTTGTATAAGATCGATCCTGCAACTAACCAGAATTGTTTCTAACGATGGTAGCGGGGGCAGGATTTGAACCTGCGACCTTCGGGTTATGAGCCCGACGAGCTGCCAGACTGCTCCACCCCGCATCAGAGGTCGCGCATAGTACAGGGCTACCGAAACATTTTCAAGACTTTATGCAACTGATTTAATCACGACTCACAGGCGTGACCCAACTTTACAGGCACCCGTTTTGAACCCCAATCACCTTGTTCGGCGGCAAAGATGCCCGCACACATTGCGTGACACCTTGCGCATTGCCCCTGCCCATTAAGCGTCCATTCTTTAATTTCATACCAATCACGCACAATTAATTCTTCACCACATTCATGACAAAATGTCGTATCGCCTGATCTATCATGAACATTACCCGTATAGACGTAATTCAATCCATTTATTATGGCAATCGATCTTGCCCGTTGTAGCGTTTTTAAAGCAGTTCGGGGTTTATCGCGCATTTTCCAGTCTGGGTGAAATGCTGAAAAATGCAATGGTACGTCCGGGCCTAAGGCAGACATGATCCATTCAGTCATTTGATTAATCTCCTTATCAGAATCATTTTCACCAGGAATGACTAAATTTGTTATCTCCAACCAGACATCAGTTTCGTGTTTAAGGTAAGACAGTGTTTCCAATACAGCACCAAGATGGCTACCTGTAATGCGACGATAGAAATCTTCTGTAAATGCCTTCAGATCAATATTGACCGCATCTATATAACGATAAAACTCCGCCCGTGGCTGCGGGCACACATAACCTGCAGAGACAGCAACCGTTTTTATATCGAGATGACGACAAGCCAGCGCAACATCAATCGCATATTCATGAAAGACAACCGGATCATTATAAGTAAAAGCGATACTACGACAGTTAGATGCTTTTGCGGCTGTGGCAATAGCCTCAGGGCTTGCCATATCAGCCAGTGTATCCATTTGCCGTGATTTACTAATATCCCAATTTTGACAGAATTTGCAGGCTAGATTACAACCCGCCGTACCAAAGGAAAGAACCGCACTGCCAGGATAAAAATGATTGAGTGGTTTTTTTTCAATCGGATCAATACAAAAACCACTGGAACGGCCATAAGTCGTCAAAACGATTTGATCCTCTTCACAGGCGCGGACAAAACAAAGTCCGCGCTGACCATTCTTTAATTTACATTCCCGCGGGCAAATATCACACTGTATTCGGCCATCTTTTAATGCGTGCCAATATTTGGTTTTAACGATTGTTTCCATGTAATGTCGTAATCTTTCTTTTTCGATGACGTTCCAATAATATTAGTCCTATAATCTCAACAACAAAACCTTGACTTGAATCATTATGACTACAAGCACGTTACAGCAACGCCGACTTTCTATCAGAGCACCTGCGGTTGCGGGTAGCTTCTATCCAAAAAAAACAAACCAGTTGCGTAAATTGCTGGATGATTTTCTGCATAAAAAAGTATCTGCTGTTAAACCACCTAAGGCAATTATTGCGCCTCATGCTGGCTTTATTTATTCAGGTCAAATCGCAGCCAGTGTCTATTCACATATTGCATTATTCAAAAATCAAATTACACGCGTTGTGTTATTGGGTCCAGCTCATCGCGTTTACGTCAAGGGCATAGCCCTGCCATCAAATACACATTTTGCCACTCCGCTCGGCAATATTGCCATAGACACAAAATTAATAAACCAGTTGGAAAATTATCCTGATGTGCATTTTTCGGATGCTGCGCATGAACTAGAACATAGCCTTGAAGTACAGCTCCCTTTTTTACAAAAGGTGCTTGATGACTTCACGCTCGTGCCTTTATTGCTCGGTGCGGCTCACGTCGAACAAGTCGCCACGCTGCTGAACGATCTCTGGGAAGGCGACGAAACCTTGATTGTGATCAGCTCTGATCTCAGCCACTACTTAGATTATGAGACAGCACTCAAAAAAGACAACGACACGAGTCGTCTGATCGAAAACTTTGAGTATGCGGCAATCGGTCCGGATCAAGCCTGTGGCTGTATGCCCATACGCGGTTTGTTAAAAATCGCGCAGGAAAAAAAGATGCGTATACAAAAACTTGATCTGCGTAACTCGGGTGACACGGCGGGCACAAAAGATCGTGTTGTTGGCTATGGTGCTTATGCGTTGTTTACTAATTCTGATGACTCAATACTGAATAATGAAGATAAGACGATAGTCTTTGATGTCATCAATAAAAGCATTGTGCACGGTCTTGAGAAGGGCCGTGCTTATAAGCCTAAACTTGAAAACTACAATGCACGACTTAGAAAACAATATGCTGTATTCATTACCTTAAAACTGCATGCCAAATTGCGGGGTTGCATTGGCATCACCGAAGCACACGCACCTCTGATAGAGGCTGTGGCACAATATGCCTATGCTGCTGCATTCTCTGATCCGCGCTTTAAACCGCTCACGGCTGATGAATACAAACAAATCGAGATCAGTTTGTCGATATTGACCCCCGCTATACCGCTCGCTTTTAACGGCGAAGATGATTTACTTAATCAATTGCGTCCCAATATTGATGGTTTAATCATTCAAAAGAATAGTGCCAGAGCGACTTTTTTGCCTGTCGTATGGGAGTCAATACAAAATAAGAGACAATTTTTAGACGAATTGAAACGCAAAGCGGGCATAAAACAATCTGAATCACCTACCCAAGCCTGGCGTTATACCGCCGAGTATTATGTATGATTCAACACCCGTTGGTGACAAATATTGGCCCACTTTACTGGCGCGTGCGCAACCGTTAGGTAAAGAGGAGGGAGACTTAAACTAATCGGTATTAACGTTTGGAATACTGAGGACGCTTACGAGCCTTGTGTAGGCCAACTTTTTTACGTTCAACTTCACGCGCATCACGGGTGACAAAACCCGCTTTTCGTAAAGGTCTGCGCAATGTGTCGTCATATGCCATCAACGCGCGGGTAATACCATGGCGTATCGCACCCGCTTGACCAGAAATACCACCGCCTTTAACAGTAATATTGAAATCAAATTGATCTAACATTGCAATGGTTTCCAATGGTTGACGCACAATCATCTGGCCTGTTTCACGTCCAAAATATTGGCTAAGTGTTCGATTATTGATAGTAATCAATCCCGTACCACGTTTTAAGAATACCCTTGCCACTGCGCTCTTGCGTCTTCCAGTACGGTAATAAACTTGTCCTGACATATCTCTAGATCTCCAGTATCTGGGGTTGTTGTGCTGCATGCTGATGTTTTGTATCAGGGTAAACTTTCAGTTTGCGAAACATGTCACGACCTAATGGCCCTTTGGGCAACATACCTTTTACAGCGATTTCGATTATTTTTTCTGGCTTCTGGGCAATCAATTTCTCAAAACTGGTTGATTTTATACCACCCGGGAAGCCTGTGTGATGGTGATATAGTTTGTCTGTTCGCTTTTTTCCAGAGACATGTATATATTTTGCATTGATGACGATGATATAGTCGCCCATGTCTATATGCGGTGTATATTCAGCTTTATGCTTGCCACGCAGGCGACTTGCGATTGTAGTCGCTAAACGACCTAAAGTTTTGCCTGTAGCATCAACGACGAACCAGTCGCGCTTGATATCAGCAGGTGTTGCAGAGAAGGTTTTCATGCGAATTCCTGAATAATCGGATGAGCCAAGTAAAAAAAGAGGGCAATAGTACGGATTGACCTGTGATCTGTCAAATCATTAAGGGTGATATTTTCATCCTATATATTGCGTTTGGTTTAACGATCTTTTGTTTGGGGTAATGTATTAGAATATATATTTATGTGAGCGCTAAGGAAATTGAAAAAACAATGAAATCAAGACAATACAACACATTAGATCGTTGCATTATGTTTGTGGATAATGCCTTGAGCGATATCTACCAGCGCAAACCCCAGCGTAAAAAAAGGCCTTATCCAGCGGCCGCTTGTGCTAGGGATGATCTTTGCGAGCATGAAAAAAGACATTTATCTGGTTTGATGCGTGTTAATCATGCCGGTGAGATTGCGGCTCAAGCACTGTATAAGGCGCAGACATTAACCGCCAAAGACGACGCGCTCAAAGAAAAGTTGCAACAATCTGCTGATGAAGAAATTGATCATCTCGATTGGTGTGAGGCGCGGCTACAAGAGCTGGACGATCATACGAGTTACCTCGTGCCTGTCTGGTATATGGGTGCATTCAGTATGGGCATTATTGCCGGGTGTTGCGGCGACAAATGGAATTTAGCTTTCCTGGCAGAAACTGAACATCAGGTGGTGAGACATCTCGATGGGCACCTAAAGCAATTGGCTGAACATGACCATCGTAGTCGCGCCATACTTGAACAAATGCGTGAGGATGAGTTACATCATGCCACAACGGCTGAGGCTGTCGGTGCCAATAAACTGCCAAAACAAGTGGAACGCCTGATGGCTATTACTGCAAAGATCATGACCAAAACAGCCTATCGGATATAACTTTATACAGCATGAGACCTTTGCACTAAAGCGACACCCGACCCGACCCCACTTGACCCGCCTCAACCCACACCACACTCAGCCCGACCCCACTTGACTCGACTCAACCCACGTCACACTCAGCCTCGCCCAACCCGGTCCGACCACGCCTCAAGCCAAGGTACTAGGGCAAAGCGAGCAATAAGGTGTTTTGTGCAAAGGTCTCCCCCTGGTCTTCTCAAGGCAGGGTTTGTTTATCGGGTCCGAGGCTTAATGGCAACTTATCATTGCCTATAATGTTGAAGCTGGAAGGGAAA
>CATOTD010000008.1 GCA_951812995.1 uncultured Gammaproteobacteria bacterium | reverse complement strand
CTGGAGACCTCGAACAACGCTGATTCTAGATGGGTTTTGACGCGAGCACCAGTCGTTGTCACCCGCATAGTGGGTGTGAAGGTCAAGGTCGGTGGTATTTGAGGCTGTGTTGCGCTGTTTGGGTCTGCCAGGGCGGGTATTTCCGGAATTTGGGCGGAGTCAGGCTGTGGCCTGTCGTCGCTCGTGGAAGATGAGACGGCGGAAGTTGTAGCTCAGGTTGGCCATGGTCATGCGGGCCTTCGCACGGGTTTGGCCGATTGAGCGGATGGTCAGAGCCATGGGCCCTTTCTCGTAGCCGAACACAGGCGCGGATGGCGGAGCGTGTCGCGTTGCCCCCGGCGAATATGCCTGGCCATGGGTTTGCCGCGTGGCTTCTTGCGATGGATATGTGAGCGGTACCCTTGCGCCTTCAGCCAAGCCTCATTCCTGGCCGAGCGGTACCCGGTATCGGCCCAAACCGCCTTCGAGCTGTTTGTCTCGTCCAGAACCGAGGAGCGTTCATGCCCGGCGTAGCGAGCCGCATTCGTGCCAGTCTCACCCCGGATGAAGCGCCATTTGCGGTCAATGGACACGTGGTTCTTGTACCCAAAGTGCGGAACCGAAATATCGACAAGGCCAGTATCCTCCTCACCCTCCTTGGTCGTCTTGGCCTTTGAATACTTGACCGTCCAACGCGCATCGGTGTCTTTCTGCGCTGCCTTGGACAGATCATCGGGCCAGATGTCAGATGCGGCCTCACCTGCCTTGGCGCGCGCTTTCTCTTCTTTCGTCATCCGCTGGCGCGGGGGCAAAGACCAACGTGGCATCCACAATCTGACCGCCAGTCGGTTTGTATCCCCGCGCGCAGAGCTGAGCTTCAAACGCGGCAAACAGGGCCTTGAAGACACCCGCCTGGGTCAGCTTCTCTCTGAAAAGCCAGATCGTCTTCTGATCAGGTGTCGGCTCCCCGATTTGAAATCCCAGGAACCGCAGCCAACTGAAACGGTCACGAATGAGAAACTCCATCCGCTCATCGCTCAGATCGTGCATTGAGGCCAACACCAGCACCTTGAACATCACAACGGCATCATAGGGCGGACGACCACCTTCGGGACGTTCCCCATAGCCAAGTGCTTCAACAAGAACTGGGCGAAACACTTCGAAATCAACGTGCCGCTCCAAAACCTCAAGCGGATCTCCCATCGCCGAAAGCCGCGCCAAATGATCCGTCAAATCAAACAATCCAGGTGCGTGCATAAACAAAATCCTCCCACATCAAGTGAATCAGACCGTACCACAAAATGTACGGTTTTTAGAGGCTTCCAACTCGTCTGTCCTTACTGTTCTTACTGCACCCATAATTCTATCTCCTTTACTGCACGTTATACTCTCATTCGTGCGGCATTAAATTGTGACAAGTCCAGATCAAGCCAGGTCGGGTCAAGCTGAGTCGGATCGGGCTGGGTCAGGTCGGGTGTGGGCCGGGTCAAGCTGAGTCAAGCGGGGCTAAGTCAAGTTGCGCTGGGCATGGGATGAGTCGGGCTGAGTCGGATCGGGTTGAGTTGGGTCGGGCTGAGTCGAGCCGGGTCGGGTCGGGAGTGGGTCGGGTCAAGCTGAGTCGGATCGGGCCGGGTGTGGGTCAAGCCGGGTCGGGCTGGACAAGTATCGCTTTAGTACAAAGGGCTCAAAATGATAAAGACCTGTCACAGAAAACGAAATTCAAAGCTAACTGCACCGGCAGTGGGGCCGCTGACTTCAAGCATAAAATGTACCGGAATATTGGCCGGCATACCCGCATCTATTGCAATGCTGTTATCAAGATAATCGTTGGGTGTAAAACGTCTATGTCCAATTAGGGAGCCTGTTGTATCAAACAACGTTAGTTGCACTTTAGGATAAGGTTGACGTATCGCCAACGCGTTGTTCATAGTGAGATTAACGAGCATGACATCCTGGTAATCTGGGTGTAGCCGGACATCACGATTGACCAGCTTAATGGCACGCACATCCCGTTGACGGATTATCCTACAGCCGAGTTCTTTACATGTTGCTCTTACATAAGGCGTTAATTGCGGGTATTGACGCAATACCCAATCACGATTAAACCAGGTAAGCTGCAATGCAATCGCCATCAGTCCAACAACACAGGCACTGGTCCAGAACAGCAACAATACCTTGCTCTGTCGCGTGGGAACTTTCTCCAACAACGCATCCATCTCTGGTAATTCATCTTGTGTTTCATTGGCATACGCCGTTGCCGATTCTGGTCTAACATGACTGAAATTTTTATCATCAACAGGTGCGGCAAGCGCGTTGACTGCGCCCACTGCAGTATTGATGTCAACCGCAACCGCATCGGCTGTCGTATGTTGTTTTGTATGACTGTTTATTGCGCTTGCATCTTGATCTGCGCGTGTCTCTTCCCGCTGTTCAATGCCATGTTCAATCCTGTGTTCAATCCGGGCAATTTTTTGTGGGCGATCAGGGGTAGGCAGTTTTTCACGACTACTTTTAGTTGTAGTCTTTGATAAATCATCATCGGGTGTAGCGATTCCAGATTCATCCAGGCTTTGAATTTTAAGCCGAGGCCCTATAAGCGATTCTTGCGCAAGCCGAGGTTCTGCATAAATGTGGCTACTTATTTTTTTATTCGTTAATGGTTCATCATGTAGTCGTTCCAGGACATTAAACTGCATATTGCAAAATCCGCAACGAACCTGCCCATTTGCAGCCCCTATTTGTTCCGCATAAAGACGAAATTGTTTCGTACATTGTGGGCAAATTGTAAACATTATATTTTGCTACCATGTAAACGAATCCATTCTGCGCTGAATACAGGTTTGTCCATATTAAAACAGGGTGCATAAGTAGCCAAACATGCTTCTGCTTGCGTACGCAAAAGGCCTGATAAGACAATGTGTCCAGCCGTTTTCGTCAGCCTTGAAAAGGTATCTGATAATGCTTGCAACGGCCTCATCAATATATTTGCTAGCAGGATATCTGTGTCGGGCAAAGACACGTTGTCGACATGGCCAATAACAATTTTATCGGCTAAATTATTTCTGCTTATATTGTCTTTGGCAAATTGTATGGCGTGTTCATCTATATCGACGGCATACACTGTTTTGGCACCAAGCCGTGCTGCAACCATCGCGAGGATCCCGGAACCACAACCGTAATCAATCACGATTTTATTCGCCAGATCGTTTGTAGCAAGCCACTCAATACATAACGCGGTTGTTGGATGTGTGCCAGTGCCAAATGCGCAGCCAGGATCGAGTATTAAGGTCGGTATATCATGGTCTTGTTGATCGCACCAGCTCGGGGAAATACAAATACGATTAGAAAAAAATAAAGGCTGATGCGCGGCCTTGCATTCGCTAACCCAATCTTTATCTTGCAGCCACGCAAACTTGTGTTGATAGATATTGTCGGTGCCTATGCAATCCTGAACACACACCAACACGATATCACGATCGGCATCAGGGTGTAGCAGGACTGTTACGCGCGTTTTTTGCCAGAAGTCTTGTGGTTCATTGACAGTATGTTGCTTGGTATGAAACAGAGGTTCATGACTCGCTGCTGTCAATGTCACAGACATCACATCAAACTGTTCCAGTAATGCCAGGAGTGCTTCAACTTTAGTCTGATTTATTTCGAGTTCAAGTTGTAGCCAGGCCATTATTTGATTCCCAGCTTGCTCTCCAGATAATGGATATCCACGCCACCTTTCATAAAAGCAGTATCTTTGACAAGTTTTTGATGTAAGGGGATATTGGTTTTTATGCCATCGATAAGGATTTCTGATAATGCCATTGACAATCGTGCCAAGGCTAATTCCCGAGTCTCGGCATGTGCAATTAATTTGCCGATCATTGAATCATAGTGTGGCGGTACTTTATAGCCTTGATAGACATGCGTATCAACTCGAATGCCAAAACCGCCTGGTGGATGATAATGTTCGATTGTGCCAGGTGATGGCATGAAAGTTTCGGCATCTTCTGCATTGATGCGACATTCAATCGCATGGCCTCTGATGGTAATATCACTTTGCTTATAATGGAGTGGTTGGCCGCTCGCGATATGTAATTGCTCTTTTACAATATCAACGCCGGTAATCATTTCTGTTACCGGATGTTCCACTTGAATGCGGGTATTCATCTCAATAAAATAAAATTCGCCGTCCTCATAGAGAAATTCAAATGTGCCGGCCCCGCGATAAGCAATCTTTTTACAAGCCGCGACACAACGTTCGCCTATTTTCTTTCTGGTAGCATCATCCAAACCTGGCGCGGGTGCTTCTTCAATAACCTTTTGGTGTCGTCGTTGCAGGGAACAATCACGCTCACCCAAACAAATAACATGGCCGTGCTCATCAGCCATGATTTGAATTTCAACATGCCGCGGATGTGCAAGAAATTTTTCCATGTAAACCATATCATTACCGAAGGTCGCCGCCGCTTCAGTGCGGGTTAATGTTATCGACTTGAGTAGACTTGCTTCGCTATGGACAACGCGCATACCACGCCCGCCACCACCACCGGCGGCCTTGATGATAACGGGGTAACCAATCTCCTTGGCTATATTTTTTAATTTAACAGGATCATTGCCTAATGCGCCGCCCGAACCCGGGACGCAAGGGATGCCCGCTTTTTTCATGGCTTGGATCGCCGAGACCTTGTCGCCCATCAGACGAATAGTTTCAGCCTTAGGTCCAATAAAGATAAAGCCACTTTGCTCTACACGTTCAGCAAAATCTGCATTTTCTGAAAGAAATCCATAACCAGGGTGTATCGCTACAGCATCCGTCACTTCTGCTGCGCTGATGACGGCCGGTATATTTAAATAACTGTCAATAGCGCTTGCCGGGCCTATACAAACGGCTTCATCAGACAGGAAAACATGTTTCTGATCACGATCAGCCTCTGCATAAGCAGCGACTGTCTTTATGCCTAATTCCTTACATGCGCGCAGAATACGAAGCGCAATTTCACCGCGATTTGCAATAACAACTTTATCTAACATGGATAAATTGTGTTGGATGATTCAATATAAAAAATGCTTTTTTAATACACATTAAAAACTAGGTTGGATCAATGATAAATAACGGTTGCCCATATTCGACTGCCTCACCATTGTCGACTAATACGCGCAGTAATTTGCCGCTTACTTCAGATTCGATTTGATTCATGATCTTCATGGCTTCGATAATACAGAGGACTTGACCTGTCTTCACGGCCTGTCCTCTGGTTACGAATACGGGTTCTTCTGGGGAAGGTGCAGTGTAAAAAATACCGACCATTGGCGAAGTCACAACATGACCTTGCTCGGCATAATTATCATTTGATGCGCTTTCCTCAGTGGCTAAATGCGATTTGATGCTTTCACTTGTCTGGCTGTCGGGAGCGGCTTGCGGCATCGTGGTCATGGTCTGGGGTGGGGCCACGGTTGAACTGCGGCTGATGCGAACCGATTCTTCGCCTTCATGGATTTCTATTTCTGCAACGCCCGATGCTTCAAGCAATTCAATCAATTTTTTTACTTTTCTAATATCCACGTTGATTCATTTTTTATTTAATTGTAAGTAGTGCTCTGCACCATGCAGGGCAAGTTCATAACCATACGCCCCGAGACCACTGATGACTGCCACAGCAATATCGGATAAATAAGAATGCCGCCTAAATGTTTCGCGCGAAAATATATTGGAGAGATGTACTTCTATGCAGGGAATTTGTGTGGCTAGCATTGCATCACGTATCGCGATACTGGTGTGTGTAAACGCGCCTGGATTGATTAAAATAAAATCCACGCCTGTTTGTTTGGCACTATGGATCTGATCGATCATCTCGTGCTCGGCATTGGTTTGAAAGGTCGATAACGCATGGCCCTTATCTTTGGCTAAACCAAGCAAATGTGCGTCTACCTCCGCCAGTGTTGTCGTGCCATAGGTTTCAGGTTCGCGCTCGCCCAGAAGGTTGAGATTGGGACCATGTAATACTAGCAACTTCAAGGTATTTCCTGAAAAATTTATTTCAGCGATCTTAACCGATTTTTTGTTGCTTTATCAACATTTAAGGGAAAATGGAGGCGGGTAATTGTTTTTTATGTTTAGAGTAAGGTTTGAATAACCGATTCTGCCTCGCTCTTTGATAACCGCCCACGTCGCGTAAAGACAATTCGGCCGCTACGATCGATGATGACCGTATAAGGTAAGGCACCAATCCCGTTACCTAATTTTTTCGCGATCTTAATAACCTCATTACCACCCACTAATGAGGGGTAATTAACATTGAATGCTGCGATAAAATCAACGATTTCTTCTGTCTGTTGTAATGTAATGCCGATAAACTGTAGTCCCGCGCTATTGTATTGTCGCTGTAATTCAACAAAATCAGGTATCTCTTCACGGCATGGCGCACACCAGGTAGCCCAAAAATTTATGGCTATGATCTTACCCTGCCATTCGGATAAATGGCGTTGATTGCCATTCATATCGGGCAATATAAATTCTTCTGCCATTGTACCAACGACTGCTTCTGGGGAAATTGGTTTTTGTATGGCTGTTGTCGGTTTTTCAGATCCGATATTTTGTTGCAGTTGATAACCACCCATACCCGCTAGTAATGCGATAACACCCGCCAATGTTATAACTTGCCATTGTTTCATAAGATGCTGACTTGTTTTAAGTGTGCTACGAAAGGCTGGGCTTTGACAAAACCAACAAGTCGATGGGATTTTATCTCTACACTATCAGCATTAAAAAATAAAATAGCAGGCGGGCCAAAAAGGTCAAACTGCTTTAAAAATGCTTTATCAAGGTCGTTGTTTGCCGTGACATCTACCTTCAATAAAATAAATTGTTTTAATGTATCTTGTACAACAGGGTCGCTGAACGTATAGGATTCCATCTCCTTGCAGGTGACACACCAGTTGGCATAAAAATCCAGCATCACCGGTTTCCCGGCAAGTTTTGCTTGCCGCAATTCTTGTTCCAAGTCTTGAAGGCTGGCGACATAATTAAAGGATAGGGTCTCTTTGGTTGCTATATTCGCTTGCTCTCGGAATGGCTGCAAGACGGTCCCGCTGCCATTTGCTGCGGCAACGATCAACAGTGCACCATAAACCAACATGACTAAACCCAATCCTTTCCATAAGCGTCGCCCGGGTGTTGTTGTTGTGTCTATGCGATCCAGTGCGCCGATAAAAATGGCCACTGTGATAAACAACATCGCCCACAACATTAATACGATGGCTGCTGTCAATACCCGTTCCAGAAACCATATCGCAACACCTAATAAAATAACGCCAAAGAGTCGTTTTATAGATTCCATCCAGGCACCCGCACGCGGCAATAATTCACCTGACGTCGCACCAATGATTAATAACGGCACGCCAAACCCTAATCCCATTGCAAACAAGGCGAGACCACCTAACAGGGCATCCCCGGTCTGACTAATATAAAACAATGCGCCGGCTAATGGTGGGGCGACACATGGGCCAACGATAAGGGCCGACAATACACCCATGAATACGGCACCTTTTAATGTGCCATGACTTTTGTAGTCATGACTTGATGATAGGCGACTTTGCCAACTTGCAGGCAACTGTAATTCATAGCACCCAAACATGGACAGCGCGAGCAAGACAAAGACACCACTGAACAAAGTTAAGACCCATACATTTTGCGCAGCCGCTTGTAGATTAAGACTGAACAATCCGGCAAGTAGCCCGAGCACAGCGTAGGTTGATGCCATCGCTATAACATAACTTAAAGACAGCATGATCCCACGAGCCCTTGTTAAGCGGGTACCCTCACCCACAATAATGCCTGACAGGATTGGAATCATGGGGAATACACAAGGTGTCAACGACAGCAATAAACCGAAGCCGAAAAAGGAAAGAATATTAAGCAACAAGTTTTTATCCTTTAGCTTTTGTGTGATCGCATCTTGTTTAGAAATCGGTGGTGCTTGAATTGTGTTATCAATCGTTGGCAGCGGGGTCAATGAGTCGGGTAGGGTGATCCATAATGTTTTTTTTATGGGCGGATAACAAACAGAATCTTCTTTGCACCCCTGATAGCCCACTTTGAGCGCAAATTTTTGTAGGGTTGGATCGGTAAAAATTAAAGCCCCGGATGCATTATTCTGGCCGTAATAAACCTCAACCTGGCCAAACGTGGGATCTTGTTTTACCTTGCCTGCTGGAAAATCGTGCATGGTTACTGTGATAGCGGGGTTATCAGATTGCACTGAAAATTTATCTTTATAAAGATAGTAGCCTGGCGCAATTTCCCAGCTCAGCAACAACTGATTGTTTGCGGCAAGATCAGCACGCACGCGAAAGGCGAGCGCGGGGTCTAGGATTTCGTCATCTGTGGATTGAAATGCAAAGAAATCGCCTAATTTACGGGTTATGCCACCCGCATCAACGGCCAGCGGCAATAACAAGACAATTAAAATTAATGCGTTACGGATTAAATTCATGGATTATCGGTATTTGTGCTGATCCAATGCAGATACTCGGCAGAGCCTGTATGGATAGGAATAGCAATAATTTCTGGAAGTGTGTATGGATGCAGATTTTTGATGCGTTGTTCAACAGCGTCATAACATGCAGCCGTTGTCTTGACGATAAGCATGTGTTCATTGGCTTTGTCTACCTTGCCAGTCCATGAAAATAAAGATTCAACACCAGGGATAATATTTGCACAAGCCGCCAATTTTGCCGACACCAAATCTTGCGCAATGTTTGTAGCCGAGATCGAGTCTGGACAATTACTTATGACCAGTAGATATTTATTTTTTTCAGCCATCGTTATATTAAAATAATTATAATCGAATTTATAAATTGGTATTTTGCCTATAAGTCAATAATAATGCCACTTTGCTTGGTCGAGAAAAACTTTGGAGTGCCAACGATTGTTTAAGATATTATTTATTCTTTTCCTCACTATCCCGTTAATTGAGATCATGCTATTAATCGAGATTGGCCGCGTTGTCGGTGCTGTCTATACAATAGCACTCGTCATAGGAACGGCGGCACTAGGTGCGGCATTGTTACGCAATCAGGGTTTGGCAACACTTGCAAAAGTCCAGTTAAATATGGATCAGGGTAATCTACCTGCGACTGAGCTGATTGAAGGTTTAATGTTGCTGATTGCGGGCGCATTGCTTTTGACCCCGGGTTTTTTTACCGATGTATTCGGTTTTCTGGTCCTGATTCCGGCCCTACGCCGCCACATTGCGCAAACATGTCTGGCTAATTTCATGCAATCTAACATACATATCTGGCAAACCCGTACCCGCAAGCACACGGGCAATACCATAGAAGGAGAACATTGGGAATCTGATTCAAAATAGATTTAACAACGATGCTGGCTGGATAAATTGCTTATCAGATATCTTTATAAAAAGCGGCAGATTGTATTAGTATAATAGCTTGACCAAATACACTATTAACATTGAGGTATAAAATATATGGATCCAATGGAACAGATAAAAACAAAACTAGATGAAAATGCCATCGTACTTTTTATGAAAGGCTCGCCCGATTTTCCACAATGCGGTTTTTCAATGCGTACCGCACAAGCACTCAAAGAATGCGATGTAGAATTTGGTTTCGTTGACGTATTAGCAGAACCCGACATGCGTGCAAACTTGCCCCAATATTCAAACTGGCCCACCTTTCCCCAAGTCTTCATCAAAGGAGAACTTGTTGGCGGTTGTGATATCGTGATGGAACTTTACGAGAAAGGCGAATTGCAGAAGATGACGAAAGCGGCGGTGGGGTGTTAATTGTACTTTTTGTTCTTTATACAGCACTTTTATAACAATAATCGTGGTTGCGCATCCAATCTGCACAAACCTGTTATGTCAGTCGTCGCGGTTAAAAATGCTTAAATAAGGCGCAAACGCAAACAGCCTGTTTCTAGTGACCTCACGGAGAATATTGTGCTTACACATTAACGCCACCAATTCATTTGCCGGACGATAATTGACTTTGCAGATTGTTGCGGCCTGGTCAACGCTGAGTATCGACTGCCTGAACAGTGCTTGCAACAGTAGCGCACCGCGAGGGGTAGCTTAAAGATGTTATGACCTATTGCTCTATCTACCACGTAGCTTGTATTCTCGTCGATTGACTTTAATTACATAATTGTCTTTTACAAGAACATCAATGTATTTGCCGTCAATTCTATATGTAAACTTTTGTGTAAACGTTTTTCCAGTTCGTTTTTTAACTCCACGAGCAGTCGGTCGACCGACTGATTCATAAAGCTCATCAACTGACATCCCTGTCCATATGGTTTTTCCATTGCTCAATTCAAGCGCATAAGCTGATGCTGAAATGGCAATAGAAATGAAGGCCGTTTTAATAATCTTATAAGTTAAGTTCATGACTATTTTTTAAATCGCGTTTATATTGTTTGCGGCTTTACAGGATGAGCCAAGTTTTAGCGTATCCTTTAAGTGCGCGTCATGCCTTTACAGCAAGGGCCTGTACACCAACTATAAAGTCATTCGCCAAGACTTGATAGCTAAATTAAAAACACTATAAAAGCAGAATATTTTACTGCAACCGATAAAGCAACAGCAGATGGAGACCTCTGCACTAAAGCGATGCTTGTTTGTTACGATAAAGTACCCGCTATTCAGACTGAATGACCTGATCCAGCCCCGGCCACGCCCAGCCCGACCTGACTCAACCCAGCTCAACCGCACTCAACCAGACCCGACCACGCTTGACCCAGCTCGACCGCACTCAACTTGGCTCAACCCGGCCTGGTCACGCTTGATCTGACCCGACCGCGCTTGACCCGACTCAACTTGGTTCATGTCACGCCCAGCTCGACCGCACTCAACTTGGCTCAACCCGGCCTGGTCACGCTTGATCTGACCCGACCGCACTCAACTCGGCTCAGCCCGACCACGTCCAACCCGACCCGACTCAGCCGCTATCGTTGGTTATACAAATCCTTCAAGGTAGTAAGAATAGCGTTGGCATCTTCGTCTGTTGACCATTCGCCCGCTTTATTCATAATGATGACTTCTGTTTTATCGCCAACACCTGTCAGGGTTAATTGATAAAGTCTGCCTTCATCCTCACCCCAGAACTTTAATTTTGACAAAAATCCTTTTTCACTCTCGGGCTTAAAATAAAGGATTTCATAGATACCTTTTTCTTGATTGCTGACGGCGATTGAATACCCCGCTTCTTCAATGACCATCTTTGTTTCAAACCATGCACGCGTAAAGTCTTGTGGAATGGCCAAATAACGTTTTCCATCACCAATATCAAATATTTCAGCCATATTTTTTACTGGTGCCGCCGCCACAGATTGGGCAAGACCAGGGCTTACATTACGCACTACGTTGCGTGCCTCAGTACCGTAGAAATGTAGGTTTATTTTACGCATGATATCCTTTTCCAGACTTGTGTCGGCCAATGTATTAAGCCACTCACCTGCGGATAAGGTCTGTCGTTCACTCGATAAAAATAAAATCGTGCCGCCCGATTCATTAGGTTCAGTAAAGATCCTGAATTTATGCCTGCTGCCGTCAACTTCTTTCCAATCTGTTTCAAATACGCCTAACTCAACATCGTCAAGTTCGACGGTATATTCCTTTTCGTCCCAGAACTCACGTAGCTCAGGCCATATATCAATCGATGCGCCTCTCAAGGCCAGCCATTGCTCACCTTCTTCCTCACCTGATCCAAGGACTGCGCCGCGGCGTTTATTTTGAGCGCGTTGTCGTTCAAACTCACTCAATGATGTTGACTCTTCACCTGGTATGTCCGCTGTATATTCACCTTCTGTAATAGTCAAGTCTGGCGGGACTTCAAGCGCCGGCAAATCTTTGCTTTTTTTATAGATATTGCGTTTGTCGGGCAACGCCTGATCAACACCAGGAATATAAGAACAACCATAAAACGTGATAAAACTGAATAATAATGTGAGGTTGCGTGCAATCATCATGTAATTATATAACTCCTGCCTGTTTCATGGCATCTAGTAATGTTGGTTGTGCTGCTTCAGACAGCCAGGTCATGGGCAGTCTAATGCCTGCTTGAATGAACCCGAGTCTATGTAATGCCCATTTAACGGGTATTGGATTAGATTCTGCAAATAATGCTTTATGCAGGCCGCTAAGCATCTTGTCTGTTTCAGTTGCACCCGCAACATCGCCATTCAATGCCAGCATACACATATCGTGCATTGCTTTAGGGGCGACATTTGCGGTAACCGAGATCACGCCGTCTCCGCCTTCAAGGATAAAGTCTTTGGCGGTTGCATCGTCTCCAGTCAACAGTAAAAAATCATCCCCCACACCGTTGCGTATCCGTTTTACACGAGTCAAATCCGCGGTGGCTTCTTTTACGCCAATAATATTGTCTATGGATGCCAGACGGATAATTGTCTCAGGTAACATATCACAAGCTGTTCTGCCGGGCACATTGTAAAGGATTTGCGGGATATTGACGGTTTCGGCAACCGTCTTGTAATGTTGAAACAAGCCTTCCTGTGTCGGCTTATTGTAATAAGGGGTGACTAACAAACATGCATCGGCACCGGCCTTTTTCGCACATTGCGTCAACGCAATGGCTTCAATGGTTGCGTTTGCACCCGTACCGGCAATCACTGGAACACGGCCGTTTACAATATCAACCGTCTGCTTAATCAAGGCACAATGTTCATTTTCGGTCAGGGTTGCAGATTCACCCGTCGTACCCACAGCCACAATGGCATCAGTGCCTTGTGCAATGTGAAGCGCGAGTAATTTTTCTAGTGCCTGACTATCAAGGCCAGTATCCGGGCGCACCCCAGCCTGCATAGGAGTAACAAGGGCAACCATGCTTCCAGTAAACATCGTGAATAGTTATATTATGAGTCGTGTGCAAAGCGCATATATTACTTATATATGTTACTGAATGATATATCGCCATGACAAGGAGGCTGAGTTTTAATCATTTTACGGTCAGTCGGCTTGCATAAATGACGCTAAAATTAGACCATTGTGCTAATTACAGATCTAAACCCTTAATTCAAAATGCAGAATAATCTCGTTGTCAGTGCGCTGGTTGAAAACGCCAATGAAATCATGCGTAAATTTTCCAAGCTGGTTAAATCCAGCGGTTGTAACATAGTCAATAGCCACTTTAAGGTGCTTGGGCAGGAGCTTTCCCTGACGCTATTCTTGGCCGGGTCTTGGGATGCCATAGCCAAAATTGAAGACATGTTGCGCACGTTTGCACAGGCACATTCGATCAAAATCCTTATGCGGCGGACCACAGTAGACGAACGACAAGGCGATTCCATGCCCTATGCGGTTGATGTTGTGGGTCTGGATCAATCCGGGACTATTTTTGTTGTCAGCAATTTCATGTTGGAGAATGGCTTGTCCATCCAGGAAATGTCTTCAAATACTTATACAACCGCGATGACGGGAGCAAAGATGTTTGCCTTGCATATAATGGTCAATATTCCTGTGGATTCATCTATTGCCCGGATTCGTGGTGACTTCATTGAATTTTGTGACCGTCTTAATTTGGACGCAATCATGGAACCTGTAAAATAAAATTTTGCACAACTAGGAGAATCATTTATGCGTAAAGTGAGTATTGGAAAGAAAGTGCCCGCATTCAGTTTGCCGGCTACGGGTGGTCAGATTATTAAACTTGCAGCGTTAAAAGGTAAAAATATTGTTCTATATTTTTATCCTAAAGACAGTACGCCAGGTTGCACGCTGGAAGGGCAAGATTTTCGCGATAATATGCGTAAATTCAATGCCTGCAATACGATCATTCTCGGCGTATCCAGAGATAATTTATCAGCACATGAGAAGTTTAAAGAAAAACAAGGATTCCCGTTTGATTTGCTCTCTGATGAAGATGAACTACTTTGTAAGCTGTTTGATGTTATTAAAGAAAAAAATATGTATGGCAAAAAATTCATGGGTATTGAACGTTCGACCTTCTTGATCGACGATCAAGGTGTGTTGCGTAAGGAATGGCGCAAGGTAAAAGTGAAAGGGCATGTTGATGCGGTGCTTGCAACATTAAAAACACTTTAATCAATGCTGTGCCAAACAACTTGGAAAATTAAAGTGCGTTGCTCTTTCGGGTCGGACGTGGTTGAGACGAGCCGGGTAAGTACCACTTTAGTGCAAAGGTCGTCAGAAAGATACCGATGCCTGCTGGACGAAGAAACATAACCAAGGCCATATTGCTTACAAAAACCACATCCAGATAGACAATCTCAAATAATAAACTAAAGGAACTGATTGATGACTAAAGAACAGCAGATCGAAGATTCCTTAATTGCGAAGCTCCAAGACCTCAAATACACCTATCGAGACGATATACGCGATAAAGCCTGTCTTGAGCAGAATTTTCGCGAAAAATTTGAAGCGCTCAACCACGTTCGTCTTACCGATTCAGAATTTGTTCGCCTGCGCGATGAAATCGTCAATGCAGATGTCTTTGCCGCAGCCAAGATTTTGCGCGAACGCAATACCTTCTGGCGTGAAGACGGAACCCCGTTGCAATACACCTTGGTCAATATCAAGGATTGGTGTAAAAACGAATTTGAAGTGATTAACCAATTACGCATTAATACCGATAACAGCCATCACCGTTACGACGTTATTGTGCTGATTAACGGCGTTCCAGTGGTGCAAATAGAACTAAAAACGCTTGGCCTGACACCACGCCGTGCCATGGAGCAAATTGTCGAGTATAAGAATGACGTTGGTAATGGTTACACCAATACGCTGCTTTGTTTTATGCAGCTCTTTATTGTCAGTAACCGCGACAACACGCTTTATTTTGCTAATAATCACAACCAGCATTTCAGCTTTAATGCCGATGAGCGTTTTTTGCCCATTTATCAGCTTGCCCAAGAAAACAATAAAAAAATCACACATCTTGATGATTTCGCTGATAATTTTCTAGCCAAATGTACATTAGGCCAAATGATCAGCCGTTATATGGTGTTGGTGGCCAGCGAGCAAAAGCTCATGATTATGCGCCCCTATCAAATCTATGCGGTTAAGGCGATTGTCGATTGCATCCAGCAAGATCGCGGCAACGGCTATATCTGGCATACCACAGGCAGCGGCAAAACCCTGACTTCTTTTAAGGCTTCAACGCTGTTAAAAGACAACCCGGAGATTGATAAATGCCTGTTTGTGGTAGATCGCAAAGACCTTGATCGCCAGACCCGTGAGGAATTTAACAAGTTTCAAGAAGGCTGTGTCGAAGAAAACACCAACACCGCAGCCTTGGTGCGGCGCCTATTGTCGGACGATTACGCCGATAAAGTCATCGTGACCACGATTCAAAAATTAGGTCTTGCGCTTGATGAAAAAAGCACACGTAACAAGCAGCACAAAAAAAACGGCAAGCAAACTTACAAAGAGCGTCTTAAGCCGCTACGTAACCAGCGGATCGTGTTTATTTTTGATGAATGTCACCGCTCCCAATTCGGCGATAACCACCAGGCCATTAAAACCTTTTTCCCCAAAGCGCAATTATTTGGCTTTACCGGCACACCGATATTTGCAGATAACGCGAGCTATACGAAAATTGACGGCACAACAGAGTCATACAAAACCACCGAAGATGTTTTCCAAAAGCAGTTACACGCCTACACCATCACCCACGCCATTGAGGACGGTAATGTGTTGCGTTTTCATATCGACTACTTTGGTGAAAAACCCAAAGCCGATACCGGCCAAAATTCAAAAGGGCAAAAGAAGCAGCCAAAACCTAAGCCGCCAAAACCTGAATCTGTGGTTGCTGAAATACTTAAAAAGCACGATGCGGCCACCAATCAACGGCGATTTAACGCGGTATTGGCTACAGCCTCAATCAATGATGCCATTAAATACTATAAGCAATTCAAACAGGCGCAGGCTATCAAACTAGCCGAAGATGAGCGCTATACGCCTTTGAATATCGCCTGCGTATTTTCGCCGCCCGCCGAAGGCAATAAAGACGTGAAGCAAATACAAGAAGATTTGCCGCAAGAAAAAGAAGACAACAAAAAAGACCCGGAAAAAAAGAAAAAGGCACTGACACAAATCATTGCCGATTACAACGCGCAATATGGCACAAACCGCACCATCAGCGAGTTTGACCTGTATTATCAAGACGTACAGCAACGCATTAAATTACAGCAATACACCAACAAAGATTACCCGCATAAAAACAAAATCGATGTTGTCATTGTAGTGGATATGTTGCTTACGGGTTTTGATTCCAAATACCTCAACACCTTGTATGTGGATAAAAGCCTGAAATATCATGGTCTTATTCAAGCCTTCTCGCGCACCAACCGCGTGCTTAACGATACCAAACCCTACGGCAATATCCTCGATTTTCGTTATCAGGAAGGGGCCGTCAATACCGCCATTGCCCGTTTTTCAGGGCAAGATAAAGACCGCGCCAAAGCAATCTGGCTGGTTGATCCAGCACCCACGGTTATTAAAAAGTTTGCTAGTGCAGTGAACGATCTGGAAAAATTCATGGGCTTGCAAGGGCTGGCCTGCACACCTGCAAACGTCAATAACCTCAAAGGTGATGTCGCCAGAAGTGGATTTATTAACCACTTCAAAGAAGTGCAGCGCCTAAAAACCCAACTCAATCAATATACTAATCTAAATGATAAGCAGGTAAAAAAGGTCAATAGATTAATACCCGAAGAACAGTTGCGCGGTTTTAAGGGTATGTATCTGGAAACAGCGCGACACCTGAAAGTACAGCAAGCCAAAGGCAGTGACGACCCCAATGATCCGGTGCAACAGTTAGAGTTTGAACTGGTGCTGTTTGCATCCGCCGTCATTGATTACGACTATATTATGGGTTTAATCGCAAAATCCACAGACAACGACAAACCCGGCAAGCATAAAATGAGCCGCAAACAACTGATCGAACTGATCAGCTCTAGTGCCAATCTGATGGATGAACGCGATGATATTGTCGCTTACATCAACACCTTGCCAACCGGCGAAGGCCTGGATGAAAAAGCCATTCGGGAAGGCTATCAACAATTCAAGGCCGAAAAAACCGCCAAAGAACTCGCCGCGATAGCAGATAAGCACAAGATTGCCCATGAGGCTTTGCAAGGCTTTGTTGACAACATTATGGATCGCATGATTTTTGATGGCGAATTGCTCAGTGACTTAATGGCACCCTTGGGTTTAGGCTGGAAGGCACGAGCACAGGCCGAGCTGGCGTTGATGGATGAATTGGTGCCATTCCTCAACAAACTTGCGCAAGGGCGTGAGATTTCAGGATTGGCAGTGTATGAGTAAGCAGGATAAAAAAGGTTTGGTGCCAGCGTTGCGCTTTCCTGAGTTTCGGGATGCGGGGGAATGGAATGAGAAAGTTATTTCTAAACTAGGAAAGACTGTTAATGGTCTGAATGGGAAAAAAGGCGAAGATTTTGGAAGTGGCGAGCCTTTTGTTCAATATAAGCAGGTATTTGATAAGTCCTATATAGATTTTTCTAAATGCGGAAAGGTTAAGATTGAAAGGGGAGAGAATCAAAATAGGCTTCAAAAAGGAGATATTTTATTTACTACGTCTTCGGAGACTCAGGGTGAAGTAGGTTTTGCATCAGTTGTAGTTAGTCAGCCAGATAAAGACACTTATTTGAATAGCTTTTGCTTCATATTAAGGCCTTATAACATAGAAGAAATTCTGCTCGATTTTTCAAGATATTTGTTCCACTGTCCTATTTACAGGAAATCTGTAACTAAAATTGCACAGGGAAGCACAAGGTTTAATCTTTCGAAGGACGCATTTTTAAGGCTTAAATTACCTATTCCGTTACCAAAAGAACAACAAAAAATCGCCGATTGTCTGTCTTCTCTCGATGCGCTAATCACCGCGCATACCCAAAAGCATCAAGCACTGCAATCCTATAAAAAGGGGTTGATGCAAAACCTCTTCCCCGCCAAAGCCGACGACTGCATGGATGCAGGAGGTAGAGAGACGCAGGATGCCAAAGCCGACGACTGCATGGATGCAGGAGGTAGAGAGACGCAGGATGCCAAAGCCGACGACTGCATGGATGCAGGAGGTAGAGAGACGCAGGATGCCAAAGCCGAAACCGTCCCCGCATTGCGCTTTCCTGAGTTTAGAGACGCGGGAGAATGGGAAGAAGTGACACTCGGTTCGATCTGCGATTACTGGAATGGTTCTAGCCATGAAGGTTCCGTTTCCAAAAATGGTCATTATTACTTGATCTCATTGAATAGCATAGATATTGATGGGAATTTAAAGCCAGACATGAAAAGACTAAGTTTCACTGATGAGTCCTTGCAGAAAGGTGATCTAGTGATGGTGCTGAGTGATGTCGCACACGGAAATTTTCTTGGTTTAACGGATATAATTCCTGATGAGTATTATGTTTTAAACCAGAGAATGGCTGGGTTACGCCAAAAAGATGGCAACAGTAGTGATGCTAGATTCTTGAGATATTTTATAAACGCGAATCAACAATATTTTAAGAGCAACGGACAAGGTTCGTCACAATTGAACCTTTCAAAATATTCAGTAACTGAATTTCCAGTTGCATTTCCTTGTATTAAAGAACAACAAAAAATCGCCGATTGTCTCTCATCCGTTGACGACTTAATCACCGCGCAAGCAGAGAAAATAGAAGGCCTAAAAACCCATAAAAAAGGCTTAATGCAGCAGTTATTCCCCGCCACGGATGACGATTGCATGGATGCCAAAGCCGGGGTGAGCGCATGAGTCAGACCATCAAGCTGGATAATCTGGACGCATTGGTTAGTCGCTTACGTGGTGTGCTTGATGATGAAATACCACAAACAGAGCCAAATAAACAAATACCACAAACAGAGTCAAATAAACAAATACGATATATCCTTCTGTTTGCTTATAACGGCACAGGTAAAACTCGGCTGTCGATGGGCTTTAAAGACATGGGGAAAACTGGCGATAGCGCAGATACGCTGTATTTTAACGCCTTTACCGAGGATTTGTTCAGTTGGGATAATGATTTGGATAATGATACCCAACGGGTATTGAGACTTAATTCAAAATCCCGCTTTTTTGCCGGCTTAGAAGCGCTTGAAATGGATAATCGCATTCGCCCGTTATTACAACGCTATGTCGATTTTGACTTTAAAATTGACACGAGCAGTTGGACGGTGACGTTTGAGCGAGAAATCCAAAACCGAACAGAAAACGAAACGGTCGACTATATAAAAATTTCACGAGGTGAGGAGAATATCTTTAGATGGTGCTTTTTTCTGGCTATAGCGCAGCTCGCCATTGATGGGCAAGAGGCGTATAGCTGGGTTAAATATCTGTATATTGATGATCCTATATCCTCACTGGATGACAATAACGCCATTGCCGTGGCCAGCCATTTGGCGCAGTTGCTCAAAAATCAAAGTAATATAAAGGCGGTGATTTCATCGCATCACACGTTATTCTTTAATGTGATGTGGAATGAGCTGAATAAGACGAAAAAGCTACGGTCATATTTTTTAAGTGCTGATACCAACGGCTATAATTTGCGATGCACCAAAGACACACCGTTTTTTCATCACATAGCCTTATTAAAGCAACTGCATGAAGCGGCTAAATCCGACAAACTTTATACTTACCATTTTAATATTTTGCGTAATATTTTAGAAAAGACCGCGACATTTCATGGGTTTAAAAACTTTTCTGCCTGCATAAGGAAAGAGCCAAATGATCCTGACGGGATTGTGTATGCGCGCATGGTAAACGTGCTTAGCCACGGAAATTATTCATTATTCGAGCCAACAGAAATGTTGCCCGAAAATAAACAGTATTTTAAAACTATTTTGTCAGGGTTTATGGAGGATTATCGATTTGATCCGGCATTATTCCCGCCGCAAACAGAACAGACAGATGCCAATTTAGAAGGGGCAGTTCAACCATGACAGAAGAACAATTAAACGAGTTAGGTAAAACTCTATGGGATATTGCCGACAAATTGCGCGGTGCGATGAATGCCGATGATTTTCGCGATTATATTTTGTCCTTCCTGTTCTTGCGCTATCTGTCTGATAATTACGAGGTCTTAGTGAAAAAAGAGCTTGGTGCAGATTATCCAACGCTTGCCGAAGGTGATCAACGCGCCCCATTAAGTGCGTGGTATAAACAAAACCCAAAAGATGTACCTGCCTTTGAAAAACAAATGCGCCGTAAAGTGCATTATGTGATTGAACCAGCGCACTTGTGGAGCAGTATCGCAGAGCTTGCCAGAATACACGACAATGGTTTGCTGGATACCTTGCAGCAGGGTTTTAAATATATCGAAAACGAATCCTTTGAAAACAGTTTTCAGGGCTTGTTCTCAGAGATTAATCTCAATTCTGAAAAGCTGGGCAAGGACTACGGCGATCGCAATACCAAACTCTGCGACATTATATCGAAAATCGCCGAAGGGATTGCCGGGTTTTCAACCGATAGCGACACCCTTGGTGATGCCTATGAGTATTTGATTGGCCAATTTGCTGCCGGATCTGGTAAAAAGGCTGGTGAGTTTTATACGCCGCAACAAATCTCGACCATATTGTCTGAAATCGTCACACTAGATAGTCAGGAACCTGCTACAGGCAAGAAGAAAAAGCTCAATAACGTTTTGGATTTCGCTTGCGGCTCTGGCTCTTTGTTGTTGAATGTGCGTAATAAACTGAAAGAAACAGGCGGCAGTGTTGGCAAAATCTACGGGCAAGAAAAGAATATCACCACTTATAACCTTGCCCGCATGAATATGCTCTTGCACGGTCTCAAAGATTCCGAATTTGAAATTCATCATGGGGATTCTTTACTGAATGACTGGGATGTACTCAAGGAAATGAATCCCGCGAAAAAACTGCAATATGATGCGGTGGTGGCCAATCCACCCTTTAGTTATCGGTGGGAGCCAACCGAGGTGCTAGGCGAAGATTTTCGCTTTAAAAGCTATGGCCTGGCACCTAAGTCGGCAGCAGACTTTGCCTTTTTGTTGCATGGTTTTCACTTTTTAGGGGATGAAGGCACGATGGCGATTATTTTGCCCCATGGTGTGTTGTTTCGTGGTGGTGCAGAAGCCCGTATACGCACTAAACTTTTGCAAGACGACCATATTGATACGGTAATTGGCCTGCCTGCCAATCTATTTTTCTCCACCGGTATTCCGGTCTGTATTCTTGTGTTGAAAAGGTGCAAGAAACCAGATGATGTGCTGTTTATTAACGCCAGTGATGAAGAACATTTTGAAAAAGGCAAACGTCAAAACCGCCTATTGTCGGAACATATTGACAAGATTGTTGATACCTACCAATACCGTAAGGAAGAGGAGCGTTACGCCCGCCGTGTATCAATAAAAGAAATTGAAAAGAATGACTTCAACCTGAATATTTCAAGATATGTGAGTACCGCAAAGCCCGAGGAGAAGGTTGATTTGCAGGCTGTAAACATTCATTTAGTTAATTTAGAGAAGACTATTCAGGATGCAACCTGCAAACATAATGCGTTTCTTAAGGAGCTGAATTTGCCGCGCCTACCTTAAAAGTCTGCCCGCTGGTGTGATAACAAAGACCGTCGAGATGAGTCGGATGTGGTCGGGTTGAGTAAGGTCAAGCGAGGTCGGGCTGGGTTGAGTCGGACGTGGTGTGGTTGAGATGAGTCGGGCCGGGTCGGGTGTGAGTCAAGCCAGGTAAGTACCACTTTAGTGCAAAGGTCTCCGGTTATCTGCGACCCCGCTTCAGTTCTAAACCGGTGCCTCTAACTTTGGGTCGTCCTCATACGTTGGCCAGACATTGATTAAAGCCTTTACCAAAGTCGCCAATGGAATAGCAAAGAACACCCCCCAGAACCCCCATAAACCCCCAAACACCAATATTGCGACTATGATCGCAATGGGATGCAAATTAACGGCTTCTGAAAAGAGTATCGGCACTAAAACATTGCCATCTAAAAACTGAATAATGGCATAGATAATCATTAACCAAACAAAATCCGGGTTTACGCCCCATTGAAAATAAGCGACAACGATAACTGGCAACGTGACAACCGCCGCACCGATATAGGGGATCAAGACCGACAACCCCACTATCAACCCCAACAAGGGCGCATAATTTAACCCAAATAAAACAAATGCCATATAGGCAGTCCCACCAACGATAATGATCTCGTTAAACTTACCCCGCACATAATTACCGATCTGGGCATCCATCTCTATCCATATCTCATTGAGTAACTGTCTTTCTTTGGGCAGAAACCGCCCTAGCCAGGAGATGATGATGGACTTATCTTTAAGGAAAAAAAATATCATCAAAGGCACCAATATCAGATAAACAAGCACGGTAATAATCGCCGGAATTGAGGCAACAGACAGCGACAATACATTACGCCCAAGCTCGTTAAGACCCTGTCGAATCGTGAGGATGAGTTGGCTGATATAGTCTTCTGAAATAAATTCGGGATACTGTCCCGGTAGGCGGAGTAATAGTTCTTGTCCGTTATTTATCATGTCGGGTACTTCTTGAAAAAATTGACTTGCCTGCCTGGATAATAGTGGGATCAAGCCAAAGAGGCTGAATATCATGAAGGCGATAAACAAGAGATAAATCAGATTAACCGCCCAAGTGCGTTGCAGGCCATGGTGTGCCAGTTTTGCAACACCGCCTTCAAGTAAATAGGCAATGACCAATGCTGCCAGCAGTGGTGCCAACATTTTGCCCATGGTCAGCAAGATAGCGGCACTGAGGACTAACAAGACTACCAGTAAGGCCGCTTGCGGATCAGTGAAATAGCGTCGGTACCAGGCACTGAGAAACTCAAACATATTTATCTCTATCGTTGTTTAATGTTGTTGACTATCATAACGATATCTTACTCAATCGGCGAGCTTACAGCGATAGCAAGTAACACACTTAATACACTGCAATAATTAAACGGCCAATTTTTTAAGTATGCGCATGGATAAACTTGAATTATCCAGATATATCAAATCCTGGGGAGCGGAACTAGGCTTTCAACAAGTCGGCATTACCGCAACTGAACTTGCCGAAGATGAGGCCTATTTAATCAATTGGTTAGCGCAAGGCTATCATGGTGAGATGGCATATATGCGGCAACATGGCACAAAACGTAGCCGTCCAGGGGATCTGGTGCCAGGCACAGTCAGTGTTATTTCAGTGAGAATGGATTACTTGCCGCCCTCTAGTCAACATCCAGCGCAAGTGTTGCACGATCATAAACTGGCTTATATATCGCGCTATGCCATGGGCCGTGATTACCATAAGCTCATGCGTCATCGCTTGCAGAAACTGGCCGCTAAAATTGAAGAACACTATGGCAAGTTTGGTTACCGTTGTTTTGTCGATAGTGCGCCTGTATTGGAAAAGGCGTTGGCAAGAAATGCAGGATTGGGCTGGATAGGGAAACACAGCAATCTCATCAATCCCAAGGCAGGCTCATGGTTTTTTCTGGGTGAGATTTACACCGATCTGCCGTTGGCACTTGATAAACCGTTTACCGAACAGCATTGCGGCAGTTGCGAGGCCTGTATCGATATTTGTCCAACACAGGCTATTGTAGGCCCGATGCAGGTTGATGCCCGGCGTTGTATTTCATATTTAACAATAGAATTGCGTAGCACTATCCCTGAAGAATTTCGCAAGATGATCGGTAATCGCGTTTATGGCTGTGATGATTGTCAATTAATATGTCCATGGAACAAGTTTGCCAGGCAGACTGAAGAAGATGATTATCGTGTACGCAACGGGCTGGATGCGCCCACGTTGATTGATTTATTTGCCTGGACAGAAGCCGATTTCCTAAGCAACACAGAAGGCTCTGCCATCAGGCGGATTGGTTATGAATGCTGGTCAAGAAATATCGCCGTGGGTTTAGGCAATGCACCGACTACCACAGCAATAATGCGTGCGTTAAGAACACGCGAAAATGATCCCTCCGCCATGGTGCGTGAACATGTTGCCTGGGCGCTGGCTCAACACTAGGCTCAACATTCGGCCCAACACTCAGCAAGCCCACGCAATTAAATATTATTCAGAAAGCGGCGTGTCTGGTTCAATATTAAATATTGTACCGTCTACACTTATGACCCGTACCTTCACGCCGGCTGGCATATCGATGCCTTTCACCTTCCAGGTTGAATCATCAACTCTGATTTTACCAACGCCATTCACGATTGCTTCTTCCAGTGTAAAACTACGGCCAATATACTGCTCTCCACGCCGATTTAGATTGGGCTGATCTTTTTTATATGGATTGTTTCTCTGATGTCGTTTATACAAAAATACGGCTACCACTGATAACGCACCAAAGACAATGACTTGAATCAACGCTGGAATGCCTGGTGCGGCATATAACAATAAACCGATAACAAAGGCGGCAATACCCATCCACAAAAAATAGGCCGCGGGCAACACTATTTCTATGATGACCATCACGACAGCTATAATCAACCAATGCCAAAATTCAATCTGATCTAACCATTCCATAAGCGTCTCCTTACATTTTATCGTTGGTATGGCCTTTAATCTTTGCCAAAAGTCGCTTTGGCTATTTCTGTGATTCCAGCGATAGAACCAATAACGTTACCCGCTTCCAGAGGTATCAGAATAACCTTTTGATTGGGTGCCGAGGCGATGTCTTTTAATGCCTCAACATATTTTGTGGCAACGAAATAGTTGACTGCTTGTACGTCTCCTGAGGCGATGGCAGTGGAAACATCGGTTGTCGCCTTGGCTTCGGCCTCGGCTAGACGTTCTCTTGCCTCCGCATCACGAAAAGCCGATTCTTTGCGGCCTTCTGCTTCAAGAATAGTCGCTCTTTTTTCGCCATCAGCCTTTAGAATCTCAGCTTGCTTAAATCCCTCCGCCTCAAGAATATTGGCACGCTTTTCACGCTCTGCTTTCATCTGTCTTGCCATTGAATCAACCAAGTCCTTTGGTGGCGAGATGTCTTTTATCTCGATGCGTGTCACCTTAATTCCCCAAGGGCTAGTGGCCTCGTCAACCACCTGTAGTAATTGTGCGTTGATGGTGTCGCGTTGTGAGAGTAGTTCATCGAGGTCCATTGAACCCATGACGGTACGGATATTAGTCATGGTCAGGTTGAGGATAGCGCGCGTAAGGTTATTAACCTCATAGGCGGCCTGTGCCGCATTCAACACCTGATAAAACACCACCCCATCAACCCGCACCATGGCGTTATCCTTGGTGATGACTTCTTGCGAGGGAACATCAACTACCGTCTCCATCATATTCATCTTGGCACCGATTTTATCGAAGAACGGCACGATGATATGTAAGCCCGGGGCCAATGTGCGTTTATATTCACCAAACCGTTCAACGGTATACTCGTTACCTTGCGTGACAGTGATCACGCCCTTGATAATTAACACGATTGAAAAAACAAGAACAACGAAAATAAACTCAGTCATGGCATCTCTCCTTAAAATTATGCTTTAATAAAACGTATCGTATATGGGCAATGATAGCATGCCCTTATCCGCTTTGACGAACGCACAATCATAACAATGATTGCATAAACAATCACTATTACACGTTCAGCCAGTGTCGCTAAAGCCCGTCTGTTAAGACCTCGCCGACACTATCGACAAAGGTCGGCAGCACGCCTCTAGGTAGCCAATAAAAAAGCACATTTGTATTGAACGATATGTCCTGCAATCGCTATAACCCCTTTGACTATTAGGCAACAAGCGCATCCGATCATGGCTTAGACAGTGGCGCAGGTTGGGTTGATCAGGTAAGCTTTATACGGCGTTTAATCAGCTTTTATAGTAAATCTTTTATGGCAAATTATGTAATCGCACCATCAATCCTGTCTGCGGATATGGCTCGGCTCGGTGAAGAGGCCGCGGCGGTATTGGCAGCAGGTGCTGATTTTATCCATGTTGATGTTATGGATAACCACTATGTCCCCAACTTGACCTTTGGCCCGGTGGTGGTCAAGGCATTGCGTGATTTTGGCATCAAGGCACCATTAGATGTACATTTAATGGTTAAACCAGTCGATCGCATCATTCCTGATTTTGCGACCGCTGGTGCCAGCTATATCACCTTCCACCCCGAGGCATCGGAGCATGTGGATCGAAGTTTGCAATTAATTCGTGATAACGGTTGCCAATCCGGCCTGGTATTTAACCCGGCCACGCCCCTGGATGTGCTTGAATATGTTATCGACAAGGTGGACATGATCTTGTTGATGTCGGTTAATCCTGGTTTTGGCGGGCAATCTTTTATTAGTGCAGCGTTGGAAAAACTCAAAACCGCCAGAAAATTGATCGATAACGCGGGTAACGCTATCCGACTTGAAATTGACGGCGGTGTTAAGGTCGATAATATTGGTGACATTGCAACAGCAGGCGCAGATACGTTTGTTGCTGGCTCGGCTATTTTTGGCAGCAACGATTATCAGATGACGATTGAAAAACTGCGAGAACAACTATCCCAAGTAAATAAACCCAGATAAATAAACCCAGATAAATAAACAAGGGTAAATAAACAAGGCAAATAGCTGGATTTAGGATAACATCGCATCTTCATGCTTTGCCGCCCCATATTCGTATGTTCATCAAAATATCAGCACAGATTGTCTGAATTAGCCGCCCATGATCAAAACCGCGCATGCGTCGATGCACGTTATTACCGAAGTCCTGGCATCACATGATTAACGAAACCGATTTCAATCAACTCGCAGCCCAAGGCTACAACCGTATTCCTTTGATGCGCGAAGTATTGGCCGATCTTGATACACCACTTAGCACTTATATGAAACTGTGTACTGAGCCCTATTCTTATCTATTCGAGTCAGTGCAAGGCGGCGAAAAATGGGGTCGTTATTCCATAATAGGCTTGCCCGCTAAAAAGATTATTACGGTTGCTGGCAATCATATAACGATTACGGAAAACGGGACTACTACTACAACCTATACGGTTGACGATCCATTAGCTGAAATCGAACGCATACAAAAAACCTGCAAGATTGCGGAGCTCGAAAATCTACCTCGTTTCAATGGTGGGCTGGTCGGTTATTTCGGTTATGAAACAATTCGCTATATTGAGCCGCGTTTGCAGAAACATGAGAAGGACGATCCCATTGCATCGCCTGATATGTTACTCATGGTGTCTGATGAGGTCGTCGTGTTTGATAATCTCGGCGGCAAATTATTTATCATTGTGCATGCTGATCCAGGCCATAAAGACGCATTTTCAAATGCGCAGCAACGACTTGATGAACTGGTAGAGACGTTGCTCAATAAACAGATTGCTAAACCAAAAACGCATGGTGTGCGCACGGTCAATGAAGACGATTTTGTTTCAGGTTTCACGCAAGCTGGTTATGAAGCGGCTGTTGACAGGATAAAACAATATATCGTTGCTGGTGATGTCATGCAGGTCGTGCTTTCGCAACGGTTGTCTATCCCGTTTGCGGCCGCACCCATTAACCTCTATCGCGCATTGCGATGTCTTAATCCTTCGCCCTATATGTATTTTCTTAATCTGGATGATTTTCAGATCGTCGGCTCCTCGCCAGAAATATTAGTCAGACTAGAAGATGATGTCGTCACTGTAAGGCCGCTTGCTGGTACGCGCCCGCGCGGAAAAACGGAAGCGGAAGATCGGACGCTGGAGCAAGATCTGTTGCAAGATCCAAAGGAGCTGGCTGAACATTTAATGTTGATTGATCTCGGTCGCAATGATGTCGGGCGGGTTGCCAGCAAAGGCTCTGTGACCCTCACGGACAAGATGACTGTTGAACATTATTCGCATGTCATGCACATAGTCTCTAACGTCACTGGAAAACTAAAAGCCGACATGAGCGCCATCGACGTATTACGCGCCACCTTCCCGGCCGGCACGGTTTCTGGCGCACCAAAGATCCGGGCGATGGAGATTATCGATGAATTGGAGCCTGTAAAACGCGGTATCTATTCTGGCGCGGTCGGATATTTGGCCTGGAATGGTAATATGGATACCGCCATCGCCATACGTACTGCGGTGATTAAAGATAAGACTTTACATATACAGGTCGGCGCCGGCATTGTCGCCGACTCGATACCTGAAAATGAATGGGACGAAACAATGAATAAAGGCCGCGCGATTTTCAGTGCCGCTAGTCTGGCGGAAAAGGGCTTGAAGAAAGGCGTGATCTGATAAAATAACACGATGTTATTAATGATCGACAATTACGATTCCTTTACCTATAACCTGGTTCAATATTTTGCTGAACTTGGGCAGGATGTACACGTCTATCGCAATGATAAAATAACGCTTGCCAAGATAGCGTCACTGGCACCGGCGTATATTGTTATTTCTCCAGGCCCTTGTACGCCAAATGAAGCGGGCATATCCATTGATATTATCAATAAATTTAAGGGGCAAATGCCAATATTAGGCGTTTGTCTTGGTCACCAAAGCATCGGGCAAGCGTTTGGCGCAAGCATTGTGCATGCGCGTAATATCATGCACGGCAAAACATCAAACATCTACCATAACAATACCGACATCTTCAAAGGCCTTGAAAATCCCTACACGGCAACACGTTATCATTCGCTCGTCATCGACAAAGAATCCGTGCCCGATTGTCTTGAAATCACCGCATGGACACAAACGCAAGCGGGCGATATAGATGAAATCATGGGCGTGCGTCATAAGGATTTAACGATTTCCGGCGTGCAATTTCACCCCGAATCAATCTTGACCGCCTACGGCCATGAACTGTTGTCAAACTTTCTTAAAGGCGTGAGATAAGCCATGTTTGATGTAAAATACGCTAAAGCTGTTTCATCGGCAGCCGTTTTTGTATATCTAATAATTTTTATCAGCCCCAGGCTTATGTTATGGACTTAGCGTGCGGGCAAAGGTGATTAAACCTGAATGAATATTCAAACAGCACTCAATGAGATTATCAGCGGCAATGATTTAAGCCGCGCTGATATGCGCGTGGTGATGCGTACCATCATGCAGGGCGAGGCAACGCCCGCGCAGATAGGTGGATTGTTGGTAGCATTACGCTTGAAAGGCGAAAGCGTCGATGAGATAACGGCGGCGGCAGAAGTCATGCGGGAGCTTGCCGAGAAGGTGACGGTGGCAACAACAAATCTGGTGGATACCTGTGGCACGGGTGGTGATGGTGCGGATACATTCAATATCTCAACCACCGCGGCCTTTGTCGCAGCAGCCAGTGGTGCCAACGTTGCGAAGCACGGCAACCGTTCTGTTTCCAGTAAGTCAGGCAGTGCCGATGTATTGGAAGCGGCCGGGCTCAATCTTGCATTGAACGCTGCGCAAGTTGCGAGCTGTATTGAACATGTTGGCATTGGTTTCATGTTTGCACCGTTGCATCACAGTGCCATGAAACATGCGCTTGGCCCGCGGCGTGAGTTAGGTGTTAGAACACTCTTTAATGTCTTGGGGCCTTTGACTAATCCGGCGGGCGCACCCAATCAAGTGATAGGCGTGTTTAGTCAGGATTGGTTGATCCCGCTTGCTGAAACGTTGCAACAGTTAGGCAGCGACCATGTTCTGGTTGTGCATGCCGCAGATGGTCTGGATGAGATCAGCATTGCAGCAAAGACATCTATCGTCGAGTTAAAGGATGGGTGCATTGATCATTACGCCATCAGTCCGGACGACTTTGGCCTGGAACGGGCGAGCATTGCCAGCCTGGCCGTCAATAGCATCGACGACAGTGTAGCGATGATGCGGTCTGTATTGGATAACACGGCGGGGGCGGCAAAGGATATTGTTTGCCTTAATGCTGGTGCTGCAATCTATGTCGCGGGCCGTGCCGACTCAATCAAAACAGGTGTCGCTACAGCCCAGGCAAGCATTGAATCAGGGGCGGCTAAACTCAAACTAGAACAACTGATTCAACATAGCCTATCATTCAAACCGTAGGTCTCATGCAAGATACCCCCGACATATTAAAAGACATACTTAGCTATAAGGCTGAATATATTGAACATGTCAAAAGCACAGTGTCGCTACAAGATCAGAAACATCGCGCCGCCGATTGTGAACCAGTGCGGGGCTTTACCAACAACCTGCTTGGTACGATAGCCGCTGGCAAGCCGGGCATCATTGCTGAAATTAAAAAGGCATCGCCTAGCAAAGGTGTGATCCGTGCAGACTTCAACCCGGCTGATATTGCCAAAAGTTATGCCGATGCGGGTGCCTGTTGTTTGTCTGTTTTAACCGACATACAATTTTTTCAAGGTTCGGATGCGCATCTACAACAGGTGCGGGCGGCTTGTACGTTACCGATTATACGCAAAGATTTTATCATTGATCCTTACCAAGTGTATGCGGCGAGAGTAATCGGCGCTGATGCAATCCTGATTATTGTCGCGGCCTTGTCGGATATGCAGATGCAAGATCTGGTTGGTGTCTCCAAAGAGATTGGGCTTGATGTGTTAGTCGAAGTGCATGATCGTATCGAATTGGAACGCGGCATGTTGTTGCGTACGCCACTCATCGGCATTAACAATCGCAACCTGCATACATTTACAACGGATATTGATACCACGTTGGATCTCTTGACGGATGTATTTCATGATCGTACGGTGGTGACTGAAAGTGGCATTCATACGCAAGATGATGTCAATTTAATGCGTAAAAATAATGTCAACGCCTTTCTGGTCGGCGAGGCGTTTATGACGGTCGATGACCCGGGTGAGGCACTTAAAAAACTGTTCTTTTCCAGTTAGAATTACCCGTAATTTTTATATACAAGCAACTTTTTCAAGGAGTCTTTTTATGTTAATGCGTAATCTAAAATTTATAATCCGTTCTTTGTTGTTATCGTTAATCATGATCAATACTGCATTTTCAGATTCTGGAAAGTTGGCGTTGATCTGGGAGCTTGATGGCCTCGGCAATCCAGAATCGGTGGTTTATGATCCAACACTCAATCATCTATATGTTTCAAATATTAACGGCGGGCCGAATGATAAAGACGGCAATGGTTATATCACCATCGTTTCCATGGACGGCAAAATAATCAATGAAAAATGGGTGACTGGCTTAAATGCGCCCAAAGGGCTGGCACTGGTTGGCCGTACACTGTATACGACTGATATTAACGAACTCGTCGCGATAGACGTTAATCGTGGTCGTATCATAGCTCGATATAAAGTAGATGATGCAAAATTCCTGAATGATATTGCGGCGGCATCAAACGGCGATATTTATGTCTCAGATATGTTGACCAACCGCATTCATTTATTGGCCGACGGCGACTTTTCAATCTGGATTGAATCCGATGAACTGGAATCGCCCAATGGTTTGGATGTGGTGGGGGAGGATGTCATTCTAGGTGCCTGGGGCAAGATGACCGATGGTTTTGCAACCGACATTCCGGGTCACTTGAAACGTATCTCTATAAAAGATAAATCCATCACCTCAATCGGCGATGGGGCTGCTGTTGGCAATCTGGATGGTGTCGAAGTCGATAAGAAGGGTAATTTTTATGTGACTGACTGGATGAACGGCAAACTGTTCTACATTACCAACACGGGTGACGTAAGCGAGCTACTCACACTCGCTCAAGGCAGTGCTGATCATGAGTTTATTATCGAAAAAAACCTGCTGTTCATACCCATGATGAAAAATAACAAAATGCTGGCCTATAAAGTGCGTGATGAATGATTTGCAAGATATAAAAACCTCAAGCAAGCAATAAACTCGAGATGAAACAAGTCTCAACCACTGCTTTGGCAAAGGCGCACGACATCAGCACAACAGAGGCGTTTGCCAAACTATTACAACTAGGCTATATCAAAAAACCCAATGATAGTTGGCAATTAACAAACCTGGGCATTGAGCAAGGTGGTCAATATCAGAAATCATCAAAGTATGGCAAATATATCGTTTGGCCTGAAGACTTGAAACTTGCTAAAGACGAACAACAGCCGCAGACAAAAACAAACTTGATCTCGTCAACCGTGATGGGCCGACAATACGAACTATCACCGAACAAAATAAATTTTTTATTATCGGAGTTGGGCTGGATTCAAAAAAGTTTGAAAGGTTGGGTCATCACTGAGCAAGGCAAAAAACAAGGCGGCGTCCAATTCGAGGACACAAAATCAGGCGTGCCGTATGTCAAATGGCCAGAAGCAATCATGGATTCAAAATCTCTCAAAGAGACGGTCGGGCACATAAAAGGCACCGAGACACAATCCAGTACAGCCTCACAATCCGCCCCTCAGGATTCGGTTGAGTTTCGAGATAAATTTCCAGCAAAACATCGTAGTGCCGACGGGCATAATGTTAGGTCAAAGGCAGAAATGCTGATTGATAATTGGTTGTACATGGCAGAAATCGTGCACGCTTACGAACGAAAATTACCGATAGAAGAAGATGTTTATTGTGACTTTTATATACCAACAGGCAAGGTTTACATAGAGTATTGGGGCTATGAAAACGATTCAAAATATATAGCGCGAAAGAAAAAGAAGATTGAAATTTATCAAAAGTATGGCTTCAATTTAATAGAACTTGACGACGAGAAAGTACAAAATCTTGATGATCACCTACCGCGGTTATTGTTGAAATATGGCGTACGAGCGTACTAATTACGATGTTAGTGAAATAGTAGCATCATTAATATCTGAACCTATTTAAGATTTTAATTGCTCATAGATGCGGTGGATTTCGGCCTTATTTCCTTCCGGTGTTTGTAGTTCTACGGCTTTCCAGGCACTGATAAAACCAAGTTTATTGAGAAGTTGGAGACCTCGAACAACGCTGATTCTGGATGGATTTTGACGCGAGTACCAGTCGTTGTCACCCGCATAGTGGGTGTGAAGGTCAAGGTCGGTGGTATTTGAGGCTGTGTTGCGCTGTTTGGGTCTGCCAGGGCGGGTATTTCCGGAATTTGGGCGGAGTCAGGCTGTGGCCTGTCGTCGCTCGTGGAAGATGAGACGGCGGAAGTTGTAGCTCAGGTTGGCCATGGTCATGCGGGCCTTCGCACGGGTTTGGCCGATTGAGCGGATGGTCAGAGCCATGGGCCCTTTCTCGTAGCCGAACACAGGCGCGGATGGCGGAGCGTGTCGCGTTGCCCCGACGAATATGCCTGGCCATGGGTTTGCCGCGTGGCTTCTTGCGGTGAATGTGTGAGCGGTACCCTTGCGCCTTCAGCCAAGCCTCATTCCTGGCCGAGCGGTACCTGGTATCGGCCCAAACCGCCTTCGAGCTGTTTGTCTCATCCAGAACCGAGGAGAGTTCATGCCCGTCGTAGCGAGCCGCATTCGTGCCAGTCTCACCCCGGATGAAGCGCCATTTGCGGTCAATGGACACGTGGTTCTTGTACCCAAAGTGCGGAACCGAAATATCGACAAGGCCAGTATCCTCCTCACCCTCCTTGGTCGTCTTGGCCTTTGAATACTTGACCGTCCAACGCGCATCGGTGTCTTTCTGCGCTACCTTGGACAGATCATCGGGCCAGATGTCAGATGCGGCCTCACCTGCCTTGGCGCGCGCTTTCTCTTCTTTCGTCATCCGCTGGCGCGGGGCAAAGACCAACGTGGCATCCACAATCTGACCGCCGGTCGGTTTGTATCCCCGCGCGCAGAGCTGAGCTTCAAACGCGGCAAACAGGGCCTTGAAGACACCCGCCTAGGTCAGCTTCTCTCTGAAAAGCCAGATCGTCTTCTGATCAGGTGTCGGCTCCCCGATTTGAAATCCCAGGAACCGTAGCCAACTGAAACGGTCACGAATGAGAAACTCCATCCGCTCATCGCTCAGGTTGTGCATCGAGGCCAACACCAGCACCTTGAACATCACAACGGCATCATAGGGCGGACGACCACCTTTGGGACGTTCCCCATAGCCAAGCGCTTCAACAAGAACTGGGCGAAACACTTCGAAATCAACGTGCCGCTCCAAAACCTCAAGCGGATCTCCCATCGCCGAAAGCCGCGCCAAATGATCTGTCAAATCAAACAATCCAGGTGCGGGCATAAACAAAATCCTCCCACATCAAGTGAATCAGATCGTACCACAAAATGCACGGTTTTTAGAGGCTTCCACATGGATTTGCTCAGAGAGATGGATAAAGAAAAGGACTTTCAAATCGCGTAACAACCAGATTTAAGGGAAAGCCAAATCAGAAAATGCGAAAGATTATTGACACTACCTCCTTTGTGCAAACACATCGCCATAGGTGTGGTGTAGATTGGTTGGGTTAATCGTGGTCGGGCCGAGTGTGGCATGGGCTAGGTCGGGCGTGGTTGAGCTAGGTCGGGCGTGGTTGAGCTGGGTCGGTTGGGTCGGGTGTGGGCGGGGCGGGCTGGGCGCGGTTGGGTTGGGCGTGGTTGGGTCGGGTCAAGCTGGGCGTGGTTGGGTTGGGTCAGGCTGGGTTGTGGCTTGCTGGCATCCACAGAACATTGACCAAGGTCTTGGTCAGCTTTGGCAACAGGGCCTAAATCACCGAAAATAATTGTTGAAACTATCGATAATTCCTGATGATCAACGTTGTTGAGCGTCATATAGACCAAGTTGTTATCGACTGCGCTGACGATATTAGCGGGGTTAAAGTGAACGTTCCGTGCGACACAAAAACGTGACAGGTGCAGTTTTCCTAAACTTCTACCATAGATGATTCTTAAACCTCAATTAAGGTATGCGATTAAACCCACTATTAAACCACCTTGAGCAATCATCGCACTGATCATCCACTTCAGTAAGTCTGCCTTTAGGTTTGCAAGGCCAAGCTCAATGTCTGTCTTGGTATCTTTGCGTAGCTGCTCAATATCTGTCTTGGTAGCCAGATTGCTGTTCAACAGATTAACTTGCTCACTAGCCAGCACCTCGGCCTGCTGCTCGGTAAAACCGACCTCGGTTAAATGCTTAACAAATTTATGCGTATCAAATTGTATTGCTTTATTAGTCATCGTCTAAGTTTACATCATACTGCGACACACATGCCAATTCAGTTTATTTTTTAGCATCTTGCGGCATATCGTATTGACTCCGCATTAACTGTTGCCCTAGTCCGGCAACATTGGTTCGGCAACACTATCGGCACCTTGCCGCTACAACGCTACGAAGACATACACAAACCCTCAAGACGGGTTACTATTGCCGGGTTGCGCTGGGTTGCGGCTAATCGAAGCAGACCTGAGTCGGTCGGAGCTGGTCAAGGTCGGCTCGGGGTCGGGTCAGGCTGGGTTGATCTGGGCTGGGCCGGGTTGGGTTGAGTTGGTCGGGCTGGGTCTAGCGGGGTCGGATCGGCCATCCATATTCATCTGGTCTTTGTGGGCGCAAACGATTTTATTTTCGCCTTTAATTGAGGCAATTTTTTATTATTAGAACGGTAGCGTATGGCTATGTACAAGTCCGTGATGTTTTTTATGTCGCTCCCAATATCCTGTCGTATGGCAGCGGTGCGCCGGGCAAAATCAAGCGGTCCTTCATACGACTTTACAGGTAATCCGATCTTGGCCATTAGTTTGCAGAAAATATTGTAATATGCTCTGGCCGCGTCATTTGCCTTTGGTCTCTTTGTAAAGCCGTATGCGGCTATTGCCGCCGCCATAACGCCAAGTAAAAGCATTAACGCAAACGTCAATCCCTGCCAGTCTACTGCGCCAAAGCCTAATCTATGTAGCAACATTCTTTGCGTGTTGGGGCCATAACCTAGCACCCACTGCGTCCATTGGTAGTTGGCCATATCATTGAGATTGCTTAGCTGTTGCCATAGCCGTAGCGCAGCGGCGTTACGTTCAAGACCCAACGGTATGTCCATGATGGCTTCAGGCAAGGTATTTTCTATGCCCTCGCTGACGCGACCCGGGGCGGCCATCGCCGTTGGATCAACACGCAACCAACCTCGATTATCAAGCCATACCTCGGTCCAGGCATGGGCATGATATTGTCTTACTGTTAAAAAATTACCCATCGGGTTTATCTCGCCGCCCTGATATCCGGTAACAACGCGGGCCGGTATGCCCGCCGCCCGCATTAAAATGGTAAAAGCCGCCGCATAATGCTCACAAAACCCTTGCCGCGTATCAAATAAAAACTCATCCACCACATCCTCGGTCATCAATGGTGGCTCCAGGGTATAAACAAAATCTTCCCGCTTTAACCAATCAAGGGCCGCATTCATAATTAATGCCGGTTCCGTAAACTCGTCACGTAATGTTGCCGCCAGCGCCCGTGCTTTAGGATGCTTTTGTCCCGGCAGTGCGAGACCACGTTCAAGTGCCGCCTGCGTGCCTGATCCCAGCTTATATGCACTTGTAGACGTTAATGAATATAACTTGCGTGCTTGCAACGGTTTTTTCAGCTTCAACTGATAATCATAGGTCAGGTAAGTATCGTCTGGTATCACAGATACCAGCTCCAGACCAAACAGCCACCTTTTATTGGTCGGCTCCATGATGAGGTCATAGCGGTACATCTCACTCTTGTAGTCAAACATCGCAAGACCCGGGTCTGGCCTGGATTTGCCCGTAGTCCATTTACGACCATCGGTATGCCAAAGCACCGGGCCACGCCAATACAAGGCTGCTGGATCAGGGATTTTGTCGACAAAGCTAACCCGAAAGGCGATCTCTTTTGATTGCGCCAGTTTGCTAATGGTGCCAGGCGACATCTGATCGTTGACACCAGTCATACCGACATGGGCATCCTTCGGTAGCCCCCACAGCGGGCCATTGACACGCGGAAACAGGATGAACATGACCAATAATAAAGGCAATGACTGCAACAGTAGCGTAGCGGACAGCTTCAATCGTGCAGACAACGTGAGCTGTTGTTCAGTATCATTGAAACTAATCAATCCGACCGTCATCGTCACAACAACAAACATCATATACACCACTGTTGGAATGGTTTGACTGTAAAAAAAGTTGGTAATGATGAGAAAATAACCAAGATAGGTGCTGATGTAATAGTCGCGTTTGGATTGAGTTTCAGCTATTTTGAATGCCGTTAGCAAGACTAATAAAGCGATGCCAACATCCCGTCCTGCCAGCGTTCCGTAATGCCCGTAGATCGCAAAGATACTACCTAGCATAATGATTAAACGGAGCCAGTTGATGGTGGTTTTTTGCGCTGACCAAAACGTGGGCAATCGCAATGGCATAATGATGCACGTACACAATAACGCCACTTGTAATAGCGAAATCCAGATCGCAAGACGGGGCCAATGCGGCAAACTGGCCAAGGTGATGCCGAGCGCAAGCCACATGATGTTATGCGTGCTGATCTTTTGTGTCGCCATCAGGGTTTACCGTAACGTGCTAATGCGGCAAGACAACGATCTTTATGTTGTGTGCCGTGATCGGGCGCAATTTTGCTACCAGGGATTTCTAATCCGTAATGGATGGATGATTTTTCGGCAAGCAATACCCAGCAACATAATTGTGACAGCCGTGATTCAATATCACTTATATATGCAACAGCATCCCAGTTGAATATTAATGTGCGGGCACCATGTCCACAAAATTGTTTGATCAACAACCCCTGTTCCCGGGCAAAGGCCTTCCAGGCTATTTTGTTGACCGGATCGCCCGCTCTGTATTTCCTGAATCCAGCAAAGTCGTCCGTTCCCGATTGCGTCCCAGATTCTACGGGTTCAAGTGCTGTCGTGTTCGATGGTAATGGTGCCCGGCCTCTAGGTGCGGGATAGATCAGACAATCATACTCTGGCTGGTAATAGGCCCATGCGGTAAAAATGCCTAAGGGGAAGGTTGATGACAGCTTTAGTTGTTCCAGCATTAATACACCGCGGCGGGTGGCCGGTACGGGATAGTTGCTAATCAAGCGTTTGCCAGTCGCAAGACTGATCGAGATGGGCGGGTGTTGTCGCCTTCTTTTGCGCAACGGTTGTCGGGTCATTGCAATAGACTCTAGTGTTATTGCGTACTTCGCAAGACCCAGGCTGTTGTCAAATTGTATGGGGAATAATGCTTGCTGCCCGACAAACACGGGCTTAGGTTGGGTTGATGTTAGTACCAGTCCCACCAGATTGAGATAGGTATGTAACATGCAGACCAGCGCGAGACCTGCCAGCAAGAAACAAAGCATAAACGCCATGTTGTTACTGTAGTTAATCGCGCCTAATAACATGACTATCAACATCAACACATAGAGCCAACCTTGTGCCGTAGGAAAAATATAAACGCGCTGGCGCTGGTAGCGACCCGATAGCGGACCGACGCTGTTGGCAGGATCAGCAGGCGGCCTTTCCAATACAACTGGCATCCCCATTCTTTAAGGTATGGGAACGTGTTGAATCAAGTGTTTCGAGGCTTGCTGTGTTGGTGTATCCGAGATTTCATGAATAAACTGCAAGCGATGATCAACAACACTCGGTAATACAGCCTGTATGTCTTCTGGCAATACGTACTCATGCTTGTGTATCAGTGCCCATGCTTTTGCTGCATTCAGCATGGCCATGCCGGCACGAGGCGATAAGCCATGAACGTAATTGCCAGAACTGCGACTAAATTCAAGCAAATCTTGCAGGTAGTCCAATAAGGCATCTGCCAGATGCACATGGTTTAGTTGCGCTTGCAGTTGCATTAACTTATCACCCGTTAATACCGCTGATACGCTTTCCAACAGCTCTTTTCGATCTTTACCGTTCAATAGTGCTCGTTCTGCTGTGCTGTCTGGATAACCCAGCTCAATGCGCATTAAGAAACGGTCAAGTTGAGACTCAGGCAATGGATAAGTGCCAATCTGATGTGTTGGGTTTTGTGTCGCAATGACGAAAAAGGGCTCTGGTAAGGCCCGTGTTTCATTATCTGTCGTGACCTGGTGCTCGGCCATCGCCTCTAATAAAGCACTTTGTGTCCGCGGCGTTGCGCGATTGATTTCATCTGTTAGCAAGACATTGGAAAAAATCGGCCCTTGGTGAAAATCAAACTTGCCGGTCGTGCGATTATAAACGGACACGCCTAAAATATCCGCCGGTAGTAGGTCATTGGTGAACTGGATACGTTGAAAGTGCAAGCCCAGCACTTTGGCCAGTGTGTGCGCAAGTGTGGTTTTGCCGACACCCGGGGTATCTTCGATTAACAAATGTCCTTTGGCGATCAAACAGGCCAGCGCAAGTTTGACAACATGGTCTTTACCGAGAACAATCTTGTTGACGGCATCAACAACATGCGCAAGCTGCATGATGTTGGTGGCCGCATTAACGTCTGCATCTGTATCCATAGTTGGTATTTATCCTCCCGCAACCGTCATGGCATCGATCAGAACCGAGCCAGTTAATATATTACCGCGCCAGTCAACATCATTGCCGACGCTTATAATATGGTTATACATATCGATTAAATTTCCCGCAACGGTTATCTCTTCTACTGGATAAGCAAGCTCACCCTGCTCCACCCAGTAGCCAGAGGCACCGCGCGAGTAATCGCCTGTTACCTGATTCACGCCAAAGCCGATCATGTCTGTTATCAATAAACCTGTGTGCATCTCTTTGATCATAGTATTTAGATTGTTTGGCCCGGGTGCAATGACGAGATTATGGACACCGCCGGCATTGCCAGTCGTTTGTAAGCCGAGTTTACGTGCCGCGTAGGCGCTGAGCACATAATCTTGCAATAGGCCATGCTTGACGATATCGCGTGCTCGCGTTGCGACACCCTCGTTGTCAAACGGAGCACTGCCCAAGGCTTTTTTTATATGCGGTTGTTCGCGAATATTGATGTGATCGGCGAATACTTGTTCGCCTTTTTTATCGAGTAGAAAGCTGGCACGGCGATAAAGACTGCCGCCCGTTATCGCGGTAATGAACGCCGAAAAAAGCCCCGCGGCTACGGGTGCTTCAAAAATAACTGGTGCCTGTCGCGTCTTCAGTTTGCGTGGGTCTAAACGCGAGAGGGTTCTGTTTGCGGCTTTTTTACTAATATTATGCACCGATTCGAGTTCGTTAAAGTCGCGCGTCTTGCTGTACCAGCCATCGCGCTGCATACCCTGACGGCCCTCGGCAATAACCGTGCAATCGATCACATGACTAGACCCATTCCAGCCACCCATAAAACCATTGCTATTGCCATAAAGATTGATGCCTGAATAGGTACTGACCACCGTGCCATCAGTGTTTACAATACGCTTATCGCAGGCATAGGCCGCCTGCTCACATTCAATGGCCAGCTTGATAGCAGCTTCTGGCGCAATCGGCCAAGGATGATACAAATCAAGATCCGGTATCGCTGTTGCCATAAACTCAGGCTCTGCCAACCCGGCGCATTCGTCACGACCTGCCTGTTGTGCAATATTGACCGCCGCCTGTACCGATTTTTTCAATGCCGCATCACTGAAATCCGAGCTACTGGCACTGCCTTTTTGGCCGTTAATATACACGGTGACACCCAATCCCTTGTCGCGTTCATATTCGAGTTTATCAACCTCACCTTTGCGAACATTGGCAGACAAACCCGCACCCGCACCAATATCGGCTTCTGCCGCGCTGGCACCCATGGCCTTTGCCTGCGTTAAAACCAAGTCGATAATGCGCGTGAGATCATCTCTACTTTCCGATAATGCGTTTGTGTTGATATCTTCCATATTATTTTATATTTCAAAATTGCTTATTCTAACATTCAGGCCACGTCATTTAGCACTTTAATTTAATAGTATGCTGTATATGCGTACAATGACCAGATGGATATTTCACACATATTAAACCCCTTAAATTCTGAGCAACGCGCTGTTGTCGGTACACCCGCGGCTAATATGCTGATATTGGCCGGTGCCGGCAGTGGCAAAACGCGGGTCCTGGTGCATCGTATTGCCTGGTATATCGAAACCGGGTCGGCTAGTCCCTACAGTATTATGGCCGTCACCTTTACCAATAAGACGGCCGCCGAGATGCGCGCAAGAATTGAACATTTATCCGGTCTATCAATGCGTGGCATGTGGGTGGGCACCTTCCATAGTCTGGCGCATCGCATATTACGTACACACTGGCAAGAAGCAAACCTGTCCCAGGATTTTCAAATCATGGACAGCGAAGAGCAATTCCGCACGATCCGCCGCTTGATCCGCCAGATGCCGCTTGATGAAGCACGATACCCGCCAAGAGAAGCACAATGGTTTATTAATGCGCGTAAGGACGAAGGTCTCCGACCCGAACATATTGATGACCATGGTGATATGACCACCGCACAAATGGTACAGATTTATGCAACCTATCAAGCAACATGCGAACGTTCAGGGCTGGTTGATTTCGCTGAATTACTCTTACGTACGGTTGAATTATTTCGTACACAAGGTGCCTTGCGTGAACATTATCAGCACCGCTTCAGTCATGTATTGGTCGATGAGTTTCAAGATACCAACACACTGCAATACAGTTGGTTAAGATTATTAGTGGGGCCTGCTGGCACCTTGTTTGCTGTGGGTGATGATGATCAGTCAATCTACAGTTGGCGCGGCGCGCGCGTAGAAAACATGCAGGCCTTTGAACGTGATTTTAACAATGTGAAACTGTTAAAACTTGAACAAAACTATCGATCAACCGCAACCATTCTCAAGGCCGCAAATGAACTCATAGCAAACAACAGTGCGCGTTTAGGCAAAGACCTCTGGACTAAAGGTGAAACCGGTTATCCTGTCGATGTTTATTTGGCCTATAACGAAACCGATGAAGCACGTTATGTTATTGACCAGATAAAACAAGCGCCCGAACAAGGCAAGCCATTTAATGATTACGCTATCTTATATCGTGTCAGTGCGCAGTCGCGCGTCATTGAAGAGGCCTTGATGCAAGCACGCATACCGTACCGCGTATATGGTGGTATGCGGTTTTATGAACGTGCTGAAATTAAAACGGCACTGGCCTATGTGCGTCTTACTCGTTTTCAAGATGACGATACCTCGTTGGAAAGGATAATCAATACACCAACGCGCGGCATCGGCAATCGGACCGTTGCAGAATTACGCACTGTGGCAAAGCGCGATAATTGTTCCCTATGGCAGGCCATACAGCAGGTACTGACGCATAAATTATTAAATGCCCGCGCCTTGAATGCGCTGGCACAATTTACCAAGCTGATGCAAAAACTGTCGCTGGCGGAGACAGCCTCAACCGCAACCTTAGGTGAATATATCGACACGGTTATTAAAGCAAGTGGTTTAATCGAACACTTTCAAAAAGAACCGGGTGAAAAAGGCCTGGCACGGATTGAGAACCTGGAAGAATTGGTCACAGCCGCCGATGAATTTAAGGTTGATTATGAAGCAGAATTGGCCGAGATGGATGCCCTGTCTGCCTTTATGGCGCATGCAGCGTTAGAATCCGGCGAGATGCAAGCGGGCGACAGCACCGACTGTGTGCACATGATGACCTTGCATTCAGCCAAGGGGCTGGAGTTTCCTGATGTGTATTTAGTCGGCATGGAAGAAGGCCTGTTTCCGCATCAGCGCAGCAGTGAGGATTTAATGCACCTTGAAGAAGAACGCCGACTTTGCTACGTCGGCATCACCCGCGCTAAAAAGACGCTGACATTAACGCACACACAGCATCGGCGCCTGCATGGCACCGATTATTACCCGCAACCGTCACGGTTCATAAATGAAATCCCGCCGGAGCTACGCCATAATATTCGTCTGGGCAGTAGTGTGACTGACTCACTATTTAGCAGAAAAAAAGTCACTGCGGCCAAGCGTGATGGCGCTTTGGTGCTCGGCCAACGAGTCGCACATGCCAAGTTTGGTGAAGGTGTTGTGCTTAATCTTGAAGGCAGTGGTGGACAGGCGCGTGTTCAGGTCAACTTTGAACAGGCCGGATGCAAGTGGTTGCTGGTGAGTTTTGCCAACCTGCAATCTGCCTGAAGCGGCCTTTAAGACGCGGCAATAGCCAGTACCATAGTCGTTACAACAAGCAGATCCGATAATAGAACTTATTAAAAGGTAACAAGAATATGACTCAACACAAACTATTTTTTTATGTATTACTCACCACCCTTTTAACCGCTTGTGGGGGTGCCTCTGATGTCGCGGTTAATGGCGAAGGCAACGCCGATCTTGCACAACAGTTTAAATGGGAGATGGCGACGACCTGGCCTGCGAATTTCCCCATCTTTCAAGAGGGTGCTGAGCGGTTTGCTGATGATGTGCGGTTAATGAGTCGTGGGCGACTAGATATTCATGTCTATGCGGGCGGTGAGCTCGTACCCGCATTACAGGTGTTTGACGCGGTATCAAATGGCGTGGTGGAAATGGGACATGGCTCGCCCTATTACTGGGCCGGAAAAGTGCCCGAGGCGCAGTTTTTTTCTTCGGTCCCATTTGGCATGACCGCCAAAGGCATGACGGCCTGGTTGTATAATGCGGGTGGACTCGAACTCTGGAACGAGATTTATAAACCATTCAACTTAAAGGTGTTGCCGATGGGTAATACCGGCGTGCAAATGGGCGGTTGGTTTAACAAGCAAATCAACTCGATGGAAGACATTAAAGGTTTGCGTATGCGCATCCCAGGGCTGGGCGGCAAGGTCCTTAAAAAGGCGGGGGGGAACCCTGTGTTAATGGCGGGTAGTGAGGTTTACACGGCGCTTGAACGCGGCACCATCGATGCAACTGAATGGGTCGGACCATTTCACGACCTGCGGTTGGGTCTAAACCGTGCGGCCAAGTTTTATTATTATCCAGGTTGGCATGAACCCGGCACCGTCTTTGAGCTGATGATCAATCATACAAAATGGGCATTATTGCCAACGGATTTACAAAAAATGGTTGAGACAGCAGCGGCCGCCACCAGTGAATGGATTTATGCACAGATGGAATTTCATAATCAACAGGCCTTAAAAGAACTCAAGACAAAACAAACCGTACAGATTCTGGAATTTCCAGAAGCAGTCTTGTCTGACTTGAAGCGCACAAGCAAAGCAACCTTGGCTGAAGAGGCGGCGGCCAATCCAAAGTTCAAACGGGTTTATGATGCCTATGCGGCCTTTCGTGCCAGCTATGAGGGTTGGGATAAAATATCGGAAGAATCTTATCAGGCCAGCTTGAGATTAGAATAATGACCACCCACTTTAAGCAATGCCCAACCCGAATACGGCGTAAATTATCTACTTACAGGATATCTGAGGATTTGATGAGAGATGCAACTAAGTTTGCCGCCGCGCGATGCGTGGGTCAAGTGGGGTCGGGTCGAGCGGGGCCAAGTCAAGTCGGGTTGAGTTGGGCGTGGGTCAAGTTGGAAGCCTCTAAAAACCGTGCATTTTGTGGTACGGTCTGATTCACTTGATGTGGGAGGATTTTGTTTATGCACGCACCTGGATTGTTTGATTTGACGGATCATTTGGCGCGGCTTTCGGCGATGGGAGATCCGCTTGAGGTTTTGGAGCGGCACGTTGATTTCGAAGTGTTTCGCCCAGTTCTTGTTGAAGCACTTGGCTATGGGGAACGTCCCAAAGGTGGTCGCCCGCCCTATGATGCAGTTGTGATGTTCAAGGTGCTGGTGTTGGCCTCGATGCACAATCTGAGCGATGAGCGGATGGAGTTTCTCATTCGTGACCGTTTCAGTTGGTTGCGGTTCCTGGGATTTCAAATCGGGGAGCCGACACCTGATCAGAAGACGATCTGGCTTTTCAGAGAGAAGCTGACCCAGGCGTGTGTCTTCAAGGCCCTGTTTGCCGCGTTTGAAGCTCAGCTCTGCGCGCGGGGATACAAACCCACCGGCGGTCAGATTGTGGATGCCACGTTGGTCTCTGCCCCGCGCCAGCGGATGACGAAAGAAGAGAAAGCGCGCGCCAAGGCAGGTGAGGCCGCGTCTGACATCTGGCCCGATGATCTGTCCAAGGCAGCGCAGAAAGACACCGATGCACGTTGGACGGTCAAGTATTCAAAGGCCAAGACGACCAAGGAGGGTGAGGAGGATACTGGCCTTGTCGATATTTCGGTTCCGCACTTTGGTTACAAGAACCACGTGTCCATTGACCGCAAATGGCGCTTCATCCGGGGTGAGACTGGCACGAATGCGGCTCGCTACGACGGGCATGAACGCTCCTCGGTTCTGGACGAGACAAACAGCTCGAAGGCGGTTTGGGCTGATACCGGGTACCGCTCGGCCAGGAATGAGGCTTGGCTGAAGGCGCAAGGGTACCGCTCACACATTCACCGCAAGAAGCCACGCGGCAAACCCATGGCCAGGCATATTCGTCGGGGCAACGCGACACGCTCCGCCATCCGCGCCTGTGTTCGGCTACGAGAAAGGGCCCATGGCTCTGACCATCCGCTCAATCGGCCAAACCCGTGCGAAGGCCCGCATGACCATGGCCAACCTGAGCTACAACTTCCGCCGTCTCATCTTCCACGAGCGACGACAGGCCACAGCCTGACTCCGCCCAAATTCCGGAAATACCCGCCCTGGCAGTCCCAAACAGCGCAACACAGCCTCAAATACCACCGACCTTGACCTTCACACCCACTATGCGGGTGACAACGACTGGTGCTCGCGTCAAAACCCATCCAGAATCAGCGTTGTTCGAGGTCTCCAGTTGGGTTGGATCGAGTTGAGCGGGGCGAGGTCAAGCGGGGTCGGGTTGAGTTGGGCCGGGTCGAGTTGGGCGTGGGTCGCTACAGGCTTATGGTCAATGCCGCCGCATAAAGCTACGGCGACGACTATCAGAAAACCCTCATCAGAAAACCATTCCTTGGCTGATTAAGCGGTTCCGTTCTATTAAATATTCGACTATTTCTAAAGGCGCGTCTTATTGTATTTGTTTTATCATGTAATCTACCGCTGCTTTTACATCATCATCCGTGAGTTCCGGATTACCACCTCTGGCAGGCATCATGCCCATCTCGCCGACAATACCATTGATCGCATTTGCATAGAGTGTCGCCATACCTTTTTCGATACGGGCTTCCCAAGCTGCCGCCGTGCCTGTTTGCGGAACCATTGACGCCAATGCGGCAATACCATGACAATTAGCGCACAAACCGTCATAAACAGCCTTACCTGGCGCATTATCTGCGGCGGGCGCGGCATCAACGGATGCACTTGTAGATGTATCAAGTGATGCGTTTGTAGCTGTGTCAAGCTGCCCTACAATATAATCTACCGCTGCTTTTACCTCATCATCTGTGAGTTCTGGATTGCTACCTCTGGCAGGCATCATGCCCATTTCGCCGACAAAACCATTGATCGCATTCGCATAGAGCGTCGCCATGCCTTTTTCCATACGGGCTTCCCAAGCGGCCGCATCGCCCGTTTGTGGGATCATCGCGGCCAGTGCCGGGATGCTGTGGCAATTAGCACAGACACCATCGTAAACTGTCTTGCCCATATCGCTCGTCGCCGCCCCATCACTAGCGGCCACCCTATCATCTGCGACCGTAGCACCTGCGATAACGACCTGCCCTACAGGCTCAGTGAGCTTGGCTACCTTGGCCGCACGCATCCTGGCTTCTGCCTCATCGTCTGTGGCAACAAGCCGGGCAATGACAAAGAATGTCACCATCATCACGACAATCAAGCCAAGCACTAATGAAAAATTTCTGAAAAATATCTGATCTTGTTCTTTACTCATTGTGTATCCTCAGAGGTAATCGCCCGAATTTCAAAGTGTTGTTATATTGAAAACGAAGTATACCTATTGTCCGTATTTGTGGAAACTCTTTGTGAGAATGTGCCGGGTGATGCGTTGTAATTGGCCGGGGGTCGGGTCAAGCGTGGGGTCGGATCGGGCGGGGCGAGGTTGAGCGGAGCCAGGCCGGGCCGGGTTGAGCGGGGCCGAGTCAAGCAAGGTCGGGCTGGGCGTGGGCAGAGTCGGGTCAAGCGGGGTCGGGCTGGGTTGAGCGGCCACCGCACACACTTGCGATGCATAGATAGTCGGCATCACCTGGCATCAGGTAAATGCTTTATAATACGACCGCGTATCTGCTGGACATGGCAACATTGTCCATCCCGACCCGCCCTAGCGCAAAGAAATTTTGGAGAACGAGAAATTACATTTGTATATTTAAGGCAGTCACTTTACTGAATTTTGACAGTCAGTCATGCGTCAATACGACACATTGCCATGAATAAAAATGTGAACTACATCGCATATTTTTTTGTATACAGCCTTATATAATATAAGTCAAACTGAATCAACAACATGCAAAATGAGATAGTTAATAAAAATGCTGAATGATTTTTTTTCTAAACCCATAGAAATTACCATTGGTGAAAAAAGCCTCAAATTCAGCTCGCTCGCCGACTTTGAGTTTAGTCTCGCGGGCCGCACATCCGTACCTGAAAAAAAAATTGCCACGATGGTGAAGTTTTCCATTGATGAACTAAAAAAAGAGGCGCGTGCTATCAAAAATATGGAAAAGCGCTTTATCTCCATCCTGTCAAAATCGATCGAAGACCCAAACGGCATCAATCGTACCTTGCGCGAAATAGAGTCCCATATTTTTTCTCAGGACCATGACTGGCGATCGATTATTGGCGCACTGCATAATGGCGGTGACGAATTAAACGAATTCCGGCGAGTTGCGCTGGCAAAATATATGCAGTACCTCTCATCTCGACAGGAAATAATCAGGTACCTTTATTACGAAAAGAAAAAATACGGAAAATCAGTTGCCTCGGCAAACAGCATGGGGGTGGATGCTAAATCCAAAGGTGTGCTTATATTGGACGATGCGGCACTGTCTAATACCGCTACGGGTCAATATCAAAACGATGAGATGCAAAAAATGCCCAAGGGCGAAAACGTGACCATCAGGATGAAAGCCGACAAAAAAATTATACTCTGGCTCTCTAAAAATTCATGCAGAATTACTGCCAACGAATCAGGTTGTAAGTTTATTGATGAAGCCGAGCGGAACCATGATCTGAAGGTTGGTAAAAATGTAATCGGTCGGGACAGTAATGATATTTTGATGAATCCAAATCTAAGGGATATTTCACGTATACATCTGATAATCGAAGCAGATGATACTAATACGTTGTATTTAACTGATTTATCAGCGCACGGGACCTATCTTCCAGCCAAGTATCTAAAGAGTCATACATTCTAGACTCAATTCAAACCGAAAAAATCTTTAATTTTTTCTATCAAGCCAACGTCTGAACGTTTTTTTGCCAATTTTGCTCTAACCTGCGCGGCCGCACTTAATGGTTTGCCTTTCTGCGCTTTAGCGGGGCTACTATACGCTCTACCTGCTATTATTGCCGTCACACGTTTGCCCGCCGCCAAGCCTACTTTCTGGTTGACTTTATTGATAATGTATTCATCATCATATTTTTTTGCATGAAGGTCGTTGATGACCTCTTTTATCACATCATCCTCTTTATCCTTTCTTAAGCTGACGTAGAGAATTTCAAGTAAGCTTTCAGACCACATGGTCTGAACCTCGGTCGCATCAGGTGATTTTTCGTTCATAATACTCAGCCCCCTCACTCATTTTAGAAATATTTTAGTACAAAATAGTTTAGCTAACGAGTTCAATATTTATAGACTATATATAAAAGCTTATCCTGTAAATATAAAGGTTTGCTCTATATTTGATATAGTTGCTCCTGTAATAAACGCGCAGCCTGTATTTTAAAACTAATAATCAATAACATACGTCCTATATGAGCATTAAAACAACAGCATTTAATCCAGAACGACTGGCAAAAGAATATGACAATCAGTCGCCTGTCGCGATTATTAAGTTGGCATTGGCTAATTTTGAGAACATGGCTATTGCGTTCAGTGGTGCTGAAGATGTCGTCTTGATTGATATGGCAACCAAGATCAAGCCGGATATTAAAGTTTTTTCATTGGATACGGGACGATTACACGCTGAGACTTATCGTTTCATTGAACAAGTGCGCGAGCATTACAAAATAACAATCGATATGCTCTCGCCCGATGCGGAAACCTTACAAAACCTGGTGCGGGCAAAGGGTCTGTACAGCTTTTACAAAGAGGGACATGAGGAATGTTGTGGTGTCCGTAAGGTCATGCCATTGCGACGTAAACTATCCACTTTAGATGCCTGGGTTACCGGACAGCGTAAAGACCAAAGCCCGGACACACGTAATGCTGTGGCTGTTATAGAAAAAGACGCTACTTTTTCAACAGCGGATAAAAACTTATATAAATTTAATCCACTCTCTAATTGGACCTCGGCGGCGGTTTGGGAATATATAAGTAGTAATAATGTGCCATTTAATGTCTTGCACACACAAGGCTACAGTAGTATTGGCTGTGAGCCTTGTACCCGCCCAACCCTACCGAATCAGCACGAACGCGCAGGCCGGTGGTGGTGGGAAAAGGCAACACGGAAAGAATGTGGTTTACACAGTGGCAATCTGAAAAAATAACGCCATGCCATCACATTTGTTAAAAAACGCAAGGCCGATGATAGCCCGAGACCTCTCGTTTAAAGGAACCTCTGATTAATGCCATAATTTGCCATAATATGCGATAATACCGCAATGTTTTAAGTGGAGGGTGAAAAGATGCAACAAAAAAGCCTGGCAGTATCTGGATTCGAGAAATACCGCAAGCAGACACGCAAAGAGATATTTCTCGAAGAGATGAATCAGCTCATTCCCTGGAAAGTGCTGACTGCAGTAATTGAGCCTCATTACCCCAACCCCTGCTGGTCGCCGTCCGGTGGGCATGGAACGCATGCTGAGAATCTACTTCCTGCAACACTGGTTTGCCTTATCTGATCCTGCCACAGAAGCGGCTTTATATGACACACCTGCCATGCGGTGCTTTGCCCAGATAGACTTAGGTCAGGAACCCGTGCCAGATGCAACCACCCGCTGTAAATTCCGTCATCTGCTGGAGGAGAACAACCTCGGAGTTGCCCTGTTTGATGCTGTTGCCGTCTATCTGGAGGAAAACGGCATGAAAGTATCCAAAGGCACTATTGTTGATGCGACCCTCATCAATGCGCCTACCGCCACCAAGAACAAAAGCAAAACCCGTGATCTTGATAGGCATCAGACCAAAAAAGGCAAGCCATGGTACTTTGGCATGAAGGCGCACATCGGTGTGGATAGCAAAACCAAACTGATACACTCTGTTGCTGCCACACCAGCCCATGTCCACGACTCACAGGTACTTGGAGACCTACTGCATGGAGAAGAGACCCGTCTTTGGGGAGATAGTGCCTATGCGGGTCAGCAATCCGTACTCAAGGATAATGACCCCAAGGTAAAAGACTACACCCAGGTCAAAGGCTCACGTCACCGCAAACTGACCGAACAGGACAAGGCTAAAAACCGGCACAAATCCAAAGTCCGTGCCAAGGTTGAGCATGTCTTTCATATCATGCAGCGACAATATGGATTTACCAAAGTCAGATTCAAAGGGCCAGGCAAGAATGCGGACCACCTGTTTGTGCCCACTGTGCCCTGATTAATCTTATGCTATCAAAGAAACAATTATTACGGCTATCAGTGGCTTAGTACGCCTGGAATAGGGGCGATAGCTGAAAACAGTAGGCCGGGACAAGAGAAATGAAAGAGAGTAATGAGCAAAACGTTCAATGCTCGCTACTATCGAGCACAGTGATGCCCACTTGTTTGAAAATCCTTAATTAATCAGATGTTCCATAGGTTTAGGCTGTCTGAATCTTTTAGATCGAGAACCGAAAAATAATCCATTTTTCAGAAGTTAGTCTCCCGCATACCTCAGCTCTTCGACTTATCCACCTTACTGATAATAAGCATCGAGCCTGGTGCGAAGATATTGAAGCACTTGAGCGTCGCGTGCCGAAAGATTATTCAAATCCAATGGCGCAAGGTCAGTCGGTTCAGTATCGAGATCGTATAGCTACTCCAGACGATTCTTATCATCGCGCCACAATTTGTATCGTTGGTTCTGGACGACTTGATAACGTAAATTATCTTTCGCAAATTTGAATAGGCGGTTCCCCTTTATCTGGTTAAATAAAAAGTGACATAACCATTTATTTGACCAGGAGAAGAGTCGCCATGAGCGATGATACAAGCAAGCACTTGAACAACGTAGTCCCTATTGATGAACAGGCACTGCAGGGCCATCTCAACAAAGTGGTACTGAAGACTGTGGAAGACACCCGCAAGCAGATTCTTCATGCAGAGGCTGATGCGCTGGTGGGTGCTGATCGATACGAACGCACTGAGACGCGCAAAGACGACCGGTCTGGTAGCTACACCAGGAAGTTGGAGACCTCGAACAACGCTGATTCTGGATGGATTTTGACGCGAGCACCAGTCGTTGTCACCCGCATAGCGGGTGTGAAGGTCAAGATCGGTGGTATTTGAGGCTGTGTTGCGCTGTTTGGGTCTGCCAGGGCGGGTATTTCCGGAATTTGGGCGGAGTCAGGCTGTGGCCTGTCGTCGCTCGTGGAAAATCAGACGGCGGAAGTTGTAGCTCAGGTTGGCCATGGTCATGCGGGCCTTCGCACGGGTTTGGCCGATTGAGCGGATGGTCAGAGCCATGGGCCCTTTCTCGTAGCCGAACACAGGCGCGGATGGCGGAGCGTGTCGCGTTGCCCCGACGAATATGCCTGGTCATGGGTTTGCCGCGTGGCTTCTTGCGATGGATATGTGAGCGGTACCCTTGCGCCTTCAGCCAAGCCTCATTCCTGGCCGAGCGGTACCTGGCATCGGCCCAAACCGCCTTCGAGCTGTTTGTCTCGTCCAGAACCGAGGAGCGTTCATGCCCGTCGTAGCGAGCCGCATTCGTGCCAGTCTCACCCCGGATGAAGCGCCATTTGCGATCAATGGACACGTGGTTCTTGTACCCAAAGTGCGGAACCGAAATATCGACAAGGCCAGTATCCTCCTCACCCTCCTTGGTCGTCTTGGCCTTTGAATACTTGACCGTCCAACGCGCATCGGTGTCTTTCTGCGCTGCCTTGGACAGATCATCGGGCCAGATGTCAGACGCGGCCTCACCTGCCTTGGCGCGCGCTTTCTCTTCTTTCGTCATCCGCTGGCGCGGGGCAAAGACCAACGTGGCATCCACAATCTGACCGCCGGTCGGTTTGTATCCCCGCGCGCAGAGCTGAGCTTCAAACGCGGCAAACAGGGCCTTGAAGACACCCGCCTGGGTCAGCTTCTCTCTGAAAAGCCAGATCGTCTTCTGATCAGGTGTCGGCTCCCCGATTTGAAATCCCAGGAACCGCAGCCAACTGAAACGGTCACGAATGAGAAACTCCATCCGCTCATCGCTCAGATTGTGCATCGAGGCCAACACCAGCACCTTGAACATCACAACGGCATCATAGGGCGGGCGACCACCTTTGGGACGTTCCCCATAGCCAAGCGCTTCAACAAGAACTGGGCGAAACACTTCGAAATCAACGTGCCGCTCCAAAACCTCAAGCGGATCTCCCATCGCCGAAAGCCGCGCCAAATGATCCGTCAAATCAAACAATCCAGGTGCGGGCATAAACAAAATCCTCCCACATCAAGTGAATCAGATCGTACCACAAAATGCACGGTTTTTAGAGGCTTCCAGATGGATAAAGAAAAGGACTTTCAGATCGCGTAACAACCAGATTTAAGGGAAAGCCAAATCAGAAAGTGCGAAAGATTATTGACACTAACTAGCCAACAAGTCACGGCAGGGAATGTGCATGACTCACAAGCGTTGGATGACTTACTGCTAGGCGATGAAACAGCACTATACGTCGATGCGGCTTATTATTCTCAAAAAACACGGGATACACTTAAGCAACGGGGTATTGAAGACCAAGTGCAACGTAAAGGGTACCGAAACAAGCCGCTATCGAAAGCACTATACGCCGTAATGCCCGCATTGCGACCACACTTTCCACTGGAGAAAGGCTTTTGCCACGTACAAATGGCACTATGGATTAGCGCGAACGCGCTGTATGCGCCTCGCCAAAACACGACCTTTTATGGCTTAGCAACAATGGCGGCCAATATTTGCAAAGGGGCAAAGTTTCTGGCTAAATATGGCTTACTTGAACGTTGTTATGCAGGATAGATGTGTCCAAAGAGCAGGAAAAGTACTCAGTTAAAGCACCTACTTTTAGAAGCAAAACCTATGGGATACAAAATGATTTTCAACGAAAAAAACAGCAAGCCGGTTGGCTACTATTCAAAATTGATAGGTTACGCTGAGGCCTCTTATTATTTAACCCCCAAGACTTTTGGTTCTTATTTTATTAATTTTATTCTCAGATACGCGCCACGGTACCACCAGCACAGATATTGAATACGTATAGCGTGCTGTTGACACCATCCAAACCAAACTGGTTTCCATTGTTGATTCTTTGGTCGGTTGACTGCTATTGGCGGTACCTGCGCCTCAATAAAACTCCAAACGCTACCATAGCATTCATCCTAAATCAAATTGGCTAGCACGTCAGCGATGTCAATTACCCCAATACGCTACTAATATCAACATTGGTATCGACCAACAAGCGAGCATTGACGTTATCGAACTGATGGAAATACTGACCGCCGATGTTTACATTATCACCTTTAATCCAACCACTGTCCGCCGTTCTTACTGCGTCGTCAGCATCACCCAGCACCCGCAGGATAGTTGTCCCGTCTTGGGTGTCGTCGGAAATATCTAAAAGATCGCGTATATCAAGCTCAAGCGCATTAGCACCAGAACCAGTCAGATCGATTAATTCGACACCAGACACTTTATTGGGTAACAAATTAGTAAAGTCCAGGGTGATACCTGAACCATCAATACGGAGCATATCGTTGCCAGTACCACCATCAATGCGCCGAAACGTGGTATCAGCAACACCCAGCACGTCATCCCCAGCACCACCGCGCAAGACATCAGCACCACCGCCACCAGTTAAATTATCATTGCCCGCACCGCCGATCAGGGTCTCAGCACTCGTATCGCCGGTCGTATTCACTGAGGCCGTCCCACCTGGCATCGCCTTGCCAAATATCACATAGGCCTCGCCAGCATCACCGCCCTGATACGCGCCAACGATCAAATCATCGAAACCATCATCGTTCACGTCCCCGACCGCCGAGACGCTGACAGCAGTAGCCTTATTTCTCGTATTGCTCTGGATGACGAAGCCATCAACGGCTGTTAAGCTACTCAAATCAATTACTTGGCGGTTCGTGCCAGCACCGTTATCCACCGCCGTCCCAAACCCAGCCGCCTTACCAAACACTACATAGGCTGTGCCAACATCAATACCATTGCCATTGCCAAAATGCGCACCAATAATTAAATCATCAAAACCATCCCCGTTCACATCGCCAGCCGACGAGACACTGTATCCTGCCTTATCAAAATGCGTACCGCCCTGAATAATGAAACCTTGATCCGCCGTTAAGCTAGCCACATCAATTACTTGACGCTTATTACCGCTAGTGTCCACCTCCGTCCCAAACCCAGCCGCCTTACCAAACACCACATACGCCTCACCAGCGTCAATACCGCCGTCATCACCTTGATACGCACCAATGATCAGATCATCGTAGCCGTCACCGTTCACATCCCCAGTCGATGAGACGCTGAGTCCGGCTTTATCCATTGCCGCATCGCCCTGAATAATGAAACCTTGGGCCGCCGTCAGGCTGGTCAGATCGATCACTTGGCGGTTCGTGCCAGCGTTATCCACCGCCGTCCCAAACCCGTTCTTTTTACCAAACACCACATAGGTCTCACCAGCGTCAACACCGCCGTCATTGCCTTGATACGCACCAACAATTAGATCATCGTAGCCGTCACCGTTCACATCCCCAGCCGATGAGACGCTGTATCCCGCTTGATCGTCTGCCGTATCGCCCTGGATGATGAAGCCATCGGCCGCCGTCAGGCTGGTCAGATCGATCACTTGGCGGTTCGTGCCAGCACCGTTATCCACCGCCGTCCCAAACCCAGCCGCCTTACCAAACACCACATACGCCGCACCAGCGGAAACACCACCGGCATCGTCATGCGGCGCACCAACAATCAAATCATCATAACCATCCCCATTCACATCCCCAGCCGATGAGACGCTGTATCCGGCTTGATCGTCTGCCGCATCGCCCTGGATGATGAAGCCATCGGCCGCCGTCAAGCTGGTTAGATCGATCACTTGACGCTTATTACCGCTAGTCTCCACCTCCGTCCCAAACCCGTTCTTCTTACCAAACACCACATACGCCTCACCAGCGTCAACACCGCCGTCATCACCTTGATACGCACCAATGATCAGATCATCATAACCATCCCCATTCACATCCCCAGCCGATGAGACGCTGTATCCGGCTTGATCGTCTGCCACATCGCCCTGGATAATGAAACCTTGGGCCGCCGTCAGGCTACTCAGATCGATCAATTGGCGGTTCGTGCCAGCACCGTTATCCACCGCCGTCCCAAATCCGTTGTTGTCCTTGCCAAATATCACATAGGCCGCACCAATATATTCATCACTACCTGGTGCACCAACGATCAGATCATCAATACCATCCCCGTTCACATCTCCCGCCCTCGAGACACTCAAACCAATGGAATCATCTGCCTCATCTGTATAATCTGTCACCTTTTGATAACGTGCCACATCGCCCTGAATGATGAAACCCTGGTCTCCCGTCAGAACGGACGCACGATACTCTGCTTCTTTAAGAGGTGTATATTTATCTTTCCCCCCGGTAAGCCAATCCAGACTTACCCGGGTAAAAACAATCTCCTCCACCTTAACTCCCTTTTCATATAGAATCCCAATATCTCCATTGGGCAAAACAGTAAGCGAAGAGTAATTACTGGGTCCGGCATCTATTTGTTTCTTATATGTCCATGTAGTAGCTTCATCCTCACTCATATACACATGTAGGTTTTTCCAGTCATTAGGGTGCCTAGCATTGGAAAACAAGATCCTGCTTTTATCAAAGCCATCGTGCACCGAGGTGTACCTTATAAGGTCGGCGTTATGCCTAGGATCGGGCAATTCCAACTCCTGAGCAGATTCTGTCCAGCTTTGCCCACCATCATCAGAATAAGAAATACGTCTATAGTTACCCGCCTTCTTTTGATCCCTCAGGTTCATATACAGGTGGCCGTTATCCAATTCGATTACCTTGGACTCATCGCCATACCCAAGCCTAGTATTGGGACTGCCTGTATAAATGTCCCAAGTGTATCCCCCGTCATCGCTGTAGATCAGATGATTGGTTAGTGTGGCAAAACCACCTGCTTCTTGTCTAGCCGCTACCACAGCCATCATTCTGCCATCTCTGGTTTGGCTAAAGCTACCAGACGTTGCCCAGACAAGATGCCATCCATCAGGGTAAATATCATTTGTGATTTCTACCGGAGCCAACCACGTTGCACCATTGTCCTTACTTCTACTTACGTAAGTTCGTGCCCTATTAGAAGGTTCAGAGTATCTTACGCCATTATATGCAAGGTAAAGTACCAATATATCACCCGTGATTTTATCGGTGATGATGAGTGGGTCAGAGGCACCTTCTCTAGCACCAAAATCTGCTAATGTTACCGCCTCGGACCAGGTTTTCCCGCCATCAGTACTACGCTTTGCCACAATATCAATATCTACGTTATCTGCAATATCTAGCCCCTTAACATAACGTTTGTCTACAACCGCTATCAGGCTTCCGTCAAGGGCAGTGGTAAGCGCCGGTATTCTATACCATTGTGCTCCATCATCCCCGGCTCTCCATAAGCTATTGTGTTCTAATAAGATTAGGCGAGAACCTGTTGCCTCATTAAAAACAGGTGTTTCGGGACTCCCATCAACAGTAACCGATTCGACTGTGGCATCTATAAACTCACCTTCTGTAGCGGAATCACTGATGTTGTAAGTAACCCAGAAATAATTATTACCACCTCGTAAGGTTTGTGAACCGTTTATTGTTATGATGCCTGTTGATGGTGATGCTGTACCAAATAAGGTGGTCGTATCTAGTGCCGAACTTCTACCTGTATAATACACATTGATGGTATCGATATTAGCCGGTTCCGTCCCTGCCAGCGTAATTTGCAGTTCGTTGATATCTAAAGCACTTAACTCTCCAGCCGTTCTAACATTTACCAAAATAACACGTTCATCTTTATTTCCACGAGCGACAGACGTGGTTATTTGTGGTGCAAGTTCTACAGATGAGAATATCATTGCTGCTGGTTTGTAATTTACAATGGTTGCGCCATTTACTAATCTACCATTATGTCCATTACCAGAGATATCAGTAACTGAATTGCCATCCACGTCCTCAAAGTCCCATGCCGCCAATAGACTCTTTTCATTACCAGTTAAGCTAGTCTCCATATCTACACGGAGTTCTGCCGCTGTCATCGCTTTGGAGAAAATCCTGATTTCGTCAATATCGCCCTCCATGAAGTATGCACCTCTGCCAGTACCAATAAACAAGTCACTAGCATTAGAAAAATCTGCTGTTTCTATTGATCTGCTACCTACTGGTTTGCCATCAATATAAATAGTGACCGTTTTGGTACTACGATCTACTACAAATGCAATATGGTGCCAGTCACCGTCAAGCGCAACACTACGACTGAAAGCAGTTCCGAAATTACGATTAGGTGGGGCTTCCAGATTGACCAAATACTTTCCTTCGCTGTTAAAACCAATTTCATAACCAGTGCCATTCGATCCCTCTCTTTTATCCAAAATAAAGTCATAAGAAGCTGGAGACTCAGCCCTTATCCACAAGGCAAGAGTAAAACTTTTGCCAGGATCAATATCCAAATCGGCATGGTCGAGAACCTGCATATGATCATCTATTCCGTCAAGACGTAGATACTTGCCATTGGGTGCAGTATCCACGATCGTTGAATCTACAATGGTTGCGCCATTTACTAATCTACCATTATGTCCATTACCAGAGATATCAGTAACGGAACCTCTACTCACATTCTCAAAGTCCCATGCCGCCAATAGGTCCGCTTCATTACCAGTTAAGCCAGTCTCCATATCTACACGGAGTTCTGCCGCTGTCATCGCTTTGGAGAAAATTCTGATTTCGTCAATATCGCCCTCAAGGTATCGACCTCTGCCACCACCAATAAGCAAGTCAGTAGCATTAGAAAAATCTGCTGTCCCTATTGAACTGCTGCCTACTGGTTTGCCATCAATATAAATACTGGACGTTTTGGTGCTACGATCTACTACAAATGCAATATGGTGCCAGTCACCGTCAAGCGCAACACTACGACTGTAATCAGTTCCGAAATTACGATTAGTTGGAGTTACCAGATTGAGCCCATACTTTCCGGCACTGTTGGCAAAAGTTTCATAACCAGTGCCAGCCTTTCCCTCTCTTTTATCCAAAATAAAGTCATAAGAAGCTGGAGGCTCAGCCCTTATCCACAAGGCAAGAGTAAAACTTTTACCAGGATCAATATCCAAATCGTCATGGTCGAGAACCTGCATATGATCATCTATTCCGTCAAGACGTAGATACTTGCCATTGGGTGCAGTATCCACGACCGTTATCGTGATGCTCTGGGTCTCCGTATACTTGCCGTCGGAGACTTCCACGTCCACTACATACTCGTTGCTACGTCCCAAGTCGGGTGCGGGCCCTATAAAGCTCAGCACCTGCGTGTTGCTGTCAAGAGCGAACAGTGCGCGGTCGGCACCGCCGCTAATTTTATAGGTCAGCACCGCACCAGCATCCGCATCGGTTGCCTTCACCGTGAGCAGGGTGGTACCAGCAGCGGTGTTCTCCGCAATGTTCTTTGTTGTCGGTGAAGTAAATATCGGCATATTGTCATTGACATCCGTGACCGTTATCTTGATGCTCTGGGTCTCCGTATGTGCGCCGTCGGAGACTCTCACTTTCACTACATAATCGTTGCTACGCTCCGCCTCAAAGTCGGGTGCGGGCCCTATAAAGCTCAGCACCTGCGTGTTGCTGTCAAGAGCGAACAGTGCGCGGTCGGCACCGCCGCTAATCTTATAGGTCAGCACTGCATCGGTATCCGCATCGGTTGCCGTCACCGTGAGCAGGGTGGTACCAGCAACGGTGTTCTCCGCAATCCTCTTTGTTGTCGGCGAAGTAAATATCGGTGCATTGTCATTGACATCCGTGACCGTTATCTTGATTCTCTGGGTTTCCGTATGTGCGCCGTCGGAGACTTCCACATCCACTACATACTTGTTGCTACGCTCCGCCTCAAAGTCGGGTGCGGGCCCTATAAAGCTCAGCACCTGCGTGTTGCTGTCAAGAGCGAACAGTGCGCGGTCGGCACCGCCGCTAATCTTATAGGTCAGCACTGCATCGGTATCCGCATCGGTTGCCGTCACCGTGAGCAGGGTGGTACCAGCAACGGTGTTCTCCGCAATCCTCTTTGTTGTCGGCGAAGTAAATATCGGTGCATTGTCATTGACATCCGTGACCGTTATCTTGATTCTCTGGGTTTCCGTATGTGCGCCGTCGGAGACTTCCACGTCCACTACATACTTGTTGCTACGCTCCGCCTCAAAGTCGGGTGCGGGCCCTATAAAGCTCAGCACCTGCGTGTCGCTGTCAAGATTGAACAGTGCGCTGTCGGCACCGCCGCTAATCTTATAGGTCAGCACCGCACCAGCATCCGCATCGGTTGCCTTCACCGTGAGCAGGGTGGTACCAGCAACGGTGTTCTCCGCAATGTTCTTTGTTGTCGGTGAAGTAAATATCGGTGCATTGTCATTGACATCCGTGACCGCTATCTTGATGCTCTGGGTCTCCGTATACTTGCCGTCGGAGACTTCCACGTCCACTACATACTTGTTGCTACGCTCCGCCTCAAAGTCGGGTGCGGGTCCTATAAAGCTCAGCACCTGCGTGTCGCTGTCAAGATTGAACAGTGCGCTGTCGGCACCGCCGCTAATCCTATAGTTCAGCACTGCATCGGTATCCGCATCGGTTGCCGTCACCGTGAGCAGGGTGGTACCAGCAGCGGTATTCTCCGCAATGTTCTTTGTTGTCGGTGAAGTAAATATCGGCATATTGTCATTGACATCCGTGACCGCTATCGTGATGCTCTGGGTCTCCGTATACTTGCCGTCGGAGACTTCCACGTCCACTACATACTTGTTGCTACGCTCCGCCTCAAAGTCGGGTGCGGGCCCTATAAAGCTCAGCACCTGCGTGTTGCTGTCAAGATTGAACAGTGTGCTGTCGGCGCCGCCGCTAATCCTATAGTTCAGCACTGCATCGGTATCCGCATCGGTTGCCGTCACCGTGAGCAGGGTGGTACCAGCAGCGGTATTCTCCGCAATGTTCTTTGTTGTCGGTGAAGTAAATATCGGCATATTGTCATTGACATCCGTGACCGCTATCGTGATGCTCTGGGTCTCCGTATACTTGCCGTCGGAGACTTCCACGTCCACTACATAATCGTTGCTACGCTCCGCCTCAAAGTCGGGTGCGGGCCCTATAAAGCTCAGCACCTGCGTGTCGCTGTCAAGATTGAACAGTGCGCGGTCGGCACCGCCGCTAATCTTATAGGTCAGCACCGCACCAGCATCCGCATCGGTTGCCTTCACCGTGAGCAGGGTGGTACCAGCAACGGTATTCTCCGCAATGTTCTTTGTTGTCGGTGAAGTAAATATCGGTGCATTGTGGTTGGCATTATTAATGGTTGCGCCATTTACTAATGTGGCATTATGTCCATTACCAGAGATATCAGTAACGGAATTTCCATTCACATTCTCAAAGTTCCATGCCGCCAATAGACTCTTTTCACTACCAGTTAAGCTAGTCTCCATATCTACACGGAGTTCTGCGGCTGTCATCGCTTTGGAGAAAATTCTGATTTCGTCAATATCGCCCTCAAGGTATCGACCTCTGCCACCACCAATAAGCAAGTCAGTAGCATTAGAAAAATCTGCTGTTTCTATAGCGTCTCTTTGTTTGCTACGTAATAGTTTGCCATCAATATAAATACTGGACGTTTTGGCACTACGATCTACTACAAATGCAATATGGTGCCAGTCACCGTCAAGCGCAGCACTACGGTTGTAAGCAGTTCCGAAACTACGATTAACTGGAGCTTCCAGACCGAGCACATACTTTCCGTCGCTGTCGCTAAAAATTTCATAACCAGTGCCAGCCTTTCTCTCTCTTTTATCCAAAATAAAGTCATAAGAACCTGAAGAAGGAGGCTCAGACCTTGTCCACAAGGTAAAAGTAAAACTTTTGCCAGGATCAATATCCAAATCGTCATGGTCGGCAACCTGCATATAATCATTTCTTCCGTCAAGACTTAGATACTTGCCTTTGTCAATGGACCTGGCGACATCCGTGACCGCTATCGTGATGCTCTGGGTCTCCGTATACTTGCCGTCGGAGACTTCCACATCCACTACATAATCGTTGCTACGCTCCGCCTCAAAGTCGGGTGCGGGTCCTATAAAGCTCAGCACCTGCGTGTCGCTGTCAAGATTGAACAGTGCGCTGTCGGCACCGCCGCTAATCCTATAGTTCAGCACTGCATCGGTATCCGCATCGGTTGCCGTCACCGTGAGCAGGGTGGTACCAGCAGCGGTGTTCTCCGCAATGTTCTTTGTTGTCGGTGAAGTAAATATCGGTGCATTGTCATTGACATCCGTGACCGTTATCTTGATTCTCTGGGTCTCCGTATACTTGCCGTCGGAGACTTCCACATCCACTACATACTTGTTGCTACGCTCCGCCTCAAAGTCGGGTGCGGGCCCTATAAAGCTCAGCACCTGCGTGTTGCTGTCAAGAGCGAACAGTGCGCGGTCGGCACCGCCGCTAATCTTATAGGTCAGCACTGCATCGGTATCCGCATCGGTTGCCGTCACCGTGAACAGGGTGGTACCAGCAGCGGTGTTCTCCGCAATCCTCTTTGTTGTCGGCGAAGTAAATATCGGCGTATTGTCATTGACAATCTGGATTAATTTCGACATATCTAACTCCCATCTTAATATTTAATTACAATAGCAACTTTAATAATCCTGCATAGGAAAATTTAATAAACGATTTCAACACACTTAAATCGCCACTACCCCTTTTAACTAGTGAACAGCCCAAATATAATTAGAAAAATAAAAAAAGCAAATAAAAATAAGAAACCTCTGATTAATGCCATAATTTGCCATAATATGCGATAATACCGCAATGTTTTAAGTGGAGGGTGAAAAGATGCAACAAAAAAGCCTGGCAGTATCTGGATTCGAGAAATACCGCAAGCAGACACGCAAAGAGATATTTCTCGAAGAGATGAATCAGCTCATTCCCTGGAAAGTGCTGACTGCAGTAATTGAGCCTCATTACCCCAACCCCTGCTGGTCGCCGTCCGGTGGGCATGGAACGCATGCTGAGAATCTACTTCCTGCAACACTGGTTTGCCTTATCTGATCCTGCCACAGAAGCGGCTTTATATGACACACCTGCCATGCGGTGCTTTGCCCAGATAGACTTAGGTCAGGAACCCGTGCCAGATGCAACCACCCGCTGTAAATTCCGTCATCTGCTGGAGGAGAACAACCTCGGAGTTGCCCTGTTTGATGCTGTTGCCGTCTATCTGGAGGAAAACGGCATGAAAGTATCCAAAGGCACTATTGTTGATGCGACCATCATCAATGCGCCTACCGCCACCAAGAACAAAAGCAACACCCGTGACCCTGATAGGCATCAGACCAAACAAGGCAAGCCATGGTACTTTGGCATGAAGGCACACATCGGTGTGGATAGCAAAACCAAACTGATACACTCTGTTGTTGCCACACCAGCCCATGTCCACGACTCACAGGTACTTGGAGACCTACTGCATGGAGAAGAGACCCGTCTTTGGGGAGATAGTGCCTATGCGGGTCAGCAATCCGTACTCAAGGATAATGACCCCAAGGTAAAAGACTACACCCAGGTCAAAGGCTCACGTCACCGCAAACTGACCGAACAGGACAAGGCTAAAAACCGGCACAAATCCAAAGTCCGTGCCAAGGTTGAGCATGTTTTTCATATCATGCAGCGACAATATGGATTTACCAAAGTCAGATTCAAAGGGCCAGGCAAGAATGCGAACCACCTGTTTGCCCACTGTGCCCTGATTAATCTTATGCTATCAAAGAAACAATTATTACGGCTATCAGTGGCTTAGTACGCCTGGAATAGGGGCGATAGCTGAAAACCAGTAGGTCGGGACAAGAGAAATGAAAGAGCGTAATGAGCAAGACGTTCAATGCTCGCTACTATCGAGCACAGTGATGCCCACTTGCTTGAAAATCCTTAATTAATCAGATGTTCCATAATAAAGTGTTTCCCAAAATCTGGACAACGCTTATAACCCCTTCCCGATTATGCAGGCATCTTTGTCTGTGTACTGGCAGTATACCGAACCTGGTGTCTGCTTGTTCAGTAATTGGTGTCGTCGACGCTCATTGTAAAACACTAAAGTAAGGTAAGTGTCAATTTTCTTTCGCACTTTCTGATTTGGCTTTCCCTTAAATCTGGTTGTTACGCGATCTGAAAGTCCTTTTCTTTATCCATCTCTTGGAGCAAATCCATGTTCAGATATTTCCGCGTTCCTCACTAGCTCCCCGCGATGTGTCTAAGCCTTGCCGCACATAATATCAACGCCGAGGATAACGTAAATTATCTTTCGCAAATTTGAAGAGGCGGTTCCCCTTTATCTGGTTAAATAAAAAGTGACATAACCATTTATTTGACCAGGAGAAGAGTCGCCATGAGCGATGATACAAGCAAGCACTTGAACAACGTAGTCCCTATTGATGAACAGGCACTGCAGAGCCATCTCAACAAAGTGGTACTGAAGACTGTGGAAGACACCCTTAACCAGATTCTGGACGCTGAGGCTGATGCGCTGGTGGGTGCTGATCGATACGAACGCACTGAGACGCGCAAAGACGACCGGTCTGGTAGCTACACCAGGAAGTTGGAGACCTCGAACAACGCTGATTCTGGATGGATTTTGACGCGAGCACCAGTCGTTGTCACCCGCATAGCGGGTGTGAAGATCAAGATTGGTGGTATTTGAGGCTGTGTCGCGCTGTTTGGGTCTGCCAGGGCGGATATTTCCGGAATTTGGGCGGAGTCAGGCTGTGGCCTGTCGTCGCTCGTGGAAAATCAGACGGCGGAAGTTGTAGCTCAGGTTGGCCATGGTCATGCGGGCCTTCGCACGGGTTTGGCCGATTGAGCGGATGGTCAGAGCCATGGGCCCTTTCTCGTAGCCGAACACAGGCGCGGATGGCGGAGCGTGTCGCGTTGCCCCGACGAATATGCCTGGCCATGGGTTTGCCGCGTGGCTTCTTGCGATGGATATGTGAGCGGTACCCTTGCGCCTTCAGCCAAGCCTCATTCCTGGCCGAGCGGTACCCGGTATCGGCCCAAACCGCCTTCGATCTGTTTGTCTCGTCCAGAACCGAGGAGCGTTCATGCCCGTCGTAGCGAGCCGCATTCGTGCCAGTCTCACCCCGGATGAAGCGCCATTTGCGGTCAATGGACACGTGGTTCTTGTACCCAAAGTGCGGAACCGAAATATCGACAAGGCCAGTATCCTCCTCACCCTCCTTGGTCGTCTTGGCCTTTGAATACTTGACCGTCCAACGCGCATCGGTGTCTTTCTGCGCTGCCTTGGACAGATCATCGGGCCAGATGTCAGATGCGGCCTCACCTGCCTTGGCGCGCGCTTTCTCTTCTTTCGTCATCCGCTGGCGCGGGGCAAAGACCAACGTGGCATCCATAATCTGACCGCCGGTGGGTTTGTATCCCCGCGCGCACAGCTGAGCTTCAAACGCGGCAAACAGGGCCTTGAAGACACCCGCCTAGGTCAGCTTCTCTCTGAAAAGCCAGATCGTTTTTTGGTCGGGGGTTGGCTCCCCGATTTGAAATCCCAGGAACCGTAGCCAACTGAAACGGTCACGAATGAGAAACTCCATCCGCTCATCGCTCAGATTGTGCATCGAGGCCAAGACCAGCACCTTGAACATCACAACGGCATCATAGGGTGGGCGACCACCTTTGGGACGTTCCCCATAGCCAAGCGCTTCAACAAGAACTGGGCGAAACACTTCGAAATCAACGTGCCGCTCCAAAACCTCAAGCGGATCTCCCATCGCCGAAAGCCGCGCCAAATGATCCGTCAAATCAAACAATCCAGGTGCGGGCATAAACAAAATCCTCCCACATCAAGTGAATCAGATCGTACCACAAAATGCACGGTTTTTAGAGGCTTCCAGCTACTAAGATCAACGCAAACAACGGCGACACCAGATCGGTTAAGGGCTTTCCGTTACGACAAACGTTGCAACACCTGAAACAATCAATCACACAATAAATACCCAACCATAAAACACTGTTAAATATGGATTTATGCGACTAATGTTGAGATAGGGAAAGTCAAAACAAAACCATTCGCACCTTGGCAAAAAAAGCCATTTTATAGGGCATTATTCTTGAGCTAAATAAGGTCGATCATTTATACTAACCCGAACACGGCAAACCAATAAGGCCAACCATGACACACATCTGCTCCCTGACAATTTTTACTATGATCGTCCTGCCTACCCATGCGCCTTTTTGACGAATATCTTATAAATAGAGCGAGGATTAAATAGATGCCTACCGTTTTGGAACTTTGTGCTGGTGCTGGCGGACAAGCTATCGGTTTTGAGGCCGCAGGCTTTGAGCATGCGGCACTTGTAGACAATGACCCCCATTCATGCGCGACACTTAGAACAAATCGACCCTATTGGAACGTAATTGAGGCCGATATAGGCCGATTTGATGCTGGCTATTGGCGCAGTGTTGACGTGGTTGCTGCTGGGTTGCCGTGCCCTCCTTTTTCTGTCGCTGGTAAACAGTTAGGTGCTGATGATGAACGTGATTTGTTTCCTGCCTTTCTGGATATAGTTGAAACTGTTGAGCCGCGTGCGCTTCTGGTCGAAAATGTGCAGGGCTTGATGGCAGATAAGTTCAGCTTATATCGAGCAAACATTCAGTCCAGATTGGAAGCAATGGGCTATGATGTCTATTGGAATATATTGGATGCTTATCAGTATGGTGCATCACAACATCGCAGGCGAGCTTTTCTTGTCGCATTGGATGGCGATTTTGTCTGGCCTAAACCGAAAAACGTCGGGCCGACGGTCGGAAGGACGCTCTACAACCTGATGGCTGAGGGGGGATGGACAGGTGTGGATAAATGGGCGTGCCAAGCAAACGAACCAGCACCCACGTTAGTAGGCGGCTCTCGCAAACATGGGGGGCCTGACCTTGGTCCCACACGTGCCCGTGCTGCATGGGCGAAATTGGGTGTTGACGGGCTGGGTGTGGCGAATGAAGCACCACAACCAAATTTTGACGGGATGCCTAGATTAACCGACCGCATGTTGGCAAAACTTCAATCCTTCCCTGAAAATTGGAAATTTGCAGGTGCTAAAACACACCGCTGTCGTCAGATAGGTAATGCCCTGACTGTTAATCTGAGTGTTGTCCTTGGAAAGGCGTTAGCCAAATGTCTAAGTTGAAGGGAAAAAAAGGAATTAAGGCGTTTTTGTTAGCCCATGTCGGAAAAATCGTCACTACTGAGCAAATCAGAGAGGCAAGTGGTAATCAGGGACAGTATGGTCGTCGATTGCGCGAACTTCGTGATGAAGATGGATGGCCGATTGAATCACATCACGATGCCAGCGATCTCTCTTCGCATGAATATCGTCTTACCGATTTTCCGCCAGACCGCCCACCGATCAGAATGCAACGAAATATCAGCGCAAAGTTAAGAGCGCAAGCTCTGGATCGGAATGGATTTACTTGCCAAATGTGTGGCGTAGCAGCAGGTGAAATTGGAGTGGATGGCCGAAAAGCTGTTTTGCATGTTGGACACATTAAGCCCAAAAGCGAAGGTGGATTGGATGAATTAAGCAATTTGCGAGCCTTGTGCCGCATGTGCAACCAAGGTGCAAAGAATATTGTCACTATGCCACCAGATAGAAAATGGTTGATCAGTCAGGTGCGGCGAGCCAACGATGAAGATCAGCGTGCAGTGCTGGCATGGCTACAACGCAAATTCAGTAATTAGACGATAGTGCAGAGTCCAGAATCTGTGTTCCCGTTTCATGATAGGTATAGTGCTACACAATTGCCATATTAGGCTGCGCATTTTTACAAGTTCAGGGCCGATGTTGATGCTAGAAACAAAGACGATGTCACCCCCCTGCATAGAGCCATTGAGTACGGCAATGCCGAAGCCGTAAAAGCCTTGCTGGATGCCGGGGCCGATGCTAATGCCAGAAGTGAAGACGGCTACACCCCCTGCATAAAGCCGCCGAGAGTGGTAATGCCAAGACTGTAAAGACCTTGCTGAGAGCCGGGACCAAGGTTGAAACCAGAACAAACAGTGGCCTCACTCCTTTGCATTATGTAGTTATGCCAGACTGGAGGTGGCGCACCGATTGGACTGGAGACATAGCCAACGCCTTACTAGAGACTGGGGCCGATGTTGATGCCAGAGACGAAGACGGCTACACCCCCTTGCATTATGCCGCCGAGTATGGCAAGGCCGTAGATATCTTACTGGGAGCCGGGGCCAACGCCAAAATTAGAACAAAAGACGGCCAAGCCTACCAGATGCTGCATGATGCCAGCTGGAGACCTCGAACAACGCTGATTCTGGATGGATTTTGACGCGAGCACCAGTCGTTGTCACCCGCATAGTGGGTGTGAAGGTCAAGGTCGGTGGTATTTGAGGCTGTGTTGCGCTGTTTGGGTCTGCCAGGGCGGGTATTTCCGGAATTTGGGCGGAGTCAGGCTGTGGCCTGTCGTCGCTCGTGGAAGATGAGACGGCGGAAGTTGTAGCTCAGGTTGGCCATGGTCATGCGGGCCTTCGCACGGGTTTGGCCGATTGAGCGGATGGTCAGAGCCATGGGCCCTTTCTCGTAGCCGAACACAGGCGCGGATGGCGGAGCGTGTCGCGTTGCCCCGACGAATATGCCTGGCCATGGGTTTGCCGCGTGGCTTCTTGCGGTGAATGTGTGAGCGGTACCCTTGCGCCTTCAGCCAAGCCTCATTCCTGGCCGAGCGGTACCCGGTATCGGCCCAAACCGCCTTCGAGCTGTTTGTCTCGTCCAGAACCGAGGAGCGTTCATGCCCGTCGTAGCGAGCCGCATTCGTGCCAGTCTCACCCCGGATGAAGCGCCATTTGCGGTCAATGGACACGTGGTTCTTGTACCCAAAGTGCGGAACCGAAATATCGACAAGGCCAGTATCCTCCTCACCCTCCTTGGTCGTCTTGGCCTTTGAATACTTGACCGTCCAACGCGCATCGGTGTCTTTCTGCGCCGCCTTGGACAGATCATCGGGCCAGATGTCAGATGCGGCCTCACCTGCCTTGGCGCGCGCTTTCTCTTCTTTCGTCATCCGCTGGCGCGGGGCAAAGACCAACGTGGCATCCACAATCTGACCGCCGGTCGGTTTGTATCCCCGCGCGCAGAGCTGAGCTTCAAACGCGGCAAACAGGGCCTTGAAGACACCCGCCTAGGTCAGCTTCTCTCTGAAAAGCCAGATCGTCTTCTGATCAGGTGTCGGCTCCCCGATTTGAAATCCCAGGAACCGTAGCCAACTGAAACGGTCACGAATGAGAAACTCCATCCGCTCATCGCTCAGATTGTGCATCGAGGCCAACACCAGCACCTTGAACATCACAACGGCATCATAGGGCGGACGACCACCTTTGGGACGTTCCCCATAGCCAAGTGCTTCAACAAGAACTGGGCGAAACACTTCGAAATTCACATGACAGTCCAGAGCTTCAAGCGGATCTCCCATCGCCGAAAGCCGCGCCAAATGATCTGTCAAATCAAACAATCCAGGTGCGTGCATAAACAAAATCCTCCCACATCAAGTGAATCAGATCGTACCACAAAATGTACGGTTTTTAGAGGCTTCCAGTTTTTCACTACCGAGCTAACCTCCTGAATTTTACCTCGATTCCATCTTTAAGCTTCACGCCTCCAATCACCTTGGCCAGGTGTCTGAAGCCTCTCAATTTGCGCCAGGAATCTTCTGCGCATAATCCCATCTTGTAGACCATAGTCAGCATCGTAATCGGCGTGACACAACCTTTGGCCTGGCGTGTTCTATGCCGGATTGTCGCAAAGCTCGACGGGGTGACATTCGTTGTCCTGATGTGGCTCCAGTGCTCTGCTGGAAAGTCATAAAATGCCAGCAACGCATCACGGTCTTTCGATAAGCATGCCACTGCCTTGGGACACTTTGCGCCGAAACGTTCCTCAAAGTCATCGAACACCTGCTCTGCGTCAACGCGGCCCTCTGCCATCCAGACCCTGCTTTGCTTTCTCCTGAACAGACTTGGGCAGATAGTTCAGCACATTGCCGGTCTTGTGCATCCAGCAACGTTGCACATCAGTCTCTGGATACACTGCCTCAAGGGCTGCCCAGAAACCCAAAGCACCATCGCCAATGGCCAGCTTTGGGGCTGACCCAAGCCTCTTTGTTGCAACGACAACAACACTGCTCGCCAGCGCTGTTTCGATTCCCTGACACCCTCTTCAATCGACATAAAATGCTTCTGACCGCGACTGTTCACGCCGATGATGACCAGGCAACACAATCAACCATCGTCACCTCGAAGACCACTGTAGATGCCATCAGTCCAGATATAGACCCATTCATCAGACACGGAACGTGTACACCATTGCTTGTATGTAGCTTCCCATTGCCGTTTCAAACGACCCACGACATTGGCCGACAGCCCTTTAGCCTCCAGTCCGACAATCGCTTCCAGTGCACTTTGCATCTGACCACTCGAAACACCTTTCAAATAAAGCCAGGGAATCGCCGCATCCAGGGTCGCTGTGCGCCGGATGTAGGGCGGTACAAGCAAAGATTGAAAGCTCGCCGACTCACCCTCACGGCGACAAATCTTCGGCACCTCAACGCTGACCTTGCCAACCCCTGTAATCACCTCTCGTTCGGGATGATGGCCACTGCGGACAACGTGCTGGCGTACGTCAGCCGTTTTTTGATCATCATACTGCGTCATCAACACATCTGGCTCTACCTGGACAGCTTCGGTGATTAACTGCTTCGCACCAGATCTGAGTCACTCTGTCAGTGGATCAATGCCCTCTGGTGCACCCAGATCAATCACAGTATTGTTTGTCATGTGTGGCGTACTCCTCTTGTTACTTTTGATTGCTAGACAAAACCGATTCCAGCAAGATACGCCGCATACTTCAACCTATTCAGACACCAGGTTCGGTTGTAACTCGGTCGGTGTGGTCGGTCGGAGTTGGGCGAGGTCGGGTTGGGTTGGGTCGGGCGAGGTCGGGTTGGGCAAGTATCGCTTTAGTGCAAAGGTCTTAGCCTGTTTAGGGTGCGCCTAACGAGTAGTAATGAGATCCAGATATACAATCTACGCTTGCTCAAGCCGTCGTAAAGCGCATGATACGGATTATTTTTTATGCATGGCTTGATAATACTTGTTGGTACGCATCAAGCGTTTTCCTGGCGCAATCGTCCCAGCTAAATTTCTTTGCCTGTTCTAACCCTAACGCACTGAAATGAATGCGTTTTTCTGAATCTTCAAGCATCATCTGTATTGATTGCGCCCATAAATTGCAATCCATGGCATCAATCGTAATCGCACTATCACCCACCACTTCAGGCAGTGATGCCCGGTTTGATACTATGCACGCTACACCACTTGCCATCGCTTCTAGCACCGGCATACCAAACCCTTCATAGAGAGATGGGTATACAAACAAGCGGCTGCCGGATATGAGTGTCGGCAAGTCATGGCTACTGCAATAACCAATCATGCCGACTACACCACTTGCGACCAATGGTTTTAACTTATCCAACAACGCATCGGACATCCAACCTATTGCGCCAACGAGTACCAGTGGATAATGTTGCTGTATAGCTTTGGGTAGCATGGTATAGGCATCAACAAGCGTTGATAGATTTTTTCTAGGCTCCAAAGTACCTACATATAATATGTAGCCGTTATGTTTCAAGTTGTATTTTGTAAGGACTGACATGGTTTGCGCATCATTACGCGGCTTAAATTGTGCGCCGACACCACAATGCGTCACCCTGATTTTTTGTGGGTCAAGCGCAAAATAATTTATTATTTCCTGCCTGGAAAATTCGGAGACCGTTAAAACCATGGCAGCCTGCGCTATTGCCTTTGGCAATACACTGTGATCAAACCGAACCCGTACCGCGGGATGAGTTTCTGGGTGACGAAAACAGGATATATCGTGTGCTGTCACTATTGATGGAATGGTACATGGTGGGCAATCATGCGTCGGGGAATGAAAGAGTGTTGCATGATATTTTTTTATATTCTTGCGTAAAAGCCAGGTATTGTGTTGATGTTTTAGTTTGCGTTTAAGCAATCCAATGGATGGATGCAGATCATATAAAAATCGTCTGAGTGCTAACATGCGCTTGATTTGCGTTGTATTGCCAGATGGCATATCCAATACGTCGCTACACCTTGTATATCCAAAGTAGATAAATCTAAATTCGTGGTTTAATTTATTTATCGCAGTAATTAGATTGTAGGTATAGTGGCCTATTCCAGCCATGGTACTAGATATAGAATCTGTTCTTATTATGATATTTTTTTTAGGCATATTTGATTTTCTATATCATGATTAGCATGTAGGTCATTCCATACACTACCAGCACGTCTACTTTCCAAAAGGTAATTATATACTTTACTCCAATAGATAACCCATATAATCTAACATAAAAATGCAATAAAACGGAGGGTCATCAATGAAAGACAATACCATATCCACATTTGAGTTATTTCGCCAGTTTCCGGATGCTGAAGCCGCTAGATTGTATTTTGAGGGACAACGCTGGGGAGATAACATATCCTGTCCTCATTGTGGGGAATTTAAGCGTATTACCCCGCGCAAAGGAAAGCGGACAGGATATTACTTATGCCGGGACTGCAAGAGTGAGTTTACGGTGAGAACCGGCACTATCTTTGAACGTTCTCATGTTCCACTACATAAATGGCTATATGCTATTTACTTAACTGTCACCTCGCGCAAGGGCATATCTAGCTTGCAGTTATCTAAACAAATCGGAGTAACCCAAAAGACCGCCTGGTTTATGCAGGCCCGCATTCGTGAAACCTGTAACGATAATACAGATAATTTACTTTCTGGCATTGTTGAGATCGATGAGACCTATATCGGTGGGAAGGAACATAACAAACACAAACACAAGAAAGCCCGCGCAGGCCGTGGCGTAGCTGGCAAGCAGGTAGTGGTCGGAATGCGTGAGCGCGGTGGCCGCACAAGGGCTAAGCCTATCCCATCAACTGATATACCGACCCTGCACAAAGAGATTGGCTGTTCAGTGGAATATGGTGCCACCATTTACACAGATGAACACAGGTCATATCAGCATTTACAGTCTGCTTATCAGCATGGTACGGTAACCCATAGTGCGGGAGAATATGTGGGTTCAAACAACATTCATACCAATAGCATTGAAAGTGTCTGGGCTTTACTCAAACGCGGTCTGTATGGGGTATGGCCTCATGCCAGCACTAAACACTTACATCGCTATGTGAACGAAGTGACTTTTAGACTGAATAACGGACAATGTAAGTTACCAACCAATCAACGTATAGAATCACTTATAAGCAACGCGATAGGTAAACGGATTACCTATCGCGAGGTGCTAGCATGAGCAAAGCAATGGAAATAGAATGCGGATATACAGGACGATAATGAGAGCAGGTTACATCAAAGACTATATAAGTGGTGAAGAAGTAAAAGCTACGCCAGAAGAAGTAGAAGCAGTACAAGTCTTTTCCGAAACACTTGTCGAAGATTACGGATACCCCAAAGAACAATTACAAACACGACCACAGTGGCGTGTAAAAGTAAGGCCATCTGATACCAAAAAAGAGTATCCGCTTGATATTGCAGTATTCAACAAAGATAAAAAAACCGATAAAAACCTTTTTATTGTCGTTGCGTGCAAACGAAAGACAAGAAAAGATGGTTTAACCCAAAATGGAGTGCAATTGAAAAATTGCATAAGGTAACAGGTGAGCATGGTGAGCTTGTTACTTGAAAAAACTAACAAATCATTGTGTTTGTATTTTGTAGTGAAGTTGGAGTTAAGTATATAATTCCCTTCCAAAACATAGACCTCGGAGCTATTGTCAAAAGTAGTGTCTGACAATTTGATCATGCGGCTACCTTGTCGTCCTCAGTTACCTCGATTCCATCTTTAAGCTTCACGCCTCCAATCACCTTCGCCAGGTGTCTGAAGCCTCTCAATTTGCGCCAGGAATCTTCTGCGCATAATCCCATCTTGTAGATCATCGTCAGCATCGTAATCCGCGTGACACAACCTTTGGCCTGGCGTGTTCTATGCCGGATTGTCGCAAAGCTCGACGGGGTGACATTCGTTGTCCTGATGTGGCTCCAGTGCTCTGCTGGAAAGTCATAAAATGCCAGCAACGCATCACGGTCTTTCGATAAGCATGCCACTGCCTTGGGATACTTTGCGCCGAAACGTTCCTCAAAGTCATCGAACACCTGCCCTGCGTCAACGCGGCCCTCTGCCATCCAGACCCTGCTTTGCTTTCTCCTGGACAGACTTGGGCAGATAGTTCAGTACATTGCCGGTCCTGTGCATCCAGCAACGTTGCACATCCGTCTCTGGATACACTGCCTCAAGGGCTGCCCAGAAACCCAAAGCACCATCGCCAATGGCCAGCTTTGGGGCTGACCCAAGCCTCTTTGTTGCAACGACAACAACACTGCTCGCCAGCGCTGTTTCGATTCCCTGACACCCTCTTCAATCGACAGAAAGTGCTTCTGACCGCGGCTGTTCACGCCGATGATAACCAGACAGCACAATCGGCCATCGTCGCCTCGAAGACCACTGTAGATGCCATCAGTCCAGATATAGACCCATTCATCCGCCACGGAACGTGTACACCATTGCTTGTATGTAGCTTCCCATTGCCGTTTCAAACAACCCACGACATTGGCCGACAGCCCTTTAGCCTCGGGTCCGACAATAGCTTCCAGTGCGCTCTGCATCTGGCCACTCGAAACACCTTTCAAATAAAGCCAGGGAATCGCCGCATCCAGGGTCGCTGTGCGCCGGATGTAGGGCGGTACAAGCAAAGATTGAAAGCTCGCCGACTCACCTTCACGGCTACGGATATTGGGCACCTCGACGCTGACCTTGCCAACCCCGATGATGATCTCTCGTTCTGGATGATGGCCACTGCGGACAACGCGCTGTCGTCCGTCAGCCGTCCTTTGATCATCATACTGCCTCATCAACGCATCTGGCTCTGCCTGGACAGCTTCGGTGATTAACTGCCTCGCACCCGATTTGATTAGTTCTGTCAGTGGATCAATGCCCTCTGGTGTACCCAGATCAATCACAGTATTGTTTGTCATGTGTGGCGTACTCCTCTTGCTACTTTCGATTGCTAGACAAAACCGATTTCAGCAAGGCACGCCGCATACTTCAACCTATTCAGACACCAGGTTCGGTTATAACTCATGCATTCGCTCGGCCTTGCCGTTGGTTCTTGGTGTGTAAGGCCGAGTAAACAGGTGGCCGATACCCATTGCCTTGAGTACCCTATTGAATAACTTTGCTTGATACCCGAGCCATAGTCGGGATAACGTAAATTATCTTTCGCAAATTTGAAGAGGCGGTTCCCTTTATCTGGTTAAATAAAAAGTGACATAACCATTTATTTGACCAGGAGAAGAGTCGCCATGAGCGATGATACAAGCAAGCACTTGCACAACGTAGTCCCTATTGATGAACAGGAACTGCAGGGCCATCTCAACAAAGTGGTACTGAATACTGTGGAAGACACCCTTAACCAGATTCTGGACGCTGAGGCTGATGCGCTGGTGGGTGCTGATCGATATGCACGCACTGAGACGCGCAAAGACGACCGGTCTGGCAGCTACACCAGGAAGTGCCACACAAGGGCTGGAGAGCTTGAGTTAAAGATGCCGAAGCTACGCAAGCAGACCTTTGAGATGGCCATCATAGAGCGCTATCGGCACCGTGTAGCGTCAGTCGAAGAGGCACTGATCGAGATGTATCTGGCTGTCGTATTCAAACATCGGATGCGGGCCGTTGGAATCCATCGAAGTAGTATCGCGCATAGTCAGCGCAATCGGGTTGTGTTATCTTGCACCGCCATTTTATTAAATAATGGCACTTCGATATATTCGTCGTTATACAAGCAACGCGCCCGTAGCTCAGTTGGATAGAGTGCCTGGCTACGAACCAGGGGGTCGGAGGTTCGAATCCTTCCGGGCGCGCCAATAACGGATTCATTAAAATTGAGACTGCCGCCAAAACAGCAACGGGCCATTGTTCAGACAACCTGGCCGTGATTTTTAAGGCGTAATCTGGACAACGCTATATTGCCCGTGCTTGATAGACTACATCGGGCGTTCAGTCACGCAGACTAAGACCTTTGCACTAAAGCGCTACTCAACCTGACCCGACTACGCTTGACCCAGCTTGACCACACCTGGCCCAGATCAACCCAGCTCGATCTATCCCGACCACGCCTGGCCAAGCTCGATCCAGCCCGATCTCACTCGATCCAGCTCAACCCACGCTTGACCCATCTCGGTCCAGCTCAACCACGCTCAACCATACCCGACCCATGGCGGGCAACCGCTATGCCTATAACGATGTGTTGGTGCGGGCGAGAAGTCGGCAACAAGCGCAAGCCTGCTTAAGGATTATGCCGTCTGAAAAACGGCCATTGAATCATTGAAGGCATAATCTTCATAATGGGTATTTTGTGCAACGAGTTGAGACTGGCCAGACCAGGCCATGACCAGGCCATGACCAGGGCCGTGCATGACTGGCGTACATCTGCCAATACCCCCCTTGTGCTGGCGGTGACGGCATTAGCGATCGAGTGCTATTTGTTGGTCGGTTTGATCAATTCGACATGTTTAACCACAAGACAATCAGCGTTTGCCGCTTTTCTGACTTTCAATAATTCTTTATAAAATTTTTCACCGCGCTTATTGTCCCTGAAAGAAGCGCCTTTTTCTCCAGGCATACTTTTGTTCCTTTCAAAGGTATAACCTTCTTCATAATCACTGAACGACATTGTTGATCTAATTGCATCGTATCGACATGCGCAAGTATAGAGATTTTCATCCGTCTGACCGCCTAGCTCAGCCATGCAGTTCAAGGCATACCGAACCGTCTCCTCAGTCGGAAATTCATCCGCCATCGTCGGCATAGACCCAAACAATAACAGCGATATACTGACAATTAATTTATTCATAAATATTTCTCCTGATTTTATTAGTATTGAATTTAAGCATATCCAAACCCATGCCTTAGAGATTCGCCGAATAACAAAAGTTGCATGTCAACATGATAAATACGGCTCAATCAACTGCATAAGTCGCGCAACGCTACCGCGATTGGATTTGATGATCTCCCGGCCGGTTTCACCGATACAATGCCGCCGTTCGGCATCCCCTAACAACTGACACACTTCATAACTTAATTCAGCCTCATTAGCAACGCGAATCAAGGCGTTCTGCGCTGATAGCAATTCGGTTATTTCTGTAAAATTGAACGTGTGATGCCCGGCAATAATAGGCAACCCCAAACTTGCTGGCTCCATCATATTTTGCCCGCCTCTTGCTACCAAACTACCTCCTATAAACGCCACTTGTGCAACAGCATAGTGTAATTGAAGTTCTCCTAATGTATCCAGTAAATAAACAGCATGATTAGCCGTGAAAGGTTTTTGCTTGATGCGGGTTACATAATTTAACCCCCGCCGCTTACATTGGGATACAATTTTATCTATTCTTTCCAGATGCCGCGGGGCCATGATTAATATCGCATCTGGATAGGCCTGCATGATTTTAATATGCGCATCTAAAACGATATCGTCTTCCCCTTCATGCGTGCTGGCCGCGATCCAGATCGGCCGTTGCACTGAAAAATAGCGTTTTAATGATTGTGCTTGTGCTGTCATGTCGTACGAAATATTGATGTCGAACTTCAGGTTACCTGCGACAAATACTTTTTCTGATGGCGCACCAAAAGAGATAAACCGTTCCGCATCTTTTTTAGTCTGGGCACCAATCACATCGACCAAACGCAATGTATCTTGCATCAAACAAGACACCAAGCGATAGCCTTTTGCAGACTTCTGACTTAAGCGGGCGTTAATGATAAGTATTGGGATAGCGGCTTGTTGGCAGGCTTGATAAAGGTTTGGCCATATCTCCGTTTCCATTGTTATCAATAGTGCCGGTTTAATTTTACTGAGAAATTTTTTGACTGAAAATGGCAAGTCGTATGGCAAATACAGATGCCTCGCATGTTCTGGAAAATGTTTTTTAACCGTCATTGCGCCCGTCGGCGTAACCGTTGTCACGAGCAGTTGATAATGAGGATAATGGTCAAGCAGGCGATTGATAATCGGCCGGGCCGCATTAACTTCACCCACTGACACAGCATGGATCCAAGCGATTGGTTTTTCTACTTTGTCCCATGTAAAAAAACCAAACCTCTCTTGCCATCTTAACTTATAAGCCGGGTTTCTTGCGCCAAGCCAGAACAGCCTTAATAGCACAAAAGGGGCGAGTAAATGTACTGCAAGCGTATAGAGTAGGCGCAATGTTTCAAAAATTATTTTGCATTAAGTGTTTCCAGATAGGCACTCACACCCGCTTGCAAAGAGGTAAATTCCTTTTCATAGCCCGTTTTACGCAGTTTTGTAAGATTGGCTTTAGTGAAACTTTGGTAGCTTTCCTTTAAGTCGGCTGGAAAAGAAATATAATTTATTTTACCTGTTCCATGCCAGTCGATAACGGCTTTGGCCACATCATTAAAACTATGTGATCTACCCGTGCCTACGTTAAATAGGCCAGAGATACGCGGATTATCCAGCAACCACAAATTAACATTAACAACATCATCGACAAAAATGAAATCCCTACACTGTTCGCCATCCGCATAACCGCAGCTCCCGGCAAACAAATTCAATGCGCCCGTTTCATGTAACTGTTTATTAAAATGATAAACAACGCTGGCCATGCTTTTTTTATGTGCCTCGCGCGGGCCAAACACATTAAAATAACGCAAGCCCACCACCTGAGATCCAATATCGGCGTTTAATCCTCTAACATAATTATCAAATAATAGTTTTGAATACCCATAGATATTCACGGGCGATTCATGTTGAGGCTCCTCAATGAATTTGGAATTAGTACCATAGACCGCCGCACTAGAGGCATAAATAAAGGCGATTGATTTTTCCAGACTGCACTGCAACAGTGCCTTTGAATAAGCATAATTATTCTCCATCATATACTGACCATCCCATTCTGTTGTCGTCGAACAGGCGCCTTGATGAAATATTATTTCAATCTTGTCGCATAATGGATCGCGTTTTTTTATCAAGCGTATAAAATCTGTTTTGTCAAAATAATCAGCGATTTTATTGACTGCCAGATTTTCAAATTTTTTGCCATCTGCTAAATCATCAACAACAAGCACGTCATTCCGGCCCCGTTTATTCAGCCCTGAAACCACTTGACTGCCTATGAATCCAGCGCCTCCAGTGACGACAATCATGCTACTCCCTCGTCATGTTTCATCATTTTCTCCAGCATTATTGATGTCGCGCACCCATCCTCAAATGGCAAGACGACAACTTTACCCCCCGCTTTTTTAACAAGTGCGGCACCTGCTATTTGCTCTTCGCTGTAATCGCCGCCTTTGACGAGGCAATCGGGTTCAAATAGGGCCACTAGCCGCGCTGGCGTATCTTCGCTAAAAGCGACAACCCAATCAACCGCTGTGAGTGCATTCAAAACCGTCATTCTATTTTTTATAGCATTTATGGGTCTAGAATCGCCTTTTAATCGTCTTACCGAAGCATCATCATTAACTGCCACGATCAAACGATCACCGAGTGCTCTTGCGGCTGTCAAATAATTGATATGGCCTGCATGTATAATATCGAAACAGCCATTGGTCATGACTATTTGTTCGCCCCTGCGCTTGGCCTGATTGATCAGCGCCAACGCACCAGACGCATCTAATATTTCGGGGGCTGCATACTTACTTGTAATGGCGCTATTTAATTCATCTGGCGCAACAGTGGCCGCGCCCAACTTTGCAACGACCAAACCGGCCGCTATATTAGCCAAAGCGGTTGCCTGTGCTAATTGATAACCCGATGCGATTGATGCGGCCAAGACTGCTATTACAGTATCGCCAGCACCTGTCACATCATACACTTCGTGTGTCTCGGCCTTGAGATGTAGCGGTTCTGCATCGCCACGGAATAATATCATGCCCTTCTCACCACAGGTCACCAGTAAAGCGTCCAACTGTAGATTTTCCCGTAGATCACGGGCTTTATTGACTAATACTTCATGGCGTTTGCAATCGCCGACAACGGCTTCTAATTCCCTTAAATTAGGGGTTAGGATATTCGCGTTGCGATAAGCACTAAAATCAGATGATTTCGGATCCACTAACACTGTTATCTTTTTATCATTGGCCTGTTTAATCAGCGTCTGCACACTGGTCAAACTCCCTTTTGCATAATCTGACAAGACTACAACATCCACTGCTTCAAGTAGCCGCACGTATTGCTCAATCAATGCTGTTGTTGCAGGCACATCAGGGTCGTCTTCATAGTCAAGTCTTAGCAACTGTTGATGTTGGCTCAATACACGTTGTTTGCTGATTGTTTGAAAACCATCTTGACGCACAAAATGACAGGCAACGCCTTTTTTGCGCAATATATTTTCCAACCTGTTTGAGGCACCATCCTGGCCCGTGATACCCAATAATCGCGTATTTATGCCTAAGGATGAAACATTGATTGCCACATTGGCGGCACCACCCGGTCGCTCTTCTGTATTTTTGACGCGCACGATAGGAACGGGTGCTTCTGGCGAGATCCGGTTAGTTTGACCATAGATATATTGATCCAGTATAATGTCACCGACGACTAATACTTTTGTCGCGCTCTTTGGCTTAAAAACGATTCCTTGCATTTATATAATTGCTTTTGACTAGGGTCAAAATCCTAACACACGATAGTTGCATAATACACTCCAAATATGTCGGCTAAAAAATATCTATTTTTACTACACTTGTTGCTATATATACCGGCCTGTCTTGCTGGCAATGCAATCCCTGGGTTTTTTGAAGCGCACTACGCTTTATATCACAATGATATAGAAATAGGCCGCATAAAAAGACATTTCTACGCAGGCGAAGATGGCAACTATGTTTTTCACTCGGAGACTAAAACCACGGGTTTGATTTCTTTTTTTAGAAAAGATCACATTATTGAAATAAGTCACTGGCAATTTATTGACGACCATTTCAAACCACTACACTACAAATATCAGCGTACGGGCGGGAAAAAAGACCGAGATGTCGAGATCAGTTTTAACTGGTCTACAGGGAATATTATTAATCGGGTTAACGATTCCACCTGGCACATGAAAACCGAACCAGGCATTTTAGACAAGTTACTCTATCAATTGACTATCATGTCTGATCTGAAAGTCGGCATCGTACCCGATAGGTACACGATCGCAGATGGCGGCAAGATAAAACAATATATTTTTACGCACATAGCAGATGAAGTGATAAAAACGCCGCTTGGGGAGTTCAAGACCATCAAACTTTCGCGACAAAAGTTAAACAGCGATAGGAAAACATTTTTATGGTGTGCGCATGATCTGGATTTTCTACCCGTGAAAGTTGTCAATGTCGAAAAAAAGGGGGGGCTTACAACGGCTATCATCAACACATTAAACGGTTTAGGGCTTAAAAAGTAGAACGCTTCAGACGATCTACACGCATAACATTAACGCACTACCCGCCGCGATAAAAAGCATCCACCAGGCTAATCCTCAGACTTGATTCACCAGGTTTGGCAGCGCAACCGTCGCAAGCCAGATTCAAGTTCAGCCAGGATTTGGGTCAGGATACGAGTCAGGCACTATCCCTTGCAACGCGGCCTTGCCGCCCGCACTCACCATCACAATGGCAACAACCCCCCCTGCGGTCAACTGCTTTTCTAACGCGATGGCCTTGTCTTTGGGGGCAAAAAACGCTTCAATCCCATACTTAAGCTGTTGCTGTTTACGTCCTGTTGATGGGTGTTGCAGTCGACCACGGATAAACAGCCCTGCGGTCGGGATCGATAGCGACACACCAGCCACCTGCGCGATGTCCGCTTGTTGATCCAACAACACATAGACGACCTCGCCATGGCGCAAATCTGTCAGTCCGGGAAACAAGTCTGAATCAATGCGGGCGATCTCATAATCCAACCGTGCGTAATGACCACGAAACAACGATCTTGGATCGACTGGCCTAGTCGCAAGGCGCACCGCCTGACCAGTCCAAAGCGGCATGGCCGCCGAGACATACATACCGCCTAGCACCAGCACCTGTGCCAGTGCGGCCAAAATTAACCATTGCACCGTCTTGTTCATGTTCATGCCTTGGCACCACTGGCCCGCAGCTTCCAAAAATGCGCAGCACCTAATAAAATCCCGCCCATGATGACAAACAAGATTGCGCCCCCAATATAATCGCCGATCAGATCGAAGTACCGCACCATGGCCACCAGCAAAATCACACTCACTCCGGTCCAAAAATACTGCGTCACATTGGACTGGATGCCACGCATGATCAGCCCCACACCGATCGCCACCAACATCACATTGCCAGCGGCTTGAAACCAAATCCCATGCACGCGATCGTCGATCATGATAACCAGTGCGGTGACAATGATCACCAGCGCACTGGCCGCGCTCGTATAGATAAGATGGCGGTTGCGATAGGCCAGAATCAGCGCAACGGCCCAAAACAAACCGGCAATCACACTCATGGAGGCGACATGATCCCAGCTTGCCTCAATCATCGCCTCCCACGGATCAACAAAACTCAAGATAAAGCACAACAATAAAATAAGCCGCAAGGTCCAGACTCCCAAGACAGCACCGTAGTCACAGCGCATGGGGGTACCTTGATTAGCCAGCCAGTGGCTAAGGCCATGAGCAAGGGCCAAGAATGCCGTGGCAACCACCAAATGTTGTCCGTCTGGCCCTACGGGCGTTTGCCACAATACCGACAGTGAATAGTACAGCCAAAAAATCAGGCCCATAAAGGCCAGCAAAAATAGTGCCGAAGAACCTTCTGAGCGAAACAAAACGTAATAGGCAGTGATCAGAAACAGTGGGAAAGTGCTGGCATAAAACCCCAAACTGCCTTCCATGCCTAGCCAGACAATCGCCAATACCAGCATCTGCAAGGTCAATAGGCGACTTCGCAACAACCCCGCGGCCGGCATACAACCCAATGCCCACCAGAAAACACCATCTGGCATGTGTTCACCGAGATGGTAGATTTGAGCGATTAAAATAATAGACGCGCCATAACAGAAATTGCCTATAAAAAAGCCACCGACTGCCTTTGCGACCTGTCCCTTATGATAGTGCCAAATAGCAACACCATTAACCGTGGCTGTCAGCGCAATCAACCCCAACATTCTGGCAAGACGCGGTATCTCATCCCAGTTGGCACTCACTAAGATGATCAGTGCCAGACCCACAAACAGTAACCCCAAGCCCAGCAGGATAGAATACCCCAGGGTTGAAGACTCGCCTTGCTTGATCCCGTAACGTAGCAGTATTGCTTGCACTTGGGCAGGCTCAATCAAACCCGCATCGATCCAGTCTTCCATCTCTTGTGCCAGATCACGCTTTAATAATCGGATTAAACGCAACTTAAACTCCTATTAAACTCCTATTAAACTCCTATTTTGCAAACAGTATGATTGCCCTATTCAAAAAAACCCAGCCACTTAAAGCCAGTGGGGGCCATTGCAATCATGCTTCATTCACAGACACCCTATTACCAACGTGCCCCGATCACAAGGCTTGAGTCACGCCCGACCCGACCCAGCCCAGCCCACTCACGTCCGACCCGAACCCAGATCAACCCAACCCAGCCGAACCCGACCATGCCCGGCCACACCCAACCCGACCCGACCTGAACGTGCGTTCATGATTGCTAGGATTTATTGTTAATCAGCATGGCCATCAGGGTTTGGATCTTGTCCATGCCCGCCCTTAAGTTATGTTCTATGGCGGCCATGGTGATGGCAACGTCAGATTTGCCTGCGGCCCAATTTACGACCAGCGCGCAACAGGCATAATCGATCGCCAATTCTCTGGCGAGGCTGGCCTCTGGCATACTGGTCATGCCGACGATATCGTTGCCGTCTTTTTCCAGCCGCAGAATTTCTGCCGCCGTTTCCAATCTTGGCCCTTGGGTTACCGCATAGGTCGCCGTTGCAACAATATCCGCCTGTGTTTTGTTTGCCGCAACGATTAATTGCCGCCGCAACGATGCAGAATACGGATGCGTAAAATCGATATGCGGTTCAGCAAGTCCCGCTTCGTAGAAAGTAGCGGCGCGACCATGGGTATAATCAATGAGTTGATCCGGTATCACAATGCGCCGCGGTGTCATTGCTTGGGTAATGCCGCCAACCGCATTCACGGCAATGATCTCACTGACATCCGCTGCATGCAGTGCCCATATATTTGCGCGATAATTGATCTGATCTGGCAAAATCGTATGTGGATTACCGTGACGCGGAAGAAACAGGACTTCAAGATTATTGATATGCGTAACCGTGATCGGTGCCGAAGGCATCCCCCATGGCGTATCCCGTTCCAATGTATCGACGATCTCTAAGCCCGCAAGTTCAGTGAGCCCGCTACCACCAATGATTGCGATTTTGCGCATGCGACCTATCCCCTCGACAAGCTACGGTATTCATGCGTTAGCATGATCAAGGCGGCGGTTATGGATGGGCTTACCATGATTCACGCTTTAATTGATGGTGCCCGGTCCAGTCTCTGGCAAACTGCCAGGCCGACCGACCACTACGCGAGCCCTTCTCAAGCGCCCACTTCAGTGCTGCTTTACGGTCAATCTCCTTATCTTTGCTGACGTATCTTAGCTTGTTCAACCAATAGTCGACAATCGCTAGATATTGATCCTGATTGAAGGGATGAAACGCGAGCCATAGGCCAAAACGTTCAGACAATGATAGTTTTTCTTCAATGGATTCGTTTAGATGTAGTTCGCCGTTGACGTTGTGGCTGGCTATATTATCGCGCATAGTCTCCGGCATTAAATGCCGCCGGTTGGATGTTGCGTAGATCAGAATATTATCCGGGACACTGCTCAAAGAGCCATCCAATGCAATCTTGATTGTCTTGTAGGCAGGATCATCGGCGGCAAAGGACAAATCATCACAATACAAGATAAAATGACCTTGCTTGCCACTGAGCTGTTCAATAATGCGTCTTAAATCGCCCAGGTCTTTTCTTTCAACTTCTATAAGGCTCAAGCCTTTGGCTTGATATTCATTCAGCAGGGCTTTTATTAAAGAGGATTTCCCCGTGCCTCTAGGCCCCCACAACAACACGTTATTGGCGGGCAGATTTGCAAGAAATTGTTGCGTGTTGCGATCTATTTGTTCTTTTTGTCGGGCTATGCACTGTAAATCGACTAATTTTATTCGACCAGATACGTTGATTTTATGAAAAAGTCCGCTTTGCCCGTAGCTTTGCCAACGCAATGCACCGCCCTTAAATTCATCTATTCCGGCGGCTGATTCAGGGATGAAGGGTGTTATCTTGTCGAGTAGTGCATCGAGTCGTTTTAATAATTTATCTGTGTCTGACACGCTATTACCCACGGCTATGAATGGTGTTTATCGGTACGTGATTATACTTCAAAAAGATCGTCATAAAATAGGGACGATGCCGCTATAATAAAACGCACTAATAGTTGCCTTAAATCACCAATGCTAGGGATGCTTCAGGTATAATCCATTTTTTAGGTCACAGGTTTTAATATTCGCGACTCTTTATATAACGGATTGATAGTTTAGCGATGTCGCACGATATTATTTGAACGATTATTTTTTAACTTAAATGAATGAGGTAAAACCATGTTTACCAAAGACAGTAAAGTACAAGGGTTTGATGATGAACTCTTTGCCGCTATGGAAGCAGAACGCCGCCGCCAGGAAGAGCATATTGAATTGATCGCGTCTGAAAATATGACCAGCCCACGGGTATTGGAATGCCAGGGTTCTGTGCTGACCAACAAATATGCTGAAGGGTACCCGGGCAAACGCTACTACGGCGGTTGTGAATATGTTGATGTAGCCGAACAATTAGCCATAGCCCGCGCCCGGACACTCTTTAATGCGGATTGGGTCAACGTGCAACCGCATTCTGGTTCGCAAGCAAATGGTGCGGTCTATCTGGCACTGATCAACCCGGGCGACAAGATAATGGGCATGAGTCTGGCACATGGCGGTCATCTGACACACGGTGCGTCGGTTAACGTCTCTGGTCGTATCTATGATGCGGTTCAATATGGGCTGGATGATAAGGGTTATATTGATTATGACCAGGCCGAAGCGCTGGCATTGGAACACCAGCCAAAATTGATCATGACCGGCTTTTCTGCCTATTCGCGTATTGTTGACTGGCAGCGCTTTCGCGCGATTGCAGATAAGGTAGGGGCGATTTTAGTGGCTGATATTGCCCATATCGCCGGTCTTGTTGCAACGGGGGAATATCCAAGCCCGGTGCAGATTGCAGACGTTACCACATCGACTACGCATAAAACATTACGTGGCCCGCGCGCCGGCATCATCATGGGCAAGGCCAATGCAGATATCCAAAAGAAAATCAACTTCATGGTTTTCCCGGCCTATCAAGGCGGCCCACACATGCACACGGTTGCGGCAAAAGCAGTGGCGTTCAAAGAATGCCTGGAACCCGGGTTTAAGACCTATATTCAACAGGTTAAGAAAAATGCCACTATTATGGCGGCGACTTTTATTGAACGTGGTTTAAAGATCGTATCTGGCGGTACAGACAATCACTTGTTCTTAGTCGATATGATCGAAAAAGGACTGACGGGTAAAGACGTGGATTGCGCATTAAGTCGTGCCAATATCACGGTTAATAAAAATTCAGTGCCCAATGATCCACAATCACCCTTTGTTACCAGCGGCATCCGCATAGGCACACCTTCAATTACAACACGCAGTTTCAATGAAGCGGATTGTAGGCAAGTGGCAAACTGGTGTTGTGACATCATGGATAACATGGGAGATGACGCTGTTATTGAGCGCGTGAAAAGTGAAGTGCTTGCGCTTTGTAAGCGTCGACCTTTATATGAGTCGAACCAGGATTTGTTTGCATAATACCGATTTTAAGTTTTCGCGGGCGGGATTGATGGCAGATCATCAGCCCCGCCTTTTGCAACCTGAAACAAGTAGGACATAGATGCATTGCCCATTTTGTAAAGAGCCAGATACGCGCGTTATCGATTCGCGTCTTGTCAGCACAGGCGATCAGATCCGGCGGCGGCGTGAATGTACAAAATGTAAGGTGCGCTATACGACTTATGAATCAGCCGAGTTAAATTTGCCCCGTATTATTAAAGCGGATGGTCGCCGTGAGTCCTTCAAGGAAGAAAAATTGCGCAATGGTATCTTACGGGCTATCGAAAAACGTCCCGTTGCAATGGCACATGTAGATCTTGCGGTATCGCATATTACGCATAAATTACGGGCCACGGGCGACCGAGAAGTGGCATCACGGCAGATGGGGGATTGGGTGATGGCGCAATTACGTGGTATCGATCAAGTCGCTTATGTTCGATTTGCATCGGTCTATCGCAGTTTTGAAGATGTACGCGCCTTTCTCGAAGAGATAGAACGCCTTGAACACGAGCTACCACCCGCACTGAAAGTAAATCAAATGGATTTGCTCAATACTGATGGTGATGAGCGTTGACGTGGCGGGCGCAAGATTATCAATTTATGTCCACTGCCATGCAACTGGCAAGGCGTGGATGGTATACATGCGACCCTAACCCACGGGTCGGATGTGTTATCAGCAAAGACGATACGATCATTGCTGAGGGCTGGCATGTCGCAACAGGCGAGGCTCATGCCGAGATTGATGCACTCAACAAGTGTCGTGATGCCGCGGGGGCGACTGTTTATCTAACACTCGAACCCTGCTCCCACCATGGTCGCACACCACCCTGTGCCGAGGCCTTGATCAAGGCCGGGGTTGACACGGTCATCGTCGCGATGCCAGACCCCAACCCGGCTGTATCAGGGGCGGGTATTAAACGATTGGAACAAGCGGGTATTAAAGTCCGACAAGGTTTGCTGGAAGCCAAAGCGCGGCAGCTCAATCCGGGTTTTATTAAACGCATGACAGCAAGCCTGCCCTATGCGCGCTGCAAGATGGCCATGAGTCTTGATGGACGCACCGCATTGGCTAATGGGGATAGTCAATGGATCAGTTCCGAGCCGTCAAGACGAGATGTACATCGTTTACGTGCGGCCAGCAGTGCTGTTTTAAGCAGTGTGGACACTGTGTTAAAAGATGATCCCGCATTAAATGCCCGCGATCTGGATTTAGCATTCAAACCAGCCGTGCGCGTCATCGTTGACCGAAAACTTAAAACACCCGCCCATGCGAGGCTATTTCGTATCCCTGGATCAGTCCTCATTTACACCGAAAATGAAAACCAGGATCGAATCAATAAATTAACATCTGCAGAGGTTGATATTATCTGTCTACCGAGATCAGAAACCTGGCTAAGACATGTGTTTTCTCATCTGGCAACAACGTTTAAGATAAATGAAATACTGATCGAAGCCGGAGCAACTTTTGCCGGTGCTTTGCTTGAACAAGGTTTAATAGACGAGCTGATTATCTATATGGCACCTATGTTATTGGGCAGTGATGCGGCACCACTGCTGAAACTGCAACCCTTGGGCAAGCTCATTGATGCAAGACAACTGGATATTATCGATGTTAGTCATGTGGGCAAAGACCTGCGGCTAACACTCACACCTAAAGGTTAAACTATTATCATGTTTACGGGTATTATTCAGGCCATTGGCCGTATCAGAGCCATTGCCCAAGACATTGGCCAGGGCATTGCCGAGGGCGAGGGCGATGGTCGTTTTGTATTTTCAACAGGGGCCTTGGATCTGCTGGATATGGGCATTGGTGATAGTGTCGCCGTCAATGGCGTGTGTTTAACAATCATCGAAAAAGACAATCATTCTTTCACCGCAGATTTATCGCGTGAGACATTAAGCCTGACCACTTTTTCAGCGTTGAAAACCGGCACCCGCGTTAATCTGGAAAAGGCAATGTTATTGTCTGATCGCATCAACGGTCATATCGTAAGTGGACATATTGACGGCGTGGGCAAGGTTGTCAACAAGACCGAAGCGGCACGCTCGGTACGTTACACGATTGCAATTCCAGCCGTGCTAAGTCGGTATTTATCAACCAAGGGTGCCGTCACTGTAGACGGTGTCAGTTTGACCATTAATGCGGTCGAGGGCGACACTTTCAGTGTTAATATCATCCCGCATACCTTGACTGAAACGATATTTTCAGAATACGAAACCGGCACCAGGGTGAACGTTGAGGTCGATCTGATCGCACGGTACCTGGATCGATTATTAGTGAAAGAATAATGTATAGTCAACAATCGCTTAATAATTAAAGAAAGACTATGTCTCTTAATAACACGTCCGAAATTATTGATGAAATCCGCAATGGCCGTATGGTTATTTTGATGGATGATGAAGACCGCGAGAATGAAGGTGATTTGATCATTGCGGCATCTTGTGTGCGTTCGGAAGATATAAATTTTATGGCGCGTTTTGGTCGCGGTTTGATTTGTTTGACATTGACGGGCAAACATTGCCAAAAATTAAATTTACCTTTGATGACCAGCTATTCAAACTCTAATTTTTCAACAAACTTTACCGTTTCAATTGAAGCTGCCGAAGGTGTCACCACCGGCATCTCAGCGGCGGACCGGGCACTGACAATCCAACGTGCCGTAGCCCCTGATGCGAAGCCTAGCGATTTAGTACAGCCGGGACATGTGTTTCCATTGATGGCGAAACCCGGTGGTGTGTTATCGCGTGCCGGCCACACTGAGGCCGGATGTGATCTGGCAAGATTGGCCGGATTGCAAGCATCAGCGGTGATTGTGGAAATACTCAATGACGATGGTTCGATGGCAAGGCGCGCTGATTTAGAAATATTTGCCAAAAAACACAATCTTAAAATCGGCACGATTGCGGATCTGATTCGCTACCGCATAGTGAATGAAAAAACAGTCGAACACATGACAAAATCAGTGTTGCCAACAAAATACGGAGAATTTGCGCTACATGCCTATCAGGACAAGCTGGAAAAGAAACTGCATCTAGCCTTGGTCAAAGGCGATCTTGATCCTAACACTCCCACCCTGGTACGAGTACATCTTGAGAATCCGATTTCAGATCTAACGGGCAGTCTGGCCATGGATCGCGGTTGGCCCGTTGATGATGTGTTGCGCCGACTAGCTGACGAAGCGTCGGGGGTCCTCGTTATATTATGTAATCAATATGAACCGCTGGAATTAATCAGGCAGATCGAATCGTATAAGACGAGCGCGCATCAGGCACAATCACACACTAAAGAGAACAGTAAAGATTTGCGTACTATTGGCCTGGGTGCTCAGATTCTTTCTGATCTAGGCGTTAAAAAAATGCGGGTGCTGAGTGCGCCAAAACGCATACATGCTTTATCTGGCTTTGGTTTGGAAGTCGTTGAGTATATAAATTGACAAATAGATTATGTCCGATATAAAGATAATTGAACAAAAAGCAGCGTTTGGCGATGCCGTGAAGATTGCTATTGTCGCGAGTCAATTTAACAGCCTCATCGTCGACCGTCTGTATGCAGGTGCCATCGAAACGCTCCAACGCAATGGGGTTGAAGACGATGCCATCACGGTTGTGAAAGTGCCAGGGGCATTTGAAATCCCGGTCGCGGTGCGGGCCTTACTCAATAAAAATGAATACGATGCTGTGGTAACGTTGGGTGCCATCATCAGAGGCGAGACACCCCACTTCGATTTTATCGCGCATGAATGTACGCGCGGCATAGGACAATTAGCAATCACCGCCGGTGTGCCAGTCATTTTTGGCGTATTAACCGTAGACGCTGTTGAACAAGCCATGCGCCGAAGCGGTGCGGCAAAGGGCAATAAAGGTGCCGAGGCGGCCGCGGCGGCACTGGAGATGGTCGGTGTATTGAGAAAGATAAACGCATGAGTATCAACAAGCGCGCCCGGATCAAGGCCAGACGAAATACCGTGCAGGCACTCTATGAATGGTTTATGACGGGCAAAGATGTGGATGATGTCATTGCCGAATTTGAAAGCAATAAGCAGACGTTGGCAAAAACCGATGTCGTGTATTTCAAACGGTTGTTACGAGGCACGATCAAGCACAGCGATGCGTTGGATTCAAGACTGGTGCATGTAATTGATCGCCCCGTCAATGAACTTGATGCGATAGAGCGTGCCATTTTACATATCGGCTGTTATGAGTTGGAATATCATCTTGAAATACCCTGGCGTGTTGTTATCAATGAATCGGTCAATCTCGCCAAGATGTTTGGGGCTACGCAATCATATAAATATATCAATAGCATTCTTGATAAGATTGCGCAGGCGTTGCGTCCCATAGAAGTTAATAGTGTCGGATAGTTAGCGGCCACGCTGCAAGGGGACTGTCAAAAATGTCTGTGTGCATAAACACTTTTGCAAACGCGAGGCGTACATGATCAGCATGAAATGATGCTTATCTTGTGTGGGTTGCAGGTTGCAACCACGGCGTTGATGCCACTATCACGAAAAACCGGTATTTTTAGGGGTGTCCGTGAACGAGTTTGAAATAATAGAACGTTTCTTCAAGCAGGCCTATCCCGCCTGCAAAGGCGATCTTGTTTTAGGCATTGGTGATGATGCCGCTATCATTAATGTCGCTGGCGATTCTGAATTGGTCATGTCTATGGATACCCTGGTTGCGGGCGTTCATTTTTTCGCAGACACCGCCCCTGAAGATATTGCTTATAAATCACTGGCCGTAAACTTAAGTGACATTGCCGCAATGGGCGCATCGCCCCGTTGGATGAGTTTATCTTTAACATTACCTGATAAAGATTTTTCTTGGCTGGAAAGATTTTCAGCTAGTTTCAACCGTCTGGCAGTTGAGCATGCTTTAGTATTAATAGGCGGCGATCTAACACAAGGTCCATTATCGATAACGCTACAGATACACGGTGTTAGTCCAAAAGGAAAATCCTTGCGGCGTAGTGGCGCCAATATTGGCGATGCGATTTATGTGAGTGGCAAGCTAGGCGCTGCGGCCTACGCATTGCGCCATATCAAAGAGCGTATGTTATATCCCGTGCCAACAGCGTTGGAAATGCAACGTTTATATCGGCCTGAAGCGCGCATCAAGACAGGCTTGGCACTGCGTGATCATGCCACGAGTTGCATCGATATTTCCGATGGTTTGTTGGCCGATCTTGGTCACCTGCTTAAAGCGAGCAAAGTCGGTGCTAAGGTTCGGCTGGCTGATATCCCCTATGCAGATAGTCTCGGTCAACTGGAAAGCGCGCTTGCGATTGAACTCGCGCTGACGGGTGGGGATGATTATGAGCTTTGTTTTACACTTGCGAGCGGCTTACCTGAATCCGTATTAAAAAAATTAGCATCGATTTGTCCACTCTATCGTATAGGTACTATCACCAAACAAGCATCCGGACTACGTTTTATAAACGATAACGATGCGCCTTATGAATTAAAGTTTCATGCGTATCGTCATTTTTAATTTGCAATGGCTCAATTATAAGCAGAGATGCCGACGATAATTGCTTAAGTGTACCAGTGACCAACCGGATGCCCGTCGTGGCCGGACGGGTGTGACATGGGTCAACCTGAGTCGGGACGAGTCAGGCGGGATCGAGTCGGACGTGGCTTGGTTGGGTCGGGCCAAACGGGGTCGGGTGTGATGTGGTCGGGCAAGTATCGCTTTAGTGCAACGGTGGTAATCTGTCGGGTTACGACCACCGCCATCATCTGCTTGATCCTCCCGAATATCCTCAACAAAACAAGTAAAAACGCAGAACAGAACCCACCGTCTGTGCATGGGAAAACTATACTTTGGATATGGGCTTTTGTGAGTTTTGGTGGTCGCCGCTCCGTTTCAGGCGTTTTTTCGTCCTCCAAAGTTGGTCAAAAAAGAAGCATTTGATTATTTGTCACGATTTTGTGATTCACCCCCCCCATAAGCATGATACTTGGGAAATGCCGGTCTCATGGGTCTTCTCCTTTTGTTTGAGTTTCTTTATTTCTTTACCCGGAGATGATGCCACTTTAAAATTTCCGCCACATTTTTACACTACTACCTTGCAAATATGGCCGTCATGATGAATGCTGTTTTTTTGGCTAAAAGAGGGACAATCTGATGAGGCAAAATCCAATGCCATGGTTTGAGATTTATGTTGCGGACATGAAGCGTGCGCGTACTTTTTATGAAGGGCTTTTGGGCATCGAACTCAGTTTGGGGGAAATGTCTGGAGGGGATATGGAAATGTATCTGTTTCCGGCCGAAATGGAGCTACCGGGGGCGGCGGGCGCGTTGGTCAAGCATCCGATGCGAAAGCCCAGCGACCAGGGCCATCTTTTGTATTTTTCCGTACCTGATTGCAAACCCACCACGCAATGGGCCGTGGAGTCGGGCATGGCTATTCTTGTCGAAAAGCAATCTGTCGGCGAACACGGCTTTATTGCTATTATCGAAGATAGTGAAGGAAATGCCGTCGGGCTTCACTCATTGGCTTGATTCCGGCTCGTGGCGTGGTCGGGCTGGGCTGGGTTGAGTCGATCTGGGCTGGGTTGAGTCGGGTCAAACGAGGCCGCTCGTCATTGAGTAATGCTCATGTCTGTTCGTGGCGGCTCGCCATCTTTATCTTCTTGGCAACGATGACATAGCGCAGAGGCCCGCCGGGGTTGATCGCATCAAAAGGATAACAGGTGATCAGGGTTAGCCGCGGGCCGCCCTCTCTATCCATAAAGACCGTATCTGTTTCATCGGCGATATGTGTCTCCACAACCTCATAGACGTAGATACCGCCCTCGTCAGATTGTAGCTCAATGGCATCCCCGGGCTTGATGTCTTTTAGAAAATTGAAATGTGTATCGCGATGACCCGCGATGACGGTATTGCCAACCTCGCCAGGTAAGGCCGAGGCAAAAAGATGTCCCGGACCGAACGCCAAGGCGGAGCCATTAACGCCGGCCAGGACAATGCGGTGAATATCAAGGCGCGGCACAGAAAGGCGACTGACAGGCCAGGTATCCGCCCATGGCCATGGCTTCACCGCCTTTTGGCCATCAAGCGCCCTAGCCCATGCAGTCTCGAGGAGGACCTGTGCAAGGGTTGCCTTGGCGTGGATATAGGTTCCCTGACCCATGAACCACAAACCGCAGAGGGGGAGGATGAGTAATAACAGATTGCGTCTTTGTCTGCATGGTTGTGTTGGCATGATCGTCATCCGTTGCATATAAAACGTTAGCATTACCCGATGCGATTCACGATGCCGGCACGGGTGCAAGTGCTTACAAACAACGAGCGGCATTTTTTTAGATACACGTTGCGAAACAGCGATCTGAACAAACTGATTATCAGTAAAAAGCCGCCGAGCAGGAGATATAAACCAGCCGGGGTCGCCGTCTTCGGCATCGTGCCAAATACTTTTTTGTATTCCCAGCCGGCCGGTAAGTTCGTTGACAGGGCGCGGCGCTTTAATATCTCCGCCAGTTTTCTTGCCGGGGTGGTGTCAACGGCGATAAGGCTCGTATATTTGCTTACCAAGTGATGTGCCAGCGCTGTTTCAATGATTTCCTCGCGAATGTGATCGGCTTCATTACCACGGACACTGCGCTCCATGAGTGCGGCGATTTTGCGGCGCGCCCAAAGTACCGATATGCTTTCCGCGTCCTTACCACCGTTAAGAGACAGGTTTGCTTGCCAGTCTTGTCCAGCCCCGTCTTGTCCAACAATACGGCCAGTCATTTTTACATCACCTGCTAGATGTCCCGCCTTCGCACTGACTAATAATGGCTCACCAAGATAAAGATCCGGTATTCTCTGCGGCCAGCTTTCCACTATGACCCGGTCTGGCCAACTGATCTTGATGTCCCTTAAAACAGGATTTTCCAGCTTTTGAAACAAGTCGGTCATTTTTTGCTGTACTTCATAGATGTTGCCAATATGGGTATGTGTACCCCGACCAAATTTTGCGGCACGACTCATGAAGTGAGAATTGGGCGCAGAACCAATACCGATAGTAAACAGACGACTGTTTAATAAATTGTCTTCTATTATTTTGAATAGGGCATCTTCGTTACCCACATTGCCATCGGTAAGAAAGATCACTTGTCTTACACCCTGTTCGGCATTTTGTTGCATCAGTGCCGCATGCAGGGCCGGTGCCATTTCCGTACCGCCTTGTGCCTCCAAGGTACCTATATAGCGACGGGCTTGCTGTAGTGTACTCGGCAGTACGGCTTGTGATGCCGGATACAACTGTGAGGTGTGAGAATCAAACTGGATGATATTAAAGCGATCGCCCGTTTTTAGGCTGTTCAATGCCAACTCCAGTGCGGCCTTGGCCTGCATGATGGAGGTGCCTCCCATGGAGCCGGAAGTATCAATCACAAAAACCACTTCACGGTTTAATACCTGGCTTTGCGCTTGTTGCGGTGGCAACACCATCAAAAGTGCATAGTCATCACCATTTTTATTTTCCTTGAAAAAAGCCGCCTGGGGCATCTTGCCGGTCGCTGGTTGCCAGCTTAAAACGAAATCCCGATCCGCCGGTACATCCCCTTCTTTTAGATGAATACGATAATTGTTTTCCTGATTGCTGATGGCAATATCATGGTAGGGGCTGTCGATATGGTCGAGCTTAAAACCAGCATTTAGATCAATCTCGATGTTGACCGGGTTAATGCTACCTTGCTCAGGCTTGCGTACAGGCGGGCTGATGCGTGTAGCATCTGGCACCTGATCGGTATTTGTTGCCCAACCGGTACCAGCAAAACCTTCAACCCTTATATTGCTATTGCCGGGTATATAACGAGGCGCGACGACTAGCGGAAAACGTAGATTGAAACGTCCCGCATCGTAGCGCGCGACCTGTTGATATTCAATTTCCACAACAATCGTTTCATGCGGGGCTATGTTGGCAACAGAGGTGGTAAATACATTAGGGCGTTCCTGCTCTACCAGGGAGGCCTTTTTACCAGACTGCTTGGCCTGCTGATATTCTTTCCTGGCTTTTTGTTTTTCCTTTATTTGTCCCTCAATAATACGTTCACCAATATACATGCGCATATGATCGACTGCAGCATCTTCGGGCAGAGGAAAGACATAAACGCCTTCTTTCCAATCGCCATCAGGATTTTGAAAGCGTTGTTTGACATGCGCACGCACCAACATACCTGTGACCGTGAAACGTACATCGGTGTGTAATGTTGGTGCGCTCATAAAACCCGCCTCACTTTTGAACAGCAAGGTTCCCTGTTTGACGGCACTCGGATTGGTATATGCTTGCGTATCGCTTGCCTCTGTCTCGCCTGGCATATTGGCCTGTGCGGAACTGGCAAACAAAAAGACGATGGCCCCAAGCGCAAATGTATAAAGAGTGCTGGCCTTGACACGCCGAGCAAGGCAACGTAAGAACACGAAATTGATAGAGAGTTTGGTTTGCATGTTGTCCTCCTTAAAAAGTATTTATCGGTCTATGCTTATTTAAGCCCTCTTATCTGGCGTAGAGATGTCCCAATTAAGGAAAAGCAACGATGAAATATGGCGAAAAAATGGAAATAATTACAAACAATCTCTACTTCAAGGTTTTAATTGGGTTACAGTTATTTCCCGTGGCCTGTAGTGATGCGCTAAAAAATGGAGGATTGAATGCCCAAACACATCGCCCTGGTTGAAGACGAACCTGCTATTTTGGAAAACTATGCCGATGCCTTACGCAAACAAGGCTATGCAGTGCTTGCCTACACAGACAAAAAATCGGCGCTGGCCGGGTTCAAACAGCGCTTGCCTGATCTTGCGATAATTGATGTCGGTCTGGGTGACGAGATTGAGGGTGGTTTCGATATATGTCGTGAATTAAGAGGCATGTCATCGACCATACCTATTATTTTTCTGACCGCCCGTGATTCTGATTTTGATGCGATATCAGGCCTGCGATTAGGTGCCGATGACTACCTGACAAAAGATATTTCCTTTCATCAGGTATTAGCGCGGGTGGCCGCACTGTTTCGCCGTATTGAGGCGATACAATCACAATATGCGCGCGCGCAAGCACATAAGATAGGTGATTTGACCATTGACAGCGAATGTATGAGTGTGGAATGGAAGCAGATCAATATTGATCTAACACTGACCGAATACTGGATGTTGCATTCGCTTGCAAAGATACCAGGCCATGTAAAAAGTCGTGAACAGTTGATGCGAGATGCCAATATATTTGTAGATGATGGCACGGTTACCTCACATATTAAACGGGTGCGAAGAAAGTTTGAATGTATTGATAAAAACTTTGATCGCATTGAGACTGTATATGGTATGGGTTATCGGTGGAAAAAATAAATACAAAACTAACAATATGTTGATACATAATAACGAGTGATGAAAAAAATTCGTTTCAGCATTCGAGCGAAGTTATTACTCTTATCGATTATTATATTAAGTATTCCCTATATTGGTTTTGAGTACCTGCGTGAGTTAGAGCGTTACTTACGCGATTCATTCGAGACGGGACTGATTGATACTGCGCGTTCTATGGCCGCACCCCTACACGAACAGGCATCACTTTTTCAACGACATGCTGATTATGAAGATCAATTCATCTACGCACATGATTTGACTCACCCGATAGAGATAGATGGTTATGAAGATGACTGGCTATCTTATATCAGTTGGTCAAATATCTATCCTGATAACATATCTGGTCGGGATGATGGTTTGTCTTTTCGATTGATCACCAGCCATTATCAACAATATTTGTATGTACTGTTGCAGGTAAAAGATAACAAGGTTATATATCAACGGCCAGATGCACCAGACACGTTTGATAATGATCATGTTATATGGGTATTTACCCGGCCCGACGGTGAGCTGGAACACTATTACTTTTCTCCCTCTGGACCCGGTAAATTGCGACCTTTCAAGTTTGAAACTTATCAGGATGAGTATCAGTTTGAGCATCAGAAAATTGGCTATGTCACCAATGTCACTGGCGAATGGCAGGAGACAAGTACGGGCTATAATCTGGAGATAGTCATGCCATTAGATCAGGTAGGTGAGCGCTTGGGGTTTATCGTATCTGATGTTAATAATGCAGACACCCTTGAGATTGTACAGCACGTGGGCACTGCGGGTGAAAATACATGGTCCAATCCTGACAAGTTATTTCACTCTTCGAAAGAGCTCAATCGAAGAATCAAGACGATTGGCAGCAATACCGGGCGACGTATCTGGGTATTAGATAACCTGGGTCGGGTAAAAGCGAGCTACGGCGACCTTGCTAAAGACTTGTCCGAAAACGCGGTCAACATCTTTTACACGTTGATCTTGCCTTCTGTATATGAACGTTTTCGTGATGATCTGGCAGGTGCTTCGCGTCTACAAGGACAGGAAGTACTAGCGGCCTTGTCAGGAAAAGAAGGGACACGTTGGCGTTCTTCGCCTGATGGGAAGGCTGTCATTGTCTCCGCTGCTGTACCCGTATGGGTGGATGGTGAAGTGAGAGGCACGGTTGTTGTCGAGGAAACAACGGCGGGTATGCAGATGCTAAGCCGCAAGGCCGCGGCATCATTATTCAACAAGACCCTGATCCTGTTTTTGATTGTAACACTCGCGCTATTTCTGTTTGCCTCGCGGCTGTCCTATCGCATAAGGCGTTTAAGCCAGGAGGCGGAGAGGGCTATTGATGAACATGGGCGGGTACTGGGAAACTTTAGTACCAGTAGTAGCAATGATGAAATTGGCGATCTAGCAAAAAACTATGCCGCCATGCTCGAACGTTTGAAAGAATATAACCATTATCTTGAAAATATGTCTGGGCGGCTCTCCCATGAACTGCGCACGCCTATTGCTGTGGTGCAATCTTCCTTAGAACACCTGCAAGCAAATGAAATAGACGAGGCCGTAGCACACTATCTGTACCGCGCCCGTGTAGGTATAGCGCGTTTGAGTTTGCTGGTGACCCGATTGAGCGAGGCGACCCGATTGGAACAGGCGTTGCAACATACGGAAAAAGAGACCATAGATATTGCTTTCTTATTAAAAAACTGCGTAGAAGGCTACAGATCGGCTTATCCCGACAGCGAGTTTGCATTGCACGCATCAACAGATCAGCTAGCGGTCAGCATCGCCCCGGATCTGTTTGTGCAGATGTTGGATAAACTGATTGCAAACGCGGTTGACTTCAGTGCCCCTGGACGGCCTATTGAAATTAAGCTACAAAAGTCGGGGGCATTGTGGCAAATAGAGATTATTAATTATGGCTCCCGTTTATCCGATGCAATGGAAGGGCAGTTGTTTAATTCCATGGTTTCAATGCGTGATGACAAGGACAAGAAAGAACCCCATCTGGGTTTAGGCTTGTATATTGCCAGACTGGTAGCCGAATATCATGGCGGTGTGATTCGAGCGGAGAACTTATCCCAAAGTGCAGGCGTGCGATTTTGTTTAGCGTTTTCTTAACTAAAAGCCATGAACTCATTTATAAATAGCTCGGGCTAGAATTACAGTTTTATGAATTGTTTAAGAAACAAAGGCCGTGCATAAAAAGCCCTGGATGTAGAGCCATGTCCAGAACCTTTCGTCCGGGGCTGGATATACTTGCCCATTTTTCCAGTTAAAGCATTAAAACCTCGTGCATTATCAAGTAAAGTATCTCTTACAAGATCGTAGTCTTTTTTCACGTCGTCATATAACCGACCACGCAAATCAAATTGAACTATAGAGTGAATATAGCTTGCTTCATCTACAGAATGACCAACAGTCCTTGAGACCACAACAGCCTTCGTAAGCTTTGCTAATAAATGGCTATCTTTAAATTCTTTCTGGCAGACATTTATTGAGTCAATCATTGTTATAGCCATTGTTTCCTTAAAAGATAAGTTGCCATTTTTTAAGGTTTTCAAAGGTATTGATTTTAGTTCCCACGAACCAAAGTTCGGTGATTGCGCGGAATTAATAGGTAGTCCCAAAAATCTTTCAAAAACATGACCAGCCCATCCTTTATTAACCTTATTATTTTTATATATAGTAACGCCATATTCCTTTGCCAGAGCGTGCAATTCTTTTCCTACCAATAATTGTAGTTTTGTTATAGCCTCTTTCCGCTCCATTATATTATTTATTCACATTATCGTATCAATAGAGGGCGAGCTGCCGTTGCATATCAGTATTTCTTGTTCTGTTTGCGCCATTAAGTAAAGTAGTTTGACAGTCATACACAACAACCCTTCATTGATTGATTATTTTGGGAATTATATACTTGACTCCAATAAATAACCCATATAATCTAACATAAAAATGCAATAAAAAGGAGGGTTATCAATGAAAGACAATACCATATCCACATTTGAGTTATTTCGCCGGTTTCCGGATGCTGAAGCCGCTAGATTGTATTTTGAGGGACAACGCTGGGGAGATTACATATCCTGTCCTCATTGTGTGGAATTTAAGCGTATTACCCCGCGCAAAGGAAAGCGGACAGGATATTACTTATGCCGGGACTGCAAGAGTGAGTTTACAGTGAGAACCGGCACTATCTTTGAACGTTCTCATGTACCACTACATAAATGGCTGTATGCTATTTACTTAACTGTCACCTCGCGCAAGGGCATATCCAGCTTGCAGTTATCTAAACAAATCGGAGTAACCCAAAAGACGGTCTGGTTTATGCAGGCCCGCATTCGTGAAACCTGTAACGATAATACAGATAATTTACTTTCTGGCATTGTTGAGATTGATGAGACCTATATCGGTGGGAAGGAACATAACAAACACAAACACAAGAAAGCCCGCGCAGGCCGTGGCGTAGCTGGCAAGCAGGTAGTGGTCGGAATGCGTGAGCGCGGTGGCCGCACAAGGGCTAAGCCTATCCCATCAACTGATATACCGACCCTGCACAAAGAGATTGGCTGTTCAGTGGAATATGGTGCCACCATTTACACAGATGAACACAGGTCATATCAGCATTTACAGTCTGCTTATCAGCATGGTACGGTAACCCATAGTGCGGGAGAATATGTGGGTTCAAACAACATTCATACCAATAGCATTGAAAGTGTCTGGGCTTTACTCAAACGCGGTCTGTATGGGGTATGGCCTCATGCCAGCACCAAACACTTACATCGCTATGTGAACGAAGTGACTTTTAGACTGAATAACGGACCATGTAAGTTACCAACCAATCAACGTATAGAATCACTTATAAGCAACGCGATAGGTAAACGGATTACCTATCGCGAGGTGCTAGCATGAGCAAAGCAATGGAAATAGAATGCGGATATACAGGACGATAATGAGAGCAGGTTACATCAAAGACTATATAAGTGGTGAAGAGGTAAAAGCTACGCCAGAAGAAGTAGAAGCAGTACAAGTCTTTTCCGAAACACTTGTCGAAGATTACGGATACCCCAAAGAACAATTACAAACACGACCACAGTGGCGTGTAAAAGTAAGGCCATCTGATACCAAAAAAGAGTATCCGCTTGATATTGCAGTATTCAACAAAGATAAAAAACCGATAAAAACCTTTTTATTGTCGTTGCGTGCAAACGAAAGACAAGAAAAGATGGTTTAACCCAAAATGGAGTGCAATTGAAAAATTGCATAAGGTAACAGGTGAGCATGGTGAGCTTGTTACTTGAAAAAACTAACAAATCATTGTGTTTGTATTTTGTAGTGAAGTTGGAGTTAAGTATATAATTCCCATTATTTTCGTAGTACATTTTTTATTTTTGGTATCGCTAAACTCTTTAAATATTCTTCTTCTGTATCAATTCCTACAAATCTACGATGATGCTTTAATGCCATAATAGCTGTTGTCGCACTACCACAAAAAGGATCTAAAATTAAATCGCCCTCATTGGTAGCGGATAAAACTATTCTTTCTAATAAAAGCTCTGGTTTTTGAGTGGGATGTTTGCCATATTTTTTTTCGCCATTGCTAGGTGTATTGATTGCCCATACACTACGCATTTGTTTATCAGGTTTTTTAATGAAGTCGTTACTAAAATCTCCGTATTTCATTTCATCGTAATTAAATGTCTGTTTGGCATTTTTATTCTTCTTTGCCCAAATTAGTGTTTCATGAGAATGAGCAAACATACGGCAAGCTAGGTGAGGTGCCGCATTGGGTTTATACCACGCAATATCATTAAGAATATGCCAACCCTGTTTTTGTAGTGCGAAACCGCAAGAATAAATGGAATGATTTGTTCCTGAAATCCACAGTGTGCCGTTTGGCTTTAATACTCTCTTGCATCTTGCTATCCATCGCGAGTGAAATTCAAAATCCGCTTCTATGCCTTTGCTTTTATCCCATTCACCTTTATTCACACTAACTTTTTTTCCGGCATGACAACTAAAACCGCCGTTGGATAAATTGTATGGTGGATCAGCAAAGATCATATCCACGCTTTCCTTAGCAATTTGTTGCAGTACTTCTAAACAATCACCCAGAAACAGCTTAATTGGTTTTGCTTTGAAGTATGGAGTCATTATTTATCTTAGCACATCCCTTAAATGGCAGTAAAAGTAGCCTTAATATTCCATCGATTTGATAAGACTCTATAAATTTCTTGGGACGATTTTCGCATTTTGATAAATGCCGGTTTGCGTGCCAGTGACGGTGCTTGTGTGATTGTTCATGAATGGTCATAGATCCTGAAATTGCATAACAGTGCTGGCATCAAAGATGGGGCCAGCAACGCATCACGGTCTTTCGATAAACATGCCACTGCCTTCGGATACTTCGCCCCAAAACGTTCCTCAAAATCATCAAATGCCTGCTCTGCGTCAACGCGGCCCTCTGCCATCCAGATGTCATCCAGACCCTGCTTTGCTTTCTCCTGAACAGACTTGGGCAGATAGTTCAGCACATTGCCGGTCTTGTGCATCCAGCAACGTTGCACATCAGTCTCTGGATACACTGCCTCAAGGGCTGCCCAAAGCACCATCGCCAATGGCCAGCTTTGGGGCTGACCCAAGCCTCTTTGTTGCAACGACAACAACACTGCTCGCCAGCGCTGTTTCGATTCCCTGACACCCTCTTCAATCGACATAAAATGCTTCTGACCGCGACTGTTCACGCCGATGATGACCAGGCAACACAATCGACCATCGTCACCTCGAAGACCACTGTAGATGCCATCAGTCCAGATATAGACCCATTCATCAGACACGGAACGTGTACACCATTGCTTGTATGTAGCTTCCCATTGCCGTTTCAAACAACCCACGACATTGGCCGACAGCCCTTTGGCCTCCAGTCCGACAATCGCTTCCAGTGCACTTTGCATCTGACCACTCGAAACACCTTTCAAATAAAGCCAGGGAATCGCCGCATCCAGGGTCGCTGTGCGCCGGATGTAGGGCGGTACAAGCAAAGATTGAAAGCTCGCCGACTCACCCTCACGGCTACGGATATTGGGCACCTCGACGCTGACCTTGCCAACCCCGATGATTGTGGGGGGACATGTGAATTGATCATGCGGGATGAGGCGGAATGAGGTGGCATGGGATGGAAAGGCTTTTATATCAAGGGTTTAAGAAGCCCGTAGAAGCCGAAACAAAGGGCGAAAAAGCCGATTTAAACCGCCGATGGACAACTGAATTGAACATCGTGGCGGCGTATCTCCAGCCGTATTTAAGTTATTGAGAAATAATCACTTTAGGCGTTTAAGATGGCATTAGAATGGCTAAAAATGCGATTTAAATGGCTACAAGGTGTCTACACGGTTAATAATCAACCTCTTTCATGTAACTACTTTCATAAAATATTGTTTTTATTGATAAAAAATAAGAGAAACAAAAGAAAACACGGGATATTGCCTGTTCAAACGCAACGGCTGGGTATCGACAAAAAATTATACCAGATATGCAAAAACGCACGCTACAAAGGCTTATACGAGGCAAGGTAGGTATGGATAGCGTCATTCATGCGGATGACGCAACTATCATGGCTTGGTTGATGTGGGCTATGCCAAGCATTTTAGGGTTGAACATGGCAACAATGAGTTCGCCAATGACCAATCCCATAGCAACGGGATTGAGTCCTTTTGGGCCTACGCCAAATTGAGGCTGAGCAAGATAAAGGGCATTCAAAAACATATGTTTTACTACCATCTAAAGAAACCGAATTTCGGTTTAATCATCGTCGTGATAACCTCTACCCCGTCTTACTGAAACTGCTTCGTGAGAAGCCTATTTGATGGCTTGACTTCCTAAGACCCAAATATATTATACGACACCTTTATTGGAAATCGCGCGGACGTGATTTTTCCGATCATGACGCTTTAACCGCCGGTGACACATGGGTCGATGGTTTTGAAAGGGAATTATATACTTGAATCCAACTTCACTACAAAATACAAACACAATGATTTGTTAGTTT
>CATOTD010000007.1 GCA_951812995.1 uncultured Gammaproteobacteria bacterium | reverse complement strand
GCCCGCGTTGGCACATCGTTATAGGCATAGCGGTTGTCCGCCAAGCTATTGTCAAAAGTAGTGTCTGACAATTTGTTCATGCGGCGGCCTTGTCGTCCTCAGTTACCTCGATTCCATCTTTGAACTTCATGCCTCCAATCACCTTGGCCAGGTGTCTGAAGCTCCTCAGTTTGCGCCAGGAATCTTCGGCGCATAATCCCATCTTGCAGATCATCGTCAGCATCGTATTCCGCGTGACACAACCTTTAGCCTGGCGTGTTCTATGCCGGATTGTCGCAAAGCTCGACGGGGTGACATTCGTTGTCCTGATGTGGCTCCAGTGCTCTGCTGGAAAGTCATAAAATGCCAGCAACGCATCACGGTCTTTCGATAAGCATGCCACTGCCTTGGGACACTTTGCGCCGAAACGTTCCTCAAAGTCATCGAACACCTGCTCTGCGTCAACGCGGCCCTCTGCCATCCAGACCCTGCTTTGCTTTCTCCTGAACAGACTTGGGCAGATAGTTCAGCACATTGCCGGTCTTGTGCATCCAGCAACGTTGCACATCAGTCTCTGGATACACTGCCTCAAGGGCTGCCCAGAAACCCAAAGCACCATCGCCAATGGCCAGCTTTGGGGCTGACCCAAGCCTCTTTGTTGCAACGACAACAACACTGCTCGCCAGCGCTGTTTCGATTCCCTGACACCCTCTTCAATCGACATAAAATGCTTCTGACCGCGACTGTTCACGCCGATGATGACCAGGCAACACAATCGACCATCGTCACCTCGAAGACCACTGTAGATGCCATCAGTCCAGATATAGACCCATTCATCAGACACGGAACGTGTACACCATTGCTTGTATGCAAGCTGGAGACCTCGAACAACGCTGATTCTGGATGGATTTTGACGCGAGCACCAGTCGTTGTCACCCGCATAGCGGGTGTGAAGGTCAAGGTCGGTGGTATTTGAGGCTGTGTCGCGCTGTTTGGGTCTGCCAGGGCGGGTATTTCCGGAATTTGGGCGGAGTCAGGCTGTGGCCTGTCGTCGCTCGTGGAAGATGAGACGGCGGAAGTTGTAGCTCAGGTTGGCCATGGTCATGCGGGCCTTCGCACGGGTTTGGCCGATTGAGCGGATGGTCAGAGCCATGGGCCCTTTCTCGTAGCCGAACACAGGCGCGGATGGCGGAGCGTGTCGCGTTGCCCTGGCGAATATGCCTGGCCATGGGTTTGCCGCGTGGCTTCTTGCGATGGATATGTGAGCGGTACCCTTGTGCTTTGAGCCAGTCTTCGTTCTTGGACGACCGATATCCAGTATCGGCCCAAACCGCCTTCGAGCTGTTTGTCTCGTCCAGAACCGAGGAGCGTTCATGCCCGTCGTAGCGAGCCGCATTCGTGCCAGTCTCACCCCGGATGAAGCGCCATTTGCGGTCAATGGACACGTGGTTCTTGTACCCAAAGTGCGGAACCGAAATATCGACAAGGCCAGTATCCTCCTCACCCTCCTTGGTCGTCTTGGCCTTTGAATACTTGACCGTCCAACGCGCATCGGTGTCTTTCTGCGCTGCCTTGGACAGATCATCGGGCCAGATGTCAGATGCAGCCTCACCTGCCTTGGCGCGCGCTTTCTCTGCTTTCGTCATCCGTTGGCGCGGGGCAGAGACCAACGTGGCATCCACAATCTGACCGCCGGTCGGTTTGTATCCCCGCGCGCAGAGCTGAGCTTCAAACGCGGCAAACAGGGCCTTGAAGACACCCGCCTAGGTCAGCTTCTCTCTGAAAAGCCAGATCGTCTTCTGATCAGGTGTCGGCTCCCCGATTTGCAATCCCAGGAACCGTAGCCAACTGAAACGGTCACGAATGAGAAACTCCATCCGCTCATCGCTCAGATTGTGCATCAATGCCAACACCAGCACCTTGAACATCACAACGGCATCATAGGGCGGACGACCACCTTTGGGACGTTCCCCATAGCCAAGTGCTTCAACAAGAACTGGGCGAAACACTTCGAAATCAACGTGCCGCTCCAAAACCTCAAGCGGATATCCCATCGCCGAAAGCCGCGCCAAATGATCCGTCAAATCAAACAATCCAGGTGCGTGCATAAACAAAATCCTCCCACATCAAGTGAATCAGATCGTACCACAAAATGTACGGTTTTTAGAGGCTTCCATCTTAAGTAACGCGGCTTATTGTAACAAACAAATATCACTTTAATGCAAAGGTCTCGGACTGTAGCGCGGGGTATGGGCATAAAAAGGTGAACTGATCTTAGTTCACCTTTTTAATTGGTGGAGGCGGCGGGAATCGAACCCGCGTCCGCAAATCCTCTGCCATCAGATCTACATGCTTAGCCGAATCTTTAATTTAACGCTCTGCTACCCGACCGGCGGGGAAGACAGAACGCGATTCCGATCAAGTTTTAACAAATCTACCTCGGACGGGTTTCATTGCGGTCTTGTGAAAGTCGACGCCTAGACCTACCGTGCACAAGCACATCAGCAGGCAGACGGCACTAAGACAGGTTATTAAGCCGCTAGTGCGTAGTTGTCTTCGTTGGCAACTATAAGGTTTGCAGAAGTATTTACGAGGTAATCTGCACCTCGGCATGCCCATCAGGTTTCATATCCACGTCGAAGCCAGTACGCCCCCGATTTTTCCTGAAGAAGTTTCAAGTATAAACGATTGCCTATCAATAAACATTAAAATAATCGGGTGTATGACTTACGTGGCGTACTGAAAGTTTCAGTGCGTAGCAATAAACAAGGGAACGTTGATTTATTTATGTCGCAGTAGCCTTTCTTTCTGTCGCTGCCAGTCGCGGTCTTTTGCAGTTTCGCGTTTGTCATGTGTTCTTTTGCCGCGGGCGATGCCGAGCTCCAGTTTGACCTTACCGTTTTTCCAATAAAGCGCGATAGGCACTAATGCAAAGCCTTTGCGCTCGACGGCACCGATTAGTCTATTCAGTTCGACTCTATGTATTAGCAGTTTGCGACTACGTTGTGGATCAGGTGTTATATGTGTTGAGGCAGTCGGCAGTGGTGTGATGAATGCGCCAAAGAGGAAGGCTTCGCTGTCCTTCAGGAGGATATAACTCTCGACAATCTGCACTTTGCCCGCCCGCAAACTCTTGACCTCCCAGCCTTCTAGCGCGATACCTGCTTCAAATCGCTCGTCAATCGAATAATTGTGACGGGCTTTTTTATTCAGCGCAATGGTCTTGCCGCCGCCAGATGACTTGTCTTTACTCATTTTGTCATGTCCATCTCGTTAATCTTGCGAGTATACAGGAGTTGCTGATATTTTAAGAACGGATGAGCTCAAGGCGCATTGCATTAGGTAAACTGCCGTCCCTGCCAATGATCGCTTTCTAAAACGGGCGGTGTTGAATCGGTCGTGGTCAGGCCGCACTTAATCATCCTTTATTACATGGCCTTCTTGATACCGACGTAAACTTACTTGCAAGCGAATCTAGTCGATAACATGATGATCTAAAAAGAAATTTGACGATTGCAAAACACCTCGTATAATGCCCTGTCTTAAGAAACAGGCGCGTAGCTCAGTTGGTTAGAGCACTACCTTGACATGGTAGGGGTCGTTGGTTCGAGTCCAATCGTGCCTACCAAACAATACACAAGCACCGTATCGCGGTACGTGTTAATTATTCAATCCTTTACATGTGGCCTATTGTGGGGGCCACCACTGGAACAAGAAGGAGTATATATGCCCACGATTACGTTACCCGATAATAGCCAGCGCGCGTATGACCGTGCGGTGACAGTCATGCAAGTCTCAGCATCAATCGGCAGAGGACTTGCTAAAGCAACGCTTGGCGGCATGGTTAATGGGAAATTGGTTGATGCCGCTTACCGCATTGAAAAAGACAGCAATGTAAGAATTATCACCGCACGTGATCCAGAAGGTTTGGCAATTATCCGCCATTCATGCGCTCATCTTATGGCGCAAGCAGTAAAAGCACTTTACCCCGCAGCACAAGTCACCATTGGGCCTGTCATAGAGGATGGTTTTTATTATGACTATGCCTACGAGCCTGGCTTTACGTCTGACGATTTAGTACAAATAGAAAAAAAAATGCTGGCATTGGCAAAAGCCGATTTAACGGTTACGCGCACTGTCAAAACCAGGGATGAAGCTATTAGACTCTTTCGAGATATGGGCGAAGAATACAAGGCACAGATTATTGAATCAATTCCGCAAGATGAGACGCTTTCGTTGTATTCGCAAGGCGATTTTATTGATTTATGCCGTGGTCCACATGTGCCGAGCACGGGTAAAATAAAAGCCTTCAAATTGATGAAATTGGCAGGCTCTTATTGGCGTGGCGATGCCAATAATGAAATGTTGCAACGTATTTACGGAACGGCCTGGCCCGATAAAAAATCACTCAAGGCTTACTTGCAAAGGCTGGAAGAGGCAGAAAAACGCGATCATCGTAAATTAGCAAAAAAACAGGATCTGTTTCATTTTCAGGAAGAAGCGCCAGGGATGGTATTTTGGCACCCAAAGGGCTGGGCCATTTATAAGATCGTGGAACAATATATAAGTACGAAGATGCAAGCACACGGTTATCAGGAAATACATACACCGCAGATAGTCGATCAGCGTTTATGGGAGCGTTCTGGCCATTGGGATAAATTCAGGGATAATATGTTTACGACCAGTTCTGAAAATCGGGATTATGCGATTAAACCCATGAACTGCCCTTGCCATGTGCAGGTTTTCAATCAAGGCTTGAAAAGTTATCGAGATTTACCTTTGCGATTGGCGGAATTTGGTTCCTGTCATCGCAATGAGGTATCAGGTAGCTTGCATGGCTTGATGCGCGCCCGCAACTTTACCCAAGATGATGCCCATATTTTTTGTACAGAAGCGCAGATTCAAGATGAGGTTGCAAAGTTTATTGATATGTTATTCAAAGTCTATCGAGACTTTGGTTTTGATGACGTTATTATCAAACTTTCCACACGCCCAGATGACCGCGTCGGTAGTGATGCGATATGGGATAAGGCCGAGCAAGCACTTGCGCATGCATTGGACAATAAAAAAATAACATGGCAGCTACAGCCGGGAGAAGGCGCATTTTATGGGCCAAAAATCGAATTTTCATTGAAAGACTGTATCGGTCGTGTTTGGCAATGCGGAACCATACAGGTCGATTTTTCCATGCCAGAGAGATTAGATGCCGCTTATATCAGCGAAGATAGTTCCAAGCAGATTCCAGTCATGCTTCATCGCGCTATTGTCGGTTCGATGGAGCGGTTTATCGGCATATTGATAGAGCATTATGCAGGTGCTTTTCCAGTCTGGTTGGCACCTGTGCAGGTAGTTGTTATTGCAATTACTGAAAAACAAATCATATATGCTAAAAAAACATCAGAAACCTTGAAAAATCATGGATTCAGGGTCGAAGTGGACTTGAGAAACGAAACGATCGGGCTTAAAATCCGCGACCACGCAATGCAGCGCGTGCCCTATCTAGTTATTCTGGGCGCACGTGAACAAGCACAAAACAACGTGGCAGTGCGGGCACGTAATGGTGAGGATCTAGGGGCAATGTTGCTTGCTAACTTTATCCAACGCTTGCATAACGATATCGCCTGCCTCGGTCGCATTAATTTGGAGGATTAAATTTATCAGTGTAGAAAAACAGACACGTCTAAATGAAGATATAATTGCACCAGAGGTAAGGTTAATCAATACTGAGGGCGAGCAAGTCGGTATCGTGTCCATTCGTGAAGCACAACAAATGGCCGATGAATCGGAGCTGGATTTAGTTGAAATTGTTCCTAATTCAAAGCCGCCCGTTTGTCGAGTCATGGATTACGGTAAATTTATATTTGAGCAGAACAAAAAAAAACACGCCGCTAAAAAGAAACAAAAACAGATACATGTTAAGGAAATTAAATTCAGGCCAAGTACGGAAGATGGTGATTATCAGATTAAGTTGAGGAATTTAATTAAATTCTTGAATAATGGTGATAAGGTCAAGATTACACTCCGCTTCCGCGGTAGAGAAATGGCGCATCAGGAATTAGGCACAAAGATGTTGAAGAAAATAGAAATCGATCTGAAAGAATATGGGGTTGTTGAACAGTTTCCAAAAATGGAAGGCAGGCAGATGGTGATGGTATTGGCTGCTAAAAAATAACCTGGCCGATTATTTTTTATTGTTAATACTGGGAATTATATACTTAAATAATAAGCAAACCAGTCAATTATAGCTTTATTATCAATAGCTTAAATTCAATCTTTATATATTCATAGGTACGAAAGTTAAAAAAATTGAAGCATGGCGCTTAACTTAACAAATATTGTGGCTAATTTTTTACAGCAAAATCCAGAGCAGAAATTTACGGGTCGGGAGATCGCTGATTGGATATTTGCAACCTATCCAGATGAATGTCGTGAAAAGCAAAAAAACTCAACCGCCATAATAATACCACTCGATAATGAAACCGCACTATTAAACCAAATCGCCGCTGAAATCAGCTCAAGGCGAGTATCCCTGCAAAAGCAGTATCCAAAGATTAAAACTACCGAAGGTCGCCCTCGGAAGTATTACTTCACGAAATCCACTGACAGTGCTGAAATTGATATTGCAGAAAGCCGTGCTACTTCACCCGCTTCAAAGGTAAATGACTCTATCTTAAAAGAACATGACCTTTACCCGATTTTGTCTAAGTTTCTATGGTCAGAACTTGGGATATACGGCAAGCGCATTGATGAAAAGTATTCCCACAATTCTCGTGGCACGGGTGGTAACAAATGGCTTTATCCTGACCTTGTTGGAATGGAAGTTCTCAGCGGCGACTGGCATCGTGAAATCAAAGATTGTGTTCAGCAATATGCCGACAAGAAAACAAAACTCTGGTCATTCGAAGTTAAGATTCTGATTAATCGCTCAAACGTACGCGAAGTCTTTTTCCAGGCCGTTAGTAATTCCTCATGGGCTAATTTTGGATATTTGGTTGCCAGTGAGATTGAAGGCGCAAACACATTGAAAGAACTTCGTATACTTGCCAGTTTACATGGTATTGGTTTTATTAAACTTGATGTTGAGAACCCCTCAGAAAGTCAGATTATGATTCCAGCCAAAGAGCGTAGCGAGGTTGACTGGGATACGGCAAACAGGATAGCCGAAGAAAACAAGGATTTTCTGGAATACATAAAGCTGATCCGTCAGTTTTACCAAACAGGTGAAATGTCAAAGTTAAATTGGGATACGAGCACTGATCAATAGTGTCTTGCTACCCTTACCGTATCAAGGTTTATTTTATAAAAATATTGCTTATAAAATATAAATTCCCTTAATATTGTATCGTTCTAATAGCCAAATGAGTTAAGCTGAAAAACATGAAAGAATGGAGTTAATGAAATGCCCAAGATGAAATCAAACAGCGGTGCGGCGAAGCGATTTTCGCGTACCGCGTCAGGAAAATTTAAGCATGGTCAGTCGCACCGTAGCCATATTTTAACCAAAAAGAGCACTAAACGTAAGCGTCAGTTGCGCGGTATGCTTGCGGTTCATGCGAGTGACCAGAAGGCCGTTGCTCGAATGATGCCGTATTTATAGAGAGGAATTGAAACCATGCCCAGAGTAAAACGTGGTGTTACCGCGCATGCAAAACATAAAAAGATAATTGAGCAAGCCAAAGGTTATAGTGGTCGACGCAAGAATGTTTTCCGTGTTGCCAAACAAGCTGTTGCCAGGGCACAGCAATATGCCTATAGAGATAGACGTCAACGCAAGCGGCAGTTCCGTGCGCTTTGGATCACACGGATTAATGCTGCCGCACGTATACATGGGCTGTCTTATAGTCGATTTATCGATGGATTAAATAAGGCATCAATCAAAATTGACCGTAAGGTACTGGCAGATATGGCCGTGTTTGATAAAACGGCTTTTGGTATATTAGCTGAACAGGCAAAGTCCAGCCTGGATCGTTAATAATTATCTGCAACAAGCTGGCACCAGGGAAGGGATCTACCTTCCCTTTTTTATGTGTAGCAACGTTAAATGGTGTTGTTTGTTTGAAACACACAAACGACTTCTTAAAAGGATTTACAATTTATTAATAATTGCTTGTGTATTTTCGTTATTGTCGCCTGGCTCTCATCATGTCGTGAGTACGCGGCTACATAAAGGCAGGCCCTATAACAACGAATCAGGCGATAGCATCGGGGGATATTCGTCGCGACGATATATTGGTTTAAAACGTGCATAATACTAAAAAACTACAAACTCAGGCCTTGGTGGAAATCAATGCCGCCGATAATCTGATACGGCTAGAACAGATCAGGGTTGATTATCTCGGTAAAAAAGGTCAACTCACGCAACAGCTAAAACAACTCGGTCAATTACCTGTTGCAGAAAGACCACAGGCAGGCAAGCTGATTAATCTTGCTAAAGTAGCTGTACAGACTGCACTGGAAGCACGTAAAACGGTGCTTGAAAGTGAGCATCTAAAAGAACAGATAAAAGCCGCCCAGCTTGATATTACATTACCAGGCAGAGGCAATCAGCGGGCTGGTCTGCACCCAATCACATTAACGTTGCAACGGATCGAATCATTATTCAGACAAATTGGTTTTGCTGTCGTTGCAGGGCCGGAAGTGGAGGATGATTATCACAATTTTGAAGCCCTCAATATTCCTGCACACCATCCAGCACGTGCGATGCACGATACATTTTATTTCCCTGATGGACGATTGTTGAGAACGCATACTTCATCGGTGCAAATTAGAATCATGGAAAATAACGACCCCCCGTTTCGCTTTATTGCGCCTGGTCGTGTCTATCGACGTGACTCTGATATGACGCATACACCGATGTTTCACCAAGTAGAAGGTCTGCTTATTGACGAATCAGCCACCTTTGCAGAGTTAAAAGGCATGTTGATCCAATTTCTGGAAATCTTTTTCGAGAAAGAATTAAAAATACGTTTTCGCCCATCCTATTTTCCCTTTACTGAACCGTCGGCTGAAGTTGATATTTTAGGTGAGCGCGGCTGGTTAGAGGTTTTGGGCTGTGGCATGGTACATCCAAACGTGTTGAAAAATGTGGCTGTTGATCCTGAAAAATATACCGGACTTGCGTTTGGCATGGGCGTTGAACGTTTAGCCATGCTTTATTATGGCGTTGATGACCTTAGATTATTCTTCGACAATGACTTACGCTTTCTCAAGCAATTTCACTGCTAACAAAGTTTGGGATAAACACTTATGAAATTCAGTGAAACGTGGTTGCGAGAGTTTGTAAATCCAGCGATAAGTACGGCAGCATTGACCCACCAATTAACTACGGCGGGGCTTGAGGTTGATGCGGTGTTGCCCGCCTGCCCGGCAATGAATGGCCTTGTTGTCGCAGAAGTAAAGTGCGTCTCGAAACACCCGCATGCAGATAAACTCCATATTTGCCAAGTTGATTGTGGCGCAAGCGATCTTGTAAGTGTTGTGTGTGGTGCTACAAATGTGCGGGCAGGTATGCGTACGATTTTAGCTAAAGTAGGTGCGACGTTACCCGAAAAGTCGAAGCTGGAGGCCATATCGCTAAAGGGCGTTATCTCGAATGGTATGCTTTGTTCTGCTAGTGAGATTGGGTTGGGCGATGACCATGACGATATTATGGAGTTGTCTCCATACGAACCTATAGGCAAACCGCTTAGCGAGATTATCGATCTAAATGATAATATTATTGAATTATCGCTGACACCTAATCGCGGTGATTGTCTGAGTATAAAGGGCATCGCGCGTGAAGTCGCCGTACTTAATAATATCCATTTCAAGCCCCCTGAATTTGAGCTAGCTACAATAAATACAACAGCACGCCGAACGATTAAATCTGCTACCGTAGCGGCTTGTCCAAGGTATCTTGGCCGGATCATTGAAAATGTTGATGCTACTGTAAAAACACCACTTTGGTTGACTGAAAGGTTGCGTCTGTCTGGCATTAGAAGTATTAGTATCGTGGTTGATATCACCAATTTTGTCATGCTTGAATTGGGACAACCGCTACATGCGTTTGACAATAGTTTATTAACTGGCGACATTGAAATTCGTTTTCCAAAAGAAAAAGAAAGCATAAAACTGCTTAATGAGTCGGAATTTGAGATTAAGCCTGGAACGCTTTTAATTGCTGATGAATCAGGCCCATTGGCGTTGGCTGGAATTATGGGTGGATATAACAGTGCGGTCTCGATGCGATCAAAAAATATCTTTCTTGAAAGCGCATTTTTCACACCCTGGATCATCCTCGGCAAGGCTCGTCAGTATGGTCTGCATACTGATTCATCGCATCGTTTTGAACGTGGCGTTGACCCCCAGCTTCAATCTATCGCGCTTGAGCGCGCCACTCGTTTGCTTGTTCAATATTGTGGCGGGCAAGTAGCGCCTGTTGTTGAGGTTTTAAGTGAGGCTGATTTGCCAAAGAATAAACCAGTCATACTCAGGAAAACACAGATCAAACGTGTGTTAGGGGTTGAGTTGGAAGAGCAATTTATTAAAGATACGTTTTTAAAATTAGGGATTGAATCTAATTACGATAATTATCAGTTTGTTACGAATACGCCACCACATAGATTTGATATAAATACAGAGGTTGATCTTATAGAAGAACTGGCCCGGATTCATGGCTATGACGCTATCTTCGTGTCTACGCCACAGTGCAAACTGACCATGCAGTCACCAAATAAGGAGCATGAAACCATTGAACATCTCCGTCAAATACTGATAAATCGAGATTATTATGAGGTAATAAATTATAGTTTTATTGATCCAGATGAAAATAAGTTATTGAATAACAAAGATAAAAATTTTATTTTAGCCAACCCTATAGCACCTGAATTGTCTGCTATGCGTCGCTGTCTATTGCCAGGATTACTCAATACATTGCGGTACAATGTAAATAGACAACAAGAAAGAATTCGGATTTTTGAGACAGGCTTGGTCTTTGAGGTCTGTAATAATCTTAAACAAGTCCCTCATATAGGTGGATTATTGTATGGTAATGTTGATAAAAAACAATGGGGTAAAAAAGATATTTTATGTGATTTCTATGATATAAAAGGTGATGTTGAAGCGTTACTTTACGCAATGATTGCGCCTGACAGGCTAGAGATGCGGGCGAGTCAAGCAAGCATGTTGCATCCGGGGCAGGCTGTAGATGTATTGATCGATGGCGTTGAGGTGGGTTATTTTGGTTGTCTACATCCTAAAATAGGTGCTCATGCCAATAATGTATATATATTTGAATTTGAAATAAAAAGTCTAATACAAGATAGGCAAGTAAAATATCAGGCGATTTCTCAATATCCCTCCGTCAAGCGAGATATAGCCATCATTCTGGATGAGACAGTAACGCTTGCAGAGCTGATAAAAAGCATAAAAATTGACTCAAGCACGTTATTGTCCGACCTGCAATTATTTGACGTATATCGGGGCGTAGGTATCAAGAAAGGGCAAAAAAGTCTTGCTTTAGGCTTGACCTTTCAAGCAACTTCTAGCACTCTTAATGATAAAGAAATTGAAGCCATCATGGCGAAGGTGATTGATGGTCTATATAAAAATTTCGGTGCAAAACTGAGAGAATGATATGGCAGCACTGACAAAAGCTGAATTGGCGGAAAAACTGTATGAAGAGCTCGGGCTTAACAAACGCGAGGCCAAAGAAATCGTTGAAATGTTCTTTGAAGAGATCCGCTCCGCTTTAGAATCAGGTAATCAAGTTAAAATTTCTGGCTTTGGAAACTTTGATTTGAGGAACAAAAACCAACGCCCTGGGCGAAACCCGAAAACAGGTGAAGAAATTCCTATCAGTGCACGTCGCGTGGTGACTTTTCGTCCAGGCCAAAAACTAAAAACACGAGTGGAAACATATGCTGGAAGCGGCTAACAACAGTGAATTACCCGCCATACCTGGTAAACGTTATTTTACAATAGGTGAGGTCAGCGAACTCTGTGTTGTGAAACCGCATGTGTTGCGCTATTGGGAACAAGAGTTTCCATCACTCAAACCCCTCAAGCGCCGGGGCAACCGACGCTATTACCAACGGCATGATGTCATCCTTATAAGACAAATTAGAAGTTTGCTGTATGAACAAGGTTTTACCATTGGTGGTGCTAGACAACGCCTGACGGGTGATGAAGCCAGAGATGATTCTAATCAGAGTCAGCAGATTATTAAACAATTACGCACCGAGCTTGAAGAAGTGTTAGATCTGTTAAGACGATAATCGTCAGTTAAGTCGATAAATGGATAGGTAAATCCGGTATTTATTTCACCATTGAATCAATCAGTGGCGATACAAGATTTTTAGGTTAGGTTAGTATTCTAACTGACAACGGGGCGTAGCGCAGCTTGGTAGCGCACCTGCATGGGGTGCAGGGGGTCGGAGGTTCAAATCCTCTCGCCCCGACCATAATTGATAGTGTGTTAAATGGCTAATCAATAGATAGTCAATGTAAATTAATCCGACTGTTACAATAAAATGATGACAAAAACATCCCTAGTGCTTTTATTTTTAATGACGACACTACAAATCACCGGTTGTGGTAAAGAAACAGATCCAAAAATAGCATTCGAGAGTGGTGATTATGAAACGGCATTAAATTTATGGATACCATTAGCCGAAAAGGGTAATCCTGAAGCGCAGAATTATCTCGGGATACTATATTATTTAGGACTTGGCACCGATAAAGATTACAAGCAAGCACTTGAGTGGTATGAACGCGCGGCCCGAGCAGGGCATCCTGATGCGCAGAGAAATTATGGAGACATGATAAATTTTGGGCGTGCAGGATTAAAAAAAGATAATAAGGAGGCTTATAAATGGTATTTCGCTGCCGCACAGCAAGGCAATGAAAAGGCTACTCGCCAGATTGAAGTAATAGCGGCTTCAGGCAACTTGTCACCCAATCAACAGATGCACGCAAAAATTGCTGCCAATGAGTTCATCATGGATGAAAAAAAACGATTCACCAGTCATGACACTTATATTGATAGATAACTAATTTTAGGGAATTATATATTTTACTCCAATAGATAACCCATATAATCTAACATAAAAATGCAATAAAACGGAGGGTCATCAATGAAAGACAATACCATATCCACATTTGAGTTATTTCGCCAGTTTCCGGATGCTGAAGCCGCTAGATTGTATTTTGAGGGACAACGCTGGAGAGATTACATATCCTGTCCTCATTGTGGGGAATTTAAGCGTATTACCCCGCGCAAAGGAAAGCGGACAGGATATTACTTATGCCGGGACTGTAAGAGTGAGTTTACGGTGAGAACCGGCACTATCTTTGAACGTTCTCATGTTCCACTACATAAATGGCTATATGCTATTTACTTAACTGTCACCTCGCGCAAGGGCATATCTAGCTTGCAGTTATCTAAACAAATCGGAGTAACTCAAAAGACCGCCTGGTTTATGCAGGCCCGCATTCGTGAAACCTGTAACGATAATACAGATAATTTACTTTCTGGCATTGTTGAGATTGATGAGACCTATATCGGTGGGAAGGAACATAACAAACACAAACACAAGAAAGTCCGCGCAGGCCGTGGCGTAGCTGGCAAGCAGGTAGTGGTCGGAATGCGTGAGCGCGGTGGCCGCACAAGGGCTAAGCCTATCCCATCAACTGATATACCGACCCTGCACAAAGAGATTGGCTGTTCAGTGGAATATGGTGCCACCATTTACACAGATGAACACAGGTCATATCAGCATTTACAGTCTGCTTATCAGCATGGTACGGTAACCCATAGTGCGGGAGAATATGTGGGTTCAAACAACATTCATACCAATAGCATTGAAAGTGTCTGGGCTTTACTCAAACGCGGTCTGTATGGGGTATGGCATCATGCCAGCACTAAACACTTACATCGCTATGTGAACGAAGTGACTTTTAGACTGAATAACGGACCATGTAAGTTACCAACCAATCAACGTATAGAATCACTTATAAGCAACGCGATAGGTAAACGGATTACCTATCGCGAGGTGCTAGCATGAGCAAAGCAATGGAAATAGAATGCGGATATACAGGACGATAATGAGAGCAGGTTACATCAAAGACTATATAAGTGGTGAAGAAGTAAAAGCTACGCCAGAAGAAGTAGAAGCAGTACAAGTCTTTTCCGAAACACTTGTCGAAGATTACGGATACCCCAAAGAACAATTACAAACACGACCACAGTGGCGTGTAAAAGTAAGGCCATCTGATACCAAAAAAGAGTATCCGCTTGATATTGCAGTATTCAACAAAGATAAAAAACCGATAAAAACCTTTTTATTGTCGTTGCGTGCAAACGAAAGACAAGAAAAGATGGTTTAACCCAAAATGGAGTGCAATTGAAAAATTGCATAAGGTAACAGGTGAGCATGGTGAGCTTGTTACTTGAAAAAACTAACAAATCATTGTGTTTGTATTTTGTAGTGAAGTTGGAGTTAAGTATATAATTCCCTAATTTTATGTGTGGAATTGTCGGTGCAGTTGCTCAGCGCAATGTTTCTCCCATCTTGCTTGAAGGACTAAAAAGGCTCGAATATCGGGGCTATGATTCTGCTGGCTTGGCCGTGATTGATCAGGCAAAAAGTTTGCAAAGAATACGTGTCCAGGGGAAGGTGGGTGCGCTACTCAAAAAACATCAAGCCACACCACTCAACGGGAACACAGGAATAGCGCACACACGTTGGGCAACGCATGGCAAACCAAGTACTAACAACGCACATCCGCATATATGCCGTGATGATCAAGTTGCGCTTGTGCATAATGGCATTATTGAAAATCATGAACAACTCCGTGAACAGCAAGGAGCGTCGGGCTTTAAATTTAATTCAGAAACTGATACAGAAACCGTTGTTAACGGTATTTATGTGGCATTGCAAACAAACCCCGATCTCCTACACGCAACATTTGCAACTATAAAACAACTGCAAGGTGCCTATGCCTTGGGTGTTATCAATAAATCTGAACCAGGAAGGTTGATTGCGGCTAAAAATGGCAGTCCTCTTGTGATAGGTGTTGGGATTGGTGAGTATTTTATTGCTTCGGATGTCTTTGCTTTACTGCCAGTAACACAACAATTTATTTTTTTAGAAGAGGGTGATATTGCCGATATCAGGTGTACTGACTTGACTATATATAACGCTGAATTAAAAATTGTTGAGCGTCCGCTTAATGTGCTTGAATTAACCCCTGATGTCGCCGATAAAGCCGGTTATAAGCACCACATGTTGAAAGAGATTTTTTTCCAACCCAACGCTATTGCAGAATTATTAGAAAATCGTATCAGCGATGGACAGGTTATCAGTAGTGAATTTGGGCACGGTGCAGATGCAATATTTGCACAAGTGCACTCACTCAAGATAGTCGCTTGTGGAACCAGTTATCATGCCGGTTTAATTGCCGCTCATTGGATGGAAGAAATTGCTCAAATTTCGTGTCAGATTGAAATAGCGAGTGAATATCGATATAGAAAATCGGTCGTACCTGATAACACATTATTTGTTTCTATTTCACAATCAGGCGAAACGGCCGATACGCTTGCCGCATTACAGCAGGCAAAAAAATCCGGATTTTTAAGCACATTAGCCATTTGCAATGTTGCTGAAAGCTCATTAACGAGAGCGTCTGATCTTGTTTTCCTGACACATGCAGGGCCTGAAATTGGTGTGGCATCAACCAAGGCATTCACTACACAACTCGTTGCGCTTTTTCTTTTGGTCATCGCGATTGGAAAACATAACGGCCTTTCAAATAAACAGGAAAATATGTTTGTCAAGCAACTTGAAAGTTTGCCTGCTCGAGTGAATCAATTACTGTTACATAAGGACGATATTGAAACCATGGCTAAAGAGTTTGCTGATAAACATCATGCTTTGTTTTTAGGTCGTGGTAGCTTTTTGCCGGTTGCGATGGAAGGTGCATTAAAGCTAAAAGAAATCTCCTATATTCATGCTGAAGCCTATGCAGCCGGTGAATTGAAGCATGGCCCGCTGGCCTTAATTGATGATGATATGCCGGTTATCGCTGTTGCGCCAAACAACAATCTACTGGAAAAACTGAAATCAAATTTACAGGAAGTAAAAGCACGTGGTGGTAAATTGTATCTGTTTGCGGATGAGACAAGTGCTGTTGAACCTGCAGAAGGTGTCTATGTAATCAATATTAATGTTGTGTGTGACTTTATGGCACCGATACTTTACACAATACCGTTACAGTTATTGGCATACCATGTCGCTGTCATCAAAGGCGCGGATATTGATCAACCACGAAATCTTGCAAAATCTGTTACCGTTGAATGACAAATGCTTGCAACAATATAAAGCACTATGCTGGATAGTTAAAATTACCCAAGGTCGCATCCCTTATTTTATGCGTTATTTTATACCGTGTGCGCTTTTGCTGACGAGTCTTTGTGCATGTCAAAATACGGTAAGAGAAGTAATCGTTCTGAATGGCCTGACGATGGGTACGACCTACACCATCAAGATTGTTCCCAACGATATTGCACTTAAACAAAACATCTTGCACACGGATATTGAAAATATCCTGGTCGGCATCAACCAAACGATGTCAACCTATATCAGTGACTCAGAGTTATCTCGTTTTAATCAAGCAAAGACAACTTATTGGCAGACATTGTCTGCTGATCTGTATCAAGTGATTGAACATGGAAATAGCGTCAGCTTATTGAGCAATGGTGCTTTTGACATGACGGTAGGACCATTGGTGAAGTTATGGGGCTTTGGTGCTGATCCATTGACTCGAGCAGTTCCTTCTGAGGCGGCCATCCGCGCCGTAAAACAACATACGGGCTACGAAAAATTAACGTTTGACAAGCCAGCAAAGCGTATTGTTAAAACTGATCCCGACATTTATATTGATTTATCTGGCATTGCCAAGGGGTTTGCGGTAGACAAGATCGCACATTATCTGGATGCGCACGGTTTTAATCATTACCTGGTTGAGATTGGGGGCGAACTCATCGCGAAAGGCACTAATGAAAGACAACAAACGTGGCAGATAGGGATTGAACAGGCCCTGCCGCTTGAGCGTGCGGTGCAAGGTATCGTCAGCCTGCATAATATCGCCATGGCGACATCGGGTGATTATCGCAATTATTTTGAAAAGAACGGCATCCGCTACTCGCATACGATCGATCCGATAACGGGCAAACCCATCAATCACACACTTGCCGCGGTTACCGTACTCAATAGCTCGGCCATGCATGCAGATGCGCTTGCGACTGCCTTTATGGTGTTAGGGCCAGAAAAATCAATGACCTTGGCCAACCAACTCGGTGTTGCACTTTATATGATCATAAAAACCAACGCTGGCTTTGAAGAGCGTTATAATGATGTCTTCAAGCCCTATCTGGCGCATTAAAAATAAACGTGATAATTTTATATTCTTACTCGGTCTTGCTGTCTGATTTTGGCAAGATGCCTTATATGTTTGCGAACCAGTCGCGATTTATCCGACAACTTTGCATCCCATCGTGATTATTATACTAAGCAGATTGTGACATTGGAGATTTAAGCCATGCCTTCATTTGATGTTGTTTCTGAAATCGACCAACATGAACTTACTAACGCGATTGATCAAGCGAACAAAGAAATCAGCAATCGTTTTGATTTTAAAGAGACTGATTCCAGAATTGAATTGACGGATAAAAACTTGCTGATCATCTCTGCGTCAGAATTTCAGGTAAAACAGATCCACGAAATACTGGAAACTAAAATTGTAAAACGCGGGATTGATATCCGCTGTCTGGATTATGATGAGATTGTTGAAAACAATAAAGAAGCACGACAAGCCGTTGCCATAAAAAAAGGGATTGACATTGAGCTGGCAAGAAAGATAGTAAAAATGATTAAGGGTCGTAAGCTGAAAGTGCAGGCCGCAATTCAGGGTGATCAGGTACGCGTTACCGGAAAGAAACGCGATGATTTGCAAGACACAATCGCCACAATACGAGAGGCAAAACTCAACCTGCCATTACAATACATCAATTTCAGGGATTAAGAATGTCGCGTGTCTTCGATCTACATACCCATTCAAATGCTTCAGATGGCATATTCCCACCAGCGGTGTTGATAGAAAAAGCAAGTGCTGCCGGCATCAACACATTGGCCTTGACTGATCATGATACTGTAGCGGGTTTGGCCGCTGCGAAAATTGCGGCGAATAAATATAATATCACGCTCATCAATGGTATTGAGTTATCCGCGCACTGGCGTAATAAACCAATTCACATTGTGGGTTTGAATATTAATCCGGAGAATGACGCAATAATCAATGCTATTGTCAAGCTGAATCAACTTCGCGAAGCACGCGCTGTGGCAATTGGGGACAGGCTCAAACAGGTTGGCATTCATGGCGCTTATGAAAATGCCAAACGCATTGCGGCGGGCGGGACAGTGACACGACAGCATTTTTCAACCTTCCTGATTGAGAACGGTTATGCAAAAAATCAGGCCGATGCATTTGCGCAGTATTTGGCCAATAAAAAGCCGGGGTACGTTGTCGTTGACTGGCCTGGCCTTGAAGAAACCATTGCGCAAATCAACGGAGCCTGTGGTGTCGCGGTTATCGCACATCCCTTGCGCTATAAAATGACCGCCACTCAATTATGCACGATGATTCAAGATTTCAAAGGACTTGGCGGCCAGGCGGTCGAAGTCGTGACAGGCCATACTCAATTAGCAGAAATTAGACGCATGGCTGATTATGCCAAACGCTATGATGTTGCAGCCTCGGTTGGTTCTGATTTTCATAATGAAACGACGGCTTGGAATCAATTAGGAAAACTTGCCACATTACCAAGCGGCCTCAGACCCGTATGGGCGCTATGGTAATGCGCTCATTATGGCCGCTACATAGTCGCGAGATTGCATAACGCTCCCTTTGCCCAGATGATTTTGCACTGCGCCCGACCCAAGCCCAACTCAACCCAGCCTTGACTCGACCACACCTAGCCCGACTTGACCCAGCGCGATAACGTAAATTATCTTTCGCAAATTTGAAGAGGTCCCCTTTATCTGGTTAAATAAAAAGTGACATAACCATTTATTTGACCAGGAGAAGAGTCGCCATGAGCGATGATACAAGCAAGCACTTGAACAATGTAGTCCCTATTGATGAACAGGAACTGCAGGGCCATCTCAACAAAGTGGTACTGAAGACTGTGGAAGACACCCTTAACCAGATTCTGGACGTTGAGGCTGATGCGCTGGTGGGTGCTGATCGATACGAACGCACTGAGACGCGCAAAGACGACCGGTCTGGTAGCTACACCAGGAAGTGCCACACAAGGGCCGGAGAGCTTGAGTTAAAGATGCCGAAGCTACGCAAGCAGACCTTTGAGATGGCCATCATAGAGCGCTATCGGCACCGTGTAGCGTCAATTGAAGAGGCACTGATTGAGATGTATCTGGCAGGTGTTTCAGTACAACGTGTAGAAGACATTACCGCAGCATTGTGGGGTACCCGTGTCAGCTCAGGGACTATTTCAAAGCTCAACCAGCGTATCTATGGGCAGATTGAAGAGTGGCGTAATCGCCCCATAGGGAGTGATTTCCCTTATGTATACCTGGACGGTGTTGTGCTCAAACGCAGTTGGGGCGGTGCAGTGAAGAACGTTTCTGTTCTAGTCGCCATAGGTGTTAGGGACGATGGCTACCGCCGCATTCCAGGGATTGTTGAAGGTACTAAGGAGGATAAGGCGGGATGGTCAGGATGCCTGCGTCATTTGCAGGCACGCGGTCTCAAGGGCATCAGGTTGGTGCTCAGTGATGCCTGTCTTGGGCGCAAGGAGTCGATCGGTGACTTCTACCCCTAAGCTGGCTGGCAGTGTTGTATTGTGCACTTCTACCGCAACGTCTTCAGTCATGTGTCTCGTGGTCGTGTCAAAGAAGTCGGAAGCCTCTAAAAACCGTACATTTTGTGGTACGATCTGATTCACTTGATGTGGGAGGATTTTGTTTATGCACGCACCTGGATTGTTTGATTTGACGGATCATTTGGCGCGGCTTTCGGCGATGGGAGATCCGCTTGAGGTTTTGGAGCGGCACGTTGATTTCGAAGTGTTTCGCCCAGTTCTTGTTGAAGTGCTTGGCTATGGGGAACGTCCCAAAGGTGGTCGTCCGCCCTATGATGCCGTTGTGATGTTCAAGGTGCTGGTGTTGGCCTCGATGCACAACCTGAGCGATGAGCGGATGGAGTTTCTCATTCGTGACCGTTTCAGTTGGTTGCGGTTCCTGGGATTTCAAATCGGGGAGCCGACACCTGATCAGAAGACGATCTGGCTTTTCAGAGAGAAGCTGACCTAGGCGGGTGTCTGCAAGGCCCTGTTTGCCGCGTTTGAAGCTCAGCTGTGCGCGCGGGGATACAAACCGACCGGCGGTCAGATTGTGGATGCCACGTTGGTCTTGCCCCGCGCCAGCGGATGACGAAAGCAGAGAAAGCGCGCGCCAAGGCAGGTGAGGCCGCATCTGACATCTGGCCCGATGATCTGTCCAAGGCAGCGCAGAAAGACACCGATGCGCGTTGGACGGTCAAGTATTCAAAGGCCAAGACGACCAAGGAGGGTGAGGAGGATACTGGCCTTGTCGATATTTCGGTTCCGCACTTTGGCTACAAGAACCACGTGTCCATTGACCGCAAATGGCGCTTCATCCGGGGTGAGACTGGCACGAATGCGG
>CATOTD010000006.1 GCA_951812995.1 uncultured Gammaproteobacteria bacterium | reverse complement strand
ATGTGGGAGGATTTTGTTTATGCACGCACCTGGATTGTTTGATTTGACGGATCATTTGGCGCGGCTTTCGGCGATGGGAGATCCGCTTGAGGTTTTGGAGCGGCACGTTGATTTCGAAGTGTTTCGCCCAGTTCTTGTTGAAGCACTTGGCTATGGGGAACGTCCCAAAGGTGGTCGCCCGCCCTATGATGCCGTTGTGATGTTCAAGGTGCTGGTGTTGGCCTCGATGCACAATCTGAGTGATGAGCGGATGGAGTTTCTCATTCGTGACCGTTTCAGTTGGTTGCGGTTTCTGGGATTTCAAATTGGGGAGCCGACACCTGATCAGAAGACGATCTGGCTTTTCAGAGAGAAGCTGACCCAGGCGGGTGTCTTCAAGGCCCTGTTTGCCGCGTTTGAAGCTCAGCTCTGCGCGCGGGGATACAAACCGACCGGCGGTCAGATTATGGATGCCACGTTGGTCTTTGCCCCGCGCCAGCGGATGACGAAAGCAGAGAAAGCGCGCGCCAAGGCAGGTGAGGCCGCGTCTGACATCTGGCCCGATGATCTGTCCAAGGCTGCCCAGAAAGACACCGATGCGCGTTGGACGGTCAAGTATTCAAAGGCCAAGACGACCAAGGAGGGTGAGGAGGATACTGGCCTTGTCGATATTTCGGTTCCGCACTTTGGGTACAAGAACCACGTGTCCATTGATCGCAAATGGCGCTTCATCCGGGGTGAGACTGGCACGAATGCGGCTCGCTACGACGGGCATGAACTGTCCTCGGTTCTGGACGAGACAAACAGCTCGAAGGCGGTTTGGGCCGATACCGGGTACCGCTCGGCCAGGAATGAGGCTTGGCTGAAGGCGCAAGGGTACCGCTCACATATCCATCGCAAGAAGCCACGCGGCAAACCCATGGCCAGGCATATTCGTCGGGGCAACGCGACACGCTCCGCCATCCGCGCCTGTGTTCGGCTACGAGAAAGGGCCCATGGCTCTGACCATCCGCTCAATCGGCCAAACCCGTGCGAAGGCCCGCATGACCATGGCCAACCTGAGCTACAACTTCCGCCGTCTCATCTTCCACGAGCGACGACAGGCCACAGCCTGACTCCGCCCAAATTCCGGAAATACCCGCCCTGGCAGACCCAAACAGCGCGACACAGCCTCAAATACCACCGACCTTGACCTTCACACCCGCTATGCGGGTGACAACGACTGGTGCTCGCGTCAAAACCCATCCAGAATCAGCGTTGTTCGAGGTCTCCATCTTATTGCGGCCGCTAAGGCACATTGCGATTGCATGGATCCGACTTCTGCAAAGATGTTTTATGATCGGCACGATAATGCCGTGATTATAGACGTGCGTGAACCAGATGAAGTCATTGAATCGAAACTGACTGATTCTAAAAATATTCCGCGTGGTGTATTGGAGATGAGGATAAACAAGCTTTGTCCCGAAGCCGGGATACCCATACTCTTGCATTGCGGTGCTGGCGGGCGAGCCTCATTATCAGCCCACACGCTTGAATTGATGGGTTATGCAAATGTGCATGTTATTGATGCAACGTATGACGAGATTAAAGCTACATTTGGGTAGTATTGAATACCTGCGATTTTCCTTCATTTAGCCTTGGTAGTCATTCTTAATACCAAATACCCGGCAACACCTGAACATAGCGAGCCTAGCATGATTCCGAGTCTCCCATCGAAGAGTAAATTAACAGCCTCTTTATCAAATGCAAGTGAGTCTATAAAAAGGCTCATGGTAAAGCCGACACCACACAATAATGCAACACCGTATAATTGCATTAAATTAACCTCTCTAGGTAAAGATACCCAGCCTGCTTTTAACCCGATCCAGCAAAATCCAAACACGCCTAATTGTTTTCCAACAAATAACCCTATTGCAATGCCAAGTGGTACTGGCCCCAGAATATAATCTAGGCCAACGGCGGTTAATGAAATGCCAGCATTTGCAAACGCAAATATGGGCAACACGCCATAAGCAACAACGCCATGGAGATCATGTTCAAGTTTTTTTAAGGGTGAATATTCGGGATTATCCTTTGCTCTTATGGGAATAAAAAATGCGAGTATAACGCCCGCCAAAGTCGCATGGATACCAGACTTTAACAGTGCAACCCACATGATAAGACCGACAAATAAATAGGGTATGATACGGACCACATTTTTCCGGTTGAGAATATAAAGCACGGGTATAATAGATAAGCTGATTAATAGTGCATTTATAGACAAGTTCTCAGTATAAAAAAGTGCGATTATTATGATGGCACCTATATCATCAATAATGGCGACTGATAGCAGAAAGATCTTCAGGTTTGTTGGTATACGATTACCAAGCAATAATAAAATACCCAATGCGAAGGCGATATCTGTTGCGGCTGGAATCGCCCATCCTCTAATAGCGATGGCATCACCCCAATTTATCCATGAATAAATTATGGCCGGGATCAACATGCCGCCAATCGCACCTATTGCGGGGAAGGCGATATTGCTTAACTTTGACAACGCGCCTTCTATCATTTCTCGTTTCAATTCCAGTCCAACCAGAAAGAAGAACACCGCCATCAAAGCATCATTGACCCACAACAATAATGGCTTAGCAATTAATAGTGGGCCAACTCTAATTTCTATAGGCAGATCCAATATTAATTCGTAATAATAGTGTAGTGGTGAATTGGAAATTATCATGGCTAATACAGCCACAACGACTAGGATAATTCCGCTGGCCGCCTCCAGCTTAAAAAAATCTTTTAGCAAATTCATTGATTAACCTTTATTTATAATCGTTTTTATTAAAATATGATAAAATTTCAAACGCAATGATAACTTATTACAACCGTTATTCAGATCAGGTTCTTCACAGATCAATTTACGCATGATTCAAATCGGACACCAAATTACATATCTATGCAATAAGTAGCCAGTGTTAAATTGGTATAATCTGCCAACCTATTACAAAGGCACATAATAAAATGAGTAGCCAGCAACAAAGCCTTTTCGGTTTTCCCGAACAATCCACGCCAAACACGCAAGGCGTTAAATACACGGGTTCAAAATTAAAATTACTGCCCTATATTATCTCGAGCTATTGTCAAAAGTAGTGTCTGACAAGTTAATCATGCGGCTGCCTTGTCGTTCTCAGTGACCTCGATTCCATCTTTAAGCTTCACGCCTTCAATCACCTTTGCCAAGTGTCTGAAGCCTCTCAATTTGCGCCAGGAATCTTCGGCGCATAATCCCATCTTGTAGATCATCGTCAGCATCGTATTCCGCGTGACACAACCTTTGGCCTGGCGTGTTCTATGCCGGATTGTCGCAAATCTCGACGGGGTGACATTCGTTGTCCTGATGTGGCTCCAGTGCTCTGCTGGAAAGTCATAAAATGCCAGCAACGCATCACGGTCTTTCGATAAGCATGCCACTGCCTTGGGATACTTTGCACCGAAACGTTCCTCAAAGTCATCGAACACCTGCTCTGCGTCAACGCGGCCCTCTGCCATCCAGACCCTGCTTTGCTTTCTCCTGAACAGACTTGGGCAGATAGTTCAGCACATTGCCGGTCTTGTGCATCCAGCAACGTTGCACATCAGTCTCTGGATACACTGCCTCAAGGGCTGCCCAGAAACCCAAAGCACCATCGCCAATGGCCAGCTTCGGGGCTGACCCAAGCCTCTTTGTTGCAACGACAACAACACTGCTCGCCAGCGCTGTTTCGATTCCCTGACACCCTCTTCAATCGACAGAAAGTGCTTCTGACCGCGGCTGTTCACGCCGATGATAACCAGACAGCACAATCGGCCATCGTCGCCTCGAAGACCACTGTAGATGCCATCAGTCCAGATATAGACCCATTCATCCGCCACGGAACGTGTACACCATTGCTTGTATGTAGCTTCCCATTGCCGTTTCAAACAACCCACGACATTGGCCGACAGCCCTTTAGCCTCGGGTCCGACAATAGCTTCCAGTGCGCTCTGCATCTGGCCACTCGAAACACCCTTCAAATAAAGCCAGGGGATCGCCGCGTCCAGCGTCGCCGTGCGCCGGATGTAGGGCGGTACAAGCAAAGATTGGAAGCTCGCCGGTTTACCCTCACGGCGACAAATCTTCGGCACCTCAACGCTGACCTTGCCAACCCCTGTAATCACCTCTCGTTCGGGATGATGGCCACTGCGGACAACGCGCTGTCGTCCGTCAGCCGTCCTTTGATCATCATACTGCCTCATCAACGCATCTGGCTCTGCCTGGACAGCTTCGGTGATTAACTGCCTCGCACCCGATTTGATTAGTTCTGTCAGTGGATCAATGCCCTCTGGTGTACCCAGATCAATCACAGTATTGTTTGTCATGTGTGGCGTGCTCCTCTTGCTACTTTCGATTGCTAGACAAAACCGATTTCAGCAAGGCACGCCGCATACTTCAACCTATTCAGACACCAGATCCGGTTATAACTCTATTGAAAAACGTCGGGAAACTACAAAAGCACGGCATGGCTAGGGTTGCTGTATTGCTAGACTTGATTCTCTGCTGTAATATTAAGCTTCTGCATATTGAACATAAAAGTAATCGTTCAAATAAAATGAAATTCCATTGTGGTTTGTTGGTTGCTAGTATAGTGCTTTTGGATATGCAAGTTCTAAGCTAACTTGGTTATATTGTCGTACGTATTAAGTTTCTAGGTGTCCAGCCAATGAAATGGAACACTAAAAATACATGTGATATTTTTTGCATAAATTCATAGATGGTATTGATATTGAAACAAAAATCATTGCCTAGAATTATTAGTTATTAATCATTCATTGATGATGAGTGTAGGTCTCTAGGGTAAGGGAAAAAAGATTTGTCTGTTAATTACGAAAAAGGCTCAGCCCACTTATGGATTTATTAAGATGATGCTCTCATGTGTATAAAAAAAACTGGAACAAAGTTAAAAATTATCACATTTGTTCATTATTACATCCCTGGCTATAAAGGTGGTGGGTCAATCCGAACAATTGAGGCAATGGTAGAGTGCTTAAGTGATAAATTTGAATTTTATATAATAACGAAAGACCGAGATTCAGGCGACAGAACAGCATACAAAAAAATTCCAGTAAATTCGTGGAATAAGGTAGGGCGGGCAAAAGTTTTTTATGCAAGCAAAGATTACTTAACACTTTGTAATATAGCAAAGATCATAAAGAATACATCGTGTGACTTAATTTATTTGAATAGTTTTTTTGATTTTTCTTTTACTGTGAAGCCATTGATTTTAAGTAAGATTTTCAGTGCGCAGTCCAAACCTGTTGTGTTAGCACCTCGAGGAGAGTTTTCCGAGGGGGCGTTGCGGATCAAAAAAGCTAAAAAGTGGTTGTATATCAAAACTGTAAGTTTGTTTAAATTATATGGCGGATGCGTGTTTCAAGCATCTACGTTTATCGAAGCCGAAGAAATAAAAGCCGGTTTTTTTAAGCATATGCCTGGTAAGGATGCCCCGGATCTCTTAATAGCTACGGATCTAAATATTGTGGCTAAAAATAATCCTCTCGATCGGAAAATATCTGAATCCGAGGTTGGCACCAGGCTTAAGGTTTGCTTTCTGTCAAGGATATCTCCCAAGAAAAACCTTGATTTTGCGTTGAAAGTTTTGTCGAAAATTAATTCGCAAATAAGGTTTTCTATATACGGGCCAATTGACTCTAAAACATATTGGAATGAATGTGAAAAACTAATGCAAGTATTACCCGGAAATATTCTGGTTGAATATAAAGGGACTGTGGAGCACTCAAATGTGGTTTCAACTATTTCTGATTATGATCTCTTTTTCTTGCCTACTCTTGGAGAAAACTTTGGGCATGTATTCTTAGAGTCTTTTGTAGCTGGAGTGCCTGTGTTGACAAGTGATAGAACTCCATGGCGAGATCTTGGGGAATATCAGGTTGGTTGGGACGTATCTTTGGATAGACCAGATGAATTTGTCAAAATAATCGAAAAATATGCATTTATGGGACAAGGCGAGCGCCAAAAAATAAGTCGAAACTGTATAAAATATGCTACAAAAACTGGTAACGACAGGGCGGTAGTGGAGAGTAATATAGCTCTCTTTTTAAAGGCATTCGAAGGCAAAAAAAATACTTAATGTAGGTAGGCTTTATCATAGGTTTTTTATAAGGATAAAAAATCTAATCACCGGGGGAACGGGCTTATCTGGAAATGCTGTTTTGCGACGCTTTCTTGATTCTGATATAAGTGAAATTCGTCTCTTGAGCAGAGATGAAAAGAAACAAGATGATATGCGGAAGCTGTACAGCAACTCAAAAGTAAAATTTTATCTCGGAGATATCCGTGACTATCAATCAATATTGGGTGCGGTACGTGGAGTGGATTTCATCTACCACGCAGCGGCGCTCAAACAGGTGCCATCATGTGAATTTCATCCTCTGGAAGCAGTAAAAGCTAAGGAACATCTGATCAATTAAGGATTTTCAAGCAAGTGGGCATCACTGTGCTCGATAATAGCGAGCATTGAACGTCTTGCTCATTACGCTCTTTCATTTCTCTTGCCCCGGCCTACTGTTTTCAGCTATAGCCCCTATTTTAGGCGTACTAAGCCACTGATAGCCGTAATCATTGTGATAACGTAAATTATCTTTCGCAAATTTGAAGAGGCGGCTCCCTTTATCTGGTTAAATAAAAAGTGACATAACCATTTATTTGACCAGGAGAAGAGTCGCCATGAGCGATGATACAAACAAGCACTTGAACAATGTAGTCCCTATTGATGAACAGGAACTGCAGGACCATCTCAACAAAGTGGTACTGAATACTGTGGAAGACACCCTTAACCAGATTCTGGACGTTGAGGCTGATGCGCTGGTGGGTGCTGATCGATACGAACGCACTGAGACGCGCAAAGACGACCGGTCTGGTAGCTACACCAGGAAGTGCCGCACAAGGGCTGGAGAGCTTGAGTTAAAGATGCCGAAGCTACGCAAGCAGACCTTTGAGATGGCGATCATAGAGCACTATCGACACCGTGTAGCGTCTGTCGAAGAGACACTGACCGAGATGTATCTGGCTGGCGTATCGGTCCGACGGGTGGAGGATGTCACCGCAGCATTGTGGGGTACCCGTGTTAGCTCAGGGACTATTTCAAAGCTCAACCAGCGCATCTATGGGCAGATTGAAGAGTGGCGTAATCGCCCCATAGAGGGTGATTTCCCTTATGTATACCTGGACGGTGTTGTGCTCAAACGCAGTTGGGGCGGTGCAGTGAAGAACGTTTCTGTTCTAGTCGCCATCGGTGTTAGGGACGATGGCTACCGCCGCATTCCAGGGATTGTTGAAGGTACTAAGGAGGATAAGGCGGGATGGTCAGGATCCCTGCGTCATTTGCAGGCACGCAGTCTCAAGGGCATCAGGTTGGTGCTCAGTGATGCCTGTCTTGGGCGCAAGGAGTCGATCGGTGACTTCTACCCTGATGCTGAGTGGCAGCGTTGTATTGTGCACTTTTACCGCAACGTCTTCAGTCATGTGTCTCGTGGTCGTGTCAAAGAAGTCTCTCGCATGTTGCAGGCTATCCATGCATCTGAATATCTGGAATCTGCCAGGCATAAGGCCACGGAGGTCGAGAAGAAACTCAGGGACATGAAGTTATCGAGTGCGGCGGATTGGCTGGGTAGTGCATGGAAGAGACCCTGACGTATTATCGGTTTCTGGCAGAGCACTGGATTCGCATTCGGACTAACAATCCTTTGGAGCGGATCATTCGAGAAATCAGGCGGCGAACACGAGTAGTGGGAGCATTCCCGGATGGCAACTCGGTGTTGATGTTGTGTGCGGCAAGGCTAAGACACATCGCGGGGAGCTAGTGGGGAACGCGGAAATATCTGAACATGGATTTGCTCCGAGAGATGGATAAAGAAAAGGACTTTCAGGTAGCGTAACAACCAGATTTAAGGGAAAGCCAAATCAGAAAGTGCAAAAGATTATTGACACTACCGTTTTTTCGTTACCCACTGCGGGCATTGACGGATGTGAGACAGCATATTGATGCGTCAATCGCCCATTCAATAAATGAAGTTGCCCTGTTTTTTTCGGCGGGTATTTTAGCTGTTGGCATTACTTTTTTTGTGCTGTCGGTCAATTACCGATTACCGATCGAAGCTTTCAACGGTTACACGGCCGCGATCATGTTAGTGATCATGGTTGCATCGTCACTATTGGGGTTGCATCCAATTGTCAGCATTAGTGTCGTGGGGAGTTTACTCGTGCCATTTTCGCCTGATCCGAATTTGTTGGGAATCATGTTTATTTTTAGCTGGGGTCTCTCCGTGCCATTGAGTTCATTCTCCGCCATCAGTCTGATGATGCAATCACGGTATAAAATCAATGCACAGGATTTATTCAAAACGAATATTGGATTCACCTTGCTTATGCTGGTGCCGGCATCCCTAATACTGATACACTATGAAAATTGGCTAATAGTGTGATCAAAACCGATATAATTGTGAGGGTCGATACCTAAAGAGTATGAATACAGAATTTTATGAACAAGATTGATAACGCCTTTCCAGAACTGGCCGCGTGGGAGGGCCGGGCATGAAGATCGCCATCACTGGCACTGGGGGGCTGCTGGGCTGGCACGCGGCGGTGCGGCTGCACGCGGCCAACTGCGCGGCCGCCTTCCGGGGCGAGGCGGCACCATATGAGGTGGCGGCGCTGGACCGGGCCGCGTTCAACGATGAGGCAAGGCTTGCCCAGGCCCTGGACGGCGCCGATGCGGTGCTGCATTTCGCCGGGATTAACCGCGCCGACGACGATGCGCTGGAGCGCGGCAATATCGCCCTGGCCGAACGGCTAGCCGGTGCCCTGAAAGGCGCACCGTCGTTGGTCTATGCGAACTCGACCCATACCGGGCGCGACATCCCTTACGGCCGCGGCAAGGCTGGTGCGGCGCGAGTGCTGGCGGACTGGGCCGATGGTGCCCAAGCGGCCTTCACGGACCTGACCCTGCCGCACATCTTCGGAGAGCGCGGGCGGCCCCATTACAACAACGTCACCGGCACGCTCTGCCATCAGGCGGTGCGGGGCGAGAGCCCGGAGATCAACCCCGACGGTGCGGTCGAGTTGGTCCATGCAGGTGCCGCGGCCCAGTGGGCGGTTGACCGGGCCTTATCGGGGCAGGGCGGGCTACACCGTATGCTGGGCCGACACATGACCATCCCCGATCTCTGGGACCGCATCCGTGGGTTTCACGAAAGCTATGGGGCCAACATCTTCCCGGACCTTTCCGACCCGTTCGACCGGGATCTTTTTAACACCTACCGGCTACACCGCTATCCCGGGGCTTTGCCGGGACACTTGACGCTGAACACCGACCCGCGCGGCACGCTGTTCGAGGCGGCCAAGGGCGGGGGGGGGGGGCAGACGTTCATGAGCTGGACCGAGCCCGGTGTGACCCGCGGCGACCACTTCCACCTGGGCAAGGTCGCGCGCTTTCTGGTGATGCAGGGCCAGGCCACCATTCGCATCCGCCAGGTGCTAGGGTCCGAGGTCTGGGATTATCTGGTCACGGGCGATGCCCCCACCCCGATCGACATGCCGACCCTGCATACCCATTCCATCGAGAACACCGGGGACACCCCGCTTCTGACCCTGTTTTGGACGCACGAAATATTCGATCCCGGGAACCCGGATACCTTTGCCGACAGGGTGCTAGGATGATGCGTGGCCCCCACGTTCAAAAATTTGACAGTCGTCAACTTCTGAGGATTTCGGCAAAGACAAACCGATATTTCCCGCTGATTATTGCTGAAAACAGCATAATCCACGGCCAATCCATTGCAAAACGCGAAAATCCGCCCCCCTGCGACCCTCCAAGGACCCCGTCATGACCCGGCTCAAGGTGATGACCATCTTGGGAACCCGGCCGACCCGGCTCAAGGTGATGACCATCCTTGGGACAAGGCCGGAGATTATCCGGCTTTCCCGGGTCATGGCCCGGCTGGAGGACCATGTCACCCACGTCATCACCCACACGGGCCAGAACTGGGATTACGAGCTGAACGAGGTCTTTTTCGAGGATCTGGGCGTGCGCAAACCGGACCACTTCCTGGGCACCGGGGGGGGCAGTCTGGGCGAGACCCTGGGGGCCATCCTGGCCCAGTCGGAGAAGGTCTTGGCGGACGAAAAACCCGATGCCGTCCTGATCCTGGGCGACACGAATTCCGCGATCTCGGCCATCATGGCCCGGCGCATGAATATCCCGGTCTACCATATGGAGGCGGGCAACCGCAGCTTCGACCGCAACGTGCCCGAAGAGACCAACCGCAAGCTGGTCGATCACATCGCCGACTTCAACCTGGTCTATACGGAACACGCGCGGCGGCACCTGCTGTCCGAAGGTATGCCCCACCAGCGCATTACCCTGACGGGATCCCCGATGACCGAGGTGCTGGGCCATTATCGCGACCGGATCGACACCTCGGAAGTGCTGTCGCGCCTGGACCTGAAACCGCGGGGCTATTTCATCGCCAGCCTGCACCGCGAGGAGAACGTCGACAGCCGCGACCGGCTGGAGGCGCTGGCCGGTGCCCTGAACACCTTGGCCCAGACCCATGACCTGCCGGTGATCCTGTCAACCCACCCCCGTACCCGCAAGCGGCTGAATACCTTCGGGATCAGCTTCGATCCGCACATCCAAGAACTGAAGCCCTTTGGCTTCCACGACTACAACCACCTGCAGATGAATGCGTTCTGTGCGATTTCCGACAGCGGCACCATCGCGGAAGAGGCGTCGATCCTGGGCTTTCCGGCCATCACGCCAAGGGATGCGATCGAACGGCCCGAGGGGCTGGACACCGGCTGCATCGTCATGACTGGGCTGGACCGGGACACGATCCTGGCCGGGGTCGAGGCCGTCACCCGCGCCTTTGCCGAACGCGGCGCGCCGGAAATCCCCGCGGATTACCGCATCACCAACACGTCCGAGCGGGTCGTACACCTGATCCTGGGCACGGCGAAGCTGTCGAACCGGTGGGACGGTATTCGTGGCTGAAGCGGCGGTGTCCCGGGGGCCGTCAGAGGATGCGGAGCACCCCAAAGGGGCAGGCGCCCCGCAGCCCGACACCGCCCCCCCCTGGACATCATCTGCTTTCTGTTCAACCCCAATACCGGTGGGCCGACCATCCGCGCCCGCACCGTCTACAAGGCTATGTCCAGACGGGGCCACCGCATCCGCATCGCCTTTCCCCGCGGCTAGGGCAGTGCCGCGGGCTATATCGCCGAGGCCGGGATCCCGGTGGACAAGCTGGCCATCGACAAGTCGGTGCTGCTCCGGAAACCCGGGGTGTTCCGGGTCGGCTGATAACGTAAATTATCTTTCGCAAATTTGAATAGGCGGTTCCCTTTATCTGGTTAAATAAAAAGTGACATAACCATTTATTTGACCAGGAGAAGAGTCGCCATGAGCGATGATACAAACAAGCACTTGAACAACGTAGTCCCTATTGATGAACAGGAACTGCAGGGCCATCTCAACAAAGTGGTACTGAAGACTGTGGAAGACACCCTTAACCAGATTCTGGACGTTGAGGCTGATGCGCTGGTGGGTGCTGATCGATACGAACGCACTGAGACGCGCAAAGACGACCGGTCTGGTAGCTACACCAGGAAGTGCCACACAAGGGCTGGAGAGCTTGAGTTAAAGATGCCGAAGCTACGCAAGCAGACCTTTGAGATGGCGATCATAGAGCACTATCGACACCGTGTAGCGTCTGTCGAAGAGGCACTGATCGAGATGTATCTGGCAGGTGTTTCAGTACAACGTGTAGAAGACATTACCGCAGCCCTCTGGGGTACCCGTGTCAGCTCAGGCACAATCCTGAACCAGGGGGTCTACGACCAGATTGATGACTGGCGGGGTCGGTCTATTGATGGCGCGTTCCCGTATGTTTACCTTGATGGTGTTGTACCTAAGCGTGGCTGGGGTGGTGAGGTCAAAAATGTCTCAGTTCTTGTGGCGATCAACGCTATACGAGGATTTCAAGATGGCGAGCATGCGATAATGGCTCAAAGTGCGAAGAATTTTGTGACAGCTTCCAAAAAACTGGGAGGAGGTTCAGCGTATCTCGATGGTATCAAAGTTGGTACTAGAGAATTGGCACTTAAATCTTTATCTTGGAAAAAGAGAGAGGCTTCCCTTGAACAAATTCTCAGAGAACGCAATGTTTCAGAGCGGGTGGCGATATGAATAAGAATATCACCTTCCTAGACTGTACTTTGAGAGATGGCGGGTATTATAACCGTTGGGATTTCCCGCCAAACTTGGTTGCAGACTATTTGCAATCTGTCGCACGTGCGGGTGTTGATGTGGTCGAAATTGGATTTCGATTTCCTGAAAATGTTGGGTTTAAGGGGGCGTGCGCATACTCCACTGAGGAGTTTTTGAATACTCTAGTCATTCCTGATGGATTGGCGGTTGGAGTAATGATCAATGCCTCCGATATCGTAACTGACGGGACGATAGACTATTCGGTCCTAGAAAGTCTGATTCCTGTGCCTGCTGAACAATCAGTTCTGAGCCTAATTCGAATCGCTTGTCACGTGCATGAATACCCGACGGCTATTATGTCAAGCTCTTGGATCAAAGAGAGAGGTTACAAGGTCGGATACAACATTATGCAAATCGCAGGATGCGATGAAGCAACAGTAAAAAAACTTGCACAGCAAACAAACGATTGGCCAATTGATGTGCTTTATTTTGCAGATAGTATGGGAAAGCTATCATCGTAGCGAATAATCGAAATAATTCAATGGATAAAAAGCTGTTGGAAAGGCCCCGTTGGAATACATACACACGACAATATGGAAATGGCGTTACGGAACTCAATGACGGCGCTTGAGAATGGCGTTGCTTGGGTGGATTCGACCGTAACTGGAATGGGACGAGGACCCGGTAACACCAAAACAGAAAGTTTGTGTATCGAAATTGTAGCGTTGCGTGGTCAAACACCCAATGTGATTACCTTGCTGGAAGTGGTAAGAGAGTATTTCCTGCCACTTAAAGCTCATTTTGGCTGGGGAACCAATGTGTTCTATTACCTAGGTGGAGTCTACGGGATACATCCGACTTATATTCAGGAGATGCTTAATGATGCACGTTACAGCGATGACGATATTTTGGCAGTGCTAGATTATCTGAGAGAAATCGGCGGAAACAAATTTGACCCCGACATGTTAGATATTGCTCGACACTTTTATCACGATGTTTCGCATGGTACTTGGGATCCCAAAACTTTGTTGGCTAACAAGGATATACTCGTTCTAGGGTCGGGACCTGGAGTAAGCGAACACAGGGCTACATTGAAGTCTTACATAAGAACCAAGAATCCAATTGTGATCGCATTGAACACTCGATCAGAAGTTGACGAAGAGCTTATTGATGTACGAATAGCGTGCCATCCAGTTCGTCTGCTTGCGGACTGCGAGAATTATTCCGAACACCCCCAGCCACTAATAACTCCTTTTGGCCTGCTTCCGGAGGAGATAAAGCTTGCGCTCAAAGATACAAAAGTCTTTGACTACGGTCTAGAAATACTTCCAGATACATTTGAGTTTCGCGATTTTAGCTGTGTCGTGCCCAAACCACTAGTTATTGCATACACTTTAGCTTTAGCAAGTAGTGGAGATGCACATCGAGTTTTGTTGGCAGGTTTTGACGGATACAACACGGAGGATCCCCGCAACCTTGAAATGCACAATATTTTGACTAGATATCTGGAGAGTGATTCGGGTATCGAACTGTTGTCAGTTACGCCTACGCGGTATCCCGTCTCCACGAAGTCTATCTATTCGAAGTTTTAGATATGGAATCTATTGTCGTAATCCCTGCTCGATACGAATCATCCCGGTTTCCTGGAAAACCGTTGGTACCACTTTTGGGTAAACCTATGGTGTTGTGGGTTGCAGAGATTTCCGCAACAGCGGTTGGGAAAGAAGCGGTTTACGTTGCAACAGACGATGAAATAATAGCAGGAGTCGTTGAATCAGCAGGTTTCAAGGTCATCATGACTAGTTCGGATGCGCTTACCGGGACAGATAGAGTTGCGGAGGTTGCTAGAGTTGTCGAAGCTGATGTCTATATTAACGTACAAGGTGATGAACCTTTGCTAAACCCGATGAATATTCTTGCTATCAAAGATAAGAAAATTGCGGTTCCAGACTCAGTTATTAATGGTTATTGCAACCTAAGTGAGGACGAAGATCCAGCGAACGTTAATATTCCTAAAGTTGTAATTGGTGAAGACAACAGACTTACATACATATCCCGAAGTGTTGTACCGGGTAGTAAAACGGGAATGAGTCTTCCTGAATTCTACAAGAAGCAAGTTGGTATTTATGCTTTTAGTTCCTACGAACTAAATTTGTTCGCTGACCTTGGAAGGAAAAGTAGCCTTGAGATGGCTGAAGACATTGAAATTTTACGATTCTTGGACTTAGGTTACCCCGTCACCATGGTGAACACTACAGGAAGCAGTCTTGCAGTTGATGTTCCGGGTGATGTTGACCGTGTTGAGGCAGCCATGCGTGAACTTTCTGAATAGCACTTTTGTCCTATCCGAATATCGAGCGATCGTCTTCGACTGTGATGGTGTCGTACTGAATTCCAACGGCGTAAAAACCGATGCATTCTATGAAGGTGCCTTATCTTTCGGACAGGAACACGCAGAGAGACTAGTGGATTACCACGTCAAGCACGGGGAGTCTCGCGTTTCGTTAAATTGACCCACTTGGTTCGTGACATTCTTGATCTCGAAGATGTCGACAGAGAACTGGAAAGGAGATTGTTGCATCAATATTCGCAAGTGGTCAAAGCTGGATTGTTGAAATGTGAGGTCGCGGAAGGTTTAGAAATTCTTCGCGAGGTAACTAAAAATGTGCCTTGGTTCATTGCCTCAGGCAGTGAGGAATCTGAATTACGTGAGATTTTGGAGCTACGCGAGCTATAACCGAATCTGGTGTCTGAAAGAATTTGAAGTATGCGGCGTGCCTTGCTGGAATCGGTTTTGTCTAGCAATCAAAAGTAACAAGAGGAGTACGCCACACATGACAAACAATACTGTGATTGATCTGGGTACACCAGAGGGCATTGATCCACTGACAGAGTGACTCAGATCTGGTGCGAAGCAGTTAATCACCGAAGCTGTCCAGGTAGAGCCAGATGAGTTGATGACGCAGTATGATGATCAAAAAACGGCTGACGTACGCCAGCGTGTTGTCTGTAGAGGTCATCATCCAGAACGAGAGCTGGAAGCCTCTAAAAACCGTACATTTTGTGGTACGGTCTGATTCACTTGATGTGGGAGGATTTTGTTTATGCACACACCTGGATTGTTTGATTTGACAGATCATTTGGCGCGGCTTTCGGCGATGGGAGATCCGCTTGAGGTTTTGGAGCGGCACGTTGATTTCGAAGTGTTTCGCCCAGTTCTTGTTGAAGCGCTTGGCTATGGGGAACGTCCCGAAGGTGGTCGCCCGCCCTATGATGCCGTTGTGATGTTCAAGGTGCTGGTGTTGGCCTCGATGCACAATCTGAGCGATGAGCGGATGGAGTTTCTCATTCGTGACCGTTTCAGTTGGCTGCGGTTCCTGGGATTGCAAATCGGGGGGCCAACCCCTGATCAGAAGACGATCTGGCTTTTCAGAGAGAAGCTGACCTAGGCGGGTGTCTTCAAGGCCCTGTTTGCCGCGTTTGAAGCTCAGTTGTGCGCGCGGGGGTACAAACCGACCGGCGGTCAGATTATGGATGCCACGTTGGTCTTTGCCCCGCGCCAGCGGATGACGAAAGAAGAGAAAGCGGGCGCCAAGGCAGGTGAGGCCGCGTCTGACATCTGGCCTGATGATCTGTCCAAGGCTGCCCAGAAAGACACGGATGCGCGTTGGACGGTCAAGTATTCAAAGGCCAAGACGACCAAGGAGGGTGAGGAGGATACTGGCCTTGTCGATATTTCGGTTCCCCACTTTGGGTACAAGAACCACGTGTCCATAGACCGCAAATGGCGCTTCATCCGGGGTGAGACTGGCACGAATGCGGCTCGCTACGACGGGCATGAACGCTCCTCGGTTCTGGACGAGACAAACAGCTCGAAGGCGGTTTGGGCCGATACCGGGTACCGCTCGGCCAGGAATGAGGCTTGGCTGAAGGCGCAAGGGTACCGCTCACATATCCATCGCAAGAAGCCACGCGGCAAACCCATGGCCAGGCATATTCGTCGGGGCAACGCGACACGCTCCGCCATCCGCGCCTGTGTTCGGCTACGAGAAAGGCCCCATGGCTCTGACCATCCGCTCAATCGGCCAAACCCGTGCGAAGGCCCGCATGACCATGGCCAACCTGAGCTACAACTTCCGCCGTCTGATTTTCCACGAGCGACGACAGGCCACAGCCTGACTCCGCCCAAATTCCGGAAATACCCGCCCTGGCAGTCCCAAACAGCGCAACACAGCCTCAAATACCACCGACCTTGACCTTCACACCCGCTATGCGGGTGACAACGACTGGTGCTCGCGTCAAAATCCATCCAGAATCAGCGTTGTTCGAGGTCTCCAACTTGTCAGACACTACTTTTGACAATAGCTCGCCTGTTTAAGCGCGACAGACCAACACCCAAATCTTCCGCAACCTGACGACGCGATAAACCGCTCGTCAAAGCAATCCGTACCGCATCCTGACGAAACTCGTCCATCCTTACTGTTCTTACTGTGTACATAATCTCATCTCCTTTACTGCACGTTATACTCTCATGCGTGCGGCATTAAACCGTGACAGGTACAGTAATGCAGGCCATGAGTATGGCACTGGCGAATACGGCACAGATCCATTTACTGAAGAAGAGACATGGTCATTGATAGAATACATGAAAACCTTGTAGGCAGGATTTGTTCGGAAACACTGATTGATATTTCACTATGACAGTAAATCACGCTGCATTTAATCCTGGCTGTACTGATTGTGCGAGGTTGAGCAAGGCTCTGAAAGAAATTCGTAACACCTATCCTTGCTACCATGCGCGACCTGTACCTGCCTTTGGCGTGAAAAATCCAACATTATTCATTGTCGGACTCGCACCAGGCTTACACGGTGCTAATGCAACAGGCCGACCGTTTACCGGAGATTTTGCTGGCATTATGCTGTATAAAATGTTGTATAAACATGGGTTTAGCAACCAATCTCAATCTAAAACCTTAAATGACGGATTAAAACTCAAGCAATGTCGAATCAGCAATGCCGTCAAATGTTGGCCGCCCGATAACAAACCAACAGCCGCTGAAATATGTAATTGTAATCGCTATTTAGTTGCGGAATTAGCCGCCATTGACAAAAATGCAGTGATCCTGTGCTTAGGTCATATCGCACATAATGCAGTGGTAAGGGCCTTGGCATTAAGGCGTAGCGATTATCGGTTTGCGCATGGTAAAAATCATACACTCGGCGATAACGATGGACGCATCATTGCGGATTCTTATCATTGTAGTAGGTATAATACAAATACCAGAAGATTAACCGCAGCCATGTTTGATACTATCTTTACGCAAATCAAGACGTTGCTTGATCGTTGAATATTATGCCCTTTGATGCAAAAACAACCCTCAAATCCTTGACCTGCCTGCCGGGTGTCTATTGTATGCAAGACGGTCAAGGCCGCGTAATCTACGTGGGTAAGGCAAAAAATCTGAAGCAGCGCGTCGCCAGTTATTTTAATCGCGGCGCGACCGCTTCGCCCAAGACGCAGGCCATGATTAAACACGTTGAGAATATTGCGGTGACCGTGACCCATACTGAAAACGAAGCGTTAATCCTGGAAAATAATCTTATTAAACGTTACAAACCCCGTTATAACATCCTGTTTCGCGACGACAAGAGTTACCCTTATCTCTATTTGTCATCTGATCATGACTACCCGCATTATCGATACCATCGCGGCAGTTTGAAGGGCAAAGGGCAGTATTTTGGCCCTTACCCTGACGCGAGCGCGGCTAAACGCACCCTGAATTTATTACAAAAATTATTTATGATTCGGTCTTGTGAAGACAGCGTCTTTGCCAATCGATCCAGGCCTTGCCTGCAATATCAAATCAAACGCTGCTCGGCACCCTGTGTAGGTGCGATTTCAAAAGCAGATTATCAGCGTGATATAAAACATGCGACACTCTTTCTGGAAGGACGTAATGAAGCTGTCATCAAATCGCTAACCGAGCCCATGCAGCGCGCTGCTGACGCACTAGATTTTGAGACTGCGGCAACATTACGCGATCAAATACGCGCATTACGAGCGGTGCAGGAAAAACAGCATGTCAGCACGGGCGGCGGCGATCTTGATATTATTGCCTGTGCGATCAATGGCAATCACGCTTGCATACAGCGGATCATACTACGTTCGGGATTAAATTTAGGTGGCCGCAGTTACTATCCGCAATATATTGACGCACCGGCAGAGGCAGAGTTGATCAGGGCATTTTTAAGCCAGTTTTATTTAAATCAGGATGATATAAACTTGGATACGCAACAAAAAATACCGACTGAGATATTAATCAGCCATCATTTTACGGGCCTTGAATTGCTTGAAGCGGTTATATCCGCAAAAGCCGGTCGAAAAATCAAGATAAAAGCCAACGTCAGAGCTGAGCGTGCCAAGTGGTTGACGATGGCGCTGGAAAATGCCGATCTCGCCTTACAACAAAAACTGGCGGCCGATAAGAATCAAAATAAACGATTCGCCGCCTTGGACGAACGCCTGTCATTGCAAGCGCCGATTGCACGCATAGAGTGTTTTGACATCAGCCATACGCAGGGCGAGGCCACGGTGGGGGCGTGTGTCGTATTTGGAATAGAGGGGCCTATTAAATCGCAATACCGCCAGTTTAATATCAGCAACATTACGCAGGGTGACGATTATGCCGCCATGCGTCAGGTCGTCATGCGGCGTTATACACGGCTTGTCAAAGAGGCGGCAAAGCTGCCAGATCTTATTTTGATTGACGGGGGCAAAGGGCAAATCGGCGTGGTCAAGGAGACACTCAGCGAATTACAAATCACGCATATTCCCATATTAGGGGTTGCAAAAGGCCCGACAAGAAAACCTGGCCTGGAAAATCTGATATTGGCACTTGAGAATAAGGTCATCAATTGTGATAGTTCATCTCCCGCATTGCATCTTATACAACATATACGTGATGAGGCGCATCGGTTTGCAATAACCGCGCATCGGCAACGCCGACAAAAGACTCGCAACCGATCCACACTTGAGGCGATTGCGGGCATCGGCAATAAACGGCGACAAGGTTTGATAAAGCATTTTGGCGGTATGCAGGGTGTTGCCCGGGCGGGCGTAGATGATCTTGCGAATGTCGCGGGGATCAGTAAACGCCTTGCGCAAAAAATATATAACACATTTCACAGCCACTTATGACCATCCCCAATCAATTAACCTTGCTCCGCATTTTGCTGATCCCGATTTTTGTCGTGGCGTTCTATTTACCTTTTGGCTGGCATAATCTGCTTGCCTGTTTTGTTTTTGTGCTGGCCGCGATAACAGACATATTGGATGGTTATCTGGCAAGAAAATTAAACCAGACATCCACATTGGGCGCATTTCTCGACCCGGTAGCGGATAAATTAATGATCGCGGTCGCACTGGTGTTATTAGTACAGCAAAATCCAGCTATGTATTTAGCGTTACCGGCAGCGGTTATTATCGGAAGAGAGATTGCCGTTTCCGCATTGCGTGAATGGATGGCGACAATCGGCGCACGTAATACGGTGACCGTCTCTGTTTTGGGCAAGATAAAGACTATTGCACAAATGGTTGCGCTTGGATTTCTAATTTTCGAAGATTCTGTTTTGGGGATCCCGGTCTATACAATCGGTTTGGTATTGTTATATATCGCCGCATTTTTAACGCTGTTGTCCCTGTTTCAGTACTTATATGCCGCCTGGGGGCAATTAAAAGAATAATCAAGTCTATGTAATCGCTATGCAATCGCTTCAGGCGCAACTTGTTACGGGGCGGTAAAATCATTCGTTTACGAGGGGAGGGTAGTTTATTGTTGACACTTGAATGACCACGGCTACAATAGCGTTTTCTGCGGGAATAGCTCAGTGGTAGAGCACAACCTTGCCAAGGTTGGGGTCGCGAGTTCAAGTCTCGTTTCCCGCTCCAAATTCATAAAACCCTGTAATTTATCAGGGTTTTATATTTTGTAGCCGGGTTTTATAGCCAGGGAAATATGTAAGATACCGATTCTGGCTGAGTGGCAGAGTGGTTATGCAGCGGTTTGCAAAACCGTGTACCTCGGTTCAATTCCGGGCTCAGCCTCCAGATATAGCAATGCTTAGCGAGACAATAACCACTTTATGCAATGCCAGTAGTCCCTTAATCAAAATCCAGATGCTGGCAGATACATTACGCCATAGAATTGTTTAATATAAGTTTTGAGATACACCAAACCAGGAGCACGGCATGGCGAAATCAGAAAAACAGGCTAGCCTGAAAGTAAAATTAACCTCAATGGACATCGCAGAAGAGAAGCGCGCACAACTTAAAGCACTCTTCCCTGATGCCTTTGCTGAGAATAAGCTGGACTTTGACCAGCTCAAGCGTGCCTTAGGTGAATGGGTAGAGCCGACCAAGGAACGCTTCGGCCTCAACTGGCCTGGTAAAGCCGAGTGTATGAAAGTCATCCAGCAACCTTCCGTCGCTACTCTAAAACCCGTCCGCAATGAATCGGTGAATTTTGACACCACTGAAAATCTGTTCATTGAAGGCGACAATCTCGAAGTGTTGAAACTCCTGCAAAAATCCTACTTCGGCAAGGTGAAGATGATCTACATCGACCCACCGTACAACACCGGTAATGAGTTTATTTATCCAGATAAATTCAGCGAAACACTCGATACTTACCTGGAATATACGGGGCAGAAGGATGGCAACGGTCATAAGTTTTCGACTAATACAGACACCAACGGCCGCTATCATTCCAAATGGCTAAATATGATGTATCCACGGTTGTATCTGGCGAAGAATCTATTGCGGGATGATGGCGTTATTTTTATTAGCATTGATGATAATGAACAGTCCAACTTAAAAGCTCTTTGTGACCTCGTGTTCGGGGAGGAGAATTTTGTTGGGTGTGCAGCAAGAATTGCAAAAAAAAGCAATAATAAGGGCGAATTTTGGGCACCTAATTTCGATTATATTTTGACTTACACAAAATTGAAAAGTGCCGCTAAGCCATTCTTCGGAGGTGTTAATACTGAAGCGTATAATCAGATTGAAAGTGAAGGTCCACGGACCGGCGAAAGATACCAGCTAGTACGGCTTTATATGTCTAGTATTCAAAACAGAAATCCAGAACAAAGGTTTTTTCTTGATTGTCCAGACGGCTCAAAAATTATTCCACCAGGTTCTACTTTTCCTCCAGAACGTCCTGTATTAGGTGATGGAATATGGCGGTGGACAAAAAAGAAGATAGAAAAAGAAAACAATAGAATAGTTATAAAATCTGTAAAATCTTCAAATTTGATAGATGAAAATGGGAATCCTGCCAAATGGAATGTTTATACAAAAACCTATTTAAAAGACGTGATTGAAGAAGCTTCCGCGAAGCCGAATAGTCTTATAGAAAAACAGATTAATCAAATAGGTTCACATGAATTGAACAAAATGGATATACCCTTTAATTACTCCAAGCCAGCTAGTTTGATTAAGTATCTTTTAGAAATATCCAGAGTAAATGCCGATGATATAATCCTCGACTTTTTCGCTGGCTCCGCAACCACTGCCCACGCTGTCATGCAGCTCAACAAAGAAGACGGCGGTAACCACAAATATATAATGGTGCAACTCCCCGAGCCGTGTGATGAAAACTCTGAAGCATGCAAAGCTGGCTACAAAACCATTGCCGATATTGGCAAAGAACGTATCCGCCGAGCGGCACAGAAAATTGCGGAAGAGCAGGGTAGCCTGGCGGATGTTGATGAGCAACTAGACCTTGGCTTTAAGGTGTTCAAGCTCACCCGCTCCAACTTCAAAGTGTGGGAGGGGGATGTAGAAAAAATTAAAAATCTTGAACAGCAGTTACTTGACTATGTAGACCATATCAATGCCGCCAGCACACCAGAGGATATTCTTTATGAATTGCTACTCAAAAGCGGTTTTCCGCTCACCACCCAAGTCAAAACGCTCCGGCTCGCTGGCAAGGATGTGTTCTCGATTGAAGCAGGCACCTTGCTCATCTGCTTAGACAAGGCACTCAATCAAGCGGTCATTGATGCCATCGCCAATAAAAACCCGCGACAGGTGATCTTTTTAGATGCGGGTTTCAAAGGCGATGACCAGCTCAAAGCCAATGCCGTGCAGACCTTCAAGACCCGTGCCCAGCAAAAAGAATCGGAAATCGTATTTAGAACGGTATAGCGGAATAGGGCAGCATGAAGTTAAAATTTGATCCCACACTAGACTATCAGCAAGACGCGATTGCCGCGGTTGTCAATGTCTTTGAGGGTCAACCCATCGTGCAATCCAATTTTGAAGTTAATGCCAACAGCGCCAGCGGTATGAGGCTCTCTGAGCTTGGTGTGGGTAATGATATTACCCTGAATGATGAGCAGCTATTGGAAAATATCCAAAAGGTGCAAGAAGCAAACGACATTAAAAAAGCGACCGAGTTGAAAGGCCGCGAATTTTCTGTGGAGATGGAAACTGGTACCGGCAAAACCTACGTTTACCTACGCACTATCTTTGAGCTTTCCAAAAACTACGGCTTGAAGAAATTTATTATCGTGGTGCCGAGTGTCGCCATCCGTGAGGGGGTACTGAAAAGTATCGATATGATGAAAAAACACTTTCACACGCTCTACAATAACGCCGCCTTTGATCACTTCGTCTACGACTCGAAAAAGCTCGGACGGGTACGCCAGTTTGTCAGTAGCAACCAGATACAGATCATGGTAATTAACATTCAATCATTCAGTAAGGATGTCGCCGACAAAGAGATTGCCAAAATGACGGACGATGAACTTAAAAAGCTGAATGTTATTAACCGGGAAAACGACAAAATGTCGGGGCATAAACCGATTGAATTCATACAGGCCGCAAACCCGATTGTTATTATTGATGAACCGCAAAGCGTGGATAACACATCCAAAGCCAAGCGCGCGATTGCCAACCTTAACCCCATCGCGACCCTGCGCTATTCTGCCACCCATCGGGAATTCTACAACCTGCTGTATAAGCTAGACCCGATCCGCGCCTATGACTTACGACTGGTCAAACGCATTGAGGTCGCCTCTATCCGCTCGGATGACAGCTTTAACGATGCGTACGTGAAGTTGCTGAAAACCGACAATAACAATGGCATTAAGGCACAAGTGGAAATCCATAAGGAAAAGTCCGGTGTAGTGAAACCAGTTAAGCTATGGGTAAAGTGGAAAGACAATCTTTATGCAAAGTCCGGTGAGCGTGAAAGCTATCGTGATGGCTATATCGTGCAAAATATCGACAGCACACCAGGCATGGAATATATCGAGTTTAATAATGGTAAACGCCTTGATCTCGGCAATGCAATAGGCGGCCTCGGGGATGAGATTATGCAAGCCCAGGTGCAGGCAACCGTCGAGCAACATTTGAAAAAAGAACGCGCTATGCGTGGTAAGGGCATCAAGGTGTTATCGCTGTTTTTCATCGATAAGGTCGCCAATTACCGTAGTTACAATGACGATGGTAGCCCCTGCCTTGGTAAAATCGGCCAGTGGTTTGAGGCAGCCTATCGCGAGCTTGCGGCCCAGCCACACTACAAGGATTTTGCCAGCACGGATATCAGCAAGGTGCATGACGGCTATTTCAGTCAAGATAAACGCGGCCAGGCGAAAGATACCACCGGTAAAACCGCGGGTGATGAGGACACCTATAACCTGATTATGCGCGACAAAGAACACCTGCTTAATCCAGTCGAGCCGTTGCGTTTTATCTTTTCGCATAGTGCGTTGCGTGAGGGCTGGGATAATCCGAATGTGTTTCAAATCTGTACGCTCAATGAAACGCAATCGATCGAGAAAAAGCGCCAAGAGATAGGCCGCGGTCTGCGCTTGCCAGTGAATCAGCATGGCGAACGGGTGCATGATGAAAATGTGAATCGCCTCACCATCATCGCCAATGAATCCTACGAGGATTTTGCCAGATCGCTACAAAATGAATTTGAAGAGGATTTGGGTATCCAATTTGGTCATATTAAAACAATCACCTTTGCCACGATTACCCGCACTAAAGAGGAAGGAACAGAAGTAGCCATCGGCCAGGAGGAATCAGCCAAGATATACGAAGAGCTGAAAACCGGTGGCTATATCGACGAAGACGGCAAGATACTTGAAAAATTCGACCCGAAAAACCCGCATTTTGAATTGAAAATTGACGAAAGCTATAGCGATATTAAAGCCAATATAATCGATGAGATGCAACGCTTTGTATTCAAAAACCGCGTGGTCAATGCCCGCGAACGGCATAAACTGACTTTCAAAAAGAAGGTGTATTTAAGCGATGATTTCAAGGCACTGTGGGGTAAAATCAAACAACGCACCCGCTATCGTGTGTCGTTTGATACCAACAATCTTATCGACCGGGCTATTAAACGCATCGAGAAATTGGAGAAAATAACGCCAGTCCACATTGCGATGACGCGCGTTGATGTCGATATTTCCGCCGCTGGCGTGAGCACTGATCGTAAGCTGGAGGAAAAAAGACACGAGGTTAGTGGCGTGCGCGTCCTGCCCGATCTGCTGGCTTATTTGCAAAAGGAAACCGGGCTTATTCGCGGCACGCTGGTGGAGATATTAAAAGGATCGGGTCGGTTAGCTGAGTTTAAGATCAACCCGCAAACCTTTATGGCCATGACGGCACGCGAGATTTCCCGGGCGTTGTATGATTTGATGCTGAGAGGTATTCAATATGAAAAGATCGAAAACCGCTATTGGGAGATGAGACGCATCAAGAACGAAGCAGAAGAAGGCATTACTCGCTATCTGAATAATTTGTACAAGGTGCAAAATCAGAAGAAATGTCTGTTTGATATGGTGGAATATGATTCAGAGGTGGAAAAACAATTTGCTACAGACTTGGATAATAACGAGCATGTTCGCCTGTTCGTGAAGCTACCTGGCTGGTTTAAGATTGATACACCTATCGGTACCTACAATCCGGACTGGGCCTTTGTTACCGTGCGCGATGAGAAACTCTATTTTGTGCGCGAGACCAAAAGCACGCTGGATCCTCGAGAACGCCGGTTTAAGGAAAATCAGAAAATCGAATGCGGCCGTCGTCATTTTAAAGCCATCAAAGTTGATTATGGCGTGGTAACAAAGCTGGCAGAAGTAAAGTTTTAATCTCTAGGAATATGGGCTATTTCCTGGTTTTCCAGAAGCATTTTGTTGGTCGGACTTGTTAATCGCGGCACGCTGTTTTCAACGACTGACGTTATCTTAACGTGGCCGAGGTGATAAACGCCGAAAATTGCTCACACCAGATGATAACACCCTTATAATCGTCAACGCTCACGCCGTCTGGCACACTGATCAGAAAATTATCAAACGCCTTAATCGGCGCAATCTGGCGTGACCGTGCCTTTATCGCCAAGAAATCCTGCTTGGAAGACACTTGCGTCTTGGTGAGGTACAGTCGGTAATCAGGGCCGGGGGCGACCTCACCATTGAGCCATATCTGCCTGTCTGTCACATGAATAATCCCTGCACCCCAATGCAAAAAATCAGAGCCTGGGTTATCTTTAGAAAACGTGCCTGTGCGCACTGTCGCGGCGTTGGCCTCTTTCATCTGGGCGAGTTCTGCGGTGTTAAGGCCTTGTTCAGCGGTAAGAATTGGCAATGTGTATATACCTAGCACAAAACCAATAGCCAAACCAATCAGAAATTTTGTTGTCCCGAACCAAATAATGTGGCGGCGTGCGAAAGCGATCAATGTGTTCATGCGCATGTGCTTATGTTAGCAGATTTGTTAGCAGATTTGACAGCTACTAGCCGCCGCAAAACCTCGAGGATTTACCTAACAGGCACGCCAGAGTCATGGGACGAGACCTTTGCACTAAAGCAATACTTGTCCAGCCCAGCCAGTTTGACCCACACCACACCCGAATCGACTCAGCCCGATCCGATCCCGTCTGACCCAACTTGAAACCTCGAACAACGCTGATTCTGGATGGATTTTGACGCGAGCACCAGTCGTTGTCACCCGCATAGCGGGTGTGAAGGTCAAGATCGGTGGTATTTGAGGCTGTGTTGTGCTGTTTGGGTCTGCCAGGGCGGGTATTTCCGGAATTTGGGCGGAGTCAGGCTGTGGCCTGTCGTCGCTCGTGGAAAATCAGACGGCGGAAGTTGTAGCTCAGGTTGGCCATGGTCATGCGGGCCTTCGCACGGGTTTGGCCGATTGAGCGGATGGTCAGAGCCATGGGGCCCTTTCTCGTAGCCGAACACAGGCGCGGATGGCGGAGCGTGTCGCGTTGCCCCGACGAATGTGTTTGGCCATGGGTTTGCCGCGTGGCTTCTTGCGATGGATATGTGAGCGGTACCCTTGCGCCTTCAGCCAAGCCTCATTCCTGGCCGAGCGGTACCTGGTATCGGCCCAAACCGCCTTCGAGTTGTTTGTCTCGTCCAGAACCGAGGAGCGTTCATGCCCGTCGTAGCGAGCCGCATTCGTGCCAGTCTCACCCCGGATGAAGCGCCATTTGCGGTCAATGGACACGTGGTTCTTGTACCCAAAGTGCGGAACCGAAATATCGACAAGGCCAGTATCCTCCTCACCCTCCTTGGTCGTCTTGGCCTTTGAATACTTGACCGTCCAACGCGCATCGGTGTCTTTCTGCGCTGCCTTGGACAGATCATCGGGCCAGATGTCAGATGCAGCCTCACCTGCCTTGGCGCGCGCTTTCTCTGCTTTCGTCATCCGTTGGCGCGGGGCAGAGACCAACGTGACATCCACAATCTGACCGCCGGTCGGTTTGTATCCCCGCGCGCAGAGCTGAGCTTCAAACGCGGCAAACAGGGCCTTGAAGACACCCGCCTAGGTCAGCTTCTCTCTGAAAAGCCAGATCGTCTTCTGATCAGGTGTCGGCTCCCCGATTTGCAATCCCAGGAACCGTAGCCAACTGAAACGGTCACGAATGAGAAACTCCATCCGCTCATCGCTCAGGTTGTGCATCGAGGCCAACACCAGCACCTTGAACATCACAACGGCATCATAGGGCGGACGACCACCTTTGGGACGTTCCCCATAGCCAAGCACTTCAACAAGAACTGGGCGAAACACTTCGAAATCAACGTGCCGCTCCAAAACCTCAAGCGGATCTCCCATCGCCGAAAGCCGCGCCAAATGATCCGTCAAATCAAACAATCCAGGTGCGGGCATAAACAAAATCCTCCCACATCAAGTGAATCAGATCGTACCACAAAATGTACGGTTTTTAGAGGCTTCCAGATTCTGGACGCTGAGGCTGATGCGCTGGTGGGTGTTGCTCGATATGCACGCACTGAGACGCGCAAAGACTACCGGTCTAGCAGCTACACCAGGAAGCGCCACACAAGGGCCGGAGAGCTTGAGTTAAAGATGCCGAAGTTGCGCAAGCAGACCTTTGAGATGGCCATCATAGAGCGCTATCGGCACCGTGTAGCGTCTGTCGAAGAGGCACTGACCGAGATGTATCTGGCTGGCGTATCGGTCCGTCGGGTGGAGGATGTCACCGCAGCATTGTGGGGTACCCGTGTTAGCTCAGGGACTATTTCAAAGCTCAACCAGCGTATCTATGGGCAGATTGAAGAGTGGCGTAATCGCCCCATAGGGAGTGATTTCCCTTATGTGTACCTGGACGGTGTTGTGCTCAAACGCAGTTGGGGCGGTGCAGTGAAGAACGTTTCTGTTCTAGTCGCCATCGGTGTTGGGGACGATGGCTACCGCCGCATTCCAGGGATTGTTGAAGGTACTAAGGAGGATAAGGCGGGATGGTCAGGATCCCTGCGTCATTTAAAGGCACGCGGTCTCAAGGGCATCAGGTTGGTGCTCAGTGATGCCTGTCTTGGGCGCAAGGAGTCGATCGGTGACTTCTACCCTGAAGCTGGCTGGCAGCGTTGTATTGTGCACTTCTACCGCAACGTCTTCAGTCATGTGCCTCGTGGTCGTGTCAAAGAAGTCTCTCGCATGTTGCAGGCTATCCATGCATCTGAAGAATAGAGGACAATATGACCCGATTAAGCGGTGCGGAAGCCATTATAAAATCATTGCGTAATCATGGTGTGGATAGGGTGTTTGCATTGCCCGGCGGTCAACTCGATCACCTGTTCGATGCCATGTATAAAGCAGGTGATAGCTTAACCTTGATCCACTCCCGCCACGAGCAAGGTGCAGCGTATATGGCCTATGGCTATGCGCGGTCGACTGGCAAGGTTGGTGTCTACAGTGTCGTGCCTGGCCCGGGCCTGCTCAATTCAACCGGTGCCCTGTGTACGGCCTGGGCTAATTACGCCCCGGTATTGTGTATCTCGGGCCAGATCCCATCCACGAACATCGGTAAAAAATACGGCGACCTGCATGAGATTAACGATCAGATGGGCATGATCAGTCACATCACTAAATGGCAGTCCAGTATTGATCACCCGACTGAAGCACCAGGCGTGATTAAAGAAGCGTTTAAACAACTGCAAACAGGCTGCCCGCGCCCTGTTGCGGTAGAGATGCCAATGGATATCATGGGTATGGACAGTGCGGTGGAATTGCTACCGGCAGTTAACACTTACCCGAAACCGCCCATTGATACCGCCGTGGTTAGCGATGCTGTGGAGATATTGTCGAAGGCTAAAAAACCCATCATTGTCATTGGTTCTGGTGCTTTAGATGCTGGACAACATATACTGAAAGTAGCTGCGGCTCTGCAAGCACCCGTGATGGCGTTTCGTGCTGCTCGGGGAGTGGTGTCTTCGGATCATTATTTGAGTGCCAATTTTCCTATGGGTCATCGTCTCTGGGGCGAGGCCGATGCTGTGTTGGCTGTTGGTACACGTTTGCATTGGCCATTAGTCATGTGGGGTAAAGATGATGATTTGACATTGATCCGTGTTGACATTGACCCGACCCAGGTGACGCGTATTTGTGTGCCAGAGCTCGGTGTTGTGGCTGACGCTAAACTGTTCTTTGCGGCCTTGGCTGAGGCACTCTCAGAAAAAGCCTATCAGGCTGATTCCCGCAAAGACGAACTGAGCGCATTGAAATCAAAAGTCGATATCGAAATTAATGATAAAGTCGGCCCGCAGATGGCGTATTTGAAAGTCATCCGTGAAGAGCTACCACGTGATGGTATCTTTGTTGATGAAGTAACACAGACGGGATTTGTCTCTTGGTATGGCTTTCCGGTTTATGCGCCGCGCCAACACATCAGTGCTGGATATCAAGGTACCCTGGGGTTTGGTTATGCTACTGCGTTGGGTGTTATGGCCGGTAATATGGATAAGAAGGTCATACAAATCAGTGGTGATGGCGGTATTATGTTTAACATCCAGGAACTGGCAACCGCCATGCAATACCAGTTGCCATTGGTGACGATTATATTCAACGATAACCGTTATACCAATGTGCAAAGACAACAAAAAGAATGGTTTAATGGCCGTGTGATCTGTTCTGATTTGCACAACCCGGATTTTGTCAAGTTGGCAGAAAGTTTCGGTGCAGCAGGTTTTGCTGCGCATGATCCAGAATCTATGCGTATTGCCATACAAAAGGCCTTTGCAGAAAAAAGACCATCAATTATCGAAGTGAAGGTGGATGAGTTTTTCCCTGCACCTTGGCCTTTTTTGATGATGCCGCAAAATAGAAAAACGATCTGCAAATAGGAAGTAAGAATGTGGCAAAACTAACAGCCCGCGCCGCGATACTTAATATCGCCCCTTATGTACAAGGCAAGCGCACTCTTAACGGAGTAGCAAAATCGATTAAGTTATCGTCCAACGAATCATCTCACGGCCCTTCTCCAGCAGCAGTGGCGGCTTATCATGCGGCAGCGGCGGATTTAAATCGTTATCCCGATGGTGGTCAGTGGGGACTGCGTGCAGCGATTGCTGAAACCTATGACTTAGATGCCGATAAAATCGTCTGCGGTAACGGTTCTGAAGAACTAATTGGCTTATTGGTACGTGCCTATGTTGGCAATGGCGATCATGTCTTGCTCAGTCAAAATGGTTTTATTATGAGCAAGACTTACTGTGCTACACAAGGTGCTAGGTTGAATATTGCGACGGAAAAAAATTACCGTATTGATGTTGATGCCATGCTGGCCTTGGCTAACGATGACACGCGTTTTTGTACGATTGCGAATCCAAATAATCCAACGGGTACTTATATCAATAGCAGTGAATTGCGGCGTTTACACGCAGGTTTACCAGAGAGCTGTTTATTCCTGGTGGATAATGCCTATGCGGAATATGTTATAGCAGATGATTACGATGATGCGATTGGGCTGGTGAATGAATATGACAATGTGGTCACGACCCGTACTTTCTCTAAAATCTATGGTCTATCAGCCCTACGCATTGGCTGGGCCTATTGCCCGCAAGAGATTATAGATGTGATTCAGCGTATACGTACACCCTTCAATACCAATAGCGCAGCCCTGGCCGCTGCCACTGCCGCTGTTCGGGATACTGAATATATTAAGACTGTTTGTGAACACAATACTAAGTCTTTGCAACATATCAGTCAGACTTTAAGGGGTTTGGGTATCGAAGTCATCCCCAGCGTAGCAAATTTTTATCTACTGAAATTTAACGAAGATACGGGCAGAAATGGTAGCGATGCGACTGCTTTCTTGCAATCTCGTGGCATCATCCCAAGGCCAGCTAACGACTCGGATCAATTTTTACGTATTACAGTCGGTCTGGATGAAGAAAATGATGCAGTGTTAGCGGCATTGAGCGATTATATGAAAAGCTGATTGGAATCAACGACTAATAATGATTAAACCATATTTGCCATCAACTAAGGTAGCCAAACGCTTGCGCACAGAGCAGCGGTTATTGATCAATGGTCAGTGGTTGCGTGCCAGCGATGGTGGACTGCTTGATATTTACAATCCGTCTACTGGTGCAGTCATGAGTCAAACGGCAAAAGCGACTGTTGAAGATGTTGAACAATCTGTCGCCGCCGCTCGTGCGTCTTTTGAACAATCTGTCTGGACCGGGCTCACTCCAGCGCAACGTGGCAAGATACTCTGGCGTGTAGCTGATCTGATAGAACAACATGCCGAAGAAATTGCTGAGTTAGAGATGCTAGATGCCGGTAAATTTTATGCTGATGCACGCCATGGGGAAGTGCCCTTCGCTGCGGAATGTTTTCGTTATTACGCGGGTTGGTGTACTAAGATTGAGGGCCGCACCAAACAACTCTCAACTATTCCCGATCAGCGTTTCCATGCCTACACTCAGCGGGAGCCGGTGGGTGTTGTAGCCTTGATCGTCCCCTGGAATGGCCCCTTAGTACAAGCGAGCTGGAAGCTTGCCCCGGCCTTGGCTGCGGGTTGTAGTTGCATTATGAAACCAGCCGCACAAACACCTTTGTCGACTGTACGCCTGGGCGAATTAATGATCCAGGCGGGTGTGCCTGCGGGTGTGATCAATATACTCAGTGGTGGTGGGTCTGAGGTGGGTCAACGACTCACAGAACACCCGGCTGTCGATAAGGTGTCATTTACCGGGTCAACCAAAGTAGGTAAGCGCATTATTGATGCGGCAAAAGGTAATCTTAAAAAGGTCTCGCTGGAATTGGGCGGTAAATCACCCGTGATCATTTATCCCGATGCCGATCTTACTACAGCCATCCCAGCAGCAGCGCACGCTATCTTTGCAAATGCGGGCCAGGTTTGCGTTGCTGGCTCGCGTTTGTATGCCCATGAAGCTGTTTATCAACAGGTAACCGATGGCGTAGCCGCTATTGCCAAAAATATGAAAGTCGGTGCGGCTAGCGACAGCAGTAATGAAATGGGGCCATTGATTTCCAAAGAACAATTAAACAGGGTATATCAGATGATTGAAAGCGGGCGTAAAGAAGGTGCCCGCATCGCAGCGGGTGGCGAACTGATTGCTAATCAGGGCGGTTACTTCCTACAACCGACAGTGCTGGCTGATACTCACCATGCTATGCGTGTGGTGAAGGAAGAGATTTTTGGCCCGGTGTTAACGACCATGCCTTTTAGCAGCGAGGATGATATTGCAATCTATGCCAATGACAATAGTGAATATGGCCTCGCAGCTAGTATCTGGACTCGTGATATCGGTCTGGCACACAAAACTGCAGCAGATATCAAGGCTGGACTGGTGTGGGTGAACTGCCACGGCATTCCTGATATGGCCATTCCATTTGGTGGTTATAAACAATCCGGCTGGGGTCGTGAGAATGGCTATGAAGCATTACTGCAATACACCGAATTAAAATCTGTCATCGTTAAACTCTAGGGAAGCTCTGCATTAAATCCATTCTGGAGACTGCTTGGAGGGCCGTAAAGCCAGCTAAAATAGTTAAAGTATTATTGTATGATTTGCTTATAACTAATTAAAATAAAAGATGAATGTTTTAGAATAAAGAATATTGTTTGTATGATGGGCTTGCCAATTACCGACATGGCCTACGATATAATGGGGCTTTATTTTATTTCATGAATAACGTCGCAACAGGTGTTTGACAGACATTCAGGCTTGGGCTAAAGTCCAGCAATCTAGACTCTGTCTAATTTGTAATCCAATTCAATCAATAATATCACTATCTGGAGGAAAAAATATGGAACTCAAAGGTTCTAAAACAGAAGAAAACTTAAAAGCAGCTTTCGCTGGTGAATCACAAGCAAACCGTCGCTATCTTTATTTTGCGCAAAAAGCAGATGTAGAAGGATATAACGATGTTTCTGCTGTTTTTAGATCAACTGCTGAGGGTGAAACGGGACATGCGCATGGGCATTTAGAATATCTTGAATCCGTTGGCGACCCGGCAACAGGCGAGCCGATTGGTAGCACTGATCTGAATCTTAAGGCCGCTATCGCGGGTGAGACGCATGAATACACCGACATGTACCCAGGCATGGCTAAAGCAGCACGCGAAGAAGGTTTTGACGAAATTGCTGATTGGTTTGAAACCTTGGCAAAGGCAGAACGTTCCCATGCGAATCGATTTACCAAGGCACTTGAAAGCCTGGTGGCGTAATGCCTCAGAGTTAATAATATCTAGTCATTAAATATTGATTGAGCCAGCAGTGATGCTGGCTCAATCGCTAATGCCATACCAACACAAGCAATTTATGAGTGAAAAACGTGAAGGGGGACTTGCGGCCCCAACTCGTCACCCGATAGATTGGAAATCAGCCGAATTTAACGATGAAGGTTCTTTATTCAATGAACTTGAGCGCGTATATGATATTTGCCATGGTTGTCGTCGTTGCGTCAGTCTATGCCATGCGTTTCCGAGCTTGTTTGATCTGGTTGATGAATCAGAGACGCTTGAAGTTGATGGCGTAAAAAAAGAAGATTATTGGACTGTTGTCGATCATTGCTACTTATGTGATCTTTGCTACATGACTAAATGTCCTTATGTTCCACCACATGAATGGAACATAGATTTCCCGCATTTGATGTTGCGTGCCAAGGCACACAAATTTAAACAGGGCAAGGCATCGTTGCGCGACAAAATTTTGACATCAACTGATACGGTTGGATCGATAGCGGGTATACCGGTTATTGCGCAAGCAGTAAACGTTGCCAATTCAATTACTCCGATACGAAAAATTATGGAAAAAACAATCGGTATTCATGCAGATGCCAGACTACCTGATTTCCATAGTCGTTCATTACGAAAACGATATAAAAGTCCTGACTCGACAGACATAGCGGTTGAGGCGACAGATAAAACCAAGGGTAAAGTCGCCATTTTCGTCACCTGTTATGGTAATCGTAATACACCCGCTGTCGTTGAGGATCTCATTGCCGTATTACGGCAGAACCGACTGGCAGTCAGTTTAGTCGAACAGGAAAAGTGCTGTGGTATGCCTAAAATGGAACTGGGGGATCTTGAATCGGTGGAAAAGTTGAAGAATTTTAATATTCCACAATTGATAAAAATGGTGGATGCAGGCTGGGATATTATTGCCCCGATTCCATCTTGTGTTTTAATGTTCAAACAGGAATTACCGTTATTGTTTCCAGATGATGCCGATGTGCAGAAAGTAAAACAGGCTTTTTATGATCCATTTGAATATTTGATGTTGCGAAATAAAGACAATAAATTAAATACCGAATTTAAGCATACATTAGGCCGTGTTGCGTATCATGTGCCTTGCCACCAACGTGTGCAGAATATTGGCCTCAAGACCAAAGAAGTTTTAGAACTTGTTCCAGAGACGGATGTCACCGTTATCGAACGCTGTTCTGGCCATGATGGTACGTATGCGGTTAAAACCGAATATCATGAAATAGCCATGAAAATATGCCGACCCGTAACAAATAAAATCAAGGATTCTGCATTAGATCACTATATTAGTGATTGTCCCATGGCCGGTCAGCAGATTGATAACGGCATGGATTCTGTTGCAATGCAGGCAGAGAGTCCTTTTTCATTACTACGCTTAGCCTATGGGATTTAACATGCAAAAATTAACACGAGAAGACCTGTACTCATTGGAACAATACGCTGAAATTAGAACTGCTTTTCGTACAGATGTCATAGAACATAAAAAGCATCGTCAATTAGCGATTGGTCCAAATGTAACGCTCTATTTTGAAGATCGCCTTATCATGCACTATCAAATTCAGGAAATGTTGCGTGCTGAACGCATATTTGAAGCGGCTGACATTGAAGAAGAGTTGGCGACTTATAACGCATTGATACCGGATGGTTCCAACTGGAAGGCGACGTTCATGATAGAATTTCCTGATAAAACCGAACGTCATGTAGCACTGGCCAATATGATCGGTATTGAAGACCAGGTTTGGATCAAAGTAGACGGTTTTAATGAGGTTGCGTCGGTCGCCGATGAAGATCTGGTGCGCGATAATGAGAATAAAACGTCCGCTGTACATTTTGTACGATTTCAATTAAGCCCGGAAATGGTGGCCGCATTAAAATTGGGCAGTCAATTAGCGGCCGGAATACACCATGATGCTTATGAACATACTGTCGACCCGGTGCCACAATCTATTCGCGACTCATTAGTTTCGGACCTCGATTAGCTAATGAGGCTTTCTTGCCAGCATTTCTAAAGCGTATAATCCGCACAGCATGATTAGCATGCGTGCGCCACCTCTTTGATAATATAGCGAGATACAAACTTGTCAGTAAAATATGATGCCGTTGATATCGAGGTATTAACGGGCCTGGAACCAGTCCGTAAACGCCCCGGCATGTACACGGACACCACACGCCCAAATCACCTTGTCCAGGAAGTTTTGGACAATAGCGTTGATGAGGCCATCTCGGGATATGCTACAAAGATTGACGTTACCCTGCATAAAGACGGTTCAGTCACGGTCGCAGATGATGGGCGTGGTATGCCCGTTGATATTCACCCCGATGAAAAATTAACCGGCGTTGAGCTTATCTTCACACGGTTGCACGCAGGTGGTAAATTTTCAAATAAAAGCTATAAATTTTCAGGTGGATTACATGGTGTGGGTGTCTCTGTTGTAAATGCGTTGTCAAAAAACCTGGAAGTTTGGGTTAAGCGTCATGGCAAGGAATACAAGATGTCTTTCAAAGGAGGTGAAAAAAATGCCGGTTTGGAAGCTGTGGGTGAGGTTGGAAAAAGAAATACCGGCACGATGATACGATTCTGGCCTGATGCCAAATATTTTGATACGACTCAATACGCGGTAACAAAACTGAAGCATCTGATGCGAGCCAAGGCCGTCTTGTGCCCTGGCGTGATCATGTGCTTAGACGATGAATCAAGCCAAGAAAAGGAAAAATGGTGCTATACAGAGGGCATTAAGACCTATCTCACTGAAGCATTGATGGGTGTTGAATTATTACCACCCGAGCCTTTCCTGGGGTCTTTGCAGAGTGCGCATGAGACCGTAGATTGGGCACTGCACTGGTTACCTGAGCCAGTCGCTATGATAACGGAGAGCTATGTCAATTTAGTCCCGACACCGCAAGGTGGGACGCATGTCAATGGTATGCGACAAGGGCTACTTGATGCAATGCGTGATTTTTGTGAATCCAGAAACCTGTTGCCGCGCGGTGTCAAACTCAGTGCTGATGATGTTTGGGATAATTGTTGTTATATATTGTCGGTGAAGATGGATACGCCCCAATTTGCTGGACAAACCAAGGAACGCCTTACTTCACGCGAATGTGCAAGTTTTGTGTCGGGTGTGGTAAAGGATACGCTGAGTCAATGGCTGCATAAACATGTTGAGATGGGCGAACGAATCGCTGATCTGGTCATTACAGCGGCACAGAAACGCTTGCAATCAACTAAGAAAATAGTCCGTAAAAAGATCAGTGGCGGACCTGCGTTACCTGGCAAGCTGGCCGATTGTTCGTTACAGGATATTAGTGTTTCGGAATTATTTTTAGTGGAAGGCGATTCTGCTGGCGGTTCTGCCAAACAGGCACGTGATCGGGAGTTTCAGGCTGTCATGCCGCTCAGAGGCAAGATATTAAATACCTGGGAGGTTGATTCTGCAGAAGTACTCTCATCTAAGGAAGTGCATGATATCGCAGTTGCTGTCGGTGTCGACCCAGGTTCAGACGACTTATCTGGCTTGCGTTATGGCAAAATCTGCATTCTGGCTGATGCAGATTCTGATGGGGCGCATATTGCCACACTGATTTGCGCATTATTTCTGAAGCACTTCAAACCGCTGGTTGAAAAGGGGCATATTTATGTCGCCATGCCGCCACTGTACCGGATCGATGCTGGAAAGAATGTGTATTATGCGTTGGATGATGCTGAAAAACAGGGCATTTTGGACAAGATAGCGGCAGAAAAGAAACACAGTCATGTTAGCGTGCAACGATTCAAGGGCTTGGGTGAGATGAATCCTATTCAATTGCGCGAAACAACAATGGCGACGGCAACACGTCGATTGGTGCGGCTGACATTGCCTGATGCAAGACAGGCGGAGACGATTATGGATATGATCCTGTCAAAGAAACGCGCATCTGACAGGAAAATATGGCTTGAATCAAGTGGTGATAAAGCGGTCGTTATTTAGAATATTTTTATAAATCAGTTATATATATTATTTATTTAATGTTAATTATAGGAATTTGCAATGTCTGATTCAATGCGTTTTGATTGTGGAGGAAACGAACAACGTCCCATTCATGAATTTACTGAAAAGGCCTATTTAGACTATTCCATGTATGTGATTCTGGATCGTGCCTTGCCGCATATTGGTGATGGATTGAAACCCGTGCAACGCCGGATTATCTATGCCATGTCGGAATTGGGATTGCGGGCCTCAGCAAAGTATAAAAAATCTGCGCGCACGATTGGTGATGTGCTCGGCAAGTTTCATCCACACGGTGATTCTGCCTGTTACGAAGCCATGGTTTTGATGGCGCAAGATTTTTCATATCGATATCCCCTTATAGATGGCCAAGGTAACTGGGGTTCGCTGGACGATCCAAAATCTTTTGCCGCGATGCGTTATACAGAATCGAAGCTGACAGCCTACGCTGATGTGTTGTTAGGTGAAACGGCACAGGGCACGGTTGATTGGGTGCCCAATTTTGATGGCACCTTGGAAGAGCCTAAAATCTTACCCGCGCGTCTGCCCAATATCCTGCTAAATGGTACCAGCGGCATTGCGGTCGGCATGGCGACAGATATTCCGCCGCATAACTTGCGAGAGATAGCGAGTGCCTGTATCCGGTTATTGGAGGCACCAAAGAGCACGGTGAAAGAATTATGCGAACATATAAAAGGCCCTGATTTTCCAACGCAGGCTGCAATCATTACACCACAATCGACACTACAGGCGATCTATGAAACCGGCACAGGTTCCATCAAGATGCGGGCGATCTGGGAAAAAGAAGACGGTAATATCATTATCACCGCGTTGCCATATCAAAGTTCTGGTAGCAAAATACTAGAGCAGATTGCAATACAGATACAGACGAAAAAGTTGCCGTTGCTGGAAGATCTGCGCGATGAATCTGATCATGAAAACCCAATAAGACTCATCCTGATACCACGTTCAAATCGCGTTGACCTAGAAGAGCTCATGTTGCATTTATATGCAACAACTGATCTTGAACGGAGTTATCGCGTCAATCTGAATATCATTGGTCTCAATGGCCGCCCGCGAGTTAAAAATCTAAAAGACATCTTAAAGGAGTGGCTGGCCTATCGAACAGAAACCGTCCGCAGAAGATTGCAACATCGTCTGGATAAGGTACTTGCAGACATCCATCTGCTTGAAGGCTTGCTGATTGCCTATCTGAATATTGATGAAGTTATCCAGATCATCCGTGCAGAGGACATGCCCAAAGACATATTGATGCAACGTTTTAAGCTAAGTGTCGCCCAGGCCGAAGCAATACTTGATCTTAAATTGCGTAAATTAGCTAAATTAGAAGAGATCAAGATCGAAGGTGATCTGGCCAGATTAAATGAAGAGCGCAAACAGTTGGATCAAACGTTAGGATCCGCGTTGCGCTTAAAAACGTGCGTTCGGAAGGAGATCGAAGCGGATGTAGCAGCGTTTGGTGATGAGCGCAAGTCGCCATTAAAAGAAGGCACAGAAGCAAAGGCGATTGATGCAACCAGCCTCGTTCCAACCGAGCCTGTCACCATTGTTCTTTCAGAGCGGGGCTGGGTGCGCACTGCAAAAGGCCATGAAGTCGATCCAGAAGCATTAAATTACAAAAGTGGTGATAGTTTCAAACAGGCAAGCCTTGGTAGAAGCAATCAACTCGCCGTGTTTCTCGATTCCAGCGGGCGGTGTTATTCATTACCCGCGCACTCATTACCTTCGGCGCGTAGCTTGGGTGAACCCATTTCCGCACGGTTGACACCACCTGATGGTGTCACCTTTGCAGGTGTGATGACGGGAGCGGCCGATTCTGTGTATCTGCTTGCCTCAGACGCAGGCTACGGTTTTATGGTGACATTGGCGGATATTTATACAAAAAACAGAAGTGGAAAATCCATTATTTCAGTGCCGGATGGAGCCCATGTTTTGGTACCGACTCGGGTTAAGGATAGCAACAATGATTGGGTAGTTGCCGTCAGCTCAAGCGGGCGCATGTTGATGTTTCCGATAAGTGAGCTCACCTTACTCCCTAGGGGGAAAGGTTTGAAGATCATGCAAATACCGCCTGCAAAGTTAAAGACACGGGACGAATACGTTGTGGCTATAACAGCGATGGGCAAGGCTGATAAGCTGATCGTTTATGCCGGACAAAGACAGCTTACGATAAAGCCATCTGCGCAGACAGGCTATGTTGGCGCGCGCGGCCAGCGCGGCAATATGTTGCCCCGAGGTTATAGAAATGTTGCGCGGATAAAGGCGGATTCGCAAGATTAGAGCTATTGTCAAAAGTAGTGTCTGACAAGTTGATCATGCCACTGCCTTGGGATACTTTGCACCGAAACGTTCCTCAAAGTCATCGAACACCTGCTCTGCGTCAACGCGGCCCTCTGCCATGCAGACCCTGCTTTGCTTTCTCCTGAACAGACCTGGGCAGATAGTTCAGTACATTGTCGGTCTTGTGCATCCAACAGCGCTGCACATCAGTCTCTGGATACACTGCCTCAAGGGCTGACCCAAGCCTCTTTGTTGCAACGACAACAACACTGCTCGCCAGCGCTGTTTTGACTCCCTGACACCCTCTTCAATCGACAGAAAGTGCTTCTGACCGCGGCTGTTCACGCCGATGATAACCAGACAGCACAATCGGCCATCGTCGCCTCGAAGACCACTGTAGATGCCATCAGTCCAGATATAGACCCATTCATCCGCCACGGAACGTGTACACCATTGCTTGTATGTAGCTTCCCATTGCCGTTTCAAACAACCCACGACATTGGCCGACAGCCCTTTAGCCTCGGGTCCGACAATAGCTTCCAGTGCGCTCTGCATCTGGCCACTCGAAACACCCTTCAAATAAAGCCAGGGGATCGCCGCGTCCAGCGTCGCCGTGCGCCGGATGTAGGGCGGTACAAGCAAAGATTGGAAGCTCGCCGGTTTACCCTCACGGCGACAAATCTTCGGCACCTCAACGCTGACCTTGCCAACCCCTGTAATCACCTCTCGTTCGGGATGATGGCCACTGCGGACAACGCGCTGTCGTCCGTCAGCCGTCCTTTGATCATCATACTGCCTCATCAACGCATCTGGCTCTGCCTGGACAGCTTCGGTGATTAACTGCCTCGCACCCGATTTGATTAGTTCTGTCAGTGGATCAATGCCCTCTGGTGTACCCAGATCAATCACAGTATTGTTTGTCATGTGTGGCGTGCTCCTCTTGCTACTTTCGATTGCTAGACAAAACCGATTTCAGCAAGGCACGCCGCATACTTCAACCTATTCAGACACCAGATCCGGTTATAACTCTATTGAAAAACGTCGGGAAACTACAAAAGCACGGCATGGCTAGGGTTGCTGTATTGCTAGACTTGATTCTCTGCTGTAATATTAAGCTTCTGCATATTGAACATAAAAGTAATCGTTCAAATAAAATGAAATTCCATTGTGGTTTGTTGGTTGCTAGTATAGTGCTTTTGGATATGCAAGTTCTAAGCTAACTTGGTTATATTGTCGTACGTATTAAGTTTCTAGGTGTCCAGCCAATGAAATGGAACACTAAAAATACATGTGATATTTTTTGCATAAATTCATAGATGGTATTGATATTGAAACAAAAATCATTGCCTAGAATTATTAGTTATTAATCATTCATTGATGATGAGTGTAGGTCTCTAGGGTAAGGGAAAAAAGATTTGTCTGTTAATTACGAAAAAGGCTCAGCCCACTTATGGATTTATTAAGATGATGCTCTCATGTGTATAAAAAAAACTGGAACAAAGTTAAAAATTATCACATTTGTTCATTATTACATCCCTGGCTATAAAGGTGGTGGGTCAATCCGAACAATTGAGGCAATGGTAGAGTGCTTAAGTGATAAATTTGAATTTTATATAATAACGAAAGACCGAGATTCAGGCGACAGAACAGCATACAAAAAAATTCCAGTAAATTCGTGGAATAAGGTAGGGCGGGCAAAAGTTTTTTATGCAAGCAAAGATTACTTAACACTTTGTAATATAGCAAAGATCATAAAGAATACATCGTGTGACTTAATTTATTTGAATAGTTTTTTTGATTTTTCTTTTACTGTGAAGCCATTGATTTTAAGTAAGATTTTCAGTGCGCAGTCCAAACCTGTTGTGTTAGCACCTCGAGGAGAGTTTTCCGAGGGGGCGTTGCGGATCAAAAAAGCTAAAAAGTGGTTGTATATCAAAACTGTAAGTTTGTTTAAATTATATGGCGGATGCGTGTTTCAAGCATCTACGTTTATCGAAGCCGAAGAAATAAAAGCCGGTTTTTTTAAGCATATGCCTGGTAAGGATGCCCCGGATCTCTTAATAGCTACGAATCTAAATATTGTGGCTAAAAATAATCCTCTCGATCGGAAAATATCTGAATCCGAGGTTGGCACCAGGCTTAAGGTTTGCTTTCTGTCAAGGATATCTCCCAAGAAAAACCTTGATTTTGCGTTGAAAGTTTTGTCGAAAATTAATTCGCAAATAAGGTTTTCTATATACGGGCCAATTGACTCTAAAACATATTGGAATGAATGTGAAAAACTAATGCAAGTATTACCCGGAAATATTCTGGTTGAATATAAAGGGACTGTGGAGCACTCAAATGTGGTTTCAACTATTTCTGATTATGATCTCTTTTTCTTGCCTACTCTTGGAGAAAACTTTGGGCATGTATTCTTAGAGTCTTTTGTAGCTGGAGTGCCTGTGTTGACAAGTGATAGAACTCCATGGCGAGATCTTGGGGAATATCAGGTTGGTTGGGACGTATCTTTGGATAGACCAGATGAATTTGTCAAAATAATCGAAAAATATGCATTTATGGGACAAGGCGAGCGCCAAAAAATAAGTCGAAACTGTATAAAATATGCTACAAAAACTGGTAACGACAGGGCGGTAGTGGAGAGTAATATAGCTCTCTTTTTAAAGGCATTCGAAGGCAAAAAAAATACTTAATGTAGGTAGGCTTTATCATAGGTTTTTTATAAGGATAAAAAATCTAATCACCGGGGGAACGGGCTTATCTGGAAATGCTGTTTTGCGACGCTTTCTTGATTCTGATATAAGTGAAATTCGTCTCTTGAGCAGAGATGAAAAGAAACAAGATGATATGCGGAAGCTGTACAGCAACTCAAAAGTAAAATTTTATCTCGGAGATATCCGTGACTATCAATCAATATTGGGTGCGGTACGTGGAGTGGATTTCATCTACCACGCAGCGGCGCTCAAACAGGTGCCATCATGTGAATTTCATCCTCTGGAAGCAGTAAAAGCTAAGGAACATCTGATCAATTAAGGATTTTCAAGCAAGTGGGCATCACTGTGCTCGATAATAGCGAGCATTGAACGTCTTGCTCATTACGCTCTTTCATTTCTCTTGCCCCGGCCTACTGTTTTCAGCTATAGCCCCTATTTTAGGCGTACTAAGCCACTGATAGCCGTAATCATTGTGATAACGTAAATTATCTTTCGCAAATTTGAAGAGGCGGCTCCCTTTATCTGGTTAAATAAAAAGTGACATAACCATTTATTTGACCAGGAGAAGAGTCGCCATGAGCGATGATACAAACAAGCACTTGAACAATGTAGTCCCTATTGATGAACAGGAACTGCAGGACCATCTCAACAAAGTGGTACTGAATACTGTGGAAGACACCCTTAACCAGATTCTGGACGTTGAGGCTGATGCGCTGGTGGGTGCTGATCGATACGAACGCACTGAGACGCGCAAAGACGACCGGTCTGGTAGCTACACCAGGAAGTGCCACACAAGGGCTGGAGAGCTTGAGTTAAAGATGCCGAAGCTACGCAAGCAGACCTTTGAGATGGCCATCATAGAGCGCTATCGGCACCGTGTAGCGTCTGTCGAAGAGACACTGACCGAGATGTATCTGGCTGGCGTATCGGTCCGACGGGTGGAGGATGTCACCGCAGCATTGTGGGGTACCCGTGTTAGCTCAGGGACTATTTCAAAGCTCAACCAGCGCATCTATGGGCAGATTGAAGAGTGGCGTAATCGCCCCATAGAGGGTGATTTCCCTTATGTATACCTGGACGGTGTTGTGCTCAAACGCAGTTGGGGCGGTGCAGTGAAGAACGTTTCTGTTCTAGTCGCCATCGGTGTTAGGGACGATGGCTACCGCCGCATTCCAGGGATTGTTGAAGGTACTAAGGAGGATAAGGCGGGATGGTCAGGATCCCTGCGTCATTTGCAGGCACGCAGTCTCAAGGGCATCAGGTTGGTGCTCAGTGATGCCTGTCTTGGGCGCAAGGAGTCGATCGGTGACTTCTACCCTGATGCTGAGTGGCAGCGTTGTATTGTGCACTTCTACCGCAACGTCTTCAGTCATGTGTCTCGTGGTCGTGTCAAAGAAGTCTCTCGCATGTTGCAGGCTATTCATGCATCTGAATATCTGGAATCTGCCAGGCATAAGGCCACGGAGGTCGAGAAGAAACTCAGGGACATGAAGTTATCGAGTGTAGCGGATTGGCTGGGTAGTGCATGGAAGAGACCCTGACGTATTATCGGTTTCTGGCAGAGCACTGGATTCGCATTCGGACTAACAATCCTTTGGAGCGGATCATCCGAGAAATCAGGCGGCGAACACGAGTAGTGGGAGCATTCCCGGATGGCAACTCGGCGTTGATGCTTTGTGCGGCAAGGCTTAGACACATCGCGGGGAGCTAGTGGGGAACGCGGACATATCTGAACATGGATTTGCTCCAAGAGATGGATAAAGAAAAGGACTTTCAGATCGCGTAACAACCAGATTTAAGGGAAAGCCAAATCAGAAAGTGCGAAAGATTATTGACATTACCCTTCAGGTCGTCTGCAACCGCCCTGTAGTCCTTCCAGGTAACATGCTACATCGCGTTCCTGACCATATGCACAATGCAGAGCTAGATACGGGTTTCGATGTACGGGGACATCTGAATTGATCATTCTTTTTTAGGTACTTATCCACAGAGTTATACACAGGTAGGGGCTGATATTGGGTTGTCTTTGGTGGTCATTCTTTGGGTCTTTTTTAGGGTCTTTTTTAGGGTCTTTTTTAGGGTCTTTTAAGGGTGCTTAAGCACCCCTTAATCATCCCTTAATTTGGGGTTAAATCAAGCCCAATATTTGGGTCGATTTTGGAGGTCTTTTTGAGGGTAATCTTTGGCCTGATTTTAGGGCTTAAGGATTGCCTAAAAATGAAGGTATTCCGGTCTCAATTTCATCAACCGGATAGTCATTATTTCCGGTGTAACTTTCCTGCAAGGTGCCGGTGTCCGGCACTGGATTTTCAGTATAAATGGGGTCGGTCGTTTTTGATAAATCAGGGCAAGATATGTATGTTTGATAATTTGCATTTGGATCCAAGATGTAGCGCATCCAGGCCGCTCGCCAAGCGGTGTCATCAGCAGTCTTTTGGGCATTATAAGTATTGCTCATAATTTTAACGCTGGCTGTGGCATCTTCGCTAACAACGTTTTGATCGGTTACTTTATGATCTACTTTGTCTTTATGAACCACTTCAAACCCATCAACCCAAGTATCGCCTGCGGTTTTTAGCACGCCAGAATTTGGCCTTAACCGGCCAGTAAGAGGAAATTTAATAGTGATATTATTTTTAGAATCAACTGAATGAAAAACAGGATTGCCAACACCCGCCTTAATCCAATAATTTAATCCATAGCGATCGTGATACCATTTATTCCAATAATTCTTAACATGATTTTTGGTTGCTTCTTCCTTAGTTGAACCATGATCAGATAAATGATTATTAACCCACCACACCCAATCATGCCCAGTATTTGGCTTGACGTTATTTGACACTAAAATTGGCGCACCGCTAAAGTTCAATAATTTAGCGTCAACCCAATTACCAGCACTCTGCAATATTGCATATCTCTTTCCGAGGAGATTGCTTCGCCGCCTAATTCTTGATTCAGGATCATCAACCGTGCCTGCCCAACCTTTGTACTGGTTACTTTTTAACCATCTCATTGAAGCAGCTAATCGGCTCAAAAATGTAGACACCTTTATAAAGTTATCAACAGGAAATATCCATTATTTTCTGTTGTCTCTATGCTTTTTAATCAATAAAAACAATAATCTACAAAGGTGTATACATAAATATGGTTATTCTTTAACCATGTAGACACCTTGTAGACACCTTTTAGTGAATTAAAACACATTTTTTAGCCATTTTGAAGCCGCCTTAAACGCCTAAAGTTCTTGCTTTTCAATAACTTAAATGCGCCTAAAGATGCGCCGCCGCGATGATCAATTCAGTTGTCCCTGAACCCGCAAAAATCGGCTATTTTTTAACCCCCACACCACTTTGTACCCACCTTGTTCGCACTTAGCACAGGCTTAAATGCTTGATTATACGAGCTTATTATCTGCTTAAGCTAACAAGTGATCAATTCAGTTGTCTCGCGGCGGCTTAAATCGACTATTTTCGCCCTTCGTTGCGGCTTCTATCGGCTTCTTAAACCCTTGCTATAAAAGCCTTTCCATTCCATCCCATGTCACCTCATTCCGCCTCATTCCACATGATCAATTCACATGTCCCCCCACAGGTTTCGAGCTATTGTCAAAAGTAGTGTCTGACAAGTTAATCATGCGGTTGCCTTGTCGTTCTCAGTTACTTCGATTCCATCTTTAAGCTTCACGCCTCCAATCACCTTGGCCAGGTGTCTGAAGCCTCGCAGTTTGCGCCAGGAATCTTCTGCGCATAATCCCATCTTGTAGATCATCGTCGGGGGTAGTGTCAATTTTCTTTCGCACTTTCTGATTTAGCTTTCCCTTAAATCTGTTTGTTACGCTACCTGAAAGTCCTTTTCTTTATCCATCTCTCGGAGCAAATCCATGTTCAGATATGTCCGCGTTCCCCACTAGCTCCCCGCGATGTGTCTAAGCCTTGCCGCACAAAGCATCAACGCCGAGTTGCCATCCGGAAATGCACCCACTACTCGTGTTCGCCGCCTGATTTCTCGAATGATCCTCTCCAAAGGATTGTTAGTCCGAATGCGAATCCAGTGCTCTGCCGGGAACCGATAATACGTCAGGGTCTCTGCCATGCACTACCCAGCCAATCCGCTACACTCGATAACTTCATGTCCCTGAGTTTCTTCTCGACCTCCGTGACCTTATGCCTGGCTGATTCCAGATATTCAGATGCATGGATAGCCTGCAACATGCGAGAGACTTCTTTGACACGACCACGAGGCACATGACTGAAGACGTTGCGGTAGAAGTGCACAATACAACACTGCCAGCCAGCTTCAGGGTAGAAGTCACCGATCGACTCCTTGCGCCCAAGACAGGCATCACTGAGCACCAACCTGATGCCCTTGAGACCGCGTGCCTTTAAATGACGCAGGGATCCTGACCATCCCGCCTTATCCTCCTTAGTACCTTCAACAATCCCTGGAATGCGGCGGTAGCCATCGTCCCCAACACCGATGGCGACTAGAACAGAAACGTTCTTCACTGCACCGCCCCAACTGCGTTTGAGCACAACACCGTCCAGGTATACATAAGGGAAATCACTCCCTATGGGGCGATTACGCCACTCTTCAATCTGCCCATAGATACGCTGGTTGAGCTTTGAAATAGTCCCTAAGCTGACACGGGTACCCCACAATGCTGCGGTAATGTCTTCTACACGTTGTACTGAAACACCTGCCAGATACATCTCGGTCAGTGCCTCTTCGACAGATGCTACACGGTGCCGATAGCGCTCTATGATCGCCATCTCAAAGGTCTGCTTGCGCAACTTCGGCATCTTTAACTCAAGCTCTCTGGCCCTTGTGTGGCGCTTCCTGGTGTAGCTACCAGACCGGTCGTCTTTGCGCGTCTCAGTGCGTGCATATCGATCAGCACCCACCAGCGCATCAACCTCAGCATGAAGCATCTGGTTGCGGGTGTCTTCCACAGTCTTCAGTACCACTTTGTTGAGATGGCCCTGCAGTTCCTGTTCATCAATAGGGACTACGTTGTTCAAGTGCTTGTTTGTATCATCGCTCATGGCGACTCTTCTCCTGGTCAAATAAATGGTTATGTCACTTTTTATTTAACCAGATAAAAGGGGAACCGCCTCTTCATATTTGCGAAAGATGATTTATGTTATCTCTAAGATCAGCCGCTCCTGGCAGAGTCATTGGCAGAACCTCAACACCCTGTTTGATTACCCGCAGAACATGCGCAAGGCAATCTATACCACCAACGCCATTGCATCGCTCAACAGCGTCATCAGGAAAGCCATCAAAAAACGTAAGTTGTTTCCAACTGACGACGCTACCAGAAAGGTGAGCTATCTGGCCATTCAAGATGCATCAAAGCAGTGGACTATGCCGATTAAATATTGGCAACCAGCGATGAATCGCTTTATGATCGAATTCGAAGACCGACTAAAGGACTTCGTTTAAGCAACGGCAGTTACACAGAATTTGGGAAAGACTCCCAGTCATTCGACTAAATAAACTATCCAGTCTTTCCTGTGTGTCTCGTTCACAACATCCTTCATTCAATCGGAAAGAAAACTCATCTACATAAGCCTGACAATGTTTTCTGCTCCAGTTATGATAAATTCCATTATAGCCACGCTTTAACACAGCCCAGACGCTTTCAATACCATTTGTATGTGCCATACCGTTTACAAATTCCTTTGCACTGTGATTAACAGTTTCAGTGCACAGCATTTTATGACTGCGACCATTGCGGTTATTGGACTTTCCTGCCTACTCATGTCTGGCATAGCCAAGGTGTTCATCAAGCTCGGCATTCAGTGCTGCCTCAATGGTTACCCTGGTCAATGCCTGACGGAACGTATACAGGTCTTCTTCGGTTTTGATGCCCCTGGCAGTTTCACGTGCCAGTGACTTGATTGCTTCGGGTTGCATGTGCTTATCCTCAGCCCCTTCGGGGTAATAATCAATGATAAAGGAACCTCTATTAATGCAATCACTTTCCAATTTATTGGCTCAGAGAGGTTAAAACAATAACCAATTTGATCCAAAAAGCCGGTAGTCTCCGTACAGCCCTGTTCTCGGCTTTACTTTGTTTTCAAGACGCACTGACCCGTTTCAGAAAGCATAAACGCCTCATGTTGTACCTTAGATTCATCAAGCCGATATGCATGCTTGTTCGCGTAATGCCAATGCAAGGAAACGCTTTGCGGCGTAAATTGCGCTGTGCTCCAAACATAGGTGCGACCCGACTGCGCTAGCCTTGAGAAACGCTGCTTTTTCCTCTGACCGATAGGCACTGTCAGCCCAGACATCTTTACTGGTATTGCTGTCATCTGGCAGGTCGGCAAAAACCTGCGCGTCATGGACGCTGGCATCAGTGACCTGATAGTCACGAATCAGCTTGTTGTCATGGTCTATCTGTATGTGGTTCTTGTAAGCAAAATGGCTACGGCTATGTTTCTTCGTCCAGCGGGCAGGGACAGTGCCTGCCTTAATCCGGGCATTGTATTCCCGAAGGTTACGCGGCAACAGTGCCGGAATGATTGAGGAGGCAACTATCTGACCCTTGCGAGCGATATAAATCGCTGGGTTCAACGACAACTGCTCAAACAACGATGCCATCAGACCCAGCGCCGCTAACCGATGCTTGAATGCCCAGCAGGTTTTGGCATCAGCGACTGGTTGCTGGCTAGCAAGACCCAGAAACTGCTGGAAACTGCAACGGTCTTCGATTTGGTATTCCAACCGGTCATCGCTAAGACCATACAGATTTTGCACAAGCAGTCCCTTGAACATCATCACTACGTCTGTTGGGCGTTGCCCGCCTGACGCTTACGTTGTTTCTCATGAACCTTGTTCAACAACGACCGAAAAGCTCCCTAGTCAACCGTCTTTTCCAGTTCAGGCAGAGGATTACCCAACTGTTTGAGACGATAGTCTTGAAGATTAAACAGGGAACCGAAAATGTCATTGCTCATGGAAATTTCTTTGTCAGTTTGGAAACTTCAACATTGTACCAAATAGCGTAATTAATAGAGATAGCTAATGCTGTTGCCAGCAAGATCATTTCATCTGCCGACGAAGTTAAAGAAGAATTATTTCGTTACGGAGGGAAACAACAACATCTTATAAGCTGAATAAACAGCAATAAATATTTATTTACTTACCCAACCAAACAAGAGCAGGCTAAAGTAAAAGCGATACTCAGTAATAAACATCATCAGACCCTAATTACAAAAAAACAGGCGATGAGCGGTCATCTAGTGGCCGACCCTTTCGTTATCGCTAAAGCGATTGTTACCCAGGGCACTGTGGTTACCAGAGAAAATCCAGCAAATAGAAAAAAGGTCAATACAAGGAAATTATAAAATCCCCGATATATGTGAGTATTATAATGGCTATCTCTATTAATGACTCTATTTGGTACAATGTTGAAGTTTCCAAACTGACAAAGAAACTTCCATGAGCAATGACATTTTCGGTTCTCTGTTTAATCTTCAAGACTATCGTCTCAAACAGTTGGGTAATCCTCTGCCTGAACTGGAAAAGACGGTTGACTGGGGATCTTTTCGGTCGTTGTTGAACAAGGTTCATGAGAAACAACGTAAGCGTCAGGCGGGCAACGCCCAACAGACGTAGTGATGATGTTCAAGGGACTGCTTGTGCAAAATCCGTATGGTCTTAGCGATGCTCAGTTGGAATACCAAATCGAAGACCGTTGCAGTTTTCAGCAGTTTCTGGGTCTTGCTAGGCAGCAACGAGTCGCTGATACCAAAACCTGCTGGGCATTCAAGCATCGGTTAGCGGCGCTGGGTCTGATGGCATCGTTGTTTGAGCAGTTGTCGTTGAACCAGGCGGCTTATATCACTCGCAAGGGTCAGATAGTTGCCTCCTCGATCATTCCGGCACTGTTGCCGCGTAACCTTCGGGAATACAATGCCCGGATTAAGGCAGGCACTGTCCCGGCCCGCTGGACGAAGAAACATAGCCGTAGCCATTTTGCTTACAAGAACCACATACAGATAGACCATGACAACAAGTTGATTCGTGACTATCAGGTCACTGATGCCAGCGTCCATGATGCGCAGGTTTTTGCCGACCTGCCAGATGACAGCAATACCAGTAAAGATGTCTGGGCTGACAGTGCCTATCGGTCAGAGGAAAAAGTAGCGTTTCTCAAGGCGCAAGGTAAGCGCACGCGCTCCAAAGTTCGTAGTCGGGTCGAACCTGTGTTTGGAGCACAGCGCAATTTACACCGCAAAGCGGTTCCTTGCAGAGCTATTGTCAAAAGTAGTGTCTGACAAGTTAATCATGCGGCTGCCTTGTCGTCCTCAGTTACCTCGATTCCATCTTTAAGCTTCACGCCTCCAATCACCTTCGCCAGGTGTCTGAAGCCTCGCAGTTTGCGCCAGGAATCTTCTGCGCATAATTCCATCTTGTAGATCATCGTCAGCATCGTTATTCGTGTGATACAACCTTTCGCTTGCCGTGTCCTGTGCCGGATTGTGGCAAAACTCGACGGGGTGACATTCGTTGTCCTGATGTGGGTCCAGTGCTCTGCTGGAAAGTCATAAAATGCCAGCAACGCATCACGGTCTTTCGATAAGCATGGCCACTGCCTTCGGATACTTGACACCAAAACGTTCCTCAAATGCATCAAATGCCTTCTCTGCATCAGTGCGCCCCTCTGCCATCCAAATGTCATGTAGCCCTTGTTTCGCTTTCTCCTGAACAGACTTCGGCAGATAGTTCAGTACATTACCGGTCTTATGCATCCAGTAGCGTTGTGCTGTTGTCTCAGGATAGACTTCTTCCAATGCTACCCAGAATCCCAGAGCACCGTCGCCAATCGCCAGCTTCGGTGGTTGGTTTAAACCTCGCTGTTTCAACGACAACAAGACTTCTCACCAGCTCTGCTTCGATTCCCTGACACCATCCTTAATTGCCAGGAAGTGCTTCTGACCGCGGCTGTTCACGCCAATGATGACCAGACAACACAATCAACCATCGTCACCTCGAAGACCACTGTAGATGCCATCAGCCCAGATATAGACCCATTCGTCAGTCACTGAACGTGTACTCCAGGTTTTGTACTCTGATTCCCACTGACGTTTCAGGCGACCAACTGCATTGGCGGATAAGCCCTTGGCATCAGGCCCGACAATCACTTCCAGGGCGCTCTGCATCTGACCACTCGAAACACCCTGCAAATAAAGCCAGGGAATCGCCGCGTCCAGGGTCGCTGTACGCCGGATGTAAGGAGGCACTATTAACGATTGGAAGCTCTCAGGCTCGCCTTCTCGGCTACGGATCTTTGGCACCGACACTGGTACTTTGCCAACACCGGTCAATACTTCTCGTTCTGGGTGATAGCCATTGCGCACAACACGCTGTCTGCCTTCACTCGTTTTCTGATTATCAAAACTTGCCATCAACTCGGCCAACTCCGCCTGAATCGCTTCTGTTATCAGCTGTTTGGCACCGCTACGTAGCAATTCAGTCAACGGGTCAATATCCTCTGGTGTACCCAGATTAATCACAGTATCTTTTGTCATGTGTGGCGTGCTCCTCTTGTTACTTTCGATTGCTAGACAAAACCGATTCCAGCAAGGCACGCCGCATACTTTAAATTTATTCAGACACCAGATTCGGTTATAACTCGGACATGCGCAAGGCAATCTATACCACCAACGCCATTGCATCGCTCAACAGCGTCATCAGGAAAGTCATCAAAAAACGTAAGCTGTTCCCAACCGATGACGCTACCAGAAAGGTGATCTATCTGGCCATTCAAGATGCATCAAAGCAGTGGACTATGTCGATTAAAAATTGGAAACCAGAGATGAATCGCTTTATCATCGAATTCGAAGACCGACTAAAGGACTTCGTTTAACCAACGGCAGTTACACAGAATTCGGGAAAGGCTCGTGACAGGTACATCCCGCCACGCTCAACCCAACTCAATCATACTCAACCCACGTCCCGCCACGGGTTGTTGGATCAGGGTTACTTCAGGACATCACCTTATTTCTGCCATTTTTTTTTGCCTGATATAGCAGCGCATCGGCACGTGCAATTAATTTTTTCGTATCATCAGTCGCTTGCAATTCAGCCAGACCGATAGATACAGTAATATTAATTTCTGCATCTTCATGCGCAAATACCATCTCTTCAACACTTTTCCGCATGCGTTCGGCGAGTAACTTGGCACCTTCGATGCGGGTATTTCTGAGCAACACTGAAAATTCTTCCCCGCCATACCGAAATAGACTATCACTGCGGCGTAAACATTGTGTTATGCAGTCAGTAAACTTTATTAAGACTGCATCGCCTGTGATATGTCCGTAATTGTCATTAACATCTTTGAATTTATCTAAGTCCAGCATCATTAATGTCAGGGTATAATGATGTCGTATTGCAAAGTCGATTTCCTGTTCAATGGCTTTATCGAATGCGGCACGATTATTTATCCCGGTTAAAGTATCAATATAGGCTTTTTCTACTGCCTGTTTGTAAAGCAAGGCGTTTCTTAACGGATAAATTAGCACGGAGAACAGGGCTTTCATTTTCTGAATTTCGATCTCAACAAACGGGGTGCTTCTAGCGAAGGTTAGCTCACCAAGACTTTTCCCAAATAAAACCAGCTTATAATGCAAACTATGTCGTGCAGATGTGCCTATGTCATATTTAATATGTTCATATTCATTGACATAACAAAAATATTCGTGCGGGACAATGGCGGCCATTTCATTGCCAAATAATTTAATCAATTCTGCCAGTTCAAGTGCGCACTGTAAGGCAGACATGGTCTGAATAGACGGATCTGTTATATCTGTCATAGACTCTGGATACGAGATTATCAGCGACGAATTTTGAACCCCGTTTGATTCGTTCATGTCAAAGTCAGCCATAGGTAGTTGATAGCGGCGTAATTATCAGATCGACAGTTTACGTGTAAAGTCGACGACAAAGAAATAGTCGGCGGATAAATACCGGCTTGCATCTGCAACGGGCAGTCATTATACATTATAGTAAATTATAAAGTATATATTATAAATAATTGAATTGTTTATTAATTAATATACTTATAACGGTGCATTTTTTATGGATTGCGACTTAATATCGTATCCTGGGTTTGGCTATCAATATTGGCTACGGAGTAATCTGTAGAGTAGTGCAGACCGCGACTTTCTTTTCTTTGCAGTGCGGAATTAATAATGAGTTCGGCCACAACGGCCAAGTTTCTGAGTTCTATCAGATCTTTGCTGATTTTGAAATGCCCATAGTAATTCGTGATTTCTGATTGCAAGAGACTAATCCTGCGTTGCGCTCTTTGCAGTCGTTTCGTGGTTCTAACGATGCCGACGTAATCCCACATAAACCGTCGAATTTCATCCCAGTTATGGCTCACAACGACTTCTTCATCGGAATCAGTCACGCGGCTCTCATCCCATTCAGGCAGCGGCCCCGGCATTTTGGTCGCGGCTAAAGATTGGTGTATGGCATTGGCGGCGGTATGGGCAAAGACAACGCACTCTAGCAGGGAATTGCTGGCCATGCGATTGGCACCATGCAGTCCAGAACAACTGACCTCACCAATCGCATAGAGACCGGCGATATCTGTCTGTCCCTCTTTGTCAATCATCACACCGCCACAGGTATAGTGTGCGGCTGGCACGACCGGTATGGGTGTGCGAGACATATCGATACCCAAATCCAAGCAACGTCTATTGATGGTTGGGAAGTGTGCTTCGATAAAGGCCTGCGATTTATGTGATATGTCAAGATACACACAATCATGGCCCAGGCACTTCATCTCAGAATCAATCGCCCGTGCTACGATATCGCGCGGGGCTAATTCTTCGCGTTTATCGTAGCGCGACATAAAACGCGCACCGTCTTTGAGGATTAGTTTTGCACCTTCACCGCGTAATGCTTCTGATACCAAAAATGACTTTGCCATGGGATGGTAAAGACAGGTTGGATGAAATTGAATAAATTCCATATTTGCAATACGACACCCCGCCCGCCAAGCCATCGCAATCCCGTCCCCGGTACAGCTATCGGGATTACTTGTATACAGGTAAGTCTTGCCCGCACCACCGCTTGCCAAAACGACTGTTTTAGCACTGAATACGGAAACATTATTTTTTTCTATATCTATCACATAGGCCCCGAGACAGCGGTTGCCAGAGATGGAAAATTTTTCTGTTGTAATCAGATCAACGGCAATGTGATGTTCGTATAAACATATATTCGGGTGCTGCCGTACACATGCTTCAAGCGTGGTTTGTATAGCCTTGCCGGTCGCGTCAGCAGCATGAATAATCCGGCGATGGCTGTGGCCGCCTTCCTTGTGTAAATGAAATGGCGCATGCGTGCCTGCCTGTTTGCTTGCACGCGTAAAATCCACGCCGAGACCAATCAGCCAATCAATACTTTTATGCGCCTGTTCGACGACAAAACGCACTATCTCTGGATCGCATAGCCCGGCACCTGCGCTGAGTGTGTCTTCAATGTGAGATGCGATAGAGTCGTGTTTATCGAGTACCGCTGAGACACCCCCTTGCGCGTACAGCGTGGCACCCTCGATCAATGCTTCTTTCGATAAAACGGCAACATCAGCCTCATCTGCAAGTTTCAATGCCAGACTAAGCCCCGCAGCACCACTGCCAATAATTAACACATCATGTTGTTGCTGATCATACATTTTGACTTAAGCTGGTATTATCAATTTTTTATCCAAGCCTTTGCTTGTAAAATACTGAAATGTTATCTCGTTATATCTGTACTGAATATTAGGAGTATTTATCTATTGTATAAAAAAATTACTGCGACACTGCAACAGTGCAAAATAATAACACACGAGACTATATTGGATGATCAATAACGTGACTGATAAACAGTTGATTGAGCGCGTTAAAAAGGGTGAAAAGGCCGCCTATGACTTGCTTGTCCTGAAATATCAGCAGCGCATTATTAATCTGGCATTGCGTTATGTCAGGAACCATAGCGACGCATTAGATATCACACAAGAAGCATTTATAAAAGCATATCGCGCACTGCCCAATTTTCGTGGCGATAGCGCGTTTTATACTTGGCTTTATCGCATTACCGTCAACACGGCGAAGAATCATCTTGAAGTGCAATCGCGCAGACCAAGAACGAGTGATTATGATGTGTCTGAGATTGAACAAATCGAAGGTAATGTTGCTCTAAGCGAGCAGGTGACACCTGAAAATTTATTGTTTAAAGATGAATTACAGGCCACCGTCTTGATGGCGATTGATAATCTGCCTCCAGACTTAAAAACAGCGATCATGTTAAGAGAAGTTGAAGGATTAAGTTATGAGGAAATTGCTAACGTCATGGAATGTCCAATAGGTACTGTTCGTTCCAGAATATTTCGGGCGCGCGAGGCAATTGACAATGAGGTGCGTCCACTGTTACAAAATTAATGGATCAGGCTAAATATTTATGAGTGAATCAAATAATAAACTAATTTCAGCATTGATGGATGGTGAAGCTGAAGGGAATAACGACAAGCTATATGATGCCTTGCTCCATGATCAAATGATGCGAGACACTTGGTCGCGCTATCACTTGATTGCCGATTGTCTGCGTAATCAAGCGCCCTATACAATATCCTGTCAGGCCTCAAGTCAGGTCTCAAGGGTTGTTATGCAATCTCTGCGTACTGAGCCCACTGTGCTGGCCGCACATAAAACAAAACGATTTCTAAAACCGATGCTTGGTTTTGCGCTAGCGGCTTCTGTCGCAATGGTGGCTGTATTTAGTGTGCACCACAGTAATAAAATTGATCCGATGACTGCAACCCCTGTTGTTGTCGCATCTGCGACAGATAACGATTCATCACGGCCGCAATTATCCAAGCGCCTGGAGACTCAAGTATTGCCAGCATCCGCGAGTAGCACTGATGCGCCCGAGACTGTCGCAAACCAGCGGCTTAATAATTATTTGATGAATCATAATCAATATCGTAGCAATGGCAGCATGAATGGTATCTTGCCTTATGTCAGGCTTGTCGCCATTGAATCACAGGAATAATTTTACTTGAACTATCAATCATCGTTCATCTTACTGGTTTTTCTTTTCGGCAGTGTGTCGGCTGTCTATGCCGAAGCAGAGGCATACCCTGATCCGCAGGTATTGATTGATGAAATGTCAAAGGCAAGTCGCGACTTGAATTATGATGGCGTTTTCGTCTACACGCTTGGGAAACAAATGGATACCATGCGGATCATCCATAAAGCAGATGTGTATGGTTCGTCTGAGCGCTTGATTGCGCTCACTGGCTATGCACGCGAAGTCATTCGTGACAAAGATCAGGTAAGATGCTTTTTTCCTGAAAAAAAGGCGGTTGTTGTTGAGAAGAGCCGTTTAAGAAAATTAATCTCCAATCATTTACCCAATCCCATTAGCGCAATCTCCGAGTTTTATATTTTTGAACTGGTAGGTGAAGATCGCATAGCCGGTTTGGACGCATGGATAGTGAATATCAGACCCATTGATAAATATCGCTATGGCTATCAGCTTTGGATTGATAAGAAATTCAAACTCTTGCTTAAATCAGAACTGAAAAACCAATTAGGTGTGACGCTTGAACAAATGATGTTTGCGCAACTAAACGTGCTTGATAAAATTGACGATGCGCTTTTAAGGCCAACAACTGCGAGTAAAGATTTTATTTGGTATCATAATCAAACAGACGACCATTTTGACGCAGGGGAATCTGGTATCCAATGGAAGGCAACCTGGATGCCGGCCGGGTTTATGATGAGTGAACGATCAAAGGAACCTATGACAACAAGTCGAATGCCTGTCGAACACCTGATATACACAGACGGATTGGCAATGGTTTCTATCTATGTTGAAAAATTAACCGAGAGAGCCGATGTCTTTGCAAAGTCGGCCAGTTTCGGTGGTGTCAATACGCACGCAGTATATACGCAGGAATATCAAATAACGGCTATCGGTGAGGTGCCCAAGGCGACTGTCAAATTAATGGCTGATTCCGTAAAATCCTATCATCGATAATGTCAATTATTAATTCCAATCTTGAGAAAATATACCAGGAAAATATAAAATAATGTCTTACCACGGAAAAAAATCAATGCGCCAAAAATCGGTCATCTTTATTCTCAGTTTGTGCTTTCTATTGTACAACGGCTTCGTTCAAGCTCGATCATTGCCCAATTTCACAGCACTTGTAAATAACAACTCTGCAGCGGTGGTCAATATCAGCACGAGCGCAAAAAGCACGCATGCCGTAGCTCCTCCAGGGTACAATTTTCCCGATATACCAAAAGACAGTCCGTTTCACGATTTTTTTGAAAAATATTTCGACGGTGCGCCAGGAGGACCTGGATCATTGCCAGATCGATCATCTTTGGGTTCTGGGTTCATCATTTCCAAAGATGGCTATATCATTACGAATCATCATGTCGTTAAAGATGCGGAAGAAATAATTGTCAGGTTAAGTGATAGGCGTGCGTTTGTTGCTGAGTTAATTGGCAGTGATAGCAAGAGTGACATTGCCGTTCTAAAAGTAGAGGCCATAGACTTGCCCATCTTGAAACTAGGTGATTCATCCACTATTCAGGTCGGGGAATGGGTCTTGGCCATCGGCTCACCGTTTGGCTTTGATGCCTCTGTCACAGCCGGTATTATCAGTGCTGTTGGTCGTAGTTTACCGAATGAAAACTACATCCCTTTTATTCAAACCGACGTTGCCATAAACCCGGGAAACTCAGGTGGGCCATTGTTCAATCTCGATGGAGAAGTCGTTGGTGTTAATTCTCAAATATACAGCCGCACGGGTGGATTTATGGGATTGTCCTTTGCGGTACCCGTTAATGTTGTCAAAAATGTATATCAACAATTAAAGGCTAATGGTCGTGTCAGTCGTGGCTGGTTAGGCGTTTTAATACAGGATGTTACGCGTGAATTAGCTGAATCGTTCGATATGGATTATCCGCATGGCGCATTGATTGCACAGGTTTTGCCTGGTAGCCCGGCTGAGAAAGCTGGCATAGAAGTGGGGGATATCATTGTCAAGTTCAATGGTGAAACAGTCAGTTTCTCTTCGGACCTCCCACCATTAGTCGGATCGACATTGGTCGGTAGTACCGTGCCTGTTGGTATCATCCGACGATCCAAGTCTGAAACAATACGAGTCAATATCTCTGAATTGCCAACGGATGATGAAGTCATTGCCAAAGGCGCAAATACTGCGCCAGATTTGGATAAAAACGCATTGAATATTAGGGTAAAAGATTTAAATGCTGAACAAAAACAAGAACTCAATACCGGAGATCAGGGTGTTCTAGTCGAAAAAATAGCACCTGGCCCGGCACAGAAAGCGGGCATTCGCCAAGGTGATATCATTTTGATATTGAATAATATCAAGATCAAAGACACCGCTCATTTTTTAGATCTGCTCAAAGATTTGCCGAAAGATCGATCGATACCGGTGTTAATACAGCGTCGAGGGGGGCCCATTTTTCTCGCACTCAAACTGGATGAGTAATACTTACGGGCCATTAACAATCTATTCTCGAAAAGATTGTGGCTTATGTGATGAGATGCTTGCTGGGCTGAAAATCTGGCAAAATCGTTATAACTTCGAGATTGAATTGATTGATATTGATACATGTCCGCTATTAACTGAACGCTTTGCTGCTCGTATTCCTTTGCTCGTCGCGGCGGACACTGAAATTTGTGAATATCATCTGAACGAACAAGCGTTGTTGAGTTTCTTTGCAAGACACAAGGCAATCTTGCACGCCTGATTTATTTTTCTATATTTCATTTATATCTGATATATCTGCACAAGATCATATAGAATCGCGCCTTTTGTAAACACACCGTTTTATAACATCCATACATAAATAACGCTATTAATGCAGCATATTCGCAATTTTTCTATAATCGCTCATATTGACCACGGCAAGTCAACGCTTGCTGACCGTTTTATCCAAATGTGTGGTGCTTTAACAGAGCGTGAAATGTCAGCACAGGTATTGGATTCCATGGATATCGAACGTGAACGTGGCATTACCATAAAGGCTCAAAGCGTTACGCTTTACTACACGGGAGATAATGGCGAGCGCTATCAACTCAACATTATTGATACGCCCGGACATGTTGATTTTAGTTATGAGGTGTCACGCTCGTTGGCTGCATGTGAAGGTGCGTTGCTTGTTGTTGATGCGGCGCAAGGTGTTGAGGCGCAAAGCGTCGCCAACTGCCTTACCGCCATTGATAACAATCTGACAGTATTGCCAGTATTAAACAAAATTGATTTGCCCGTAGCAGAGCCAGAACGGGTTATCAATGAAATCGAAGAAATTATTGGCCTTGATGCAAAGGCAGCATTGCGTGTCAGTGCTAAGACAGGTGTAGGAGTCAAGGCACTTTTAGAAGAATTGGTGCATAAAATTCCAGCACCACAAGGGAACGCTGAAGGGCCGCTCAAGGCATTGATTATTGATTCATGGTTTGACAACTATCTTGGTGTCGTCTCTTTGGTGCGGATTGTTGATGGCGAATTGGCCGTTGGCAAGGAGATTAAAATAATGTCTACAGGCCGGGTCTTTCTTGTCGATCAAGTAGGCACATTCACCCCAAAACGCAATCCTGAAAAGGTGTTGCATACGGGTGCGGTGGGTTATGTTGTAGCAGGCATCAAGGCAATTGATGGCGCACCAGTGGGTGATACCTTAACGCTAGTCGAAGCACCTGCTACAGAAGCATTGCCTGGATTTCAAATGATACAACCAAGAGTTTTTTCAGGTTTATTCCCAATAGATTCATCAGATTATGACGCTTTCAAGGAAGCGTTGGGAAAACTGCGACTCAATGATGCCGCATTGCATTATGAACCAGAAACATCACAGGCCTTGGGCTTTGGTTTTCGCTGTGGTTTTCTTGGTATGCTACACATGGAAATTGTACAGGAACGTCTGGAAAGAGAGTATGGTCTTGGCTTAATCGTATCAGCACCTGCCGTAATTTATGAAGTATTAATGGCAAATAATGAAATCATTAGTATTGATAATCCGTCCAAACTGCCGCCGCCAAATAAAATACGGGAGATTCGAGAACCTGTTATTACGGCGGATATACTCGTACCACAAACATATCTTGGCAATGTCATGACCCTATGTATTGAAAAACGCGGTGTCCAGAAAAAACTGCAATATCTGGGTAAACAAATTTCACTTTCCTTTGAAATACCCATGAGCGAAGTCGTACTGGATTTTTTTGATCGGCTAAAATCAGTCAGCAAAGGCTTTGCGTCTTTTGATTACAGGTTTAACCGGTTTGCAACAGCGAGATTAGCAAAGCTGGATATTTTGATAAACAATGAGCGGATTGATGCGCTTTCTTGCATCGTGCATCAGGATCAGGCCGCACACAGAGGACGCGAGCTCACCCGGAAGATGAAAGAATTTATTCCACGTCAAATGTACGAGGTTGCAATACAAGCGGCCATCGGTTCAAAAATAGTGGCGCGAGAAACGGTCAAGGCCATGCGAAAAAATGTAACTGCTAAATGTTATGGTGGTGACATATCGCGCAAGCGCAAATTACTTGAAAAACAAAAAGCTGGGAAAAAACGCATGAAACAATTCGGATCTGTTGAAATACCGCCGTCAGCATTTACAGCCATTTTGCACGTAGGGAAAGATAAATGAATTTTGATTTCTCAGCATTACTACTATTTTTGACATTAGGTAGTGGCATTATCTGGTTAGTGGACAGTCTCGTCTTTGCGCCGAGGCGTGAGCAGAGAGTAGGCATTGACGCGGGTAATGAAAAAAAATTAGCCGCTACAGAACAGCCGCAATTACCCTTAATTGTGGAGTATGCAAAATCATTCTTCCCAATTTTTTTAATCGTCTTGATTTTGCGCTCGTTTATCTTTGAGCCTTTTAGGATCCCTTCTGGTTCAATGATGCCGACCCTGTTGATAGGCGATTTTATACTGGTCAATAAATATGACTATGGCCTTCGTTTACCTGTGTTGCATAGCAAGATCATCGATAATGGAACGCCCAAGAGAGGCGATATCGTGGTATTCCGCTACCCTGATGACCCAAGCAAACCGTTTATTAAACGGGTTGTTGGTTTGCCAGGAGATAAAATTGCATACAGCAATAAAACACTATATATCAATGATATATCAGCTATGCAGATATTGAATGGGCGTTATAATGCCTATGGTGCAGGTCAAATGATGGATGGGGCCTCATTAAGAACTGAAATATTGGATGCTATTGAACACCAAATATTGGTATCACCCAATAGATTATCTGAGGAGCTTGAGATTAACGTTCCAAGCGGTCATTATTTTGTTTTAGGTGATAATAGGGACAATAGCACAGACAGTCGTTTTTGGGGGTTTGTGCCGGATGAGAATCTAATTGGACGGGCCTTTATGATCTGGATGAATTGGGATGGTAAGAATGGCAGTATAGATTTTCATCGAATTGGTACAATAATCAAATAATTTAAGAGACATTAAGGAGGCATTATGAATTATCTGGCGCAACATCAAAAAGGCATGACAGCACTTGGAATATTCCTGATATTTGCAATGCTGGCTTGTTTTTTTCTATTCGGAGTGAGGGCATTTCCATTATATAACGAGTATTTTATCGTGCAGAGCGCAATGGAGTCTGTCTTAAATACACCGCCTGCAAAAAGGAAAACAACAAAAGAAATCAGAACTAAATTTCTCAGAAATGTAGAACTGAATAATGTTGAGCGTTTCACAGATCAGACTGTTAAAGAATTGGTCCATGTTAAAAAATCAAAAGACGGCAAACGAAAATTTATAAACGTCAAATATCAAGCATCGAATAAATTGTTTAAAAATATGTTTCTCATGCTGGACGTGGATGAAACGCTTGAACTAACTGGAAAGGCACCAGAATAATTAAATTTATCAATTATGAGTTCAGCAATAATAGTTTGCTGGAACAGGCCCTGACGCATAAAAGTAGCGGCCATAATAATAATGAACGCCTGGAGTATTTGGGTGATGCCGTATTAGGCTTTATCATCGCTGATATTGTCTATCAAAAATTTCCAGATGCGTCTGAAGGTGAGCTGACCTGGTTGCGAGCATCTCTGGTTAAAGGGAAAAAACTTGCCGAAATCAGTAGAGAAATTCAACTATCAGAGCAAGTTAAGCTCGGTACAGGTGAGTTAAAAAGTGGTGGTTGGCGCCGAGATTCAATTTTAGCTGATACGCTTGAAGCCCTGATAGGGGCGATCTATCTTGATTCAAACATTGAATCTTGCCGCAACGTTATCCTCAAGATTTACCAACACCACCTTGATGGGATAGACCCAACTAACATCAAAAAAGATGCAAAAACACAACTGCAAGAATATCTCCAATCACAAAAACAAAACCGTCCTGACTATAAAATCATATCTGCAACCGGTGCCTCCCATGAGCCAGAATTTACCGTCTCTTGCAAGATTGATTTATTTGATGAGCCTGTTATAGCTACAGGCAAGAGCAAGCGCAAAGCAGAACAAGCCGCCGCAGAAAAAGCTCTGAGGTTATTGATAGCCAATGAATAGACGCATTCTTTCAAATTATGATTAAATGAATACATTCAAAACTGGATACGTCAGTATTATTGGTCGTCCTAACGTCGGCAAATCAACATTACTAAACCATCTGCTTGAACAGAAAATCAGTATTGTCACAAGAAAGCCGCAGACGACACGCTGGAATCTGCAAGGTATAAAAACCACAGCCATCGCGCAAATTATTTTCATTGATACACCTGGATTACAAAAACAGTCTAAACTTGCCTTGAACAGGCACATGAATAAGGAAGTGTCAAACTCAATAGAGCATATCGATATTATTCTATTTGTCGTTGCCGCATTAAAATGGAATGAACTTGATGAGAATGTAATCGCCTTATTAAAAAAAAAATCACCCAAAAATTTGTTTTTAGTTATCAATAAAATTGACAAGGTTTTACATAAAAACGAATTATTATCGTATATAAAAACCGTTTCGAATCGATTTAAGTTTCATGAAATTATTCCTGTCTCTGCAATTAAAGGCACGGGGCTGTCCAATCTGGAAAGATTAATTACGATAAACCTGCCCATAGCACCGCCACTGTTCCCGAAAAGTCAGGTGGCGACTCGCAACGAACGTTTTTTTGTAGCAGAATTTATTCGAGAGCAATTAATTTTACGCTTAAATGATGAATTGCCTTATCGTATTTCAGTAACAATTGAAGCATTTACAGTAAAACGCAATATTGTGCATATTCATGCTTGTATATGGGTTGAAAAGAAAGGGCAGAAACGCATTATTATCGGCAAAGAAGGACGGGTATTAAAAGCAGCCGGGACAGCGGCAAGACAAGCACTCGAAGTTTTTTTAGATAAAAAAGTAAACTTAAAAACATGGGTCAAGGTCGAGGCAAAATGGGCTAACTCTGAGCAGGCACTGAAAAAGTTTGGCTACTTTGAATAACAACGCAAATTACTTTCATGCGGATTCAACAAACACCTTGTTATATATTACACAGCAGAGATTATCGAGAAAGTAGTCTTATCCTGGAAATTATGTCCAGAGAGTCTGGTCGCGTGAGTCTTTTAGCAAAAGGTGCTAAACGTCATAAAAAACAACAAGGGATAAATTTTAATCTCTATCAAAAATATCTAATGTCGTGGGTCAGCCGATCAGAATTAGGCACTTTAGTTGACATTGAATTAGCCTCTTTAACAACTGTATTAAAACCAGAACAAATGATAACGGGTTTTTATATGAATGAGATCACGCTCAAATTACTGCACAAACATGAACCTCATCCAGAGTTATTTGATGCTTATAATGCCAGCATAATTCAATTATCAAGCAACCATTCAGAACAGATTATATTGCGTTATTTTGAAAAAAAATTATTACAATCGCTGGGATACGGATTGGTGCTTGATCATGATGTACAAACGGGCGAGGCTATTGTGGCCGCCGGGAATTACTATTATCAATTAGATTGCGGCCCTTCAGTCACGACTGCTACAACAGGTTCAAACATTGCAGTCTCTGGTAAGACATTGATTGAGCTTGACCATGAGACACTCTCTGATCCTGAAAATATAACCGAAGCAAAGACATTGCTCCGCTTAATACTCACGCAACATTTGGGTGACAAACCGCTAGCTAGCAGGTTGCTTTATCAGTCCTATCTCAATAATAAAAAAAGCGTTTAATATGTCTTTTTATAGATTACCGCTACAATGGACTTCCTTGAATTACAAATACATAAGCGCATCTAATGTTACTCGGTGTCAATATTGACCATATCGCGACACTTCGCGAGGCACGGAAAACTGCCTATCCGGATCCTGTGAGTGCGGCTTATCTGGCCGAGCAAGCAGGCGCAGACTCGATCACGGTACATTTACGCGAAGATAGGCGACATATTCAAGAACGGGATGTCCGCATATTAAACGAAACCATTCACACTGCCATGAATCTGGAAATGGCATTAACAGAAGAGATGTTGTTGCTGGCTGAATCCACCAAACCAAAATACTGCTGTTTGGTGCCTGAAAAGCGAGCGGAACTTACGACTGAGGGTGGCCTCGATGTGGCCGCTCAATTACCGCGTATTAAAGAACAATGCGCTCGCTTAAAAGAGGCTGGAATAAGGGTTTCTCTATTTGTTGATCCAGATGCGAAACAAATACATGCCGCTATAGATTCTGCTGCCCCCGGCGTTGAAATACACACTGGACACTATGCTGATGCTAAAGATGATGAAAGTATGCAGACAACATTAAATGCGATCATAAAATCAGTTGAAATGGCCTCTAATGCGGGTCTTTATGTTAATGCGGGGCACGGCTTGAATTACACGAATGTGAAAAAAATTGCGGCAATACCTGAAATACTGGAATTGAATATCGGTCATAGTATTATTTCGCGTGCTGTTTTATCTGGATTACCAGAGGCCGTAAGAGAAATGAAAAAACTGATAAATGAATCCGCTCCTCAATCATGATACCCATTATTAATACTCGTTTTTATAGGGAATTATATATTTAACTCCAACTTCACTACAAAATACAAACACAATGATTTGTTAGTTTTTTCAAGTAACAAGCTCACCATGCTCACCTGTTACCTTATGCAATTTTTCAATTGCACTCCATTTTGGGTTAAACCATCTTTTCTTGTCTTTCGTTTGCACGCAACGACAATAAAAAGGTTTTTATCGGTTTTTTATCTTTGTTGAATACTGCAATATCAAGCGGATACTCTTTTTTGGTATCAGATGGCCTTACTTTTACACGCCACTGTGGTCGTGTTTGTAATTGTTCTTTGGGGTATCCGTAATCTTCGACAAGTGTTTCGGAAAAGACTTGTACTGCTTCTACTTCTTCTGGCGTAGCTTTTACTTCTTCACCACTTATATAGTCTTTGATGTAACCTGCTCTCATTATCGTCCTGTATATCCGCATTCTATTTCCATTGCTTTGCTCATGCTAGCACCTCGCGATAGGTAATCCGTTTACCTATCGCGTTGCTTATAAGTGATTCTATACGTTGATTGGTTGGTAACTTACATTGTCCGTTATTCAGTCTAAAAGTCACTTCGTTCACATAGCGATGTAAGTGTTTAGTGCTAGCATGAGGCCATACCCCATACAGACCGCGTTTGAGTAAAGCCCAGACACTTTCAATGCTATTGGTATGAATGTTGTTTGAACCCACATATTCTCCCGCACTATGGGTTACCGTACCATGCTGATAAGCAGACTGTAGATGCTGATATGACCTGTGTTCATCTGTGTAAATGGTGGCCCCATATTCCACTGAACAGCCAATCTCTTTGTGCAGGGTCGGTATATCAGTTGATGGGATAGGCTTAGCCCTTGTGCGGCCACCGCGCTCACGCATTCCGACCACTACCTGCTTGCCAGCTACGCCACGGCCTGCGCGGACTTTCTTGTGTTTGTGTTTGTTATGTTCCTTCCCACCGATATAGGTCTCATCAATCTCAACAATGCCAGAAAGTAAATTATCTGTATTATCGTTACAGGATTCACGAATGCGGGCCTGCATAAACCAGGCGGTCTTTTGAGTTACTCCGATTTGTTTAGATAACTGCAAGCTGGATATGCCCTTGCGCGAGGTGACAGTTAAGTAAATCGCATATAGCCATTTATGTAGTGGAACATGAGAACGTTCAAAGATAGTGCCGGTTCTCACCGTAAACTCACTCTTACAGTCCCGGCATAAGTAATATCCTGTCCGCTTTCCTTTGCGCGGGGTAATACGCTTAAATTCCCCACAATGAGGACAGGATATGTAATCTCTCCAGCGTTGTCCCTCAAAATACAATCTAGCGGCTTCAGCATCCGGAAACTGGCGAAATAACTCAAATGTGGATATGGTATTGTCTTTCATTGATGACCCTCCGTTTTATTGCATTTTTATGTTAGATTATATGGGTTATCTATTGGAGTAAAGTATATAATTCCCTTTTTATAACATATCAAATGTCCGAACAACGCGTCCAAACAGAAAAACGTCGCACCTTTGCCATCATTTCTCACCCGGATGCAGGCAAGACGACAATCACAGAGCAATTGCTGCTTTACGGTGGCGCGATTCAGTCCGCAGGAACAGTCAAGTCTCGAAAATCTGACCGTCATGCGGCTTCAGATTGGATGCAGATGGAAAAGGACAGGGGTATCTCTGTGAACAGTTCCGTCATGCAATTCACATATAATCATAAGGTTATTAATTTATTAGACACGCCGGGCCATGCCGATTTCTCTGAAGATACCTATCGCACATTAACAGCGGTTGACTCTGCACTGATGGTGATTGATGTTGCTAAAGGCGTAGAAGAGCGCACGCTTAAATTAATGGAGGTCTGCCGTTTACGGGACACGCCCGTTATTACCTTCATTAACAAACTGGATCGTGAAGGGAAGGAGCCCATCGAATTATTAGATGAGATCGAGTCAGAATTGGCCATTAAGTGTGTACCTTTTACCTGGCCTGTTGGCATGGGTTCGAGGTTAATCGGGATTTATAATCTGTTTGATGACTCAATACGTCTATACGATAAACAGGCTGGCAGTGCCCATGAGAAAATAATTGATGACTTGCACAGCGATTCAGCAAGGTCTGTTTTGGGCGATTATCTTGGCCATATAGATGAAGAAATAGAATTAATACAAGGTGCATACGAAACATATAATAAAGCTGACTTTTTAGCAGGTCGCATAACACCTGTATTTTTCGGGGTGGCCTTACATAATTTTGGGATTTCAGAATTTTTAGATTGTTTGACAGCCCATGCGCCAGCACCACAAAGCCGCACGACTGAGGAACGTGAAATTGCTGCTATGGAAGATAAATTCACGGGTTTTGTTTTCAAAATTCAAGCGAATATGGACCCTGCCCATAGGGATAGAATCGCCTTTTTAAGGATATGTTCCGGGCGTTACCAACGCGGCATGAAAATGCACCATGTACGATTGGGTCGTGATATTCAAATATCAAATGCCTTAACCTTCGTGGCTAAAAATCGCACACAAGCAGAATCAGCCTGGCCTGGTGATATTATTGGTTTACACAACCATGGAACCATTCAGGTGGGCGATACGTTTACCCAAGGTGAAAAAATAAACTTCACTGGTATTCCTCATTTTGCCCCTGAATTATTCAGGCGAGTTCAGTTACGTGACCCTTTGAAATTGAAAGCCTTACAAAAAGGATTAGCCCAATTAGGTGAAGAGGGCGCGACACAGATATTTAAGCCAGTCAATAGCAATGATTTGATCCTTGGTGCGGTAGGTTTACTTCAATTTGAAGTCGTTGCCTGGCGCTTGCAAGAAGAATATGGCGTACAGTGCGCTTACGACAATGTCCCGATTGTGGCCGCGCGCTGGATTGAATGCAACGATGCGCACCTGCTGGGTGAATTTCGCAAAAAGGCCAGCAATAATGTGGCGATTGATGGCGGCAAACACTTAACCTATTTGGCACCATCTCAGGTGAACCTCAATCTAACAATCGAACGCTGGCCCGGCATCACGTTCCACGCAACGCGCGAACATTAGCCGTAGCCATTAAGTCTTTTTTTTCTCTTCAGTGGTTGTCGCTTTATGCTTGTGGTTTTCTTGAGTGAATGTTTGTGCATGAAGATTGGGATTGATAGTCGTGGCATCGTTATCATCTAAACTATCTTGATAGGGACGCACAGAAGCCGTATTTGGATTTATCTCTGTCATGTCATTGTCTTTTCCAGGCATTGATTCCGGTTTGATATTGTTTTCTCGAGTGCCAGAAGCATTATTTTCAACAACAGCAGGTGTTCCAATTTTTTCGGCTTGAGGATTTTGAGTGCCTTGCTGAGGGGAAATATTTACATCAACATTGCTGAGCGCATGTTGCGGCGAATTACTTGCATTTATATCCGCATCATGACTCACATCTAATGCACTGGTTTTTTCCGTATTCGTGTCAGCCTGCTGGGGTTTTGTTCCATTATGGGTACCGCCGCCTTGCTTGCGTCTGCGACCACCACGCCGTCTGCGCCGAGAACCTGGGTTAATGTTTGCATTTGTGGCATCCGCATCAATGGTATTCCCCTCTGTATTTTGTTCCTTGCCGCTACGCGCGTTTTTATTTCTTTGCGAATTATTTGAATTTGAACTGCGTCTTTGTTGATCATTCGCGTGTTTATTACGTCTTGATCGGTTTCGATTAGACTCATTACGATTATTGCGTGCGCGATGATTTTGTTGACGGTGATTATCAGTATTTGAGGTATTTTTTTCTTCAGGCACACCAAATAGACTACCAAACAGTCTTGCTATCAGACCTTTTTCCTTATCTTTTGATTCCATAACAGGTATCGGCACTGAAGGTACAAATTGTTTGACTACAGGTTGCTCAATGCGTGGTTTCTTATGTGTTCTGATATGGTCATCACGCTGATTATCATCATCCGACTTGAGCTTATAACTTAACGACTGACTTTGATCTCGTCTAACTTCGCTCAATCGCACTCTTTGCACGGAATATTGCGGTGTCATCATCGATGAATCGGGAATAATCAGAATCTCAACATCAAGACGTTGTTGAATATCGCTGATGGATTGCCTTTTTTCGTTTAATAAAAATGTCGCTGCATCAACAGGAACGCGCACAATCACTTTGGCGGTCATGTCTTTCATGGCTTCTTCTTCGATAATGCGCAAAATGGATAGCGACAATGATTCAACATCGCGAATGCTACCTTGACCATCACAGCGCGGGCAGGGTATATGACTCGACTCGCCTAAAGAAGGCCTTAATCGTTGTCGTGACATTTCAAGTAGCCCAAATCGAGAGATTCGGCCTATTTGAACCCGAGCACGATCCATACGCAAACTTTCACGCATGGCATTTTCAACTTCACGTTGATTACGCATATTCGACATATCAATAAAATCAATGACGATCAGTCCACCGATATCACGCAGACGAAGTTGCCGACCGATTTCTTCCGCTGCTTCTTTGTTGGTGTTGAAGGCTGTTTCTTCAATATCACCGCCTTTTGTCGCTCTTGCAGAGTTTATATCGATAGAAATAAGTGCTTCTGTATGATCAATAATCACCGCGCCACCAGAAGGCAGACGTACCTCTCTTGAAAACGCTGTTTCAATCTGATGCTCAATTTGATAGCGCGTAAAAAGTGGATCGTTGTCGGTGTGCAGTTTTAATTTCTTGAGGTTGTGTGGCATAACCGTTGCCATGAATGTATGACAATGTTTATGCACATCAGCGTCATCAATCCAGATCTCATCAATATCTTTTCGTAAGTAGTCACGAATAGTGCGTATGATGACATCACTTTCCTGATAAATAAGGAAAGGAGCGGGGCGTTCTTCAGCGGCAGTAGTTATCGCCGCCCATAGTTGCGATAAATAATCTAAATCCCATTGGATTTCTTCTGATGATTTTCCAACACCTGCTGTCCTCAAAATCAGTCCCATCCCTTCAGGTACAACAAGACCGCTCATCGCGTCATGCGCTTCAGAACGATCATTGCCGCCAATTTGACGAGAAACACCACCAGCACTGGGATTATTCGGCATAAGCACCAAATATCGACCGGCAAGGCTGATAAATGTGGTTAATGCCGCGCCTTTATTGCCGCGTTCTTCTTTTTCAATTTGAACAATAAATTCCTGACCTTCTCTGATAGCATCACTAATGCTGATTCTACCGGTGCGTGGATTGCTGTCTTGTTCGGGTTTAAACAAGATGTTGGCAATTTCTTTGAAAGGCAAGAAACCGTGGCGCTCTGCGCCGTAGTCGACAAATGCGGCCTCCAGGCTTGGCTCGACGCGAACAATGCGGGCCTTATAAATATTGGATTTTTTTTGTTCTCTATCAGCAGACTCAATGTCGAGATCGTATAATCGTTGTCCATCTACAAGTGCGACACGCACCTCTTCTGGCTGAGTTGCGTTGATCAGCATACGTTTCATTTTTTATTCCTTAATCCTCGCTCTACCGAACTTGCATGGACACAGCAGATGTGTTTTCAAAAAAACCCCATGCGCCAGGAGCGCGGATACTTAATTATTTGCTCATTTTGTTTGGGTTGAGCATGATTACAACCCTATGTTTGCGACTCATCAAGTGTTCGCAAAATGTACGAAACCGACTTGATTAAAATCTCAATCATTACCAATTACATAATAATGTGATATATCTTAAAATTTAAGGCAGATTACATTAGCACTGCATAAATAAAACATCTTATTTTGAATATATTTATCCGACTTAATAGCCTGACCCATCTTTACGACTAAACCCAAAAACAAATTTAATCCACTCAAATTCATGCCAATCTCTGTGTATAGTGTGCATAAACACTGGCGGGTCTTAATCTGAATGCGTGATTTAAATCGTTTAACATAGCAGTTCCGCTAATATAGCAATTTTGCGGGTTGACAGCAATAATAACGAATAAAAAATGAATCAAATCCGTACAAAAAAAGTTAATTCAAAACAAATATTTGTAACCAGGGAGAACGCAGGCCAACGAATAGACAATTTTCTTATTCGTCATTTTGGCAAAATCCCTAAATCTCGCATCTACCAAATGCTGAGAAAAGGCGAGGTACGAATAAATAGTGGGCGTATTAAACAAACCTACAAATTAGCAGAAGGCGATATTTTACGTGTCCCGCCTGTTTATTTGGATGAACGTGGTGAATCGACTTCAACCCCAACCCGTGCCTTACAGGAGAAAATAATCAATTCCATCCTCTTCGAGGATGAAGGTCTGATCATCATCAACAAACCGCCAGGGATTGTAGTCCACAGCGGCAGTGATCAGGCTTATGGCGTTATTGAAGTATTCAGATCGCTTGGCGGTCGTTATGCAAAGCTGGAGTTGGCCCACCGATTGGATAAAGATACTTCGGGTTGCCTGATCCTTGCCAAAAGCATTCCTGTGTTGCGACAATTGCACACAAGTATGAATAGTGGCGCAGTAGCAAAGTCCTATTGCGCACTTTTGGCTGGACGAATTACAAAAAAAGAAATAACTGTTAAGGCGGCATTACGCAAAAACACTGCTCGCGCAGGTGAACGTGTTGTCACGGTCGATAAAAACGGGAGGTCGGCGACGACAATATTTGCGCATGAACGTATATTTAAAACAGCAACGCTCGCTGATATTAAACTGCTTACTGGACGCACGCATCAAATACGCGTACACAGTGCTACTATAGGACATCCAGTCATAGGTGATCTGAAGTATGGCGATCGTACAATAAATCGGGAATATAGAAAACTGGGGCTGCGGCGCATGTTTCTACATGCAAAAACGTTAAGATTTCAATCTCCCGTCAACCAACAGCAACTACTTGTCAATGCACCACTTGAACAAAATCTGATTAATTTTCTGGCACTGTTGAGTGATAGCGCAATATAATTTGCAGGCAGAGGCTTGAATAACTGTGTCCTTAGCTTTTGTCATCGAGATGAAGCATAAAGACAAATAATCAATACACAAAAAACTATAATAAACATTAAATTATATTAGTATATGACTGATAATAAAGATAAATTTGATCAATCAATCGTTAATGAATTGGCCCGAGAAGTGCTTCGCGAACAACGCAGAAATAGGCGCTGGGGTATTTTTTTTAAGATGCTGTTTGCATTATATTTGCTGACCTTTCTCATCATCTATTTTGTTAGTGAAACCGAATTTGGAGACTTTAACAGTGATAAACATACCGCTTTAATCGAGATCAATGGTGTTATTGCAGCTGATACGCAAGCTCGGGCGGATTATGTTGTCACCAGTCTGAGGAAAGCCTTTGAACATAAAAATACACATGGGATTATTTTACGGATCAATAGCCCGGGTGGCAGTCCTGTTCAAGCAGGTTACATTAATGACGAAATCAAACGGCTAAGGGTGCAATATCCCGACATACCTGTATATGCTGTGATCACGGATATATGCACCTCTGGCGGCTACTACATTGCCGTCGCGGCCGATAAGATTTATGCAAACAAGGCCAGTATTGTCGGCTCGATCGGTGTAATCATGGCTGGCTTTGGATTTGTTGATGCCATTGACAAGCTGGGGATTGAGCGTCGGGTTTTACATGCTGGTAAGAGCAAGGATTTCATGGACCCGTTCAAGCCACTTAAAGCCGATGAAAAAAGTCACGTGCAAGGACTGCTAAATGAGATCCATCAGCAATTCATTGCGGCTGTAAAAGACGGCCGGGGGGAACGACTGCTTGATGATGAAAAACTTTTTTCTGGATTGTTCTGGTCAGGTCAAGAATCTATGCAACTGGGATTGGTGGATGAACTCGCAAGTGCTAGCGAAGTAGCACGTGATATTATTGGTGTAGAGAATATGATTGATTTTACCATGCAAGAGAATTACCTGGATCGATTTGCCAAGCAAATAGGCGCTGTCATGCTACAAAGTTTGAATAACACCACCCGCTTGGAGTAGACAGATGCAAGCGATAACTAAGGAATGTTGATTCCCTGATGCCGCAACATTTCACATAATCTGATCAAAGGCAATCCAATCAATGCGGTCGGATCATCGCCTGTCATCTTTGCGATAAGACTGATACCAAGTGCTTCCGATTTGAAGCTACCGGCGCAATCATAAGGCCGCTCTTTGTTCAAATACGTTTCTATTTCCATTGCTTGGAGGTCCCTGAAAGAGACGCTGTAGGTGATGACATCCTTTTCAGATCCATTGTCTGCGGCATTAATGACACAAAGCCCCGTGTAAAATGATAATGTTTTATTACGCATAGCCATCAACTGTTGCCTAGCATTGACATGCGTGCCTGGTTTAGTCAGTATTTTCCCCTCGCACTCAAGTGCCTGATCCGAACCGATGATAATCGCATTGGCATGTTTAGCGGCGATCTGTTGCGCTTTTTCTGCAGCTAAACGGACAACATAATCATGGATAGATTCGTCTTGGAAAGCGGTTTCATCAATATCGGGGCATTCAGTTGTAAATCCGATCTGAAGTCTCTTGAGCAGTGCTTGTCGATAGGGCGATGATGATGCAAGTATTATGTTCAAGTTGAAATTGATTTTCCATCAGTGCGATTATGATTTTCATTTTGAACAAATTTTAATAAATATCAAATAACGCAGAAAAATACACTGAATATTATTTTGACAGCGGCAGGCCCTGCCGCTAAAATCCGTCGCCTGATGGTATCTAATCAGAGGCAGTCTATACAGCCATTACGCCTGGCAAAAACCAGAGAGCGAATCGCGGGAGAAATCCAGCTTTCTGTATTGACTCGACTGACAGGATTGTTACTGGACAGCAGGGGAGGGCTGAAATATAGCCTTAGTTTTGATTTTGATGAGTCAGGCCTATGCGTTGTTGAGTCTAGTATTGAGGCTAAAGTAAGGCTTGCATGTCAAAGATGTTTTGAACCGGTTATCGTTGATATCCATACAAATTCGCTACTAGCTGTCGTTAAGGAAACCGATAGACTAGATACATTAGCGGAAGGATATGAACCATTACAACTTGATAATGATGCCATTATTATTGATGATCTGATTGCGGATGAATTATTGCTATCCATGCCGTTATCAGCGTTGCATCCAGAGGATAAATGTTCCAGTGTCAGTAATTTGAACCGAATTAATGCAGACATAAAACGGCTACCATTCGCTGGATTAGCCGCACTGATGAAGGAAAAAAATTGAAAAATTATAGTTCATTAATATTAGGAGACTCGTAGTCATGGCCGTTCAGAAAACAAAAAAATCAAGTTCCAGACGTGATATGCGTCGTTCACATGATGCCTTGACTGCGGCTGCGTTATCCATTGAACCCACATCTGGTAAGGTGCATTTGCGCCATAATATATGTGCAGACGGATATTATCGCGGTCGCAAAGTAGTCAACGTTAAAGAAGATCAAACATAAGCAACCTGACTTCATATCAGCCCTGTCTTTTTAAGAGATGCGTTATTCGCTCTGCTTCGTCAAATGCCCTTGACATCAATTATCGCGATAGACGCAATGGGTGGGGATCATGGTCCTTCAGAAATTGTGCCGGCTACAATCTTGGTGCTCAAAAAACATAAAACTTTACAACTGATCCTGGTCGGTAAAGAAGATGTCTTGCGTGCAGAATTGAATAAGCATAATGCGCTAAAAAACGAACAAATCGCATTGATTCATGCGCCTGAAGTAGTCGAAATGCACGAGGCACCCTCACAGGCATTACGCAATAAAAAAGAGTCTTCCATGCGTGTTGCTATCGAATTAGTACGCGATGGTCATGCAGCAGCCTGCGTCAGTGCCGGGAATACCGGGGCACTCATGGCCACCTCACGTTTTATCTTAAAAATGCTTCCCGGCATGGATCGTCCCGCCATTTGTACGACCTTGCCAGGCAAAAATGGGCACACGCATGTGTTGGATCTAGGTGCTAATGTGGATTCAAGTTCCGAGCAACTATTTCAATTTGCGATCATGGGTGCGGAATTGGTCAGTGCTGCTGAAGGTAAGGAAAGCCCAAGCATTGCCTTGCTTAATGTTGGTGAAGAAGACATTAAAGGCAATGATCGTGTTAGGCAAGCCGCTACCCTGTTGGCAGAAAGTCATTTAAATTACATTGGGTTTGTTGAAGGCACAGACTTGTATGTGGGTGATATTGATGTGATTGTCTGTGATGGTTTTGTCGGCAATATCACGTTAAAAGCAAGCGAAGGGCTGGCTGAATTTCTTCGCCATCATGCCACAATACAATTTACAAGTAGTCTCTATGCTAAGTTCGCCGCTATTGTAGCCATGCCGATACTGAAGGCTTTCGAGCGAAAAGTCGATCCAAAAAATTATAATGGGGCATCATTGTTAGGTTTGCGCGGTATTGTTATTAAAAGCCACGGTGGGGCCGACCGAGTATCATTCGCGACCGCGATTGAAGAAGCGATTATCGAAGTAGAAAACAATATTCCGAAGAAAATTAATGCGAAGCTCGAACAATTGCTAATCGACAGGCAAAGTCTATAAATGTATTCAAGAATCACTGGTACCGGCTCTTATTTGCCTGAACATATCTTGACCAATACTGATCTTGAATCAAGGATTGATACCTCAGATGAGTGGATATATTCGCGTACTGGCATAGAGAAACGCCATATCGCGGCTGTTGATGAAACCACTTCTGATCTTGCTGAAAAAGCCGCTTTAGCTGCCATAGCAGATGCCAAGATCAAGGCCGATGATATTGATTTGATTATTATTGCTACTACCACACCTGATTTGATCTTCCCTAGTACAGCTTGCCTTGTACAACAGCGGTTACACATTCATGGTTGTCCAGCATTTGATGTCCAGGCCGTTTGCACTGGTTTTATTTATGTTGTCAATATCGCTGATCAGTTTATCCGTAATGGCAGTGCAAAATGCGTCTTGGTAATCGGTGCTGAAACCATCTCACGCATTATTGATTGGCAAGATCGAAACACATCCGTTATTTTTGGCGATGGAGCGGGTGCTGTGATTATGCAAGCAAGCGCAACACAGGGTATTTTATCAAGTCACATACACGCTGATGGTCAGTATGCAAATTTATTAAATGTCCCGGCTGGTATTTCATCCAATTATGATAAACTAAAGGCCAATCAGGCTTTCCTCACCATGCAGGGCAACGAGGTTTTTAAAGTTGCTGTTAATACGCTGGGGCGTATTGTCGATGAAACCCTGGCCGCAAACTCGATTCAAAAAGAAGAGATAGACTGGTTAGTGCCACATCAAGCTAACATACGCATTATATCCGCCACCGCAAAAAAACTCGGTATGCCTATGGACCGCGTCATTGTCACGGTTGATAAACATGGCAATACCTCGGCGGCATCGGTTCCATTAGCACTCGATATTGCTGTCAGAGATGGCCGCATCAAGGTCGGCGATATTGTTTTACTAGAGGCATTTGGCGGTGGTTTTACCTGGGGCTCGGTGTTATTGCGCTATTAAAATGTAACCGGTAGCGAGCGGTTGAGTTAAAAATTTTGCGTACTGAAAAGATAATAGAATGTGTTCATGGTAGAGTGCTTTCTGAATTAGTAAACGTAGTAATAAAAAATTAGCAATCTATTCTACGCATGAGGTCTACGCATGAGGAAGCAGCATTGAGAAAATTATCAAGATAATAGAAAATTCATGGTAACAGAAAAATACAAAGGTAAGGTGGTTTTGATTACGGGTGCCAGCCGCGGTATTGGTAAGGCAATTGCAAACAGATTTATAAAACAAGGTGCGTTTGTTATCGGTACTGCTACGACTGAGGTAGCGGCTAGGAAAATCACAACCGATCTGACGGCAGATAACGCTTCTGGAACAGGTCTGGTACTCGATATCGCAGATAAATCGTCGATTGAGATTTTTGATAATAATCTCAAGGCATTCAAGGCACCTGATATTCTTGTCAACAATGCAGGTATAACCCGCGATAATTTATTAATGCGCATGCAAGACGCTGACTGGGAAGAGGTCATCAATACTAATCTGACTGGCATGTATCGCGTAACAAAATTATGTCTACGCGCGATGATAAAAACACGTTACGGACGCATCATCAATATCAGTTCGGTAACAGGGTTGTCAGGAAATTCTGGGCAGTGCAATTATGCAGCAGCAAAAGCGGGCATGATCGGTTTTACGCGCTCACTGGCAAGAGAAGTCGGTTCAAGAGGCATCACCGTTAATGCGGTGGCACCCGGTTTTATAGAGACTGACATGACGCATGAATTAACGTCTGCTGTGCGCGATGCAGTATTAACTCAAATCGCGTTAGGCCGTTTGGGTCGGCCCGAAGAAATTGCCACTGTAGTAGATTTTCTGGCAGCAGATGAGGCAAGCTATATTACGGGACAAACGATCAGTGTAAATGGAGGTATGTATATGGGATAAATCCTATTATTTACTTTAAGAAATAAATATATATTATTGTTTTATATATTATTTTATACTTAATATAATCTTAAGTTGCAAGAATATTTCATTTCACTAAACTTAGCACATAAAAAATGGCTGACAGGCCGCTAAGGGAGGATTTATTAATCATGAACAGTATTGAAGAACGTGTAAAAAAAATCGTTGTAGAACAACTCGACGTTAAAGAAGAAGAGGTCACAAATGAGGCTTCTTTCGTTGATGATTTAGGTGCAGACTCTTTAGATACGGTTGAGTTGGTCATGGCATTGGAAGAGGAATTCAAAACTGAAATTCCAGATGACGAGGCCGAAAATATCACAACAGTTGATCAGGCAATCAACTACATTAACGCACATCTGTAATCAATAATCTAGGATATCCAAGGTCACGTCATGATTTCCTGACGCGGGTTTTTTTATGAGTCATGGCGTAAATGAATAAACGTCGCATCGTAGTAACTGGCTTAGGTATGGTAACACCGGTCGGTAATACGGTTGATGAAACGTGGTGTAATATTCTGGCTGGTAAAAGTGGTATTGCACCATTGACGCATTTTGATACCGCTAGTTTTAGCGTTCGCTTTGGTGGGTCGATACGGGATCTGAATTTGGATCAATACATTCCAAAAAAAGATCAAAAGAAAATGGACCCCTTCATACATTACGGTCTGGTCGCAGGTATACAAGCGATTCAGGATGCAAAATTGGAAGTCACGGAAAAAAATGCCGCACGTATTGGCGTAGCTATTGGTTCAGGGATTGGTGGTTTGCCGGGTATTGAGAAAAACACTCGACAATTTATCAATGGTGGCCCGCGAAAAGTATCGCCGTTTTTTATTCCGTCCAACATCATCAATATGATCTCAGGTCATCTCTCCATCATGTACGGCCTGAAAGGTCCTAATTTCGCTATTGCGACAGCTTGCGCGACCGGGACGCATAATATCGGCAGTGCTGCCAGATTGATAGAATATGGTGATGCTGATGTCATGATCGCAGGTGGTGCAGAAATGGCGACATCTGAAAATGGTTTGGCAGGATTTGCCTCAGCCCGGGCAATCTCAACCAGGAATGATGATCCAGAACGTGCCAGTCGTCCCTGGGACCGGGACAGAGACGGTTTTGTATTGAGCGATGGGGCCGGTGTTGTTGTGCTTGAAGCGTACGAACATGCAAAGCAACGCGGCGCACCTATATATGCAGAAGTCGCCGGTTACGGCATGAGCAGTGATGCCTACCATATGACTGCGCCATCAGAAAATGGTGAGGGTGCGGCCCGATGCATGGCGAGCGCTTTAGTCAATGCCGAGATGAGCAACGATGCAGTTGATTATATCAATGCCCATGGAACCTCTACGCTGGTTGGTGATGTGGCGGAGACAAAAGCAGTAAAACAAGTCTTTGCAGAAAACGCCCACTCGGTGGCAATCAGTTCAACAAAATCAATGATTGGTCATTTACTAGGCGCGGCTGGCGGCGTAGAGACGATATTCTCCATTTTGGCTATTCGTGATCAGGTCGCACCACCAACTATAAACCTTGATGAATGTGATCCTGAATGTGATCTGGATTATGTCCCACATGTTGCGCGAGAAATGAAAATTAATGTCACACTTTCCAATTCATTCGGCTTTGGTGGCACTAATGGCACCCTGGTCTTTAAAAAATCAGGCTAGATAAAAGTTGCCGTAAAACGGACATGGCACTTGCATCTCTAGTCAATGGCAGATCGAGTGATGAAATATCACTGCATGATCGTGGATTACAATACGGCGATGGTGTATTTGAAACGATTGCGCTTGAGAATGCACGCCTACTTTGTTGGGATGAACACATTGCCCGGTTGCGAGCCGCCTGTAATCAATTACATATTCCCATGCCGGATGAGGCTGTGTTAGTAGACGAGGTCTCCCGTTTAACGCAAATAACCAAACAGGGCATTATCAAGATCATCATAACACGAGGGTTGGGTGGGCGTGGCTATGCCTTGCCAGATACAGTGGCAGCAACGCGCATAATCTCTCTTTACGCCTTGGGCGATTGTCCACATGAAAACGCAACAACAGGTATCAATGCGCGCGTTTGTGCTTATCGTTACACACAAAATCAAGCGCTCGCAGGTATAAAACACCTCAATCGCCTAGAACAAATATTAGCGCGCTCAGAATGGGACGACGATGCCATTGCTGAAGGTATTGTTTTGGATCGTGATGATATGGTCATCGAAGGCACGATGAGTAATATTTTTTATATGGCGCAGGAGATTTTATACACGCCTGATTTATCTGCTTGTGGTATCAATGGCATCATAAGACAAAAAATTATCGAACTGGCAGTCGATTTAAATATTGAGGTTTGTATAAGAATGACCCCATTAGCGTTATTAATGACCGCAGATGAGGTCTTTATTTGCAACAGTATTATTGGCCTATGGCCAATTAAAATGATTGACGCGCAATCTTTTCCAGTGGGCGATAAAACCCATAAAATAAGGCAGACATTACAAAAACGTCATATTATTCCTACGCCGTGCTAAACCGATTTATCAAACTTATATCGCTTGCTTTATTTTTTCTCATGGTGACCGGCATCCTGATCTATAAAAATTATCAGGCCTTTCTCGATACGCCGCTTAATATTGAAAAAGCGGTCCATTTTACGGTCGAGTCAGGTATGACATTTACCGACATCAATACTGAACTCACTACACTCGGATTAACTGATGATCCTGTTTTTTTTGAAATACTCGCGCGCTATTCAGATAAGACTAATAAGATAAAGTCGGGTGAATATCTATTGCCACCAGGATTGAAGCCAGAAACGCTACTTGATATGCTTGTCTCAGGAAAAGTGATTCAATACTCGTTTACCCTGCTTGAAGGCTGGTCTATCAGTCAGTTGTTAAAGGCTATTCATGCGACTGATTTACTTGTACATACCTTAAACAGCAAGACCTCTGATCAGCTAATGGCTGAATTGGGCTATGCAGAAAAAGAAGCCGAGGGATTATTTTTTCCAGACACCTATCATTTTCCAAAAGGCACGACTGACAAGGCTTTTTTGCAAAGAGCATATCAGCGGCTACATGATGTATTAGCGGAAGAATGGACTATGCGTGCTGAAAATCTACCCTATCAATCGGCTTATGAGGCATTGATAATGGCCTCTATTATAGAAAAAGAAACAGGATTGCCGAGTGAACGCGGTGCTATTGCGGGTGTGTTTGTGCGTCGTTTGAAGAGAAATATGAGACTACAAACAGATCCCACCGTTATCTATGCCATGGGTAAGCAGTTTGCTGGCAATATACGCAAGCAGGATCTTGACATTGATTCACCGTATAATACTTATCGTTACAAAGGCTTGCCGCCCACTCCCATAGCATTGGCAGGTCGTGAAGCTATCCATGCCGCGTTACACCCGGAAGCGGGCAAGTCGCTTTATTTTGTTGCAAAGGGGGATGGATCGCATCACTTTTCAGAGAATCTTCAAGCACATAATCGTGCCGTTGCCAAATATCAGTTAAATAAAAATAAATGATCATGCAGCCTGCTTTATTCATAACACTAGAAGGCGTTGACGGTGCTGGTAAAAGTACTTTGATGGATTTTATTGCTATGTTGTTTGCCAACGCCGGCCGCGAAGTTGTAAAGACACGTGAGCCAGGTGGGACACAGACTGGCGAGCAGATCCGGGCGATGCTGTTGGACCGTGACAACATCAATTTAAGGCACAACACAGAACTACTGTTGCTGTTTGCAGCACGTATGCAACACATTGAAGAAGTCATCAAGCCGGCTCTGGCATTGGGCAAGGTAGTACTCTGTGATCGCTTTACCGATGCCAGCTACGCCTATCAGGGTGGTGGTCGAGGGCTTGCACCAACCCGCGTACAAACACTTGAAACATGGGTACAACAGGGCTTGCAACCGGATCTAACATTACTGTTTGATCTTGAGGTAAAAGTTGCTTTGCAGCGTACCGGGGCTGGTCTTTTTTCTGAAGTTGAAGCCGATCGATTCGAGCAAGAAAAGATTGATTTTTTTGAACGCATTCGTGCATGTTATCTTGAGCGGGCTGAAAATGAACCCGAACGCTTTCGTATGATTGATGCAACCCAAGCCGTTGCTGATGTGCAACAGAATGTACAGAAAATAGTGCGGGATTATCTATGTTAAAGCATTATCCCTGGCAAGATGAACAATGGCAGCGTTTCATGAAAACGCAGCAGCAAGACAGAATGCCTCACGCGATACTGCTGTGTGGGCCGGATGGCATTGGGTTAAAGCATTTCGCACAGACAGCGATCATGCAGTTGTTATGTTTATCACGCGACAACAAGATACATGGCGCATGTGGCAAATGCCAGAGCTGTAGACTCTATGCAGCTGGAAATCATCCCGATCTATATGTTGTTGAACCTGAAGAAGGCAGCAAACAGATCAAGATTCATCAGATCCGTGAGTTGCTTAATTATGTGGCATTAAAAAGTTTTTCTGGCGATTTGAAAATTGCGATCATTGAGCCTGCCGATGCCATGAATCATGCAGCGGCCAATACGCTATTAAAAACGTTGGAAGAACCCCCAGCGCAATCAATGTTGTTTTTGTTGAGTCATCGGTCTTCAAAATTGCCTATCACTGTCAGAAGCCGCTGTCAGCGTATAGATTTTAAGCCTGCGTATGACTCGTCTGCAAAAGCATGGCTACACTCCGAGCTAGATGAAAAAAATCAACTTTCCAAAGATGCATTGTTGCGTATATCAGGCGGCGGGCCATTAAAAGCACTGCAACTGGCTGCAGGTGAACGATTAGCCTGTCGCAGTGCCTTGGTTGGAGACTTGAAATTAATGTGCAAGGAAAATTGTGATCCTATTCCGATAGCCGAGCGTTGGAAAGCATTAGGTGTTGAAAACATGCTGGGCTGGCTGATGAAAATGATAGTGGATCTGATACGCCTGAAATTGCTCCGCGAAAAGACAGAACTGATAAATCTTGACTTAAAAAAAGACTTGCAGGAGATTGAAAGTTCATTAGACTTGCTTGCCTTGGTAAGAAATTACGATATTGTAATGTTAAAATATCAACAAGTGACAGGGCCGATGAACTACAACCCGTTAAGCCTCATTGAAGAGATTGTATTGCATTGGCGCAACCCCAAATAACCCGTCGAAACTCAAGCGTGACAGGAGCAACTATAGATGGCAGGTAATGATGCAAGTGATACACGATTAGGTATCTTATCACTCACCATTCGAGATAAAAGCGGGCTGTATGCCTCTTACATGCCCTTTATAAAGAATGGCGGACTCTTTATCCCGACTAACAAAAGCTATAAATTGGGCGATGAAGTATTCATACTCTTAACACTCGCCGACAGCAAAGATAAATTGCCAGTTGCAGGTAAAGTTGCCTGGATTACCCCTAAAGGGTCTCAGGGTAGTAAAATCGCTGGGATAGGCGTGCAATTTAGCGATTTGGACAAGGGTGCTACCAAGAGCAAGATCGAGAATCAATTAGCCGGTGCATTGCGGTCCGATCGTCCAACCAACACCATGTAATCTCGTCAATTAAATAATACATTCTGTTTTCCGCGTGTCTGTTTTACTGCCAGCACTGATAGATTCTCACTGTCATATTCCGCTTTTAAGTAAAGATTTGTCTGTTGCTGAAATACTCGATAATGCCAAGCAAAATAATGTAGCGCACATGTTGTGTGTGGCAATTGATTTAGCGGGCGCGCCAGACATTATTAACCTAGCGCGGCAACATGACATGATATCGGCAAGCGTTGGCATACATCCAAACACAGTGTTGGAAAACGAAGCAAGCGTTGATGATATTATTGCACTAGCCAGTGCTGATGAAGTCGTTGCAATAGGCGAAACCGGGCTTGATTACTTTCGCAGTGAAGGTGATCTAGAGTGGCAGCGTGTACGTTTTCAAACACATATCATAGCCGCCAAGGAACTCGGCAAACCGCTGATTATTCATACCCGCGAGGCCAAAGAAGATGTTATTCGCGTGCTGAAAGAGGAGGGGGCTGATCAAGTAGGCGGGGTAATGCACTGTTTTGTTGAAGATTGGGAGACAGCCCAGGCGGCGATGGATTTAAATTTTCTAATCTCATTTTCCGGGATCGTCACTTTTAAGAATGCTGAGAACTTGCAGGCAGTCGCAAAACTCGTCCCACTTGCGCAAATGTTAGTTGAAACAGATTCCCCCTATCTGACACCCGTGCCCCTTCGAGGACAAACCAATCAACCGGCTTACGTCCGCTATGTTGCCGAGTGTATTGCGCAATTAAAAGCCATTGATAGGGCGGTTGTGGCCAAAAAAACAACGGAAAATTACAATAAATTATTCAATAAAATCAAATAGAAGAGATTAATATATCAAGTGATTTATCGATAATTTCCTGGCTCGTATAGAAGTGGGGTGAAAAACGAACACCGCCCATTCTATGTGCACAAATAAGCCTGTTTTTCATTAGCTTATGATATAGTTTCGGCATATCTAGGCCTTCAATCTTGAACGTTACGATCCCGGCAAACTCTGCTCTTTTTGTCGGAGATATAAAATTAATATTATTAATATGTTTCATATTATCAATTAGATAAGAAATATTGTTAATAATATTATTAGATATTTTATTCATGCCTATTTCTTCTATCAGCGATAGACTGGCAGATAGAGCATGTATACCCAACATATTGGGGCTACCACATTCAAAGCGTTTGCCTGAGTCCGCTATTGCTAAATCTTTTGCATCATAATTCCCGGCATCCTGCACCATATGCCAGCCGAATTGATGCAATTTTAATGAATCTCTTATCTCAGCTCGACAGTAAAACAGGGCAATACCTTCAGGCCCCAGCATCCATTTGTGGCCATCGGCCATAACAAAGTCAGCGTTTACAGCTTGGCAATCGAATGGTAAAGCACCGAGGCTCTGGATTGCGTCCACACAAAATAAAATGTTGTGCGACTGGCAATACTCGCCAATTATCGCAAGGTTTAATACGCGCCCAGTCCCGTATTGGACAGAGCTGATCGTTATTAAGCGTGTGTTATCGTCACAGGCCGCTATGAGCGCATATTCCGGTTCATTTGAGTCAGCGATATTAATTTCACGAAATGCCACGCCGTGCTTTGCTTGCGCGAGCCAGGCGATGCGATTAGAAGGAAATTCTTCATTTGAACTGACGATATTATCACCCGATCGCCACTCAATACCCTCAGCGACAACAGACAGGGCTTCCGATGTGTTTTTTAAAAGGGCGATATCATCAACAGAAGGCGCATTGATAAGCCTGCATAATTGTTCGCGCAGCCTGGTTTCTGTTTTCAGCCAGGCCAGATAATTTGTCGCCCCGTAATGTATATTTTCATGCGCGAATCGCTTAACAGCTTCCGCTGTTCGGCAAGGCCAAGGCGATACCGCGGCATGGTTCAGATAGTTTATATTGCTATCTAATTGAAATTCTTTGGATATTAACGCGCTAATATTCATAAATATTTCATGTTTAGGTCACTATGGTATATTATCGAACATTCATCATATATGCGCATAATGTATATTATGTTAAATTAAATAATGATCAGGAAAGGACAATCCTTGAAACAATATAAAATTCGATATTATCAAGATAAGCTATGCCCTTGCTTCATCGTGTAATACGGACATCAAGTGGCAACTCATGCAAACGTGATGCAAAATCTTGCAACTTTGATTCCGACAATTTTTTAATCAGCTTTGCTTCAGCTTGCATCGATGGCCGTTCGATGCCATACAGCAACACCCCTCTGACCGGCATATCTTGACTAACCGCTGCTTTTAGCAAGTTTACATAAGACTTGATTTCAAATTCACTCGGCGGGTTGTTTTTATAGGAAAACACACAGGTTTGAATCCAGGTCGGACAACGTTCAGCCGCAATCTTCAATCGTTTTAGCGTTACCGTATTAGAGCCGCGGGTCTGGTTTATTTGTGCAATACCGGCCGGTGTTGCGCTGTCAATCTTAAACCAAACTTCACCATTCATGTTCGCGAGTTGCGTTAAGCCCTGCTGCACATGATCTCTATGCACCATACTGCCATTTGTTATCAGCACACATTTAACAACGTTCAGTAAACCATGCTCTTTTAATATCAGCCCGATCAAGTCAACAACCTGGCAAAATTCACTGGCCGTAGTCGGCTCGCCATTGCCCGATAGCGCAATGTCTTTGATTTCTCTGTATTCATCTGGCACTGCTTCTCGGTCATAGAATGTGCCATGCAGCACATCGGCCAAGAAATAACGCAATTCACGCCCGAGCTTGTCAAAGTGGACTAATGGCGCACTACCATGAATTAAATCAGGCACTTGGCAATAAATACAGCGCCAGTTACAGGCGTTATTAGTATTTAAGTTTATGCCTATCGAAAGCCCGCCCGCGCGACGGGACAACACCGGGTAGACATAGCTTAACCCCGCTTTATCGCGGCTATGGTCAGTTGTTGTAAGCATGGCGCATTTAAGATCAGTGCATTATAGTCTCGATGAAAATTATACCCGAAGCGTCGAAACTAATGCAGGTAATCGAAAGACTAAGCGTCTGGACAACGCTTATAACCCCTTCCCGATTATGCAGGCATCTTTGTCTGCGTACTGGCAGTATACCGAACCCGGTGTCTACTTGTTCAGTGATTGGTGTCGTTGACGCTCATTGCAAAACACAAAGTAACGGCGCAATGATTGCCGGGCTTGGGCTACCGTGTCGTACGCTTTGAGATAGACTGCTTCGTATTTCACGCTACGCCATAACCGCTCCACAAACACATTATCCACCCAGCGGTACTTGCCATCCATACTGCTCTTGATGCCATTGCCCTTTAGCACCGAAGTGAAGATTTCAGGACAGCCATAATTTTCAATAGCCTCTTCAAGTGCGTCAACACAAAAGTCCGCATCCATGGTTGTGGATACCTGCCGTGACAGAACGCATCGAGAATACCAGTCCATCACAGCTACTAAATAAACGAATCCTTTCGACATTGGAATATATGTGATGTCAGTTGACCAGACTTGATGGGGACGACCAATCTCAACTGAGATTGCGCTTCGGATACAGGGTTTCTATCACCAGAAGCATTCTCAGGCACTGTATACGCTTCCGGTTGACCACGCGACCATGGTTATCAAATAACCAGTCCTTGATACGCCGTGTACCATAAAACGGTAGCTCTAAATAACACTGACCTAGCAACTTCATCAACGCCAGTTCTTCGTCGCTGACAGGTTCGGGGACGTAGTAGTAAATTGACCGCACTACATCCAGTAGCTGACATTGACGTGAAATCGGCAGCGCTTCTTCCTTTGACCATCCTCTGCTTTGTCTACTTTATCAAACGCCGCACCAGCGCTGAACAAAAGTTGTTTTTTCACTGTGTTATTTGGACAGGTTGAACGTCTAATTTTTTCGACCATATCAGCCATCGTCATTTCGCCTTTGATGGTCGTCAACGCGACCTTTACTTTGAACTCTGGTTTATGCAATATTCTTAACTTAATGGAGGAAAGAATTTATGTTATCCTTGATTGTCCAGAATCTGAGGTCCATCTTTCTGGTAACTCCGCGGACTTTTGAATCGTCCACACAAAATTTCTTTGGAACTGCGGAATTTTAATCTGACCTTACCAAAGGTATACGTCAATGAACAAACCGAATGCTTGCTGTACGAGTGCAAACGCAGACGATGCGCCATTAACACCAACCCACCATGACGATCATCGCAGCCGCGTGCGATCGGCCTACGCCCAAGTCGCCAAGGCTAATAGTGCGGGGGAAAGCGTTGGCATCGGCGCGAGTTGTTGTGGTACCAGTGATGATGCGGCCATCAACACCCTCATCTCCACACGCCTTGGCTACGATCAAGAAGACCTCGATGTCGCCCCCGACAACGCCAACATGGGGCTTGGTTGCGGCAACCCAAAGGCCATCGCCGCGCTCAAGCCGGGTGAGATAGTTGTTGATCTAGGCTCAGGTGGTGGCTTCGACTGCTTCCTCGCCGCTCGTGCAGTGGGTAGCAGTGGTCGTGTCATTGGCGTTGACATGACCCCCGACATGGTGTCCAAAGCCCGTGCCAACGCCCTCAAAGGACAGTACAGCAACGTCGCATTTCGCCTCGGTGAGATTGAGCATCTACCCATTGCCGACGGCATAGCCGACGTGATAATTTCCAACTGCGTCATCAACTTGTCGCCCAACAAACCCCAAGTCTTCCGCGATGCTTTGCGTGTACTTAAAGCTGGCGGACGGCTGGCTATCGCCGATGTCGTCGCAACCGCAGTGCTACCTAAGGCAATGCGCAACGACCCCGCGCTGATTGCCGGCTGTATGGGTAATGCCTCGCTCATTGAGGACTTGGAAGAGATGATACACGCCGCTGGTTTTAAGCAAGTGCGTATCCAACCCAAGGATGCGTCTAAAGCATTTATCAAGGACTGGGCACCGGGGAAAAATGTCACCGATTTTGTCGTTGCCGCGACTATCGAAGCCGTCAAACCGGCCAGATAGCCTTGCTAGCTTATACAAATGCCCGCTTATGCAAATGCAAGCGTTTTGATTGAGACCGTAGGGGGCATGTATGCACAATCCTCCTCATGATGCGCTATCAGCGGGCATAGCGTTCATGTGTGCCAGTTTAGACTATTTATGCCGTTTGACTGTCGTGCCGATCGGCTGCTCCTCATGAGCCTTGCCTGCGCGGTTACGAGGGCTGTTACGAGGCGTGTGGTTGTGGGTATCGCTATGCCAAGATGCACGAACACGGGATGACCAGACGCGGATTTCTGCAATCACTACTACTCGCTGGTGCGGCTACCGGGTCGTATGTGTTCTATATCGAGCCAGCCTTGCGCTTGCGGATACGTCGCTGGCCGATCGTGCGCGATGACTGGACTGCGCCGCCCATGCGCATCGTGGCGATCAGCGACCTCCATCTAGGTGAGCCGCATGTCGGGCTCAAGCGGTTGCGCGAAGTGGTGCGGCGTGCCAATGCTGTGGGCGGCGATTTGATCGTGCTGCTGGGGGATTACTCGGCGGCGCACCCCTTCATCACGGCACCGGTTGAGATCACGGACGCGGCCCCGATCCTCGCCGAGCTGGACGCGCCGCAAGGTGTCTTTGCGATTCTTGGTAATCATGATTGGTGGGCGGATCCAAAGGCGCAACGCCGAGGCGGCGGGCCGAACCTATATGCCACGGCTCTTGCGGCAGTGGGTATTCCGGTGTTGTCCAACGCGGCTCACAAGTTGCCGGATGCGGGTATATGGTTGGCGGGGTTGGAGGATCAGATCGCCATCTTGCGGGACGGGCGGCGGTTGGGGCTGGACGACTTGGCGGGTACGATGGCGCAAGTGGCCGATGACGGCGCGCCTTGCGTCTTGCTGGCGCATGAGCCAGACATCTTCCCCGAGGTGCCAGCCCGGGTCGCGCTGACTCTATCGGGACACACCCATGGCGGGCAAGTGCGCCTGTTCGGTTGGTCGCCAGTAGTGCCGTCGCGGTTTGGCAACCGGTATGCCTATGGTCATGTGCGCGAAACAGGCCGGGATCTGGTGGTATCAGGTGGAATCGGTTGCTCAATTATGCCGGTCCGGCTTGGGGTCGTGCCCGAGATCACGGTGGTCGAGATAGCCTCCCCGGTCAAGTCTAAGCCTATCGCCTCGATGCGTGATGTCACCCACTGCTCGTGTCCATCAACGTCTGCATGATGTCACCCACCGGCCAAGCCGCATCGTTCAACGTCCGCCGCTCGGTGGCACCCATCAACACCCAACCGCGCTCCTTGACCTCGTGCCGCCCGTGCGCAGGCGACAAACAGTGAGCAGGAGTTAGATGATTTGGCGGACACGATGGCGCAGGTGGCCGATGACGTTGCGCTCTGTGTCAACAAGGAATATGGCCTGCAAGATTGACACCTTAATGGAAAAATTTTTGCAGGCTTTGCTAACCCCGTACGCTGGCGTGCGATTGCAAAAATAACCTTCAATATTGTGGAAAAATACGCTGTTCTCACACGCTTTCGCAAAAATAAATTTAGCAGATAAATATTAACCTTTGCGTAAACTTTTTCCAATCGCGAAGCGATTGACCCTCGCACGCTCCGCGTGCATGGTGGGTATATAAAACGCAATTTAGCTCCCCTGATGGATGTTTAACTTCAGCATTCGCTTTTTCAGTGCGTCTGCGCCTCCTTCAAGAATATCCACAATATCATCTCGGATTTGTTTAACTTCAATCCCGTTATTGTGATATTTAATGATGTTGTTTTCGTTTTCTGCGACTACTATATTTTCTGAGTCAGTCAGAAGTAGTAAATTTGGACTATGTGTTGCTACTAACACTTGGCGTTTTTCTTTTTGATCCAAAATGAGTTTTTTCAAGTCATTCGAAATTCCAGAAACGTCAATATCATTTTCTGGTTGGTCAATGATTATCGGATATCCACTTTTTGAGAGATTAAAAATGAGATCTAAGAGTACCATTGCCTTTTGTCCACCAGTCATATTTTCAAAATCTACCAGACCATCATCATCTTTATATTTAACAGACTTTGTAAAATCAATGTCGTATCTACAGCTCAATAGCGCAACAAGTGCACTTTCCTTATCTCCGCCCGTAGTTTTCAATTTTGCAGTATCTGCATCAGCAACAATCTCTTTAATGATTTCGATCAATTCGCCTTTATTGAAGTCTCTGTTCTCGTTTATACACTTTCTGAATTGTTCACCGGAACGTCCGTCAATATATACATCAAAGAATTTACTCTTATAAGTGCTCACGTCATAACTGACAGTAAAATCAAATGTAATAAACGTGAGATTGCTAAATTCGTCTTTTAATGTATTCACTATCGCTTCTATTTTTTCTTTGAAAGACGAATACAAATAAGCAACCTCATCAATGAGCGCCTCTTTTTTCTCGCTAGACTCTTGAATAAATTTATTCAATTTCTCTATCTCTTTTTTCTCGCTATCGAGCTTATTAACTTCCTTTAGAATTTTTTCTATAGTCTTGTTCCGTTGTAACTTATCATTTATCGGCTTGAGGTTTTTCTCACTTTCGCTTTTTGCCTTCTTCCTTGTCTTAATCTTCTCTGTCAAATCAGTCAGTAAATTTTCTAAGTACGTTTTAATTTCTTTGTTAGAAAGTTGTTTAATGTTTTTTTCTATTAGCTCAAATGTTGTCTTCGACAATCCAGAGAAAGCTTCATCATCAACTGTGATTAAACTTTCACCGGTATTGCTATTTATGTTTTTTATAATCTGGACATCTTGCTCCAATAGCTTGATTTCTCTGCCTAGCACTTCTATCTCTGATGAGTATTTTGTTTGATTCTTAATATCCTCGTCAGTTATATCGATTTTTCCAAACTTGTTTATTTCTGCTTGCTTGGCGTCTATTGCGTTATTTTTATCTTCTGCTTTTCCAAGCGGTCTTAATTGGCCAGTAGTTTCTACAAATTGCCTATGTGTATTCAATATTTCCTTAACTTTTGAATTTATTTTTAGCTCTATAGAATTAACGGCTTCAGTTTTGCTTTTATCAGCATTTTTGAACAAATCATTGTTGAATAAACGCATTTTGAGCATTTCGTCTCGCTCGTCATACTTTTCGCCATCCTCGTATGTAATCGCTGATAGATAGTTCTGTGGAATATATTCAACGAACTTATCATCTGACGAGCTATCACACCAATCAATTTTAAAGTCTTGCAATTTTGATATTTTCTTAACGACTGGATGAGTTTTCTCCCCAAGTACATCAAAGGCTATATGCTTGAGCAAAACGGATTTTCCAGCTCCTCGCTTGCCGATAACAGAGTTTATGTCTTTGTTGAAATAAATTTTACAGGTATCGTTATTTTGCTTGTATTCCACGCTGTCGATGAAAAGTTCTGGGGATGAATTTTTGTTTTCAGATGGATTTCGTTCTTGAATTAAGACTCTATTTTCATAATCCACCACTACCTGTCTTAATGTCTCAAAACTCGTATTTCCCTTAATCCATGTAAAACAATGGCCTAAATCCTTTGGGTTGGTATCAGAACTTTCAACCTGTTTTATAGTGTGGGCATCACTGCAATGCAATAAACGACTATTTACTGATTGATTGTTTAGTGAAGTTATATTTTTATTTGCTTGTTCTGCATCAGGTGAAGCAGAAAAAACAAGATGAGCACCATTAATAATATGTTTCTTTTCTGCAGATGATCCTGTCCATCTAAAATCTTCCCATTCTGATTTACCGATAGCTTTTACGTATTTATCCTTTAGATATGTATTCGGTTTTTTTATTTCACCCAAATTTTCTTTGATCTCTTCTAAACTATAACTGATGTTATTAAAACCTATTTCAAAGTAGTTATCGCTCTCTCTTTTGTCTTCTGGCGTAGCTTCGTAAATTTGCTTACCAAGATCAACTAGACTTTCTTTTTTAACAACACCGGCCCAAGTAACTTTGTCCGCATAATACTCATCAAGATTGGATTCCTTTCTGAAACAAGATAAAAACTGTGCTTCTATAATATCAATAGCGAGGATGCTTTGTTCTGCAAAAATGACATGGTAATTAATCTTTTTTAGTTTCTCGTGACCAACAAACTCTTTTAACCTAAACTCAACAACGGGCAAAATTAAATCTATATTTTCCAACCTGCCGTCATCTTTATACCCTATGACTTTCTTGTAGCCATCTAAAAATAAATAATCGTTAATACCAATAACCTTTATATCTGTAGGTAATTTTTCTAATCCCTGAATGAAATTCTCCCACTTTTCATCTTCTGTGGCACCAAGGTATTCTACTGTGTGAGAAAATGGCGTGTGCATATGCAAATCCCACTTTCTCCATTCTGAACCCCGATTATATTGTGGATTTTCTGGCATAACTTATTCCTTAAAATTATCCACCAACTCCCCAAAATCTTTTGGCGTGTACTTCTCAAATTCCTCTTGCTTTACATATAAAGCCGTAAATTTGATTTTGTTTTGCGCGGCATTGATATCATCGCACCACTGGTATAGACGCTTTACTTTTTCCACATCGTCTAAATCTTCGCGTCCTTTGGTTTCCACGATAAATACTTCCTTATCCGACACTTTCACGAAAAAGTCCGGATAATAATCGCGGATGTTGCCGCCTGCGTCTTTATAGTCAATTTTGAAGTGTACCGAAAAATAGTTTTTGGCATACGAGATAATATCCTCGCAACTCTCTAAAAAGTCGGCAAACTGAAGCTCAAAATGACTATCACCAACAATTTTATTGAAAACACTCTTTTTCGGAACGATGAAACCTTGTTCTTTGATCACAAACGGTCGTGATTGGCTAATTTTAATGTAGTCGCGAATTTCCGCTTCGCCCTTATCCACCACAGTCAATTCATTAATCTCTTTTTTGAATGTTTCAATTATGGTTTTTGTCGCTTCAAGTTCTGACAAATTACGCAAGGTATTGAGGTCTTCCAAATCTACCTTGCCCTCAAAAATATGACTGACAGTAAAATCCTTTACTTTTTCGTACAAAACGTCGTGCCCACCCACAAGACGTAACTCCTTTCGAATGATCTGTGCAAAGTAGCCAATAACACTTTGATAGTTTGGGATGAAATTGCTATCAAATTCAGTCGTGTGTGTTGTCTCTTCGGTAGTTATATCCCGAAAAACAATTTGCTTTTTCTCTTCCTCGCTAAACTCTTTAATTTTGATTTTTGCGTGTGTAAATGCACCAACATTCAAGTCAGAGATATTTTTGTACTCACGATAAATACGCGGCGACAGAATAGGAATTTCAATATCGAGCGTCGAGATATCTTTTTTGGTATTTTCATGGTCAACCTCAACGATCAAAGGCGCTTTTGGTGCTGTTCCTTCTCCCATTTTCTTTTTCTCAAGTTCAACACCTTCACTTTTGATTGACTCCACAAAGTCCATAAACGCATCGGTTCCGACAACGCTTACATACTCGGTTACATCACTCCCGCGATACATACGCCGCAAGCCACGCCCAAGCGTTTGCTCGGGTAGAATATTGCTTTGGGCAACATATGCGCGTAAGCCAACAATTGTCGTCACATTTTTTACATCCCAACCTTCTTTGAGCATCAAAACTGAAATAATCGCTTTGTGTGTGCTGTCCCAGCTATCAATCTCGTTTGACGCTTTTCGCAATTTTTTTAATTCTTGCTCTTTCTTGCCTGTTACGTTTTCGGAAATTTCTCCATTATTTTTTGTGTGAATCACGAGCACGTCTTTTTCTGATTGAAATTCTGGATAGGCAGGGTTATCTATCAAATACTGCGCGACATCATCACAATTTTTGGTGTCGTCTGTCATAACGAAAAACACGGCTTTCTTTTGCATCTTTTCATGCTGTTCATACGCCTTTTTCCATTCCAAATATCCAAGGTGAATATAGTCCTTGTATTTCTCCGTAAACTTGGAGCTTTTGTATTCTTGCAATTTGGCTCGGCTGGCAGAATCGGGAAGCACAGGGTGCTTCACTACATCCTGATGGATTGCCTCTACAAGCGGATAGTCTGAAACAGTTTGCACAAAAATTGAGCCATTATTGTGTTTTGGCGTAGCGGTAACATCAATTTGTAAGGACAAAAATTTGTCTTTCATCTTCATGCGATTACTGATGTCTTCAATGGATTTGAACCACGCCAGCCGCTCATCGTGAATGTGGTGCGCTTCATCATTAAGCACCATAAGCTCATCAACATCGCGGACAATCCCACCAAGATTTACTTTTGAATCGCCTGTTTTGGCAACAGGTTTATCTCCCAGAAAATAATCCATTGTATTGTCATCATCAAAACTTGGAATATTATCCTTGCTGTTATAAACGCGATGAATATTCGTCAAAAATATATTTCCTGTTTTCGGAACATTCCCGATGTTATCCTGCATGTGTATTGTCATCTGAAAATCGTCTTCCCAATTTTGACCTTCAAATCCGTTGTCGGGCAAAATTGGATCGTCCCAGAAAATCTTTAAGCTAGCAAAATCGTGTTTAATACGATCAAGCACGATAATGTTTGGCGTAATAAGCAGAAAGTTGTGCGCGAGTCGAGAATTTTCCTCGTATAGCTTATGGAAATAGCTCCATGCAATGAGCAAGCTCATCACTTTGGTTTTTCCCGACCCTGTTGCCATTTTGATAACCAAGCGCAACCAATCCTCGGAGAACATACTTGAAGACACCGCGCCGGAACTGTCATAGCGAATAAGATCGTACTTATCTTTTACATTCACAACTTCATAAAGATAAATTACTGTTTCAATCGCTTCTCTTTGAGAGAAGTAATATTGAAAATTAACCGTGCCGTCTGTGGTTTCCATTGGATGCTCTGTTTGAAACCACCATTGCAATAACGCGCGCGAGGTCTCACTCACTCCCTCATAGTTTTTTACCCTCCAATCTGCCACTTTCTGGCGCAATTTATAGACAAGCGGTGGGAGGAGTTTTCCATACCCTTTTTCGCGTAAGGTCTCATCAGCCGGAAACCAACGGATTTGCGGATCAAGTATCGCGTGCGGTGATTTTGGAAAGTCTTTGTGTAAGGCCATGTCAGAATTTCCAATTTTGTTCCTGCATAAATTGTTCGGGGGTTATACAGTTAATATTAAGGTTATTACATATATCTGGTATTTTTGGTGCACCTTGCGCTTTGCCTCTTTTATTTTTTAATGCTGGCAACTCTCTAGTAACCACTGTTACCATAGGAGATGACATTGCCTTAGCAATAACAAGCGGATCGGCAAACGGACCGCCTTCTAACATTTTATTCTTGCTAATTAAACCTTGAGCATACTCATCTTCAAAGATATTTTTCATATTGTTTTGTTCTTTTTCATCTGGCTTAGTGAAAATATTAGAATTATCCTTTATCCATTTAACTAAATGTTTCTGCTCACCACCATATCGCTCTAATTCTTTTTTCACTTCATGAACAGACGAGATAACACCCTCTTTAACTACATCATTCATACGCTCCCAAAAGGTTGGAAAAACATCAGGGTAATAATCGCGGCTGAGTATAAAAAAGCCAGTATCCAAAACGTAATGCGCCATTAACTTTCCCGTATATAACCTTCAAGACCAGATAATGATTTAACCTTGACACCCAAATAATCTGCCAATTGGATTTCACTAATACGATTTTTATAATACTGACCAAACGCCAAACTTAAATATTTATTACCCAAATAAGATTTTTGAGTTATGTAATAATTGGGTCCTCCTGTTTTTTTGTCACCTAACTGCTTTTTTCTTTCTTTTTCTTTTAACCAATCTAAATGCCATTTTTTCACTTTATCGACATAAAAATCCTGTGTAATAATTTTTTTATCAAGATATTTTCGCAATATAACCTCACGACTAACTTTGTATTTGCGAGCGTACTCAATGATTTGGTTATCACTATAAGTATTTGATATATCAATACTCCGATTAGGCACTAAAAACTGACCCGCAAAGACATTACAAAAAACTTCATCTTCCTGATATACACCGGTAAATTTACTTTCAACATGATTACGAAAGTCAATCCCACCTTTGCTTATTAAGAGGTGTGCTAGTTCGTGAAAAAGCGTGAAGATTTGACGGGTTGTTGACATACTATTGTTGATATAAACAATAGGAATATGTGTATCGCATAAACAAAAACCTGAATAATATTTATCAAAGTTATCTTTGAAAATCCAAATACCAACTTCCTCTAGTTTACTACGCCACTTCTTTAATGCAGTATCAGTATTGCTCCAATTAAATTGATCATCTGTTGAAACCCCTAATATTTTACGGACCTTATTAGCCAGTTCTTTAGCATCATTTTTATTTTCATTGAAACTACGACTAAAAGACTGGAAACTGCTGGGTAAACTATCATTATAAAGTTCGTACAAATTAATTTTTCTAGATTGTGCTTTTCTAACTAAATAATGAATTTCTGGTGGCAATGAATTTGCATATTCTTCAGGCAACGCTCTTAATTTTTCGTTAATACTTTCTTCTCGTGGTGGTTTTGGAAAAAAGAAAACTGCAATTGGTCTTTTATATATCTTTGCTAATTTTTCTAGCTGTGCGTATGAAGGTTTCCTCTTCCCACTTTCCCAATCTATAATGTCTGATGCTTCCGTTTTAATTTTTTTCGCTGCATCATCTATAGTATATCCGATGCTATCTCTAGCCCAAGATAATACTTTTGGTGTAACTAATGCAATCATATACTAACCTCAATCACCTTCATCGTATCATTGCCGAAAATATCGACAACCTTCACGGCGATTTTACGCCGACCGGCTTTGCACTCGTGCGCGATGCTTGTAAGCTCAATGGAGCGATCTTTTTTAGTGCGGAAAGATTGCCATTCATTCTCAAAAACATAATCGCCCGTCCATTGCTCCTCAAACTCGCCATCATCGTTTTGTATACGCACAATCTCTTGCTTGCTTTCAAAGTCAAAATCAACCGCCCAATAGTCAATCCAGTCCGTCCATTTTTTCGTCAACACCTCGCGCGTTACAACGCCGTCTTTGTCTTTGGCGATCTTTATGATATTGCCATTTTCAACCAACACCTTGTCCGCGCCTTTTCTTAAACTCTCAACAACATTATCCACGATGTCTTGATTGTAAAAGACACTAAAGTCAGTCAGCTCAACGGCAACGGTTCCGGGAGTACGCTTACCGGCAGACTTTACATGCGGCTTTACTTCAATATATGAAACATCATGAAATTGAATTTGATTTTTCTCAATCGCGCGTTTATCAAACACCTCGCGCGGAATGTACTTGAGCGCAAGATCAATGCCTTTAGCTTTGGCTTCTTCTTGAATTTTCGGGAATAAACCCATTTCATATTCAAAGGAAAGAATATCCACTTTGGTGATCTGTTTTTCAATACATTCTTTTATAACTGCCTCTACAAAAAGCCGTGAAGCCGGTAAATTGATTGGGCCAATCGCGACCAAACGCCCGGCCTTTTTGGCAACAAAGGTTTTGAAGTTATTGACTGCTTCGGCTTTGTATGCTTTAACAATCAGCTTTATAAAGTCCGCCTCTTTCCTTTGTAATTGTTTTTCTCTTTCCTTTTCTCGTAAGTTCATATTGACACCCACATAATGAGCCCGTTCGTATTTTCCAAGGTTCAATATTTCAAAAGCGCGAAAGTTCTTGCCTGATTTTTTCATCTCGCGTTGTACGCCAATCATGCGCTTGCGCGTGGTATGAATGGAGAATTTGCCAAGATCAGAACCGATCCATTTTCTGCCTAATTTTTCTGCTACTGCCAAAGTTGTGCCAGAACCGCAGAAAAAGTCGGCGACAAGATCGCCTTTATTTGAGGATGCTTTGATTATGCGTTCAAGGAGCGCTTCGGGCTTCTGTGTTGGATATCCTACAATCTCATCACGCTTTCTATCTGTAGTATAAATATCTGTCCACCAATCCTCTAGTCTTTTCCCTTTTTCTTCTAATTCTGCGACTCTTTCTGTAGAATTTTCGCTAGTCTTTCCAAGAAACGCGCCTTTATTGTGTATTCCTGATTTGTGTTCTGTCCTTTGTACATTAAAAATTGATTTGTTTAAGTCCTTTGTGTAGAACAAAATTAAGTCGTGTTTGCGTGGAAACGCTTTATCGTTTTTCCCTGGTCCGCTATAACACCAAGCTATTTCATTCTTAAAGTTATCTTTTCCAAAAATTTCGTCCATCACCAACCGCATATAGCTATTCACCCGCCAATCACAATGCACATAAATACTGCCGTCATCAGCGAGTAAATCTTTCATTAAAGAAAGTCGCTCGTAGATCATCGCAATAAAACTATCCGCGCCTTTGCCCCACGTGTCGCGATAGGCAAGCTCCTCCAACACATTTGGTCTTTTGGTAAGCTCGTCATCGCCAATTTCTACTTTCATAGAAAAATCCGCGCCTACATCAAACGGCGGATCAATATAGATAAGTTTCAGCCCGCCGGTTTTTTCAATTTCTTCCCGCAACACGCCGCTTTTCAAGCTGGACAAAATGAGTTTGTTGTCTCCCCAAATCAGTTTATTTGTCCAACCGGCAATCTGTCGTCCGCGATCGTCAAAATTAAAGAGATTATATTGTGGTTCTTTTTTCGTGTTTTTTGTATCTTCGGCGCGCGGTTCATCAACGACTTCAATGGTTTGAAACGGCAAGACCGTTTTGGTTGTTTCTGTTGTTTTTCCATGCCATACCAACTCCACCTGTTTTTTGTCTGCAAACAAAAGCCAGCGATACTTTTCCGGCAATGGCTTATCAGCCTCAATGTATTTGAGAATATCGCGTTTTTCGCTTGCGGTGAGTTCGATTCTTTGCATAATGATTTTTGAATTATATCACCAACATCTACCTCAAGTGCGCGGGCGATTCTGGTTAATGTTTTAAGATGTGGTTCTTGTTCACTCGATCCTGTTTGTATCACAGTATTCAAAGATAGAACAAAGTATTGAAATTGTAGTTTGGCGGAGAGGGTGGGATTCGAACCCACGGAACCGGTAAAGGTTCGCTGGTTTTCAAGACCAGTTCATTCGACCACTCTGACACCTCTCCTTACGTGTATCGCAACGGAGCGAAAGGATACATGAACAATGTCATTGGGAAAAGCCGCCTATTTGAGGGTCATTATAAAAAAATTAGTAAATAAAACTTGATATTTGGCGACTAAAGTATTACATAGTAGAGATTACTATTAATAATGAGGTGTAAATAAATGAACGACAGTCAATTTGCAGTAGCGCGACCCGTAGAATCAGCATTAGCGACTAATAAATTAATTCGTAATACGTATACACTTTTGTCCATGACGTTGCTTTTCAGCGCGTTTACGGCTGGTTTATCCATGACCTTCAACCTACCGCATCCCGGCATAATCATAACGCTAGTCGGTTATTTTGGTTTGCTGTTTCTCACATCATATCTACAAAACAGTGCCTGGGGTATTGCCGCCGTATTTGCACTAACGGGTTTCATGGGGCTGACCCTCGGGCCAATAATCAGTTATTACCTCACTATGTTTTCTAATGGCGCTGAATTGGTCATGCTCGCTTTAGGTGGCACCGGGACGATATTCCTGGGTCTTTCTGGCTACGCACTGACCACCCGTAAAGATTTTAGCTTCATGGGTGGTTTTATCGTGGTTGGTGCTCTGGTTGCCTTTTTGGCCGGCATTTGTGCATTGATCTTCAACATCCCGGCCCTGTCGTTAGCTACTTCAGCGGCCTTCATACTGATCGCTTCAGGATTTATCCTGTATCAAACCAGCGCCATGGTGCATGGTGGCGAAACCAATTACATCATGGCCACTGTTGGCTTGTATGTAATGATTTACAATCTATTTACCAGCTTATTGCATCTCCTCGGTGCATTTGCTGGCGAAGACTAAATAATCCTCATCGTGCCTTATTAAACCCGACTTTTTAGTCGGGTTTTTTTATGGGCATGACGGATTATCATGCTGATACACCTGTTACTTTTGAGTAGGATGCGGATGCTGGGAAAACCTGGCAACAGGTGAATATCGAGCATAGCTATTCGGGGACGGTTTGTTTGACAAGCGTTTATTACGCCCTGCCCTTGCCATGACATACATGGATAATCGTGCTAGCATTGATGTGTTTTTTATAAAAATAAATCCATATCCAATCTAAAAATTCAAATAAGAGGTAGTCGCACGATGAAGATCGGAGTGCCTAAAGAAACATATACGGGTGAAAAACGTGTTGCTACGACACCTGAAGTCGTCAAATGGTTACAGAAACTAGGGTATAGCATCACCGTTGAATCGGCGGCTGGTGCGACCGCTAATTTTTCGGATGCGGCCTATCGTGAGGCGGGTGCCGAGATAAGCGATAACACCAAGGCATTGTGGGATACAGCCGACATCATCCTTAAAGTTAGAGCACCCGATGATAACGAAGTCGCGCTATTGCATGAAACTCAAACCTTGATCAGTTTTATTTGGCCGGCGCAAAATGCCGCGTTGCTAGAACAACTCTCGGCAAAGAAAGTCAATATTCTCGCCATGGACAGTGTGCCGCGTATCTCCAGGGCGCAAAAAATGGATGCGCTGAGTTCCATGGCCAATATTGCCGGTTATCGCGCCATTGTCGAAGCCTCATATAACTTTGGTCGCTTCTTCACCGGGCAAATCACCGCCGCCGGTAAAGTGCCGCCTGCAAAAGTCCTGGTTATCGGCGCGGGTGTCGCAGGTCTTGCCGCTATCGGCGCGGCCAACAGCCTCGGTGCGATCGTCCGCGCGTTTGATACCCGCCCTGAAGTCAAGGAACAGGTCGAGAGCATGGGCGCAGACTTCCTGTTACTTGATTTTGAAGAAGACGGCAGTGGCGCAGGTGGTTATGCCAAGACCATGAGTGATGAATTTATCGCCGCAGAAATGGCACTGTTTGCGGAGCAAGCCAAGGAAGTCGATATTATTGTGACCACAGCCCTTATCCCCGGTAAACCCGCACCAAAATTGATTACGGCGGACATGGTGAAATCCATGAAAAATGGTAGCGTTATCGTCGATTTAGCCGCCGAACAAGGGGGTAACTGTGAATTGACCGTGCCCAACGCATTATCTAAAACTGATAACGGCGTTACTATTATCGCCTACAGCGATCTGCCAAGCCGCCTACCGACCCAATCAAGCCAGTTGTATGCCACCAATCTACGCCATCTATTAACCGACATGACCCCCGCAAAGGACGGCCAGATGGTGATTGATATGGACGATGAAGCCATTCGCGGCGCGACTGTGGTAAATGCCGGTGAAATCACTTGGCCGCCGCCGGCTCCGAAACTGTCAGCGGCGCCAGTAAAGGCCGCAACCGTTGATGTTGTTGAAAAACCAACACCTAAAAAGGCCGGGGCGATTAAACAAATATTGCCTGTTGTGATAGGTGCGTTTTTGTTGCTCGGTCTCGGCGCAGTCGCGCCGGCCTCTTTCATGGCACATTTTACGGTCTTTGTACTCGCCTGCTTTGTCGGTTATATGGTGATTTGGAATGTATCCGCTTCACTCCATACGCCGCTCATGAGTGTGACCAATGCGGTCAGTAGCATCATCATTATCGGTGCGCTGATACAAATATCATCTGCCGATGCCTTGCTTGTTGGACTTGCGGCCTTCGGCATCCTCATCACCAGTATCAACATCGCCGGTGGCTTTGCCGTCACTAAACGCATGTTGGACATGTTCAGAAAATAAGGGGAAATCATGTCAGAAGGGCTAGTAACCGCATCTTATATAGGTGCCATTATTCTATTCATTCTCACCTTAGGTGGGTTAAGTCATCAGGAAACCGCACGTAGAGGCAATGTTTACGGCATCATCGGCATGACACTCGCTATATTAGCGACCGTCTTTGGCCCGGAAGTTGCCACCGCCAACAGCATTCATATCATCATTATCACGATGCTGGTTGGCGGTAGCATAGGCATCATGCTCGCGAGAAAAGTGGCCATGACACAAATGCCCGAGTTGGTCGCCATCTTGCATAGCCTGGTTGGTTTGGCAGCGGTATTAGTGGGCTATGTCAACTTCATGGGCGAGTCCAGCCTGATTGGTGTTGAGAAGACTATCCATGAAATCGAAATATATGTCGGCATACTCATCGGTGCCATCACCTTCTCTGGCTCCGTGATTGCGTTTTGCAAGCTGAGCGGCATGATCGGCGGTAGCCCACTCATGTTGCCCGCACGTCACTGGTTAAACCTCGGCTTACTCATCGCCGTTATCTATTTTGGCTATGACTTTGTCCACCAGGGGCATATCGATGGGGGCAATCCGGTGCTGCCACTCATCATCATGACGGTCGTTGCCCTGCTCTTCGGCATACACATGGTGATGGCCATTGGCGGTGCAGATATGCCGGTTGTTGTGTCGATGTTGAACAGCTATTCAGGTTGGGCGGCTTCTGCGACTGGCTTCATGCTTGCGAACGACTTGTTGATCGTAACCGGTGCGCTAGTCGGCAGTAGTGGTGCTATCTTGAGTTACATCATGTGTCGCGCCATGAATCGGAACTTCATCGCCGTCATCGCCGGTGGCTTTGGTACCGACGCTGCTGGCACTGGTACTGCCACAGGCGAGGCCGATCAAGGTACCGTCACCGCCATTGAGACCGAAGAGGTCGCGAGCCTCTTGCTTGATGCCAAGGAAGTGATGATCATCCCGGGTTATGGCATGGCCGTCGCCCAAGCGCAACATACGGTCAATGAAATTACCAAGGCATTACGTGCCAAGAAGATAAACGTGCGCTTTGGTATTCATCCGGTTGCGGGACGTATGCCGGGGCACATGAACGTATTACTTGCAGAGGCGAAAGTGCCGTATGACATCGTCTTTGAAATGGATGAAGTGAATGATGATTTTCCGAACGTTGATGTCTCCATCATTATCGGTGCGAATGACATTGTTAATCCGTCTGCTTTGGACGATCCAAACAGTCCAATCGCCGGTATGCCAGTGCTGAAATGTTGGCAGGGTGCGACCACCGTCGTCTTAAAACGCGGCATGGCGACCGGCTATGCTGGCGTGCAGAACCCACTGTTTTTCAAGGAAAATACACGCATGTATTTCGGTGATGCAAAAGAAAGTCTGGATGCCGTGCTAAAAGCCATTACAGCCGGGTAGAGTGATGCATCGTACACATTAATAGCACCTACTCGGGCGTGTTATTGCCTACTTATAAATCGTTGATTATTCATATAGGGGCGCAACACCTCGGGCACTATGATGTTGCCATTTTCGTCCTGGTAGTTTTCCATGACCGCAATTAATGTTCGACCCACCGCTAAACCTGAGCCATTTAGTGTATGCAATAATTCTGGCTTATTGGTTGCGGGGTTGCGCCAGCGTGCCTTCATGCGGCGTGCCTGAAAGGCTTCAAAATTACTGCAAGAAGAGATTTCCCGGTACTTGTTTTGGCCGGGCAACCAAACTTCAATATCATAGGTCTTGGCAGCAGAAAAACCTAAATCACCACCACATAAATTAACCACGCGGTAAGGTAGCTTTAATTTTTGTAATATGTTTTCTGCATGTCTGGTCAGCGCTTCCAATACAGTATAGGAGGTCTCGGGCTTGACCAGTTGTACCATTTCCACTTTTTCAAATTGATGTTGGCGGATCATGCCGCGTGTATCTTTACCATAGGCACCCGCTTCGCTTCTGAAGCAAGGTGAATGACAAACATATTTTTTTGGTAATTCGTTGTCGTTTAATATCACATCACGCACCATATTCGTGACCGGCACCTCTGCCGTTGGGATCAAGTACAAGCCCTGTGCTTGGACATGGAACAAATCTTCTGCAAACTTGGGTAACTGGCCGGTGCCAAAACAACTATCCGCATTCACCAGATAAGGTACATTGATTTCCAAATAGCCATGTTCTTGGATATGTGTATCTAGCATAAATTGAATTAACGCGCGATGTAGATGCGCGATACCACCCCGCATCACAACAAAACGCGAACTACTTATCTTGGCCGCCGTTTCAAAATCAATCAAACCCAGCGACTCGCCTAAATCAACATGATCGCTAGCCATAAAATCAAATTGCTTCGGCTCCCCCCAGATACGCACTGTTTCATTATCATCTGCGGTTTTCCCACTCGGCACTGAGTCATGCGGAATATTTGGAATAGCCGCTAGAATCTCGTTTAATTTTTCTTGCATTGCAGTAAGCCGAGTGGCGCTTTTATCAAGCTGCATTTTAATAGCGGCAACTTTCTCCATGATGGGAGTGGCATCTGCGCCTTTAGATTTTAACAGCCCAATTTCTTTGGAGTGTGCATTACGCAAAGATTGCAATTCTTCAGTTTCAACTTGAATCGCCTTGCGTTTTTTTTCGAGCTTTTGGATCTCATTTATTGCCAGCGTCATATTGCGCTTACTTAAAGCAACCGCCACGCTATCGATTTTGTTACGCAATAATTGTGGATCTAACATGACTGTAATTTATCCTTAAATACGTATTAGTTACAACGCTGTTTGGCGGGCAACGACCATAGCAAGCCAACAAGCACCCAAACATAAACCGATTGAGAGCAAAATATTCAATCCTGCTTTCAACATTTCTCCAGACTCCATAAGCTGGATAGTTTCAAATGAAAAAGTTGAAAATGTAGTCAATGCGCCAAGCAAACCTGGTACCAGAAATGCGCGCCAATCTTCTGTTAGTGCAGACCGCTCAAGCATGAAAATATAAACCATACCGATAAAAAAAGAGCCGATCACATTAACGAGCATCGTGCCATAGGGAAAGTCTTTGCCTAGCAGATAATGCGCACCACTGGAAAACCCGACGCGCAATAATGCCCCGAGTGCCCCACCGGCTGCGATTGAAATCAAATGCATCATTTTTTCTTATAGCTACGATTAATGTCGATATGATGGGTGTCTTATTTATTTTTTGCCGCTTTATCCAATGTACGCAAGTGCGCCAGTTTTTCAGCTATCTTTATTTCCAAGCCTCTATTGACGGGATGATAATATTCTCTGGATTCTATTGCATCTGGAAAATAATGTTCACCTGCGGCATAGGCTTCTGCTTCTTGATGCGCATAGCGATAACCTTTGCCGTAATCCAAAGACTTCATCAACTGCGTTGGCGCACTGCGTAAATGCAACGGTACTTCCAGAGAACCAGACTGTTTTGCATCTGCCAGTGCCGCATCCAAGGCCGTATAAACCGCATTACTTTTGGCCGCACAAGCAAGGTAGATAATCGCTTGTGCGATTGCCAGCTCACCTTCGGGCGAACCTAAGCGTTCTTGTGTTTCCCAGGCATCCAAAGCCAATCGCAAGCCCCTTGGATCAGCATTGCCTATATCCTCAGTCGCCATACGTACCACACGGCGGGCGACATAGAATGGGTCAACGCCGCCGTCGATCATTCTTGCAAACCAGTACAGTGCTGCGTCTGGGTTTGAGCCTCTGACAGATTTATGCAGTGCCGATATTTGATCGTAAAATACATCGCCGCCCTTATCAAAGCGTCTTACTGATCCATCAGCTAATACTGCACTTAATAGACGTTCGGTGATAACGCCCGCTTCTGCCAGATCAGATGCAATCTCGAGTAGATTCAAAGCCCGTCTTGCATCGCCATCTGCCACCGCCGCCAGTTTAATAAGGGCCGTTTTATCAAGCGTTAATGCCAATTTACCCAGCCCTTGATCCTTATCTTGCAATGCGTTTTCCAGGATAGTTTTAATGCTGTCTGTTGTGAGTGCTTTTAGAACATACACACGCACACGTGATAGCAAGGCATTGTTCAATTCAAAGGAAGGGTTTTCAGTGGTCGCACCAATGAATGTTATCGTGCCATCTTCAACATAAGGCAGAAATGCATCTTGTTGTGATTTGTTGAATCGATGTACCTCATCCACAAATAACACGGTATCTTTGTTGTAGACTGTTCTAAATTGTTTGGCCTGTTCCAGGGCCGATCGGATATCTTTGACCCCGCTTAAAACAGCAGAAACTGCCAGAAACTGTGCGGCGCAGGACTTGGTAATCAATCTTGCAAGCGTTGTTTTTCCTGTGCCTGGCGGTCCCCAGAAAACCATAGAATGTAGGCGACCTTGTTGTATCGCGAGTCTTAACGGTTTGTTATCGCCCAAAATGTGATCTTGCCCGCTATAGTCATCAAGCGTAGTCGGGCGCATACGATCGGCCAGCGGGCTGTAATCCGTCTCTTTTTTCATGACTGCCTGCAATACTGTGGTTGAGATGTAGGTTTTTTATTCAGCGTCTTCCGTATCCACCCCGTTCATACCCAAGCTGAACCATGGCTTAACTGGTAAAATGCATACGGCGATCAGATACGTCACTCTGGCGTAGCTTTGATGGCGCGTCTTTCATCGATCACATCAACATTCATCGGGATTTCAAAGTTAAATAACGCGGGGGATAATGTTGCGTTTTTAGCAACATCGCTAAAATCAATGCGTGTAGTCTGACCCAAATTATCAGCAATGATCATCATGCCCAGGCGCTTGACATCGAATCCAAGACGGATGTTTTTATATTGTGCCTCCAAATCACGGGGCGTTAATTCTATCCAGTTAAACCCTTCTATTTTACCTAAATCAGTTTGCACAAAATATTTTTCCAGTTTTGAATCATTCAAGATAATAGCGACTGGTGTTTTTTGAAGCGCATCATTGTTCAGTGTTCTAATCGTCAGTTGTTCAAGATCTGCATCATATATCCACAACACCTCACCATCTGAAATGATGCTCAACGCATAAGGTTCTGTATACGACCAATTAAATTTTCCCGGTTGTTGCAGGTGTAAGGTGCCTGATGTTTTTTCGATTGGTTTACCGTGTTCATTCAATAAGGTCTGGGTAAACTTGGCGCGTAATGTTTCAAATTCATGCAAGAATACTTTTAATTGATCGACACGTTCAGCCGCTAAAACAAGGGGACAGGCTGTCATAAAAAACACGTAAACAATAAATATTTTATAGTTAATCATCGCTATAGTTAATCTATTGGCGGCGGCGGTGCGGCCAGAATCTCGCGATTACCGTTTGCTTCCAATGCACCAACCACACCACTTTTTTCCATTTCCTCCATCATCCGGGCGGCACGATTATAGCCCACTTTTAATCGTCGCTGGATATACGATATGGAGGCCTTGCGTGTTTCAGTCACGATGCGTACGGCTTCATCATAGAGTGGATCCATCTCATTGTCTGGTGCATCGATCCCGGGTATTGCATCAGCACCCCCTTCAGTAGATCCGCGTAATATGTTGTCTATGTATTCAGGCTCGCCCCTGGATTTAAGATCATTAACTACTTTGTGCACCTCTTCATCTGCGACAAATGCGCCGTGTACTCGTTCAGGCAGGCTTGTACCAGGCGGTAAATACAGCATATCACCATGTCCTAATAGTTGCTCCGCACCCATTTGATCCAGAATAGTCCTTGAATCTATTTTTGAAGAAACTTGAAAGGCAATACGCGTTGGCACATTTGCCTTTATTAAACCCGTAATAACATCGACTGACGGTCGTTGTGTTGCCAAAATCAGATGCACGCCCGCGGCCCTCGCCTTTTGTGCGAGTCTGGCAATAAGCTCTTCTACCTTTTTGCCTACCGTCATCATCATGTCGGCTAGTTCGTCGATGATCACAACAATGAAAGGCAATTTTTCTAAATAGCGTATCTCATCTTCTAGGTTGACAGGTTTATAACATGGATCGGGTAGCGGATTGCCGCGGGCGATGGCATCGCTCACTTTTTTGTTATATCCGGTAATATTTCTAACACCCAATGCGGCCATTAGTTTATAACGACGTTCCATCTCTGCAACACACCAACGCAATGCGTTAGCTGCTTCTTTCATATCGGTAACGACAGGTGCCAATAAATTAGGGATGCCTTCATAAACGGATAATTCAAGCATCTTGGGATCGATCATGATCAACCTGACCTCCTGTGCCGTGGCCTTATAAAGCAGGCTTAAGATCATGGCATTTAACGCAACCGACTTACCCGAACCCGTGGTACCCGCGACTAATAAATGCGGCATTTTGCCCAAATCCGTCACGATGGGTCTGCCACTGATGTCTTTGCCCAAGGCCAATACCAGCGGGGACTTCATCGATTCATATTCTGTCGCATTTAGAATCTCACCTAGCGTCACGAGCTCACGATTTTCATTCGGGATCTCAAGACCAATATAAGATTTTCCAGGTATTACATCGACCACTCTGACACTAACAACCGCTAATGAGCGTGCCAGATCTTTTGCCAGATTGGTTATCTGACTGCCCTTTACGCCAGGTGCAGGATTGAGTTCAAAACGGGTGATAACAGGCCCGGGATAGACCGCAACAACGGTCACCGTCACGTTAAATTCTTTCAATTTCAACTCGACTTTTCTCGATATGGCTGCCAAGGCTTCTTTTGAATACTGGGTTTTTGCAGGCGGGGGGGCATCCAGCAAACTCAAAGGCGGCAATGTTGTCTCTGCGGGCGGTTCAAATAAGTTTTCTTGTTTTTCCCTAATCGCACGGAGACTAGGTTCTATCTCAGTAAGCGTCGGGCCAATCTCTGGTGGTATGCGGTGTTCCAGTATTTCTTGTTCTTGCTTGAGTCGCTGTTCCCGATTTTTCCTTGCGCGGCGACCTTCTGTGTCATCCTTGAATGAAGCAAGCCCGCTTCTGCAATTAGCAACCATACGCAAGGTCAAGCGACCCATTGCATCCATCACCCATAGCCATGATAAGCCTGTGTACAAACTAAAACCCATCATCAACATAGTCAGCATCAATAAGGTGCTACCAAGATCTCCGGCTGCATTGAGTAACATTGAGCCAACCACATCACCCAATATACCGCCTGCGCCTCTAATCTCATGGGGTAAGGCATTGCCAGCCATAAAATGCATCCAGGCAAGGCCGCAACCACCCACTAATCCACAGGCAATCCCAATACCATGAATCGAAAACAAGAACTGATTAAAGGTTTGTTTTTTACGTCGCAGTTGAAAAAGTCGCCAACTACTGATCGTGACCATAAAAGGAATGAGATACGCAAAATAGCCAAAGATATAGAGCATGATGTCCGCTATCCATGCACCAACAATACCCGTACTATTATGCACAGCAAAGGTTGTCACTGAATGTGACCAACCCGGGTCATCAGGGTGATAAGTTAGCAGCGCGAAAAATAAAAATGGCGCGATGAGCAATGCGGCAAAAACCAACACTTCTCTCGCATTTCTGGTGATATGATAAGAGATGAATTTACTTTTTTTTTGTTTGCGCGATGCTTGTGACACGTTAATCCTTTTTGCTAGGTATAATCTATAATTATATGTTTATAAAGAGAGTATTTAAATACTAAAATTAAAATAATGCAATTTTCTATCTTCGATAATCTTTGTTGATCAGACTGCTTTAACATACCATAGTCATTATTTTTATAATCAGTAACAATGCCAAATGGAGCAATCATTTCTATGCACAATACACGCCATGTAAAACTTCTCATTCTAGGCTCAGGGCCGGCCGGTTACACGGCGGCATTATACGCAGCACGCGCCAATCTTGCCCCGATATTGATAACCGGGATGGAACCCGGGGGTCAATTAACGACGACGACTGATGTGGATAATTGGCCAGGGGATGTTGCAGGCTTGCAGGGCAAAGACTTGATGGAGCGCATGCGCAAGCACGTCGAACGCTTTAATACTGAACTTGTCTTTGACCATATTCATACAGCAGAGTTGGCCAACCGCCCTTTAACATTGACTGGTGACAGTGGTGTTTATACGTGTGATGCGCTCATTATCGCAACCGGTGCCTCAGCACAATACCTCGGACTGCCTTCAGAAGAAGCCTTCCAGGGGCGCGGTGTATCAGCGTGCGCTACCTGTGATGGTTTTTTCTACCGCGGTGCTGATGTTGCCGTTATCGGCGGCGGTAATACGGCCGTTGAAGAAGCACTTTATTTATCGAATATCGCCAATAGCGTTACAGTTATACATCGAAGAGACAAGTTTAGAGCAGAAAAAATGCTGGCGGACCGACTCTTTGCAAAGGTGAAAAATGCTAATGTCAGCATTGAATGGAACAGTATTTTGGATGAAATTTTGGGGGATGCCAGCGGCGTAACCGGGATACGCATCAAAAGTACGCAGAATAATGCAACAAGAAACATCCAGCTCAAAGGTGTATTTATTGCGATTGGACATAAACCCAATACACAGATTTTTGCAGATCAGCTAACAATGAATAATGGTTATATCAAGATTAAAAGTGGCCTTGATGGTCAAGCAACCGCGACCAATATTCCAGGTGTCTTTGCCGCGGGTGATGTCGCCGATCATGTCTATCGACAGGCCATCACCTCAGCGGGCAGTGGTTGCATGGCGGCACTCGATGCAGAAGCGTATATAGATAGCTTGGTATCTTAGCGTAGCTGTTGCGGCGGATAATGAAACGGTTGATATTACACTGTCTATGCCGTATTGATAGACACATGGAGCGATAGGTGGAGCTTTTGATCCTGCAAGTATTTAAATCGATACTTTTTATCACTATCACAGCATGGTCAGCACTTGCGATTTTGATCTATTTTTTCCAGGAAAAATTAATATTTCAGCCGCATCGGGCTATCGTCGCAACGCCAGCTGCCATTGCCCTGGACTACGAGGATCTGACGCTGACGACAGCAGATGGAGAAAACATACATGCCTGGTGGATACCCCACCCTGTGCCAAGGGCAAGCCTGCTGTTTCTACACGGTAATGCTGGCAATATTTCCCATCGACTCGACAGCATCAAGCTGTTTCATCAGCTTGGATTGTCTATTTTAATTATCGATTATCGAGGCTATGGCAACAGTACGGGTAAGCCATCAGAAGCCGGCAGCTATATTGATGCCGAAACGGCACTGACCTATCTGATCAACGACAAGCAGATTGAGCATGATGATATTATTATCTTTGGCCGTTCCTTAGGGGGTGCGGTTGCAATGGGGCTTGCTGAGGCACATCCACTGGCCGCCTTGATAATTGAATCAAGTTTCACCTCAATGACAGATATGGGAAAACATTACTATCCCTATCTTCCAATTGGTCTATTGGCACGCATTAAATATCCATCCATAGACAGGATAGCGAACATAAAATCACCCATACTCATTATTCACAGTAAAGACGATGAAATAGTGCCATATACGCACGGCCGACAATTATTTGCCGCCGCCTTAAAAGAAACAACAACACCGAAACTATTTTTAGATATTAGCGGCGGGCATAATGAAGGCTTTCTCGTGAGTGGGAAGGAATATACTGACGGTATTGATCATTTCATTGCCGATATACTTAAAAAATGAAGATCCTGTCATTCATCGAAAGAACAGGTAATAGACTGCCCGATCCAGCGACCCTGTTTGTGATCGGCACCCTACTCATCTTTATGCTTTCAAATATAATCGCTCATTTAGGCTGGCGTGTTGTTGACCCTAAAGGTAATGCAGTGATCGCCTTTGATCTCAGCTCAACGGAAGGTGTTTGGTGGCTATTGTCGACTATGGTAACAAACTTTATAAGTTTTCCACCGCTTGGTATCGTACTCGTTGGCATGTTGGGTATTGGGCTTGCGGAAAAAACCGGTTTTCTCCCGGCACTATTGCATTATGCCATCACACATGTGCCGCATCGCTTGTTGACACCGGCAACAATGTTGCTAGGGATTACTTCATCCATCGCCTTAGATGCGGGCTACGTCGTCCTCATACCCATCGCTGCGGCGATTTATATTGCCGCTGGACGTTCTCCATTAACCGGTATAGCCGTTGCTTTTGCCGGTGTATCGGCCGGCTTTAGTGCCAACCTGTTCATCACCGCGCTGGATCCTTTGTTAGCCGGGTTTACGCAATCAGGTGCACAGATTATCGATGCAGACTACCAAGTTGCCGTCACAGGAAATTGGTGGTTCATGATAGCGTCAACCATAGTCTTGACATTTGTCGGCTGGTTCGTAACCGAGCGCTATGTTGCGCCAGCAGTACAAGGCGTTGCCGATCAAAACCTGGATAATCGCCATAGTGAGCTAACCGCAACACAAAGGCGGGCATTGCTTTATGCATCTCTGTCGGCATTCGTGTTAGTCATTGTATTTTATTGTGCGACTACGTTAAGTCACGGGCCCTTGTTTGGTGTCGGGAAACGCTTTGACCGTTGGATCGAGGTCACCGTGCCGTTGTTATTTATCCTCTTTTTTATCCCCGGTTTGCTCTACGGCATCCTGGTCGGCACGGTAAGCACTGATCGTGATGTTGCGAATATTCTCGGCGAGGTAATGGCGCGCCTTGGCCCCTATATTGTATTAGCCTTTTTTGCGGCTCAGTTCATCGCCGCGTTTAATCAATCAGGACTGGGGCAAATGTTGGCGATTGCGGGCGGTCAGTTTTTGCGAGAATTGATGATTAAAGACATGTTGTTATTGAGTTGTTTTGTATTGATGGTGATGCTAATCAATCTTGTTATCGGTTCCTCATCAGCAAAATATGCCTTTTTTGCGCCGGTATTTGTGCCCATGTTGATGCAGGTTGGGATCAGTCCCGAGCTGACTCAGGCAGCCTATCGTGTGGGCGATTCAGTCAGCAATGTGATAACGCCGATGAATCCGTATATGATTATTATTATCATAGAAGTCCAGAAATACGTGCGCCGCTCGGGTCTCGGCACGGTTGTTGCGATGATGTTGCCGTACACCATTGCTTTTTTAGTGGCATGGTTATTGCTGTTGGCAATCTGGGTCAAGACGGGCTTGCCCTTAGGTCCGGGGGGCGATTTATTCTATAAAATATAGTGATTATACTGAACTATGCTATGATTGCCCGCTTTTGAAATTGGGTCATAAATAGGCCCACCTAAAACAGGTTTGAACAACAATCATGTCAAATAAAAATATCTACAAGATCATCTTTTATAATCAGGGTCGGATCTATGAAATCTACGCCAAGCACGTATATCACGATGCCATGCTGGGTTTTATTGAAATCAAGGATCTTGTATTTGGTGAAAGAACATCAGTCGTTGTTGACCCTACCGAAGAGAACCTGAAAACTGAATTTGAAGGTGTGGGAAAAACCTTTGTACCGATACACTCGATCATCCGCATTGATGAAGTAAAAAAACAAGGGATCGCGAAAATAACTGAAACGTCAACAAAAGAAGGCAACATCACGCCCTTTCCTATCTATACCAAAACCAGCGGCGAAGGTGATTTGCAATAATCCCGTCATGAATGTTTGCCTAGCAACGTCGCAACATGCGTGACGACAGCAGCGGCAGTACCTGGTAAATTGTAGCCTCCTTCCAATACGGATATTAACCGGTGCTGGCAATGCTCAGCGGCTATTTGCATCACTGTTTTCGTCATGGATGCGTACCCGGCATCAGTAATATCAAAACAACCAAGCAAGTCCTGTTCACGGCTGTCAAAACCGGCTGAAATTAATACAATATCTGGCGCAAACTTATCAGCGGTCGGCAAGAGTACGTTCTGGAAGATATTCATTATCATTGCATCATTCGTACCGCATGGAAGCGGCACATTAATATTGTAACCTAGCCCCTTTCCGGTACCTTTTCTGGCTGGATCTCCTGTACCTGGATAGGCATGGCGATCATGTGTCGAAAAACACAACACACTTGGATCGTCGTAAAACATCACTTCTGTTGCGTTGCCGTGATGATAGTCCCAATCTACGATCAATATTTTTTTCAACCCATATTGTTGTTGCGCGTAACGTGCAGCAATCGCAACATGGTTGTAATAACAAAAACCTTCTTCCTTGCCGGTATTTAGCGCATGGTGTCCTGGTGGGCGAGTCGCACAAAATACATTGTCGAGTTTACTCATAGCGACTTGATCAACAGCCGTGAGACAGGCGCGAACGCAGGCTTCGGCGGCACGATGGGCAAGCGGCGTATGCTGTTGTATTGAAGCAATATGTGCTTTTGTATGCAGGGTTTCTATCCAATCTCCTATGTCCTGTTTTAAGCCCACTTGCACTACCTGTTCAAGTAAACCCGATACACGCATTGCATTTTGAATGTATCTCAATCGGTCTGGTTTTTCTGGGTGATCAGGGGCGATATGATGCGTTAAAAATAGTGGATCACTGATATATCCTGTTTTATTCAGCGTTGTTAGCGTTTCATTGGCGGTCAGCCGTGACTGATACAGGAGTAATAAGGTGGGTAAAACACTTGAAATAAAAGATCGACGGTTCATTTTCTTGGCGAGAGTTGTCAAGTCAGGGTGTTGACTGTATATAGTCTTTTAATCCTAACGCATTTCTAAAAAAGGGGAAACAATTTAAATGACAACGATAACTTGTCAGGTTGATATAAATATGTTGTATAACCGCTCAACCCATGATCCTGCCTGTTTAATAGATATGCCTTGGGGTAAGTTTGTCCTGGCTCCTGTCAATGAATTTGATATTGCCGCTACCAGAGGTAACGCATTTAGAGATAACCGTTGTCAAGAGACGCAATACCCGCTGGCGGTTCCTACTGATCGATTCTAAAGGGGCAATATTTGATACGATGAACAACAACACCTCCATTATTTTCTGATTGGCTAAGATGTTGACCTGGCGTGTCATCAATAATCTCAACACCATTTCTGCTACAGAGTGGCAAACATTAGATTATGGTGACAATCCTTTTTTGTCGTATCCCTTTTTATCAGGGCTTGAAAAATTTGGTTGCTTAAAGAATCAATATTGGCAGCCTGCGCATATCGCCATTGAAGAAAATAATACGTTGCTCGGGATCTTGCCTTTATACATCAAGCAAGACTCGTATGGTGAGTTTGTCTTTGACTGGGTGTTGGCAGATGCCTATCAACAAGCCGGGAGACAATACTATCCGAAACTGGTATCAGCCATTCCCTTTACGCCGGTTGCTGGTACAAGATTATTAGTGCATACGGCGCACCATAGCGCGGCCATCAAACAACAATTATTAGAGGCCGCGTTATCGATGATGGATAAAAATAATTTTTCCTCATTGCATGTTCTTTTTCCGCGGCAAGATGACATGCCATTGTTCGCGAAAAATGCGGGGCTCACACGAAACACTTGCCAGTTCCATTGGTACAATAAAAATTACCGCGATTTTCAGGATTTTACTGATTCCTTAACATCGAAAAAACGCAAACAAATATTGAAAGAACGTCGCGGCGTTAAAAACGCCAAGGTTGAGATTGAACGTCTAAACGGCAATGATATCAGTAGCAGTCAATGGCAAATTTTTTATGATTTTTATTGTCGAACCTTTTACAGTAAATGGGGTGAGCCGCGTCTGACATTAGAATTTTTTGAATCGCTCGGCAAGGCATTACCCAAACAAACGCTACTCATTCTTGCAAAGAAAAATGGCAATTATATTGCTGGCGCGTTTGCCATGTCTGATACAAATACACTATATGGTCGCCATTGGGGATGTTGTCAGCATGTGCCCTATTTGCATTTTGAACTGTGCTATTATCAGACGATCGAATACACCATCGAAAAGCGATTGCAACGACTTGATGCTGGAGTCCAAGGAGAACATAAATTAGCCCGTGGTTTTCACCCGGTTGCCATGCCCTCCGCTCACTGGATCAGAGAGCCAGATTTTCGCAAGGCTGTCATGGGCTATTTCGAGAAAGAAACAGAAATGATGCAAGCACATATTAAACTGTTACAGACACATTTGCCATTCAAGTTAGCACAATCAAAATGACCATTGCTAAACAACACGATGATTCAAACAAACTTTACTGGGTCAAACAAAACCTGGTGACAACAGGCTTTCCGGATGTTGAACAGGCCCTGCGTGATCCAGATGGGCTACTGGCTATTGGCGGGGATCTGAGTACTGTACGATTACTTGACGCTTATCAGCGTGGTATATTCCCCTGGTTTAATGAGGGACAACCCATCTTATGGTGGTCGCCCGATCCTAGATGCGTTTTGAAGCCGGGGGATTTAAAAATTTCACGTAGTTTGGCAAAGTGCCTGCGTCAGAATAAATTCCAGATCAGCTACAACACGGCATTCGCGGGTGTTCTAAAAAACTGTGCGGCCGCAAGAGACGGCGTAGCAGATACATGGATAACAAATGCGATGAAGGTGGCTTATTTGAACTTGTTTGATATGGGCTATGCCCATTCCGTGGAATGCTGGCATGAAGGAAAATTAGTCGGCGGTCTGTACGGCCTTGCCTTGGGCAAAGTGTTTTTTGGCGAATCCATGTTCAGCAAGGAATCCAATGCTTCAAAGGTTGCTTTGGTAAATTTGGTGCGTAGGTTGATGTGCCTAGACTTCATCCTGATTGATTGTCAGGTACATTCCAGCCATTTGCAAAGCCTGGGTGCCACACCAATGCGCAGAGCACTATTTATCAGAATGCTTGCTCATTATTGCAACCATGAAAAGCTGGATAGGCTGGCATCCTGACATGTCATTTCTGGAGAACAAGTGCAATGGCTAAACCGTCACATAAACTCAGGTTTTGTATCACATCCCCGCATCCCTGCAATTATCTGACAGGTCGGGAAGCAAGCAATGTATTTGTTGATCCCTATTTCCCGAAAGATAAACAGCTTTATGCAAAACTGCTAGCGTCTGGCTTCAGGCGTAGTGGCGAACACCTTTACAAACCACACTGCATGGCTTGCTCAGAGTGCATTTCGGTTCGTATTCCTGTCAATGAATTTAAAATGCGGCGGCATCAAAAGCGAGCGTGGAGACGCAATCAAGATTTAAATATCAAACAATGCAAGGCCGTTTTCAAGGAAGAACATTTTCAACTCTATAGTCGATATCAAGCCGCTCGTCATCCAGATGGTGGTATGGACAATGCCAACAGAGATAATTATATAGAATTTATTTTGGCTACATGGTCGGACACTTATTTATATGAATTCAGACTTATGGATAAATTGATTTGCGTCTCGGTAGTGGATGAACTAGAGGATGCGTGTTCTGCTGTTTATACTTTTTTTGATACTGAATATGCAGAACGCAGTCTGGGTAAATTTGCCATCTTGACGCTCATTGAACAGTCAAAACAACGTGGTTATTCGTCGCTTTATCTAGGTTATTGGATTGCCGACTGTGGCAAGATGAAATACAAAATAGAATACCAGCCGATTGAATGTTTAGTTGGTGAAGACTGGAAGAAATTCAACACTTTGTCGTTTAATGACTTTGCAGTAAAGCAAAATTAGTGCAGAATTTGCCCTTTTTAATAATAGAGGGTTATATGGCCAAAGAAGATCAGATTGAAATGGAAGGCACGGTTGTTGAGACATTACCCAACACCATGTTTCGGGTTGAACTTGAAAACAATCACGTAATAACCGCACATATTTCAGGAAAAATGCGTAAGCATTACATACGCATCCTAACTGGCGACAAAGTCACCGTTGAAATGACACCCTATGATTTAAGCAAAGGCCGCATCACTTATCGAGCAAGATAAGTCGGGTTATTTTCCCATTCTGGCCAAGGTCAGATCTGCTTCTGAATCAATACCAATCCCGGTTTTATCAACCGCAATATCGACTTGTATTTTCCCACCATTATATAAAACACGTAATTGTTCCAATGCCTCTGCTTGTTCTATCTTACACGGTGGTAATTGCGTAAATTGCTGGAGATAAGCGGCACGATAGGCATAAATGCCAATGTGTCTATACGCCACTTCAGGTAAGCCACCGGATCGATTCATAGGGATGGGTGCGCGACTAAAATAGATTGCCGTACCCGTCTTGTCGAAAATAACTTTAACAATATTCGGATCATTATAATCGGCCAGATGAGTAATAGCTGCACAAAGCGTGGACAGTTGTTTGTCTGGATGGGTCGCAAGCCCTGCGGCTACCTGATTGACTAATGTGGCGGGCAATCCGTATTCATCACCTTGCAGATTGACGATGATCGCATCCGCTGCCATTGCTAGTTGTTGCGCGGCTTCTGCGACTCTGTCTGTGCCGGACCCATGTGTGGATGCAGTCATTGCGACAGCGGCACCAAATGATTCAGCGCATTTTGCTATTCTAGCATCGTCAGTCGCAATCGTGATGCTGCTTGCATCCGTGTTAGTTGCCGTCTCAAATACATGTTGTAGCAGTGGTTTACCTTTAATGTCCAATAGCGGTTTGCCAGGCAGGCGGGTTGACGCATAACGCGCCGGGATAATGATATGGAATGGAGATGACACTACTTCAGTTTTTCCAGCTCTGCTTCACTCACCACTCTTGCCTCATCTGCTAACATCACAGGAATATCATTACGTATCGGATAAGCAAGTTGGGCAGATTTTGAAATCAATTCCTGATTCTTTTTATCATAATGCAAGGGCCCTTTCGTTATCGGGCACACCAGTATCTCAAGCAGTTTTTTGTTCATTTATAATGTCCTTCATCAAAGCCTCAAGCCGCTCAGTAAATGCATCGGGTAATATTGCCGAGATTGGCAAATACCAATGATTTTCATCTGCATATGCAACACATTTTACAGCATCTTTCTCGGTCATCACTACTGGCAGACCATCATTAAAATTGATCTCTGTAGCAGTAAAGGGGTGATGGTCGGGAAATTCATGACAGATGATTTGTAACTGGTTCTGTCTTAACCAGGCATGATATTGAGCAGGGTTTGCGATACCTGAGATTGCATGTACGTGCTGATAACGCAGTTTTGCAACAGGCATTGAGCGATGCGGGTCGGCCAACGATATAAGATCACCATAAACGTATTCCATCTTATATTCATGATGCTCGGCAATATATTTGCTGATCACAAAATCGGCCGTTTTCAAACGACTTTTTGGTTCGCGTAATGGGCCTGCGGGCAGACAATGCCCATTACCAAACCGGCGCTGCCCATCGATAACCGCTATCTCAAGCTGTCTGTCAAGTGCGTAGTGTTGCAGACCATCATCACAAAGGATCAGATTGCAGTCGTGATATTTAATAAGTGCTTCTGCCGCTCTTTTCCTCTCTACAGCAATAGCAACCGGACAATGCGTGCGTCTGGCCATCAAGACTGGCTCATCACCGACAAATGTTGGGTTACTATCGGGGCTGACTTGTTGGAACTGACCGGTAAACTTGCCGCCGTAACCGCGGCTGATAATGCCTGGCTTCAATCCTTGCTGCTTGCAATAATCGGCAAGCCATATAACCAGCGGTGTTTTTCCAGTACCGCCAACCACAATATTACCAACGACGATGACCGGGGCGGTAACCGCGTGAGTTGCAATCAGTCCTGATTGATAGCACCGACGACGTAGCATGATAAGCCACTGGTAAAGCCAGCTTAGAGGCAACAATACGATTCCTAGTGGATGTCTGGTATACCAGATTTTTTCAACAAAGGCTTTCGACAACATCATCTGTTGTAATCAGATAATGTTTCATGCGCAAATGTTCGTATTAGTATTGATTTTGTTGGAAAATACATTTTCGCTACACTTTTATTCATCTTCCAACGCTTGCGTGGCAAATGTAATCTTCATCAAACCGAGCTGTCGAGCCGCATCCATTACTCTTACAACTGATTGGTGAGTCGCATTAAAATCTGCGCGGATGATGATGGGGGGTTCATTTAATCCCACCAAGGCATCAGATAATGCCATTTTGATTGTTTCAAGTTGCGCATTCAGCAATGCTTCATCATTGATATAGACATTACCTTGTGCATCAAGACCTATATTTACGGAATCTGGTTTGGCTTCTGTGATCTCTTTTGAAGCACTAGGCAAGGTGATATTAATTTCAGAATTGTGATCAAATGTGGTCGAGACCATAAAAAATATTAACAATAGAAACACAACATCAATCAGTGGGGTTATATCCAGATCAACTGCATCAATTCTATCAGAGCGAAAATTCATTATTGCAATCCTGGGGCATTTTCGTTTTCACGATTGCCGTGCATGACTTCAATCATTTTCAGTGCTTCTTGTTCCATAGTAATAATCAGGCTATTAATTTTTCCACGAAAAAAACGATGAAACATCAGGCTGGGTATTGCCACTGAAAGACCGGCTGCCGTTGTTATCAAGGCCTCTGAAATGCCTTCAGACAAGATGCTCGGATCACCCACCCCCATTGAAGTAATGACAGCAAAGACCTTAATCATGCCTATCACGGTTCCCAACAAGCCCAACAATGGTGCAATCGATGCAATCGTCCCTAACGTATTTAGAAATCGTTCTAAATCATGCACGACATGGCGCCCGGTTTCCTCAATACTTTCTTTCATGACCTCGCGCGAGTATTGCTGGTTGATCAATCCCGCTGCCAAGATTTTCCCTAGCGGGGAGCTGGTACGTAAATCTTGGAGTCGTTTTTTGTCAAGATGTCCGGCCTTGCGCCATTGCCAGACCGTAGCGACCAAATTTTCAGGTGCGATTTTTTTCTCTCTAAGAAACCAAAACCGCTCGGCAATGATGGCCATCGCAATGATAGAACACAAAATAATAGGCCACATAAGTAAACCACCAGCCTTGATTAATTCAAGCACGTCACCTCACCCCAATTGTTGTTAATAATATTTTGATCCAAAATAGCCCTGTAAACAGGCTCATCTCACACTCGTTCAATGATGCCAGAGACGGCGATTTTTTGATCGAAACTGTTCAATTATTAGGCCCTCAGCATTCAATTCTACTGATAATTCGCCCGTTTTGTAGCTCACGCGTGATTCAACCCCATGCGCATCATAGCGCGATATTATAGCCTGTTTCGGCAGGCCAAACCGATTTCCGTAACCAGCCGGAAAAAACGCATATTTTGGTGCAACCGCACTGATAAATTCATTGCTTGATGAGGTACGACTACCATGATGCGGGACCAGTAATATATCGGCCTGAATTTTCTCTCGTGCATTTTTCAGGAGCATTTTCTCGGCCTGCCACTCGATATCGCCAGTAAGCAGCACCGCCCCTCTAGGCGAGGACACCTTCAGGACACATGAAGCATTATTGCCCGTAAATTTGCTTTCCAGGCCAGGATGCAATACTTCAAACGCAACGCCATCCCAGGTCCATTGCTGGCCTGCATAACATTGTGTGGCCAGGTTGCGAGAGAATTTCTGCGGGACACTGGTCAAAATCTTGCCTATATTGAAATTCTCAAGCAACGCATTTGCACCCCCAATGTGATCATTATCGCCATGGCTGACCATCAACATGGCTATGTGATTAACGCCCTTCACCCTTAGGTAAGGCGTTAAAACTGCATTGCCTATATTAAAACGTTCCGAGAATCGTGCCCCGGTATCATAAACAAGCGTGTGCTTTCTTGTTTGTATAACCGCAGATAAGCCCTGCCCTACATCTAATAAACTAAATTTGAATTCGCCTGCCTTTAATTGAGTCGCAGGCGGAAACACAAGTGGCAAAAGAAAAAATAGCCCAATCCATCTCGCTGGTAAACCTTTCGGCATACATAATATAAAAACACCGATCATTGCCAACAGCAATATGCCTTTATTAGACGTTGCGATGGGCATGATTGCATAGGGTAGTTGCGATAACATATCCAGATATGACCAATGCAGATTATTTATTTTATCGATAAAACCGAAAATATAGGCAGATACAAGCGGAAATGGGAATATAAAAATTATCGCCAGTAAAATCAAAGGCACTACTAAAAAGCCAATCACTGGAATTGCAATTAAATTTGCCAGCACACTATAAACCGGCACTTGTTTAAACCAAAAAATAAGCAACGGGAACAAGGCAAGACTCAGCATACATTGCAATCGCAACCATCGGCTTAAGTTATTATGCGCACTGATTCTGTAGCGTGTTATATATAATATTAAGATCACCGCTGCAAAAGAAAGCCAGAAATCGACAGCAATAATTGCCAATGGCTCCATGATCAATATCAACACGATTGCAATACAGACAACGCTTGAACTTATCAACTGTCTTGCTGATAAAAGACCCCATAAAAAAACAGCAATCATGATTAATGCGCGTTGCGTCGGTAGCGAAAATCCCGCCAATGCGGCATAAAAAAAGGCACCCAAGAAGGCTACTATGGCGGCAATCGTGGAGGCGGGCATGAATTGTGTCGCGATATAAAATTGCCGCCATAGTGTACGAGTAAGAAAAAAAATAAATCCGGCTATTAAACCTAGGTGTAGTCCGGAAATAGCGATCAAGTGATTTGTGCCCGTATGCGTAAAAACACGCCATTGATCTGAATCAAGCTGACTTCTATCACCCAAGCTCAATGCCAGCACCAATCCTTGTAAGGGTTTATCGACATAGTGCTTGATTTCTTGCGCTAACGCATAACGAAACCGTTCTATGTAATACCCATCACGCAGTGCCAGTCTTTGATTTATATTGTGTTTTCTGACATATCCAGTTGCTTTGATACCTTGTCTGAATAGCCATGTTTCATAATCGAATCCACCAGGATTCATAAAACTATAAGGCCGTTTCAACTTTGCACTGAATTGCCATTTTTCACCAGGTACGGGTATTTCTTTTGTTTTATACCACTTTAGACGAACTGTGCCAGAAAAGGGAAAATGCTGTTTTTTGTCATCAATGACATCATCTACATCGAATAAAAACTCAACATGTCCAGCATAAACCTTTGGCATTGAACTAACGACACCCGTTAGTCGTATTACCCGCCCTTCAATAGCCGGATCAAACGGATCACTTAAATCAGCGGACACACGTAGCAATGCCCAACAAAAACCAAGACAGAAAAACAAAATAATCTTGCATCCTTTGCTGTAACGACCGAGGAAAAACAATAACGGTAAGCATAATAATGGCCAGAAGCCTGGATGCTGTGAAAATTGTAAAAGGCAAAATATACCGGCCGCAAATGTCAGCGTCCCTGCAAGCATGATCCATTACCTCGTTATAATGACTATTACGCTATAATGGTTTGCTTGATTTTGAGCCATCATATTTTAAGAACCATGAGCTTGCGTAATTTTTTCAAACACTGTTTACCGCACAAAGACCGTATTCGAAAACAAGGCGGTGTCAAACTGTTTTCCAATTATCTGCATGATCCGAATATCTGGCATCTGCACCGCCGATCATCAGCTACGGGCGCGGCCATTGGCATGTTTTGCGCCTTTATCCCGCTACCTATACACACAATAAGTGCCGTCTTACTGGCAATTCTATTAAGGGCAAACTTACCCATTGCGGTTGTTTTTTCATTATTTAGTAACCCTATTACTATGCCGCCATTATTCATTTTCGCCTATCAAATTGGGACAAAATTATTGGCGTTACCACAAGTAACGATTCATTTCTCTTTTTCTTGGGATTGGATCATGACCACATTTGCGCATATATGGAAACCACTATTGCTTGGCTGTTTTATGCTAGGGACGATCAGCGCACTCCTGACCTATGTCATGATTCGACTGATCTGGAGACTAAGCGCAATCAGTCAATGGGAAAATAGACGACGAAAATAATAATTCAAATTCAATCCATAGCAGATGCCATCAATCCCACAAAAGCCCTTCTTTCAATTCCAATACGCGGTCAACACGTTTTGATAATGCCCTATTGTGCGTGACCATGATCAAGCCTGTACCCTGGCTTTGATTTAAGTCCAGGATCAAATCAAACACCTGATTGGCGGTTTTTTCATCCAGATTACCGGTGGGTTCATCGGCAAGAATACAGACAGGTTCCGTCACCAATGCCCGGGCAATCGCTACACGTTGTCGCTCGCCACCAGATAATTCACCAGGCTTATGTTGTACACGCGCTGATAAACCCACCTGATCTAACAAGGTGGCGGCCTTGTGCAACGCTTCTGTCTTATTGTCGCGCCGAATCAACAATGGCATCGCCACATTTTCCAAAGCCGTAAACTCAACTAGCAGATGGTGAAACTGATAAATAAAACCCAGGTATTTATTACGCATATTACCGCGCTCTATATCATGCAACGCGGCTATGTTTTTATGATTGATAAGTACTTCACCTTTATCCGGTACGTCAAGACCCCCTAACAGATGGAGTAAAGTGCTTTTTCCAGAACCCGACGTGCCCACAATGGCAACACACTGACCTGGTGCAATACTAAAGTCGATGCCTTTCAATACGTCAACACTGAGTACGCCATCATTAAAACACTTTGACAATCCACGCGTTTCAATCAATGTCTCACTCATAGCGCAAGGCCTCGGCCGGTTGTGTCTTTGCGGCGCGGATAGCCGGATAGATCGTCGCTGATAAAGTCAACATGAATGCAACCGTGCTGATGGTGATCACATCATCCCAGTGCATGTCCGAGGGCAGATCGCTGATATAGTAAATATCCGCCGACAGAAACTTTTGACCCAGCATTGCTTCAATGGCCGGCACAATGCTCTCTATATTCAATGCCAGCCAGACACCGCCGATAACACCTGCGGCAATACCAACCACACCAATGACCGTGCCCTGGATCATGAATATTTTTAAGATGCTGGTCGGACTCGCGCCGAGTGTGCGTAGCACCGCTATATCGGCCTGTTTATCCGCTACCACCATGACTAATGTTGAAATGATATTAAACGCGGCAACGGCGACGATCAGCAACAATATGACAAACATCACCGTCTTTTCAGTTTTCAATGCACGGAAAAAATTAGCATGTTGTTGCGTCCAGTCTACTACCCAGTAGCGCCCTGGTAGCTGCGTAGCAATCTCACGACTGATAATCGGTGCTTTTAAAATATCATTCGTTTTCAAGCGCAACCCGGTGGGGCCGGTTTTTCGGAACAACCGTAAGGCATCATCCATGTGGACTAAGGCAAACGCGCTGTCAAAGTCATGCATACCGACTTCAAAGACACCCGCCAGGGTAAATTGTTTCAGTCTTGGCAATATCCCGACGGGGGTGACGTTCGCTTGTGGCGCAATCAAGGTCACTTTATCACCAAGTACCAACCCTAGCTTTCGTGCCAGTTCTTTGCCTAGTATGATATTAAAATCACCCGCTATAAGATTGTTAATATCACCTTGAATCATGGTCTCCGTCACGGTTGACACGCTGGGTTCGGCGGTCGGTAAGATGCCACGAATTATCGTACCATTGACACGTTTATCCTTGGTCAACATCCCTTCTGCATGTAGATAAGGGGCAACACCAATAATATCCGTGTGCTGTAAAACCTCCTCTGCTATTGGCTGCCAATCATTCAAGATATCGCCAGTCTCAACGATTGTGGCATGTGAAGCCATGCCTAAAATACGTTCTGTCAATTCCTTTTCAAACCCATTCATGACAGATAGCACTGTAATCAATGCCATAACACCCAAGCCCACACCCAACATGGAGGTCAAAGAAATAAAAGAGATAAAATGATTACGCCTTCGAGCACGCACATAACGCAGACCAATCATACTTTCAAAGGTATTAAACATAGCGTCGCATTATAGAGTGCCTGAGTGCGCCTTGAAACAAGGGATATTCATTATGAATGATAAACATAAAAACCAGCAATCAAGCCCCGTCATTCCCGTAAAACTGCTGGCGGAGCTGTTGTTGCTTAAACTGATGTCTTTTATGTTTGAGTGAAAAACTTCCGCCCACATTGAAAAATCGGCGTTTCAAAAAAAGATGTTGTCCTACTGTAAAAACTATCTTGTAATATCTGTTATGAAAATACTCGCCATTGAAACGGCAACTACGGCTTGCTCTGCGGCATTGAATATAGATGATCACGGCTCACACCGTTTTGCAATAGTGCCAAGACAACATACAGCGTTAATCCTGCCGATGGTTGATGATCTACTTCAAGAAGCCGGGATCCAGATCCGTGATCTTGATGCAATCGCCTTTGGCCAAGGGCCGGGGGCATTCACAGGCGTGCGTATTGCCGTTGCCGTCACGCAAGGCCTTGCCTTTGCCCATGATACACCGGTCATCCCGGTGTCGACGCTACAGGCCCTGGCCCAACATTATGCTGATGACCACACGCATATAGCCGCTGCTATCGATGCGCGTATGCAAGAAATCTACTGGGGCCTGTTTGCAAGAGATGCGGCAGGGTTGATGCAGTCAATTACAGCAGAAACAGTTTGTGCGCCTACTGCGATCCTGGACTTGCCCCCGGATTTACCCAAGGGCAAGTGGTTTGGTGTGGGGTCGGGTTGGGCCACTTACATCGATACTTTGCAAGCGCAATTCACGCAGACCCTGATCGGTTTTGATGGTCAGCTTTTACCTTCAGCAGAGGCCATCATGACACTGGCAAAACCAGCCTATCTGGCCGGGCAAATGATTGCTGTTGAACAGGCGAAGCCCGTATATTTAAGAAATAAGATCATCAATAATTAGTGCTTTTTAATCATCATCGCCGTGCAGACGACAGTCGTACAAAGTAAGTTTGGATTCGACTTGCCTGCCGTTTCATAGATGCAAATATGTTATGCTCTTCTAAAATTTCTCAGGTCTACGGTTTATGTCCAGAAAAAGTATGCAACTCAATGAGCAAGTCTATAAGTATCTCTTGTCAGTTTCATTACGCGAATCAAACATACTACAAGCATGTCGTGAAGAGACGGCAAAACAACCCATGGTCGGCATGCAAATTGCCCCCGAACAAGGTCAGTTCATTGCATTGCTGATAAAACTAATAGGTGCCAAAAAAGCAATCGAGATTGGCGTATATACTGGATACAGCAGCCTTTGTATCGCAACAGCATTACCAGAAGACGGTCATTTAGATGCCTGCGATATAAATCCTGAAACAACTGCAATAGCAAAAAAATACTGGGACCAGGCCAACCTGTCTAAAAAAATTACACTGCACATCGGATCTGCCATCGCAACACTTGATAATCTCATTAACGAAAATCTTGCCGCCAGCTACGACTTTATCTTTATTGATGCCGATAAGCCTGAATATATTGATTACTATGAACGTGCCTTACAGCTACTCAAACCGGGCGGATTGATTATGGTCGATAATGTGCTATGGGACGGCCAAGCTGCGGACAACATGACTCAGGATGAAGACACCATTGGCATACGCAAGTTTAATGAACATTTATACGCCGACGAGCGCGTGACAATCAGTATGCTGCCCGTTGCAGATGGCATTACCTTGGCCTTAAAAAACTAGACACCCGGCACTGACTCATTAAAAAAATCCCGCACATCTGCTAGATCGTGCGTTATGGGCATGGGCGGTAATGCTGCAATAATAGGTTTACCATAGGCTTTTTGAATAACACGCCTATCGCAAATAACGCATACGCCCCGATCACGCACATCGCGAATTAACCGACCGACACCTTGCTTTAGACTTATTGCCGCCTGCGGCACCTGATAATCCATAAAAGGATGCCCGCCTTGTTTACTGAAATGATTCAAGCGTGCTTGCAAGACCGGATCATCAGGACTGGCAAAGGGCAATTTATCGATCACAACCAACGATAAGGCCTTACCCTTCACATCAACGCCTTCCCAAAAACTGCCCGTTCCCAGTAAAACGGCATGTTTCGTATTTCTAAACTGATTTAATAACTCTGATCGTGGGGCCTGCCCTTGAATAAAAACCGGGTAGTTGATTGCTTTTGACAAAATAGCAGATGATTTTGATAATGCTTGATGACTGGTAAACAAAACAAAAGCATGTCCTTCACTATACGATAACAATTTTATTGTTCTTTCAATAAAAGCATCAAAAAATTCCACTTGATTCGGCTCTGGTAGATCAAGCGGTATATACAGACAAGTTTGTGTTTTATAATCGAAGACACTATCCCACACCTCAGTTTGATACGCTTCAAGTCCGAGCTGGCGGCTGTAATAATTAAAGTCATTGTTTATCGCGAGACTGGCCGATGTAAATACGCATGTCGCGTTGTATTCACTGAGCCGTTGCTGAAATGTTTCAGAAATATCGACGGGTGTCTGATTCAAATACAGATAAGCCCCGCGTATTTCTACCCAGCGTAGCGCATCTTCATTCTCTGTTTCGATATACGCATCGATGTAATTATAATGCGCCTTGGCACGTTGCCAACAATTATCCAATAGTTTCCCGCGACCACAGGCTATCTCCAGTATATCGATGATGGTCTGATATGCACTCAACATCGTCGGCAGCGCCGTTGACAATAATGAGTTTTCCCACACCTCACGCCAATTCAGGCGTTGATCTTGTTGTCCAAATACCAATCGTACATCTCTGATTGTTTTTTCAAATTTTGCCAAGGCCCCCGCAAGCTCCTGTATATCACCTGCTTCTTTATGATCGGCAGTCTTAATATCGGCAATTAACGCCAGCAACTGGCGACTGTTCATTGTTTGACTAAAGTAAGTGGATGCCAATTCAGGTAATTGATGTGCTTCATCAAAGATAATCACATCGGCCAACGGTAACACTTCGCCGAAACCCTGCTCACGCAAACCCATATCCGACAACAATAAATGATGATTGGTAATAACCAGATCTGATTCCAGGGCGGCTTTTCTATTTTTGAAGACAAAACAATCCTCAATTCTGGGACAGGATTGACCCAAGCAATTTTCCGTAGTGGATGTAATTCTTGCACGAATCATCGAATTTTCTGCAATCATGCTCAATTCATTAATATCACCAGTCTTGGTCGAAGCAGACCATTGCACGACTTCTTGCAAGTCAGATATATGTTGCTGGTTCAAGTCTTTTGGGTCATGAACGGCCATCTCCATGTGCTGCAAACATAGATAATTTGCGCGCCCTTTCAATACCATCGTCGTTGCTGGCGAGTCAAGTGCTGCGAGTATTAAGGGTAAATCTTTCTGAAAGAGCTGATCCTGCAAATGACGAGTACCGGTAGATACAATTACTTTTTGTTTAGACAACAATGCGGGCACTAGATATGCCACGGTTTTACCGGTCCCGGTGCCTGCCTCACAGATAAAACTCTGACCACTCGCTATCGCCAGAGCGACTCTTTGTGCCATTGCTTCCTGCTCATGCCGGTACTGATAATCTTCGATTAAATCAGCTAATAATCCGCCGCTGGCAAAAACATCGCTGACTTTTTTTGTTTTCATAACGTAAATTCAATGTATAAATGCACTTACCTTGACGCATGTCTATACGTTGCTTGTATGATCAGAGCCTTGAAAAAATAAGTCTCTGGCTAGAAGCTGAACCAGCCACCCATACCAGTCAATATAGCGGTCTGGATAAAGCCTGTGGTGCCAACCTTTGTGACCTGCGTTTGCTAAAAGAAATGTCTTGAAGATAGTTTGTGTTATTGATTTTAAAGACCGATCGCTTTACAAAATCTCAAACTAATTTGTAATATTTCACCACCAGCAGGATTTTGTAATTTTCTCAATCTCTTGCTCACTATGCCGATGCACCGCTACCACATTTACCCCGCATCTGTTTTCTGAACCCGACGCTACTGATTATGTCCCTGTAATCATATACCCTGAAACAACCAGGGCGTGATTTTTTTTCGGGCCTTTTCATACGCACATATTTTATCAGCATGCGCTAACGTCAGACTAATATCATCAAGGCCTTTTAGTAGTCTATCTTTCAAGCCAGCCGCAATTTCAAAGTCTAGTCTGATGCCATCTTGCGTCTCAATAAGCTGCTCATCAAGATTAATGGTTGCGCTATAGCCTGCGGTCGCATAAACAGACTTGAATAGCGCATCGATTGCAACATCGCTTAAACGAATCGGTAAAACCCCATTCTTGAATGAATTGCTATAAAATATATCGCCGAAACTTGGGGCAAGCACTACTTTGATGCCAAATCCTGCCAATGCCCACACGGCATGTTCTCTGGAGGAGCCGCAACCAAAATTTTTCCTGGCTAATAATATTTTGGCTTCATCATAGGGTGATTGATTCAGTACAAAGTCGGGGTTGATTTTTCGAGATTGATTTTCTTGTATTGGATCTGCCGCATCCAGATAACGCCAACCATCAAATAAATTAGGACCAAAACCACTACGTTTGATTGATTTCAAAAATTGTTTTGGAATGATCGCATCTGTATCAACATTCGCACGGTCCAATGGCGCAATAACGCCGGTAAAAGTATAAAATTTTTCCATTGGCTACCTCTAAAATTTTCTGAAATCAACAAAATGGCCTGCAATAGCCGCGGCGGCAGCCATTTTGGGACTGACCAGATGGGTGCGTCCGCCCGCACCTTGTCGACCTTCAAAATTACGGTTTGATGTTGAGGCACATCTCTCTCCCGCTTCAAGTTGATCCGGGTTCATGCCTAAACACATTGAGCAGCCGGGTTCCCGCCATTCAAAGCCAGACTCAAGAAAAATAGCATCCAAACCTTCTGTCTCTGCTTCCTGCTTGACCAAGCCTGAGCCAGGTACGACCATGGCCAGCTTTACATCCGGGGATACTTTCCTACCTTTGACTATCGCGGCAGCTTCGCGTAAATCTTCAATACGTGAATTGGTACAGGAACCAATAAAAACTTTGTCAATTTTAATATCTGTCATTGGCGTACCCGGTTCTAAGTCCATATACGCTAATGCGTTCACAATGCCTTCGCGCTTTACATCACTTATTTCCTTTCCCGGATCTGGCACAACGCCGCTAATAGAAGTAACCATTTCAGGTGAAGTGCCCCATGTAACCTGTGGTTCAATCTGTGTTGCATCAAGTTCAATGATTTTATCAAACTTTGCATCCGCATCACTTTTGAGATCACGCCATAATCCAACCGCACTTTCCCAATCATCACCCGCTGGCGAATACGGGCGGCCTGCAACATAATCGATTGTCTTTTCATCAACGGCAATCAATCCCATACGCGCACCAGCTTCTATACTCATGTTACAAACAGTCATCCGCCCTTCCATTGATAAAGCGCGTATCGCAGCACCACTAAATTCGATGGTATACCCGGTGCCACCCGCGGTACCAATTTCACCGATTATCCCAAGCACGATGTCTTTTGCCGTAATCCCTTTGCCAACGTTGCCATTGACTTTAACCAGCATATTCCTGGCTTTTTTAAGCACCAGACATTGTGTAGCCAGCACATGTTCAACCTCAGAAGTCCCTATGCCAAATGCCATTGCACCCAAGGCACCATTCGTCGATGTATGCGAATCACCACAAACAATCGTCATGCCTGGTAACGATGCGCCCTGTTCCGGACCCATGACATGAACAATACCTTGTCTTTTATCAAACATGTCAAACTTGGTAATGCCGGTTTCTTTACAGTTTGCATCTAATGTTTCGAGTTGGAGTTTTGAAATTGGATCTTCAATCACCGCGCGATTGACTGTGGGGACATTATGTTCGGGCACCGCTAAGTTTGTGTTTAACCGCCATGGTTTTCGTTTGGACAATTTAAGGCCGGCAAATGCTTGTGGCGAAGTTACCTCATGTATAAGATGCCGATCAATATAGATTAACGCGGTCCCATCACCGTAATCATGTATGACATGAGCATCCCAAAGTTTGTCGTAAAGTGTTTTCGCAGTCATTAAAATCCCATCCTTTCATTCGGTAGTTCAGGTCATCCATAGAGTGTCAAATTGACAAAAAGACTCACAACTTCATGCATCTCTAAGGTACTGTAAATATCTAAAATTTACGTACTTATTTCCCAATATTACTGACAATCTTTAATATTTACAATCTGCGTTCCGCATGAAACAATTCATAGTTTTTACGGACTAACCTATTAAATAATACAATCATAAAATGCCAAGCTAAGCATTATTTGACACACGCCCAGCGGCGTTTTTTACCAAAGTCCATCAATCAATACCAATCGTGAGCTTTAAAATATGAAAAAAAATAGTCCACTATTTATCCTGCTCTTCACCATTGTTACCACCCTCGCCCATGCTGACTTCAATGACGGTGTCATCTCCTACATCATGGGTGATTACGACAAGGCCTTCAAAGTCATGCAATCATTAGCCGAGACCTCTGATCATGGTTATGCACAGTATTATGTAGGGATGATGTATATGCAGGGACAAGGTGTGGAACAGGACTATAAAAATGCTGGAAAATGGTTTAGAACGGCCTCGGAAAAAGGCATCCCGCAAGCACAGTATAAATTAGGTGATTTATACCTTAAGGGTCGGGGCGTGCCTAAAGATTATGAGTATGCCTATATCTGGTTTAGCGTCGCTGCATCGCACCAGCATAAGCTGTCGATTGATGCCATCAGCAAGGCAAAAACAAAACTTTCTGACGAAGAATTAAAAGAGGCCGCCAAGCTGATCGCAAGTCATGTTAAAAAATACGGGCCTAAAGAAGATGTCGATCCAAACAAACCTATAAAACTAGAAAACAAATAAATACCAGACTTAAACATCTATCAACCTCGCCTGGCATTAGAAACGTAGTCAGTTATAAAAATCCGCGCTTATTTTTCGCTTTGCATATTTTTGTTTCAGACCCAAAGTAGAAAAACTGAAACAAGACCGCGCATCCTCTTCATATTATGGATTCATCCGTTGCATCAACGTATTAAAATTGGACAATGATATGAAATGCGCGAAAATTAAATCCATGTGATCAGACTTTAGCAACTCTACCAAAGTAGTCGGCTTTAGTGCTTTGAATTTTTCTTTATTGACACCCAGAAAACCGCTCAAACTAGATTTTTCGCCCGTAGGATGTTCAATATTGGCATGCATGGGTTCCAGAATATCCAGTTTCGACAAGTTTTCACAAAAGAGCGTCGTCAACCGTACCTGTACTTGGTAATCTCTTAATAGATCAAGCGCTTGTGTCAATATTTTATTTTCTTTCCCTGCTTCATCAAACAGTGGGCTACCTTCCTTCACTGTGTTAAATCCAGGATAGCTGTCATCAATACACACCGTAAAGTTGTCTTCATTACCCGTAGTTGCAAGAATGAAAGGATACCGCCGTACATAGGCTGGAATATAATTTGCCTGCCAATGACCTTTATCATCAATATATAAATTTTTTTCATTCTGTAACCCTAATAAGGCAACAGGAAAAATTTTGTCATCTGCGCTTTTCGCAAAAACAATAGGGTATTCTTTTGCAATATGCGGAAACTCAATTGCGGCAATATAAATACTATTGGTGTCTTGAGAATGGTAATAGCCTTCTACCTCATCAAGATAAAGTTCACTGTGAACCTCTTTATCTAAGGGCACTATTTTTTTGTAAAACAAAGGCAACATGGGAATGGTGCTATCAGTATCAGTATCAGTATCAGTTTTTATTGTTGTCATAATATTAATATTAATTTAAGAAAAAAGGAGTACATTTATTTATTCTAATTCCGGTAAATCAGGGAAATCGCCTAAATCTTCATCATCTTCGAGTTCATCGTCTTCAAATGCTTCAAGTTCGTTGAGATAATCCAGTAATTCGTCATTCATAGCGGATTCAACAGATTCCAGGTCTGTTGACTCATCTAGTAAATTACTATCTGAATCTAATACATTGATAATACTCTCAAGTTTTTGCAAATACACATTATAATTATCGCGCTCATCTATATACGCTGTTAATACTTCATTAATCGCAGGATCTGCGTCTTCTTCCTGCCTTAAAACCAGACTTTCAATCCTTAATTCAAGCGTGTTCAGGAGTGTCTCAACTTCACTTATTTCAATCAATGAACATGAATTCGCAAGTTCACATTGAGCGATTGATAAAGCAATACCGACACCAATGGACTGAAACAGTGTCGTTTCATCTTGTAGTGCATTAAAATCAGCGTTATCCGCTTCATCTTTATCAAGAATAGCGGCCGCCACATTCATACTGCCCAGTATAAATAGAATACCGGCAATCGTTCTAATATTAATACACATTTTAATAAACATTAATTAACGACCTATCGGTTGCAACATTTAAACTTAATAAGTCAGTCCCATAATGAAGCATATACATAGTACTATAATCTTGTACTTGTGCAGTAAAAAAAGGTGCGGTGCTGTCAAGTCTCGCTTCTGTATCTTCTATCAGAAGTCGAATCTGATTTTCGATAAAGACAGCTTCTGATTTAGCCGCTTCAATAATATCATCTAGCATTTCTTGCGTGAGTTCTATATTTATTTTCTCGCCTAAACGTGCGCGTTCATCTGGATTCAGCGCCTCTAGCCATTCGATACGTGCTTTAATGGTTTCGAGCATTCTGGCTGAACGTGCTACCCCACCAGTATCAGGTAATGTCCCGGGTCGCTTTTCTTCAGCAAGCCCTTCCTCTTCGATAAGGTCTTCTTCATAAAAACCTTCTTCATCCGCTTCGAAAAACGCTTGCAATTCTTCCTTATATTCATTGAATTCCTGTAATTCCTCAGTAAATTCTGCTATCAATCTTTCAAATTCAGCACGCGCATTCACATCAGTTTCTTCTGCTAATTGCCTCTCAAGTTCAAGCAAGCGATTTTCGAGGGATTCAATTAATGTATCCAATTCCTCATCCGTAACATTCGGCGCACAGCCATCTGCACTTTCGCACTGTGCCAAGGCTAAGGCAATACCACTACCAATTTGCCCAAAGAGCGTTAACTCTTCTTCAAACAAGCCAAGATCGATAAAGGCTAATGTTTTTAGCGCAATCAATGCGGAAGCCGGATTGACAGAGAAGGATTTCGCAATCTGGGCACTGAATGAAGCCAGGTCTCCACTGGTTTCAAGTGCACTTTCAAACAGCGGATCCGTTGCATTATCTGTGTTATTACTATTACTGCTAAACTGTATCAAATCACCTGCGCCAGTTGCAACATCAACCTCGCCACCACCAAATTCGAGTGTGATATTTTGTGAATCTATGATGCTCCCACTCGCTATAAACACACCATTGGCCGCTGGTGTACCCGTCTCTCCCAGTGATAACAAGGTCACCGATCCACCACTAACATCAATATTACCGGTTGTACCCTGTCCGCCATTTGCGGCAAGGGCAATGGTGCCTGCTGTTACCGTGATATTGTCATTAAGGATAATTTCGCTCGCCAATAATGTTATCGATCCACCGGTCGTGACTTCATCAGCAACCGTCAATGTCTTTGTCTTAACGCTGGCTGTGCCTGTATAGAAAGGATCAATGCTCCTATACACACCGGCGCTGGCCGGGTTTTCTTCATCTTTCACGGTGCCGCCAATAATCAAATGCCCGGTAAATTCGGAAAAATCCGTTAAGACAAGTCCACCCGTCCCCAAGATTAAATCATCGCCAACCGCATCAGGATCGGTGTCGGCCACACCCGCTATAGTTAATGCACCATCACCCTTTACGCTTGTGGAAAATATGATATTTTCTGCTCTAACATAAACTGTTGTATCGCTATCGCTGGCCGCATCTAGGCTGGGCGAGAGGCTCATGTCTAACGTGTCGGCGGACAGGTTGATAATGCCCGTCAGTGTCACCGCATCGTTATAGGTTTGCGCGCCCGTGGTTTTGATGGTGTCGGTCGTCGCAGCACCCGTGGTCATACCGATCAGGGTCGTCGTGCCACCACCACCCGTGGTCAGGTTGCGGATGCCGACAAAGGTACTATTTATCGTTGTCTCGCCGCTGTAGTTCAAGATGAGGTCATTGCCAACGCCATCGCCATCATGATCGCCATTCACACCCGTCGTAAAGCTACCTGTGGTACCGGTCAGGGTCACCCCAGTACTCAAGGTCACAGCCCCGGTGTAGGTTTGCGCGCCCGTGGTTGTAACATCTGCACCGAGGTTACTGGTGCCTGATACCATAAGGTTGGTAAGGCCAGTGGTAGCACCGTCCAAGTCCAGATTGCCGTCTACGGTCAAGGTCTGTGCGCCATCGACCGCAGCCAGTTGTATGGTCGTACCTGCGAGTGTGGCATCACCACTCAAGGTGACCGCACCCGTGTAGGTCTGTGTGTCCGTGGTTGTGACATCTGCACCGAGGTTACTGGTACCTGATACCGTAAGGCTGGTCAATGCCGTACCCGCACCGACGGCACCGTCCAAGTCCAGATTGCCGGTAATGGTCAAGGTCTGTCCGCCATTGACCGCGGCCTCAAACTGCACCGTTTGCAACTCATCCGCGGCATTCCTTGCCGTCAGTATGCGGGTACTGTCACTCAAGATCACCGCACCCATGTAGGTTTGGTCGCCCGTGGTTGTGATGTTCGCGCCGAGGTCGCTGGTGCCCGTTACCGTAAGACTGGTCAGTGCCGTGCCCCCACCGACTGCACCATCCAGGTCCAGATTGCCGTCTATGGTCAAGGTCTGTGCGCCATCAACCGCAGCCAGTTGTATGGTCGTGCCGGTCAGCGTGCGGGCACTGTTGCTCAAGGTCACAGCCCCGGTGTAGGTTTGCGTCCCCGTGGTTGTGACATCTGCACCGAGGTTACTGGTGCCCCATACCGTAAGACTGCCGAGTGCCTGGGTATCACCGACTACACCGTCCAGTTCCAGATTGCCGTCTATGACCAAGGTCTGTGCGCCATCGACCGCAGCCAGTTGTATGGTCGTGCCCGCGAGTGTGGTATCACCGCTCAAGGTGACCGCGCCATTGATTACCAGATTACTACGACCCCCAGCAGTGTCATCGCCTATCGTTAAGCCATGATTAGTACCAGCCGCGGAATCAACCGTACTACTAAAGGTCACCGTGTTGCTACCAGCGATAAGCGTGCGGTCACCACCACTCAAGGTGACCGCGCCCGTGTAGGTCTGGTTGCCCGTGGTCGTGACATCGGCACCCAAGTTACTGGTGCCTGATACCGCAAGGCTGGTCAATGGCGTGGTCGCACCGATGGCACCGTCCAGGTCCAGATTGCCGGTAATGGTCAAGACCTCTGCACCATCAACTGCGGCCAGTTGTATGGTCGTGCCGGTCAGGCTAGTGGCACCCGTCAGTGTTACCGCATCGTTATAGGTCTGCGTGCCGGTGGTTGTAATCGTGCCGGTCAGTTGTGTCGTGCCACCATTACCCGTGGTCAGGTCTTTGACACCGCTAAATACAGCAACACCGTTAATCGTCGTAAGGCCGCTGTAGTTCAAGGTTAAATCATGGTTGTTGCCGGTCACACCCCCGGCAAAGGTACCCGTATCACTACCGGTCAAGGTTACCGCACTACGTAGCGTTACCGCACCCGTGTAGGTCTGCGCGCCCGTGGTTGTGATGTTAGCGGCAAGATCGCTGGTGCCTTGTACCGTAAAATTGCCGAGTGGCCGGGTCGCACCGACTACGCCGTTTAAGACCAGCTTACTGAGTATCGCGGTAATGATGGTCGGCGATGTTGTCGCAGCACGGCCTATGGTTAAGTTATGGTTGGTACCAGTTGCGGAATCAACCGTGTTGTTGAAGGTGATGTTGTTGGTGCCAGCCAATAAGGTGGTATTGCCACTTAGCGTTACTGCATCACCATAGGTCTGCGTGCCGGTGGTTGTAATCGTACCAGTCAGTTGTGTCGTGCCACCATTACCCGTGGTCAGGTCTTTGACACCGCTAAATACAGCAACACCGTTAATCGTCGTAAGGCCGCTGTAGTTCAAGGTTAAATCATGGTTGTTGCCGGTCACACCCCCGGCAAAGGTACCCGTATCACTACCGGTCAAGGTTACCGCACTACGTAGCGTTACCGCACCCGTGTAGGTCTGCGCGCCCGTGGTTGTGATGTTAGCGGCAAGATCGCTGGTGCCTTGTACCGTAAGATTGCCGAGTGGCCGGGTCGCACCGACTACGCCGTTTAAGACCAGCTTACTGAGTATCGCGGTAATGATGGTCGGCGATGTTGTCGCAGCACGGCCTATCGTTAAGTTATGGTTGGTACCAGTTGCGGAATCAACCGTGTTGTTGAAGGTGATGTTGTTGGTGCCAGCCAATAAGGTGGTATTGCCACTTAGCGTTACTGCATCACCATAGGTCTGCGTGCCGGTGGTTGTAATCGTACCAGTCAGTTGTGTCGTGCCACCATTACCCGTGGTCAGGTCTTTGACACCGCTAAATACAGCAACACCGTTAATCGTCGTAAGGCCGCTGTAGTTCAAGGTTAAATCATGGTTGTTGCCGGTCATACCCCCGGCAAAGGTACCCGTATCACTACCGGTCAAGGTTACCGCACTACGTAGCGTTACCGCACCCGTGTAGGTCTGCGCGCCCATGGTTGTGATGTTAGCGGCAAGATCGCTGGTGCCTTGTACCGTAAGATTGCCGAGTGGCCGGGTCGTACCGACTGCGCCGTTTAAGACCAGCTTACTGAGTATCGCGGTAATGATGGTCGGCGATGTTGTCGCAGCACGGCCTATCGTTAAGTTATGGTTGGTACCAGTTGCGGAATCAACCGTGTTGTTGAAGGTGATGTTGTTGGTGCCAGCCAATAAGGTGGTATTACCACTTAGCGTTACAGCATCACCATAGGTCTGCGTGCCCAAGGTTGTAATCGTACCAGTCAGTTGTGTCGTGCCACCATTACCCGTGGTCAGGTCTTTGACACCGCTAAATACAGCAACACCGTTAATCGTCGTAAGGCCGCTGTAGTTCAAGGTTAAATCATGGTTGTTGCCGGTCACACCCCCGGCAAAGGTACCCGTATCACTACCGGTCAAGGTCACCGCACTACGTAGCGTTACCGCCCCCGTGTAGGTCTGCGCGCCCATGGTCGTGATGTTAGCGGCAAGATCGCTGGTGCCTTGTACCGTAAGATTGCCGAGTGGCCGGGTCGTACCGACTGCGCCGTTTAAGACCAGCTTACTGAGTATCGCGGTAATGATGGTCGGCGATGTTGTCGCAGCACGGCCTATCGTTAAGTTATGGTTGGTACCAGTTGCGGAATCAACCGTGTTGTTGAAGGTGATGTTGTTGGTGCCAGCCAATAAGGTGGTATTGCCACTTAGCGTTACTGCATCACCATAGGTCTGCGTGCCGGTGGTTGTAATCGTACCAGTCAGTTGTGTCGTGCCACCATTACCCGTGGTCAGGTCTTTGACACCGCTAAATACAGCAACACCGTTAATCGTCGTAAGGCCGCTGTAGTTCAAGGTTAAATCATGGTTGTTGCCGGTCACACCCCCGGCAAAGGTACCCGTATCACTACCGGTCAAGGTTACCGCACTACGTAGCGTTACCGCACCCGTGTAGGTCTGCGCGCCCGTGGTTGTGATGTTAGCGGCAAGATCGCTGGTGCCTTGTACCGTAAGATTGCCGAGTGGCCGGGTCGCACCGACTACGCCGTTTAAGACCAGCTTACTGAGTATCGCGGTAATGATGGTCGGCGATGTTGTCGCAGCACGGCCTATCGTTAAGTTATGGTTGGTACCAGTTGCGGAATCAACCGTGTTGTTGAAGGTGATGTTGTTGGTGCCAGCCAATAAGGTGGTATTGCCACTTAGCGTTACTGCATCACCATAGGTCTGCGTGCCGGTGGTTGTAATCGTACCAGTCAGTTGTGTCGTGCCACCATTACCCGTGGTCAGGTCTTTGACACCGCTAAATACAGCAACACCGTTAATCGTCGTAAGGCCGCTGTAGTTCAAGGTTAAATCATGGTTGTTGCCGGTCACACCCCCGGCAAAGGTACCCGTATCACTACCGGTCAAGGTCACCGCACTACGTAGCGTTACCGCACCCGTGTAGGTCTGCGCGCCCATGGTCGTGATGTTAGCGGCGAGGTCGCTGGTGCCCCATACCGTAAGACTGCCGAGTGCCTGGGCGTCACCGACCGCACCGTTTAAGACCAGCTTACTGAGTATCGCGGTAATGATGGTCGGCGATGTTGTCGCAGCACGGCCTATGGTTAAGTTATGGTTGGTACCCGCCTCGGAATCAACCGTGTTGCTGAAGGTGATGTTGTTGGTGCCAGCCAATAAGGTGGTATTACCACTTAGCGTTACAGCATCACCATAGGTCTGCGTGCCCAAGGTTGTAATCGTACCAGTCAGTTGTGTCGTGCCACCATTACCCGTGGTCAGGTCTTTGACACCGCTAAATACAGCAACACCGTTAATCGTCGTAAGGCCGCTGTAGTTCAAGGTTAAATCATGGTTGTTGCCGGTCACACCCCCGGCAAAGGTACCCGTATCACTACCGGTCAAGGTCACCACACTACGTAGCGTTACCGCCCCCGTGTAGGTCTGCGCGCCCATGGTCGTGATGTTAGCGGCAAGATCGCTGGTGCCTTGTACCGTAAGACTGCCGAGTGCCGTGGTGTCACCGACCGCACCGTTTAAGACCAGCTTACTGCGTATCACGGCACTGCCTATGGTTAAGTCATGGTTGGTAGTAGCTGCGGAATCAACCGTGTTGTTAAAGGTGATGTTGTTGGTGCCAGCCAATAAGGTGGTATTACCACTTAGCGTTACAGCATCACCATAGGTCTGCGTGCCGGTGGTTGTAATCGTACCAGTCAGTTGTGTCGTGCCACCATTACCCATGGTCAGGTCTTTGACACCGCTAAATACAGCAACACCGTTAATCGTCGTAAGGCCGCTGTAGTTCAAGGTTAAATCATGGTTGTTGCCGGTCATACCCCCGGCAAAGGTACCCGTATCACTACCGGTCAAGGTGACGTCACTACTTAGCGTTACCGCACCCGTATAGGTCTGCGTATCGGTGGTTGTGACATCTGCGCCGAGGTCGCTGGTGTCCCATACCGTAAGACTGCCGAGTGCCGTGGTGTCACCGACCGCACCGTTTAAGACCAGCTTACTGCGTATCACAGCACTGCCTATGGTTAAGTCATGGTTGGTAGTAACTGCGGAATCAACCGTGTTGTTAAAGGTGATGTTGTTGGTGCCAGCCAATAAGGTGGTATTGCCACTTAGCGTTACAGCATCACCATAGGTCTGCGTGCCCAAGGTTGTAATCGTGCCAGTCAGTTGTGTCGTGCCACCATTACCCGTGGTCAGGTCTTTGACACCGCTAAATACAGCAACACCGTTAATCGTCGTAAGGCCGCTGTAGTTCAAGGTTAAATCATGGTTGTTGCCGGTCACACCCCCGGCAAAGGTACCCGTATCACTACCGGTCAAGGTCACCGCACTACGTAGCGTTACCGCCCCCGTGTAGGTCTGCGCGCCCATGGTCGTGATGTTAGCGGCAAGATCGCTGGTGCCCCATACCGTAAGACTGCCGAGTGCCGTGGTAGCACCGACTGCGCCGTTTAAGACCAGCTTACTGCGTATCACAGCACTGCCTATGGTTAAGTCATAGTTGTTACCCGCCTCGGAATCAACCGTGTTGCTGAAGGTGATGTTGTTGGTGCCAGCCAATAAGGTGGTATTACCACTTAGCGTTACAGCATCACCATAGGTCTGCGTGCCCAAGGTTGTAATCGTGCCAGTCAGTTGTGTCGTGCCACCATTACCCGTGGTCAGGTCTTTGACACCGCTAAATACAGCAACACCGTTAATCGTCGTAAGGCCGCTGTAGTTCAAGGTTAAATCATGGTTGTTGCCGGTCACACCCCCGGCAAAGGTACCCGTATCACTACCGGTCAAGGTTACCGCACTACGTAGCGTTACCGCACCCGTGTAGGTCTGCGCGCCCATGGTTGTGATGTTAGCGGCAAGATCGCTGGTGCCTTGTACCGTAAGATTGCCGAGTGGCCGGGTCGTACCGACTGCGCCGTTTAAGACCAGCTTACTGCGTATCGCGGTAATGATGGTCGGCGATGTTGTCGCAGCACGGCCTATGGTTAAGTTATGGTTGGTACCAGTTGCAGAATCAACCGTGTTGTTAAAGGTGATGTTGTTGGTGCCAGCCAATAAGGTGGTATTGCCACTTAGCGTTACTGCATCACCATAGGTCTGCGTGCCGGTGGTTGTAATCGTACCAGTCAGTTGTGTCGTGCCACCATTACCCGTGGTCAGGTCTTTGACACCGCTAAATACAGCAACACCGTTAATCGTCGTAAGGCCGCTGTAGTTCAAGGTTAAATCATGGTTGTTGCCGGTCATACCCCCGGCAAAGGTACCCGTATCACTACCGGTTAAGGTTACCGCACTACGTAGCGTTACCGCCCCCGTGTAGGTCTGCGCGCCCGTGGTTGTGATGTTAGCGGCAAGATCGCTGGTGCCTTGTACCGTAAGACTGCCGAGTGCCGTGGTGTCACCGACCGCACCGTTTAAGACCAGCTTACTGCGTATCACAGCACTGCCTATGGTTAAGTCATGGTTGGTAGTAACTGCGGAATCAACCGTGTTGTTAAAGGTGATGTTGTTGCTGCCAGCCAATAAGGTGGTATTACCACTTAGCGTTACAGCATCACCATAGGTCTGCGTGCCCAAGGTTGTAATCGTGCCAGTCAGTTGTGTCGTGCCACCATTACCCGTGGTCAGGTCTTTGACACCGCTAAATACAGCAACACCGTTAATCGTCGTAAGGCCGCTGTAGTTCAAGGTTAAATCATGGTTGTTGCCGGTCATACCCCCGGCAAAGGTGCCCGTATCACTACCGGTCAAGGTCACCGCACTACGTAGCGTTACCGCCCCCGTGTAGGTCTGCGCGCCCATGGTCGTGATGTTAGCGGCGAGGTCGCTGGTGCCCCATACCGTAAGACTGCCGAGTGCCGTGGTAGCACCGACTGCGCCGTTTAAGACCAGCTTACTGCGTATCACAGCACTGCCTATGGTTAAGTCATAGTTGTTACCCGCCTCGGAATCAACCGTGTTGCTGAAGGTGATGTTGTTGGTGCCAGCCAATAAGGTGGTATTACCACTTAGCGTTACAGCATCACCATAGGTCTGCGTGCCCAAGGTTGTAATCGTGCCAGTCAGTTGTGTCGTGCCACCATTACCCGTGGTCAGGTCTTTGACACCGCTAAATACAGCAACACCGTTAATCGTCGTAAGGCCGCTGTAGTTCAAGGTTAAATCATGGTTGTTGCCGGTCACACCCCCGGCAAAGGTGCCCGTATCACTACCGGTCAAGGTCACCGCACTACGTAGCGTTACCGCCCCCGTGTAGGTCTGCGCGCCCATGGTCGTGATGTTAGCGGCAAGATCGCTGGTGCCCCATACCGTAAGACTGCCGAGTGCCGTGGTAGCACCGACTGCGCCGTTTAAGACCAGCTTACTGCGTATCACAGCACTGCCTATGGTTAAGTCATAGTTGTTACCCGCCTCGGAATCAACCGTGTTGCTGAAGGTGATGTTGTTGGTGCCAGCCAATAAGGTGGTATTGCCACTTAGCGTTACAGCATCACCATAGGTCTGCGTGCCGGTGGTTGTAATCGTACCAGTCAGTTGTGTCGTGCCACCATTACCCGTGGTCAGGTCTTTGACACCGCTAAATACAGCAACACCGTTAATCGTCGTAAGGCCGCTGTAGTTCAAGGTTAAATCATGGTTGTTGCCGGTCATACCCCCGGCAAAGGTACCCGTATCACTACCGGTTAAGGTTACCGCACTACGTAGCGTTACCGCACCCGTGTAGGTCTGCGCGCCCATGGTCGTGATGTTAGCGGCAAGATCGCTGGTGCCCCATACCGTAAGACTGCCGAGTGCCTGGGTGTCACCGACCGCACCGTTTAAGACCAGCTTACTGCGTATCGCGGTAATGATGGTCGGCGATGTTGTCGCAGCACGGCCTATCGTTAAGTCATAGTTGTTACCCGCCTCGGAATCAACCGTGTTGCTGAAGGTGATGTCGTTGGTGCCAGCCAATAAGGTTGTATTACCACTTAGCGTTACAGCATCACCATAGGTCTGCGTGCCGGTGGTTGTAATCGTACCAGTCAGTTGTGTCGTGCCACCATTACCCGTGGTCAGGTCTTTGACACCGCTAAATACAGCAACACCGTTAATCGTCGTAAGGCCGCTGTAGTTCAAGGTTAAATCATGGTTGTTGCCGGTCATACCCCCGGCAAAGGTACCCGTATCACTACCGGTCAAGGTTACCGCACTACGTAGCGTTACCGCACCCGTGTAGGTCTGCGCGCCCATGGTTGTGATGTTAGCGGCAAGATCGCTGGTGCCTTGTACCGTAAGATTGCCGAGTGGCCGGGTCGCACCGACCGCACCGTTTAAGACCAGCTTACTGAGTATCGCGGTAATGATGGTCGGCGATGTTGTCGCAGCACGGCCTATCGTTAAGTTATGGTTGGTACCAGTTGCGGAATCAACCGTGTTGTTGAAGGTGATGTTGTTGGTGCCAGCCAATAAGGTGGTATTGCCACTTAGCGTTACTGCATCACCATAGGTCTGCGTGCCGGTGGTTGTAATCGTACCAGTCAGTTGTGTCGTGCCACCATTACCCGTGGTCAGGTCTTTGACACCGCTAAATACAGCAACACCGTTAATCGTCGTAAGGCCGCTGTAGTTCAAGGTTAAATCATGGTTGTTGCCGGTCACACCCCCGGCAAAGGTACCCGTATCACTACCGGTCAAGGTCACCGCACTACGTAGCGTTACCGCCCCCGTGTAGGTCTGCGCGCCCATGGTCGTGATGTTAGCGGCAAGATCGCTGGTGCCTTGTACCGTAAGATTGCCGAGTGGCCGGGTCGTACCGACTGCGCCGTTTAAGACCAGCTTACTGAGTATCGCGGTAATGATGGTCGGCGATGTTGTCGCAGCACGGCCTATCGTTAAGTTATGGTTGGTACCAGTTGCGGAATTAACCGTGTTGTTGAAGGTGATGTTGTTGGTGCCAGCCAATAAGGTGGTATTACCACTTAGCGTTACAGCATCACCATAGGTCTGCGTGCCGGTGGTTGTAATCGTACCAGTCAGTTGTGTCGTGCCACCATTACCCGTGGTCAGGTCTTTGACACCGCTAAATACAGCAACACCGTTAATCGTCGTAAGGCCGCTGTAGTTCAAGGTTAAATCATGGTTGTTGCCGGTCATACCCCCGGCAAAGGTACCCGTATCACTACCGGTTAAGGTTACCGCACTACGTAGCGTTACCGCCCCCGTGTAGGTCTGCGCGCCCGTGGTTGTGATGTTAGCGGCAAGATCGCTGGTGCCTTGTACCGTAAGACTGCCGAGTGCCGTGGTGTCACCGACCGCACCGTTTAAGACCAGCTTACTGAGTATCGCGGTAATGATGGTCGGCGATGTTGTCGCAGCACGGCCTATCGTTAAGTTATGGTTGGTACCAGTTGCGGAATCAACCGTGTTGTTGAAGGTGATGTTGTTGCTGCCAGCCAATAAGGTGGTATTGCCACTTAGCGTTACTGCATCACCATAGGTCTGCGTGCCGGTGGTTGTAATCGTACCAGTCAGTTGTGTCGTGCCACCATTACCCGTGGTCAGGTCTTTGACACCGCTAAATACAGCAACACCGTTAATCGTCGTAAGGCCGCTGTAGTTCAAGGTTAAATCATGGTTGTTGCCGGTCACACCCCCGGCAAAGGTACCCGTATCACTACCGGTCAAGGTTACCGCACTACGTAGCGTTACCGCACCCGTGTAGGTCTGCGCGCCCGTGGTTGTGATGTTAGCGGCAAGATCGCTGGTGCCTTGTACCGTAAGATTGCCGAGTGGCCGGGTCGCACCGACTACGCCGTTTAAGACCAGCTTACTGAGTATCGCGGTAATGATGGTCGGCGATGTTGTCGCAGCACGGCCTATCGTTAAGTTATGGTTGGTACCAGTTGCGGAATCAACCGTGTTGTTGAAGGTGATGTTGTTGGTGCCAGCCAATAAGGTGGTATTGCCACTTAGCGTTACTGCATCACCATAGGTCTGCGTGCCGGTGGTTGTAATCGTACCAGTCAGTTGTGTCGTGCCACCATTACCCGTGGTCAGGTCTTTGACACCGCTAAATACAGCAACACCGTTAATCGTCGTAAGGCCGCTGTAGTTCAAGGTTAAATCATGGTTGTTGCCGGTCATACCCCCGGCAAAGGTACCCGTATCACTACCGGTCAAGGTTACCGCACTACGTAGCGTTACCGCACCCGTGTAGGTCTGCGCGCCCATGGTTGTGATGTTAGCGGCAAGATCGCTGGTGCCTTGTACCGTAAGATTGCCGAGTGGCCGGGTCGTACCGACTGCGCCGTTTAAGACCAGCTTACTGAGTATCGCGGTAATGATGGTCGGCGATGTTGTCGCAGCACGGCCTATCGTTAAGTTATGGTTGGTACCAGTTGCGGAATCAACCGTGTTGTTGAAGGTGATGTTGTTGGTGCCAGCCAATAAGGTGGTATTACCACTTAGCGTTACAGCATCACCATAGGTCTGCGTGCCCAAGGTTGTAATCGTACCAGTCAGTTGTGTCGTGCCACCATTACCCGTGGTCAGGTCTTTGACACCGCTAAATACAGCAACACCGTTAATCGTCGTAAGGCCGCTGTAGTTCAAGGTTAAATCATGGTTGTTGCCGGTCACACCCCCGGCAAAGGTACCCGTATCACTACCGGTCAAGGTCACCGCACTACGTAGCGTTACCGCCCCCGTGTAGGTCTGCGCGCCCATGGTCGTGATGTTAGCGGCAAGATCGCTGGTGCCTTGTACCGTAAGATTGCCGAGTGGCCGGGTCGTACCGACTGCGCCGTTTAAGACCAGCTTACTGAGTATCGCGGTAATGATGGTCGGCGATGTTGTCGCAGCACGGCCTATCGTTAAGTTATGGTTGGTACCAGTTGCGGAATCAACCGTGTTGTTGAAGGTGATGTTGTTGGTGCCAGCCAATAAGGTGGTATTGCCACTTAGCGTTACTGCATCACCATAGGTCTGCGTGCCGGTGGTTGTAATCGTACCAGTCAGTTGTGTCGTGCCACCATTACCCGTGGTCAGGTCTTTGACACCGCTAAATACAGCAACACCGTTAATCGTCGTAAGGCCGCTGTAGTTCAAGGTTAAATCATGGTTGTTGCCGGTCACACCCCCGGCAAAGGTACCCGTATCACTACCGGTCAAGGTTACCGCACTACGTAGCGTTACCGCACCCGTGTAGGTCTGCGCGCCCGTGGTTGTGATGTTAGCGGCAAGATCGCTGGTGCCTTGTACCGTAAGATTGCCGAGTGGCCGGGTCGCACCGACTACGCCGTTTAAGACCAGCTTACTGAGTATCGCGGTAATGATGGTCGGCGATGTTGTCGCAGCACGGCCTATCGTTAAGTTATGGTTGGTACCAGTTGCGGAATCAACCGTGTTGTTGAAGGTGATGTTGTTGGTGCCAGCCAATAAGGTGGTATTGCCACTTAGCGTTACTGCATCACCATAGGTCTGCGTGCCGGTGGTTGTAATCGTACCAGTCAGTTGTGTCGTGCCACCATTACCCGTGGTCAGGTCTTTGACACCGCTAAATACAGCAACACCGTTAATCGTCGTAAGGCCGCTGTAGTTCAAGGTTAAATCATGGTTGTTGCCGGTCACACCCCCGGCAAAGGTACCCGTATCACTACCGGTCAAGGTCACCGCACTACGTAGCGTTACCGCACCCGTGTAGGTCTGCGCGCCCATGGTCGTGATGTTAGCGGCGAGGTCGCTGGTGCCTTGTACCGTAAGATTGCCGAGTGGCCGGGTCGCACCGACTACGCCATCGATGAACAGGTTACTGCGACTACCAGCACTGCCTATAGTTAAGTCATGGTTGTTACCCGCCTCGGAATCAACCGTGTTGTTAAAGGTGATGTTGTTGCTGCCAGCCAATAAGGTGGTATTGCCACTTAGCGTTACTGCATCACCATAGGTCTGCGTGCCGGTGGTTGTAATCGTACCAGTCAGTTGTGTCGTGCCACCATTACCCGTGGTCAGGTCTTTGACACCGCTAAATACAGCAACACCGTTAATCGTCGTAAGGCCGCTGTAGTTCAAGGTTAAATCATGGTTGTTGCCGGTCACACCCCCGGCAAAGGTACCCGTATCACTACCGGTCAAGGTCACCGCACTACGTAGCGTTACCGCCCCCGTGTAGGTCTGCGCGCCCATGGTCGTGATGTTAGCGGCAAGATCGCTGGTGCCTTGTACCGTAAGATTGCCGAGTGGCCGGGTCGTACCGACTGCGCCGTTTAAGACCAGCTTACTGAGTATCGCGGTAATGATGGTCGGCGATGTTGTCGCAGCACGGCCTATCGTTAAGTTATGGTTGGTACCAGTTGCGGAATTAACCGTGTTGTTGAAGGTGATGTTGTTGGTGCCAGCCAATAAGGTGGTATTACCACTTAGCGTTACAGCATCACCATAGGTCTGCGTGCCGGTGGTTGTAATCGTACCAGTCAGTTGTGTCGTGCCACCATTACCCGTGGTCAGGTCTTTGACACCGCTAAATACAGCAACACCGTTAATCGTCGTAAGGCCGCTGTAGTTCAAGGTTAAATCATGGTTGTTGCCGGTCATACCCCCGGCAAAGGTACCCGTATCACTACCGGTTAAGGTTACCGCACTACGTAGCGTTACCGCCCCCGTGTAGGTCTGCGCGCCCATGGTCGTGATGTTAGCGGCAAGATCGCTGGTGCCTTGTACCGTAAGATTGCCGAGTGGCCGGGTCGTACCGACTGCGCCGTTTAAGACCAGCTTACTGAGTATCGCGGTAATGATGGTCGGCGATGTTGTCGCAGCACGGCCTATCGTTAAGTTATGGTTGGTACCAGTTGCGGAATTAACCGTGTTGTTGAAGGTGATGTTGTTGGTGCCAGCCAATAAGGTGGTATTACCACTTAGCGTTACAGCATCACCATAGGTCTGCGTGCCGGTGGTTGTAATCGTACCAGTCAGTTGTGTCGTGCCACCATTACCCGTGGTCAGGTCTTTGACACCGCTAAATACAGCAACACCGTTAATCGTCGTAAGGCCGCTGTAGTTCAAGGTTAAATCATGGTTGTTGCCGGTCATACCCCCGGCAAAGGTACCCGTATCACTACCGGTCAAGGTTACCGCACTACGTAGCGTTACCGCACCCGTGTAGGTCTGCGCGCCCATGGTCGTGATGTTAGCGGCAAGATCGCTGGTGCCTTGTACCGTAAGATTGCCGAGTGGCCGGGTCGTACCGACCGCACCGTTTAAGACCAGCTTACTGCGTATCGCGGTAATGATGGTCGGCGATGTTGTCGCAGCACGGCCTATCGTTAAGTTATGGTTGGTACCAGTTGCGGAATCAACCGTGTTGTTAAAGGTGATGTTGTTGGTGCCAGCCAATAAGGTGGTATTGCCACTTAGCGTTACTGCATCACCATAGGTCTGCGTGCCGGTGGTTGTAATCGTGCCAGTCAGTTGTGTCGTGCCACCATTACCCGTGGTCAGGTCTTTGACACCGCTAAATACAGCAACACCGTTAATCGTCGTAAGGCCGCTGTAGTTCAAGGTTAAATCATGGTTGTTGCCGGTCATACCCCCGGCAAAGGTACCCGTATCACTACCGGTCAAGGTTACCGCACTACGTAGCGTTACCGCACCCGTGTAGGTCTGCGCGCCCATGGTTGTGATGTTAGCGGCAAGATCGCTGGTGCCTTGTACCGTAAGATTGCCGAGTGGCCGGGTCGCACCGACTACGCCGTTTAAGACCAGCTTACTGAGTATCGCGGTAATGATGGTCGGCGATGTTGTCGCAGCACGGCCTATCGTTAAGTTATGGTTGGTACCAGTTGCGGAATCAACCGTGTTGTTGAAGGTGATGTTGTTGCTGCCAGCCAATAAGGTGGTATTGCCACTTAGCGTTACTGCATCACCATAGGTCTGCGTGCCGGTGGTTGTAATCGTACCAGTCAGTTGTGTCGTGCCACCATTACCCGTGGTCAGGTCTTTGACACCGCTAAATACAGCAACACCGTTAATCGTCGTAAGGCCGCTGTAGTTCAAGGTTAAATCATGGTTGTTGCCGGTCACACCCCCGGCAAAGGTACCCGTATCACTACCGGTCAAGGTCACCGCACTACGTAGCGTTACCGCACCCGTGTAGGTCTGCGCGCCCATGGTTGTGATGTTAGCGGCAAGATCGCTGGTGCCTTGTACCGTAAGATTGCCGAGTGGCCGGGTGTCACCGACCGCACCGTTTAAGACCAGCTTACTGCGTATCGCGGTAATGATGGTCGGCGATGTTGTCGCAGCACGGCCTATCGTTAAGTTATGGTTGGTACCAGTTGCGGAATCAACCGTGTTGTTGAAGGTGATGTTGTTGGTGCCAGCCAATAAGGTGGTATTGCCACTTAGCGTTACAGCATCACCATAGGTCTGCGTGCCCAAGGTTGTAATCGTACCAGTCAGTTGTGTCGTGCCACCATTACCCGTGGTCAGGTCTTTGACACCGCTAAATACAGCAACACCGTTAATCGTCGTAAGGCCGCTGTAGTTCAAGGTTAAATCATGGTTGTTGCCGGTCACACCCCCGGCAAAGGTACCCGTATCACTACCGGTCAAGGTTACCGCACTACGTAGCGTTACCGCACCCGTGTAGGTCTGCGCGCCCGTGGTTGTGATGTTAGCGGCAAGATCGCTGGTGCCTTGTACCGTAAGATTGCCGAGTGGCCGGGTCGTACCGACTGCGCCGTTTAAGACCAGCTTACTGAGTATCGCGGTAATGATGGTCGGCGATGTTGTCGCAGCACGGCCTATGGTTAAGTCATAGTTGTTACCCACTGCAGAATCAACCGTGTTGTTAAAGGTGATGTTGTTGGTGCCAGCCAATAAGGTGGTATTGCCACTTAGCGTTACTGCATCACCATAGGTCTGCGTGCCGGTGGTTGTAATCGTGCCAGTCAGTTGTGTCGTGCCACCATTACCCGTGGTCAGGTCTTTGACACCGCTAAATACAGCAACACCGTTAATCGTCGTAAGGCCGCTGTAGTTCAAGGTTAAATCATGGTTGTTGCCGGTCATACCCCCGGCAAAGGTACCCGTATCACTACCGGTCAAGGTTACCGCACTACGTAGCGTTACCGCACCCGTGTAGGTCTGCGCGCCCATGGTTGTGATGTTAGCGGCGAAGTCGCTGGTGCCTTGTACCGTAAGACTGCCGAGTGGCCGGGTCGCACCGACTACGCCGTTTAAGACCAGCTTACTGAGTATCGCGGTAATGATGGTCGGCGATGTTGTCGCAGCACGGCCTATGGTTAAGTTATGGTTGGTACCAGTTGCGGAATCAACCGTGTTGTTGAAGGTGATGTTGTTGGTGCCAGCCAATAAGGTGGTATTGCCACTTAGCGTTACTGCATCACCATAGGTCTGCGTGCCCAAGGTTGTAATCGTGCCAGTCAGTTGTGTCGTGCCACCATTACCCGTGGTCAGGTCTTTGACACCGCTAAATACAGCAACACCGTTAATCGTCGTAAGGCCGCTGTAGTTCAAGGTTAAATCATGGTTGTTGCCGGTCACACCCCCGGCAAAGGTACCCGTATCACTACCGGTCAAGGTTACCGCACTACGTAGCGTTACCGCACCCGTGTAGGTCTGCGCGCCCGTGGTTGTGATGTTAGCGGCAAGATCGCTGGTGCCTTGTACCGTAAGATTGCCGAGTGGCCGGGTCGCACCGACTACGCCGTTTAAGACCAGCTTACTGCGTATCACAGCACTGCCTATAGTTAAGTCATGGTTGTTACCCGCCTCGGAATCAACCGTGTTGTTGAAGGTGATGTTGTTGGTGCCAGCCAATAAAGTGGTATTGCCACTTAGCGTTACTGCATCACCATAGGTCTGCGTGCCGGTGGTTGTAATCGTGCCAGTCAGTTGTGTCGTGCCACCATTACCCGTGGTCAGGTCTTTGACACCGCTAAATACAGCAACACCGTTAATCGTCGTAAGGCCGCTGTAGTTCAAGGTTAAATCATGGTTGTTGCCGGTCACACCCCCGGCAAAGGTACCCGTATCACTACCGGTCAAGGTCACCACACTACGTAGCGTTACCGCACCCGTGTAGGTCTGCGCGCCCATGGTCGTGATGTTAGCGGCAAGATCGCTGGTGCCCCATACCGTAAGACTGCCGAGTGCCTGGGCGTCACCGACCGCACCGTTTAAGACCAGCTTACTGCGTATCACGGCACTGCCTATGGTTAAGTCATGGTTGGTAGTAGCTGCGGAATCAACCGTGTTGTTAAAGGTGATGTTGTTGGTGCCAGCCAATAAGGTGGTATTGCCACTTAGCGTTACAGCATCACCATAGGTCTGCGTGCCCAAGGTTGTAATCGTGCCAGTCAGTTGTGTCGTGCCACCATTACCCGTGGTCAGGTCTTTGACACCGCTAAATACAGCAACACCGTTAATCGTCGTAAGGCCGCTGTAGTTCAAGGTTAAATCATGGTTGTTGCCGGTCACACCCCCGGCAAAGGTGCCCGTATCACTACCGGTCAAGGTCACCGCACTACGTAGCGTTACCGCCCCCGTGTAGGTCTGCGCGCCCATGGTCGTGATGTTAGCGGCGAGGTCGCTGGTGCCCCATACCGTAAGACTGCCGAGTGCCGTGGTAGCACCGACTGCGCCGTTTAAGACCAGCTTACTGCGTATCACAGCACTGCCTATGGTTAAGTCATAGTTGTTACCCGCCTCGGAATCAACCGTGTTGTTGAAGGTGATGTTGTTGGTGCCAGCCAATAAGGTGGTATTACCACTTAGCGTTACAGCATCACCATAGGTCTGCGTGCCCAAGGTTGTAATCGTGCCAGTCAGTTGTGTCGTGCCACCATTACCCGTGGTCAGGTCTTTGACACCGCTAAATACAGCAACACCGTTAATCGTCGTAAGGCCGCTGTAGTTCAAGGTTAAATCATGGTTGTTGCCGGTCATACCCCCGGCAAAGGTACCCGTATCACTACCGGTTAAGGTTACCGCACTACGTAGCGTTACCGCACCCGTGTAGGTCTGCGCGCCCATGGTTGTGATGTTAGCGGCGAGGTCGCTGGTGCCCCATACCGTAAGACTGCCGAGTGCCTGGGTAGCACCGACTGCGCCGTTTAAGACCAGCTTACTGCGTATCACAGCACTGCCTATGGTTAAGTCATAGTTGTTACCCACTGCAGAATCAACCGTGTTGTTAAAGGTGATATTGTTGGTGCCAGCCAATAAGGTGGTATTGCCACTTAGCGTTACTGCATCACCATAGGTCTGCGTGCCCAAGGTTGTAATCGTGCCAGTCAGTTGTGTCGTGCCACCATTACCCGTGGTCAGGTCTTTGACACCGCTAAATACAGCAACACCGTTAATCGTCGTAAGGCCGCTGTAGTTCAAGGTTAAATCATGGTTGTTGCCGGTCACACCCCCGGCAAAGGTGCCCGTATCACTACCGGTCAAGGTCACCACACTACGTAGCGTTACCGCACCCGTGTAGGTCTGCGCGCCCATGGTTGTGATGTTAGCGGCAAGATCGCTGGTGCCTTGTACCGTAAGATTGCCGAGTGGCCGGGTGTCACCGACCGCACCGTTTAAGACCAGCTTACTGCGTATCGCGGTAATGATGGTCGGCGATGTTGTCGCAGCACGGCCTATCGTTAAGTTATGGTTGGTACCAGTTGCGGAATCAACCGTGTTGTTGAAGGTGATGTTGTTGGTGCCAGCCAATAAGGTGGTATTGCCACTTAGCGTTACAGCATCACCATAGGTCTGCGTGCCCAAGGTTGTAATCGTACCAGTCAGTTGTGTCGTGCCACCATTACCCGTGGTCAGGTCTTTGACACCGCTAAATACAGCAACACCGTTAATCGTCGTAAGGCCGCTGTAGTTCAAGGTTAAATCATGGTTGTTGCCGGTCACACCCCCGGCAAAGGTACCCGTATCACTACCGGTCAAGGTTACCGCACTACGTAGCGTTACCGCACCCGTGTAGGTCTGCGCGCCCGTGGTTGTGATGTTAGCGGCAAGATCGCTGGTGCCCCATACCGTAAGACTGCCGAGTGCCTGGGTAGCACCGACTGCGCCGTTTAAGACCAGCTTACTGCGTATCACAGCACTGCCTATGGTTAAGTCATAGTTGTTACCCGCCTCGGAATCAACCGTGTTGCTGAAGGTGATGTTGTTGGTGCCAGCCAATAATGTGGTATTGCCACTTAGCGTTACAGCATCACCATAGGTCTGCGTGCCGGTGGTTGTAATCGTGCCAGTCAGTTGTGTCGTGCCACCATTACCCGTGGTCAGGTCTTTGACACCGCTAAATACAGCAACACCGTTAATCGTCGTAAGGCCGCTGTAGTTCAAGGTTAAATCATGGTTGTTGCCGGTCACACCCCCGGCAAAGGTACCCGTATCACTACCGGTTAAGGTTACCGCACTACGTAGCGTTACCGCACCCGTGTAGGTCTGCGCGCCCATGGTTGTGATGTTAGCGGCAAGATCGCTGGTGCCTTGTACCGTAAGATTGCCGAGTGGCCGGGTCGCACCGACCGCACCGTTTAAGACCAGCTTACTGAGTATCGCGGTAATGATGGTCGGCGATGTTGTCGCAGCACGGCCTATCGTTAAGTTATGGTTGGTACCAGTTGCGGAATCAACCGTGTTGTTGAAGGTGATGTTGTTGGTGCCAGCCAATAAGGTGGTATTGCCACTTAGCGTTACAGCATCACCATAGGTCTGCGTGCCGGTGGTTGTAATCGTGCCAGTCAGTTGTGTTGTGCCACCATTACCCGTGGTCAGGTCTTTGACACCGCTAAATACAGCAACACCGTTAATCGTCGTAAGGCCGCTGTAGTTCAAGGTTAAATCATGGTTGTTGCCGGTCACGCCCCCGGCAAAGGTACCCGTATCACTACCGGTCAAGGTCACCGCACTACGTAGCGTTACCGCCCCCGTGTAGGTCTGCGCGCCCATGGTCGTGATGTTAGCGGCAAGATCGCTGGTGCCCCATACCGTAAGACTGCCGAGTGCCTGGGTGTCACCGACTGCGCCGTTTAAGACCAGCTTACTGAGTATCGCGGTAATGATGGTCGGCGATGTTGTCGCAGCACGGCCTATCGTTAAGTTATGGTTGGTAGTAACTGCGGAATCAACCGTGTTGTTAAAGGTGATGTTGTTGGTGCCAGCCAATAAGGTGGTATTGCCACTTAGCGTTACTGCATCACCATAGGTCTGCGTGCCCAAGGTTGTAATCGTGCCAGTCAGTTGTGTCGTGCCACCATTACCCGTGGTCAGGTCTTTGACACCGCTAAATACAGCAACACCGTTAATCGTCGTAAGGCCGCTGTAGTTCAAGGTTAAATCATGGTTGTTGCCGGTCACACCCCCGGCAAAGGTACCCGTATCACTACCGGTCAAGGTCACCGCACTACGTAGCGTTACCGCCCCCGTGTAGGTCTGCGCGCCCATGGTCGTGATGTTAGCGGCAAGATCGCTGGTGCCTTGTACCGTAAGACTGCCGAGTGCCTGGGTAGCACCGACTGCGCCGTTTAAGACCAGCTTACTGCGTATCGCGGTAATGATGGTCGGCGATGTTGTCGCAGCACGGCCTATCGTTAAGTTATGGTTGGTACCCGCCTCGGAATCAACCGTGTTGTTGAAGGTGATGTTGTTGGTGCCAGCCAATAAAGTGGTATTGCCACTTAGCGTTACTGCATCACCATAGGTCTGCGTGCCGGTGGTTGTAATCGTACCAGTCAGTTGTGTCGTGCCACCATTACCCGTGGTCAGGTCTTTGACACCGCTAAATACAGCAACACCGTTAATCGTCGTAAGGCCGCTGTAGTTCAAGGTTAAATCATGGTTGTTGCCGGTCACACCCCCGGCAAAGGTACCCGTATCACTACCGGTCAAGGTCACCACACTACGTAGCGTTACCGCACCCGTGTAGGTCTGCGCGCCCATGGTCGTGATGTTAGCGGCAAGATCGCTGGTGCCCCATACCGTAAGACTGCCGAGTGCCTGGGCGTCACCGACCGCACCGTTTAAGACCAGCTTACTGCGTATCACGGCACTGCCTATGGTTAAGTCATGGTTGGTAGTAGCTGCGGAATCAACCGTGTTGTTAAAGGTGATGTTGTTGGTGCCAGCCAATAAGGTGGTATTGCCACTTAGCGTTACAGCATCACCATAGGTCTGCGTGCCCAAGGTTGTAATCGTGCCAGTCAGTTGTGTCGTGCCACCATTACCCGTGGTCAGGTCTTTGACACCGCTAAATACAGCAACACCGTTAATCGTCGTAAGGCCGCTGTAGTTCAAGGTTAAATCATGGTTGTTGCCGGTCATACCCCCGGCAAAGGTGCCCGTATCACTACCGGTCAAGGTTACCGCACTACGTAGCGTTACCGCACCCGTGTAGGTCTGCGCGCCCGTGGTTGTGATGTTAGCGGCAAGATCGCTGGTGCCCCATACCGTAAGACTGCCGAGTGCCTGGGTAGCACCGACTGCGCCGTTTAAGACCAGCTTACTGCGTATCACAGCACTGCCTATGGTTAAGTCATAGTTGTTACCCGCCTCGGAATCAACCGTGTTGCTGAAGGTGATGTTGTTGGTGCCAGCCAATAAGGTGGTATTACCACTTAGCGTTACAGCATCACCATAGGTCTGCGTGCCCAAGGTTGTAATCGTGCCAGTCAGTTGTGTCGTGCCACCATTACCCGTGGTCAGGTCTTTGACACCGCTAAATACAGCAACACCGTTAATCGTCGTAAGGCCGCTGTAGTTCAAGGTTAAATCATGGTTGTTGCCGGTCACACCCCCGGCAAAGGTGCCCGTATCACTACCGGTCAAGGTCACCGCACTACGTAGCGTTACCGCCCCCGTGTAGGTCTGCGCGCCCATGGTCGTGATGTTAGCGGCGAGGTCGCTGGTGCCCCATACCGTAAGACTGCCGAGTGCCGTGGTAGCACCGACTGCGCCGTTTAAGACCAGCTTACTGCGTATCACAGCACTGCCTATGGTTAAGTCATAGTTGTTACCCGCCTCGGAATCAACCGTGTTGTTGAAGGTGATGTTGTTGGTGCCAGCCAATAAGGTGGTATTACCACTTAGCGTTACAGCATCACCATAGGTCTGCGTGCCCAAGGTTGTAATCGTGCCAGTCAGTTGTGTCGTGCCACCATTACCCGTGGTCAGGTCTTTGACACCGCTAAATACAGCAACACCGTTAATCGTCGTAAGGCCGCTGTAGTTCAAGGTTAAATCATGGTTGTTGCCGGTCACACCCCCGGCAAAGGTACCCGTATCACTACCGGTCAAGGTCACCGCACTACGTAGCGTTACCGCCCCCGTGTAGGTCTGCGCGCCCATGGTCGTGATGTTAGCGGCAAGATCGCTGGTGCCTTGTACCGTAAGATTGCCGAGTGGCCGGGTCGTACCGACTGCGCCGTTTAAGACCAGCTTACTGAGTATCGCGGTAATGATGGTCGGCGATGTTGTCGCAGCACGGCCTATCGTTAAGTTATGGTTGGTACCAGTTGCGGAATTAACCGTGTTGTTGAAGGTGATGTTGTTGGTGCCAGCCAATAAGGTGGTATTACCACTTAGCGTTACAGCATCACCATAGGTCTGCGTGCCGGTGGTTGTAATCGTACCAGTCAGTTGTGTCGTGCCACCATTACCCGTGGTCAGGTCTTTGACACCGCTAAATACAGCAACACCGTTAATCGTCGTAAGGCCGCTGTAGTTCAAGGTTAAATCATGGTTGTTGCCGGTCATACCCCCGGCAAAGGTACCCGTATCACTACCGGTCAAGGTTACCGCACTACGTAGCGTTACCGCACCCGTGTAGGTCTGCGCGCCCATGGTTGTGATGTTAGCGGCAAGATCGCTGGTGCCTTGTACCGTAAGATTGCCGAGTGGCCGGGTCGCACCGACTACGCCGTTTAAGACCAGCTTACTGAGTATCGCGGTAATGATGGTCGGCGATGTTGTCGCAGCACGGCCTATCGTTAAGTTATGGTTGGTACCAGTTGCGGAATCAACCGTGTTGTTGAAGGTGATGTTGTTGGTGCCAGCCAATAAGGTGGTATTGCCACTTAGCGTTACTGCATCACCATAGGTCTGCGTGCCGGTGGTTGTAATCGTACCAGTCAGTTGTGTCGTGCCACCATTACCCATGGTCAGGTCTTTGACACCGCTAAATACAGCAACACCGTTAATCGTCGTAAGGCCGCTGTAGTTCAAGGTTAAATCATGGTTGTTGCCGGTCACACCCCCGGCAAAGGTACCCGTATCACTACCGGTCAAGGTCACCGCACTACGTAGCGTTACCGCCCCCGTGTAGGTCTGCGCGCCCATGGTCGTGATGTTAGCGGCAAGATCGCTGGTGCCTTGTACCGTAAGATTGCCGAGTGGCCGGGTCGTACCGACTGCGCCGTTTAAGACCAGCTTACTGAGTATCGCGGTAATGATGGTCGGCGATGTTGTCGCAGCACGGCCTATCGTTAAGTTATGGTTGGTACCAGTTGCGGAATCAACCGTGTTGTTGAAGGTGATGTTGTTGGTGCCAGCCAATAAGGTGGTATTGCCACTTAGCGTTACTGCATCACCATAGGTCTGCGTGCCGGTGGTTGTAATCGTGCCAGTCAGTTGTGTCGTGCCACCATTACCCGTGGTCAGGTCTTTGACACCGCTAAATACAGCAACACCGTTAATCGTCGTAAGGCCGCTGTAGTTCAAGGTTAAATCATGGTTGTTGCCGGTCACACCCCCGGCAAAGGTACCCGTATCACTACCGGTCAAGGTCACCGCACTACGTAGCGTTACCGCCCCCGTGTAGGTCTGCGCGCCCATGGTCGTGATGTTAGCGGCAAGATCGCTGGTGCCTTGTACCGTAAGACTGCCGAGTGCCTGGGCGTCACCGACCGCACCGTTTAAGACCAGCTTACTGCGTATCGCGGTAATGATGGTCGGCGATGTTGTCGCAGCACGGCCTATCGTTAAGTTATGGTTGGTACCAGTTGCGGAATTAACCGTGTTGTTGAAGGTGATGTTGTTGGTGCCAGCCAATAAGGTGGTATTACCACTTAGCGTTACAGCATCACCATAGGTCTGCGTGCCGGTGGTTGTAATCGTACCAGTCAGTTGTGTCGTGCCACCATTACCCATGGTCAGGTCTTTGACACCGCTAAATACAGCAACACCGTTAATCGTCGTAAGGCCGCTGTAGTTCAAGGTTAAATCATGGTTGTTGCCGGTCATACCCCCGGCAAAGGTACCCGTATCACTACCGGTCAAGGTGACGTCACTACTTAGCGTTACCGCACCCGTATAGGTCTGCGTATCGGTGGTTGTGACATCTGCGCCGAGGTCGCTGGTGTCCCATACCGTAAGACTGCCGAGTGCCGTGGTGTCACCGACCGCACCGTTTAAGACCAGCTTACTGCGTATCACAGCACTGCCTATGGTTAAGTCATGGTTGGTAGTAACTGCGGAATCAACCGTGTTGTTAAAGGTGATGTTGTTGGTGCCAGCCAATAAGGTGGTATTGCCACTTAGCGTTACAGCATCACCATAGGTCTGCGTGCCCAAGGTTGTAATCGTGCCAGTCAGTTGTGTCGTGCCACCATTACCCGTGGTCAGGTCTTTGACACCGCTAAATACAGCAACACCGTTAATCGTCGTAAGGCCGCTGTAGTTCAAGGTTAAATCATGGTTGTTGCCGGTCACACCCCCGGCAAAGGTACCCGTATCACTACCGGTCAAGGTTACCGCACTACGTAGCGTTACCGCACCCGTGTAGGTCTGCGCGCCCATGGTTGTGATGTTAGCGGCGAAGTCGCTGGTGCCTTGTACCGTAAGACTGCCGAGTGGCCGGGTCGCACCGACTACGCCGTTTAAGACCAGCTTACTGAGTATCGCGGTAATGATGGTCGGCGATGTTGTCGCAGCACGGCCTATGGTTAAGTTATGGTTGGTACCAGTTGCGGAATCAACCGTGTTGTTGAAGGTGATGTTGTTGGTGCCAGCCAATAAGGTGGTATTGCCACTTAGCGTTACTGCATCACCATAGGTCTGCGTGCCCAAGGTTGTAATCGTGCCAGTCAGTTGTGTCGTGCCACCATTACCCGTGGTCAGGTCTTTGACACCGCTAAATACAGCAACACCGTTAATCGTCGTAAGGCCGCTGTAGTTCAAGGTTAAATCATGGTTGTTGCCGGTCACACCCCCGGCAAAGGTACCCGTATCACTACCGGTCAAGGTTACCGCACTACGTAGCGTTACCGCACCCGTGTAGGTCTGCGCGCCCGTGGTTGTGATGTTAGCGGCAAGATCGCTGGTGCCTTGTACCGTAAGATTGCCGAGTGGCCGGGTCGCACCGACTACGCCATCGATGAACAGGTTACTGCGACTACCAGCACTGCCTATAGTTAAGTCATGGTTGTTACCCGCCTCGGAATCAACCGTGTTGTTAAAGGTGATGTTGTTGCTGCCAGCCAATAAGGTGGTATTGCCACTTAGCGTTACTGCATCACCATAGGTCTGCGTGCCCAAGGTTGTAATCGTGCCAGTCAGTTGTGTCGTGCCACCATTACCCGTGGTCAGGTCTTTGACACCGCTAAATACAGCAACACCGTTAATCGTCGTAAGGCCGCTGTAGTTCAAGGTTAAATCATGGTTGTTGCCGGTCACACCCCCGGCAAAGGTACCCGTATCACTACCGGTCAAGGTCACCGCACTACGTAGCGTTACCGCACCCGTGTAGGTCTGCGCGCCCATGGTTGTGATGTTAGCGGCAAGATCGCTGGTGCCTTGTACCGTAAGATTGCCGAGTGGCCGGGTCGCACCGACTGCGCCGTTTAAGACCAGCTTACTGCGTATCGCGGTAATGATGGTCGGCGATGTTGTCGCAGCACGGCCTATGGTTAAGTCATAGTTGTTACCCACTGCAGAATCAACCGTGTTGTTAAAGGTGATGTTGTTGGTGCCAGCCAATAAGGTGGTATTGCCACTTAGCGTTACTGCATCACCATAGGTCTGCGTGCCGGTGGTTGTAATCGTGCCAGTCAGTTGTGTCGTGCCACCATTACCCGTGGTCAGGTCTTTGACACCGCTAAATACAGCAACACCGTTAATCGTCGTAAGGCCGCTGTAGTTCAAGGTTAAATCATGGTTGTTGCCGGTCACACCCCCGGCAAAGGTACCCGTATCACTACCGGTCAAGGTCACCGCACTACGTAGCGTTACCGCCCCCGTGTAGGTCTGCGCGCCCATGGTCGTGATGTTAGCGGCAAGATCGCTGGTGCCTTGTACCGTAAGATTGCCGAGTGGCCGGGTCGTACCGACTGCGCCGTTTAAGACCAGCTTACTGAGTATCGCGGTAATGATGGTCGGCGATGTTGTCGCAGCACGGCCTATCGTTAAGTTATGGTTGGTACCAGTTGCGGAATCAACCGTGTTGTTGAAGGTGATGTTGTTGGTGCCAGCCAATAAGGTGGTATTGCCACTTAGCGTTACTGCATCACCATAGGTCTGCGTGCCGGTGGTTGTAATCGTGCCAGTCAGTTGTGTCGTGCCACCATTACCCGTGGTCAGGTCTTTGACACCGCTAAATACAGCAACACCGTTAATCGTCGTAAGGCCGCTGTAGTTCAAGGTTAAATCATGGTTGTTGCCGGTCACACCCCCGGCAAAGGTACCCGTATCACTACCGGTCAAGGTCACCGCACTACGTAGCGTTACCGCCCCCGTGTAGGTCTGCGCGCCCATGGTCGTGATGTTAGCGGCAAGATCGCTGGTGCCTTGTACCGTAAGACTGCCGAGTGCCTGGGCGTCACCGACCGCACCGTTTAAGACCAGCTTACTGCGTATCGCGGTAATGATGGTCGGCGATGTTGTCGCAGCACGGCCTATCGTTAAGTTATGGTTGGTACCAGTTGCGGAATTAACCGTGTTGTTGAAGGTGATGTTGTTGGTGCCAGCCAATAAGGTGGTATTACCACTTAGCGTTACAGCATCACCATAGGTCTGCGTGCCGGTGGTTGTAATCGTACCAGTCAGTTGTGTCGTGCCACCATTACCCATGGTCAGGTCTTTGACACCGCTAAATACAGCAACACCGTTAATCGTCGTAAGGCCGCTGTAGTTCAAGGTTAAATCATGGTTGTTGCCGGTCATACCCCCGGCAAAGGTACCCGTATCACTACCGGTCAAGGTGACGTCACTACTTAGCGTTACCGCACCCGTATAGGTCTGCGTATCGGTGGTTGTGACATCTGCGCCGAGGTCGCTGGTGTCCCATACCGTAAGACTGCCGAGTGCCGTGGTGTCACCGACCGCACCGTTTAAGACCAGCTTACTGCGTATCACAGCACTGCCTATGGTTAAGTCATGGTTGGTAGTAACTGCGGAATCAACCGTGTTGTTAAAGGTGATGTTGTTGGTGCCAGCCAATAAGGTGGTATTGCCACTTAGCGTTACAGCATCACCATAGGTCTGCGTGCCCAAGGTTGTAATCGTGCCAGTCAGTTGTGTCGTGCCACCATTACCCGTGGTCAGGTCTTTGACACCGCTAAATACAGCAACACCGTTAATCGTCGTAAGGCCGCTGTAGTTCAAGGTTAAATCATGGTTGTTGCCGGTCACACCCCCGGCAAAGGTACCCGTATCACTACCGGTCAAGGTCACCGCACTACGTAGCGTTACCGCCCCCGTGTAGGTCTGCGCGCCCATGGTCGTGATGTTAGCGGCAAGATCGCTGGTGCCCCATACCGTAAGACTGCCGAGTGCCGTGGTAGCACCGACTGCGCCGTTTAAGACCAGCTTACTGCGTATCACAGCACTGCCTATGGTTAAGTCATAGTTGTTACCCGCCTCGGAATCAACCGTGTTGCTGAAGGTGATGTTGTTGGTGCCAGCCAATAAGGTGGTATTACCACTTAGCGTTACAGCATCACCATAGGTCTGCGTGCCCAAGGTTGTAATCGTGCCAGTCAGTTGTGTCGTGCCACCATTACCCGTGGTCAGGTCTTTGACACCGCTAAATACAGCAACACCGTTAATCGTCGTAAGGCCGCTGTAGTTCAAGGTTAAATCATGGTTGTTGCCGGTCACACCCCCGGCAAAGGTACCCGTATCACTACCGGTCAAGGTCACCGCACTACGTAGCGTTACCGCCCCCGTGTAGGTCTGCGCGCCCATGGTCGTGATGTTAGCGGCAAGATCGCTGGTGCCCCATACCGTAAGACTGCCGAGTGCCTGGGTGTCACCGACCGCACCGTTTAAGACCAGCTTACTGCGTATCGCGGTAATGATGGTCGGCGATGTTGTCGCAGCACGACCTATGGTTAAGTCATGGTTGTTACCCGCCTCGGAATCAACCGTGTTGCTGAAGGTGATGTTGCTGGTGCCAGCGATGAGGATGCGGTTACCACCACTCAAGGTCACAGCCCCGGTGTAGGTCTGTATGCCCGTGGTCGTAACATCTGCACCCAGGTTACTGGTGCCTGATACCGTAAGACTGGTCAAGTCCGTGCCTCCACCGACGGTACCGTCTAAGTCTAAATCGCCGGTAATGGCCAAGGTTTGTCCGCCATCAACATTACCTATCAGTTGTATGGTCGTGCCGGTCAGGGTAGTGGCACCCGTCAGTGTTACCGTATCCCTATAGGTCTGCGTGCCCGAGGTTGTAATCGTACCGGTCAGGTTAGTCGTACCACCGCCACCCGTTTCCAGGTTATTGATGTTGTCAAAGACAGTGTTACCGTCTATCGTCGTAAGACCGCTGTAGTTCAAGGTTAAATTATAGTTGGTGCCGCCGGGGTTGTTACCATCCACAGTGCTAAAGCTACCCGTGGTGCCGGTCAAGGTGACATCACTACTTAGCGTTACCGCACCCGTGTAGGTCTGTTTGCCATCCGCAATCCCCGGCGGGGGTGTGGCAGGTGTGAGCGTTGTGACATTTGCGCCGAGGTCGCTGGTGCCCCATACCGTAAGACTGCCGAGTGCCTGGGTGTCACCGACTGCGCCATCAATGACCAGGTTACTGCGACTACCAGTACTGCCTATGGTTAAGCCATGGTTGGTAGTAGCTGCAGAATCAACCGTGTTGCTGAAGGTGATGTTGTTGGTACCAGCGATGAGGATGCGGTTACCACCACTCAAGGTCACAGCCCTCGTGTAGGTCTGTATGCCCGTGGTTGTGATATTTGCACCCAGGTCGCTGGTGCCCGATACCGTAAGACTGGTCAAGGCCGTGGTCCCACCGACGGTACCGTCTAAGTCCAGAATGCCGGTAATGGCCAAGGTTTGTCCGCCATCAACATCACCTATCAGTTGTATGGTCGTGCCTTCCAGGGTAGTGGCACTACTCAAGGTCACAGCCCCAGTGTAGGTCTGGCCTGCCGTGGTCGTGACATCCGCGCCGAGCGTGCTGGTGCCCGATACCGCAAGACTGGTAAGACCCGTGGCAGCACCGTCTAAGTCCAGATTGCCGGTAATGGTCAAGGCCTGTGCGCCATTAACACCAGCTACCAGTTGTATGTCTGTGCCCGCCAAAGTCACGGCACTACTCAAGGTTACAGCCCCAGTGTAGGTCTGGCCTGCCGTGGTCGTGACATTCGCACCCAGGTTACTGGTGCCCGATACCCTAAGACTGCCGAGTGCCTGGGTGTCACCGACTGCGCCATCAATGACCAGGTTACTGCGACTACCAGCACGGCCTATTGTTAAGCCATGGTTGGTAGTAGCTGCAGAATCAACCGTACTACTGAAAGTAATGTCGTTGGTGCCAGCGATGAGGATGCGGTCACCACCACTCAAGGTCACAGCCCCGGTGTAGGTCTGGTCGCCCGTGGTTGTGACATCTGTACCCAGGTCGCTGGTGCCCGATACCGTAAGACTGGTCAAGGCCGTGCCTCCACCGATAATACCGTCTAAGTCCAGATTGCCGGTAATGGCCAAGGTTTGTCCGCCATCAACACTACCTATCAGTTGTATGGTCGTGCCTTCCAGGGTAGTGGCACCCGTTAGTGTTACTGTATCCCTATAGGTCTGCGTGCCCGAGGTTGTAATATCGCCGGTCAGGTTAGTCGTACCACCGCCACCCGTTTCTAGGTTATTGATGTTGTCAAAGACAGTGTTACCGTTAATCGTCGTAAGACCGCTGTAGTTCAAGGTTAAATTATAGTTGGTGCCGCCGGTGTTGGTGCCGTCCACCCCCGCGGTAAAGGTGCCCGTGGTGCCGGTCAAGGTGACGTCACTACTTAGCGTCACCTTACCCGTGTAGGTCTGTGTACCCGTGCTGGTGACATTTGCGCCGAGATTACTCTCGCCCGATACCGTCAGAGTGGTAAGGTTGGTGGCCGTACCGTCTAAGTCCAGATTACCGGTAATGGTCAAGTCCTGGGTGCCACCATCAACCGTTGACCCAAACCACACCGTTTGCAATACACCCGCGCCATTCCTTGCCGTCAATGTCCGTGCCGCACCACTCAAGGTTACAGCCCCCGTGTAGGTCTGGTCGCCCGTGGTTGTGACATCTGCACCCAGGTCGCTGGTGCCCGATACCGTAAGACTGGTCAAGGCCGTGGTCCCACCGATAATACCGTCTAAGTCCAGAATGCCGGTAATGGCCAAGGTTTGTCCGCCATCAACATTACCTATCAGTTGTATGGTCGTGCCGACCAGGGTAGTGACACCCGTCAGTGTTACCGCATCCCTATAGGTCTGCGTGCCCGAGGTTGTAATCGTACCGGTCAGGTTAGTCGTACCACCGCCACCCGTTTCCAGGTTATTGATGTTGTCAAAGACAGTGTTACCGTCTATCGTCGTAAGACCGCTGTAGTTCAAGGTTAAATTATAGTTGGTGCCGCCGGCGTTGGTGCCATCCACCCCCGCGGTAAAGGTGCCCGTGGTGCCGGTCAAGATGACATCACTACTTAGCGCCACCGCATCGTTATAGGTCTGTATGCCCGTGGTCTCGACATTTGCGCCGAGGTCGCTGGCGCCCGATACCGTCAGAGTGGCAAGGTTGGTGGCCGTACCGTCTAAGTCCAGATTACCGGTAATGGTCAAGTCCTGGGTGCCACCATCAACCGTTGACCCAAACCACACCGTTTGCAATACACCCGCGCCATTCCTTGCCGTCAATGTCCGTGCCGCACCACTCAAGGTTACAGCCCCCGTGTAGGTCTGGTCGCCCGTGGTTGTGACATCTGCACCCAGGTCGCTGGTGCCCGATACCGTAAGACTGGTCAAGGCCGTGGTCCCACCGATAATACCGTCTAAGTCCAGAATGCCGGTAATGGCCAAGGTTTGTCCGCCATCAACACTACCTATCAGTTGTATGGTCGTGCCTTCCAGGGTAGTGGCACCCGTTAGTGTTACTGTATCCCTATAGGTCTGCGTGCCCGAGGTTGTAATATCGCCGGTCAGGTTAGTCGTACCACCGCCACCCGTTTCTAGGTTATTGATGTTGTCAAAGACAGTGTTACCGTTAATCGTCGTAAGACCGCTGTAGTTCAAGGTTAAATTATAGTTGGTGCCGCCGGTGTTGGTGCCGTCCACCCCCGCGGTAAAGGTGCCCGTGGTGCCGGTCAAGGTGACGTCACTACTTAGCGTCACCTTACCCGTGTAGGTCTGTGTACCCGTGCTGGTGACATTTGCGCCGAGATTACTCTCGCCCGATACCGTCAGAGTGGTAAGGTTGGTGGCCGTACCGTCTAAGTCCAGATTACCGGTAATGGTCAAGTCCTGGGTGCCACCATCAACCGTTGACCCAAACCACACCGTTTGCAATACACCCGCGCCATTCCTTGCCGTCAATGTCCGTGCCGCACCACTCAAGGTTACAGCCCCCGTGTAGGTCTGGTCGCCCGTGGTTGTGACATCTGCACCCAGGTCGCTGGTGCCCGATACCGTAAGACTGGTCAAGGCCGTGGTCCCACCGATAATACCGTCTAAGTCCAGAATGCCGGTAATGGCCAAGGTTTGTCCGCCATCAACACTACCTATCAGTTGTATGGTCGTGCCTTCCAGGGTAGTGGCACCCGTTAGTGTTACTGTATCCCTATAGGTCTGCGTGCCCGAGGTTGTAATATCGCCGGTCAGGTTAGTCGTACCACCGCCACCCGTTTCCAGGTTATTGATGTTGTCAAAGACAGTGTTACCGTCTATCGTCGTAAGACCGCTGTAGTTCAAGGTTAAATTATAGTTGGTGCCGCCGGCGTTGGTGCCATCCACCCCCGCGGTAAAGGTGCCCGTGGTGCCGGTCAAGATGACATCACTACTTAGCGCCACCGCATCGTTATAGGTCTGTATGCCCGTGGTCTCGACATTTGCGCCGAGATTACTCTCGCCCGATACCGTCAGAGTGGTAAGGTTGGTGGCCGTACCGTCTAAGTCCAGATTACCGGTAATGGTCAAGTCCTGGGTGCCACCATCAACCGTTGACCCAAACCACACCGTTTGCAATACACCCGCGCCATTCCTTGCCGTCAATGTCCGTGCCGCACCACTCAAGGTTACAGCCCCCGTGTAGGTCTGGTCGCCCGTGGTTGTGACATCTGCACCCAGGTCGCTGGTGCCCGATACCGTAAGACTGGTCAAGGCCGTGGTCCCACCGATAATACCGTCTAAGTCCAGAATGCCGGTAATGGCCAAGGTTTGTCCGCCATCAACACTACCTATCAGTTGTATGGTCGTGCCGACCAGGGTAGTGACACCCGTCAGTGTTACCGCATCCCTATAGGTCTGCGTGCCCGAGGTTGTAATCGTACCGGTCAGGTTAGTCGTACCACCGCCACCCGTTTCCAGGTTATTGATGTTGTCAAAGACAGTGTTACCGTTAATCGTCGTAAGACCGCTGTAGTTCAAGGTTAAATTATAGTTGGTGCCGCCGGTGTTGGTGCCGTCCACCCCCGCGGTAAAGGTGCCCGTGGTGCCGGTCAAGGTGACGTCACTACTTAGCGTCACCTTACCCGTGTAGGTCTGTGTACCCGTGCTGGTGACATTTGCGCCGAGATTACTCTCGCCCGATACCGTCAGAGTGGTAAGGTTGGTGGCCGTACCGTCTAAGTCCAGATTACCGGTAATGGTCAAGTCCTGGGTGCCACCATCAACCGTTGACCCAAACCACACCGTTTGCAATACACCCGCGCCATTCCTTGCCGTCAATGTCCGTGCCGCACCACTCAAGGTTACAGCCCCCGTGTAGGTCTGGTCGCCCGTGGTTGTGACATCTGCACCCAGGTCGCTGGTGCCCGATACCGTAAGACTGGTCAAGGCCGTGGTCCCACCGATAATACCGTCTAAGTCCAGAATGCCGGTAATGGCCAAGGTTTGTCCGCCATCAACATTACCTATCAGTTGTATGGTCGTGCCGACCAGGGTAGTGACACCCGTCAGTGTTACCGCATCCCTATAGGTCTGCGTGCCCGAGGTTGTAATATCGCCGGTCAGGTTAGTCGTACCACCGCCACCCGTTTCCAGGTTATTGATGTTGTCAAAGACAGTGTTACCGTTAATCGTCGTAAGACCGCTGTAGTTCAAGGTTAAATTATAGTTGGTGCCGCCGGCGTTGGTGCCATCCACCCCCGCGGTAAAGGTGCCCGTGGTGCCGGTCAAGATGACATCACTACTTAGCGCCACCGCATCGTTATAGGTCTGTATGCCCGTGGTCTCGACATTTGCGCCGAGGTCGCTGGCGCCCGATACCGTCAGAGTGGCAAGGTTGGTGGCCGTACCGTCTAAGTCCAGATTACCGGTAATGGTCAAGTCCTGGGTGCCACCATCAACCGTTGACCCAAACCACACCGTTTGCAATACACCCGCGCCATTCCTTGCCGTCAATGTCCGTGCCGCACCACTCAAGGTTACAGCCCCCGTGTAGGTCTGGTCGCCCGTGGTTGTGACATCTGCACCCAGGTCGCTGGTGCCCGATACCGTAAGACTGGTCAAGGCCGTGGTCCCACCGATAATACCGTCTAAGTCCAGAATGCCGGTAATGGCCAAGGTTTGTCCGCCATCAACACTACCTATCAGTTGTATGGTCGTGCCTTCCAGGGTAGTGGCACCCGTTAGTGTTACTGTATCCCTATAGGTCTGCGTGCCCGAGGTTGTAATATCGCCGGTCAGGTTAGTCGTACCACCGCCACCCGTTTCTAGGTTATTGATGTTGTCAAAGACAGTGTTACCGTTAATCGTCGTAAGACCGCTGTAGTTCAAGGTTAAATTATAGTTGGTGCCGCCGGTGTTGGTGCCGTCCACCCCCGCGGTAAAGGTGCCCGTGGTGCCGGTCAAGGTGACGTCACTACTTAGCGTCACCTTACCCGTGTAGGTCTGTGTACCCGTGCTGGTGACATTTGCGCCGAGATTACTCTCGCCCGATACCGTCAGAGTGGTAAGGTTGGTGGCCGTACCGTCTAAGTCCAGATTACCGGTAATGGTCAAGTCCTGGGTGCCACCATCAACCGTTGACCCAAACCACACCGTTTGCAATACACCCGCGCCATTCCTTGCCGTCAATGTCCGTGCCGCACCACTCAAGGTTACAGCCCCCGTGTAGGTCTGGTCGCCCGTGGTTGTGACATCTGCACCCAGGTCGCTGGTGCCCGATACCGTAAGACTGGTCAAGGCCGTGGTCCCACCGATAATACCGTCTAAGTCCAGAATGCCGGTAATGGCCAAGGTTTGTCCGCCATCAACATTACCTATCAGTTGTATGGTCGTGCCGACCAGGGTAGTGACACCCGTCAGTGTTACCGCATCCCTATAGGTCTGCGTGCCCGAGGTTGTAATCGTACCGGTCAGGTTAGTCGTACCACCGCCACCCGTTTCCAGGTTATTGATGTTGTCAAAGACAGTGTTACCGTCTATCGTCGTAAGACCGCTGTAGTTCAAGGTTAAATTATAGTTGGTGCCGCCGGCGTTGGTGCCATCCACCCCCGCGGTAAAGGTGCCCGTGGTGCCGGTCAAGATGACATCACTACTTAGCGCCACCGCATCGTTATAGGTCTGTATGCCCGTGGTCTCGACATTTGCGCCGAGGTCGCTGGCGCCCGATACCGTCAGAGTGGCAAGGTTGGTGGCCGTACCGTCTAAGTCCAGATTACCGGTAATGGTCAAGTCCTGGGTGCCACCATCAACCGTTGACCCAAACCACACCGTTTGCAATACACCCGCGCCATTCCTTGCCGTCAATGTCCGTGCCGCACCACTCAAGGTTACAGCCCCCGTGTAGGTCTGGTCGCCCGTGGTTGTGACATCTGCACCCAGGTCGCTGGTGCCCGATACCGTAAGACTGGTCAAGGCCGTGGTCCCACCGATAATACCGTCTAAGTCCAGAATGCCGGTAATGGCCAAGGTTTGTCCGCCATCAACACTACCTATCAGTTGTATGGTCGTGCCTTCCAGGGTAGTGGCACCCGTTAGTGTTACTGTATCCCTATAGGTCTGCGTGCCCGAGGTTGTAATATCGCCGGTCAGGTTAGTCGTACCACCGCCACCCGTTTCTAGGTTATTGATGTTGTCAAAGACAGTGTTACCGTTAATCGTCGTAAGACCGCTGTAGTTCAAGGTTAAATTATAGTTGGTGCCGCCGGTGTTGGTGCCGTCCACCCCCGCGGTAAAGGTGCCCGTGGTGCCGGTCAAGGTGACGTCACTACTTAGCGTCACCTTACCCGTGTAGGTCTGTGTACCCGTGCTGGTGACATTTGCGCCGAGATTACTCTCGCCCGATACCGTCAGAGTGGTAAGGTTGGTGGCCGTACCGTCTAAGTCCAGATTACCGGTAATGGTCAAGTCCTGGGTGCCACCATCAACCGTTGACCCAAACCACACCGTTTGCAATACACCCGCGCCATTCCTTGCCGTCAATGTCCGTGCCGCACCACTCAAGGTTACAGCCCCCGTGTAGGTCTGGTCGCCCGTGGTTGTGACATCTGCACCCAGGTCGCTGGTGCCCGATACCGTAAGACTGGTCAAGGCCGTGGTCCCACCGATAATACCGTCTAAGTCCAGAATGCCGGTAATGGCCAAGGTTTGTCCGCCATCAACACTACCTATCAGTTGTATGGTCGTGCCTTCCAGGGTAGTGGCACCCGTTAGTGTTACTGTATCCCTATAGGTCTGCGTGCCCGAGGTTGTAATATCGCCGGTCAGGTTAGTCGTACCACCGCCACCCGTTTCTAGGTTATTGATGTTGTCAAAGACAGTGTTACCGTCTATCGTCGTAAGACCGCTGTAGTTCAAGGTTAAATTATAGTTGGTGCCGCCGGTGTTGGTGCCGTCCACCCCCGCGGTAAAGGTGCCCGTGGTGCCGGTCAAGGTGACGTCACTACTTAGCGTCACCGCATCGTTATAGGTCTGTATGCCCGTGGTCTCGACATTTGCGCCGAGGTCGCTGGCGCCCGATACCGTCAGAGTGGCAAGGTTGGTGGCCGTACCGTCTAAGTCCAGATTACCGGTAATGGTCAAGTCCTGGGTGCCACCATCAACCGTTGACCCAAACCACACCGTTTGCAATACACCCGCGCCATTCCTTGCCGTCAATGTCCGTGCCGCACCACTCAAGGTTACAGCCCCCGTGTAGGTCTGGTCGCCCGTGGTTGTGACATCTGCACCCAGGTCGCTGGTGCCCGATACCGTAAGACTGGTCAAGGCCGTGGTCCCACCGATAATACCGTCTAAGTCCAGAATGCCGGTAATGGCCAAGGTTTGTCCGCCATCAACACTACCTATCAGTTGTATGGTCGTGCCTTCCAGGGTAGTGGCACCCGTTAGTGTTACTGTATCCCTATAGGTCTGCGTGCCCGAGGTTGTAATATCGCCGGTCAGGTTAGTCGTACCACCGCCACCCGTTTCTAGGTTATTGATGTTGTCAAAGACAGTGTTACCGTTAATCGTCGTAAGACCGCTGTAGTTCAAGGTTAAATTATAGTTGGTGCCGCCGGTGTTGGTGCCGTCCACCCCCGCGGTAAAGGTGCCCGTGGTGCCGGTCAAGGTGACGTCACTACTTAGCGTCACCTTACCCGTGTAGGTCTGTGTACCCGTGCTGGTGACATTTGCGCCGAGATTACTCTCGCCCGATACCGTCAGAGTGGTAAGGTTGGTGGCCGTACCGTCTAAGTCCAGATTACCGGTAATGCTCAAGTCCTGGGTGCCACCATCAACCGTTGACCCAAACCACACCGTTTGCAATACACCCGCGCCATTCCTTGCCGTCAATGTCCGTGCCGCACCACTCAAGGTTACAGCCCCCGTGTAGGTCTGGTCGCCCGTGGTTGTGACATCTGCACCCAGGTCGCTGGTGCCCGATACCGTAAGACTGGTCAAGGCCGTGGTCCCACCGATAATACCGTCTAAGTCCAGAATGCCGGTAATGGCCAAGGTTTGTCCGCCATCAACACTACCTATCAGTTGTATGGTCGTGCCTTCCAGGGTAGTGGCACCCGTTAGTGTTACTGTATCCCTATAGGTCTGCGTGCCCGAGGTTGTAATATCGCCGGTCAGGTTAGTCGTACCACCGCCACCCGTTTCTAGGTTATTGATGTTGTCAAAGACAGTGTTACCGTTAATCGTCGTAAGACCGCTGTAGTTCAAGGTTAAATTATAGTTGGTGCCGCCGGCGTTGGTGCCATCCACCCCCGCGGTAAAGGTGCCCGTGGTGCCGGTCAAGATGACATCACTACTTAGCGCCACCGCATCGTTATAGGTCTGTATGCCCGTGGTCTCGACATTTGCGCCGAGGTCGCTGGCGCCCGATACCGTCAGAGTGGCAAGGTTGGTGGCCGTACCGTCTAAGTCCAGATTACCGGTAATGGTCAAGTCCTGGGTGCCACCATCAACCGTTGACCCAAACCACACCGTTTGCAATACACCCGCGCCATTCCTTGCCGTCAATGTCCGTGCCGCACCACTCAAGGTTACAGCCCCCGTGTAGGTCTGGTCGCCCGTGGTTGTGACATCTGCACCCAGGTCGCTGGTGCCCGATACCGTAAGACTGGTCAAGGCCGTGGTCCCACCGATAATACCGTCTAAGTCCAGAATGCCGGTAATGGCCAAGGTTTGTCCGCCATCAACATTACCTATCAGTTGTATGGTCGTGCCGACCAGGGTAGTGACACCCGTCAGTGTTACCGCATCCCTATAGGTCTGCGTGCCCGAGGTTGTAATCGTACCGGTCAGGTTAGTCGTACCACCGCCACCCGTTTCCAGGTTATTGATGTTGTCAAAGACAGTGTTACCGTCTATCGTCGTAAGACCGCTGTAGTTCAAGGTTAAATTATAGTTGGTGCCGCCGGCGTTGGTGCCATCCACCCCCGCGGTAAAGGTGCCCGTGGTGCCGGTCAAGATGACATCACTACTTAGCGCCACCGCATCGTTATAGGTCTGTATGCCCGTGGTCTCGACATTTGCGCCGAGGTCGCTGGCGCCCGATACCGTCAGAGTGGCAAGGTTGGTGGCCGTACCGTCTAAGTCCAGATTACCGGTAATGCTCAAGTCCTGGGTGCCACCATCAACCGTTGACCCAAACCACACCGTTTGCAATACACCCGCGCCATTCCTTGCCGTCAATGTCCGTGCCGCACCACTCAAGGTTACAGCCCCCGTGTAGGTCTGGTCGCCCGTGGTTGTGACATCTGCACCCAGGTCGCTGGTGCCCGATACCGTAAGACTGGTCAAGGCCGTGGTCCCACCGATAATACCGTCTAAGTCCAGAATGCCGGTAATGGCCAAGGTTTGTCCGCCATCAACACTACCTATCAGTTGTATGGTCGTGCCTTCCAGGGTAGTGGCACCCGTTAGTGTTACTGTATCCCTATAGGTCTGCGTGCCCGAGGTTGTAATCGTACCGGTCAGGTTAGTCGTACCACCGCCACCCGTTTCCAGGTTATTGATGTTGTCAAAGACAGTGTTACCGTTAATCGTCGTAAGACCGCTGTAGTTCAAGGTTAAATTATAGTTGGTGCCGCCGGCGTTGGTGCCATCCACCCCCGCGGTAAAGGTGCCCGTGGTGCCGGTCAAGATGACATCACTACTTAGCGCCACCGCATCGTTATAGGTCTGTATGCCCGTGGTCTCGACATTTGCGCCGAGGTCGCTGGCGCCCGATACCGTCAGAGTGGCAAGGTTGGTGGCCGTACCGTCTAAGTCCAGATTACCGGTAATGGTCAAGTCCTGGGTGCCACCATCAACCGTTGACCCAAACCACACCGTTTGCAATACACCCGCGCCATTCCTTGCCGTCAATGTCCGTGCCGCACCACTCAAGGTTACAGCCCCCGTGTAGGTCTGGTCGCCCGTGGTTGTGACATCTGCACCCAGGTCGCTGGTGCCCGATACCGTAAGACTGGTCAAGGCCGTGGTCCCACCGATAATACCGTCTAAGTCCAGAATGCCGGTAATGGCCAAGGTTTGTCCGCCATCAACATTACCTATCAGTTGTATGGTCGTGCCGACCAGGGTAGTGACACCCGTCAGTGTTACCGCATCCCTATAGGTCTGCGTGCCCGAGGTTGTAATCGTACCGGTCAGGTTAGTCGTACCACCGCCACCCGTTTCCAGGTTATTGATGTTGTCAAAGACAGTGTTACCGTCTATCGTCGTAAGACCGCTGTAGTTCAAGGTTAAATTATAGTTGGTGCCGCCGGCGTTGGTGCCATCCACCCCCGCGGTAAAGGTGCCCGTGGTGCCGGTCAAGATGACATCACTACTTAGCGCCACCGCATCGTTATAGGTCTGTATGCCCGTGGTCTCGACATTTGCGCCGAGGTCGCTGGCGCCCGATACCGTCAGAGTGGCAGGTTGGTGGCCGTACCGTCTAAGTCCAGATTACCGGTAATGGTCAAGTCCTGGGTGCCACCATCAACCGTTGACCCAAACCACACCGTTTGCAATACACCCGCGCCATTCCTTGCCGTCAATGTCCGTGCCGCACCACTCAAGGTTACAGCCCCCGTGTAGGTCTGGTCGCCCGTGGTTGTGACATCTGCACCCAGGTCGCTGGTGCCCGATACCGTAAGACTGGTCAAGGCCGTGGTCCCACCGATAATACCGTCTAAGTCCAGAATGCCGGTAATGGCCAAGGTTTGTCCGCCATCAACACTACCTATCAGTTGTATGGTCGTGCCTTCCAGGGTAGTGGCACCCGTTAGTGTTACTGTATCCCTATAGGTCTGCGTGCCCGAGGTTGTAATATCGCCGGTCAGGTTAGTCGTACCACGCCACCCGTTTCTAGGTTATTGATGTTGTCAAAGACAGTGTTACCGTTAATCGTCGTAAGACCGCTGTAGTTCAAGGTTAAATTATAGTTGTGCCGCCGGTGTTGGTGCCGTCCACCCCCGCGGTAAAGGTGCCCGTGGTGCGGTCAAGATGACATCACTACTTAGCGTCACCGCATCGTTATAGGTCTGTATGCCCGTGGTCTCGACATTTGCGCCGAGGTCGCTGGCGCCCGATACCGTCAGAGTGGCAAGGTTGGTGGCCGTACCGTCTAAGTCCAGATTACCGGTAATGGTCAAGTCCTGGGTGGGTGCCACCATCAACCGTTGACCCAAACCACACCGTTTGCAATACACCCGCGCCATTCCTTGCCGTCAATGTCCGTGCCGCACCACTCAAGGTTACAGCCCCCGTGTAGGTCTGGTCGCCCGTGGTTGTGACATCTGCACCCAGGTCGCTGGTGCCCGATACCGTAAGACTGGTCAAGGCCGTGGTCCCACCGATAATACCGTCTAAGTCCAGAATGCCGGTAATGGCCAAGGTTTGTCCGCCATCAACACTACCTATCAGTTGTATGGTCGTGCCGACCAGGGTAGTGACACCCGTCAGTGTTACCGCATCCCTATAGGTCTGCGTGCCCGAGGTTGTAATCGTACCGGTCAGGTTAGTCGTACCACCGCCACCCGTTTCCAGGTTATTGATGTTGTCAAAGACAGTGTTACCGTTAATCGTCGTAAGACCGCTGTAGTTCAAGGTTAAATTATAGTTGGTGCCGCCGGTGTTGGTGCCGTCCACCCCCGCGGTAAAGGTGCCCGTGGTGCCGGTCAAGGTGACGTCACTACTTAGCGTCACCTTACCCGTGTAGGTCTGTGTACCCGTGCTGGTGACATTTGCGCCGAGATTACTCTCGCCCGATACCGTCAGAGTGGTAAGGTTGGTGGCCGTACCGTCTAAGTCCAGATTACCGGTAATGGTCAAGTCCTGGGTGCCACCATCAACCGTTGACCCAAACCACACCGTTTGCAATACACCCGCGCCATTCCTTGCCGTCAATGTCCGTGCCGCACCACTCAAGGTTACAGCCCCCGTGTAGGTCTGGTCGCCCGTGGTTGTGACATCTGCACCCAGGTCGCTGGTGCCCGATACCGTAAGACTGGTCAAGGCCGTGGTCCCACCGATAATACCGTCTAAGTCCAGAATGCCGGTAATGGCCAAGGTTTGTCCGCCATCAACATTACCTATCAGTTGTATGGTCGTGCCGACCAGGGTAGTGACACCCGTCAGTGTTACCGCATCCCTATAGGTCTGCGTGCCCGAGGTTGTAATCGTACCGGTCAGGTTAGTCGTACCACCGCCACCCGTTTCCAGGTTATTGATGTTGTCAAAGACAGTGTTACCGTCTATCGTCGTAAGACCGCTGTAGTTCAAGGTTAAATTATAGTTGGTGCCGCCGGTGTTGGTGCCGTCCACCCCCGCGGTAAAGGTGCCCGTGGTGCCGGTCAAGGTGACGTCACTACTTAGCGTCACCGCATCGTTATAGGTCTGTATGCCCGTGGTCTCGACATTTGCGCCGAGGTCGCTGGCGCCCGATACCGTCAGAGTGGCAAGGTTGGTGGCCGTACCGTCTAAGTCCAGATTACCGGTAATGGTCAAGTCCTGGGTGCCACCATCAACCGTTGACCCAAACCACACCGTTTGCAATACACCCGCGCCATTCCTTGCCGTCAATGTCCGTGCCGCACCACTCAAGGTTACAGCCCCCGTGTAGGTCTGGTCGCCCGTGGTTGTGACATCTGCACCCAGGTCGCTGGTGCCCGATACCGTAAGACTGGTCAAGGCCGTGGTCCCACCGATAATACCGTCTAAGTCCAGAATGCCGGTAATGGCCAAGGTTTGTCCGCCATCAACACTACCTATCAGTTGTATGGTCGTGCCTTCCAGGGTAGTGGCACCCGTTAGTGTTACTGTATCCCTATAGGTCTGCGTGCCCGAGGTTGTAATATCGCCGGTCAGGTTAGTCGTACCACCGCCACCCGTTTCTAGGTTATTGATGTTGTCAAAGACAGTGTTACCGTTAATCGTCGTAAGACCGCTGTAGTTCAAGGTTAAATTATAGTTGGTGCCGCCGGTGTTGGTGCCGTCCACCCCCGCGGTAAAGGTGCCCGTGGTGCCGGTCAAGATGACATCACTACTTAGCGCCACCGCATCGTTATAGGTCTGTATGCCCGTGCTGGTGACATTTGCGCCGAGATTACTCTCGCCCGATACCGTCAGAGTGGTAAGGTTGGTGGCCGTACCGTCTAAGTCCAGATTACCGGTAATGCTCAAGGCCTGGGTGCCACCATCAACCGTTGACCCAAACCACACCGTTTGCAATACACCCGCGCCATTCCTTGCCGTCAATGTCCGTGCCGCACCACTCAAGGTTACAGCCCCCGTGTAGGTCTGGTCGCCCGTGGTTGTGACATCTGCACCCAGGTCGCTGGTGCCCGATACCGTAAGACTGGTCAAGGCCGTGGTCCCACCGATAATACCGTCTAAGTCCAGAATGCCGGTAATGGCCAAGGTTTGTCCGCCATCAACACTACCTATCAGTTGTATGGTCGTGCCGACCAGGGTAGTGACACCCGTCAGTGTTACCGCATCCCTATAGGTCTGCGTGCCCGAGGTTGTAATCGTACCGGTCAGGTTAGTCGTACCACCGCCACCCGTTTCCAGGTTATTGATGTTGTCAAAGACAGTGTTACCGTTAATCGTCGTAAGACCGCTGTAGTTCAAGGTTAAATTATAGTTGGTGCCGCCGGTGTTGGTGCCGTCCACCCCCGCGGTAAAGGTGCCCGTGGTGCCGGTCAAGGTGACGTCACTACTTAGCGTCACCGCATCGTTATAGGTCTGTATGCCCGTGGTCTCGACATTTGCGCCGAGGTCGCTGGCGCCCGATACCGTCAGAGTGGCAAGGTTGGTGGCCGTACCGTCTAAGTCCAGATTACCGGTAATGGTCAAGTCCTGGGTGCCACCATCAACCGTTGACCCAAACCACACCGTTTGCAATACACCCGCGCCATTCCTTGCCGTCAATGTCCGTGCCGCACCACTCAAGGTTACAGCCCCCGTGTAGGTCTGGTCGCCCGTGGTTGTGACATCTGCACCCAGGTCGCTGGTGCCCGATACCGTAAGACTGGTCAAGGCCGTGGTCCCACCGATAATACCGTCTAAGTCCAGAATGCCGGTAATGGCCAAGGTTTGTCCGCCATCAACACTACCTATCAGTTGTATGGTCGTGCCTTCCAGGGTAGTGGCACCCGTTAGTGTTACTGTATCCCTATAGGTCTGCGTGCCCGAGGTTGTAATATCGCCGGTCAGGTTAGTCGTACCACCGCCACCCGTTTCCAGGTTATTGATGTTGTCAAAGACAGTGTTACCGTTAATCGTCGTAAGACCGCTGTAGTTCAAGGTTAAATTATAGTTGGTGCCGCCGGCGTTGGTGCCATCCACCCCCGCGGTAAAGGTGCCCGTGGTGCCGGTCAAGATGACATCACTACTTAGCGCCACCGCATCGTTATAGGTCTGTATGCCCGTGGTCTCGACATTTGCGCCGAGGTCGCTGGCGCCCGATACCGTCAGAGTGGCAAGGTTGGTGGCCGTACCGTCTAAGTCCAGATTACCGGTAATGCTCAAGTCCTGGGTGCCACCATCAACCGTTGACCCAAACCACACCGTTTGCAATACACCCGCGCCATTCCTTGCCGTCAATGTCCGTGCCGCACCACTCAAGGTTACAGCCCCCGTGTAGGTCTGGTCGCCCGTGGTTGTGACATCTGCACCCAGGTCGCTGGTGCCCGATACCGTAAGACTGGTCAAGGCCGTGGTCCCACCGATAATACCGTCTAAGTCCAGAATGCCGGTAATGGCCAAGGTTTGTCCGCCATCAACACTACCTATCAGTTGTATGGTCGTGCCTTCCAGGGTAGTGGCACCCGTTAGTGTTACTGTATCCCTATAGGTCTGCGTGCCCGAGGTTGTAATATCGCCGGTCAGGTTAGTCGTACCACCGCCACCCGTTTCTAGGTTATTGATGTTGTCAAAGACAGTGTTACCGTTAATCGTCGTAAGACCGCTGTAGTTCAAGGTTAAATTATAGTTGGTGCCGCCGGCGTTGGTGCCATCCACCCCCGCGGTAAAGGTGCCCGTGGTGCCGGTCAAGATGACATCACTACTTAGCGCCACCGCATCGTTATAGGTCTGTATGCCCGTGGTCTCGACATTTGCGCCGAGGTCGCTGGCGCCCGATACCGTCAGAGTGGCAAGGTTGGTGGCCGTACCGTCTAAGTCCAGATTACCGGTAATGGTCAAGTCCTGGGTGCCACCATCAACCGTTGACCCAAACCACACCGTTTGCAATACACCCGCGCCATTCCTTGCCGTCAATGTCCGTGCCGCACCACTCAAGGTTACAGCCCCCGTGTAGGTCTGGTCGCCCGTGGTTGTGACATCTGCACCCAGGTCGCTGGTGCCCGATACCGTAAGACTGGTCAAGGCCGTGGTCCCACCGATAATACCGTCTAAGTCCAGAATGCCGGTAATGGCCAAGGTTTGTCCGCCATCAACACTACCTATCAGTTGTATGGTCGTGCCGACCAGGGTAGTGACACCCGTCAGTGTTACCGCATCCCTATAGGTCTGCGTGCCCGAGGTTGTAATATCGCCGGTCAGGTTAGTCGTACCACCGCCACCCGTTTCCAGGTTATTGATGTTGTCAAAGACAGTGTTACCGTCTATCGTCGTAAGACCGCTGTAGTTCAAGGTTAAATTATAGTTGGTGCCGCCGGCGTTGGTGCCATCCACCCCCGCGGTAAAGGTGCCCGTGGTGCCGGTCAAGATGACATCACTACTTAGCGCCACCGCATCGTTATAGGTCTGTATGCCCGTGGTCTCGACATTTGCGCCGAGATTACTCTCGCCCGATACCGTCAGAGTGGTAAGGTTGGTGGCCGTACCGTCTAAGTCCAGATTACCGGTAATGGTCAAGTCCTGGGTGCCACCATCAACCGTTGACCCAAACCACACCGTTTGCAATACACCCGCGCCATTCCTTGCCGTCAATGTCCGTGCCGCACCACTCAAGGTTACAGCCCCCGTGTAGGTCTGGTCGCCCGTGGTTGTGACATCTGCACCCAGGTCGCTGGTGCCCGATACCGTAAGACTGGTCAAGGCCGTGGTCCCACCGATAATACCGTCTAAGTCCAGAATGCCGGTAATGGCCAAGGTTTGTCCGCCATCAACACTACCTATCAGTTGTATGGTCGTGCCGACCAGGGTAGTGACACCCGTCAGTGTTACCGCATCCCTATAGGTCTGCGTGCCCGAGGTTGTAATATCGCCGGTCAGGTTAGTCGTACCACCGCCACCCGTTTCCAGGTTATTGATGTTGTCAAAGACAGTGTTACCGTCTATCGTCGTAAGACCGCTGTAGTTCAAGGTTAAATTATAGTTGGTGCCGCCGGCGTTGGTGCCATCCACCCCCGCGGTAAAGGTGCCCGTGGTGCCGGTCAAGATGACATCACTACTTAGCGCCACCGCATCGTTATAGGTCTGTATGCCCGTGGTCTCGACATTTGCGCCGAGATTACTCTCGCCCGATACCGTCAGAGTGGTAAGGTTGGTGGCCGTACCGTCTAAGTCCAGATTACCGGTAATGGTCAAGTCCTGGGTGCCACCATCAACCGTTGACCCAAACCACACCGTTTGCAATACACCCGCGCCATTCCTTGCCGTCAATGTCCGTGCCGCACCACTCAAGGTTACAGCCCCCGTGTAGGTCTGGTCGCCCGTGGTTGTGACATCTGCACCCAGGTCGCTGGTGCCCGATACCGTAAGACTGGTCAAGGCCGTGGTCCCACCGATAATACCGTCTAAGTCCAGAATGCCGGTAATGGCCAAGGTTTGTCCGCCATCAACACTACCTATCAGTTGTATGGTCGTGCCGACCAGGGTAGTGACACCCGTCAGTGTTACCGCATCCCTATAGGTCTGCGTGCCCGAGGTTGTAATCGTACCGGTCAGGTTAGTCGTACCACCGCCACCCGTTTCCAGGTTATTGATGTTGTCAAAGACAGTGTTACCGTTAATCGTCGTAAGACCGCTGTAGTTCAAGGTTAAATTATAGTTGGTGCCGCCGGTGTTGGTGCCGTCCACCCCCGCGGTAAAGGTGCCCGTGGTGCCGGTCAAGGTGACGTCACTACTTAGCGTCACCTTACCCGTGTAGGTCTGTGTACCCGTGCTGGTGACATTTGCGCCGAGATTACTCTCGCCCGATACCGTCAGAGTGGTAAGGTTGGTGGCCGTACCGTCTAAGTCCAGATTACCGGTAATGGTCAAGTCCTGGGTGCCACCATCAACCGTTGACCCAAACCACACCGTTTGCAATACACCCGCGCCATTCCTTGCCGTCAATGTCCGTGCCGCACCACTCAAGGTTACAGCCCCCGTGTAGGTCTGGTCGCCCGTGGTTGTGACATCTGCACCCAGGTCGCTGGTGCCCGATACCGTAAGACTGGTCAAGGCCGTGGTCCCACCGATAATACCGTCTAAGTCCAGAATGCCGGTAATGGCCAAGGTTTGTCCGCCATCAACATTACCTATCAGTTGTATGGTCGTGCCGACCAGGGTAGTGACACCCGTCAGTGTTACCGCATCCCTATAGGTCTGCGTGCCCGAGGTTGTAATATCGCCGGTCAGGTTAGTCGTACCACCGCCACCCGTTTCCAGGTTATTGATGTTGTCAAAGACAGTGTTACCGTTAATCGTCGTAAGACCGCTGTAGTTCAAGGTTAAATTATAGTTGGTGCCGCCGGCGTTGGTGCCATCCACCCCCGCGGTAAAGGTGCCCGTGGTGCCGGTCAAGATGACATCACTACTTAGCGCCACCGCATCGTTATAGGTCTGTATGCCCGTGGTCTCGACATTTGCGCCGAGGTCGCTGGCGCCCGATACCGTCAGAGTGGCAAGGTTGGTGGCCGTACCGTCTAAGTCCAGATTACCGGTAATGGTCAAGTCCTGGGTGCCACCATCAACCGTTGACCCAAACCACACCGTTTGCAATACACCCGCGCCATTCCTTGCCGTCAATGTCCGTGCCGCACCACTCAAGGTTACAGCCCCCGTGTAGGTCTGGTCGCCCGTGGTTGTGACATCTGCACCCAGGTCGCTGGTGCCCGATACCGTAAGACTGGTCAAGGCCGTGGTCCCACCGATAATACCGTCTAAGTCCAGAATGCCGGTAATGGCCAAGGTTTGTCCGCCATCAACACTACCTATCAGTTGTATGGTCGTGCCTTCCAGGGTAGTGGCACCCGTTAGTGTTACTGTATCCCTATAGGTCTGCGTGCCCGAGGTTGTAATATCGCCGGTCAGGTTAGTCGTACCACCGCCACCCGTTTCTAGGTTATTGATGTTGTCAAAGACAGTGTTACCGTTAATCGTCGTAAGACCGCTGTAGTTCAAGGTTAAATTATAGTTGGTGCCGCCGGTGTTGGTGCCGTCCACCCCCGCGGTAAAGGTGCCCGTGGTGCCGGTCAAGGTGACGTCACTACTTAGCGTCACCTTACCCGTGTAGGTCTGTGTACCCGTGCTGGTGACATTTGCGCCGAGATTACTCTCGCCCGATACCGTCAGAGTGGTAAGGTTGGTGGCCGTACCGTCTAAGTCCAGATTACCGGTAATGCTCAAGGCCTGGGTGCCACCATCAACCGTTGACCCAAACCACACCGTTTGCAATACACCCGCGCCATTCCTTGCCGTCAATGTCCGTGCCGCACCACTCAAGGTTACAGCCCCCGTGTAGGTCTGGTCGCCCGTGGTTGTGACATCTGCACCCAGGTCGCTGGTGCCCGATACCGTAAGACTGGTCAAGGCCGTGGTCCCACCGATAATACCGTCTAAGTCCAGAATGCCGGTAATGGCCAAGGTTTGTCCGCCATCAACACTACCTATCAGTTGTATGGTCGTGCCGACCAGGGTAGTGACACCCGTCAGTGTTACCGCATCCCTATAGGTCTGCGTGCCCGAGGTTGTAATCGTACCGGTCAGGTTAGTCGTACCACCGCCACCCGTTTCCAGGTTATTGATGTTGTCAAAGACAGTGTTACCGTCTATCGTCGTAAGACCGCTGTAGTTCAAGGTTAAATTATAGTTGGTGCCGCCGGCGTTGGTGCCATCCACCCCCGCGGTAAAGGTGCCCGTGGTGCCGGTCAAGATGACATCACTACTTAGCGCCACCGCATCGTTATAGGTCTGTATGCCCGTGGTCTCGACATTTGCGCCGAGGTCGCTGGCGCCCGATACCGTCAGAGTGGCAAGGTTGGTGGCCGTACCGTCTAAGTCCAGATTACCGGTAATGGTCAAGTCCTGGGTGCCACCATCAACCGTTGACCCAAACCACACCGTTTGCAATACACCCGCGCCATTCCTTGCCGTCAATGTCCGTGCCGCACCACTCAAGGTTACAGCCCCCGTGTAGGTCTGGTCGCCCGTGGTTGTGACATCTGCACCCAGGTCGCTGGTGCCCGATACCGTAAGACTGGTCAAGGCCGTGGTCCCACCGATAATACCGTCTAAGTCCAGAATGCCGGTAATGGCCAAGGTTTGTCCGCCATCAACACTACCTATCAGTTGTATGGTCGTGCCTTCCAGGGTAGTGGCACCCGTTAGTGTTACTGTATCCCTATAGGTCTGCGTGCCCGAGGTTGTAATATCGCCGGTCAGGTTAGTCGTACCACCGCCACCCGTTTCCAGGTTATTGATGTTGTCAAAGACAGTGTTACCGTTAATCGTCGTAAGACCGCTGTAGTTCAAGGTTAAATTATAGTTGGTGCCGCCGGCGTTGGTGCCATCCACCCCCGCGGTAAAGGTGCCCGTGGTGCCGGTCAAGATGACATCACTACTTAGCGCCACCGCATCGTTATAGGTCTGTATGCCCGTGGTCTCGACATTTGCGCCGAGGTCGCTGGCGCCCGATACCGTCAGAGTGGCAAGGTTGGTGGCCGTACCGTCTAAGTCCAGATTACCGGTAATGGTCAAGTCCTGGGTGCCACCATCAACCGTTGACCCAAACCACACCGTTTGCAATACACCCGCGCCATTCCTTGCCGTCAATGTCCGTGCCGCACCACTCAAGGTTACAGCCCCCGTGTAGGTCTGGTCGCCCGTGGTTGTGACATCTGCACCCAGGTCGCTGGTGCCCGATACCGTAAGACTGGTCAAGGCCGTGGTCCCACCGATAATACCGTCTAAGTCCAGAATGCCGGTAATGGCCAAGGTTTGTCCGCCATCAACACTACCTATCAGTTGTATGGTCGTGCCTTCCAGGGTAGTGGCACCCGTTAGTGTTACTGTATCCCTATAGGTCTGCGTGCCCGAGGTTGTAATATCGCCGGTCAGGTTAGTCGTACCACCGCCACCCGTTTCTAGGTTATTGATGTTGTCAAAGACAGTGTTACCGTTAATCGTCGTAAGACCGCTGTAGTTCAAGGTTAAATTATAGTTGGTGCCGCCGGTGTTGGTGCCGTCCACCCCCGCGGTAAAGGTGCCCGTGGTGCCGGTCAAGGTGACGTCACTACTTAGCGTCACCTTACCCGTGTAGGTCTGTGTACCCGTGCTGGTGACATTTGCGCCGAGATTACTCTCGCCCGATACCGTCAGAGTGGTAAGGTTGGTGGCCGTACCGTCTAAGTCCAGATTACCGGTAATGCTCAAGGCCTGGGTGCCACCATCAACCGTTGACCCAAACCACACCGTTTGCAATACACCCGCGCCATTCCTTGCCGTCAATGTCCGTGCCGCACCACTCAAGGTTACAGCCCCCGTGTAGGTCTGGTCGCCCGTGGTTGTGACATCTGCACCCAGGTCGCTGGTGCCCGATACCGTAAGACTGGTCAAGGCCGTGGTCCCACCGATAATACCGTCTAAGTCCAGAATGCCGGTAATGGCCAAGGTTTGTCCGCCATCAACACTACCTATCAGTTGTATGGTCGTGCCTTCCAGGGTAGTGGCACCCGTTAGTGTTACTGTATCCCTATAGGTCTGCGTGCCCGAGGTTGTAATATCGCCGGTCAGGTTAGTCGTACCACCGCCACCCGTTTCTAGGTTATTGATGTTGTCAAAGACAGTGTTACCGTTAATCGTCGTAAGACCGCTGTAGTTCAAGGTTAAATTATAGTTGGTGCCGCCGGTGTTGGTGCCATCCACACCCCCGGTAAAGGTGCCCGTGGTGCCGGTCAAGATGACATCACTACTTAGCGCCACCGCATCGTTATAGGTCTGTATGCCCGTGGTCTCGACATTTGCGCCGAGGTCGCTGGTGCCCGATACCGTCAGAGTGGCAAGGTTGGTGGCCGTACCGTCTAAGTCCAGATTACCGGTAATGGTCAAGTCCTGGGTGCCACCATCAACCGTTGACCCAAACCACACCGTTTGCAATACACCCGCGCCATTCCTTGCCGTCAATGTCCGTGCCGCACCACTCAAGGTTACAGCCCCCGTGTAGGTCTGGTCGCCCGTGGTTGTGACATCTGCACCCAGGTCGCTGGTGCCCGATACCGTAAGACTGGTCAAGGCCGTGGTCCCACCGATAATACCGTCTAAGTCCAGAATGCCGGTAATGGCCAAGGTTTGTCCGCCATCAACACTACCTATCAGTTGTATGGTCGTGCCTTCCAGGGTAGTGGCACCCGTTAGTGTTACTGTATCCCTATAGGTCTGCGTGCCCGAGGTTGTAATATCGCCGGTCAGGTTAGTCGTACCACCGCCACCCGTTTCTAGGTTATTGATGTTGTCAAAGACAGTGTTACCGTTAATCGTCGTAAGACCGCTGTAGTTCAAGGTTAAATTATAGTTGGTGCCGCCGGTGTTGGTGCCGTCCACCCCCGCGGTAAAGGTGCCCGTGGTGCCGGTCAAGGTGACGTCACTACTTAGCGTCACCTTACCCGTGTAGGTCTGTGTACCCGTGCTGGTGACATTTGCGCCGAGATTACTCTCGCCCGATACCGTCAGAGTGGTAAGGTTGGTGGCCGTACCGTCTAAGTCCAGATTACCGGTAATGGTCAAGTCCTGGGTGCCACCATCAACCGTTGACCCAAACCACACCGTTTGCAATACACCCGCGCCATTCCTTGCCGTCAATGTCCGTGCCGCACCACTCAAGGTTACAGCCCCCGTGTAGGTCTGGTCGCCCGTGGTTGTGACATCTGCACCCAGGTCGCTGGTGCCCGATACCGTAAGACTGGTCAAGGCCGTGGTCCCACCGATAATACCGTCTAAGTCCAGAATGCCGGTAATGGCCAAGGTTTGTCCGCCATCAACACTACCTATCAGTTGTATGGTCGTGCCGACCAGGGTAGTGACACCCGTCAGTGTTACCGCATCCCTATAGGTCTGCGTGCCCGAGGTTGTAATATCGCCGGTCAGGTTAGTCGTACCACCGCCACCCGTTTCCAGGTTATTGATGTTGTCAAAGACAGTGTTACCGTCTATCGTCGTAAGACCGCTGTAGTTCAAGGTTAAATTATAGTTGGTGCCGCCGGCGTTGGTGCCATCCACCCCCGCGGTAAAGGTGCCCGTGGTGCCGGTCAAGATGACATCACTACTTAGCGCCACCGCATCGTTATAGGTCTGTATGCCCGTGGTCTCGACATTTGCGCCGAGATTACTCTCGCCCGATACCGTCAGAGTGGTAAGGTTGGTGGCCGTACCGTCTAAGTCCAGATTACCGGTAATGGTCAAGTCCTGGGTGCCACCATCAACCGTTGACCCAAACCACACCGTTTGCAATACACCCGCGCCATTCCTTGCCGTCAATGTCCGTGCCGCACCACTCAAGGTTACAGCCCCCGTGTAGGTCTGGTCGCCCGTGGTTGTGACATCTGCACCCAGGTCGCTGGTGCCCGATACCGTAAGACTGGTCAAGGCCGTGGTCCCACCGATAATACCGTCTAAGTCCAGAATGCCGGTAATGGCCAAGGTTTGTCCGCCATCAACACTACCTATCAGTTGTATGGTCGTGCCTTCCAGGGTAGTGGCACCCGTTAGTGTTACTGTATCCCTATAGGTCTGCGTGCCCGAGGTTGTAATATCGCCGGTCAGGTTAGTCGTACCACCGCCACCCGTTTCTAGGTTATTGATGTTGTCAAAGACAGTGTTACCGTTAATCGTCGTAAGACCGCTGTAGTTCAAGGTTAAATTATAGTTGGTGCCGCCGGTGTTGGTGCCATCCACACCCCCGGTAAAGGTGCCCGTGGTGCCGGTCAAGATGACATCACTACTTAGCGCCACCGCATCGTTATAGGTCTGTATGCCCGTGGTCTCGACATTTGCGCCGAGGTCGCTGGTGCCATAGACAAACAGGCTGGCAAGACCCGTCGCGGCCGTCGTAGTCAACGTCAGTTTGCTTGCGGCGTTTGCATTACCGGCAGCACCCACCGTCAACGTGTTACCACCACCCGTGATACCGCCGCTAAACGTCACCGTATTGGTGCGTGCCGATAAGATGGTATTGCTACTCAGCGTTACTGCACCCGTGTAGGTCTGGTCGCCCGTGGTTATGACATCCCCGTTGAGATTGCTGGTACCCGTTACCCTTAATGTGGCAAGCCTCCCAATCTCACCGTCCAAGTCCAGGTTGCCGTCCAAGGTCACCGCCTGTCCGCCATCAACCGCACGGCCGGTCTTCGCAAACCGTACCGTTTGCAACACATCCGCGCTATTCTTTGCCGTCAGCGTTGCACCGGCACTAAAGGTGACTAAATCCCTATAGGTCTGTGTGCCCGTGGTCGTGACATTCGCACCCAGGTTACTGGTGCCCGATACCGCAAGACTGGTCAATGACGTGGTAGCACCGGCGGCACCGTCTAAGTCTAAATTTCCGGTAATGGACAAGGTCTGTCCGCCATTAACACCAGCTACCAGTTGTATGTCCGTGCCCGCCAAAGTCACGGCACTACTCAAGGTCACCGCATCGTGGTAGGTCTGGTTGCCCGTGGTTGTGACATTTGCGCCGAGATTGCTCTCGCCCGATACCGTCAGAGTGGCAAGGTTGGTGGCCGTACCGTCTAAGTCCAGATTGCCGGTAATGCTCAAGGCCTGGGTGCCACCATCAACCGTGGACCCAAACCACACTGTTTGCAATACACCCGCGCCATTCCTTGCCGTCAATGTCCGTGCCGCACCACTCAAGGTCACAGCCCCGGTGTAGGTCTGTGTACCCGTGCTGGTGACATTCGCGCCGAGCGTGCTCTCGCCATAGACACGCAAGCTGGCAAGGCCGGTGGCGGTGACCGGTGGCGGTGGATTCACGGGAGGTGGGTTCGCGGGCGGCGGTTGATTCAAAATCAGCTTGCTGTCATTCCCAACACCTACCGCACCAATCGTCAGGGCAAAACCACCACCGGTGATACCGCCGTTAAAGGTCACTGTGTTGCTACCAGCCAATAAGACAGTACCACCCGTCAGCGTCACCGCATCGTTATAGGTCTGGTTGCCTGTGGTCGTGATGTTTGCGCCCAGCGTGCTCGTGCCATAGACAGTCAGGTCGCCGAGTGTCGTGTTGGTTGGTGGGCTATTAGCAGCACCAGCCGCACCGACAGCACGATTGATGACCAGGTTACTGAGAATCGCGGTACTGCTCGATGTCGCGGCACGGCCAATCTGTAAGTCATGGTTGCCCGCCGTGGAATCAACCGTGTTGTTGAAAGTAATGTTGTTGGTGTCAGCAAATAATTTGGTATCGCCACTCAGCACTACCACATCGTTGTAGGTCTGCGTGCCTGAGGTCTCAATCGTGCCGGTCAGTTGTGTCGTGCCACCGCCACCGGTAGTCAGGTTCTTGATGTTCTGAAAGACAGTGTCGCCGTCTATCGTCGTGTCCGCGCTGTAGTTCAGGGTGAGATCATTGTTGACACCTTTCACGCCCGCCGTAAAGGTGCCCGTGGTGCCGGTCAAGGTCACGCCACTATCCAGCCTCACTTCACCCGTATAGGTCTGTGCGTTCGTGGTCATCACATCCGCGGCGAGCGTGGTCCGGCCATAGACAAACAAGCTGTCAAGGCCAGTGGCGGCTGTATTACGCAGTGTCAGCTTGCTGGCGCGCGTACTGTCGCCTATCGTCAGGGCAAAGCCACCACCGGTGATACCGTCGCTGAAGAGCACCGTACCAGAGCCAGCGATGAGCGTGCGGTCGCTGCCACTCAAGGTCACCATGCCGGTGTAGGTCTGGTCGCCCGTGGTTGTGACATCCTCGCCGAGGTCGCTGGTGCCTGTTACCTCAAGGCTAGTAAGGTTGGTTATCGTAGCATCCAGGTCCAGATTGCCGTCTATTTTCAGCGCCCGGGTGTTGCCAGTAACCGCCGACTTAAACTGCACCGTTTGCAACAGCAACACATTCACGCCATTCTGTATCGTCGTCGTCTTTGCCGTCAGCGTGCGGGCACCGCCACTCAGCGTCACCGTACCTGTGTAGGTCTGTGCGCCCGTGGTTGTGACATCCTCGCCGAGCGTGCTCGTGCCATAGACAGTCAGGCTACCGAGTGCCCTGGTATCACCGACTTTGCCATTGATGACCAGGTTACTGCTAATCGCGGTAATGCCCGGTGTCGCGGCACGGCCTATTGTTAAGTTATGGTTGGTATTCGTAGCGGAATCAACCGTACTACTGAAGGTCACCGTACTAGGCACCGTATTGGTGCCGGCCAATAATGTGGCATCACCACTCAAGGTCACCGCGCCCGTGTAGGTCTGCGTGGTCGTGGTCGTGACATCCGCGCCGAGATTACTGGTACCATAGACAAGCAAGCTGGCAAGACCAGCGGCGGCTGTCGTATTCAAAGTCAGCTTGCTGGCATTCCCGGCACCAGTCGCACCTATCGTGAGCATGCGACCTCCCCCTTTGATACCCCCGCTAAAGGTCACCGTGTTGGTGTCGGCGATGAGCGTGCGTGCAGTATTTACATCCCCGATCAGCGTCACTTCACCCGTATAGGTCTGGTCGCCTGATGTTGTGACATCCGTGCCAAGCGTGCTGGTACCATAGACAAGCAAGCTGGCAAGACCAGCGGCGGCTGTCGTATTCAAAGTCAGCTTGCTGGCATTCCCGGCACTAGTCGCACCTATCGTGAGCATGCGACCTCCCCCTTTGATACCCCCGCTAAAGGTCACCGTGTTGGTGCCAGCGATGAGCGTGCGTGCAGTATTTACATCCCCGATCAGCGTCACTTCACCCGTATAGGTCTGGTCGCCCGTGGTCGTGACATTTGCGCTGAGCTCGCTCGTGCCCCTGGCCGTCAGGCCACCGAGTGCCCGGGTCGTACCAACCGCACCCTTGAGGAGCAAGTTGCTTTGATTCCCACTATTGCCAATCTGTAGGATATGGTTGGTATTCGTAGCGGAATCGACCGTGCCACTGAAAATAATATTGTTGGTGCCAGCCGATAATATGGTATTGCTACTCAGCGTCACCGCGCCCCTATAGGCCTGGTCGCCTGTGGTCGTGACATTTGCGCCGAGCGTGGTCGTGCCCCTGGCCGTCAGACTACCGAGTGCCTCGAGTGCTGGAGTCGCACCGACCGCACCGTTGATAACCAGTTTGCTTGCAGTGCTATTATTGCCAATCTGTAAGGTATGGTTGTTGCCTGCCGCGGAATCGACCGTGCTGTTGAAGGTCACCGTACTGGTAACCGTATTGGTGCCGGCTGATAATAAGATATTGCTACTCAACGTCACCGCATCGTGGTAGGTCTGGTCGCCCGTGGTTGTGACATTTGCGCCGAGATTGCTCTCGCCCGATACTGTCAGAGTGGTAAGGTTGGTGGCCGCACCGTCTAAGTTTAGATTGCCAGTAATGGTCAAGGCCTGTGCGCCATTAACACCAGCTACCAGTTGTATGTCCGTGCCGATCAACGTGCGGGCACCGCCACTCAAGGTCACAGCCCCGGTGTAGGTTTGCGCGCCCGTGGTCGTGATGTTTGCGGCGAGGTTACTGGTGCCATAGACCGTAAGACTGCCGAGTTCTCTAGTCGCACCGACTACGCCCTTGATGACCAGATTACTGCTAATCGCGGCATTGCTCCCCATCGCGGCACGGCCTATTGTTAAGCCATGGTTGGTACTAGCTGCGGGATCAACATCAACCGTACTGTTGAAGGTCACCGTATTGGTGCCGGCCAATAATGTGACATCGCCACCCAAGGTCACCGCACCCGTATAGGTCTGGTCGCCCGTGGTCGTGACATTCGCGCCGAGTGTACTCTCGCCCGATACCATCAGAGTGGTAAGGTTGGTGGCCGCCCCGCCCAATTCCAGATTACCGTCTATGATCAACGGCCGTGCGTTGCCATCAACCGTCGCCCCAAACTGCACCGTTTGCAACACATCCGCGCCAAGCTGTGTCGTCTTTGCCGTCAGCGTGCGGTCACCGCTACCACTCAGCGTCACCGCACCAGTATAGGTCTGGTCGCCCGTAGTCGTGACATTCGCGCCGAGGTCGCTGGTACCATAGACATGCAAGCTGACAAGGCCGGTCGCGGCCGTGTTACGCAAGGTCAGCTTGCTGGCGCGTGTACTGTCGCCTATCGTCAGGGCAAGGTTACCACCAGTGATACCGCCTCTGAAGATCACCGTGTTGCTGCCAGCGATAAGCGTGCGGTTACCACCACTCAAGGTCACAGCCCCGGTGTAGGTCTGCGCCCCCGTGGTCGTGACATTCTCACCGAGCGTGGTCGTGCCCCCTCCCCTTACCCGCAGGATACCGAGTGCCTGGCCTGCACCGACTGCGCCCTTGATGACCAGTTTGCTTGCAGTGCTATTATTGCCTATCGTTAAGCCATGGTTGGTACTAGCCGCGGAATCAACCGTACTACTGAAGGTCACCGTGTTGGTGCCAGCGATAAGCGTGCGGTTACCACCACTCAAGGTCACAGCACCAGTGTAGGTCTGTCCGTCAACCCCCGTGGTCGTGACATTTGCGCCGAGCGTGGTCGTGCCATGAACACGCAAGCTGGTAAGACCGGTGGCAGCCGTTGTAGTCAACGTCAGCTTGCTGGCGTTGGCACTGTCGCCTATCACCAGGGCGTTACCACCGCCCGTGATACCACCGCTAAAGGTCACCGTGTTGCTGCCAGCGATAAGCGTGCGGGTAGTCCCAGCACCACCACTCAAGGTCACAGATCCAGTGTAGGTCTGTGTACCCGTGCTGGTGACATTCGCGCCGAGCGTGCTGATGCCATAAACACGCAAGCTGGCAAGGCCAGTCGCGGCCGTTGTAGTCAACGTCAGCTTGCTTGTGTTTGTGGTATTGTCGCCTATCGTCAGGGCATTGCCACCGCCGGTGATGCCGCCGTTAAAGGTCACCGTGTTGGCACCAGCCAATAAGGTAGTGGCATTCGTCAACACCACCGCATCGTTGTATGTCTGGTTGCCCGTGGTTGTAATCGAGCCGGTCAGGTTGGTCGTACCACCGCCACCCGTGGCCAGCTTACCAATGCCGGAGAAATTGCTGTCGATGAGGGTCGTGCCGCTGTAGTTCAGGGTTAAATCATTGCCAGCACCAATCACCCCCGCCGTGAAGGTGCCCGTGGTACCCGCTAAGGTCACGTTACCACTTAGCGTTACCGCACCCGTATAGGTCTGGTTGCCCGTGGTTGTGATGTTAGTGCCCAGCGTGGTCGTGCCATGAACACGCAAGCTGGCAAGGCCAGTGGCGGCCGTTGTAGTCAACGTCAGCTTGCTTGTGTTTGTGCTATTGTCGCCTATCGTCAGGGCATTACCACCGCCGGCGATGCCGCCGTTAAAGGTCACCGTGTTGGCACCAGCCAATAAGGTAGTGGCATTCGTCAACACCACCGCATCGTTGTATGTCTGGTTGCCCGTGGTTGTAATTGAGCCGGTCAGGTTGGTCGTACCACCGCCACCCGTTTCCAGGTTATTGATGTTCTGAAAGACAGTGTTACCGTCTATCGTCGTAAGACCGCTGTAGTTCAAGGTTAAATTATAGTTGGTGCCGCCGACGTTGGTGCCATCCACCCCCGCCGTGAAGGTGCCCGTGGTACCCGCTAAGGTCACGTTACCACTTAGCGTTACCGCACCCGTATAGGTCTGGTTGCCCGTGGTTGTGATGTTAGTGCCCAGCGTGGTCGTGCCATGAACACGCAAGCTGGCAAGGCCAGTGGCGGCCGTTGTAGTCAACGTCAGCTTGCTTGTGTTTGTGCTATTGTCGCCTATCGTCAGGGCATTACCACCGCCGGCGATGCCGCCGTTAAAGGTCACCGTGTTGGCACCAGCCAATAAGGTAGTGGCATTCGTCAACACCACCGCATCGTTGTATGTCTGGTTGCCCGTGGTTGTAATTGAGCCGGTCAGGTTGGTCGTACCACCGCCACCCGTTTCCAGGTTATTGATGTTCTGAAAGACAGTGTTACCGTCTATCGTCGTAAGACCGCTGTAGTTCAAGGTTAAATTATAGTTGGTGCCGCCGACGTTGGTGCCATCCACCCCCGCCGTGAAGGTGCCCGTGGTACCCGCTAAGGTCACGTTACTACTTAGCGTTACTGCACCCGTGTAGGTCTGTGTACCCGTGCTGGTGACATTCGCGCCGAGCGTGCTGATGCCATAGACACGCAAGCTGGTAAGGCCGGTGGCTGTGACCGGTGGAGGTGGATTCATGGGCGGTGGATTCGCGGGCGGCGGTTGATTCAAAATCAGCTTGCTGTCATTCCCAGCACCCACCGCACCAATCACCAGGGCGTTGTTGTTGCCGGTAATGCCATTGCTAAAGGTCACCGTGTTGGTGCCAGCCAATAAGATAGTATCAGCCGTCAACTCCACCGCATCGTTGTATGTCTGCGTGCCCGAGGTTGTAATCGAGCCGGTCAGGTTAGTCGTACCACCGCCACCCGTTTCCAGGTTATTGATGTTGTCAAAGACAGTGTTACCGTTAATCGTCGTAAGACCGCTGTAGTTCAAGGTTAAATTATAGTTGGTGCCGCCGGGGTTGGTGTTAGTGCCATCCACACCCGCGCTAAAGGTGCCCTTGGTGCCGGTCAAGATGACATCATCACTCAGCGTTACTTCACCCGTGTAGGTCTGGTTGCCCGTGGTCGTGACATTTGCGCCGAGCGTGCTGGTGCCATAGACACGCAAGCTGGTAAGGCCGGTGGCGGCCGTTGTAGTCAACGTCAGATTGCTTGTGTTTGTGTTATTGTCGCCTATCGTCAGGGTTTTGCTACCGCCCGTGATGCCGCCTTTAAAGGTCACCTTGTTGCTGCCAGCCAATAAGATAGTATCAGCCGTCAACTCCACCGCATCGTTGTAGGTCTGCGCACCCGAGGTTGTGATAGAACCGGTCAGGTTAGTCGTGCCACCGCCACCCGTGACCAGCTCCCCAATGCCGGAGAAATTGCTATTGATGAGGGTCGTGCCGCTGTAGTTCAAGGTTAAATCATTGTTGCCGCCAACCACAGTGCTAAAGGTGCCCGTGGTACCGGTCAAGATGACATCATCACTCAGCGTTACTTCACCCGTGTAGGTCTGGTTGCCCGTGGTCGTGACATTTGCGCCGAGCGTGCTGGTGCCATGAACACGCAAGCTGGTAAGGCCAGTCGCGGCCGTTGTAGTCAACGTCAGATTGCTTGTGTTTGTGGTATTGTCGCCTATCGTCAGGGTTTTGCTACCGCCCGTGATGCCGCCTTTAAAGGTCACCTTGTTGCTGCCAGCCAATAAGATAGTATCAGCCGTCAACTCCACCGCATCGTTGTATGTCTGCGCACCCGAGGTTGTAATCGAGCCAGTCAGTCTTGTCGTGCCAGTGCCACCCGTGGCCAGCTTACCAATGCCGGAGAAATTGCTGTTGATGAGGGTCGTGCCGCTGTAGTTCAACGTTAAATCATTGTTGCCGCCAGCCACAGTGCTAAAGGTGCCCGTGGTACCGGTCAAGATGACATCATCACTCAGCGTTACCGCACCCGTGTAGGTCTGGTTGCCCGTGGTCGTGACATTTGCGCCGAGATTACTGGTGCCATGAACACGCAAGCTGGCAAGGTCGGTGGCGGCCGTTGTAGTCAACGTCAGATTGCTTGTGTTTGTGGTATTGTCGCCTATCGTCAGGGTATTGCTACTGCCGGTGATGCCGCCGTTAAAGGTCACCGTGTTGGCACCAGCCAATAAGGTAGTGGCATTCGTCAACACCACCGCATCGTTGTAGGTCTGTGTACCCGAGGTTGTAATCGAACCGGTCAGGTTGGTCGTGCCACCATTACCCGTGGCCAGCTCCCCAATGCCGGAGAAACTGCTGTCAATGAGGGTCGTGCCGCTGTAGTTCAACGTTAAATTCTTGCCAGCACCAATCACACCCGTCGTGAAGGTGCCCGTGCTACCCGCTAAGGTCACGTTACTACTTAGCGTTACCGCACCCGTATAGGTCTGCGCGCCCGAGGTCGTGACATTTGCGCCGAGATTACTGGTGCCATGAACACGCAAGCTGGCAAGGCCGGTGGCGGCGGTTGTAGTCAACGTCAGATTGCTTGTGTTTGTGTTATTGTCGCCTATCGTCAGGGTTTTGCTACCGCCCGTGATGCCGCCTTTAAAGGTCACCTTGTTGCTGCCAGCCAATAAGATAGTATCAGCCGTCAACTCCACCGCATCGTTGTAGGTCTGCGCACCCGAGGTTGTAATCGAGCCAGTCAGTCTTGTCGTGCCACCGCCACCCGTGGTCAGCTCCCCAATGCCGGAGAAATTGCTATTGATGAGGGTCGTGCCGCTGTAGTTCAAGGTTAAATCATTGTTGCCGCCAACCACAGTGCTAAAGGTGCCCGTGGTACCGGTCAAGATGACATCATCACTCAGCGTTACCGCACCCGTGTAGGTCTGGTTGCCCGTGGTCGTGACATTTGCGCCGAGATTACTGGTGCCATGAACACGCAAGCTGGCAAGGTCGGTGGCGGCACCGTCTAAGTCCAGATTGCCGGTAATGGTCAAGGCCTGTGTGCCACCATCAACCGTCGTCCCAAACCGCGCTGTTTGCAACACACCCACACCATTCCTTGCCGTCAGTATGCGGGCACTGTTGCTCAAGGTCACTTTACCCGCGTAGGTCTGGTTGCCCGTGGTTGTGACATTCGCACCCAGGTTACTGGTGCCCGATACCGCAAGACTGCCGAGTGCCTGGGTCGCACCGATGGTAGCGGTAGCATTGACGACCAGGTTGCTTTGACTCCCAACACTGCCTATCGTTAAACCATGGTTGTTACCAGTCGCGGAATCGACCGTGTTGTTGAAGGTCACCGTGTTGGCGCCAGCCAATAATGTGGTATTGCTATCCAGCACCACCACATCGTGGTAAGTCTGGTCGCCTAAGGTCGTAATCGTGCTCGTCAGTCGCGTTGTACCAAGGTTACCTGTGGTCAGCTTACCAATGCCGGAGAAATTGCTGTCGATGAGGGTCGTGCCGCTATAGTTCAGGGTTAAATCATTGCCAGCACCAATCACACCCGCCGCAAAGGTACCCGTGGTATCACGACTCGTCAAGGTCACGTCACTACTTAGCGTTACTGCACCCGCGTAGGTCTGGTCGTCTAGGGTCTTCACATCTGCGCCGAGGTCACTGGTGCCCGATACCTTAAGAATTTTGATTGGCGCGTTAGCACCGACTGCGCCGTCTAAGTTCAGATTGCCGTTAATGGTCAAGGTCGATGGGGGAGTGTTCAAGAACCCGTAGGTATCGACCGCGGCCAGTTGTATGGTCGTGCCGGTCAGGGTAGCGTCACCCACCATCTCCACATTACCCTTGTAGGTCTGCGTGGTCGTGGTTGTGACATTCTGCAAGTAGCTGATACCCGTTACCTCAAGGCTGGTCAATGGCGTGCCCGCACCGACTGCGCCGTACAGGTCCAGATTGCCGATAATTTTCAAGGCCTGCGCGCCATCAACAGCACTGCCGGTCTTCTCAAACTTCACCGTTTGCAACGTAGCGCCATTCCTTGCCGTCAGCGTTGCATCGGCACTCAAGGTCACAGCACCCTTATACTCCTGCAAGCCCGTGGTCGTGATGTTAGCGCCGAGCGTGCTGGTGCCATGAACACGCAAGCTGGTAAGGCCAGTCGCGGCCGTTGTAGTCAACGTCAGATTGCTTGTGTTTGTGGTATTGTCGCCTATCGTCAGGGTTTTGCTACCGCCCGTGATGCCGCCTTTAAAGGTCACCTTGTTGCTGCCAGCCAATAAGATAGTATCAGCCGTCAACTCCACCGCATCGTTGTATGTCTGCGCACCCGAGGTTGTAATCGAGCCAGTCAGTCTTGTCGTGCCAGTGCCACCCGTGGCCAGCTTACCAATGCCGGAGAAATTGCTGTTGATGAGGGTCGTGCCGCTGTAGTTCAACGTTAAATCATTGTTGCCGCCAGCCACAGTGCTAAAGGTGCCCGTGGTACCGGTCAAGATGACATCACCACTTAGCGTTACTTCACCCGTGTAGGTCTGGTTGCCCGTGGTCGTGACATTTGCGCCGAGCGTGCTGGTGCCATGAACACGCAAGCTGGCAAGGCCGGTGGTGGCCGTGTTACGCAACGTCAGCTTGCTCTCATCCCCAACACCAGCCGCACCAATCGTCAGGGCGTTGCCACCACCCGTGATGCCGCCTCTGAAGATCACCGCGTTGGTGCCAGCGATAAGCGTGCGGGTGCCACCACTCAACGTCACCGCGCGCCTATAGAGCTGATTGCCCGTGGTCTCCACATCCGCGCCGAGCGTGGTCGTGCCATAGACACGCAAGCTGGTAAGGCCGGTGGCGGTGACCGGTGGTGGTGGCATCACGGGAGGTGGGTTCGCGGATGGCGGTTGCTTTAAAATCAGCTTGCTGTCATTCCCAGTACCAGCCGCACCCACCGTCAGAGCGTTGCCACCGCCCGTGATGCCGCCGCTAAAGGTCACCGTGTTGGTGCCAGCCAATAATGTGGTATCGCCATCCAGCACCACCACATCGCCATAGGTCTGCGCGCCCGAGGTTGTAATCATGCCGGTCAACTCCGTCGTACCACCGCCACCCGTGCTCAGTGCCCCAATGCCGGAGAAACTGCTGTCGATGATCGTCGGGCCGCTGTAGTTCAGGGTTAAATCATTGCCAGCACCAATCACACCCGCCGCCGCAAAGGTGCCCTTGGTACCCGCTAAGGTCACCCCACTACTTAGCGTTACCGCACCCGTATATTCCTGTGCACCCGTGGTTGTGACATTCGCGCCGAGCGTGCTGATGCCATAGACCAACAGGCTGGCAAGGCCGGTCGCGGCCTTTGTAGTCAACCTCAGCTTGCTGGCTTTCCCGGCACCAGTCTCACCTATCGTCAGGGTTTTGCTATCACCAGTGATGCCGCCGCTGAAGGTCACCGTGTTGGTGCCAGCGATAAGCGTGCGGTCGGACCCGCTCAAGGTGACCGCGCCCCTGTATATCTGGTTGCCCGTGGTTGTGATATCCACGCCCAGCGTGGCACTGCCCCAGATCTCGACACTGCCAACGGAAAACGGCGTATTTGTGAAAGAGACTGTGCCGGGGCCGTTGACCGTAAAGTTGTCAGTGTTGAGATTGGTATAGCCATTCAAGGTGGGCGAGCCATCCACGCCGGTCAAAATGACATTGGCACCGACATTCGCCAGAATATCGATCGTATTGGCACTCGCCGCCGTTTGCAGACCAGAGATAGTCAGCGTGGTATCTGTTGACAGGTATATATTATTGAGTCCGTAAAATTCTGCGGCACCCCTTGTTGTGGTGCCAGTGCCGGTAGCAGAACCAATATGAACCGCCTGACGAATCGCCGCATCGGTGCCGATATTGCCGTTATAGGCAGCAACTAACACGATATCTCCAGATGTTGCCGTGTCGTTCGTGTCACCAGCGTTTTCGACTATCGCATTACCAATGGTCATCTTGCCGACCTGAATAGCACTAACACCCGCTGCAATACCCACGCCGTACACTTGAATACCGATGTCGCCGGTCGTCGCCGTATCATTACCCCCGCCGGCCGCATTAACGGTCGCATCGCCAGTGGTGATGGTGCCGGTGCCGGTTAGCGTTGTGAATGCGCTTATGCTGATTTCACCACTCTCGGCGGCCTCATCATTACCCCCGCCGCTACCCTTGCTTTTAGCATCGCCCGTTGCGAGATTTCCGTTCAGCGTCACTGCGCCTGTTTCGGCCGTCAGCGTGATCTTGCCCGAACTGGCATTAACCGCATCAACCGCGCCCGTAGTAATGTTGCCATTAACAGTGATGACAGTGCCGGTCAGCGTGATGTTTCCACCCACGCCCGTCACCAACGAGCCGACAGTGATCTCGCCATCACCCGTGCCGCCGCCACGGGGTAATCCGGTGTTAAAATCGGCTGAATTGATTGTATTAATCGATAAAGTACCGGTACCAGTGATACGAATCGTGTCGTTCGCATCCACCATCGTAAAGCCACCCGCACCGGCCCTGAAACTTACGTCGCCATTGGTACTGAGAGTCAATTCGTCATCTGTGAGATCACTCATCGCGATGGAATTGGTGGCTTGCAGGGTAATATTGGTCGTAAGTTTTTCCAGTGCGTCCTCGCTGATGGTAAAGGTAGCACCCGCATCGGCAAAGGCAATCGTGCTATCACTGATTTCGGTATCATCTGTAGCAGCCGTCCCGTTAGCAATAACAATATCAGTCGGGTCCAGTAATAACTGGCCAGTGTCGCCCTTGGTCGCACGGGTATTGACCGCGCCACGAAAGACCAGGCTCTCTTTGCCCGAGACCTCGACAAACCCGCCATCGCCGCCTTGCACGCCACCCTGCGCGCTGATGTCGCCATAAAAACGAGTGGTTTTATCAGCCCAGATAATGGCCTTGCCGCCATCACCGTTGGCCGTTGCATCGACGTTGATCGTCGTATCACGACCGACGGCGGTATAAGACGCGTTTTTGATGTCGTCGTTCTGCCCCTGATAATCGCCGCCCACTAACACAACACCCCCGCCCATCTTGCCCGAGATATCGATCGACGTGTTGTCAAACAGGCCTACTTTGTCGCCTAGCACCTGCACCGTGCCGCCCTTTGCGGTTGTCGATGCCGCCGTGATAACGCTATCACCGCTGATAATAGCGGTGTCGTCTGCGTAAATATGAACGCTACCACCATCACCGCCGACCCCGGCGGCATTTAAGGTGCCAGTATTGATCAGTGAATTGCCAGCACCGCCAGCAACCAACCGTATGCTGCCGCCATGTTTGTCAATGCGGCCGGCCGTTATCACGCCCTGGTTATTCACTACATGGGTGAAAACATCTTTTGCGACCTTGCCTTCCAATAAGACACTGCTACTCTGTATCGTGCCAGTGTTTGATACGGCCTCAGCAAGACCCTCGGCATTTTTCAATACGGCTTCATTGACAGTGAAACGCATCAAGCCATCGCCATCGAAATCCATAGCGATTTTTTTGCCAGCGACCAGATTGACCTGGCCGGCAGTCGCCAAAATCGTGCCTGCATTGCTGACAGCACCACCGAGCAAGGTGACGGAACCACCGGCGGCCGCGTTGATGGTGCCCTGGTTTACGACCGGGGCACCTTCGCTACCATCCGGATTGAAATACAGATGCTTGCCTTGCCGGAAATCGCCAGCATCCGATGAGCGCAGGCTCGTGGCCAATAATGAATTAACGTTAATGGTAGACTTGGAGCCAATCAGGATGCCATTGGCGGCAAAAAGCGTAACGCTACCTGGCGAATTAAGATCACCTAATATCTGCTCTGGCAAGAGACCACTGCTCCTGCTATCTAGGGCATAGTGTGCATTTGTAGCTTGCTTAATTGTGAGCGATTGGCGTTCAGGAATGGCGATCGAATCCGCTACGCCATGTCCTGCCACTGTGGGCGAGTTGATAAGGCCATGCCCACCGGTTTGCGTAAACACTGAATTGGTAGATTGAAAATTAGGCAGTAGTGGCGTTGTCTGTGCAACAACATTCGCACTATACAAACTCAAGAATAAACTCGCAGGCAATGAGGTACGTATGAAGGCCGCAACTGGATTCAACCTAAACGGTGCATAAACGCTTTGCGCCTGCATACCCATTTTTCTTTTTCTACTCACGTTTGCTTCACATTATGCCAACATTGTCAGTATCGAAATATATCGCATTCAATACCAGATTTACGTTCAAGATGATAACATGCTCCAATTCAACATACGCTGAATTTCTGGTCTATAGTACCGATAAATAACAGCATTTTTAAGTAACTCCGTCACAAATGAAACATACAAACGAAACAGGCAAATAAAGCCTGGTAATCAACGTTATTCTTAATGTTTTATGCAGCAAATTAAAAATGATAGGTAAAATCGCCCCATATATGTCCAAAACGACCGTCATTGGGTATCTCCGCGCCTAATTCAGTGGCATACATTAACCGGCTGTCGATAGACCCGGGTAAATTAAACCTAAGCCCCATGCCGACACTCTTGAACGTTACCCAACTGCCAGACGTATTTCTATCGGTAGTGGTATCAAGCGCGTCGTTTTGTTGTGCGGTGACAAAATCATAAAATACTGAAAATTGAAGCAATTCACCCCAAGTCCGATTTTCAAAAGCCATCACATCTTCTATGAACGGTGCATTGAAAATATATTCCAGCGTAAAGAAATAAGCCCGATCAAACAAACCTTCTCCATCCGGAAACCCCCTTACATTGTCAGGTCCGCCAACAGAGTATTGCTCCAGCGGCGACAAGATATCTTTGCTCCACTGGAATTCAGTTCTAAATAAGAATGATTGATTTTTAGTCATCAACTGCAACCGCTGATAGGAGGCTGTGACTTTAGTGAATTGACCCTCTCCCAATTCAGTCAACTGATTGCCGCGGCGGCTGGAGCGACTGCCTAAGGGACCTGCTAATTGAGACTTACTAGAGCCGAGCGCGCCAAAAATATTATTAAACCCTTGAACAATCTTTACATTGGCAAAATTCAAACCGCCCCCAAAGTCTTCAGCGGTCGTTTTACTGATTAAATTGATTAATGGCCGGAAAGGATGGAAGGTATCTACCGAATCAAAGTTCATTTCCAATGAAAACACACTCAATCTTTCGTTGCTTCTTTGCTGCTCCGCACTTTTGGTTACGGATTTTTTAGAGGTAAAAGAAAATTTTGAAGACAAGTTTTGTTGGCGGCTACGGATGAAAGATTTATTGATATAAATAGCACGATTTTCAGATTCTGCAGATATTTGACTGGCTTTGAATGTGCCCCCTATATTGAAACTATTTTTAAACAGACTGCCGCCTAGCGTAAAGCCCCGGCCAAGAAAAACTTCATAGTCCACTGCCCAAAATTTATTATTCTTCGGATTGTATGTTTGTTGGATTGTCCCCGTAATTTTATCTGCAAAACCAGTTGGATTATGCCACTCGATCACCGTTCTGAAGCGATTGCGACCTGTTTCCTGTAGGCCATGATTATCTGCTCGGTAGGCAACATCGTACCATTTTTCTTCTTGTACTTTGAGGACAATATCTGCCTCACCTACCCGCAAGCCGGGCTGAAATACGCCAAACACACTCAAACCAGGATAATCGGTTAAGGTGAGCAATGCGGCCTCAATGGCCGCTTGTGTTATTGGCTCGCCCACAAGACCTAAAAAGGGTTTACTTAATACTTTTTCACTAAACTGTTCATTACTCTCCGCAATGACACGCCCTAGCCGCCCAATACGGATATCAATATCGACAATCCCATCCTCGACAGTTTGTACTGGAATAATTGCGGTGGAAAGGATAAGACCCCTGGCGCGATAGTAGCTTGTTACCTCTTCTGCGACCTTTTGTAACTCACCAATACTAAAACCTCTTGCAGGCTGCTCTTTTTGCATCCTGTCAAGAATTGAAGTTTTGATTTCATCAGTACTGATAGCGTATTTAGGCAGATCCTCAGCATCTAATAACCTGAATGCCTTGACAGCAACATAGGGGCCTTCTTCAATATCGAACGGTCGGTCAATCACTGCAGGGATATCGATAGGCTCAGCTACTACAACGCTATCATCTGGAACAGCGATTTGTGCGGGAGCAATTTCAATTTCAGGACGTACAGCCCCTGGTCGTGCTGAATTTGGAACAGCGATTTGTGCAGGAGCAATTTCAATTTCAGGACGTACAGCCCCTGGTCGTGCTGAATCGGGTAAAACAAGTGGGTTAGCTAGTATCAGATCGCTAAAAAACAATAACAAACATGCAATCAAGTACCCATAACATCTGCTGTGGCTTATTATATAATTTTCCACAATTATCATTGCAATTCAATTACTTATAAAATTTTTCGCGCCGTGATAAAAAATTTAAATGAATTCATGAATGCGCCCTTTATCAACAACGGACTATAACATAAATATTTATTCAAAGACTAAAGAATATTATTCATAATTTAGTATAAATAAATCTTTTAACATGTTGATAGTCATAAAAATTATAGATTGCAATATATTGATAGTAATGTTGCTTTAAAACAACAAAACTACTCAAACGATAACGTAAATTGGCCAGTAAAAAACACTTCCGCTGACATAAGTGAACCGGGACGTATTACGCATGTATTATTTTTCCATAGCGTAATAAACCGCAGGGAATTGTAGCCAGAAAGACTACAATCATGGATTTGGATTTGAATTTGTTTTTGTCTTTAATCTCAATCGCCACTCGTCAAGTTTGTTTTCAGAAATGGCTTGCGGATATTCTTTTCTGGCTTGCGTAAAAATGGCATTTCTTAACTGCGCATTAGCCTGGTTAATCAATAATTGGCGTACTTGCGCCTCAATTTTTGGTAATTGTAGCGGCTCTGGTTCGAGAATTTTTCCTCTTTTCAGGATATGTATACCATCTGGAGACTCGATAGCTACACTAATCGCACCTGCTTTTAGTTTCAAAATGGGATCTTTTAACTCTGGAATCAGGTCGTTGGTTTTTAATAATCCCATATAGCCACCTAACGCTCTGCTTTGCTCATGTTCAGACTGAATAAATGCAATATTTGCAAACTCCTCTTTGCCGCTTTTTAAATCGGCAATAATTTTTTCAACTTTTTTCTTTAGGGCGGCATCTTCTTGGTTTGTTTTTGCTTTATTGAAAAATATTTGCCAGGCATGGAAACGCTCAGGCACGATAAACTGCGCTTTATTAGATTCATAATATTCAGCGACCTGTTCATCATTCGGAAAATCCTTTGGTAATCTACTCGCGATTAATAGCGTAAGATAAGATTCGCGCAAGATACTTTCCGCTCCTCGACGCATTAAGAATTCAACGTTGCGATCCTCAATCAGGTTATTGCCGATCGCGGCCGCTATCGCTGAAAGACTATTTGCTTCATTTTCAATAACTTGTTTAAATAGTTCTGGATCGGCCAATATCCTCTCTCGCTCTGACTGATTCATGTTGTCTATTAATAACGAGACATAATCCAGATCTATTTGAGAATTGAGTGCCGCCTTTTTTTCTGTCGCTTCAGCCCAATTGCTTGCATCAGACGACTCATCGGCGACTTCTGTTTGGTCTGCTTCTGGTTTTTCCAACCCTAATAATTCTTTTACGGAGATAGCCGAGACCGTATCTGTCTGCGCGATTACAAAAACCAGACCCACACCCAAAATAACTATTAATGTTTTAAGATTTACGAACTTCATAATTGAATTTTTAAACCTATTAAGAAATGTATAATGTTGTATATCATATCATTAAAATTATGCTGATTTAAATTGCTCTAATACTTCATTTTCTTTGTCAATTTTATTCCATAACGCAATGACTTCAAACTATTTATTAGCTATCATGCGATGTCTGTATTTTATTTTGAGTGTTTTATCTTGATATCAGCATGAAATATGGCTTACTAGCAAAGTTTTAAGTTACATTTTGAATGGGTTAAATACTATTTAGCTGTTGGGTATGCAAAATCAAGGGGTTCATAACATAGATATAGATATAAATTTGTATTATATTTATACGCTTTAATTACTCTTTAAATATGTTTTAAGCTAACCGATTAAAGAAAGATATGTCACCGAAAAAAACTAATATTGCTATCATGTTTGCTGATATAAGTGGTAGTACCCGTTTATTTGAAGTGCTCGGGGATGCTACGGCCCGTATCACTATTGCCAAAACGCTGGTTTTATTGACGAAGGTTATCCATGCCTACAATGGGGTCGTCATAAAAACCATTGGTGATGAAGTAATGTGTACTTTCTCCACCGCAAATGATTCGGCGGATGCAGCCGTTGAAATGCAAGAAACGCTCGAAGATGCCAATGAAATGAGGGATGCGGACGCACCTGAAATCAAGATCAGAGTGGGCATGCATTATGGGCCGGCATTACTCGAAGATGGTGATGTCTTTGGCGATGCCGTCAATGTTGCCGCCAGAATGGCAGCCCAGGCCAAAGGCGGTCAAATCATAACCACCAAGTCCACTGTTGATCTGTTGGAACCAACTATGCGTGCCAGTACTCGGTTTGTTGACCGTGCACCTATTAAAGGCAAAGAGAAAGCGATAGAGATATTCGAAATCATCTGGCAAGCAGAAGATGTCACGCGGATGGTGACTAGCATGATACAGGATCCGCCTAAAGCACAAGATACCTCACTGCAAGTGAGTTACGGCGGCAAGACCATCACGCTCAATCAAAAGCGATCTGGATTGATCATGGGTCGCAGTCAAGCCTGCGATCTACCCATTAATGAAAAACTTGCTTCCAGACAACATGTGCGGATAGAAATGCGCCGTACTAAATTTTTCATAATTGACCAAAGTACGAATGGGACGCATGTTAGAATGGATCATACTGAAGATGCATTTTTAAGACGTGAAGAAATGCATATTTCTGCAAGCGGTGCGCTCAGCCTCGGCCGATCTTTTATAGAAAACCCAACCGAGATCGTTTCTTTTGTATTGGAGCCTGCCTGAAATCGGGGTGAATAATAGTATTGTTATGCCCTATCCTGACGAGAAAAACCTTACAAAATCGTTTTCATACAGCTCCTATGGCATTACCGACGTAGGGAATGCCCGCAAGTATAATGAAGACTCCATGTTGGAAATGCCTGAAGCTGGAATATGGATAGTCGCCGATGGTATGGGTGGTCATGACGCGGGTGATGTCGCAAGTCAGATGATTGTGAATACCTTCAAGAAAATCCGCGCAGGACTTTCTCTTAGCAACTATATCGATACTATAGAAGATATTTTTATCACCATTAATAATAAATTAATCAACAAGGCAAGATTAATAGATAAAGAAAATGGAGAAACCAAGCGTACCGCAATAATTGGCAGCACGGTTGCCATGATGCTTGCGTATGATATATATTGTGCCTATTTTTGGGTTGGAGATAGTCGCTTATACCGCTTACGCGATGATGAATTACGGCAAATGACGACTGACCATTCACATGTTGAAGAATATGTAGCATGGGGACTCATGACCAGAGAAGAAGCGGCCGTCCACCCACATGGAAATGTGATCACACGTGCGGTAGGTGTTACCCCGAATTTTTTTCTGGATATGGATATTCAAGAGATGAAAAAAGGCGATCGTTACCTGCTTTGTAGCGATGGTCTGACTAAACACATAAAAGATTTTGAATTTCATGAAATGTTACTAAAAGGTACTACAGAGACCGTTTGTAAAGAGATGATCGCACTGACATTGGAGCGCGGTGCTGGTGATAATGTAACGGCTATCGTTATCGATATTGACTGACTTTTTTATTAGTGTATATGCTTGAGGGGAAATAGATTGGCCAATTTTAAAACCGCGCTTGGAGCACTGGCTAAAGGCGAATTGGAAATTGAAGTGCTATCTAGTCAATTGACGGCATTGCTTGAGAAGTCGCCCAAGTTAGCCACTAGGATGCTCACTCAGCTTGATGAGATGTATGATCAGAAAAATCTCGGCGATAAACAATACGCACAATTAAAACGTCAAATTAATGAATTCAGACGTAGCCACGCATCTGCAACTGAAGATGTTACCGACCCTGATAAACCTGACGCTACCGTCTTTGCCTCCGATTCAACTAAGCCTGACGACGCTACCGTCCTTGCCTCCGATTCAACTAAGCCTGACGACGCTACCGTCCTTGCCTCCGATTCAACTATTGTAAGCAACGTAGCTGGACCCGCCTCATCGGATCCGACTTCATCAGACTCAACCATCGTCATGCGTGAAGGTGAAAAACCAGCAGATGAGGCAAACGATTCAACTATTGTAAGCAACGTAGCTGGACCCGCTCCATCGGATCCGACTTCATCAGACTCAACCATCGTCATGCGTGAAGGTGAAAAACCAGCAGATAAGACAAGTGATAGCTCCGATTTCATTGATATCAGTGCGCCGATAACCAATACCGATACAGCAACACCATCAATCACTGCTGCTACCGGTCCGACTGGCACAGAATGGAATGATCCGTCTATCCCAGTTGGCGATTTATCAGGTGGCTATGGTGAAGGCTCTATCATTAAACAACGCTTTAAGCTTGAAAAAGTACTGGGCATCGGTGGCATGGGTAAAGTCTACAAGGCACTTGATCTGCTTAAATTTGAAGCAAAAGACAAAAAACCTTATGTCGCTATCAAGCTGTTAAATGATGACTTTAAGGATCATCCAGAGGCATTCATTTCACTGCAACGAGAGTCCAGTCGGCAACAAAAACTAGCCCATCCGAATATCGCAACTATTTACGATTTTGATCGTGTTGGCGGCTCTAACACACCCGTCTACATCACGATGGAATTGATGGAAGGCATGGAGTTAAAGGACTATCTAAAAAAGAAAGTGCGTCCCTTGGGCGGGCTGGAATTTAATGATGCCTATGCCATCATAAAGCAGCTTGGTGCGGGTTTAATTTATGCCCATGAACGTCGATTGGTGCATTCTGATTTTAAGCCAGGCAATGCTTTCGTATGTAATGATGGCATTGTTAAAACACTGGATTTTGGTATCGCGCGGGCCGTTAAAAATCCAGTTACAGGTGAAGCAGAGAAAACACTCTTTGATCCAGGCAAACTAGGTGCTTTAACACCAGCCTATGCCAGCCTTGAAATGTTAGAAGGCGAAGAACCCGATACACGCGACGACACCTACGCATTGGGTTGTACGTGCTATGAATTATTAACTACAAAACACCCATTCAATAAACTACCTGCTAACAAGGCCAAAGAAAACAATCTTGTGCCGCCCTATATAAAGAAGCTAAACAAGAAACAAAACCGTGCCTTAAGGCGTGCGGTGGCCTTTAGGCGTGAGGATCGTAGTCCAACTGTTGCGCATTTTCTCGATGAGCTAGAAGGCAAGGCCACCTGGCATAAGAACCCATTTGTTATTGCAGCTGGCATCTTGCTTGTGATTGGTATGATGCTTATTGTCCCGGCGCGCGATTATCTGCACCAGAAAAAACTCGAAGGTATGATTGTTGAAATATCGACAGAGAATATCAGTACGCAAGATATCGTGACCAGTCTTGATGAGGTTTTACTGCTGGAGAAAGCAGACCAAGCAATTGTGACTGGCGATAAAAGAGCAAAAGACGCTATTCAAAATTATTTTAGTGCCCAAGTCGCGCACTTAACTGACATCAGTGGAAACATGTATGACTTCCCTGCCGCCGAAGCAACATTAAAAGAAATTAGCCGCTTTTATCCTGGCTCAATCTATTTACAGAAACAAACCACACTGTTCTCGGATAACAAAAAGCAAATTATCAGCGATCTAAATACGCAATACATTGCCGCGTTAAAAGAACCTGAATTGATTGATAACACCAAAAATATTCTGGACACCATTAGAAGAATTGACCCTAAACATTCCTTGCTTGCAGACCCAAGACCAAGTAACGCTTATCGCTTACTTGCCCTCAGCAAGTTTGAAGCAAAAGAGTTTGAAACGGCCTTATCACTGATCACATCAGGTTTGGCAATCGCAAAGGATGATCCTAGATTAGTGGATTTGAAAACCAGAATTGAGCGGGCACAGAAAGTGGCTCAATTAGAATCTGAATTAAGCACTGTACAAGAACAATTAACGTCGCTCACCCGTTTTGAACAGCAACAAACTACGATTGTTGAACTGGCGAATTTGAAACCTAACAGTACTATCATTGCTACTTTGGCAGAAGCATTTAAGCCTATTATTCAAACTGAATTGGAGGCCATCTTAAAAAGTGGCACCCGTGCAGATGCAGAGAAACTTGCCGCTGACTTTAGCGATCTGATGAATGGACTACAACTAAACCAGCAGTTAACTCAAGTTAAGCTCGCGCACCTTCAGGGTGATGCGAGGCAACAAGCGATTACCAATCTGGCAAACACCGATACCAATACGATTAAAACTGAATTGGCCGATGCACAAGTGGGTGACCCGCAGTGGGAAAAAAATGTGTTAAGAGCTACTCAGGAATTAGCGAGTTTAGTAAAAGAAGATACTAGTATTAGCAACAATCTACAGCAATTTCGAAATCAGCTCGCTGAACTTTATATCACAAAGGTTAATGAAACCTTACAGGCCGAACGTTTTGATGCTGCTGATGCTTATATCGATACTGCTGATCAATTTGCACCTGGCTTACAAGCATTGATCGAGGCACGAAACACAGTCATCAATGCCCGCAAAGAATCTGATCGTAAGGCACGCGTTGCTGCTAACAAGAGTGACTTCAAAACATTTACCGATGCAAACAATATTACTGAAGCAGAAAAACTGTTTGAGCAGTTACAGGCTGATATACCTGAAACTGACAACTATATTATGTTTGAAGCAACACAGATGCTAGCAAACAGCTATGCCAGACTTGCACAAAAAACTGCTGACACCAAAGACTATGCTGCCGCTTATGCACTTGTAACAAAAGGACTCGAAGTTAAAAGGAATGATGATTTATTGGAAAAATTAAAAACTGAATACCAATCTGAAGCAAATATTATAGAACTGATGGCATTATTTAAAACGGCAAGCTCCTTCCCGATTGATGTCCGGTTGAAGGTAAGCCAGATTGAAAACGCAGATTCGACTCGTTATGCCGAGTTTAGCAAAGCATCAGCGGACATATTAGCTAAACGCATTGAAGCGTTACGCACATCCAATGAAGATGCCGCGGCCGCACTTGCGCAAAGTGCCGCCGGATTGTTCCCTGCCAATGCCGTGTTAGCCAATTTGAAGAATCAGTTACAACTAAAACCATGGGATGGCGTGGCTGCGGCCAATGCATCTATCCTGGCGGGCAGGCTCACGCAGGCACAACAATTACAGCAGGCGGCCTCGAATCAATTTAAAGTCCATCCTGATTTCATCGCTTTCTCAAAAACACTTGAAGAAAAAATCAAAGAAGCCAATAGTGTTTATGAACTTTATCTTTCTGACAAAACAGCAGCGGGCGAGGATTATCAAAAATTAAGATCGACAAAAAATCTCTTGGCACGCGCACAAAGCCTCTGGACAGATAACCCTGATTACAGTGCGGCAGAAACCGAGTTGGATCAATTAATAGCAAAATACAAACCGGTTACTAAACCAAGAATCAGGCGTGCTGAAAAAGAGCTGACCGCAGAAAGCTTTGCCAGAACAAATACGGGGGGGGGTACAGTCGCTGAAGTTGCGCCATGGAAACCGATTGCAAGTGAATCTGAATGCACTCGTCGTCTTGCCAGCTATGGTAGGCGCTCAAAGGCGATTTGTTTTGATATGATCCATCCATCTACACGCGGTCCGTTAATGGTCGTTGTGCCCAATGGTGAAGGTATTGAAAAACCTTTTGCGATTGCCAAATATGAAATTTCAGTTAGCGACTGGAGTAAGTACTGCATCATCAGCCGCACATGTAAACCGATTACGGATAAGGCAAGAAGGAATGAACCCATGACAGGCATTACCTTGCAGCAAGCACAAGATTACGCAGCGTGGTTATCTGAACGAACAGGAAAAACATATCGAATCCCAACCAAGAATGAATGGGAATATGCCGCCAGCGCAAATGGACAGCAACCTAAAAAAGATTTTAACTGCCGTGTATCAGTGAGTGGAAAACTGATTAAGGGCACGGGAACCGTCAGCGTTAAATCGGGTAACTCTAATGGCTGGGGCTTAAAAAACTATGTTGGTAACGTGCAGGAATGGGTGATTGATGGAAACGCCACAATCGTGCGCGGTGGCGCATATACCGATGCACATGCTAAATGTGAAATCACACTCGAACGCACTCATGATGGTAATGCTGATGACACGACCGGGTTTCGCCTGATCCGGGATGATGTTGGTTGATGATTAAAATAAGCGGCTAATATGATATGAGTCATCAAACATTGCGTGAGCTGGCAAGGGAATATGCTAAAGGTATTATCGATAAAGACAATTATCGCAGATTACGTGCCGAACTTATAAACGCAATAATAGCGGGCGAAATTGTTACTGTCGATGCTGATTACCCGCCACCGCTAGTAGCACCCTCTGATGAAGATGAAACTACTGAGAATGTCAAAAAAGACAGAGCAGGATTGAATGTAAGCGATAAGAAACACGCTTCTGAAAGCAGAAATACGACTAACCTGATAAAATCGCTACTTATTAAAAAACCAACTTTAGTATTCACGATAGCTAGTATTATTTTTGTTGTATCGCTGATTATTGCCGTCATTCTTTTCTATCCAGAACCCCCTAATTCGTATTAGCTGTTATAAAAACAATTCACGATGCAAATACGGGGGTAAGCCAGCCAAAAATGGCATATTTACACGACTATCTACAAACAATGTTACACAAAAAAGTGCGGATCAGTATCGATAGTGGTACGCTGAGACCTTTGCACTAAAGAGTTATAACCGAATCTGGTGTCTGAAGAGGTTGAAGTATGCGGCGTGCCTTGCTGAAATCGGTTTTGTCTAGCAATCGAAAGTAGCAAGAGGAGTACGCCACACATGACAAACAATACTGTGATTGATCTGGGTACACCAGAGGGCATTGATCCACTGACAGAACTAATCAAATCGGGTGCGAGGCAGTTAATCACCGAAGCGGTCCAGGCAGAGCCAGATGAGTTGATGACAAAGTATGATGGTCAAAAAACGACTGACAGATGCCAGCGCGTTGTCCGCAGTGGCCATCATCCCGAACGAGAGGTGATTACAGGGGTTGGCAAGGTCAGCGTTGAGGTGCCGAAGATTTGTCGCCGTGAAGGTACGCCAGAGAGCTTTCAATCTTTGCTTGTACCGCCCTACATCCTGCGCACAGCGACCCTGGATGCGGCGATTCCCTGGCTTTATTTGAAAGGTGTTTCGAGTGGTCAGATGCAAAGTGCACTGGAAGCGATTGTCGGATTGGAGGCTAAAGGGCTGTCGGCCAATGTCGTGGGTCGTTTGAAACGGCAATGGGAAGCTACATACAAGCAATGGTGTACACGTTCCGTGTCTGATGAATGGGTCTATATCTGGACTGATGGCATCTACAGTGGTCTTCGAGGTGACGATGGTCGATTGTGTTGCCTGGTCATCATCGGTGTGAACAGTCGCGGTCAGAAGCATTTTATGTCGATTGAAGAGGGTGTCAGGGAATCGAAACAGCGCTGGCGAGCAGTGTTGTTGTCGTTGCAACAAAGAGGCTTGGGGTAGCCCCAAAGCTGGCCATTGGCGATGGTGCTTTGGGTTTCTGGGCAGCCCTTGAGGCAGTGTATCCAGAGACTGATGTGCAACGTTGCTGGATGCACAAGACCGGCAATGTGCTGAACTATCTGCCGAAGTCTGTTCAGGAGAAAGCAAAGCAGGGTCTGGATGGCAGAGGGCCGCGTTGACGCAGAGCAGGTGTTCGATGACTTTGAGGAACGTTTCGGCGCAAAGTGTCCCAAGGCAGTGGCATGCTTATCGAAAGACCGTGATGCGTTGCTGGCATTTTATGACTTTCCAGCAGAGCACTGGAGCCACATCAGGACAACGAATGTCACCCCGTCGAGCTTTGCGACAATCCGGCATAGAACACGCCAGGCCAAAGGTTGTGTCACGCCGATTACGATGCTGACTATGGTCTACAAGATGGGATTATGCGCAGAAGATTCCTGGCGCAAATTGAGAGGCTTCAGACACCTGGCAAAGGTGATTAAAGGCGTGAAGCTTAAAGATGGAATCGAGGTAACTGAGGACGACAAGGTAGCCGCATGATCAAATTGTCAGACACTATTTTTGACGATAACTCAGAGCCGGGGCGCAACCAAAGTCGATATGCAATATGGCGTTATGATTTAGCAGTATGGCCTTATGGTTGTTATACTTCAGTAGGAAATACAATGCGATTGCGTATATCATGACATAGCTTAACGGGAACCTCTATTAATGCAATCACTTTCCAGTTTATTGGCTCAGAGAGGTTAAAAAAACCAATTTGATCCAAAAAGCCGGTAGTCTCCGTACAGCCCTTGTCTCGGCTTTACTTCGTTTTCAAGACGCACTGACCCGTGCCAGAAAGCATAAACGCCTCATGTTGTACCTTAGATTCATCAAGCCGATATTCATGCTTGTGCGCGTAATGCCAATGCAAGGAACCGCTTTGCGGCGTAAATTGCGCTGTGCTCCAAACACAGGTTCGACCCGACTGCGAACTTTGGAGCGCGTGCGCTTACCTTGCCGCTCTGATTTGCCGAGCGGCTTATTGCGTTTGCCTTGCATCCGACTGCGGTAGCCTTGCCCTTGAGAAACGTTGCTTTTTCCTCTGACCGATAGGCACTGTCAGCCCAGACATCTTTACTGGTATTGCTGTCATCTGGCAGGTCGGCAAAAACCTGCGCATCATGGACGCTGGCATCAGTGACCTGATAGTCACGAATCAACTTGTTGTCATGGTCTATCTGTATGTGGTTCTTGTAAGCAAAATGGCTACGGCTATGTTTCTTCGTCCAGCGGGCATCGGTATTTTTCTGACATCCTTTGTTATCGCACCAGGACAGTGCCTGCCTTAATCCGTGCATTTTCTTCCCAACGGTTACGCTGCACCAGTGCCGGAATGATCGAGACATCAACTATCTGACCCTTGCGATCGATATAAGCATCTGATAACATAAATTATCTTTCGCAAATTTGAAGAGGTGCCCTTTATCTGGTTAAATAAAAAGTGACATAACCATTTATTTGACCAGGAGAAGAGTCGCCATGAGCGATGATACAAACAAGCACTTGAACAATGTAGTCCCTATTGATGAACAGGAACTGCAGGGCCATCTCAACAAAGTGGTACTGAAGACTGTGGAAGACACCCTTAACCAGATGCTTGATGCTGAGGCTGATGCGCTGGTGGGTGCTGATCGATACGAACGCACTGAGACGCGCAAAGACGACCGGTCTGGTAGCTACACCAGGAAGTGCCACACAAGGGCTGGAGAGCTTGAGTTAAAGATGCCGAAGCTACGCAAACAGACCTTTGAGATGGCGATCATAGAGCGATACCGACACCGTGTAGCGTCTGTCGAAGAGGCACTGATTGAGATGTATCTGGCAGGTGTTTCAGTACAACGTGTAGAAGACATTACCGCAGCATTGTGGGGTACCCGTGTCAGCTTAGGGACTATTTCAAAGCTCAACCAGCGTATCTATGGGCAGATTGAAGAGTGGCGTAATCGCCCCATAGAGGGTGATTTCCCTTATGTATACCTGGACGGTGTTGTGCTCAAACGCAGTTGGGGCGGTGCAGTGAAGAACGTTTCTGTTCTAGTCGCCATAGGTGTTGGGGACGATGGCTACCGCCGCATTCCAGGGATTGTTGAAGGTACTAAGAAGGATAAGGCGGGATGGTCAGGATGCCTGCGTCATTTGCAGGCACGCGGTCTCAAGGGCATCAGGTTGGTGCTCAGTGATGCTTGTCTTGGGCGCCAGGAGTCGATCGGTGACTTCTACCCTGAAGCTGGCTGGCAGTGTTGTATTGTGCACTTCTACCGCAACGTCTTCAGTCATGTGCCTCGTGGTCGTGTCAAAGAAGTCTCTCGCATGTTGCAGGCTATCCATGCATCTGAATATCTGGAATCTGCCAGGCATAAGGCCACGGAGGTCGAGAAGAAACTCAGGGACATGAAGTTATCGAGTGTAGCGGATTGGCTGGGTAGTGCATGGAAGAGACCCTGACGTATTATCGGTTTCTGGCAGAGCACTGGATTCGCATTCGGACTAACAATCCTTTGGAACGAATCATTCGAGAAATCAGGCGGCGAACACGAGTAGTGGGAGCATTCCCGGATGGCAACTCGGCGTTGATGCTTTGTGCGGCAAGGCTTAGACACATCGCGGGGAGCTAGTGGGGAACGCGGACATATCTGAACATGGATTTGCTCCAAGAGATGGATAAAGAAAAGGACTTTCAGATCGCGTAACAACCAGATTTAAGGGAAAGCCAAATCAGAAAGTGCGAAAGATTATTGACACTACCAAGTGCTTGCTTGTATCATCGCTCATGGCGGTTCTTCTCCTAGTCAAATAAATGGTTATGTCACTTTCTTGTTTAACTAGATAAAGGGGAACCGCCTTTTCAAATTTGCGAAAGATAATTTACGTTATCGCGACTGTTCACGCCGATGATGACCAGGCAACACAATCGACCATCGTCACCTCGAAGACCACTGTAGATGCCATCAGCCTAGATATAGACCCATTCATCAGACACGGAACGTGTACACCATTGCTTGTATGTAGCTTCCCATTGCCGTTTCAAACGACCCACGACATTGGCCGACAGCCCTTTGGCCTCCAGTCCGACAATCGCTTCCAGTGCACTTTGCATCTGACCACTCGAAACACCTTTCAAATAAAGCCAGGGAATCGCCGCGTCCAGGGTCGCTGTACGCCGGATGTAAGGAGGCGCTATTAACGATTGGAAGCTCTCAGGCTCGCCTTCTCGGCTACGGATATTGGGCACCTCGACGCTGACCTTGCCAACCCCGATGATGATCTCTCGTTCTGGATGATGACCGCTACGGACAACGTGCTGGCGTACGTCAGCCGTTTTTTGATCATCATAATGCGTCATCAACTCATCTGGCTCTACCTGGACAGCTTCGGTGATTAACTGCTTCGCACCAGATCTGAGTAACTCTGTCAGTGGATCAATGCCCTCTGGTGTACCCAGATTAATCACAGTATTGTTTGTCATGTGTGGCGTGCTCCTCTTGTTACTTTCGATTGCTAGACAAAACCGATTTCAGCAAGGCACGCCGCATACTTCAAATTTATTCAGACACCAGATTCGGTTATAACTCATCCTTTCGACATTGGAATATATGTGATGTCAGTTAACCAGACTTGATTGGGACGACCAATCTCAAGCCCACGCAACAAATACGGATAAATTTTATGCCGCTGATTGACCACACTGAGATTGCGCTTCGGATACAGGGTTTCTATCACCAGAAGCATTCTCAGGCACTGTATACGCTTCCGGTTGACCACGCGACCATGGTTATCAAATAACCAGTCCTTGATACGCCGTGTACCATCCTAGTAGCTTCATCAACGCCAGTTCTTCGTCGCTGACAGGCTCGGGGACGTAGTAGTAAGTTGACCGCCCTACATCCAGTAGCTGGCATTGACGTGAAATCGGTAGCGCTTCTTCCTTGCTCACCATCTCTTTCCTCTTAGGCCGTGTATTCTTTCTAACCCGCGTTCTAAAAAATCATTCTCCATGGTCAATTGGCCAATTCTAGCGCGCAACTCAAGCACCTCTTGCCGATGATCATCCGCTACTTTGTCTACCTTATCAAACGCCGCACCAGTGCTGAACAAAAGTTGTTTTTTCCACTGTGTTATTTGGCCAGGTTGAACGTCAAGTTTTTCGACCATATCAGCCATCGTCATTTCGCCTTTGATGGTCGTCAACGCGACCTTTGCTTTGAACTCTGGTTTATGCAAGCTTCTTTTCCTTCTCATGAATAAATTGCCTCTTTAACTTAATGGAGGAAAGAATCTATGTCATCCTTGATTATCCAGAATCTGGGGTCCATCTTTGTGGTAAGACTTTACTAGTGGCTAAGTGTTTATTACCTATTCAGCGCGACTTGGCGGGGCAAATGAATGGCTTGTTTTTGTGGCTCACCCCCACCAATGCCATTTTTAGCCAAACCTACGATGCCCTTAGAAACCGCAACCACCCTTATCGCCAAGCCATAGACCAAGACTTTAATAACAAGGTTCAGGTATTTCGTAAAAGCGACCGCATAACCCGTTTAGATATTCAAGATAAACTGGAAGCCTCTAAAAACCGTGCATTTTGTGGTACGATCTGATTCACTTGATGTGGGAGGATTTTGTTTATGCACGCACCTGGATTGTTTGATTTGACGGATCATTTGGCGCGGCTTTCGGCGATGGGAGATCCGCTTGAAGCTCTGGACTGTCATGTGAATTTCGAAGTGCTCCGTCCCGTTTTGGTGGAAGCGCTTGATTATGGGGAACGTCCCGAAGGTGGTCGTCCGCCCTATGATGCCGTTGTGATGTTCAAGGTGCTGGTGTTGGCCTCGATGCACAATCTGAGTGATGAGCGGATGGAGTTTCTCATTCGTGACCGTTTCAGTTGGTTGCGTTTCCTGGGATTTCAAATCGGGGAGCCGACACCTGATCAGAAGACGATCTGGCTTTTCAGAGAGAAGCTGACCTAGGCGGGTGTCTTCAAGGCCCTGTTTGAAGCTCAGCTGTGCGCGCGGGGATACAAACCCACCGGCGGTCAGATTATGGATGCCACGTTGGTCTTTGCCCCGCGCCAGCGGATGACGAAAGAAGAGAAAGCGCGCGCCAAGGCAGGTGAGGCCGCGTCTGACATCTGGCCCGATGATCTGTCCAAGGCAGCGCAGAAAGACACCGATGCGCGTTGGACGGTCAAGTATTCAAAGGCCAAGACGACCAAGGAGGGTGAGGAGGATACTGGCCTTGTCGATATCTCGGTCCCACACTTTGGGTACAAGAACCACGTGTCCATTGACCGCAAATGGCACTTCATCCGGGGTGAGACTGGCACGAATGCGGCTCGCTACGACGGGCATGAACTGTCCTCGGTTCTGGACGAGACAAACAGCTCGAAGGCGGTTTGGGCCGATACCGGGTACCGCTCGGCCAGGAATGAGGCTTGGCTGAAGGCGCAAGGGTACCGCTCACATATCCATCGCAAGAAGCCACGCGGCAAACCCATGGCCAGGCATATTCGTCGGGGCAACGCGACACGCTCCGCCATCCGCGCATGTGTTCGGCTACGAGAAAGTGCCCATGGCTCTGACCATCCGCTCAATCGGCCAAACCCGTGCGAAGGCCCGCATGACCATGGCCAACCTGAGCTACAACTTCCGCCGTCTCATCTTCCACGAGCGACGACAGGCCACAGCCTGACTCTGTCCAAATTCCGGAAATACCCGCCCTGGCAGTCCCAAACAGCGCAACACAGCCTCAAATACCACCGATCTTGACCTTCACACCCACTATGCGGGTGACAACGACTGGTGCTCGCGTCAAAATCCATCCAGAATCAGCGTTGTTCGAGGTCTCCATCTTTGCATTATGGTGGTGATGGTTCAAGCATCCTACCGCACCAACAAAGATTTTTTGCGAATCTTCAGAACCGATGAAAAGTATCAATCTTTCTTTCCCAATGCGTCTGATTACCAAGCCCTAAACGATTTACTAAGGCACTACCCCGACCTTGAGAAAGATGAGAGTTATAACTGAATCTGGTGTCTGAAAGGTGAGCTATCTGGCCATTTAAGATGCATCAAAGCAGTGGACTATGCCGATTAAATATTGGAAACCAGCGATGAATCGCTTTATGATCAAATTCGGAAACCGACTAAAGGACTTCGTTTAACCAACGGCAGTTACACAGAATTCGGGAAAGGCTCGACATTGAGCCAGAACTTGGCACCTTCGTGCTCTGACAGCCACAGCCCTAAAAGCACTTTGTGCCCGTCCAGGTTCACGCCCAGTGCCAAATAAGACAGCCTTGTTGATGACTTTCTTGTCCTGGCGGATTTTAACGACTATGCAGTCAAGGTATGCGCTGGGGTATATCAGCACCAGTGGCCGATTGCCACGCAATCACCTTTGCTGTCACGCGCGAGAGCAGACTGGTTGAGACCGCCACGCCCTACATTTCCTGAAACAGCGCGACAATGTCACAGGTGGTATTGCCTTTGGCATAGAGACTGAGAATCTTGTCATCCATACCGGTGTAGCGAGATGGGTGCTTTTTGACCATTGCTGGCACCAAGCTACCCTTTCTGTCGCGGGGTGTTTCCAGCTCGAATGCGCCCTCTTCAGTGCGTAGCATTTTATGACTGCGACCATTGCGGCTATTGGATTTTCCTGCCTACTCATGTCTGGCATAGCCAAGGTGTTCATCGGGCTCGGCATTCAGTGCTGCCTCAATGGTTACCCTGGTCAATGCCTGACGGAACGTATACAGGTCTTCTTCGGTTTTGATGCCCCTGGCAGTTTCACGTGCCAGTGACTTGATTGCTTCGGGTTGCATGTGCTTATCCTCAGCCCCTTCAGGGCAATAATCAATGATAAGCAGTTACACAGTTTTTGGGGCTGTCTCCAAAGTCCAACATTTGGACCCTGTCGCAATGCAAATAATGGTGTCATCAATATATTGGCCTGATTATCGCTGGGTACCCTGTATCTGTATTAGTATTTGCCATATCCAATTATTGCATCACTAAGATAAGTCCCTTTAATTACACAAGAATAATGCACAGTGAAATTGTAATTGTTTAGACATGCCAGAAAACACTTGCCGCAACAGATTGTACCGCGACTCAAACCACATTCAAACCTGTACAGTGCCGCAAAGCTGCCGCTGATTTTACCGATGACATCACCCATAATGGCAGTCTTTTCCGCCTGTGCTCAAGTTGCAAACAAAATTCCGCGGCTGGCACTGAAGTCACCCCACCGCTCGCCACCTGAGACCTTTGCACTAAAGAGATGCTTGCCCAACCCGAGACCCCACCACGCCCGACTCAACCCGAGACCCCACCACGCCCGACTCAACCCACGTCGCACCCAGCCCCACCACGCTCGACCCGACTCAACCCACGCCAAACCGCGTCCGAAGACGAACACACTTGACCATTTTGGTTGCGGCAAAGAGTCTAGGCTCTCGCCGCCTGTCTGTAACTAGAAGTGCCAATGACGCAGTATTAAAAACGCATATAGGCCGCCTGATCGCACAGCCCTTGCACTTGGGTAATTGTTTGTAATCAGTTGGTTTTACATTTAGCATCAATCTGAATTATTGATGATTTATCAGGATAAAAAGATGGAAAACATACGTATTATCAAAAAATATCCCAATCGCCGCCTTTACGACACGGAAGAAAGCAAGTACATAACTTTGGAAGATATAAAAAAATTGGTGCTGGCTAATAAAGAATTTATTGTGAAGGATGTCAAATCGGAAGAGGATCTGACCAAAACTATCCTGCTGCAAATTATCACCGAACAAGAGGAGGATGGCGAACCGCTTTTCACAACGCAAGCCCTGTCGCACATAATTCGTTTTTATGGTGATTCAGCGCAATCAGTGGCGGGCGATTATTTACAAAAAAGCATTCACCTTTTTGTTACACAGCAAAAGAAATTACAGGAACAACTGCAAACTACAATGACTACCAACCCGTTATCAGCAATGGCCGAATTGACTGAAAAGAATCTTGAAATGTGGCAATCCATGCAAGAAAATTTCTTCAAAGCGACTATGACCTCTCCCTCTTCTAAACGTAAAAAAGATAAAAAAAATAAAAAAAAATAAAGTGTATTTAATCACGACTTGTCTATATTTTAATTTTTATTATTAAATACACGCTATCTCTATTAATTACGCTATTTGGTACAATGTTGAAGTTTCCAAACTGCCAAAGAAACTTCCATGAGCAATGACATTTTCGGTTCCCTGTTTAATCTTCAAGACTATCGTCTCAAACAGTTGGGTAATCCTCTGCCTGAACTGGAAAAAACGGTTGACTGGGGATCTTTTCGGTCGTTGTTGAACAAGGTTCATGAGAAACAACGTAAGCGTCAGGCGGGCAACGCCCAACAGACGTAGTGATGATGTTCAAGGGGCTGCTTGTGCAAAATCTGTATGGTCTTAGCGATGCTCAGTTGGAGTACCAAATCGAAGACCGTTGCAGTTTTCAGCAGTTTCTGGGTCTTGCTAGCCAGCAACGAGTCGCTGATGCCAAAACCTGCTGGGCATTCAAGCATCGGTTAGCGGTGCTGGGTCTGATGGCATCGTTGTTTGAGCAGTTGTCGTTGAACCAGGCGGCTTATATCGCTCGCAAGGATCAGATAGTTGCCTCCTCGATAACTTCATGTCCCTGAGTTTCTTCTCGACCTCCGTGGCCTTATGCCTGGCAGATTCCAGATATTCAGATGCATGGATAGCCTGCAACATGCGAGAGACTTCTTTGACACGACCACGAGGCATATGACTGAAGACGTTGCGGTAGAAGTGCACAATACAACGCTGCCAGCCAGCTTAGGGGTAGAAGTCACCTATCGACTCCTTGCGCCCAAGACAGGCATCACTGAGCACCAACCTGATGCCCTTGAGACCGCGTGCCTGCAAATGACGCAGGCATCCTGACCATCCCACCTTATCCTCCTTAGTACCTTCAACAATCCCTAGAATGCGGCGGTAGCCATCGTCCCCAACACCTATGGCGACTAGAACAGAAACGTTCTTCACTGCACCGCCCCAACTGCGTTTGAGCACAACACCGTCCAGGTATACATAAGGGAAATCACTCCCTATGGGGCGATTACGCCACTCTTCAATCTGCCCATAGATACGCTGGTTGAGCTTTGAAATAGTCCCTAAGCTGACACGGGTACCCCACAATGCTGCGGTAATGTCTTCTACACGTTGTACTGAAACACCTGCCAGATACATCTCAATCAGTGCCTCTTCAATTGACGCTACACGGTGCCGATAGCGCTCTATGATGGCCGTTTCAAAGGTCTGCTTGCGTAGCTTCGGCATCTTTAACTCAAGCTCTCCGGCCCTTGTGTGGCACTTCCTGGTGTAGCTGCCAGACCGGTCGTCTTTGCGCGTCTCAGTGCGTGCATATCGATCAGCACCCACCAGCGCATCAGCCTCAACGTCCAGAATCTGGTTAAGGGTGTCTTCCACAGTCTTCAGTACCACTTTGTTGAGATGGCCCTGCAGTTCCTGTTCATCAATAGGGACTACGTTGTGCAAGTGCTTGTTTGTATCATCGCTCATGGCAACTCTTCTCCTGGTCAAATAAATGGTTATGTCACTTTTTATTTAACCAGATAAAGGAAAACCGCCTCTTCAAATTTGCGAAAGATAATTTATGTTATCGATGAATCTAACGTACAACATGAGGCGTTTATGCTTTCTGGAACGGGTCAGTACGTCTTGAAAACGAAGTAAAGCCGAGAACAGGGCTGTACGGAGACTACCGGCTTTTTGGATCAAATTGGTTATTGTTTTAACCTCTCTGAGTCAATAAACTGGAAAGTGATTGCATTAATAGAGGTTCCCTTCAATATGTTACAAATAATACGTCATATTAAATTTTTTTTACAATTTAGTTGACAGCCTCCTAAAGTCAATATATATTGCACTGCAACAAATGTTGCGATGCACAATAAAACGTGGCAACATTATTTTTAAACTTTAATTTCAGGAGCAGAAAAATGACGAATGATATATTTGGAACTATGTGTAAATTGGGTAAAGCGAATTACGTTGGCCTGCAAGAACTCTACAACATCAACCTGAAAATTGCGGATCAGATTTCCGACCAGCAACAGGCGTTTGTAAATCTTTCCATTGACTGTGCCACCTCACAGATGGAGATTTTGAGTAAATCAAAAGATTATAAAGCGGTTGTTAATGCTCAGGCTACGCTGATCAAAGACACTAACGAAAAGGTTCAAGGTATTGCCCGCAATACGGTTGATATTATCAATGAATCAAAAGATGAGGTCAGTGCCTGGGTTGAAAAGGGCGTAGAAGATATGGTCCCTTTCACCAAAAAGGCTGCTTGAAATTACTTACTCCGTATTTGTTTAAATACGGATTGCAATGATTTCCCCCTCTTATTACCACGGTTCTATTTTGATAGGCCGTGGTTTTTTTATTTATTTTCAGTTAAATCAGTCAGATCCTCATCTATGATCTGCTTTACCTCAGCGTAATTGTTTCGAGTTGATTCAATACGCGCTAGATAATCCTTACTCACATCGCCCGTGACATATTTACCAGTAAAACAAGATGTATCAAATTCAGTAATTCTCTTATTGCCTTTACGCGCAGCAGTAATCAGATCAGCAATATCCTGATAAACTACCCAGTCAGCACCGATTGTTTCAGCCACTTCTGCAACCGTACGGTTATTCGCAATTAATTCATTCACCGCCGGCATATCGATGCCATATACATTTGGATAACGCACTGGTGGGGCGGCCGATGCAACATAGACACGCTTAGCGCCCGCCTCTCTTGCCATTTGTACGATTTCTCTTGAGGTTGTCCCGCGCACAATCGAATCATCAACCAAAAGAACACGCTTCCCTTTAAATTCCAGCCCGATCGCATTCAATTTTTGCCGCACTGATTTTTTACGGATATTTTGACCAGGCATGATAAATGTTCTGGGGATATATCTATTTTTTACGAAGCCTTCCCGGTATTTAACGCCGAGTTTTGTCGCCAACGGTAATGCGGCCGTTCGACTGGTGTCAGGGATAGGAATGACAACATCAATGTCGTGCTCCGGGTAGCATTTTAGGATTTTCTTCGCAAGTCGTTCTCCCATTCTTAATCGTGCTTTGTATACAGAAATGCCATCAATTATTGAGTCGGGGCGGGCTAGATAAACATATTCAAATATACAAGGTCTGCATTTTGGACTATCGGAACATTGCAACGTATGTAGCTCACCATTGAGTGTAATAAAAACAGCACCGCCTGGTTCTATATCTCGAATACACTGGAAATCGAGTGCGTCAATGGCAACACTTTCAGAAGCAATAATAAACTCTGAGCCACTATCTGTTTTACGTTCGCCAACAACAATAGGCCGAATACCGTTTGGATCACGAAATCCCAATATCCCAACGCCAGTTATCATCGCGACTGCCGCATAGCCGCCTTGACAACGCTGATGCAAGCGTTTGACGGCATTAAATACATCATCAGCCTGTAAGTCGTTACGCGGTTTGCCAATGGCATTTAACTCATGCGCCAGAATATTCAATAACACTTCAGAGTCTGAATGGGTATTCAAGTGACGCAGATCATCAAGCATTAGATCGTCTTTCAGCGTTTCAGCATTAGTCAAATTGCCGTTATGAGCCAGCGTGATGCCATAGGGTGAATTGACATAAAATGGTTGCGCCTCTGCTGAAGATGAGCAGCCAGCGGTAGGGTAACGCACATGCCCGATGCCCATATTGCCTTTCAGGTTAAGCATGTGGCGCGTATGGAATACATCCCTGACCAGGCCGTTATCCTTTCTGAGGTATAATCTATTGCCATCACAAGTCACCATGCCTGCCGCATCTTGTCCACGATGCTGGAGCACAGTTAAGCCATCGTAAATAGATTGATTAACCGGTTTTTTTGCAACGATGCCGATTATGCCGCACATAGTAATATTGCGCTTTGGAATGCAATAGTCATCCTCATCTGCCTATTCGTATGTATGGTATTTTGTAATCGATTCCGGTAAAAATTGTACGCTCCATATACTAATATGCTCAAATGGCATTGTTAATTTTGATTCTTCCCACCATGGTTCTTGTGGCAATGCCGTGAATCCACCCATGAATACGAGAACAGCAACAATGAGTCCACCAAAACTCACACCAAAAAATAATCCCAACATTCTGTCGGCTATTGATAATCCGGTTTTTCCTATCAACTTTACTATGCAGTAGCTTATGCTTGCCATTATAAGCAAACTTAAAATAAACAATCCAATAAATGCCAGAATATTTCTTAACATGGGCGTATCCACATAATATGCCAATAATGGAGTGCAATAAGACATCAGTTTTATGGCAATACCCAAAGATGCAACCCAGGATAATAGAGAAAGCAATATACCTAAAAAACCATAAAAAACACCCGCAATAGCAGGTAACATGATCAGACAAAGAACGACCATATCAACGATAGACATAGTTGAGATCAGTTATTTAAAGATCAATAAATAATTCATGGATATTGTTGCACTATACCGCTTAAATTTTTGTTTTCTTTTATATTTTTTATCTTTTTGAGCACGGCATCCGCATCAGCACGCAATAGTTCTGGCCCTACGCGCACGCGGTACACAGTTTTATTGTTTTGTTCCAAGGATTCGACAAATGCAGGAAAACCTGAATTTATTAGTCTTAAGCGTAGCTTTTCTGCATTTTCCTTGCTTATAAAACTGCCTAATTGCACAACCCATGCAGTCAGATTGGCTGGTCTATCTTTTACTATGTCCGCTGGTATGGATGGATTGGCTACAACAGATACGACTTTAGCGGGTTCCGTTTTCGGTTTGACGGATGCTTCTGTTGTAACGATTTCGGTTGTTGGCTGTGCGTCATCTCTGACATCGCCTGCATTAACCAATGTACGCGGGTCTATAGTATCGATTATCGGGATTAATTCCAGATTGAATTTTTCTGTGGGATGCGCTGGTATATTTATCCCTGGATTTAATTTTTCTGTGGGGCGTTCCGGTATATTTGTCTCTGTAATGGTCCCAGACTCAATAGGGCCTGTCAGCAACATCGGTATGAAAATTACAGCAATAACAACCAATATTGCCGCCCCAACCAATCTCTCTTTTAATTGTTGCTGCATTTCTAACTAATTTAGTTCCGAGTTTAGATGTCGAAGTGCTGCGCCAACAGTCAAAAAAGAACCGGTAACGACAATTCTATCTCCCGACCTGGATGAAGCATCAAGTTCATCAATAGCATGCGCGACACTGGCATACTCAACTACATTTTCATCAACACCAAGTTTTTTAAGCTCTGCGCTTAATGTTTTGGCATCGCTACCTCGACCCGCAGACAAAGTTATAATATTCCAGCTATCTGCAATACTAAGCAAAACCTTAAAAATCCGCGCATGATCTTTATCTTTTAACATGCCAACGACTAAATGCGTCTGTCCTGGACAGGGGATCTTACTTAAGTTTTTTACTAAACTGCTGACAGATTCACTGTTATGTGCCACGTCTAAAATCTTTGGAATTCTGCCAGGAATAAATTGCATCCGGCCATTGATATGAAAGCTACCTAGCCCTTGTTTAATATCCTCCAAACTCACCGGATATTCATGCTTGATTTTTTCCAATACCATTAATACACCTGCTGCATTATCAAGTTGGAAATCACAAAACTGCATGGGTATTGGCAATTTTTGCAAAGAGACCGTATCAGTATGCCACGACCAAAAACCAGGCTGGGTAGACAACTGATAGTCCCGTCCCAAAATAAATAAAGGTGTGCCTAACGCATCAGCACAATCAAGCAAACTTTGCGGGGGCTTGGGATCAGAACAAACAGCAGGTGCTTTGTTTCTGAATATGCCGGCTTTTTCCCTACCGATGCTCTCACGGTCATCGCCAAGCCATTGTTGATGATCAATATCGATGCTGGTAATTAGTGCCACCTCAGCGTCAAGTACATTGACCGCATCGAGCCGACCACCTAAACCGACTTCAAGTATAGCCAGATCAATCTTGTGTTGGCGAAAAATATCCAATGCGGCCAGTGTTCCGAACTCAAAATAAGTCAATGAAATATCACCACGCGCCCGGTCTATACGATCAAATGATTCACATAATTCAGCATCTGAGACAAATTCATCATCGATGCAAATGCGCTCGTTATAGCAGAGTAGATGCGGTGATGTATACCGACCTAACTTGTAACCTGCATGACGCAGTATACTGTCCAGCATAGTAACGCTAGAGCCTTTACCATTAGTACCAGCGACACTAATAACATTATGTGCAGGCTTAAGTAGACCCATATTGTTGGCAACACGACGACAACGTTCCAGACCCAATTCAATTGCTGTAAAATGCAGACTTTCCTGCCATTTTAGCCATTGTTCCAAATTGTTAAATCTTAATTGATTCGCGCAAATTCCTGACTTGGATATTGATTTAATTTTACTAGACATAAAATTTAATCATGTGCTCATATAACAGGTGGTTGATGGGTGAGTATTGATAACACCTTACTGACTCTATCACGTAACTCTCCACGATTGATGATCATGTCTATATCACCATTTTTAAGCAAGAGCTCGCTACGTTGAAAACCATCTGGCAATTTTTCTCTAACCGTTTGCTCAATGATTCTTGGCCCAGCAAAACCGATCAAAGCATTAGGTTCAGCAATATTGACATCACCAAGCGTAGCCAGACTAGCAGAGACACCGCCCATCGTTGGATCTGTTAATATTGAAATATAAGGCAATTTATTATTTCTTAGGGTGGCAATTGCCGCGGATGTTTTCGCCATTTGCAATAAAGAAAACAAGGCCTCCTGCATTCTGGCACCACCGCTAGTGGAAAAGCAGATTAATGGTGAATTTAATGCTATTGCCGCCTCAACTGCGCGGACGAATTTTTCGCCAACAACCGAACCCATGGAACCACCCATAAAATCAAATTCAAAGGCACAGGCAACAACCGGTAAACCCTTTAATTTCCCAGACATAACGATCAGGGCATCATTTTCACCCGTTTTCTTTTGCGCCTGATTGAGCCTGTCTTTATAGCGTTTGCTATCGCGAAATTTAAGTATATCGACAGGTGTTATATTGGTGCCAATCTCTTCCCGGTTGTCTGGGTCTAAAAAAGTTTCAAGCCGAACTCGAGCACTAATCCGCATATGATGATTGCATTTCGGACATACCTTATTATTTCTTTTGAGTTCAGCGCGATAAAGCACAGCATTACAAGCCTCGCACTTTGTCCAGATTCCTTCTGGTACGGTACGGCGTGTTGCAACGTTACTCTTATTCCTAGAGGGTAATATTTTTTTAAACCAACTCATCTCTTATGACTATCCAATCCGATCTAATGCGGCGCGCAAAGAACGGGTGAATATTGTTATTTCTGATTTCAACTTTTCATGATTTCCAATATTTTGTGCGATACGTTCTACCAAAGCACTACCCACAACAACGGCATCACTCACTCTGCCGACTGCTTCAACAATTTGAGGGTTCTTAATTCCAAAACCAACACCTAATGGCAATATTGTTTTACGGCGTATCTCATTTAATTTATCACCCACAGCCTCAACATCCAATTTACTGCTCCCAGTGACACCCTTCAAGGAGACATAATACAGAAAGCCTGAAGCGACTGCACAAATCCGGTCCAGGCGTTCGCCGCTGGTCGTCGGAGAAATAAGAAATATTTGATCAATGCTATGTAGTCTCAATACTGCACTTAATGTAGCAGATTCTTCAGGGGGTAAATCTACAATAATCAGCCCATCAACCCCAGCCGCCGCCGCTTTTTCAACAAAAGTCGTATATCCTATTGCTTCAATAGGATTCAAATAACTCATTAGAATAACGGGTGTTGATTCATTCTCGACTCTAAATTCCTTTACAATATTAAACACATCATCAGTATTCGTACCATTGCGCAAAGCACGTTCACTTCCGCGTTGTATTACTGGCCCATCAGCCATGGGATCTGAAAATGGAATACCCAACTCAATCATATCTGCGCCCGATGCAACTAATAAGTGCATTAGTTCGACTGTTAAATCCAGTATCGGATCGCCTGCTGTGATAAAGGGGATGAGTGCTTTTTTGTGATTATTTTTAAGTGCGTTAAACTGTGCTGTAATTCTACTCATTTTCTTGATTCACGAAATATTTAAGGATAGGGGATGCGTAATCGGCAGATTGATTCAGTTGATTCAGTTATTCTGGCACCAAGTTAAATTCGAGTAATCCAATTGCATATCAGGCCAGATGAATTTTTGACTCATGGGATAATAACCAAGGGTTGACCTCATCAGTGTTATAATATTTTATACTCAGTAACTCAGCAATTCACAAACGATCCAGATCAGCCCCCGTTCAACCATTATCTCTAGTAAGTGTTCCCGATCATTCATAATTCGGTTATCGGTTTAGCATGTTATTCCTTCATGTGCCGCAACCGTATGAATATCCTTATCACCGCGACCAGATAAATTGGCAATAATGATCGCTTCTTTCTTCATTTTCGGAGCAATTTTTGCCGTGTAAGCCAAGGCATGACTAGACTCCAATGCTGGCATAATGCCTTCAATCCGAGTTAGATCATGGAACGCCTGCAACGCCTCACTGTCTTTGACAGAAACATAATTAGCACGACCTGTGTCTTTCAACCAAGCATGCTCTGGCCCGACACCCGGGTAATCCAGACCCGCAGATATTGAATGGGTTTCAATAATTTGACCATATTTATCTTCCATAAGATAGGTACGATTTCCATGTAAAACACCCGGTATTCCTGCATTGAGAGGTGCCGCATGGCGATTCGTGTTGAGTCCATCGCCAGCAGCTTCTACACCATAAAGTGATACTTCTTTTTCATCTAAGAAAGGATGAAATAACCCTATCGCATTTGAACCACCGCCAACACAAGCCACCAGGCTGTCTGGTAGCCTCCCTGTCTGCTCCTGACATTGTTGTCGTGCTTCACGTCCGACGACTGCATTAAAATCTCTGACCATCATCGGATAAGGATGCGGCCCTGCTACTGTACCAATAATATAAAATGTGTCGTCTATATTTGTAACCCAATCCCGCATTGCTTCGTTTAAGGCATCCTTAAGTGTCTTGGAACCTGCTTCCACAGCAACCACTGTTGCGCCAAGCAACTTCATGCGAAACACGTTTATTGCTTGTCGTTGAATATCTTCAGCACCCATATAAACAACACATTCCATGCCATACCGCGCAGCTACCGTGGCAGTAGCAACGCCATGCTGCCCAGCGCCAGTCTCTGCAATAACACGTCGTTTACCCATAAGTTTCGCTAACAAACCCTGACCCACAGTATTATTTATCTTGTGCGCGCCCGTATGATTTAAATCTTCTCGCTTCAGATAAATTTGTGCTCCGCCTAATCGCTCACTCCAACGCTCGGCATGGTACAGCGGTGAGGGTCGTCCAACATAGTATTTTAGACACTGTTCAAACGCTGCTATAAACGCGGGATCCTGTGCGTATTTTTTGTATGCCTGTTCAAGCTCTTCCAGTGGCTCCATCAATGTTTCAGAAACAAAACGCCCACCATAAGCACCAAAATGGCCATGCTGATCAGGCATGGATTGATACGATTCAATCTCTGGAATACTGCTTTTTTTATTTACCTTAGACATTCATGACCGCATCCATAAAATTTTTAATTTTGCTGGGATTTTTTATGCCTTTTTCTCTTTCAACGCCACTGCTGGCATCAACTGCATAAGGTCGAACCTCGGAGATTGCACTTTTCACATTATCATCATGCAGACCACCCGCAAGAATTATTGGCTTCGATAAATCCGCCGGAATCATGCGCCAATCAAAAGTACGTCCTGTTCCACCCGGGACATCCTGCACATAGCTATCAAGTAACACCGCTTGCGCAGAGGGATACTTCCTTAGCTCATCTGCTAGTCGTATATTTTTATTCATTCTGACTGCTTTGATATAAGGTCTATTGTATAAAGCGCAAGCTCGTTCCGATTCTTGCCCGTGGAATTGCAGTGTATCAATCGCCACCTGTTCTAATACTTGACGAATATACGTTTCTTCAGCATCGACAAATAATCCAACACAATTAATAAACGGTGGTATATTATTTGTAATTTCTCTGGCCACATCAATCGCTATATAACGTGGGCTATTTGCAAAAAACACCAACCCAATCGCATCTGCACCAGCGGCAACGGCCAGATTTGCATCTTCCAGATTGGTTATGCCGCAAATCTTTACCCGGGTACGATTAAGGTGTTTCATCTTGGCAAGGCAGTATGCTTACTGTTCAATGCCAAACTTTTCCAATACCTCTCTTGCGGGCGGGATTGAAAAACGTTCTGGATACTGAATATTTGTCAGGTACAAACCGTCTGGCGGAGCCGTTACACCACCCACCGTTCTATCTCTTGCCGCCAATACCTCAGCCGCCCAATTAACTTCTTTTTTGCCAAGTCCAATCGCTATTAATACACCGACAATATTTCTTACCATATGATGTAGAAATGCGTTTGCAGTCAGGGTGATCATTATCCAATCTCTCAGCCGATTCATCTCCAGCCTGTATATTGTACGAACTGGCGAATCAGCCTGACAGGCGACGGCTCTATAAGAGGTAAAATCATGTTCCCCAATCAAATACCGCGAGGCTTGCTGCATTTTTTCAAAATCCAGTGTTCGTCTTTCCCAAGTCACTAAACCGTTCAGAATGGCCATCCGCGATTGCCGATTTAACATCAGATATTGATAAGTTCTACTCTTGGCACTAAACCTTGCATGAAAATCATCGGCACAATTTAATGCCCAGGTGATGGCAATATCTTTTGGCAATATTGTATTTGTTCCCAAAATCCAGGCCCGAAGTTTTCGTTCGGAGGCTGTTTCAAAGTGTACAACTTGTTGCAACGCATGCACACCTGAATCAGTTCTCCCGGCACAGACAACGCGAATATTCTCATCTGCAATTTTTGTCAGTGCCGACTCAAGTACTTCTTGGATAGTCGGAGAGATAGCCTGCTTTTGCCAGCCATAGTAATGACAACCCGCATATTCAACGCCCAGCGCAATCTTCATTCTCGACTGGTCAAATTTTTAGTTTGATTAATCGTATTTTTGCTTTCTTAGCCAGAATATTTCACGTCTTTCAAACATTATGAATTAATGACTAAATCTGACTTAGAAGATCTTCTGCCTGTTGACGCTGATCATCACTACCTTCTGCCACGACTTCATCTAAAATAACCTTAGCGCTCTCTTCATCACCGAGTTCTACATACGCTTTGGCAAGATCAAGTTTCGCCGCATTTTCATCTTCTACGCTTTGCTCCCCCGGTTGTGCGGTTTTTTGAATAAAAACAATGCTATCGCCAGCATCGGAGTCGTTACTTGTTTGTTCAGCACTATCACCCGCATCGGAGTCGTTACTCGTTGGTTCATCTATAAGCAGACTTTTTGGTAATTCAACAGTTTTATCAAGATCAAATTCAGCCCCTTCTAATTTAACGGGCGTATCATCAAGACTAAGATCCATGTCCGACATAGCCGTTTCTGGTTCAGGAACATCGCCTTCTTCCAGCGACAGACCCGGTTCTTCTTTCTCACCAGCATCTCCTATGTCAAGACCCAGAGAAACCTCATCCTCAGAGGCAACCAAACTGTTTGTATCAAGCTCTAATGTCATTTCATCATCAGCAGCATTTGCGTCAAGACCAGTATTATCATCACCTGCTGCTGACTTTGTATCAAAATCAAGAACATTATCATCCTCAGTGCTTTCTTCTGCCGAAGCTTCTACGGCATCCGAGTCATTCAGATCAAATTCCACCGTTTCATCACTTTCTGTCGGCGCATCAAACTCCATTGTCTCATTACTTTCGTCTGGCACATCAAACTCAATACTGTTTGATTCTTCCTGAACCTCATTTTCTTCAGCCTCTACCTCAAAATCAAGTAACGTATAATTATCAGGACTAGTTTTCGTTTTCGCCGTTGTATCCAGCAAATCTTCTGGTGCATCAACATCCATTTTGACTGGCGTTATGTCTAACGGATCTGTTGCAGGTGTCTCTTCATTCAGTGACAGTTCTGTTGCAGGTGTCTCTTCATTCAGCGTATGATCTAATAAATTATCATCAGCCGCGCTTGTAATATCCAATATTTCTTCGCCCGTACCTGCTACTCTGCCGCCAGCTTCATCTCCAGCACTACCAATATCAAAATCTAAACCTGCGCCACCATCTCCAGCTTCACCATCAGCAAGAACATTGAGAAATCCACCTGTATTGTCTTTATCATCATCTTCAGCATCGTCTTCTTCACCGCCCTCTTCAAACAAAGCTCTGTTTGGTGACATTTCCTGCCACATCGCAATAGCCATATTCCAGTATGCACTATCACCACCCACCAAGTCATACAAGACCTTGGCTTCTTCTTCATAGTGTTTCTTATTGCCAGAGGTATAAAACACTTCCAGCAATTTTGTATGCAGTTCCGCATTGGTAGGGTTGTCATTTATCGCATTTTGTACAAACTCTTTTGCTTGATCAAATTGTTCAAATGCAAGATATGTATTAACTTCTTGCATGTCTATAACATCATCTTCTTCTTTATTTTCAGCTGTTGTTTCTTCAACAACAAATTGAGTTTCATCTTCTTCTCCTGCATCCAGATCAAAAGATTCTTCAGATAGCGTAGATTTAGTCTCACGATCAGGCAGATCAGTGATTACTTCTGTGTCCAAGTAACCCCCACCCGTGTCCAAGGAACCTCTACCTGTGTCCAAGGAACCTCTACCTGTGTCCAAGGAACCGCCACCTGTGTCGAAGCCATCATCCAGATTATCTGAGTCAACATCAGAAGAAGATTCTTCCGTCATTGCCTCAATGTGGATTGTTTGAGCGGATTTTTTTTTAAACTTTAATACTGCGATGATAATAATCAGTAAAACCAGAACAACGGCAATGACCGCTCCTATAATAGGATTACCAAATAGTATTGCTTTAACCGGACCAAGATATCGATCAACTATCCCCAGGTCCTCAGTTGCACTTGATACCGGTTCAGTCTCGATAACATCAGCCACTGCCTCACCCACAGTTTCAATCTGTGCTTCATCTGCAACCGGCATTTCATCTTCTGCACGACCCGTTGTAGCTTTGTCTTCAGTAATCTCTTCCGCCACAGTTATCTCTTCTGCAACCACAGGTTCTGCGACTGCTTCCTTGGCTGCTTCACTTTGCGCAATTGCCTGTTCCTGAAGTGCGGCTAACTCATCTTCTTTAAGTGCCAGTAAACGTTTTAGATCATCAAGTAAGGCTTCTGATTCCTGCCGTCTATCTTTCAACTCCATGTTTTCATACATTAATGCCTGAATAGACTCCTGTGCCAATACCAGATCTTCACCACTACCCGAGTCAACACGAGATGCTTGTTGTGGTCCTTCACCAACGTCTTTTGCCCCCACCAGCTTTAATTCCGCATCGGATTCAACACGCTCTGCTACTGGCTCTGGCTCTACTGTGGGACTTGATGGCGATGTTTCTGGTACGGAACTTACATCGGGACGGGCGGTAACTGCGCTAGCCAGGTTACCTTTAATAGCATTCCACGCAACGTTTTGTGATTGCGCCTCTGCCAATGCCTGGGCATTAGAAAGTGTGGTAATTTCACTTTCGCTCGGCAAGCGCAGGATTTGTCCACGTTTTAAACCATTTATATTTTGATTAATAAATGCGTCAGGGTTTGCGCGTAATACGGCTAACATCATTTGACTCATGCTAATTGATGTGTTGGCGCGCATTGATGCTGCGATTGACCATAAGGTATCAGACGCTGTGGTAGGCCCATAATCACCATCAGAGTAACGTACATCCGGCGTACTCGTCGTTTGCTCAAATGGATCGGTATAAACAACCTTGTTATCAGGCGGCGGCTCAACCGTAGCAACAGAAGGCGCATCGCCTGTCGGGGTCTGATTGAATGCCCGCGCACGTGGATTTGGATCATATAACGGTGGATCAAGTAAAACGGTATATTCCCGAAACAAACGTCCATTTGACCAGTTCACTTCTACTAAAAAATTCAGAAAGGGTTCTTGGATGGGGATCTGGCTATATACGCGTATGTGATCTGGACCATCGTCAACCCCACGGCGTACGGCAAATTTCAATTTACTTAACATAAAAGAACGTTCAATTTTTGCCCGTGCAAAGGCTGCACTGTCAGCTAAACCAATTTCAAGAGAATCAAGCTCATCGGCTGTTGGTGACAACAACTGAATTTTTGCCTCAAATGGTTCATTCAATGCCGAACTTAAATCAAGCCTGCCAAGCCCAAGCGCATTTACAAATGTCGGCGTTAACGATAATAACAGGGCTATATAAAGTGTATGTTTCATTTTTATTTTCTGTAATTTAATTTTGAGGTGGGTCAATTAAGAATGAATATTTGCGAATAATATGGCCATCAGACCAGCTCATATCCAGTATAAATTCAACAATGGGCGCACGGATAAAATCATCGCTGGTGATCTTGAGAATAGGCCCCTCGTTACTTTTTAAAAGTTCGTATTTTAATCGATACTTGGGAAAAGTATATTCTGCTGAGTATTTGAGGCCGATGGTAAGGTCATCAATGACGGCCGCGGTATTTGTTTTTAGCGCAATTCTGACATCAAGTAATTCATTTAAATGAGAGTTTAAGGAGGCCTCAGACAACGCCAATGAATAACCTGGCATGGCATAAAATCCAAAACCAAAGATTATCAATAACCGAAATAATATTTTGTAAGCATTCATTAACATGCGCTCTATATTATTGTTTTACAAACAAATTTATATTGATAATGTTCATAAAACCAACACTTTAAAAATACAAATTTACCTTTATTTATACCAGTATTTTACACAAAAAACTTACGAATGTGCTTTACATATAAGCTATAACTATAGCTTATATGTAGCTTTTTACCAGAATTTCAGCGATTTGAACACTATTTAATGCAGCACCTTTGCGAACATTGTCTGAAACCACCCACAAATTCAGCCCACGAGGGTGGGAAATATCCTCTCGAATACGCCCAATAAAGACCGCATCCTCTCCAGCGGCCTCTGTTACTGCCGTAGGATAAACACCATTATGCGGGTCGTCGATCACCATAACGCCGGGCATTTCTGCAAGTAATTTTCGAGCCGTTGCCGCATCAATTTTTTCTCTGGTTTCAATATGAATGGCTTCTGAATGCCCATAAAAAACCGGGACCCGCACGGCCGTCGCGTTAACCTGAATTGATTCATCTGCAAAAATTTTCCTGGTCTCCCAAACCATTTTCATCTCTTCTCGGGTATAGCCATTATCCTGCAAAGCGTCAATTTGCGGTAGCGCATTAAAGGCAATTTGCTTTGGGTAGACATGACATTCAAGGCCTTTCATACCTAGCAAACTGGCTGTTTGTTTCGCGAGCTCTTCCATAGCGTCCTTACCCGTACCAGAGACAGCTTGATAAGTACACACATTAATCCGTTCGATCCCAACAGCATCACGAATTGGTTTTAGTGCGACCAACATCTGTATTGTTGAGCAATTAGGGTTTGCGATAATATTTCTGTTTTTGTAATCGGCGATGGCATCAGGGTTGACTTCAGGTATGACTAATGGGACATCATCGTCATAACGAAATTGCGACGTATTGTCCACGACAATACAAGCGGCTTTTGCAGCACGCGGCGCATAGATTGCCGACACCGATGCGCCTGGCGAAAACAAGCCAATATCGGCCTTGCTGAAATCAAACGTGGCCAAGTCTTCAACTTGCAAAGTCGTGTCTTTGAATGGGAGCCGTCTACCCACAGAACGGTGGCTCGCCAAGGCGTAAACTTCGCCCACGGGAAAGTGCCGCTGTTCCAGAATGGACAACATCGTCTCACCCACGATCCCCGTCGCACCAACGACAGCAACATTGTACGTTTTATCTGCCATATCCGTTTCTCTGCGCCATATTAATCAACTTAATGATGCTAAGGCTTGCACAACCGCATCCCCCATGGCACTCGTACCAATACAGCGCGTGCCTGCAGAATGAATATCCTTGGTTCTCAAGCCATCGCTCAACACCTGACTGATAGCCAGGCCAATCTTATCAGCCAGCTTTATTTCTGCAAGCGAGTAACGCAACAACATCGATAAGGACAGTATGGTTGCCAAGGGGTTGGCGATATCCTGACCGGCAATATCGGGTGCCGAGCCATGAATCGGTTCATACAAACCACTACCATCACGGGCCAGAGCGGCAGATGGCAACATCCCGATTGAGCCGGTCAGCATTGAGGCGAGGTCTGACAAGACATCGCCAAACAAGTTGGTGGTTAGCATCACATCAAATTGTTTTGGTGCCCGCACTAATTGCATCGCCGCGTTATCAACATACATGTGTTCTAGTTCAACCGCAGGGTAATCCTGCGCGACATTTGTCACGACATCGCGCCACAGCTCAGTCGCTTCCAAGACATTGGCCTTGTCCACCGAGCAGACTCGTCCCCGGCGTTTGCCTGCAACATCAAATGCAACACGCGCTATCCGTTCAATCTCACGTTCGCTGTACACCAAGGTGTTGTATCCTTGGCGTTGCCCATCATCTAGCGTGCGGATGCCGCGCGGTTCACCAAAGTAGAGGCCGCCCGTGAGTTCTCTTACGATCATGATATCGAGATTACGCACGTATTCCGCTTTCAGACTAGAGGCCGCGGCCAACTGTGGGAACAATACGGCCGGACGCAAATTGGCAAACAAACCCAATGCCGCGCGGATGGCTAATAAGCCGCGTTCCGGGCGCAATGCACGCTCCATCGATTCCCATGCCACGCCGCCCACAGCACCGAGCAATATCGCCGCCGATCCCCTGGCCTTGGCCAGCGTTGCATCCGGCAACGGTACGCCCGTTGCATCAACCGCAGAGCCGCCTAACAGGCCATGTTCAATGGTTACCTTCAGCCCGCATTCATTGATCAAATAGGTCAACACTTTTTCAGCCTGAGCTACGATCTCAGGGCCAATACCGTCGCCTGGCAGGATTAATATTTTTTCAGTCACGTCTAAATATACAGATAATAAAAATAAGCTATTTTTAACAGGTGTAAAGCATACATCATCATGGTGCCAAGAACTAATGCCAGGGACTAATGCCAGAATTTACGCTTTGTAGGCCAAGACCTTGGCACTAAAGCGATACTTGTCCAATCCGACTTAACCCGAACCGAACCCACTTGACCCAGTCCAACCCGAACCGAACCCACTTGACCCAGCTCAGTCCAACCCGACCCAGCCCAGTGGCTAAACATTGAGCCATTGCCGGGTAATATTCCCGGGATAATATTCAAACAGGCGTTTTATGCAAAGGTCTCAAGCCAAAAGGTCTCAGGCCAAAAGGTCCAAGACCAAATCGTTTTTCTTCTAAATGCGGATGGGATATAAAACATGGTTAGCCTATACTTGCGCTTTTGAACCTTAATCAATTAGCGCAACATCCATGAACCCTGGATTGAAAAATTGTCATGCGTACCCATTTGAGAAACTCACCAAGTTGCTTGACGGCGCGATTATTGACCCGCATAAGCCAGCCATCAGCCTTGCCATTGGCGAGCCTCAACACCCTACACCAAAGTTTATATTAGATACATTAAAAGCTAACATGGCTGACGTTGGCGTATATCCAACAACCCGCGGCATCCCGGAATTACGAAACGCAATAGCGTCCTGGTTATGTAATCGATTCAACCTACCCACAACATCAATAAACGCAGAAAAAAATATACTGCCCGTGAATGGAACACGCGAGGCATTATTTGCCATTGCCCAAACCGTCATTAACAAAACACATGCAACCCCCGTTGTTGTGCTACCCAATCCATTTTATCAAATCTATGAAGGGGCTGCATTGTTGGCCGGTGCCGAACCCTACTATTTAAACTGCACTGAAGATAACAATTTCATGCCTGATTTTTCAACCGTGCCAGAAACTATTTGGCAACGCTGCCAATTAATCTATCTTTGCTCACCAAGCAATCCCAGCGGTGCTGTAGCAGATATCAAAACGGTAACAGAATTAATGGTGCTGGCGGAAAAATACAACTTTGTCATTGCGGCAGATGAATGTTACTCGGAAATTTATCCAGACACAGGCCCGGCACCCGCTAGCCTGCTTGCGTATGCAAATAAACGAGGCAATACAGAATATAAGCGTTGCTTGGTTTTTCATAGCCTGTCCAAACGATCCAATGTTCCAGGATTACGTTCAGGGTTTGTTGCCGGCGATAGTGAACTGATTGCAAACTTCCTGTGCTACCGCACTTATCATGGTAGCGCCATGCCCCTACATACGCAAAAAGCGAGTATTGCCGCCTGGCGCGACGAAGCACATGTAAAACAAAATCGAGTCCAATATCAGAAAAAATTCGACCAAGTCTGCGCGATCTTAAACCCTGTATTACCCGTCACGGCACCTGCCGCCAGTTTTTATCTCTGGCCTGAATTGCCTGGCCAAGACGTAGACTTTGCAAGAAAATTATATTCCAGCGAGAATGTCAAGGTGTTGCCCGGCTCCTATCTATCGCGTGACATTAATGGTATCAATCCGGGCCGCAAGCGCGTCCGTATTGCACTGGTAGCAGAACTGGCGGAATGCATCGATGCCGCAAAACGAATCAAACGATTTATACAAAATTCATCTTAAAATCAGGGAATACATATTATGAATGATTTAGAAAAATTGATTAACAAAGCATTTGATAATCGTGCCGAGATTGAACCTGATCATGCGCATCAAGAACTCAAAGATGCAGTTGCGGACATCATCTGGAAACTCGATAGCGGACAGATGCGCATCGCTGAAAAAATTGCGGGTAGCTGGGTCGTCAATCAATGGTTAAAAAAGGCCGTATTGCTCTCGTTTATCCTTGAAAAAAACGTTGTTATGCAAGACAGCCTGACAAATTATTACGATAAAATACCAAATAAATTTTACGACTATACCAAGGACAATTTTATCGAAACCGGTGTGCGCGTTGTCCCTAATGCAACCGTTAGACGCGGCAGTTATATTGGACAAAATGTCGTCTTGATGCCAAGTTTTGTCAATATCGGTGCCTATGTTGATAGCGGCACGATGGTCGATACCTGGGCTACAGTCGGCTCCTGTGCACAGATTGGCAAGAACGTACATCTCTCTGGCGGTGTCGGTATCGGTGGTGTCTTGGAGCCCTTGCAAGCCAACCCTACCATCATCGAAGATAATTGTTTTATTGGTGCGCGTTCAGAAGTGGTTGAAGGTGTCATTGTCGGCCAGGGTTCTGTTATTTCCATGGGCGTTTATCTTGGACAGAGCACGCGCATCTATGATCGCGCTACGGGTGAAATTACCCATGGCTACATTCCACCTGGCTCTGTAGTCGTCTCTGGCAACCTGCCTGCGAATGACGGTAAGTACAGTTTGTACTGTGCCGTTATTGTCAAAACGGTTGATGAGAAGACACTTAGCAAAGTCGGTATAAACGCAATATTGCGCGACGTGTAGCTGTTGGTGGCTCATTCATAACGCTGCATGGCATAAAAACTGCGCTACATTCGCCACACCGATCGCTTCACCGACCATGCCCGCCCTCGCCTTCCTCTAACCCAAGCCGCACCACCATTAACATTGAAAACACATAGCTAACCCGCTAACCTTATCTAAATCCAATCGTGGAGCGGAAGATGAGCGACCAATACACATTTTCAACAAAATTATTTTACAGCTATTGCCACAAAGACGACCGGCAAAGAGAATCTATGGAAAAAGCTCTAACGCAACTTCAACGACAAGAATTACTGCAAACTTGGTCAGACAAAGAAATATTGCCAGGCCAAAGTCTTTCTAAAAAAATTGAAGAAAAGATAGTAGAAGCAGATATTATCGTGTTTCTTATTAGTCAAAATTTTATTGCATCTAATGAGTGCATAAAAGAATGGCAAAGAACAAAAGAACTTGCTAGTAATGGAAAACCTGTTATTCGTATTCCGATTATTCTTGAAGGGTGCGCTTGGAAAGATTTACTCGCAGACGACGATATAAAAGCACTGCCTAATGACGGGAAGCCTATTACTCAGTTTTCTCATAAAAATGAGGCTTGGCAACAGGTATATGAAGGCATTAAAGCAACCATCAATCAGTTAAGAGAAAACTGCACCCCAAAGCGCGAATTTTTAGATGAAATAGAAAAGACAGATTTTCTGTCGCAACATAACATAAAACTAACAGAAATATTTATTTTTCCGCATCTTTCATGCTGTAGCCCACAACAAGATAGCGAGATAATTCATGAGGAAAAAAAAGGGAATTATATACTTAACTCCAATAGATAACCCATATAATCTAACATAAAAATGCAATAAAACGGAGGGTCATCAATGAAAGACAATGCCATATCCACATTTGAGTTATTTCGCCAGTTTCCGGATGCTGAAGCCGCTAGATTGTATTTTGAGGGACAACGCTGGAGAGATTACATATCCTGTCCTCATTGTGGGGAATTTAAGCGTATTACCCCGCGCAAAGGAAAGCGGACAGGATATTACTTATGCCGGGACTGTAAGGATGAGTTTACGGTGAGAACCGGCACCATCTTTGAACGTTCTCATGTTCCACTACATAAATGGCTATATGCTATTTACTTAACTGTCACCTCGCGCAAGGGCATATCTAGCTTGCAGTTATCTAAACAAATCGGAGTAACCCAAAAGACCGCCTGGTTTATGCAGGCCCGCATTCGTGAAACCTGTAACGATAATACAGATAATTTACTTTCTGGCATTGTTGAGATTGATGAGACCTATATCGGTGGGAAGGAACATAACAAACACAAACACAAGAAAGCCCGCGCAGGCCGTGGCGTAGCTGGCAAGCAGGTAGTGGTCGGAATGCGTGAGCGCGGTGGCCGCACAAGGGCTAAGCCTATCCCATCAACTGATATACCGACCCTGCACAAAGAGATTGGCTGTTCAGTGGAATATGGTGCCACCATTTACACAGATGAACACAGGTCATATCAGCATTTACAGTCTGCTTATCAGCATGGTACGGTAACCCATAGTGCGGGAGAATATGTGGGTTCAAACAACATTCATACCAATAGCATTGAAAGTGTCTGGGCTTTACTCAAACGCGGTCTGTATGGGGTATGGCCTCATGCTAGCACTAAACACTTACATCGCTATGTGAACGAAGTGACTTTTAGACTGAATAACGGACCATGTAAGTTACCAACCAATCAACGTATAGAATCACTTATAAGCAACGCGATAGGTAAACGGATTACCTATCGCGAGGTGCTAGCATGAGCAAAGCAATGGAAATAGAATGCGGATATACAGGACGATAATGAGAGCAGGTTACATCAAAGACTATATAAGTGGTGAAGAAGTAAAAGCTACGCCAGAAGAAGTAGAAGCAGTACAAGTCTTTTCCGAAACACTTGTCGAAGATTACGGATACCCCAAAGAACAATTACAAACACGACCACAGTGGCGTGTAAAAGTAAGGCCATCTGATACCAAAAAAGAGTATCCGCTTGATATTGCAGTATTCAACAAAGATAAAAAACCGATAAAAACCTTTTTATTGTCGTTGCGTGCAAACGAAAGACAAGAAAAGATGGTTTAACCCAAAATGGAGTGCAATTGAAAAATTGCATAAGGTAACAGGTGAGCATGGTGAGCTTGTTACTTGAAAAAACTAACAAATCATTGTGTTTGTATTTTGTAGTGAAGTTGGAGTTAAGTATATAATTCCTAAAAATAAAGAGGCCTGAAGAACTGCTAAAAAAGAAATATGTTCTTATTCATGGCGAAGAAATGAGCGGGAAAACAGCCCTCGGCAGGTATTTATTTCTTCATCTATCTGAGAACCCTTCGACCCCTGTTTTGCATATTGACTTGGATGAAATATATGGCAGCTCTCCTGAAAAAATATTGAGAAACACATATCAGCAACAATTTCATGGCGATTATAATTTATGGAAAAATAAAGCAGATAAGATTCTCATCTTAGATAACCTAACAAACAAAGCCAAGCATCTAGACTTTCTTGATTTTACCAAAAACGTTTTTGACAAAATAATTGTCACTTGTTCTTCTGATAAATTTAATGCTTTTTTTAGAGATGAAGAACGGTTGGCTGATTTTTATCAAGCAGAGATTTGCATACTCACGCATCATCAACAAGAACAGCTAATCAGAAAACGAGCACAACTATTGAGCAGGGAACATCCTCTCACAGATGGTGATATTGACCAGATTGAAAAGCGCATTAATTCCGTCATTATCTCTAATAAAATTGTTCCAAGGTATCCGTTTTTTGTGCTGTCTATCTTGCAGACATATGAGGCCTTTATGCCTGATGACCTATCCATTACTTCATATGGGCATTGCTATAAGGTGTTAATTATTGCTCATCTTATAAAATCAGGTGTTTCTAGTAAGGATAGCGACATTAACGCCTGTTTCAATTTCGCAGAAAGATTGGCATTTGCTACCTATGAATCAGACGGTTTTAATTATGATAAATTTGTTGCGGACTATAAAACAAAATTCCATATCCAGGACTCGCTTTTGAACAGAATGAAAAACTCCGATTACGGAATAATTAATCAGGATGGCAGATTTAGAGCTACATACTTATTATTAGGGAAATTATATACTTAAATACGCAATATATTTGTTAAAAGAGAATAGATGCTTATAAAAATTTATAGATAGTCCCAAAAGCTGTGTAACTGCTTATCATTGATTATTACCCCGAAGGAGCTGAGGATAAGCACATGCAACCCGAAGCAATCAAATCACTGGCACGTGAAACTGCCAGGGGCATCAAAACCCAAGAAGACCTGCATACGTTTCGTCAGGCATTGACCAGGGTAAGCATTGAGGCAGCACTGAATGCCGAGCTCAATGAACACCGGTAGTGTCAATAATCTTTCGCACTTTCTGATTTGGCTTTCCCTTAAATCTGGTTGTTACGCGATCTGAAAATCCTTTTCTTTATCCATCTCTCGGAGCAAATCCATGTTCAGATATTTCCGCGTTCACCACTAGCTCCCCGCGATGTGTCTTAGCCTTGCCGCACAAAGCATCAACGCCGAGTTGCCATCCGGGAATGCTCCCACTACTCGTGTTCGCCGCCTGATTTCTCGAATGATCCTCTCCAAAGGATTGTTAGTCCGAATGCGAATCCAGTGCTCTGCCAGAAACCGATAATACGTCAGGGTCTCTTCCATGCACTACCCAGCCAATCCGCTACACTCGATAACTTCATGTCCCTGAGTTTCTTCTCGACCTCCGTGACCTTATGCCTGGCTGATTCCAGATATTCAGATGCATGGATAGCCTGCAACATGCGAGAGACTTCTTTGACACGACCACGAGACACATGACTGAAGACGTTGCGGTAGAAGTGCACAATACAACACTGCCAGCCAGCTTCAGGGTAGAAGTCACCGATCGACTCCTTGCGCCCAAGACAGGCATCACTGAGCACCAACCTGATGCCCTTGAGACCGCGTGCCTTTAAATGACGCAGGGATCCTGACCATCCCGCCTTATCCTCCTTAGTACCTTCAACAATCCCTGGAATGCGGCGGTAGCCATCGTCCCCAACACCGATGGCGACTAGAACAGAAACGTTCTTCACTGCACCGCCCCAACTGCGTTTGAGCACAACACCGTCCAGGTATACATAAGGGAGTTATAACCGAATCTGGTGTCTGAATAAATTTGAAGAATGCGGCGTGCCTTGTTGAAATTGGTTTTGTAGAACTAATTGAAACAAGAGGAACACGCCACATATGAAAAACAATACTGTGATTGATCTGGACAATCCAGAGGGGATTGATCCGTTGACCGAGTTGTTGAGCATCGGTGCCAAGAAGCTGATTGCTGAAGCCATCCAGGCAGAGTTGGATGAACAGATGACAAAGTATGAGGATCAAAAGACGGCTGATGGACGACGACGAGTTGTGCGCAGTGGCCATCACCCGGAACGTCAGATTATCACTGGGGTTGGCAAGGTCAGCGTCGAGGTACCGAAGATCCGTAGCCGTGAGGGTGAGTCGGCGAGCTTTCAATCTTTGCTTGTACCGCCCTACATCCGGCGCACAGCGACCCTGGATGCGGCGATTCCCTGGCTTTATTTGAAAGGTGTTTCGAGTGGTCAGATGCAAAGTGCACTGGAAGCCCTTGTTGGACCAGAGGCCAAAGGTTTATCTGCCAGTGTTGTGGGTCGTCTGAAACGGCAATGGGAAGTTGCATACAAGCACTGGTGTACTCGTAGCGTGGCTGATGAGTGGGTCTATATTTGGGCTGATGGTATCTACAGCGGCCTAAGAGGCGATGATGGTAGATTGTGCTACCTTGTGATCATCGGCGTGAACAGCCGCGGCCAGAAGCACTTTCTGGCGATTGAGGATGGAGTCAGAGAGTCGAAACAGAGCTGGCGCGAGGTTTTGTTGTCGTTGAAACAGCGAGGTTTGAGACAGCCACCGAAGCTGGCGATTGGCGACGGTGCTCTGGGGTTTTGGGCAGCACTGGAAGAGGTCTATCCTGAGACTGCCGTTCAACGTTGTTGGATGCACAAGACTGGCAATGTGTTGAACTATCTCCCTAAGTCAGTCCAGGAGAAAGCCAAGCAGGGACTGCATGACATCTGGATGGCAGAGGGTCGGGCTGAAGCAGGCAAAGCTTTTGATGATTTTGTGGAACGCTTCGGCGCGAAGTATCCGAAGGCAGTGGAATGCTTAACGAAAGATCGTGACTCATTGCTGGCCTTTTATGACTTCCCGGCAGAACACTGGACACACATCAGAACAACGAATGTTATTGAGTCGAGCTTCGCGACGATCCGACATAGAACAAGGCAAGCCAAGGGCTGTGTCACCCGCATCACGATGCTAACGATAATTTACAAGATGGGATTATGCGCAGAAGATTCCTGGCGCAAATTGAGAGGCTTCAGGCACCTGGCGAAGGTGATTAAAGGTGTGAAGTTCAAAGATGGAATCGAGGTAACTGAGGACGACAAGGCTACCGCATGATCAACTGGAGACCTCGAACAACGCTGATTCTGGATGGATTTTGACGCGAGCACCAATCGTTGTCACCCGCATAGCGGGTGTGTGAAGGTCAAGATCGGTGGTATTTGAGGCTGTGTTGTGCTGTTTGGGACTGCCAGGGCGGGTATTTCCGGAATTTGGGCGGAGTCAGGCTGTGGCCTGTCGTCGCTCGTGGAAAATGAGACGGCGGAAGTTGTAGCTCAGGTTGGCCATGGTCATGCGGGCCTTCGCACGGGTTTGGCCGATTGAGCGGATGGTCAGAGCCATGGGCACTTTCTCGTAGCCGAACACAGGCGCGGATGGCGGAGCGTGTCGCGTTGCCCCGACGAATATGCCTGGCCATGGGTTTGCCGCGTGGCTTCTTGCGGTGAATGTGTGAGCGGTACCCTTGCGCCTTCAGCCAAGCCTCATTCCTGGCCGAGCGGTACCCGGTATCAGCCCAAACCGCCTTCGAGCTGTTTGTCTCGTCCAGAACCGAGGAGAGTTCATGCCCGTCGTAGCGAGCCGCATTCGTGCCAGTCTCACCCCGGATGAAGTGCCATTTGCGGTCAATGGACACGTGGTTCTTGTACCCAAAGTGTGGGACCGAGATATCGACAAGGCCAGTATCCTCCTCACCCTCCTTGGTCGTCTTGGCCTTTGAATACTTGACCGTCCAACGCGCATCGGTGTCTTTCTGCGCTGCCTTGGACAGATCATCGGGCCAGATGTCAGACGCGGCCTCACCTGCCTTGGCGCGCGCTTTCTCTTCTTTCGTCATCCGCTGGCGCGGGGCAAAGACCAACGTGGCATCCACAATCTGACCGCCGGTCGGTTTGTATCCCCGCGCGCACAGCTGAGCTTCAAACGCGGCAAACAGGGCCTTGCAGACACCCGCCTAGGTCAGCTTCTCTCTGAAAAGCCAGATCGTTTTTTGGTCGGGGGTTGGCTCCCCGATTTGAAATCCCAGGAACCGTAGCCAACTGAAACGGTCACGAATGAGAAACTCCATCCGCTCATCGCTCAGATTGTGCATCGAGGCCAAGACCAGCACCTTGAACATCACAACGGCATCATAGGGTGGGCGACCACCTTCGGGACGTTCCCCATAGCCAAGCGCTTCAACAAGAACTGGGCGAAACACTTCGAAATCAACGTGCCGCTCCAAAACCTCAAGCGGATCTCCCATCGCCGAAAGCCGCGCCAAATGATCCGTCAAATCAAACAATCCAGGTGCGTGCATAAACAAAATCCTCCCACATCAAGTGAATCAGATCGTACCACAAAATGTACGGTTTTTAGAGGCTTCCAACTTGTCAGACACCACTTTTGACAATAACTCAACATAAGGGAAATCACTCCCTATGGGGCGATTACGCCACTCTTCAATCTGCCCATAGATACGCTGGTTGAGCTTTGAAATAGTCCCTAAGCTGACACGGGTACCCCACAATGCTGCGGTAATGTCTTCTACACGTTGTACTGAAACACCTGCCAGATACATCTCAATCAGTGCCTCTTCGACAGACGCTACACGGTGTCGATAGTGCTCTATGATCGCCATCTCAAAGGTCTGCTTGCGTAGCTTCGGCATCTTTAACTCAAGCTCTCCAGCCCTTGTGTGGCACTTCCTGGTGTAGCTACCAGACCGGTCGTCTTTGCGCGTCTCAGTGCGTTCGTATCGATCAGCACCCACCAGCGCATCAGCCTCAACGTCCAGAATCTGGTTAAGGGTGTCTTCCACAGTATTCAGTACCACTTTGTTGAGATGGCCCTGCAGTTCCTGTTCATCAATAGGGACTACGTTGTTCAAGTGCTTGTTTGTATCATCGCTCATGGCGACTCTTCTCCTGGTCAAATAAATGGTTATGTCACTTTTTATTTAACCAGATAAAGGGAACCGCCTATTCAAATTTGCGAAAGATAATTTACGTTATCGCTGGTTGAGACCGCCACGCCCTACATTTCCTGAAACAGCGCGACAATGTCACAGGTGGTATTGCCTTTGGCATAGAGACTGAGAATCTTGTCATCCATACCGGTGTAGCGAGATGGGTGCTTTTTGACCATTGCTGGCACCAAGCTACCCTTTCTGTCGCGGGGTGTTTCCAGCTCGAATGCGCCCTCTTCAGTGCGTAGCATTTTATGACTGCGACCATTGCGGCTATTGGATTTTCCTGCCTACTCATGTCTGGCATAGCCAAGGTGTTCATCAAGCTCGGCATTCAGTGCTGCCTCAATGGTTACCCTGGTCAATGCCTGACGGAACGTATACAGGTCTTCTTCGGTTTTGATGCCCCTGGCAGTTTCACGTGCCAGTGACTTGATTGCTTCGGGTTGCATGTGCTTATCCTCAGCCCCTTCAGGGTAATAATCAATGATAAGTAGTTACACAGTTTTTGGGATTATCTCCTGGATATGTCGGCCATGCCATAATCTTATTCATATTCTAACTGCGAAAACAACCTACCGTGAGCAGTACATGCGCATGATCAAAACGCCATTAACCAATAGCTGTAGTCTACAGCTTTTAACATGTTTTCCATGCGATATAGTAAAACCCAATACATTAAGTCGCATTGGTAGCCACATTAAATGATGTCTGAGTGCTATTTTGGCATAGGATCAGCCACAACATTTTTACTGCAATTATCATTATAAATTATATTTTTTAATCCGATAACGCAAAGCCATGCGCGTAATGCCTAATTCCCTTGATGCCTTCGAAACGTTTCGATTAGTGCGTTCTAATGCTTGTTTAATCAGTTGCAATTCTGCGTCACCTAGAGTCAAATCTTCAGTCATTTCATGCTCGTTCGCTGTGACGTTTGATTTTTTATCAAGGTCAAGTATGTCGGTATCAAGTTGTCCGCTACCGTTCAACAATACCGCGCGTTCGATCAAATGTTTCATCTCCCGAACATTGCCTGGCCAGGCATAATGTTGTAATACATCACTCGCTGCATCCGTAATACCATCAAACTTCAAACCATAGCGTCGTGATGTTTGCAACGCGAAATGATTGGCTAATAATAAAATATCATCATCACGTTCGCGTAATGTCGGCATTGTTAAAGAGATCACATTGAGTCGATAGTAAAGATCTTGTCGAAATTCACCCCGCTCTGCCAATGTTGCAATGTCGCGATTAGTCGCTGCAATGATCCAGGCGGCTACCGGACGTTCTTGTGTCGTCCCAACGCGGCGTAGAGTGCGGCGTTCAAGAACAGCCAATAATTTAGATTGCAAGTCCAGTGGTAGCTCACCAATTTCATCCAGAAACAAAACACCATCTTCGGCCGCCTCAATTAAGCCAGTCCTTGCTACATGCGCATTCGTAAATGCACCCTTTGCATGCCCAAATAATTCGGATTCAATCAAATCTTTCGGCAACGATGCACAGTCAACGTGTACAAATGGTTTTTGACAGCGGGCACTGCTCGCATGTAATAAACGTGCCACCACATCTTTGCCAGAGCCAGTTTCGCCCAGAATAAGTATTGTCGGCGGTACAATTGAGTCCGATTGCGTCAGTTTTGATATTCTCTCAACCTGTTCGCGGATACCCCTTATCTTTTTACATTCACCTAAAAAAGCAACTGTCTCAGTTGCATGTTGTTCTCGTTTAGCGGAATAGTTTAGTTTTTGTGTGAGTTCATTTTTGTCGAATACTTTTTCTACATTAATGAGCAACTCGCCCAGATCAATTGGCTTTTTTAAATAATCCGATGCGCCTGATTTCATTGCTGAGACGGCATCTTCTAATTCACCATAAGCAGACATCACCAACACCGAGAGATGCATCTTTGACGATTTAATCTCAGACAATAGATCAAGACCAGTGCCATCTGGTAAGCGCATATCTAATAGCACCAAATCAGGCTCATTGTTCTTAAACTCATCTCTTGCCGTCTTTAAATCCCCCGCCACTACAACTTTATAACCTGCGCGATCCAAATGTCTTTTTACTGCTTTAGCAAACAGTGCTTCGTCTTCTACTAACAGTATCCGTTTTTCCAGAATGGGCACTTCAGCAGATGTAATCAATGAATCATTCATGCGTGTCTACCTCTCTTAAACGATGGATTGGGGCTGCAACAATAACTTCAGTACCCTGATCCCGAATAACATTAAACATTAAATTCCAGCCATGCTTTTGACATATCTTGAATGCGATAGGGATGCCCAAGCCAGTACCAAATTGCTTCGTTGAGGGGCCTGGTTCAAAATTTCTCGGTTTCGGTTCAAACGGCAATCCAGGCCCGCTATCAAGCACATGAATTTCAATATAATCTTCAGCATGGACGAGTGTAATTTTAATTGTGCCTAAAATAGGGGAGGCATCAACGGCATTGGCCAATAAAGTGTATAACGCCTGCTCCATTAAATCTGGATCAACACTGAGTGCTTGTGATATATCCCATCCTATTTTTATAATTTTGATTTTCTTTTCTGTTATTTTATTGACGAGCAAGCCCAAGGCCGCATCCACTAAATCAGATGCCTTGGCTTCTACTAGATTCGGTTTCAATGGATGCAGATATGAGACTAATGAACTCACCCATCGACCCAATCGATCGATTGTTTCAATAATGGCTTGTTTGGATTCATTTATCTCTGCCTGACTGTCGGCATGTTCTAGGAGTTGCGCTGTCGCTCGAATACTCGCGAGTGGATTACGGATATTATGCGCCACAACCGGCACCAGGGATCCTAATGCGATTTGTCTTTCGTTCTCTAGCAATGCATCTCTTTTCTCTGCTAATTCCAATGCCATTTTATTAATGGCATTGGCCAGATCAGACACTTCTTCCACGCCCTCCTCTGTTATGCGATATGCCAGTTTACCCTGACTGATTTCAACTGCACCATGCATGATGTTTGCGATGGGTTTTATAAATTTTTTACGCATGACTTGGCGAGTATAAATGACGATAATGATAGCGATAAGTAACGGTATTGGAATAATAAACGGGGCAAATTTTGTCCACATCGCCAACATCTCATCCAGTTTTTTATGCTGACTGCTTAATAATGCTTTAAACGCATTGTATCGATTCTCAAATTTACCCACCATCTGCTGGGAAAATGCTGGATTAAGGAGCTGTATTCTTGCTAGCTGATTGGCAACGTAAGGATTGGTAAAGATATTGTTCATATCACGTTGAATCTCGCGATACGATAAATTTAATTCTTGAATCGCATTATCCGTATTTCTTGAACGGGAGCGTTGACGCAGTTCATTAAATCGCTCGGAGATGCTTCGTGAATACCCAGGATAGGCTTCTAAGGCACGGGTATCTTCCAAGACACGCGCCCGGATCACTTCCTGAATCTGTGCATAAAACTCACCACGAATTTGTTCTGTCAAGTAAACCATGGCATTAATACGCACCGATTCTGCCGAGCTTTGTTGCCAAAAATAGGCAGAAAGCCCACCTAACAGCCCCGTCACCGCAACAAGAAATAAAATGGCTATCTCATGTAGAAAAATTAGGTTTTTTAAAGACTTAGATCGGCTGAATATCATCGCTAGAGTATAACCCATACTGGTTATAATGAACCAAAAAATTGGATATTATCGCCCAAGCATGTCTAAATTCATTCATCATAATATTATTTATATGATTGTTTTTATTATATAATTTCTAATATTACAATATTTGGCATGATTTATGATTGATAGATACCGCACAAACTATTTGTGTCCCATGTAATTGGGTTTTTTTAACAATAACATAATGAGGAAAGCGACTATGAAATGGGAAACTCCAGAATACAGTGACATTCGTTTCGGCTTTGAAGTCACCATGTATATCAACAACAAGTAATCCTTACAACGTTGTAGTAAAAAAGGGATCGCAAGATCCCTTTTTTATGTTTGTGATATTTTACTAATGCTATAGGACAAGACAATAGCCACCATTGCTTAGTCTGGTGTGAAAGCACTATCGTGCGTAGTGGCACTATGAAACCTATCTGATTTAACACCATATACAAACCCATGTAGCGAAACTAGTGGTCACGGGTCACGGATGACTAGAACCACATCCTTTTAAACAACTCAGTTTCTTTTCTTTGAATATGGTAAATCACACCCGCTATGTGCAATATAATGAGTATGGTTAAGCAAATAGCACTAATTTCATGGATGAGTGAAAATAATTTATTTAAATCAGGATTCTTCCAACCCCAGTGCGGCAATGGGACCCCCCAAAATTTCGTCTTGTAACCAGAAAATGATGATGAAATATAGCCTGTAACGGGCTGAATAAACATCATCAAATACAGTAAATGATGCGTGCCTTTGACTAATTTTTGATGTGCACCAGAGACGATTGATGGTAATGCTGGTGGTGGTGACCAGAACCGCCAGATAAATCGAATGATGACCAATAAGGCCAGTGTAAGACCCATTGATTTATGTAGCATAAAAAACCAGGTGCGCTCATCAGACCCCTTCGGTAAATCTCCCATATAGACACCCATAATAATCATAGCAATGATCATGATTGCCATGATCCAATGAATTATTATTGCTGTCGTACTGTAACGCTGATTTTCCATACTATAGTCTTAATGTCGCTAAGTGATTAACGTAAGCATTTGGTATCATTATCAGGATAATACTATACTTGAACGTGCCATTGTATCCTATAAATTTTGCAATTATGACTTTACGCCTACGGGAAATAATAGCTAATAATAAATCAGAAATCATGCGTAATTTTATCACTCTCACCTTTGGATTATGGTTACTTGCTACCCTGCCATTTGTACATGCCAATGAATATAGACTGTTGATTTCAAAGAAAAATAATGCGCTTATTGTTGAGAAGGCTGGCCAGGTGATTAAGAAATATCATATTGCAAGTGGCAAAGGCGGTGTGGGTACCAAACGTCTACGCGGCGATAACAAAACGCCGCTAGGTACATATCGAGTCGTTAACTTCAAGAAAAGCAACCGCTTTCATTTTTTTATTCATCTGGATTATCCAAATTTGCTGGATGCCTGGTATGGTTATAAAAACGAGATCATTAATGCCAACAATTTCAAACGCATCGCATTAGCATACAAAAAACGCGAAATCCCACCACAAGATACTGAACTTGGTGGCTTTATTGGCATACACGGTATTGGTGCGACAAGTGATAAAAAATTGACTATTCATGATCGTTTTAATTGGACTGATGGCTGTATTGCGTTAACCAATGAGGGGATCGATGATCTCAGAAATTTTGTGACCATCGGTACGCCAGTCGTCATTAAAGAATAAACTGATTGTGTCAATTAAACGTCTATTTTCTTCGCCTGTTTTTTATAGCCAGTCTCCTTACCTCCTATTGACTAAAAACACACTACAAATTATTTCTCTTTGTATATTGTTATTCATTTATGGGTGTACAACCGGGTCTGATGATATATATCAAAAAACAACAACAAAATCGTTTCAAGATGTAGTGGAAGATACTGATTTCGTCATTACAGAACATAATTTCCGTATTACAAATCGCCTGCATATAGGCAGTGCTATTCAAGAGCGAGGGCATCAGAATTTCCCACAAAATGAGATCTTTTTATTTTGCAATCTCAGCTTGGCAGAAGCAATGTTAACCCTTGAACCGCGCTATATAAACTATTGTCCCTATAAGATCACTATCACTGATTCAGGCGGGTTTATAACGGTCGGGACGCGCTTGATACCCGAAAAAACAGATAACTCGAAAATTGACAAAATAGCCAAAAATATTAATAAAATATTACGCACGATGGTAGAATACGCGGCCTCAGACGATCTGTTTATCCTGGAGCCAGATCAATAATGGTAGCCGCCAATATGAAAGCACAACCAGAGCATAGTCTCTTACTTCGATGGCTGATTTTAACAGGTCTTATTGCATTCGCATTAATCGTCTCCTGGAATGAAGGTATTATTTCTTTACTATTCAGCGTAGACCAAAGCAAAATTTGCTGGGTAATAGCATTGGCTTATTTGCTGGTCACGCTACATTGCGCTAGACGAATCTACATCCTTTCTTTGCAGACAAACTTGTCGATGCAAGTCGAAAACATTGTTAAAAACGAAGCAAAACTTGATTTGGCCATTGATGATAAAAAAGTCGCCATCAATTCAAACATAACGTTGCCTGATTGTTTTATGGCTGAATATATTAGAGATCTTCATTACCGGTATACTAATAAAAATAATCCAGAAGAGTTTGGTTCTGCATCTGATTTGATTAATGTTTATGAATCCCGTCTCAAAGGCCCTCAGGAAATCGGTTGGTTTGTCTCTGACATGATGTTAAAACTAGGCTTGCTCGGTACAATTATCGGTTTTATCTTCATGCTTGGATCCGTTGCCAATATTACAGATTTTGATGTCAGCGGGATGCAGAAAATTTTGAAACACATGAGTAATGGCATGGGTACGGCCCTCTATACGACACTGACCGGATTAAGCTGTAGCATTTTATCTGCAATGCAATACCATATGTTGGATAGACATGCCGATGAGCTGATTGAATTGACTCGTCACCTGACGCAAGTGCATGTCATACCAAAAATCACCGGGCATTAGATAAACGATGAGCGTGAAAGATCGTATTCGCTCTGATCCGTTTACCGATTTGCTGTTCAATGCACTTCTGGGATTTACCTTTTTGTTTTTGGTCGCCATCATGTTTATGAATCCAGAGGCAAAATCAGGCATTATCGATCCTAAGGCAGAATACATCATCACGATAACCTGGGAAGATGATAGCCCCGATGATATCGATACCTGGGTAGAGGATCCAGAAGGCGAAATTCTCTGGTTTAGAGGACCAGAAGTCGGATTATTACATCTTGATCGCGACGACCGCGGCCTGATAAACGACACCATCACCGTGAACGGTAAAGAATTGCAAAACCCGCTTAATCAGGAAGTAGTCACTTTACGGGGTGTTGTGCAGGGTGAATATGTCGTCAACCTGCATTATTATGCGTCTGAAACGGGTGAGCCAGTTGATGTAAACGTAAGATTGGTAAAAGTCAATCCAAAACTTGAAGTTATTTACTACGGCACCGTAAATCTCGAAAAGAAAGGCGATGAAAAAACCGCTGTGCGGTTTAAGATCGATCGTGATGGCAATATATTCGGTATAAATTTTCTACCAAAATCTCTTGTTCAATCGGGTTAAAACATGACAACACTGGAGAACACACTGTGATACTCGGCATAACGGGCATTGTTTCAGCCTATATTTTAATTGGTTTACTCTTACTTAGCATAAACCTTTATTCTAATTGGTCTTGGCAAGTCAAGGCCGCATCCATCATTATTACATCTGTCTTTTATGTAATAACCTATTATTCGTTTCCACCATTACTAGGTTGGGCTACAACTGAAAATCTACCCGCACAATTTCGTTTGATCTCAACGCATGTCGAGCAACCAAACAAGGAAACCGGTAAAGCAGGCACCATATATCTTTGGCTGTCAGAGATTAAAAACATGGCAAATGTTTCAGAGCCGCGAGCATATAAATTGCAATATTCAAATGCGCTACATGAAAAAGTTATTAATGTTCAAGGAAAGCTGGATAAAGATATTGCGCAATTAGGTGAGTCTAAAGAACCTGATGACTCGATGCGGCAAGTTAATGAACAAAGACGTGGCGTAAAATCAATCCATATTGAATTTTACGATATGCCTGATCCACTGTTTCCAGATAAATAGGTGGCAGCAAATACGTGAATATCAATTCGACTTTATTATTGATATTGTCGGTCATTAGCGTACCTGTTTCGGCTTGGAATATATTAACCGATGATTTTGATGTCCGCTGTCAACAGACAGCACAGATTCTAAATTGTAGTTACCGAAGCCTCGCAACACCTGCCGTTGGATCACCTGCCGTCGGATCAGAAGTGTCGTTAAAAACAACGGACGAGGTAATTCAAATTAGTAACATGACCCCATTCCCTCAAGCTGGAAATACAACAGCAATTTTATTTATGGTCGATACCAGTGATCCGGGAAGACAAAATGTTATCGAAAAAAATAGAGTCCACTTAAAAGAAATATTAGCCAATACCAAGCCACACCATAAAATTGGACTGGCATCTTTTGATAAGGATATACATTTTATATTACCGGTTGGCACATCAAATTATTTGCTGTTGGAGGCTGTAAGCTCATTAGATGCGATTGGAAAAACAACTGAATTATTTCGCAACCTTATTAAAGCAATTGATCATCTAAAATCATTTGCTGCAAAGAGAAAGTTCATTATCTTGTTTTCAGATGGCCAAGCTGAAGATAAAGCCTATTTTCATTCAGATGTCGTCAAGGCGGCGAGAAAACATGGTGTGGTCATTAACGCCATCGGTTACCCAAGATCAATTCCTTTGTCCGTTGCATTACAAACCATAAGAAGAATAAGTGAAGAGACTGACGGCTATTATATTGAAACTGATATGCGTTATGATTTAACCCCCGCTGCGTTAAAATCGTTGCTTGCAACTATGGATAATGGTGGATCATTTTCCATAGATTTAACACCACTAGCAAAAAGTAGTCAGGTGCCTGATAGGATCACGCTCGTTTTCAATGCACAAAATATCGAGGTACCCGTTAGCATAAAGGCGGCAAAACACCAACCCGAGCGTATTATTGGTGAATTGAAGCCTGCTGATCAAATCACTGCAAATAATAATCCGCCAATCCAGATTATCACAAAACAAGATGACGACCTGCCCATTAATTTATGGCTTTGGTATGGTCTGCCTGCCGCATTTATTATCATTATAATATTCATATTGATTACGCTATTTCTATTGTGGAATCGGCATTCTGAATCGGGCAAAAATACTGATAGCGGTTATAAACCTTACGCTTATTTGATTAGCGCTGATGGTAGTGAAACACGTTATCCAATCACACGCACAATTTGGCGAATTGGCCGTAGTAGTGGCAATGAGCTCACCCTGAATGACGCATCACTTTCCAGATACCATGCGGAAATTCACAGAAATGCGGACGGTAGCTTTAGCATCATTGATATGAATTCCATGAATGGCATTTATGTTAATGACAAAAAAATTAAAAAAGTAGCGTTACATGAAGGCGACCTTGTGGAAATTGGTGATATATTTTTACGTTTTTCAAAAGTTGCATCAGATTATCTACTTGAAGAATCAACCGTTATGCAAAAAACCAGAAAGCCAGGCATACAATGAATAACGCAATGTTTAGGGATAACGCTTGATTTTAGTCTTCCAGCGGGCGGGTTGTGCGCAGTCTGAAGCGGATTATTAAGTGGTGCTGGGGTGATTCGGGTAGACAATAGTCTGGCGTATGTCAGCAAGGCCATGAAGGCGTGGGCCAAGAGGCGGGGCCTTCACATTGAGGCCTTTGCACTACAGTGATACTTACCCACGCCCGACCCGACTCGACTTGACTTGACCCGCGCCACACCTGATCCAGATCGGCTAAGGTTGACCAAGTCCGGCCCGACTCAACTCACGCCATCACTCAGGCCATAACCCACACAACTATCCAGGCAATCACAATCACGCAAGTCATGGGTCTGACCCCAAGGCTGGGTATTGTTTAACGCGGGTTTTGATGCGGGGTTTTGACATGGAATAAAAAACTTGACATTGTTTTGATACGGTGGTTTATTATTTAAAAGTATTAAAAATAACAACAAACATTAACCAGAATAACAATAAGCAAAGGGGAGCACGACATGGGTTTAGGTTGCACAAATCAAAACAAGCAATGGCAAAATAAACAACATCAAGGTCAGCAACACCAAAATCATCACGTTAAATCCATGATGCGCTTGCCAGAACGCCTACTAAAAAGCGTGCCTGCAATGTTTTTCACCCCCCCCGAAAGCCGCGCCCAGTAAGGCTTTCAGCCCGTCTCTCGCGACGGGATGTTCTAAAGACAAACCTACAGCCGTTTCCACACGGCCTTGTAAATCAATCACCCAGAGGTCGCATCTGATGAAGCGGCCACAACACCTAATCCACGGCCATCTCCATAACCTGATCCATAAGCCAATCCATAAGCTGTTACGCACGCTGGCCCTGGTCATTATGCTGGCCCTCGGCACCCCTACGGCATGGGCGGTTGACTGGGATGAATTAGCCGAGATTGCCAAACAAACCACGCCGACCACGTTGCAAAGACTCGCCGATGCGGTCGCTCAATATAATGCCGAAAGAGATGGGCGGCAGTACACCCCCTTGCACTGGGCGGCGTGGTATAACACTAATCCTGAGGTGATTACGGCACTTGTAGACGCGGGTGCCGATGTCATGGCCCGCGATGAGAATGGCGACACCCCCTTGCACCGGGCGGCGGGTAACACTAATCCTGACGTGATTAAGGCACTTATTGTCGCGGGTGCTGATGTCAATGTCTTGGATGAGCGCTACATAAACACCCCCTTGCACCGGATGGCGAATACGAATTTTCTTGGATGGGGTGATATGCCGGATTCTAATATTGAAGGCGTTAAGCTACTGCTTGCAGCCGGTGCCGATGTCAATATCCAAGATGAGGACGGTATGACCCCCTTGTACTATGCGGCGGACGGGTGGTTTTTTAAACCTGAGTCAATTAAGGTACTGCTTGCCGCCGGTGCTGATGTCAATATCCAAGATAAGCATGGAAGAACTCCCTTGCACCGGGCGGAGTATAATCGTGATTATGCGCAACGAATGGCGGATGGGAGTTCCTTTGATATGGCGGCCTCTGAAGAAAGTATACGGATGTTGAGAAATGGTATCAGTGCCGCCGATAGAGAACGCATCCTGGCCGAGATTGCGCAAATCCGTACCGAACTCGAAGGCGGCGGCGAGACAGTCGCGCAAACCCAAAACACGGGCCAAAACACTGGCCAAGACACCGGCGATGGGATAGGGATTATGGAAATGACCATCACCGATGCCTGCGCCGAAGGTCGCGGGATACAATATCGCCTCTTCGGCTATGCGAACGCCCAGCCGCAAGGCCAATATATTGGTATTTTGCCCTCTGGTGACAAGGTCTTTACCCTGCCCGAAGGCGGCACCGCCACCGTAACCCGCAATTGCAAGGTAGAACAAACCAACAAAATCGTAAAATCCTGGTGTTTTGGCGGCACCCCCAAACCCAACGATGGCAACCGCCATTGGGGGGTTGGCATCGAGGGCGATAAAGGTTGCGAAGACTGTTGCGGCATCTGCCCAAGCGAGGGCACGGCGGAGTTTTCCTATAATTTCACTTGCGGCGAGGGTGCGCAACGCTCCAAGACTAATAGGACTAATAATAGCGCAAGCACCAGTCCCTCTTATTCGTCCGTTGCCGATACCATCGCCCAATCTACCCGTGGCGGTTGGGCTATCGGGTATGCCATCGGTCATGCGTCAGCGGTCGCCGCCGATAAAGCGGCTATTGAGATATGCGAGCAATATGACTATGACAATGGTGGTTGCGCTGTCGTGCATCGCTTTCGCGGCCAAGGCTGTGTGGCCCTTGCCAAGTCCAGCGGCGGTGCCGGCGGCTGGGGTGCGGGGCACGCGACTTTGGCCGAGGCCGAGCAACGGGCTGTTAATGAGTGCAATAAGGCAGACGGTGGCGGCGGTAATAACTGCGACATTACCGACCGCGATTGCACCGATGGATAATTTTATTACAAACTTTAATTAGAGGAGATAAGAGATGAGTACAGATATGTCTTTAGGCGGTTACCTGCAAAATGCCATAGATGGGCGGCTTAAGAAGATAAAAAAGGCTTATAGCGAACTCATTACCAATATGACCGACCTGCAAAAAGCGGAGGTCAATGTTAAGTTGGAAGCCTCTAAAAACCGTGCATTTTGTGGTACGATCTGATTCACTTGATGTGGGAGGATTTTGTTTATGCACGCACCTGGATTGTTTGATTTGACGGATCATTTGGCGCGGCTTTCGGCGATGGGAGATCCGCTTGAGGTTTTGGAGCGGCACGTTGATTTCGAAGTGTTTCGCCCAGTTCTTGTTGAAGCGCTTGGCTATGGGGAACGTCCCAAAGGTGGTCGCCCTCCTTATGACCCAGTTGTGATGTTCAAGGTGCTGGTGTTAGCCTCGATGCACAATCTGAGCGATGAGCGGATGGAGTTTCTCATTCGTGACCGTTTCAGTTGGTTGCGTTTCCTGGGATTTCAAATCGGGGAGCCGACACCTGATCAGAAAACGATCTGGCTTTTCAGAGAGAAGCTGACCCAGGCGGGTGTCTTCAAGGGCCTTTTTGCCGCGTTTGAAGCTCAGCTGTGCGCGCGGGGATACAAACCCACCGGCGGTCAGATTGTGGATGCCACGTTGGTCTTTGCCCCGCGCCAGCGGATGACGAAAGAAGAGAAAGCGCGCGCCAAGGCATGTGAGGCCGCGTCTGACATCTGGCCCGATGATCTGTCCAAGGCAGCGCAGAAAGACACCGATGCGCGTTGGACGGTCAAGTATTCAAAGGCCAAGACGACCAAGGAGGGTGAGGAGGATACTGGCCTTGTCGATATTTCGGTTCCGCACTTTGGGTACAAGAACCACGTGTCCATTGACCGCAAATGGCGCTTCATCCGGGGTGAGACTGGCACGAATGCGGCTCGCTACGACGGGCATGAACGCTCCTCGGTTCTGGACGAGACAAACAGCTCGAAGGCGGTTTGGGCTGATACCGGGTACCGCTCGGCCAGGAATGAGGCTTGGCTGAAGGCGCAAGGGTACCGCTCACATATCCATCGCAAGAAGCCACGCGGCAAACCCATGGCCAGGCATATTCGCCAGGGCAACGCGACACGCTCCGCCATCCGCGCCTGTGTTCGGCTACGAGAAAGGGCCCATGGCTCTGACCATCCGCTCAATCGGCCAAACCCGTGCGAAGGCCCGCATGACCATGGCCAACCTGAGCTACAACTTCCGCCGTCTCATCTTCCACGAGCGACGACAGGCCACAGCCTGACTCCGCCCAAATTCCGGAAATACCCGCCCTGGCAGACCCAAACAGCGCAACACAGCCTCAAATACCACCGATCTTGACCTTCACACCCACTATGCGGGTGACAACGACTGGTGCTCGCGTCAAAATCCATCCAGAATCAGCGTTGTTCGAGGTCTCCAGTTTGACTAGATCAAGATGAAAAAAAAGACAGATGAGGCTATTAACAGCATTAACAACGAAATTGACAAGGAAAAAACAGCGTTTATTATCGATCTGGATGACGAGGTAACGACCCTTGAGAGCACACTTACAGCAAAGGTCGAAGAATTTTATAACGAGCTTAAAGCAACAAATGCGACAACGATTAAGAACGAGGCAGTGGGAGTGTAAGGAAACGTATTTAAGGAAAGAGATAAGCTGTCATTTTGAGTGGATCAGGCGATATAAGCAGTGTTGGCGGTATGGGCGGTATACGATCATGCTGGGCCTTGTGGTTGCCTCACTTTCTGTTGTGGTGAGCATTATGAATATTAACGGTACTGTAGGAAACGGTGCTGATATTGTTGCCAATCAAAAAGCTATTGCTGCCAGCCAAGAAGCTACTGCAGAGGAACCTGTTAAGGATACTGTTAGTCTAATGGCAGCCTTTTCAGTCGTGGAGAGCAAGCTCATACAGCCAGACTGCCCAACAAATGCCCCGCCGTGTTTGCAATGCGACGGTGATAAAGATGCTAAATTGAAATGCAAAGATAATGAAGATGCGGGTAATTGTAGTGACTGCAAAACCTATTTAGACAAACGTATTAACCAACCGCCACAATGAAAAATCAATAGAGTTCTGGCAAAAACACAGACATTGCACAACAAATGCCAACGCCCAACAATCCAGTAATACCGCAACCCAGTAATTCTACAATCCCCGCCCACCGCCCGCCATGAAACTTGAATAGGCGTAAATGGCCGCATGATTCTACTTTTGAATGCGACTAAAAATGGGGCGGGTATAATTAATATTGAATGACTTTGCTATACCCAGTCCACTGTATATGCCAGGATTTTTCATTATGTTCAGCGGCATATTTCTTATCCACACATAATCCCGGGATAACAGCCAATGATTCATTAACATAGATGAGTGGGAATCTGTCCCTGAACCAAGGTAGAACACCATACTCTTGAAATATTTTCTTCACTTTTTTTGTATGCGTGTTGCGAGGCTGTATCTTTTCACCACCTTGTCTGAAACGGATAACAACCTTCGAATTTTTTAATTTTTTCTGTGCCAGCCCTACGCCAATGTCTGATGTTGCCGTTAATTCCTCGCCCATAATATTAAAAGGCCCCGCAAGATCCCATTTATACGCGGTATTGCCAGGATGACGGGCCAGACTTTTTGCAGCGTACAAAATATTTCTATATCGTCTAACCTCAACTCCTTTCCAGTTTACGCAAGGAACACTGCCCTTTTCTGCATGAATCAAATCTGACACTATTTGAGTCATCTGTCTTGCGCCAGGTAAATCAAATTGCAGTGCTTGCAACCATGTAAAAAGGAGGTTTTTTTGTCTTGCAAGACTTAGATTTTTTATCCGATCCAGACGTAAATTCAGCGTATTTTCATGGCGCGTTTTTTCGATATCTTCAAGTCCAACTTCGTTTAACAATGTCCTATAATCTTGTTGATGATTGATCATACGATTGATTGTTTTGCGATAAGATGGCCACTTTTTTCCAATCTCTGGCAGGATTTTATGCCTTAAATAATTTCTATCGAATCTTGTCTTCAGATTACTACAATCTTCATGCCAAGACAGATTATTATCCATTGCGTAAGATAGTAGTTCACTACGACTAAAACCTAATAATGGTCGAACATGAACACCATTAAAAAAATCTTTGTATACGGGCATCGCTGCTAATCCACGTGGCCCCGACCCGCGCAGGGCTTGCAGGAAGAATGTTTCTATTTGATCGTCTTGATGATGCGCGGTGAATAACACATCATTTTTTTTCATGATTTGTGCAATCCGTGCATATCGTTTTTCTCTTGCCCAGGCTTCGATACTATAACCTTTTGCGACTGTTTCATTAATTTCCAATTGTTGAAATGGGATCGCATATTGTAGGCATTGATGCCGACAAAAATCGCCCCATTCAACACTACTTTCTTGCAACCCATGATTGACATAAACCGCTTCGATAGCGTTTCTTATTTTATTTTTATTTGAGTTTATAAGGTGTAGTAGTACGCATGAATCCATCCCGCCACTACAGGCAATCCAGATTTTTTCTGCCAACGGAAAATTTTCAAGTATGGGTGTAAAACTATATTGAGATAATGGCATTGTCGTCACAGAATTAGCTACCTGACGGATTTATCGTCATACCTGCGTGCGCAACCACAACATACATTACAGTCATATAAAAACTACTTTTCTTTAAATTCACCAATATTTCTTAATTTATTTTGCCTTTGCGTAACGACTTCTGCGATGGGTAGTGAACACAGTTTTTCCATCTCTTCAAGCAATGCTGACTTTAATCTATTTGCCACATCATCGAAGTCTCTATGCGCACCCCCTAATGGCTCATCAAGTACGCGATCAACCAGTTTAAGCGCATGTAATTTTTGTGCAGTCATACCCATTGCTTCTGCTGCTGATTTTGCTTTGTTAGCACTTTTCCAAAGAATCGATGCACAACCCTCGGGGGAAATGACAGAATAAGTACTGTATTGCAACATTAATAAATAGTCTGATACACCAATTGCCAATGCGCCGCCAGAGCCACCCTCACCTATAACAGAGGCGATAACAGGTGTCTTTAATTCAGACATGACCATCAAGTTTTTTGCAATGGCCTCACTTTGACCACGTTCCTCAGCATTGATGCCAGGGTAAGCCCCTGGCGTATCAATAAATGTCAGTACCGGTAAACTAAACCGTTCTGCCATCTGCATGATTCGTAATGCTTTGCGATACCCTTCAGGTTTTGGCATCCCATAATTTCGCATAATCCTGTCTTTAGTATCACGCCCTTTTTGATGACCAATAATCGCTACTGATTTATTATCTAATCGCGCTATTCCAGCAATAATTGCTGGATCATCAGCGCAATATCGTTCGCCATGCAATTCTTCAAAATCAGTAAAAATACGATCAATGTAATCCTGCGTATAAGGCCGTTGCGGATGCCGTGCAACCTGAGAGACTTGCCAAGGGGTTAAAGTAGAGAAAATGGATTTTGTTAATTCTTCGCTGCGTTTTTTGAGCCTGGAAATCTCTTTATTAATATTAATTTCCTTGTCATTGCCAACATGACGTAACTCCTTTATTTTAGATTCAAGTTCAGCAATAGGTTGTTCAAAATCTAAAAAATTCATCGTCCATTCAAATCGTTATTTTCAACACTGGGATTATACTCAATTTCAACTTGTTTCATATCAAGCACATTAATTAATTCATCTATCAAGTCATCACTAATCTTGATATTCCATGCCCTACCAAAACGGATTAGGCTCCTCACATCTGGCTTTATATAGTTGACTATGACATTAGATGCGTCATGCTTATATTTTAATAATATTTTACCAATATCCTTAATCATCCTGTTATTCATTTGTGCTTCATATAAAGTCAACTTAAGGGTGCTGGAAAGGTTTAATGTGTTACCCGGCATTCGTAAATCGTCTAAATTAAATATACTGTTGGCAATTATTTTTTTGCCACTCTCATAATAGTCATCATCATTGGCCGTGCCTTTAACGATTAGCAAATGATCTTTAATTAAATAATGCCGATATTTTTCATAAATATCTGCTTTCACTACAACAACCCGGTGCGCGGTATTGTCATCAATTTTAATATCGTATTCTTCTCTAATACCTGATTTACGTATACTCATGATATACCCTGCAACTTGTACCTCGCCCGTTTTTATGTCGCACAATTTATACGTTATTTTCGATAGTTCTTGTGTATATCTATTTATCGGGTGTCCCGACAAATAAAATCCCAGTACTTCTTTCTCGTACATGAGACGCTGATTATCATCCCAGTCTTTAACAACGTCATAGGCATAGGGCTGATTAACTTCATCATCTAAACTATCGGGAGATGCAAGCCCAAACATATCATTTTGGCCACTATCGAGATTATGATTATATTGCTCTGCCAGAGATATTGCGCTTGCAAGGTTTTCAAATAATGTGCTCCTGCCGGCACCAAGTGCATCCATAGAACCTGATTTTATCAGCGCATCCAGGGCTTTTTTATTTGCTTTTCTAAGATCAATCCGCTTGCATAGATCGAAAAGGTTTTCATACGGACCATTTTTATCTCTCTCATTTACGATGTTGTCAATTGCGTTTGCGCCAACCCCTTTTATAGCGCCGAGGCCGTATTGTATAGTCTTGCTATTTATGACCTTAAAACTATACAAACTCGCATTAACAGAAGGTCGGATGATCTTTAATTCCATACTGCGTGCTTCCTCACGCAACATGACTACTTTATCTGTATTATCCATATCAGATGACAATACTGCTGCCATAAATGCGGCCGGGTGATGTGCTTTTAACCATGCTGTTTGATAGGCTACCAACGCATAGGCGGCAGAATGTGATTTGTTAAAGCCATAGCCCGCAAACTTTTCCATCAGATCGAATATTATTGTTGCTTGTCTTTTTTGAATGCCACGATTGACCGCGCCTGCAGTAAATATCGCCCTTTGCTTTGCCATCTCCTCTGCCTTTTTCTTGCCCATTGCCCGGCGTAATAAATCAGCCGCGCCCAAGGTAAAACCCGCCAATACCTGCGCGATTTGCATAACCTGTTCTTGATATAAAATCACACCGTAGGTAGGTTTCAGTATTGGTTCTAGATCGTCGTGCAGGTAGTGCACTGATGCCTGACCGCGTTTCCTGTCAACAAAATCATCTACCATCCCTGATTGCAATGGACCTGGTCTGAATAGCGCTACCAGGGCTATTAAATCGTCAAAAATATCTGGTTTAAGTCGATCAATTAGTTTTTTCATTCCTTCGGATTCCAACTGAAACACCGCTGTCGTCTTTATGCACCGAATTAATTGATAGGTCTTTGGATCATCAAGTGGTATTTTTCGTATATCTATAATTTCTTTTTTTTCTTGTTTTCTTAGATGATTAACATCACGCAAAGCCCAGTCGATGATCGTCAACGTTCTCAAACCTAAAAAATCAAATTTAACCAGACCTATCGATTCGACATCAGTCATATCAAATTGGGTGACGTTTGCCTGTGAACCTTGCTCACAATAAAGCGGCATATATTCATATAATGGTTTAGGTGCAATCACAAGGCCGCCCGCATGGCGACCCGCATTTCTGGACAGGCCTTCAAGTTTTTGCGCTAAATCCAACAACGACCGCACATCATCTTCAGTGTTATACCGTTGTCTTAATATTTTTTCTTCGGCTAAAGCGCGTTCAAGCGTCATTTTCAAATCAAACGGGATAAGTTTTGCGATCTGATCAACAAATCCGTATGGAAAACCAAGCACTCTGCCTACATCCCTGACCACAGCTTTTGCCGCCATGGTGCCATAGGTGATTATTTGTGAGACATGATCGCGCCCATATTTTTCAGCGACGTAATCTATAACTTCATCACGACGTTCCATACAAAAGTCAATATCGAAATCAGGCAAAGAAACACGCTCTGGATTCAAAAAACGTTCAAAGAGCAAATCAAATGCCAGTGGGTCTAATTCAGTGATGTCCAACGCATACGCAACTAATGAACCAGCACCCGATCCGCGGCCTGGTCCAACAGGAATGCCATTATCTTTAGCCCAATGAATGAAATCAGCAACGATAAGAAAATAACCAGAAAACCCCATGCTGGTGATGACATCAAGTTCGTGTTGCAACCTTGCATAATAGTCTGCATGACTATCTTCAGAAATATCATTGTCACTGAATATTTTTTGTAAGCCAATTTTTGCATTGGTGGCCAGGCATTGATCCTGAGTCTCCGTCATCGCCACAGGAAAATGTGGGAGGAAATGTTCTCCCAAGGTAAACTCAATATTGCAGCGTTGTGCTATTTTTATGGTGTTTTCAAGTGCCTCTGGTATGTCTGAAAAAAGTGCCTGCATCTCTTCAGCGGTCCGAACGTACTGCTGCGTTGTGTATTGCCTTAGCCGCCTCGGATCGTTTAATGTATAACCTTTCTGAATACAAACACGTGCTTCATGCGCCTCAAAATCAGCTTCCCCAATAAATCGAATATTATTTGTTGCTACAACAGGAATATTATATATTTCAGCAGTTTCAACAGCTTGATTGATATATATATCCTCTTCCTTTTTACCTATTCTTTGTAACTCAAAATAAAATCTATCTGGAAATACAGAAAGCCATTTTTCAATATTGGCTTCAGTCTTTGCTTTATCTTGAAATAAAAGGGTATTTGCAAAGTCGCCCGTCTCTGCACAGTCAATGACAATAAGTCCATCATTATTTTTTTTAAACCACTCAAACTGAATGAGCGGATTTCCTCGATATTGCCCTTCAAGGTAGCTCCGCGTTATTAACTTGGATAAATTTTGAAACCCTGCTATATGTTGGCAAAGTACAATGATATTGAAAGGCTTATCTTTATTTTCACGAATAATATTTAACTCGGCACCAATCAGTGGTTTAACACCTTTCTCCCGCATTGCACGATAAAATTTTAATGCAGAAAATGCTTGTCCTTTTTCTGTAACAGCAATTGCCGGCATCCCCATATCAGCAACCTTGGCCGCTAATGCATCAATATCGATCAAGCCATCGATTAATGAATATTCAGTATGGAGATGCAGATGGACAAAGCGCATATAAAAATTTACTACACGATATATTTAGCCACAGGGGCAAAACTGCGGCGATGTATATTTGTGATGCCTAATCTTTTTAGTGCAGCAATATGTTGTTTAGTTGGATAGCCTTTGTGTGATGAAAAACCATACTCTGGATAGACATCATCAAACATCATCATCTCATTATCACGTGCTACTTTGGCGATAATTGAGGCGGCGCTAATTGCCAAAATATGCTTATCGCCTTTTATAATCGCGATTTTTTTATAATTGACGGCGGGCGTGTATAGCCCATCGACTGCGACCATTGCTGGTTTTATTGCCATGGTTTCTACCGCACGCTTCATGGCCAATAGACTGGCATTTTGTACATTGATTGCATCTATTTCTTCAACTTCCGCTCGCCCTAATGACCAAGTAAGGGCTTTAGACTTTATTTCACCTGCGAGTGATTGCCGTTTTTTTGCACTCAATTTTTTTGAATCATTCAAACCAACAATTGATTTATGTGGATCTAATATTACTGCCGCTGCAACAACAGGTCCTGCCAGCGGCCCTCTTCCTACCTCATCAACCCCGGCCAGTAACGCAAGATTATTGATTAAAGAATAATCAATCAACTTTATCACTGCCTAGTAATTCAAGTACGGCATTGGCCGCTTGTAGATCAGCATGCTTTCTCAAGTGGCTTGACAAATCTGCAAATACCATCTTCATCTGTTGCACTTGGGTCTTGGAATGCAACAGCTTGTTTAGCTCTGATGCTAATATTTCTGCAGTGCATCTTGCTTGCAAACATTCTGGCACCAACATTTTACCTGCCAGAATATTTGGTAACGCGGCATAGGGTATTTTTGCTAACAGCTTAACGATTAGATACGTCAAAAAAGAAAGTCGATAAGCAACAATCATGGGTTTTTTATACAACATGGCTTCCAGAGTAGCTGTTCCAGACGCAAGCATAATGAAATCTGCCGCTTCCATTATTCTGTGTGTATTACCAATATTTATTTTTACATCCAGGTCTGGCACTATCCTGTTTTTTATTTCTGCAAAGGTATCCAACGATTTTTCGTCCGCCAAACCACTGATAAAATAAAGGCCAGGGTTGGTTTTTTTCGACAACTCAGCCGCTTGCAATAGTGGGCCGGCAATCCTTTTTATCTCCATCAAACGACTGCCCGGCAAGAGCGCAACCACAATCTTGTCTTGCGGTATATTTAATTCAACTCTTGCTGCCTGAAGGTTGGATTCGAGTGGTATTTTATCTGCCAGAGGGTGTCCAATATATCGATTGGGTACGCCGTATTTATTATAAATAGCCGTTTCAAACGGAAATAGATTTAATATTAAATCCACAGCGCGACTAATTTTATTTACCCGATATTCACGCCAGGCCCAGACAGAAGGACTGACATAATGGATTGTTTTTATGCCAGCTTTATGTAATTTATTTGCCAGCGGGAGATTGAAATCTGGCGCATCAATGCCGATGAAAAGATCAGGTGGGTTTTCGATAAAATGCGCTGAAAGATTATTTTGAATCCTTTTTAATTCAAAATAGCGTCCTAGCACTTCAGTAAATCCCATTACGGAAAGTCGTTCCATGGGAAATAATATAGTCATGCCAGCGTTTGCTAAGTTTTCTCCGCCAATGCCTTCAATTGATAATGCGCGTATCTTTTTACCTAATTCGTTAACCAAGCCCGCGCCGAGTATGTCGCCTGATGCTTCGCCCGCGACCAGTCCTATCCGAACCATAGACTGTCTTTTATTGAATAATCAAAAAAGCTGGCATTATCTAACTATCCCACGTTCAGAAGCGGCAATAAATGCATGCATGATTGCCACCTTGTCAGATTTTGCTGCTAATTCTGATAAAGTATTAAGTGAATCTTTCAAGCTCAAACCATCTCGGTAAACGGCTTTATACGCCTTGCGCAAAATATTAATTGTGGCGGTATCAAATCCATGCCGCTTTAAACCTTCCCGATTAAGACCCGATGGCTTTGCTACATTTCCTGACACCAGGACGTAGGGCGGAACGTCTTTAACAATGACAGACGATATGGCAGAAAAGCTATAACAACCGACACGACAAAATTGATGCACGCCCGTAAAGCCGCCAAGAATAGCACAATCATCAATAATGACATGACCCGCCAAGGTCGCATTATTAGCAAACACTGTGTTATTACCCACAACACAATCATGGGCAATGTGAACATAAGCCATTATCCAGTTTTCATCACCTACGATTGTCTTACCACCGCCATCATTAGTACCTCGATGTATTGAGACATATTCACGAATAGTATTTCCTGAGCCTATTTCCAGGGTAGAGTTTTTATCATTTAGGTATTTTTTATCCTGCGGGTCTTCGCCAATCGAACAAAAATGAAATATCTTATTGTTTGCGCCTATTGTCGCCGGTCCATTTATAACAACATGCGACCCAATAGTCGTGCCAGAACCGATAGATACTTCCGCACCGATTATTGAATATGCGCCAACACTCACATCTGTCTCTAAAACAGCATCGGGGTGAATAATGGCTGTGGCATCAATCATGGATTTATTCCATGACTGTGGTTAAAAGCTCTGCTGAGGTTATTAAATGTTCATCGACATGGGCAGACGCATGAAATTTCCATATATTTCTTTTCAGTGCCATAAATTCGACATCCAATATTAACTGATCGCCAGGCCCTGTCGGCTTTCTGAAACGCACTTTATCGACACCCACTAAATAAAATAAACTATCTTCAGATAGATCACCTTTATCAAAACCCAATGCGCCTAGTAAACCAGCGGCTTGAGCCAATGCTTCTATTATCAAAACGCCTGGCATTACTGATTTACCAGGGAAATGTCCCTGAAAAAATGTCTCATTTGCTGTTATGTTTTTATACGCCTTTATAGAGCGATTTTTTTCTACAGAAAGTACGCGGTCGATTAATAAAAATGGATAGCGATGCGGTAACAGCATTTTTATCTGTTCAATATCAATTATCGTTGTAGCATCTTGCATAAATACTCTTCCAATCTATCCCAACTTAATCATTATTTTATTTATCAGCTTATCCAAATTTTTGAAACGTATAATATTTTTTCTCCAGATTTTATTTTCTACAACAGGTATCCCTGAAGAATAAACGCCTGGTGATTTAATTGAATTTGCAACACCCGACATGCCGGTAATGATAACATCATCTGCTATGTGGATATGTCCATTAATGTTACTACCCCCGCCAATTTGACATCTTTTGCCAATAGTAGCACTGCCTGCTATTCCTGCACATCCGGCAATTGCCGTATTTTCACCTATAACAGCGTTGTGACCGATTTGCACCTGATTATCTATCTTGACACCAGCACAAATGATTGTGTCTTCTATCGCGCCCCTGTCAATGGTGGAATTTGCGCCAACCTCAACATAATCTCCTATTTTTACAGAGCCTAACTGGGGGATCTTAATCCATCTTTCATTTTCTTGTGCCAGACCAAATCCATCAGCTCCAATAACAACACCTGGATGAAGAATAACATTGTTGCCAATAACCACGCCTGTACATAAGGTTACATTTGCAGACAATGACGTGCACTCACCTATACGCACGTTATCTTTAATGACACAGCCTGGGCCAATATATGTCCTGGCAGCAATATCGACATTATTGCCAATCACAACATTAGCGGATATATAAGATATCGGATTAATATTACATTTATTGCCAATAACAGCCCTTTTATCAAGATATCCATATCTTTGCTTAGCCGGGTAAAGATAGTTTGCAATTCTGGCGTAGGCTAGATAAGGATCTTTACTAACGAGCGCATTCGTAGGACAATTTTCTACATCTTCTTCCGACAAGATGACGGCAGAAGCATTTGTGTGTGGTAGTAAATGTGCGTAATGCCGGTTTGATAAAAAACTTATCTCGCCTTTTTTTGCCAAACTTAAGGTGTTGACAGCATTGATTCTACAATCCGCATCTCCAACTAGGTCCGCTACGCTTACTTGTGACAGTTCTCCAAGTGTGGATGGCATAGCGTTACTCGTTCGTTATCGGTTTATTCAGTAGTCGTGCCTACTTCCTTCTTGAGATAATCAATTACTAAACCGCTGATATCGACTTTTGAACTCGCAAAGATGACACCCTCGCCTAATATGACATCATAATTATTATCTTTTGCGATTTTTTGTATTGCTAATACAACCTGTTTCTGGATCTTCGCAAATTCTTCATTACGCCGAAAATTTAAATCTTCTCTGAACTCATCCTGGTTTCGTTTATGGTTGCGTTGCATTGCTATAATTTCTCTTTCAAGTTTTGCTCGCTCTTGTTCACTCATGATGGCTCTGTCTTTATTAAATTTATCTTCAAGTGCCTTGATTTTCTTTGCGGCGGCTACCATTGCTTTGTCACGAGGTGAAAACTCTTTTTCAAGCATTTTGATTGCAACCTCAGCCTGCGGTGATTCCTGCAGTATTCTGGTCGCATTAACTGCGCCAATCTTATACGATTCTTCTGCATAAGACAGTGGTGAAAATGCCAACATAGCGATGACTGGAATAATAGATTTATACAAGGTATTCATTAACTGTAATTCTCCAAATAACTAAAATGATGTTCCAAATGTAAATTGAAAGTTTTGTATTTCATCTGTACTTTCATCGCCGAAAGGTGCTGCAATGCTAACACTGATAGCACCAAAAGGAGAAATCCATATTGCGCTGAGACCAGTAGAATAACGCATGTCGCCCAAGGATATATCTTCGTCGGCACCAAATACATTACCCGCATCTACAAAAGCTGTAAGCCTGACAGAGTTTTTGTATTCCTCCAAGAATGGCACAGGCAATATTATCTCGGCATTAGCAAGGATTCGGGCAGTTCCGCCTAGTGCTCTATTTGACCTATCTTTAGGCCCTATTGTATTTTCTTTATAACCTCTGAGTGAACGCGGACCACCTGCATAATAATGTTCAAAAAATGGCAAATCTGATGTATCGCCGTAACTGTCACCGTAGCCAATTTTGCCACTGAGAACCAAGACAAAAGCTTCCTTAAATAAGTCCTTGAACCATGTGGCCTCATAATTGATTTTATAGTATTCAAGTGAGTTACCAAAACTTGGCAAAGAAATCGATGCCGCTATACGTTGCAATGCCCCTTTATCTGGCAATATAGCTTTATTTCTCGTGTCGTATTGAAAATTCGCTGAAAATTTCAAAAGATCATATTGACTGTCATTATTCCTTATGAAATTTGTGATTTGAGTTGACGATGCTGTGGTAGTCGTGATTGCAGTATTTGTATAGCTAAGCGATGTTCCTATTGTATTGTACTCAGTAACCGGAAGAGAAAGCGCAAATGTTGTGCCATACTCCTTGGTTTCAAAAATAGATAAGTTTGCATCTTCGGCATTTGTCTCGCGGTAAAAGAAATCGTACGCACTGCCTATACCATCATCTGTAAAGTATGGGTTTGAAAAACCCAAACCATAACGTGTATTAACATTACTATTGTTAAACTGAAAACTAAGCCGATTCCCACTGCCAAAAATATTATTTTGTGAGACACTGGTGCTGAATATAAGTCCCTGCGTCTGTGAATAACCGAGTCCCGCGCTTAATTGCCCGCCCGCACGTTCCTCAACTGAATAATTCACATCAACCTGATCAGTGACTCCCGCGACCGCTGGCGTTTCAACGTTCACTTCTTCAAAATATCCAGTTCTATTTAACCGTTGTTTTCCGCGTTCAACCTGGGTAGTAGAGATCCAAGCGCCTTCTTGTTGTCGCATCTCTCGTCTAAGTACAACATCTTTCGTTTTTGAATTCCCTGCAAAATTAATACGCCTGACATAAACACGCTTGCCTGGATCAACAAAAAACGATATTGATACCGTTTTTTCTACTCTATTTATATCTGGAATTGCGTTAACATTAGCAAAGGAATAGCCCTCCTGACCCAAACGCTCAGTTAAGGTTTTACTACTATTTGAAATTTCCTTGCGTGAAAAAAGATCGCCAGATTTTATGGATATTAACTCAAACAAACTTTCTTTTGGAAGTCTATAATCACCGGCAAGTTTTACTTCAGAGACTTTATATTGTTGTCCTTCTGTAATATTAATTGTGATATAAATATCTTTTTTATCAGGCGTGATCGAGACTTGAGTAGACTCAATGTTAAAATTCAGATACCCACGATCAAGATAAAATGAACGTAAGGCCTCAAGATCACCAGATAATTTTTGTTTTGAATATTGATCATTTTTACTATAAAACGATGACAAGGTCGGCATGCTTGATTTAAATTTTTTCAGCAATTCCTTTTCAGAATAAATATTGTTCCCAACAATATTGATGCTCTTAATCCTGGCAGCACGCCCTTCAGAAACATCAATTGAAATCCCAACACGGTTGTTGTCGAGTTTTGTTACGGTAGAATTGATTTTAACGCCATATTTACCATTAGCATAATATTGTCGCTGTAATTCAAGCTCAACTTGGTCTAACGTAGACTGAACAAAGACGCGCCCTTCTGCAAACCCGAACTGCTTAAGATTCTCCAACAGTTTATCGGTTTCTATGGCTTTATTACCAGACATGCTTATTGAACCTATTGCAGGACGCTCTTTAAAGATGAAAATCAGGTTATTTCCATCTCGCTCAAGTCTAATATCATCAAAAAACCCAGTTTTGAACAAGGCCCTGATCGCTTCTGCAGAACGAGAGTCGTCAAATGTGTCGCCCACCTTCATCGGCAGGTAATTAAAGACCGTGCCAGGGGTAATTCGCTCCAACCCTTCAACACGAATATCTTGAATTATGAATTCTTCCGCTGCTTGTAGTTGCATAAACGGCAACAACAGCAATGCTAAAATGTAAAGCAGATTATTAATTTTAAATCGCATCTTATCCTTACTGCTATCTTTGTAGTTTCTACCCCAACAAACGGACGATATCGTTATAAAAAACAATACTCATTAGCACCCATAACAAAACTATCCCTGCCTGCTGTCCAATTAATTGCATATTCTCAGAGACGGGTCTTCCTATCACAATCTCTATAAAATAATACAGCAAGTGTCCACCATCTAGTAATGGCACTGGCAACAAATTAAACACGCCCAGACTCACGCTCACTATGGCCATAAAACTCAAAAAAGCAAGTGCTCCTATTCCGGCCGATTGGCCAGCGTATTTTGCAATACTGATCGGGCCACTCAGGTTTTTAACTGATGCCTCGCCGATGAGCATTCTACCAAGTACACGTAGCGTTAGCACTGACATATCCCAGGTCTTTTGTATCGCACTTGCAAACGCACTCGGCAATGAATGAGACTCGCGCACAAAATACGCATCAAATAAACCCTCTGGAATAGATGCTACAACCCCGATACGACCGATGGTCGAGCCTTCAGACTCGACGCTATCAGGGGTTACAGACACATTAAATTCGGCAACACCTCTAGACACAATAACGTTCAGGCCTTGGCCGGGGCTATTGCGGATAATGTCAACCCATTGTCCCCATGAATCAATAGCCACGCCATTCACGCTGATTATTTCATCATGTGGCAACAAACCACTTTTTGCAGCTACGCCGCCCGCTAGAATTTCCCCTACAACTGCGGGCACTTTTAATTCAAAAACACTTAAACCCAGTGCCTTCAGCAACTTACCTTCAGCCATTGCATCGATTGAAATTTTAGATAAATCAATCGTTATGGTCTGTTTTGAACCATCACTGTTCATTACCGTTAGGTTGATAATCTCGCGATTAACAACATGCTTTATCAACATGTCGATAACCGTTGACCAGGTACGGGCAGGGGTGTCGTTGATAGATAATATCTCTTGTCCAAATTGCAAACCGGCATTGGCACTAATAGATGATGGTTCAACTTCACCTATGATGGGCTTTAAGCCGCTGATGCCGACAACAAATATTATCCAGTAAGCAAATACCGCAAAGATAAAATTAAATGCAGGGCCTGCTAAAACAATGGCGACTCGTTGCCATAGCGGTTTGAAATTAAATGACCGTGGCAAATCCTCTGCCTTGACATCGCCTTCCCTGTCATCCAGCATTTTCACATAGCCGCCAAGTGGTAATGCAGCAATGACAAACGCCGTATTATCCCGGCCAAAATGTTTTGTATATAGCGCACGGCCAAAGCCGATTGAAAATCGTAAAATCTTTACATCACAACGCCTTGCTACCCAATAATGACCAAACTCATGAAAGGTAATCAATACACCTAGCGTGATAATAAAAGCGAATATTGATTGCAGAACATCCATCATGCAGCCAAATCGATAATTGTTGCTCTTGCAAGCTCTCTTGCTTCCCTATCAGCGTTGAGGATAACTGCAAGTGACGTGGCCTCGTCATGTAGTGCTTTTTCCAATACTGTTTCAATAACACGCGGAATATCAGTAAACCGTATGCGTTTATGCAGAAATTCATTGACGGCAACTTCATTTGCAGCATTAAGCGTTGCGCTACTTGTGCCGCCGTGTTGCATCGCTTCCCGCGCCAGTCTTAGGCAGGGAAAGCGCTGTGCATCTGGTTTTATAAAATCAAGCTGCGCGATATCAAATAAATCAAGGCGTGCAACACCCGCATCAATCCTGTCGGGCCATGCTAGCGCATAGGCTATCGGTGTACGCATATCTGGATTACCTAACTGTGCCAATACCGAGCCATCAGTATATTCAACTAAAGAATGAATGACGCTTTGTGGGTGGATAACAACCTGAATAAATTCAGGTATGGTATGGAACAACCAACATGCTTCTATGATCTCCAGCCCCTTATTCATCATTGTTGCTGAATCAACTGAAATTTTTCTGCCCATAGTCCAATTCGGATGTGCACAGGCCTGATCGGGTGTCATGGCGGCTAGCTGTGCTAATGGCGTAGTACGGAAAGGCCCGCCTGAGGCTGTCAACAATATCTTTTTGACACCGGCATTATCCATGTCTCTATTAAAATCAGCCGGCAAGCATTGGAATATGGCATTGTGTTCACTATCAACGGGTAATAACTCAGCCGCATTTTCACGGACGGTATCCATAAACAATTTACCTGACATAACGAGTGCTTCCTTATTGGCTAATAACACACGTTTCCCCGACTTGGCGGCAGCCAAGGTTGGTAACAGCCCCGCCGCGCCAATAATAGCAGCCATAACATAGTCAACATCATCATGCGTTACGACTTTTACGAGACTTTCTGCACCACTGATTACGTTTACATCGGGGGCATTATTTTTTAATTTTTTTTCCAGTTGCAGTGCTGCATTCTCATCAACCATGACAACAAATTCAGGCTTATGTTTAATACTTTGTTCCAGCAACACATCAACATTTGTATTGGCTGTTAATGCTTTAACTTTGTATTTATCTGGATGCTGTTCAATAACGTTAAGCGTGTTGATGCCGATACTACCCGTTGATCCGAGTACAGTGATTTCCTTCATACGACTATCCCTGCATGGAGAATACCAAACACATATACAGGTCCTGCTGCGGTTAAACCGTCTATCCTATCCATTACACCGCCATGTCCTGGCAAGATTGATCCACTGTCTTTAATATCTGCTTCACGTTTCACCATGCTTTCCATTAAGTCGCCAATGATGGAAATGAAGACTGTCACAATTGCGAGACCAATCAATACCAATCCATGTGCTAATGTCATGCTTGAAACGATAACATAAGCGCATGTAAAAACAACGCCCACCATAACCCCCGCGATACTTCCGATCCATGTTTTGCCTGGACTAATGCGACTTGCAAGCCGCCGTTTACCCCATTTTTTACCAGCGAAATAAGCGGCTGTATCTGCACCCCATACAAGTAGCATGAGAAACATCATTAATACCGCACCATTACCAGTATACGATTTCAAGACCGTTAAACTTGTCCATAGCGGGATGAGCAACATCAGTCCAATGGCCAACAACAACGATGGTGATTGTGGCAAAAAATTGTGCTGTTTTTGATAAAGCACAAGCAAAAAAATCATACCCAACCAAAAAAATAGGCTGGAAAGGATAATCCAGTTATATAAATCCCTGTTATTGAGCCAGAACAAACTACCTAATATCAACACCATCACAACGGCATAGAAATATTGATATGCCGTATTCAATTTGCAAAGCCGGGCCCACTCCCAAGCACCGACACCAGCAAACACGGCAAACAATAAAGCGCACCACGTAGCATTGAATAAAAATATGCCAGCACTGACAAGTGGTATCAATAGTGCCGCTGTAAGTATTCTTTTGCCAAGCATGTGCATCTATGATTTTAGCGTTTGCTCAATTTGTTCAGGTGTCTTGCCAAATCGTCTTTGTCTTTTTGAGTACCACTTAATGGCAAGATCAAATTGTTCTGCATCAAAGTCGGGCCATAAGGTTTCTGTAAAATAGAGTTCCGTGTAGGCTGTTTGCCACAAAAGATAGTTACTAATGCGCTGTTCCCCACCCGTGCGGATGAAGAGGTCCGGGTCTATAAGACCTGCCAACGATAATCGATCACAAAAAAGCGTTTCATTAATATCTGCGGCCGTCATTTTATCCAATTCAATGTCTCTAGCGACCGATTGCAAGGCCGAGATAATATCCCAACGACCACTATAGTTTGCAGCAATATTCAAACGCAAACCGGAATTAGTGATTGTTAATTTTTCAGATTGACTAATCGAATGTTGTAATTTACTACTGAATGCGGAACGGTCACCAATAAACTGTAACTTGACATTATTACTATGCAAATCCTCTACTTCCGATCGTAATGCCGAGATAAAGAGGTCCATCAATAGCTTGATTTCTGTGTCGGGACGTTGCCAATTTTCACGACTAAAGGCATAGGCCGTTATCGCATTCAATTTCAGCTTGACCGAATGTTCAACCAATTTTCTAAGTGTTTTCACACCAGCACGATGTCCAGCAACACGCGGCAGGCCTTTTCCCTCTGCCCATCTGCCATTGCCATCCATGATTATCGCAATATGATTTGGCACGGTGATTGTTGAGGCAACATTCATTGGACTTAATGTGTCATGTTTTCACAGGTGTAATAGACGGCAGGTAAAACAGCAACATCGCTATTAAATAAACAGGCTAGATTTCAAGCATTGCCGCTTCTTTCTGTTCCAGATGCTTACCAATCAACCCGATATATTCATCTGTGATTTTTTGGATCTGCGCTTCTGCTTTCCGCTCATCATCTTCTGTTATCAACTTTTCTTTTACCAATTCCTTGCAAGATGACTTTGCATCACGTCTTATATTTCTAATAGCAACACGCGCCTGCTCCGCTTTATCGCGAATAACCTTGATTAAATTTTTACGTCTTTCTTCTGTTAAAGGCGGCAATGGTACGCGTATTACTTCTCCGGCAGTCACTGGATTCAAACCAAGGTTGGCATTCATGATAGCCTTTTCAATATCAGGAATACTGGATTTTTCATAGGCATTTACACCCAACGTCCTAGCATCGACTACATTGATGTTCGCAACCTGGTTGAGTGGCATATCGCTACCGTAGCATTTAACTTTTACCTGCTCTAAAAGGCTTGGGTGCGCACGACCCGTTCTGATCTTGAGCATCTCCGCTTTTAGTAGTTCGATAGACTTTGACATCCGCTTCTTTGCATCACTGATAACATCTTCCAGCATCATTCGCTCCCGGTACTAGGCATTACTCACCAAAGTACCCTCATCTTCGCCTCTGACGGCATTTAATAACGCACCTGGTTTTGTCATATCCAATACTCGCAACGGCATCTGGTTATCCCGACAAAGTACGACTGCTGTTGTATCCATGACGCTGATTTTCCGTTCAATCACTTCGTCATAATTTAATGATTCGTAACGCACGGCATTCTTGTTTTTGACAGGATCAGAAGTATACACGCCATCTACTTTAGTGGCTTTTATCAATAGCTCAGCGCCAATCTCTATTGCGCGTAAACTTGCAGCAGAATCGGTTGTAAAAAATGGATTACCCGTACCTGCGGCAAGAATGGCGATACGTCCCTTTTCAAGATGGCGTACGGCACGCCGACGGATATAATCTTCACACGCTTGATTAATTTTTAGCGCGGACATGACTCTTGCATGCAATTGGACGCTTTCGAGCGCATCTTGTATAGCGAGCGAGTTCATGATCGTCGCCAACATACCCATGTGATCAGCCGTTACGCGGTCAATGCCGGCGGCGGCCAAGCCAGTACCACGAAAGATATTGCCACCACCAACCACAATCGCTATCTCGACACCTTGCCTGGATATATCAGCAATCTCATGGGCGAGACGTCCAATGACTTCCGGGTCAATACCATAGGCCTCATTGCCCATCAACGCCTCACCGCTGAGTTTTAATAACACCCGTCGATACTTTAGTGGCTTGGACGGCGTTATCATCTCTTCAAACTCCCTTTGCCTGAGACATGACCTCTGCGGCGAAATTATCGCTTTTCTTTGCAATCCCTTCGCCCACTTCAAATCGTGTAAACGATAAAACTGATGCCTTGGCCGCCTTAAGTAGCTGTTCTATATTTTGATCTGGATCCTTGACAAAGGGCTGACCGAGCAAGGTATTTTCTTTGAGGAATTTCTTCATCCTGCCCGCCACCATTTTTTCAATAATCTCGGCAGGTTTGCCGCTGTCGGCGGCTTGCGCAGAAAAAATTTCTCTTTCTTTATCAAGAATATCCTGTTTGACCTGTTCTTCACTGATGCAAATAGGCCTGCTAGCTGCAATATGCATCGCCAAATCCTTCGCCAACACGGCATCGCCCCCTTCAAGTTCAACAACCACGCCGATACGATTACCATGCAAATAACTGCCGAGACAGCCTTCAGTCGTACGTTTTTCAAAACGTCTAATCGTTATTTTTTCACCTACCTTGGCTATTAGTTGCTGATTTACTTCTTCCATAGTCTGATCCCCGATACTGAGTGCCATCAATGCATCTGTTGTATCTGGCTCTTTAGCCGCGATAGTATCAATAACGAGATCTGCAAATTTAAGGAAGTGTTCATCTTTTGCGGCAAAATCAGTTTCGCAGTTAATTTCCAAAATAATGGCATTGTTACCGGTTTGATTGATGGCAATAATCCCTTCAGCGGCAATGCGATCTGCTTTTCTCGCAGCATTTGCGGCACCCGATTTACGCATTGCTTCAATAGCGGCTTCAATATCACCCGCCGCCCCTTGCAACGCTTTCTTACAATCCATCATCCCCGCACCAGTGCGTTCGCGGAGTTCTTTAACTAACGCGGCCGTTATTTGCATTCGCTATTCCTCAACTTTTTTTGAATCTTTATTGTCTGTCTTATCTACCTTATCTGTCTTTGCGGCAGTTTTTTTACTCACTTTTTTTGCTTTCTTTGTGGTTTTCCGCACTATCTTTTTCCTAGCGACTTTTTTGGCGACCTTCTTGGCGACCTTTTTCTTGACCGTCTCAGGTTCTTTTGAATCAACGCTTTTTGTTGCTTTAGTAGGCACGTTTTCGCTGTTGGTTTGCTTGATTATCTTTTTTCGGACTGTTTTCTTTTTGACGATTTTAGGCTTGGGACTGTCTGTTTCGCTGACTTCTACAGGAGCACCAGAATCATCAATTTCTATTAACTCATCGCTATTTTCAGCATCTCCCAAATGTGCGACTGACTGGCGACTATCAAGTACGGCATCTGCTATGCCCCGCACATAAAGCGAAATTGATCGAATGGCATCATCATTGCCAGGGATAACATAATCAATCCCTTTAAGGCTATTATTGCTATCGACAACACCAATCACCGGAATGCCCAATTTTACAGCCTCACTAACGGCGATATTTTCATAGCCCACATCAATAATAAATAAGGCATCAGGGATACGTTTCATATCTTTAATACCCGCTAAATTGGCTTCTAGCTTGCTCAGCTCACGCGCTAGCATAAGCTGTTCTTTTTTGTTGATTTTGGCAAGGCCACCCGCTTGCATAGCCTCAATCTCCTGCAACCGATTAATCGATCCACGTACTGTCTTGAAATTGGTCAATAAACCACCTAGCCAACGGCGATTGACATACGGCATACCGCAACGCTGTGCCTGCTCTGCCACAACAGATTGCGCTGCACGCTTGGTGCCGACAAATAAGATTGTGCCCTTTTTAGAAGTCAATTTACTGGCATAATTGATGGCTTCTTCATATAGTGGGAGAGTCATTTCCAGATTAATGATATGGATTTTATTGCGCTGACCAAATAAATAAGGTGCCATACCGGGATTCCAGTATCGCGTTTGATGTCCAAAATGGACACCAGCCTCCAGCATTTGACGCATGGTGACGTTAGACATGTTAAATTCTCCTGTTTAGGGTTAAGCCTCCGCATTCCCCATATACCAATCTGGCAGAATATATCCCTGGCAGACACCCTATATATAGTTGCAGCATGCGTGTGACGGTGAATTTGATTGTATTTGCTAAAATCGCGGACGCTTTATAGCATAGAACCTATGTAACAACAATTACCTGAACCTGAATAAATAAATACTTAATTATGACTGCGACTATTAAAACGGTTGATGAAATTGAAAAAATGCGTGTAGCAGGGCGGCTTGCGGCTGAGGTACTGGAGATGATCGGCAGCAAGGTAAAAAGCGGTATCACCACCGCCGAGCTTGATCAGATATGCCACGACTTTATTGTCAATCAACAACAAGCCATTCCAGCGCCACTCAATTATCGTGGTTTCCCCAAATCGATATGCACCTCGGTCAATCATGTTGTGTGTCATGGTATCCCGAGTGATAAAAAACTAAAAAACGGCGATATTATCAATATCGATGTTACGGTTATAAAAAATGGTTATCACGGTGATACCAGCAAGATGTTTTTTGTTGGCGAACCTTCAATTCGCGCAAAAAGACTCGTCGAACTCACGTACGATTGCATGAAACGAGGCATTCAACAGGTGCGTGCTGGCGTGTGTCTCGGCGATATCGGCCATACCATACAAACGCTGGCGGAAAACAACCGTTGCTCGGTTGTACGCGAGTATTGCGGACATGGCATCGGTAAAGCATTTCATGAAGATCCACAAGTCTTACATTACGGCATACCCAATACTGGTCTCAAACTAGAGGCAGGCATGACCATTACCATCGAACCCATGCTCAACGCCGGCAAACGCCAGGTCAAATTACTGTCTGATGGATGGACCGTCGTCACACGCGATAGAAGTTTGTCCGCGCAATGGGAACATACCGTGCTCGTGACCAAAAGCGGTTATGAGGTATTGACCATGCGCCCCGATGAAGCATTTAATTAGCGGCGTATTCATAACGATGATCAACAACATCACGGATAAATGTTTGTTTGATAAGGATCTATTCCTGCAAGCACTTGAGCAAGAAAACAAACCACTGCAAATCTTCAAAAGAACACTCAAGGAAGGCATCCATTATCTTGGTGAACAATTTAAATCTGGCGACAACATTGAAAAAATCGTCAAACAACAAAGCTGGTTCATCGATCAATTACTTGTTATCGCCTGGCAACGTTTCATAAAAACGGAGGATTTCAGCTTGGTTGCAGTGGGCGGTTATGGTCGTTCAGAACTATCACTCGCATCAGACATTGATCTGATGGTGCTCGAAAAACCACGGCTGTTAAAAGACAGTAAAAAACCGTTAATCGCATTCCTCACCTTCTTGTGGGACTTTGGCCTGGAGGTCGGGCACAGTGTCAGAACTGTAAAAAAATGTCGCAGTGAAGCAAAGCACGATATTACTGTCATGACAAATATAATGGAGTCTAGGCTACTGTGCGGCAATGAAAAACTTTACGCTGAAATGCGCAAAGCAACATCCCAGAAAAAAATATGGACAACACGAAAATATTTTACAGCCAAGTTAATTGAACAGAAAACACGCCATGAAACATACAATGATTCTGAAAGCAAACTAGAACCAAATATAAAAGAATCACCCGGCGGCTTACGAGATATACAGATGATTGGGTGGGTTGCCAAACATCATTTCGATAACATCGATCTTTACAACCTCATCGGACATAAGTTTCTTACGCGGGATGAATATAATGCGCTTGCGACCGGCCGCAATTTACTCTGGCGCGTGCGTTTTGCCTTACATACGATCACACAGCGGCGGGAAGACAGGTTGTTATTTGAATATCAAAGAAATGTAGCCGAGATGCTTGGTTTCACGGGCAAAGATAACACGGGAATTGAAGCATTTATGAAAATGTATTTCAAAACAACACGTGAAATAAGTCGCTTAAATGAAATGTTGCTACAACATTTCCAAGAAGAAATTATTTATAAAAGTCGTAGTGAAAAAATTGTTCCCATCAATACGCGCTTTCAGAAGCGAAACAATTACATTGAAGCCGTTAATAAAAATATTTTTAAACGCTATCCCTTTGCATTATTTGAATTATTTTTACTCAGCCAACAAGATCCGTCTATCAAGGGTGTTCGCGCCAGCACTATTCGCCTTATCAGACGCAATCTTTATTTAATCGATGATAATTTCCGCAATGATATTCGCAACCGAAGCCTATTCATGGAAATTATAAAACAGCCCAACAAGGTCGGTCATAAACTCAGAATGATGCATCGCTACGGTATTCTAGGCGCATACCTGCCTGCGTTTGCGGCTGTTGAAGGTCTGATGCAGTTTGACTTATTCCATATATTTACGGTTGATGAGCACATCTTGAACGTCATTCAAAATCTAAGGCTATTTGGAACAGAGGCCTACAAAGATAAATTTCCAAGTTGTTATGACATTATCAAAAGGTTGCCAAAACTGGAAATACTTTACCTTGCCGGATTGTTTCATGATATCGCCAAGGGTCGCGATGGTGATCACTCCAAATTAGGCATGAAAGAAGCGCTTGCGTTTTGCAAATTGCATCAAATGAGTGATTACGATGCCAGCATCGTTGCCTGGTTGGCAGAAAAACATCTCGTCATCAGCAAAACTGCGCAACGCGAAGACATTGATGATCCTGCGGTAATTTTAAGGTTTGCCAACGAGGTCCGGGATCAAAACCACTTAAATTATCTATATGTGCTCACAGTAGCTGATATATGCGGCACAAACCCGGCCATCTGGAACAGTTGGAAAGCAGCATTATTTGAAAATCTGTACCAGCGTACTTTGCATCAGTTAAGACGCGAGCATGAAAAACCAATACTTAAAAAAGAACGCATCCATGCGACTAAACAGGAAACACTTGCGTTAATTGCAGATAAAAACATTGCTGATGTAAGCATTCAAGATTTCTGGAAAACCGTTGACAGTGAATACTTTCTGAGACACAACCCCGATGAAATTGCATGGCATACAGAAGGCATCCTAAAACATAAGGACACAAAACAACCATTTGTATGCGTAAAGAAAAATTCAAGCAGAGGCGGCAGCCTTATTTTCGTCTATATACAAGACAGAAAAAATATTTTCGCAACAACAACCAGAACTATTGAAAAGCTGGGGCTGAATGTGCTTGATGCAAAAATAATCACCAATCGCAAAAATTTTACACTCGATACATTCATAGTCCTGAAAAATGATGGCGCCCCGATTAGAACTAACGAACGGTGTAATGAGATTAAAAATCGTATATTAAACGATCTTAATGCAACACCAGGACTATCAAAACAGAGCAAATGGATTGAAAAAAGACAACTAAAAAGTTTCAATTTGCCTACCCGTGTCGGTTTCGAGACGGATGAAAAAAATAATCGAACTATCATGGAAGTCAATACTATCGACCATCCCGGTGTATTGTCGCGCATTGGCATGGCCATGGACAGATGCGGCATTAAATTACAAAATGCGAAAATTGCCACTTATGGTGAACGGGTCGAAGATATTTTTTATATACAAAATGATGAAAATATGGCAATCACTGATCCATTAAAACTGCAATCTTTGCAAGATACCATCGTTAATATACTTTCCTGATTGCAAGATTGTACGACGCTATGGTTATTTCACCCCCTACCACGCAACAGGCATTACTGGAACGTGCAAACAGGCTAGCCGGGATCACAATTCAACAACTTGCAAACAAATTGAATGCAGACATCCCCGAATCAATGACACATGCCAAGGGCTGGTTTGGAAATTTACTAGAACATGCGCTCGGTGCCAACGCTGCCAGCGCACCGCAACCCGATTTTGCCAATTTAGGCATCGAATTAAAATCGATTCCTGTTGATGATAATGGCAACCCTAAAGAATCTACTTACATCTGTGTTGTACAACTCAACCCGGCGGCCTTGTCTGCCTGGGAGCGGTCGCTGGTTAAATGTAAATTGACCGAAGTATTGTGGATCCCGTTTGAGGCCAATAAGACAATACCGATTCCATTACGCCGCATCGGCTCACCCATCTTATGGCGACCTGACGTTGCCGAAGAGCAACAATTAAAAGAGGATTGGCAAGAGCTATGTGACAATATTGTGTTGGGCAATATCGATAAAATCAGTGCATCAATGGGCAAGTACTTACAGATCAGACCAAAAGCTGCCCATTCACGTTGCTTGATTCAAGACCCTAACCAACTGGGGGCAAACAGCTTGACATCACCCCGCGGCTTTTATTTGCGTTCCTCATTCACGCGGTCAATCATCTCTGGCCATAAACACGCAGTTGTAGTTTCATGACGACACAACACATTGATCGTCGTTTGAGCATCGCGCCTATGATGAATCACACCGATAAACATTTCCGGTATTTCATGCGCTTGCTAACCCGACATGCCGTGTTATATACAGAAATGATAACAACAGGCGCGTTGCTACACGGCGACCGACAGCGTTATCTTGATTACAACGACATTGAGCATCCCCTCGCGATTCAATTAGGCGGGAGCGACCCGACTGATCTTGCACAATGCGCCCGCATCGCCGAAAACGAAGGCTATGACGAAGTGAATTTAAATATCGGGTGTCCTAGTGACCGCGTACAAAATGGGCAATTTGGTGCCTGTTTGATGTCAAATACAGAATTACTTGGCCATTGCGTCAATACAATTCAAGCGGCTGTGAAAATCCCCGTCACCATAAAAACACGTATTGGAATTGATGACGAGGATTCGTATGAATTTCTAAAAATGTTTGTCAAAACTATCAGTGAAGCAGGCTGTGATACATTTATAATCCACGCAAGAAAAGCCATTTTGAATGGTCTAAGCCCTAAACAAAATCGTGTGGTTCCGCCGCTGAATTATGAACGTGTCTATAAAATAAAACGGGCATTCCCCGCACTGAATATTACGATTAATGGCGGTTTTACAGAACTGGATAAAATTAAATCACAATTCAATCACGTCGATGGCGTTATGATAGGCAGGGTTGCTTATAAAAATCCATTTATGCTGGTCGATATCAACAAACATATCTTCGAGGACGCTACTGCTTTAGCAACACGCGAAGACATACTGCTTAAATTCAAAGATTATGTACTTGAACAATGCAACAATGGCGTGAATATTAAAAGCCTCACGCGGCCTATCATCGGTCTGTACCAGGGTCGGGTTGGTGCGCGACAATATCGCCGCCTACTCACAGAGGCCATGCCTGATGATATAAAAGCTGGTCAGTACTTCGATAACATCATACAATCTGTCTCTCCTGCTACCAATTACGGATAGAACAGATAACAACTGACGCATAACGCTTGAGATCATCTTTTTAATCACCCTGAATACAATATTACTTTCAATCTAATGAGGTTCTTATGAAACGATTCAAATCTGCTTTTTTTGTCATATTGAGTTTTACTTTCTTAAACGTGCATGCTGCAAAAGTGGAAACTGATGCAGAGAAGCTAAGTTACGCGCTGGGAATTGCGTTTGGACAAAATATAGCGCAACTCGGGGCCGAGTTAGACACGCCGGCTTTTTTACAGGCCATTGAAGATACGCTGACGAATGCCGAGATTAAATTGAGTCAGGAAGAAATTAAAAACATCATCAGCGACTATCAGACTAAAGTGCAGGAACAGCAAAAAAATCAGGCCGATACCAATAAGATCAATGGTGCAGCTTACCTCGTAGCAAATAAACAAAAAGAAGGTGTTATTGAAACAGCCAGTGGCTTGCAATATAAAATCATAACGGCAGGCAAAGGCGCAAAACCAGATCGTAACAGCAAAGTACGCGTACATTATCGTGGCACTTTAATTGATGGCACTGAATTTGACAGCTCCTACGCCCGTGGCGAGCCTGTCGAACTCGGCATAGATCAAGTGATACAAGGCTGGCAAGAAGCATTGCCATTAATGCCCGTTGGTTCCAAGTGGCAGATTTTTGTACCTGCAGACTTGGCTTATGGTGAGCGTGGCGCGGGTGGGATAATTGGCCCGCACTCAACATTACTGTTTGATATTGAGCTGCTAGAAATAAAACAATAAAACTTGAGAACGCGCTGCTTCATAACCCATTTTTAAAACATCGTGCAAGACTTTTGTCTGTATACGATTTAGCTACAACAGTACATTTTGTTGTTGACGGGCGTGGTTCGGGTCGGGCTGAACTGAGTCAAGACGGGCTATGTTGGGTCAAGCTTGGCCAAGTCAGGTTGGGTTGGGCCGAGCGTAGCCCGGCTGAGTCAAGCTATGTCGGGCATGGATTGGGTTGGGCTGGATGTGGTTCGGGTCGGGCCAGTTCGGGTTGGGTCGGGCGTGGGCCGAGCCAGTTCGGGTTGGGTCGGGCGTGGGCCGAGCCAGATTGAGTCGAGCCGGGTTGAGTCGGGCTGCTGGGCTGGGGCAAACGTGATCCGAGTCAAATCGGGCTGGATCAGTCGTGCTTTAGTGCAAGGGTCTCAGTCTGTAAAAGCCGCGCTGTTTCACAGTCTACGTTGGGGTTGTTTATCTTTGACCATACCCATCATCAGGGTTTAATCAGTGCTTGCGGGCCTTGTATTATCTTTCATTTATCAGAACAAAATAGTAAAGTCACACTCTATAACCATTATGCAAGCGGTTCTTAGAACTCATCTGGTTGATATAATTATCGTACTGTTTAGCCTATTTTTGTTACCAGATGCGGCCCGCGCCAATCCAGAAGCGGAAAAATTGTATAATGTCGGGTTGGCTTATTTCGAGAAAGGCGAATATAAAGCGGCCATTGAAAAACTTGAAAATACGATTGAACTGGTGCCTGAAAACGCAATATATCATCAATTACTGGCCAAAAGTTACGGTCGGGAAGCGGAAATTGCCATTTGGTTCAGGGCCATGTCTCTGGCCAAGAAAACACTGGCTCATCTTGAAATTGCTGCAAAACTGGATAGCGACAATGTTGATATCCTTGATGATTTAATGGACTACTATAGAGTAGCGCCAGGGTTTCTAGGTGGTGATGCAAAAAAAGCGGATGAAATCGAGGATTTGATCGAACAAATCAACGCACAAGAATATAATTTAGCTGAATGATTTTCTCTCAAGCGACTTAAAAAATGGTTATTTGATATAGCGTTAAATGATCAAAAACCATACGCATACAAAAATAGATTTTACACAACAAGCTGCATGAACATGAATAATCCAAGTCCAAAATTCAAGCAATACTCCATCTCGAATAATATCAGATCGTTTTTATTTACGGCCCTGCTACTCTTACTGTTTTCTGCTGTAAATGCAGACATGCAGACGGTGCCAGCTTCACAATTAACACCTTCAAGCAAACATATTCGGGTGAGTGAATTAATAACCCATATCTTAACAACCTACCACTACAAAAAAACTGATCTTAACGACAAGCTGTCCGCCTTAATCTACAAACGTTATTTGGAAAGTCTTGATCAAAACAAGGCCTATTTCCTAAAAACAGATATTGAAAAATTTAACCATTATCAATATAAAATTGATGATGCCATTATTAAAGCAGATCTCAATCCGGCATTTGCAATTTTCAAACGTTACCGACAGCGTGTTGATGAACGCATCAAATATGCACTTAATGCACTCAATGCTGATTTTAATTTTGATCTTGATGAGACTTATCGGTTTGATCGCCGTGAAGACGATTGGGCCCCTACAAAATTTGATCTTGATGAGTTTTGGCGTAAACGTGTTAAAAATGATGTCTTGCACTTAAAGTTAACTGAAAAAGATGAAGCTGAAATAAAAAAGATGTTGCAAGCACGTTATAACAGGATCCTGACCAGTACCTTGCAACTAGATTCCAACGATGTATTTCAATCATTCATAAACGCCTATACCACTGCGATAGAACCGCATACGACTTATTTTTCTCCACGGACTTCGGAAAACTTCGACATCAGCATGCGTTTATCGTTGGAAGGCATTGGTGCTGTATTACGCGGTAAAAATGATTACACACAAGTCGTAAAAGTCATTGCCGGTGGCCCTGCCGATTTAAGTAAGGAGTTAAAGGCTGATGATAAGATTATCGGCGTAGGACAAGACCAAGCGGGTGAGATCGTTGATGTGATTGGCTGGCGTTTGGACGATGTTGTTGATCTCATTCGTGGGCCAAAAGGCACGACTATAAGACTTGAGGTTTTACCTAAAGACACAGGGCCGGATGGCCCTGCGAAAATTGTCACCCTAATGCGCGACAAGATAAAACTTGAAGAATCAAAGGCAAGTTCAAGCATTATCGACATACCTGACTCCAAAACACGCATCGGGGTCATTGATATACCCACCTTTTATATTGATTTCGCGGCGCAAGCTGCGGGTAAAAAAGATTATACCAGCACCTCTCGTGATGTACGCAAACTGATAAAATCGATGCTTAAAGAGAACATCAGCGGCTTGATAATCGACTTACGCGGTAATGGTGGCGGATCATTATCTGAGGCTTTGAAGTTAACAGGACTTTTTATCGATAAAGGCCCTATTGTACAGACTAAGGATGCTTCCGGCAGGGTTGATATCAACTATGATCCAGAATCTGGCATCAGTTATCCCGGCCCCTTGGCCGTATTGGTTGATCGCAACAGTGCATCTGCCTCAGAAATTTTTGCTGGCGCAATCCAGGATTATCGCAGAGGCATCATTATTGGCGAGACTACCTTTGGTAAAGGTACCGTGCAAAATGTCGTTAATCTGAATCGGTTTACTAAAAAAAGCGATGCAGATCATGGTCGACTAAAAACTACCATTGCACAGTTTTTCCGCGTTAGTGGGGGCAGTAATCAGTATAAAGGCGTGGTCCCCGATATTATTTTCCCAACAGCAGAAGATGCGTCTGATCAAGGCGAGCGTGGCTATGAAAATGCCCTGCCCTGGGATCAGGTTAATCCAGTTCGCTACCATGCCACCAGTGCGCCTATAGATAGATTTAACGTCGCAAAAATCAAACATGAAAAAAGAATCAAACGTCATACATTATTTCAATTATTAATGGACGATCTGGTTTTGAAACGGGAAGCGAGCGATAAAAAAGAAATATCACTACTTGAGAGCAAACGTAAAATAGAGAGAGAAAAAATGCTTGCGGCAAAAAAAAATATTCAAAATGCAATGCGCGCTGAAAAAGGACTACCGCCGCTGACTGATACTGAAGAAGACACAACTACAACTGATACAAATGATACAAATACTACCGATGAAATAGAAGATGAACCCATAGATGTATTACTCAATGAAACCGCTAACATATTAAACGACTTAATATCACCTTCAAATAATAAAACAATAGATGCCAGGACGGTTGGTATCAAAACCACTAACCGCAATAACGATCTATAAATTTATAATTCCACGATGTAGATGATAAGGGGAAATTGTCATTAAAAACACACCAGTCACATTAATCGAAGGTGACGGCATAGGCTCTGAAATCGTCGATGCTACAGTAGCAATCCTTGACACACTCGGGGCAAAGTTTGAATGGCATCCATTTAAGGCCGGGCTTGCGGCCTTTGAAGAGTGCGGCGACCCGTTGCCAGCGGCCATGATGGACAACATTCGCACCACAAGACTGGCACTAAAAGCACCCTTGGGAACCCCAATCGGTGACGGTTTTCGTTCCGCCAACGTACGCTTGCGAGAAGCGTTCAAACTCTATGCCAATGTCCGGCCTGCCGTATCCTACCTGCATGATCGTCGCCGCTATGACGATATTGATATTGTTTTAATTCGTGAAAACACCCAAGGTTTCTATGTCGGTGTTGAACATTACATCCCGATTGATGATGATCCCAAAGCGGTAGCAGAAGCATCTGGCATCATCACTCGTGCTGGTTGTCGCAAAATTGCAAAATATACGTTTGATTACGCCGTCAAAAACAATCGGAAAAAAATTACCATTGTCCATAAAGCAAATATATTAAAAAAACTGACTGGACTGTTTCTTGAAACAGCGCGACAGGTCGGCGAGGAATACGTCGGACTCATTATCGAAGACCGCATTGTTGATAACACGGCCATGCAACTGGTTACCAACCCGGGGCAGTTCGACATGATCTTAACAACCAACATGTTCGGCGACATACTCTCCGATGAGATAGCCGGTTTGATCGGTGGCCTTGGTCTCGCGCCAGGTGGCAATATAGGTGAGGATGCAGCAATCTTTGAAGCCGTCCACGGCACCGCGCCCGATATTGCAGGCCAAGGGATTGCAAATCCAACAGCCCTACTCCTTGCGGCCGCAATGATGCTGGATCATATCGAAGAAAAATCGCTAGGTGATAGATTGCGTGGTGCCATTAAAACAGTCTTACGCGATCCAAAGACACGTACCCGCGATCTTAAGGGCACGGCAAATACAAAAGCATATACAGCGGCGATTATGCGTCATTTAGCAAATACTTAAGGAACATCTGATTAATTAAGAATTTTCAAACAAGGTCTTGATTTCTTTCAATTGCTCAAAATCATCAATCAGTTTTTGTTCAGTAATGGATGTGGGTCGACTGCCTGATCGTCTGTTGTAGTTATACAGTGGCTTGGATAATAAGTAATCACCAGTTGTTTTAACAATAGGGAACCTTTATTAATTGCAATCACTTTCCAGTTTATTGGCTCAGAGAGGTTAAAAAATAACCAATTTGATCCAAAAAGCCGGTAGTCTCCGTACAGCCTTTTTCTCGGCTTTACTTCGTTTTCAAGACGCACTGACCCGTTCCAGAAAGCGATAACGTAAATTATCTTTCGCAAATTTGAAGAGGCGGTTTCCCTTTATCGAGCTATTGTCAAAAGTGGTGTCTGACAAGTTGGAAGCCTCTAAAAACCGTGCATTTTGTGGTACGATCTGATTCACTTGATGTGGGAGGATTTTGTTTATGCACGCACCTGGATTGTTTGATTTGACGGATCATTTGGCGCGGCTTTCGGCGATGGGAGATCCGCTTGAGGTTTTGGAGCGGCACGTTGATTTCGAAGTGTTTCGCCCAGTTCTTGTTGAAGCGCTTGGCTATGGGGAACGTCCCAAAGGTGGTCGCCCGCCCTATGATGCCGTTGTGATGTTCAAGGTGCTGGTGTTGGCCTCGATGCACAATCTGAGCGATGAGCGGATGGAGTTTCTCATTCGTGACCGTTTCAGTTGGTTGCGGTTCCTGGGATTTCAAATCGGGGAGCCGACACCTGATCAGAAGACGATCTAGCTTTTCAGAGAGAAGCTGACCTAGGCGGGTGTCTTCAAGGCCCTGTTTGCCGCGTTTGAAGCTCAGCTCTGCGCGCGGGGATACAAACCGACCGGCGGTCAGATTGTGGATGCCACGTTGGTCTTTGCCCCGCGCCAGCGAATGACGAAAGAAGAGAAAGCGCGCGCCAAGGCAGGTGAGGCCGCGTCTGACATCTGGCCCGATGATCTGTCCAAGGCAGCGCAGAAAGACACCGATGCGCGTTGGACGGTCAAGTATTCAAAGGCCAAGACGACCAAGGAGGGTGAGGAGGATACTGGCCTTGTCGATATTTCGGTTCCGCACTTTGGCTACAAGAACCACGTGTCCATTGACCGCAAATGGCGCTTCATCCGGGGTGAGACTGGCACGAATGCGGCTCGCTACGACGGGCATGAACGCTCCTCGGTTCTGGACGAGACAAACAGCTCGAAGTCTGTTTGGGCCGATACCGGGTACCGCTCGGCCAGGAATGAGGCTTGGCTGAAGGCGCAAGGGTACCGCTCACACATCCACCGCAAGAAGCCACGCGACAAACCCATGGCCAGGCATATTCGCCAGGGCAACGCGACACGCTCCGCCATCCGCGCCTGTGTTCGGCTACGAGAAAGGGCCCATGGCTCTGACCATCCGCTCAATCGGCCAAACCTGGGCGAAGGCCCGCATGACCATGGCCAACCTGAGCTACAACTTCCGCCGTCTCATCTTCCACGAGCGACGACAGGCCACAGCCTGACTCCGCCCAAATTCCGGAAATACCCGCCCTGGCGGACCCAAACAGCGCAACACAGCCTCAAATACCACCGATCTTGACCTTCACACCCACTATGCGGGTGAGACCGAGCGAAACTCGCTTCGTCCTCGTCCCAAAAACCAAGTTGTTCGAGGTTTCCAGCTTCTTGGCACCGATGCTCAACAACTCGGTCAACGGATCAATCCCCTCTGGATTGTCCAGATCAATCACAGTATTGTTTTTCATATGTGGCGTGTTCCTCTTGTTTCAATTAGTTCTACAAAACCAATTTCAACAAGGCACGCCGCATTCTTCAATTTCTTTCAGACACCAGGTTCGGTTATAACTCTCAAACAGTTGGGTAATCCTCTGCCTGAACTGGAAAAGACGGTTGACTGGGAATCTTTTCGGTCGTTGTTGAACAAGGTTCATGAGAAACAACGTAAGCGTCAGGCGGGCAACGCCCAACAGACGTAGTGATGATGTTCAAGGGACTGCTTGTGCAAAATCCGTATGGTCTTAGCGATGCTCAGTTGGAATACCAAATCGAAGACCGTTGCAGTTTTCAGCAGTTTCTGGGTCTTGCTAGGCAGCAACGAGTCGCTGATACCAAAACCTGCTGGGCATTCAAGCATCGGTTAGCGGCGCTGGGTCTGATGGCATCGTTGTTTGAGCAGTTGTCGTTGAACCAGGCGGCTTATATCGCTCGCAAGGATCAGATAGTTGCCTCCTCGATCATTCCGGCACTGTTGCCGCGTAAGCGTTGGGAAGAAAATGCACGGATTAAGGCAGGTGCTGTCCTGGTGCGATAACAAAGGGCATCAGAAAGATACCGATGCCCGCTGGAAGAAGAAACATAGCCGTAGCCATATTGCTTACAAGAACTACATTCAGATAGACCATGACAACAAGCCGGAGACCTCGAACAACGCTGATTCTGGATGGGTTTTGACGCGAGCACCAGTCGTTGTCACCCGCATAGCGGGTGTGAAGGTCAAGGTCGGTGGTATTTGAGGCTGTGTTGCGCTGTTTGGGTCTGCCAGGGCGAGTATTTCCGGAATTTGGGCGGAGTCAGGCTGTGGCCTGTCGTCGCTCGTGGAAGATGAGACGGCGGAAGTTGTAGCTCAGGTTGGCCATGGTCATGCGGGCCTTCGCACGGTTTTGGCCGATTGAGCGGATGGTCAGAGCCATGGGCCCTTTCTCGTAGCCGAACACAGGCGCGGATGGCGGAGCGTGTCGCGTTGCCCCGACGAATATGCCTGGCCATGGGTTTGCCGCGTGGCTTCTTGCGATGGATATGTGAGCGGTACCCTTGCGCCTTCAGCCAGCCTTCGTTCTTGGACGACCGATACCCGGTATCGGCCCAAACCGCCTTCGAGCTGTTTGTCTCGTCCAGAACCGAGGAGCGTTCATGCCCGTCGTAGCGAGCCGCATTCGTGCCAGTCTCACCCCGGATGAAGCGCCATTTGCGGTCTATGGACACGTGGTTCTTGTACCCAAAGTGCGGAACCGAAATATCGACAAGGCCAGTATCCTCCTCACCCTCCTTGGTCGTCTTGGCCTTTGAATACTTGACCGTCCAACGCGCATCGGTGTCTTTCTGCGCTGCCTTGGACAGATCATCGGGCCAGATGTCAGACGCGGCCTCACCTGCCTTGGCGCGCGCTTTCTCTTCTTTCGTCATCCGTTGGCGCGGGGCAAAGACCAACGTGGCATCCACAATCTGACCGCCGGTCGGTTTGTATCCCCGCGCGCACAGCTGAGCTTCAAACGCGGCAAACAGGGCCTTGAAGACACCCGCCTAGGTCAGCTTCTCTCTGAAAAGCCAGATCGTCTTCTGATCAGGTGTCGGCTCCCCGATTTGAAATCCCAGGAAACGCAACCAACTGAAACGGTCACGAATGAGAAACTCCATCCGCTCATCGCTCAGATTGTGCATCAAGGCCAAGACCAGCACCTTGAACATCACAACGGCATCATAGGGCGGGCGACCCCTTTTGGGACGTTCCCCATAGCCAAGCGCTGCCACCAAAACGGGACGGAGCGCTTCGAAATTCACATGACAGTCCAGAGCTTCAAGCGGATATCCCATCGCCGAAAGACGTGCCAAATGATCCGTCAAATCAAACAATCCAGGTGCGTGCATAAACAAAATCCTCCCACATCAAGTGAATCAGATCGTACCATAAAATGTACGGTTTTTAGAGGCTTCCAACTGATTCGTGACTATCAGGTCACTGATGCCAGCGTCCATGATGCGCAGGTTTTTGCCGACCTGCCAGATGACAGCAATACCAGTAAAGATGTCTGGGCTGACAGTGCCTATCGGTCAGAGGAAAAAGTAGCGTTTCTCAAGGGCAAGGCTACCGTAGTCGGGTCGAACCTGTGTTTGGAGCACAGCGCAATTTACGCCGCAAAGCGGTTCCTTGCATTGGCATTACGCGCACAAGCATGAATATCGGCTTGATGAATCTAAGGTACAACATGAGGCGTTTATGCTTTCTGGCACGGGTCAGTGCGTCTTGAAAACGAAGTAAAGCCGAGACAAGGGCTGTACGGAGACTACCGGCTTTTTGGATCAAATTGGTTATTGTTTTAACCTCTCTGAGCCAATAAACTGGAAAGTGATTGCATTAATAGAGGTTCCCGTAAGATAAGATTCACGCAAGATACTTTTTGCTCCTCTACGCATTAAGAATTCAACGTTGCGATCCTCAATCAGGTTATTGCCGATCGCGGCCGCTATCGCTGAAAGACTATTTGCTTCATTTTCAATAACTTGTTTAAATAGTTCTGGATCAGCCAATATCCTCTCTCGCTCTGACTGATTCATGTTGTCTATTAATAACGAGACATAATCCAGATCTATTTGAGAATTGAGTGCCGCCTTTTTTTCTGTCGCTTCAGCCCAATTGCTTGCATCAGACGACTCATCGGCGACTCCTGTTTGGTCTGCTTCTGGTTTTTCCAACCCTAATAATTCTTTCACGGAGATAGCCGAAACCGTAGGTAGTGTCAATAATCTTTCGCACTTTCTGATTTGGCTTTCCCTTAAATCTGGTTGTTACGCGATCTGAAAATCCTTTTCTTTATCCATCTCTTGGAGCAAATCCATGTTCAGATATTTCCGCGTTCCCCACTTGGTTCTCGTGATGTGTCTAAGCCTTGCCGCACAAAGCATCAACGCCGAGTTGCCATCCGGGAATGCACACACTACTCGTGTTCGCCGCCTGATTTCCCGAATGATTCTCTACAGCAGATTGTTCGTGCGGATACGGTTACAGCGCTCCGCTGGAAACGCATAGTAAGTCAGCGTCTCTGCAACGTGTTGGTGCACCCAGTCCACAGCCGCACTCAGCTTCATGTCTCCGAGCTTCGTCTCAATCTCTACGGATTTGTTCCTGGCTGACTCAAGGTCCTCAGAAGCATGGATCGCCTTCAACATCCTGGAAACTTCTTTGACCCAGTTTCGCGGCATAGGGCTGCAGATATTGCGATAGCAGTGAACAATACAGCACTGTCAACCAGCGTCAGGGTGAAAATCTCCAATTGATTCTCTTTCAGGTGCCTGAGGAAACAGCACCAACCAGCCTGGTCTTCCTTGACTCCCGCAACAATCCCGAGAATCTGGCGATATCCATCATCCCCAACACCTATGGCGACTAGAACAGAAACGTTCTTCACTGCACCGCCCCAACTGCGTTTGAGCACAACACCGTCCAGGTATACATAAGGGAAATCACCCTCTATGGGGCGATTACGCCACTCTTCAATCTGCCCATAGATACGCTGGTTGAGCTTTGAAATAGTCCCTGAGCTGACACGGGTACCCCACAATGCTGCGGTGACATCCTCCACCCGTCAGACCGATACGCCAGCCAGATACATCTCGGTCAGTGCCTCTTCGACAGATGCTACACGGTGCCGATAGCGCTCTATGATCGCCATCTCAAAGGTCTGCTTGCGCAACTTCGGCATCTTTAACTCAAGCTCTCTGGCCCTTGTGTGGCGCTTCCTGGTGTAGCTACCAGACCGGTCGTCTTTGCGCGTCTCAGTGCGTGCATATCGATCAGCACCCACCAGCGCATCAACCTCAGCATGAAGCATCTGGTTGCGGGTGTCTTCCACAGTCTTCAGTACCACTTTGTTGAGATGGTCCTGCAGTTCCTGTTCATCAATAGGGACTACGTTGTTCAAGTGCTTGCTTGTATCATCGCTCATGGCGACTCTTCTCCTGGTCAAATAAATGGTTATGTCACTTTTTATTTAACCAGATAAAGGAAAACCGCCTCTTCAAATTTGCGAAAGATAGTTTACGTTATCCATTGAGTCGAGCTTTGCGACAATCCGGCATAGAACACGCCATGCTAAAGGTTGTATCACGCGGAATACGATGCTGACGATGATCTACAAGATGGGATTATGCGCCGAAGATTCCTGGCGCAAATTGAGAGGCTTCAGACACTTGGCGAAGGTGATTGAAGGCGTGAAGCTTAAAGATGGAATCGAGGTAACTGAGGACGACAAGGCAGCCGCATGATCAAATTGTCAGACACTACTTTTGACAATAGCTCTTTAAGGCGACGACCTTGTCTTACGCTACGCCGATGGCACGGTCGTCATTCTTGAATACTTCTACACAGCCTGTGTTGATGATGCAACATCCTGCCAGGTCGCCTTGCCGCATCATCAAGACAGCCCAGATAGTAATGGACAAAACGAGTACTTCATCACCCCCGCCACGCAAGGTACGGCCTTGAGTGATGGCAGTGTGTATATTTATGCCCAAGCCCATGATCAGGGCACGTTGTAAACACTGCTGGCATTGGCCGCAGGTAACGGTGAGCTTGCTGGTATGTTGCACCAGCTTGCGGGTGCGGACATAGCTATGACCATAAAAAAAGCCAGAGAGATGGCCGAGTCAGCCAGAACCAGAAAGATAACCGAGACGACCGCCGTCAGTAGTGGCGGCACACCGAGCCTTTCCCGAATTCTGTGTAACTGCCGTTGCTTAAACGAAGTCCTTTAGTCGGTCTTCGAATTCGATCATAAAGCGATTCATCGCTGGTTGCCAATATTTAATCGGCATAGCCCACTGCTTTGATGCATCTTGAATGGCCAGATAGCTCACCTTTCTGGTAGCGTCATCGGTTGGAAACAACTTACGTTTTTTGATGGCTGGTCTGATGACGCTGTTGCGCGATGCAATGGCGTTGGTGGTATAGATTGTCTTGCGCATGTCCTGCGGGTAATCAAACAGGGTGTTGAGGTTCTGCCAATGACTCTGCCAGGAACGGCTGGTCTTAGGGTATTTGGCATCCCATTCGTCACCAAAGACATCAAGCACCAACAGTGCTTCCGCCTCCGTAGCTGACTGGTAGATTTGCTACAAGTCGACTACAACCGCCTTGTAGTCCTTCCAGGTAACATACTGCATCGCGTGCCTGATCCTATGCACAATGCAACGCTAGATGCGGGTTTGCGGGTAGACGGTATTGATGAGATCAGGAAAACTCTTGAGCCCGTCAACACAGGCAATCAGGATGTCTCGTACACCGCGGTTATGGAGTTCGGTCAAGACATTGAGCCAGAACTTGGCACCTTCGTGCTCTGACAGCCACAGCCCTAAAAGCACTTTGTGTCCGTCCAGGTTCACGCCCAGTGCCAAATAAGACAGCCTTGTTGATGACTTTCTTGTCCTGGCGGATTTTAACGACTATGCAGTCAAGGTATGCGCTGGGGTATATCAGCACCAGTGGCCGATTGCCACGCAATCACCTTTGCTGTCACGCGCGAGAGCAGACTGGTTGAGACCGCCACGCCCTACATTTCCTGAAACAGCGCGACAATGTCACAGGTGGTATTGCCTTTGGCATAGAGACTGAGAATCTGGAGACCTCGAACAACGCTGATTCTGGATGGATTTTGACGCGAGCACCAGTCGTTGTCACCCACATAGCGGGTGTGAAGGTCAAGGTCGGTGGTATTTGAGGCTGTGTTGCGCTGTTTGGGTCTGCCAGGGCGGGTATTTCCGGAATTTGGGCGGAGTCAGGCTGTGGCCTGTCGTCGCTCGTGGAAGATGAGACGGCGGAAGTTGTAGCTCAGGTTGGCCATGGTCATGCGGGCCTTCGCACGGGTTTGGCCGATTGAGCGGATGGTCAGAGCCATGGGCCCTTTCTCGTAGCCGAACACAGGCGCGGATGGCGGAGCGTGTCGCGTTGCCCTGGCGAATATGCCTGGCCATGGGTTTGCCGCGTGGCTTCTTGCGATGGATATGTGAGCGGTACCCTTGCGCCTTCAGCCAAGCCTCATTCCTGGCCGAGCGGTACCCGGTATCGGCCCAAACCGCCTTCGAGCTGTTTGTCTCGTCCAGAACCGAGGACAGTTCATGCCCGTCGTAGCGAGCCGCATTCGTGCCAGTCTCACCCCGGATGAAGCGCCATTTGCGGTCAATGGACACGTGGTTCTTGTACCCAAAGTGCGGAACCGGAATATCGACAAGGCCAGTATCCTCCTCACCCTCCTTGGTCGTCTTGGCCTTTGAATACTTGACCGTCCAACGCGCATCGGTGTCTTTCTGCGCTGCCTTGGACAGATCATCGGGCCAGATGTCAGACGCGGCCTCACATGCCTTGGCGCGCGCTTTCTCTTCTTTCGTCATCCGCTGGCGCGGGGCAAAGACCAACGTGGCATCCACAATCTGACCGCCGGTGGGTTTGTATCCCCGCGCGCACAGCTGAGCTTCAAACGCGGCAAACAGGGCCTTGAAGACACCCGCCTAGGTCAGCTTCTCTCTGAAAAGCCAGATCGTCTTCTGATCAGGTGTCGGCTCCCCGATTTGAAATCCCAGGAACCGTAGCCAACTGAAACGGTCACGAATGAGAAACTCCATCCGCTCATCGCTCAGATTGTGCATCGAGGCCAACACCAGCACCTTGAACATCACAACGGCATCATAGGGCGGGCGACCACCTTTGGAGCGGTCACCATAGCCAAGCGCTTCAACAAGAACTGGGCGAAACACTTCGAAATCAACGTGCCGCTCCAAAACCTCAAGCGGATCTCCCATCGCCGAAAGCCGCGCCAAATGATCCGTCAAATCAAACAATCCAGGTGCGTGCATAAACAAAATCCTCCCACATCAAGTGAATCAGATCGTACCACAAAATGCACGGTTTTTAGAGGCTTCCAACCTCTCATCTTAGGGCCAAAGCACTACTACCGTGGATTCATGACTACAACTGGCATCGACCTCACGCTAGTATAGACAATCAACCACCCATCTCTCGGATAGACATTGCCATGAACAACCTTATGTAGGTTCCACGCGTAGCCCAACCACACCCCAGTATGACCCGACTCAAACCTGGCCTAACCCATGTCCGACCCTAACCGACCACGCGCAAACCTTTTTAACGATTATACCGTTTGAAAAAAGGTACAAGACCCGATAAGGACAGGCATCAGCGGTAACAACGGACATATACCGTGATTGAATGTTGAACCATTGCCGGGATAATATTCAAATAAGGTATTTTGTGCAAAGGTATCAAACCTTAATCCCTCTCTTTGCAATAGATGATAAAGAACGAATACAAATCTTTGTTGCAAACGGGCATGATTAAAGCAGAATGAGAGTATATTAATAGCAAACCAGCCAAGAAAATTTAGCTGAGCAGACATGAAAACGTGACACCCTTCACAAATCAGCAATACTATGTTGCCTGGATAGTCTAGATTGTGATGTTAATCACAACAAAATCTAATCTTACCCATTACACTGCTTCGGAAATAATCAATGTTCCTCCTTAGCTTTATATTAAGCCTGGAGATGCAGATCATACCCTCCTCCCCCAAATGTTCTGCGTCTTCAGGCTTTTTTCTATTAGATTACAAATTACTAGAATAGACAAGCCCTGAAACGATTAACGCCGTTATTAGCGCACATAATATTTTTCTTTCATGTTAAAAATAATCTGGCGTTTTATGTTGCATGTATTGGATATATTTGACTATTTTGTTCCTAACACAATATCTTTTGCTCTAAAATCTTGCATCATTTCCAGACCACCCTTTATAACTATATCAGGATCAGGGTGATCTAGCTGCTTTGCAATGACATCAAGAATTTGCTTGCCAGTCTTGTCAATATTGCTTGTTAATTCCGCAATCAACTTTGCCGAGACTGGGTTTAATTCAATAAATCCTACCACATAATCTCTACTCCGATACACTAGCAAGTAGGTCTGTGCTAGCTTATCTTTGGGGATGTTTTGTGGACTAATCTTATGCACTGGCCATGCGTATGACAAGGCTATAGACAGAGGACTTAAGACAGGAACGCCTTCAAGTAAATTGCCCATCTTGTCAACGTTATCAAAATTAATTTCTCTCGTATCAAGAGATAATGCTGTTTCAATCCATTCGTAATGCGCTAACTCAAAAAGAAAGGGGTAGTCATCTGGATATTGATTACGCTCTAGTTCAAGATATTGTAAAAATTCCTGCGGCATTTTTGGAAACAATGGCGTGTGCGACTTATGACGATGCACATAATCACGCAACATTTCATGCCATTGTTTATCGGCTGTAATTTTTCTTAATACTGGAAAACTATTGGCTATAAACCCTTCTATATTGTTATAGACAAGTTCGCGATAAACCGCCATGCGACGATCTTCAACCCCTGTCGGCGCAGGATTATTTTCCGGGTCACGCAAATACTGAGTGAATACATTCTGAATGGCCTTAAAACTTTCAGTTTTGCTGCTGTTGTTTGACGGCAACATCGTTGCTCTCGTGTCTTGCTTGATATTGTTGAATGGTTTCAACTTCTTCCAACAAGGTCGGTAATGGTGGGATATTAAAATCTCTTTCCAGCAAAGTCGGAAACACGCCAAAATGCGCATAGGCCACATCAAGCAATTGCCAAACTGGATCAATAACGTCTGCGCCATGGGTATCGACGCGCAGATCTTCAGCTTCAACGTAGTGCCCGGCAATATGCCCATAGGCAATGCGTTCTCCTGGTAGTGCCTTGAGAAAGGCCTCTGCCTCATAGCAGTGATTGATGCTGTTCACATAGATATTATTAATATCAATATGGAGCAGACAATCCGCTTCATCCAATACCGCATTAATAAATTCTATTTCGGACATCTCCTGCCCCACCGCAGCATAATAAGACGCATTTTCCATTGCCATGCGCTGACCAATAATATCCTGTGTGCGCATAATTCTTTTTGCAACGTAATGCACCGCCTCTTCGGTGAAAGGTATCGGCATCAAGTCATAGAGATGTCCGTCATCTGCACAATAGCTGAGATGTTCGCTGTATATACGGATGTTATGTGTCTTGAGAAACTGCTTAACACGATGGATAAAGGCCTCATCAAGCGGGGCCTGACCACCTATATTTAATGAAAGTCCATGACAAACGAGCGGAATTTTTTCTGAAATATTATGGAATTGATGGCCTAATTTACCACCGACATCAATCCAGTTCTCTGGTGCTACTTCCATAAAATCTATCGGAGGAGGAATGTCATCTGCAAGCGAACCGATGAAGGTTCGCCGCAGACCTAATCCTGCACCTTGTACAGGATAAGTTTTAGACATGTTGTGTAGCCTCAAACTTATTTCTTATCGCCGCACTTGCCTTCTCCGCACTTACCTTCAGCTTTCTTATCGCCGCACTTGCCTTCACCACACTTGCCTTCAGCTTTCTTATCGCCGCACTTGCCTTCGCCGCACTTGCCTTCACCACACTTGCCTTCAGCTTTCTTATCGCCGCACTTGCCTTCGCCGCACTTGCCTTCACCACACTTGCCTTCAGCTTTCTTATCGCCGCACTTGCCTTCGCCGCACTTGCCTTCAGCTTTCTTATCGCCGCACTTGCCTTCGCCACACTTGCCTTCGCCGTGACCGTCAGCAACCATATAACCACCACTAAGATCAGTCATCTTAAATGGATTATCAGCCGCATTCACAATAGGGCTTGAAGCTAATGAAATAGCAAAGGTAGTACCTAACGCAACGGCCAATGGGTTCAATTTATATTTGTTTGACATATCTGCTTTCTCCTGAATTATTAAACAATAGTATCCCGTACACTGAGGTTATGACTTAGCTAATTTCGAAAAGTTTCTAGTACAGTTCAGAAACTTAACTTATGTAGCCTCTGCATAAGGTCAACATGGTGCACTATTTCAATCAATCTGCATAGTGGATTTTATGCCATAAACATTACAAGAGAAGTGGTCCTCAAAAACTGTGTAACTGCTTATCATTGATTATTGCCCTGAAGGGGCTGAGGATAAGCACATGCAACCCGAAGCAATCAAGTCACTGGCACGTGAAACTGCCAGGGGCATCAAAACCGAAGAAGACCTGTATACGTTCCGTCAGGCATTGACCAGGGTAACCATTGAGGCAGCACTGAATGCCGAGCTTGATGAACACCTTGGCTATGCCAGACATGAGTAGGCAGGAAAATCCAATAGCCGCAATGGTCGCAGTCATAAAATGCTACGCACTGAAGAGGGCGCATTCGAGCTGGAAACACCCCGCGACAGAAAGGGTAGCTTTGCGCCAGCAATGGTCAAGCAGCACCCATCTCGCTACACCGGTATGGATGACAAGATTCTCAGTCTCTATGCCAAAGGCAATACCACCTGTGACATTGTCGCGCTGTTTCAGGAAATGTAGGGCGTGGCGGTCTCAACCAGTCTGCTCTCGCGCGTGACAGCAAAGGTGGTTGCGTGGCAATCGGCCACTGGTGCTGATATACCCCAGCGCATACCTTGACTGCATAGTCGTTAAAATCCGCCAGGACAAGAAAGTCATCAACAAGGCTGTCTTATTTGGCACTGGGCGTGAACCTGGACGGACACAAAGTGCTTTTAGGGCTGTGGCTGTCAGAGCACGAAGGTGCCAAGTTCTGGCTCAATGTCTTGACCGAACTCCATAACCGCGGTGTACGAGACATCCTGATTGCCTGTGTTGACGGGCTCAAGAGTTTTCCTGATCTCATCAATACCGTCTACCCGCAAACCCGCATCTAGCGTTGCATTGTGCATAGGATCAGGCACGCGATGCAGTATGTTACCTGGAAGGACTACAGGGCGGTTGTAGTCGACTTGTAGCAAATCTACCAGTCAGCTACGGAGGCGGAAGCACTGTTGGTGCTTGATGTCTTTGGTGACGAATGGGATGCCAAATACCCTAAGACCAGCCGTTCCTGGCAGAGTCATTGGCAGAACCTCAACACCCTGTTTGATTACCCGCAGGACATGCGCAAGGCAATCTATACCACCAACGCCATTGCATCGCTCAACAGCGTCATCAGGAAAGCCATCAAAAAACGTAAGTTGTTCCCAACCGATGACGCTACCAGAAAGGTGAGCTATCTGGCCATTCAAGATGCATCAAAGCAGTGGACTATGTCGATTAAATATTGGAAACCAGCGATGAATCGCTTTATGATCGAATTCGAAGACCGACTAAAGGACTTCGTTTAACCAACGGCAGTTACACAGAATTCGGAAAAGGCTTAGCTGAGAATTGATTTCCTGCGACACGGGTTTGCCTTATCCGACCCAGCCACAGAAACGGCTTTATATGGCACACCTGCCATGCGACCCTTTGCCCAGATCACACCTAGCAATACGGGCTTTAGGTGTCCCAATTCACGATACCGCAATCTTCTGGTCTGCTTTTGGATAGGGATTGGACCTTGTCACAGAAGACGATAACATTATTCGCATTTGATCGTGCTGAGGGAACGATCAGCCCATTAAATCCGACAGAATGAGCAACCTTCGCAATCTCTTGTGTTATTGGATATTCACTATTCTTTTGCTTATTAGGATAGTTGGCCGAACTCTCCGGTCTTTATACCGATAGAATTAAGTGCGTTCATATTCGGAAACTGTAGGACACGCTTGAGTTCCAGCTCAAGTTTGTACATACGGTATTTGACCTTGCTCGGCTCTACCGACTGACCATGACGGAGATGAAATCCGACTTCTTTTCGTGCGCCGTCTTCATCCATTGATGTGTAGAGCACCTGAAAACTTCCATCATCCCAACGACCACCAAACGCACTGCATATAAGCGGGTTTTTGCCATCCAAAACCACCCGCCAGACGACTCCGTTGAAGCTGATCGGTTTGGTGGCTTTTAATACATTGATAAGCGTGTCGTTGCTCTGCGCCCCGAGCATAGCTTAACAACCACGCACTTCACTTAAATAAAAACAGTGTTGTCCAAGCGGTCTATCACTGCAAGCACTTCGGGCATACGATCGTTTTTGATCAGGTCTATGGCCTTTTCTCCACCAAGTTGTGGATGAGGTTCATTGAGCCAGGTGTGCACTTCTTCGAGCGTATAATATAGGGAACCTCTGATTAATGCCATAATCTACGATAATACCGCAATGTTTTAAGTGGAGGGTCAAAAGATGCAACAAAAAAGCCTGGCAGTATCTGGATTCGAGAAATACCGCAAGCAGACACGCAAAGAGATATTTCTCGAAGAGATGAATCAGCTCATTCCCTGGCAAGCGCTGACTGCAGTAATTGAGCCTCATTACCCCAACCCCCGGGGTGCTGGTCGCCGTCCGGTGGGCATGGAACGCATGCCAGATGCAACCACCCGCTGTAAATTCCGTCATCTACTGGAGGAGAACAACCTCGGAGTTGCCCTGTTTGATGCTGTTGCCGTCTATCTGGAGGAAAACGGCATGCAAAGTATCCAAAGGCACTATTGTTGATGCGACCATCATCAATGCGCCTACCGCCACCAAGAACAAAAGCAAAACCCGTGATCTTGATAGGCATCAGACCAAAAAAGGCAAGCCATGGTACTTTGGCATGAAGGCGCACATCGGTGTGGATAGCAAAACCAAACTGATACACTCTGTTGCTGCCACACCAGCCCATGTCCACGACTCACAGGTACTTGGAGACCTACTGCATGGAGAAGAGACCCGTCTTTGGGGAGATAGTGCCTATGCGGGTCAGCAATCCGTACTCAAGGATAATGACCCCAAGGTAAAAGACTACACCCAGGTCAAAGGCTCACGTCACCGCAAACTGACCGAACAGGACAAGGCTAAAAACCGGCACAAATCCAAAGTCCGTGCCAAGGTTGAGCATGTCTTTCATATCATGCAGCGACAATATGGATTTACCAAAGTCAGATTCAAAGGGCCAGGCAAGAATGCGGACCACCTGTTTGCCCACTGTGCCCTGATTAATCTTATGCTATCAAAGAAACAATTATTACGGCTATCAGTGGCTTAGTACGCCTGGAATAGGGACGATAGCTGAAAACAGTAGGCCGGGACAAGAGAAATGAAAGAGAGTAATGAGCAAGACGTTCAATGCTCGCTACTATCGAGCACAGTGATGCCCACTTGCTTGAAAATCCTTAATTAATCAGATGTTCCTTAGAAACTCCGCTGTCATTATGATTTTACCTGATCCAGTCGGAGCTTTAAAGACAATATTCTTATCTCCGCTTTGGCTCAGTAATTCCTTGCTTCTTGTGAGCAGTTTTTTTATGGCCGTATTTTGATAGTCTTTTAGTTGCATAGTTTTTCCAATTACTTAAATATTCTGCGATAAATTCTAAGTATCGCTTCGGGTATGGGTGATAATTTTATTTTTTTCTTTAGGTCTTCAAACTCCTTATCAAAAGTATCATCACCGAGAAAGAAAATATAAACACTGAATTTGCCATCAATTTTTGCAATAGCTTTTTTGAACCGGGGGATTGCTTGTTCGTTAAAAACAACCCCAGTATATCGCTTCTTGTTTCTGAATATCTTATATTGCTTTGTTGATTTTACTGATTCAAAAATATCTTCTTTTACACAAAGCATTTCTGTTGCTTTTTCGGTTAGTGCGATTTTGTTTTTGTCGGCTGGGTCGGCGGGGACAAAAGAGGTTTTGAAGTATTTTAAGTTGCCGCCCAATCCATCAACCTCTGATTTTCCGTTGTTATAGCCCTGAATGACTTTTTTTATTCTAGGATAGGTAACTGCTTGGTAGATGCCGTGAGATTGTATTTCTTTTTCTGATAAGCCTTGTTCTCTTAACTTTTTTTCTTCTCCATTTAATTCATTGTTTGTGCAAAGAATGAATTTATAATCAAACCCTTGTTTTCTCAATTCAGATACTGCCTGTGCTGTTGTCCCAGTCCCTGCATAAAAATCCAAAATTATTGCTTTGGGTTTTCGGGTTGAGGCAATGAGTTTTTTTATCAGCTTAGAGGGTTTGGGGTAACTAAAAACCTTTTTCCCAAAAAATCTCTTTGCTCGTTATCTGCATCTTCATTTGAACCCCAACCATCAGAAAAAAGATTATTTATATCTCCACTGTTGGTAATTTTTTCAATTTCATCCTGTGTTGTCTCGATAGCTGATAAATCAGGTTTTTCTTTTGAATATTCTTCTATTAAATCATCTTTTAGGTCACCCAAATATGTTGCCTCAACACGCGGCAACAAATCTTTTAATTTTTTTCTCGTAATTCTGTAACAACCCTTCTTAGATATAAATCTCTCGTAAAATAAAGACTTTTATCTTTGGCATATTTAATGAACCTCTGATTAATTCCATAATATGCGATAATACCGCAATGTTTTAAGTGGAGGGTGAAAAGATGCAACAAAAAAGCCTGGCAGTATCTGGATTCGAGAAATACCGCAAGCAGACACGCAAAGAGATATTTCTCGAAGAGATGAATCAGCTCATTCCCTGGCAAGCGCTGACTGCAGTAATTGAGCCTCATTACCCCAACCCCCGGGGTGCTGGTCGCCGTCCGGTGGGCATGGAACGCATGCTGAGAATCTACTTCCTGCAACACGGGTTTGCCTTATCTGATCCTGCCACAGAAGCGGCTTTATATGACACACCTGCCATGCGGTGTTTTGCCCAGATAGACTTAGGTCAGGAACCCGTGCCAGATGCAAGCACCCGCTGTCAATGCCGTCATCTACTGGAGGAGAACAAGCTCGGAGTTGCCCTGTTTGATGCTGTTGCCGTCTATCTGGAGGAAAACGGCATGCAAAGTATCCAAAGGCACTATTGTTGATGCGACCCTCATCAATGCGCCTACCGCCACCAAGAACAAAACCAAACTGATACACTCTGTTGTTGCCACACCAGCCCATGTCCACGACTCACAGGTACTTGGAGACCTACTGCATGGAGAAGAGACCCGTCTTTGGGGAGATAGTGCCTATGCGGGTCAGCAATCCGTACTCAAGGATAATGACCCCAAGGTAAAAGACTACACCCAGGTCAAAGGCTCACGTCACCGCAAACTGACCGAACAGGACAAGGCTAAAAACCGGCACAAATCCAAAGTCCGTGCCAAGGTTGAGCATGTCTTTCATATCATGCAACGACAATATGGATTTACCAAAGTCAGATTCAAAGGGCCAGGCAAGAATGCGGACCACCTGTTTGCCCACTGTGCCCTGATTAATCTTATGCTATCAAAGAAACAATTATTACGGCTATCAGTGGCTTAGTACGCCTGGAATAGGGACGATAGCTGAAAACAGTAGGCCGGGACAAGAGAAATGAAAGAGAGTAATGAGCAAGACGTTCAATGCTCGCTACTATCGAGCACAGTGATGCCCACTTGCTTGAAAATCCTTAATTAATCAGATGTTCCTTAAGTTTTAATCAGTATAACTTTGAATCAGAGAATAATCACAAACAAGCACTGCAACATTCAGCGTCTATTGTAATTTAAGGTATTTCTGATGAAGTCCCGTTTTTAAATATTGCAGTATTTTTATACACATAGGCTGTTATTCGTGCAGTGCATGTATTGTGTTGCTGTCGCTTTTTTCTCTTCCAGCCATAACCTCTAAAAGAAGCACTTGATTATTTGTCACGGTTTTGCGATTTTTTTCGTCAAATAAGCATAATACTTGGGAAATACAGGGTTAAGGCTGTAGCAAATGTAAGCGAGCACCACGATAGTTGGCAAACAAATGCTAAGGAATGAAGACACACCATAGATTATACCGAAATACCCGCTTACCTGGTTCACAAAATGAAACACTATACCGATTAATGCACCCATAAAAATGCGTTGCCCTAGTTGCATCGACCGTCCCTCACACCTGACGACACAGATAGATAACAACATCATGCCCATGATCGCAAATGGGTTGATTATTTTTGACCAGAATGCTTGTGCATATTGTTTGCTATTTTGATTGTTGACCTCGAGATAGCCCATATAATTGATTAAATCGTACGTAGACAAGTATTGTGGCTCGATGGCAACCCGGCTGATAATTTCCGGGTCCAACAAGACATCCCACTCGGCTGTTGCATAACGCTTGTTTGTTATCTGCTTTTCAGTAATTTCAGTTTTTAAAATATCATGTAATACCCACTGGCCCTGATTATATGCGGCATGTTTCGCAAAGATGTTTGACTGTAACTGGCGATCTTCATCAAACGCATAGATATAGATTTCCCCTATACGGTTGCCTGGCAATATTTTTCTGATATTGATGTAATGATTGCCATCGCGTAGCCAGAATCCATATTTGGATTTCATGCCTATCTGTTGGTTCAACGCGATTGAACGTTTTTGTTTTGCATTTTGTTCTGCTATCGGCACAATCATTTCGCCCATTAAAATACTGATGACCGCAAATACTACCCCGATTTTTAATAATGAATAGGCCAGCCGCTTTTGCGATATCCCTGCTGTTCTTATCACTGTTAACTCAGATGAATTTGCCAGTATCCCCAATGCTGTCATACTGCCGATGACTGTTGCAATTGGAAATAACTCATAACTTAAGCGCGGAATGGTCAGCAATACATACTGTATCGCTTGCATGACACCATAATCACCACGGCCAGTATCACCGAGTTGATCAACCAAAGCGAAGAATGAAAAAACCGCCGTCAGTGTAAATAACGTCATAGCACTGGCCGTTAGTATGCGCTGGCCTATGTATCGATCGAGTATCATCTAGTCGGCAGGGAGCGGTTTATGTTTATTATTACTATTTTTCAGGTATTGATATTTTGGCAAGTAATAAAATACCAGCAATACCAACACTAGCAACAAGTGCACCCACCAAAGACCAACAAAACCGGGGATAACAGCCCGACTTAATAGTGTTTTTGCAATGCCGAGCAAATTGCTGTAGATAAGATAGATTGTTATGCCGATAACAAATGGCATATATCTGGATTCATTGGCGTGTGACTGCAAGAGTAATACTGCCAGTAATGACACCAACAGACAGGACAGGATTAATGAAACGCGCCATTGAAACTCGGCTTGGTACGACTGATTCCGAGACCCGATGATGGCAGTTGTTGGTAATGCCGCCATTTTTGTACTATCTGAACTTGCCGTTGCGCTTTCCATTAAAATTGCATATTTCTCATATCCTGTGATCTGATAATCAAGCAAGCCTGGCTCACCAACATAGCGTTGACCATCACGAAAAACGATATATTTGTTACCGAATTTTTTATTTGGCTCAATCCAGGCACTCGCTGATGTCAACACGCCAAATTTGCCCTCTTCTTGTCGGACCTGCAGAAACACTTCTTCCATAGAAAGATTATCGAGCGAGGGTCTTTGCACATAAATGACACGGTCACTTTGCTTGGACTCCGTGAACTGACCAGTCTTAAACTCGTCAATATCAGACTCTTTTTTGGCGAGCTCTTTTAGATTGTGTATCTCCTGCTCCGCCCAAGGTGCAGCATACAAAGTTATAACAGATGCAAACAAGCAGAAAACGGCCGCAAACCGAAGAACGACGGCGATTTGAAAAGCCTTGCTGATACCGGCCGCCGCTAATATCACTAGTTCCTTGTCACTGGCCAAGCGTGAGAATGCAAGCAACATGCCGACCAGTATTGATATCGGCAAAATCTTTGGCAATGTTGCCAACATCTTGTATGACAAAATTAAGAATACCATGTTTGCTGGCAAGTTACCCTCTGCTGCGTCTTCAAGAAAACCTGCAAATCGATTGCTGGCAATAATCAGAATCAACAAGCCTAGCACCCACAAGAGTTTCTGTAATATTTCTCTGTGGATATAATATTGGATAATCATGGTTCCTGGCACATACAATCAGACTTTGCTTAATTTAAGATAAATGAATAAACTTAACTAAAATCACGGTTTTTATCATTTTTTCTGGTTTTTAACAAAAATAGAACAACACAAATAATTCACCAAATGTCCCTACAACCCTGGAGATAGTATGGAGTTCAATATAAAAAGCGGCAACCCTGAAAAACAACGAACGGCTTGTGTCGTTGTCGGTGTATTTGAATCAAGGCAATTATCAACGCCAGCCAAGGCGATTGATGCCGTTAGTAAAAAATATTTATCGAATCTGATACGTCGGGGTGATATGAATGGTGCCAAGGGGCAATACTTATTATTGCATAATGTGCCAGGCATGGTAGCTGATCGGGTTTTGCTTATCGGCTGTGGTAAAGAAAGAGAAATCGATGATCGAAACTATCGTATCATCATGGCAAACAGTATTCGCGTATTGAATAAAACTGGCTCATTGGATGGCGTGAACTACCTGAGTGAACTGACTATAAAAGGACACGATCATTATTGGAATATCAGACAGGCCGTTCAAATTGCCGAACACGTCCTCTATCAGTTCAATGAATTTAAAACAAAAAAACAAAAAAACAAACGGCCATTACGAAAAATAACATTCACCGTGCCAACACGCCGTGAACTGCCGCAATGTGAAATTGCTCTACAGGAAGGACGCGCCATAGCCAACGGCATCAAACTAACGCGGGATATTGCTAATCGGCCGTCTAATGTCTGCACACCAACGCATCTTGCACAACAAGCGACTGCGCTCGCCAAAGGTCGTCGCGCATTGACCGTGAAGATACTGGAAGAGGCGGACATGAAAAAACTGGGGATGGGATCATTGTTGTGTGTCGCTCAAGGTTCAGACAGACCAGCAAAATTAATCACGCTTGAGTACAAAGGCGCGAAAAAATCGCAAAGGCCGGTTGTGTTGGTGGGGAAAGGCGTTACCTTCGACACGGGCGGTATTTCACTCAAGCCGGCCTCGGCAATGGATGAAATGAAATACGATATGTGTGGCGCGGCATCTGTACTTGGCACACTCGCGACAGTTGTCGAACTAGGCTTGGCTATTAACGTGGTGGGTATTATTCCTGCGGTTGAAAACATGCCTAGCGGCAAGGCGACCAATCCGGGCGACATCTTTACCAGCATGTCGGGGCTGACTGTTGAAGTACTCAATACGGATGCCGAAGGTCGTTTAATATTATGCGATGCCATCACCTACAGTGAAAAGTTTAATCCTGCCGTTATTATTGATATTGCAACCTTAACCGGTGCTTGTGTTGTTGCATTGGGCAAATATGCAACGGGTTTGCTCAGCAATCATAACCCGCTAGCGCGAGAATTACTGAATGCGGGCGATGAGTCTTTCGACCGGGCTTGGCAATTACCTTTATGGGATGAATATCAGCAGTTGCTTGATAGCCCCTTTGCAGACATGGCTAATATTGGCGGCCGCGATGCAGGCACGATCACGGCGGCCTGTTTCTTGTCGCGATTTGCGGAAAAACATTATTGGGCACACCTCGATATCGCGGGCACGGCCTGGCTTTCCGGCAAAAACAAAGGTGCCACGGGACGACCTGTCGCATTGCTTGTGCAATATCTGCTCAATCAAGTCGCTCAACCTCGGCGTAAGTGATTGATTATGCCGTGTGTCGACTTTCACATATTGTCCTCAAGCGTCAATAGTGAGCGATACGCTTGTGTGATGACTGCTAAAGCATGGGGCGGCACCCATAGCGTGCATGTACACACGCAATCTGAAGCAACCGCGACAAAATTTGATGACTTGCTGTGGGTTTATAAGGATATTAGTTTTGTGCCCCACGCACTATTAAGCGACAACATCGATGCCGTAACGCCCGTTACTATCGGGTATAGCGATCGTTTTCCTGATCTTGCTCATGTCATGATCAATCTAGCCTCTGATATTCCAAAATTCGCGGCGCGTTTTGATCGGATAATTGAAATTGTAAGTGGTGATGAATCAACTAAGCAACAGGCCCGTAAACGCTATCGCCAATATCAAAAAGCGCACTATGAAATACATAACCACAAAATTGAAAATCTGACAGAACATGGCTGATTCTACAAATAATTCAGTTAAACCATTATCGGATTCAAACCGTAATGATCTGTTAAATCGCATCGATAAGCTGGAGCGGCTTTTAGCAAAAAAAAGAACCACATCCGATCCAGAAAAAGTACCGCGCTTAAAAGTAGGCACAGACGGGATACCGGTCCTGATAGAGCCTGTCAAGATAAATAAAGATATTCCTGCTGACGATAAAACAACAACACCAAATAAAAAAGAAGACTTGCTTATAGATGACATTATCAACAGGATTGATAAGGAAATAGCACCAGATTTAGATAAATTGATACGCGATCTTAAAGACAGCATCCTTGCTAAAGTCAAAATCCGGTTAGCCGAGGAATTACACAAAAACACAGACAACACGGATAAAAATCAGATCAGAAAATAATAATAATCTGTAGCTCGAAAAATTGCCCTGAACGAGCGACAGACGATGCGCTCTCCCCCATAAAAAGGATGCTGTAGCCCCCGACAACTATGTGTAATACAGAATGGATAAAACCTATAAACCCGAAACAATAGAAGCCAAGTGCTACGCTGATTGGGAGCAGCATAACTACTTCGCGCCGAGCGGGGTGGGTGATCCCTATTGCATCATGTTGCCACCACCCAACGTTACCGGCAGCCTGCACATGGGGCATGCCTTCCAACAAACTTTGATGGATATTCTGATACGTTACCATCGTATGCAAGGTGATGACACCTTATGGCAATGTGGTACCGATCATGCGGGTATCGCAACACAGATGGTTGTTGAGCGACAGTTACAACAAAAGAATATCTCGCGTCATGATCTGGGTCGGGAAAAATTCATTGCCGCAGTATGGGATTGGAAAGAGCATTCGGGCAATACCATCACGCAGCAATCACGCCGACTTGGCGCCTCAATGGACTGGTCACGCGAACGCTTTACTATGGATGATGGTTTGTCAGCGGCGGTCAAGGAGGTCTTCGTGCGTCTATACGATGAGGGGCTAATCTATCGCGGCAAGCGATTGGTAAACTGGGATCCCGTGTTGCATACCGCCATCTCTGATCTTGAAGTTATCGCAACAGAAGAGGCCGGTCATCTCTGGCATATGCGCTACCCATTAAGCACACCCGTTGATGGACGTGAATATATTATCGTCGCGACGACACGACCCGAGACCATGCTCGGTGATGCCGCCATTGCCGTGCATCCTGACGATGAGCGCTATCAGAGTCTAGTCGGCCAAGCAGTGCGGCTACCGTTGACAGAGCGAACATTGCCGATTATAGCGGATGATTATGTTGATCCTGAGTTTGGTACCGGTTGTGTCAAGATCACGCCCGCACATGATTTTAATGACTATGACGTAGGCGAGAGGCATAAACTGGAAAAGATAAATATTTTTACTGTTGATGCAACATTGAATGATGCAGCACCCGCAAAATATCGCGGACTGGGTCGCTACGCAGCGCGGCGACAGATCGTGACTGATCTTGAAGCACTGGGCTTCATCGAAAAGATAGACGACCATAAACTCATGGTGCCGCGTGGCGACCGTTCACAGGCCGTCATCGAACCGTATCTAACCGATCAATGGTATGTGAAAATCCAACCGCTGGCTGATCCAGCGATAAAAGCTGTGCGGGAAGGCGCTATAAAATTCGTACCAGCTAACTGGGACAAGACCTTCTTTGAATGGATGCACAATATTCAAGATTGGTGCATCAGTCGCCAGCTTTGGTGGGGCCATCGTATTCCAGCCTGGTATGATACTGCTGGCAATATTTATGTTGGTCATGACGAGGCCGCCGTTAGAGCAAAATATAATCTTGGCAATATCGAGCTTAAACAAGATGAGGATGTACTAGACACTTGGTTCTCATCTGCCTTATGGCCATTTTCTACCTTGGGCTGGCCAAACAAAACACCCGCGCTGGATAAATTCTACCCCACCCATGTATTGGTAACCGGCTTCGATATAATTTTCTTTTGGGTCGCACGGATGATCATGATGGGGCTTAAGTTCATGGGCGATGTACCTTTCAAGGAAGTTTATATCCATGGACTGGTGCGTGATGGCGAGGGGCAAAAAATGTCCAAGTCCAAGGGCAATGTACTCGATCCAATTGATTTGATAGCGGGCATTCAACTAGAAGCACTCATCCATAAACGAACCAGCGGTTTGATGCAGCCCAAAGAGGCCACAAAAATAGCTATCGTGACACGCAAACACTTTCCGCATGGGATTGAAGCCTATGGCACAGATGCACTACGTTTTACCTTTGCCACATTGGCAACGCAGGGTCGATTCATTAATTTTGAAACGGGACGCATCCAGGGTCATAGAAATTTTTGTAACAAACTTTGGAATGCGACCGCTTTCGTTATGCAAAATGTCGCAACCCAGGCCCTTGACATGACGCAAGGTGAAAAAATATTGGGGCTTGCAGAGTGCTGGATTACAACAAAATTAGCAACGGTAATCGCGGCAACGCATGAAGGCATACGCACCTATCGCTTTGATCTTGCAACACAAGCACTGTATGAGTTTACCTGGGATACGTATTGTGCATGGTATATTGAATTATCAAAGACCACCTTAAATAGCGAAACTGCGAGCGTTGCAGAAAAACGCGGCACCTTATACACACTACTAAATGTACTTGAAACCTTACAACGTGCCTTACATCCTTTTATGCCTTTTATTACTGAAACGCTTTGGCAACGTGTTGCCCCCTTGCTCGGCAAGCAAGGCAAAAGTATTATGCTTGAATCATTCCCGCATCAAGCTACGTTTGCACAGAACCAACATGCCGTAGAACAAATAGAATGGATAAAATCATTTATCATGGCTGTTAGACGCATCCGCTCTGAGCGCGATATTTCACCGGGTAAAAAATTGAGTGTTTTCGTTCAACACGGAACGTCTGATGAGTCTCAATGGCTGGCCGCGCAGCAGGCTTATATAAAAACATTGGGAGGCATCGAGTCGATCAAAATTGCTGAAAATAAAATGGATGATGCTGTCATGGCACTGGCCGGTGAGATGACATTATTCGTCCCTTTAGCGGATATAATGGATCCAAAAGCAGAAAAAAAACGTTTGGAGCGTGCTATTGAAAAATTGCAAAATGCGCAATCAGGACTGGAAAAAAAATTAAACAATCCGTACTTTGTTGAACGCGCCCCCGTTGACGTTGTAGATAGTGCAAAACAACGTCTGGTTGAGACACGAAACGAAATTTATACTTACGAAAAACAACTACACGCAATCGCAAAACTGCTAAAAAATAATGTTTAGTATCATTAAAGAAGAAATTGATGTTGTCTTTGAACGTGATCCTGCAGCACGTTCAATATTAGAGACGATCTTCACCTGCTCTGGGTTTCAGGCCATTGTCATACACCGTTTTAGTCATTGGCTTTGGCATAAAAGATTGTATTTAAGTGCCCGCTTGATGGCGCATTTCACCCGCTTTATGACCGGCATTGAGATTCATCCTGCAGCTCGAATTGGCCGACGTTTTTTTATCGATCATGGCATGGGCATTGTGATTGGTGAGACTTCAGAGATAGGGCATGATGTCTCTATCTACCACGGTGTCACGCTCGGTGGGACGACCTGGAACAAAGGCAAACGGCATCCAACCTTGGGAGATAATGTTGTTATCGGTGCGGGTGCCAAGGTATTAGGCCCTATCACGATTGGTGCCGGTACCCGGGTCGGCTGTAACGCCGTTGTGGTCAAAGAAACGCCGCCCAATGCCACTGTGGTGGGCGTACCGGGGCGTATCGTGGTCAAACGTAAGGAAGAAGACAAAAACACACAACGTGCAGCCATGGCTAAAAAAATTGGTTTTACTGCCTACGCGGAAAGCAAAGACATGCCAGACCCTGTACAAAATGGCCTGGATTCGGTATTGGATCATCTCCACAAATTGGAAAAAGAACTGGAAGCACTTAAAAAAAAGTGATTCCGGCAGAAATAAACAATCAATGTTATCGGTTATTCGAGACAAATTTTCGTAACTGGTTCAGCGTTCAAATAGCGGTCGTTGCGTTTGTTTGATTTTTATGGAGGTGTGAATTGCAAGATGAAAAATTTAATTTTAACGGAGAAAAATATGTTTCTTAACAGACACAAAAACGCATTAATCGTCGTACTTTGCTTGTTCACATTCAATGGTTATGCGCATGAGCCAGAGATTTTATTTAACCGTGTCAATATTCAGGCCGAGGCCGAGCGAGATATTCCAAATGATGAAATGCAGGTACTGCTGGTGACAGAGCATCAGGGCAAGACACCAAAAATTATTTCAGAAAAAGTCAATCGTGATATGGCCTGGGCTTTAACGCAGAGCAAAAATAAAAAAGGCATCGATGTCAGCACACAGGCCTATCAGACCCATCCGATTTATAAAGATCGAGATGTTGTTGGGTGGCGTGTTAGTCAGGCCTTGCAGCTCAAAAGCAAAGATACGACAAAGCTGAGCGAGCTCACTGGTGTGCTACAGGAAAAATTGCAGATCAGACAAATGCAGTTCAATACAACTAAAAAAACACGTGATCACTATGAGAATGAATTGATTGAAGAGGCCTTGGCAGCATTCAAGCGTCGGATCGGCATCGTAAAAAAACATATGGATAATAAAGATTATAGGATCATTAGTTTGAATGTGAATACCAATGCCTTTAGACGACCCGCCGCTTACCAGGGAGCGGCAACTCAGTTTTCCAGCATGGCGGTGGCCGATGCGCCTGCTGTTGAGGCCGGCACCCGTACCCTGACCGTGACGGTCTCGGGCAGCGTGCAGTTTTTCTGACTATTAACACTGCATGACTCGACTCAGCCTAGCCCGACCACGCCCGACTCAGCCCGACCTCAACTCAACCCAACCTCAACCCAGCTCGACCCGACTCAACCCAGATCGACCCGACTCAACCCAGCTCGACTCGACTCAACCCAGCTCGACTCAGCCCGACTCGACTTGACTCAGTCCAACCTCAACCCAGCTCAACTCTACCCAACCCACTCAACTTGACTCAACCCGATCCGACCCGACCCAGCCCGACCACGCCCGACCACGCCCGACTCAGCCCTAGTCCGAGGAGTTATAACCGAATCTGGGGTCTGAATAGGTTGAAGTATGCGGCGTATCTTGCTGGAATCGGTTTTGTCTAGCAATCAAAAGTAACAAGAGGAGTACGCCACACATGACAAACAATACTGTGATTGATCTGGGTACACCAGAGGGCATTGATCCACTGACAGAGTGACTCAGATCTGGTGCGAAGCAGTTAATCACCGAAGCTGTCCAGGTAGAGCCAGATGAGTTGATGACGCATTATGATGATCAAAAAACGGCTGACGTACGCCAGCACGTTGTCCGTAGCGGTCATCATCCAGAACGAGAGATCATCATCGGGGTTGGCAAGGTCAGCGTCGAGGTGCCCAATATCCGTAGCCGTGAGGGTGAGTCGGCGAGCTTTCAATCTTTGCTTGTACCGCCCTACATCCGGCGCACAGCGACCCTGGATGCGGCGATTCCCTGGCTTTATTTGAAAGGTGTTTCGAGTGGTCAGATGCAAAGTGCACTGGAAGCGATTGTCGGACCCGAGGCTAAAGGGCTGTCGGCCAATGTCGTGGGTTGTTTGAAACGGCAATGGGAAGCTACATACAAGCAATGGTGTACACGTTCCGTGTCTAATGAATGGGTCTATATCTGGACTGATGGCATCTACAGTGGTCTTCGAGGTGACGATGGTCGATTGTGTTGCCTGGTCATCATCGGTGTTGGGGACGATGGCTACCGCCGCATTCCAGGGATTGTTGAAGGTACTAAGGAGGATAAGGTGGGATGGTCAGGATTCCTGCGTCATTTGCAGGCACGCGGTCTCAAGGGCATCAGGTTGGTGCTCAGTGATGCCTGTCTTGGACTCCAGGAGTCTATCGGTGACTTCTACCCTGAAGCTGGCTGGCAGCGTTGTATTGTGCACTTCTACCGCAACGTTTTCAGTCCCGGTAGTGTCAATAATCTTTCGCACTTTCTGATTTGGCTTTCCCTTAAATCTGGTTGTTACGCTACCTGAAAATCCTTTTCTTTATCCATCTCTTGGAGCAAATCCATGTTCAGATATGTCCGCGTTCCCTACTAGCTCCCCGCGATGTGTCTAAGCCTTGCCGCACAAAGCATCAACGCCGAGTTGCCATCCGGGAATGCACCCACTACTCGTGTTCGCCGCCTGATTTCTCGAATGATCCTCTCCAAAGGATTGTTAGTCCGAATGCGAATCCAGTGCTCTGCCGGGAACCGATAATACGTCAGGGTCTCTGCCATGCACTACCCAGCCAATCCGCTACACTCGATAACTTCATGTCCCTGAGTTTCTTCTCGACCTCCGTGACCTTATGCCTGGCTGATTCCAGATATTCAGATGCATGGATAGCCTGCAACATGCGAGAGACTTCTTTGACACGACCACGAGGCACATGACTGAAGACGTTGCGGTAGAAGTGCACAATACAACGCTGCCACTTAGCATCAGGGTAGAAGTCACCTATCGACTCCTGGCGCCCAAGACAGGCATCACTGAGCACCAACCTGATGCCCTTGAGACCGCGTGCCTGCAAATGACGGAGGGATCCTGACCATCCCGCCTTATCCTCCTTAGTACCTTCAACAATCCCTGGAATGCGGCGGAATCCATCGTCCCCAACACCGATGGCGACTAGAACAGAAACGTTCTTCACTGCACCGCCCCAACTGCGTTTGAGCACAACACCGTCCAGGTATACATAAGGGAAATCATCCTCTATGGGGTGATTACGCCACTCTTCAATCTGCCCATAGATACGCTGGTTGAGCTTTGAAATAGTCCCTGAGCTGACACGGGTACCCCACAATGCTGCGGTAATGTCTTCTACACGTTGTACTGAAACACCTGCCAGATACATCTCGATCAGCGCCTGAGTTATAACCGAATCTGGTGTCTGAATAAATTTGAAGTATGCGGCGTGCCTTGCTGAAATCGGTTTTGTCTAGCAATCGAAAGTAACAAGAGGAGCACGCCACACATGACAAAAGATACTGTGATTAATCTGGGTACACCAGAGGATATTGACCCGTTGACTGAATTGCTACGTAGCGGTGCCAAACAGCTGATAACAGAAGCGATTCAGGCGGAGTTGGCCGAGTTGATGGCAAGTTTTGATAATCAGAAAACGAGTGAAGGCAGACAGCGTGTTGTGCGCAATGGCTATCACCCAGAACGAGAAGTATTGACCGGTGTTGGCAAAGTACCAGTGTCGGTGCCAAAGATCCGTAGCCGAGAAGGCGAGCCTGAGAGCTTCCAATCGTTAATAGTGCCTCCTTACATCCGGCGTACAGCGACCCTGGACGCGGCGATTCCCTGGCTTTATTTGCAGGGTGTTTCGAGTGGTCAGATGCAGAGCGCCCTGGAAGTGATTGTCGGGCCTGATGCCAAGGGCTTATCCGCCAATGCAGTTGGTCGCCTGAAACGTCAGTGGGAATCAGAGTACAAAACCTGGAGTACACGTTCAGTGACTGACGAATGGGTCTATATCTGGACTGATGGCATCTACAGTGGTCTTCGAGGTGACGATGGTTGATTGTGTTGTCTGGTCATCATTGGCGTGAACAGCCGCGGTCAGAAGCACTTCCTGGCAATTAAGGATGGTGTCAGGGAATCGAAGCAGAGCTGGTGAGAAGTCTTGTTGTCGTTGAAACAGCGAGGTTTAAACCAACCACCGAAGCTGGCGATTGGCGACGGTGCTCTGGGATTCTGGGTAGCATTGGAAGAAGTCTATCCTGAGACAACAGCACAACGCTACTGGATGCATAAGACCGGTAATGTACTGAACTATCTGCCGAAGTCTGTCCAGGAGAAAGCGAAACAAGGGCTACATGACATTTGGATGGCAGAGGGGCGCACTGATGCAGAGAAGGCATTTGATGCATTTGAGGAACGTTTCGGTGTCAAGTATCCCAAGGCAGTGGCCATGCTTATCGAAAGACCGTGATGCGTTGCTGGCATTTTATGACTTTCCAGCAGAGCACTGGACCCACATCAGGACAACGAATGTCACCCCGTCGAGTTTTGCCACAATCCGGCACAGGACACGGCAAGCGAAAGGTCGTATCACACGAATAACGATGCTGACGATGATCTACAAGATGGGATTATGTGCCGAAGATTCCTGGCGCAAACTGCGAGGCTTCAGACACCTGGCCAAGGTGATTGGAGGCGTGAAGTTTAAAGATGGAATCGAGGTAACTGAGAACGACAAGGCAACCGCATGATTAACTTGTCAGACACTACTTTTGACAATAGCTCTCAGTGCCTCTTCGACAGACGCTACACGGTGTCGGTATCGCTCTATGATCGCCATCTCAAAGGTCTGTTTGCGTAGCTTCGGCATCTTTAACTCAAGCTCTCCGGCCCTGGTGTGGCGCTTCCTGGTGTAGCTGCCAGACCGGTCGTCTTTGCGCGTCTCAGTGCGTTCGTATCGATCAGCACCCACCAGCGCATCAGCCTCAACGTCCAGAATCTGGTTAAGGGTGTCTTCCACAGTCTTCAGTACCACTTTGTTGAGATGGCCCTGCAGTGCCTGTTCATCAATAGGGACTACATTGTTCAAGTGCTTGTTTGTATCATCGCTCATGGCGACTCTTCTCCTGGTCAAATAAATGGTTATGTCACTTTTTATTTAACCAGATAAAGGGGAACCGCCTCTTCAAATTTGCGAAAGATAATTTAGGTTATCGCAGCGGTAGGCCGTGCGTCGGGTAAAGAGGGTATTGTTTGCAAGGACTCTGTCTTAAGCGATAAAGAGGCTCTCTTTGCGCAACAAATTTTGTATGTCTAAGCAGTGTTGGCGTGATAAATATTTACGTTCGGAGTTAAGATTCATGTCACGATACAAGTAAAACTATAACCAATACCTAACACCCAATAGGGCAAGCTGAATATGTTGGACAAATCAAACTCTAAAAACTGTCGGTTACTAATATGTTGCGCAGTCATTTCTTGTATAAAAAAATTGGCGGCAATATCCCACAGCACTTTACAGGAAGTCAGGCTATAAGAAATAATATCTGAGGAGGAGGTATTGGTGAAATCCATTGCAATACGCGCATAATAACAAGCCTGTGTTAGCATCGCACTGCTTGAATCTATTATTGCCACGATAACACCACCGATTAATAACAAAGGAAAATAAATAACACCTAATAAGCAACCTACAAGATCACCAATGGGGATCCAGCCAACAGGAGAAACAATATCCGTCGTCCAGTTCAGAAATCGATGCATGGCGACAATACCATTATTAAACAACCATAGAATAGGGATGAACCAGAATACAAAATATTTAATTACACTATAGCGTAATAACATCAGGAGATAATATTGCAGTGCCAGGGCGATACTCAGACTAACACCAATAACAATCCAACTAACAACTGAAACATAGGGCCATAGAATTGAAGTAAACCATGTGGTGCCTTCGCGATAAATAAATAATAAACCGATAAGCAAACTACAGCCTATAATCAATAAAATGTAGTTTGCTCGCTGTTCTTTTTTATCTTTATCCATTTAATTATCCGCCTAGATGATGAGTCGCATACTGGCAAGTCAGATTGATGCTAAAAAATTATACTGCACAAGACACAGCCCACTATTATTAAGGGAATTATATACTTGACTCCAGCTTCACTACAAAATACAAACACAATGATTTGTTAGTTTTTTCAAGTAACAAGCTCACCATGCTCACCTGTTACCTTATGCAATTTTTCAATTGCACTCCATTTTGGGTTAAACCATCTTTTCTTGTCTTTCGTTTGCACGCAACGACAATAAAAAGGTTTTTATCGGTTTTTTTATCTTTGTTGAATACTGCAATATCAAGCGGATACTCTTTTTTGGTATCAGATGGCCTTACTTTTACACGCCACTGTGGTCGTGTTTGTAATTGTTCTTTGGGGTATCCGTAATCTTCGACAAGTGTTTCGGAAAAGACTTGTACTGCTTCTACTTCTTCTGGCGTAGCTTTTACTTCTTCACCACTTATATAGTCTTTGATGTAACCTGCTCTCATTATCGTCCTGTATATCTGCATTCTATTTCCATTGCTTTGCTCATGCTAGCACCTCGCGATAGGTAATCCGTTTACCTATCGCGTTGCTTATAAGTGATTCTATACGTTGATTGGTTGGTAACTTACATGGTCCGTTATTCAGTCTAAAAGTCACTTCGTTCACATAGCGATGTAAGTGTTTAGTGCTGGCATGATGCCATACCCCATACAGACCGCGTTTGAGTAAAGCCCAGACACTTTCAATGCTATTGGTATGAATGTTGTTTGAACCCACATATTCTCCCGCACTATGGGTTACCGTACCATGCTGATAAGCAGACTGTAAATGCTGATATGACCTGTGTTCATCTGTGTAAATGGTGGCCCCATATTCCACTGAACAGCCAATCTCTTTGTGCAGGGTCGGTATATCAGTTGATGGGATAGGCTTAGCCCTTGTGCGGCCACCGCGCTCACGCATTCCGACCACTACCTGCTTGCCAGCTACGCCACGGCCTGCGCGGGCTTTCTTGTGTTTGTGTTTGTTATGTTCCTTCCCACCGATATAGGTCTCATCAATCTCAACAATGCCAGAAAGTAAATTATCTGTATTATCGTTACAGGATTCACGAATGCGGGCCTGCATAAACCAGGCGGTCTTTTGAGTTACTCCGATTTGTTTAGATAACTGCAAGCTAGATATGCCCTTGCGCGAGGTGACAGTTAAGTAAATAGCATATAGCCATTTATGTAGTGGAACATGAGAACGTTCAAAGATAGTGCCGGTTCTCACCGTAAACTCACTCTTACAGTCCCGGCATAAGTAATATCCTGTCCGCTTTCCTTTGCGCGGGGTAATACGCTTAAATCCCCCACAATGAGGACAGGATATGTAATCTCCCCAGCGTTGTCCCTCAAAATACAATCTAGCGGCTTCAGCATCCGGAAACTGGCGAAATAACTCAAATGTGGATATGGTATTGTCTTTCATTGATGACCCTCCGTTTTATTGCATTTTTATGTTAGATTATATGGGTTATCTATTGGAGTAAAGTATATAGTTCCAATTATTAATAATTGTCAAAGTTTCTCTGTGGCGACGATGATCCCATCTTCATCAGCATAAATGTAATTACCTGGATGAATTGTTATATCAGCAAAGGTCACGGCCACATTGCGCACGCCTTGACCCTGCTTAACACTCTTGCGAGGATTGGTATGGAGTGCCTTAACGCCTATGTCCATGTTGGCGATAACCGCTGAATCGCGTATGCAGCCATAGATAATAATGCCAGCCCAAGCATTACTTTGCGCCAATTTTGCCAACCTATCGCCCAGCAATGCGCAACGCAAAGAAGCACCACCATCAACAACCAGTACCTTGCCATGGCCTGGCTCTGCCAATGCATCTCTGACCAGTGTGTTGTCTTCAAAAACCTTAACGGTTGCTACCGCGCCTGAAAATTGTTTCTTGCCGCCATAATCATTGAACATGGGTGTTGCAATTTGCAGTTTGTCTGCATGATCATCATAAAGATCGGCTGTAGCAAAAGTCATAAATTTCCCTGTTATTTATATATAAGTGATTTATATAATTCTGGTCGACGGTCGGCAAGCACATCGTTGTATTGTGTCATCATTTTATTGTTTGCTGCTTTTGGCTCTATCTCTGCAATGAATAGTGCATCACGCTGTGCTGCTGCACGATGTAATAATTTTCCACCTGGTGCCACGATTTGACTCTTGCCCGTAAACTTTAGAATACCCTGCGGTCTTTTGTCTGCGCCATAGCGATTGGCTGTAATTGCAAATACGCTGTTTTCGATACAGCGACTAAGCATGGTTTGTTGGCAGAATGATAAGACTAAATTCGCGGGTTGGCAGATAATTTGTGCGCCTTGTAGCGCGAGTGCGCGCGCGACTTCCGGGAATACCCAGTCAAAGCAGATCATGATGCCAATCTTCACACCCTTAATATCATTAACGATAAAAGGTGTATCGCCAGGATCAAAGCAGTTTTTTTCTTCATTAAACAGATGTGCTTTACGATAAATATGTTCGATTCCATTCGGGCCAATCAAGGCAGCACTGTTAAAACACTGCCTGGCGGATTTTTCAGCAAAGCCAAACACCAAGCGCATATTTCTTTTGTTGGCAAGATTGCTTAACGAGTCGATAAGGTTGCTGTTTTCAGGATCTTCAGCATATTTTATTGCTTCTGCTTTATCCTTTAAATAATAGCCAGACAAGGCCAATTCTGGTAACACTACTAAGTCTGCGTCAACATTTTCCAGCGCAGTCATAATCTTTTTGCCATTTTGTGCAGGCTTGCCGAACAGAGGACGAAATTGATAGAAACCGACTCTCATCAGAATATTAATATTTTTCAGGCAGTTGATTAAAGGGATTATCTTAAGACAATCCCGACAAAGAAACGCAATAATATTGAGTTGGGTACGCTATTGCAAATCAATTAATGTGCGATTATTTTTTTGTTGGAAGAGGTTCGCTTGCTCATGTAAGAGGGCTGATTTTACCCGTCATGATTGGTTAAACCCGCAGGCAATGTTCTGGTTTAATGGTACTGGACACTCTAATAAGAGACAATAACCACGTCATTTATGGCGGTATTTATGGCAAGGAAACGTACTTACAAAACCTACCCACAGGCATTCAAAGAGGAGGCAGTCGCATTGGTTAACGAACCGGGCTACAGCGTCTGGAAGGTAGCAGATTCGCCGGGCATCCGAAGCAATATGCTGTATCGCTGGAAGGGCCGACTACACACTACTAATGGAGATATGTCGCCGGTTAACTATGAACTGTCTCAAATGAAAGTGCCTGGAAATGCTTGACCAGAACAGTATCTAGAACAAGCGTTTTATTTGCGATAGTATCTATTAAAATCACTTATTTTAAGGCCTGAAATAAGTTCAATATAAATATAGTAGGGTAAATTTGACTTATAATAATTGTTAGGTGCTGATTAACATGGTTCAATTAAAATACTTCGGGGACAGTAGAGATTATTTTAAATACGACTTGATCACTCACGTTTTAAGCAACGACCTGGTATCAAGTTATGCTTTTGTTCCCATGCTGACGAGCCATCGGGACGACTCCGAAGGTAATAAAACACCCAATCATATAAAAGGCAAATCGAAAAAACTTTTGTCATTCATTCAAAATTGCAGTTCGAAAGACTTAGAGCATTGGAAAGAGTGGCTAACACCATTTGTCGATAAATATATTACTGCGCATCCTGTGAATGAGAAATTTTTTAAGGATGACAACAGAAAAAAGTACTGGGAGTCTTTGACGAATATTATAAATGCAGAGAATGCTCTCGTATTTGTCGATCCAGATACGGGGTTAGAGACAGGGACACCAACCTACCTGAAAGAAATGGGAAGGGAAAAGTACATACTAAATGGGGAACTTAGAGATTTGTATAATGTACTTGATGATTCTTCGGTGCTAATGATTTACCAACACTTGTCCTATGACAAACATAAACACGAAGATGACGTTAATAAGAAAATCAATCAGGCCATAAAGGCTTCTGAATGCCCTTACGTTATGGCATATCGAGAAGATGACTTAGCCTTTCTTTTGGGAATTATATACTTTACTCCAACTTCACTACAAAATACAAACACAATGATTTGTTAGTTTTTTCAAGTAACAAGCTCACCATGCTCACCTGTTACCTTATGCAATTTTTCAATTGCACTCCATTTTGGGTTAAACCATCTTTTCTTGTCTTTCGTTTGCACGCAACGACAATAAAAAGGTTTTTATCGGTTTTTTTATCTTTGTTGAATACTGCAATATCAAGCGGATACTCTTTTTTGGTATCAGATGGCCTTACTTTTACACGCCACTGTGGGCGTGTTTGTAATTGTTCTTTGGGGTATCCGTAATCTTCGACAAGTGTTTCGGAAAAGACTTGTACTGCTTCTACTTCTTCTGGCGTAGCTTTTACTTCTTCACCACTTATATAGTCTTTGATGTAACCTGCTCTCATTATCGTCCTGTATATCCGCATTCTATTTCCATTGCTTTGCTCATGCTAGCACCTCGCGATAGGTAATCCGTTTACCTATCGCGTTGCTTATAAGTGATTCTATACGTTGATTGGTTGGTAACTTACATGGTCCGTTATTCAGTCTAAAAGTCACTTCGTTCACATAGCGATGTAAGTGTTTAGTGCTGGCATGATGCCATACCCCATACAGACCGCGTTTGAGTAAAGCCCAGACACTTTCAATGCTATTGGTATGAATGTTGTTTGAACCCACATATTCTCCCGCACTATGGGTTACCGTACCATGCTGATAAGCAGACTGTAGATGCTGATATGACCTGTGTTCATCTGTGTAAATGGTGGCACCATATTCCACTGAACAGCCAATCTCTTTGTGCAGGGTCGGTATATCAGTTGATGGGATAGGCTTAGCCCTTGTGCGGCCACCGCGCTCACGCATTCCGACCACTACCTGCTTGCCAGCTACGCCACGGCCTGCGCGGACTTTCTTGTGTTTGTGTTTGTTATGTTCCTTCCCACCGATATAGGTCTCATCAATCTCAACAATGCCAGAAAGTAAATTATCTGTATTATCGTTACAGGATTCACGAATGCGGGCCTGCATAAACCAGGCGGTCTTTTGAGTTACTCCGATTTGTTTAGATAACTGCAAGCTAGATATGCCCTTGCGCGAGGTGACAGTTAAGTAAATAGCATATAGCCATTTATGTAGTGGAACATGAGAACGTTCAAAGATAGTGCCGGTTCTCACTGTAAACTCACTCTTACAGTCCCGGCATAAGTAATATCCTGTCCGCTTTCCTTTGCGCGGGGTAATACGCTTAAATCCCCCACAATGAGGACAGGATATGTTATCTCCCCAGCGTTGTCCCTCAAAATACAATCTAGCGGCTTCAGCATCCGGAAACCGGCGAAATAACTCAAATGTGGATATGGTATTGTCTTTCATTGATGACCCTCCGTTTTATTGCATTTTTATGTTAGATTATATGGGTTATCTATTGGAGTAAAGTATATAATTCCCTTTCTTTTCATAGCTAAAAATGAATTGATGTATACAGCACTCTGTGAATCTATTAAGGGCTATTTTGAAAGTAGTGGCCACAAATACAAGACGATCCACTACGCGCCTAACAAACGCATGTAGCAGGATATTTAAATGTTGAAGAGGCACGATATTTTATACATTCATTTTAGGCTTAGCTTGTTTAACTCAAAATATAGGAGGTAGTTTTATGGCAATATTTGCAGTTGGCGCATATTATGATGAAGATGTGAGTAGTGATTTTATAGAAAACAAGATTGCGGGTCTGGATGGGATAAAACTGAAGCTCCAGAGTTACATCAATTTCTTAGTTCTTTAAAAGTTGGAGATATTGTTTATATAAAATCAGCTCCTCCATCAAGTAAAGATATTACCGTAAAAGCAATCGGTATCGTACTTGATAATACAGTAGTTACAGATTCATCGGTCGTTAGTATAGGGAGAAATATTAAGTGGATTGATACAAATACTTATGAAGTACCAAGGCCAAAAGAAAAAAATAATGTACGCTTAAATACTATGTATGAAGAGTTTCACCCTGAAGTACAAAAGTTTATATTAAATAAGTTGTTTACATAAATATCTAATAATCGCGTCAATTAAGACGCTCATCAAGCGCACGCCTAAGCCAGGGGTCGCCCTCCCGTTTTTCTGCACAACACGCTTCATTGGATGTGCCGCACCCATGCGGCTTGACGACGTGGCTTTTACGCAAGTCGCCTTTATTAAAGGCACTACTCCGTCGGCCCCCCGGTGATTGGGTCGTTATGTTTCTTATAAAGGTAAATTATGAGAAAACTAGTAACTTTAATTGGAATCCTAAGTTATGGCTGGTAACAGCATATCTATTTCCTCCGATTTGAATTGATGGTGCAAGCTAAATAAATACAGCGACATAATCACCTGTCGCACCCCAAAGTATCAATATATTAGGCGAGTGCTTTTTAACCTTCAATACTTGCCGTACAAGTACTGAATCTGAATACACGCCAATGTGTAGATTGCTTGAACCCTTACGCCATATCAACAATTAAAAAGACAATGATTACGAGTCAATGAGAACCACAGCGTAAGCAGCAATCCCTTCGCCGCGACCAACAAAACCCATTTTTTCTGTCGTAGTGGCTTTGATATTTATATTCGTTATAGCCGTATTGAGATCGGTTGCGATATTTTTTTGCATCGCTAAAAGGTAAGGTGCCATTTTGGGTGCTTGCGCCAGAATGGTAATGTCTGCGTTACCCAGTACGCATTTATTTTTTTCCATCAACGCATACACTTGCTGAAGTAAAATGCGGCTGTCGATATTTTTTAATGCCGGATCGGTATCTGGAAAATGCGCCCCTATATCACCTAGACACATGGCACCCAGAATCGCATCACAAAGTGCGTGGAGTACGGCATCCGCATCAGAATGACCAGCCAGCCCTTTTTCATACGCAATTGTCACGCCACCTAATATTAACGGTTGACCTACAACAAGACGATGCGCATCATAACCATGTCCGATTCGCATTTTTATAGCACTCGATCAAAGTAGGATTGCAGATATTGCAGATCATCTTGATGCGTTATTTTTATGTTTTCCTGATGCCCTTGAACAAGGACGGGTTTATAACCTAAACGCTCCATAGCCATCGACTCATCCGTCACCACGATTTTTTTCGCAAGGGCATCTTCTGCGGCCGCCAATAGTTTTGCATATTTAAACATCTGTGGTGTTTGCGCTTGCCAAAGCGAGCCTCGATCAAGCGTTTTGTCTATCTTGCCGGTTGCATCGGCACGTTTTATTGTATCTCGACAAGGCACGGCCAGAATGCCACCAACATCATGCGTATGTAAATTGATCATGAGCCGATCAATCGCAGACTGATTGAGGCCGGGTCTTGCGGCATCATGCACCAGCACCCAATCATCATCATCGGCGAGATCAGATAAGGCGCGTAAACAATTTAATACTGATAGACAACGCTCATCGCCGCCTTCTACTGCTACAATTTTTTCGTGTCTTGCAACCGTTAATGTTGGCCATTGTGTATCTGTCTTTGCAATTGCGACGGTAATTTTTTCTATCTCTTCACGCTGAATAAAACAGTCAAGCGTATGTTCAATAATTGTTTTGTCGTTGATCGTGATGTATTGCTTGGGCTTATCTACGCCCATTCTTGTGCCAATTCCGGCAGCCGGTATCACGACCCAATAGCTTGCATTATCTGCCATTATGTTTGTTTGAAACTCGTTCAAGAACCAGCGTAATCAACAATTTGATAGAATGTTTCACCGTTTTTGATCATGCCCATCTCACTACGCGCCCGCTCTTCAATGGCATCCTGGCCTTGTTTGAGATCGTGTATTTCTGCCGCTAATGAAAGATTACGCTCTTTAAGGGCTGCATTTTCTTGTTCAGTTTGACTGATTGTCTCTTGCAGGTGATGCACTTTGGTCATGCTGCCATCAACGTGCCATAACTGGTACTGTAGCAATATTAAAAACATGACGAAAATGGCGGTTGTAAATTTCATGTATACACCCGTAAAAAATACCGTTTATGACAAGTTATAAAACGCACTTTTGCCCGGGTAGCGGGCATTATTGCCTAGCTGATCTTCAATCTTCATCAAGCGATTATATTTAGCGACGCGATCAGAACGCGAAAGAGAACCCGTTTTAATCTGTCCGGCCGACGTTGCGACCGCAAGATCAGCAATCGTCGTATCTTCAGTTTCACCAGAACGATGTGAAATAATCGTTGTGTAGCCTGCTTTTTTAGCCATATCAATCGCGGCCAATGTTTCTGTTAATGTGCCAACTTGATTTACTTTAATCAATATTGAGTTGGCAATACCTTTATCGATCCCTTCTTGCAATATAGCTGTATTGGTTACAAACAAATCATCGCCGACTAATTGTACCTTGTCGCCGAACTTTTCAGTCAACTGTTTCCAGCCTTTCCAATCATCCTCAGCCATCCCATCTTCCATGCTGATAATGGGGTACTTTTCAAACCAGGGTGCAAGATAGTCGATAAACGCCTGTGCATTGAGCTGCTTATTTTCCGACACAAGCGTATATATACCCGCTTGATAAAACTCTGAACTTGCCACATCAAGACCTAATAAAATATCTTCCCCCGCCTTATAACCCGCTTTTGATATTGCTTCCAGAATCACTTCTAGTGCCTGTTCATTAGTAGAGAGATTGGGCGCAAACCCACCTTCATCACCGACTGTGGTGCCTAACCCGCGTGCTGATAAAACTGCTTTTAAGGCGTGGAATATCTCCGTGCCATAACGTACGGCTTCTCTCATACTCGTAGCACCCACAGGCAGGATCATAAATTCCTGTATATCGACACTGTTATCAGCATGGGCCCCGCCATTGATGATATTCATCATCGGTAGCGGCATTTGAAAGGGCCCGTTCCCCCCCAAATATTTATATAGCGGCATATTATTTTCATTTGCTGCGGCATGTGCCGCGGCCATGGAGACGGCCAGGATTGCGTTGGCCCCCAGCTTCTCTTTATTTGCGGTTCCATCCAGATCAATCATGGTCTGGTCGATCTGCGCTTGTTCAAAAATGTCTATACCGGATAGGGCGGGGCTGATATGCGTGTGGATATTGTTGATTGCCGTCAATACGCCCTTGCCCATGTAACGAGCGTTGTCCCGATCCCGCAACTCTATGGCCTCACGCATGCCAGTTGATGCGCCAGATGGCACCATGGCACTGCCTACAGCACCACTTGCTGTTGTAATCTCGGCTTCTATTGTCGGGGTGCCTCTTGAATCCAAGACTTCACGGGCAACGATGTTATGTATTACTGACACGCTTTAGAATCTCCAAATACCAAATAAATTTATGCTGTTTTTATGGTGTGATCGATAGCTTTTAATATCTCAAGCAAAGATCGCATCTTATCCAACGGCCATGCGTTCGGGCCGTCACTTAATGCTTTTTCTGGATCGGGATGTGTCTCCATAAACAGCCCAGAAACACCAACCGCGATGGCGGCCCGCGCCAGTGCCGGTACAAATTCACGCTGGCCGCCCGAGACCTTGCCACCGCCTGGCATCTGCACGGAGTGTGTTGCATCAAACACGACCGGCGCACCTGTCTCCTGCATGACAACCAGCGCACGCATGTCGGAGACAAGGTAATTATACCCAAATGATGTGCCGCGTTCGCAAACCATGATTGTATTATTGCCAACGGCACGGGCTTTCTCAACAACATGCACCATATCCCATGGGGCCAGAAATGGGCCTTTCTTTATATTGACCGGCAGACCGATTTTGGCAACGGCTTGAATAAAATTGGTTTGGCGACAAAGAAACGCAGGTGTTTGCAATACATCGACAACACTTGCCACCTCGTCTAGTGGCGTGTCTTCGTGAACATCCGTTAAGACCGGCACGCCAATTTTTTCTTTGACATCGGCCAATATTTTTAAGCCCGTCGCTATGCCTGGCCCACGAAAGCTGTCATGCGAACTACGATTGGCTTTATCGAATGATGATTTATAAATAAAAGGGACCTGTAATGCGGCGGTCAATTCTTTTAACTGGCCGGCCGTATCCATGGCTAATTGCTCACTTTCAATAACACAGGGCCCCGCTATTAAGAAGAAGGGTTGGTTTGCACTCACTTCAAAATCACATAACTGCATTTTTGGCTACCTCGGTCGTCGATTGTTTATAGGCCAGTGCCGCATTGATAAACCCGGTGAACAAGGGATGACCCGCTCTCGGGGTGGATGTGAACTCAGGATGAAACTGACATGCAATAAACCATGGGTGTGATGGTATCTCGACAATCTCAACGAGCTCATCATCAAGCGAGCGACCGGCAATGCATAAGCCCGCCGCTTCCAGTCTTGCCAGATAGGTATTGTTAAATTCATAACGATGGCGATGGCGTTCTGTTATGGTTGCTGTTTGATATAAATCCCGCGCCCGCGACCCTTCGATCAACTTGCATTGCTGGCCGCCTAAGCGCATGGTGCCGCCTAGATCAGAGTCTTTGCTACGATGCTCGCGTTGTCCGCTTGACGCTTGCCATTGTGTGATCAGCGCAATCACGGGGTGTGCTGTATGGTGGTCGAACTCCGTGCTGTGCGCATTGTCAAGGCCGGCAAGGTGTCGTGCGACTTCGATCACGGCCACTTGCATGCCAAGACAAATACCAAGATAGGGTACACACTGTTCTCGCGCATATTGAACAGCCGCAATCTTACCATCAATGCCACGGTTGCCAAAGCCGCCAGGGACGAGGATCGAATCCATGCCGGATAGACAATCAACCCCCTTGCGCTCTATATCTTCCGCGTCTACATAAACAATATTCACTGCAATCCGGGTCTGTATGCCCGCATGTACCAACGCTTCAGACAGCGACTTATAGGAGTCCGCAAGGTTGATATATTTACCCACCATCGCGACATTGACAGCAGTTTTCGGGTTATCGATCGCATCAACGACATTGTGCCATTCGGTCAAATCGGCCTTGGGCAAATCCAGCCCAAATTTTTTGAGCACGATGTCATCGAGATTCTGTTTATATAATTCATTCGGCACCTTGTAGATATTATCGACATCAAGCGCCGCAATAATGGCCGACTCTTCAACATTAGTGAACAACGCCATCTTTTTCTTTTCGTGGTCCGGGATCATGTAATCGGTACGACAAACCAGACAATCGGGTTGTATGCCGATAGAGCGTAATTCCTTGACTGAATGTTGTGTGGGTTTAGTCTTGATCTCGCCAGTTGCATTGATATAAGGCACCAGCGTCAAATGTACGAACAGCGTCTTTTCCGTACCGAGTTCTATACGCATCTGGCGGATAGCTTCGAGAAAAGGTTGTGACTCAATATCGCCTACCGTGCCGCCGATTTCAACCATGGCAATATCAGCCGCACCCGCGCCTCGTTTTATACAGCGCTTGATTTCATCGGTAATGTGCGGGATAACTTGCACCGTACTACCGAGGTAATCGCCCCGACGTTCGCGCTGGATAACATTCAGATAGATGCGACCGGTTGTATAATTATTTTGTTTGCTCATGCGGGTATGCACAAATCGCTCGTAATGTCCGAGATCAAGATCTGTTTCCGCGCCATCCTCAGTCACATACACCTCACCATGTTGAAAGGGGCTCATTGTCCCTGGATCAACATTGATATAAGGATCGAGTTTTATCAGTGTGATATTTAATTTTCGGGCTTCAAGAATGGCACCGAGAGAGGCAGAAGCGATGCCCTTGCCGAGTGAAGACACAACGCCGCCCGTGATAAAGATATAACGTGTCATAAAATCTTACCAGTAAGAACAGGAATTTTAGAGGTAGCAATATCGCTCGGTTTAAGCAAACCAATTTTGGGGGTAAAAAGCAGTCTACATAAGGTCATATTCAAGGATCATGATGCTAACAGAATCATGCTTGAGATGCCATCACCCTGAAATGCCATTACAAATCGCGATGACGGGATCGTTTATTGGCAACCTCTATTAATGCAATCACTTTCCAATTTATTGGCTCAGAGAGGTTAAAACAATAACCAATTTGATCCAAAAAGCCGGTAGTGTCCGTACAGCCCTGTTCTCGGCTTTACTTCGTTTTCAAGACGCACTGACCCGTTCCAGAAAGCATAAACGCCTCATGTTGTACCTTAGATTCATCAAGCCGATATGCATGTTTGTGCGCGTAATGCCAATGCAAGGAACCGCTTTGCGGCGTAAATTGCGCTGTGCTCCAAACACAGGTTCGACCCGACTACGAACTTTGGAGCGCGTGCGCTTACCTTGCGCCTTGAGAAACGCTACTTTTTCCTCTGACCGATAGGCACTGTCAGCCCAGACATCTTTACTGGTATTGCTGTCATCTGGCAGGTCGGCAAAAACCTGCGCGTCATGGACGCTGGCATCAGTGACCTGATAGTCACGAATCAACTTGTTGTCATGGTCTATCTGGCTGTGGTTCTTGTAAGCAAAATGGCGGCAGCTATGTTTCTTCGTCCAGCGGACAGGGACAGCGCCTGCCTTAATCCGTGCATTGTCTTCCCAACGGTTACGCGGCAACAGTGCCGGAATGATCGAGACATCAACTATCTGATCCTTGCGAGCGATATAAGCCGCTGGGTTCAACGACAACTGCTCAAACAACGATTCCATCAGACCCAGTGCCGCTAACCGATGCTTGAATGCCCAGCAGGTTTTGGCATCAGGGACTCGTTGATGCCTAGCAAGACCCAGAAACTGCTGGAAACTGCAACGGTCTTCGATTTGGTATTCCAACTGAGCATCGCTAAGACCATACAGATTTTGCACAAGCAGTCCCTTGAACATCATCACTACGTTTGTTGGGCGTTGCCCGCCTGACGCTTACGTTGTTTCTCATGAACCTTGTTCAACAACGACCGAAAAGATCCCCAGTCAACCGTCTTTTCCAGTTCAGGCAGAGGATTACCCAACTGTTTGAGACGATAGTCTTGAAGATTAAACAGAGAACCGAAAATGTCATTGCTCATGGAAGTTTCTTTGTCAGTTTGGAAACTTCAACATTGTACCAAATAGTGTCATTAATAGAGATAGCCTTAATGTCAGATGATAAAAAAGAAATAACGATAGAACAATTTAAGACTGTTGTGGGTAAATTGATGCAAACAGGGAAACCGACTATTAAATCAGAAAACAGAAAGCCTACAAAACAAGAATTGAAAGAAATAATTTATCACAAACATTAATTATAAAATGATAAGTAAAACAATAAATTGGAGACCTCGAACAACGCTGATTCTGGATGGATTTTGACGCGAGCACCAGTCGTTGTCACCCGCATAGTGGGTGTGAAGGTCAAGATCGGTGGTATTTGAGGCTGTGTTGCGCTGTTTGGGTCTGCCAGGGCGGGTATTTCCGGAATTTGGGCGGAGTCAGGCTGTGGCCTGTCGTCGCTCGTGGAAGATGAGACGGCGGAAGTTGTAGCTCAGGTTGGCCATGGTCATGCGGGCCTTCGCACGGGTTTGGCCGATTGAGCGGATGGTCAGAGCCATGGGCCCTTTCTCGTAGCCGAACACAGGCGCGGATGGCGGAGCGTGTCGCGTTGCCCTGGCGAATATGCCTGGCCATGGGTTTGCCGCGTGGCTTCTTGCGGTGAATGTGTGAGCGGTACCCCTGTGCTTTGAGCCAGTCTTCGTTCCTGGACGACCGATATCCAGTATCGGCCCAAACCGCCTTCAAGCTGTTTGTCTCGTCCAGAACCGAGGAGCGTTCATGCCCGTCGTAGCGAGCCGCATTCGTGCCAGTCTCACCCCGGATGAAGCGCCATTTGCGGTCAATGGACACGTGGTTCTTGTACCCAAAGTGGGGAACCGAAATATCGACAAGACCAGTATCCTCCTCACCCTCCTTGGTCGTCTTGGCCTTTGAATACTTGACCGTCCAACGCGCATCGGTGTCTTTCTGCGCTGCCTTGGACAGATCATCGGGCCAGATGTCAGACGCGGCCTCACCTGCCTTGGCGCGCGCTTTCTCTGCTTTCGTCATCCGCTGGCGCGGGGCAAAGACCAACGTGGCATCCACAATCTGACCGCCGGTCGGTTTGTATTCCCGCGCGCAGAGCTGAGCTTCAAACGCGGCAAACAGGGCCTTGAAGACACCCGCCTAGGTCAGCTTCTCTCTGAAAAGCCAGATCGTCTTCTGATCAGGTGTCGGCTCCCCGATTTGAAATCCCAGGAACCGTAGCCAACTGAAACGGTCACGAATGAGAAACTCCATCCGCTCATCGCTCAGATTGTGCATCAAGGCCAACACCAGCACCTTGAACATCACAACGGCATCATAGGGTGGGCGACCACCTTTGGGACGTTCCCCATAGCCAAGCGCTTCAACAAGAACTGGGCGAAACACTTCGAAATCAACGTGCCGCTCCAAAACCTCAAGCGGATCTCCCATCGCCGAAAGCCGCGCCAAATGATCCGTCAAATCAAACAATCCAGGTGCGTGCATAAACAAAATCCTCCCACATCAAGTGAATCAGACCGTACCACAAAATGTACGGTTTTTAGAGGCTTCCAATTTATAAGCATCTATTCTCTTTTAACAAATATATTGCTTATTTAAGTATATAATTCCCATAAAAAAGGAAATTATTCGTGAGCATCAGAATAGCTATTTCTGTGAGTGATTAGATAAAATAACAATACTTCAGATCAAGTTGGAAAGAATTAGTGACGCTACAAAGTTGGAAAATGTCGACAAGGAATACAAGGCACTACAAACAGCGTGGTTATCATCCTCGTACTTGAATCTTGAGCTTGATGACAATATAAAGGCATTAAAGCGCATTAATGAATAGCTGTGGGATATAGAAGATCAGCTTCGGGACAAAGAGAAAAAAAGGCCTTTGACGAAGAGTTTATAGCGTTGGCGAGGGTGGTATATATTGCTAATGATAAACGTGCGGCGATCAAGCGCCGCATAAATAATAAAGCTGGCTCCGAACTTGTAGAAGAAAAATCGTATAGTGACTATTCTGTAAATCCCGCTTAAATAGGAGACAGTCCCAAAAGCTGTGTAACTGCTTATCATTGATTATTGCCCTGAAGGGGCTGAGGATAAGCACATGCAACCCGAAGCAATCAAATCACTGGCACGTGAAACTGAAAGGGGCATCAAAACCGCAGAAGACCTGCATACGTTTCGTCAGGCATTGACCAGGGTAAGCATTGAGACAGCACTGAATGCCGAGTTCGATGAACACCTTGGCTATGCCAGGCATGAGTAGGCCGGAAAATCCAATAGCCGCAATGGTCGCAGTCATAAAATGCTACGCACTGAAGAGGGCGCATTCGAGCTGGAAACACCCCGCGACAGAAAGGGTAGCTTGGTGCCAGCACTGGTCAAGTGGCACCCATCTCGCCTCACCGGTATGGATGACAAGGTTCTCAGTCTCTATGCCAAAGGCAATACCACCTGTGACATTGTCGCGCTGTTTCAGGAAATGTAGGGCGTGGCGGTCTCAACCAGCCTGCTCTCGCGCGTGACAGAAAAGATGATTGCGTGGCAATCGGCCACTGGCGCTGATATACCCCAGCGCATACCTTGATTGCATAGTCGTTAAAATCCGCCAGGACAAGAAAGTCATCAACAAGGCTGTCTATCTGGCACTGGGCGTGAACCTGGACAGGCACAAAGCGCTTTTAGGGCTGTGGCTGTCAGAGCACGAAGGTGCTAAGTTCTGGCTCAATGTCTTGACCGAACTTCATAACCGCGGTGTACGAGACATCCTGATTGCCTGTGTTGACGGACTCAAGAGTTTTCCTGATCTCATCAATACCGTCTACCCGCAAAGAGTTATAACCGAATCTGGGGTCTGAATAGGTTGAAGTATGCGGCGTATCTTGCTGGAATCGGTTTTGTCTAGCAATCAAAAGTAACAAGAGGAGTACGCCACACATGACAAACAATACTGTGATTGATCTGGGTACACCAGAGGGCATTGATCCACTGACAGAGTTACTCAGATCTGGTGCGAAGCAGTTAATCACCGAAGCTGTCCAGGTAGAGCCAGATGAGTTGATGACGCATTATGATGATCAAAAAACGGCTGACGTACGCCAGCACGTTGTCCGTAGCGGTCATCATCCAGAACGAGAGATCATCATCGGGGTTGGCAAGGTCAGCGTCGAGGTGCCCAATATCCGTAGCCGTGAGGGTGAGTCGGCGAGCTTTCAATCTTTGCTTGTACCGCCCTACATCCGGCGCACAGCGACCCTGGATGCGGCGATTCCCTGGCTTTATTTGAAAGGTGTTTCGAGTGGTCAGATGCAAAGTGCACTGGAAGCGATTGTCGGACCCGAGGCTAAAGGGCTGTCGGCCAATGTCGTGGGTTGTTTGAAACGGCAATGGGAAGCTACATACAAGCAATGGTGTACACGTTCCGTGTCTGATGAATGGGTCTATATCCGGACTGATGGCATCTACAGTGGTCTTCGAGGTGACGATGGTCGATTGTGTTGCCTGGTCATCATCGGCGTGAACAGTCGCGGTCAGAAGCATTTTATGTCGATTGAAGAGGGTGTCAGGGAATCGAAACAGCGCTGGCGAGCAGTGTTGTTGTCGTTGCAACAAAGAGGCTTGGGTCAGCCCCGAAGCTGGCCATTGGCGATGGTGCTTTGGGTTTCTGGGTAGCCCTTGAGGCAGTGTATCCAGAGACTGATGTGCAACGTTGCTGGATGCACAGGACCGGCAATGTGCTGAACTATCTGCCCAAGTCTGTTCAGGAGAAAGCAAAGCAGGGTCTGGATGGCAGAGGGCCGCGTTGACGCAGAGCAGGTGTTCGATGACTTTGAGGAACGTTTCGGTGTCAAGTATCCCAAGGCAGTGGCATGCTTATCGAAAGACCGTGATGCGTTGCTGGCATTTTATGACTTTCCAGCAGAGCACTGGAGCCACATCAGGACAACGAATGTCACCCCGTCGAGCTTTGCGACAATCCGGCATAGAACACGCCAGGCCAAAGGTTGTGTCACGCGGATTACGATGCTGACGATGATCTGCAAGATGGGATTATGTGCCGAAGATTCCTGGCGCAAACTGCGAGGCTTCAGACACCTGGCGAAGGTGATTGAAGGCGTGAAGCTTAAAGATGGAATCGAGGTAACTGAGGACGACAAGGCAGCCGCATGATTAACTTGTCAGACACTACTTTTGACAATAGATCGCCTTCGTGCCTATGCTCAATGTACGAATCAATGACAATTGTTTATTAATATCAAGTTAAGTATACTCCAGTTTTTTTCGAGGATGGATTGAACAATGTATACGGCGCATTCGGCACTTAGGACGGTGGTTGTGAAGAGAGCACCGGTTGCAATCTGTCGTAAGTGATCCATGCGAAGCATACCACTCGCGACCGATTCTGTGACGAGATAGAAGCGGCACTGTGACTTGTCATGCGTAAGCCAAACGCGGTGGTAAATCATACTGTTTATACAGCACAAGTGCTTGCTGATAAAGGTGATCGCACCGCGTGAAACAGTCTCTGCTAGCCCATCTTTTGCCCGTATCCGAGCAGCGTGTAGCCCGGCAATCACTTTGGCTTAGTGCTATAATGGTGGTGCAGTTGCTGACCGGGGTTGTACAATTGTCCCTCTGTGCCCGTATCCTCGGGCCAGAAGGACTCGGTGTGCTGTTTACTATTATGGCTACGACCTCTTTGCTATTTGCTCTGCTGGCAGTGCCAGGTAATGAAGTTATCACCACTTATGTCACACGTAGCCAGGCCAATGGAAAACAGCAAGAAGCAACACAGATACTGCGATACACACTGATTATCGCCTTGGGTACGCGGCTACTTGGTTATGCTGTGATTGTGATGGTAGCACCCGTGATTAGCCACTTGCTGACTGGAGACTTGACCGGTGGCGGTGGGTACCGAGAGATGTTCAATATCGTACCTAAAGCCGACAGTGGCCTAGTAGCATTGAAAGGTGATTATGTGATACCGACGTTGGTGTACGCCGTAACCGGTATTATGACGGGCGTTTCTGGAGAAGCCATGGCCGTGTTAAGATTGGCTGATCGCGTACATCTTGGCTTTATCGCGATGTTGATCGGTTCCTTGGCGAAGGTTGTAGCACTTGCGACAGTGTTCATGATCGGCGAAGGACTGTTGGCGGTAACACTGGCGTTTATTATCGGAACGGGCATTCTGAACGGGGTACTGTTGGTGGCGATGTTCGTATCTGCGCGTAAGATGGGATTGTCGGTATGGTCGTGTTCTTGGTCGTTCACTATACCGCCCGAGATCATCCGGTTTCAGATTGCGCATTTTGGGCGATCGGTTGTTGAGGCCTTGAATCGATATATTGATGTGCTGGTAATCGTGGGGCTGACCAACGCCACTCAGGTTGGTTTTTACCGTGCGGCGCATCAAATCGTCGATATCTCTCGTTGCGCATTTGGGGCCATTGCAAGGGGCATACAAAATGAATACAGCAAACTTTGGTTCTCATCCAACAGGACCATGGTTAAAAGGCTGTCGCTTCGTTTTACAGTATTGGCAACAGCACTCGGCCTATTAGGGTATGGGTTGTTGATCATGCTACACGAGTCCATCATACGCATCCTGCTCGGTGCCGATTTCACGGATATCGCGAGCCCGCTGCTTATCATGATTCCAGGTGGATTGGTGTTTGCCTGTATTACGGCATTGTATGTTCTGCCAAGTGCAACCGGCCGCGCCATGCCGCATTTTGTAGCCACCTTGGTCGCGTTGGTGGTACAATTGATTGCGCTGATAGTACTCACACCAACCTATGGCGCAATGGGTGCGGCGTTGGCCTACACCATCTATTTTCTGGTCTTTGCCGGAGTTATGATGCCCTTTGTCCTTACAACGTTGCGATCAAGAAAAAATTGGAAGGATGCTTGAAATGAAACACATCTGGAATCTAACAACTAAGGACTTTGTGAAAAAGTTTCATGCTTACTGTAGAACCTCGCTACGCTATGTAGTATACCCAATCCGTTATTATTATGGTATCGAGCCAGCCCAACTGGCATTCCTGATCAATGGCATCGAATCGACAAAAGCGCAAGGTGGCGCAGTAGTGGAGATTGGCGTTTCATCAGGTCGTACATCCGTCTTTCTTTTAGAACATTTACGCGCCTCCCAAAAAAGCCCGCGCCCCGTGGTGCTGATTGATACATTTGACGGTTTTGTGGAAAGTTCCATAGCACACGAGGATGTCATACGACCTACGGTATCACATTGGCAATTAGCTTGACCTGAAAGTCTGTAGCTAAATTTGTTTACATAACGATGTAAATGCTTTCCTGAAATGTGATGATGTATTCCATGATAACCTCGTTTTAATACAGCCCACATTGACTCTATACCGTTGGTATGTGCCATACCATTTACATGTATTCTGAGACATTGTGTTTTACAACACCGTGTTTATATTCATTGTGGCTTCCTAATCCTATGTAACTTCTATGCTCATCCGTATAAATGGTACTTCCTGCTGTTACATTATCAGTTATACAATTGTGCAGTGTATCCATATCGGTATTATTGACCTTCATTGCTTTGGCATTACCACCACGTTCCCGCATACCTATAACGGCATATTTACCTACGGTACCTCTGCCAGCTTTCAGTTTTTTGTGCGCATGTTTGTTGAATTCTTTACCACCAAAATATGTTTCGTCAATTTCCACGATACCAGCTAGCATATCTTCGTTTTGCATTGCTTCTCTTATACGTTGGCACATAAACCATGCTGACTTCTGGATTATAAATAGTTCTTTGCTTAACTGTATAAACTAGATATGTCTTTGCGGGCTGTAACAATAAGATATAGGGCTATAACCCATTTAGTCACTGGTATTTTACTAGCGTGCATAAAGGTGTTTGTCTTTATCGTAAATATCTTTCTGCACGTTTTGCACCAATAACCATGTTTATGTGATGGTAAGCTCTTTATATCTGTTTGAGTGCCACAAAACCCGCATATAGGTTTTTTGTTGTTCCATCTGATTTTTTCTAGCCATTTAATGGCTTTATGCTCTGTTGAAAATAGTTTAAATAAATCTGTAATACTGATTGTATCTAGATAACATAAATCATCTTTCGCAAATTTGAAGAGGCGGTTCCCCTTTATCTGGTTAAATAAAAAGTGACATAACCATTTATTTGACCAGGAGAAGAGTCGCCATGAGCGATGATACAAACAAGCACTTGAACAATGTAGTCCCTATTGATGAACAGGAACTGCAGGGCCATCTCAACAAAGTGGTCTTGAATACTGTGGAAGATACAAGCAACCAGATTCTGGACGTTGAGGCTGATGCGCTGGTGGGTGCTGATCGATACGAACGCACTGAGACGCGCAAAGACGACCGGTCTGGTAGCTACACCAGGAAGTGCCACACAAGGGCCGGAGAGCTTGAGTTAAAGATGCAGAAGTTGTGCAAGCAGACCTTTGAGATGGCCATCATAGAGCGATACCGACACCGTGTAGCGTCAATTGAAGAGGCACTGATTGAGATGTATCTGGCAGGTGTTTCAGTACAACGTGTAGAAGACATTACCGCAGCATTGTGGGGTACCCGTGTCAGCTTAGGGACTATTTCAAAGCTCAACCAGCGTATCTATGGGCAGATTGAAGAGTGGCGTAATCGCCCCATAGGGAGTGATTTCCCTTATGTATACCTGGACGGTGTTGTGCTCAAACGCAGTTGGGGCGGTGCAGTGAAGAACGTTTCTGTTCTAGTCGCCATCGGTGTTGGGGACGATGGCTACCGCCGCATTCCAGGGATTGTTGAAGGTACTAAGGAGGATAAAGCGGGATGGTCAGGATTCCTCCGTCATTTGCAGGCACGCGGTCTCAAGGGCATCAGGTTGGTGCTCAGTGATGCCTGTCTTGGGCGCCAGGAGTCGATCGGTGACTTCTACCCTGAAGCTGAGTGGTAGCG
>CATOTD010000005.1:152500-153596 GCA_951812995.1 uncultured Gammaproteobacteria bacterium | reverse complement strand
CATTTACTTATGAATCAAATAGACACTTTTAAGTCCTTGCTGAAAAAAGGCAATGATAATGAATTGCTCCGCTATAGTCTGGGTCGTGCGTACGTCAAAGAGAGTGACTTTGCACAGGCAATAATACATTTGCAAAAGGCGGTTGAATTTAACCCCTCTTTTTCCGTTGCCTGGAAGTTATATGCAAAGGCATTGGTAGCAAACAAACAAGATGATGAAGCTATAATCGCTTATGAAAAAGGTATTCGTGTCGCCGAAGAAAATGGTGACATGCAAGCCGCAAAGGAGATGCGCGTATTCTTAAAAAGACTCAAAAAAGATTAGTCATGCAACTTTAGTGTGCCAATCAACGCGGACACATTGCTTAAATTATGTCTATCTAGGTAATCTACAATCCCTTTATTTAATTTTGGGCAGACCAGCGGCTCATAAAATAAGGCCGTGCCTATCCCCACGGTTGTGGCACCCGCGATCATAAATTCAATCGCATCTGCGGCGGTTGTAATGCCACCCTGGCCTATTATCGGGATGTTGTGTTGTTTTGCGGCCTGATAGACTTGATGCACTTTCAACAAGGCAATCGGTTTTATCGCAGGCCCTGACAAACCACCCTGATTATTGCCTATGATTGGCGTGCATGAATCTATATCGATGGCCATGCCCATTAAGGTATTAATCACCGCAAAGCCATCGGTCCCGGCCTCAATACATAGTCGTGCATTTTCAGCAATATCGGTCTGATTAGGTGAGAGTTTTGTTATCAGGGGTTTCTGCGTTGCTTTGCGGCAGGTAGCAACGACTCGCGCCGACATGGCCGGATCATTACCAAAGGCAACACCACCCGCGCCTACATTAGGACAAGAGATATTAATCTCCATGGCATCAATCGGCGAATCATCAAAAATACGCGCAACTTCTTCATATTCTGCAACTGTTGAGCCAGACAGGTTGGCGATAAACCGTGTCTCGGTAAAATCGAGTTTCGGCAAATACGCATCAACAACAGCTCTTGCCCCCGGGTTCTGCAAACCAATGGCATTCAACATACCCATATAGGTTTCGGATATGCGATGCGGTGGGTTTCCTAAACGTGGCT
>CATOTD010000005.1:0-150000 GCA_951812995.1 uncultured Gammaproteobacteria bacterium | reverse complement strand
ACTAAGTCGCTCGGGGTAGTATTGGATATTATCCAGAATATTGCTCAGAATATTGCCCCAAATATTGCAGGCATCGGCGATTAAAGTTAAGGTATAGATATGACAACAAATGCTATTGCTATCTCTCGTAGGCTTGCGAACGCAGGTGTAGAAAAACAAGTTGCTGAGGCGATTGCCGAAGAGATTGTAACTCATTCTGATGAACACCTTGCGACAAAGGCGGATATTGCCGAAATAAAAGGCGAGATCAATGCCTTGAAAGCACAAATCAAGATGCAAACAAATTTAACCATGGGTTTGTATATAGGGCTTGCCTTACTTTTTGTGGACAAGCTGGTGGGTTAGGGTATATATCGTTTTACATGAAGGAGGTTATTATGGATAAAAATTATCTTAGTCGGTTTATAGCAATCATTGTGATCGTATTGGGGTTTGGTATATTCAAAATTGGTGCCGCTACGTTTGAAGTTAAGTTTCCTGATTTTGGGAAAATTGAAGAAATTGAAAAAATAAAAACTCGTTTAGTTAGTGGAGAAGAGAAAGCTATTAGAAATATAAATACTTCTATTAAGAATATAAATAAGTTTATCACCAGTTCTATCAACAATATAAATCTTTCCATCTTAACACAATAAGTGTAGCCCTGAAAAATACAGGATTGGGGTTTATTGCAGTGGGTACAGGGTATTTTATATTCATTTGCATAGCGATATATAGCGCACGGCGGCGTGAAAGTCAGGATGAGAATAACAATAAAGCTATTGAATAGGGATAAACAATATTTTCTTGATGAAAGTTGAGCCTGATATTGTGAAAATTGCTCATGACGGTTTTGTTAGCATTTCAGGCTTGGTCAAGGGGCCATAGCTCAGATGGGAGAGCGCCTGCCTTGCACGCAGGAGGTCGGCGGTTCGATCCCGCCTGGCTCCACCAGTTATTTTGAAGTGTGGTTGGTGTAGCGTATTTTGATAAAGATATGCTTCACGAGAAACACTACTCGGTATTCATGGATAATGATGCCGTCGAATCCGCCATCCATGGCTCTATTCGACGTAAGTCCATCCATGGATAAATGTTGTTCTTTAAAAATTTGGAAAACTGATTACCACATACACGATCTCCAACCGTGTATGTGGTACAAACGTATTCGTTAAGAATGCGTTTGGGTATATGCATTTTATAGTAAGCGTCAGCAAACATGTGATTTCTTAGGTTTAACGCACAAAAGGGTTAAGCACGGTTGTTTTAAGTTGCGACGAAGAAGTTTGTTTTAGTGCGAGGCGGTCAATGAGTAAGGTTAAGATCATGTATGTAAGTATGTGGCCGACCCGATCAGGAAGCCGACAAGTGCTTGAGTAAACCCGAGTCGGAGCAGACTGTTTGAGATTATATGGTCAAGTGAATAAGCGCATACGGTGGATGCCTTGGCGATAAGAGGCGATGAAGGACGTAGTAGCTTGCGATAAGCTTCGGGGAGTCGGCAAACAGACTTTGATCCGGAGATTTCCGAATGGGGAAACCCACTGCTTCGGCAGTATCTATATCTGAATACATAGGGTATGGAGGCAAACCCAGGGAACTGAAACATCTAAGTACCTGGAGGAAAAGAAATCAACTGAGATTCCCTTAGTAGCGGCGAGCGAAAGGGGAACAGCCCAGTTCACCACAAGCCTGAATCATTTAGATGAAGGGACTGGAAAGTTCCGCCATAGCGGGTGATAGCCCCGTAATCGAAAGATGGCTCAGGTGGGGTGACGAAGAGTAGGACGGGACACGTGTTATCTTGTCTGAACATGGGGGGACCATCCTCCAAGGCTAAATACTACTTATCGACCGATAGCGAACCAGTACCGTGAGGGAAAGGCGAAAAGAACCCCGATGAGGGGAGTGAAATAGAACCTGAAACCGTATGCGTACAAGCAGTGGGAGCCCCATCATTAAGTATCTTTGTATCTTTATTGAACAGCGCGTAAGTGCTGATCAACCTTTAACAATCAAGCAAAGGGTACTTAATGATGGGGTGACTGCGTACCTTTTGTATAATGGGTCAGCGACTTACTTTCAGTGGCGAGCTTAACCGTTTAGGGAAGGCGTAGGGAAACCGAGTCTTAATAGGGCGTTGAGTCTTCGGACTCACATAGTCGCTGGGAGTAGACCCGAAACCGGGCGATCTATCCATGGCCAGGTTGAAGGTCGGGTAATACCGACTGGAGGACCGAACCCACTTATGTTGAAAAATGAGGGGATGAGTTGTGGATAGGAGTGAAAGGCTAATCAAGCCCGGAGATAGCTGGTTCTCCTCGAAATCTATTTAGGTAGAGCCTCGTGTCTCACTCTCGGGGGTAGAGCACTGTTATGGCTAGGGGGTCATCCCGACTTACCAAACCATTGCAAACTCCGAATACCGAGAAGTGTAATCACGGGAGACAGACGGCGGGTGATAAGGTCCGTCGTCGAAAGGGAAACAGCCCAGACCGTCAGCTAAGGTCCCCAAGTTATAGCTCAGTGGGAAACGATGTGGAAAGGCATAGACAGCCAGGAGGTTGGCTTAGAAGCAGCCATCCTTTAAAGAAAGCGTAATAGCTCACTGGTCGAGTCGGTCTGCGCGGAAGATTTAACGGGGCTTAAGCTATACACCGAAGCTACGGGTGCAGATGATTTTTCATCTGCACGGTAGAGGAGCGTTCTGTAGGCCGTTGAAGGTATCCTGTAAGGGGTGCTGGAGGTATCAGAAGTGCGAATGCTGACATGAGTAGCGATAATGGGGGTGAAAAACCCCCACGCCGAAAACCCAAGGTTTCCTGCGCCATGCTAATCAGCGCAGGGTGAGTCGGCACCTAAGGCGAGGCCGAAAGGCGTAGTCGATGGACAACAGGTTAATATTCCTGTACCTCGCATAACTGCGATGGGGTGACGGAGAAGGCTAGGTTAGCCGGAGATTGGTAGTTCCGGTTTAAGCGTGTAGGGAGTGTTCTTTGGTAAATCCGGGGACACAATCCTGAGGCGTTATGACGAGTCGCACTTGTTGTGACGAAGTAATTGATGCCCTGCTTCCAGGAAAAGCCTCTAAGCATCAGGTTATGTGAGACCGTACCCCAAACCGACACAGGTGGGTGAGGAGAGAATCCTAAGGCGCTTGAGAGAACTCGGGTGAAGGAACTCGGCAAAATAGCACCGTAACTTCGGGAGAAGGTGCGCTCTTTGTATGTGAAGCCACTTGCTGGCGGAGCAGAAGAGGGTTGCAATAAAAAGGTGGCTGCGACTGTTTACTAAAAACATAGCACTCTGCAAACACGTAAGTGGACGTATAGGGTGTGACGCCTGCCCGGTGCCGGAAGGTTAATTGATGGGGTTACCTCACCACCAGATTGTTTTTGCTGCAAAGCAAACGGCTGAGCGAGAGAAGGAGTTTACATAAAAGTAAATGACTGAACGAGCGAAGACGTTTAACGCTGTCAGCGAGAGCAATGTGGTGGTGAGGGAAGCTCTTGATCGAAGCCCCGGTAAACGGCGGCCGTAACTATAACGGTCCTAAGGTAGCGAAATTCCTTGTCGGGTAAGTTCCGACCTGCACGAATGGCGTAACGATGGCCACACTGTCTCCACCCGAGACTCAGCGAAATTGAACTTGCTGTTAAGATGCAGTATACCCGCGGCTAGACGGAAAGACCCCGTGCACCTTTACTACAGCTTTGCACTGGACTTTGAATATATTTGTGTAGGATAGCTGGGAGGCTTTGAAGCGTGGTCGTCAGATTGCGTGGAGCCACACTTGAAATACCAGCCTGGTGTATTTGAGGTTCTAACTTAGGTCCGTTACCCGGATTGAGGACAGTGTATGGTGGGTAGTTTGACTGGGGCGGTCTCCTCCCAAAGAGTAACGGAGGAGCGCGATGGTACCCTCAGCATGGTCGGAAATCATGCAATGAGCGCAAAGGTAAAAGGGTGCTTGACTGCGAGACAGACACGTCGAGCAGGTACGAAAGTAGGTCTTAGTGATCCGGTGGTTCTGTATGGAAGGACCATCGCTCAACGGATAAAAGGTACGCCGGGGATAACAGGCTGATACCCCCCAAGAGTTCATATCGACGGGGGTGTTTGGCACCTCGATGTCGGCTCATCTCATCCTGGGGCTGTAGCAGGTCCCAAGGGTATGGCTGTTCGCCATTTAAAGAGGTACGCGAGCTGGGTTTAGAACGTCGTGAGACAGTTCGGTCCCTATCTGCCGTGGGCGTTGGAGATTTGAGAGGAGCTGCTCCTAGTACGAGAGGACCGGAGTGGACGAACCTCTGGTGTTCCGGTTGTCATGCCAATGGCATTGCCGGGTAGCTACGTTCGGAAGGGATAACCGCTGAAAGCATCTAAGCGGGAAGCCCCCCTCGAGATAAGATCTCCCTGGGACTTTAAGTCCCCTGAAGGGCCCTTGAAGACGACAAGGTTGATAGGCTGGGTGTGGAAGTGCAGTAATGTATGAAGCTAACTAGTACTAATTGCCCGTGCGGCTTGACCATATAATACTCAAGCAGTTTGTTGTGCGTTATAGAATGTTATACTTTAATCAGTTTTCCAGACGTGGGCCTGTTGTTATATACAAGTTGTTATATACAATATGCCGCAAACGAATTGCCTGGTGGCAATAGCAAACGTGAACCACCCGATCCCATTCCGAACTCGGAAGTGAAACCGTTTAGCGCCGATGATAGTGTGGGAGTTCCCATGTGAAAGTAGGTCACTGCCAGGCTCTTATTCAAAACCCCGATCTCAATGAGATCGGGGTTTTTATTTCAGTTTGGCAAAGAAGTGTATTTTCTATGATACGTTATTGATGAAATACATAGTTATCCACTATTAATTTCCTGTAAATTCTGACTGACGAATCCTGTACCGATACTCCGAAAACGATTGTCCGAACCAGCTTCTGAAGCTACTGGAAAAACTTGGTAGATCGAAAAAAACCAGCATGAAAGCGATCTGCGTGGCACTTAATTCCAGGTTTTGTACATATTCTTCCAACAACTCTTTTCTTACAACTTCTACCAGATTACGAAAACTGGTGTTTTCCGTATGTAATTTTCTTTGCAGGGTTCGAGCACTCGTGTGCAGATTGTCTGCAATAAAGTCAATATTGAAGTTTTCAGATAACGTAAATTATCTTTCGCAAATTTGAAGAGGCGGTTTCCCTTAAATCTGGTTGTTACGCTACCTGAAAGTCCTTTTCTTTATCCATCTCTTGGAGCAAATCCATGTTCAGATATGTCCGCGTTCCCCACTAGCTCCCCGCGATGTGTCTAAGCCTTGCCGCACAAAGCATCAACGCCGAGTTGCCATCCGGGAATGCTCCCACTACTCGTGTTCGCCGCCTGATTTCTCGGATGATCCGCTCCAAAGGATTGTTAGTCCGAATGCGAATCCAGTGCTCTGCCAGAAACCGATAATACGTCAGGGTCTCTTCCATGCACTACCCAGCCAATCCGCCGCACTCGATAACTTCATGTCCCTGAGTTTCTTCTCGACCTCCGTGGCCTTATGCCTGGCAGATTCCAGATATTCAGATGCATGAATAGCCTGCAACATGCGAGAGACTTCTTTGACACGACCACGAGACACATGACTGAAGACGTTGCGGTAGAAGTGCACAATACAACGCTGCCAGCCAGCATCAGGGTAGAAGTCACCGATCGACTCCTTGCGCCCAAGACAGGCATCACTGAGCACCAACCTGATGCCCTTGAGACCGCGTGCCTTTAAATGACGCAGGAATCCTGACCATCCCACCTTATCCTCCTTAGTACCTTCAACAATCCCTAGAATGCGGCGGTAGCCATCGTCCCCAACACCGATGGCGACTAGAACAGAAACGTTCTTCACTGCACCGCCCCAACTGCGTTTGAGCACAACACCGTCCAGGTATACATAAGGGAAATCACTCCCTATGGGGCGATTACGCCACTCTTCAATCTGCCCATAGATACGCTGGTTGAGCTTTGAAATAGTCCCTAAGCTGACACGGGTACCCCAGAGGGCTGCGGTGACATCCTCCACCCGTCAGACCGATACGCCAGCCAGATACATCTCAATCAGCGCCTCTTGGACAGACGCTACACGGTGCCGGTATCGCTCTATGACCGCCATCTCGAAGGTCTGCTTGCGTAGCTGTAAGCCTCTAAAAACCGTACACTTTGTGGTACGGTCTGATTCACTTGATGTGGGAGGATTTTGTTTATGCACGCACCTGGATTGTTTGATTTGACGGATCATTTGGCGCGGCTTTCGGCGATGGGAGATCCGCTTGAGGTTTTGGAGCGGCACGTTGATTTCGAAGTGTTTCGCCCAGTTCTTGTTGAAGCGCTTGGCTATGGGGAACGTCCCAAAGGTGGTCGCCCGCCCTATGATGCCGTTGTGATGTTCAAGGTGCTGGTGTTGGCCTCGATGCACAATCTGAGCGATGAGCGGATGGAGTTTCTCATTCGTGACCGTTTCAGTTGGCTGCGGTTCCTGGGATTTCAAATCGGGGAGCCGACACCTGATCAGAAGACGATCTGGCTTTTCAGAGAGAAGCTGACCCAGGCGGGTGTCTTCAAGGCCCTGTTTGCCGCGTTTGAAGCTCAGCTGTGCGCGCGGGGATACAAACCGACCGGCGGTCAGATTGTGGATGCCACGTTGGTCTCTGCCCCGCGCCAGCGGATGACGAAAGAAGAGAAAGCGCGCGCCAAGACAGGTGAGGCCGCATCTGACATCTGGCCCGATGATCTGTCCAAGGCAGCGCAGAAAGACACCGATGCGCGTTGGACGGTCAAGTATTCAAAGGCCAAGACGACCAAGGAGGGTGAGGAGGATACTGGCCTTGTCGATATTTCGGTTCCGCACTTTGGGTACAAGAACCACGTGTCCATTGACCGCAAATGGCGCTTCATCCGGGGTGAGACTGGCACGAATGCGGCTCGCTACGACGGGCATGAACGCTCCTCGGTTCTGGATGAGACAAACAGCTCGAAGGCGGTTTGGGCCGATACCGGGTACCGCTTGGCCAGGAATGAGGCTTGGCTGAAGGCGCAAGGGTACCGCTCACATATCCATCGCAAGAAGCCACGCGGCAAACCCATGGCCAGGCATATTCGTCGGGGCAACGCGACACGCTCCGCCATCCGCGCCTGTGTTCGGCTACGAGAAAGGGCCCATGGCTCTGACCATCCGCTCAATCGGCCAAACCCGTGCGAAGGCCCGCATGACCATGGCCAACCTGAGCTACAACTTCCGCCGTCTCATCTTCCACGAGCGACGACAGGCCACAGCCTGACGGCCGCCAATCTTGCCGTATCCAATATTGACTATCATTAAACGTATCAGGTATTTTGCCAGCCCTTAAGAGACCATATCACGATAGAGTTTCAAGTAATCTGCAACCATAGATTCTATTGTAAAATTCTGTAATACAGTCGCTCTTGCCTGCTTTCCAAGCAAGCTACACAATGATTGATCATTGGCCAAGCGCAAGACAGATTCCGCAAAGCAAGCAACGTCATCCACGGGACACAACAAGCCTGATTCGCCATCGACGATTATCTCTGGTATCGAGGTACAATTTGATGCGACTACAGGTTTGCCACAGGCCATGGCCTCGGCCACCACATAACCAAAACCCTCGCATCGGGTAGGAAAAATCAGCGCATCACAAGCTCTGTATTGCTGTATAAGTGCCGGGAGATCAAGTTTGCCCAACCCAATAATCCTATCGGCATTATTAAATACAGCACCTCCCGTACAATACAGCACGATTTCTTCAGGCAAGCGCGCCATTATCGAGGCCAACAAATCAAAGCCTTTTCTACGGATATGTGAGCCTACATACAGCAATCTAAAATTGCTGTTGTGTTTATTTGGTGCGGGTGTAAAAGAATCAATATCGATGCCGTTATGAATAACGTGCAGTGGTTTATTGTTTAATGGGAGTGCTGCCGCCAACTGCCCGGCTGTGTAGCGGCTAACGGCAACGATGGCATCTGCCTGCTGTAGGGTTTGTGTCTCATATTGCTTGATAAGGTGCTGGTGATACAATCTTTGCAGGATGCTTTTATAAGGCGTGAGCCTTGGTTCGTGTACCCAATGATGCGCTGAGACGCACAACGGGATTGATTGATTGGCAAAGACAAACCCATACCAGCTATTGGTGTGGATAATATCGGTACCGGGCGGCGGCTTAACGCACCGCAACAGATGCGGCACAATCTCGATGAGGTGTGGAAGCCAGGTGATCACAACGTCGATGCCGTGTTGTCTTAATCCGTTGGCAAGCAACGTGGTATAAACATCCACACCGGTGCCCGCGCGAATTGTTGGAAACCATATCTTCACTAATCTAGGAGCCTCTTATCAAGCCCTAATAATATGAGATCACAACAAAAGTAAATAGCCCTAAACTAGAAAACCCTAAGATAGAGAACCCTGGGATAGAAAACAAGACAAAAGAAACAGGCCGCTTTGCAGACGGCCTAATTCTTAAAAAGGCTTGCGCTTGTTGCCGACTTGTTGTTGGCTTCTGGCCTGCGCAGACACCAGTGACCAACCGGATGCCCGCCATGGGTTGGACTGGGTTGGGTTGGACTGGGTTGGGTCTTTACTGCGGACGTACCCATTCAGTAGTGTATGGCGTAACCTTTAATAGTGCTCACTGGCCAAACCGCAGGTGTGGGAAATTAGCCAGCGTATCAAAACATGACCAGGTGAGGGCATCCTCACTATTTGAGCTGAAAGCGTTTGCAATCTTATGTTACCTTCCCTTGTAGCCTTGCTTGAGGAATGAACGCAACGCTTCCTCTCGACCTGGAAGAATCACATGATTGCGCTGGTAATTATCGTATTGCAAGGGTTTTATTCAGTCATATAATACCTTTGTAATGGGCAAGCGGTGTCCCAGTGAGCCAATAGGCGAACGGATTGATTGCCATGTTTATACGCCTGCCCCTCCTATATCTGCGATTCCTGTTGCTAACCAGATTTTTAGCGAGCCTAGATGATAGCCAGATATCGTAATACCGAAGAGCTTGCCAATGTCGCTTTTGCTTGGCTGATGTTCACCAGAAATCAGGCAGGTATAACTCTTTGCTTGTGCTTCTGTAGTATCGTGGAACGTCAGCTGCACAAGTTCTTTCGTTTTCGACAAATCCAACACTCCTAACCCAAGCGGACCAAGTTCTTTGATCTGCTTTAGTTGCTTAGAGGCTGGCTGTACTTCTCGTAGAACCAGAATGATATTGTGGGTTGTGTCGTGTGTTGGTTCGACCTTCACAATCGGTGGAGGGGCCTGTTTCTTCGGCACCTTCTTTCCAAAAGCGTACTCAAGAACTCTGTCATCGATCTTGACATCCATTTTTTGGAGCTTCTTAATTGCGTCCCAACCTTTCGGGAGGTCGTCTCCGCCACAGAAATGCTGTGGCCAAGGGTCGCCCAAGTGATTGAAACGCACACTACTTCCGCAGGTACACTGGAAGATGAAAATCTCCTCGCTACAATCCCAGCAATTCACTGGAAATGTCCAGCTACGGCAGGATGACGAATGTGTGGGAACACTCACGGCGTATAACGCTTAGTTCAGCGGCGGCGATAGCCGATCGCTACCGCAACTCGTTTTCTATCAGACATTCTTATCTCCAACCATGATGTACACGTGCAACGATCACACACCAAATTCCTTCAAATTTAAACCAAAATAAGGATCCAATATTTCTTTCTCAAATAGCATTAACTCCTCTTCAGGAACAGACGTAAAAGTTGAATTGTCATTTGGAGCCCACCATTTCTGTTCCCCAGAATAGCGCTTATTGGTTATCGACGGCGCAATAAACTCAAATTTTCTATCTAGCCAACCCTCTTTGTATTTTGAGAATATGTTTGCGGGGCCAGAAAACTGACCGAGCAAATAGACCCCTGAATTGCCGTAAGTCAGATAGAAGTACTCGCCAATAGGCGCATCTATAAAATCCTGTGCCTGAGATTTGGCTGACCTACCTTTCGCACCTGTGTCGTTATGAACATAAACCAACGATTTGCTGATCGACTCAATGATGTCTGCATAGTCAAATTCTTCTTTCCCTTGAGAAAGCTTCCAAAATTTCGGCTTCACACTAGCTGCTACGAGTGTTTCTGATTTGCTGTTCATTTTGTTCTCCTTTGTTGTCTAAAATTTAGTATAAGGCAAATTTTTCCTACTATTCGATATTGAACTTATTTCAGGCACTATTGTTTTCATATTGGGTTAAACTTGTCAAATTGACAGGTTATATTTCATTACGCTACTCAGACCCTAAAATAAGTGGTTTTAATGAATACTATCGCAAATAAAACGCTTTCTGTAGATGATGCGCATTACTTTAACGTGGAGAGGGTTATACCTATGCAACGGAAAATAGTTATTGTGATTGGGTTGAGATGAGTCGGGCGTGGTTGGGCGTGGGTTGAGATGAGTCGGGGCTTTTTAGGTCTTTTTAGGTCTTTTCCAATCTGAAATTGTTTTTTGTTCAGAGCGACTAATCGCCAGCTTATTTTCCGCCACATCTTTTGTCACTGTTGTGCCGGCCGCAATGGTTGCGTCATTATTAATTTTCACGGGAGCGACCAACTTAACATCTGATCCGACAAAAACATTATCACCGATGATGGTTTGATGCTTACGGGCACCATCATAATTACAGGTAATCGTCCCGGCACCAATATTGGTGTTTGATCCAACATGCGCATCGCCCAGATAGCTGAGATGATTGACTTTGCTGTCATTACCCAAATTCGTTTTTTTAAGCTCCACAAAATTACCTATATGAACATCTTCGCCTAATGTGGTCTCGGGGCGTATGCGGGCATAAGGGCCGATACGACAACCATTACCAATAATGGCATTATCAATCATCGTATTCGGTAGCACGCGAACATTATCGGCGATAATCGTATCTTTGATATAACAGTTAGCACCAATCGTAATATTGTTGCCAAGTTTGACCCGACCCTCAATCACAACGTTTATATCAATTTCATTATCACGACCAACCTCAAGTTCACCACGACAATCAAACCGCGCTGGATCAGCTAAACTAACACCATGATGCATAAGGTGGTGAGCCTGTACTAATTGGAAATATCGCTCTGTTTCGGCCAGATGGGATCGCGTATTTATGCCTCTGACTTCCATGCTGGATTCGGATAATACCGGTGTAATAATAATTTTCTCGGCAACTGCTTTGGCAACAATGTCCGTTAGGTAATACTCATTTTGTTTATTTTCATTCTCTAAAGAATCAACCCAACCTCTCAATGCGCTAGCACCAACAACCATAAACCCCGTATTCACTTCACCTATGCGCCGCAGTGCTTCAGTCGCATCTTTTTCTTCGACAACAGCAATAATATTGCCGCTATCATCTCGCACAATGCGACCGTAGCCATGCGGCTCTTCAAGATAGGTGGTGAGTAATGAAAAACCAGAAACAGAAGCCGCATCTACCAATTTTTGTAGTGTATCTTCAGTAATCAGTGGCACATCGCCATATAAAATCAGCACATTATCGGCCGCCGGAATATCATGAATGGCTTGCCAAACAGCATGACCCGTACCTAATTGTTCTTCTTGCTTAACCCAGTTGACTTGCAGATCCTGTAGGGCATCTGGCACCTGCTCACCACCAAAACCATAGACGATATAAATATCTCGATGTGTAAGTGCGCTGGCGGCTTGATAAACATGCGCTAATAATGGTTTGCCTGCCAGTGTATGCAAGACCTTGGGTTTATCAGAATACATTCGTGCGCCCTGACCGGCAGCCAAGATAACAATAGAAAGCCCCATGTATCAGTCCTTCATGAACAGCGTGGTATATTTAAGAAAATTATACCAGACCGAGTACACAGAGATATGCTTGATTTTAACGTGCTGAATTACCACCACATGAAATTAACGACCAGACCGTTTACGTAAACGCTGAATTGTTTGCAACTGGGCGGCCGTTTCTGCTAATTGCGCCCGAGCCTTGGCAAAATCGATCTGCGCATCTTTATCATGAAAGGCGTTTTCCGCTTCTTCCTTGGCTTTCAATATTGCGGCTTCATCGAGATCCTCTGCACGTTGGGCCGTATCTGAAAGAATCGTTACAATCTTTGGTTGCACCTCCAACATGCCTCCCGAAACATAGAAGGCAGATTCTTGGCCATCAGCATCTTTAACCCGCACTTCGCCTGGCCCCATCCGCGTCACTAATGGCGCATGCCCAGGCGCGATACCGACTTCGCCCATTTCAGCAGGCGCGAACACCATCGCTGCTTCACCCGAAAAGATCGCGTGTTCAGCACTGACGATATCGACATGAATGATAGCTACCATGATTATTGCAATACCCTAAAGGGTTTTTGCTTTTTCAATCGCTTGGTCAATGGTGCCGACATTATAGAACGCCTGTTCTGGTAAATCGTCATATTGACCCTCAATAATACCCTTGAAACCACGCAATGTTTCCTGCAACGGAACAAACTCACCATCCTGTCCAGTAAAGACTTTCGCTACAAAATAAGGTTGCGTCAGGAAGCGCTGAATCTTACGCGCGCGGGCAACGGCCAGTTTGTCTTCTTCCGATAATTCATCCATGCCTAAAATGGCAATAATATCGCGTAATTCTTTATAACGCTGCAATGTATTCTGGACACCACGCGCAACATCATAATGCGTTTGACCAACAATGAGTGGGTCTAACTGACGGCTGGTTGAGTCTAATGGGTCAATGGCTGGATAGAGGCCAAGCTCTGCGATTTGCCGCGACAATACAACAGTCGAATCCAGATGCGCGAAAGTAGTTGCCGGCGATGGATCAGTCAAATCATCTGCTGGCACATATACGGCTTGAATTGAGGTAATTGATCCGGTTTTGGTTGAAGTGATGCGCTCTTGCAATTTACCCATTTCTTCGGCCAGGGTGGGTTGATACCCTACCGCTGAAGGCATGCGACCAAGTAACGCCGAACACTCCACGCCCGCTAGCGTGAAGCGATAAATGTTGTCGATGAACAATAATACATCTCGACCTTCGTCACGAAATTTTTCAGCCAGCGTGAGACCTGTCAAAGCAACACGCAACCGGTTGCCTGGCGGTTCATTCATCTGACCATAAACCATTGATACTTTCGATTTTTCAAAATCCTCGACATTAACAACGCCGGATTCCTGCATTTCATAATAGAAATCGTTACCCTCACGTGTACGTTCACCAACCCCCGCAAACACGGAAAGGCCGGCGTGTTGCGTCGCGATGTTATTAATCAGCTCCATCATATTAACCGTCTTACCAACACCCGCACCACCAAACAGGCCTACTTTGCCACCCTTGGCGAATGGAATAATCAAGTCAATGACTTTAACGCCTGTTTCGAGCAATTCAGTTGAGGGACTAAGTTCGGTAAACTTTGGTGCGCTACGATGAATAACCGACCGTTCATCAGTTTCGATAGGCCCTACCTCATCAATAGGCTCACCTAATACATTCATAATACGCCCCAGCGTCTTGGCACCGACCGGGATTGAAATAGCTGCGCCTGTATTTCTGGCCGTCAAGCCACGCTTCAAGCCCTCTGTAGAGCCCAACGCAATTGTTCTAACAACACCGTCCCCTAATTGTTGCTGTACCTCAAGCGTTGTCTCAATACCCGCTCCCTCGACAATCAATGCGTCATAAATTTTAGGTATCGCGTCACTTGGAAACTCAACATCCAATACAGCACCAATAATTTGTACGATTGTTCCAGAACTCATGGTTTACGTTCCTCGTTTTATACTCAAAATAACTATTGATTAAAAAGTCTTTGCTTAAACCGCCGCCGCACCTGCAACAATCTCGGATAATTCCTGCGTAATTGCGGCTTGTCTTGCCTTGTTATAGATCAGTTGTAACTCATCAATAAGATCACCAGCATTTTCCGACGCGCTTTTCATTGCCACCATGCGGGCCGACATTTCACAGGCAATATTCTCAATAACACCCGTATAGACTTGAGATTCAATGTAGCGCATCAACATTTGATCCAACACCGTTTCGGCATCTGGCTCATATAAATAGTCCCAATAATGTTCGTAATCTTCGTCTGCATCCGTAGCACCAGGAATTAATAGATTCATCATCGGCGTTTGGGTCATTGAATTTTCAAACTTGTTTGAAACCAGATATAGCTCGTCAATATTGCCGTCTTTAAAGGCATTCAACATCATCATGATCGTTCCTAATAATTCTTCAAGGTTCGGTTGATCGCCTATATGTGTTTTCTGCCCAATAATATTTGCACCTATTGAGCCAAAAAAACCAGCGGCCTTGGTGCCGATAACACATAGGTCAACTTCCCGACCCGCCTCGTGCCAGGTCTTCATCTGCTTTAACAACATCCGAAACATGTTTGCATTGAGACCACCACAAAGCCCTCGGTCTGTTGATACGATGATCAAACCAACACGCTTAACTTCATCCCGCGCGACAAGATAGGGGTGTTTGTATTCTGGATTGGCGTTTGCAAGATGCGATATTACGTTACGAATTTTTTCTGCATAGGGACGTGCTGCGTGCATACGATCCTGTGCCTTACGCATTTTACTCGCAGCGACCATTTCCATCGCCTTGGTGATCTTTTGCGTATTTTTTACGCTTGCGATCTTGGTCCGTATTTCTTTCCCGCCTGCCATATATGCTCTACTTATATGTTATTTATTTTTTGCCTATCATGCCCTTAGGTACTATAACCATCCCGTAATCAGTACATCACCAGGTATTGGTTTCTTTAAATTTCGCAATAGCATCTTTCAAACCTTGCTCAATGGTATCGTCATAATTACCGTCAACACCAATCTTATCCATTAAGGCTGATTGCTCACTGTTCATATAGTTATGCAAGGCTTCTTCAAAGAGGCCTACTTTCTCCAACTCAACGTCATCGAGATAGCCATTTTCAACGGCAAACAGACTCACACCCATCTGTGCGATATTAAGCGGCGAATATTGTTTTTGTTTCATCAGCTCCATCACGCGCTGACCACGTTGGAGCTGTTTGCGGGTTGCCTCATCAAGATCTGATGCAAACTGTGCAAATGCGGCCAGCTCACGATACTGAGCCAGCGCCAAACGAATACCCCCGCCCAGCCGCTTGATAATCTTGGTTTGAGCGGCACCACCCACGCGCGATACTGATAACCCAGCATTGATAGCAGGCCGAAAACCCGAGTTGAATAAATCACTTTCAAGAAAAATCTGCCCATCTGTAATTGAAATAACATTGGTTGGTACGAATGCAGACACGTCACCTGCTTGTGTTTCAATAATGGGTAAGGCTGTTAGTGAGCCAGTTTTACCTTGCACTTTGCCGTTCGTCAGCTTCTCAACATACGCCTCATTAATACGCGAAGCACGTTCCAGCAATCGGGAATGGAGATAGAACACATCACCAGGATACGCTTCACGGCCGGGTGGTCGTTTCAGCAACAATGATAGCTGCCGATAAGCCCATGCTTGTTTGGTCAAATCATCATAAATAATCAGCGCATCTTCACCGCGGTCACGGAAAAACTCACCCATGGAACAACCCGCATAAGGTGCGACATACTGCATAGCAGCAGAATCAGATGCTGTTGCGGCAACAATAACCGTATGTGCCAAGGCATCATGTTCTTCGAGTTTGCGTATAACGACGTTGATTGAAGAGGCTTTCTGTCCGATGGCAACATAAATACATTTAACGCCAGTCCCTTTTTGATTGATGATGGCATCTACGGCAACGGCTGTTTTACCCGTTTGGCGGTCGCCGATAATCAGCTCACGTTGACCACGCCCAACCGGCACCATAGCATCGATTGATTTCAAACCGGTTTGTACGGGCTGACTAACAGATTTTCTTGCAATTACACCTGGCGCAATCTTTTCAATTGGCGCGCTCGCTTGCGCATTTATATCGCCCTTGCCATCAATCGGGTTACCTAAGGCATCAACGACACGACCTAATAATGCTTCACCAACGGGTACTTCAAGAATGCGTTTGGTACATCTTGCAACATCGCCTTCTGAGATGTTTTCATAAGCCCCTAGAATGACTGCACCCACAGAATCGCGTTCCAGGTTGAGTGCTAAACCATAGACGTTGCCTGGAAATGCAATCATTTCACCCTGCATCACATCGCTCAATCCATGTATTCTGGCAACACCATCAGCAAGACTCACCACCGTACCTTCGGTATGCGCTTCGGTATCCAGATCTAGATTCTTGATTTTCTTTTTAATCAGATCGCTAATTTCAGTTGCACTGATAGACATAGGTTTTCCCTCTATTTAACTTTTAATCACTATTGTGCGAATAAATTATTTAATGTTTTTATACGACCACGCAAAGACACATCAATTACAGAATCACCGGCGCGTATAACCACACCACCAATCAGGTTTGTATCTATTGATGTGTTGATATCGATTTTCTTGCCAATATTTTTTGAGATTGCGTTTGAAATTGTATTTATTTGCGCATCATCAAGTGGATAGGCCGAAATAACATCAACTTCGCTAACGCCTTCTGCAGCAGCCCGTTTTTGTTCGAAAATGCTAACAATATTAGCGGCCAGGCCGATACGATCAGCCGCAATCAATATCTTGACAAAGTTTTTAGCATTGCCATCAAGTTTATCGCCGCAAATATCAACAATAAATTGATGTAACTGGTCGGCATTTATTTTCGGGTGGCTAATAATGCGCTGCATATCTTTGTCGGCAATAACCGTTGCCAATAAATTTAACATGACTGACCAGTCACGCAGTCTGCCTTCTTCTAAAGCAAAGGAAAACGCAGCTTCAGCATAAGATCTGGCAATCGTTGCTTTTTCTAACATCTGGAATTTCTATAATATAGGGTTCATAAGTGCTGGCTGATTTTAGCCAGTACTTCGTTATGTGCCGCATGGTCAACTTCACGCATCAAGATTTGTTCAGCACCCGCAATAGCCAAGGCGGTTACATGACTTTTCAGCGCTTGTCTGGCCCTTTCTTTTTCTTGTTCGATTTCGCTCAGGGCACTTTCCTTGATACGAGCAGTTTCTGTTTTCGCATCCTCTTTTGCCGCCGCCACTATCTCATCGTGCCGCTTTTGTGCTTGGGCAATGATCAGGGCCGCCTGTTCCTTGCCCTTATTAATCTCGGCAGAGGACTTTGCTTGTGCTTCGGCAAAATCTTTTTGCCCCTGCTCGGCGGCAGCCAAACCATCGCCGATACGTGCTTCACGGGCTTCCATTTGTTTGAGCAGTATTGGCCAAACAAACTTCATCGTAAACCACACGAAGAGAGCAAACGTAAAAAGTTGACCAAATAAGGTTGCGTTAAAATTCACTTAAATCACCTAATCATGTTTGGATAACTATAAAAACCGACTCAATATCAGCTACCGCTGGCCGCTGTTAATGTGGCAACGAACGGACTTGCCAAAGTAAACCACATGCCGATACCAATGCCAATCATGGTTACCGCATCAATGAGACCTGCAACCAGAAACATCTTGCCCTGAAGCATTGGAGCCAGTTCCGGTTGACGTGCAGCGCCTTCTAAAAACTTACCGCCCAATATACCAAAGCCGATTGCTGTACCAAATGCGCCCATACCCAGAACGATTAAGACACCCAATGATGTAAATGCCAAAATAGTTTCCATTTTTACTCCTCCAAAGGATTTTACTTACTAAATTAAAATTAGTGATGCTCATGTGCCATTGCTATATACACAATGGTTAACATCATAAAAACAAACGCTTGTAACAAAACAATTAATATATGAAACACTGCCCAAATAAACTGTAAAACACCGCCTGCGATTATACCAATAAAAAATGGCAATGCCGAACCCATCAAAGTGGCTATCAATAAAAATATAAGCTCGCCCGCGTACAGGTTGCCAAATAATCGCAGGGCTAATGAAACCGGTTTGGATAATAAACCAATGCCTTCCAGTATTAAGTTAAACGGTATCATGTACTTGCCAAACGGCTGCAAAGCTAATTCGCTAGCAAAGCCGCCTATGCCCTTCATTTTTATGCTGTAATAAATAATCAGTATAAAAACGCCAATAGACAACCCGAAGGTAATATTCGGATCGGTCGTTGGTACAACCTTAAAATACAAGTCCGAATCGCCAGCTACGAATTGTGCAATAATCGGTAAAAGATCAACCGGCACAATATCCATCGTATTCATCAGGACAACCCAGATAAAAATAGTCAATGCCAAAGGCCCTATCAATGGATTTTTAACCGACATGATATCGTTGACATTTTTATTGACGAATTCAATTATCATCTCAACTAAGTTTGTAAACCCTGAAGGCACACCGCTTTGCGCGGCTCTAGCAACACGATAAAAGAAAAAGCAAAAGACAGTACCCAGAAAAATTGACCAGCCCATAGTATCAACATTAATCGCCCAAAAACCCATATCAAGGGCCTCTTGCGAGCTACGAGCCAAGGTCCAGCTTGCATGATCGAGGATCTCGCCATCTGCTCTTTCATAACCACCAGGCAACTTTCCTAACACCAGATTCTGCAAATGATGCTGGAGGTATGCGTTTGATGTGAGTTCTGAGCCAGATGCCATTTAAATTATTCTCAAAATGTATTTATTGGGTCAATATCACCAAACTTGTCATATTTATCAAGAACAAAAGCCCGTAACTAATAAACATTAAACCTATATTTAATGGTTCAATTAATATGATTGATACTGCAAATATCATTATTGTTGCGGCAATTTTTATCGCCTCACCAGCAAAAAACAACGCCAGTGTTTTACCACTGGATCTTGCCGTTGCTGTTCCTAAAGAAAACATGACAAAGATAAGGTTTGGTGCAACAAAGGCCAAACCGCCTAAAATGACTGCATAAGCATATTCAAGACTGGTAAACACAAAAAAAAGAAGCCCACACAAAATGACCATGCTAGCTTCCACTATTAACATTTTAACCGCAATGGAACGTGTTTTTATGATTTCTTCCGTGCTTGTTAGCTCCACAATTAAATCGCGATCTATTTTAGTGGTTAAAATTTACAGTACCAGTCTTAAAATTACAATACTGCTTTTTAATACCCCCTGTAGCCCAGGCGGGTCAAGTATAATAGCTGGTCGAAAATAATCAATTATTGCGCTGCAATAAATACTGAAAATAGCTTGTCTTATTTTACGCATCCTAAAGACCTAGCGATCTGGCCATGACTATAAATCACTTAATGTGTTTCAGGATGCCTTCTAGTTCATCCAATGAATAATAATTAATCTGTAACAACCCTTTCCCCTTACCCTGTTGTTTGATGGTAACTTTGGCACCTATTTTCCCCGACAGATCAGTTTCAAGGCGGCTTATATTCGGATCCCGTGTTTTATGCTTTGGATGACTCTGCTTGTCTTTAATGGAGAATTGTTGAACCAGCTTTTCTGTTGCTCTTACTGATAAGCCTTGTTTAACAATCTTGTTTGCCTCTTCAAGCTGCAGGTCTTTGGCAAGTGGCAACAAGGCCCGTGCGTGCCCCATGTCAAGTTGATGTGTGGCCAACATTTTTTTAACATCATTGTTTAATGCCAGCAATCTTAGCAAGTTTGTCACGGCCGAACGCGACCGACCAACCGCACTGGCAACGGTATCGTGCGTCATATTGAATTCTTCAATCAAACGCTGAAGTGCGCTTGCTTCTTCCACGGGATTTAGATCTTCACGCTGTATATTCTCGATCAAGGCGATACACATGACTGTTTTATCAGCCACATTCTTAATGACCACTGGAACATCTTGCATACCCGCTAATTGCGCGGCACGCCAACGTCGCTCACCAGCAATGATTTCAAACTTTTTGGTTCGCGGTAAACTGCGCACGACAATAGGTTGTACAATCCCCTGCGCATTAATTGAGTCGGCAAGTTCCTGTAAGGATTCTTTGTTAAAGTCTTTTCGTGGTTGGAATTGTCCGCGCTGTAATAGATCAATCGGCAAGGTTTTTAAGGCATCACTATTGCTTATTTGTGTACTTGATTCAGCAGGATTGCCAAGTAGCGCATCTAGTCCTTTACCCAGGCCACGTTTCGTTACCATGTCATTAACCCCGGCCTGCAGACCAAATCAATAGCGTCATGCCGCTAAACCCTCACGGCGCAATATTTCACCTGCTAAAGCCAAATAGGCAATGGCACCACTTGATCTCTTGTCGTACGCCAATGCTGCGAGTCCATGGCTAGGTGCTTCTGCCAATCTGACATTGCGTGGAATAATGGTGCGGTAGACCTTTTCACCAAAATGTTCCAATAATTGTGCGGAAACTTGTACAGCAAGATTGTTGCGTGGATCGTACATGGTGCGTAACAGACCTTCTATTTTGAGGTTCGGGTTTAAGTACTTGCGTATTTTTTCGATCGTGTTCAGCAATGCCGTCAAACCTTCAAGTGCATAGTACTCACACTGCATTGGGATCATGACTGAATTTGCGGCGACCAGCGCATTGACCGTCAACATGTTTAATGATGGCGGGCAATCTATAAAAATAAATTCGTAATCATTCGTAAACGCTTCGAATGCGTTTCGTAGCCTTATTTCTCGCGCTATCTCATCAAGTAGGCCAACTTCAGCACCCGTTAGATCCGCATTGGCGGGGATTAAGTCGTATTGATCGCCAGGTAATTTAACAACAACCTCTTTTGCGATCTGGTCACCCATTAACAAATCATAACTAGATAATGCAAGTTGCTGTTTATCGATGCCGCTGCCCATAGTGGCATTACCCTGTGGATCAAGATCGACCAATAACACTTTACGTCTGGTAGCGGCAAGTGATGCCGCGAGATTAACGCTCGTCGTCGTTTTCCCAACGCCACCTTTTTGATTCGTGATTGCAATGATTTTGGACATTTTATGCCGAGTATTGTTCGTGTAGGCTGATTAAATAGGCTGAACTTTGTACTTTATCATATAGAAATCTGCCTGCCATACGCTGAAAATGTCATTGTGCGCGTCTTATTTGAACCATGTTGGTCAATGCACCCTCTGCTGAGGCTTGCACGGTGTAAACCGCAATCAAAAATTCATGTTGCCCCAACGCATTTATTTCATCACCGACCTGTCGACCCTTCATTGCCAGCAACTGGTTAGTGGGTGTTATCAGGTGCGCCGTTTGCTCAAGCAAGCGTTGCAATGGCGCAACAGCACGGCATATCAGCGTATCGAATTCTTGTTTTGGCTGGTAGTCTTCAACTCGGGCTTGCACGATCTCAACATTATCTACATTGAGCACACCTTTGATGTGTGTCAGAAAGCGTATCTTTTTTTGATTACTATCTAACAATGTCCACTGTCTTCGAGTCTGCGCCAGTGCCAGGATCAGGCCGGGCAAACCCGCACCGGTGCCGATATCCAAACATTGCCGCCCCTTGATAAACGCCAAGACCGACAAGGAATCCAACACATGTCGGCGCAACATGTCTTCGGGCTTTTTTACCGCAGTCAGGTTATAGGCTTGGTTCCACTTGTGTAACAGTGCGATATACTGCAGATATTGGCTACCGGGTTGTGCTGTCGGATCGAGTCCAAGATGTTCCATACGGGTCAGCAACAGATCTTGCATAGGGGCAACTGTTCAGGCGGTTTTTTGTAGCAGCATGGCTTGTTTCTTGAGATACACGCGCAAAAGAGAGATCGCCGCCGGCGTAATCCCCTGTATGCGAGCGGCCTGCCCTAGATTAACAGGACGATGTATAGACAACTTTTCAATCGCCTCCGATGACAGACCTTGTATCCGATGATAATCGATATTTGCCGGTAATGTCGTTGCTTCATGTTGTCGATTGCGGTCAATTTCTTCTTTCTGGCGTTGAATATAACCAGAATATTTAGCTTGTATTTCGATTTCTTCCGCAACGTTGGGGGCTATGCCCGGCACAGCAATATTTGGCAGCTTGGCAATATCGGCATAGGTGATCTCAGGTCGTCGCAATAACTGTAGCAAATTCAAATCCTTGCGCACGGCTTGTCCTAGCACATGCTCGGTATCAGTAACGGACAATATGGGCGATCCCACCCGGATTTTTTCCAATCGTGCAGACTCTTGCATTATGGCATCACGTTTTTCGCTGAACAAACGCCAACGCTTGGCATCGATCAAGCCTAAACGGTATGCCTGTTCGGTTAATCGCAGATCAGCATTATCTTCGCGCAACAACAAACGATATTCAGCACGACTGGTAAACATGCGATAAGGTTCAGTCGCACCCATTGTAATCAAGTCGTCGATGAGCACACCTAGATAGGCTTCATCACGCCGCGGATACCAGGGGTCCTTGGCTTGAGTTTGTAGTGCTGCGTTGAGTCCGGCTAACAAACCTTGCGCTGCGGCTTCTTCATAGCCGGTAGTGCCATTGATCTGGCCTGCAAAAAACAAGCCCTTGATAAACCGCGTTTCTAACCAGGGCAATAATTCGCGTGGATCAAAAAAATCATATTCAATCGCATACCCTGGGCGCGTGATATGTGCATTTTCAAAGCCTGTAATCGAACGCACTAAAGCCTGTTGTGCGTCGTATGGCAATGAGGTAGAGATGCCATTGGGATAGACTTCATGGGTATTTAGGCCTTCCGGTTCGATAAAGATTTGATGTGCGCTCTTATCTGCAAAGCGCATGATTTTGTCTTCGACCGAAGGACAATAACGCGGGCCTGTGCCTTTGATATTCCCGTTATACATTGGCGAACGATCTAATGCACCACGAATGATTGCGTGGGTTTTTGCATTGGTGTAGGTGATATGACATGGCACTTGGGTCGGGTGTAGGCTGGCATCCCCGAGATAAGAAAAAACGGGTGTTGGATCATCGCCTAGCTGTACTTGCAACTGGCTATAATCTATCGTTTTACCGTCAATACGCGGCGGCGTGCCGGTCTTGAGCCGCGCTATATTAAAAGGTAATTCACGTAGTCGATGTGCCAGCGTGGTAGACGGCGGGTCGCCAGCCCGACCACCGGCATGACGGGTGCCGCCAATATGGATAGTGCCACCGAGAAAAGTGCCTACGGTCAATACCACCGTCGGTGCCATAAACTGCAAATCAGCCGCGGTTACAACGCCTCTGATCTGCTCACCTTCGACTATCAGATCATCAACCGCTTGCTGGAATATGAATAAATTTTCTTGGTTCTCGAGTGCCGATCGAACAACCTGTCTATACAAGCAACGATCTATCTGTGCGCGAGTCGCACGTACGGCCGGCCCCTTACGGGAATTTAAGAGACGGAACTGGATACCACTTTGGTCAGCCGCCGTGGCCATCAAACCGCCCATGGCATCAATCTCTTTGACCAAATGCCCCTTACCAATGCCGCCTATTGCGGGGTTGCACGATAGCTGTCCTAGCGTATCCACGCTGTGGGTCAACAATAAGGTACGAGCACCCATGCGTGCTGAGGCGAGCGCGGCTTCTGTGCCGGCATGACCGCCGCCAACGATAATAACGTCGAATGTTTCGTTATGCGTAGACATAGGCACTCATTGTAGCGATTGCTTATAAAAATGTAAGATCAACCCGAAAAATAGACAAACTCAAAGCGCCTCTTTTACACATTTCAGTAAAACTGAGCAGGCCTTATGCATATCGGCATCGTAATATTGGGCCGAATTTAGTCTCTGCCGCGCCATCTGCAAACAGCAAGGTCGCACGCGGATCATCATTAGCTTTCACACAGCGCTGGAAAATATTGTTCCGCGAGGTCAGCATGACCCTACCATCGAGCGTCATCAAATGGCCAAAGGTTTTAGTCTTACAGACAGTTATGGTTTGATAGGGTGATGCTTCCTCATGCAGTTTCTGGCTTAGCGCCAACGCTACGGCATAGCCGCGCACGGATTCTGCAAACCAGTTTTCATCCAGTGACATTAAGAACCATGCTGCGTTAAGGCCCATCCATACTAGATAGGCTCAGGCAGTCTTGTATTCATCTTTCAGTTTGGCGTAATGCCGGGCGGAATACGCCAAGAAGGCACGTTCTTTGTCGCTTAGTGTGCGCATTTGTTTAACGGGACTTCCAACATAGAGATAACCCGCCTCAAGCTGCTTGCCAGGTGGCACCAAACTGCCCGCACCAATCATGAGCTCGTCTCCCAACACCGCACCATCCATGACCGTTGCCGACATACCAATCAAACACCTGTTGCCGACAGTACAGGCATGTAAGACTACTTGATGCCCGACAGTGACATCATCACCAATGACTAATGGAAACCCCGGGGAAAATTCACTGCTGTGCGATTCATGCAAGATACTGCCATCTTGAATATTGGTGCGAGTACCGATGCTAATTGAATTTACATCGCCGCGAATAACGGACAGCGGCCAGACAGAGCTGTCGGCACCGATCGTGACATCGCCAATCACAACGGCTGTTTCATCGACATAGGCCGTTGCATGGATAGCAGGCGCAATGGCTTTGTAGCTTCTAATGGTCATTGTATGTATACGCGGGTCTTGCCAAAAGAAAGCAACAAAGAAAGCAACATTATCGTCGCTGTTAGCACCTGCAAGGGGGCTGTGAGATATTAATCGGTTTTAGCATCAGCTTGTATCTCTTGCGCTTGCCGATGCGTACCAGTGCGTGCTTGCCCAAGACACGGCAGATACTATACGCCGCGGCCTGTCAGCCTGGGCGTATAAGACGCAAGGCAAGGGCGTGGGGCTATTGCGTAACACCGAGTTGTAAGCATGATTATTCAACCTGTAACAATCCCCGACTTTACATAGTCGGGCTGCTTGGTATTGTCCGTAACAACCTATACAGCCCTTCCCTATACAACCCTTGGCGACTGCATCATGGTATCAATCAACATAACTGGACCTCCGCGGTAATTGGCGCAAGCAATTCTTTGTGGGCCGTTGATACTTTGTTTCTATGGACATATAACTGTCTTACAGGCAAGTAACAAAGATCAAAAAGAGCATGGTTGAGACTATTTTCGATGATCTGAAACAGGTGTAAAAAAACCCTATTGTCTAGTTATAAGGCCAGTTAGCATAAATTTCATCTTGGTAGATAACGCCTTCAGCTTTTTCAATATCCAGTTTTGAAAAAATATCATCGCCGCCTGATGCAGGTGCTGCGTTAGTGGTAGGTGCGGGTGTTGATTCGATAGGTGTCGGCATAGTCGTCGCCTTGTCATCGTCTCCACAGGCGACCAATCCAAGACCAAAAAGCATTCCCAAACTTGCGTTTCTAATAATTGAGTACATGATTTCATTCTCCTTTTAATAAATTGTAAGACAGCCTTATATACTATAGCGTCTGTAAGGTAAAATAAACGTATGTATAAATTTCTTTTTGCTCGATATTCTATAACCTATGAACCGCTTGTCATAATACGGCATGAATAAACAATTAATGGCATCATTTTGTTCCAATGAATGGGATCTATCTGCCATTCCAGCGTTGATCGACTACATGCGCATACCGAATAAATCACCCGCATTTGACCCTGATTGGCAAGCGCATGCTTATATGGATCAAGCAGTTAAACAGCTGGAAGCCTCTAAAAACCGTACATTTTGTGGTACGATCTGATTCACTTGATGTGGGAGGATTTTGTTTATGCACGCACCTGGATTGTTTGATTTGACGGATCATTTGGCACGTCTTTCGGCGATGGGATATCCGCTTGAAGCTCTGGACTGTCATGTGAATTTCGAAGCGCTCCGTCCCGTTTTGGTGGCAGCGCTTGGCTATGGTGACCGTCCCAAAGGGGGTCGCCCTCCTTATGACCCAGTTGTGATGTTCAAGGTGCTGGTCTTGGCCTTGATGCACAATCTGAGCGATGAGCGGATGGAGTTTCTCATTCGTGACCGTTTCAGTTGGCTACGTTTCCTGGGATTTCAAATCGGTGAGCCGACACCTGATCAGAAGACGATCTGGCTTTTCAGAGAGAAGCTGACCCAGGCGGGTGTCTTCAAGGCCGCGTTTGAAGCTCAGCTGTGCGCGCGGGGATACAAACCGACCGGCGGTCAGATTATGGATGCCACGTTGGTCTTTGCCCCGCGCCAGCGGATGACGAAAGAAGAGAAAGCGCGCGCCAAGGCAGGTGAGGCCGCGTCTGACATCTGGCCCGATGATCTGTCCAAGGCAACGCAGAAAGACACCGATGCGCGCTGGACGGTCAAGTATTCAAAGGCCAAGACGACCAAGGAGGGTGAGGAGGATACTGGCCTTGTCGATATTTCGGTTCCGCACTTTGGGTACAAGAACCACGTGTCCATTGACCGCAAATGGCGCTTCATCCGGGGTGAGACTGGCACGAATGCGGCTCGCTACGACGGGCATGAACGCTCCTCGGTTCTGGACGAGACAAACAGCTCGAAGGCTGTTTGGGCCGATACCGGGTACCGCTCGGCCAGGAATGAGGCTTGGCTGAAGGCGCAAGGGTACCGCTCACATATCCATCGCAAGAAGCCACGCGGCAAACCCATGGCCAGGCATATTCGTCGGGGCAACGCGACACGCTCCGCCATCCGCGCCTGTGTTCGGCTACGAGAAAGGGCCCATGGCTCTGACCATCCGCTCAATCGGCCAAACCCGTGCGAAGGCCCGCATGACCATGGCCAACCTGAGCTACAACTTCCGCCGTCTCATCTTCCACGAGCGACGACAGGCCACAGCCTGACTCCGCCCAAATTCCGGAAATACCCGCCCTGGCAGACCCAAACAGCGCAACACAGCCTCAAATACCACCGATCTTGACCTTCACACCCACTATGCGGGTGACAACGACTGGTGCTCGCGTCAAAACCCATCCAGAATCAGCGTTGTTCGAGGTCTCCAGATTTCAAGTTGGTGTAAGAAACAAGACATCAGCGGTATGACACTGGAAGTGGTACATCTTGATGGGAGAACACCCCTTATCTTTATAGAGATACCCGGCACTATTGATAATACCGTTTTGCTGTATGGTCATTTAGACAAACAACCGGAGATGTCGGGCTGGAGAGACGGGCTGGGTCCCTGGTCCCTGGCAACCTGTGCTTGCCGGCGACAGGCTCTAAAGTGATTGCATCATTCTGATAGCAGGTCTACACAATCGCTGTATCGCAAAAGCACTTCCTTTTGTAATGGATGCGGGAATTGAGTGATTTTTCTCCTTATATCAGCTACGGTTTTGGTTTTTGGTAATGTGGTTAACGTAGTATTTCCTCGTCGTATAAAATTGCTCCGTTGTTCCTCTGGAGACATGAATTCGACCGATAGCGTAGAGCGTACTGATGTTGTATTGTCATTGCCAAACAGGTATGTGTCATTACTTCTTCGATGCAGTGCCAGCCCATTAGAGAATATGTAGCAAGTCCCTTTTTCCCCGATACAAGAAACAATATGCTTCTTATTAGCTACTACAAAAGGCAACACGTTAGTGAAATACAGTATACGGAAAAGTGTAAGGGAATCAGAACGATAATACCTGGGGGGTATGCATGTAGTCTTCTGTTTTTAGAAATTGCATGTGAATATGTTTTTCTGTCGTATCTTGCAACAGACACATTAAGGAAACATGACTGGGGGAATCTGTATGCCAACAATGCGCATGTGGTTTGCCTGTAAGTTTTCTTATAAGTGCGTTCACCAAATGGATTGATCGGTGCTTATGCGCATTTACAAAAACAGCTCTCCATAAACCAGGCGTGTAATCGCATGTAGGTATAGCGTTTTGTCTTATAAATTCCTTGTTGGCCATATGATATTTTTGGGAATTATATACTTTACTCCAACTTCACTACAAAATACAAACACAATGATTTGTTAGTTTTTTCAAGTAACAAGCTCACCATGCTCACCTGTTACCTTATGCAATTTTTCAATTGCACTCCATTTTGGGTTAAACCATCTTTTCTTGTCTTTCGTTTGCACGCAACGACAATAAAAAGGTTTTTATCGGTTTTTTATCTTTGTTGAATACTGCAATATCAAGCGGATACTCTTTTTTGGTATCAGATGGCCTTACTTTTACACGCCACTGTGGTCGTGTTTGTAATTGTTCTTTGGGGTATCCGTAATCTTCGACAAGTGTTTCGGAAAAGACTTGTACTGCTTCTACTTCTTCTGGCGTAGCTTTTACTTCTTCACCACTTATATAGTCTTTGATGTAACCTGCTCTCATTATCGTCCTGTATATCCGCATTCTATTTCCATTGCTTTGCTCATGCTAGCACCTCGCGATAGGTAATCCGTTTACCTATCGCGTTGCTTATAAGTGATTCTATACGTTGATTGGTTGGTAACTTACATGGTCCGTTATTCAGTCTAAAAGTCACTTCGTTCACATAGCGATGTAAGTGTTTAGTGCTGGCATGATGCCATACCCCATACAGACCGCGTTTGAGTAAAGCCCAGACACTTTCAATGCTATTGGTATGAATGTTGTTTGAACCCACATATTCTCCCGCACTATGGGTTACCGTACCATGCTGATAAGCAGACTGTAAATGCTGATATGACCTGTGTTCATCTGTGTAAATGGTGGCCCCATATTCCACTGAACAGCCAATCTCTTTGTGCAGGGTCGGTATATCAGTTGATGGGATAGGCTTAGCCCTTGTGCGGCCACCGCGCTCACGCATTCCGACCACTACCTGCTTGCCAGCTACGCCACGGCCTGCGCGGACTTTCTTGTGTTTGTGTTTGTTATGTTCCTTCCCACCGATATAGGTCTCATCAATCTCAACAATGCCAGAAAGTAAATTATCTGTATTATCGTTACAGGATTCACGAATGCGGGCCTGCATAAACCAGGCGGTCTTTTGAGTTACTCCGATTTGTTTAGATAACTGCAAGCTGGATATGCCCTTGCGCGAGGTGACAGTTAAGTAAATCGCATATAGCCATTTATGTAGTGGAACATGAGAACGTTCAAAGATAGTGCCGGTTCTCACCGTAAACTCACTCTTACAGTCCCGGCATAAGTAATATCCTGTCCGCTTTCCTTTGCGCGGGGTAATACGCTTAAATTCCCCACAATGAGGACAGGATATGTAATCTCCCCAGCGTTGTCCCTCAAAATACAATCTAGCGGCTTCAGCATCCGGAAACTGGCGAAATAACTCAAATGTGGATATGGTATTGTCTTTCATTGATGACCCTCCGTTTTATTGCATTTTTATGTTAGATTATATGGGTTATCTATTGGATTCAAGTATATAATTCCCTAAAAGAAAGTAATGCACATTTTCTTGATTGCCCGGTATCGGGCGGTGTTGAAGGTGCTAAAAATGCTACCTTGGCGATGATGGTCGGTGGTACCGAAGCCATTCTTGAAAAAGCCCGTGCAACGCTTGATGCTATGGCCGCCAATATTGTCTATATCGGTGCTAGCGGCTTATAATCATCTATTCTTTGGCTGGTATAAATCGTTACATATTTTCTTGCCATGTCTTCCTTGATTTCAATATCGGCAAGGTTTGTAAACACAAATCCGTAATTCAAAATATCCTGTGCGTAGTGTCCTGTGTCGGGCTCGGGCATACGCATAATTCGCCCAACTGTTTGGACCGAAAATGTGAGACTTTTCCAGTCTCTGAAAAGCACTAAGACTTGAGCACGAGGACAATCCCATCCTAAAGCGATTGCCTGCTTAAAAAGCGAAACTTCGGTTTCATGATTATTCTTAGCGATATTCTCAAGATTTTCTTTTTCTCCTGATAAATAGATCGCCAGTCTGCCGTTTTCCGTTGTCATTCCGTATTTATCTTTCAAAATCAACACAACATTATTTTTGACTTGATCTTCTGCTTGTGTTTTACGGTCGGGTAATTGAATAAGTAAAAGAGGGTTTATCTCAATATCCGCTTCTTTGTACGCTTTTGCAATTTCTTCTCGTTTCTTTAGCGCTTCTTCTAACACCATTGCATCTGTCCCATCAACAAGTTTTGTTTTTAGACTATTGCCGGATAAAACATTTTTAAAGTTTGGATTGAGAATGACTGATTTTTTGATCATTCCTTCCAGTTTTACATCTTCCAAGGTCACAGAAACAATCTCGTCAGGGTTTTCCATGTCTGGTGTTGCGGAAACCTCTATCGTTAGTTTTGGCCCAATGTCTTTGATTAAATCTCTTGATATATTACTTGTGGCGTGGTGATGGCTTTCGTCAATAACTAAGGAACCTCTGATTAATGCCATAATATGCGATAATACCGCAAGCAGACACGCAAAGAGATATTTCTCGAAGAGATGAATCAGCTCATTCCCTGGCAAGCGCTGACTGCAGTAATTGAGCCTCATTACCCCAACCCCTGCTGGTCGCCGTCCGGTGGGCATGGAACCCGTGCCAGATGCAACCACCCGCTGTAAATTCCGTCATCTGCTGGAGGAGAACAACCTCGGAGTTGCCCTGTTTGATGCTGTTGCCGTCTATCTGGAGGAAAACGGCATGAAAGTATCCAAAGGCACTATTGTTGATGCGACCATCATCAATGCGCCTACCGCCACCAAGAACAAAAGCAACACCCGTGACCCTGATAGGCATCAGACCAAACAAGGCAAGCCATGGTACTTTGGCATGAAGGCACACATCGGTGTGGATAGCAAAACCAAACTGATACACTGCGTTGTTGCCACACCAGCCAATGTCCACGACTCACAGGTACTTGGAGACCTACTGCATGGAGAAGAGACCCGTCTTTGGGGAGATAGTGCCTATGCGGGTCAGCAATCCGTACTCAAGGATAATGCCCCCAAGGCAAAAGACTACACCCAGGTCAAAGGCGCACGTCACCGCAAACTGACCGAACAGGACAAGGCTAAAAACCGGCACAAATCCAAAGTCCGTGCCAAGGTTGAGCCTATCTTTCATATCATGCAGCGACAATATGGATTTACCAAAGTCAGATTCAAAGGGCCAGGCAAGAATGCGAACCACCTGTTTGCTCACTGTGCCCTGATTAATCTTATGCTATCAAAGAAACAATTATTACGGCTATCAGTGGCTTAGTACGCCTGGAATAGGGGCTATAGCTGAAAACAGTAGGCCGGGACAAGAGAAATGAAAGAGAGTAATGAGCAAGACGTTCAATGCTCGCTACTATCGAGCACAGTGATGCCCACTTGCTTGAAAATCCTTAATTAATCAGATGTTCCTTAATAATTTGTGGCATTAAGTATATAATTTCCTTTTTTTAGGTGCCTAAAACGACAAAACCCCGCCGTTGGCGAGGTTTAGAACGCAATCTGATAAACCCGTCTATTTCGCCGCAACAACATCTACAGAAGTACGACGTTTAGGCCCTCTCTGATTAAATTCAACCTTGCCATCGGTTGTGGCAAAAATTGTATGATCATGTCCGAGACCAACGTTGATCCCCGCATGATATTTTGTACCACGTTGACGGATAATGATATTACCCGCATCAACCTGTTCGCCACCAAATTTTTTAACACCCAGACGTTTGGATTGGGAATCACGTCCATTGCGAGTACTGCCACCTGCTTTTTTATGTGCCATTGTTACACTCCTGGTTATCCGCCTGCTACGATTTCGGTTATCGCGATTTCGGTATAGGCCTGTCTATGCCCCATCTGCTTGCGATAATGCTTACGGCGTTTAAATTTAACGATCTTCAACTTGCGGCCACGACCATGACTTTCGACAGTGGCACTGACCTTGGCACCGGCTACAAACGGTTTACCCACCTTAACGTTATCGCCATCAACCAGCATCAATACATCGGTTATATCGATATTATTGCCTGTTTCAGAATCGATCTTCTCAACTTTAAGTTTATCGCCCTTCGCTACCTTATACTGCTTGCCACCCGTCTTGATTACTGCGTACATCCTTATTTCTCCATAACTTGGCACGATTGCCCACACAACAAAGGCGCAGATTCTAGGAAATTCAACAGGTGCTGACAAGCAAAGAATGTTAAAATTGCCAATACTCTTAAAATAAACCTAACGTGAGTCGTATTTACCCTCCCTTTATGAAAAATTCAGTCACTTGAATACAACGATCACAACATGAAGCAAACCGACACAAGGCAAGCCATTATGACGATTGAGCATATCCGGGCACTTATCGCCACGGATATGTCCGAGGTCAACAGCTTAATTGAGGAGAACCTGTCCTCGGAGGTAGGTCTGATTGATCAATTAGGCCATTACATCATTAATAGTGGTGGCAAGCGGCTGCGCCCGGCCGTAATCTTGTTGAGTGCTGGTGTTTTCGCGTATGCAGGCAAGCAAAATATCGCTCTGGCGGCCATTATAGAGTTTATCCATACCGCCACTTTGTTACATGATGACGTGGTTGATGCCTCGTTACTCCGGCGTGGTCACGCAACCGCTAATCAACGCTGGGGGAATGAAGCGAGCGTCTTGGTTGGCGATTTTGTTTATTCGCGCGCTTTTCAGATGATGGTCAATATAGATTCCATGCGGGTCATGCAGATCCTTTCTGAAACAACCAATACTATCGCTGCTGGCGAAGTACAACAACTCATTAACCGCCATGATCCAGACATCACTAAAGAAGGCTACCTGGATGTGATCCGCAACAAAACGGCTAAATTATTTGAGGCCGCGGCACAACTAGGGGCTGTCATTGCCAACCGATCAGAAGCAGAAGAGCAGGCAATGGCCGCTTATGGATGCCATCTTGGCACGGCGTTTCAATTAGTAGATGATGTATTTGATTACAGTTCTTCACCCGCTGAGCTAGGCAAAAATATTGGCGATGATCTTGCCGAAGGCAAACCCACACTGCCATTGTTATATGCGCTGTGGCATGGCGATGAAGGTGAGTCTGCGACTATTCGTGATGCCATAGAAAGCGGTGGACTGGCACATATCGATCAGATACAAGCGGCGATACAGTCTACCGGGGCCATTGCATACACGGAAAAGATTGCAAATGAGGAGGCTGATTTGGCGATGGCCGCGCTTCGGGGCCTGCCGCCATCTGCGTATTTAGAGGCACTCTATGCGTTAGCGAAGTTTTCAGTGGAACGGCGTAACTGACGGGAACGGCCGCGGGATGGGATGGGATGGGCGTGGTCGGGCTGGGTTGAGGCGTGGTTGAGCCTTTCCCGAATTCTGTGTAACTGCCGTTGGTTAAACGAAGTTCTTCAGAGCATCTCTATTAATGACGTTATTTGGTATAATGTTGAAGTTTCCAAACTGACAAATAAACTTCCATGAGCAATGATATTTTCGGTTCTCTGTTTAATCTTCAAGACTATCGTCTCAAACAGTTGGGTAATCCTCTGCCTGAACTGGAAAAGACGGTTGACTGGGGATCTTTTCGGTCGTTGTTGAACAAGGTTCATGAGAAACAACGTAAGCGTCAGGCGGGCAACGCCCAACAGACGTAGTGATGATGTTCAAGGGACTGCTTGTGCAAAATCTGTATGGTCTTAGCGATGACCGGTTGGAATACCAAATCGAAGACCGTTGCAGTTTCCAGCAGTTTCTGGGTCTTGCTAGCCAGCAACGAGTCGCTGATGCCAAAACCTGCTGGGCATTCAAGCATCGGTTAGCGGTGCTGGGTCTGATGGCATCGTTGTTTGAGCAGTTGTCGTTGAACCCAGCGATTTATATCGCTCGCAAGGGTCAGATAGTTGCCTCCTCAATCATTCCGGCACTGTTGCCGCGTAACCTTCGGGAATACAATGCCCGGATTAAGGCAGGCACTGTCCCGGCCCGCTGGACGAAGAAACATAGCCGTAGCCATTTTGCTTACAAGAACCACAGCCAGATAGACCATGACAACAAGTTGATTCGTGACTATCAGGTCACTGATGCCAGCGTCCATGATGCGCAGGTTTTTGCAGACCTGCCAGATGACAGCAATACCAGTAAAGATGTCTGGGCTGACAGTGCCTATCGGTCAGAGGAAAAAGCAGCGTTTCTCAAGGCTAGCGCAGTCGGGTCGCACCTATGTTTGGAGCACAGCGCAATTTACGCCGCAAAGCGTTTCCTTGCATTGGCATTACGCGAACAAGCATGCATATCGGCTTGATGAATCTAAGGTACAACATGAGGCGTTTATGCTTTCTGGCACGGGTCAGTGCGTCTTGAAAACAAAGTAAAGCCGAGAACAGGGCTGTACGGAGACTACCGGCTTTTTGGATCAAATTGGTTATTGTTTTAACCTCTCTGAGCCAATAAACTGGAAAGTGATTGCATTAATAGAGGTTCCCTACAGTATTGTTTGTCATGTGTGGCGTGCTCCTCTTGTTACTTTCGATTGCTAGACAAAACCGATTCCAGCAAGGCACGACGTTGCATACTTCAAATTTATTCAGACACCAGATTCAGTTATAACTCGGGTAAACGGGGGCGTGGTGCTAGTAGCAAAACCACAGTCTTTGGCCTGTTCAAACGCAATGGCTGAGTATCGACAAAAAATTATATCAGATATGCAAAAACGCACGCTACAAAGGGTAGTGTCAATAATCTTTCGCACTTTCTGATTTAGCTTTCCCTTAAATCTGGTTGTTACGCGATCTGAAAATCCTTTTCTTTATCCATCTCTTGGAGCAAATCCATGTTCAGATATTTCCGCGTTCCCCACTAGCTCCCCGCGATGTGTCTAAGCCTTGCCGCACAAAGCATCAACGCCGAGTTGCCATCCGGGAATGCTCCCACTACTCGTGTTCGCCGCCTGATTTCTCGGATGATCCGCTCCAAAGGATTGTTAGTCCGAATGCGAATCCAGTGCTCTGCCAGAAACCGATAATACGTCAGGGTCTCTTCCATGCACTACCCAGCCAATCCGCTACACTCGATAACTTCATGTCCCTGAGTTTCTTCTCGACCTCCGTGGCCTTATGCCTGGCAGATTCCAGATATTCAGATGCATGAATAGCCTGCAACATGCGAGAGACTTCTTTGACACGACCACGAGGCACATGACTGAAGACGTTGCGGTAGCAGTGCACAATACAACGCTACCACTCAGCTTCAGGGTAGAAGTCACCGATCGACTCCTGGCGCCCAAGACAGGCATCACTGAGCACCAACCTGATGCCCTTGAGACCGCGTGCCTGCAAATGACGGAGGAATCCTGACCATCCCGCTTTATCCTCCTTAGTACCTTCAACAATCCCTGGAATGCGGCGGTAGCCATCGTCCCCAACACCGATGGCGACTAGAACAGAAACGTTCTTCACTGCACCGCCCCAACTGCGTTTGAGCACAACACCGTCCAGGTATACATAAGGGAAATCACTCCCTATGGGGCGATTACGCCACTCTTCAATCTGCCCATAGATACGCTGGTTGAGCTTTGAAATAGTCCCTAAGCTGACACGGGTACCCCAGAGGGCTACGGTGACATCCTCCACCCGTCAGACCGATACACCTGCCAGATACATCTCAATCAGTGCCTCTTCAATTGACGCTACACGGTGCCGATAGCGCTCTATGATCGCCATCTCAAAGGTCTGCTTGCGTAGCTTCGGCATCTTTAACTCAAGCTCTCCAGCCCTTGTGTGGCACTTCCTGGTGTAGCTACCAGACCGGTCGTCTTTGCGCGTCTCAGTGCGTTCGTATCGATCAGCACCCACCAGCGCATCAGCCTCAACGTCCAGCATCTGGTTGCGGGTGTATTCCACAGTCTTCAGTACCACTTTGTTGAGATGGCCCTGCAGTGCCTGTTCATCAATAGGGACTACGTTGTTCAAGTGCTTGCTTGTATCATCGCTCATGGCGACTCTTCTCCTAGTCAAATAAATGGTTATGTCACTTTTTATTTAACCAGATAAAGGGGAACCGCCTCTTCAAATTTGCGAAAGATAATTTATGTTATCTGCAACAGTTTTAGCGATTTGAATCCATGATAGTTTTTAATAATATCTTTAATAATTTTGGGTTGCTGGAAATAATATTTCCCGTTTCCAAACAATCTGTCGCGCCAGTAAATTCACTATTGATACCGCCTGCTTCCTGTACAATTAAGATACCGGCCGCGATATCCCAGGATTGTAGACCGCATTCCCAGAATCCATCTAAGCGTCCACAAGCAACATAAGCTAAATCAAGTGAGGCCGCACCAGCCCTTCTCATACCTGCAATCATGGGAAACAAGGATTTGAAAATATTAATGAATTGATCAATTTGCTGATCTTCTCGAAAAGGAAAACCCGTGCCAAGCAATGCGCCAGCCAGTGTTTTTTGTGAACTGACACGAATTTTTTTATCATTAAGTTGTGCGCCTTTGCCCTTTGAGGCAGTAAATAATTCCTGTTTCAAGGGATCATAAATGACGGCCTGATCGAGTCGACCCTTATATTGGAGGGCGATCGATACGGCAAAATGCGGAAACCCATGCAAGAAATTTGTTGTGCCGTCAAGTGGGTCTATAATCCAGAGATACTCACAGTGGTGCCCAGACTTGCCTGATTCTTCGGCTAGAAAAGCATGGTTGGGGTAGGCTTTTTTAATGGTTTCGATGATGATATATTCAGCTTGTCTATCAACTTCTGTTACAAAATTATTCCTGCCTTTTGTTTCAATCGCAATATCGCCGACGCGGTCCATTTCACGCACAATAGAGTCACCCGCCGCTCTGGCTGCACGGATAGCAATATTGAGCATGGGGTGCATAGTATTCTCCGAATAATTAACGCGGTATTCTACGTGCTTGGTAATCATGAGTGAAGCCACAAATATGAAAGAGGTGACTAATAAAACAATTATTGTCCTTGTCGGTACAACGCATCCTGGCAATATCGGCGCGGCAGCACGGGCGATGAAAACGATGTCACAGGATAAGTTGTATTTGGTGAATCCAAAAATTTTTCCTGCAGAAGAAGCAACGGCACGCGCGTCGGGTGCTGACGATATATTGACTGATGCCAAAATCTTCTCCAGCTTAAAAGAGGCGATTGCAGATTGTGACTTGGTTATCGGTACAAGTGCCCGCACCAGAAACATACCCTGGCCACTGGTTTCGCCGCGTAAATGTGCAGACATAATTTCCGACAATAAATACTCATCTGTTGCGATTATTTTTGGAAGGGAAAATTCAGGGTTAAGTAATGATGAACTGGTGCTGTGTAATCTTGCATTAAAAATACCTGCCAATGCGGTATACAGCTCACTTAATCTAGCTGCGGCCGTGCAAATTATTTGCTATGAGATATATTTATCAGGCATTGATCATGACAGCCTTGAATCGCTTGCATCTGGTGCGCCATTAGCTGATCAGAAAACAATGGCGCTATTTTACCAGCATCTTGAGGAAGTCATGATCAGTATAGGTTTTCACAACACCGAGAATCCTCGATTACTGATGCACAGAATGCGACGATTGTTTAATCGAGCACAACTGGAAGAAAATGAATGTAATATATTGCGTGGTATTTTATCCAAGATTCAAAGCAAGATTAAATTTGACTAGGCGCTACATTATTAAATTCACCAAGATAGAATCGTTGTATGAGAATGACTGTCTTAAAGTGACAATTTCAAACAGGTTGATATAATACGGACTTGTTACATACGTGTATTAAAAAGATAAAATTTTCAATTTCTTAGATAATATATTCCTCGCTCTATCCTAAAATATAGACGAGATAAATCAGATACAGATAATATTACTTTTCATAACAATATCGAAAAATGCACCAGAACCGTAGGAAAAGCTAAATTATGATGGAAATATTTTTTGTTTTTATCTGCTCTTTTTTATTCTGTGTCCTGCTTGTTTTTAGTAAGCCTTTTCATATCAGACTAAGTTCTGATACAGTCGTTGGCCCGCAAAAATTTCATGAAGGCAGCGTGCCGCGAATTGGCGGGTGTGCAATTTTTGCGAGCTTAATTTTAGGGTGTTCTATATTTGAGCTTCCGGAATTGGCGGGACTCTTTTTGATGGCATGTTTTCCGATTTTCGTTTTTGGTTTCATTGAAGATCTGTTCAAATGCGTTCCAAGCCTATATCGTCTTTGTGCCTCATTCGCATCTTCAATATTATTGATTTACCTCACTGGCACATACTTTTCATCTGTAGATATTGTTCTGTTTGACAAAATGTTTAACATTATGAACTTATGGCCATTTTTGACGGTTTTGTCTCTCTCTGCTCTGATCAACAGTATCAACATGATTGATGGCCTTAATGGCCTCGCCAGTGGAACTTCTATATTTATGGCTTTGTCGATAGCAGTGCTATCGTATCAGCATGGCGATGCAGTTACCCTTCAACTTTCCTTGTTTTTTGCCGCTACCGTTATGGGATTTTTTGTGGTTAATTTTCCAAAAGGCTTGCTGTTTCTTGGTGATTCAGGCGCTTACATTTCAGGATTATTTTTGGGTGGTCTTGCGATCAACCTGATTGAAACAAATCCAGACATATCGCTATTATCATTATTGATTGTTTTCGCTTATCCCATCACAGAATTACTGTTCTCAGTCTATCGAAAATCTGTGCGAGATGGGCATCGTCCAGACAAGCCAGACAAGGTTCATTTTCATATGCTGGTTCACTGGAAGTATCGCAAGCGTTTTGCTATGCCTTTGTTACAAAAATCTGTAGCGAGTGCCATGTTGTTATTGTTTCCACTATCTGGCTTAGTGTTCGTGACTATAATGCCCATAACCAAAACCGTTTCCCTTTTATATTTTCTGATCTTTGCTTTTTTGTATCTTCGATTATATCGATACTTGTCTTTGAACGGATAACAGGAAAGAATATCTGTATTGCGGAGCCAGTCGACATTTGTAAAGTGCGTAATTGTCAGATAAGCAGACCCACCCAAATTGGCATCTTCAATACCATTCACCTGTATAAAGAAATTCAATCACTGTATTAAGGTACAAGACCGAGGCCTTTGCACAAAACACCGTATTTGAATATTATGCCTGCCATGGTTTAATGTTCAGTCACGGTAAGGATTCTGACCGTTATGACCTAGCGCCTGTCCTTATCAGGTCTTGTGTCGTTTTTCAGACAAAATAATAATCCCTTAAGTAGCCTGCACATAACACACCTTATTGCCGACTTTGAGCAAGTTCAGATACATCAGCTTAAGATAGCCTTGCCTTAAGTACCTAGTCGGTCCCAAAATACCGTGCCTGATAAAAGTAGACCTGTCACGTTTTTGTGCCGCACGCAACGCTCACTTTAACCCCGCTATTCTCTCGAAGGCAACGGGGCTTTTACAACCCAGTGCTGAATGCATTCGGCGCAGATTGTAAAAGCCATTGATGTATTGGCATATTTCCGTCTCGGCTTGCCGACAGGTTTTCCAGTCCTGCCGCCATATAAGCTCGGCCTTCATCGTCTTGAATAAAGATTCAACAACAGCATTATCATAGCAATCCCCTTTGCTACTCATCGACACCTGAAAGCCGTGCTCACACAATATCCGCTGGTAATCGTGCGCACAGTACTGACCACCCCTGTCCGTATGATGAACACAAAGGTAGACCCCAGATTCTGGATAATCAAGGATGACATAGATTCTTTCCTCCATTAAGTTAAAGAGGCAATTTATTCATGAGAAGGAAAAGAAGCTTGCATAAACCAGAGTTCAAAGCAAAGGTCGCGTTGACGACCATCAAAGGCGAAATGACGATGGCTGATATGGTCGAAAAACTTGACGTTCAACCTGGCCAAATAACACAGTGGAAAAAACAACTTTTGTTCAGCACTGGTGCGGCGTTTGATAAGGTAGACAAAGTAGCGGATGATCATCGGCAAGAGGTGCTTGAGTTGCGCGCTAGAATTGGCCAATTGACCATGGAGAATGATTTTTTAGAACGCGGGTTAGAAAGAATACACGGCCTAAGAGGAAAGAGATGGTGAGCAAGGAAGAAGCGCTACCGATTTCACGTCAATGCCAGCTACTGGATGTAGGGCGGTCAACTTACTACTACGTCCCCGAGCCTGTCAGCGACGAAGAACTGGCGTTGATGAAGCTACTAGGATGGTACACGGCGTATCAAGGACTGGTTATTTGATAACCATGGTCGCGTGGTCAACCGGAAGCGTATACAGTGCCTGAGAATGCTTCTGGTGATAGAAACCCTGTATCCGAAGCGCAATCTCAGTGTGGTCAATCAGCGGCATAAAATTTATCCGTATTTGTTGCGTGGGCTTGAGATTGGTCGTCCCCATCAAGTCTGGTCAACTGACATCACATATATTCCAATGTCGAAAGGATTCGTTTATTTGGTAGCTGTGATGGACTGGTATTCTCGATGCGTTCTGTCACGGCGGGTATCCACAACCATGGATGCGGACTTTTGTGTTGACGCACTTGAAGAGGCTATTGAAAATTATGGCTGTCCTGAAATCTTCACTTCGGTGCTAAAGGGCAATGACATCAAGAGCAGTATGGATGGCAAGTACCGCTGGGTGGATAATGTGTTTGTGGAGTGGTTATGGCGTAGCGTGAAATACGAAGCAGTCTATCTCAAAGCGTACGACACGGTAGCCCAAGCCCGACAATCATTGCAACGTTACTTTGTGTTTTACAATGAGCGTCGACGACACCAATCACTGAACAAGCAGACATCAGGTTCGGTATACTGCCAGTACGCAGACAAAGATGCCTGCATAATCGGGAAGGGGTTATAAGCGTTGTCCAGATTTTGGGGAACACTTCTAAGAAGGTACAAACGCGCAACTGCAAAGCGTCCCTGAAGGGCGCACCCAAGCCAAACCTGATTATTGGCATGGATAAACATGGAGCACCACGAAGAAAAAATCAGGTACGTTGCGATTATCTGTTTTTTGCCGATGTAGCAAGGAACAACCATGGTTGGTTTGTACCGTTAGAAATAAAAGCAGGAAGCCCAAAAATAAGAGATGTAGCCAAACAAACTACAAGCAGGGACTAAAGTAGTGGAGAGGGAAAAACTAATCCCTGCCAACATACAAATTAATTTTATTCCGGTACTGGTCTGCAAACCAAATGGATTAAACAGATACACGCTTAATGAAATAAGAAAAGGGAACTATAAAATACAATTTTCCAATAACAAAAAACCCATTCTCCTACTTGAATGCGGCGACCCACTCAGTGACGTGCTATAAGAATAACCACTTTATTTTTTGATAACGTAAATTATCTTTCGCAAATTTGAAGAGGCGGTTCCCCTTTATCTGGTTAAATAAAAAGTGACATAACCATTTATTTGACCAGGAGAAGAGTCGCCATGAGCGATGATACAAACAAGCACTTGAACAATGTAGTCCCTATTGATGAACAGGCACTGCAGGGCCATCTCAACAAAGTGGTACTGAAGACTGTGGAAGACACCCTTAACCAGATTCTGGACGCTGAGGCTGATGCGCTGGTGGGTGCTGATCGATATGCACGCACTGAGACGCGCAAAGACGACCGGTCTGGTAGCTACACCAGGAAGTGCCACACAAGGGCCGGAGAGCTTGAGTTAAAGATGCCGAAGCTACGCAAACAGACCTTTGAGATGGCCATCATAGAGCACTATCGGCACCGTGTAGCGTCAATTGAAGAGGCACTGATTGAGATGTATCTGGCAGGTGTTTCAGTACAACGTGTAGAAGACATTACCGCAGCCCTCTGGGGTACCCGTGTTAGCTTAGGGACTATTTCAAAGCTCAACCAGCGTATCTATGGGCAGATTGAAGAGTGGCGTAATCGCCCCATAGAGGGCGATTTCCCTTATGTATACCTGGACGGTGTTGTGCTCAAACGCAGTTGGGGCGGTGCAGTGAAGAACGTTTCTGTTCTAGTCGCCATAGGTGTTGGGGACGATGGCTACCGCCGCATTCTAGGGATTGTTGAAGGTACTAAGGAGGATAAGGTGGGATGGTCAGGATTCCTGCGTCATTTGCAGGCACGCGGTCTCAAGGGCATCAGGTTGGTGCTCAGTGATGCCTGTCTTGGGCGCAAGGAGTCTATCGGTGACTTCTACCCCTAAGCTGGCTGGCAGCGTTGTATTGTGCACTGCTACCGCAACGTCTTCAGTCATGTGCCTCGTGGTCGTGTCAAAGAAGTCTCTCGCATGTTGCAGGCTATTCATGCATCTGAATATCTGGAATCTGCCAGGCATAAGGCCACGGAGGTCGAGAAGAAACTCAGGGACATGAAGTTGGAGACCTCGAACAACGCTGATTCTGGATGGGTTTTGACGCGAGCACCAGTCGTTGTCACCCGCATTGCGGGCATGGAGGTCATGAGTTGGGGTATTTGAGGCTGTGTTGTGCTGTTTGGGTCTGCCAGGGCGGGTATTTCCGGAATTTGGGCGGAGTCAGGCTGTGGCCTGTCGTCGCTCGTGGAAAATGAGACGGCGGAAGTTTGTAGCTCAGGTTGGCCATGGTCATGCGGACCTTCGCACGGGTTTGGCCGATTGAGCGGATGGTCAGAGCCATGGGCCCTTTCTCGTAGCCGAACACAGGCGCGGATGGCGGAGCGTGTCGCGTTGCCCCGACGAATATGCCTGGCCATGGGTTTGCCGCGTGGCTTCTTGCGATGGATATGTGAGCGGTACCCTTGCGCTTTGAGCCAGTCTTCGTTCTTGGACGACCGATATCCAGTATCGGCCCAAACCGCCTTCGAGCTGTTTGTCTCGTCCAGAACCGAGGAGAGTTCATGCCCGTCGTAGCGAGCCGCATTCGTGCCAGTCTCACCCCGGATGAAGCGCCATTTGCGGTCAATGGACACGTGGTTCTTGTACCCAAAGTGCGGAACCGAAATATCGACAAGGCCAGTATCCTCCTCACCCTCCTTGGTCGTCTTGGCCTTTGAATACTTGACCGTCCAACGCGCATCGGTGTCTTTCTGCGCTGCCTTGGACAGATCATCGGGCCAGATGTCAGATGCGGCCTCACCTGCCTTGGCGCGCGCTTTCTCTTCTTTCGTCATCCGCTGGCGCGGGGCAAAGACCAACGTGGCATCCACAATCTGACCGCCGGTGGGTTTGTATCCCCGCGCGCAGAGCTGAGCTTCAAACGCGGCAAACAGGGCCTTGAAGACACCCGCCTAGGTCAGCTTCTCTCTGAAAAGCCAGATCGTCTTCTGATCAGGTGTCGGCTCCCCGATTTGAAATCCCAGGAAACGCAACCAACTGAAACGGTCACGAATGAGAAACTCCATCCGCTCATCGCTCAGATTGTGCATCGAGGCCAAGACCAGCACCTTGAACATCACAACGGCATCATAGGGCGGGCGACCCCCTTTGGGACATTCCCCATAGCCAAGCGCTGCCACCAAAACGGGGCGAAACACTTCGAAATCAACGTGCCGCTCCAAAACCTCAAGCGGATCTCCCATCGCCGAAAGCCGCGCCAAATGATCCGTCAAATCAAACAATCCAGGTGCGTGCATAAACAAAATCCTCCCACATCAAGTGAATCAGATCGTACCACAAAATGCACGGTTTTTAGAGGCTTCCAGTTATCGAGTGCGGCGGATTGGCTGGGTAGTGCATGGAAGAGACCCTGACGTATTATCGGTTTCCAGCAGAGCACTGGATTCGCATTCGGACTAACAATCCTTTGGAACGAATCATTCGAGAAATCAGGCGGCGAACACGAGTAGTGGGAGCATTCCCGGATGGCAACTCGGCGTTGATGCTTTGTGCGGCAAGGCTTAGACACATCGCGGGGAGCTAGTGGGGAACGCGGAAATATCTGAACATGGATTTGCTCCAAGAGATGGATAAAGAAAAGGATTTTCAGGTAGCGTAACAACCAGATTTAAGGGAAAGCCAAATCAGAAAGTGCGAGAGATTATTGACACTACCCACATATAACCCTAAACCCACGTATTGTCTCTTTTTTGCCAAAGTGATTTGGCTTTAGAAAAGACCTGCATCCTCCCCTCAATTTTTGTTATTTCTCTCGGATAAAAATCCAGCATTTTCTCGCACAGCATAATCATCCATTCTTTTCTGGAAAACCCCGATTGAATTTTAATCCGGTTTGAATTGGCAATTTGAATCTGCCCCCATCCCAGCGCACCGATAGTAAGACAACGCCAATCAAGAAATTCAATCGGCACAAAATGGACATTCAGTGCCTTGACAGTCAGCCCCTGCAATTCATAGCACACCATTAGCAGTGCGAAAATATTTGTGTCATCTTCATATAACGCAAGCAACCTGTGCGCAGAAGTCAGATTCGGCATATTAAAATCTGTGTCTATTCTGTGCGTTTTGACATCAATCATGCAGTAAAAACCTTGCTTATCCGAAAATGCAATATCCGCCATTGAACGACGGGCAAAAGTGGCGGAATACTCCTTACACCAACTGCCGAGAAGCTTTTGCATATTGTCGGCAACAAATAATTCAACCGCATCGCCCGCCGCTCTTGGGCTACCTGCTGTTTGTTTGCTTAAGTGAACGCCAGAGGATTCATTAATCGTATTTTTTAGCTCATTCGTAACGGATTTTGCCGCATCGCCATAAAAGAATTTGGATTTCATAAAAGCCTTTTTTGCCGCCGTACCGAGTTTAATCGTTTTGCCGCACCTGAATTTCGTTCCCAAAAAACCCCGTCTTCATAGCCTTGAATAGCGGCATTTTCCGCCGCCTTTTCCAGTCGTTTCAAGGCAAGACAGCAATATTCTTTATTCATCTCAATGCCAGCAAAACGCCGCTTTAGTTTCTTGGCAACAACAACGCTGGTGCCGCTTCCAAGAAACGGGTCAAAGACAAAATCGTCCACCTTTGAACTTGCCATCATCAATTTTGCCATCAGCTTTTCCGGCTTTTGTGTTGGGTGAACCGTATTTTCCGGCATAGACCAAAACGGCACCGTCATATCCGTCCAAAGATTAGAAGGATGCGTCAGCCGATATTTTCCTGTTGCACTTTCACGCCAATCTTTCGGCTGTCCATTCTCTGCTTTGTATGGTGCCAAAACCTGCTTTCTCATTTTCACTGCATCCACATTAAAATAAAAATCACGGCCCATCGTACAAAACCAAATATCCTCCGAGCAGTTTTTCCAATTTGCCGCCGCCCCACGCCCTTTTTCCCGCTCCCAAGTAATGCGATTACGGACAATAAAATGTTCATCCAGCACAGGGGAAATAATCGCCGATGTTTTCCAATCTGCACAGATATAAACGCTTGCTGTCGCCTTGAGCTTGGGCTTTAAGCGCGTAATGATTTCATCAAACCAGACTTGATAATCGGCTGTCTTGCGCACCTTGAAATGATTACCGTTATAATTTTTTGCCAGATTATAGGGCGGATCAAGCACTAATAAATCGATAAATCCATCGGGTAAATACGCGCAAGCAGTAAAAAAATCCTGCTCAATCACAGACCCTGCTAAGTGCTTTGCAGAAACCGCCTTTTTCAAAATAACTGTCTTTTGTGCAAGCTCCCGCATCTCTTCATCGCCGCATTGTAAGGTTCTGTTATTTTTGCCTGTCATTGTTTTTCTCACTTCCAAAAATCAATCCTCGCCACGCTGCTCATCAAGAGCCTGTTCCACAAGCATCATCACATAGTCTAAACCATCAGCCCGCTCAAGCCGCACCTCAACATTGCCTGTCCCCCAACTTCCAATATCAGAAACATCTCGGCATATCTTTTGCGGGTCATTAATTTTCTCAAAATCAATACCCAGATAAATCCGCAGCCCGCGCTTTAACGGCACAACTTCAATCACATTCGCTTGATTTATTTTGAAAGCCGCATAAAGTTTTGTGCATTTCATCTCAATCTCGGAATCAAGATTGCAAATTCTTTTTTCAAGCCGGTTGAATAAATCCCGCATATCGCCGTGCAAATATTCATAAGAATCGAGGCTATATTTTTCTTTGTCCGTCTGTTTATAAGATGCCAACTGCGCATCCGATAAATCAGGTGCTTGCCAAATTTCACACGCCCTTTGCGCCAAAAGCTCTGCCCGTTTAATGATCGCATTTTCATCCCAAGTTTGCGCATTTCGCACTGACTCATTAAGAAATAATGGGCTGTCATTAAATCCGCCGTTGGTCGTTTTCTTTTGTGTAAATGCTTTATCCGAAAGCTCCGAGTTATAACCCGTTAAAGTCAAATTTCCTAAAGTATGCAAATAGGTTTCTCTTACTTCCTGCCAATTTTCACCCAGCACATCGCGCCATGCTTGCGGCAATTCTTCATTTTGCGGCAAGATATGTTCTATGGTGAAGTTTTCCACGCACACTGGTTCCTTTCTACCCCAGTTTTCCAATGACCTCAGCAAATAATTTCTTGGCCTGAAGTTATAACAATCTCTTTTTTTGAGTGCTTCTTTGAATTCTTTATCTTTTGGAAAACGCTGATTAGCTTTCATCAAGATAAATGCCGCTTTGAGCGATTCCAGGTACGCTTCTTGATTGATCTTTTTATGTAAAATCGAGAAGGTTTTATTCAACATATTTGTTGGCACATCACAAACAGCACGGCATAATAAATAACTCACGACTAATCTAACAACTTCAATAAATTCATTTTTGCTAATAATTTTCTCTTCATAATCATGATAAACAGCGAGTAAAAAAGGATAAACAACATCCATTTTTAATTTATTTAATTCATCAAACCCCTTTGCCAGTGCTTTATCGGGTTCTTTATGAAACGCCATACGTGCATAAAACTGCGCGTATCGCCGTAATTCTTTAAGCGCATATTCTTTTGTCAAGTTATTGTTGGCACGATCTTTATCAAAATCCTTATACGCTTCATAAACCAGATTAATGTTTGGTATTGTTGATTGCTTTACACTCAAATAATGGCGAATAAACTGTGGCAAATAATCCATATTTTCTACAAAATCCTGCTCCATCGGATACCAGTATTTTTCATAAAGATGATTTTGCGTATCCACTGGCTCGTTCATCAGCATATAATTGCGTATTAAATCGGCCTGCGACAAGCCCAAACCAGTAGAATTTAAGCTCTCAAATATCAACTGTGGGTCGTCTTTACCTCTTTCCAGCTTCATATCCACAATCGCTAATTTTTTTATTCCGTGATAAACCGCCTGTATATTTTCTGCTGTTAATTTTTCTTTAATAAGTTGATAGTTTTCATCAATCCTTTGCGAAGATGCGTCCGTCGTTTCGATCTCATCAACCAAGTTGATAAAGGTATTTTTATCTTTCTTTGACAGCAGTAACTTGAATCTTGTCTCATCTTTTTTATGTGCATTGATTAAATAAGTCTGTAAAATCTCCTCCCCAGAATCATCCAGATTATGTTGCGGGTTTTTTTGCAGAAAACGCACCAGCGCAAGCAGCATCAGAGAAATCGTGGTGATGCGCTGTTGCCCATCAATCACCAGCAATTGCGGCACACTTGTTTCTGGTAAATCATCTGGTTCAAAATAAACCACTGAGCCAGCAAAGTAAGATGATATTTTCTTATCACCTCCCACCCGCAATATATCTTCAAAAAGCCGATTGCATTGTTTTTTCTTCCACGAATAATTACGCTGATAAATCGGCACGACAAACTGTCCTCTCCCACCCAGTAGATTAATCAACTTCGCATCAGTCGCCTTCATTCGTTTCCTCCTGTAAAAAATTGAGTCGTACGGCCTCCCAGTTTTATAAGTGTAGCTTCACGTGCGGCATCCCTCGCTATCCAATAATCAGCCCCAGGCTGTTTATAATTGACTCAATTAGACAATGCCATGGAAGGGTTGTACATCTACCATATCCCCGGGCTTACGCCGTCGTTATCGATGGGTAGTACGATAAAACAATTTGCATCCGCCATGGATCGCAAAATACCTGAGCCTTGCGCCCCCGTTTTTCTAACCCGCCAATTAGACGGAATGTTGCAATGAATGACAGTAAATACAAGCCAACAAGAACCCACGTCGCTTTGGACATATATTCATCCTGCACGCCAAGTTTTTCGAGAATCGTTATCCACGTAGTAAGCAACGAGGGAATGACGAGTATCCATAGTGCTATTACTTCGCTGGCACTGGTATCTTTAAGCAATTTTGTAAGCGCGCCCGAATTAGTCAATTGAGTTTTTACCTTTCAGCTTGATTACCCACGTTGGTGGTAGGATATGAAATTCACAGCGTCTCTCCATACTATTTTTATGGGAATTATATACTTGACTCCAATAGATAACCCATATAATCTAACATAAAAATGCAATAAAACGGAGGGTCATCAATGAAAGACAATGCCATATCCACATTTGAGTTATTTCGCCAGTTTCCGGATGCTGAAGCCGCTAGATTGTATTTTGAGGGACAACGCTGGAGAGATTACATATCCTGTCCTCATTGTGGGGGATTTAAGCGTATTACCCCGCGCAAAGGAAAGCGGACAGGATATTACTTATGCCGGGACTGCAAGAGTGAGTTTACGGTGAGAACCGGCACTATCTTTGAACGTTCTCATGTTCCACTACATAAATGGCTATATGCTATTTACTTAACTGTCACCTCGCGCAAGGGCATATCTAGCTTGCAGTTATCTAAACAAATCGGAGTAACTCAAAAGACCGCCTGGTTTATGCAGGCCCGCATTCGTGAATCCTGTAACGATAATACAGATAATTTACTTTCTGGCATTGTTGAGATTGATGAGACCTATATCGGTGGGAAGGAACATAACAAACACAAACACAAGAAAGTCCGCGCAGGCCGTGGCGTAGCTGGCAAGCAGGTAGTGGTCGGAATGCGTGAGCGCGGTGGCCGCACAAGGGCTAAGCCTATCCCATCAACTGATATACCGACCCTGCACAAAGAGATTGGCTGTTCAGTGGAATATGGGGCCACCATTTACACAGATGAACACAGGTCATATCAGCATTTACAGTCTGCTTATCAGCATGGTACGGTAACCCATAGTGCGGGAGAATATGTGGGTTCAAACAACATTCATACCAATAGCATTGAAAGTGTCTGGGCTTTACTCAAACGCGGTCTGTATGGGGTATGGCATCATGCCAGCACTAAACACTTACATCGCTATGTGAACGAAGTGACTTTTAGACTGAATAACGGACAATGTAAGTTACCAACCAATCAACGTATAGAATCACTTATAAGCAACGCGATAGGTAAACGGATTACCTATCGCGAGGTGCTAGCATGAGCAAAGCAATGGAAATAGAATGCGGATATACAGGACGATAATGAGAGCAGGTTACATCAAAGACTATATAAGTGGTGAAGAAGTAAAAGCTACGCCAGAAGAAGTAGAAGCAGTACAAGTCTTTTCCGAAACACTTGTCGAAGATTACGGATACCCCAAAGAACAATTACAAACACGACCACAGTGGCGTGTAAAAGTAAGGCCATCTGATACCAAAAAAGAGTATCCGCTTGATATTGCAGTATTCAACAAAGATAAAAAACCGATAAAAACCTTTTTATTGTCGTTGCGTGCAAACGAAAGACAAGAAAAGATGGTTTAACCCAAAATGGAGTGCAATTGAAAAATTGCATAAGGTAACAGGTGAGCATGGTGAGCTTGTTACTTGAAAAAACTAACAAATCATTGTGTTTGTATTTTGTAGTGAAGTTGGAGTTAAGTATATAATTCCCATTTTTATTATAGTCGAGAATTGGAAAAAGAACGCATCTCTTGCTCGAAGGCTGACTACCGGTAGAACTCTACATAAAACAGTACATCATCAAGCGGTTCTACTTCGTGCAGAATCGTAGGTTCAACCACGCCATATTTCACAGGCGTAAGATCAATCACTTCAAGCTCGGGTTCCAAAATACGGTATCGCAAGGTGCCTTTCAGAACGACAATACTGCCCCAAGTGCCTGCTTTGGTTTGATGGGCCTTTAGCAGACCTTTTGGCACGGTCCCGTTGGAAAACTCTGGGGTTCTCTTATAGCTGACCACGTCTTCAGGCAGTGTTTTCATAGGTCTTTATTCGGTTTCCCTCAACAAACAGCACGGCGTAATAAATAACTCACGACTAATCTAACAACTTCAATAAATTCATTTTTGCTAATAATTTTCTCTTCATAATCATGATAAACAGCGAGTAAAAAAGGATAAACAACATCCCTAAAAAGCCGTTTGCATTGTTTTTTCTTCCACGAATAATTAGGGAATTATATACTTTACTCCAATAGATAACCCATATAATCTAACATAAAAACGTTCTCATGTTCCACTACATAAATGGCTATATGCTATTTACTTAACTGTCACCTCGCGCAAGGGCATATCTAGCTTGCAGTTATCTAAACAAATCGGAGTAACTCAAAAGACCGCCTGGTTTATGCAGGCCCGCATTCGTGAAACCTGTAACGATAATACAGATAATTTACTTTCTGGCATTGTTGAGATTGATGAGACCTATATCGGTGGGAAGGAACATAACAAACACAAACACAAGAAAGTCCGCGCAGGCCGTGGCGTAGCTGGCAAGCAGGTAGTGGTCGGAATGCGTGAGCGCGGTGGCCGCACAAGGGCTAAGCCTATCCCATCAACTGATATACCGACCCTGCACAAAGAGATTGGCTGTTCAGTGGAATATGGGGCCACCATTTACACAGATGAACACAGGTCATATCAGCATTTACAGTCTGCTTATCAGCATGGTACGGTAACCCATAGTGCGGGAGAATATGTGGGTTCAAACAACATTCATACCAATAGCATTGAAAGTGTCTGGGCTTTACTCAAACGCGGTCTGTATGGGGTATGGCATCATGCCAGCACTAAACACTTACATCGCTATGTGAACGAAGTGACTTTTAGACTGAATAACGGACCATGTAAGTTACCAACCAATCAACGTATAGAATCACTTATAAGCAACGCGATAGGTAAACGGATTACCTATCGCGAGGTGATAGCATGAGCAAAGCAATGGAAATAGAATGCGGATATACAGGACGATAATGAGAGAAGGTTACATCAAAGACTATATAAGTGGTGAAGAAGTAAAAGCTACGCCAGAAGAAGTAGAAGCAGTACAAGTCTTTTCCGAAACACTTGTCGAAGATTACGGATACCCCAAAGAACAATTACAAACACGACCACAGTGGCGTGTAAAAGTAAGGCCATCTGATACCAAAAAAGAGTATCCGCTTGATATTGCAGTATTCAACAAAGATAAAAAACCGATAAAAACCTTTTTATTGTCGTTGCGTGCAAACGAAAGACAAGAAAAGATGGTTTAACCCAAAATGGAGTGCAATTGAAAAATTGCATAAGGTAACAGGTGAGCATGGTGAGCTTGTTACTTGAAAAAACTAACAAATCATTGTGTTTGTATTTTGTAGTGAAGTTGGAGTTAAGTATATAATTCCCAATAATTCCGCTGATAAATCGGCACGACAAACTGTCCTCTCCCACCCAGTAGATTAATCAACTTCGCATCAGTCGCCTTCATTCATTTCCTCCTGTAAAAAATTGCATCATACTCCCTCCCATTTTAAGGGTTTTATTAAGTGTAGCTTCACGCGCGGCATCCCTCGCCATTCAATAATCAGCACCAGGCTGTTTATAATCAACTCAATTAGACAATGCCGTGGAAGGGTTGTACATCTACCATATCCCCCGGGCTTACGCCGTCGTTATCGATGGGTAGTACGATAAAACAATTTGCATCCGCCATGGATCGCAAAATACCTGAGCCTTGCGCCCCCGTCTTTCTAACCACCATGCGGCCTGTTGCATCCTGTTCCAGCACCCCCCGTTGATACTCCACTCGCCCCGTGCGTTTTTTCAATCTGCTACTGCACGGCACTTTTACCATGAGGTCTAATGTTTTATTTTCGCCCGCCAATTTTCTCAACGCAGGTTGCACGAATTGATAAAACGTCACCATGACCGACACTGGATTGCCAGGTAAGCCAAAAAAATAAGTCGCATCCAGTTTGCCAAAGGTGAGCGGACGACCGGGTTTTATCGCGACCTTCCAAAAGTTTACCTGACCCTGTTTGATCAAGGTTTCCTTAACATAGTCGGCCTCACCAACAGAAACACCGCCCGATGTGATCAATACATCAACAGTAGCGGCCTCTTTGAATGCCGCTTCCAACAGTGTCGGATCATCTTTTACAACACCCATATCGATGATATCGACCCCAAGCCGTGACAACATACCATGCAAGGTATAACGATTGCTGTCATAGATCATGCCAGCATCGAGTGCGTCCCCGATGGAACGTAACTCATCGCCCGTTGAAAAGAAGGCAACTTTCAGTTTGTGGGTGACTGCAACCTCGGCGCAACCAAGTGATGCCAGTAAGCCAATATCGGCGGGTGTCAAGCGCAAGCCTTTCTCTAACACAAGGTCACCGATGGCAATGTCTTCGCCTGCCTGTCGCACGTTAGCACCCGGGTTTGTATCACGGCCGATACGGATGTTATCGCCGGTCGCACTTGTATGCTCCTGGATGACGACAGTGTCGGAACCATCGGGCATCATTGCGCCAGTCATGATACGGACGCATTGTCCCCGTTGCAGGGCACCATCAAAGGGTTTACCAGCAAAGCTTGCGCCTATGCGTTGTAATGTTGCAAGACCCGCGGTCGGCAAGTCTTCAGCATTAACGGCGTAGCCATCCATAGCAGCGTTGCGCCCAGTGGGGACGTTTATTGCGGCATTGATATTAGTTGCCAATACCCGTCCCAATGCGTCACGTATCGGGATAGACTCCGTGGTTGTGATAGCAACAATCGTGTCGATAATGCGCGCTAATGCTTGCTCTGGCAGTATTGAGTCTGGATCACGATCATCCATGCAGCTCGTCTCTTTATGTATCGTCTCCTCAGTCATCTGCGTTATTGTCATGAAAACAAAAAGTATCAATAATGTATTGTACGATGGACAAATGATTGTTCAAATCGAGCATCGTCAAGTCCAGTTTTTCAGATAGATCAGCATCTGTTGCGATGGCAATAACACTCGCATCAGTTTTGCAAATCAGGGGATGACCCAGGGCCGGACGGTGTAATTCTATTTTAGTCAACGCTTCAGTTTTAAACCCTTCAACCAGGATAATGTCCAGTTTATTCTGATCCAGATGCGATATGTATTCTTGCAGACGCAGGGCTTGATCGGTTGCTTCTTTTTCCACCATTAAGGCCCAACGTTTTTTTGAACCGATCAACATCTGGCTGGCACCAGACTTTCTTATCTCATAACTGTCTTTGCCGGGCTGGTCAATTTCAAAGTTGTGGTGGGCATGTTTTATGACACCGACCTTGATGCCCTGTGCGTTTAATAAAGGGATCAGATTGACTAATAAGGTGGTTTTTCCAGTGCCGCTATAAGCCGCAAAACCTAATACGGGGACTTTTGAGATAATTTTCATCAACGTGAATTTAATCGAGCGACTGCATTTTCAATATCTGTCCGTGTATTGATATTGTAAAATGTCTCTGGCTTATCAGAAAAATCTGCAATGGCATACTTATGTTGTGCAAACCAGCGGTCAATCTTGCGCTCACCTGAAGCAAGATAATCATGCAGCGATTGCCGTAGTGTTTTTTTCAACATACAAAACACGGGTTGCATGCGGTCGCCATTATGGGCAACGCTTATGTCAGCGGATTCATGCGCAAGGGCCGCGGCTAGGCGGTGCACCAAATCAATCGGTATAAAGGGTGAATCGCAAGGTGTCGTGACGATATAGTCGGTGTTTATAACACGCAACGCACTGGCCATCCCGGCCAATGGCCCACAAAAACCAGATAATTCATCGGCTACAATATTAAAGCCATAGCGGGCATACACGTCATGATTGCGATTGGCGTTAATGATAAGTGTTGCTGTTTGCGGCCTGAATATATCAATAATAATTTCAATCATGGGCTTATCATCTAGCCGGATTAACCCTTTGTCTTGCCCACCCATGCGCCTGGCTTGACCGCCTGCGAGGATTACGCCTGTAATCTTGGTTGCAATATTCATGGTGTAAATTAAATTCAGATCTGAATTAAGCGGCTATTTTTTATCCAGCCGATTGGCGACTTCGTATTTTGCTGGTAGCGCGGTATCAAATTCAATGTTTTCTGCACCATTATAGATGAGAAAATGTTTGCTTTTCGCCCGGGACAGCAGCGTGATATTCATGTCATGCGCCAAGTTTAGCCCCATGCAGGTAACGCCCGAGCGTGACAGTAAGGCAGATATTTCCATTTGCGCGACCTTCATGACCATTTCCGAGGTTAATCTGCCAGTGGTGTAGAATATCTTGTCATTACCGGCCATGCCGTCGAGCCACATCTTACCTGCAATCGCATCAACTGCATTGTGTCTGCCGACATCTTCGATAAAGATTAACGCTTCGGTATCATGACAGAGTGCGCAACCATGCACCGCCCCCGCATTTTTATAAACATCATTATAAGCATTGAGATTTTTTAATAACGCATACAGACGTGATTGCTTGATTTTAATCGGCTGTATATCAAGCGCATCAAGGTGTTCCATGATATTGCCGAAGACAGTCCCCTGCCCGCAGCCCGTGGTAACGATTCTCGGACCTAATTTATCTTGCCAATCATTGCGGTCGGCAAAGGTGGTGACGGCGACGGCATTAAGTGCCCAATCGACCTGGACTGATTTAATCTCATCTATAGTCGTTATCAACCCCTGATTCTTTAAGTAACCGAGTGTCAACAGCTCTGGCTGTGTTCCCAGCGTCATCAAGGTGACGATTTCATAACTATCAATGTAGATGGTCAGCGCACGTTCTTCGGCAACATGGAGTGCGCGAATATTCTGATATTCATCGGTAGCGTGTACCACTTGGGTGGGAGAAAGTCCGGCTGTTGTCAGGTCCGGACGATAATGACTGGACATGGCACTAACCGCCAGTGACGTTCATGTGGCGGAATATGAGTGGTTTTTCAGTTAAGTCAAAATCATGCCCTTTAGGTTTTATCAACATGGCATCTCTTATCGCTTGTTTGAGTTTGTCCATATCATCTGGATAGGCACGCAGTGTTTTACGCAGGTCGACTGAATGTTCCTGCCCAAGACACAATAACAATCGTCCTTCGCATGTCAGTCTTACGCGGTTGCATTGATCACAAAAATTGTGGCTGTGTGGTGAGATAAAACCAACATGTGTGCCGGTTTCAGCCAATTTATAATATTTAGCCGGGCCACCGGTGGTTTTAGTAGTCGCGACCAGTGTAAAAAACTGTTCCAGATCATTTTTAATCTGGTCGCTGGAATAATATGCCTCTGCGCGATCATGATCCCCGATGATGCCTAATGGCATCTCTTCAATGAAGCTGATGTCCATATTCCGATCGCTGGCGTATCGAACCAGATCGATTATTTCATCATCATTGCGGTTTTTTAATATGACCGAATTTAATTTTATTTTCTCAAAACCAACGGCGGCCGCTGCTGCAATGCCAGCCAGGACATTATCTAATTCACCCACACGGGTAATGCGTTTGAATTTTTCCGCATTTAATGAATCAAGGCTGATATTGATACGTTTAACCCCCGCGTCTTTTAACGGCTGGGCTAGTTTTGTGAGTTGTGAGGCGTTGGTCGTTAATACCAGCTCACCGAGTCTGGGCAGTTGGCCAATATATTCAAATAGTTTGATAACATTACGACGGATCAATGGTTCGCCGCCAGTAATGCGAATCTTTTTAACACCAAGCTCAGTAAAAACCTGAGCGATCTTGGCAATTTCTTCAAGGGTTAAAAGTTGCGCTCGAGGCACAAACTGCATCTTATCATCCATGCAATAGACGCACCGGAAGTCACAACGATCAGTAACCGATATGCGCACATAATCAATCACGCGATTAAATTTATCGGTTAAAATTTCTTCTTGCCTGTGTGCCTTAAAGGTCATCTATTTTGCAACATCAGCGATATTTCTGGTGTTAGTGAAACACCCGCAATTATAGCCTAGCCATCTGCCGAAACATACCTTAACACAACAGTAATTTGCGACATTAGCATGACAGGTAAGTCTACGGGCTTATGCGACAAAACTGCACTCACCAGCTTTTATAAGGCTGGGTGAGTAAGCAAATGTTGTAGTAGCGCGCATCATGCGTGACCTCTTGGCCTAACCAATCGGGCCGGGGAAAGGTTTCATCCGCCGATTTTAATTCCAGTTCGGCCACGATTAAGCCCTCATTTTCACCATGAAAGACATCAATTTCCCATTGATATCCACCCTGTATGACATGATAGCGCATCTTATCGATATACGGTTTATCGCATAGCTCTGCCAACATTTCCTGAGCGTCATCTAAGGGGATGGGATATTCGTATTCCAGGCGACAGATACCGATGGTGCGGCGTTTGATATTCAGGGTGGCCGCATCACCCTCAAAGATGGACCCCAGATTCTGGATAATCAAGGATGACATAGATTTTTTCCTCCCTTAAGTTAAAGAGGCAATTTATTCATGAGAAGGAAAAGAAGCTTGCATAAACCAGAGTTCAAAGCAAAGGTCGCGTTGACGACCATCAAAGGCAAAATGGAGACCTCGAACAACGCTGATTCTGGATGGGTTTTGACGCGAGCACCAGTCGTTGTCACCCGCATAGTGGGTGTGAAGGTCAAGATCGGTGGTATTTGAGGCTGTGTTGCGCTGTTTGGGTCTGCCAGGGCGGGTATTTCCGGAATTTGGGCGGAGTCAGGCTGTGGCCTGTCGTCGCTCGTGGAAGATGAGACGGCGGAAGTTGTAGCTCAGGTTGGCCATGGTCATGCGGGCCTTCGCACGGGTTTGGCCGATTGAGCGGATGGTCAGAGCCATGGGCCCTTTCTCGTAGCCGAACACAGGCGCGGATGGCGGAGCGTGTCGCGTTGCCCCGACGAATATGCCTGGCCATGGGTTTGCCGTGTGGCTTCTTGCGGTGAATGTGTGAGCGGTACCCTTGCGCCTTCAGCCAAGCCTCATTCCTGGCCGAGCGGTACCCGGTATCGGCCCAAACCGCCTTCGAGCTGTTTGTCTCGTCCAGAACCGAGGAGCGTTCATGCCCGTCGTAGCGAGCCGCATTCGTGCCAGTCTCACCCCGGATGAAGCGCCATTTGCGGTCAATGGACACGTGGTTCTTGTACCCAAAGTGCGGAACCGAAATATCGACAAGGCCAGTATCCTCCTCACCCTCCTTGGTCGTCTTGGCCTTTGAATACTTGACCGTCCAACGCGCATCGGTGTCTTTCTGCGCTGCCTTGGACAGATCATCGGGCCAGATGTCAGACGCGGCCTCACCTGCCTTGGCGCGCGCTTTCTCTGCTTTCGTCATCCGCTGGCGCGGGGCAGAGACCAACGTGGCATCCACAATCTGACCGCCGGTCGGTTTGTATCCCCGCGCGCACAGCTGAGCTTCAAACGCGGCAAACAGGGCCTTGAACGCGCCCGCCTAGGTCAGCTTCTCTCTGAAAAGCCAGATCGTCTTCTGATCAGGTGTCGGCTCCCCGATTTGAAATCCCAGGAACCGCAACCAACTGAAACGGTCACGAATGAGAAACTCCATCCGCTCATCGCTCAGATTGTGCATCGAGGCCAAGACCAGCACCTTGAACATCACAACGGCATCATAGGGCGGGCAACCACCTTTGGGACGTTCCCCATAGCCAAGCGCTTCAACAAGAACTGGGCGAAACACTTCGAAATCAACGTGCCGCTCCAAAACCTCAAGCGGATATCCCATCGCCGAAAGCCGCGCCAAATGATCCGTCAAATCAAACAATCCAGGTGCGTGCATAAACAAAATCCTCCCACATCAAGTGAATCAGATCGTACCACAAAATGTACGGTTTTTAGAGACTTCCACTTTTGTTCAGCGCTGCTGCGGCGTTTGATAAGGTAGACAAAGTAGCGGATGATCATCGGCAAGAGGTGCTTGAGTTGCGCGCTAGAATTGGCCAATTGACCATGGAGAATGATTTTTTAGAACGCGGGTTAGAAAGAATACACGGCCTAAGAGGAAAGAGATGGTGAGCAAGGAAGAAGCGCTACCGATTTCACGTCAATGCCAGCTACTGGATGTAGGGCGGTCAACTTACTACTACGTCCCCGAGCCTGTCAGCGACGAAGAACTGGCGTTGATGAAGCTGCTAGGATGGTACACGGCGTATCAAGGACTGGTTATTTGATAACCATGGTCGCGTGGTCAACCGGAAGCGTATACAGTGCCTGAGAATGCTTCTGGTGATAGAAACCCTGTATCCGAAGCGCAATCTCAGTGTGGTCAATCAGCGGCATAAAATTTATCCGTATTTGTTGCGTGGGCTTGAGATTGGTCGTCCCCATCAAGTCTGGTCAACTGACATCACATATATTCCAATGTCGAAAGGATTCGTTTATTTGGTAGCTGTGATGGACTGGTATTCTCGATGCGTTCTGTCACGGCAGGTATCCACAACCATGGATGCGGACTTTTGTGTTGACGCACTTGAAGAGGCTATTGAAAATTATGGCTGTCCTGAAATCTTCACTTCGGTGCTAAAGGGCAATGGCATCAAGAGCAGTATGGATGGCAAGTACCGCTGGGTGGATAATGTGTTTGTGGAGCGGTCATGGCGTAGCGTGAAATACGAAGCAGTCTATCTCAAAGCGTACGACACGGTAGCCCAAGCCCGGCAATCATTGCAACGTTACTTTGTGTTTTACAATGAGCGTCGACGACACCAATCACTGAACAAGCAGACATCAGGTTCGGTATACTGCCAGTACGCAGACAAAGATGCCTGCATAATCGGGAAGGGGTTATAAGCGTTGTCCAGATTTTGGGGAACACTTCTATTATTTTTATTTGCTTTTCTTATATTTTCAGTTATACTCGGGTTTTTAACTAGTTAAAAGGGGTAGTGGCGATTTATAGTGTGTTGAAACCGTTTATTAAATTTTCCTATGCAGGATTAATTTAAAGTTGTCACTGTAATTAAATATTAAATTGGGGGGTTAGATATGTCGATATTAATCCAGATTGTAAATGCCGATGGCGTAATTTTACGGAGCGAGGAACTAGAAGCCGGTCAAACTTTGAACCTAGTAGCGGGTGAGAGCGTGGTTTTGCCGGATCAAATAAATCTGTTAAGTGCTAGGGTTGGCGGCAGTTCGCTAACTCTCCAGCTTGATAATGGACAAGTATTCATCAACAATCTCTCGCCGGTTGTTATCGCAGATCTCGCGCGGCAAAACCTCAGGAATTTTGAAGTTATCACCAACCAGAGTAGTAATCAAACCTCATTTTTAGACGATTTCACCTTGCCCAAATTGGGTATCGATCCGATCGTTGTTCAGCGCACCAACCCGATGGGGGTAATGGGGCGTGCTACCAGCCAGTCGGACGGAGTGCCTGTGGGCAGCACTGATATCAATGGATTTGGTTTAGTGGGCATTGGCAAGGATATAGTAGGTGAGTTGCCAGTGGTGTCGGTGAGCGTTGACGCGCTAGATCGGCGGGTAGAGCTGATTGTGGAGAACACGAATGCCAGCGCACCTGAGATAATGTCGCCGAATGCGCTGAACATTGCGGAGAACACCGTTGCTGGTACCGCCCTGCTCACGGTGGCGGCAACCGATGCGGATACCGATGCGGTGCTGAACTATAAGATTAGCGGCGGTGCCGACCGCGCACTGTTCAATCTTGACAGCAACACGCAGGTGCTGAGTTTTATAGGGGCCGCACCCGACTTTGAGGCGGAGCGTAGCAACAAGTATGTAGTGGACGTGGAAGTCTCCGACGGCAAGTATACGGAGACCCAGAGCATAACGATAGCGGTCACGGATGTCAATGACAATGCACCAACATTTACTTCACCGACAACAAAGAACATTGCGGAGAACACCGTTGCTGGTACCGCCCTGCTCACGGTGGCGGCAACCGATGCGGATACCGATGCGGTGCTGAACTATAAGATTAGCGGCGGTGCCGACCGCGCACTGTTCAATCTTGACAGCGACACGCAGGTGCTGAGCTTTATAGGGCCCGCACCCGACTTTGAGGCGGAGCGTAGCAACAAGTATGTAGTGGACGTGGAAGTCTCCGACGGCAAGTATACGGAGACCCAGAGCATCACGATAGCGGTCACGGATGTCAATGACAATGCACCGATATTTACTTCACCGACAACAAAGAACATTGCGGAGAACACCGCTGCTGGTACCACCCTGCTCACGGTGAAGGCAACCGATGCGGATACCGATGCGGTGCTGACCTATAAGATTAGCGGCGGTGCCGACCGCGCACTGTTCAATCTTGACAGCAACACGCGGGTGCTGAGCTTTATAGGGCCCGCACCCGACTTTGAGGCGGAGCGTAGCAACAAGTATGTAGTGGATGTGGAAGTCTCCGACGGCAAGTATACGGAGACCCAGAGCATCACGATAGCGGTCACGGATGTCAATGACAATATGCCGATATTTACTTCACCGACAACAAAGAACATTGCGGAGAACACCGTTGCTGGTACCACCCTGCTCACGGTGGCGGCAACCGATGCGGATGCTGGTGCGGAGCTGACCTATAAGATTAGCGGCGGTGCCGACAGCGCACTGTTCAATCTTGACAGCGACACGCAGGTGCTGAGCTTTATAGGGAACGCACCCGACTTTGAGGCGGAGCGTAGCAGCGATTATGTAGTGGACGTGGAAGTCTCCGACGGCAAGTATACGGAGACCCAGAGCATCACGATAACGGTCACGGATGTCAATGAGGCACCAACATTTACTTCGCCGACAACAAAGAGGATTGCGGAGAACACCGTTGCTGGTACCGCCCTGCTCACGGTGGCGGCAACCGATGCGGATACCGATGCGGTGCTGAACTATAAGATTAGTGGCGGTGCCGACCGCGCACTGTTCGTTCTTGACAGCAACACGCAGGTGCTGAGCTTTATAGGGAACGCACCCGACTTTGAGGCGGAGCGTAGCAGCGATTATGTAGTGGACGTGGAAGTCTCCGACGGCATGCATACGGAGACCCAGAGCATCACGATAACGGTCACGGATGTCAATGAGGCACCGATATTTACTTCGCCGACAACAAAGAACATTGCGGAGAACACCGTTGCTGGTACCGTCCTGCTCACGGTGGAGGCAACCGATGCGGATGCTGGTGCGGAGCTGACCTATAGGATTAGCGGCGGTGCCGACCGCGCCCTGTTCAATCTTGACAGCGACACGCAGGCGCTGAGCTTTATAGGGAACGCACCCGACTTTGATGTATCGGGGCATGACAACGATTATGTAGTGGAAGTGGAAGTCTCCGACGGCATGCATACGGAGACCCAGAGCATCACGATAACGGTCGCGGATACTGCACCCAATGGCAAGTATCTACGTCTTGACGGAACAAATGATTATATGCAGGTTGCCGACCATGACGATTTGGATATTGATCCTGGCAAAAGTTTTACTTTTACCTTGTGGGTAAGGGCTGAGGCTCCAGCTTCTTATGACTTTATTTTTGATAAAAGAGCGGGGTCGGACGGCGCTGGTTATGAAGGTTTTATCAACACCGCCGGAACTGGACAGTATAAGCTCATTCTGGAAAATTCATCTGGTAATGATAAGTTAGGATCTGATTACAGTCCTATTGCTGCGCTTGACGGTGACTGGCACCATATTGCATTTGTAGTAGATCGTAGTGCCGAAACGGTCAGTCTTTATACTGATGGCAAACTAGTAAGTAGCATGTCACATTCCTCTATAGGAACAGCAGATTTTTCTAATGCTAGTGACTTGTTTATTGGTAGTGGCAGAGGTGCATATTTCATGGAGGGCGATATTGACGAAATCAGGATTTTCTCCAAAGCGATGACAGCCGCAGAACTCCTTGTAGATATGGAGACTAGCTTAACTGGTCGTGAAGCGGGGCTATTGGCGGCATGGAACTTTGAGGACGTGGATGGCAATTCCGTTACTGATATCTCTGGTAATGGACATAATGCTAGATTAGTAAATGGCGCAACCATTGTAGATTACAAACCAGCAACAATGTCATTTTCATCTGTAGAACTTGCACCACAAACAACCGCGCCTGCCAATCGTGGAAGTATACGCGGACATACAGATGAACGTGTTATTTTGGTAAATGTTAAAATGGCTGGGGAGTTAAATGCTTTAGATATCAACGAACTACAAATTACGCTGGCAGGGACGGAACCGGCTAATATCGATACCATCAATGTGTATTATACAGGTAAAAGTTCGGTACTAGATACGACCACCTTATTTGGTACAGCATCACCATCAACAGGCATCATAACAATAAACGGTTCACAAACCTTACAAGGTGGTAATAATTATTTCTGGGTTACTTACAACATCAGTGATTCCGCTACAGAAGGTGAGTTTATAGATGCCACAGTCGAATCGGTTACTGTTGATGGAAGTATCGAAACACCTGTTTCTACTGAGGCAACAGGTTCTTCTCTAATTTTATCAGAACACAGTATCTTATGGAATCCCGGGGATGATGGATCACATCGTTATAGAATACCGGCGCTTACCACTGCCCTTGACGGAAGCCTGATAGCGGCTGTAGACAAACGTTATCTTGGGGGAGATCTTAGAGGGAACGACGAAGATATTGATATTGTGGTAAAGCGTAGTACTGATGGCGGGAAAACCTGGTCCGAGGCGGTAACATTGGCAGATTTTGGTGCTAGAGATTTTGGTGCTAGAGAAGGTGCCTCTGACCCACTCATCATCACCGATAAAATCACAGGTGATATATTGGTGCTTTACCTTGCATATAATGGCGTAGCAGGCTCTAGGCCTACTGATAGGGCACGAACTTTCGTAAGTAGAAGTAAGGACAATGGTGCAACGTGGTTGGCTCCGGTAGAAATCACAAATGATATTTACCCTGATGGATGGCATCTTGTCTGGGCAACGTCTGGTAGCTTTAGCCAAACCAGAGATGGCAGAATGATAGCTGTGGTAGCGGCTAGACGAGCAGCTTTTGGTGGGTTTCCAGCATTAACCAATCATCTGATCTACAGCGATGACGGGGGATACACTTGGGACATTTATACAGGAACTCCCCCTAGGTCTGGGGCACCCTATGGCGATGAGTCCAAGGTAGTTGAATTGGATGACGGTCGCCTGTATATGAGCATGAGGGATCAAAGGAGGTCGGGTAACCATAGACGTATTTCTCATTCTGATGATGGTGGGCAAAGCTGGACAACCTCTGTTCGGGAGTTGCAATTGCCCGATCCTACGAATAACGCCGACCTTATACGGTACACCTCGGTGAACGATGGCTTTGATAAAAGCAGGATCTTGTTTTCCAATACTAATAACCCTAATGAACGTAAAAACTTATATCTGTATATGAGTGAGGATGAAGGTGAGACATGGGCATATAAGAAACAAATATATGCCGGAGACAGTCAATACTCTTCGCTTACTGTTTTGCCCAATGGAGATATTGGGATTCTCTATGAAAGTAATGAATTTGGGGAGCAGGAGATGATTATTTTTGCCCGGGTAAGTCTGGATTGGCTTACCGGGGGGGAACATAAATATACACCGCCTAAAGAAGCAGAGTATCGTGCATCCGTTCTGACAGGAGACCAAGGCTTCATCATTCAGGGCGATGTGGCACGTTATCAAAAGGTGACAGATTATACAGATGAGGCAGATGATTCCATTGGTTTGAGTGTCTCGAGGGCGGGAGATGTGAACGGGGATGGTATTGATGATCTGATCGTTGGTGCACCAGGTAGTGATGGATATATTGGTGCGGCCTATGTGATATTTGGCAAGAACAACAACGGATTTGGGACGGCGGTGGATAACGGTGCTGGCACGAACCGCCAATTGATCGATCTGAGTAGCCTGACGGCGGCCCAAGGTTTCATTATCCAGGGCGATGCGGCAGACGATCAAGCCGGATACAGCGTCTCATCGGCTGGGGATGTGAATGGGGATGGTTATGATGATCTGATTATCGGTGCGTATCAAGGCGATGACGGCGGTGTTGACGCTGGTGAGGCGTATGTAGTGTTTGGTAAGAAGAACGGGTTTGGGACGGAGGTGGAGACTAACGGCAATAAGCGTCAAGTGATCGATCTAACCAGCCTGACGGCGGCCGATGGCTTCATCATCCAGGGCGATGCGGCAGACGATCAAGCTGGATACAGCGTCTCATCGGCTGGGGATGTGAATGGGGATGGTTATGATGATCTGATTATCGGTGCGCCGCATGACGATGCCGGTGGTGTTTCCGCTGGTGCGGCGTATGTGGTGTTTGGTAAGGCGGCTGGGTTTGGGACGGCGGTGGATAACGGTGCTGGCACGAACCGCCAAGTGATCGATCTGACCAGCCTGACGGCGGACCAAGGTTTCATTATTCAGGGCGATGCGGCAGGCGATCAAGCCGGATATAGCGTCTCATTGGCTGGGGATGTGAACGGTGACGGCTACGATGATCTAATTGTTGGTGCGTATCAAGGCAATGACGGCGGTGTTGACGCTGGTGCGGCGTATGTGGTGTTTGGTAAGGCGGCTGAGTTTGGGACGGCGGTGGATAACGGTGTTGGCACGAACCGCCAAGTGATCGATCTGACCAGCCTGACGGCGGATCAAGGTTTCATTATTCAGGGCGATGCGACAATGGATAAAGCCGGGGTCAGCGTCTCATCGGCTGGGGATGTGAACGGTGACGGCTACGATGATCTAATCATTGGTGCGTATCAAGGTGATGACGGCGGTATTGACGCTGGTGAAGCGTATGTAGTGTTTGGTAAGGCGGCTGGGTTTGGGACGGCGGTGAATAACGGTGCTGACACGAACCGCCAAGTAATTGATGTGGCTAGCTTAACAGCGGATCAAGGTTTCATTATTCAGGGCGGTACGTATTTTGATAAGGCAGGATACAGTGTCTCGTCGGCTGGCGATGTGAACGGGGATGGTTTTGATGATTTAATTATTGGTGCGCATTCTGGCAATGGCAATGGTCTTGATGTTGGCACAGCCTATGTAGTATTTGGTAAGGCGGACGGGTTTGGATCTTCTGACGCTGATGGACGTGCGGTGATTGATTTGAGTAGCTTGACAGCCGTTGATGGCTTCGTCATCCAGAGCAATACGAGAAATAAGGCTACTGCTGTCAGCGTCTCGGCGGTCGGGGACGTGAACGATGATGGTTTCGATGATTTGATCGTTGGCGCGTATCAGGGCGGTGATGCTGGCGAGGCCTATGTGATATTTGGCAAGGCGATGCCAGGTGGGACGGCCTCAGTGAATACGACCGGCGATACGAGTGCTGAGACCCTGATCGGCGGTGCGGGCAATGATAATTTAACTGGTGGCGGTGGTGCTGATGTCTTGCGCGGTGGTGCTGGGGATGACGTGCTGGGTGTTGCTGATACCACGTTTCGGCGCATTGATGGTGGTACTGGCAACGATATCCTCCGTATTGATGGTTCAGGTATCACCCTGGACTTTACTAATTTGTTACCCAATAAAGTGTCTGGTGTCGAATTAATCGATCTGACTGGTTCTGGTGCTAATGCGCTTGAGCTTGATATACGCGATCTTTTAGATATTTCCGACGACACCCAAGACGGGACAACTATCCTGCGGGTGCTGGGTGATGCTGACGACGCAGTAAGAACGGCGGACAGTGGTTGGATTAAAGGTGATAATGTAAACATCGGCGGTCAGGATTTCCATCAGTTCGATAACGGCAATGCTCGCTTGTTGGTTGATACCGATGTCGATATTAATGGCGTATTGGGGTAATTGACATCGCTGACGTGCTAGCCAATTTGATTTAGGATGAATGCTATGGTAGCGTTTGGAGTTTTATTGAGGCGCAGGTACCGCCAATAGCAGTCAACCGACCAAAGAATCAACAATGGGAACCAGTTTGTGGTTTGGATGGTGTCAACAGCACGCTATACGTATTCAATGTCTGCGCTGGTGGTACCGTGGCGCGTATCTGAGAATAAAATTAATAAAATAAGAACCAAAAGTCTTGGGGGTTAAATAATAAGAGGCCTCAGCGTAACCTATCAATTTTGAATAGTAGAAAAACCGGCTTGCTGTTTTTTCGTTGAAATCATTTTTTATCCCATAGGTTTTGCTTCTAAAAGTAGGTGCTTTAACTGAGCACTTTTCCTGCTTTTGGACACATCTATCCTGCATAACAACGTTCAGGTAAGTCATATTTAGCCAGAAACTTTGCCCCTTTGCAAATATTGGCCGCCATTGTTGCTAAGCCATAAAAGGTCGTGTTTTGGCAAGGCGCATACAGCGCATTCGCGCTAATCCATAGTGCCATTTGTACGTGACAAAAGGCCTTTCTCCAGTGGAACATGTGGTCGCAATGCGGGCATTACGGCGTATAGTGCTTTCGATAGCGGCTTGTTTCGGTACCCTTTACGTTGCACTTGGTCTTCAATACCCCGTTGCTTAAGTGTATCCCGTGTTTTTTGAGAATAATAAGCCGCATCGACGTATAGTGCTGTTTCATCGCCTAGCAGTAAGTCATCCAACGCTTGTGAGTCATGCACATTCCCTGCCGTGACTTGTTGGCTAGTTAGTGTCAATAATCTTTCGCACTTTCTGATTTGGCTTTCCCTTAAATCTGGTTGTTACGCGATCTGAAAGTCCTTTTCTTTATCCATCTGGAAGCCTCTAAAAACCGTACATTTTGTGGTACGGTCTGATTCACTTGATGTGGGAGGATTTTGTTTATGCACGCACCTGGATTGTTTGATTTGACGGATCATTTGGCGCGGCTTTCGGCGATGGGATATCCGCTTGAGGTTTTGGAGCGGCACGTTGATTTCGAAGTGTTTCGCCCAGTTCTTGTTGAAGCACTTGGCTATGGGGAACGTCCCAAAGGTGGTCGCCCGCCCTATGATGCCGTTGTGATGTTCAAGGTTCTGGTCTTGGCCTTGATGCACAATCTGAGTGATGAGCGGATGGAGTTTCTCATTCGTGACCGTTTCAGTTGGCTACGGTTCCTAGGATTTCAAATCGGGGAGCCGACACCTGATCAGAAGACGATCTGGCTTTTCAGAGAGAAGCTGACCTAGGCGGGTGTCTTCAAGGCCCTGTTTGCCGCGTTTGAAGCTCAGCTCTGCGCGCGGGGATACAAACCGACTGGCGGTCAGATTGTGGATGCCACGTTGGTCTCTGCCCCGCGCCAGCGGATGACGAAAGAAGAAAAGGAGCGCGCCAAGGCAGGTGAGGCCGCGTCTGACATCTGGCCCGATGATCTGTCCAAGGCAGCGCAGAAAGACACCGATGCACGTTGGACGGTCAAGTATTCAAAGGCCAAGACGACCAAGGAGGGTGAGGAGGATACTGGCCTTGTCGATATCTCGGTCCCACACTTTGGGTACAAGAACCACGTGTCCATTGACCGCAAATGGCACTTCATCCGGGGTGAGACTGGCACGAATGCGGCTCGCTACGACGGGCATGAACTGTCCTCGGTTCTGGACGAGACAAACAGCTCGAAGGCGGTTTGGGCCGATACCAGGTACCGCTCGGCCAGGAATGAGGCTTGGCTGAAGGCGCAAGGGTACCGCTCACACATTCACCGCAAGAAGCCACGCGGCAAACCCATGGCCAGGCATATTCGTCGGGGCAACGCGACACGCTCCGCCATCCGCTCAATCGGCCAAACCCGTGCGAAGGCCCGCATGACCATGGCCAACCTGAGCTACAACTTCCGCCGTCTCATTTTCCACGAGCGACGACAGGCCACAGCCTGACTCCGCCCAAATTCCGGAAATACCCGCCCTGGCAGACCCAAACAGCACAACACAGCCTCAAATACCACCGATCTTGACCTTCACACCCGCTATGCGGGTGACAACGACTGGTGCTCGCATCAAAATCCATCCAGAATCAGCGTTGTTCGAGGTCTCCATGTTCAGATATTTCCGCGTTCCCCACTAGCTCCCCGCGATGTGTCTAAGCCTTGCCGCACAAAGCATCAACGCCGAGTTGCCATCCGGGAATGCACACACTACTCGTGTTCGCCGCCTGATTTCTCGGATGATCCGCTCCAAAGGATTGTTAGTCCGAATGCGAATCCAGTGCTCTGCCAGAAACCGATAATACGTCAGGGTCTCTTCCATGCACTACCCAGCCAATCCGCCGCACTCGATAACTTCATGTCCCTGAGTTTCTTCTCGACCTCCGTGGCCTTATGCCTGGCAGATTCCAGATATTCAGATGCATGGATAGCCTGCAACATGCGAGAGACTTCTTTGACACGACCACGAGACACATGACTGAAGACGTTGCGGTAGCAGTGCACAATACAACGCTGCCAGCCAGCATCAGGGTAGAAGTCACCTATCGACTCCTGACGCCCAAGACAGGCATCACTGAGCACCAACCTGATGCCCTTGAGACCGCGTGCCTTTAAATGACGCAGGCATCCTGACCATCCCGCCTTATCCTCCTTAGTACCTTCAACAATCCCTGGAATGCGGCGGAATCCATCGTCCCCAACACCTATGGCGACTAGAACAGAAACGTTCTTCACTGCACCGCCCCAACTGCGTTTGAGCACAACACCGTCCAGGTATACATAAGGGAAATCACTCCCTATGGGGCGATTACGCCACTCTTCAATCTGCCCATAGATACGCTGGTTGAGCTTTGAAATAGTCCCTAAGCTAACACGGGTACCCCAGAGGGCTGCGGTGACATCCTCCACCCGTCAGACCGATACGCCAGCCAGATACATCTCGATCAGTGCCTCTTCAATTGACGCTACACGGTGCCGATAGCGCTCTATGATGGCCATCTCAAAGGTCTGCTTGCGTAGCTTCGGCATCTTTAACTCAAGCTCTCCAGCCCTTGTGTGGCACTTCCTGGTGTAGCTACCAGACCGGTCGTCTTTGCGCGTCTCAGTGCGTTCGTATCGATCAGCACCCACCAGCGCATCAGCCTCAGCGTCCAGCATCTGGTTAAGGGTGTCTTCCACAGTCTTCAGTACCACTTTGTTGAGATGGCCCTGCAGTTCCTGTTCATCAATAGGGACTACGTTGTTGTGCCGCATGGAACTCTCACTTTAACCCCGTTCTTCTCTCGAAGGCAACGGGGCTTTTACAACCCAGTGCCAAATGCATTCGATGTTAAGTTGTAAAACCATTGATGTACTGGCATATCCACGTCTCGGCTTGCCGACGGGTTTTCCAGTCCTGCCACCATATAAGCTCGGCCTGCATCGTCTTGAAGAAAGACTCAACAACAACATTATCATAACAATCCCCTTTGCTACTCATAGACATCTGCAAGCCATGCTCACACAATATCCGCTGATAATTATACGCACAGTACTGACTACCCCTGTCCGTATGATGAATACTCCCCTTTGATGGTGTCCTGAGAGTAATGTAATCGCCATCTGCAAGGCCCTGATGGTCAACTCACCTTCCAGCCCATCACCCGCCTTGAATACAAATCAAGCACTACGGCCAGATATAACCATCCTTCTGCAGTCCAGATGTAGCTTATGTCAACCGCCCACTTCTGGTTCAGACGCTCCGCTGTGAAGTCTCGCTTCAGTAAATTCGATGCCGTGGCGAACTTATGCTCGTTGTTCGTTGTCACCTTGAACTTATGCGTTCTTTTCGGTGTGATGCCGTTTTCACGCATCAGACGGCCAACACGACGATGGCCAACAGCAATACCGGACTGCTTCAACCTCGGTCATTCCTGGCCGACCATAGCTGTCCAGGTTCATACCCGCATGCTCCCTGATATGGGCCAAAACAACCTCATCCTGGCGTTGCCGGTCACTGGCCAAGCGTGAACTATACGCCCGAAATCTGTGTTCACATCCATGAGCACATAACCGCGTGACTGAAAAATGTCCCTTATGTTCTTCAACAAACCTAAACCTCACGGCTTTAGACTCACAAAGAACTGGGTGGCTTTTTTTAATATCTCCCTCTCCTCCCTAAGTATCCGATACTCACGCAGATGCCGAGCCTTCTCAAGCGCAAAGCTCCGCTCTGTATCCAAATCAACTTCACTCTCATGGTATGTGACTACCCACCTGCTTAAGCGCAACAGCCCAACACCCAAATCTTCCGCAACCTGACGACGCGACAAACCGCTCGTCAAAGCAATGCGTACCGCATCCTGACGAAACGCGTCCGTCCTTACTGTTCTTATTGTACCCATAATTCTATCTCCTTTACTGCACGTTATGCTCTCATTCGTGCGGCATTAAACCGTGACAGGTCCAGGGTGTGCTATGATTGAAACAGCATCATTTGTTGCTGTGTCGGTATAAAGTGTTTCTTTTGTGTTATCTAACTCAATAACAGCTAATGAAAAGGCGGCTCCGTCGGGATGTATGGCGGAATTAAGCACGGTGCCAATGTTATTATTTGATGCTTGCACATAAAGATGGCTGGCAGTTGCTAATGGTCGTGCAGAGCTTATCAAATGTAATCGCTTCTTTACCTTGCCACGATAATGCAAACGTGCGATGACTTCTTGCCCCAGATAGCATCCTTTTTGATAACTCAATCCCTGCAACGCATCGAGATTCAGCATTTGTGGTAAAAATTGTTCTTGGGTCGCTGTTGTTATCCAGGGCAGGCCGGCAAGTATATCCAACAACATCCAGACAGCACTGCTAGCCAGTGTGCTATTCAGCTTGGGCAGATTCTTTATTAATGCACTACTGTTGCCAGTCAGTAGATACCGTCCCGAATTATCGGGGTGACAAATAATAATAAGATCGGCAATGGCGTGGACTTGTCCAGCCATTGTCGGCATGTTCGGGCCTAATGCTGAGAGGTCATGAGTATTAGCCAGACCCATCAACGGGGAGGTTTCTGAAATATCATCAATCGTGACATCAGAGCGCATGATAAACAGGCTTAGTCTTTTTTGAACATACGCTTTTAACGCTGATTTAAATATTAATAGATAGGCAGTGCCCGTGTTTACGACTAATAAATTTGTAATGACCTGGCCTTTTGGATTACACCAGGCTGAAATTTGGGCGGCGGGTTTTTCAATTAGATTTAGATCATTAATGAGCTGTCCTTGTAAAAAAGTATGACGATCCTTGCCGCCGACAGCTAATGTCGAAAAGCCAGATAGCGGTGCCGCTAATAATGTTGTTGTGATATTAAGATCTTCTGTGGCGCAATCGACAACATCATTGTCTTGTATTGTCGCACCGCGTTGTTGCAAAAAATGTTGCCATGTCTCTTGCATATGTAATTCAATTTAACTGTCTGGATTGCTGGATTAGGAAAATCATTTTTTTCAACGCATTATTCTCTGGTTCATCTTTTCCCATCATCCAATTCATTATATCAAGATCTGTTTCATCAAGCAGTGCTGTAAAAGACTGTTTATCGATGTCGCTCAGTGTGTCATAACATTGCTCAAGAAACGTTTGCAGGACAATATCCATCTCTCGAATACCGCGTCGACAACGCCAGCGTAACCAGGATTTTTTATTCATGCCTGATCTGCTGTCAGGCGGAGCTTATAGTGCGCATTAAAAATACGCTCTGTAAGACGACGACTTCTTAAACATGGATCCGCATTTGTGTACAAAGGGAGGTCGTCTCAATTTGAAAGCCGTTACACGGTACGAGACACCAGCAGCTTTTTGATCTCGGCTATTGCCTTTGCCGGGTTCAATCCCTTGGGGCAGGTGTTGGTGCAGTTCATGATGGTATGGCAGCGATAAAGTCGGAATGGATCTTCCAGATCGTCTAAACGCTCCCCCGTGTATTCATCACGACTATCGGCTATCCAGCGATAGGCTTGTAACAAAGTAGCCGGGCCAAGATAACGGTCGCTATTCCACCAGTAACTAGGGCAACTCGTGGAGCAACAGGCACAAAGAATACATTCATATAGACCATCCAATGCCTCGCGTTCTGCTTTTGATTGCAGTCGTTCGGTATCAGGTGGTGGTGCGGACTGCGTCTGCATCCAGGGTTTGATCGCCGCGTACTGCGCATAGAAGTGGGTCAAGTCAGGCACTAAGTCCTTAATCACAGGCATGTGCGGTAGGGGATAGATGGCGATGTTGTGCTTAAATTCATCAATTGCTTTGGTACACGCCAAGGTATTGGTGCCACCAATGTTCATAGCACAGGAACCACAAATACCTTCTCGACAAGAGCGGCGAAAGGTGAGTGTAGAATCGATTTCATTTTTAATATAGATAAGCGCATCTAGTACCATAGGCCCGAAGTTGTCGAGATTGATTTCATAGCTATCCAATCTTGGGTTTTCACCCGAGTCGGGTTCAAAGCGATAGACCTGGAATGTTTTTTTATTCGTTGTGCCTTCGGCATAGGCGAAGGTTTTACCGGTCTCAACTTTAGAATTTTTGGGTAATGTAAATTCAGTCATAAGTCATTCTCTAAGGATTGGATTCTATTAATACACACGTTTCTTAGGCGGAAATACGTCCACTTCATCGGTCAATGTATATAGATGTACGGGTCGATAATCAAAGCGCGCTTGCCCTTTGTTATCTAGCCATACCAGTGTATGTTTCAGCCAATTTTCATCGTCGCGATCTGGAAAATCTTCCCGCGCATGACCGCCACGACTTTCTTCGCGGTTATATGCGGATTGAATACTGACAAGCGCACAGCGTAGCAAGTTGTCGAGTTCCAGGGCCTCAACCAGATCGGTATTCCAGATCATGCTTTTATCATCAATTTTTATCTGTGAGTAAGATTCCCAGATGTCAGTCATTTTATCGATGCCCTGTTGCAAGATTTCGCCGGTACGAAATACGGCCGCATCATTTTGCATCGTGCGCTGCATATTATCGCGTATCTCGGCCGTTCTTATAGAACCTTTGTTGTAACGTAATTTATCCAACTGCGCCAGACTTTCTTCGCCAGCGTTGGCGACCGGTTTATGTGTCTGCCCGGGTTTTATATTTTCAGCACAATAATTGGCCGCCGCACGTCCAAAGACAATCAAATCGAGCAGTGAATTGGATCCTAAACGATTAGCCCCATGTACTGATACACAGGCGGCCTCACCAATCGACATGAGACCTTCGACGACAGCGTCCGGGTTGCCTTCTTGCAGCGTTACTACCTGGCCATGATAATTAGTCTGGATGCCGCCCATGTTGTAATGCACAGTGGGTATGACTGGAATGGGTTCCTTGGCAACATCAACGTCGGCAAATATGCGGGCCGATTCAGCGATGCCTGGCAAGCGCTCATTAATGACCTCTGCACCCAAGTGTTCAAGATGCAAATAGATATGATCTTTAGCTTTACCGACACCGCGACCTTCACGAATTTCGAGAGTCATGGCACGACTCACTACATCACGCGAGGCTAAATCTTTTGCAGAAGGCGCATAGCGTTCCATAAAACGTTCGCCCTCGGCATTCGTCAGATAACCTCCTTCACCGCGCACACCCTCGGTAATCAGACAACCTGATCCATAAATACCGGTCGGGTGAAATTGAATAAATTCCATGTCCTGGAGTGGTAGGCCCGCCCGCAAGACCATGCCATTGCCATCACCCGTACAGGTGTGAGCCGATGTTGCCGAGAAATAAGAACGACCATAACCGCCCGTTGCCAATACGACTTGATGAGCACGAAAACGATGTATCGTGCCGTCTTCAAGGTTCCATGCCATCACGCCACGACACACACCCGCATCATCCATAATCAGATCAAAGGCAAAGTATTCAATATAGAACTCAGCTTGATGCTTTAAGGATTGTTGATACAGCGTGTGCAAGATAGCATGTCCGGTCCGGTCGGCCGCCGCACAAGTACGTTGCGCGATGCCTTCGCCATAGTTGGTCGTCATCCCGCCAAACGGGCGCTGATAGATCTTGCCCGCCTCGGTACGGGAAAAGGGGACACCCTGATGTTCAAGCTCAATCACCGCCGGGGCCGCTTCACGACACATGTATTCAATCGCATCCTGATCGCCTAACCAGTCGGATCCTTTGATGGTGTCGTACATGTGCCAGCGCCAATCATCCTCACCCATATTGCCGAGCGCGGCACTCATGCCGCCTTGCGCCGCAACGGTATGGCTACGTGTTGGAAACACTTTAGTGATACAGCCCGTTTTGAGGCCTTTTGCAGCCATGCCGAAGGTCGCTCTTAGCCCGGCACCACCGGCACCGACGACGACGATATCGTATTTATGTTCGATGATCTCGTATGCCTTAGCCATTATCATTTACAGTCCTGAATAAATTTTCAATACCGCCATTGCCGCACTAAGCCCGCTCAAGAGCGCAAGAAACTTGACCAAGATCAAGCAGGCAATCCTTTGTCGTTTCGAGTTTATGTAATCTTCTATGACGACTTGTACACCGAGTACCGCATGGTAGTAGAGCGCGATTATAAAAAGCAACATCAAGATCGCATTAAGCGGCCTCGCTAGCCAGGCCACAACAGTGGCATAGTCGGCGCTGATGACGACAAGCAGTGAATAGGTAAACCATAAACTCAGCGGGATTAAGGCAAGGGCTGTGAGGCGTTGTAACCACCAATGATGCAGGCCTGTTTTAGCTGATCCGAGTCCACGAACGCGGGCCAGTGGGCTTTGTAAATTCATATAATGTCTCCCAAAATCAGGGCTACCAGGGTTAGCGCGATACTGGCAATAATAACAGCATAGCCGGATTTATAGGTGTTTGTGATCGACAGCCCCATACCAATATCCCAAAATAGATGCCGGATGCCATTTGTAAGGTGAAAGTAGAATGAAAAAACGAAGCCGGTAAGAAATATTTTCCCATACCATGTGGTTGTGTATTGTTGCAGTTGATTAAATGCGGCTTCACCCGCTGCGAGCTTCACTAACCAATAAGCGAGTAGTAATGCACCCAGGCTAAGAAGAACGCCCGTACCCCTGTGAGTGATCGATAATATCGATGTCAGTTGCGGTTTATAGACTTGTAAGTGGGGTGATAGCGGGCGTTTTACCGGTACCATAATTAATATCCTCTCGCATGATTGCATACGATCTGCTACTAATACGCAGGTCGTGTCAGTTTGATGTTAAAATGCTGATTTTCTAAAAATCAATGCAACGGCCTTGCTTCTCCCAGTCGCCATAACGTGTCGGTTCAAGCCCTTTGGGGCCGCCCGTTTCTTTTTGCACTGTGTTCAATCTGGCTTTAGGCTGTTGCTGGGCAGAATTTTTTTTGTGTTTCTTGCGGTCTAAATTTTGTCTATTATCCATTTTTTATACCCTCTCGCATTTTACACAATGATTGTCAGATGGACAGATGTAATTTTATGCTACATTGCAAAGTCGCAATGCCAAAACCCAATTCTAAGACTATTTAGCACAAAGATCACGCTAGAACTTATAAGCCCAGATCGCAGTTTCCAAGGATTGGATCTGGCACTATGATGATGCACATGGATAGATACGAAAACTCTTTTCTAGCCACATTAAGACTGCCTGTAAGCGCATCTCGCCGTATCATCAATAGCGTTATTTTTGTGCATGGCGTGGCTTTGTTTGTCCCATGGTTAACGGGGCTGGATTTTATCTTTAAGCTGCTGCTCACGGCTGTTCCTGCACTCGGGTTATACGGTTTATATTATAAAAACCGGCTTTTTTTAGTTGCAGATCGAGCGCTAACATTGATACTGGATTCTGAAGATGACTGGCAAATATTACTGGCTAATGGTCGGGTACATCAGGCCGTTTTGGGACGTTCTCTATTTGTCCATCCCTTACTTACTATTATTTTATTGAGCTATGCCGAGCAACGGCAATGTTTTCTATTCACGCCCGATAATATTGATGCCGATCTATTTCGGCGTTTACGTGTCAGACTCCGTTTTAAGTATGCGCGTTCTTAACAGGTCGAGACCTTCGCACTAAAGCGATATTTGTCCAGCCCGACCCGACCCAGCCCGAGCCAGCCCAATTCTGCTCGACTCAGCCACGCTCGACTCGCCCCAACCCAACTCAGCCCCGCCCGACCCGCGCCCGCCAGGCTATCCAGAGTTTTCTGAGTGGCGTTAGACGGGTACTCATATTTAGCAGTTGACAGCCATCATTAAGAATTTCCTCGCAGGTCTTATATGCCAGACGGTTTAATATCAAGCTGTGTTGATGACAGAGATTGTCGCCAACTTGCAGGCCGGTATAAATTTTTTCGAGCCTTGTTATTAAATCCTGTAGCAGGGGTGTAAAAATAGTGTTTTGATCGACCGCGCTCATAGTCAAACCTGATTTTATATCAAGCAATGTATCGCGCTTGATAATATTTTCTGGAATGATGTAGCGCGTTTGTGTGATGTAGGTTTTTGGATCTTGTAAACATTGCATATATTGATAGACCGCACCCATATCACGTAAATTACTTATAGTATTACCCGCTGTTGATGCTTTGCGTTGCAACGCGCACTGATGCCATAATGCGCCTGCTGTTGCATGGTATAAGCTCAGAATATTGTCCAGGGTATTAACAGGATCAATAAATATAAACGCTTCAAAATTAGTAATGATGGACTTGAATGCTAATTTTGTTTGTTGTTCAAACGAGATATATTCATTCAAATATTGCGTGACTGGGTGACGCGGTTCTTGTTGGAATAGACGTTCGATCTCCTCTTGCCACCAATGTAGCTTGATTCGCGCAATACCAGGATCAGAACATGTCTGAATGATATTTGCCAGTTCGCTCAAAAAAGCATGCAACCCGATAATAATGGGTTTGTTTTTTTTCTGTGTAAATAGCGTTGCATAGTAGAGATTAGAACCTTCTGGAGTCGCTTTGTTGGTACAATAAGCAAGCGCTGTAGAATTTTTAGTGACTGAGTTCACTAAGTTTGTCATTTATTTCGTTCGGAGCCGACACCATCCCATCGGCACCCCAGCTAGCAGGATTAGCTTCTGCATCGATATAACCGTACAGTGCTACAAGCGTCTTGGTGCCAGCGCGACGACCCGCTTCAATATCACATTGTGCATCACCAATGTATGCAGTTGTAGCGGGATCTGATTGCATCAGCTTACATGCGTGGAGTATTGGGGCCGGGTGGGGTTTGCGATGCGCGAGTGAATCGCCGCTGACAACACATGCAGCCCGTTTATCAAGCGACATTGCAGCCAGCAATGGGTCTGTCAACCAGGCCGCCTTGTTGGTGACGATACCCCAGGGTGTATGGTTTTTTTCAAGTGTCTGTAATACTGTTTCAATGCCATTAAAGAGGCGTGTTTCTTGTGCAATATTGCGCCGATAATGATGCAGAAATGCATCACGAGCAGCATCAAAACCGGTATCGTTCTCTTCCAGGCCGAAGGCGAGTTTGATCATGGCATTGGCTCCGAGTGAGACAGTCGGTCGAATCAGTGCTTTTGGTAATGCAGGTAAATCATATTTTAGACGAATGGCATTCAGCGCATTCGCAAGATCACCCGCGGTATCTGCCAGGGTGCCATCAAGATCAAACAAGACGTGCTTGATCATGTATGTGTTGTCGCTATGGTATCGAGCAGATAATTGACATCAGGGCGTGTGTTTAACGAACAATGGCCTGAAAAGGGATTGTATTGCATACCAGCCAAATCGTTCATCTCAAGACTGTTATCTTTGCACCAGGTAAATAATTCGGAAGGGCGAATAAATTTTTCATATCGATGGGTGCCTTTTGGCAGTCGTTGCAAGAGGTATTCGCCGGCTAATACAGCAAATAAATAGGTTTTAATATTTCGATTTAACGTAGAAAATATAACATGACCGCCGGGTTTAATCATGTTACGACACGCCTCGATTATGGAGATGGGATAAGGCACATGCTCTAGCAATTCCATGCAAGTGATTACATCAAAGTAGCTAGCATGATCTTGCGCAAAAAATTCTGCCGTATTAACCACATAGTCGATATTAATATTGTTGTCAGTGGCGTGTTGATGGGCGCTGGCGATGTTTTCTTTACTTGCATCAAGCCCCGTGACGATAGCGCCTTGTTGTGCCATGGCTTCTGCCAGTATGCCGCCGCCACAACCGATATCCAGAAGTCGGGCATTATTCAGTGCGGTATGTTGCTTGATAAAACTTAATCGCGTTGGGTTTATATCATGCAAGATTTTAAATTCACCCTCAGGCTCCCACCATTGATCAGCTTTAGCGGAAAACTTCTCCAGCTCGCCTAAGTCAATATTGTTATCCTCGGTCATTCTTGGCTCTGTAATAAACATGAAACTATGAAGTAATTTCGATTTTTCAGCATAGCATATTGCGTTAAAAGTTTGCTACGGCGTGATTAAAAAACGCGCTTACCCACAACCAACACTGTGATTGATGTTGCATTTCCACATATCCGCAATGCTAGCGCCTATTTACGCAACATTGGTACAGTGTTAATCCCCTTAATATTTAGAGGGATTATTATAGATGTTGATTTCAGCCTCAAGACCGCTCTCCTTCAGTGAGTCACGGTTGGTAGCACTGGCATAGCTTTTATCGGTGAGCAACGCTACACCCGCCTCAAGCTCATCAAGCAATGAAACCAAGTATTGGCTTTCATGAACATAGGCGTTGGCAACGGGTGACATGGATGCCATCAAGGTAGTCCTCTTCATCATTGCGGGCGTGCCTTGTTATGTGCCAGCTTTGAATTCAAGCGTAAGCTGATAGCTATCTGACAAGCGCTCTTTTATTATTTCTACATATTCAGTTTCTATTTCAATTCCAGTAAAATGATAGCCAAGCTGTTGAGTTGCGACTAATGTTGTTCCGCTTCCAGCGAAAGGATCTAACACAATATTATCTTTGGATTTTGGGACTAATGTAAGTATTAATTTTTTTATTAGTTCTAGTGGCTTGACGGTACAGTGTGCAAATTTCTTTTCGTATTTATTATAATAGCCTTCGAGAATATTTGACTGAAAAGATCCGTCTTCGTTGATTGTCTTAAATACGCCAACTCCAGTTTTTTGAAGTGTTTCCCAATAGTTGTTAAGGAGTGGCTTTTGAACCAACACAATTGATTCCCACTCATTCCTAAAACACGTATGCCAGCCATCCCATTTTTTCGCATCAGGATGGTTCATTGTTTCAAGTTTACTTTTGAGGTTTAGCCCTTTTGGAATACCAGAATGCCTTCGGTAAACTAAAACATCCCGCGTATAAAATCCGGCATATTCTAGAGCAACTTGAACATGTGCCGCTGTCCTAGTGCTATTAAACACAGCAACAGGAGTGCCATGCTTACACACTCTAAATAATTTTCGGCCCCATTGTTTACACCAATTAGTGTATTCAATAGTATTTTCCTGATTTCTTTCGTACCATCTAGTATTGCGCACCCCACCAGCCAGTCCACTGCCATATGGTATATTTTTAACTAAGGTATTACTGTCTTTGACTCTCTCTATCCGCCTATTGATCTCCTTATAATTCCACTTTCGACCAATAAATTCATAGTTATATGGTGGATCGGTGATACATGCCGCAATTGATTTATTAGGTATCTCAGACATTATGGATGTGTAGTCACCTAAGATTATTTGATCTAAATAATTCATATTTAACCCCTGCTGATAAAGAATGTTTTTTGATCTCTTTGTAAGCAAAGCCATTCATACAAATCAAAACCTGTATTATTCTTTAAATATTCGAATGTTTCCATTCCATTGAAAACAGACTATCCGCCTGCTTGGCAAGCTGTTATTGCAGCCGGAAGATTATCTTCTCGAAGAAATAGAAACACAGGCCGATAATCTTTTTCTTTTTAAAAGTAATCCATAATTTTTGAATTTCTTCAAAGTTCCAGAGTCTCCAGAACCTACTCTATATTTTGTGTCAATAGCATCTTTTCCGAGGACCAAGTCGCAAGGTTCGTCGCCGCTGAATCTTAGAGCACCACTGAAGTCAGAGCATGTATTTTTGCAAAGCTCTACTACCAGAAGTTGCCAACACATTCCTAGTTGTCTTCCCCAAAATTGTTTGTTTTCACGCTTCAAATCTTGCGTGATGCCAAAGGCTTCCATCAAAATATCTGTAGAGTCATAATCATCTACATAAACCTTATCGCAGAAGTTGCCTTGATATTTTTTGAGGATGTTTGAGAGTGTTTTATTAATATCATTATGGGGCATTGTTATCCTTCTTGATTGTATTTTCTAAGGAACCTCTGATTAATGCCATAATCTACGATAATACCGCAATGTTTTAAGTGGAGGGTCAAAAGATGCAACAAAAAAGCCTGGCAGTATCTGGATTCGAGAAATACCGCAAGCAGACACGCAAAGAGATATTTCTCGAAGAGATGAATCAGCTCATTCCCTGGCAAGCGCTGACTGCAGTAATTGAGCCTCATTACCCCAACCCCTGCTGGTCGCCGTCCGGTGGGCCTGGAACGCATGCTGAGAATCTACTTCCTGCAACACTGGTTTGCCTTATCTGATCCTGCCACAGAAGCGGCTTTATATGACACACCTGCCATGCGGTGTTTTGCCCAGATAGACTTAGGTCAGGAACCCGTGCCAGATGCAACCACCCGCTGTCAATGCCGTCATCTACTGGAGGAGAACAAGCTCGGAGTTGCCCTGTTTGATGCTGTTGCCGTCTATCTGGAGGAAAACGGCATGAAAGTATCCAAAGGCACTATTGTTGATGCGACCATCATCAATGCGCCTACCGCCACCAAGAACAAAAGCAACACCCGTGACCCTGATAGGCATCAGACCAAAAAAGGCAAGCCATGGTACTTTGGCATGAAGGCACACATCGGTGTGGATAGCAAAACCAAACTGATACACTCTGTTGTTGCCACACCAGCCAATGTCCACGACTCACAGGTACTTGGAGACCTACTGCATGGAGAAGAGACCCGTCTTTGGGGAGATAGTGCCTATGCGGGTCAGCAATCCGTACTCAAGGATAATGACCCCAAGGCAAAAGACTACACCCAGGTCAAAGGCTCACGTCACCGCAAACTGACCGAACAGGACAAGGCTAAAAACCGGCACAAATCCAAAGTCCGTGCCAAGGTTGAGCATGTCTTTCATATCATGTAGCGACAATATGGATTTACCAAAGTCAGATTCAAAGGGCCAGGCAAGAATGCGAACCACCTGTTTGCCCACTGTGCCCTGATTAATCTTATGCTATCAAAGAAACAATTATTACGGCTATCAGTGGCTTAGTACGCCTGGAATAGGGACGATAGCTGAAAACAGTAGGCCGGGACAAGAGAAATGAAAGAGAGTAATGAGCAAGACGTTCAATGCTCGCTACTATCGAGCACAGTGATGCCCACTTGCTTGAAAATCCTTAATTAATCAGAGGTTCCTTAAGGGTATAACGGGCTGTGAATAATTGGCAACCCTCGAGAGTGAAGGGCTTGGTTTTAGAGAAACAGCTGGCGTATCACTCACTAGCCGTTGAGCGCGGCGGTTTTAATAATCGTGCCAGATATCCCAAATAAATTGGATAGGCCAGAAGGCTATAAACACCAGGCCACCTACACAGAGACCAAACATGAATGCCATCTCAAAATCAAGTCCAGCTTGCCAAATCCACCAGGTGGCAACTATAGGTTGCGATGGTTGCTGGCCAGGTGGCAACCCACATCCCGATGAAAAGGCCCCTAACACCGGATGTTTATTTAAAAACGTGATCATGTCCATACGGTAATGATAGATGGCCGAACTTAACCTTTCAATATTAGTAAAAGCAATAGATCGCTTCAGTGGCTAGGTCAATAAAATTGCCGAGTAAACTTTTCACGGGGCATACTTTTCTTGAGTTATTGTCAAAAGTAGTGTCTGACAAGTTGATCATGCGGCTGCCTTGTCGTCCTCGTTCACCTCGATTCCATCTTTAAGCTTCACGCCTCCAATCACCTTGGCCAGGTGTCTGAAGCTCCTCAGTTTGCGCCAGGAATCTTCGGCGCATAATCCCATCTTGCAGATCATCGTCAGCATCGTATTCCGCGTGACACAACCTTTAGCCTGGCGTGTTCTATGCCGGATTGTCGCAAAGCTCGACGGGGTGACATTCGTTGTCCTGATGTGGCTCCAGTGCTCTGCTGGAAAGTCATAAAATGCCAGCAACGCATCACGGTCTTTCGATAAGCATGCCACTGCCTTGGGATACTTTGCGCCGAAACGTTCCTCAAATGCATCGAACACCTGCTCTGCGTCAACGCGGCCCTCTGCCATCCAGACCCTGCTTTGCTTTCTCCTGAACAGACTTCGGCAGATAGTTCAGCACATTGCCGGTCTTGTGCATCCAGCAACGTTGCACATCAGTCTCTGGATACACTGCCTCAAGGGCTGCCCAGAAACCCAAAGCACCATCGCCAATGGCCAGCTTTGGGGCTGACCCAAGCCTCTTTGTTGCAACGACAACAACACTGCTCGCCAGCGCTGTTTCGATTCCCTGACACCCTCTTCAATCGACATAAAATGCTTCTGACCGCGACTGTTCACGCCGATGATGACCAGGCAACACAATCAACCATCGTCACCTCGAAGACCACTGTAGATGCCATCAGTCCAGATATAGACCCATTCATTAGACACGGAACGTGTACACCATTGCTTGTATGTAGCTTCCCATTGCCGTTTCAAACAACCCACGACATTGGCCGACAGCCCTTTAGCCTCCAGTCCGACAATCGCTTCCAGTGCACTTTGCATCTGACCACTCGAAACACCCTTCAAATAAAGCCAGGGAATCGCCGCATCCAGGGTCGCTGTGCGCCGGATGTAGGGCGGTACAAGCAAAGATTGAAAGCTCTCTGGCGTACCTTCACGGCTACGGATATTGGGCACCTCGACGCTGACCTTGCCAACCCCGATGATGATCTCTCGTTCTGGATGATGGCCACTGCGGACAACGCGCTGGTATCCGTCAGTCTTTTTTTGATCATCATACTGCCTCATCAACGCATCTGGCTCTGCCTGGACAGCTTCGGTGATTAACTGCCTCGCACCCGATTTGATTAGTTCTGTCAGTGGATCAATGCCCTCTGGTGTACCCAGATCAATCACAGTATTGTTTGTCATGTGTGGCGTGCTCCTCTTGCTACTTTCGATTGCTAGACAAAACCGATTTCAGCAAGGCACGCCGCATACTTCAACCTATTCAGACACCAGATCCGGTTATAACTCTGAAAAGCAAGCCAAGGTGATGCAACGGCCTGCCTTCAGGGTTAAAAAAACAAAGGGGGTTTAGTCATCTGGGGCATAACCACTGTCTCTTTCAGCAGCTATAACCGTATTCGCAACCAACATAGTAATCGTCATGGGGCCGACACCACCTGGAACAGGTGTGATCAGACTGGCCACGTCCTTTACGCCTTCAAAGTCAACATCGCCGACCAGTTTGCCACTTTCGAGTTTGTTTATGCCAACGTCTATTACCACAGCACCTGGTTTAACATGTGCCGCCTTGATCATGGCTGGTCTGCCAGTTGCAACGACTAAAATATCCGCATTAGCCGTATGTTTTTCCAGGTCCTTGGTCTTTGAAGTACAGACGGTCACGGTTGCATCTTCTTGCAACAGCATTATCGCCATAGGCTTACCGACAATATTACTGCGCCCGACGATGACAGCATGTTGTCCAGCGATGGGCACGTTATAATAGGCTAACATGCGCATTACGCCAAACGGCGTACAAGGTGGAAATACTGCATTTCCCGTCATCAATGCGCCAACGTTGTAGAGATGGAAACCATCAACATCCTTATCTTTTTTGATGGTTCCCAATACCTTGCTGTCATCAATATGATCAGGCAACGGTAGCTGTACCAATATGCCATTAATTGTTTTTAATTCGTTTAATTTTTCAATTAAATCAAGCAACGCCTCGGCAGAAATATCGTTTGGTAGATCATGCACTTCGGAATGTAGCCCGACTTCATGGCAAGCCTTGATTTTATTATTAACATAGAGCTTTGAGGCCGGGTTATCGCCGATAATAATAACGGCCAGTCCCGGCAATATGCCTTTTTTCTTTAATCTATCGGCTCTAACTTTCCATTCTTCGCGAACGATGCCAGATACTTTTTTTCCATCTATTATTTTTGCCGTCATAATTTACCTGCTGTTGTAAATGGGATTTTCAATAATGCCACAATTTTATCCGATGCGGGCTGCCTAAATTCTGCCAGCCCGATACGCATTTTATCATACCCCATCGCTGGTACAGCACGATAGGTTTTAAATAATTTGTCCCAAAGAGAAAGTATATTACCAAAATTACTATCTGTTTCCTGTTTGATTGCAGAATGATGTATACGATGCATCGCGGGTGTTACAAAAAAACGTCTCAGCCCACGCTCAATTTTTTTATGCAGTACAATATTACTATGGGTAAACAATGCCGCCCCATTGAGCATGATCTCGTAGAGAACAATCGCAAACGCAACCGGCCCCATCACCACCACCAGGCTCATTTTATAGAGCAGAGAAAGTACTATTTCAAACGGATGAAAACGAATACCTGTTGTGACATCAACCTCAATATCGGCGTGGTGTACGCGATGGATCCGCCAGAGAAAACCAACCTTATGGGTGATGACATGTTGTATGTAAATCATCAGATCAAAAATAATGAATGTCAAAATTACATTCAAATATAACGGTATAGGCAAGATATTAAAAAAACCGATTTTATTTTCCGCGGCAAAAAGTGCGACATCAAATAGGGCTAACGGCAACAATAGACGAACAGTCATAATATTCAGCCCCAGCAATAAAAAATTGTTTAAGCGCCGATAGCGGTGAGTTTTATCAGGCAACCGCGCCGGTTTGCGTTTTTCCAGCGCTACAAATATCAAGATCAGGATTACGAAAGCAGACGATCTCAGTATCGCTTCATTTTCAAGTAACCAGTGCTGAAATTGAGTCACTCCATCCATAGAAGATAATGTATTATTGCTACGTTACACTTACCGAGGCCTTAAGCCTGATTGTTAATGCAAATAATAATGACTGAAAACTCAAAAAAGGCAACATTTCCAGCATCACGCCCCCGCCGCATGCGCCGTGATGACTTCTCGCGTCGTCTTATGCGCGAGTCGATGCTGTCGATTGATGATCTCATTTACCCGATGTTTATCATTGCTGGTGAAAATAAACGTATGCGCATCGATTCGATGCCCGGCATAGAGCGTCTCAGCGTGGATCTGTTGCTGGAAGAAGCCAGGACACTTGTCGATCTCAAGATCCCGGCGATTGCACTGTTCCCGGTCATATCAAATGATAAAAAAACCAGCACGGCATCTGAATCATGGAATCCGGAGGGATTGATTCAAGTCGCGGTGCGGGCATTAAAACAACATTATCCCCATCTTGGAGTCATCACCGATGTTGCCCTTGACCCGTATACTATTTCCGGACAAGATGGATTAACCGATGACCATGGTTATGTATTGAACGATGAGACGGTCGCCGTGCTGGTGCAACAAGCCTTATCACATGCGGCGGCGGGTGCGGATGTTATTGCACCATCAGACATGATGGACGGGCGCATCGGGCGCATACGATCTGCATTAGAAGCAGAGCACTACAGCAATACGAAAATACTGGCCTACTCGGCAAAATATGCCTCCAGCTTTTATGCGCCCTTTCGTAATGCGGTAGGCTCGGCCGCCAGCCTGGGCACTGGCGATAAGTATACTTATCAAATGGATCCAGCCAATACCAATGAAGCCATCACCGAAGTCGAGCTGGACTTAGACGAAGGTGCCGACATGATCCTGATTAAACCAGGATTACCTTATCTGGACATTGTTTATCGAATCAAGACAACGTTCGGCCGCCCCACTTTTGTGTATCATGTGAGCGGCGAATATGCCATGTTGAAAGCCGCGGCAGATAATGGTTGGCTGGATGAAAAAAGCACCGTTATGGAATCACTTTTGTCTTGTAAGCGCGCAGGCGCAGATGGCATCCTGACTTATTATGCTAAACAGGTCGCCGCCTGGCTACAAGCATCATGATCTTTAAAACCCGTTAGTAGCAACATCCAGCCAGTTTTTTAGTACGTTATTCATCTACCAGTTATGCAAGACAGTGCCGTTATAGATATTTTATGATGACGCACGCAATAACGAGAAACGGCTTGTTGTTGAGATTATTTCTTCGGCATTGCCATCAATAACGCGGGCGCTAATATTATGCGTTCCACGATCAATATTCTGGAGCGAAACACTGCTGGCTGTACCAGACGAGACTTCCTTGCCGTCAAGCGTAATGATAATTTTATGACCCGAGCGCAGTCCTGGTTCAAGTATTACTGAAATGCGGACACTACCGTCATTACGCCTGATCCCCGCCCCATCTGCGGGTTCCGCAACCATGAATGTTTTATAGGGCGGCCCTTTGTCTGCAGGTGGCTTTGGCCTTGGTGTATATTGTATCGGGTTAGGGTTTTTGATGGTCTGCAATTCATCAAGTTTTATTGTTTCTGAATCTTCGGAAGGTCGGTCTGTGAAGATGATACGGCCTTCTTTATCCACAGTTTTATACACCGTCTCAGCACCAGGCGAGACGGCAAAGATCACTATCAACAAACCAATGATTAAACGCATAGTCAAAAGCATAGCTAATTACAGCATATCGCACAACATCAAGAGCGCAATTAAAAACCAAAATCAGTATAACGTTTTATACTCTTTGTAGCGGTGTTGCCCTTTGTCGAATGAGGAGAATACAAAAAAAGTAGCCTGGCAATAAATTATGTAAAATCTGAAACTGGAAACGATAGGACAAAAACTAAGGAGATAATTATGAGAAGCCACGAGATAGATTACACCATCATGGGTGACGATATGCAGATCGTCGAGATTGAGCTTGATCCGATGGAAACAGTGATCGCTGAGGCCGGAGCGATGAATTACATGGAGGATGGCATTGGGTTTGAAGCAATAATGGGTGACGGCTCGTCTCCTGACAAAGGTGTCATGGACAAGCTGTTGAATGTCGGAAAACGGGTACTGACTGGAGAGTCAATTTTTCTCACGCATTTTACTAATAATGGACAGGGGAAGAAAAAAGTAGCGTTTTCATCACCTTATCCCGGCAAGATCATGCCGATGGATCTTGCAAGCCTGGAGGGGGAACTGTTATGTCAGAAGGACGCATTTCTTGCCGCGGCGCTGGGGACGAAAATCAGTATTGCATTTACCAAGAAACTCGCTGCCGGTTTTTTCGGTGGTGAAGGATTTATCTTGCAAAAGCTCAATGGGGACGGTATGGCTTTCGTTCATGCTGGCGGCACCGTGATAAAAAGAAAAATGCAAGGTGAAACGCTAAAGGTTGATACTGGCTGTCTTGTCGCGTTTACTAAAGGTATTCACTACAACATAGAACGGGCGGGCAACCTCAAATCAATGTTTTTCGGCGGGGAGGGATTATTCCTTGCTACGCTACAAGGACATGGGGATGTCTGGCTACAGAGCCTGCCATTTTCCAGACTTGCCGACCGAGTGCTATCCTATCAAGTGCCCCAAAGCTGAGTAGTTCTCAACAGGGTGAAGGTTCAGTCCTTGGCGTTTTAGGTAAGCTGATCGGCGGCCGATGAAAATAACGGGGTTTCTCTTAAAAGATGTGCGCTGTTTTAACGGCGAACCGGCTTCGCGGGAGCGCCGCCCGCCGCGATGATCAATTCAAGTGCCCTCCACATTAGTCGGACTGTGTGCCTTTCAGCCGTTGGTAGACATCGGTGTCTCGCAACGAAGACCGCCCAGGGAACTTGTCGAACGAAGACCGTTCGGGGATCAGGTCAAAGGGGGTTCGGCCATCCTTGTCCCGTGCATTCACGTCTGCACCCGCGTCCAAAAGGACGGTGATAACCCCAGGTGTCCTGCTGTTCTCCGCTGCTAAGTGCAATGGGGTTTGGCCATCTTTGTCCCGTGCGTTCACTTCTGCACCCACCTCCAAAAGGACAGTGATAACCCCAGGTGTCTTGCTTCGCCACGCTGCCTCGTGTAGTGGAGTTCGGCCATTCTTGTTCTGTGCGTATGGGGCTGAACCTGCGCTCAAAAGGGCGGCGATAACCTCAGGCGACTCGCTGGTTGATGCCCCGTGTAGTGGGGTCCAGCCATGCTCGTCTCGTGCGTATGGGTCTGCACCTGCGCCCAAAAGGACGGCGATAACGCCAGGCATCCCGTTCCACGCCGCCAAGTGTAGCGGGGTCGTACTACCCTCACTCCGTGCATTCACGTCTGCACCCGCGTCCAAAAGGACGGTGATAACCCTGGGGTTGTCACTAAGCCCCGTCGTCGCCCAGTGCAACGGGGTATAACCATGCTCGTCTCGTGCGTTTAGGTCCGCGCCCGCGTCCAGGCACTGGCGCACATCTTGGGCAGTGGCTCCCCGTGTAAAATAGACTTGGGTATTCCAGTCCGCACAGTTCGCCAACGCTGGCCCGGATATCAGGCCAAAGGCCAGTGTGCATATTGTCGCAAGTTGTTTCATTTCGATTCTCCTGATTTTCCTGTTTTTAAGCACGGCACAACAAAAGCCCCGCGTCCTGAAGCGTGCCCCTTCCTCGCCACAGGCTGATAGCCCACAATACCTAGAAACGGCACTCGTCTATCTTCGATAGTAGATATTAGCAGATTAGGATGATTGCCGGGTACTAAAAGTATTGTCTGCAATGAGCAAAAACCAGACGAGATAGCACTGGCTGACAGACTCTTCATCATTTTATATATTTAAGTATTGTTTGCATTAAGTAAGGCCTGTGCCTTCATCAAATCTGCTGGCACGCCACTCTCCTTATAACCTCCCGATGACCAACCCGCCGCCATAGCGCAATGTTGCTACCCAAACAATCAAGCCCGCCCGGCTTATTTGTGCGCGCACTTGTAGCTGACAACTAAAACATCGGCCATCATATCCTGGTAGGTCTGGTATTTTTCATTCAAGCCCGCAAACGCGCGATTCGACCTGTCAACTTGAGCCAGCGTTTTGGCAAAGGTCCGTATCAGGCACTGGCGCAACGTAGGCCGCCCGCCAGTGTTGGCATCGATAACCTTGGCCTTGATCATTATCTGCCCCAAGGTGGCCTGGTTAAAATAAATCGACAGAATGTCATACCCCAGACTAAAACCAAGCCCCAATACAGCCCACACACCCAAGGAGATCATGAGGATCAGCATTTCTGCTTCGTGTTGATTACTAGGGTCGAACTCGCCAGACAGCAGTAGCAGAAAAGCCGGCGGATTCTGATACACAATCACGCACAGTACGACAAGAGAGAATAGTATAATGATCACAAAATCCAGCGCAGCCGCTTTAACTCTTGGCCAGCGGGCTACATAAGCATAATCAGTTTGCGTTAAATCGATCATAAGCTAATCCAAAAAGTACCTATTGATACTGTCAGTATATCAGAAATAAAACCGATCATTTACTCGGCGACCCGGGTTGAGCTGGTGTCGGGCCTGGTGTTGCTGGTCACGGCTAGGTGTGGGTCATGTCGGGTCATGTCGGGTCATGTCGGGGTCGAGACGGGTCGTGTCGCACTGGGTGTCGTCGGGCCAGGGCTGGATGTTGCCGGGCTGAGCATGGCCAGGCTGAGTCGGGCGGGGCCGGGTGGTGCTTGGTTGGGCTGGGTCGAACGTGTTCGGGTTGGACAAGTATCGCTTTAGCGCAAAGGTCGATAACATAAATTATCTTTCGCAAATATGAATAGGCGGTTTCCCTTTATCTGGTTAAATAAAAAGTGACATAACCATTTATTTGACCAGGAGAAGAGTCGCTATGAGCGATGATACAAGCAAGCACTTGAACAACGTAGTCCCTATTGATGAACAGGCACTGCAGGGCCATCTAAACAAAGTGGTACTGAATACTGTGGAAGACGCCCGCAAGCAGATTCTGGACGCTGAGGTTGATGCGCTGGTGGGTGCTGATCGATATGCACGCACTGAGACGCGCAAAGACGACCGGTCTGGTAGTTACACCAGGAAGTGCCACACAAGGGCCGGAGAGCTTGAGTTAAAGATGCAGAAGTTGCGCAAGCAGACCTTTGAGATGGCCATCATAGAGCACTACCGGCACCGTGTAGCGTCTGTCGAAGAGGCACTGATTGAGATGTATCTGGCTGGCGTATCGGTCCGTCTGGTGGAGGATGTCACCGTAGCCCTCTGGGTTACCCGTGTTAGCTCAGGGACTATTTCAAAGCTCAACCAGCGCATCTATCGGCAGATTGAAGAGTGGCGTAATCGCCCCATAGAGGGTGATTTCCCTTATGTATACCTGGACGGTGTTGTGCTCAAACGCAGTTGGGGCGGTAGGGATTGTTGAAGGGACTAAGGAGGATAAGGTGGGATGGTCAGGATGCCTGCGTCATTTGCAGGCACGCGGTCTCAAGGGCATCAGGTTGGTGCTCAGTGATGCCTGTCTTGGGCGCAAGGAGTCGATCGGTGACTTCTACCCTGAAGCTAAGTGGTAGCGTTGTATTGTGCACTTCTACCGCAACGTCTTCAATCATATGCCTCGTGGTCGTGTCAAAGAAGTCTCTCGCATGTTGCAGGCTATCCATGCATCTGAATATCTGGAATCAGCCAGGCATAAGGCCACGGAGGTCGAGAAGAAACTCAGGGACATGAAGTTATCGAGTGTAGCGGATTGGCTGGGTAGTGCATGGAAGAGACCCTGACGTATTATCGGTTTCTGGCAGAGCACTGGATTCGCATTCGGACTAACAATCCTTTGGAGCGGATCATCCGAGAAATCAGGCGGCGAACACGAGTAGTGTGTGCATTCCCGGATGGCAACTCGGCGTTGATGCTTTGTGCGGCAAGGCTTAGACACATCGCGGGGAGCTAGTGGGGAACGCGGACATATCTGAACATGGAGACCTTGAACAACGCTGATTCTGGATGGGTTTTGACGCGAGCACCAGTCGTTGTCACCCGCATAGCAGGTATGGAGGTCAAGATCGGTGGTATTTGAGGCTGTGTTGTGCTGTTTGGGTCTGCCAGGGCGAGTATTTCCGGAATTTGGGCGGAGTCAGGCTGTGGCCTGTCGTCGCTCGTGGAAAATCAGACGGCGGAAGTTGTAGCTCAGGTTGGCCATGGTCATGCGGGCCTTCGCACGGGTTTGGCCGATTGAGCGGATGGTCAGAGCCATGGGGCCCTTTCTCGTAGCCGAACACAGGCGCGGATGGCGGAGCGTGTCGCGTTGCCCCGACGAATGTGTTTGGCCATGGGTTTGCCGCGTGGCTTCTTGCGATGGATATGTGAGCGGTACCCTTGCGCCTTCAGCCAAGCCTCATTCCTGGCCGAGCGGTACCTGGTATCGGCCCAAACCGCCTTCGAGCTGTTTGTCTCGTCCAGAACCGAGGAGCGTTCATGCCCGGCGTAGCGAGCCGCATTCGTGCCAGTCTCACCCCGGATGAAGCGCCATTTGCGGTCAATGGACACGTGGTTCTTGTACCCAAAGTGCGGAACCGAAATATCGACAAGGCCAGTATCCTCCTCACCCTCCTTGGTCGTCTTGGCCTTTGAATACTTGACCGTCCAACGCGCATCGGTGTCTTTCTGCGCTGCCTTGGACAGATCATCGGGCCAGATGTCAGATGCGGCCTCACCTGCCTTGGCGCGCGCTTTCTCTTCTTTCGTCATCCGCTGGCGCGGGGCAAAGACCAACGTGGCATCCACAATCTGACCGCCGGTGGGTTTGTATCCCCGCGCGCAGAGCTGAGCTTCAAACGCGGCAAACAGGGCCTTGAAGACACCCGCCTGGGTCAGCTTCTCTCTGAAAAGCCAGATCGTCTTCTGATCAGGTGTCGGCTCCCCGATTTGAAATCCCAGGAACCGCAACCAACTGAAACGGTCACGAATGAGAAACTCCATCCGCTCATCGCTCAGATTGTGCATCAATGCCAAGACCAGCACCTTGAACATCACAACGGCATCATAGGGCGGACGACCACCTTCGGGACGTTCCCCATAGCCAAGCGCTTCAACAAGAACTGGGCGAAACACTTCGAAATCAACGTGCCGCTCCAAAACCTCAAGCGGATCTCCCATCGCCGAAAGCCGCGCCAAATGATCCGTCAAATCAAACAATCCAGGTGCGTGCATAAACAAAATCCTCCCACATCAAGTGAATCAGATCGTACCACAAAATGTACGGTTTTTAGAGGCTTCCAAGTGGGGAACGCGGAAATATCTGAACATGGATTTGCTCAGAGAGATGGATAAGGAGAAAGCGTTTCAGGTTGGGTCACGACCAGATTTAGGGGAAAGCCAAATCAGAAAGTGCGAAAGATTATTGACACTACCGAGTTTTTCATCAATAAGCGTAACCTTTGGGAAATACGGGTCATTGGATTGGACCAGATGAAAGCGACTATGCGCATTCTAGGAACGTGGGATATTGCTTGCGTTGCAACAATAAATACCGCCTTAAAATGCGGTATATAGCCGTACTTTTTTCTATCTTTTCGCTTAAATGACTGGTTTTTTGATAAACATAGCATCGACTAAGCTAAAACTATTAATAATTCTGGCAATACGCATGAGATTACCCTATAGTAGCGTCAGTTACAGATAGTGTTATTGGCTATTTTGGTTATGTTCATCCAGATACTTTCCTGATCACCGTTTCATTAACTGTACAAAACACAAAATTTGTTTAATTAATTTAGGTAAGATAGATTATGGCTACAGGAACAGTAAAATGGTTTAACGAATCAAAAGGTTTTGGTTTTATTACGCAAGATGACGGCGGTGCAGATGTATTCGTACATTTCAATGCCATTCAAGGTACAGGCTTCAAAACCTTGAACGAAGGTCAAAAGGTAACCTATGATGTTGAGGACAGCCCCAAAGGCCTCCAAGCAGTTAATGTTTCCACCTGAGTTTAACTTTGTTGGATAAATCAGCACCAAGAAGCCCGTTTCGGCGGGTTTCTTTTTTCCAGCTTTTATTGCAATAACAATTTATTTCGAGAGGGAAAATCATTGAAAAAATTATTCGTTGGCAATCTAGCCCCTACTACTAACGAAAAAGATCTCGAAACGCTGTTTACAGAATTTGGTAAGGTGCGTTCACTGAAGCTCATAACCGATGTTTTTTCAGGTCAGTGTAAAGGCTTTGGATTCATAGAAATGGAAGGCCATGAGGCCCGGGCAGCGATTGCTGGATTAAATGGAAAAAACTTTAACGGTAAAGCGATAAAGGTGAACTTTGAGGTGCCTAAACCAGGTCGCGGTCGCCGCTGATCATTCATCCATAACGACTGTCCAGAACGATTGCGCTGATACGGCATCGGCGCAATCTGGCTTACCCAGTGTTCCTATCTCTCACCACTGCCCCGTTATTGGATTGGTCACGGGCGTAGGTAGCAGTAAATAAGAAACTAATATTTTTAAAGTGGCTCAACTCTTTTTCAATAAATCAGAAAATTCTTCATTCAATTTATTTTTCTGAACTTTACCCATTGTATTTCTTGGTAGTTCATCAAGAAATATTATTTTCTTTGGTCTCTTAGAAGTGCTCCCCAAAAATCTGGACAACGATTATAACCCCTTTCCGATTATGCAGGCATCTTTGTCTGCGTACTGGCAGTATACCGAACCTGATGTCTGCTTGTTCAGTGATTGGTGTCGTCGACGCTCATTGTAAAACACAAAGTAACGTTGTAATGATTGCCGGGCTTGGGCTACCGTGTCGTACGCTTTGAGATAGACTGCTTCGTATTTCACGCTACGCCATAACCGCTCCACAAACACATTATCCACCCAGCGGTACTTGCCATCCATAAAACTGAACTTGATGGAGCTATTGTCAAAAGTAGTGTCTGACAATTTGATCATGCGGTTGCCTTGTCGTGGTAGTGTCAATAATCTTTCGCACTTTCTGATTTGGCTTTCCCTTAAATCTAGTTGTTACGCGATCTGAAAGTCCTTTTCTTTATCCATCTCTCGGAGCAAATCCATGTTCAGATATTTCCGCGTTCCCCACTAGCTCCCCGCGATGTGTCTAAGCCTTGCCGCACAAAGCATCAACGCCGAGTTGCCATCCGGAAATGCACCCACTACTCGTGTTCGCCGCCTGATTTCTCGAATGATCCTCTCCAAAGGATTGTTAGTCCGAATGCGAATCCAGTGCTCTGCCGGGAACCGATAATACGTCAGGGTCTCTGCCATGCACTACCCAGCCAATCCGCTACACTCGATAACTTCATGTCCCTGAGTTTCTTCTCGACCTCCGTGACCTTATGCCTGGCTGATTCCAGATATTCAGATGCATGGATAGCCTGCAACATGCGAGAGACTTCTTTGACCCGGGTTCGAGGTACAAGGCTGCCAGCCAGCATCAGGGTAGAAGTCACCGATAGACTCCTTGCGCCCAAGACAAGCATCACTGAGCACCAACCTGATGCCCTTGAGACCGCGTGCCTGCAAATGACGCAGGGATCCTGACCATCCCGCCTTATCCTCCTTAGTACCTTCAACAATCCCTGGAATGCGGCGGTAGCCATCGTCCCCAACACCTATGGCGACTAGAACAGAAACGTTCTTCACTGCACCGCCCCAACTGCGTTTGAGCACAACACCGTCCAGGTATACATAAGGGAAATCACCCTCTATGGGGCGATTATGCCACTCTTCAATCTGCCCATAGATACGCTGGTTGAGCTTTGAAATAGTCCCTAAGCTAACACGGGTACCCCACAATGCTACGGTGACATCCTCCACCCGTCAGACCGATACGCCAGCCAGATACATCTCGAGCAGTGCCTCTTGGACAGACGCTACACGGTGCCGGTAGTGCTCTATGATGGCCATCTCAAAGGTCTGCTTGCGCAACTTCTGCATCTTTAACTCAAGCTCTCCGGCCCTTGTGTGGCACTTCCTGGTGTAACTACCAGACCGGTCGTCTTTGCGCGTCTCAGTGCGTGCATATCGATCAGCACCCACCAGCGCATCAACCTCAGCGTCCAGAATCTGCTTGCGGGCGTCTTCCACAGTATTCAGTACCACTTTGTTTAGATGGCCCTGCAGTGCCTGTTCATCAATAGGGACTACGTTGTTCAAGTGCTTGCTTGTATCATCGCTCATAGCGACTCTTCTCCTGGTCAAATAAATGGTTATGTCACTTTTTATTTAACCAGATAAAGGGAAACCGCCTATTCATATTTGCGAAAGATAATTTATGTTATCATCTCGGATGATATCGACCCTGATGATGATAATGACGGTGTCGCGGATGTAGCGGATGCGTTTCCATTAGATGCGACTGAAACAAGCGATACCGATGGTGATGGTATTGGAGACAATAGTGACCTGGATGCCAACGGTAATGGTATCTTGGATAATGCAGAAGGCCTGGCGCAGCGTACGTCTAGCTTTACTTATAACGCGCTGGATTTAATCGCCAGCATTGATGGCCCACGTACTGATGTGGATGACATCACTCTGTACGACTACGATGAGCAGGGCAACCTCATCAAGACCACCAATGCCTTGGGTCACGCCACCCGCATCACGGCGCATAATGCCCACGGTCAACCCTTGACGATTGTTGATGCGAATAACATCACGACCACCTTAAGCTACGATGCCCGCCGACGTTTATTAAGCCGTACCGTGGATGATGCGACCACCACCTTTGCCTACGATGGCGTAGGCAACATCATCAAGACCACCCTGCCCACAGGTGCCTGGCTCATATACGAATACGATGCGGCCCAACGCTTGACGGCGGTAGCAGACAACATCGGTAATCGGATTGAATATACGCTAGATGCCTTAGGCAATCGTATACAAGAAGACATCAAAGACCCGTCTGGCACATTGACCCGCACCATGAATCGTACTTACAACAGCCTCAACCGCTTAATCGAGGTCATCGGTGGTGCAGGACAAACAACCCGTTTTGGCTATGATGCGAACGGTAACCAAACCCATATCACAGTTGACCCGACTGCGTTAAACCAACAAACCATCCACGCCTTTGACGCGCTCAATCGCTTAACTACAAGCACCGATGCGGATAACGGCATGACCACATACCGTTACGATGCCCGCGATAACTTAATCAGCGTCACCGATGCAGCAGATCTTACCACGCGCTATACCTACAACGCCGTAGATGAGCGCATCAGCCTACATAGCCCTGCTACTGGCACGACCACCTTTGCTTATGACGCAGCGGGCAACCGTATCCGCCAAACCGATGCACGGGGTATCACCACCTTCTACCGCTACGATGCACTCAATCGCTTGACCCTGATTGATTACACGGATAACACCCAGGATGTCAGCTACGACTACGACACCTGCACCCATGGCGTAGGGCGTTTATGTCAGATGACAGATGAGAGTGGTACTACTACCTATACTTACGATGCCAGAGGCAACCGCACCAGCCAGACCATAACGATAGACAACATCGCCCATACCACAAGTTACGCCTATAACGGTGCTGACCAGTTAATCCAGATGACCTATCCGAGTGGCCGCACTGTTGACTACATACACAATGACATCGGCCAAATTGAGACAGTGACGACAACAGCAGGCATGACCCAAGGCATGACCCAAGTCACCACCCAGGCTACAACAATCAGCAGTAGCATAAGCTACCAGCCATTCGGTCCTATGCGTGCTATGATTTATGGTAATAATCTGGTACAAAGCAAGACTTATGATTTGGATTATCGCCTAACGCAACTGATGACTGTCAACGGGAACACACAGCAAGACCTGTCCTACACCTTGGATGCTGCCAACAACATCACCGCGATAAACAATGCGCTGGATACGACCCGCACGCAAAGCCTGGGCTATGATGCGCTCAACCGACTGACCGATGCGAGCAGTCATTATGGTGATATTGATTACGCTTACGACGCGCTAGGCAATCGTTTAAGCAAGACGATACAGACACACACAAAGACCTATACTTACGCTAGTAACACGCATCGTTTAGAGCAAACGCAAGGTGCTAACACGCGCACTTACAGCTACGATGCCAATGGCAATACGACTAGCAACACGACCAACACGTTTAGCTATGGTGATAATAATCGATTAAAAACCAGCGGCATCGGCGGCAGTACTTTGGCGACCTATACTTACAACGGACGTGGTGAACGGGTTAAGAAAGATAGCAACGACATTATCTATTATCATTATGATTTGGCTGGCCAACTTATTGCAGAGACGGATATAACAGGCGCAACGCAGGTTGAGTATATTTACCTTGATGGACAACCGTTGGCACTCATCACGAATGGTAGTATTCATTACTATCACAACGACCATCTTGGTACGCCGCAACAGATGACAGACCAAAGTCAAAACATAAGCTGGCAGGCGGACTATAATCCGTTTGGTAAGGCGACAATGACGAGAGAAACGATTACGAATAACCTGCGCTTCCCGGGACAGTATTATGATGCAGAGACCAATCTGCATTACAACTACTTCAGGTATTATGATCCAGCACTGGGTAGGTATATCACGAGTGACCCGATAGGCATCCTTGAGGATTATTCTGGTCCGCAATTACAAGTGGTTATCGAGCTAGGATTACCAATAGGAAGTTCTGATACTGATAACAGGCTAAATCACTTATACGGTTATGTTGATCAAAATCCACTTTCTTTCTTTGACCTTTATGGTTTGGATAGATTTGATATATGTAAAGATTTTTCTTTTCCATTAGAAGAAGTATGTGATGCTTGTGTAAAGACAGCATGTAAATTTGCTCCAATTTATTGTTGTGATATTGATAAGAAGAGTTGTCAGATAAAATCTGATGGGGAAGCTACGGAATTGACTAAGTGCGAGTTAAGTTACCTAAAATGCATAATAGGAGCTAAGAAAAAGAAAAAAGACTAATGGAGGGAAATGGAATATTTAATAGTGTAGCTTTTTCAATAACTCAATAAGAGGAGTGTAAAAAATAATGGACGGCATAACTAATATAAAAAATAAATTGATATTCATATCTATTTCTAGTTTTTTGTTTGGTATTGTTATAAGTGGTTTTGTTGTTTGTTATTTATCAATTTGGTTTACATCTGGTTTTTTCGCTGATGGTTCAATGCTAATTCAAGCAGTAGACACTCAAAAGTATATTCAAGTACTAAATCATTTGAGGAAAGGAAAAACAGATATATCTATTGAATTGCTTGAATCTGAATTAAATAATAAGCTTATTAGTCTAGATTATAATGACGAATTTACAGAAAGGACAAATGATTCCGTTGTAAAAGCATTATACGAAGCAAAAAAATATCGGGAAATATATTCTAGAGAAGTGAATTTATCCGAAATAGATAAAATGGCAAATGACATGTTAAATAACCTAACCAAAAAGATTTCAGGCATCAAATAGACTTTAAAAATTAAAGGGGTTACCTATAGTCAAGAAAGTAAAGTGGTTATATGAAACAGCAATATCTATTTGACCTAGAACCAACTATTAAAGTGGGTGAATTTTGCTTTGGAGATAAAATTCTAAGCACAGCTCCGGGTAAAAATTTAAGGCTCAGGTCTTGTTTATTGCTTAACCCGACACCGACACTAAAAACTTAACCCATCATTAAGCCCCAATGACATGATGCAAACAACATCCAATCCTGACAAACATCAGCAACTCCTACCCGCAATCAGCCACTATGGCGTAGGCAACATCATCAAGACCACCCTGCCCACAGGTGCCTGGCTCATATACGAATACGATGCGGCCCAACGCTTGACGGCGGTAGCAGACAACATCGGTAATCGGATTGAATATACGCTAGATGCCTTAGGCAATCGTATACAAGAAGACATCAAAGACCCGTCTGGCACATTGACCCGCACCATGAATCGTACTTACAACAGCCTCAACCGCTTAATCGAGGTCATCGGTGGTGCAGGACAAACAACCCGTTTTGGCTATGATGCGAACGGTAACCAAACCCATATCACAGTTGACCCGACTGCGTTAAACCAACAAACCATCCACGCCTTTGACGCGCTCAATCGCTTAACTACAAGCACCGATGCGGATAACGGCATGACCACATACCGTTACGATGCCCGCGATAACTTAATCAGCGTCACCGATGCAGCAGATCTTACCACGCGCTATACCTACAACGCCGTAGATGAGCGCATCAGCCTACATAGCCCTGCTACTGGCACGACCACCTTTGCTTATGACGCAGCGGGCAACCGTATCCGCCAAACCGATGCACGGGGTATCACCACCTTCTACCGCTACGATGCACTCAATCGCTTGACCCTGATTGATTACACGGATAACACCCAGGATGTCAGCTACGACTACGACACCTGCACCCATGGCGTAGGGCGTTTATGTCAGATGACAGATGAGAGTGGTACTACTACCTATACTTACGATGCCAGAGGCAACCGCACCAGCCAGACCATAACGATAGACAACATCGCCCATACCACAAGTTACGCCTATAACGGTGCTGACCAGTTAATCCAGATGACCTATCCGAGTGGCCGCACTGTTGACTACATACACAATGACATCGGCCAAATTGAGACAGTGACGACAACAGCAGGCATGACCCAAGGCATGACCCAAGTCACCACCCAGGCTACAACAATCAGCAGTAGCATAAGCTACCAGCCATTCGGTCCTATGCGTGCTATGATTTATGGTAATAATCTGGTACAAAGCAAGACTTATGATTTGGATTATCGCCTAACGCAACTGATGACTGTCAACGGGAACACACAGCAAGACCTGTCCTACACCTTGGATGCTGCCAACAACATCACCGCGATAAACAATGCGCTGGATACGACCCGCACGCAAAGCCTGGGCTATGATGCGCTCAACCGACTGACCGATGCGAGCAGTCATTATGGTGATATTGATTACGCTTACGACGCGCTAGGCAATCGTTTAAGCAAGACGATACAGACACACACAAAGACCTATACTTACGCTAGTAACACGCATCGTTTAGAGCAAACGCAAGGTGCTAACACGCGCACTTACAGCTACGATGCCAATGGCAATACGACTAGCAACACGACCAACACGTTTAGCTATGGTGATAATAATCGATTAAAAACCAGCGGCATCGGCGGCAGTACTTTGGCGACCTATACTTACAACGGACGTGGTGAACGGGTTAAGAAAGATAGCAACGACATTATCTATTATCATTATGATTTGGCTGGCCAACTTATTGCAGAGACGGATATAACAGGCGCAACGCAGGTTGAGTATATTTACCTTGATGGACAACCGTTGGCACTCATCACGAATGGTAGTATTAATTATTATCACAACGACCATCTTGGTACGCCGCAACAGATGACAGACCAAAGTCAGAACATAAGCTGGCAGGCGGACTATAATCCGTTTGGTAAGGCGACAATGACGAGAGAAACGATTACGAATAACCTGCGTTTCCCCGGCCAGTACTATGATGCAGAGACGAATCTGCATTATAACTATTTTCGAACTTATGACCCAAGCATAGGCAGATACATCACCAGTGACCCGATAGGGTTGAGTGGTGGGTTTAATACGTATAGTTATGTTTCGAATAATCCAGTATTAAGTATAGATCCATTAGGACTATTTGAATGTCCTGGAGGGGTATGGTCTGCAAAATCGTTTCCTTCAGTATCAGCATTTTTCGGTGGCGGAATAACGCTTGACGATATTGTTTACACTTGTGAATCAAATGGAAAGACGTGCGAGGCAACTGGTATGTATTTTGGCGGTGGGTTGATTGCGTCTACTGGTTTTGGAGGTGTTATAAAAGGAAGAGTTGATGGAGTCACAAACTCTAATAGTCTAAATGGTTTTTCTAGCGGCGTTCTTATTGTTGGTGGTCCTATTTCTATGACAATAACTGGTAGTAGTGGAACATTGGGTCTTGGTAAGAGTATTGGTGCTGGCATTGCATTTGTTTCTTGCACTAACTTTCATTTGAAGTGTGATGAAGATGGTTGTGAATAGTGGAAGGTTGCACTAAAGATGTTTTTTGATTCACTAGCTTTTACAATTTTTATTTCTATTGCTTGTATTGTAGGAACATATTTTGCGTTATCCTTCCTATATAAATATGGGAATAAAAAACTAAAGAAGCGTGAATTTGCTGGATTATGCTTTGTTTCTATTGTGATGCTTTGTGCAACTACCTACACTTTTTTTACTGACTTTGGTTCGTATTAATTTAAAAGCCCCGCAATGCGAGGCTTTTTAGAAAATAGTCCTATTAGTCGTCATCAACAGATAATTGATGGTCGAATTAGAAATTTACAAAATCAAATTGAAAACTTTAAAAGGTTACTCGAAAAATGCGAAAGAGATAACGGGCAAAGTTGATGGAAATTGAAAAATTACGTGTTATTACGAACTTAATTTTTGATCATATTCGTGATGATCTAAAAATAGAAGAAGTAAGTTTAGATAAAGATTTTTACTGGGGCATACCAACTGAATTACTTTATGACGTTGAGAAGCCAAACGATTTAGATATGGGGCAACTCAGTGATGATTTGGAATTTTTATCAAAGATAGAAAATAAGGAAGAAGCAGTTTCAATAATGTTTACTCATCTTGCCCCACTACTCAGATATATTGGTGAAAAGGTTGGGCAATAATAAAAAAACCAACAGGGAAACATCATGGAAGAAATCACAACACTAGCAGAAGAACTCATCAGTGTAAAACAAAAGATACGCGAACTTCTGGATACAGAAAAAACATTAAAAGAACAACTCAAGCCATTAGTCAAAGAACAAGGCGGCGTTAACCTGGAAGCAGGTCGTGTCTATTACGCTGAATCAAAAGGCGCACAAACCTTCAGTCGTGCGAATGTTCTGTCCTATGTTCGAGATAACTATGGTGATGCCTTGGCAAACCAAATTGATGAAGACTGCACGCAGACAGGTGAGCCACGACAAGTTGTTTACGTACAACTTCATACTGAAAATAATCAGGCAGAGTCGACAGCCAATTAATAGAAAGTGGTAAAACCATTTATTAATGCGGCAATGTAACGCGACAACACAAAAAGGAACACAATGAGAATACAGGATATCTCCAGTGCAAGATGGTGTTTATTTGCGAGCACGGTAGTAATTTTTGGGAATTATATACTTGACTCCAATAGATAACCCATATAATCTAACATAAAAATGCAATAAAACGGAGGGTCATCAATGAAAGACAATACCATATCCACATTTGAGTTATTTCGCCAGTTTCCGGATGCTGAAGCCGCTAGATTGTATTTTGAGGGACAACGCTGGGGAGATTACATATCCTGTCCTCATTGTGGGGAATTTAAGCGTATTACCCCGCGCAAAGGAAAGCGGACAGGATATTACTTATGCCGGGACTGCAAGAGTGAGTTTACGGTGAGAACCGGCACTATCTTTGAACGTTCTCATGTTCCACTACATAAATGGCTATATGCTATTTACTTAACTGTCACCTCGCGCAAGGGCATATCTAGCTTGCAGTTATCTAAACAAATCGGAGTAACCCAAAAGACCGCCTGGTTTATGCAGGCCCGCATTCGTGAAACCTGTAACGATAATACAGATAATTTACTTTCTGGCATTGTTGAGATCGATGAGACCTATATCGGTGGGAAGGAACATAACAAACACAAACACAAGAAAGCCCGCGCAGGCCGTGGCGTAGCTGGCAAGCAGGTAGTGGTCGGAATGCGTGAGCGCGGTGGCCGCACAAGGGCTAAGCCTATCCCATCAACTGATATACCGACCCTGCACAAAGAGATTGGCTGTTCAGTGGAATATGGTGCCACCATTTACACAGATGAACACAGGTCATATCAGCATTTACAGTCTGCTTATCAGCATGGTACGGTAACCCATAGTGCGGGAGAATATGTGGGTTCAAACAACATTCATACCAATAGCATTGAAAGTGTCTGGGCTTTACTCAAACGCGGTCTGTATGGGGTATGGCATCATGCCAGCACTAAACACTTACATCGCTATGTGAACGAAGTGACTTTTAGACTGAATAACGGACCATGTAAGTTACCAACCAATCAACGTATAGAATCACTTATAAGCAACGCGATAGGTAAACGGATTACCTATCGCGAGGTGCTAGCATGAGCAAAGCAATGGAAATAGAATGCGGATATACAGGACGATAATGAGAGCAGGTTACATCAAAGACTATATAAGTGGTGAAGAAGTAAAAGCTACGCCAGAAGAAGTAGAAGCAGTACAAGTCTTTTCCGAAACACTTGTCGAAGATTACGGATACCCCAAAGAACAATTACAAACACGACCACAGTGGCGTGTAAAAGTAAGGCCATCTGATACCAAAAAAGAGTATCCGCTTGATATTGCAGTATTCAACAAAGATAAAAAACCGATAAAAACCTTTTTATTGTCGTTGCGTGCAAACGAAAGACAAGAAAAGATGGTTTAACCCAAAATGGAGTGCAATTGAAAAATTGCATAAGGTAACAGGTGAGCATGGTGAGCTTGTTACTTGAAAAAACTAACAAATCATTGTGTTTGTATTTTGTAGTGAAGTTGGAGTAAAGTATATAATTCCCAAAAATTGCATAAGGTAACAGGTGAGCATGGTGAGCTTGTTACTTGAAAAAACTAACAAATCATTGTGTTTGTATTTTGTAGTGAAGTTGGAGTCAAGTATATAATTCCCTAATTTTTTATATTTGGTTATTATTTTATGGCGGAGCTGAAAGATTAGCAGGGTCTTTTCTTACAATTTTACTTTTTTATCCAGCGATGACTTCTCAAGAAATAAAATTTTATGCAACTTTATCCCTAGCTTTGATTCCGATATATTTTTATTTTTTATAAAAATATCGTGAAAAAATTTAGGAGTCAGGTCTTGTTTATTGCTTAACCCGACACCGACACTAAAAACTTAACCCATCATTAAGCCCCAATGACATGATGCAAACAACATCCAATCCTGACAAACATCAGCAACTCCTACCCGCAATCATCCACGATGGTGTAGGCAACATCATCAAGACCACTTTACCGACCGGCTCTTTTGATCTATTGTCAAAAGTAGTGTCTGACAAGTTAATCATGCGGCTGCCTTGTCGTCCTCAGTTACCTCGATTCCATCTTTAAGCTTCACGCCTTCAATCACCTTCGCCAGGTGTCTGAAGCCTCGCAGTTTGCGCCAGGAATCTTCGGCACATAATCCCATCTTGCAGATCATCGTCAGCATCGTAATCCGCGTGACACAACCTTTGGCCTGGCGTGTTCTATGCCGGATTGTCGCAAAGCTCGACGGGGTGACATTCGTTGTCCTGATGTGGCTCCAGTGCTCTGCTGGAAAGTCATAAAATGCCAGCAACGCATCACGGTCTTTCGATAAGCATGCCACTGCCTTGGGATACTTTGCACCGAAACGTTCCTCAAAGTCATCGAACACCTGCTCTGCGTCAACGCGGCCCTCTGCCATCCAGACCCTGCTTTGCTTTCTCCTGGACAGACTTGGGCAGATAGTTCAGTACATTGCCGGTCCTGTGCATCCAGCAACGTTGCACATCAGTCTCTGGATACACTGCCTCAAGGGCTGCCCAGAAACCCAAAGCACCATCGTCAATGGCCAGCTTTGGGGCTGACCCAAGCCTCTTTGTTGCAACGACAACAACACTGCTCGCCAGCGCTGTTTCGATTCCCTGACACCCTATTCAATCGACATAAAATGCTTCTGACCGCGACTGTTCACGCCGATGATGACCAGGCAACACAATCGACCATCGTCACCTCGAAGACCACTGTAGATGCCATCAGTCCAGATATAGACCCATTCATCAGACACGGAACGTGTACACCATTGCTTGTATGTAGCTTCCCATTGCCGTTTCAAACGACCCACGACATTGGCCGACAGCCCTTTAGCCTCGGGTCCGACAATCGCTTCCAGTGCACTTTGCATCTGACCACTCGAAACACCTTTCAAATAAAGCCAGGGAATCGCCGCATCCAGGGTCGCTGTGCGCCGGATGTAGGGCGGTACAAGCAAAGATTGAAAGCTCGCCGACTCACCTTCACGGCGACAAATCTTCGGCACCTCAACGCTGACCTTGCCAACCCCTGTAATCACCTCTCGTTCGGGATGATGGCCACTGCGGACAACGCGCTGGCATCTGTCAGTCGTCCTTTGATCATCATACTGCCTCATCAACGCATCTGGCTCTGCCTGGACAGCTTCGGTGATTAACTGCCTCGCACCCGATTTGATTAGTTCTGTCAGTGGATCAATGCCCTCTGGTGCACCCAGATCAATCACAGTATTGTTTGTCATGTGTGGCGTGCTCCTCGATAACATAAATTATCTTTCGCAAATTTGAATAGGCGGCTCCCTTTATCTGGTTAAATAAAAAGTGACATAACCATTTATTTGACCAGGAGAAGAGTCGCCATGAGCGATGATACAAGCAAGCACTTGAACAACGTAGTCCCTATTGATGAACAGGCACTGCAGGGCCATCTCAACAAAGTGGTACTGAAGACTGTGGAATACACCCGCAACCAGATGCTGGACGTTGAGGCTGATGCGCTGGTGGGTGCTGATCGATACGAACGCACTGAGACGCGCAAAGACGACCGGTCTGGTAGCTACACCAGGAAGTGCCACACAAGGGCTGGAGAGCTTGAGTTAAAGATGCCGAAGCTACGCAAGCAGACCTTTGAGATGGCCATCATAGAGCGCTATCGGCACCGTGTAGCGTCAATTGAAGAGGCACTGATTGAGATGTATCTGGCAGGTGTTTCAGTACAACGTGTAGAAGACATTACCGCAGCATTGTGGGGTACCCGTGTCAGCTTAGGGACTATTTCAAAGCTCAACCAGCGTATCTATGGGCAGATTGAAGAGTGGCGTAATCGCCCCATAGGGAGTGATTTCCCTTATGTATACCTGGACGGTGTTGTGCTCAAACGCAGTTGGGGCGGTGCAGTGAAGAACGTTTCTGTTCTAGTCGCCATCGGTGTTGGGGACGATGGCTACCGCCGCATTCCAGGGATTGTTGAAGGTACTAAGGAGGATAAAGCGGGATGGTCAGGATTCCTCCGTCATTTGCAGGCACGCGGTCTCAAGGGCATCAGGTTGGTGCTCAGTGATGCCTGTCTTGGGCGCCAGGAGTCGATCGGTGACTTCTACCCTGAAGCTGAGTGGTAGCGTTGTATTGTGCACTGCTACCGCAACGTCTTCAGTCATGTGCCTCGTGGTCGTGTCAAAGAAGTCTCTCGCATGTTGCAGGCTATTCATGCATCTGAATATCTGGAATCTGCCAGGCATAAGGCCACGGAGGTCGAGAAGAAACTCAGGGACATGAAGTTATCGAGTGTAGCGGATTGGCTGGGTAGTGCATGGAAGAGACCCTGACGTATTATCGGTTTCTGGCAGAGCACTGGATTCGCATTCGGACTAACAATCCTTTGGAGCGGATCATCCGAGAAATCAGGCGGCGAACACGAGTAGTGGGAGCATTCCCGGATGGCAACTCGGCGTTGATGCTTTGTGCGGCAAGGCTTAGACACATCGCGGGGAGCTAGTGGGGAACGCGGAAATATCTGAACATGGATTTGCTCCAAGAGATGGATAAAGAAAAGGATTTTCAGGTAGCGTAACAACCAGATGGAGACCTCGAACAACGCTGATTCTAGATGGATTTTGACGCGAGCACCAGTCGTTGTCACCCGCATAGCGGGTGTGAAGGTCAAGATCGGTGGTATTTGAGGCAAAAGCGCGGCGTTTTGGCCTGCATAAGCAGGCAATTTCCGGAATTTGGGCGGAGTCAGGCTGTGGCCTGTCGTCGCTCGTGGAAGATGAGACGGCGGAAGTTGTAGCTCAGGTTGGCCATGGTCATGCGGGCCTTCGCACGGGTTTGGCCGATTGAGCGGATGGTCAGAGCCATGGGCCCTTTCTCGTAGCCGAACACAGGCGCGGATGGCGGAGCGTGTCGCGTTGCCCCGACGAATATGCCTGGCCATGGGTTTGCCGCGTGGCTTCTTGCGGTGAATGTGTGAGCGGTACCCTTGCGCCTTCAGCCAAGCCTCATTCCTGGCCGAGCGGTACCCGGTATCGGCCCAAACCGCCTTCGAGCTGTTTGTCTCGTCCAGAACCGAGGAGCGTTCATGCCCGTCGTAGCGAGCCGCATTCGTGCCAGTCTCACCCCGGATGAAGCGCCATTTGCGGTCAATGGACACGTGGTTCTTGTACCCAAAGTGCGGAACCGAAATATCGACAAGGCCAGTATCCTCCTCACCCTCCTTGGTCGTCTTGGCCTTTGAATACTTGACCGTCCAACGCGCATCGGTGTCTTTCTGCGCTGCCTTGGACAGATCATCGGGCCAGATGTCAGACGCGGCCTCACCTGCCTTGGCGCGCGCTTTCTCTTCTTTCGTCATCCGTTGGCGCGGGGCAGAGACCAACGTGGCATCCACAATCTGACCGCCGGTCGGTTTGTATCCCCGCGCGCAGAGCTGAGCTTCAAACGCGGCAAACAGGGCCTTGAAGACACCCGCCTAGGTCAGCTTCTCTCTGAAAAGCCAGATCGTCTTCTGATCAGGTGTCGGCTCCCCGATTTGAAATCCCAGGAACCGCAACCAACTGAAACGGTCACGAATGAGAAACTCCATCCGCTCATCGCTCAGATTGTGCATCGAGGCCAAGACCAGCACCTTGAACATCACAACGGCATCATAGGGCGGACGACCACCTTCGGGACGTTCCCCATAGCCAAGCGCTTCAACAAGAACTGGGCGAAACACTTCGAAATCAACGTGCCGCTCCAAAACCTCAAGCGGATATCCCATCGCCGAAAGCCGCGCCAAATGATCCGTCAAATCAAACAATCCAGGTGCGTGCATAAACAAAATCCTCCCACATCAAGTGAATCAGATCGTACCACAAAATGTACGGTTTTTAGAGGCTTCCAGATTTAAGGGAAAGCCAAATCAGAAAGTGCGAAAGATTATTGACACTACCTTTATTCAGACACCAGATTCGGTTATAACTCTCTCTATAAAACACGCCGGGCCAAAGGATGTGTCACGCGGATTACGATGCTGACGATGGTCTACAAGATGGGATTATGCGCAGAAGATTCCTGGCGCAAACTGCGGGGCTTCAGACACTTGACCAAGGTGATTGAAGGCGTGAAGTTTAAAGATGGAATCGAAGTGACTGAGGACGACAAGGTAGCCGCATGATCAATTTGTCAGACACTACTTTTGACAATAGCTCCAGATCATAATACAAACCCGTTAAAAACAAGCGATTCATCGAAAACACATTACTTTGCAGACTGTTGGTTGTTAGATTATTTGCTTCAAGAAACCGCATCAGCCGAGGATTGTTAATAGTCCAAGAATTGATTGTCGTGGTGACACTTGTAAGATTAATGGGTGCTGCATTATAGGTGTGTTTGGCACAACCCTGCATAAGGAGACAAACCAGGCCTATCATAAAACCAGATTTTATAAACCTGATTATCATTTTCGCGTTACCAGGCTAATGACATGATGCACAATGATACAATATTATTTGCGCTTGTCCCATGATCCTCCCATGCACGATTAGTATCTGCGGCCTGCAAAGATCGCAATGCTTTTGTAGCATCAAGTAGAAAGATAGCGGCTCGGTTAATGTGAGCCTTACAATATTTACTTTTGGTAGTGACGCTTCCACTCTGAATATGGCATACCATAGACAAGTTCGCGCGCCGTTTCATAATCGATTGCAATGCCTTTTTCGTCCGCTGCCGCTACATACCATTTAGACAAACAATTACGACAAAATCCAGCCAGATTCATCAAGTCAATATTTTGCACATCGGTATGTTCACGCAAGTGTTTAAGCAGATGGCGAAAGGCCGCCGCTTCAATTTCAGTTTCTGTTTGCTTATTCATTTGGGAATTATATACTTGACTCCAACTTCACTACAAAATACAAACACAATGATTTGTTAGTTTTTTCAAGTAACAAGCTCACCATGCTCACCTGTTACCTTATGCAATTTTTCAATTGCACTCCATTTTGGGTTAAACCATCTTTTCTTGTCTTTCGTTTGCACGCAACGACAATAAAAAGGTTTTTATCGGTTTTTTATCTTTGTTGAATACTGCAATATCAAGCGGATACTCTTTTTTGGTATCAGATGGCCTTACTTTTACACGCCACTGTGGTCGTGTTTGTAATTGTTCTTTGGGGTATCCGTAATCTTCGACAAGTGTTTCGGAAAAGACTTGTACTGCTTCTACTTCTTCTGGCGTAGCTTTTACTTCTTCACCACTTATATAGTCTTTGATGTAACCTGCTCTCATTATCGTCCTGTATATCCGCATTCTATTTCCATTGCTTTGCTCATGCTATCACCTCGCGATAGGTAATCCGTTTACCTATCGCGTTGCTTATAAGTGATTCTATACGTTGATTGGTTGGTAACTTACATTGTCCGTTATTCAGTCTAAAAGTCACTTCGTTCACATAGCGATGTAAGTGTTTAGTGCTGGCATGATGCCATACCCCATACAGACCGCGTTTGAGTAAAGCCCAGACACTTTCAATGCTATTGGTATGAATGTTGTTTGAACCCACATATTCTCCCGCACTATGGGTTACCGTACCATGCTGATAAGCAGACTGTAAATGCTGATATGACCTGTGTTCATCTGTGTAAATGGTGGCACCATATTCCACTGAACAGCCAATCTCTTTGTGCAGGGTCGGTATATCAGTTGATGGGATAGGCTTAGCCCTTGTGCGGCCACCGCGCTCACGCATTCCGACCACTACCTGCTTGCCAGCTACGCCACGGCCTGCGCGGACTTTCTTGTGTTTGTGTTTGTTATGTTCCTTCCCACCGATATAGGTCTCATCAATCTCAACAATGCCAGAAAGTAAATTATCTGTATTATTATCACAGGATTCGCGAATGCGGGCCTGCATAAACCAGGCCGTCTTTTGAGTTACTCCGATTTGTTTAGATAACTGCAAGCTAGATATGCCCTTGCGCGAGGTGACAGTTAAGTAAATAGCATATAGCCATTTATGTAGTGGAACATGAGAACGTTCAAAGATAGTGCCGGTTCTCACTGTAAACTCATCCTTACAGTCCCGGCATAAGTAATATCCTGTCCGCTTTCCTTTGCGCGGGGTAATACGCTTAAATTCCCCACAATGAGGACAGGATATGTAATCTCCCCAGCGTTGTCCCTCAAAATACAATCTAGCGGCTTCAGCATCCGGAAACCGGCGAAATAACTCAAATGTGGATATGGTATTGTCTTTCATTGATGACCCTCCGTTTTATTGCATTTTTATGTTAGATTATATGGGTTATCTATTGGAGTAAAATATATAATTCCCATTCATTTTATCACCTTTGAAATATTTAATGAACCTCTGATTAATTCCATAATATGCGATAATACCGCAATGTTTTAAGTGGAGGGTCAAAAGATGCAACAAAAAAGCCTGGCAGTATCTGGATTCGAGAAATACCGCAAGCAGACACGCAAAGAGATATTTCTCGAAGAGATGAATCAGCTCATTCCCTGGCAAGCGCTGACTGCAGTAATTGAGCCTCATTACCCCAACCCCTGCTGGTCGCCGTCCGGTGGGCCTGGAACGCATGCTGAGAATCTACTTCCTGCAACACTGGTTTGCCTTATCTGATCCTGCCACAGAAGCGGCTTTATATGACACACCTGCCATGCGGTGTTTTGCCCAGATAGACTTAGGTCAGGAACCCGTGCCAGATGCAACCACCCGCTGTCAATGCCGTCATCTACTGGAGGAGAACAAGCTCGGAGTTGCCCTGTTTGATGCTGTTGCCGTCTATCTGGAGGAAAACGGCATGAAAGTATCCAAAGGCACTATTGTTGATGCGACCATCATCAATGCGCCTACCGCCACCAAGAACAAAAGCAACACCCGTGACCCTGATAGGCATCAGACCAAAAAAGGCAAGCCATGGTACTTTGGCATGAAGGCACACATCGGTGTGGATAGCAAAACCAAACTGATACACTCTGTTGTTGCCACACCAGCCAATGTCCACGACTCACAGGTACTTGGAGACCTACTGCATGGAGAAGAGACCCGTCTTTGGGGAGATAGTGCCTATGCGGGTCAGCAATCCGTACTCAAGGATAATGACCCCAAGGCAAAAGACTACACCCAGGTCAAAGGCTCACGTCACCGCAAACTGACCGAACAGGACAAGGCTAAAAACCGGCACAAATCCAAAGTCCGTGCCAAGGTTGAGCATGTCTTTCATATCATGTAGCGACAATATGGATTTACCAAAGTCAGATTCAAAGGGCCAGGCAAGAATGCGAACCACCTGTTTGCCCACTGTGCCCTGATTAATCTTATGCTATCAAAGAAACAATTATTACGGCTATCAGTGGCTTAGTACGCCTGGAATAGGGGCGATAGCTGAAAACAGTAGGCCGGGACAAGAGAAATGAAAGAGAGTAATGAGCAAGACGTTCAATGCTCGCTACTATCGAGCACAGTGATGCCCACTTGCTTGAAAATCCTTAATTGATTAGATGTTCCTTAAATAATCCATTACTTTAGCATCATTCAGGCCGTCTGCGTTATGTGCGCCGCTTTATCTATCCAAACGCATATCCAGACTCATGGCGATATGTAAGTCCGGTATCTGTCCATAGCCCTTGATGTTGGCAACTGTCGTAACCGTTGGGTCTATAGTGACAGTACCCGTGTATTTGGTAAAGGTCGGGTGTTGGGCAAACAAGACATCGGCCGCTATCCCGGGTGTCTCTCCAGCCGTGCCTTGCGTACCATCCTTCCAGGTAAATGAACCGCGTCTGGCTAATTGTCCATCGCCTTGTTGGTCGGTGACTGACTCATGGGTTAATGAGATACTGACTATACCCGCCTCTGTTAAGCTCTTTAACTCATCGGCTTGACTGATACCGTCCTCATTGACATCTTGCCATACCAATAACTCAGCAAAGCGTTCATCGGCTTTATCGATAACCCCATCTGCATTACTGTCTAGCTCGGATAGCTCCTCATAACCGGTACGGTCGGGGGAGCCAAACAGCTCGGTTATATCATTTATCTTACCGTCTTGATTACGGTCTAAGGCCAGAAAGCCATCATCGCCTTTTAACCATGAGGTACGGGTGGCAAAACCATCACCGTTTAGGTCAAAGTAGGCTTGACTGTCGGCTAAGGTACCTAGCTCTATACCATCACCATCTAAGTCTAAGACAAAGGGGTCGCGGTTAGCACCTAGGCCGGCACCAACATTGCCATCGTTTGCTGGGCCGGTAGCACCGCCGCCTTCTCCGTCTTCTTCTTCGCATTTTGGCTGATTATCCCAATGTTGTTGAGGGTTAATCAGATTTCCTTTTGGGTCTTTTATTTGATAATGGACATGATGCGCGTACTGGTTTGCACCCTTGGGGCCAGTACCACCCATCGTGCCAATTGGATTGCCTGTGCTAATTTTCTGTCCAGGTTGCACAAGCTGAGAATTAGTATGCAGGATTTGGTGTAAATTACCATTTGCATCTCGTATAGCTACTGTGCCGTAATTTCCACCCACAAAAACTACTGTCCCATCAACTGGAGAATGCACTGTAGGGTTAGTTAAATTGATTCCTGTTTGCCCTCCTCGGTAATTAAAATCTACCCCACCGTGAGTACCTTTACCCCGTGGCTCATTATAATTTCCAGTCACATGAGGGGTATTCCCACCAACATTTGGTAAAATTGTATTCATTATTTTATTAAAAGACATTTAAAAGCTCCTATATTTAAAGTGACCAATTTTCAATCCTGTACAGACTCCAACAATTTTGATGTTTGAAAAAATACATAACCAGATAATCTGTATCTGGCTTTTCAAGCCGAACTTTAGCATTCTTACCAGATAGATAAATATTTATAGTTGCGCCTATTTTTTTTAGGTATTTTTTGGTAGGAAATACCGGGTAAACAATCTCATCCGAATCTAATTTTACTTCCACTGATGAAGGTTCTGGATCTGTTATTGGGTCTATATACAATTTTTGAAGCGGTATTTTGGTATATTTTATTTGCCCATTTTTAGAATATGAAAAATAGTCTAAAAACAAACTAAAGTTTTCAATAGCACACCTATTTTTAATGCCATCATCACCAGCTTGACCATCAATGGTGTCATCGCCTCTGGAACCTAACAACCAGTCATCACCATCACTGCTTTGTTGATAGTGTGCGTCACCATAGACGTTGTATGGCACAATAAACCAGATTAACAGCAATAACCAAATGCTACGTCTTTTGATATTCATCATATTGCACCGCATATATCCCTTACATATCTCTTACATACTAAGTATAGTACATCTTTCAGGCATTACCGGGGATAAGCTACCCATGTTGCTATGCAACATGTCATTGCCATCATTACCATAAAGCCTGTCATTACCATCCTCCGGTCGTGACCATCTGCCCACTCTCTCGCCATTGACCATCCCCTAATGACAATACATCCATGCCCGTGTATTGCTTGATGATACCCAGCTCATTGAGGCTAAAGGTCTCACCGGCACGATTGAAATGTACCTTATTAGTATCTGCGTTCACGCTTAAGGTGGGGGTTGGGTCTATATCAGTAATACCCAAGGTATCGGCTTTAGACCATTTAGCTAATAGCGTTGGAAAGTGTTCAAGCAAGGATTGTATGGTTGGGGTTGATAAGAGATTAAGCGCATAAGTCTTAAAGTGACTATCCAGACTCATGGCGATATGTAAGTCCGGTATCTGTCCATAGCCCTTGATGTTGGCAACTGTCGTAACCGTTGGGTCTATAGTGACAGTACCCGTGTATTTGGTAAAGGTCGGGTGTTGGGCAAACAAGACATCGGCCGCTATCCCGGGGGTCTCACCAGCCGTACCTTGAGTACCATCCTTCCAGGTAAATGAACCGCGTCTGGCTAATTGTCCATCGCCTTGTTGGTCGGTGACTGACTCATGGGTTAATGAGATACTGACTATACCCGCCTCTGTTAAGGGCTTTAACTCATCGGCTTGACTGATACCGTCCTCATTGACATCTTGCCATACCAATAACTCAGCAAAGCGTTCATCGGCTTTGTCTATAACTCCATCTGCATTACTGTCTAGCTCGGATAACTCCTCATAACCGGTACGCTCGGGGGAGCCAAACAGCTCGGTTATATCATTTATCTTACCGTCTTGATTACGGTCTAAGGCCAGAAAGCCATCATCGCCTTTTAACCATGAAGTACGGGTGGCAAAACCATCACCGTTTAGGTCAAAGTAGGCTTGACTGTCGGCTAAGGTACCTAGCTCTATACCATCACCATCTAAGTCCAGGACAAGGGGGTCGCGGTTAGCACCTAGGCCGGCACCAACATTGCCATCGTTTGCTGGGCCGGTAGCACCGCCGCCTTCTCCGTCTTCTTCTTCGCATTTTGGATCAGGCCCATAATCTGGTTTGTTCTTAAAATCTTCGATATCCTTGCTACTGGTGAATTTTGTTTCAGTACCATTCACAACTAGCAATGTCCCGTTAAGTATAGCCTCAAATACTTGGGTTGCCAGACCGTCCCGTGTAGTGGTCTTTTTACCCAAAAGACGACCAATCGCATTATTATGCTCATCCATTTCTCTTTCTTCTTTTGGTTGATTATTACCAAACGGTGGCGGTAGTGATCCTCTAACTTCATGGGCACCACCTGTTATACTTGCAATCGTTTCTCCATATACTTGAGTCATCGCACCGCTGACATAGGCGTGTCTAAAGGCATCAAGTACATCATCACCTCCTTGAGTTCTATAAAGATCAGGATTATCTGGGTCTCTTAATAATTTTATGCACGTCAATTTTTCAAAGTAAAAATAGGCCTCTTGTGCCATAGTGTCCCTTACAGAAAAAATATCTATCTTTTGAGGGTATGTCGTCATTTTAAGCTCCTTATGTTAATTGGCTTTTGAGAAAACAAATCTGTATAAATTTGTATGTGGTTTTTCAATCCTAATCATGGTATCGGGAGTAGTACAATGTTCTAAATGAAAACTACCTTGCTGGATATAATATTTGGAAGAAACAAGTGAAACTTTTTCTTCATATTTATTATTAAACTTAAAAATAAGATGCGTTTCGTAAACACCATAATCACTGTCATAATACCCATAAAAACAAAGCTGTTCCCAGTTAAAGCTGGTGAGTTTTGAGGCTGGTATAACCACAGACTCCCTGTTATCCATTATTGTATCAACTTGTTGTATAAAGTCGTTCCTGATTGCTCTATTATGTAATTCAAATGTATAAAAATTTCTTATACTAACATAGTATAAATATAGTAGCGGAATACCAACCACTATAAAAAGTAAAAATAAAAACACCTTAAATGGTATGCTCATAATTTATCAGTCACTGTCCAGACTCATGGCTATCTGTAAGTCCAGCATCTGTCCATAACCCTTACCGTTAGGTCTATGGTCGCTGAGCCGGTATACTTGCTTGGTAGGTATATGCACTTATTATTGCTCATAAAAAATTACATAACCATCATAGAAACTTTTACTGAATATATTATAAAATATATAGAAACAACCAACATTTCAACAATATATAAAAACATATCTAAAAAACGCATTTTAACTGTAGGTTTTTGGGCAAAAGATTTATCTTTTTTAAAAAAACGATAAAGACATTTTAATAATATAAAGCCGTATACACATGAAAATACAATACCTGCATAATAATAGCTCTCCATCACAAAACCGTCAGAAGGTATGCGTAAACTCATCATGGTAATAAATGACTCTAAAAAAAACAACATTAAACCATGTTTAAATAGTAATTTTACTGTAAGTGTTTTTGTAAATAAACGATACATATCTGCATGAATAACAAGCCCTATAACATAAAAAAATGATGCTCCACCAAACATATTATCGGCAACAAAGTTAATTATATTTTCATACAGATAATTGCCCAAAAAAAACTTTATATCAGTTATATACGTTGAAAAAAACGATACAAAAAATAATACAAGGAATAGCATATTAATTATTGTAAATAGCACAACACTGTATTTAGTGTATTTTAGTAGTATTGCCTGTGTATTCATGAGGTTATACTGGTCTTTTAGTTTGCTTTAGTAAACACACTATCAAAAGCAGTTTCAAGGGTGGTTTGGGCGTGGCCTACTGTTGTAAGTAGGCATAAGGCTAAAACAATGGCTATATTACGCAATATCCTGGTTATATCTCTTAGCCTATTGGCCATCTAATTACCTCAATATACTTGATTCGTATTACTGAATGCTGATTCATGTCGCGCTACATAAATGCCTTACATAGTTATAGTACATCTTTCAGGGATTGCAAGGCATAAATTGATCATGTTGCTATGCAACATGTCATCACCCGCCCAACCATGCAACCAATCATTCCCACCCAGTCCGACTATCACATCATCATCACTACTACCGTTGATACGGTCATAACCATTACTCCCGACCTGTATGTCAATCAAACTGAATAAAGCAGAACCTTGTAAATGACTTAGCAATGTTGTACCACCGTCTTGCTTGACAGCATCGGCTATCGCTGTGGCTAAGTGAGTGCGTGATGCGTTGTTTATCTCGGTCAATGCAATGAGCTCTAGCATCACCTTGGCTATCGTTGTTTGGTCTACATCTGCCTCGGTTAGTCTGGACAAGACTTGGGTATAACGATAGTGACTGATGCTTAATGTAGAAGTGAGATTATCGGTAGTCGCACTATAGGATAGATACGGTGCCTCGGCTTGTAACAAACCATTGGCAATGGCAAACTTGGTCACCAGATTACGATATAAGATAGTATAGGCTTGTCGGTAGTAGCCTCCGGTCGTGATTATCTGCCCACTCTCTCGCCATTGACCATCCCCTAATGACAATACATCCATGCCCGTGTATTGCTTGATGATACCCAGCTCATTGAGGCTAAAGGTCTCACCGGCACGATTGAAATGAGATACTGACTATACCTGCTTCTGTTAAGGGCTTTAACTCATCGGCTTGACTGATACCGTCCTCATTGACATCTTGCCATACCAATAACTCAGCAAAGCGTTCATCGGCTTTATCGATAACCCCATCTGCATTACTGTCTAGCTCGGATAGCTCCTCATAACCGGTACGGTCGGGGGAGCCAAACAGCTCGGTTATATCATTTATCTTACCGTCTTGATTACGGTCTAAGGCCAGAAAGCCATCATCGCCTTTTAACCATGAGGTACGGGTGGCAAAACCATCACCGTTTAGGTCAAAGTAGGCTTGACTGTCGGCTAAGGTACCTAGCTCTATACCATCACCATCTAAGTCTAAGACAAAGGGGTCGCGGTTAGCGCCTAGATTGGAACCAACATCGCCTTTTTGGGTCGCCTCAGGAACAGCCTCGGGGTCGCCGGGGCCTTTTTCTGGGCAGTCGGGCAAGCTATCAATTTTTTTATCAATATCATCCTTATAACCAAGACCCGTTGTATCAACATCTAATATTTCTTGGCGCCGACTTTCGAGATAATTTCGAACATCCTTAAGCTCATCCAATGTAAGATCGCCGTCACGTAACCCAAACCACTCAGATTCCTTATTGCGCCTACTCTGAATACCAGCTTTTACATTAGTGTCTCCTCTATTCCCATTTGAAAAATAACGGATTTCAACCCATGCTGCCGCACGATGAATATGGGCCTCATCAGGATATTTTATTGCGTTAGAGATAATTTTACGTAAATTATTTCCAATAAGCCCCGGACCACCATTAAAGACCATATCTAAAAGAGCAATACGTATCTTTGACAATGGGACATCATTGATATCGATATTGTAAGGTGACGTATTTAAACGATTTTCAAGTTGAACTCGATAACTTTTTAAAGTTACATCTAAAAGATCAGACGCCTGTTTCTGGTTTAGATTGAGGTTTAAATTATTTGCGGCATCTTTAAACTGTTGTTGCGTCATTGTTGTTTTATTTTGACGAATAGCGTCCAATTGTTTTTGTTGGTCTGGCGTAAGTTCGGGTAACTTAGCATCACGCAAAAAACCGTTTATTTTATTATTATCATTTACCAGCAAATCCAGCCCATAACCTAATGCAATGCTACGCCCACCATCGGAATGAGCATTATAGTTTCCCGTGTCATTCTCATTATTTCCAATAAAATCGGCTGCGGCTTGCTTAAACTGCGCTTGGGTCAATTCATTCTGATCAAAAGCTGCCATATCATTCTCCGTAATATTTCCAACCATCAAGGACACATAACAAATTAATCTTTTTCTCTATTGCATCAAAAGAAAAAAGTAGAGTCCTTGGAAGACCTGTACTTCTTTCATTTTTCCTCTTTGCAACAATAAGTACTTTATTTTCAAATAGTACCGGCTTTATCTGATGAAAACCAGCAAAGCCATCCACTATTATTATTCCTTGTTTATCCCGCACCAAAAGGTCTTCTGGAAACCAAGGCACCTGTTCATCACCAACACCATGCTTGTACTGAAGCTTTAAGCTTAAAAAATATTTTCTTAATTCTTTGTCTGTGCTTTTTTCATAATGAATTGGCCCATAAAGATGTCCCATATCAAAAAATACATAATAAGCGAGATACCAAGTCATCTTGGCGGATTTATTACGCCAGTCAATGGCGATCAAATCATCTATATTGTTCCCATCAATATCGTACGCATCGACCAGCAGGTAGTAATCATTCAGGTAGTAATCATTTGGATTGCGTTCGTGCAGTTCGCCGACATATACTTCTACTTTTTTTTGTCTTAAATTATTAGGTCTTATCGAAGACCAATCCTGGTTTTTCGAGATAAAACTACCAAATCGTTCACAAAACTTTTCTTCTATCTTGAGCTGGATATCAAACTTGAGCTGGGTATTAAAATCCAGGGTTTCACCTTTTTTATCCTCTGCGATTACAGGTTCAAATGATGATAACAAGACCAACATTAAGATGAGAGTTTTCATTTTGTCGCCCCCTAAAAGATCAATTTCTCGAAATTTTATAAAAAAATTATTATTCACATTAAAATCCGTAAAACTCACGCTGATCGACATCCAGATTTTCCACACAATACCACCAACTAACCGGAATAAATACTGTCTTACCTCTTACCAAAGGTTAGTATCGGTTTGAATGGTTTAAATATGGGAATTATATACTTTACTCCAATAGATAACCCATATAATCTAACATAAAAATGCAATAAAACGGAGGGTCATCAATGAAAGACAATGCCATATCCACATTTGAGTTATTTCGCCAGTTTCCGGATGCTGAAGCCGCTAGATTGTATTTTGAGGGACAACGCTGGAGAGATTACATATCCTGTCCTCATTGTGGGGAATTTAAGCGTATTACCCCGCGCAAAGGAAAGCGGACAGGATATTACTTATGCCGGGACTGTAAGGATGAGTTTACGGTGAGAACCGGCACCATCTTTGAACGTTCTCATGTTCCACTACATAAATGGCTATATGCTATTTACTTAACTGTCACCTCGCGCAAGGGCATATCTAGCTTGCAGTTATCTAAACAAATCGGAGTAACTCAAAAGACCGCCTGGTTTATGCAGGCCCGCATTCGTGAATCCTGTAACGATAATACAGATAATTTACTTTCTGGCATTGTTGAGATTGATGAGACCTATATCGGTGGGAAGGAACATAACAAACACAAACACAAGAAAGCCCGCGCAGGCCGTGGCGTAGCTGGCAAGCAGGTAGTGGTCGGAATGCGTGAGCGCGGTGGCCGCACAAGGGCTAAGCCTATCCCATCAACTGATATACCGACCCTGCACAAAGAGATTGGCTGTTCAGTGGAATATGGGGCCACCATTTACACAGATGAACACAGGTCATATCAGCATTTACAGTCTGCTTATCAGCATGGTACGGTAACCCATAGTGCGGGAGAATATGTGGGTTCAAACAACATTCATACCAATAGCATTGAAAGTGTCTGGGCTTTACTCAAACGCGGTCTGTATGGGGTATGGCATCATGCCAGCACTAAACACTTACATCGCTATGTGAACGAAGTGACTTTTAGACTGAATAACGGACCATGTAAGTTACCAACCAATCAACGTATAGAATCACTTATAAGCAACGCGATAGGTAAACGGATTACCTATCGCGAGGTGCTAGCATGAGCAAAGCAATGGAAATAGAATGCAGATATACAGGACGATAATGAGAGCAGGTTACATCAAAGACTATATAAGTGGTGAAGAAGTAAAAGCTACGCCAGAAGAAGTAGAAGCAGTACAAGTCTTTTCCGAAACACTTGTCGAAGATTACGGATACCCCAAAGAACAATTACAAACACGACCACAGTGGCGTGTAAAAGTAAGGCCATCTGATACCAAAAAAGAGTATCCGCTTGATATTGCAGTATTCAACAAAGATAAAAAACCGATAAAAACCTTTTTATTGTCGTTGCGTGCAAACGAAAGACAAGAAAAGATGGTTTAACCCAAAATGGAGTGCAATTGAAAAATTGCATAAGGTAACAGGTGAGCATGGTGAGCTTGTTACTTGAAAAAACTAACAAATCATTGTGTTTGTATTTTGTAGTGAAGTTGGAGTAAAGTATATAATTCCCAAAAAAATTATTACCAATAAAAAAGGCGAACCATCTGAGTTTCTTGAGTTGGCAAATAGATACTCAGTATCCAGAGAAGCTTACGCCCAAAAAAATTTATTCTACAAAAGGGCTGTTGATGAGATTGCCCAAGGTGATGACAGAGTCCATATAATAGACCCCATAGATGTGTTTTGTGATAAACGAAGATGCCCAATGACAGATGTTAATGGCAGTTTTTATGAAGACCATCACCACCTATCCTTCCATGGCTTTGCAAGGCTAGAACCGCTATTTGAACCAATTTTTGCCAAGATGGATCAAATGAGTGAGGATGAGTAACGCAAAAGCTACACAAGCGAATTAAACACAGCTATCCCCCCCCCATATTCCCCATCTGGATGAGTGGGTTATTTTTTGGTGGGAGTGCTTTCTTGGCTGGTATTTCTGGTATACCCAAGTTCGACAGTCCAGGTGTAAAAATGGCTGTCTGCGTTTTTCCAAGTTCATATTCTTCAATGACTTAGTCTGTTCGACAGGCTTGTTTTGCCGCAACTTTGTTGTAACACGTTTTGTGCGTTTTTTCTTGTATTGACTTTTTTCCGCGTTACTTTATATACCATGTGTACACGTATCTCATCGTCAGGCGGCCGACACTACCTCCAAATGGTAGCGGGGTATCGTGACCTGCAAGAAAAGGTCAAGATCAAGCTGCTCGCCAATCTTGGCCGCCTGGACCGGTTGCCGACAGAAAAGCTCGATCCCTTAATCAAGGGGCTGAACAGAGCTGTCGAATGCCTTGAGAACACAGCACATGAACTCTTACATGCCCCGTCACGCACCTATGGAACCGTCTTCGTCCTGCATGAGTTGTGGCAAGATATTGGGTTTGACCATGCTCTCAAACAAACCCTGCGCTCCAATAGACGTAGCATTGATGTTGAAGCCCGCGTGCGGGCCATGGTGCGCAACCGGCTGTGCAACCCTTCCAGCAAGTTGGGCTACCTGCGCTGGCTGGAAACAATCGCCATGCCTGCGATACCACCACAGACCATCACCCACCAACATTTGTTGCGGGCAATGGACACCTTGATGGACAATAGCGGTGCTGTCGAAAAGGCCATTGCCCGTCAAATCAGGCCCCCTTGTTGATCATGAATTCACAATGGTCTTCTATGATCTGACGACCGTGCGTATCCATGGTGAACATGAGGATGATATCCGCGCCTTCGGAATGAATAAGGAAACCTGTGGTATCGCCCGCCAATTCGTTCTGGGTGTGGTACAGACCGCTAATGGCCTACCACTGATGCACACCGTCCATAGCGGCAACATCGCCGAAACCAAGACCTTGCAGGAGATGCTGGAGAAGGTCCAGCAGCGTTTCCCCATCTAGCGCATCATTATCATTGCAGACCGTGGGTTACTTAGCCTGAACAACGCTGACCCTCTGACTGGTATCGCCGAAAAAGATGGACGCAAGTTGGCATTCATCCTGCCTGTACCGGCCCGACGCTACAGTGACCTTGTGGACATCTTCTAGGGCTTTGATTTCAGCACTGGCGAGGCTATACAAGGCCCGTTGCAAAGGGCATCGCCTGATTGTTGCGCATGATGCTAACCGGGCAAGAGAACAGGACAGGTAGTGTCAATAATCTTTCGCACTTTCTGATTTGGCTTTCCCTTAAATCTGGTTGTTACGCTACCTGAAAGTCCTTTTCTTTATCTATCTCTTGGAGCAAATCCATGTTCAGATATGTCCGCGTTCCCCACTAGCTCCCCGCGATGTGTCTAAGCCTTGCCGCACAAAGCATCAACGCCGAGTTGCCATCCGGGAATGCTCCCACTACTCGTGTTCGCCGCCTGATTTCTCGAATGATTCGTTCCAAAGGATTGTTAGTCCGAATGCGAATCCAGTGCTCTGCCAGAAACCGATAATACGTCAGGGTCTCTTCCATGCACTACCCAGCCAATCCGCTACACTCGATAACTTCATGTCCCTGAGTTTCTTCTCGACCTCCGTGGCCTTATGCCTGGCTGATTCCAGATATTCAGATGCATGGATAGCCTGCAACATGCGAGAGACTTCTTTGACACGACCACGAGGCACATGACTGAAGACGTTGCGGTAGAAGTGCACAATACAACACTGCCAGCCAGCTTCAGGGTAGAAGTCACCGATCGACTCCTGGCGCCCAAGACAAGCATCACTGAGCACCAACCTGATGCCCTTGAGACCGCGTGCCTGCAAATGACGCAGGCATCCTGACCATCCCACCTTATCCTCCTTAGTACCTTCAACAATCCCTAGAATGCGGTGGTAGCCATCGTCCCCAACACCTATGGCGACTAGAACAGAAACGTTCTTCACTGCACCGCCCCAACTGCGTTTGAGCACAACACCGTCCAGGTATACATAAGGGAAATCACTCCCTATGGGGCGATTACGCCACTCTTCAATCTGCCCATAGATACGCTGGTTGAGCTTTGAAATAGTCCCTAAGCTGACACGGGTACCCCACAATGCTGCGGTAATGTCTTCTACACGTTGTACTGAAACACCTGCCAGATACATCTCAATCAGTGCCTCTTCAATTGACGCTACACGGTGCCGATAGCGCTCTATGATGGCCATCTCAAAGGTCTGCTTGCGTAGCTTCGGCATCTTTAACTCAAGCTCTCCAGCCCTTGTGTGGCACTTCCTGGTGTAGCTACCAGACCGGTCGTCTTTGCGCGTTTCAGTGCGTTCGTATCGATCAGCACCCACCAGCGCATCAGCCTCAACGTCCAGCATCTGCTTGCGGGTATCTTCCACAGTCTTCAGTACCACTTTGTTGAGATGGCCCTGCAGTTCCTGTTCATCAATAGGGACTACGTTGTGCAAGTGCTTGCTTGTATCATCGCTCATGGCAACTCTTCTCCTGGTCAAATAAATGGTTATGTCACTTTTTATTTAACCAGATAAAGGAAAACCGCCTCTTCAAATTTGCGAAAGATAATTTACGTTATCTTATTTGAAGATTATGCCTACAATGGTTCAATGTTCAACCACGGTGGGTCGGGCTGGGCCGAGCGGATTCGAGGTCAAGCAAGTATCGCTTTAATACAAAGGTCTTGACCCGTGCCAAGTCCAGACCAGCATTGCTAGACACTGGTGCGGCCTCATACTGATATAACGCAAGCGTTAGCCGATAAGTTAGATTTAATCCCATTGGTTTGGTATTAACGCGCTTCATTGCACCAGACGCAGATATTCGCCGACAGCTTCACGACTGGTACCGACGACTAATCGCTGTCTTTTATCGCCACCTTGTTCTATATATCCAGCAGCTTCGATCATCTCGCCTGTCCTTGCCTGACCAGCGTATGTTGCCGTGTAGGAAACGATTTCATCGATCGTCTCATGTGCGATAGCGTAACGTGCCGGGAAATCATAAGCATAGTTATCATCAGTGACAATGCCTGAGATCATGCGCTGCCCTATCTTCTTATAAGGCCCGTTTTCCTGAAATCGTTCATGGCTTTCAGGCACCATGCTGATATCTACTGTGCTGATACCAGACACACATTTGTTGAATTTTCTCAACTCATGTAATTTATATTCAGCAAAATCCAGAGCGCAAGCCCGCCGTCGCCAAGCGTTCTGCCACAGTGCATCAGGCAATGCTTCAGCGGCTAGATATTTTTTTATGAGCCGCCGGACTGCAAAGAATCGTTCGCGCCCATAAATTACGATGTCTATATCAGATTGTGCATTATGTGTATCCAACATCAACGAACCGGTGATACCGATACAGTCTTTGTTAATCCCCGCCGCCAGCAAACGTTTGATAATAGCGATAGCATCTTGTTGTTTATTATCTGGCGCAGACATTTTCAACAACCGTGCCACGGTTTGATGCGGGCGATAGAGCTTTGTGATCGATGATAAGGCAATACCATGCAAGTCTATATCTGCATAATGGCTGTGAAATAATAATTCCGGGCGGGCGGCGCTAATCAGTTCATGGGCCTGCTGTGTTTCAATTTTATGCATACCATCAGCATCTTTGATGTAACGCAAAAATGTTAGCGCACGTCCATCTTCCTGATATTCACTAACGACTGCAAAAAATAATTTATCATCAAGCGCAATATAATCTTTGGGTCGAATACGCATCGCCTACTTTCTCAATTCCGGATAACGAAAACAATCAACCGTATGGTCATTCACCATACCCATTGCCTGCATAAAGGCGTAGCAAATCGTCGATCCTGCGAACGTAAAACCACGTTTTTTTAAGTCTCTTGCCATCAAATCAGATTGCCAGGTATTTTTCGGGATGGCTGCTAACGACACCCATGCGTTTTGGATGGTTCTATGCTCGGTAAATTGCCAGATGTATTTATTGAATGTTCCAAATTCTGCGCGTATCTGGATAAAGGCCTGGGCATTTTTCACCGCGCTTCTAACCTTGCGTCTATTTCTTATAATGCCCGGGTTTTCCAACAATGACTGTATCTTTGCTTCTTTATAGTGTGCTATTTTATTGAAATCAAAGTTGTCAAATGCATCACGATATGCCGATCTTTTCCGCAGGATCGTGATCCAGCTCAAACCAGCCTGGGCACCCTCTAGCACGAGAAACTCAAATAATTTTTTATCTGCATGCACCGGTACGCCCCATTCCTTATCATGGTATTTGATATAACGTGCATCGCCTTCACACCATTGACATCGTTGCATGTCGCGATTCATGTCACGATCTAGGGCTGAATACGACCTTCAGAACCCAACCCCGTTTGCGATCGTACATATTGATCTGCAAAGGCCCGGGCTTCTGCACGTCCGGACGCAGAATTATCGAGTTTCGATACAACAAAAATAGATATAAAGGCGGCGCTCATCGAAAATAATGCCGGGTGTTTATAAGGGAAAATACTTTCTTTGTTACCTAAGATATCGACCCAAATAGTGGGGCCGAGGATCATACATGTCACTGCTGTTATTAAACCAATACTACCACCGATGAAGGCTCCTCTTGTTGTCAATCTTTGCCAAAACATCGATAAGAACAAGACCGGAAAATTCACACTCGCGGCAATCGCAAATGCAAGGCCGACCATATAGGCGACGTTTTGTTGTTCAAACTCGATGCCAAGAAAAATAGCCGCAATGCCTAAACCAACGGTCGCAATTTTAGACATCCTGAGTTCTTCACCTTCACGCACTTTTCCTTTGCGCAACACGTTCGCATACAAATCATGCGAGATGGCCGAAGCACCGGCCAGGGTCAAGCCAGAAACAACGGCCAGTATAGTCGCGAAAGCAACCGCCGAGATAAACCCTAAAAATATCTCTCCCCCAACGGCTTTGGACAAATGAATGGCCGCCATATTATTGCCACCGAGTATCCCGCCCGTGTTTGGATCCAGGAACGCCGGATTATTGACTAAAAATACAATGGCACCAAAACCAATGATGAACGTCAAAATAAAAAAATAACCAATAAATCCGGTCGCATAGACCACCGACTTTCGCGCCGCTTGCGCATCGGGGACAGTAAAAAAACGCATCAAAATATGTGGTAACCCTGCCGTACCAAACATGAGGGCAAGTCCAAGTGATATGGCTGATACTGGATCAGAAATAAGACCGCCAGGCGACATAATATCGAGACCACTTTTATGCACGTCGACTGCTGTCATAAACAAGGACTCGAAGGAGAAATGCAGATGAGACATGACTGCAAAAGCCATGAAACTTGCGCCTAGCAATAAAAGAACCGCCTTGATAATTTGTACCCAGGTGGTCGCCAACATGCCGCCAAAGGTGACATACAACATCATCAATACACCCACGATGACGACCGCTAAATAGTATTCCAGGCCAAATAAAATTTGTATCAGTTTACCGGCTCCAACTAATTGCGCGGTTAGGTATAACAAGACTACAATCAGCGTTCCAGATGCAGCCAGACTACGGATCGGTAATGCCTGCAAGCGATAGCTCACTGCATCGGCAAAGGTGTATTTGCCAAGATTCCGTAACCGCTCCGCCAAAAGAAACAGAATAATCGGCCAACCAACGAGAAATCCTATTGAATAGATCAGCCCGTCAAACCCACTTGCAAAAACCAAACCGGAGATGCCTAAAAATGACGCGGCAGACATGTAATCGCCGGCGATAGCCAGTCCATTTTGAAAGCCTGTTATATTGCCGCCAGCGGCATAAAAATCACGCGTGTCTTGTGTGCGTCGTGCCGCCCAATAAGTGATGCCCAAGGTGGCTACGACAAAAATTAAAAACAACGTGATCGCAGTTATATTCACAGGTTGGCGTGTAACATCCCCCGACATTGCATCAGCCGCAAACAACAACAGCGGTAATGGCAACATCAAGGCGCATAATAACAAACCATAACGTTGCTTAATCATGCAAAGCCTCGTCAACCTTGCGGGCCTCGGCCTCGGCCCGGGCGATAATATCTTTGACTGATTGATCAAATTCTTTATTAGCGCGGTAGACATAAATACCGGCCAGCAAGAGGCTTAATAAAATGACGCATAACGCCGCCGGAATGCCCCAGGTAATTATCCCGCCTTTTATAATTGGCGTTGCAAACATACCTGGCGCAAATGCAATGATTAAAATAAAAGTAAAGTAGGCACTCAATATAATACTGGTGAGTAACCAGCTAAAGCGACCACGCTTGCGTTCTAATGCGTGGAATGCCGGATCAGCGTAAATGCGTCGATAGAGATGTTGCATAATGCCGTCTTGATTATTATCGTTATTTGCTATGGTAGCCGTCCCGCCTCAAGCATAATGTCAATGTTTCGATGCTATAAGCCACCATTGCACAGCACCGATCATCATAAATTACTTTTGCAGTCACACCATTGCTCGCCAAATTGAGATTACAATGCGGGTTCATGTACATGATCGGCCCTCTGTTTCATTATTTGTATTATCTGTTGTCGTTAATACATGTGTTGGCCGCCATTGATGCTTAAGGTTGAACCGGTGATAAATCCGGCGCTGTCGCTGGCCAAAAATAATACACCGGCGGCTATTTCTTCGGGCTTGCCCAGTCTTTTGACAGGAATCCTGGCTATGATTTTTTCAAGTACGTTTTCTGGCACTGCGCGCACCATATCGGTATCAATATAGCCAGGGGCAATAGCATTAACCGTGATACCTTTGGCGGCACTTTCTTGTGCCAATGCTTTGGTAAAGCCGTGGATACCTGCTTTAGCGGCCGCATAGTTTACCTGACCATATTGACCGGCTTGTCCATTAATAGAGCCAATATTGATTATCCGCCCGAAGCCCGTTTGACGCATTTGTTCGATGACCAGGTGACTCAAATTAAAACACGAGGTCAAGTTTGTCCTGATGACCGCTTCCCATTGTTCAAGACGCATCTTGTTCATCGTTGTATCGCGCGTAATGCCGGCATTGTTGACCAATATTTCAACAGGCCCCAGATCATCTGTGATTTTTTTAATGCCTGTTTCGCAATCAGCAAAAACACCAACATCGAACTTATAGGCGGGGATTGCCGTCCGTTTTGTAAATTCCGTGGCCGCCTGCTCATTACCCGCGTAATTGGCCGCAACCTTGTAGCCATCATCTTTTAAGGCAACACTAATTGCCTCGCCAATACCTCTGGTGCCACCTGTTACTAATGCAACTCTAGCCATAAATTTCTCCTTCTTGATTGATTTTATGATTATGCTCTGACACTGCTATCTCTTAAACACGCATAAACAAATAACCTGCGCCTGTTTTCATTCATCACAATGCAAACATAATGAATCTATTGTAACGCAAGTGCCGAGGTTTAGTACCCGTGAGACAGGCAAGCTATCCATTTTTGATAGTACGCCATCGGTGTCGTAAGGGCCAGACCAGGGTGCGATCGGTATAGAACCTCGTTGTGTGGGTCGGATTGGACCGAGCGAGGCTGAGTCAGTCTCAGCGAAGCGGGGTTGGGCCGGGTTGAGTTGGGCGGGGTTGGGCCGGGTTGAGTTGGGCTGGGTTGGGGCGGACAGGGCGAGGCTGGGGCTGAGTTGGACTGGGTGTGGTCAGGTTAGCTTGGATGTCATCGGGGTTGGGTCCAGTCAAGACGAGTCGGGGTTGGGTCGAGCTAGGACTAGCGTGCGGTTGCTCATGATAATGTTGCATTCATGCGCCAATCATTGATTGCCTCTCGGACAGCATTAAAGGTATTTGTGCGCCAGCAAACGCAAAGACGATCTATGAATATATCGCCCATCCAGTAACCCTTATCATTCATTGTCCATCCATTAAGCCTTGGATGCCGTCGTCTTGCGGCACTGCTAGCCACGGCTATGGTATTGGTTGCTACACCACCAATACCTTATCCAGATCGATGGTTATCACTTGAAATTGAAAAACGGCTGTGGCCGGATTCAACGGCTGCAAACATTAAATCGCTGAGCTCTCGAATGGCACCTTTTCCGCCCGATTTGGATAAAATGATGTTGCTGGATTGTTTAGCCTGCCAGTGGGCATCACTCGGCACCACACCACAGCCTGATGCCAACAGGCAATCTATATCGTTGATGTCGTTACCAACGTAAATGGTTTGCTGGACATTGATATTATTTTCTTCCAACCATTGTTGCATTAATGGGAGCTTGTTGTCGATGCCCTGAAACACCTCTATACCGAGCTTCTTTGAACGGGCAGTAACAACGGGGTTGCGTTCTTTGGAGATAGTCACGATGCGGATGCCAGCATCTTGCAGTAATTCAATCCCCAAACCATCACTCCGATCACACGTAATGGCCTCGATGCCATTTTGATCAGTAATGCACCGATTGTCTGTCATAACGCCGTCAAAGTCCAAAATCAATGCAGCAAGCATGACCGGCAATGCTTGCACGCTGTTGCTGTGCTTGCGTCTGTCAAACAATATCTCGGCAATGTCCAGATCTCTCGGATTGTCAATTTCCAAATGATTTTCTTGTGGCGTTTGAAAGATGACGGTTTTGCCAAAAAAACGGAATTGATGTTTTAAAAACCCATCCGTGCGCATTACATAGACAGCACCATTTTCGAGAAATAGTGGTGCCATCTCTTGCCGTCTTTGCCGCTTAGTATCGTCATGCCCTAGACCGCTCGCCGTACCTTGCAAATCGCATTGCCATAGAAAATGATGAAACACGGAGGCCGTCAGACAACTGTCGGCTTGCTTTTGTGCCAGATTACAGATGGCACCATCAATGTCTGCTGATGTTGTCAGCGGGGAGGTGCATTGCAATAAAACCGTTAAATCGGGATGGTACCTCTCTTTTTCGCTCAACTTCCGCAATACATGCAACATCGCCGCTTCTGAGCTAGCGGTATCGTTACTGATTGCGGCTGGTCGGGTGATGGTTTCAACACCCATCTGCTGTGCTACCGCCATGATGTCTAAGTCATCAGTGCTGACAATTAGGCGCGTGATTTTTGTAGTATTTTGTGCTGCATCAAGTATATGGCAAAGCAATGGCCTGCCACCGACGATAGCCAAGTTTTTGCCGGGGATGCCCTTGGAACCTCCACGTGCCGGTACAATCGCTAAACATTCACACTGCGCCATATTTTTACGGGCTACCTATGCGGAACTGATGCTTTTTTCTACGGACTTCAATTTTTCGCGTTGTGGTCGCTCAATTTCAAGAATATCGCTCGGTTTTGTGCTCAGTGCTTTGTGTACATTGCGTAAATCACGGACGAGTTTCCTCATCCCATCGGGTTCCAGTGACGCTGCATGGTCTGTTCCCTTCCATGTTCGGTCCAATGTAAAGTGACGTTCAATCCAACTTGCACCCAATGCCAAAGCTGCAATATCTGCCGCAATACCAAGGTGATGTCCAGAAAACCCTATATCAGAGACGATATTTTTATAAGCATCGGTAATTCTGCTGATCTCCAATAAACACAATTCATCGAATGTGATCGGGTAACCCGAAGTACAGGCATATAAGATGAGATCGTTGGCACGCGCCTTATCTTCAAAAAATTTGATAATCTTTTCTTCTTCTAAACGTGTGGTCATGCCCAATGATAAGTGAATTTTTCCGTGAAAATGATCACAGAGATAGCCAAGCATTGTGAACATCAAATTGGAGGCAGATGGAATTTTTACAAAATTAATATCCAATCTGGCAATGTCGCGGGCTGATGTCATATCCCATACAGACGTGCTGTATTCAACATCCAGTTCCTTGCAATAGGTAGCGAGCTCTTGGTGCTGTTCGATTGTAAACTCAAGAAATTCCCGATGAGCACCGTAAGTATCCCCGTAAGCGTTTTGCGGATTCGGATGCGGTGCTACATATGCTTCAGCACTCAGCAGTTCGCGCGAATTGCGTTTCTGGAATTTTACGACATCTACATCGCAAAAAGAGGCCGCAACAGAAACCATCTGCTTGGCAAGTGCAAAATCACCTTTGTGATTGCATCCGATCTCGGCAATAACCTTTGGTTTTTTGTAAGCTATAGAGTCCATATCCGAACATAAAAAGCAAAGCAACAATATAAAAAGAGCAGGTAATAAATGACTGGATGCTCCCAACATCATGATACGGGCTATCCAAGTCCAGCGGTATATTAATACACCAAATAGCTAATGGCAACATCAATAATAACCAGGTTCAACACCCATTATGAGATGCGCTGGGTTGAGTCAGTCTGAGCGAAGCGGGGTTGGGTCGGGTCAAGCATGGCGGGGCCAAGCTGAGCCAAGCGTGATCGAATTGAGATGAGATAAGTCGAGTTGGGCTGAGTTGGATCGGGCGGAGCGTGATCGGGTCAGGCATCAAGCACTTTGATCAACAACGCCACTCCCGCCAACCCTTTAATAAGGGAAAATATAAACCCAGCCTTATATTTTGGTTTATCGCAGGGTCTGCGAATTGTTTCATCAAGCTGCCATACTTTTCCATTTGCGCCCGATAGCGCTCTTGTTCACGATCTAAAAACGCATCGCGATTTGCACCTTCGTGGCGACTGAGTTTGTAATCGATAATCCAACGACACCCCGCCGCATCAATAAAAGTCCGATCCAGGATCACATGGGTTAATTTATCGTTAAGCATGCCGCTGATCGGATATTCATTGCGTTGCTGCTGATGTGCCACCGACAGTATCCATTGCCCGCGTTCATCATGCACCATGTTGCGCAACGCTGTCAGTACACGCTGCACCGCCTCGGGACGTTCGCCTTCGGGCACACCGAGTTGTTGCAACGCATACCCAAAGCCGACCCGTTCGGCCTGAATACGTGCTTGCGTCCACTGCGCGAGACCCTCTTCGGCAATGCGCTGAATCGCGCGGTGCGTCACTGAGCCGACATGCTTAATGATCTCTCCGGCCCATTCAAATTCGATCAAGGCCGGCGCCTCGCCAGCTTCATCACTGAGTGTTTGCCGCACCGCCACACCCGCCGGTAGTGGCGGCGGTTGCCAACCTTTGCGCAGACGCTTTGTTGCTTGATTGGGCACAAGTTCCGATTCTGTTTCGCTTGGCGCTATCTGCGCGGGCTTATGTTGTTCGTAGATCATCTGCACCCGCGGCCACAGGTGCGCAAGCAAGGAACGATTTTGCGGCACACAGCCAAGCTCGCCGCGCGATGCTTGCACACGCACATGGCCGATGAGGTGACAAGTCTTCCGTGTGCGCGTTATTGCAACATACAGCAGTCGTGCGTCTTCATGGCGTTGCTTGGTTTTATCCGTATTATGAATGTAATCATAGATCGGGGCCTGGCTGTCGCCTGCTGCGCGGATGGGCGCGAGGATAAGCTCTGCGTGCTCCTCTTCGCGTTGGCGCAATAACCAAACCAGCAACGCGCCTTGATCAGAACGCGGCGAACGACCCAAGCCGGGCAGGATGACATGATCAAACTCCAGACCTTTGGCCTTGTGTATGGTCATCACCTGTATTTGATTATCGGCCTTTAAATCCGGCGCGGCATATAACTGATCCACTGCGTCGACGAGTGTTTGTAAGGTTTCTATTGAACTCCCTTGATCCAGGGTTTCGAGCAAGGCAAGATAGCTTAAACAATTCTCCAGATCCGTTTTATTCGACAAGGTGGCCGGGCCACCGAGCTGGAGCCAGAAAGATTCGATTGCATCACGTATGGGCAAGCGTTGCCGCTGTTGCAAGATCGTCGCGTAAATCGACTTGAATTTTTGCAACCGTGTTTGCTGTTCCGGCTGCAACTGTTTGACTAGCGCTTGATCCGAGAGGCACTCCCAGATGGTTTTATGTTTATTTTGGTCGCACAGTCTGTGCAAGGATGCCAGCGTCAAACCACACCAAGGCGCACGCAGACACGCCAACCAGGCCACACGATCGGCCTCGGACAGAAAAGCACAGGTTAAAGCAAGCAGATCCTGAATCGCCGCTTGCGCCCCCAGACTTTCAATATCTATCGCCTTAAAAGCAATCTGCGCCTGCCGCAGGGCCGGCACGATCTGGATCAGATGCGATCGACTCCGCACCAGTACGGCAATCGTGTCGTCCGGGTTGCCCTGTTTAATTTCCTGCATAATCTCGACAACCTGCTGTGCTTCTTTTGTATCAACACGGCCATAGCATGGATGAATTTTGACATTATCATTGGCTGTTGCCTTAGCGAACGCTGTCGCGTTGTTATAGGATACGGCACCGGTTAGCAGATCGTCCTGTTGTGGAAAAATACTGCTGAAACTGTCGTTGACCCAATCGACCAGACCCGACTGCGAACGGAAGTTGACACTAAGACGCAATGCCTGGAGCGGCATATTACCGAGCGCCGCATCATGAAATGTTTTAATAAACAAGCCGACTTCGGCCTCACGAAAACGATAGATGGATTGCATCGGATCTCCCACCAGAAACAAACTCCGACCATCGTCCATAGACCATTCCCGCGTTAAACTTTGCAGCAGACGATATTGGTTGACTGAAATATCCTGATATTCATCTACCAGCAAATGTTTAATCTGGTAGTCAAGTTGCAAGGCCAGCTCGGTTGGTGCCGCGTCCTGGCCCAACGCCTGCACTGCGGATTCGGCGATGCCAATAAAATCCATTTGGTTGCGTTCGGCAAAGATCACGCGTAATTGTGCGGCGGCAAGTTTGAGTAACTCGCAGGTGGCATTGACAATAGACCATTCCGCATCGGTATAACAGATGGGCGGCAGGGTGTTAATCGCCGCCAAACTGTGTTGCAAGCCATCAACTGTTTGTAATACGCCCAATAAGGCTTGTATTTGTTCTTTCTTCTGTGCTCGTGCAACTGCTTCCGGCGTGTTGCCACTGGCTGGCGGGAAGCCATTTTTGATTGTATGTTGCTTGCGCCAGGTGCCGGCGCGGGTCAACAACAGCTCGGCTATCCCACGCCAGTGATCAAGGCTGCCTATTTGACTGTCTGGCATGGCCGCTATTGATAGGCATGCTGCAACAGGATGATCCGGTTCCGTCTTGATCAGATTGTTTGCAGCAAACTGGAGTAGCGCCAACAGTTCGCTTGCATGCGCTTTTGGAAACAATGCGGCGGTGCGGCTTAATTGCGCTTCTACCAGGCGTGTCAATGCCTGCTCCATATCATTGCGATCATGTGCCTGTACGACATAGGCCAGCCATTGATCGCGTTTTTTTAGCATATCGACGATCAGCGTTTTCAAGCGTGGCAGATCGTTATCCATATAGAGGATAAGCGCCGCGACCGACGCTGACCAAACCGCCCCACTCTCCAGCTCCGCCAGTGTCTTAATCGCGGCTTGTTGATAGAGCGGCTCGGCATCTTCCAACGTTTCTGGCTGCGTACCCAAGCGCGCCAGCATTGGCATCTGGCGGGTTAAATAGGCACAGAGTGAGTCTATCGTTTGTACGCGCAAGCGACTGGGATTATCAATGATCTGCCAGGCCTTTGCCTGATCGCGTTGCAATGCGGCAGTGGCCAACTCAAAGGTGATGTTGTCATGTTCCAAGCTGGGGGCGCCAGGATTGTTTGCGGCCTGGTTGAGAGCCGCCAGGATCCGGCTTTGCATCTCGGCCGCTGCCTTGCGGGTAAAGGTGATCGCGATGATCTCTTCTGGCGCGTCAACCAATGCCAACAACCTTAGATAACGTTGTATCAATAAGCCGGTTTTACCGGAGCCTGCGGGTGCCTGGATGATAAAAGATTGATCCGGTGCCAGTGCTGCCCGTCTTGCGTCGCTATCAACGATGGGGTTAGGCATCGGGCGTATCCTCATCCGCGCTTTCTACGCGCTCATAAATTCGGCAAAGTGCATGTAGATCACAATAACGACAGGCCGTTGTCGTCGGCTCAACAATCGCCCTACCGTTCTGAAACTCATCGGCCAGCCGGGTCAAGACTTGTCGCCAATGATCAAATCGGTCTTGCCATGCGTAATCACGATCGGGGCTTATCTCCGGCAATATATCCTCATCAGCGGCTTGCCCGATAAAAGCTGAGGCCCCTCTTTTTATACGCGCAAAAGCGATGGCAGCGACCGTTTGCGGACTCGTGACAGCATAGAGCGGCAGTTGCGGGTCGCGGGGATTATCTGACTCCCAATCATGCTTATTAACAGTACCGGTTTTATAATCAATGATGACGCGACTGCCATCTGGCAATTCATCAATACGGTCGACACACAGATGTAATTCGATACCCTGAAACAATACACGTTGCCGCGCTTCGGTTGCGATGACCTTAAAAGCATTGCGGTTTTTCTCGATCAGCAACCATTCGTTTAATAGTTGTTCGAGCCGCTCTTGTTCCAGCATGGTAAAACGCGCCGTAAAGGTTTCGGGTTGTTCCGCGACTTGTTGTTTGATCGCCTCCTCGACGACGGCACGGATGACCTTTGTCAGCACTGTATCTGATCGATACGCCTGATTGTCGGATGTCTGCAAGCGTTGCCATAGTAATTGCATGGCATGATGTACCAAATTGCCACGGTCAACCGCACTTAAACCAATATCACTATCATGCAAGGATTTTGCATGTAAGCGATGGCGCGCAAAGGCTTTGAATGGGCAGTTTGATTGATCCTTAAATAAGGTACTCCCGCCCCTGACAGTTTGACCCGCTGTAATCCGCGGTGCCGTAATATCGACAAAGGTTTCCAGATCGGATGCGGCAAGCAACGTCTCTTTATAGTCTACGCATTGTGTCTCACTGCGATCTGGCACTGCGCGATCAAACTTGATTAACGGACTGGGTCTACAGATGCGATCACCGTCCTGTTGCGCATAACTAAACACAACCTGCTTTGCCGATGCAGCCAGTTTCTCCGTGATCTGTTTTGCCAGTCGCAGTTGCGCCTCAGCACTGGCCAGAGGCATATTACAATCACGTTGACAGGCAATGGGGATGAAGGCATTGGGAGGCTTTAATGTGGGCCAGTTATCATCTTGCATGGCCATTACCCAAAGATAGTCAAACTGCATACCGGCCGTTGCCGTCATGCCCAGAATTTGAATCGGCGTTTCTGTTGTTTCTGGCTGAAACTGCGTTGCGGCTAATAAACTGTTCAACTGCGATAATGCCACGCTAAAACGCACAGGTTGTGCCAAGTCATCCAGGCTTGCTAACTGCGTTAATGCGGATTGCCATGCTTGTAAGGTTTGATGTTCCTCGCTATTGAGTTTGCGCTCACCAGGCCAACCGAAGTCGGCCAACCAGGCAGAAAAACATAGCGCCCAGGCGCGTAATGTTTGTTGTTTGGCATGATGCGGTAACGAACGCTCAAATCGTTTTAATAATTGCATGAATAGCTTGCATTGTTCATGTGCCCGGCAACGCTTTTCTGCGATCTCATACAGCGTTGTAAAGCGCAGTTGTTGTTCTCCAGCCTGCCGGAGTGCCGCATCAAAGTTTGCGCGTTTGGCAGATTCTGCGGCACCAGTTATAAACGGCGAATGCAATAAGGCGCTCAGCGTATGGATTGAAACCTGACGTTTGCCCAAGGCCAGCAGATTCATCGCCGTATAAATCATGGGGTAGCCAGCCAGCGGTTTGCCCACTGAGATTGCATAGGGTTTATGTTGAGAGTCGTTGGGTTTAAGCCATTTCTGTGGCGACAATACCGATGCAAAAGCATATTCAATCTTGTCGCGCAGGCCGCTCGGATCAGGTGCAATAATGCCTATCGTGGCATTGCCGTCTGCTGCCAGAGATTGCCTTGCCCAACACGCCGCCGCGCGGATTTCAGCTTGCTGATCGGTTTGCACGCTGATATTGATGGATCGATTTATTTTTATGGGATCAAGTGCTTCAACCGCAATACCGGTTGCAACGCAGGCCTCTTGGAGTTTTTGTTGCTGTGTAGTCAGTGTGTCAAAATCATAAAAAACAATTTTCTTTATCGTACTTTTAAGTTCGGCAATATGCGCCGTGATGTAGTCTGGTAATGCGGCATCATCCAGCCAGGCGTTGGCGCGTTTTTCTTGCTCGTAGGCATCAGCCCAGTGCTTAAAAGCAATGACATCTTCAGACAAATCGACATCCTCTGGAAAGATCGGCACAGCCCATTGATAACAAAGTTGATACGCATGTGCCGCTTGCCTCGCAGTGGCGATTATTTGTAATAGTTGGTCTTTGTATTCTGAACGCCTGATGACCGCTTGCCAGAGCCATTGTTGCTGGAGATGATTCAACAAGACGACTTTATCGTCCGTGCAAAATAAAAGTGATTCGAGACTACGTTTACACCAGGCCAGCCACGGCAGGCAATCTGGTGTTTGCCATGTTTTTTTACCCTGCGCGATCTTATCTTGCGCAAATTGATAACGAAGGTGACGACTCAGACGCTGTGTGGGCGTGATGACTGTCGCCCCAGACGCTAGTAATTCACTGAGACCGTTATGTATGCCTTGATAATTGTTATCTTGTTTGGTCATCTTGCCTGGTTATCTTGCCTGGTTATCTTATTTGGGATTGGATGAATGCCTGACTGCTCTGTTATGGATCCGCATTGACATTATGAACTGACTAATGTTAGCCTTCCAGCCCAGCCTGATACATTACCTCACTACACGCGAACAATCCCATGCAAACTAATTACGGTACTCAACAGACAGATATTGCCTGCACGACAATCATGCCCACGCAAATAATCCCCGACATGGTGGACGATGTGCGTGCATCCTTACTGCAACCACCGCGGAGTTTATCGCCGAAATATTTTTATGATGAACGCGGTTCCGAGTTATTTGAGCAGATCTGTTCAACACCCGAATATTATCCGACACGGACTGAACATCATCTTTTATCCAAACATGCGGTTGCCATTATCAAGCAAACAAACCCGGATCAGATACTTGAATTAGGGAGTGGTTATTCTACAAAAACAAGACGCTTATTCGATGCTTGTCAGGAGACTGCTCAGCACTGTATTTATGCACCCTTAGATGTATGTGAAGAAGCACTGATCGATGCGGCGCAGAAACTTGCCGAAGAATACAAATGGCTGAAACTGAAACCGTTATTGGGCGATTATCATGGTGGTTTGGGAAATTTACCGGTAACACAAGGTGCGCACTTGTTTGTTTTTCTCGGCAGTACCATCGGTAATTTTGGACAAACCACCCATGCGCGCGACTTTATAAAAGAAGTCTATAACGCAATGGGGTCTCGCGATCATTTGTTAATTGGCGTTGATCGTGTCAAGAAAGATCATATCTTGGAGGCCGCCTACAACGATGCACAGGGGGTTACCGCTGCATTTAACTTGAATGTATTGCATGTGTTGAATCGAGCGTTGAATGCAAATTTTAATGCCGATGAGTTTACGCACTCGGCGATATTTAATGCGGATAAGGAGAGAATCGAGATGCGATTGACGGCCGATTCCGAACAAAAAATACATATTGATGATCTAGGTGCATCGATCCATTTTGATAAAGGTGATGACATACTGACTGAGGTCAGTCAAAAATACACGTATTCGGGCATTGAGAAGATGCTAACAGCGGCTGGTTTTTCAATTACGAACCACTACGAAGATGAGAATGCCTATTTCTCTTTAGTGCTGGCATCGAAGTAATACTGTGCAAGTGACATAAACGACCCCGTTGACCCTCGCCCGACTCAAGCCGAGCCAAAATGATCCCAAGCGATCCCTGCCGACCCCAGCCCAACCTCAAGTAATCCCCGTGCGACCCAAGCTGACCCTCGCCCGACTCAAGCCGAGCCAAAATGATCCCAAGCGACCCCCGCCGACCTCAGCCCAACCCCCAACGATCCCCAATCTGCCAGCGGCTATGTGCGCATCCATCAGGGCGCGTGGGCTTGTTGTCCATGTCATGTGAACGGGGAATATCCATTCTTATAACCCATCCGTCATAAATTTTATAAATTGGTGTTGACAGGATTTTTTTTTGAATTATATTAGCACTCGTTAAACAAGAGTGCTAATAATCCTGTTGGCTCTCAATCAATAGGTTAGGAATTGAGGAGGTTTATCTTTATGAATATCCGACCATTACATGATCGTGTGATTGTGAAACGTGTTGAAGAGGAAAAAACATCCCCAGGCGGGATTGTTATTCCAGATTCAGCTACAGAAAAACCCGTTGAAGGTGAAGTCATTGCTGTAGGCAATGGCAAATTACTGGAAAACGGCGAATTACGTGCGCTGGATCTTAAAAAAGGTGACAAAGTGTTATTTGGCAAGTACGCCGGTACTGAAGTCAAGGTCAGTGGCGAGGATTACCTCGTGCTACGTGAAGACGATGTCATGGGTGTCATCGAATAAGGCAATATTTTTTTAAATTTTTAAATAGTCAGTTCCCTTTCAGGAGGCAATTATTATGGCTGCAAAAGAAGTTAAATTTTCGGACGATGCCCGTTCGCGTATGGCGAAAGGTGTTAATGTCCTCGCAAATGCTGTTAAGCAAACGCTCGGTCCGAAAGGACGCAATGTAATTTTGGACAAGAGTTTTGGTGCGCCAACCGTTACCAAAGATGGCGTTTCAGTAGCAAAAGCAATTGAGCTTGAAGACAAGTTCGAAAACATGGGTGCACAGATGGTGAAGGAAGTGGCTTCCAAGACCTCTGATACCGCCGGTGACGGCACAACGACTGCGACCGTATTAGCGCAATCCATTGTGCGTGAAGGTTTGAAAGCAGTAACCTCGGGTACTAACCCAATGGATATCAAACGCGGTATCGACAAGGGTGTCACGGCGGCGGTTGCGGAGTTGAAAAAACTTTCAAAACCTTGTGAAGACAGCAAAGCCATTGCACAAGTAGGTACCATCTCAGCTAACGCTGATGAAAATGTAGGTACTATCATTGCACAAGCAATGGAAAAGGTTGGCAAAGAAGGCGTTATTACCGTTGAAGAAGGCTCCGGTTTGGAAAACGAGCTGGATGTTGTTGAAGGTATGCAGTTTGATCGCGGTTACCTGTCGCCTTACTTCATTAACGATCAGCAAACCATGAGCGTGGAACTCGAAGCACCTTACGTGCTACTTTATGACAAGAAGATTTCCAATGTTCGTGATTTGTTGCCAATTCTTGAAAATGTTGCGAAAGCAAGTAAGCCTTTATTGATTATTGCAGAAGACATTGAAGGTGAGGCTTTAGCGACATTGGTTGTCAACAATATGCGCGGAATCGTTAAAATAGCGGCTGTCAAGGCACCTGGTTTTGGTGATCGTCGTAAAGCCATGCTGGAAGATTTGGCCGTCCTCACAGGTGGTACTGTCATCTCTGAAGAAGTCGGTTTGAGTCTTGAAAAAGTAACCCTGGACGATCTAGGTAACGCAAAGCGGGTCCAGATCAGCAAGGAAAACACCACGGTTATTGATGGTGCAGGCAAGACCGGAGACATTGAAGGTCGTGTCAAACAGATCCGCCAGCAGATTGAAGACTCCACTTCAGATTACGATCGTGAAAAGCTACAAGAGCGCGTTGCTAAACTTGCCGGTGGCGTTGCCGTCATCAAGGTGGGTGCTGCGACCGAGATCGAGATGAAAGAGAAGAAAGCCCGTGTTGAAGATGCCTTACATTCAACCCGTGCTGCTGTTGAAGAGGGGGTTGTACCCGGCGGTGGTGTTGCGTTACTGCGTACCTTGGGCGTTGTTTCCAAGATAAAAGGTGCCAATCATGATCAGCAAATTGGTGTCGATATCCTCAAACGTGCGATAGAAGAACCATTGCGACAGATTGTTGCTAATGCGGGTGAAGAGGCATCGGTTATTCTGAACCAGGTTGCTGAAGGTACGGGTAACTACGGTTACAATGCCGCTAGCGGCGAATTCAATGACATGATTGAAATGGGCATTCTTGACCCAACCAAGGTCGCACGTTCTGCGCTACAGAACGCGGCATCCGTTGCCAGCTTGCTGTTGACGACGGAGGTTATGGTTGCTGAAATACCCAAAGAAGATAATGCGCCTGGCGGCGGTATGCCGGACATGGGCGGCATGGGTGGTGGTATGGGTGGCATGATGTAATCATTTCCCCATAGCACCTATAATTCGTGCTACCGTGCAACATAAAAAAACCCGCTTTATGCGGGTTTTTTTATGTATAAAATCGATGGCTCAATCATTTGTGTCTGCATTCACCGCCCGTTATATCCGCGTATGTCGCAAGTGGAAAGTAAGTCAGCGGTAGTCGCTGTTTGTTGGCTATAAGAAAAAATGGGTGTTCCGTCACCCTGCGAAGAAATGCTATCATTGAGTCAACAATAAATAAAAAGGAGGGCTTATGTTTCGTTATATTTTATTTTTATTTCTTTTGCTGTTTTCATTTTCTTCTTCTGCGGAACTAAGAAAGGGCTTTTTATACAATAAGGGTTTTAAAGGCTATAATTACAAAGACGCAAGAGGAACATACACTGGTAGTAATAGTATGGTAGAAGAACGTTGTGAGTTTATCTTAAATCAGCTTAATGATGATTTCTCAAATTGGGTTAATGATGATCCTGTTGAGACTGCAAATTGTAAGGTATTTACTGCACAAAATACTAGTGAGGCAATGAGAGAGCTAGAGGCTCTTGCTGAACAAGGCAATATAGCAGCCATGCAAAAGCTAACTGGTATCTATGATGGGAAGGGCTACGCTAATTCAAAAAATGAGATACCAAGAGACGAATTTCAGATATGGGAGAAGTATCGTCTTTTATACTGGGTGATGAAAAGTTTTGAAGCTGTAGTAGGTGACCTTAATAACAGAGATTACGACTTTAGAGAGCAAAGAGAGTCAATGAAACACTATCATTCTCATTATGGTACACCACTTAAAATTTACTTTGATTATATCCATTTTTACAGAGATAATACTAGAGACCCTAAGACGTTTTTCCAGCCTCATGTACTTGATTTTGCAAAAGATGCTATTTATTTTTTAGATAACACTTGCCCTTTAGCAAGGGACGCTACGGATTATTGGTCTGTAGAAGATATTGATGTATTGCTTGAGTTTTGTGATAAAATAAGTAATCGATTTTTTAAACCAATGTATGATGCAGAAAGAAAAAGGCTAGCGGCATTTAAAAAATGCAAGGCGAAAGAAAAATATATATCATCTAAAAAAGCTTATGATCATTGTCCTTCTTATCAAAAAGTTGTTAATAACGTGAATAATAGCGGTGTAGGTAAGGTAGCAGGAGAAAGTGATATCCAAAGCCTTATAGATTATATTCAAGATATTATAAGTGAATCCAACAAAAAGCTGGATGAATTATTACCTAACTACTAATGTTGTTTTGGTAGAAAGTGATAATGCCGTGATGCCTTGCAACATAAAAAAACCCGCTTTATGCGGGTTTTTTTATGTATAAAATCAATGGCTCAATCATTGCGTCTGCATTCACCACAGAGTTATAACCGAACCTGGTGTCTGAAGAGGTTGAAGTATGCGGCGTGCCTTGCTGGAATCGGTTTTGTCTAGCAATCAAAAGTAACAAGAGGAGTACGCCACACATGATAAACAATACTGTGATTGATCTGGGTACACCAGAGGGCATTGATCCACTGACAGAACTACTCAGATCGAGTGCGAAGCAGTTAATCGCCGAAGCTGTCCAGGCGGAGATGGATGAGGGGGATTATCGTCTTGCATCACTGGCGTGGTGATATCAGCGGCAAGGCACCCAAGATACCCCCGCTCCCATTGGTGGTGGTGGCCGTTACCGGTGCCCAAGGGTTTTGTTGACCCACCTTACTACCGCGACCCTATCTTTGACTACGATAAGGATGAGGATGAGTGAAGAAGGTGGAGATGTTGAAAAAGACGATAACAGCGATGCTGACAAAGACTAAACGCTAGCTAAATGTTACTGCAGACGATACAGTAGGAGCATCCTTATTATTTTTTTACATGAGACACAGAAAATGCAAAACCCGTATCATGAATTCACAAAAAGACTGACTTTGTTAATCAATAAAAACCCACGCTTAATCACGACAACTTTGAGCAACATATTCACTATGAGGCTGATAGGAAACAAAACCCACGGTGATTTAGCTGAAATTGCGATCGCGGAATTTATCAATCAATACATGTATGACTATCGCTCAACCCATGTCGGTAAAGATTTATACAGAGCAAAATCACATGAAGAAGACATCACCATAAAAAATGAATTAACTGAAAAAGAATTTCCCGTTAGTCTCAAGGCATACGGAAAAGGTCCTCTACAACTTTCCACAGATAAGATGTCGGGTATGTTTACGCTTTTATCGCAACACGGAAAATCCATTTCGGAAAAGAAGACAATAGAAAAAATTTATTCAAATCAAGCGTTCTCCTCTTTTCACAACGTCAATATACTGCCATTGATTTACGATGAGAAAACCCAGCTATGTAATATATTGGTTTTTAATTCAGAAAAGGCAAGGCAATCTACTTATTTAATTAAAAAAGAAATTGCTGGAAGCGGACGCAAACATCCAGTTTATAAATTCTTGGATAAAGCAGGAAATTATATATGCGAAGTGCGCTATGGTGGCACAGACGCAAATGCCTTGCAAAGAGGTTTATGGACAAACACCATGCGTGCTTCCAGTTTTTTTGAAAGCGTTACCGGTGGATGGATTAGTTATTCACATAATGAAATTTTGGTCAGTCTTTTTTCTCATGCCTTGGTGTGCGAGCGCGATGGGCATCAAGATGCTTTAAGCAAAATCAAAGAAAATATAGAGAGTATAAGGCGCATAATAAAATGAGTAGCCAGCAACAAAGTCTGTTCGGTTTTCCCGAACAATCCACGCCAAACACGCAAGGCGTTAAATACACGGGTTCAAAATTAAAATTACTGCCCTATATTATCTCCTTGCTACCGGGCTTAAATGTTACGACCATTCTTGATGGATTTTCTGGCACAACGCGCGTCTCACAAGCATTTTCCCAGCTTGGTTTTCAGGTCATCAGTAATGACACAGCCTTGCTTTCAAAAGTATTTGCAACGGCTTTTTTAACCAATAAAAAAGACCCTAAAAAATACCAAGACCTAATCAACCACTTAAATGCCCTAAAAGGATATGCCGGATGGTTTACTAAACATTACGGAGGACAGGATTTTAATGGCTCGGCTGTGCAAGCAGATGGCAAGAAAAGACCATTCCAAATCCACAACACGATGAAACTAGATGCCATCAGGGATGAGATAGACACGCTACAACTGCCAGAAATCGACCGTTGCGTTGCGCTGGTATCTCTGATTTTGGCATTAGACAAGGTAGACAGCACCTTGGGGCACTTTGTCTCATATCTTAAAAATTGGTCGCCTCGTTCCTATAAAAATATGCAGCTTGAAGTGCCCGCTATTGCTATCAACGCGCAAGACAATCAGGTTTTTCAAGATGATATTTTTCAAACCCTCAAAGTGGTTGCTTGTGATCTGGCCTATTTTGACCCGCCGTATGGTTCCAACAACGAAAAAATGCCGCCTTCACGGGTGCGCTACAATGCTTATTATCACCTTTGGACGACTGTGATTAAAAACGACAAACCGTCATTATTTGGTTCAGCCAATAGAAGAGAGGACAGCTCCGATAAAGTCTCCACTTCAGTTTTTGAAGAGTTTCGCAAAAATGATAATGGTCAATTTTTAGCCGTTGGTTCTATAGAAAAGCTCATCCACCACACGCAATCTAACTACATTATCCTATCCTACAGCACCGGCGGTCGGGCAACGGCAAAAGAACTGCGCGAGGTGATCGCCGATTGCGCCACGCTTGTTAAAACCCTGGCGATAGATTATAAAAAAAATGTAATGGCAGATATGAAATGGACACATCAATGGAGTGCGGATGAAAATGCCAATCAGGAATTGTTGTTTGTGCTAAAAAAACGATAACGCAATGCCGCTTACACTCAAACCCTAGCTTACTGCCAGTGCCGCCCTCAAGACCTCTGCTGTCACCAAGCATGCCTGCCCCGCCCCGATTCAAGCTACAAAACCACTACGCAACGGCTGGCGCTTACTATACAATCTGTAGCATCACTTCCATTTAATTAAGCGATGAGCAAACAAACCAAAAATACTAATCTACACGCGGCCAAAAGCGCCAAAAAAGACGAGTTTTACACCCAGCTACCCGATATTGAAAACGAACTCAAACACTACAAGCATCATTTCAAAAACAAGACCGTTTACTGCAACTGCGATGACCCGCGTATCAGCGGGTTTTTTCATTATTTTTCATACGGGTTTGAGGCCTTGGGCTTAAAAAAACTCATCACCGCTTGCTATAAAAATAAGAGCATGGATTTATTTAGCACACACGATTGTGAACAGGCCATCTATTTGGAATACCAAGGCGACAAAAACCAAAGCAAAGTACCCGACCCGGAGGAGATAGGTGTTAAAGCCTTCAAAGGCGATGGCGATTTTCGCAGTCCAGAGGCAATTAAGCTGTAGTGTCAATAATCTTTCGCACTTTCTGATTTGGCTTTCCCTTAAATTTGGTTGTTACGCTACCTGAAAATCCTTTTCTTTATCCATCTCTTGGAGCAAATCCATGTTCAGATATGTCCGCGTTCCCCACTAGCTCCCCGCGATGTGTCTAAGCCTTGCCGCACAAAGCATCAACGCCGAGTTGCCATCCGGGAATGCACACACTACTCGTGTTCGCCGCCTGATTTCTCGAATGATCCTCTCCAAAGGATTGTTAGTCCGAATGCGAATCCAGTGCTCTGCCAGAAACCGATAATACGTCAGGGTCTCTTCCATGCACTACCCAGCCAATCCGCTACACTCGATAACTTCATGTCCCTGAGTTTCTTCTCGACCTCCGTGACCTTATGCCTGGCTGATTCCAGATATTCAGATGCATGGATAGCCTGCAACATGCGAGAGACTTCTTTGACACGACCACGAGGCACATGACTGAAGACGTTGCGGTAGAAATGCACAATACAACGCTGCCAGCCAGCTTCGATGGAGTTTCTCATTCGTGACCGTTTCAGTTGGCTACGGTTCCTGGGATTTCAAATCGGGGAGCCAACACCTGATCAGAAGACGATCTGGCTTTTCAGAGAGAAGCTGACCCAAGCGGGTGTCTTCAAGGCCCTGTTTGCCGCGTTTGAAGCTCAGCTCTGCGCGCGGGGATACAAACCGACCGGCGGTCAGATTGTGGATGCCACGTTGGTCTTTGCCCCGCGCCAGCGGATGACGAAAGAAGAGAAAGCGCGCGCCAAGGCAGGTGAGGCCGCATCTGACATCTGGCCCGATGATCTGTCCAAGGCAACGCAGAAAGACACCGATGCGCGTTGGACGGTCAAGTATTCAAAGGCCAAGACGACCAAGGAGGGCGAGGAGGATACTGGCCTTGTCGATATTTCGGTTCCGCACTTTGGGTACAAGAACCACGTGTCCATTGACCGCAAATGGCGCTTCATCCGGGGTGAGACTGGCACGAATGCGGCTCGCTACGACGGGCATGAACGCTCCTCGGTTCTGGACGAGACAAACAGCTCGAAGGCGGTTTGGGCCGATACCAGGTACCGTTCACACATTCACCGCAAGAAACCGCGCGGAAAACCCATAGCCAGGCATATTCGCCGGGGCAACGCGACACGCTCTGCCATCCGCGCCTGTGTTCGGCTACGAGAAAGGGCCCATGGCTCTGACCATCCGCTCAATCGGCCAAACCCGTGCGAAGGCCCGCATGACCATGGCCAACCTGAGCTACAACTTCCGCCGTCTGATTTTCCACGAGCGACGACAGGCCACAGCCTGACTCCGCCCAAATTCCGGAAATACCCGCCCTGGCAGACCCAAACAGCGCAACACAGCCTCAAATACCACCGATCTTGACCTTCACACCCACTATGCGGGTGACAACGACTGGTGCTCGCGTCAAAATCCATCCAGAATCAGCGTTGTTCGAGGTCTCCAGCTTTGTCGTATCGGAAATACGAACTTAGTCGACAGCCTAATCCCCGCAATGAGGCCTTGCCGATATAGAGTAATTGCTACTGGCTAAAAATTGCATATATCCCGTTCCTGTTGCTATGTGGCCAAGTATCTGGCCAAAATAGCTCAGCATTAAGTCCCTCAATTACTTTGGTTTTATCGAGACTATAGATTTGACTCTTCTCCAACTCCGGCAGATCAACTTTCCTGTATTTATCGCAATACTCAGCGATTGCATTTCGAAGTTCTACTACTGTCGCCACTATGATTCTCCTATGATTAGTTTTTCGTTGCCCAACATTTAGGGAACATCTGATTAATTAAGGATTTTCAAGCAAGTGGGCATCACTGTGCTCGATAGTAGCGAGCATTGAACGTTTTGCTCATTACTCTCTTTCATTTCTCTTGTCCCGGCCTACTGTTTTCAGCTATCGCCCCTATTCCAGGCGTACTAAGCCACTGATAGCCGTAATAATTGTTTCTTTGATAGCATAAGATTAATCAGGGCACAGTGGGCAAACAGGTGGTTCGCATTCTTGCCTGGCCCTTTGAATCTGACTTTGGTAAATCCATGATCCACTGACAGAACTACTCAGACCGGGTGCGAAGCAGTTAATCGCCGAAGCGATCCAGGCAGAGCCGGATGAGTTGATGACAAAGTTTGATGGTCACAAAACGGCTGACGGACGACAGCGCGTTGTCCGCAGTGGCCATCATCGCGAACGAGAGGTGATTACAGGGGTTGGCAAGGTCAGCGTCGAGGTGCCGAAGATCCGTAGCCGTGAAGGTACGCCGGAATGTTTTCAATCCCTGGTTGTACCGCCCTGCATCCGGCGAACGGCGACGCTGGACGCGGCGATCCCCTGGCTTTATTTGAAGGGTGTTTCGAGTGGCCAGATGCAGAGCGCACTGGAAGCTATTGTCGGACCCGAGGCTAAAGGGCTGTCGGCCAATGTCGTGGGGCGTCTGAAACGGCAATGGGAAGCTGAATATAAGCAATGGTGTACTCGAGCGGTGTCTGATGAATGGGTCTATATCTGGGCTGATGGCATCTACAGTGGCCTCAGAGGCGACGATGGCCGATTGTGCTGCCTGGTTATCATCGGCGTGAACAGCCGAGGCCAGAAGCACTTCCTGGCAATCGAAGATGGTGTCAGGGAGTCAAAACAGAGCTGGCGTGAGGTGTTGTTGTCTCTAAAACAACGGGGTCTGGACCAGCCCCCGAAGTTGGCAATTGGAGACGGTGCTCTGGGCTTCTGGGCCGCAGTGGAGGAAGTGTATCCAGAGACGGATGTTCAACGTTGCTGGATGCACAAGACCGGCAATGTGTTGAACTATCTGCCGAAGTCTGTCCAGGAGAAAGCGAAGCAGGGTCTGCATGATATCTGGATGGCAGAAGATCGAGCTGATGCAGAGCAGGCGTTCGATAATTTTGAGGAACGTTTCGGTGCAAAGTATCCCGAGGCGGTGGCATGTTTATCGAAAGACCGTGATGCGTTGCTGGCATTTTATGACTTTCCAGCGGAACACTGGACCCATATCAGGACAACGAATGTCATTGAGTCGAGTTTTGCGACGATCCGGCATGGAACACGCCAAGCCAAAGGTTGTGTCACGCGCAATGCGATGTTGACGATGATCTGCAAGATGGGATTATGTGCCGAAGATTCCTGGCGCAAATTGAGAGGCTTCAGACACCTGGCAAAGGTGATTAAAGGCGTGAAGCTTAAAGATGGAATCGAGGTCACTGAGGACGACAAGGCCGCCGCATGATCAAATTGTCAGACACTACTTTTGACAATAGCTCCCTTGTCCACGCCCAAAGCCCATCCCTTCAATCATAAACAGACTAATGGCACAGTTCAGTAAGGCATGGCACAGATCAAGATCAACTCCATCCTTGGCATTGAAACAAATGAGACGTTGATTAGCAAAGGCGGCGGGCACCATACGAGACACAAACAGCCTGTTACCGAAATTCAGTGGCATGACCAGATCGGCAAGCGCGTCCGTTCCCATCTCATACCAATGTAGTCCCCTGCGGGCCAATGTTTGGGTGAGGGTGGTGCCTGTTTCGTTTGTGGCATTTTCAAAACGTGCGTATCCAGTTTAACGCACCAGTATGACCAGCCTGTTCCAGTTCCGCAATGCTTAAGGGAACAACTAAAAGCATCGCTACCTGTGGTGGTTGTGTAGCGACTTATTTCTTTTGGGTTTTTCAGAACAGGGCGGATGTAGGCTACCTCGATGTCGTGACCTGCTTCTGGATAGAACAATCTGTCCCACCCTCTGCGCGCACCACGCCGGATTTGGAACAGTGACTTAACCGGCACAAGGGGAAAGTCTAGCACCCAATTGCAATCCACAAACTGAGCATTGCCACCTAATCCGTAGGACCGGAACTGTTGGATGCTGTCTCGCGCCACGCTGCGAATGGTCATCGTATCATCATGCTGATTTGCAAGCCGGATTTGTGAGGCAGTTAGGTTGATGTCTGCAATATCAGACAATTCTTCCAACGGGCGGGTAAGAACCACAAAATTAATCAGCTTATCCGCTTCGTCCAAGTTGTTCTTCTTCTCCATAACAAGAATATTCGTCACAACGGTGCTGTTTTGAAACCAGCGGCCTGCGTCAGATGTGATAACAAATCGCAAATGATAATAACGCCCCAAGAGATCAAAGAACGCTTCACCCCACGTAGTCGAAAGCCACGAATTTGTTATGATAACTCCCAGTTTTCCCCCTTCAACCAAAAGCGAACGCAATGCAAATGGCAAGTAAGCCGCAACATCAGCAGTTTGCGGCAACCTGCCAGTACCTGCCCCAAAAGATGCTGTGACCTGTGTAATAGCGTTACCGTATTGGGTGCGTCCCTCCTGTGCAACAAAGGGAAGATTGCTGGTGATAGCATTGAATTGCCCGGCCTGCTCGGTGAACGGTTGCCCAGTGCTAGGATCGCTAAACTCTAATGTGGTATCAGGCTTGAGGGAAAAAGCATCCCGCCGAAACAGACGCAAGGGGATGTTCATCAGGTCTGGCTTTGTCATTGCAAAGGCGGCAATCTGAATAGCCTGTGAGTCTTCATCTCCTGCAAATACGGATGATGATGCTTGTTCCGAAGCAACGCCAGCGGCTAATTTCTGCTCCAGTG
>CATOTD010000004.1 GCA_951812995.1 uncultured Gammaproteobacteria bacterium | reverse complement strand
CTTCTGGAAACCGATAATACGTCAGGGTCTCTGCCACGCACTACCCAGCCAATCCGCTACACTCGATAACTTCATGTCCCTGAGTTTCTTCTCGACCTCCGTGACCTTATGCCTGGCTGATTCCAGATATTCAGATGCATGGATAGCCTGCAACATGCGAGAGACTTCTTTGACACGACCACGAGGCATATGATTGAAGACGTTGCGGTAGCAGTGCACAATACAACGCTACCACTTAGCTTCAGGGTAGAAGTCACCGATCGACTCCTTGAGCCCAAGACAGGCATCACTGAGCACCAACCTGATGCCCTTGAGACCGCGTGCCTGCAAATGACGCAGGCATCCTGACCATCCCACCTTATCCTCCTTAGTCCCTTCAACAATCCCTGGAATGCGGCGGTAGCCATCGTCCCCAACACCTATGGCGACTAGAACAGAAACGTTCTTCACTGCACCGCCCCAACTGCGTTTGAGCACAACACCGTCCAGGTATACATAAGGGAAATCACTCCCTATGGGGCGATTACGCCACTCTTCAATCTGCCCATAGATACGCTGGTTGAGCTTTGAAATAGTCCCTAAGCTGACACGGGTAACCCACAATGCTACGGTGACATCCTCCACCCGTCAGACCGATACGCCAGCCAGATACATCTCAATCAGTGCCTCTTCGACAGACGCTACACGGCTCCGATAGCGCTCTATGATGGCCATCTCAAAGGTCTGCTTGCGCAACTTCTGCATCTTTAACTCAAGCTCTCCAGCCCTTGTGTGGCACTTCCTGGTGTAGCTACCAGACCGGTCGTCTTTGCGCGTCTCAGTGCGTTCGTATCGATCAGCACCCACCAGCGCATCAGCCTCAGCGTCCAGAATCTGGTTGCGGGTGTCTTCCACAGTCTTCAGTACCACTTTGTTGAGATGGCCCTGCAGTTCCTGTTCATCAATAGGGACTACATTGTGCAAGTGCTTGTTTGTATCATCGCTCATGGCGACTCTTCTCCTGGTCAAATAAATGGTTATGTCACTTTTTATTTAACCAGATAAAGGGAACCGCCTCTTCATATTTGCGAAAGATAATTTATGTTATCTGCTGTACGAGTTTATGGCTTTGTTAGCAGTCAATTTCTCTCTCCAATGCTTTTATAAAGGACTTTTCTAGCTCGTCACTGTTTTTTGAGTTAACTCCTTTAGGAAAAAATTTTCCATTTGGAAGTTTCGTGAGCAGTATATTTACTGACTTCTCTGGCCCATACCCTTTGGATAGTGACTTTGGCTCCCAACTCTTGTTGATTTCTTTCACAGCTTCAATATAAACAGTGCGGAATTCGGCCCCGGAGCAGAGGCCGATGCCAGATGTAGCAATCACAATGAAAGTATGTGGCCACCTTGAAGTGTCTGTGTTAACGATCCACTCATTAAACTCGCCTTTGGTTAAGCGGATAGTACCTAACTTGGCCTCAATACCGAACTGGTGTGAGTTATAACCGAATCTGGTGTCTGAATAAATTTGAAGTATGCGGCGTGCCTTGCTGGAATCGGTTTTGTCTAGCAATCAAAAGTAACAAGAGGAGCACGCCACACATGACAAAAGATACTGTGATTAATCTGGGTACACCAGAGGATATTGACCCGTTGACTGAATTGCTACGTAGCGGTGCCAAACAGCTGATAACAGAAGCGATTCAGGCGGAGTTGGCCGAGTTGATGGCAAGTTTTGATAATCAGAAAACGAGTGAAGGCAGACAGCGTGTTGTGCGCAATGGCTATCACCCAGAACGAGAAGTATTGACCGGTGTTGGCAAAGTACCAGTGTCGGTGCCAAAGATCCGTAGCCGAGAAGGCGAGCCTGAGAGCTTCCAATCGTTAATAGTGCCTCCTTACATCCGGCGTACAGCGACCCTGGACGCGGCGATTCCCTGGCTTTATTTGCAGGGTGTTTCGAGTGGTCAGATGCAGAGCGCCCTGGAAGTGATTGTCGGGCCTGATGCCAAGGGCTTATCCGCCAATGCAGTTGGTCGCCTGAAACGTCAGTGGGAATCAGAGTACAAAACCTGGAGTACACGTTCAGTGACTGACGAATGGGTCTATATCTGGGCTGATGGCATCTACAGTGGTCTTCGAGGTGACGATGGTTGATTGTGTTGTCTGGTCATCATTGGCGTGAACAGCCGCGGTCAGAAGCACTTCCTGGCAATTAAGGATGGTGTCAGGGAATCGAAGCAGAGCTGGTGAGAAGTCTTGTTGTCGTTGAAACAGCGAGGTTTAAACCAACCACCGAAGCTGGCGATTGGCGACGGTGCTCTGGGATTCTGGGTAGCATTGGAAGAAGTCTATCCTGAGACAACAGCACAACGCTACTGGATGCATAAGACCGGTAATGTACTGAACTATCTGCCGAAGTCTGTCCAGGAGAAAGCGAAACAAGGGCTACATGACATTTGGATGGCAGAGGGGCGCACTGATGCAGAGAAGGCATTTGATGCATTTGAGGAACGTTTTGGGGCGAAGTATCCGAAGGCAGTGGCCATGCTTATCGAAAGACCGTGATGCGTTGCTGGCATTTTATGACTTTCCAGCAGAGCACTGGACGCACATCAGGACAACGAATGTCATTGAGTCGAGTTTTGCCACAATCCGGCACAGGACACGGCAAGCGAAAGGTCGTATCACACGAATAACGATGCTGACGATGATCTACAAGATGGGATTATGCGCAGAAGATTCCTGGCGCAAACTGAGGGGCTTCAGACACCTGGCCAAGGTGGTTAAAGGCGTGAAGTCTAAAGATGGAATCGAGGTGAACGAGGACGACAAGGTAGCCGCATGATTAACTTGTCAGACACTACTTTTGACAATAGCTCAGTGCAAAATCAAAGCGACCGATAGTGGACGCACACCACAACACGAAAAATTCGGCCAATACGGTACCGAAAAACAAGCACGCAACTCGAATTGCCCAGTGCATTTGCCTTGTTATACCTTATTCATCGAAATTTACTGGTTCTGACTTATTGGTTTTGATGACAACGGTACCAGCTAATTTGTCATGCCAGCCTTGTTTCTTTTTGTCTATACCAACCCAGATAAACCCTAGCCCTAATGGCAACATTGCTGGTATATAGGCAAAATATCTACCGATAGCTTGCCCGAGAGATAGTTTATTGCCTGTTTTTGCATCGACGATTTTTAGTTTAGTTGCCATTTTTCCTGGTGTCCCAAAAAAACGTAGCCAAAACCAAACTGTTGCAACCATGGGAACAATATATCCCAACAGCACATCCCAAAAACCATGGATAAACTGATCACCTAGCCAGTATTCTGCGCCATAAATAAACGAAAGAGGGACATACAGAACGATAGTCATTATTACTAAGTCAATTAGCAATGCACCAAATCTAATCCAAAACCCTGCGTATTCTTGCTTTTTCATGTTTCTTAATTCTCCTTAGTGGGTATAACGCCACCATCAGCGGCGCGCACCTTTGGCACGTCCGCTGGATGATTTTGTTATGAGTTTCTTTGCTTAGATGATTTTTATACATAACCTATTTTCAATAGTTTTTGCTAATTCATTAGGTTCATAGAATTTTTTTGTAGGAAACCGTATTAGAGGGTGATTACCTTTCAAAGCGCTGTCAACGTATTTATCTCTTTCAATTCGTTTCTTTTGTTTGTGTGTTGAATCATCTAATTCAATAATACAAATTACTTTTGTTGCAGTATCCGTGATAACAAAGTCCATACGTTTAGACCATGCTTTAGATTTATATTTATATTCACATGGTTCAACCAATGCGATTAACGAAGTTTGGCAGTGAATTAAATATTTATCATTCAATGCCTTTCGTAGAGCATAGAATAACTTTCTTTCATTCTCAGTAGTTAAATACTCATTTTTTCTGTGGTCGATTTTTATTTCTTTAGAAGCAATTACTTTCTTTTTAGGCTGTAATTTTATAAAGAAAAACATGACTAGCGTGATCAAACCGATTAAGAGAATTATTTCCATCAGTACTCCTTATACTCATAATGCCTCAATCAGGTGCGCCGTAGGTGTCACCTGGGTTTACTTGTTAGCTTTCTGTTGCTTGATTTTTATCGCAACTGCAGATTCCAGAATGTTTTCTAACTTTCTGATATTTTTTTGGGAATTATATACTTAACTCCAACTTCACTACAAAATACAAACACAATGATTTGTTAGTTTTTTCAAGTAACAAGCTCACCATGCTCATCTGTTACCTTATGCAATTTTTCAATTGCACTCCATTTTGGGTTAAACCATCTTTTCTTGTCTTTCGTTTGCACGCAACGACAATAAAAAGGTTTTTATCGGTTTTTTTATCTTTGTTGAATACTGCAATATCAAGCGGATACTCTTTTTTGGTATCAGATGGCCTTACTTTTACACGCCACTGTGGGCGTGTTTGTAATTGTTCTTTGGGGTATCCGTAATCTTCGACAAGTGTTTCGGAAAAGACTTGTACTGCTTCTACTTCTTCTGGCGTAGCTTTTACTTCTTCACCACTTATATAGTCTTTGATGTAACCTGCTCTCATTATCGTCCTGTATATCCGCATTCTATTTCCATTGCTTTGCTCATGCTATCACCTCGCGATAGGTAATCCGTTTACCTATCGCGTTGCTTATAAGTGATTCTATACGTTGATTGGTTGGTAACTTACATGGTCCGTTATTCAGTCTAAAAGTCACTTCGTTCACATAGCGATGTAAGTGTTTAGTGCTGGCATGAGGCCATACCCCATACAGACCGCGTTTGAGTAAAGCCCAGACACTTTCAATGCTATTGGTATGAATGTTGTTTGAACCCACATATTCTCCCGCACTATGGGTTACCGTACCATGCTGATAAGCAGACTGTAAATGCTGATATGACCTGTGTTCATCTGTGTAAATGGTGGCACCATATTCCACTGAACAGCCAATCTCTTTGTGCAGGGTCGGTATATCAGTTGATGGGATAGGCTTAGCCCTTGTGCGGCCACCGCGCTCACGCATTCCGACCACTACCTGCTTGCCAGCTACGCCACGGCCTGCGCGGACTTTCTTGTGTTTGTGTTTGTTATGTTCCTTCCCACCGATATAGGTCTCATCAATCTCAACAATGCCAGAAAGTAAATTATCTGTATTATCGTTACAGGTTTCACGAATGCGGGCCTGCATAAACCAGGCGGTCTTTTGAGTTACTCCGATTTGTTTAGATAACTGCAAGCTAGATATGCCCTTGCGCGAGGTGACAGTTAAGTAAATAGCATATAGCCATTTATGTAGTGGAACATGAGAACGTTCAAAGATAGTGCCGGTTCTCACCGTAAACTCACTCTTACAGTCCCGGCATAAGTAATATCCTGTCCGCTTTCCTTTGCGCGGGGTAATACGCTTAAATTCCCCACAATGAGGACAGGATATGTAATCTCTCCAGCGTTGTCCCTCAAAATACAATCTAGCGGCTTCAGCATCCGGAAACTGGCGAAATAACTCAAATGTGGATATGGTATTGTCTTTCATTGATGACCCTCCTTTTTATTGCATTTTTATGTTAGATTATATGGGTTATTTATTGGATTCAAGTATATAATTCCCATTTATTGGATTCAAGTATATAATTCCCAAATAAAAAGTGGAGACTTAATTTAAGAATATTGTTAAGCAGATTTATAGACATAGATTGACTCCCGGCTATGAATGAAAAATATTGTACGTTTTATCAGGGTTATATTTTAAAGCGTTTTATATTTCGCGCATTAAATTTTATAGTAACCGCGAGACCCTGTCGCAATCACCCATACGGTTTATCATAACCCATGAACAACGCTGAAGAGTTACGCAAACTGGATCGAGACGCAATCTGGCATCCCTATAGCGCGATGCATTCCGATGCGCCAGTCTATCACGTGGTTGCGGCCGATGGTGTGCGCCTGAAGCTGGCCAATGGGCAGGTATTGATTGATGGTATGGCATCATGGTGGAGTGTGATTCATGGTTATAATCATCCGGCAATGAATCAGGCCATAGAACGCCAGCTCCAGGATATGGCGCATGTCATGTTCGGGGGACTGACGCATACGCCCGCAATGGCATTGACGAAAGCCTTACTAGCTATCACGCCTGCGCCATTGAGTGCTGTGTTCTTCTCCGATTCGGGTTCGGTCGCAGTCGAAGTCGCCATGAAGATGGCGATTCAATACTGCGCCGCCAAAGGGGAGCCCGAGCGCCAGCGCTTTATCAGTCTGCGGTCGGCTTATCACGGCGATACCTTTGCGGCCATGTCCGTGTGCGGTCCGGTGACGGGCATGCACAGCTTGTTTGCCGACGTGTTACCAGAGCAGGTGTTCGTTGCACAACCGCAATGTCGCTTTGGTGAGCCGTGTACGCGGCGTGATATCGTGCCGCTTGCAAACGCCCTGGCCGAACAGGGCAAGGCCTGTGCGGCGTTGATCATGGAGCCTATTGTGCAGGGTGCAGGTGGTATGTGGTTTTATTCTGCGGACTATTTGCAGCAGGCGCGGCAGCTATGTGATGAACATGATGTCTTACTCATTCTTGATGAAATCGCGACCGGCTTTGGCCGCACAGGAAAATTATTTGCCTGTGAACATGCCAATGTCGCCCCGGATATCATGTGTGTCGGCAAGGCACTGACCGGGGGTTATTTGTCGTTAGCAGCAACACTGACGACGGAAAATATTCACACGACGATTGATAGCGGTGACCCTGGTGTCTTTATGCACGGCCCGACTTTTATGGCAAACCCATTGGCTTGCAGCGCCGCGGTGACCAGCATAAGACTACTGCTTGAATCGGATTGGCAGGCGAATATCAACCGGATTGCGTCTGCTTTGGAAGCGGGATTGATGCCGTGCCGTCGGCTTTCGCAAGTGCATGGTGTGCGTGTCCTTGGCAGTATCGGCGTGGTTGAGCTCAACGAAGCTGTCGATATGCAGACCATAGTGCCAAAGTTTGTTGCAGCGGGTGTCTGGGTGCGACCGTTTGGCAAGCTGGTGTATGTGATGCCACCCTATATAATGGCGCGTGAGGATCTCGATATATTAACAAGTGCCATGGTTAGCGTTATTGCCGATATTTAATGTACATATAATCCGAGACCTTTGCACAAAACACCTTGTTTGAATATTATGCCAGCAATGTTCCAATGTTCAGCCGCTGTGCGCGATCTCTGGTTGTTAATGGGGCTGGGTCGTGGTCAGGTTGGGTTGGTCGTGGTTGGATCGGGTCGGGCAAGTCATTCAGTTTTAATAGCGTGTACTTTGCTTATGCGCTGGTAAAGGTGGACGGGTGTCTTTGCAGAAGTGGCTCAGGATAAAAATTAGGGAATTATATACTTGAATCCAACTTCACTACAAAATACAAACACAATGATTTGTTAGTTTTTTCAAGTAACAAGCTCACCATGCTCACCTGTTACCTTATGCAATTTTTCAATTGCACTCCATTTTGGGTTAAACCATCTTTTCTTGTCTTTCGTTTGCACGCAACGACAATAAAAAGGTTTTTATCGGTTTTTTATCTTTGTTGAATACTGCAATATCAAGCGGATACTCTTTTTTGGTATCAGATGGCCTTACTTTTACACGCCACTGTGGTCGTGTTTGTAATTGTTCTTTGGGGTATCCGTAATCTTCGACAAGTGTTTCGGAAAAGACTTGTACTGCTTCTACTTCTTCTGGCGTAGCTTTTACTTCTTCACCACTTATATAGTCTTTGATGTAACCTTCTCTCATTATCGTCCTGTATATCCGCATTCTATTTCCATTGCTTTGCTCATGCTAGCACCTCGCGATAGATAATCCGTTTACCTATCGCGTTGCTTATAAGTGATTCTATACGTTGATTGGTTGGTAACTTACATGGTCCGTTATTCAGTCTAAAAGTCACTTCGTTCACATAGCGATGTAAGTGTTTAGTGCTGGCATGATGCCATACCCCATACAGACCGCGTTTGAGTAAAGCCCAGACACTTTCAATGCTATTGGTATGAATGTTGTTTGAACCCACATATTCTCCCGTACTATGGGTTACCGTACCATGCTGATAAGCAGACTGTAAATGCTGATATGACCTGTGTTCATCTGTGTAAATGGTGGCACCATATTCCACTGAACAGCCAATCTCTTTGTGCAGGGTCGGTATATCAGTTGATGGGATAGGCTTAGCCCTTGTGCGGCCACCGTGCTCACGCATTCCGACCACTACCTGCTTGCCAGCTACGCCACGGCCTGTGCGGACTTTCTTGTGTTTGTGTTTGTTATGTTCCTTCCCACCGATATAGGTCTCATCAATCTCAACAATGCCAGAAAGTAAATTATCTGTATTATCGTTACAGGTTTCACGAATGCGAGCCTGCATAAACCAGGCGGTCTTTTGGGTTACTCCGATTTGTTTAGATAACTGCAAGCTAGATATGCCCTTGCGCGAGGTGACAGTTAAGTAAATAGCATATAGCCATTTATGTAGTGGAACATGAGAACGTTCAAAGATAGTGCCGGTTCTCACCGTAAACTCACTCTTGCAGTCCCGGCATAAGTAATATCCTGTCCGCTTTCCTTTGCGCGGGGTAATACGCTTAAATTCCCCACAATGAGGACAGGATATGTAATCTCCCCAGCGTTGTCCCTCAAAATACAATCTAGCGGCTTCAGCATCCGGAAACTGGTGAAATAACTCAAATGTGGATATGGTATTGTCTTTCATTGATGGACCTCCGTTTTATTGCATTTTTATGTTAGATTATATGGGTTATCTATTGGAGTAAAGTATATAATTCCCATCCCAAAAATAATCTTAAGTCAACGGGGTTTTTTAGTGCAAAGGTCGCCATCTAAACAAATTTAAAATACACCAATTCAAAAATAATAGATATGTATGGGTTTATGAAAGGTTTGTAGCACAATGCACCATAACAAATCAATCCAGCAGACGCCAAAGCCGCCGCTGTTTGAGGCGTTATGACTCAAACCACCATTAAGAATCGAATAATGAAAAAAATCATCCCGTTAGTTTTAGCTTTGACTCTTGTGGGTTGTGCCTCTAGCCCAGATAAGATTGATGCAGCATATGTCTCACCTTTGACATACAAAGATTATGATTGCGACCAGTTGGCTCTCGAAATGGATTATATTGGTCAGCGTACAAACAAACTTTATCAAAGGTTAGGGGCCGAGCGTAACAAAGATAATTGGCAAATGGGGCTTGGTTTAATTTTGTTCTGGCCAAGCCTGTTTTTATTGGAGGGTGGTGATGGACCAGAAGCAGCCGAATATGCGCAGCTCAAAGGTGAATTTGAAGCTCTACGAACTAATGCTGTTCAGCGCAAGTGTGGCCTCGAAGCAAAGTCACCAGAACAAATAATGAAAGAAGCCGATGAAGCAACAAAGGCCGATGAGAAAAAGTCATAACAAGGCCGGCCAGAGGAGTGCCAAAACCGCCGCTTCGCTTGCTTTTTGTCGCTGGTGATTTGCGGTGTTGGGCAGCGTAATGAGCATCACCGCATACTTTGAGCAACATAGTGTCATTGTGTTGCGTAATTGATATTATCCATCCTCGTTCAATGGTGGCCTGTGCCGGTCCCCTCGCAACACGATATTGTGAACCCCGCCAGGCCCGGAAGGGAGCAACGGTAGCAGTGGCTGTGTGTGCCGAGGTAGGGACGGTACGGGTCGCCACCAAAACATCATATAACAGCTTGTCACTTGTGGAATTGGACGCTCGAAACGCTTAGCAGGGCCGTCTCTTGTCATGTATAATGACCGCTTAAAATCGGCTAAAATAGAAAAAATACATGAGTTATCAAGTACTTGCAAGAAAATGGCGACCTAAATCATTTCAAGAGATGATGGGACAAGCGCATGTATTGCAGGCGTTGACCAATGCCCTGGATCAAGATCGCCTACATCATGCTTATTTGTTCACCGGGACGCGCGGTGTCGGCAAGACCACCTTGGCGCGGATACTGGCCAAGTGCTTAAATTGTGACCAGGGTGTCAGTTCAACGCCCTGTGGTCATTGTGGTGCGTGTAGTGCCATAGATGCAGGCCGTTTCGCCGACTTGATTGAAGTGGATGCGGCCTCCCGCGCCAAGGTCGAGGAAACGCGGGAGTTGATGGATAACATACAATACGCACCTAGCGGTGGTCGCTATAAAGTTTATCTGATTGACGAAATTCACATGTTTTCCAAACATAGCTTCAATGCCTTGTTAAAAACACTTGAAGAACCACCCCCGCACGCCAAGTTTCTACTGGCAACCACGGAACCGAAAAAAATACCCGTCACGATATTATCGCGTTGCTTGCAATTCAATTTGAGTCACCTCACGCATAATCAGATTGCTAAACAAATTGAAATGATCCTAAGCCAAGAGAATATTCCGTTTGATGCCGCATCTGTCGCATCAATTGCGCATGCCGCTGCCGGTAGCATGCGCGATGCATTAAGTTTGTTGGATCAGGCCATTGCCTACGGTGGCGGCGTACTCGAAGCGCGTCAGGTATGTGACATGATGGGTACTATCGAGAACACTTGCTTCAACGATCTGATACAGGCATTGATAGACGCTGATCCAGAGGCACTACTCAGTACGGTTGAGACAATCGCATCACAAACGCCGGATTTTGTGGTCTTGTTGAATGAGTTTTTAAGCCTATTACAAAAGATTGCGATCATTCAAATCTTGCCCGCGAACTCAAATAATCCAATAACAGAAAACACAGATCTAGTAAATTTTGCCAAAGTTATGCGCAAGGAAGACGTGCAGCTTTATTATCAAATTGGCATGATGGGACGCAGAGATATTGATCTGGCACCAGATCTTAAATCCGGGTTTGAGATGATCATGATCAGAATGTTGGCGTTTCGACCGATGGCTGACAATGAAGTTGCTGATAAAACGCAAACGCCCAAACCAGTCAGCAATACAAACGCGCAAGCAACCCCGGCAATGCCCGCGGTTGCGCCAAGCGCATCATCCAAGCCCGCAATAATGCCGCCAGATGGCGAGGCCTCATCGCAACAGGCGAATGGTGAATGGAACAAAATGATCGATGCAATGGCATTGACTGGCTTGCTGAAAGAGCTGGCCAGAAATTGTGTCTTGAAAGCACAATCTGCAAACAAAATTGAATTGGCATTAACACCCGCACAAGAACATTTATTGAATCAAAATCAAAAAGACCGTCTGCAACAAGCACTCCAGGGACATCTTGGAGCCACGATTAAATTAACGATAGGCATAGAAGACTCCCGGCATGAAACCCCGGCTGAGAGCAATGCACGACGTGAGCAAGAACGACAAGCGGCATTAACAATATCGGTGCATAACGATCCTGTCGTAAAAGCGATAGTTGATGAGTTTGACGCATCGGTCGATCAAGCATCAATTCAAGCAACCGTTATAGATAACTGACAAATTAAGAGGGCATAGAACGATGAAAGGTGGTATGGAAAATATCATGCAGCAGGCGCGGCAGATGCAGGACAATATGGAAAAAGTACAAAAAGAACTGGCCGCAGCTGAAGTCATTGGCGAATCAGGGGCGGGGCTGGTAAAAGTTACAATGAATGGTCGTCATGATGTCAAGCAGGTATTCATTGATCCATCCTTAATGAAAGAAGATCAGGATATGATGGAAGATCTTATTGCCGCTGCAATCAATGATGCCAATCGACGTGTTGAAGCCATGACCCAGGAAAGAATGGCGAATGTTACAGCTAGCATGGGTTTGCCACCTGGTATGAAGTTACCTTTCTAACAACCTTTCACATGATGGCACAATCTTTGCTGGAACAACTGGTTGAAGCATTGCGCTGTATGCCAGGCATAGGTAGAAAATCTGCCCAACGGATTGCACACCAACTCTTGCAACGCAATCGTGATGCCGCAAGGCACTTGTCCAAAGTCATGCTAGAGGCGATGGAAAATATTGGTCATTGTCAACGCTGCCGAACCTTTACCGAAAATACAGTCTGTCACCGTTGTCAAAATAAAAAACGAGACGATAGTTTGCTTTGTATTGTTGAAAATCCGGCGGATGTTGATTCCATAGAAGAGGCGAATTATCGGGGTCGTTATTTTGTTTTGTTGGGTCATCTATCCCCGCTTGATGGCATCGGGCCGGATGATATAGGTCTTGATGAACTGCCGGTGTTGTTAGATAAAGAAAACTTAAAGGAAGTGATCTTAGCGACCAGCAGTACAATCGAAGGTGAAGCAACAGCACACTTTATCGGCGAGATGGTTAAAGCACGAGGCATACCAGTATCGCGCATAGCGCATGGCGTGCCGATGGGCGGCGAGCTTGAATATGTCAACAGCCTGACTATTGCACATGCCATAAACGGCAGAAAACAGATTTAACAATGATTTATATTTTCGTTTGGGAATTATATACTTAACTCCAACTTCACTACAAAATACAAACACAATGATTTGTTAGTTTTTTCAAGTAACAAGCTCACCATGCTCACCTGTTACCTTATGCAATTTTTCAATTGCACTCCATTTTGGGTTAAACCATCTTTTCTTGTCTTTCGTTTGCACGCAACGACAATAAAAAGGTTTTTATCGGTTTTTTATCTTTGTTGAATACTGCAATATCAAGCGGATACTCTTTTTTGGTATCAGATGGCCTTACTTTTACACGCCACTGTGGTCGTGTTTGTAATTGTTCTTTGGGGTATCCGTAATCTTCGACAAGTGTTTCGGAAAAGACTTGTACTGCTTCTACTTCTTCTGGCGTAGCTTTTACTTCTTCACCACTTATATAGTCTTTGATGTAACCTTCTCTCATTATCGTCCTGTATATCCGCATTCTATTTCCATTGCTTTGCTCATGCTAGCACCTCGCGATAGGTAATCCGTTTACCTATCGCGTTGCTTATAAGTGATTCTATACGTTGATTGGTTGGTAACTTACATGGTCCGTTATTCAGTCTAAAAGTCACTTCGTTCACATAGCGATGTAAGTGTTTAGTGCTGGCATGATGCCATACCCCATACAGACCGCGTTTGAGTAAAGCCCAGACACTTTCAATGCTATTGGTATGAATGTTGTTTGAACCCACATATTCTCCCGCACTATGGGTTACCGTACCATGCTGATAAGCAGACTGTAAATGCTGATATGACCTGTGTTCATCTGTGTAAATGGTGGCACCATATTCCACTGAACAGCCAATCTCTTTGTGCAGGGTCGGTATATCAGTTGATGGGATAGGCTTAGCCCTTGTGCGGCCACCGCGCTCACGCATTCCGACCACTACCTGCTTGCCAGCTACGCCACGGCCTGCGCGGACTTTCTTGTGTTTGTGTTTGTTATGTTCCTTCCCACCGATATAGGTCTCATCAATCTCAACAATGCCAGAAAGTAAATTATCTGTATTATCGTTACAGGTTTCACGAATGCGGGCCTGCATAAACCAGGCGGTCTTTTGAGTTACTCCGATTTGTTTAGATAACTGCAAGCTAGATATGCCCTTGCGCGAGGTGACAGTTAAGTAAATAGCATATAGCCATTTATGTAGTGGAACATGAGAACGTTCAAAGATAGTGCCGGTTCTCACCGTAAACTCACTCTTACAGTCCCGGCATAAGTAATATCCTGTCCGCTTTCCTTTGCGCGGGGTAATACGCTTAAATTCCCCACAATGAGGACAGGATATGTAATCTCCCCAGCGTTGTCCCTCAAAATACAATCTAGCGGCTTCAGCATCCGGAAACTGGCGAAATAACTCAAATGTGGATATGGTATTGTCTTTCATTGATGACCCTCCGTTTTATTGCATTTTTATGTTAGATTATATGGGTTATCTATTGGAGTAAAATATATAATTCCCTTTCGTTTTGTTGCTTGGGCGCAAGTTGTAGGGTTGGCGATGCCCGATGTTACTTGCAGGTATTATTTAATTTGAGATAGTCCCAAAAACTGTGTAACTACTTATCATTGATTATTACCCTGAAGGGGCTGAGGATAAGCACATGCAACCCGAAGCAATCAAGTCACTGGCACGTGAAACTGCCAGGGGCATCAAAACCGAAGAAGACCTGTATACGTTCCGTCAGGCATTGACCAGGGTAACCATTGAGGCAGCACTGAATGCCGAGCTTGATGAACACCTTGGCTATGCCAGACATGAGTAGGCAGGAAAATCCAATAGCCGCAATGGTCGCAGTCATAAAATGCTACGCACTGAAGAGGGCGCATTCGAGCTGGAAACACCCCGCGACAGAAAGGGTAGCTTGGTGCCAGCAATGGTCAAAAAGCACCCATCTCGCTACACCGGTATGGATGACAAGATTCTCAGTCTCTATGCCAAAGGCAATACCACCTGTGACATTGTCGCGCTGTTTCAGGAAATGTAGGGCGTGGCGGTCTCAACCAGCGATAACGTAAATTATCTTTCGCAAATTTGAATAGGCGGTTCCCTTTATCTGGTTAAATAAAAAGTGACATAACCATTTATTTGACCAGGAGAAGAGTCGCCATGAGCGATGATACAAGCAAGCACTTGCACAACGTAGTCCCTATTGATGAACAGGCACTGCAGGGCCATCTCAACAAAGTGGTACTGAAGACTGTGGAAGACACCCGCAACCAGATTCTGGACGCTGAGGCTGATGCGCTGGTGGGTGCTGATCGATATGCACGCACTGAGACGCGCAAAGACGACCGGTCTGGTAGCTACACCAGGAAGTGCCACACAAGGGCCGGAGAGCTTGAGTTAAAGATGCCGAAGCTACGCAAGCAGACCTTTGAGATGGCCATCATAGAGCACTATCGGCACCGTGTAGCGTCAATTGAAGAGGCGTTGCTCGAGATGTATCTGGCTGGCGTATCGGTCTGACGGGTGGAGGATGTCACCGCAGCATTGTGGGGTACCCGTGTCAGCTTAGGGACTATTTCAAAGCTCAACCAGCGTATCTATGGGCAGATTGAAGAGTGGCGTAATCGCCCCATAGGGAGTGATTTCCCTTATGTATACCTGGACGGTGTTGTGCTCAAACGCAGTTGGGGCGGTGCAGTGAAGAACGTTTCTGTTCTAGTCGCCATAGGTGTTGGGGACGATGGCTACCACCGCATTCCAGGGATTGTTGAAGGGACTAAGGAGGATAAGGCGGGATGGTCAGGATCCCTGCGTCATTTGCAGGCACGCGGTCTCAAGGGCATCAGGTTGGTGCTCAGTGATGCCTGTCTTGGGCGCAAGGAGTCGATCGGTGACTTCTACCCTGAAGCTGGCTGGCAGCGTTGTATTGTGCACTGCTACCGCAACGTCTTCAGTCATGTGCCTCGTGGTCGTGTCAAAGAAGTCTCTCGCATGTTGCAGGCTATCCATGCATCTGAATATCTGGAATCTGCCAGGCATAAGGCCACGGAGGTCGAGAAGAAACTCAGGGACATGAAGTTGGAGACCTCGAACAACGCTGATTCTGGATGGGTTTTGACGCGAGCACCAGTCGTTGTCACCCGCATAGTGGGTGTGAAGGTCAAGGTCGGTGGTATTTGAGGCTGTGTTGCGCTGTTTGGGTCTGCCAGGGCGGGTATTTCCGGAATTTGGGCGGAGTCAGGCTGTGGCCTGTCGTCGCTCGTGGAAAATGAGACGGCGGAAGTTTGTAGCTCAGGTTGGCCATGGTCATGCGGGCCTTCGCACGGGTTTGGCCGATTGAGCGGATGGTCAGAGCCATGGGCCCTTTCTCGTAGCCGAACACAGGCGCGGATGGCGGAGCGTGTCGCGTTGCCCCGACGAATATGCCTGGCCATGGGTTTGCCGCGTGGCTTCTTGCGATGGATATGTGAGCGGTACCCTTGCGCTTTGAGCCAGTCTTCGTTCTTGGACGACCGATATCCAGTATCGGCCCAAACCGCCTTCGAGCTGTTTGTCTCGTCCAGAACCGAGGAGAGTTCATGCCCGTCGTAGCGAGCCGCATTCGTGCCAGTCTCACCCCGGATGAAGCGCCATTTGCGATCAATGGACACGTGGTTCTTGTACCCAAAGTGCGGAACCGAAATATCGACAAGGCCAGTATCCTCCTCACCCTCCTTGGTCGTCTTGGCCTTTGAATACTTGACCGTCCAACGCGCATCGGTGTCTTTCTGCGCTGCCTTGGACAGATCATCGGGCCAGATGTCAGACGCGGCCTCACCTGCCTTGGCGCGCGCTTTCTCTGCTTTCGTCATCCGCTGGCGCGGGGCAAAGACCAACGTGGCATCCACAATCTGACCGCCGGTCGGTTTGTATCCCCGCGCGCAGAGCTGAGCTTCAAACGCGGCAAACAGGGCCTTGAAGACACCCGCCTAGGTCAGCTTCTCTCTGAAAAGCCAGATCGTCTTCTGATCAGGTGTCGGCTCCCCGATTTGAAATCCCAGGAACCGTAGCCAACTGAAACGGTCACGAATGAGAAACTCCATCCGCTCATCGCTCAGATTGTGCATCGAGGCCAACACCAGCACCTTGAACATCACAACGGCATCATAGGGCGGACGACCACCTTTGGGACGTTCCCCATAGCCAAGAGCTTCAACAAGAACTGGGCGAAACACTTCGAAATCAACGTGCCGCTCCAAAACCTCAAGCGGATATCCCATCGCCGAAAGCCGCGCCAAATGATCCGTCAAATCAAACAATCCAGGTGCGGGCATAAACAAAATCCTCCCACATCAAGTGAATCAGACCGTACCACAAAATGTACGGTTTTTAGAGGCTTCCATCTGAATATCTGGAATCTGCCAGGCATAAGGCCACGGAGGTTGAGAAGAAACTCAGGGACATGAAGTTATCGAGTGTAGCGGATTGGCTGGGTAGTGCATGGAAGAGACCCTGACGTATTATCGGTTTCTGGCAGAGCACTGGATTCGCATTCGGACTAACAATCCTTTGGAGCGGATCATCCGAGAAATCAGGCGGCGAACACGAGTAGTGGGAGCATTCCCGGATGGCAACTCGGCGTTGATGCTTTGTGCGGCAAGGCTTAGACACATCGCGGGGAGCTAGTAGGGAACGCGGACATATCTGAACATGGATTTGCTCCAAGAGATAGATAAAGAAAAGGACTTTCAGGTAGCGTAACAACCAGATTTAAGGGAAAGCCAAATCAGAAAGTGCGAAAGATTATTGACACTACCGTCAGTGGATCAATTCCCTCTGGTGTACCCGGATCAATCACAGTATTGTGTGGCGTGCGCCTCTTGCTACTTTCGATTTTTAGACAAAACAGATTCCAGCAAGGCACACCGCATACTTCAAATTTATTCAGACACCAGATTCGGTTACAACACAGGTAACGAAGGATGGGTTTATAACGACAATGTGAATAGCCCCACAATGCAAAAATGGTTAAAAGACAAAACCCCGTAGATGGTGAAGACACCGAACGCCACGATAAATGGCTTTGTATGATGCTACCCCGCCTTCAACTAATGAAGGAGTTGTTGGCACAAAACGGGGTGATATTTATATCCATAGATTACAACGAACAGGCAAACCTCAAACTTTTAATGGGTGAGATATTTAATGAAGAAAATTTTATCAATAACTGCATCTGGATCAGCAATCTAAAAGGTCGCCAGATGGGTTGCAAGGGCACTACTAATACACATGAATATATACTATGCTATGTCAAAGACATTGAACACGCTCCAAGATTTCATGGCTCAATAAAAGATTTTAAGCAGAATTTTCCCGCAGTTTACCAAAACCATGATTACGAAATCAGAGAAGATGAAAAAAGCCAATTTATCATAAAAAACGAGCTTTGGAATACCAACCGATCTTTTAATGAAGAAACTCGACCTAATCTGGTTTATAATATTTACTATAGGCTATCTCTATTAATTACGTTATTTGGTACAATGTTGAAGTTTCCAAACTGACAAAGAAACTTCCATGAGCAATGACATTTTCGGTTCTCTGTTTAATCTTCAAGACTATCGTCTCAAACAGTTGGGTAATCCTCTGCCTGAACTGGAAAAGACGGTTGACTGGGGATCTTTTCGGTCGTTGTTGAACAAGGTTCATGAGAAACAACGTAAGCGTCAGGCGGGCAACGCCCAACAGACGTAGTGATGATGTTCAAGGGACTGCTTGTGCAAAATCTGTATGGTCTCAGCGATGCTCAGTTGGAATACCAAATCGAAGACCGTTGCAGTTTTCAGCAGTTTCTGGGTCTTGCTAGGCAGCAACGAGTCGCTGATGCCAAAACCTGCTGGGCATTCAAGCATCGGTTAGCGGTGCTGGGTCTGATGGCATCGTTGTTTGAGCAGTTGTCGTTGAACCAGGCGGCTTATATCGCTCGCAAGGATCAGATAGTTGATGTCTCGATCATTCCGGCACTGTTGCCGCGTAAGCGTTGGGAAGACAATGCACGGATTAAGGCAGGTGCTGTCCCTGCCCGCTGGACGAAGCAACATAGCCGTAGCCATTTTGCTTACAAGAACCACATCCAGATAGACCATGACAACAAGTTGATTCGTGACTATCAGGTCACTGATGCCAGCGTCCATGATGCGCAGGTTTTTGCCGACCTGCCAGATGACAGCAATACCAGTAAAGATGTCTGGGCTGACAGTGCCTATCGGTCAGAGGAAAAAGCAGCGTTTCTCAAGGGCAAGGCTAGCGCACGCGCTCCAAAGTTCGTAGTCGGGTCGCACCTGTGTTTGGAGCACAGCGCAATTTACGCCGCAAAGCGGTTCCTTGCATTGGCATTACGCAAACAAGCATGCATATCGGCTTGATGAATTTAAGGTACAACATGAGGCGTTTATGCTTTCTGGAACGGGTCAGTGCGTCTTGAAAACAAAGTAAAGCCGAGAACAGGGCTGTACGGAGACTACCGGCTTTTTGGATCAAATTGGTTATTGTTTTAACCTCTCTGAGCCAATAAACTGGAAAGTGATTGCATTAATAGAGGTTGCCTATATAAAATCACCCCAGAAACTTACAATATCCGATGCAAATTCTGTTTTCAATCACATGTTAAAGCAGTCTTGTAAAGTGTATTTATCACAAAATATTAACCGTATGAAATAATCAAGTACAAATCCATTGTATTTTTAAATTCGGTATAAATACAATTTATCAAGATGGCTAACACGGACTGCTCAAGTAGCAAAGACAAAATGCAACGGCATTAAAATAACGCAATGCCAATATCCGCATGACAAGAACACGGGCGGCCAAGGACCACACTACGACATCACAATTGCCTGCTTATACAGGCGTTACGTTATCAGCTTGCAGACCTTTTTCGCCAGTGGTGATAGTGAACTGTACCTGTTGGCCTTCCGCGAGTGTCTTAAAACCAGACACATTAATCGCACTGAAATGTACAAATACATCGGGGCCTTGTTCTTGTTCTATAAAACCAAAACCTTTGGAATCATTAAAAAATTTAACCTTACCGGTTACTAGATCAGACATAATTTATTACCTATTAAAATTAAAAAGCACCCTGCCGACCTGTTGCCTTTGAAGTGCATGACAGGATAAGTAGATCAACATCAATACAATCAACTCTGCTTCCCAATTTCGATTATACCCAGAGAGAAAATATCCAGTCAACGCAAAAGCGGATAACCACCAGCGCTGTTGTGTCGTCAGCCAAACAATTGACTGCGTAGCTATGCCGATACCAGGCAACTTAATACATGCCAGGCCAATATTACGACCCGCGCTTGGCGCAAGACCGCTACCTATAGCCGCACGGCCAAGATCAAGTACCGGCTGCTCTTAATGTTAAGCTCGCCTCATTGATCAGTATCCGTAGCGGGGTATGGTTTCAAAATCAAGCATCCATTGACTTATCCAGGGCAGTCCCAGTTTGCCCGGGTGAGTCGTGATGCGGACGGTTGTTTTGTCAGACCGAACGCGCCTATAGGCCTTCCAATCGGACTCAGACAAGGTGAGCTTATCCATACCTTTGCCATCCAGCCATGACGCAAGATAAAGGCGATATTCTATTGAGTGCAGAGAGGTGCCTCCTGACCTTCCCACCCTTCCCATATCTTTACCCACAATCAAGACCCGATGTTCAACCGGTATTCCCTCATCCAACACCGCGTTGATCAATATCAACGCAAGCAGCAGGTTGAGCACAATACTCACTGTGGCAAAGATAAAAATGGATGTCAGCTTGTGATAGGGGACAGTTTGTTTTTTATATTCTCTAATGATCAAGGTACTAAAGATAACGATAAATGGTAGTGCATATAAGCCGTATTGCGCCATTTCCCGCAGTGTTATTGATTGTGGGGGGACATGTGAATTGATCATGTGGAATGAGGCGGAATGAGGTGACATGGAATGGAATGGAAAGGCTTTTATAGCAAGGGTTTAAGAAGCCGATAGAAGCCGCAACGAAGGGCGAAAATAGTCGATTTAAGCCGCCGCGAGACAACTGAATTGATCATTGTTAGCTTAAGGAGATAATAAGCTCGTATAATCAAGCACTTAAGCCTGTGCTAAGTGCGAACAAGGTGGCTACAAAGTAGTGCGGGGGTTAAAAAATAGCCGATTTTGGCGGCGGCAGGGACAACTGAATTGTCCATCGCGGCGGCGCATCTTTAGGCGCATTTAAGTTATTGAAAAGTAGGCACTTTATGCGTTTAAGGCGGCTTCAAAATGCCTAAAAAAGGCGGTTAAAGCGGTGCGAAAGCGGTGCGAAAGCGGTGCGGTGGTTAATAATTAACCGTATAAAGCGCACCGCTTTCGTAAAGCATTGTTTTTATTGATTAAAAAGCATATAAACAACAGAAAATGCTGGATATTGCCTGTGGATAACTTTGTAAAGGTGTCTACATTTTATGCGCCGATAACCTCTTTAAGTTGGTGGTTAGTAATTAACCAGTCGAGGGTCGGCGTTGGCGCAAAATTAGGAGGTCGGCGGGTGCGGAAAAAAGGGGGTATTTTGAGGGCGAAATATGGGGCGGTTTTGGGGTCAATTTTAGGCCGGATTTTAGGCTAAAAGAAGGACGCGTTTTGGGTTGGTTTTCGGGCCGTATTTTAGGGTGAAAAAAGGACGCGTTTTGGGTTGGTTTTTGGAGGCGTTTATGTCAAGAATTTTGAGATTGCGCTTTGCGAATTTGAATGGATTGATCGTCAACCGACTGGCCAAGTGCTGGAGACGTTACTTTGTCAAGCTGGCAAGGCTATTGATCATTACAATGATTTATTGCTTGAAAAGATTGTCGGTGAGCAGGTCTCCCCGTGAGGGCAGGACTATGTTGTAACCAGCCCACCCCGCTCGCCGACAAAGCTCTTTAACGACAGCGTTAAATAAAATTGTTAATTTTTCTTCAAGAGTCTACACAACCATGCTACGAAATATATAACCTAGCCGCCTGTGGCGGCCTGGTCAAGTGGTTTTAGTTGTCCGAAAATACCGGACACAACTGGCGAAAAAAAAGATAGAGTCTCAAGATGGGTGTTAATTGCCCCGCCATTAGCGGCGGGGACTTTTCTAGGGGTTTCCCCCGATGATTAATTGACATATTAGTCAAAAATAGAGACTTATTGTTGTTGCTCATTAATAATATAGTATGTTTTCGCGCTTTATACAAACCATTTTGTTAGCGTCAACAAAATGGGGTAGCGAGGGCGGGATTTGAACCCGCGACCTTCTGGTTATGAGTCAGACGGCCTGGCACCTGACATTCGCGGAAGAGGTCAGATGCAGTATGCTATTAGCCAGCCCTACCCTATATATAACCTAGCCGCCTGTGGCGGCCTGGTCAAGTGGTTTTAGTCGTCCGATTTTTTCTGGTCAGACTTATCTCGATCCGCCGTCAATGGGTCGGGCATATCCATCTTTAATTGGCGACTTTGTACGCCCGGCTTGAAGTCTAAAATCTTTTTTATTGAGTAACTCTCTTTAGTTTGCCCGGTGGTGGATAATGTTTGCGTTATTTCCAATTCAACTTTATACACGTCATCAATAAAAACGCCGCCACGGGCGAATGCTTGTGCCGCTATGTCGGTCTCGGAAATATCGATATAAACGTTTGTATTATTAAATTCAAACCGCCATTTTGTTGCGTCTTGGTCGTAAACCGGCGAGTAGACTTTAAGCCAAGTTGTAATCGTGTTGACGGTTGCATCAGTAACTTCACCATCAACTTTTATTTTAGCGATAGCTACCGCGTCAGGTTTTGTTACGCGCTCAGTTATTTTGTCTTTATGCTCAAATTCAAGCGTTTCGTAACCGTCTTCTGTGAGCGGTTTGGTGATTGTCTGAACGTGCTTTATTGCCGCCGGAATTTTGGATAGATGATACGTTTGTGGGGCGGTTGTGATGACATTGCTGTCGCCATCGATAGCTATTTGAATAAACTCTTTACCAGAAGAGTTAATAATCTTTTGGGTTTTTGTTTCGCGGCCTCTTGTTTTTTTGAGCAACTGAATTAAGCTAACCCCCGCGACCCCGCTACCAGCCACGATACCAATCCATTCCAAAATATCTTTAACCGTGGCCGTGTCTTCATGATTTACAAATAGCTTAACTTGTTCATAGGCAGTTAAAGCCAGCTCGATTGTGATCTCGAAACATCTCTGCTCATGTTTGATGCTTGCCAATACTTTTACTTTGCCATTGCCACGATTAAATTCATTATTTGCAATGTCACATAAGTCGCGAAACGCTAGCAGGGCTGGTGCCAGATTGTTAACTTCGATTGCATGATTAACCAGTGCCGGACCGTCGTATCGAATGATAAAATTATCGCGCATGGATGTTATTCAGTTTGTTTTGATTAAGACGCTTCCGACTTGCTTGACAGGCGTATTATACTGATTAAAATCTAATTATACACCCCTCCCGCTTCCCGTAAGATCACAGCGCACCGCGCGAGGGGTTACTCTCTTATAGTGCCCGTCAAGTTTTTAGTGAGCAGGCTCAAAGAAGTTTGTCCAATTCGCCGTCAGGCGTTGCCACCAGCTCACTTTTATATATTGACTTTTTTCGTAGCCCATCGCCCGCAATAATTCATTATGGCAGAGCGTATCCAAGACCCGCAACACCGGCGGCTCGGTGGCCTCAATCGCCAAGCGTTGCCGGGTGACCTCGGCAATATCAGTATCTTCATTGACCAGCATTTTTTCTAACTCAATAAATTGTCGGCAGAGGTCGGCATGCCGCCAGGCTTTTTGCATCGTGCCGATGACCAAATCGGCGGCAGACAATATAGTCACGATTGCAGCAGGTGCTAGCTTCGCCCATAGCGGCCAGGCGACCGGCAAGGCGTTGGTGAATATGGCAATGGTCGCCGAGCCAAGCAACAGGTTTATAAACGTAGTTCGAGCATGCAGTTGTTCATAAAACCGCTGGCGGCGCGAATGATACCGCACCGAGCGGCGGATACCGAAAAGCAGATTGTGATGGTTTAGTTCAGTGTCCATGTCCATGTTGCGAGTATAGACTAATTTTCGTTGGATTTGTTTTTTGCGGGCGATTTCGGGGGGGGGGGATGAGGGCTGGCAGTGACATTGTGGTTGCAAGAGGTCAGATGTAATTTGTTATCTACATATCTACCAGCCCTTAGAATATAGAAGTGTAGCCGCCACCGGGCGGGGAGTCAATTATTGATTAAGCCAAGATTGTAACCAATCCCAGACTGTCAGAAAAAGACCAATCAAAATTAAAACAAGGCCGATCACCATTGCCAGGTCAATCCAAGGCGCAAATACATCTATAAAGGCCTTACGAGCCACACCATCAGGACTTATCTTTGTAATAATATATTTGATAAAACCACTGCTTCCGACACAAATAAAGCCCCATAAAAACCACTCGAAGTTGTCAAATATATCGGGTTCTGGGCGCATGGCTACTCCTTAATATTATGTTTATCGAAATCGTTAATCTCAATCCAGCCCTGTCTAGCATAATGACTGCGCATGATTTTGTGTGTGAAAAATGGGTAAATAAAATGAGAAATAAGCATAGTCATTAATGCTAATAGAAATGACAGCAAGGCATGGTGCCAGACACCTCTAAAAATCCAATAAAACGAGCCAAACAAGAAAGCCCAGACAGGGCTTAAGTTAGTGACACCGCATTCTTCGTAACCATTGACTGGATTGCGATAATATATATCGCGGGGTGACTTTTTCGGGATACTTTGTTCAGTTTTTTGTTTTGCTAATCTCGGTCTATATTTTTTTGTAGTATATGCAACATGTACAGAAACAGGCAGATGTAATCTGCCGCAATGCGGACAAGATTTGTGATACAACTGAACTTCTTTACGACAATCAGGGCAAAATAAAAGGGGCATGATCAATCTAACGCAATAAAAATTTAACTTGCAATAATTTAGCAACTACCGCGATCCGGTGTTCATATTTCCCAATTTTTCCATCGGTGTTGTAAATTACGATACCAGCATTTTTACCTGTGAGCCAGCCCGCAGTTATTGACCACTGTGTTGCCGGCCAGAACTTGCCGGTACCATCGAGATACCCATACAAAAACAAGGCCGTGACAATACTGCCAATGAACAAGCCGTCCACAAGCAGATTGCCGGTTAAATATTTTTGTTTTGTGTCTTTATCCATAGAATAATGAATACGTGAAGTGCTGATTGTCAGGCGCGTACTGCGTACGATGCTACCGAAAAAATAATTACTATTTTAGTATACAATATCAGTACTTACATGATTATTGATAATACATAAATTAACCACAAAAGCCAAAAGATGGCACTGTATACATGGGAACCACCTAAAAAAAACGAAGAGTCAAGAGAAAAAACCGTATTACTAGAAGAATAATTATACGAAGGGGAAAAGAAAGGATTGGTTTGCCAGAAAAATTTTCACTTGCCTCAAATTTTAATGCTGTGGTGACAGCTACCAATAAAATACGACAAAGTGCTTCACAACAAGGCCACGCTAAAAAACCACAGAGTAAATTTTATGTTGATTTTAGAAGTATTAGAGAAATATCCCCTAGTGCCGCATTAGTTCTTGTAGCAGAGCTTGATAGATATGAAATCATAACAAAAAACAAGCTATACACAGTTGATGCCAAGAAATGGGACCCTAAGGTTAGGGTTTTATTGGAAGATATGGGATTTTTTGGTTTATTGCGTGTGAAAAAACCAAAAAATAAAAAAATAGTCCCCCAAAGCAATCTCAAATATGTACAGTTTGTAACTGGCGAAAAAGCTGTTGGTGAATCCATTCAATCCATGCTAAAGCGTTTAGAAGAAGCCTTTGGTGACCTACCTCAGAAAATTCATCTCTATAGTGCGATCACAGAGGCCGTAATCAATGTGGTACAACATGCCTATACAAAGGATGAGACAAATGAATGCGCGAAGTGGTGGTTATCTGGATCATACGACACTGCTGAAAAAGTAGTTACTATTTTAGTGTATGATCAAGGTGTCGGTATACCTAAAACGATACGTACTGAAAACTTTTCAGAAAAATTTAAGTCTGCTTTAAGCAACGCATCACATCGGGATGCTTATCTAATTGAATTAGCACATTACTTAGGCAAAACAACGACTTCAAAAAAACAGCATAGAGGCTTTGGTCTCGGAGAAAATATCCGTCACTATATTGAAAAACTTGGCAACGATGCTAATGGGGTTTATACTATATTTAGTCTTAAAGGCAAGTATGTTTATCAAGGAAAAAGTGAGTTTTTTAGAAATAAAAAACCATTAAACGGAACTCTAATACAATGGGAGATAAGATTATAAAGACAATATCTATTGCTGATGATTTTTCACCATATCCCGCTGGAAGATATGAAGAAGACGGTGATTTTAGTGGTGCTGCGTTCCGTGACAAACATCTTATACCCGCATTACAAGAAGTCATTGAAAAAAAAATTGATGGTGTTAAGGTCATTTTTGATGGTGTTGCTGGATTAGGTTCTTCCTTTCTTGAAGAGTCTTTTGGTGGGTTGGTGCGGGAAGATAAGCGATTTGATGAAAAATTCCTAAAATCTCATCTGATACTTAAGGCCGAGGATGAAAGCCTACGAGATTACCCTGTTTTGGCTCGTCATTATATAGAAAAAGCCCATTCTCTTTAACGATGGAAAATTTAATTGCCGCCATTTTTGGCAGTGTAGTGACAGGTATTTGTATTTTTGCTGGAAATTGCTATATCCATCGTAAAAATAATCACCTAAACCGGATTGAAACATTAAAAAATAGGCTTTATAACCTAGCGGAAATGGGTTGCGAGTACTGGTCAGTAAATCGCGAACAAAATCAGCGTTTACTATTAGAAACAAAATTACTATCTGCTATAAGAGTCTGTGATATTGATTACACGGATTTTGCCAACAAGGATAAGTTAATCAAGAAGTCTCTTGATCGTAGCAAAGGGGCTAGATTACTTCTACGAAAGACTATAACAGGCGGGTGTTTTCAGCAGAAAGTTACATGGAATAAAGACCCAGCACGTGGCATTTATACAACAACAGCTATATCAGGTATCGTTAAGACCTTGGATTAGTTTATCGTTTGGTCACGATTAAATTTCCGCTTTAAGTCTAAAAAATCGGTAGCGTCTCAGTTTGGATTATAATCACCCATTAACCCTATAATCCACGCCATATCATGTAATGTATCAGATAAGCCCAGCTTCCATAGCAGACATTTATGAATTATTGTCAAAAGTGGTGTCTGACAAGTTGATCATGCGGCTACCTTGTCGTCCTCGTTTACCTCGATTCCATCTTTAAGCTTCACGCCTTCAATCACCTTCGCCAGGTGTCTGAAGCCTCTCAATTTGCGCCAGGAATCTTCTGCGCATAATCCCATCTTGTAAATCATCGTTAGCATCGTGATGCGGGTGACACAGCCCTTGGCTTGTCTTGTTCTATGTCGGATCGTCGCGAAGCTCGACTCAATAACATTCGTTGTTCTGATGTGTGTCCAGTGTTCTGCCGGGAAGTCATAAAAGGCCAGCAATGAGTCACGATCTTTCGTTAAGCATTCCACTGCCTTCGGATACTTCGCGCCGAAGCGTTCCACAAAATCATCAAAAGCTTTGCCTGCTTCAGCCCGACCCTCTGCCATCCAGATGTCATGCAGTCCCTGCTTGGCTTTCTCCTGGACTGACTTAGGGAGATAGTTCAACACATTGCCAGTCTTGTGCATCCAACAACGTTGAACGGCAGTCTCAGGATAGACCTCTTCCAGTGCTGCCCAAAACCCCAGAGCACCGTCGCCAATCGCCAGCTTCGGTGGCTGTCTCAAACCTCGCTGTTTCAACGACAACAAAACCTCGCGCCAGCTCTGTTTCGACTCTCTGACTCCATCCTCAATCGCCAGAAAGTGCTTCTGGCCGCGGCTGTTCACGCCGATGATCACAAGGTAGCACAATCTACCATCATCGCCTCTTAGGCCGCTGTAGATACCATCAGCCCAAATATAGACCCACTCATCAGCCACGCTACGAGTACACCAGTGCTTGTATGCAACTTCCCATTGCCGTTTCAGACGACCCACAACACTGGCAGATAAACCTTTGGCCTCTGGTCCAACAAGGGCTTCCAGTGCGCTGTGCATCTGCCCGCTCGAGATACCCTTTAAATAAAGCCAGGGTATCGCCGCATCCAAGGTCGCCGTACGCCTTATGTAGGGCGGTACAAGCAAAGATTGAAAGCTCGCCGACTCACCCTCACGGCTACGGATCTTCGGTACCTCGACGCTGACCTTGCCAACCCCAGTGATAATCTGACGTTCCGGGTGATGGCCACTGCGCACAACTCGTCGTCGTCCATCAGCCGTCTTTTGATCCTCATACTTTGTCATCTGTTCATCCAACTCTGCCTGGATGGCTTCAGCAATCAGCTTCTTGGCACCGATGCTCAACAACTCGGTCAACGGATCAATCCCCTCTGGATTGTCCAGATCAATCACAGTATTGTTTTTCATATGTGGCGTGTTCCTCTTGTTTCAATTAGTTCTACAAAACCAATTTCAACAAGGCACGCCGCATTCTTCAAATTTATTCAGACACCAGATTCGGTTATAACTCGACATTTATACCCGAGCCAAATTTTTTATACAGCGCAAGACCCATGATGGCGGCCACAATTCTATGCTTAAAAAATCAAGGCTTATCGGGCAATATCTAATAACCAGGGGTATTTTTATCAACCCATTTTGCGCCTGATGTCGTGTCTTCTTTCTTCCAAAAAGGCACACTGGATTTTAACTGTTCCATGATGTCGCGGCAGCTTGCAAAGGCCTCTTTACGATGCGCTGACCAGGTCGCAACCAACACAATATCTTCTGCTATTTCAATCTTTCCAACCCGATGTAAAATCAATACATCAAGCAGTTGCCATTTTGTTACTGCTTCCCCAGCGATGGCATTAAGATGTTTTTCCGTCATCCCTGGGTAATGTTCCAACGTCATGCCGGTAATAATATTGGTTTCATTGAAATCTCGCATCGTGCCAACAAAGACGGCTGTCGCGCCGCATTTACCGGCTATGGTCAAACCATCCAGATAACGCTGTATTTCGGCATAAGCGTTAAACGGCTGTTCCCGAATCTCAATCCGCATTTGCCTAGCCACCAGTAACCGGCGGGAAAAAGCCCACTTCATCACCAGGTTTAAGTCGATGTTCTGGTTTTACATATTCCATATTGACCGTCATCATGACATTATCAAATTCAATATTTTTACGTTTGATAATCAATAGCCAAAGCGCATTAACAGTCACATTGTCTTCAATATCAACTATCGCACTGGCTTCCCCGAGCAATTCACGCAGACTGGCAAAATATTTAATGGATACCTGCATTTGTTTATCTTGTTATTTATCTAAAGCCCGTATTTGAGTAGTATGCAACCATTATATCAAAGAGATAATATATGCCTAGATTAACGCATTTTAACGATCAAGGTGCCGCACAGATGGTCGATATTGGTGAGAAATCAGTCACCCATCGCATTGCAATCGCGGCGGGTGCCATCACGATGCAACTTGAGACGTTGCGATTGATTAAAGACGGCGGCTCTAAAAAAGGAGATGTGCTTGGTATCGCCAGAGTAGCAGGTATTATGGCCGCAAAGAAAACATCCGCACTCATCCCGCTTTGTCATCCTTTATCACTCACACACATTAATATCGTTTTTCATATTGATGAAGCGCATTGCGCTATTTACTGCGAATGCCAAACTGAGACAGATGGCAAAACCGGCGTTGAAATGGAAGCGTTGACCGCTGTCCAGATCGCACTTTTGACCATTTATGACATGTGTAAGGCAGTTGATCGCGGCATGGTCATCAGCAATATTAAATTACTGGAAAAATCAGGCGGTAAGTCAGGCACCTGGAAACGCTAGCGAATACGATCTTGCAAACCCACCTAAGTTGCTGTCAGTTGTAACAGCGATTGTACTGTTACTGACAATCATACAGATTGAGACCTTCACACAAAACCGCTTAAGTCTGCCATAGGCGTGGTTGGGTTGGGCGGAGTCAGGTTGAGTCGGGCCGAGGTTGAGCTGAGTCAGGTTGGGCCGGGTCGGGTTGGGGTCGATCTGAATCGGGCGTGACCGAACCGGGCCGTGGGTCAAGCCAGATCGGGCGAGGTCAAGGCGGTTCGAGCGGAGTCAAGCCAGATCGAGCGTGACCAGGTCGGGCCAAGGTCAAGCCAGCTCGAACCAGGTGGAGGCCTCTAAAAACCGTGCATTTTGTGGTACGATCTGATTCACTTGATGTGGGAGGATTTTGTTTATGCACGCACCTGGATTGTTTGATTTGACGGATCATTTGGCGCGGCTTTCGGCGATGGGAGATCCGCTTGAGGTTTTGGAGCGGCACGTTGATTTCGAAGTGTTTCGCCCAGTTCTTGTTGAAGCGCTTGGCTATGGGGAACGTCCCAAAGGTGGTCGCCCGCCCTATGATGCCGTTGTGATGTTCAAGGTGCTGGTGTTGGCCTCGATGCACAATCTGAGCGATGAGCGGATGGAGTTTCTCATTCGTGACCGTTTCAGTTGGTTGCGTTTCCTGGGATTTCAAATCGGGGAGCCGACACCTGATCAGAAGACGATCTGGCTTTTCAGAGAGAAGCTGACCTAGGCGGGTGTCTTCAAGGCCCTGTTTGAAGCTCAGCTACGCGCGCGGGGATACAAACCGACCGGCGGTCAGATTGTGGATGCCACGTTGGTCTTTGTCCCGCGCCAGCGGATGACGAAAGAAGAGAAAGCGCGCGCCAAGGCAGGTGAGGCCGCATCTGACATCTGGCCCGATGATCTGTCCAAGGCAGCGCAGAAAGACACCGATGCGCGTTGGACGGTCAAGTATTCAAAGGCCAAGACGACCAAGGAGGGTGAGGAGGATACTGGCCTTGTCGATATTTCGGTTCCCCACTTTGGGTACAAGAACCACGTGTCCATTGACCGCAAATGGCGCTTCATCCGGGGTGAGACTGGCACGAATGCGGCTCGCTACGACGGGCATGAACTGTCCTCGGTTCTGGACGAGACAAACAGATCGAAGGCGGTTTGGGCCGATACCGGGTACCGCTCGGCCAGGAATGAGGCTTGGCTGAAGGCGCAAGGGTACCGCTCACATATCCATCGCAAGAAGCCACGCGGCAAACCCATGGCCAGGCATATTCGTCGGGGCAACGCGACACGCTCCGCCATCCGCGCCTGTGTTCGGCTACGAGAAAGGGCCCATGGCTCTGACCATCCGCTCAATCGGCCAAACCCGTGCGAAGGTCCGCATGACCATGGCCAACCTGAGCTACAACTTCCGCCGTCTCATCTTCCACGAGCGACGACAGGCCACAGCCTGACTCCGCCCAAATTCCGGAAATACCCGCCCTGGCAGTCCCAAACAGCGCAACACAGCCTCAAATACCACCGACCTTGACCTTCACACCCACTATGCGGGTGACAACGACTGGTGCTCGCGTCAAAACCCATCCAGAATCAGCGTTGTTCGAGGTCTCCAGATCGGGCGAGGTCGAGCTGGTCGTGGGTCAAGCCAGCTCGAACTGGGTTGCTTAGTGCTTTAGTAGAAAAGTCTCGACCGGCATCAATCGTGCTTTATATATTTAAATCGGGCATCATCTGGTGTCCCGTCAAGGGCACTGTCCTCGTTTAAGCCCGGTTGCCACTGGACGACTTCTTCAATCTTCAGCGCCAATTCAAAATCCTTATCCGTGATGCCTTTAGCGGCATGATTCATCAGCTTTACAATGACAAAGGCGTATGACACTGCAAGATCCGGATGATGCCAGGCAGACTCTGCTAAATGCCCCACGGTATTGACAACCATGAGCGTTGCTTTCCAGCCGCTTGTTTTATATTTACGTCGAATCCAACCGCCTTCGTAGTACCAGTTTGGCAGTGTTTCTTTTAGACGCGCTTCGATTGCATCTTCAGTATAGGTTTCGTCTTTTCCTTTTTTACGCCACTGTGTCATTGCAATTTCTCCTCTTTATATTTAAGGCATGATCGATAATGTTTTATCGCGGTATCGCTTTTCTGATACGTTTTAGTTTGCCGGGATCAATCTCCCTGATGCGATTATTGTCTGAACAAAGCGCACCACGAAAGCCAAGATAATCCGGGTTTAGCATCAATAAACGCGCAACATCTGTATATCGTAGCGAACCTGCTAAACCGGTCAACAGTTGTTGCCTGATCATTATTCTAACAAATTCGCCAAGGTCTTTATCATGTATTAGATCGCGCAAGTGTTTGCTGGTTTTGTTTTTTGTATCCAACATAATGCCGCTGATACCCGTCATCAATAATGGCGCATACGATTCACTGCCCCTGTAATTCTCGGCAAAGATGACAACGACCAGCTTAATTTTTTGTGCGGCGGCTTTTTTTAGCGTGGCCATGAAATGCGCTGTTGGTCGTGTTTCAAACAAACCTACTTTGACTATATCCACACCTGTTGCGGCCATTTGAGTGATTATTTCCAAAAGCTGCGGATCATCAGGTGCAACATCACCGCTGGTGGCACTTGTCAATATCGCTCTATTAATTGACCTTACAATCTTTGTTACAGTCGTTGTATCAAGCGCACCGAGAGCACCTGCATGGGGATTTTTTAAATCGATAATATCAACGCCATGTTTGAGCGCGATCTCAGCCTCTGCAACAGACACGACACTTGCCAACATGCCGGTCATGCCATCTTGTCCTTGCGTGTTTCCAGTCGATATTCCCTGATCTTGTCCATTAACCATCCCCATGCAATTTTTTCATTCTCACCGGCTGTTTTATCTACAGCAATAGTCAAGTAGGCGATTTCTTGATCTATTTTTTCATCTGCGAGCATAGGCAATCGACTCACCAGTATCGCTGTTTCTAACACGGCCGCTTGAGCGCGGTTGAATCCCCTAAACGGCTTATGAATTTTTTCATGAATCGCCTGACAATAAAATCGTGGTCGCAATTCATCATCGTAAGATCGCTGTAATTGTAGTTCAGCATGGCTCAATGCCGTAGCCAGTCGATGTTCTTTAATTTTTTCGGTTGGCAATAATGGCCATTTATTACGTCCAGTCAGACAGCCAGCAAAAATCCGAACATCATCGATATAATTGATAACGGCCGTTTTGTTACGCTGAATATTGTCCAGCGTTGCCGATGGTCTAAAGGGGGCAATTATGATCAAATCGGCTTCCTCACGAATACCCATCGGGGCGATATGCGTTGTGCCATCTGCATTGCTGGTTGTCACAATCACTTCTTTGATCATCGGCTTTTTTTACGCCGACTGGCCTGTAAGGTACTGCCCGCAGGCTTATATGCCATAGCGTCTTTGCGTTGTTCTCGCATTGTGTGTGCCGCTCGGGAGTCATGATCTTTTTGCGCATCTGTTTTTGTATCAACACATGCGCCCCAGTCTAGTTCCTCGTCCTGCATGTAATTTTTACCTAATTGCCAGGCCACCTGAGCCTTGGCCAATTCTACACCCATGTAAAACGCATGGGGGGCATCATCTTGTAGCAAATCGAGCTTGGGGAATAGATCAAAGGGGTTTGTATGCGTATTGATACCGGCACGATTATAGACGTGTATCCCCTCTTCGCTCAGCTGTATTCGATAACCAGGATCCCTGACCGCTTGATAAAATTCGTTGATCTCTTCTGCACTATAGGGAAATGGTTTGCGCGCATGCATCCCCAATAAGGCACTGTCCAGACCTTTTGGCAAGCACTTGTCTGCCCGTGCAGCATACATCATGCGCCTTGCCGCATCAGCTTCGCGCACTGCGGAACGACAATGCGGGCTGACCTCGGTTGTCAAGACAGCATTCAAGTGCATTTCAGATATCAACCCAAATAATATGGCATTGATGCCGGTCGTATCGGCTTCAGTGAGTTCGGTGAGATTACCTACCCCCATCATGATTTTTATATCTGGACAATTTTGTCGTAACACATGATAGCGGACTATCGATTCAGTAAAGCCAAAGTGTATTGGATCAAGTATTGGATCGGCATAAAACGGACGGCCTGTTGCCCCATAGTGTTCTATGGCCTGATAGAGTGACGACATATCAGTATGATGTTCCGGTATCAATACGGGTATGGAATCCACTTCTTCGGCTATCCACAGCGTCGTTTCTTTCAAACTGAGTAAATAATCAGCCCCAGCACGACCACCGCGTAATAAATCATCTGCTGCAAGCGAGTCAACACTGATCTTGAATCCCGCCTCATGCAATGCTTGTACAGTCTCTTCTAAATGTAAAAACGGTGTGTCCGGCAAACAACCAATATCAATCACATTAGCCCCGTCACGACTGAATTTTTCAGCACGTTTGAGTATATTGTCGATACTGATCAGCGGCGCATCGGCAATTTCTGCAAATATCTCAACATCATAGCGACTGAGATCGAGTGGTTTACAATCCCGTCCAAAAAAGGCGGGCAGGTCTTTCAAGTCCACGGTTCCCCTGATACATTCAACGCCGAGTGCGGCAGAAGTCGCGGACAAATCACCACGACACAACCCCGGGACTATCACTTGATCGATGCCATCTAAGTCCGTGATGCGGCGGGCAATCATCTGTGCCGTCATCAAGGCGGCCACGCTGACACCGATATCGCGAACCTCGTAGGTAAAATCAGTCGGTGCCATTTCATCAAGCACATGTCGTAGACGTTTTTCGGCCAGCCTGCCGGTTAGAAAAAGGATATGTCTTTGCATTCTGGTTTGCATTGCCAGTACATTATAAGCAGGCAATGGTTTATAATAGCGTTCTTTTTTAATATTGAAAATGGCTGATATAAACCACACTCAATAAATTGAGACATTAAAACTTGAGTCAGAGTGGTCAATATTTTATAAAAAATAATTTAAATGCTTAATTTATTTTATTGTTTTATATTACTTTTATTTTTTATAAGATGGTGATGGCACGATTATCGCTCTGGTCTCGGATGTAGTGTTGCATAACATTAATTTCAAGAAGGTTCACTGATAAAAAATTATGCGTATCCATTTATTAGGCACGGGTGCAGGCGGCGGTTTTCCGCAATGGAATTGTAATTGTGATAACTGTGCGCGACTGCGGGCGGGGACTATCAACAGCTCGGCGCGGACACAGTCTTCAATAACAATCAGCGGCAATGGTGTGGATTGGGTATTATTTAATGCCTCACCTGATATCCGTGCTCAAATTGAATCATTTCCGCCATTACAGCCAGCACGTCAAGTACGCGATACCGGGATTTGCTCAATTATTCTGTGTGATGGCCAGATTGATCATGCGACTGGCCTTATCATTCTCCGTGAACACGACAAACCCTGGGATGTCTATTGTACAAAGAGTGTCTACGAAGATATGACGACGGGTTATCCGCTGTTCAATATATTGGGACATTTCCGTGGCGTGAATTGGCATGAAGTCGGCACTGATCAAACACCGTTCACGATTCCAAAAGCGGATAACCTAATCTTTACCGCAGTGCCGCTTAAAAGCGAAGCACCGCCCTATTCGCCACATAGACATAATACTGTACCAGGCGATAATGTGGGTTACAAAGTTGAAGACACAGCAACCGGCAAGCATCTTTTTTATGCGCCTGGATTGGGTGTTATTGAAGATCATGTCTACGACTATATGAAAAATGCGGATGTCGTACTGATCGATGGTACCGTATGGACCAACGATGAAATGTCGCGCCATGGGATCAGCGATAAATTGGCCAGTGAAATGGGGCATTTGGATCAATCAAGTAAGGGTGGTATCAAGGACACACTCAGTAGTCTGGATAAACCGCGCAAGATATTGATCCATATCAATAACACCAATCCAATACTTGACGAAGATTCCGATGAGAGAAAGCAGCTTGATGATCTTGGTATCGAAGTGTCTTTTGATGGCATGGATATTCACCTATAGCCCCGTGCTGGATTATTAATGACAACAACAACACCCTGGACACGCGCAGAATTTGAAGCGCAGCTTCGCGCCAAGGAAAAGTATTACCATATCAACCATGATTTTCATATCCTGATGAACGAGGGCGGTCTGGACAAAGAAGCCGTGCAGGGTTGGGTTGCCAATCGTTTTTATTATCAAACCACTATCCCGGTAAAAGATGCGGCCATCATGGCCAACTGTTCAGATCGTGATACGCGCAGGTTGTGGGTGCAGCGCATCATTGATCACGATGGTGTAGAAGGTGAGGATGGGGGTATTGAAGCATGGCTACAATTAGCCGAGGCGGTTGGGTTAAGCCGCGCAGAAACGCTTTCTTATGAGCATGTCTTGCCAGGTGTGAAATTCGCCATTGACGCTTATCTGAATTTTGCCCGACGGGCGACATGGCAGGAAGCGGCAAGCTCCTCTCTAACAGAATTGTTCGCGCCTAAAATTCATCAAAAACGGCTCGATAACTGGCCAGAAATCTATCCATGGATAGATAAAAACGGCTATGCCTATTTCAGAAAACGTTTGACTGAAGCGCGGCGCGATGTTGAGCATGGTTTGCAAATAACGCTTGATCATTTCAAGACCCGCTCGCAACAGGAACACGCACTTGGACTTTTGCAATTCAAACTCGACATATTATGGAGCATGCTCGACAGCATGTGGATGGCCTATATCGAGAAAAAGCCCCCGTTTTATAACTGCTGAATTATGAATATAAGCCCGTCTGACATACCAGAAGTGGCACCTACCTTCCGCGTCCAATGGGAAGCAGTACAGAACTGCTATGTTGTATTATATCCTGAAGGCATGGTTAAACTAAGTACCAGTGCGGGCGAAATTATGAAACGTGTTGATGGTCAAACTGCTGTCGATGCTATTATCAAAGATCTTGAAACGGCTTTCCTGGAAGACGATCTGGAAAGCGATGTCATAAAATTCCTGGAGGTAGCTTATGATACAGGCTGGATTAGAAACAAAAAATGAATTAACGCCACCTTTGTGGTTACTCGCCGAATTGACTTATCGATGCCCACTGCAGTGCCCCTATTGTTCAAATCCGCTGGAGATAGCAAAGTACCAAAATGAACTGACCACGGAAGACTGGATCCGCGTTATGCAGCAAGCCAGGAAAATGGGCGCAACACAACTCGGTTTTTCAGGCGGTGAACCATTAGTGCGCCCTGATCTTGAAACGCTTATTCAGGAAGCAAGGCGGCTTGGATACTACACTAATTTAATTACTTCTGGTGTTGGCATGGATGAAGCGCGCGTGAAACGCTTTAAGGAGGCGGGGCTGGATCATATACAAATCAGCTTTCAAGCCAGTGATGAAGAATTAAATAATTTTCTGGGTGGCACTAAAACTTTTCAACATAAAAAGGAGATGGCACGCATAGTAAAAGAATATGAATATCCGATGGTTTTAAATATTGTCATTCATCGAAAAAACATCGATCAGATCCGGGATATTCTTGAAATGACGGTCGAACTAAATGCCGATTATGTAGAACTTGCCAGTACGCAATACTATGGCTGGTCACGCGTCAATGTCGATCAACTGTTGCCGACGCGGGAACAATTAGCAAACGCTGAGATCGTGGCTAAAGAATATCAGGAAAAGATGAAGGGAAAATCGAGAATCATCTATGTTATTCCGGATTATTTTGAAAACAGGCCAAAGCCTTGCATGAATGGTTGGGGATCTATTTTTCTCACTATTGCGCCAGATGGCACGGCCCTGCCCTGCCATGAAGCAGGGCAATTACCTATCGAATTTCCAAATGTCAAGGATTTCAGCATTGCTGATATTTGGCACGATTCACCTGGCTTCAATCACTTCCGTGGCTTTGGCTGGATGAAAGAGCCTTGTCGTTCCTGCGACGAGAAAGAAAAAGATTTTGGTGGTTGCCGTTGTCAGGCATTCATGATGACTGGTGATGCGGCCAATGCCGATCCAGTGTGCGATAAATCAGCACATCATCAGGCCTTGCTGGAGGATATAGCGCGTATTGCGGAATTGGCCGAACAAGAATCACATCACAAAGTAGGCGAAAAACCACTGGTTTTCAGAAATATGAAAAATTCTAAAAAGATTACAAAAGAAGCTGAAAAAACGGTAACCGTATAATAATGGGATTTATATACTTGGCTAGCCAACAATATCTATGAACTTGATTTTCTGCCGTGTATAAAGACGGCCACTAAGCTGGCTACGCCGCCAGTCCCGATGAGGCTACCTGCAATCTCAGCACCACTAACAGCGGCATAGGTGCCACAACCAACTGTAAATAGTGCAATAATAAAACCGAATATTTGCCCTTTTGAAAAATACCTGCCCGACGTTTCGAGATATTTATCGTCTATATCCATAGCTTTTTTCTGTATTTCGTGCGCATAACTGTGGCTTTGCTCGGCCATGGATAATATGCGTTCCGCCGCACCAGGCAGTATGCGTTCATACGCATCTAGTGCTACTGGTGGCGGGATGGGGTCAGAAAACTCCAGTGAACTGCTTTGGTGGCTAACGACGACTCGCTTTTCGTGATTAGTCGCTTCTGATCCGACTCGTGCTTGTTTCTGGATCTTTTTGTTCTGGTGTCTTTTCGTACTCGCCTAGTGCTTTCCACATGGATTGACCTGTTTGCTCCCAGGCGTGCCTTACCATTTCTTCGGGGTCTGTTACATAGGCGGCCCTTTCCCGCAAGACTGGCATTTCGTAGAGACTCATAATAGAGCCTGCTCCGTAAAACATCGTTTTATAGGGTGTTAATTTAATCATTTTGATTTGTTCTCCTCTAGGCAGAAAGATACACAAACATCATTAATTTTGCAAAAATATATCCAGATCAATAACTACTATAAGCACAAACACTATACAGTGCGTTAGTGGTTGCTTGGCATTGTTTGCCATATTGTAAAATAGCTACCCTGCTATCGTGTTCAATTTTTTCCCAATCACTGCGCAGGACATCGGCTCGGCTCTGGCCTTGGACAGTGCCGACATCACTGCCGTATCGTCATTGGAGGCCAAACTATGCAGGAAATTTTTCTCATCTTTCTTATGTTGTCCTGATTATGTGTCCGTTGATAACTGAGCTATACCACCAGTAACATCGCACCAGTCTGCCCGTATCGCCGCGTTATAACTCATATAACTCATCTGAAATCTGCTGTTGTTCGTAAGTATTTTTAAGTGCTTAAACATCACGATTATTGCCTCATAAGAAAGATGCTTGCACTGGAACCAGCACCACCGCGATGTTGCCAGGTCTGGGTTTGGACCGTTGATCCTTCCACCCGAATCTCGCCGGTATTAGCATCTTGATACGAACAATTTCCCTTGTGCCCAGTGCCATTGACCGCATACATGTTTATCGATAATCGCTCATGCGCATCATACGATTTTCCATCGCTATGGCTATAATATGTGTAATAAACTGACTCATCGATATTCGCTGGGTAATCAATGCAATCCCAATCGTTATCAATCTCGCCGTGGAAGATAGTCCAACCGTCAACGGTAACTCGAACTATGTCCCCGTCTTCACACTGATGGTCGCGTACGCAGATTTTCAAAACATTCAAATCGCCGTCTATGCTGACGTGGAAATCTTGTATGTCCTGATTGGTGAAATCGTCTATCTGTTGACGTTGCCGCTCTGCCGCCTGTTGGCGGTCTTGTTGTGCTTGTTGACGTTGCCGCTCTGCCGCCTGCTGTTGCTGTTGCTGTTGCTGACGTAGCTGTGCTCTATATTGGTCAAATTTTTGCTCGTTTTCCAAATAAACTACACCAGCATCAGCAACCGCCCCCAACAGGGCCCCAAAAAAACCGGACCCATCATCATCGCTACTGGATTTACGCTTAGCAACTTGATTGCCATCGGCACCTTTATCGCGTAACAGACTTACAATCTCGGCATGCCCGTTTCCTGCTGCCAGGTGCAATGCAGTCAGACCAGGCTTTCCAGCTTTGTTGACATCCACACCTTGTCTAAGAATAGACTCAACCTCATCGGTCTTGCCTTTCCATACTGCCAGAACCAGATCATCAACCGATGCGGCATTGGCCGTATGCAGGATCATCACAAGTACGCAAAAGGCTATACATCGTATCTTTTTCTTTAAAGTGTCTCGGCTAATATTGGTATATTCATAATTTCTTCCCCTCCATTTTGATTAAGGATTTAATTTTGAGGTGACCATGGATAAACAGATTATTTCTGTATCTAACTTATTTGTCTACCCTGTCTGCCGACAGGTAGGTCGGGTTAATTAAATTAGGGTGTATGTATAACATAATAATCTTAACCACGTAGAATTGCCCAGGCTACATCGGCTGCTTGCCGGTTTGGTTTTACATCATGCACACGAAATATTTTCGCGCCCGCTTGCACGCCCAATGCCGTGGTTGCAGTTGTCGCGCCAATCAATTCAGGCGGTGCATTAACCGCACAAATCGCCCCCATAAAACGTTTACGACTGGTGCCGAGTAAAACGGTGTTGCCTGTTGCGACAAATACATCTAAATTCTTGAGTAACAGCAGGTTATGTTGGCGTGTCTTGCCAAAACCTATGCCGGGGTCGATAACAATGTTCCTTTTATCTATCCCGGCCTTGATGCAATCTTCCACCCGCCTTTTAAGAAATGATTCGATTTCTGCAACAACATCAGCGTATTGTGGATTGTCCTGCATAGTTTCAGGCGTGCCCAATCTATGCACAATAATATAAGGGCACTGTTTATCTGCGCAAAGTGCCATTATCTCAGGATCATCGTTACCACCTGAGACATCATTCACCATGGACGCACCTGCATCAAGCGCGGCTTCCGCCACGCTCGAAAGCGTTGTATCAATACTGATTGCAACATGCCGAGGCTTGGTCTCGCTTATTGCTTGAATAATATATACGACCCGCTCAATTTGCTCTTCTACCCCGATGCGCTTAGCACCAGGTCGCGTCGATTCCCCACCAATATCAATAATATCAGCACCTTCATCTATCATTTGCTTGCCGTGATTGACGGCCGATCCCAGATTATTATATTGACCACCATCGGAAAAACTGTCTGGCGTAGCATTGAGTATGCCCATAATCAATGCGCCATCGTGCTTGTCTATCATGCCAGACTGTCTGCCATTTGATCAGTCGCCGTAACAAGCGCATCGATCATGGCCGCCTCGCCAGCTAAATGACCGGCATCAGCAACCATGACTAATTTTGAATTGGGCAAGGCCTTATGCACCAACCACGATGATTCTGGCAGGCAGGTTAAATCTTTCCGACCATGAATCAGGGTGATCGGTAATGCCGGGATGTTGGCGATATCAGCCATAATCTGATTATCGTTTATAAAATACTGATTGATTGCATAGTGCATTTCTATCTTTGTTGCATTGATCAGCTTGTCTTCATCGCTTGCATCAAGCACATAGTCGCGCACAAAATTATGCGTCACAATCCTGCCAGACCATAATGCCCAAGCAGTCGCCGCGGCTAATTGTATTTGTCTATCGTCTGAAAACACTCGCCGATGTAAGGAATCGGACAGTTGATCTATTTCATTTTCATCAAATAACGCGATGAAGTCTTCCCAATAATCCGGAAATATTCTATTCACACCTGATCTCGCAAACCAGTCGAGATCAGTTTTTCTGGCAAGAAAAGTACCGCGCAGGATAAGGCCTGATACATGCTGAGGATATTGTTCGGCATAGAGCAAGGCCAACGTCGCACCCCAGGAACCGCCGAATAAAACCCATTTATCTATATTTAATCGATTACGAATAGCCTCAATGTCATGCAGAATGTCGTATGTCGTATTATGTTCTACACAGCCGTTGGGGGTAGAACGGTGACAAGCACGTTGGTCGAAAATAATAATGTGGTACTTGTCTGGATTAAAGTAGCGCCGATGGTTTTCATTACAACCAGAACCAGGGCCACCATGCAGAAAAATAACAGCCGGTGCCGCTGGATTACCAAGCTGCTCGTAGTAAATGCGATGCACGGAATCCGTCTGCAGGTGATCGGAGGCGAAAGGTATTATTGCCGGATAAAGCGTTTTCAAAACTAACAGATCCCAGAATATGACGATTTATATATCGTTCAATATCTCTTTTCTTTTAATCGCATATTCTTCTTGCGATATTAATTTTTTCTCCAGCAACTGATCCAACGTTGTAATACGTTCTTCGATGCGCTTCTCAGATGTAGATGAGTCATTTGTACGTTGCTTCACCGCTTTTCTCAGTCTTGCCATTTCCGCACGCATTGCACGTCTTTCTCTGGCCATTTTCGCGGCCTCACCCTCACGTGCCAGTGCTTTATCCTGATTCAAGCCGTCTGGATTGCCGCTTTCGTCCTTTTTTGCGAGTGCGGCAGCGGCGGCTGATTTTAAGTCTATTTCAAACCAGTCTGGTCGCGGTTTGTTCTGTATCTTTTTTTGCATCACACCGGGTATACCAATCAAGGCCATTTTTTTCAAACTTCTGGACGCACTGGTTCTGCTACCAAAATCAAAACTATAGGCTATTTCGCCAGTATCGCCTGGGTCCAAGACTTTTTCGAGCGCGTCATTTCTTGGAAAGTCAAACTCGCCAATGATAATATTCAACTTACCTGACTTATAAAAAGCCCGTCCGGCAAGAAAGGTACTTTTCGTCAATATCAGCAGTTTTTTACTTTTTCCACCGATAACAAAAATAATATCCTGCTCTGGTGTTGCCTGTTTGAGCCCTGTTGTCAGGTGTTGCCCCAGTAGCTGGATTTGTGAATAGGAAAACACCGGGGTAATTGTCTCCGCACCGAGTAATTTTTTTTTCGTGTATTCAAGCGTGCTTAAGGCCGCTTTGATTTCTTGCTCTTTCAACACTACCGGGTGGTCATTTTTACCAAACGCGGTTGTATCTTGCGCTACGTACTTAAAATAATTATTGCGGGTACCCTGCCATATAACAGCCTCATCATCACCAAAAAAACTTATTGCAGGTATTGTTGTGAAAAAGAGTATGCCTATACAAAGAAAGTAAATTATGCGTTTTATCATCTTGAGATTCGTTAAGTGAGCGTTAAAAACGCCATGGAGTTTACCGTAAATAATCAGACATGGAAAACGCAATATTATGACAGCATAAAGCCCCCGAATAAAAATCCAAACAAAAACCAAGCAAAAACCTGCATAAAAAAAGGCCTCCTAAAGAGGCCTTTTCCGTACGGCGTATTGCCGCTGTTTCAAACACTGCTTCAGAAGAAGTAGGTCATGCCCGCAGTGAACGTATTGAGTTCCTCTGCCTGACCATAATGCGCATTACACATAGCGGCATTGACACAACTAACATCCAGGTCCAGCTGTTCCCAAACACCATAAAGAATGAAGCCGCTACCAAAATACTGGTTAATCTCAAAACCCATGCGCGTCACTTCAGAGCCGGTAATATTTGAAGCACCAGTATCAAAATATTGGTCGTTGTAGCTACCATATTGAAATGCGATTGAGGTGTCGCCCAAGGTGTTAAAGGCCTTCTTGATACCGACCTTCAGCCACCAGGCATCGGTACTGTCACCATGGTTTGCGTCTAACACACCCGCATTTGCATCCATATCTTCCATTTGATAGGCCATGGTGCCAAAGATACCCGTGCCAGGATCCATCAAACCACCTTGCAGTTGAAAGGTTTGGGCTTCACTACCACCTGTACCTGCATCCTGGTTGATTGAATAACCGATAGCCAGTTGGCTTTTCAGACCCCCCATATCACCTTTATATTTGGCCGATATATCATAGACATCATCATTGGCATAACCGATGGCTACGGTAACAGGGCCGAATGCCGGCAGGTCATAACGAACACCTTGGCGGTAAATACCATTACAATCAATACCGATACCACCGATACCACGTAATCCGGGCGTTCCCAAGCAGTTCATAAAATCGCCCCAGACCGTGTTACCAGCACCAGCACCTAAGCCCTGAATGGTAAACCCATTAGCACGGAACACTGGCGAGATGCTAGACCATAGGGTCAAAGAAGGGTCTTCCAACACCGCAATATTATCGGTCGGCATACTTTGCAGACCGACGGTGAGCTTACCAAAACTACCACCGATATTGATACTGTTGCCTAACACGGTAATATCGTGCCCCGTCGAATCAGAGAATGGCCCACGTGTCGCATTTGGAGGAAGACCAACGGATTCAGATTGGTTAGAAAATATCAACGGCGTGTTGTTCGCTTTTGGCTCCAAAATGACCTCAAAACCGGCCGTTAAACCGCTGTTGGGCAGCTCTTGCGTACCAGAGAACGTAATACGACTGCCGAGCGTCGTACCATTATCAGACACCTGGACAAGGTCGCTACCCACTCCGTCATCATAATAGGTCATGCCCTCATTGATCCAACCTGAGATATTGACCTCCCCGGCCATTGCTGCTTGTGATAATGGAAGCAATGCTGTTGCAGCAACCAGACAAGCCCCTTTAATTGTTTTATTCACGTTTGTATTCCTCCTTAAGAAAATACAATTATTGAGATTATTTAACAACTTTCTTTACATTAAAATCGCTTGAATTAAGACTGCCGCATTAGGCTTAACAAAGTTAAAACAGCACAAAAATATTAAAAATAGCCTGAAGATAAAAATTTACACCTGTAGTCTTTAATTCCCCCCTACATTTTTCAACATTTCTGCTTAAAAACGACTCATTCAAGACGAGCGCAAAATTACTACACAATTTACCAGGTTGCAAGCATTTTTTGTCCTTAAAACAACATTTTTTCAAAATCATCTAAAACTGTTTCATTTACACAACAATAAAACCTAAGTTATTCATTTTTAATGCTTGTCAGCCAATTGAGAAACAAACTAACTATCTCATAAAACCCGATTCTTGTTGAATTGTTGTTTTATTACAACATTTTATATCATGATCAATAACTTAATATAATATCCTGCCGCTTTAACGTTGCACGCATTGTTTCCATTCAGCCGCCGCCTTTTTGGAAGGTAGTATCAAACTTATATAAATATGATTTAATTTCGTCTGCCGACAAACTTTGAAATGTAAAATGGATGAGTATGTGCTTGATAGCGAGCGAGGCTATTTTTCGTGTTTCCTGCGCCCCCAGACTGATTATTATTTCCCCATTGGAAAATGGAAACCTTACCGTTGCATTTATGGCATCAACCGTTAATGTGGACTCATCAGCAACCGTTTTTTTGATTAAACGATAAAACTCATCCTGCGTAAGCGCCATATCGCGTTTCAAAACAACAGGTTCGGCCAATGTGTTTCCCCCCGCCATGACGATTGATAAAAAAACACCATACACAAAATGTTTGGCCCTGTGTTGCTACATATCACGCAATTCAAACTATCAGTCAACAGATAGTTAAGATATGCGCTTGCATAACATGATCAGCCTCCAGCTACGGGCGGCCACACTGACAGCGTATCGCCTGCAACAAAGGTCGGCTTTTCCCTTTCTGCCGGATTCAGATAAATACCATTTAATAAAACCAGGTGTACTGATTCTCTGGGTACATTAAATCTGTCAAGAATTGAAAAAGCAGTTTCTGAAGGTGAAATATCAAGTTTAACGGCATGTTCTACTGCATTTTCTGGTAAATATCGACTTAACCCGGCATAGAGCTTTACGGTAATTTCCATTTATCCACACACTAGATTACGCCCGCGTTATGCCCTATCGCTTGGGTATTGGCCAGATAAGCCTCCATGATTCGGGTTGGATCTTGTAGTAAATGATCTTTCCATTTACCCAGTTTTAATCGCGTTTGGATCAAACCACGCAACACACCGACATGCTGCGTCATTCCAAGTGCTTGCGCACCCACTAGAACATCATCTTCAAATTGCAGGTTCAAATAACGAAATCGATTGCTATCACACAACATGGCGGACTCACCACCATCACTACCCATCCACAACCCATACGAACTTGAAATCAGGCCCATGGTATCGAGCACATTCATATTGACGCAACCTTGATGCACGGTCTCCTTACCCGCCATGTTCATCGCCGCTATGCGCCCATGATCAGCCGCCGTAGGCTGGATTGCCTGTACCGTATAATCACCCGTAGAAAAGTCTTTGCCCTGGCAAACATCACCTGCCGCATAGATATCAGGATCGTTCGATTGCAAACGGTCATTAACCAGAACGCCCGCGTCCGTTGCCAGACCACTGCCTGCAAGGAAGTCGATATTTGTTGCAACACCTGTCGCTGATATAAGCAAATCAGCATCCAACTCATTGCCATTACTCAGCTTGACTTTCAGGGTCTCACCAGCACCTTGCTCTATTGCCTCAACCCTTGTGGATGTATGCACGGCAACACCTTTATGCAGGCACCAATCCTTGATCATAGTGCCGGCTGTTTGATCCATCATTCTTGGCACCATGCGGTCTTCCATTTCGATAACGGTCAAATTCACTTTTCTCAAAGCCAGTGCCTCTAAAATGATGCAACCGATAAAACCCGCACCCATCAACACAACATGGGCACCCGGCTTGGCTCTCTGTACAATATTTCTGCCATCCTCAAGGGTCCAGCAGGGATGAATACCAGGTAAGTCCATGCCGGCAATTGGCGGACTGACGGGGTGTGAGCCCGTTGCTATTAGAAGTTTGTCATAATTGATCGGCGCATCATTTTCAAGACGCAATGTCTTGGCCTGTGGGTCAAGCTCACGCACTCGGTCTCTGATGATATCGATATTCTTATGACTGTAATGTGTTGCTTCTTTTCGGAGATACGTCCCAGACTCGTCAATCTTTTCGATCAAGTAATAGGGTAATGCCATGCGCGAATAGGGTGGCTCAGGCTCATCTCCAATCAGAACGACTTCAGAACGTCGATCTATATTCCGTAAGGTTTCGGCGGCTATTACCCCGGCCGGTCCGGCACCGACTATCACATGCTTCATTTTCTTATCCCTCAATATTAAATCTGTTGCAACCGATGCTGTCAGATTCAAGTTATAGACCCAAGTTTATAAACCCAGGCGCGAACGGGTTGCATCTGTTGGTATACCGTCAGGTGTCCAACCGCGTAGCGCGTAATACTCCGGTAACATCTGGTGCAGATCATTTGTCCTGCCTTTTGCCGGCCCTGTTTTTGCAGCGTCTTTGAGTAGCCGCTTGGGTAAGGTGTCATCCTTGCCAGTCAGCCCTGCTGCCAGATTAAACTCACGTTCCATATTCCAGATGCGCTCGCCGACTTCCAGACAACGCTCAGCACTCCAGTCACCTTCACAGGCCGCATCTATCTGCGGCGCGATATCTTCGAGCGTCCAGGCAAACGTTGTAAAGACACAAAGTCCGGCAGAATCAACAACCGCGGTTGCATCCTGAAACGCTTTAACCAAGCCCGGCTTGCCATCAGTGACAAGCGGATCCGTTTTTTCTGGAATACCCATTATCTCAGATGCTGCGGTATAGCCGCGCAGATGACACGCACCCCGATTAGAGGTGGCATAGGCCAGCCCCATGCCCTGCATACCGCGCGGGTCGTAAGCAGGAAATTCCTGATTTTTGACGGTCATGGACAATTCTGGACGACCATATTTTTCACACAGCCTTTTTGAACCGAGACCCAAATCCTTGCCAAAACCCTCGCCTCTAACGGTGACTTCTGTAGCCCATACCAACGCCTCTGCAGAACCAAACTTCAATTCCATACCACCCGTATCTTCCACGGTAATGGCACCCTCTTCAAACAGTTCCATCGCGGCCGCTATAGTCGCACCAAGCGAAATTGGATCAACCGCATCTTCGTTGCAAAGAAAGTTGGAAAATGTAACGGCATCGAGATCATCAACACCGCAATCCGTACCCAAAGACCAGGCATTTTCAAATTCAAGGCCGCCTGAATTGCCTTGATATTCAGGCTTGTCCTTTACTGTAAAGTGCGTCTTGTCAACAGTCGAGATGCGCTGACATGCAATCGTACAACTAAAACAGGCGCCATTCGTCGTGAGATTGGCCTTGCCATCGCCAGGTCGGATTTCCAGCATGGCCTCACCAGATATTTTACCCGCACCATCAAACTGTACGTCGCGATGATTATGGGTCGGTAACGCACCCACTTCGTTGATGATATTCATCAACACCTGTGTGCCCAGTGCCGGTAAACCTTGGCCTGTGACCTCATTATCGGCCAAGACTTTTTTACCCGCTTCGGTCACCTTTAAGAATCGGGCTGGATCACTAATACCACCCACACCTTTAGTGCCGCGTAAAACGACTGCCTTGAGGTTCTTGGAGGCCATCACCGTACCAACACCCGAACGCCCCGCCGCTCTGTGCAGGTCGTTTACGACGGCAGAATACAGACAACCTTTTTCTGCGGCACGACCGACCACGGCAATGCGTACTAATGGGTCTTGATGTTTGGTGTGTATCATCTCATCTGCCGCCCAGGCCGATTTGCCCCAAAGATCATCAGCAGGGATTAACTCCGCCTTATCATTCTCAATGTATAAATACACTGGCGCGGCTGATTTACCTTCAAGAATCACCATATCCCAACCCGCATTTTTCATCTCATTGCCAAAATAACCGCCTGAATTGGAACACGCTATCGCACCTGTCAAAGGGCTTTTGGTGACGACAGAATAGCGCCCTGCGGTTGAGGCCGGCGTTCCAGTAAGCGGGCCTGTCGTCATAATCAACTTGTTTTCAGGACTCAGTGCGTCACATTTTGGGTCGATCTCTTCAGACAGGTATTTTGTTGCCAGGCCGCGTTGCCCAAGATAATCATTAGCCCATTGCATATTGAGCGGTTCATGGGTAATTGAGCCATTTGTTAAGTTCACACGTAATACATTTTTAGTCCACGCCATTTCATATTCCTCCAATGTTTATTGTGCATCTTGTGGCAGATTTTGTTCTGCATGGGCACGCATTCTCTCCAGACCACCATGATCGGAATCCACGTAGGTGATTGCCTGCGTCGGACAAGCCTTTGCGCATTCAGGATCACCACCACACAAATCGCATTTATAGACAGTACCGGTATTTTGACTGTAGTTGACCGTCCCGAAAGGACAGGCAATAGTGCAAACCTTGCAACCGACACAAATATCATCAATGACTTCTTTTGCGCCAGTTGCCTCATTAACGACAATTGCTTCAACTGGACAAGCATGCAAACACCAAGCCTCGTTACATTGCGTACATGTATAGGGGACAAAACGCCCCTCTTCATGGAATGTGAATATTTTGATTCGTGATATGGAAGGATTGAACAGGCTCGTTGCTTGATAAGAACAGGCTACTTCGCATTGTAGACAACCCGTGCATTTTTCTGGTTCAATCTGTAAAGATTTGAGCATTGCGTACCTCCTTAAAAGATGCTGGTTATAATCTGGATTTATGCACGATCCAATTCAAACACCAGATGTAGTATAGAATAATATAACGTAGATGCACAATATTCTTAAACTTAAAATTCCTGGTTACTTATTACAATTATTTTTAATTGATAATTAGAATGTTAACAACCATCCGCGTAAAAAAATAGAGACGGTTATTGAATTTATGCTTGAATGGATTGTCAGCACAACTTAACATATTTGCCAACAATTTATGATTGCTGATGGTTAAGCATTATTTGATTGTAATCTATCACTGCCACTAAATAAGCCATTTTAACTATTTAACTATGTTGAAAAATATCATTATCAAAATATTGTCTGCCTATACGCTGATATTGGCAGGCTCTAATCCCGTGTTGGCTGACAATATCAATGTAACATTTGCCTATATTGGGGCGCGCGACCATAGTGCCTTACGCGGTGTTCAACAGGGCCTGGAGGAAGCAAACCTGCAAGGCCAGTTTCTGAATCAGACTTATAAATTAGACATCATATTGAGTGATAACGTGTTGTCGCATGACTTCTCTCCTTACCTTGCAGTGCTGACCGCTGTCGATAGCGATACCTTTACCGAGCTTAGTGCTGCGCTGATCAATCGACCAGTTTTTAATCTATCCATTGCCGATGATAAACTGCGGGTTGCTTGTCTTAAAAATGCACTTCATATCGTACCTAGTAACAAGATGAAACAAGATGCCATAAAGCAATGGCAGAAGCAGGCATCAGGCACGACTGCAAAGGCACAGGCTTGGCATCCTGATTTTGTAAAATTTGCCGCACGCGATCTTAACAAACGTTATAAAAAGAAATTTAACATCAGCATGGATGACTATTCATGGGCTGGTTGGGCGGCAGTCAAGATGACATCTGATGCTGTAGCAAGAACAAATATTACCGATCCAACGCAAATGTTAAACCATATTAAAACGGCACTTTCATTTGATGGACAAAAAGGCATAGACATGAATTTCAGAGAAACAGGTCAGTTACGCCAACCTTTGTTGTTGATAGAAAATGACAAGATTGTCGCTGAAGCACCTGTACGCGGCATCGCCAATATAACCGCATTAGACAGCTTGGGGATATTAAGCTGCGAAAAATAGTCTATAACCACTATACACAATCATTATTATAGGAGTTTTTACATGAGATTATATGTTGCATCACTGCTGTTATCTGTTGCTGTTTTTAATACGGTGAGTGCCGCGCCGACTGGACGTATCTTTGTTACCAATGAACGCAGTGACTCTATTTCCGTTATCAATAGCACGTCATTGACTATCGAGGCAACAATTGAAATAGGTAAGCGGCCAAGAGGCATTGGTCTTGCACCCGATGGTAGCAAACTATATGTCGCCGTTAGTGATGAGAACAAGATCAAGGTTATTGATCCGGTGTCGCTGAAAATTTTAAGCGCATTTGAGGCGGGTTCTGATCCAGAAACATTTGCCGTTCATCCCAATGGAAATATCTATATTTCAAATGAAGACGATGCCAAGGCAAGTGTATTTAACCCCAAGAATGGCGAACAAATCGCCGCAATCAGCGTCGGTTTAGAACCCGAAGGCGTAGCCATTTCTCCTGATGGCAAACGCGTTATCGTCACCAGTGAATCGACCAATATGTTGCATGTCATTAAAGCACCGGAAAACACGATTGAAAATAATATTCTCATTGGCGCACGTCCGCGTGCAGCGACGTTTACACAAGCAGGCGATATCGCTTATGCAACCGCAGAGATCAGCGGCGAAGTATTCAAGGTCGATATGAATACCGGGAAGATCTTGAAAAAAGCCAGCACTGGCGATAGCAAATCAAAGCCTAAAGATGTGATTTTAAGTAAAGATGAATCCGTTCTCTATGTCGCGGGGGGGCGGTCGAACCAGGTTGTTGTCATGGATGCGAAGTCGCTGGCAATCATTAAAAATATTCCGGTGGGCAAGCGCGTTTGGGGGCTGGCGATGAGTAAACAGGGCGACCGCTTATATACGACTGATGGTGTCAGTGGGACAGTCTCGGTGATTGATACTGGCAAAAACGAAGTCATGAAAACTATTGCTGTTGGTAAATTCCCATGGGGTGTTGTCATTGACGACTAGCCGATTGTAGCGTAAAGGGAGTCGACACGAGCATCTATCCTCGTCTACGAGGTGATAACACGCTTGTGCCGTAACGAATACAATCGAAACATCGCAGACTTTTTCAGGCCATCTATCGAACCCGCCCGACCTGACCCGGCTACGCCCAGCCCGACCACGCCCGTCCCAGCTCAGCCACACCCGACTCAACCCAACCCGACCTAATCCAGTCTGACCAGACCCGAGATAAAAAATATTCAATGCGATTTTTGTGCGGCGGTCTCGGACTATATTAAAATTTATATTCTTAAGAGCATCTCTATTAATTACGCTATTTGGTACAATGTTGAAGTTTCCAAACTGCCAAAGAAACTTCCATGAGCAATGACATTTTCGGTTCTCTGTTTAATCTTCAAGACTATCGTCTCAAACAGTTGGGTAATCCTCTGCCTGAACTGGAAAAGACGGTTGACTGGGGATCTTTTCGGTCGTTGTTGAACAAGGTTCATGAGAAACAACGTAAGCGTCAGGCGGGCAACGCCCAACAGACGTAGTGATGATGTTCAAGGGACTGCTTGTGCAAAATCCGTATGGTCTTAGCGATGCTCAGTTGGAATACCAAATCGAAGACCGTTGCAGTTTTCAGCAGTTTCTGGGTCTTGCTAGCCAGCAACGAGTCGCTGATGCCAAAACCTGCTGGGCATTCAAGCATCGGTTAGCGGCGCTGGGTCTGATGGCATCGTTGTTTGAGCAGTTGTCGTTGAACCAAGCGGCTTATATCGCTCGCAAGGATCAGATAGTTGCCTCCTCAATCATTCCGGCACTGTTGCCGCGTAACCGTTGGGAAGAAAATGCCCGGATTAAGGCAGGCACTGTCCCGGCCCGCTGGACGAAGAAACATAGCCGTAGCCATTTTGTTTACAAGAACCACATCCAGATAGACCATGACAACAAACTGGAAGCCTCTAAAAACCGTGCATTTTGTGGTACGGTCTGATTCACTTGATGTGGGAGGATTTTGTTGATGCACGCACCTGGATTGTTTGATTTGACGGATCATTTGGCGCGGCTTTCGGCGATGGGAGATCCGCTTGAGGTTTTGGAGCGGCACGTTGATTTCGAAGTGTTTCGCCCAGTTCTTGTTGAAACGCTTGGCTATGGGGAACGTCCCAAAGGTGGTCGTCCGCCCTATGATGCCGTTGTGATGTTCAAGGTGCTGGTGTTGGCCTCGATGCACAATCTGAGCGATGAGCGGATGGAGTTTCTCATTCGTGACCGTTTCAGTTGGTTGCGTTTCCTGGGATTTTAAATTGGGGAGCCGACACCTGATCAGAAGACGATCTGGCTTTTCAGAGAGAAGCTGACCTAGGCGGGTGTCTTCAAGGCCCTGTTTGCCGCGTTTGAAGCTCAGCTGTGCGCGCGGGGATACAAACCGACCGGCGGTCAGATTATGGATGCCACGTTGGTCTCTGCCCCGCGCCAGCGGATGACGAAAGAAGAGAAAGCGCGCGCCAAGGCAGGTGAGGCCGCATCTGACATCTGGCCCGATGATCTGTCCAAGGCAGCGCAGAAAGACACCGATGCGCGTTGGACGGTCAAGTATTCAAAGGCCAAGACGACCAAGGAGGGCGAGGAGGATACTGGCCTTGTCGATATTTCGGTTCCGCACTTTGGGTACAAGAACCACGTGTCCATTGACCGCAAATGGCGCTTCATCCGGGGTGAGACTGGCACGAATGCGGCTCGCTACGACGGGCATGAACGCTCCTCGGTTCTGGACGAGACAAACAGCTCGAAGGCGGTTTGGGCCGATACCAGGTACCGCTCGGCCAGGAATGAGGCTTGGCTGAAGGCGCAAGGGTACCGCTCACACATTCACCGCAAGAAGCCACGCGGCAAACCCATGGCCAGGCATATTCGTCGGGGCAACGCGACACGCTCCGCCATCCGCGCCTGTGTTCGGCTACGAGAAAGGGCCCATGGCTCTGACCATCCGCTCAATCGGCCAAACCCGTGCGAAGGTCCGCATGACCATGGCCAACCTGAGCTACAACTTCCGCCGTCTCATCTTCCACGAGCGACGACAGGCCACAGCCTGACTCCGCCCAAATTCCGGAAATACCCGCCCTGGCAGTCCCAAACAGCGCAACACAGCCTCAAATACCACCGACCTTGACCTTCACACCCGCTATGCGGGTGACAACGACTGGTGCTCGCGTCAAAATCCATCCAGAATCAGCGTTGTTCGAGGTCTCCAGCTGAGTCAAGACGAACCAGACCAAGACTGGGCTGGACTGAGCTGGGTTGAGTCGTTCGTGACCGGGCCGGGTCAAGCATGGTCGGGGCACGGTCAGCGCAGAAGATGCCACCAGCGAATTGCTAAACGCCTATTCTGTTCTGGATTACCGCTAGTTGATAGTCGGTAACGCTATCGTTTTGAATATGTTGTCCAATTCATGTTTAGTTGATGCCTGCATTGCTTGGCGCACAATGTCTTCAGTCAAATGCGGTGCGAATCGTCTTATAAATTCATACATGTAACCGCGTAAAAAAACACCTCGTCGAAAACCTATCCGCGTCACGCTCGCTGCAAATAAATGGCTCGCATCAATCGCAACCAATTCCTTGTCAATCTCTGGATCATAGGCCATGCTCGCGACAATCCCGACCCCCAAATTCATTTTCACATAAGTCTTGATAACATCTGCATCAGAAGCAGTAAATACCAACTTGGGAGATAACCCGGCTTTCCCGAAGGCATGATCTAATTGCGAACGACCCGTGAAACCAAATACATAAGTCACGATGGGAAACTTGGCCAATGCCGCTAGCGTTAAAGAAGATGCACTTGCCAAAGGATGATCATGGTTGACGATGACGCTTCTGTTCCAGCGATAACAAGGCATCATGATTAAGTTGTCAAATAATTCTAATGCCTCTGTCGCAATGGCGAAATCAACAGTGCCTTTAGATGCCAATGCAGAAATTTGTGTTGGCGTACCTTGGTGCATGTGCAAAGAAACATCCGGGTAAAGTTTTATAAAATCCTGGATAATACCCGGCAAGACATAGCGTGCCTGGGTATGGGTTGTTGCAATGGCAAGGCTACCATGATCCTTAGCGCTAAAATCATCGGCGACACGCTTTATGCCTTCAACCTGATCCAGGATATTTCCCGCCATATCGATAATAATGCGACCCGCAGGTGTAATATCAGTCAACCGTTTTCCGTTTCTTTGAAAAATCTGCACGTTCAATTCGTCCTCAAGCATACGTACCTGCTTACTAACGCCGGGTTGTGAAGTAAACAGACGCGCCGCTACTGTAGAAACATTCAGGTCGTGATTAGCTATTTCCCGAATGTATTTGAGTTGCTGTATTTTCATGCCGAACAATATGTATATACGATAAAATTATAAAAATATATATAATAATTCTTTTTCAGAATAATCTTCTAGCTGTAGATTACAGCACTTTTTACTTTGTTATGGAAATCAAACCTTAATTAGCAAATATATGGATTTTTCATTTACGATCGCTGGTTTCATCGTTGGTTTCATCGTTGGTATGACTGGTGTTGGTGGTGGCTCCTTGATGACTCCAATTCTTGTGCTTGGCTTTGGAATACAGCCTGCCATAGCAGTAGGAACCGATTTACTGTATGCAGCAATAACTAAGTCGGGTGGCGTTTTTGTGCACCACAAACACAACAACATTCAATGGCCGGTTGTAATCTTACTTTCGTTTGGCAGCATCCCCGCCTGCCTTAGCTCAATTTTCCTTATCAAGGAACTCGCCGTCGCTGGCGTTAATTATGATGACTTGATTATGACAATTTTAAGTATCGCCCTGATACTAACGGCCGTTTTTTTATTTACCCAGAATCGATTGCATAGACTGAGTGAACAAGAACAATTTGATGCTATAACATTACTGCATCGTAAGTATAGAAAACCAGCCACTATATTCGCAGGGGCCGTAATTGGTATCTTGGTGACTTTTTCTTCAATAGGTGCGGGTGTCATTGGTGCCGCATGTTTATGTTTTCTTTACCCTGAATTTAAGACGATACAAATAGTTGCAACAGATCTTGCTTATGCGATACCCATCACTGCCATCGCGGGTCTGGGTCATGCGTACATTGGCACGGTGGATTATATTTTGTTAGGGAGTTTGTTGATAGGTTCATTACCAGGCATTTATGCGGGTAGTCATTTTGGCACTTTCTTGCCCGAAAAGGTGATGCGTCCTGTGCTTGCCAGTATGCTCCTAATCATTGGCGTTCGCCTCATCTTTTAAGCGTTCGTGTCGATGCGCATCTATCATTGCCCATGCATAAACACCATGTCAGTTGCTGTAGCTGTGATCTGTGCATAGGTTATTCATGCGAGCCATGTGAGAGATTATATAAGTGACCAAACCAATAGGGTCAACAGAAACCCGCATGAACGTACACAAGCATGCCCCATTGACACCGGAAGGTTGACTGAGTATGGTCAGACGAGCCCAACAACCTGGTTTTTCAGCGACCCGGGTGGCGCAAGAGTTTCATACGTCAACTCACACTGTATTGAAGTGGAACAATCGATTTGAGAAGGAAGGTCTGGCAGGCCTGGAAGATAGTGGTTCTCGGCCAGTCAGCCGCCATCCCAGAGCACTGACAGATAGGCAAGTCCGCCGCATCTCTTTGCTACGTAAGCACCGCTGGACCATGGGCCAGATTGCCAGGAATGTCGGCTCGACCCCGCCACAATGTCTTTGCACCGCAGACGACTCGGTCTAAACAAACGCTCCGCGCTTGCACCCGCTAAACCCAATAATCGCTATGAGCGGTCTTATCCAGGTTCACTCGAGTCACCGGTGTTCACAAAGGTAAGCCGTTTGCAGGGGCTGGCTGGGAGTACATACACATCTGCATCGATGCTCATTCCCGACTCAGTTACGCTGAGATTCTGCCCGATGAACGCAAAGAGCGTGTGACCGCGTTCTTCAAGAGCGTGAAAGCCTACTATGAATCAATGGGCATACAGATTGAGCAGGTGATGACCGACTATGGCTCGGGGTATCAAGCAAAGTTCTTCGGCATCGTACTCAAGGCAATGGGTAGCGGCCACCTGTTTACTCGGCCTTACACACCCAGAACCAACGGCAAGGCCGAGCGATGCATACAAACTATGCTCAGAGAGGAGATAGTCCCAAAAACTATGTAACTGCTTATCATTGATTATTGCCCCGAAGGGGTTGAGGATAAGCACATGCAACCCGAAGCAATCAAATCACTGGCACGTGAAACTGCCAGGGGCATCAAAACCGAAGAAGACCTGTATACGTTCCGTCAGGCATTGACCAGGGTAAGCATTGAGGCGGCACTGAATGCCGAGTTCGATGAACACCTTGGCTATGCCAGACATGAGTAGGCCGGAAAATCCAATAACCGCAATGGTCGCAGTCATAAAATGCTACGCACTGAAGAGGGCGCATTCGAGCTGGAAACACCCCGCGACAGAAAGGGTAGCTTGGTGCCAGCACTGGTCAAGAAGCACCCATCTCGCTACACCGGTATGGATGACAAGTTGGAAGCCTCTAAAAACCGTACATTTTGTGGTACGGTCTGATTCACTTGATGTGGGAGGATTTTGTTTATGCACGCACCTGGATTGTTTGATTTGACGGATCATTTGGCGCGGCTTTCGGCGATGGGAGATCCGCTTGAGGTTTTGGAGCGGCACGTTGATTTCGAAGTGTTTCGCCCAGTTCTTGTTGAAGCGCTTGGCTATGGGGAACGTCCCAAAGGTGGTCGCCCACCCTATGATGCCGTTGTGATGTTCAAGGTGCTGGTCTTGGCCTCGATGCACAATCTGAGCGATGAGCGGATGGAGTTTCTCATTCGTGACCGTTTCAGTTGGTTGCGGTTCCTGGGATTTCAAATCGGGGAGCCGACACCTGATCAGAAGACGATCTGGCTTTTCAGAGAGAAGCTGACCTAGGCGGGTGTCTTCAAGGCCCTGTTTGCCGCGTTTGAAGCTCAGCTCTGCGCGCGGGGATACAAACCGACCGGCGGTCAGATTGTGGATGCCACGTTGGTCTTTGCCCCGCGCCAGCGGATGACGAAAGAAGAGAAAGCGCGCGCCAAGGCAGGTGAGGCCGCATCTGACATCTGGCCCGATGATCTGTCCAAGGCAGCGCAGAAAGACACCGATGCACGTTGGACGGTCAAGTATTCAAAGGCCAAGACGACCAAGGAGGGTGAGGAGGATACTGGCCTTGTCGATATTTCGGTTCCCCACTTTGGGTACAAGAACCACGTGTCCATTGACCGCAAATGGCGCTTCATCCGGGGTGAGACTGGCACGAATGCGGCTCGCTACGACGGGCATGAACGCTCCTCGGTTCTGGACGAGACAAACAGCTCGAAGGCGGTTTGGGCCGATACTGGATATCGGTCGTCCAAGAACGAAGACTGGCTCAAAGCACAGGGGTACCGCTCACATATCCATCGCAAGAAGCCACGCGGCAAACCCATGGCCAGGCATATTCGTCGGGGCAACGCGACACGCTCCGCCATCCGCGCCTGTGTTCGGCTACGAGAAAGGGCCCATGGCTCTGACCATCCGCTCAATCGGCCAAACCCGTGCGAAGGCCCGCATGACCATGGCCAACCTGAGCTACAACTTCCGCCGTCTGATTTTCCACGAGCGACGACAGGCCACAGCCTGACTCCGCCCAAATTCCGGAAATACCCGCCCTGGCAGACCCAAACAGCGCAACACAGCCTCAAATACCACCGATCTTGACCTTCACACCCACTATGCGGGTGACAACGACTGGTGCTCGCGTCAAAATCCATCCAGAATCAGCGTTGTTCGAGGTCTCCATCTCGCTACACCGGTATGGATGACAAGATTCTCAGTCTCTATGCCAAAGGCAATACCACCTGTGACATTGTCGCGCTGTTTCAGGAAATGTAGGGCGTGGCGGTCTCAACCAGCCTGATCAGCGCTACCGAAATACTAAAAGATGAGCAGGGCATCGCCTTCTGCATCGTAGGCCACGGGAATGAAAAGGCAGGGCTTCAGGATCGCGCGTGTGCCGCTGGCCTAAATAATGTGCACTTTCTTCCACCTATCGATAAGCGGCAAGTTCAGTCGATGCTAAACCATTTTGATGTCGGTTGTTTGGTCTGGACTGACTCAGACCTCTATCGTTACGGCATCTCCTCCAATAAGCTCTGTGACTATATGTATGCGGGGCTACCGATCTTACATTCCTATTCGGGCTGGGGTGATCCAGTTGCCGCTCATAATATGGGTATCACGGTTCCTGCCGAGGATCCAAATGCGTTGGCCCAGGCCATCTTGGACCTTCGTGACATGGGCGCCGATAGGCGTCGGCAACTTGGCCAGAACGGGCGTGACGCGGTTCTTACAGGCTTTGAATACGGTGCTACGGCGCAAACCCTCGCTGAAAGACTTCTTCCCACTTGAACACAGAACTCATTTCCAGCATCCTCCATTCTTCCTCATTTTTTGGAAACTACAAAGATAAACGTTGGACGAATAGATGGAATTAAAAACTGTAACGGTTTATGCAACAGAGTATAAAGGAGCATTAAGAGTATGCTTCGCCGTACATAGCCTGGCGGCTCATCTTGTCTCAATATCTTGTATTCAGCATTACAACCACTACAAATTTTTTCTATTTGGTGCGTTGAGTTCAATTCATAATGTGCGGGAAACACATCCTCTGTAGCCCTTCCGCTCCCTAATTTTCTAATTAACCAGTGCTTGACGCTTTCGGGTACTAAATCATTGATTAAGGATGTCCAATAGTATTTAGAGACTGTGGAGTGTATTAAAACACCACCATCATTTAGGGCGTTTAATTGCGTTGAAATAAACCTCAAGCCATCATCAATGTGTTCAGCCACCATATGAGAATAAATGATGTCAAACTTAGTGTCAGCCAATTTTGTGCCAATTTCATATGCATTCATGTTATAAGATTCATCCAGGAAGGGATTTCTCAGAACGCGCTCATCTAAATCCAGTCCAACAATTTTTCTGACAGTTGGATACAAGGTGTTTTGTTTACCTTTTCCTGAACCTGAACCAATTTCTAAAACTTCAAAATGTGGCTGTGCATATGACTTTAAGACGTGAAACCAAAAATCTTCGATTGAAGACCGAAAAAATATATTTTTAATTATGGAATTATATACTTGACTCCAATAGATAACCCATATAATCTAACATAAAAATGCAATAAAACGGAGGGGCATCAATGAAAGACAATACCATATCCACATTTGAGTTATTTCGCCAGTTTCCGGATGCTGAAGCCGCTAGATTGTATTTTGAGGGACAACGCGCTGGGGAGATTACATATCCTGTCCTCATTGTGGGGGATTTAAGCGTATTACCCCGCGCAAAGGAAAGCGGACAGGATATTACTTATGCCGGGACTGCAAGAGTGAGTTTACAGTGAGAACCGGCACTATCTTTGAACGTTCTCATGTTCCACTACATAAATGGCTATATGCTATTTACTTAACTGTCACCTCGCGCAAGGGCATATCTAGCTTGCAGTTATCTAAACAAATCGGAGTAACTCAAAAGACCGCCTGGTTTATGCAGGCCCGCATTCGTGAATCCTGTAACGATAATACAGATAATTTACTTTCTGGCATTGTTGAGATTGATGAGACCTATATCGGTGGGAAGGAACATAACAAACACAAACACAAGAAAGCCCGCGCAGGCCGTGGCGTAGCTGGCAAGCAGGTAGTGGTCGGAATGCGTGAGCGCGGTGGCCGCACAAGGGCTAAGCCTATCCCATCAACTGATATACCGACCCTGCACAAAGAGATTGGCTGTTCAGTGGAATATGGTGCCACCATTTACACAGATGAACACAGGTCATATCAGCATTTACAGTCTGCTTATCAGCATGGTACGGTAACCCATAGTGCGGGAGAATATGTGGGTTCAAACAACATTCATACCAATAGCATTGAAAGTGTCTGGGCTTTACTCAAACGCGGTCTGTATGGGGTATGGCCTCATGCCAGCACTAAACACTTACATCGCTATGTGAACGAAGTGACTTTTAGACTGAATAACGGACAATGTAAGTTACCAACCAATCAACGTATAGAATCACTTATAAGCAACGCGATAGGTAAACGGATTACCTATCGCGAGGTGCTAGCATGAGCAAAGCAATGGAAATAGAATGCGGATATACAGGACGATAATGAGAGAAGGTTACATCAAAGACTATATAAGTGGTGAAGAAGTAAAAGCTACGCCAGAAGAAGTAGAAGCAGTACAAGTCTTTTCCGAAACACTTGTCGAAGATTACGGATACCCCAAAGAACAATTACAAACACGACCACAGTGGCGTGTAAAAGTAAGGCCATCTGATACCAAAAAAGAGTATCCGCTTGATATTGCAGTATTCAACAAAGATAAAAAACCGATAAAAACCTTTTTATTGTCGTTGCGTGCAAACGAAAGACAAGAAAAGATGGTTTAACCCAAAATGGAGTGCAATTGAAAAATTGCATAAGGTAACAGGTGAGCATGGTGAGCTTGTTACTTGAAAAAACTAACAAATCATTGTGTTTGTATTTTGTAGTGAAGTTGGATTCAAGTATATAATTCCCTTTAATTAACTCAAGTTTTTTATCTCTATGCATATTACTCCTCCATTATTCTAAGAATTATCTTTGTTCCACAGCAGCCCTGTTAAACCATTAATCTCTGCTTTGTATTTCATGCTGAGACCTTTGTTTGCACTAAACATCTCATTTGGAGATTATCCTTCAATGGTTAAATTTCCAGCCACCTGCAGTGATTTCTGGTTGTTATTGTCCTTAAATTTTGGTCTTTTCTGGTCTTTTTTCGTTTTTCAGACGGAATAACCCTTAAGTAGCTCAGAGTTATAACCGAATCTGGTGTCTGAATAGGTTGAAGTATGCGGCGTGCCTTGCTGAAATCGGTTTTGTCTAGCAATCGAAAGTAGCAAGAGGAGTACGCCACACATGACAAACAATACTGTGATTGATCTGGGTACACCAGAGGGCATTGATCCACTGACAGAGTTACTCAGATCTGGTGCGAGACAGTTAATCACCGAAGCTGTCCAGGCAGAGCCAGATGCGTTGATGAGGCAGTATGATGATCAAAGGACGGCTGACGGACGACAGCGCGTTGTCCGCAGTGGCCATCATCCAGAACGAGAGATCATCATCGGGGTTGGCAAGGTCAGCGTCGAGGTGCCCAATATCCGTAGCCGTGAAGGTGAGTCGGCGAGCTTTCAATCTTTGCTTGTACCGCCCTACATCCGGCGCACAGCGACCCTGGATGCGGCGATTCCCTGGCTTTATTTGAAAGGTGTTTCGAGTGGCCAGATGCAGAGCGCACTGGAAGCTATTGTCGGACCCGAGGCTAAAGGGCTGTCGGCCAATGTCGTGGGTTGTTTGAAACGGCAATGGGAAGCTACATACAAGCAATGGTGTACACGTTCCGTGGCGGATGAATGGGTCTATATCTGGACTGATGGCATCTACAGTGGTCTTCGAGGTGACGATGGTCGATTGTGTTGCCTGGTCATCATCGGCGTGAACAGTCGCGGTCAGAAGCATTTTATGTCGATTGAATAGGGTGTCAGGGAATCGAAACAGCGCTGGCGAGCAGTGTTGTTGTCGTTGCAACAAAGAGGCTTGGGTCAGCCCCAAAGCTGGCCATTGGCGATGGTGCTTTGGGTTTCTGGGCAGCCCTTGAGGCAGTGTATCCAGAGACTGATGTGCAACGTTGCTGGATGCACAGGACCGGCAATGTGCTGAACTATCTGCCCAAGTCTGTTCAGGAGAAAGCAAAGCAGGGTCTGGATGGCAGAGGGCCGCGTTGACGCAGAGCAGGTGTTCGATGACTTTGAGGAACGTTTCGGTGTCAAGTATCCCAAGGCAGTGGCATGCTTATCGAAAGACCGTGATGCGTTGCTGGCATTTTATGACTTTCCAGCAGAGCACTGGAGCCATATCAGGACAACGAATGTCACCCCGTCGAGCTTTGCGACAATCCGGCATAGAACACGCCAGGCTAAAGGTTGTGTCACGCGGAATACGATGCTGACGATGATCTGCAAGATGGGATTATGCGCCGAAGATTCCTGGCGCAAATTGAGAGGCTTCAGACACTTGGCAAAGGTGATTGGAGGCGTGAAGCTTAAAGATGGAAGCGAGGTGAACGAGGACGACAAGGCAGCCGCATGATCAAATTGTCAGACACTATTTTTGACAATAGCTCCTAAATCAATGAGTACCTCACCAATCAGCTTTGTAGTATTGCCCTGTACTCTAGCGGCACGTTTTTTTGCATGGCCATCCTAATAGCACCGCGTGAGCACGAGAGATATTCGCCTAATAAACGAGGGTGTGGTTTATTATGAGTATTTTCTACAGCCATAATTTTTTAATCTCTAATAGTATAGAAATATTAGGATATGTAGCACTTAATGACAAAACTATTTTCAGTGGATTTGAGAGAACAGCCTACATTTTTCATCCACTATATCGTGTCTGTACGCAAAATTAAAACCTGTTCAGATAAAGCCTGTTTGCTTATTGAGTTCTTGTAAGCGTTCAGGTGTGCCAACATCATTCCAATAACCCCCAAAATACTCACCACTTGCCTGATGCGTGTGTGCCGACTGACGCAGTATTGGTACTAAAGAATGATGCCCGGGGGTACGGTTTCTAAAGAGACGCGGATGATATAATCCTATGCCGCTGTAGGTCAGTTTTTGGCGACCTTTGTTTGATAAACGACCATCAATCAAGGCAAAATCACCCTGCATATTGTGTGGCGGATTATCAACCAACACCAGATGAACATCGAAGTCTGGTTGCCGTGGCAATCGCTTATAGTCAAAATTCGTATAGATGTCTGCGTTGGTCACGATAAATGGCGCATCGCCGAGCAAGGGCAAGGCCTTAATGATCCCGCCTGCGGTTTCTAACGGTGTGTTGCCTTCATCGGAGTACTGTATCGACACGCCAAAACGTTCGCCGATGCCCAAACAAGCATGGATCTTGTCCCCCAAATAGCCTGTATTGATAATAATTTTTTCCACGCCGGCTGTGACCAACGCCTCTAGCTGATGGACAATGAGCGGTTTACCGGCAACCGCCAGCAACGGTTTGGGTATTGAATCAGTCAATGGACGCATGCGTACACCGCGACCTGCCGCAAGAATCATGGCCATCATGGTTGTTCCAGCCTTGGTAAAATACGTTCTTCGATAAGCGCAATCAAGGGTGATAATTCTCTATATGTGTTTTTAAGATCAAGAATATAGGACAAGGTTCGAGGAATATCTTTTAGAAAATCATGCTTGCCATCACGTTGTGACAACCGCGCGAATATGCCACTGGCCTTGAGATGTCGCTGTACGCCCATCAAATCAAACCAACGTTGAAACTGTGCCCGATCGATTGCAAGTCTGTCGCCGCAAGATACCCTTTCATTGAGATAAAACGCCAGCCAAGCATTGATCTCTGGTTGCGACCATTTGATATAACAGTCCTTTAATAAAGACACCAGATCATAGGTAACAGGGCCATATACGGCATCCTGATAATCAATCACGCCCGGATTGTTTGCCTGGGTCAACATCAGATTTCTTGAGTGAAAATCCCTATGCACAAAGGCTTGCGGTTGTGCCAGGGCATTGGCTTGCAACATATCGAATAATACTTGCAGGGCACTCGCTTGATCCTTGTTTAGCGCAATCTGCAGATGTTTGTCCAGCAACCAATCTGTAAAAAGACGCATCTCACGCTGTAATAGTGCGGCATCGTAACAACGCAATGCTTGTGTGTCGGCATTGGTTTGCATGGCGACTATCGTCTTGATGGCATCGGTATACAGCCTGGCTACAGAGGACTGATTGAGTTTATCCAAATAGTGATCAGTACCAAAATCGCTCAGCAATAAAAACCCCTGTTCTAAATTCATATTATGTATGATGGGCACATTGACATTGCCCGCTTGCAAGATACGATTCACCTTTATAAATGACTTACAATCCTCGTGCTCTGGCGGCGCATCCATAACAACAAACCTTGTCTTGCCTAGTTGTAGGCGATAATAATATCGAAAACTGGCATCCTCGGAGGCTGGCTTTAAATTAAAAGCACTGGTATTAAGGATTTCTATTAACCAGTCTTGTAGAGACTCGAAACGTTTGGACATTAAAAGACTTTAATTAGTTTATTGCAGATAGTTTATGTTTTTTTATAGCAAGGTAAAACTTACCAGCGTTGTTTTTAAGAACAACCTTAATCCAACATTATCTTGATTAACTAAAAAAGGAGAAACACTAACACATGTTGGTTTCATGTATTTTTATCCTGCTGGGGCTTGCCTTGCTTGTATACGGTGCTGACATATTTGTCACTGGTGCCGCCAATATTGCGTACCAATTGGGTATGCCGCCATTGATAATCGGCTTGACCGTCGTCGGCTTTGCCACCTCCGCTCCAGAAATCGTCGTCGGCTCTGTATCTGCCTTGCAGGGCAAGACGGCTATTGCGATTGGTAATGCCCTTGGCTCCAACATTACCAACATTGGTCTGGTATTAGGTGTGAGTATTCTATTATTGCCGGTGACGATCACCTCCCGGACCATCAAAAGAGAGTATGGGTTGATGTGTGCGGCACTCTTGCTGGCTTTGTTGTTAATGCTCGATAGCCATTTGAGCCGACTTGATGGGGTTATATTGCTGATCGCGCTGTTTGGGTCAATAGGCTGGATCGTCTGGGTTGCATACAAAACATCTGTAACAGACCCACTCATGCGTGAATTTGAACAGGAATTAAGTGCGGTTGAGCCGACAAAAACTGCCGTTATAAAACTGTTGATTGGACTGGTATTGCTAGTTTTGGGCGCAGAGCTGCTGGTGCGCGGTGCGGTGTTTATTGCAAAATACTATGGCGTATCGGATCTTGTCATCGGCTTAACTATTATTGCCATTGGCACCAGCTTGCCTGAGCTTGCCGCTTCCATTATCAGCATCCTCAAAAAAGAAGCGGATATTGCTATTGGTAATATTATCGGTTCAAACATGTTTAATACCTTCGCTGTATTGGGCATCCCGGTATTGATCCACCCGGATTATTTTGCACGTGAGGTATTAACGCAGGATTACCCGGCAATGCTTGGCTTGACTTTATTGTTAGGTGCAATGATATTCCTGTCCAGCAAGGGTAAACTGGTCAAAACCGAGGGTGCAGTATTATTGATCTGTTTTATTGGCTATCAGTATTTGCTGTTTTCACAGCGTATCGTATAACTTAAACCATGAATGAATTGAGTCCGGAAAAATTTAAGTCTCTTGGCAAGGCCGTCATCGCAACCGAACAAGCTGCACTCGCCGAATTAATAGGTCGCATTGATGATAAATTTGTCGTTGCCTGTCATATCTTACTGCAATGTAAAGGGCGTGTGGTCGTTATCGGCATGGGTAAATCGGGGCATATTGGAAACAAGATCGCAGCAACGCTGGCGAGCACCGGTACGCCGGCTTTCTTTGTCCATCCAGGCGAAGCCAGTCATGGCGACTCGGGCATGATTACGCCTAACGATGCTGTTATCGTTTTATCGAATTCTGGAGAAACAGAAGAGGTTGTCGCTTTGTTGCCGGTTATCAAACGATTAAATACGCCGATGATCGCATTAACCGGCAAACCAGACTCAACGCTGGCCAATACCGCCACTGTCAATATTGATGTGCGTGTCAGTAAAGAGGCCTGTCCACTTGGGTTGGCACCTACCGCAAGCACAACGGCGACATTGGCTATGGGTGATGCCATCGCTGTCGCCTTGCTGAAGGCACGCGGCTTTAGTGAAGATGACTTTGCCTTATCACACCCGGGCGGTACATTAGGTCGGCGTTTGCTGTTGCATGTCAGCGACATCATGCACACCGCGACCGAGATACCCAAAGTTGCGACGACCGCTGTACTGCGCGAAGCCCTGCTTGAGATGACGCAAAAAGGTCTGGGCGTGACAACCATCGTCGATGACAGTGATCATGTCTTGGGTATCTTTACCGATGGTGACTTACGCCGTGCGCTTGATACAGATATTGATATCAACACCTGTCTTGTTACAGCGGCCATGACCTGTGACGGTAAAAAGATAAAGGCCCAGGCACTGGCCGCCTCCGCACTTGCGTTAATGGAAGAACATCGTATCAATGCCCTGGTCGTAGTGGATGAGCAAGATAAGTTGATTGGTATTTTGAATATGCACGATCTGTTACGTGCACGGGTCGTATAGATGCCGTAAGATATGCAGATGGATAAAAAATTGATTATGGCAAAAGCCGCCGCTATCAAGCTGGCCGTGTTTGATGTTGATGGTGTATTGACGGACGGCAAACTGATGCTCGGTGAAAGTGGCAACGAGTACAAAACATTCCATGTGCACGATGGATACGGATTGATTATGTTGCTCGAAACGGGCTGCAAGATTGCCGTAATCACTGCACGATCCTCCAATATTGTCGCCGAACGTATGGCATCGCTCGGCATCAAATATGTCTTTCAAGGCGAACAAGATAAGGGTGCCCGACTCTTAAGCCTTATGGCAACGCTAAGTCTGGTGTCGGATCAGGTGGCTTATGTCGGTGACGATGTTATTGACCTGCCTGCCATGATTCAGGTTGGACTACCCATTGCCGTTGCCGATGCGCGTAGTGAAGTGCAAAACAACGCTGTCTGGACTACAGAGAGTCGAGGTGGGGAAGGTGCCGTCAGAGAGGTGTGCGAGTTAATCATGCGTGCTCAGGGGCAATATGATGATCTCATTCAACGCTACCTAGTACCCTGAACGGATGACATTGGCGGGTATGGGTCATACCTGTGTTTAGTGAGAAAGGCAAGTTGATGTTCATCTTGATAGCAGTGGCAGGATGCAGTTACTGGGCACTGGAAAAACTGACAACAGATAACACGACAAACTTAAGTAGCTGGGCACATTACCCCGACTTTTACATGGAAAACTTCTCAACCTTGACCATGAATCAGGACGGCACCCCAAAGAATCGCCTTAACGCTGCGTATATAGCACATTACCCTGATGATACCAGCGAATTAAACAACCTCCAGTTTGAGATATTCCGACTCAATAGACCGCCCATTATTATAACTGCTGATAAGGGCCAGGCTACGTCAAATAATAATGTTATTTTGTTAAGTGGCAATGTCCGCCTACATCAAAATGATGAATCTGGTAATCTTAAGGTAAAATTAATTTCTGAAGATGCGCGAGTGTTGGTCGATCAAGAATATGCCGAGACTGATAACGCGGCCACCTTGATCAGGAAACGTTCCATCACACACGCAATTGGGATGCGCGCTTATCTTCAAGAACAACAGATGGAGTTTCTTAGCAATGTACAGACAAAAATCACAACCCCTTAAGACCACGGCCAATTGCTTGTTGGCATTGGTTATTGCAACCATGATGGATTGTGTGTTGGCACTATCAACCGACCGGGATCAAGATATTATGATCACAGCAGATTCGGCTGAGATGGATGATATTAAAGGTGTCACTATCTATCGCGGTGACGTTGTTGCCGATCAAGGCAGTATACATATAACTGGACATACCATGACCGTTTACAATGATGACGATGGTGAAGCAGAGCTCATCATTATGCAGGGGACCCCCGCGACGTATCGGCAGCTACCAGATGATAGTGAAATATATGATGAAGCCGAAGCATTGCAAATGGAATATTACCCGCTAAAGGATTATATCATCTTGATCGATGAGGCCTTTGTAACGCAAGAGGGGCTACGTTTACGTGGCAATCGCATTGAATATGACACGGTGCTGAGTCAAGTAAAAGCCGAAGGTACAACAGCACCCGATAAACCAACTGATCCCGCAAAGAAAGGGGCCGATGGTCGTATACAAGTTATCATTAAAAAGAAGCAACAGGCGCAATAAATAAGCATAAGACAGACGTGTTTGTATGCCATGCAGATCAACCGTGCATAAATACACTTAAGAAGGAGATAGTCCCAAGAACTGTGTAACTGGAAGCCTCTAAAAACCGTACATTTTGTGGTACGATCTGATTCACTTGATGTGGGAGGATTTTGTTTATGCCCGCACCTGGATTGTTTGATTTGACGGATCATTTGGCGCGGCTTTCGGCGATGGGAGATCCGCTTGAGGTTTTGGAGCGGCACGTTGATTTCGAAGTGTTTCGCCCAGTTCTTGTTGAAGCGCTTGGCTATGGGGAACGTCCCAAAGGTGGTCGTCCGCCCTATGATGCCGTTGTGATGTTCAAGGTGCTGGTGTTGGCCTCGATGCACAATCTGAGTGATGAGCGGATGGAGTTTCTCATTCGTGACCGTTTCAGTTGGCTGCGGTTCCTGGGATTTCAAATCGGGGAGCCGACACCTGATCATAAGACGGTCTGGCTTTTCAGAGAGAAGCTGACCCAGGCGGGTGTCTTCAAGGGCCTGTTTGCCGCGTTTGAAGCTCAGCTCTGCGCGCGGGGATACAAACCGACCGGCGGTCAGATTGTGGATGCCACGTTGGTCTTTGCCCCGCGCCAGCGCATGACGAAAGAAGAGAAAGCGCGCGCCAAGGCAGGTGAGGCCGCATCTGACATCTGGCCCGATGATCTGTCCAAGGCAGCGCAGAAAGACACCGATGCGCGTTGGACGGTCAAGTATTCAAAGGCCAAGACGACCAAGGAGGGTGAGGAGGATACTGGCCTTGTCGATATTTCGGTTCCCCACTTTGGGTACAAGAACCACGTGTCCATTGACCGCAAATGGCGCTTCATCCGGGGTGAGACTGGCACGAATGCGGCTCGCTACGACGGGCATGAACGCTCCTCGGTTCTGGACGAGACAAACAGCTCGAAGGCTGTTTGGGCCGATACCGGGTACCGCTCGGCCAGGAATGAGGCTTGGCTGAAGGCGCAAGGGTACCGCTCACATATCCATCGCAAGAAGCCACGCGGCAAACCCATGGCCAAACACATTCGCCGGGGCAACGCGACACGCTCCGCCATCCGCGCCTGTGTTCGACTACGAGAAAGGGCCCATGGCTCTGACCATCCGCTCAATCGGTCAAACCCGTGCGAAGGCCCGCATGACCATGGCCAACCTGAGCTACAACTTCCGCCGTCTCATCTTCCACGAGCGACGACAGGCCACAGCCTGACTCCGCCCAAATTCCGGAAATACCCGCCCTGGCAGACCCAAACAGCGCAACACAGCCTCAAATACCACCGACCTTGACCTTCACACCCGCTATGCGGGTGACAACGACTGGTGCTCGAGTCAAAATCCATCCAGAATCAGCGTTGTTCGAGGTCTCCAACTGCTTATCATTGATTATTGCCCCGAAGGGGTTGAGGATAAGCACATGCAACCCGAAGCAATCAAATCACTGGCACGTGAAACTGCCAGGGGCATCAAAACCGAAGAAGACCTGTATACGTTCCGTCAGGCATTGACCAGGGTAAGCATTGAGACAGCACTGAATGCCGAGTTCGATGAACACCTTGGCTATGCCAGGCATGAGTAGGCCGGAAAATCCAATAGCCGTAATGGTCGCAGTCATAAAATGCTACGCACTGAAGAGGGCGCATTCGAGCTGGAAACACCCCGCGACAGAAAGGGTAGCTTGGTGCCAGCACTGGTCAAGTGGCACCCATCTCGCCTCACCGGTATGGATGACAAGGTTCTCAGTCTCTATGCCAAAGGCAATACCACCTGTGACATTGTCGCGCTGTTTCAGGAAATGTAGGGCGTGGCGGTCTCAATCAGCCTGCTCTCGTGTGTGACAGAAAAGGTGATTGCGTGGCAATCGGCCACTAGCACTGATATACCCCATTACATACCTTGACTGCATAGTCGTTAAAATCCGCCAGGACAAGAAAGTCATCAACAAGGCTGTCTATCTGGCACTGGGCGTGAACCTGGACGGGCACAAAGCGCTTTTAGGGCTGTGGCTGTCAGAGCACGAAGGTGCCAAGTTCTGGCTCAATGTCTTGACCGAACTTCATAACCGCGGTGTACGAGACATCCTGATTGCCTGTGTTGACGGGCTCAAGAGTTTTCCTGATCTCATCAATACCGTCTACCCGCAAACCCGCATCTGGCGTTGCATTGTGCATAGGATCAGGCACGCGATGCAGTATGTTACCTGGAAGGACTACAAGGCGGTTGTAGTCGACTTGTAGCAAATCTACCAGTCAGCTACGGAGGCGGAAGCACTGTTGGTGCTTGATGTCTTTGGTGACGAATGGGATGCCAAATACCCTAAGACCAGCCGTTCCTGGCAGAGTCATTGGCAGAACCTCAACACCCTGTTTGATTACCCGCAGGACTTGCGCAAGGCAATCTATACCACCAACGCCATTGCATCGCTCAACAGCGTCATCAGGAAAGCCATCAAAAAACGTAAGTTGTTCCCAACCGATGACGCTACCAGAAAGGTGAGCTATCTGGCCATTCAAGATGCATCAAAGCAGTGGACTATGTCGATTAAATATTGGAAACCAGCGATGAATCGCTTTATGATCGAATTCGAAGACCGACTAAAGGACTTCGTTTAAGCAACGGCAGTTACACAGTTTTTGGGAAAGGCTCTAAATGAGTGAAATATGCGGATTTATATTCAGTGCCGCACTGATTAACAACTTGGTATTAACGTCTCTTGTTGGACTTGATTTGCAGATTTTTGCCAGCCAACAGATGCGTACAGCCTGGTTGGTGGGACTCATCACACTTTGCTGTCTAACACTCTGCTTGCCTGTTGTTTACCTGGTAGACCATCTGCTTATCATCCCCTACACATTACAATATCTCGACTTGCTACTTTATGTGATGTTGATCATTGTTATTGTCTATGCGTCACAACATTTAATACATCGCTTATTCCCACGACTCAAACAACAAGTCGATACGGTAACCCCGATCATATTATGCAACTCAATATTATTAGCCACCAGCCTGTTATCTCGGTTACAGAGTAATACATTGTTTGAATCCTTTTTAATGGGTATCGGGACCGGCACCGGATTTTTATTGCTACTATTAATGCTGACATGTTTGCGTGAGCGTATCGACAATGAAGATGTTCCCACCCCATTCAAAGGTCTACCCATATTGCTCATCACCCTTGGCATCTTAGCAATGGGTGGTATGGGTTTTGTTGGTTTGTAATGAGCATTGCATGCGTTTCCGTCATTCTTTTGAGCATGATGATCGGGGTTCTTATTTCGCGCAATACGACCGCTGCACGACAACCAGCAGATTACGAGGCGATAGATGCCATTGAAAAATTACTACCACAAACACAATGCGGAGATTGTGGATTTAATGCTTGCCGACCTTATGCGGAGGCAATTGTTAAGCATGCGGCTGACATTAATCGTTGTTTACCCGGCGGACTTGAAACGGTGCAGGCATTGTCATTAAAAACCGGGTTGGTCGCCAAACCCCTCTATAAAAAAACAGATAAATACGAAAAACCACGCATTGCGTTTATCCATGAAGAACAATGTATCGGCTGTACAAAATGTATTATTGCCTGTCCAGTAGATGCCATTATTGGTGCGCCAAAACAAATGCACAGCATCATTAATGCCCATTGTACCGGTTGCGAATTATGTGTTGCGCCTTGCCCGGTTGATTGTATCAGCATGGTGGCGGCCTCATAACTACACAATAATATGCAAGCCTCCTCACCACATACCCATACAGCAACTACGGTAGCGATTATGATGCACAAAGTGCTCTACGCGCTGATCCCGGGTATATTATTGAGCAGTTATTATTTTGGAATCGGTATTGTTGTAAATTGCATATTAGCGTCTGTATCTGCATTACTAATTGAAACGATAATAATAACATTGCGTCAGAAGGCGGCAGGTCCTGCCATTAAAGACGGCTCAACAATCGTCACAGCCATTCTTTTTGCCTTGACAATTTCGCCTTACACCCCCTGGTGGATAACCTTTACCGGAATAGCATTCGCTGTAATCATCGCGAAACATCTATTTGGCGGTTTGGGCAATAATCCGTTTAACCCGGCAATGGCAGGTTATGTCTTTGTCCTTTTGTCTTTCCCAACGCAAATGGTTTATTGGACCGACTTGAATGTCTCTGTGGAACAAACGTTAACAATCGGGGAAAACATCCGCATTATTTTTGCTGGCTTACCTCCTGATTTAGATGCCATTACCGGTGCCACGCCACTCACAAATATGAAGGTTGAGTTAAGCCTAATGAACACGGTTTCTGAAATAGAAACAGGCCCCCTGTATGGGTTGATCGGTGGGCAAGGTTGGGAATGGATTGCATTGGCCTATCTTGCTGGCGGCCTCTTTTTAATTATCAATAAAGTCATTCGTTGGCACATCCCGGTCGCCGTATTGGGCAGTTTGTTTTCGATCAGTCTGTTGTTTAATTTTATCGATAGTGATGCCTACCCTTCTGCGCTATACCATCTCTTTACTGGCGGCACTATATTATGTGCTTTTTTTATCGCCACCGACCCGGCAAGCTCCGCAACCACACCTAAAGGAAAAATACTCTATGGCATTGGGGTTGGTTGTTTTATTTACATCATCCGCACCTGGGGCAGTTATCCAGACGGTATTGCCTTCTCGATTTTAATCATGAATGGGCTGGTACCCGTGCTTGATTATTACACCCGACCGAGGGCATTGGGGGAGACATGACACTAACTACCCATTCATTCAAACAGCAACTCATTTTTACATTGCCATTGCTTATTATCAGTGTGTTATGTGTGATCGCTCTCTTTGCGGCCAATGAAGCAACCAAAGACGACATCAAACGCAACAAACAAAAGGCCATGTTAGCTATAATCGGAGATGTGATACCACTCACATACGATAATGATTTGTACTCTGACAAGATCGACCTGGCGGTGCCACCTTCAATAAACGACACCACTAACATCACCGTTTATAGGGCCCGGTTGGACAATCAACCCGTCGCCATAGGCCTCATGCCAGTGACCGCTAAGGGCTATAATGGCAATATCAGCATGGTACTTGGCATAAGTCATGCGGGTGCATTGACTGGCATAAAGATATTACAACACAATGAAACGCAAGGCTTTGGTGGTAAGGCGCATCAGGACCATTCAAATTGGTTGTTGCAGTTTGCTGGTATGCGCGTGGATGCACCAGCAACGCAATGGACTATAAAGAAAGAGGGTGGTGAGCTTGACCAATTAAGTGGTGCGACCATTACCTCAAACAGCATTGTCGATACAGTCTACAAAACACTCGCATATTATGCGGCGCATCGTGAGGCATTTTATGCACGTTAATAACGCACGAAAGGCGTGGTTGGATCGTGGTCGGGGGCCGGGTTGAGTCGGGTCAAGCGGGATCGAGTTGAGGCCACGCTGAGCTGGATTAGGTTGGACTGAGTGCGGGTTGGACAAGTATTGCTTTAGCGCAGAGCCTTTCCCGAATTCCGGGTCTATTTTGCGATTGATCTTCTTAAAAAATTTGGCAATTATATACTTGTGTGACCCACATATTGTGGTATAATGTTTCCATATTCTGAGGAGAGAAGCCATGATACAAGATTTCGATAGTCTATATTCAATGATGGAAGCGTTCCCAGATGAGCTGTACGGGGACATCTGAATTGATCATCATTTTTTAGGTACTTATACACAGAGTTATCCATAGATATGGGCAATATTGGGGTGATTTTGGTGGTCATTTTTAGGCCGTTTTAAGGGTGCTTAAACATCCCTTAATTTGGGGTTAAATCAAGTCCAATATTTGAGTCGATTTTGGTGGTGTTTTTGAGCCTGATTTTTGGGCTTAAGGATTGCCTAAAAATGAAGGTATTTCGGTCTCGATTTCATCAACCGGATAGTCATTATTTACGGTGTAATTTTCCTGCAAGGTGGTGCTGTCCGGCACTGGGTTTTCAGTGTAAATTGGGTTGCCGGATTGTGATAAATCAGGGCAAGATATATATGTTTGATAATTAGCGTTTGAATTCCATATATACCTCATCCAGGCCGCTCGCCAAGCGGCCTCATCAGAAGTTTTTCTGGCGGCGTAAGTGTTGCCCATAATTTTAACGCTGGCGGTGGCATTGTCACCTATTACATTTTGATCTGTTTGATCTGTTGCTTTGTTTGTAATTGGTGTTAATGGTGATATTTCAAACCCATCGACCCAAGTATCGCCAGCGGTATATGCAAATGTAGCTGAATCTTTATAATCAGGGAGATCGGGACGAACATAGTAATAAATCCCTTTTCTATTAAATGCATCATCAACAACCCTGTTTATTCTGCGGTGTGGATATCGTTCAGCATAAAAACGCCTCAACAAAGCCTCGCCGTTTTGGCTATGATATTGATCCGCATTATTACTCACCCACCAAACCCAATCATGCCCAGCATTTGGCTTGACGTTATTTGATAAAAGTATAGCTGTAAAATTAGGGTTACTATAAGAACCAATATTATATGCATTGGTGCTGGTGCCTTCTTTCCACAACATTGCATAACGTTTGCCTAGGCGATTAGTTCGATGTCGTACTTTTTGATATGGATCATCTGTAGTACCAACCCAACCTTTGTAGTCACCAGCCCCACCCTCGCCTGCGATTCCAGACCGAAAACCAGCCCGAAAATCACCCCAAAAATCCGCCCTTTTTCCCTACCCACCGCGTCTCCAATTTTCCGCCCAATCCGCGCCTCGGATGGTTACTTATTAAACACTCCATTACATAAGTTATATACCCTAAAATTGTAGATACCTTTATAAAATTATCCACAGGCAATATCCCGTATTTTCTGTTGTTTTTATGTTTTTTAATAAATAAAGACAATAAGTTATGAAAATGATGCGCTTTATATGGTTAATAATTAACCACAACACCGCTTTAAACACTCTTTTTAGCCGTCTTAATGCCATCTTAAACGCATAAATTGCTTTTTCTCAATAACTTAAATGCGACAGGAGATGTGCCGCCGTGATGATCAATTCAGTTGTCTCGCGGCGGCTTAAATCGGCCTTTTTCGCCCTTCGTTCCGGCTTCTATGGGCTTCTTAAACACTTGACATAAAAGCATTTTCATTTCATCCCATGCCACCTTATTCCGCCTCATCCCGCATGATCAATTCACATGTCCCCCCCCACACACAATGCATATCTGGAGGTGGGTGTGCGTCATGACAGTGGTGACGGGGTGCAGGGCATTGGTTATGAGCTGGGCGGCAGTATACGCTTTTTGAATCCGGCTAGCGGTGTGACGATGGATATACATGGTCGGGTGTTGCTTGCGCATGAGGATGATTATGAGGAATGGGGTGTGGGTGGTTTGATGCGGTTTGACTCGGGTCGGCGTGGTCGCGGTTTGTCGCTTAGTGTGGCACCGGTGTATGGTGAGGCGACGAGCGGGGTCGCGCAGTTGTGGGATCAGGGTGTGAGCCGTGCGACCATGGCGGCCGTGGACAATACGCCACGTTTGCGTTTGGACAGTGAGATTGGGTATGGTTATGATGTGTTTGGTGGACGGGCGTTGTTGACACCTTACAGTGGTTTCTCGTTGGTGGGTGAGGGCGCGCAGCGTTATCGGCTTGGCACACGTCTTGAGATTGGGTCTGTGTTCAAGTTGAGTTTTGAGGGTGCGCGTCGTGAGGCATCGGGTGATGCGGCGGCCGATCATGGTGCCATGTTGCGGCTTGATTGGGCGTTGTAACGGGTAAAAAAGGCCTGTAAAAGACACCCGATGCTAACGCCGAGAATGTGTGCTTTATCAACCTGGAACGGCAAGAAAGATGAAATCTAGCTATTTTTTCCGCGTCAGCTGAGATAGTCCCAAAAACTGTGTAACTACTTATCATTGATTATTACCCTGAAGGGGTTGAGGATAAGCACATGCAACCCGAAGCAATCAAATCACTGGCACGTGAAACTGCCAGGGGCATCAAAACCGCAGAAGACCTGCATACGTTTCGTCAGGCATTGACCAGGGTAAGCATTGAGGCGGCACTGAATGCCGAGTTCGATGAACACCTTGGCTATGCCAGACATGAGTAGGCAGGAAAATCCAATAGCCGCAATGGTCGCAGTCATAAAATGCTACGCACTGAAGAGGGCGCATTCGAGCTGGAAACACCCCGCGACAGAGAGGGTAGCTTGGCGCCAGCAATGGTCAAAAAGCACCCATCTCGCTACACCGGTATGGATGACAAGATTCTCAGTCTCTATGCCAAAGGCAATACCACCTGTGACATTGTCGCGCTGTTTCAGGAAATGTAGGGCGTGGCGGTCTCAACCAGCGATAACGTAAATTATTTGAACATGGATTTGCTCCAAGAGATGGATAAAGAAAAGGATTTTCAGATCGCGTAACAACCAGATTTAAGGGAAAGCCAAATCAGAAAGTGCGAAAGATTATTGACACTACCTATTATTCTGCAAGAAGCCGTTGCCGGTAGTTTCAGCCTTAGGGATTTCTGGCTTAGGAGAATCAAACGCCTGGTCCCGGCCTTAGTGTTGGTGGTGCTAGTTACCTTGCCCTTTGCGGGTTATTTTATGCCCTATTCAATGGTTGAGGAATATGTAGGCTCTGTGTGGTCGGCTTTGGGGTTTGTTTCTAACTTTTGGTTTTTGTTTGAAGATGGCTATTGGGCATCGCCCGCTAAACTCAAGCCATTGCTTCATACTTGGTCTTTGGGGGTGGAGGCTCAGTTTTACTTGGTGTTTGCCCCCTTGTTGTGGGTGGTGTGGCGGTTTTATCGTGCGTATATGTTTTGGATTATAGCGGAGTTATCGCTTGCCAGTTTATTGGCCGCCCATATTCTCAGCACTTATTACCCCAATGAGGTGTTTTTCTTGTTGCCCACTCGTTTTTGGGAGCTGGGGGCAGGGGCATTACTAGCCAAGTTAGAACTCACCCATCCGCCTGATACCAACTCGCATAACCGGCTGGCTAAGCTACTACCCACCGTGGGTTTGCTGATGATCATTTTGCCCATTTACTTTTATGAAGGTGAGCTAAACCACCCACCACTGCTAAACCTGATACCGGTGGTAGGCACCATGTTGATTATACGGTTTGGCGGTGCAAGTGGTGAGCTAACGACCCGCTTGCTTACCTCTAAGCCATTTGTGGGGCTGGGGTTGGTGTCGTATAGCTTTTATTGGGAATTATATATTTTACTCCAATAGATAACCCATATAATCTAACATAAAAATGCAATAAAACGGAGGGTCATCAATGAAAGACAATACCATATCCACATTTGAGTTATTTCGCCAGTTTCCGGATGCTGAAGCCGCTAGATTGTATTTTGAGGGACAACGCTGGGGAGATTACATATCCTGTCCTCATTGTGGGGAATTTAAGCGTATTACCCCGCGCAAAGGAAAGCGGACAGGATATTACTTATGCCGGGTAAACAAATCGGAGTAACTCAAAAGACCGCCTGGTTTATGCAGGCCCGCATTCGTGAAACCTGTAACGATAATACAGATAATTTACTTTCTGGCATTGTTGAGATTGATGAGACCTATATCGGTGGGAAGGAACATAACAAACACAAACACAAGAAAGTCCGCGCAGGCCGTGGCGTAGCTGGCAAGCAGGTAGTGGTCGGAATGCGTGAGCGCGGTGGCCGCACAAGGGCTAAGCCTATCCCATCAACTGATATACCGACCCTGCACAAAGAGATTGGCTGTTCAGTGGAATATGGTGCCACCATTTACACAGATGAACACAGGTCATATCAGCATCTACAGTCTGCTTATCAGCATGGTACGGTAACCCATAGTGCGGGAGAATATGTGGGTTCAAACAACATTCATACCAATAGCATTGAAAGTGTCTGGGCTTTACTCAAACGCGGTCTGTATGGGGTATGGCATCATGCCAGCACTAAACACTTACATCGCTATGTGAACGAAGTGACTTTTAGACTGAATAACGGACCATGTAAGTTACCAACCAATCAACGTATAGAATCACTTATAAGCAACGCGATAGGTAAACGGATTACCTATCGCGAGGTGCTAGCATGAGCAAAGCAATGGAAATAGAATGCGGATATACAGGACGATAATGAGAGCAGGTTACATCAAAGACTATATAAGTGGTGAAGAAGTAAAAGCTACGCCAGAAGAAGTAGAAGCAGTACAAGTCTTTTCCGAAACACTTGTCGAAGATTACGGATACCCCAAAGAACAATTACAAACACGCCCACAGTGGCGTGTAAAAGTAAGGCCATCTGATACCAAAAAAGAGTATCCGCTTGATATTGCAGTATTCAACAAAGATAAAAAAACCGATAAAAACCTTTTTATTGTCGTTGCGTGCAAACGAAAGACAAGAAAAGATGGTTTAACCCAAAATGGAGTGCAATTGAAAAATTGCATAAGGTAACAGGTGAGCATGGTGAGCTTGTTACTTGAAAAAACTAACAAATCATTGTGTTTGTATTTTGTAGTGAATTTGGATTCAAGTATATAATTCCCTAATTTTTTTAGAAAATTTCGAGAAATTGATCTTTTAGGGGGCGACAAAATGAAAACTCTCATCTTAATATTGGTCTTGTTATCATCATTTGAACCTGTAATCGCAGAGGATAAAAAAGGTGAAACCCTGGATTTTAATACCCAGCTCAAGTTTGATATCCAGCTCAAGATAGAAGAAAAGTTTTGTGAACGATTTGGTAGTTTTATCTCGAAAAACCAGGATTGGTCTTCGATAAGACCTAATAATTTAAGACAAAAACACGTAGAAGTATATGCCGGCGAACTGCACGAACGCAATCCAAATAATTACTACCTGTGGGTCGATGCGTACGATATTGATGGAAACAATATAGATGATTTGATTGCCATTGACTGGATTAAAGTGTCCGCCAAGATGACTTGGTATCTCGCTTATTATGTATTTTTTGATATGGGACATCTTTATGGGCCAATTCATTATGAAAAAAGCACAGACGAAGAATTAAGAAAATATTTTTTAAGCTTAAAGCTTCAGTACAAGCATGGTGTTGGTGATGAACAGGTGCCTTGGTTTCCAGAAGACCTTTTGGTGCGGGATAAACAAGGAATAATAATAGTGGATGGCTTTGCTGGTTTTCATCAGATAAAGCCGGTACTATTTGAAAATAAAGTACTTATTGTTGCAAAGAGGAAAAATGAAAGAAGTACAGGTCTTCCAAGGACTCTACTTTTTTCTTTTGATGCAATAGAGAAAAAGATTAATTTGTTATGTGTCCTTGATGGTTGGAAATATTACGGAGAATGATATGGCAGCTTTTGATGAGAATGAATTGACCCAAGCGCAGTTTAAGCAAGCAGCAGCCGATTTTATTGGGAAGAATGAGAATAGTACGGGAAACTATAATGCTCATTCCGATGGTGGGCGTAGCATTGCATTATGAAAATGCTATCAAAAAAATTGATTCAGATGTCTCAGTATGTCGTAATAGAAAACAGTTCATTATTGAAACTTCATAAGTCATTATTGATATTTTATAAATACACTAAGTATAGCTTGGTGATACTGTTACTGTATCATCTGACTTTTAATGTCTATTTATTTATCATTTTTATGGTGGGAATAGTTCAATACATTTTTGACCCTGATACCATAAATCATATTTTCAGTCCCATTTTTGAATTTTTAAGGTCGCATAAAATTGGCGACTATATAGAGGATTATCTTCATTATATGCCTCGTCGTTTTGGTGGAAATTCACATTTATTTATAGCCTTCTTAATTAACCTGGTTGTTTATATTTGCTTATTTATTTATTTTAATTTAATTGTTCGTGTAGTTTCATATATAAGAGCTAGGAGAGAAAAATGAAGTATGCAACTACATATATAATGTAGTCATCCCTGATAAATACTGTTAAAGTGACTGCCCGTAATCGCTTGCAGTCATGCTGTATCTTTGTTGTCGATGCATCTTTTTGACGTGCTATCAACTCATAGAACTGCGATATTTTTTGTAATACTTGATGACTTTTTTGACGTAGTTTTGTGTTTCTTTATAAGGCGGGATTTTATTGCCGTACTTTTTTACGGCCCCTTCGCCAGCATTGTACGCTGCAAGCACCAGTTTTAAATCATTATTGAATAGCTTTAATAGATATCTCAAATAACGCGAGCCGCCATAGATGTTTTGTTTTGGATCACGTCGATTACTAACACCGTATCGTTTTGCAGTTTCAGGCATTAATTGCATCAGACCAACCGCCCCCGCTTTTGATATTGCATTTGGATCATAGGATGATTCGGCGGTGATAACAGCATGTAAAAGTGTGTGTGGGAGTTTGTAGGTCTTTGCAACGCTCCTGATTGTTGGATCAAACTTTTTCTGATTTTTTAACCAGTTATGGTTTTTCGAAAACACTTTACGTTCTTCCCAGCCCTTCCATGTTTTGACTAATTGTTTATACCCACTATGGGTAGGCTTATCGGTTAGGATGACATGACCATATTTGTCTATATATCGATAGACATCGGCTTGACTCGACATGGAAACAAGCGCAAGGATGAGGCTACAAATGAACGTTGTTTTATTATTACGCATCTGGCTTTTATGCTTAAATCATATTTTTAAATAATGAATCTAACTTTATAACAAATATAATATTATTTGCATAATAATCAATGAAAATATCCCGGCAATAACGTCATCAACCATGACACCTAACCCCCCCGGCACCTTCTGATCTGCTATTGAGATGGGCCAGGGTTTCAAAATATCCAAAGTTCTGAACAAGATAAAACCCAACAATATCCATAACCAGTCCGCGGGAGCCATAAACATCGTAATGAAATAACCGACAATCTCGTCCCAGACTATGCTTGGATGATCAGACGCATTCAGTGCCCTGGCCGTGTAATCACATAGGAAAACACCCGCGATAAATGCCGAGATGGTAATGCCGAGATAGAGCTTCCAATCCATTGTCGGCAGAAGCACAAATATCACGACACCGACTACTGTACCTGCTGTCCCAGGGATTTTGGGGACAAGCCCACTGCCAAACCCAAGCGACAGACAATGCCACGGATTCAACAGCAACTTTATTGGAACTGACGTTCTAGTATGCTTGTCCATAATCAATGGTATAATGTTGAGTAAACGAATGCGTAATATACTTTATAAGTCCGTAGCTTTATGGCAACGCCAACTATGAGCGGTACCAGAAAATATAAACCAGGTAATCATTAGAGTCTATATTTCTACTATACAGGCACTAAGGTAGCAAAGAATAAGAATAAACAATACACAATAAACATCAACAAGGGGGAAACATGATGACATTAACCAGAACTTCAATCATTGCATATATACTATTTTCATTACTCACGCTCAATGCGCATAGTGCTGATCGTGATATAGAAGCAGCCGTCAATAGCCCACATAGAAGTGCTGCCAATAAGGCGCGTGATGTGTTTCGCCATCCTGTGGAAACGTTGCAGTTTTTCGGCATAAAACCCACCATGAAGGTGCTGGAGATACTGCCTGGCCGTGGCTGGTATACAGAAATTCTTGCGCCCTACCTAGCAGAGAAAGGACACCTTACCGTTGCCAGCTTTGGCGAAAATAATCCGAACAAATATCTCGCCAATATACATAAAGACTTTGCAAAGATGATGGCACTGGAGCCTGCAATTTATGGCAAAGTCAAAACGGTCCTGTTTCAGGAAGACAGCTACTTGCAAGCTATTCCCGATGCGTCAATAGATATGGTGCTTACCTTTCGTAATTCGCATAACTGGATCCGATATGGTGGTATAGAAGAGATATACGCTGCGTTTAATCGTGTCTTGAAGCCAGGTGGCGTATTGGGCGTTGTACAACATCGTGCCAATAAAGGTAGCGATGCCAAAACAACAGCAGAAAAAGGCTATGTCCCTAAATCATATTTAATCCGTTTGGTTGAAAACAATGGCTTTGAATTGGTGGATACCTCTGAAATTAATGCTAATCCGAAAGATACCAAGGATCATCCAAAAGGTGTCTGGACACTACCGCCTAGCTATCGGCTTAAAGCGGTTGATAAAGATAAATATACAGCTATTGGTGAGAGTGATCGCATGACTTTGCGTTTTATTAAGCAGTGAACGAGTCTTTAATATCAGGCTTATTTTACACAATAATCCGTTATATCAATGATATATAAAAGATTGATAACAGGGTTATAAAAAAGTGTGTATGAGATAGATAAAAGCAATCCAGATAATCATGATTATCGAAACACCAAGCACTTGCATACCAACATGATCTGCCTCCTTCTGTGAGGTGCGGTTTGCATCTACTATGACTTGTTTCGGGATGCACTGTATAAGCAGTTTATAGATAACAGGAACTAATATAACCTCATCCAAAAGACCAATAATCGGGATAAAATCAGGGATAAGATCGATGGGGCTAATGATGTAAGCCAGCGTCAGAACAACCATTCCTGTCGCATACCAGGGTGTGCGTTTATCACGCATCGCTGATATTAATAAGCTGATCTTTGCAATCATGTTTTGTAAAGAGGCTCTAGTTTTCCTACGGGTTCTGTGTATTGTTTTTTATCGAATGACTGCGATTTAAATGCCTCTAAAAAACTCGCGCCATCCCATTCAGGGGCCGCGCTTCCATAAAGACAATGGCTCAATGCATCTAGCATCGCGTTAAAACCTTCATCATCACTCAATTCTTTTATTATATTGATATTATTTATATCTTTATCAGGCCATCTATTTTTTGCCCACGCCAGTAGTGCTTTTTTGGTCGCAGTCGCATCATTGTTTCGACATGCCTGCTGTATTTTGTTTAAGTGTTTGCGGTTGGATTCTTTTTTTACGACATCCATTTCAGCAATAGCGTTACGACGTTTGTTGCCCCAGAAAATAATCAATGTTGCTGACCATAATGCCAATAATATCAGGCTCACCCATTTCCAAATCGATGTTTCTTTAGTTACCGTTGTGGCACTTGTATTCTCTGGTGCAGTTGCTACGACTCGATCGGTTGTTGTCTGCACTACGATATCATTATCAAGAGGCGCGGCTGCAGCACTGGCTACTATATGAATATTGCGCTCTGGCAATTCTGCAATCTCCATCTTATCGGTATCGGTGTTCCACCACGGAATTTTAATCGCGGGTAACGTAACATCGCCTGCTACTGTCGGAATAATGGCCATCTTATCGTGACGCGTGCCGATGTAACCATCTGCGTTATATGTTTCTTCAAATTTGGGTTGATCCGGATATTGTTTCAGCGTGTCCGGTAAATTGCTTGCTATTGCGGGTAGGTGACTGGCCGCCAAGCCATTTGTCACCAGCGTTAAGGTACGCGTTGTCGCTACACCCTGTTTTAACCTGGACGGATCGACCGACCATTGTTCCTGTATGGTTAATTTATTTGCTGGTAGCCAGGTGTCGCCCGTAAAGGAATCCGGTATTGGTTTTACATCAACGTCAATGGCCCGAGAACGCTTGGCAATGGATTGTGGTTGTGGGCCAAATGGATCAAAGTTGAAGATGCCTGCGGCACCCCCTGTTTGTCCTTGAAATTCGACGGGTTTAATTACTAATGTGCCGCTACTTTGGGGAAAGATGACGTATTGTCGTTGCACAACACGATAATTTTTGCCATTGCGCTGTGTTTCAAAATGGCTGTCTTCTCCTAGTTGGTCAATAATCGCCTGTCCAGTGCTTAATTCCGGATCAGATAAGCGGGCATTATTGATGGCAACTGCATAGTGCAGTTTAACGGTATAAATGAGCTGTGCCTGTACATAGGGTGTGGTCGTATTGACCTCGACGTCGATAAAAATATTGTTAGTAGCGCCGCTGTTTTTTGACGATGTGCCAGCGATAATATTGACCGTAAGCGGCTTGCTTGCCTCCTTTCCAAAATGAATAGCAGGGATGTTAATGTTGCCTGTCTTGTTCGATATGACTGTTAATACCCACATTTTTGAGCGATTAATGTTGCCATTGATAATTTGCGTCTCACTCCGAACACTGCGGTTCAATATCGTCAATGATTTATTTAATGGACTAAAGTCAGGATCGGCATCGATTTTTTGATCGCTGGTAAAGATCAATTGAAATGACTCATCAACCACGACCGGATCTCTGTCGACTTGAACGGTTATCGCGGCCAGGGCGTATTGGCTAAAAAAGAATAACAAGAGTGTGAGCAGTTGTTTGTAATTCATATTTGTCATCACCAGTATTGTTTTTCGGTCGTTGCTGGGCGGTCTTGTTGTTGATATTGATACTTAAATTTTCGTCTTAACAGGCCGGCGGGATCATCCGGGATCCGGCGTAGCCATTGTTCAGTCGCTTGTTGCGTCTCATCAAGTTCTGTTGATGTTTGTTGCGAGGTTTTTGCGGGTGTTTGCGCTGCACTCGATGCTTCTTGTGCTTGCTGTGTTTTTGCAGTTTGCTTTGATGGCGGCTCCGCATCTTCATTTGCTTCTGCTTGTTGTTCAGTATGCGCTTGCTGTTCTGATTCTTGTGTTGATGGTTGTTCTGCAGCGGATGGTTGTTGTTCCGAGTCAGCGTTTTGATCTTGTTGTGCGGATTGCTCAGCCGCATTCTGGTCTGCGTTGGATTGTTGCTGTTCCTGTGCTTCTAGTACTTGTTGCGTTAAGTCGCGATTAAAAATCGCATCTTCATGTTTTGGATCGTGCGCCAATACTTCATCGTAGGCGGCTATTGCCTCCTCGTAGCGTCCTTGCTGTGCCAGGGCGTTCGCTTTGTTATAGAGACTGCGTATATCAGCGTGTTCATCAAGCAGTCTTGCTGCCGCCGCATAGTCGCCTTTACGATAATGAGCGACCGCTTTCCATTTTTTATCATCAAATAATTCAGCGGCCAGCTCAGGTTGTCCATTCTCCAGCGCCCGCATCGCCCGCTGATTTTTATTCAACCATAAGTCATCCCACTCAAATGCCATGGCCTCATCCGGGCTTTGCATGAGTAAACACATAAACAGTACCAGATAGCCCCGTCGAAAGCCGAAGGCAACCAGCGGCAGCAACGGCAATAAAAGCCAGGGGCCGAACTCACGCCATTGATCAGTTTTGAATGCCGACTCGGTGTCCTCAGCCTTTTCCAGACCACTGTAAAAAAAGTGATTAAGGCGTTCGATATCGCCATCATCCAACTGGCTGGTTACATAATAACCGCCACTGGTGTTTGCTAATTGACGTAGTACGGTCTGGTTTAACCTTGGGATCACAATCGCCCCGGCGCGGTCCTTTAGAAAACCACCGTTAGCTAATTTGACGGGGGCACCAGCTTCCGTACCTATGCCTAATATGGAGACTTTATATCCACGGCGATTTGCCTTATAAAAATCACTATCAAAGCGACTATCGACTGCATCGGTCACCAACATGATATGTCCTGCACGATGCCCGGCCTGTTTTAACAATGCGATTGCTTTTTCGATGGCACTATCGGCATTACTGCCAGGCGCGGGCATGATGTCAGGCGTGAGTGCTGTCAACTGTGATTTGATCGTTTTAATATCGTTTGTTAATGGTGTCACCGTAAAGGCATCGCCAGCATAGACAATTAATGCCGTTTGTCCTTCGCGGCGCAGATCCAATAGATCGGAAATCTTGAAGCATGCGCGTTCAAGACGACTGGGTTTAATATCATCGGCATACATCGATAAAGACAGATCCAGCGCCATAACCAAGGCCGTTTCTTTTGCAAAGACAGGCTCTGGTAAGCGTTCCCACACCGGCCCGGCCAAGGCGATAATCATGAATAAACTGATAAACCCAACCAAGAAAACAGGCGTATATTTTTTTGCCTCGGTTTGCCCGACTAATATATACGGCAATAATTCAGGATCGCAAATGCTCTCCCAGTGTTTATTGCTTAAGTGATGTTTCGCCAAAATCCACAATAAAAGTACCAGTGGAATGATGGCAAAAAACCAGTAAGGGCGTAGAAAATGAAATTCCGCGGGCATTATGTTTTACCTTGCGTATGCACAATTCCAGCACGATTACGCAGCATAATAATCATGCACATGAATAGCAGTGCCGCCGCTAAAGGCCAGTGAAATAGTGTTGTTTGCGGCCTGAAACGTTGCACATCTTTTTCGATAGGTTCGAGTTCATCCAATAAATTATAGATTTGTTCCAACTGTTTGGTATCGTGTGCGCGAAAATAACGTCCTCCGGTTTTATCGGCAATGGTCTGTAGCATTTTTTCATCCAACTCGGCTGAGGGGTTGATGCGGCGTGCACCAAAGATTGAACGCACTATCATTTCATCGGCACCAATACCGATCGTGTAAATCTTTATGTTTTCACGTGCCGCCAAATCTGCGGCGGCGGCGGGCTTTACTGCGCCTGCCGTATTTTCGCCATCCGTCAATAATATCAACACGCGACTTTGCATGGGTTGATCACGTAATCGCTTGACTGCCAAGCCAATCGCATCACCGATTGCGGTTGACTTTCCAGCCAGGCCGATGACGGCTTCATGGAGCAGGGTCTTTACAGTCAATCGATCAAAGGTTAATGGTGCTTGCAAGTAAGCCTGCTCACCAAACAAGATCAAACCTATGCGATCGCCGATACGGCGTTCGATAAACTCGCCAGCAACCACTTTGGTTGCTGTTAGTCGATCAACACGTTCTTTCTTTATAATGAAGTCTGCCTCTTCCATGCTGCCGGACAAGTCGACAGCCAACATCAAGTCACGGCCGCTCACGGGGATATCAATATAGTCGCCCAGGTATTGTGGTCGCATCGCGGCACCGATCAGGCAACACCAGGCAATAACCGCCAAGCCGATTAAGTATCGTTTGACAGCAAACGATCGCGCAGATGTTGTTGGTGTACGAAACTCATCTAAAAAAGGCACCCGCAAGGCGGCTTCATCGGCCACTGCAATGGGTCGTAATATGTATCGAATCATAAGCGGTAAAGGCAACAATGCTGCAATCCACGGCCATTCAAACTGAATCATTGCTTACGCTGCCGGTGCTTATCAACCGCCGCAATCCATGATGAGATTAGATCGATCAAGGCCTCGCCATCAAAGTCTGGATGTGCCCGATAGGGTGCCTCTATCAAAACACGGCCGATACCATTATTGAACGCTTGCTTGTCTGTATGGTGATCCAGAAATGTCAACCAGTCGTGCCCGGTTAATGCCGCCGTTTCCTGACGCGGAAAGATACTGATGCTCAAATGTCGAATTAATACAGACAACTCTTTTATCAACTTTGGCTTGTCTTGTTGCAGATTAAACTCATTTTTTATCCGCATCAGATCTTGCCTGGCAAGATAAATCGCCGATAGTTTATGGGCGCGATAACGACGCATGCAATAGACTGTTAGTATCGCTAGCATGACGATTAACAAACACGCTATCTGCCAGCCGAGCGGTGGCGGCCACCACGATACCGGCTCGGGTAAATGGATATCGCGTAACGGCAGGCTTGTTGGATCAGTGCCCAGCATTACCTTGCGCGCAGCCCTTGTTTGATAATTGTTTCTGGATCATCTTCAGTACGGCAACAAATATAATTGATATGGTATGCCTGTGCCGTTTTTAATAAAAACGTCTTATGCGCATGAAATTTATGGCGATAGTCGTCTACCCGCTTTTGATCATGCGTATCAAGTGTCAGTGCCTGCATACCGTCTGTCATGCGATAAGTGCCAGCGGGGGGTAAGCATGCTTCCAGGCTATCATGGATATGTACCATGACCACTTCATTGTGTTGTCGCAAGCGCGCAAGATGGGAACGGCATAGCCCATCAAAGCCACGAAAATCACTCATTAAAATAACCAAACTCCCAGGCTTTGCCAATCGTCGTAAGTTAATAAACGAATGTAATAGTGCTTGTTGTTTATCGCCATTGGCGGTGGTTTGTTGCCAGCTGGGATGTTCAACCATGTGCTTGATGAATCTTAAGACTGCCGATTTACCGCGTTGTGGTTTTAATTCATGGTGAACAATGTCAGAAAAAATAATGCCACCTACACGATCACCTTGTCGTTGTGCAGTCCAGGCAAATAAACTGGCAAGTTCAGCGGCAATCACGGCCTTGAACTTGCCGCGTGTTGCAAAAAACATGGGCAATCGAAAATCCACCCACAGATGCACGGGGCGTTCACGTTCTTCCTTGAATAATTTTGTATGTGCTTTGCCAGTGCGGGCTGTTACGCGCCAATCAATGTTGCGAATATCGTCACCCGCTTGATATAAGCGTGACTCATCATATGCCATGCCCCGACCCTTGAAGGCTGATTGATAATCGCCAGATTGGAGTGCGCCGATGATACCGGATCTAAGTGACAGACCGCGACTTTTGTTACTCAGGGCGATCAAGCCTGGCGCGGTGATAGTCGCTGGTGTCTGGATTGATTCAGGCATGACAGACATGACGCGCAATCTTCAAGGAACAGCAATACGAGATATTAATTCCGAGATAACAGTATCGGCGGTCAACCCTTCTGCCTCTGCTTCATAATTCAAGATCAAACGATGACGTAAGACTTCATGCACAACCGCCTGCACGTCCTCTGGCCCGACATAATCCCGTTGTTGCAACCAGGCATGCGCCCGCGCACATCGGTCTAGCGTGATGGTCGCGCGCGGACTGGCACCATATTGTAGCCATTGGACTAGATCATCGCCGTAGGCACTGGCATCCCGGGTGGCAAGCACAATCTGCAACAAATACTGCTCAATATTATCTGCCATATAAAGAGATAAAATTTCTTCCCGGGCGGCAAAAATTGCCTGCTGTTTAATCGGGGTAATTGATGCGGGTTGTGATGATTGCCGCGCTTCCGACCGCGCCAGCGTTAAAATACCGTGTTCTTCCGCCGTATTTGGATAGTCGATGGTCACATGCAATAAAAACCGATCCAGTTGCGCCTCGGGTAAGGGATATGTGCCTTCTTGTTCAATCGGGTTTTGGGTTGCCATGACCAGAAATAAAGCGGGTAATGCGTAGGTTTTCTTGCCGCTGGTGATTTGGCGTTCGGCCATGGCCTCAAGCAATGCAGATTGCACCTTCGCCGGGGCACGATTGATTTCATCGGCCAACACCAGGTTATGGAATAGTGGCCCTTGTTGAAACACAAAATCGCCTTCTTGCTGGCGATAAATTTCAGTCCCGGTTAAATCAGCGGGTAATAAATCCGGCGTGAACTGTACGCGGTGAAAGTCTCCTTCTATGCCCGTTGCCAGGACCTTTATGGCCCGCGTCTTTGCGAGTCCAGGCGCACCTTCGACAAGCAGGTGCCCATCTGCAAGCAGGGCTATCAATAAGCGGTTGACTAATTGTTCCTGACCGATAATGTGTTGGCCTATATAGGATTGGAGTCGTTGAATTTCTGCAATGGTAGACATAGTTGTTCGTTTGTTTTTATTTTTTGATATGACAATAAATTATATGGAAATATCCCCCCAGGGTTTACTCAGGGTTTCCTAGGCAAGGACGATAGCCACGGTAAAACATGAAACATAACAGATATTGCCTCGTTCAGAAAAGATGTTTCAAAATAAATGCGGACAACACATGATGGCGCATAACGTCAAGGTTTGATACAAAAATAGCTTATAAATGTATTACGAATATGCCCATGTCGCGGCACTTGCCGTGCGTATTGACTTCAATTTATAAATAATTTACAACCCTCAACTCAATATGATAAATCTAATTATGTATTTGCGAGATCTGTTGCCGCGTATATTATTCTGTCTTGTCAATATTTTATTGATAGTAGCAGGCAACCCCGCCGCCGCTGATCAGAGTGTTGCGCATGTGCCAAATCATATGCCAGATGCTATCAATAAAATATTGGCAAGACATAACATACCGAAAGCGTCCATCAGTGTTTATATTCGAGAGGTAGCATCGTCAAAACCGTTGGTTACCTTAAACGCCGAGACTCCCCGTAACCCTGCCTCCGTCATAAAATTATTAACCACGTATGCCGGATTGACATTACTTGGCCCTGATTATACCTGGGAAACCTATATCCATCTTGATGGTAAATTGCATAACGGTACGCTTGCTGGAGATTTAATTATTGAAGGTGGTGGCGACCCATTCCTCAGCAGAGAAACTTTCTGGCATATATTGTTTACCCTTCGTAACCGAGGCTTACAACATATCAAGGGAGACCTGCTGCTTGATGATGACCATTTTGCAGATGAAAATGGTTCACCGGCCGACTTTGATAATAAGCCGTATCGTGTTTATAACACCTTTCCCGATGCTGTATTGTTGAATTTTCGCGCACATCAGTTTCATTTCATCCCGATGAATAATAAACTGCATATCTACGCAGATCCACCTGCTGCAAATCTGAAAATCAGAAATAAAGTCAATTTAGTCCGCGGCCCATGCCGTGGAAAACATAAGCAACTTAAATTTCATGTCTTTAAGCAACGCAACAGCACCACCGTTGCATTTAGTGGCAACTATCCGCAACAGTGCGGCAACCGTGCAATGTTCCGAACGGTGCTCGCTAATGATGATTATATCTTTGGCGTGTTCAAGGCCTTATGGGAAGACATGGGCGGCAGCATCAGTGGCACGGTTGGCAAAACCAGTATTGATAACAATAAGCCATTTTATAAAGTGCCGTCAAAACCGTTGCGAGTAGCCATCACCCATATCAATAAATTCAGCAACAATGTAATGGCTCGGCAATTATTGCTCACTATTGGAAAGGAAAAATTTGCGACCTTTGGCAGCAAAATAGCGGGCAACAAGGCTATCGTTGACTGGTTGCACAGTATCGGCATTTTGGCACCCGAACTAATCATGGACAATGGTTCTGGGCTTTCGCGTAGCGCACGTATATCGGCACATACATTGGCAAAGCTACTACAACATGCAGCGCAAAGTCCAAACCAGGCTGAATTTTTTTCATCGCTACCTTTGGTCGGTGTTGATGGAACAGTCAGAAAACGCCTCAGTGGTATAATTCCGGCAGGTAACGCGCGGATAAAAACGGGGCTAATCAACGATGTCAGATCAATGGCGGGTTATGTAAAAAGTAGAAATAATAAAAATTATATAGTTGTGATATTACAAAATCATAAAGGTATTCAAAATACAACCGGAACATTCGTACAGGATGCAATATTAAAGTGGCTGTATCTACAGTAATGACGTTGCCTATAAGCCAGGTCGGATCGGGTCAAGCTGAGTCGGATCGGGTTGAGTTGGGCGGAGTCGGGTCCAAGGCAGTGCATAAATACACACGAGCGACCGGGCTCATACTGGCAGTTCACCATCCACAGGTCGGCTCTTTTTAACGAAGATGCGACTGCGTATATCATCTGCTATTAAGTAAAAGCACGGCAACGTCAAGAGTATCAACACGGTTGCAATCACTAATCCAAAACCAAGGCTGACAGCCATAGGCGACAGGAATGCTGTTTGACCTGTTGCGAAAAAGATAAGTGGCGATACACCGAGGAAAGTCGTTATGGTCGTTAATATGATGGGTCTGGCACGCACCTTCCCCGCCTCGACAATCGCCGTAATTCTATCATTTCCCTCACTTCGCAAGCGTTTGATAAAATCAATCAGAATAAGCGAGTCGTTTACAATAATGCCGGACAAGGCCAACATGCCGACAATCGATAGAAACTGCATATTGTAACCAAACGCGGCATGTCCAATAACCACGCCAATGAACCCGAATGGAATAGCAAACATGACGACTAATGGATCAACCAATGACTTAAATAACGCCGTCAACATAAAGAAAATAACGGCCAGCGCAATCACTAATGCCTGGTACATGCCTGTAAACGAATCGGCCGCTTGTTTTTTTTCACCCAGATAGAGTAATGAATACGGTTTATCTGGTACGGCCTGACCAAACATCGCGTCGATTTGTTGCGTGACGGCACCCGGTGTGGTGACAGACGCATCAACATCGGCCGTAATCTTTGCCATGCGCTCGGCATCACGTCGACGGATTTGGTTCAAACCACGACCGATGCTGATGTCGGCCACATCGCTCAGATAAACAGTTTGCCCGGTCGCAAGAATGATGGGCAGGTTGCCAAGGCTGGTTGATTGTTCGCGCATGGATTCTGGATAGATAACACGCACCGGTAAGCGTTTGTCTTCCCAAGTGACGTGTACTAATTCATTGCCAAGATAACCACGTACCGCATTGGCTAATTCATTTTGCGTTAAACCAAGTCGCTTGCCGCGAGCGTTTAATTGATATTTATACTCCAGCTTGCCAGGCTCTTGATCATGCACCACATCGCTCACGCCCGGCATACGTTTCATATAATCACTGATCGCTATCGCCGTTTTATGCAAGATTGCAAGATCGGTACCGACTATGCCTAACTCAATATCGTCTCCGGCCGGACCCGCATTAGGTTTTAAGATGCTCAACCGATCAATGCCGGGGACTTGTAATAGATCTTGCCTGATTGCATTTATGATCTGATCGGCACTGCGCGTGCGCTTGCCGCTCATATTAAAATCAAAACTGACGATCGGTGTCACCCATTTTTCAATAAAACCCGTTGCCATGGATTTTTGCAGATCAACAACAAACTGCAAGATATTACTGCCTGTTTTACTACGGTTTGGATCAATGACACTGACACCGACATTCGTTAATAAGGTCAATACTTCATCTTCTGTCATGATGTTCTGCAAACGTTCTTCTAGGTGCACGGCTAAATCAAGCGTGTCTTCAAGACTGTAAGTATTCGGCGTTTCTATGTTGATAAAAAACTGACCCACTTCGACTTCTCCAAATAGTTGAAATGGGAGACGTGTACTGGCATAGACCAGGCTTATCGCGAGCACACAAACACTTAAGGTTGCGACAAAGTAACGGTTTAACGCCGACCAATGCAATACACGTCCGTACTTGTTTAAGATCCGAGTCCAGTTGAGACGCGGTTTCTTTTTTTCAAGTTTAAGCAGGTGGCTTGCATGTGCAGGCAACACAATAAAGGCTTCAATCAACGACCCTAGCAACGCACAACAAACGACCACCGGAATGACCTTTATAAACGCACCTAATACGCCGCCAATGGCAAACATGGGCAAGAATGCCGCGATCGTTGTCAATGTAGAAACAAGCACGGGCCAGAAGACTTCTCTTGCACCCAAGGCGGCCGCCGCCATCGGTGCCATGCCGGTTTCTATATGACGATAAATATTTTCCGTCACAATAATCGCATCATCAACAATCATGCCCAACACAATCAGAAATGCAAACAAGGAGATCATGTTGATGGTGTAATCAAAATAATAGAGCAAAATAACGGCGAATAAAAAGGATACCGGTATACCAAATGCGGTGATTGCCGCTAACCGAAAATTTAATAATAGATAGAGTGAAAGCAACACCAGAATCAACCCAACCAGGCCCGATGATTTCACCAGATTCAGACGTGTTTTGACGTAGATGGAGGAGTCCGTGTGGTATCCAGCATTGATGCTCGCGGGGAGCACGTCACTCGGTTCATCGGCCAGTGCCCTGATTGCTTCAGAGAGCTTTATAGTTGAGGCCTCTGCTGTTTTTGTCACTGTTAAATTCACGGCCGGCTGACCATTAAAACGCGCGTAGGTGTTTGCTTCTTCAAAGCGACGTACAACACGAGCCACATCACCGAGCTTTAATTCACCACCATTCGCATTGGTGCGCAAGACTATCTGTTCAATATTTTCAAGTTCTGGTTTTACACCTTTGCCGCGCAAACGAATATCACCTTCATTGGATTTTATCGAACCCCCGGGTTGATCAAGCAGGTTATTTCTAAGGGCTGCATGAACTTGTTGTAGCGGAATACCGAGTGCCGCCAAGTCATGTGGATCTATTTCAACCCATATCTCCCAATCGCGCTCGCCAGTCATGCCAACGCTGGCAACACCTTCTATTTGCTGAATTTTTCTGCGGGCTTTTTCTGAATATTCGTATAGATCGTCTTTGGAAAGATTGCCAAACAGTGTGAACGTTATCACTGGAAATCGCGTACGGATACGATTCAACGCGGACTCTTCAGCCTCATCAGGCAAGTCATCCACACGATCCAGCAAGGTCCTTGTATCCGCTATAAAATCATCCACATTTGAACCTGGTTTTAAGTTTATATAGATACTTGACAAGCCCTCCTTGCTGTTTGAAGAAATATAATCAATATCCTGACTGTCTTCGAGCTCTGTTTCTATGGGTAGCGTAACTTGTTGCTCAACTTCTGCGGGTGAGGCACCTTCATAAATAGTTTTTATACTGACTAAATCCAGATCGGTCACGGGGAATATTTCCTGCGGCAACCCACGCCAGGCAAATACACCCATTATCAAAATAATCAAAAGGCTGAGGTTGACTAAGAGTGGATTTTTTAGTGAAAAATCAATCGGCGACATGACTAATTATGCAAGCAAGCAGATGGTGCTACTTTACGGCAGCATTACGGTTTGACCGTCAGCAAGACTAGAGACATCTCTACTGATGATCGTGCTTCCAGATTCAATACCCTCAACGATTTGAATATCTTTATAGCGCTCAACCAGTGTTATGGGTTTTTTGACGACATGATTGTCGATGACTTCAAAAACGTAGGCATGTCCGTCTTCATGCAAGATAGCGCTTATCGGAATAATATTGGCATCCTTGTAGAAATAACCGGGTAGGTGAGCAACGGCTAATTGTCCAGCCAATATGTCGGCTGATGGCAAGCGTATTTTTAATGCGTGGGTATTGGTTGCAACATCAGGATCTACCGCAAGCGCAATGATCTGCCCTTCTCTCTCATTGCTATTGGCGACTATTTTGATAGTTTGTCCCAACTGTAATTGCGATGCAGATGCACCTGTTATCTCCAGACTTAAATCTAGCTCATCAACCTGGACTATTTCAAGTGCAGCCTGGCCGGGTGAGACATAGTCGCCAACGTCAACGTAAATTTTATTGATTGTGCCATTAAATGGCGATAACAACGCTGTGCGTTTTAGGTTGCGCTTTGCTTTATTGAGCTTTGCCTGCTCTATCATTAAACGAGAACGCGCCGAGTCAACGCTGTGCTTAAGGCGTACTTCATCTGCTTGTTGTCGATATAAAGATTGTAGGGCCTGATCATAAATTGATTTTGATGCGAGTGAGTCCTGACCCAATTTTTTTATCCTGGCGACTTCTGCTTCCTGTAGCGCACGTTCTTGTTGTATCAATGTCAGCAGACGTAAATCCCGCTCAATGGCAGCACGTTCAGTCTCCAGTAGTGCCGTTGATTCTTCCACCGCATCAACAAAGTCGCCCGCTTCGATACTGAGCATCAAGGTATGTTGTGCAACATATTGACCCACCTCTACAATACGTTGTTCGACCTGTCCAGAAACCTGAAAATGGAGGCGCGCCTTGCGGGCCGGCTGTAATTTTCCGATGACTTCTGTGACCGGCTGTATGTCTACCTGATTGACGACGTCAATATTGACCACCGGTGGTGGCAAAGATTGGAGTGCGGCATGGGTATTGGGTTTCGTCCAAAACAAGGCCGCCATAACCAGCATTGAAACAAGACTTATGAATAATATTCTCATCAGATTATAATGGGTGTATGTATGCGTTTAATTTTGCCTGTAATCAAGTGTTTGACAATAGATATTGAAAAAATTTGAAGATGAATCCATTGTATGCGATTTTAGACGGTATAAAATAAGACATACGCGCTATAAATGCACACAATAAAATTAAGGCCTCTTTTGAACAAACTATTCGCATGAATAAACTATTCGCAATAAGTAGTAGCATACTATCACTTGGACTGACAGCAACCGCCTTTGCGGCGGAGCTCGGTAGTGAGTATACATCCTTAATCTGCCCACTCAATATACCCGATAGGCCCCATATTGATGCAACGTTGACTGAAGACGACATCTTCATGAAAGCCGATGAAGTTGACCTGATTGAAGATGGCTACTCAACACTCATGGGCCGTGCAGAAATGGCGCGTAACCGCCAACAAGCAACAGCCGATAGGATTGAATATAATGCATCTGACGACACAGCCAATTTGGTGGGTAACGTCAGCTATTGGGATGAGGACTTGTTTCTCAAAAGTAAAGATGCTTTTCTACAGTTTGATAATGGCGTTGGCAATCTTTCTACCGCCAATTATATCTTAAAAGAAAGCCGCGGCAGAGGTACAGCGGAAACGATGGTGCTGGATATCGGCACGCGCACCGACATGGAAAAAACAGATTACACAACCTGCGATCCAGATAATCAATTTTGGCAATTTATAGCCAGTAGTCTGTCATTAGACCATGAAAATAACCAAGGCAAAGCAAGACATGCGATCCTGCGTATAAAAAATATTCCGGTATTTTACACCCCTTATATATCGTTTCCGTTAAGCAAGGCACGTAAATCTGGGTTTCTAACGCCAGCTTATGGCACGACCAGCAGAAACGGATTTGAATTTCGAACACCTTATTATTGGAATATTAGCCCCGCGAGAGATGCCACGCTGACACCACGCTTTTTGACCGATAGTGGGGTAATGGCGATAGGTGAATATCGTTACTTACATACCCGTGGCCAGGGAGAAATTAACATTGAGTATTTACCCGGCGATAATGCGAGAGATGGCAAGCACAGAAATTTTATTGACTTAAAACTTAGCCAACGCTTTGCGGGTACTGGAAATATTTTTGCCACCTATAGCCGAGTTTCAGACAAGTTTTATTTTGAAGATTTTGGTAGTCAACTCAGTGCCGCCAGCACCTCTTTTTTGGAACAACGGCTGGATTTTAGCTATGCTGGCACTAACTGGAATATATTAGCCCGAGTGCAAAATTTTCAAACTGTAGACCGTAGCATTCCAGCAACATCCAGACCCTATAAACGCCTGCCACAAATTGTTTTCAACTACCATCGCCCTAAAAAAAATAACGCGCTTAATTATGGATTAAAAGGTGAGGCTGTGTATTTTGATAGAGGGGATAATATTGTTATCAGCAATGGTATCCAGACCAATAACAGCGTCAACGGCTTGCGCCTGGACTTGAAACCGTATGTCAGTTTCCCAATGACGACAAAAGCGGCTTTCATAAAACCAAAACTTGGCTTTAATTACACGCAGTATTCCCTGGAGGACAATATATTATTTAAATCCAGTCCTAATCGAGTGCTCCCGATTTTTAGTTTGGACAGCGGTATCTTTTTTGAACGCAATACCCGTTTACTTAAAACAGATTTTATGCAAACACTTGAGCCTCGTTTATACTATTTATTTATTCCCAATGACAAACAGGACGACTTGCCTGTTTTTGACACGGGACAATATACGTTTTCATTTTCTTCGCTGTTTTATGAAAATAGATTCAGTGGCACCGACCGAATGGGAGATGCAAACCAGATAACTTTGGCACTCACATCGCGGCTGATAAATCAGACTACGGGTAAAAATGTAGGTCAGATCAGCCTTGGTCAGAAGTTTTTTCTACGGGACCGTAAAGTAACGCTACCAGGCAGAGCTATTCGTGACGAAGGCAGTTCAGCATTTGTTGCCAGCGCTAAAACGACACTGATAGATCATTGGAATATTAGCGGCAATATTCAATGGAACCCCAATAACACGCAACATACAGAAAGATTAACAGCGCGTGCAATATATAGACCAGGAGCTGGAAAGATTTTGAATTTCTCATATCGAATGATACGTGATGTCGGCAGTATAGAACAAAGCGACATCTCTTTGCGCTGGCCATTCGGGCGCAACTGGAGTGTTGTTGGTCGCTGGAACTATGCCATACCTCAAGGACGATCATTGGAATTATTTGGTGGCATCGAATATGAGCACTGTTGTTGGAGTTTCCGTGCTGTCGCAAGGCGCTTCCTGACAAGTATTAATGGTGAATTTGATACAGGCCTATTTTTACAAATGGAATTAAAAGGGGTGGCCAGCATAGGTAGAAAGACAGTAGGCTTTCTTAAACAACAGATCCCCGGTTATCAAAATGAATTTTAGATTTATCCAGATAAAGCCCTCGCATTTAATGTTGGGATTGATGACATTATTTTTAATGCCGATACAAGCGCAGGCCTATGTACCTGTTGATCGCATTGTCGCAGTGGTCAATGAAGATGTGATCATGCAAAGCGAGCTGGAATCAAAGATACGCGCCGTGCGCGGTCAAATGCAACAGCAAGGTTCGCCATTGCCGCCGCCTGCAATTCTTGAACACCAAGTACTTGATAGTCTCGTCCAAAATCGTATCCAATTACAAATTGCTGAAAAATCGGGGGTCACGATAGATGACGAAATACTGAACCGCACGCTTACTAATATTGCCGCAGAAAATAAAGTGCCATTAACGCAGTTTCGAGAGATTCTTGAGCAAGATGGTTATAACTACGAACAATTTCGCGAAGATATTCGTGACGAAATAACATTAAGCCAATTGCGTAGGCGCGAGATAGGGGCACGTATTGTTGTGACGGAAAAAGAAATTGATAATTTTCTGGCGAATCAAAAATTTCAGGAAACACCACAAAATGAGATCAAGATCGCGCACATATTATTAGCCGTATCGGCAACGACCGCCACTGAAGAAGTGGCACAAAAACGGCGCATTGCAATACAAATTCGAGACGATCTTTTAACAGGTGCGGATTTTTCCAACACAGCGGCGGCTGTTTCTGATGGGGCTAATGCTGAAAACGGCGGCGATTTAGGCTGGCGTAAACTGGAAGATGTCCCGTCATTATTTGTGGATTATATTCCAGATATGAAAAAAGGCGATATCAGTGCGCTGATAAAAAGTCCTAGCGGGTTTCATATCATAAAAATTGTCGATATTAGAAATGACGAGGTAAATATTATCCAACAATCGCGCGCACGACACATCCTCATAAAACAAGACAACTTGACTACTGATGAACAAGCATTTGAAAAAGCACAAAAATTAAAGATGCGTATTGAAAACGGCGATGATTTTGCGTTGTTAGCGAAAGGCAACTCTGATGATCCGGTCAGCGCAATTGAAGGCGGTGATCTAGGCTGGGTTACACCAGGTACGCTAGTCCCTGAGTTTCAAAAAGTGATGGACAGTATGCCGCTAAGGAAAGTAAGCGAACCATTCAAAACCGATTATGGTTGGCATATTGTTGAAGTACTTGAGCGGCGCGACTTCGATAATTCTGAGTCGGTTAAGCGCGCTAATGCCAGGGCCTTGATTAGAAATAGAAAAATCGAAGAATATATCCAAAATTGGACGCTAAGGCTTCAAGACGAGGCCTATGTCGAATATCGTCTCGATGAGTCATGAAGAAAAACCACGTATTTTAGTGACGGCGGGCGAACCTGCTGGCATAGGCCCCGATTTAATAATCAAGCTGGCCCAATGCACTCACGATTACGACTTGACGATAGCAGGTGATCCGAATTTGCTACAGGCGCGCGCAGCACTTTTATCGCTACCTTTGAATATCTCGCTTGTGTCCAATCCTCGCAAGCCATCAAGCCTATCTATTGACCATACCTTAAACGTCATTCCGGTTAATTTAAGAACCGCCGTAGTCCCGGGCAAACTTGATGTGCGTAACGCCCCCTATGTCATTGAGATGCTGGATATAGCAGCTCGCGAATGCTTGTTAAAAAACTACGCTGCTATTGTTACAACACCATTACAAAAATCCGTCATTAATGATGCTGGCATTGCGTTCAGCGGTCATACTGAATATTTCGCCAATCAATGCGGTAGGGCCGCACCAGTCATGTTACTTGTCAGTTCAGGATTACGTGTTGCGTTAGTGACAACGCACTTGCCATTGCGTGATGTGCCAGATGCGATAACATCTGAACGGGTAGCAACAACACTCGCTATCGTTATTGCTGAAATGCAAAAACGTTTTGGAATCAAAAATCCCAGGCTTACGGTTTGCGGCTTAAACCCTCATGCTGGAGAAAGCGGCCACCTCGGATTAGAAGAGATGAATATTATCTCACCCGTCGTTAATGATTTCGTAAAAAACGGTCATGCAGTAGTCGGTCCTATACCAGCCGACACAGCCTTTAGACTTGAAATACGAAAACAGACGGATGTATTTATTTGCATGTATCATGATCAGGGACTACCTGTACTTAAAGCATTCGGTTTCGGAGATGCTGTTAATATTACGCTGGGGCTACCCATAATTAGAACGTCTGTAGACCATGGTACTGCATTGGAACTTGCCGGCACGGGGCAAGCTGATGGCGCGAGCCTGGTGGCAGCCATCGCCATGGCCAATGCGCTGGCGCAACAGCAACTTGCGCATTAACACAACTTAAGGACGGCCAATGTATTCTGACAACCATCGTGCGAGAAAACGGTTTGGTCAGAATTTCTTACACGACCCTTTAATAATTCAACGCATTGTTGATGTTATTAAGCCACAAAAAACCGATCACATCATAGAGATTGGTCCTGGTAAAGGCGCACTGACAAAGCCTATTCTAAATTGTGTCGCGAGGTTAGAAGCCATTGAAATTGACCAGGATCTGATCGTTGCTTTAAGCGAAAACCAGCGTCACGACAACCGCTTGCTAATCCATCAGGCAGATGTGTTAAAGTTCAGGTTTGACTCTTTGCAACATAACGATTTGCGGATTGTTGGAAACCTGCCTTATAACATCAGCACCCCGGTTCTGTTTCATCTCCTAACATATAGAGATTGTATTAAGGATATGATGCTTATGTTGCAAAAAGAAGTCGCCGAGCGGATTTCTGCATCTAGCGGTAGTAAGCAATATGGTCGCCTCTCTATCATGTTGCAATACTATTTTGACGTTGACTTGATGTTTGTGATAAAGCCCGAGGCCTTTACACCAAGTCCGAAGGTTGATTCGGCCCTGGTTAGATTAACACCTTTGCATCATCCTCGTTATGAATTGTTAGATCATGATAGTCTCAAAGTAATCGTTAAAGCAGCATTTTCACAACGTCGAAAAACAATACGTAATGCGCTGAAAAAACACATTGCCACGGTAACTATTGAAAGAATCGGCATCAATGCAGAAAGTCGCGCGGAAAACTTAAACATTGCAGATTTTGTAAAACTGGCAAATTGTTACCACCAGTTGCAAACCAATATGCTATCGAACTGATACGATAACACCGGGGTTGAGCGGGACTGGGCGAGGTGTGGGTTGGTCGGAGTCAAGCGAGGTTGAGTCTCGGGTCGGGTAGAGTCAAGCGTGGTCGGGTTGGGTCAGACTTGGTCGGGTTTGGTCGGGCCGGGGCGGGATCGAGTCGGGTGTGGCGGGGTACATAAAATATTTGGGAATTATATACTTGACTCCAACTTCACTACAAAATACAAACACAATGATTTGTTAGTTTTTTCAAGTAACAAGCTCACCATGCTCACCTGTTACCTTATGCAATTTTTCAATTGCACTCCATTTTGGGTTAAACCATCTTTTCTTGTCTTTCGTTTGCACGCAACGACAATAAAAAGGTTTTTATCGGTTTTTTATCTTTGTTGAATACTGCAATATCAAGCGGATACTCTTTTTTGGTATCAGATGGCCTTACTTTTACACGCCACTGTGGTCGTGTTTGTAATTGTTCTTTGGGGTATCCGTAATCTTCGACAAGTGTTTCGGAAAAGACTTGTACTGCTTCTACTTCTTCTGGCGTAGCTTTTACTTCTTCACCACTTATATAGTCTTTGATGTAACCTGCTCTCATTATCGTCCTGTATATCCGCATTCTATTTCCATTGCTTTGCTCATGCTAGCACCTCGCGATAGGTAATCCGTTTACCTATCGCGTTGCTTATAAGTGATTCTATACGTTGATTGGTTGGTAACTTACATGGTCCGTTATTCAGTCTAAAAGTCACTTCGTTCACATAGCGATGTAAGTGTTTAGTGCTGGCATGATGCCATACCCCATACAGACCGCGTTTGAGTAAAGCCCAGACACTTTCAATGCTATTGGTATGAATGTTGTTTGAACCCACATATTCTCCCGCACTATGGGTTACCGTACCATGCTGATAAGCAGACTGTAAATGCTGATATGACCTGTGTTCATCTGTGTAAATGGTGGCCCCATATTCCACTGAACAGCCAATCTCTTTGTGCAGGGTCGGTATATCAGTTGATGGGATAGGCTTAGCCCTTGTGCGGCCACCGCGCTCACGCATTCCGACCACTACCTGCTTGCCAGCTACGCCACGGCCTGCGCGGACTTTCTTGTGTTTGTGTTTGTTATGTTCCTTCCCACCGATATAGGTCTCATCAATCTCAACAATGCCAGAAAGTAAATTATCTGTATTATCGTTACAGGTTTCACGAATGCGGGCCTGCATAAACCAGGCGGTCTTTTGAGTTACTCCGATTTGTTTAGATAACTGCAAGCTAGATATGCCCTTGCGCGAGGTGACAGTTAAGTAAATAGCATATAGCCATTTATGTAGTGGAACATGAGAACGTTCAAAGATAGTGCCGGTTCTCACCGTAAACTCACTCTTACAGTCCCGGCATAAGTAATATCCTGTCCGCTTTCCTTTGCGCGGGGTAATACGCTTAAATTCCCCACAATGAGGACAGGATATGTAATCTCTCCAGCGTTGTCCCTCAAAATACAATCTAGCGGCTTCAGCATCCGGAAACTGGCGAAATAACTCAAATGTGGATATGGTATTGTCTTTCATTGATGCCCCTCCGTTTTATTGCATTTTTATGTTAGATTATATGGGTTATCTATTGGAGTAAAGTATATAATTCCCAAATATTTCAAGTTATTTTACTACGCCACTGCTATCACTGAATACCATACAAGTATGCGCTAGCGTATCTCCTTTTTAGCCACGATAGTTTATACTTTGCGAGCATCTCTCTTTGAAAATAATAATAACATTGAAATCCATCGCAAAATTAAAAATACTCAGTGCGAAAATTGATGCCTTTACCGAATACACGGGTAAATGTATTTCCTGGCTGGTCATTATATTAGTGTTGCTGGTTGGCTATGACGTATCCATGCGTTACCTGTTTCGTAGCGGTTCCATTGGGATACAAGAGATGGAATGGTATTTATTCTCTATCATTTTTCTCTTGGGCGCGGCCTATACCCTAAAACAGGATGAGCACGTCCGACTTGATATCTTTTATAGAAGTAAGTTTTTATCAGATAAACAGCGCGCATGGATTGATGTCTTCGGCACCCTATTTATCCTGCTTCCTTTTTGTCTATTAATTATCGTCAGTGCTTGGCCGTTTGTCTCTCAAGCCTATATTCATAACGAGACCTCACCCGATCCAGGCGGCCTGCCCTTGCGCTGGTTAATCAAAGCGATAATACCAGCAGGATTTTGTTTACTGATCATTCAGGGAATCTCCGAACTGCTAAAAAAACTCTCAACAGCACTGGCAATAGACTGATGGCAGTGTGGCTCATTATCATGTTTGTTGTGCTGATAGTCTTGTTATTAATGGGCTATCCCGTCGCCTTTACCTTGGGTGCTGTGGCACTGGTCTTTGGTAGTCTCTTCCTCGGCCTTGATCACTTTACCCTACTGCCTCTGCGAATATGGGGGATCATGACTAATTTCACCTTGATAGCAGTGCCACTGTTTGTCTTTATGGGTGTGGTACTTGATCGCTCTGGCTTGGCTGAAGAATTGTTAGAAACAATGGGCAAACTTTGTGGGAGGTTGAATGGCGGCCTGGCACTCTCTATTGTCATGGTCGGTGCCATGTTGGCGGCAACGACGGGCGTTGTGGGTGCAACCGTCGTCACAATGGGCATTATTGCCTTGCCTACAATGCTTAGGCACAACTATTCAGCACCACTAGCGACCGGCACCATCGCCGCCTCTGGAACACTCGGGCAAATAATCCCGCCAAGCATCATCTTGATACTGTTGGGAGATGGTATGGGCGTGCCCGTTGGGCGTTTATTTATGGGTGCGGTCATACCTGGTTTCATGCTCGTTCTGTTATTTGCGGCGTATATAATCATTTATTCATGGTATAAACCAGACGCTGCACCCGCACCCGATATCAGCGTATCCGAATTCAGTTATATGGATAGCTTCGCTACATTATTACCACCGCTGATACTTATTCTTGCAGTGTTAGGTTCTATATTCTTTGGTATAGCCTCACCGACTGAATCAGCCGCTGTGGGGGCAATCGGTGCACTTATGCTCGCCGCCATACATAAAAAATTGACTCTGGTTAACCTCAAAGACGCTATGCAACAAACCACAAAACTAACCAGCATGGTGTTCATGATACTAATCGGTGCGACTGCTTTTGGCCTTGTCTTCAGGGGCATGGGTGGGGACAGCCTGGTGTTAGAGGTGATGTCTGATCTACCAGGTGGGATGTGGGGCTTTTTATGTATTAGTATGTTATTAATATTTATCCTCGGTTTCTTTCTCGATTTTTTACAGATTTGTTTTATCGTTATTCCTATTCTTGCGCCAATAGCCAATCAATTTGATATTGACCTGCTATGGTTTACTGTATTAATTGCGATAAATTTGCAAACCTCATTTCTTACGCCGCCATTTGGATTCTCCTTATTTTACTTAAAGGCCGTAGCCCCTCCTGAAGTTCGGATTCAGGACATCTACAAAGGCATAATGCCATTTGTATTTTTGCAGATAGTTACCATGATTATCATTATCTTAATACCTGATTTAGTGACCGGGTTGCCTGATTTGCTAGACAGCATTCACGGTCTGTAAGCCAAGCGGTTATTTTCTAAGTGATTTTATTACGGAACGTGTATCTGGTTTTATACCATGCCAGATAAAGAATGATTCGGCGGCTTGTTCAACTAGCATCCCGAGACCATCCAGCACCCTCTGTGCGCCCTGGGCGGCTGCCCACTGCATGAAAACCGTCTGCTTGTTGGAGTACATCAGATCATAACAGCAGGTATGTCGCTTAATGATCGATTCAGGAACAGCAGGGAATTTTCCCTTTAAACTAAGGGATGTGCCGTTGATTATCAAATCGAATGCCTGGTGCGATAATTCAGAATAAGGGCTTGCGGCAATATTGCCCGATGCCGAAAATTTATCAGCTAATGCTTCAGCGCGACGAACCGTACGATTGGCAATGATAATGTGACTCGGTTGTTGCTGGATCAACGGCCCTAAAATTGCCTTTACAGTGCCCCCCGCACCTAAAATCAATACGGATTTATGTTTTATATCAATCTGATGATTCATGATCAAATCGTTCATTAAACCCGGCCCATCCGTTGTATCTCCATGTGGCTTGAATTGCGTGTCAAACCAGATTGTATTGACCGAACCGCATGATTGCGCACGTTCGGTTAGAGCACTGCAAAACGACCAGGCCTCTTCCTTAAAAGGGATGGTAATATTTAAACCGAGACCACCTGCAGATGAAAATAAACCGACATATTCACCGAACTTTTTTAAGGGAACCTCTATAGCCTGATATTTAAGTGTAATACCGGCTTGCCTGGCAAATAACGCATGAATATGTGGCGATTTACTATGTTTTATCGGATTGCCAAATACGGCGTAATTTGGCATTGATTGTTCAATATTAATACCATTTAACACCATCAGAGGCCAACATTGCTGTGTTTATTCAGTAATAATATCAAGCATTTGATTCTGATCGATCAACCATTCCACCCTTGAGACAATAAGCCTTCATCCCACGTTCACTCAATAAAAATGAGCCGACTGAACTTTGGCGACCGCTATTGCAGTAAAGAATATATTTTTTATCTGGAGCCAAAGTTTGCGCTTTTAGCCGCAACATAAAAAATGGGATATTAATACTGCCTGCAATGTTTGCATTCTTGTGCTCACTCTCGAATCTAACATCAATCCAGACTGCACCTTCATTCTTGACTAAGGCATCTGCTTCTGCATTGGTGACCCAATTTAACATTGGCTCTTGTAACAGCATATGGAAGTCTTCTTTTGATAAACGCATTAACGAGCCATCCGTTGTCATGGTGACATTGGCATTTCGCTTCGCTTCAGAAAGTAGTGCTTCTTCGCCAAAGGCATCTCCTTTTCCCAATGTGGCTAATATTAATTCAGAGCCCATTTTTGAGCTACGCGTCACCTTGCATTTACCCTGCTTAATGATGTAGTAAAAATCACCTTCTTCGCCTTGTTTGATAACGGCATTACCCTTTTTAAACGATACTTCCTGCATACGCATGAACAAGGCTTGTATATTCGCGGGCGGTAATTGTACGAATGCTTTAGACTGCAAAATATATGTCATCCAGTCATTGTCGTCCGTATTTGCTTCCGCACCACTCTCTTCAGCCTGAATCTCATCAACCTCAACACCTGACATCTGATCCCAGGTAAGTAAAATATCAAGCAAGTCAAGGTCAATTCGTATCACTTTAGAATCAACCTTGGCTGTTGCGGTATGTTTTCTAGGTTGTTGATTGGCGAGTGGATGTCTGGCCTTTTCTGAACCAGAAGTAACAATCTTGCGGGCACCGCTAGCGGATGCAATTTCAACTTCACCATCAATCAGATACACAGATTTTCTGTCAATGTTTCCTGCTGCAAAGATGATTTTGTCTGCAGGTATATCCTCAATAAATGTTTTACTGGACAACTCTTGGAAATTTTTAGCATTAAGAGCGTTTATTGGTACTAACGCCTTTAGTACATTTTTAGCAACAAGTTCGGTCATTTAACGATTTTCCTTATCAAGAAACGCTTAGGGTTCATAAATTAGAGCACTAATTGTAAGCATAGAATAGCATTATTGAAATACTAAAATTGAACGCTTTGCATTACGGCAGTTATCTTATCAGCATAGCCGACACGGCTAAAAACTTGAGGATACACCATTCTAACTGAAAAATAGCGCGTCTTTACGCTATTTTGCCATTTTTGGGCACCAGTCCCCATGGCCTGTTTCCCGTCAATCTCTGAGTACCAGACAGCAATCTTTAGGGAACCTCTATTAATGCAATCACTTTCCAGTTTATTGGCTTGAGAGGTTAAAAAATAACCAATTTGATCCAAAAAGCCGGTAGTCTCCGTACAGCCCTTGTCTCGGCTTTACTTCGTTTTCAAGACGCACTGACCCGTGCCAGAAAGCATAAACGCCTCATGTTGTACCTTAGATTCATCAAACCGATATGCATGTTTGTGCGCGTAATGCCAATGCAAGGAACCGCTTTGCGGTGTAAATTGCGCTGTGCTCCAAACACAGGTTCGACCCGACTGCGAACTTTGGAGCGCGTGCGCTAGCCTTGCGCCTTGAGAAACGCTGCTTTTTCCTCTGACCGATAGGCACTGTCAGCCCAGACATCTTTACTGGTATTGCTGTCATTCCAACGCTTACGCGGCAACAGTGCCGGAATGATCGAGGAGGCAACTATCTGACCCTTGCGAGTGATATAAGCCGCCTGGTTCAACGACAACTGCTCAAACAACGATGCCATCAGACCCAGCGCCGCTAACCGATGCTTGAATGCCCAGCAGGTTTTGGTATCAGCGACTCGTTGCTGCCTAGCAAGACCCAGAAACTGCTGAAAACTGCAACGGTCTTCGATTTGGTATTCCAACTGAGCATCGCTAAGACCATACAGATTTTGCACAAGCAGTCCCTTGAACATCATCACTACGTCTGTTGGGCGTTGCCCGCCTGACGCTTACGTTGTTTCTCATGAACCTTGTTCAACAACGACCGAAAAGCTCCCTAGTCAACCGTCTTTTCCAGTTCAGGCAGAGGATTACCCAACTGTTTGAGACGATAGTCTTGAAGATTAAACAGAGAACCGAAAATGTCATTGCTCATGGAAGTTGGAAACCTCGAACAACTTGGTTTTTGGGACGAGGACGAAGCGAGTTTCGCTCGGTCTCACCCGCATTGCGGGCATGGAGGTCATGAGTTGGGGTATTTGAGGCAAAAGCGCGGCGTTTTGGGCTACATAAGCAGGCAATTTCCGAATTTGGACAGAGTCAGGCTGTGGCCTGTCGTCGCTCGTGGAAAATGAGACGGCGGAAGTTGTAGCTCAGGTTGGCCATGGTCATGCGGGCCTTCGCACGGGTTTGGCCGATTGAGCGGATGGTCAGAGCCATGGGCCCTTTCTCGTAGCCGAACACAGGCGCGGATGGCGGAGCGTGTCGCGTTGCCCCGGCGAATATGCCTGGCCATGGGTTTGCCGCGTGGCTTCTTGCGATGGATATGTGAGCGGTACCCTTGCGCCTTCAGCCAAGCCTCATTCCTGGCCGAGCGGTACCCGGTATCGGCCCAAACCGCCTTCGAGCTGTTTGTCTCGTCCAGAACCGAGGAGAGTTCATGCCCGGCGTAGCGAGCCGCATTCGTGCCAGTCTCACCCCGGATGAAGCGCCATTTGCGGTCAATGGACACGTGGTTCTTGTACCCAAAGTGCGGAACCGAAATATCGACAAGGCCAGTATCCTCCTCGCCCTCCTTGGTCGTCTTGGCCTTTGAATACTTGTCCGTCCAACGCGCATCGGTGTCTTTCTGCGCTGCCTTGGACAGATCATCGGGCCAGATGTCAGATGCGGCCTCACCTGCCTTGGCGCGCGCTTTCTCTGCTTTCGTCATCCGCTGGCGCGGGGCAGAGACCAACGTGGCATCCACAATCTGACCGCCGGTCGGTTTGTATCCCCGCGCGCACAGCTGAGCTTCAAACAGGGCCTTGAAGACACCCGCCTGGGTCAGCTTCTCTCTGAAAAGCCAGATCGTCTTCTGATCAGGTGTCGGCTCCCCGATTTGAAATCCCAGGAACCGTAGCCAACTGAAACGGTCACGAATGAGAAACTCCATCCGCTCATCGCTCAGATTGTGCATCGAGGCCAACACCAGCACCTTGAACATCACAACGGCATCATAGGGCGGGCGACCACCTTTGGGACGTTCCCCATAGCCAAGCGCTGCCACCAAAACGGGACGGAGCACTTCGAAATCAACGTGCCTCTCCAAAACCTCAAGCGGATCTCCCATCGCCGAAAGCCGCGCCAAATGATCCGTCAAATCAAACAATCCAGGTGCGTGCATAAACAAAATCCTCCCACATCAAGTAAATCAGATCGTGCCACAAAATGCACGGTTTTTAGAGGCTTCCAGCTGGTTAAATAAAAAGTGACATAACCATTTATTTGACCAGGAGAAGAGTCGCCATGAGCGATGATACAAACAAGCACTTGAACAATGTAGTCCCTATTGATGAACAGGAACTGCAGGGCCATCTCAACAAAGTGGTACTGAATACTGTGGAAGACACCCTTAACCAGATTCTGGACGTTGAGGCTGATGCGCTGGTGGGTGCTGATCGATACGAACGCACTGAGACGCGCAAAGACGACCGGTCTGGTAGCTACACCAGGAAGTGCCACACAAGGGCTGGAGAGCTTGAGTTAAAGATGCCGAAGCTACGCAAGCAGACCTTTGAGATGGCCATCATAGAGGGCTATCGGCACCGTGTAGCGTCTGTCGAAGAGGCGCTGATCGAGATGTATCTGGCAGGTGTTTCAGTACAACGTGTAGAAGACATTACCGCAGCATTGTGGGGTACCCGTGTCAGCTTAGGGACTATTTCAAAGCTCAACCAGCGTATCTATGGGCAGATTGAAGAGTGGCGTAATCGCCCCATAGAGGGTGATTTCCCTTATGTATACCTGGACGGTGTTGTGCTCAAACGCAGTTGGGGCGGTGCAGTGAAGAACGTTTCTGTTCTAGTCGCCATAGGTGTTGGGGACGATGGCTACCGCCGCATTCCAGGGATTGTTGAAGGTACTAAGGAGGATAAGGTGGGATGGTCAGGATTCCTGCGTCATTTAAAGGCACGCGGTCTCAAGGGCATCAGGTTGGTGCTCAGTGATGCCTGTCTTGGGCGCAAGGAGTCGATCGGTGACTTCTACCCTGATGCTGGCTGGCAGCGTTGTATTGTGCACTTCTACCGCAACGTCTTCAGTCATGTGCCTCGTGGTCGTGTCAAAGAAGTCTCTCGCATGTTGAGGGCTGTCCATGCATCTGAATATCTGGAATCTGCCAGGCATAAGGCCACGGAGGTCGAGAAGAAGCTCAGGGACATGAAGTTATCGAGTGCAGCGGATTGGCTGGGCCAGTGCGTGGCAGAGACCCTGACGTATTATCGGTTTCCAGCAGAGCACTGGATTTGCATTCGGACTAACAATCCTTTGGAGAGGATCATCCGAGAAATCAGGCGGCGAACACGAGTAGTGGGAGCATTCCCGGAAGGCAACTCGGCGTTGATGTTGTGTGCGGTAAGGCTAAGACACATCGCGGGGAGCAAGTGGGGAACGCGAAAATATCTGAACATGGATTTGCTCCAAGAGATGGATAAGGAAAAGGACTTTCAGATCGCGTAACAACCAGATTTAAGGGAAAGCCAAATCAGAAAGTGCGAAAGATTATTGACACTACCAAAAACCTAAAGCACCATCGCCAATGGCTAGCTTCGGGGCTGACCCAAGCCTCTTTGTTGCAACGACAACAACACTGCTCGCCAGCGCTGTTTCGATTCCCTGACACCCTATTCAATCGACATAAAATGCTTCTGACCGCGACTGTTCACGCCGATGATGACCAGGCAACACAATCAACCATCGTCACCTCGAAGACCACTGTAGATGCCATCAGCCCAGATATAGACCCATTCATCAGACACGGAACGTGTACACCATTGCTTGTATGTAGCTTCCCATTGCCGTTTCAAACAACCCACGACATTGGCCGACAGCCCTTTAGCCTCCAGTCCGACAATCGCTTCCAGTGCACTTTGCATCTGACCACTCGAAACACCTTTCAAATAAAGCCAGGGAATCGCCGCATCCAGGGTCGCTGTGCGCCGGATGTAGGGCGGTACAAGCAAAGATTGAAAGCTCGCCGACTCACCCTCACGGCTACGGATATTGGGCACCTCGACGCTGACCTTGCCAACCCCGGTGATGATCTCTCGTTCTGGATGATGACCGCTACGGACAACGCGCTGTCGTCCGTCAGTTGTTTTTTGATCATCATACTGCCTCATCAACTCATCTGGCTTTGCCTGGACAGCTTCGGTGATTAACTGTCTCGCACCAGATCTGAGTAACTCTGTCAGTGGATCAATTCCCTCTGGTGTACCCAGATCAATCACAGTATTGTTTGCCATGTGTGGCGTGCTCCTCTTGTTACTTTCGATTGGGAAATTATATACTTGAATCCAACTTCACTACAAAATACAAACACAATGATTTGTTAGTTTTTTCAAGTAACAAGCTCACCATGCTCACCTGTTACCTTATGCAATTTTTCAATTGCACTCCATTTTGGGTTAAACCATCTTTTCTTGTCTTTCGTTTGCACGCAACGACAATAAAAAGGTTTTTATCGGTTTTTTATCTTTGTTGAATACTGCAATATCAAGCGGATACTCTTTTTTGGTATCAGATGGCCTTACTTTTACACGCCACTGTGGTCGTGTTTGTAATTGTTCTTTGGGGTATCCGTAATCTTCGACAAGTGTTTCGGAAAAGACTTGTACTGCTTCTACTTCTTCTGGCGTAGCTTTTACTTCTTCACCACTTATATAGTCTTTGATGTAACCTTCTCTCATTATCGTCCTGTATATCCGCATTCTATTTCCATTGCTTTGCTCATGCTAGCACCTCGCGATAGGTAATCCGTTTACCTATCGCGTTGCTTATAAGTGATTCTATACGTTGATTGGTTGGTAACTTACATGGTCCGTTATTCAGTCTAAAAGTCACTTCGTTCACATAGCGATGTAAGTGTTTAGTGCTGGCATGAGGCCATACCCCATACAGACCGCGTTTGAGTAAAGCCCAGACACTTTCAATGCTATTGGTATGAATGTTGTTTGAACCCACATATTCTCCCGCACTATGGGTTACCGTACCATGCTGATAAGCAGACTGTAAATGCTGATATGACCTGTGTTCATCTGTGTAAATGGTGGCACCATATTCCACTGAACAGCCAATCTCTTTGTGCAGGGTCGGTATATCAGTTGATGGGATAGGCTTAGCCCTTGTGCGGCCACCGCGCTCACGCATTCCGACCACTACCTGCTTGCCAGCTACGCCACGGCCTGCGCGGACTTTCTTGTGTTTGTGTTTGTTATGTTCCTTCCCACCGATATAGGTCTCATCAATCTCAACAATGCCAGAAAGTAAATTATCTGTATTATCGTTACAGGATTCACGAATGCGGGCCTGCATAAACCAGGCGGTCTTTTGAGTTACTCCGATTTGTTTAGATAACTGCAAGCTGGATATGCCCTTGCGCGAGGTGACAGTTAAGTAAATCGCATATAGCCATTTATGTAGTGGAACATGAGAACGTTCAAAGATAGTGCCGGTTCTCACCGTAAACTCACTCTTACAGTCCCGGCATAAGTAATATCCTGTCCGCTTTCCTTTGCGCGGGGTAATACGCTTAAATTCCCCACAATGAGGACAGGATATGTAATCTCTCCAGCGTTGTCCCTCAAAATACAATCTAGCGGCTTCAGCATCCGGAAACTGGCGAAATAACTCAAATGTGGATATGGTATTGTCTTTCATTGATGACCCTCCTTTTTATTGCATTTTTATGTTAGATTATATGGGTTATTTATTGGAGTCAAGTATATAATTCCCTTCGATTGCTAGACAAAACCGATTCCAGCAAGGCACGCCGCATACTTCAACCTATTCAGACACCAGATTCGGTTATAACTCGATGCAATGGCGTTGGTGGTATAGATTGCCTTGCGCAAGTCCTGCGGGTAATCAAACAGGGTGTTGAGGTTCTGCCAATGACTCTGCCAGGAACGGCTGGTCTTAGGGTATTTGGCATCCCATTCGTCACCAAAGACATCAAGCACCAACAGTGCTTCCGCCTCCGTAGCTGACTGGTAGATTTGCTACAAGTCGGCTGCAACCGCCTTATAGTCCTTCCAGGTAACATACTGCATCGCGTGCCTGATCCTATGTACAATGCAACGCCAGATGCGGGTTTGCGGGTAGACGGTATTGATGAGATCAGGAAAACTCTTGAGCCCGTCAACACAGGCAATCAGGATGTCTCGTACACCGCGGTTATGGAGTTCGGTCAAGACATTGAGCCAGAACTTGGCACCTTCGTGCTCTGACAGCCACAGCCCTAAAAGCACTTTGTGCCCGTCCAGGTTCACGCCCAGTGCCAAATAAGACAGCCTTGTTGATGACTTTCTTGTCCTGGCGGATTTTAACGACTATGCAGTCAAGGTATGCGCTGGGGTATATCAGCACCAGTGGCCGATTGCCACGCAACCACCTTTGCTGTCACGCGCGAGAGCAGACTGGTTGAGACCGCCACGCCCTACATTTCCTGAAACAGCGCGACAATGTCACAGGTGGTATTGCCTTTGGCATAGAGACTGAGAATCTTGTCATCCATACCGGTGTAGCGAGATGGGTGCTGCTTGACCAGTGCTGGCACCAAGCTACCCTTTCTGTCGCGGGGTGTTTCCAGCTCGAATGCGCCCTCTTCAGTGCGTAGCATTTTATGACTGCGACCATTGCGGCTATTGGATTTTCCTGCCTACTCATGTCTGGCATAGCCAAGGTGTTCATCAAGCTCGGCATTCAGTGCTGCCTCAATGGTTACCCTGGTCAATGCCTGACGGAACGTATACAGGTCTTCTTCGGTTTTGATGCCCCTTTCAGTTTCACGTGCCAGTGACTTGATTGCTTCGGGTTGCATGTGCTTATCCTCAGCCCCTTCGGGGTAATAATCAATGATAAGTAGTTACACAGTTTTTGGGACTATCTCTTAAGGGCATCACAAAACGTTTTGTGATGCCTTATTTTACCCGCATGCCGGGTTCAGCACCTTGATCTGGACTCAGAATAAACAGTTCCCTACCACCTGCTCCTGCTACTAGTATCATGCCTTCAGATAACCCGAAACGCATTTTTCTAGGTGCCAGATTAGCGACCATGACGGTCAGTTTACCTTCCAATTCCGCTGCTGAATAAGCCGCTTTAATACCCGCAAAGACCTTGCGTGATTCCCCGCCGATATCCAACGTTAGCTGTAATAATTTATCAGCGCCTTCGACCGTCTCCGCTTTTATTATTTTGGCAATGCGCAGATCAAGTTTCATGAAGTCTTCAATCGATATTGTATCGGCAATCGGTTTATCTGCTAATGGGGTTGTTGCGGCGACCTGTGCCGACCCATGCGCATTTAAATCTTCTTTGCTATTTTCGATCATGGCCGTTATGTGTTTTTTTTCAACGCGCGTCAGCAAGGGTTTGAATGCGTTTATTGTGTGTTCAGTTAATGTATCAGCGACATCTTGCCATTGCATTGGTGCGATATTCAGAAAGTTTTCTGTCTTGACAGCGAGTACCGGTAAGACGGGTTTTAAGTAAAGTACGAGCAAGCGAAAGCCATTGATGCCCATTGTACAGACTGCTTGCAGTTCATCGTCTCGGCCATCTTGTTTCGCGATTATCCATGGTTTTTGATCATCAATGTATTGATTGACTTTGTCTGCCAGCGTTGTGATTTCACGCATGGCTTTGGCATATTCTCTGGCCGCATAGGCCTTTGCAATCGCATTATTGGAATCCACCATTGTTTTCAAAAGCGTTTCATCATGAATAGTGGCGGCTAATTTCCCGGCAAATCTTTTCTTGATGAATCCCGCACAACGGCTGGCAATATTAATCACCTTGCCCACCAAATCTGCATTCACACGTGCTTGAAAATCTTCCAGATTGAGATCGATATCATCAATCCCCGAACCTGATTTAACAGCAAAGTAATAGCGTAGATATTCCGGATCCAAATGATTCAAATAAGTGCGTGCGGTAATGAAGGTGCCGCGAGACTTGGACATTTTTTGTCCATTAACAGTCAAAAAGCCATGCGCGAAGATGGCCGTCGGTGTTCTAAAACCACTGCCTTCGAGTATTGCCGGCCAGAACAGTGCATGGAAATAGATAATATCCTTGCCGATGAAATGGTACATTTCAGTATTACTTCCAGCCTTGCACCATGTATCAAAATCAAGCTGTGTCTTGTCGCACAAATTTTGAAAGCTGGCAAGATAACCCACTGGCGCATCTAACCAGACATAAAAATACTTACCCGGCGCATGCGGGATTTCAAAACCAAAATAAGGCGCATCACGAGAGATATCCCATTCCTGTAAACCGGCTTCAAACCACTCGTTGAGCTTGTTTGCGACTTCTGCTTGCAAGTGTCCAGCGCGGATCCATTTGCGTAGCATGTCTGCAAAATCGCCGAGCTTGAAGAAATAATGTTCTGATTCTTTTTCTATGGGTGTTGCGCCTGAAACAGCAGACACGGGATTTTTTAAATCAGTCGGGCTATAGGTAGCACCACAGGATTCACAACTATCACCATACTGATCAGCACTACCGCACTCAGGACATTCGCCGCGAATAAAGCGATCGGGCAAGAACATTTTTTTTTCAGGATCATAGGCTTGTTTAATAGTGCGTTTGTTAATGTGTCCCTTTTTGTCGAGCGTTGTATAGATGGTGTTGGTGAGCATCCGATTTTCGTCAGAATGGGTGCTGTAAAAATTATCAAATGCGACTGAAAATGCTTTGAAATCTGCCTGGTGTTCAGCAGCAATGCGTTCAATCAATGCCTCTGGTGTAATGCCGTCTTGTTGTGCGCGTAACATGATGGGGGTGCCATGGGCATCATCGGCACACACATAATAGCAAATGTGGCCTTGCATCTTCTGGAAGCGAACCCAGATATCCGTTTGGATATATTCGACTAGATGACCGATGTGAATGGCGCCATTGGCATAGGGGAGGGCACTGGTAATCAGGATTTGCCGCTGTTTTTCTTGCATTGTTTTAGATAAGGTTAAAGAGGTTTGGGACGCTAAAGTAGCATTATTCAATCGTAGCGTGAAGTGAGGCTGATAAATATTGTAGAATACGTGTCCGATCCATAGCTTAGGTTGTAAATCAATGTCGACCATCAGTCACGAACAGATAGAATCAATACTTGCCGGGATACAAGATCCCTATATGCAGCAGGATCTTGTCAGCGCCAAGTTTGTCAAAGACATCACTATTAACGAGGGTGCTGTCTCCATTACGATACAGCAGAGTTATCCAGCCGCTGGATGTCAGCAGACCTTGACAGACAAAATAACCGCAGCACTTGCCCAACAAGGCCTGTCTGATGCCAAGGTCTGCATCACCAGCAAGATTGTTTCACGTGCCGTACAACAAGGTGTGCAGTTATTACCCAATGTTAAAAATACGATAGCTGTCGCTTCCGGCAAGGGTGGTGTGGGTAAATCGACAACATCAATTAGCCTGGCACTGGCGTTACAGGCCGAAGGTGCCAGGGTCGGTATTTTGGATGCCGACATCTATGGTCCAAGCCAGCCGCGGATGCTGGGATTAAAAGGCAAACCGGATACAACGGATGGCAAGACGGTAGAGCCTAAAGTCAGTTATGGCGTGCAATCAATGTCGATTGGTTACCTTATCGAGGAAGACACACCGATGATCTGGCGTGGGCCCATGGTGACAGGGGCACTGGAACAATTATTAAACGACACCAACTGGCGGGATATTGATTATCTGATTATTGATCTCCCACCTGGCACGGGCGATATTCAGTTGACTTTGTGTCAAAAAATTCCAGTCAGCGGTGCTGTGATCGTGACAACCCCACAGGATATTGCCTTGCTGGATGCGAAAAAGGCATTGAAAATGTTTGAAAAAGTCAACGTGCCGGTATTGGGAATTATTGAAAATATGAGTACGCATATTTGTACACAATGTGGACATGAAGATCATATTTTCGGTAGTGGTGGTGGTGCGCAAATGGCGAAACAGTATGGGGTTGATCTGCTAGGTTCATTACCATTGGATATTCGTATCCGTGAAGGTGTTGATAATGGCAAGCCCATGGTAGTGATGGAGCCAGATGCGGAAATTTCGATGAATTATCGTGATATTGCGCGACGCGTGGCCGCAAAACTTGCACTTCAGGCCAAGGATTACACCGCAAAATTTCCCAAGATCGTTATCGACAATAACTAATGAGTATAAAATCGGACAAATGGATCCGTCGTATGGCGGAGCAACATGGCATGATCGAACCCTTCGTATCAGAGCAGATAAAAACCAAAGATGGAGAACGATTAATATCCTACGGTACGTCCAGTTATGGATATGATGTGCGCTGTGCGGATGAGTTTAAAATTTTTACCAATGTCCATTCAGCTACGGTTGATCCGAAAAATTTTGATAGCAAAAGTTTCGTCGATATAAAAGCAGATAGCTGTATTATTCCCCCGAATTCATTTGTGCTGGCAAGTACAGTGGAGTTTTTTCGTATTCCTCGAAATGTATTAACGATTTGTTTGGGTAAATCGACTTATGCCCGTTGCGGCATCATTGTCAATGTCACGCCGCTTGAACCAGAATGGGAGGGACATGTTACTTTAGAGTTTTCAAATACGACTACCTTGCCGGCCAGAATCTATGCGCATGAGGGCGTGGCACAGGTAATTTTTATTGAGTCTGATGAAGTTTGTGAGACATCCTACAAAGATCGCGCCGGCAAGTATCAGGGGCAAACCGGTGTTACCTTACCTAAAGCCTGAGTTAAGCAATCATTAACAACGACCTTTAGCCACTGTGGTGATTGCTGGTCGTTATTGCCTGGTGCTGGGTCGGATCGGGTTGGGTTGGGTTGGGTTGAGCTGAGTCAAGCTGGGTCAAGTCGGGCCGGGCTGGGTCGGACCGGGTTGAACTGAGTCAATTCGGGCGTGGCTGGGCCGGACCGGGTTGAACTGAGTCAAGCTGAGTCAAGTCGGACGCGGGTCAAGCTGGGTCGAGCGTGGTCAAGTTGGGCTGGACATGGGTTGAGCTGGATCAAGTCGGACATGGCTGGGTCGGACTGGGCTTAGTGCAGAGGTCTCAAGTCGTATCCTTTCAGTTGCTTGCTGTATGTAAGCGTTGGGCAAAAATAATTTCAGCATTTTACAGGAAATAATCAATAATGATGGTTATGGCGAATTTTCCCATTTTTATAAATCTTCAAAATCGGCCTTGCCTAGTCGTAGGTGGCGGTAATATCGCGAGTAGAAAAATCCAGCCATTATTGAATGCAGGCGCAAGGGTTACAGTCATAGCACCGAAGATCAATGCGGCGTTAAATGAGCGGGTTAGAGATAAGCAGATTACCTATCTTGAGCAGCCCTATACGCAGATCAGTATGGCAGAAATGTATTTAGTCATTGCCGCCACGGACGATTCTGAGCTTAACGCCTTGATCGCCCAACATGCCCGGTCGCAGCAGATCTTGGTCAATGTAGTTGATAACCCTGGTGCTGGCAGTTTTATTATGCCGTCTGTCATTGATCGCAGTCCGGTTATGATTGCCGTTTCAACAGGTGGCGCATCGCCGATATTGGCGCGGTTATTACGTGCGCGTCTGGAAACTTTGATTCCAGCCAATTATGGTAAATTGGCAAATTTAATCTCAAAATTTAGAGCAACAGTCAAGAAAAAATTTCCTGAAATTAAAGAACGACGTCGTTTTTGGGAGCATATATTACAAGGCCCGGTTGCTGAGATGCTTTATGGAGGACAGGGACAAAGCGCAATGAAACTGCTGGAAAAGCAATTATCTGAAGAGACTCCGTATTTGGAATCCTGTGGAGAAGTATACCTGGTTGGCGGCGGCCCGGGTGATCCGGATCTATTGACGTTTAGGGCGCTACGTTTGATGCAGCAAGCGGACGTTGTGCTCTATGATAGGTTGATCGCCCCCGATATTGTGGAATTGGTGCGTAAAGAGGCAGAACGCATTTATGTAGGAAAAAAACGGGATGAGCATACGCTACCGCAAGGCGAGATTAACCAGTTATTAGTTGATCTTGCAAAACAAGGAAAACGAGTATTACGGCTTAAGGGAGGCGATCCATTTATCTTTGGACGAGGTGGAGAAGAGATTGATCTGCTTGCCGAGAATAATATCCCATTTCAGATTGTCCCCGGCATTACTGCGGCCAGCGGTTGTGCTTCCTACGCGGGGATCCCATTAACGCACCGCGATTATGCCCAATCATGTTTGTTTGTTACCGGCCACTTGAAAGACGGGAAGATGAGTCTGAATTGGCCTGCATTAGTACAACCGCAACAAACGCTGGCAGTTTATATGGGAACGCATGGTATTGATGTTTTAAGTAAAGAGTTGATAAAACATGGCTTGGCGGAGATTACGCCCGCGGCGATTGTGCAGCAAGGCACAACCAACGGACAACGTGTTTATACAAGCACAGTAAAAGGATTACCCAACATCTCCACACAACATGGGATTAAATCTCCGAGCATGATAATCATTGGCGAGGTCGTGTCGTTACACGAAAAACTGGCCTGGTTTGTGTCTGCATAATGTACTAAAAAAGAGACATGAAAAAATGATCGAGGCGATCAGAATTTTTTAAATAAAAACTAACAAAGTCAATTAACTTTTTAGCAGTTAATATCTAGAACTCATTAAATTTTGTGTGGCCATCTAGTTGCATTTCCTTGTCAGTTTCTATTGCCAGATCCAGAGCCAGTTCTATCGATTTTTGAATAACCGCTTTTTGATTATTTGCATTCAATTTATCCGCGGCGATTAAGGCTGTTAATATTTGTGTTGCTGCATTAAATATTGTTGGTTCAACAACGAGTTCATTTTTATGAAAAGCTATACGTGTCATTTCTGACATATTTCGATGTGCCATTTATATGCTCCTTCTAGTTAAATTTGAGTTACATGATTTCAGCTTAATCGAATTTAGTATTATTTATGACCATTTTAGGTTTTGAAACATCTATGAAAAATACGCCATCCTGACTTAAGCTAAAATCGCCTTTTAGGTATCCGATAATCGTATATCGGCACGCTCTATTTTGCAACGACGATGGCACTGTTCATATAAACCCACATATCCCAAATCATGTGTTGGTTTTTCTTTACTGATGTCGATATTTTTATTATGAATCATATTGTTGATATCTATGAGAATGGTTTTGATGGGCATTCAATGCAATCATCATCTTAAAGATGAGCCGTCTATTCCGGCTGACAGGGTAAATTACGCCTAACATAGTTTTTTTCAGATGGTTTTTGCACTACAATGCTATAACTTATGTGAATATAATACCTTCACCCACAGATTCAAAATTGGAACAAATACTGACGAAAATCACCGCGTGCAATCGTGGAGAAACACTTGGAGGAGCAGATTAATGTTTCGTTTTCTGGCGGTCGCCCTACTTTCTCTCTTATCTATAAACAATGCTAGTGCTGATCTTTACAGTGCCAGTCAGGCATTGTCCCGTGGTGATTATGAAGCCGCTGTCGCCGAATTTACTAAATTGGCTGAAAAGGGCGATGACAAGGCTCAGGCAAACCTGGGGTATATGTACTATGCAGGAGAAGGTGTTCCGCAAGACTATACACAAGCCGTTGTCTGGTATCGCAAGGCGGCAACGCAAGGCAACCGCGATGCCCAATATAACCTGGCTGTATCGCACGCCTTCGGCGAAGGTGTTGAACGAGATTTAACCGAAGCTGCAATCTGGTATCGCCGCGCAGGTGAACAGGGACATATCGTTGCGCAATACAGCCTGGGTATCTCTTATGCCTACGGCGAAGGTGTGTCACAAGATCAAAAAGAAGCCGTATATTGGTTCACAAAAGCGGCTGATCAGGGCTATGTACAGGCACAGGTTCAGGTAGGCAGTATGTACCACACAGGCGAAGGCGTAGAACAAAACTATGCCGAAGCGGCGCGCTGGTATCGCCTGGCAGCGGATCGCGGCGATGTCACAGCACAATACAATCTTGGCACTATGTACCGATCAGGCAAAGGCCTAGAACAAAACTATGCCGAGGCGAAACGTTGGTTCAGACAATCTGCGAATCAAGGTTACACGGTTGCACAAAATGCACTTGCCAGTATCGAACGTTCTGCAGGTGCTGATGTTCCGACCCGCACTATTCAAGCAAAGCCTGAAACCTACCCTGTGGAGTCAAGCACACCGATAACGACGACAACATCTCCTGAGACAACACTGGCCCCTGAAACAACACCAGCCCCTGAGACAACACCAGCCATTACAGGTGTTGCAGAAGACAATCTACTTGCCAGCGAATCGCCGACATCTAAAACAGACACCACGGATCAAATGTCAAGTACGGATATATCTGCAAAGAAGCCTCTGTTCAGTGTTGATAAAAACGACTTATTGACGCTAGACAGCACACAAATGGATACACCTCAGTCGGCTGTTGCATCTGTGCCAGAGCCAGCAAAAGAAGACATCATAGAGACTGCAGAGCCAACCGCAGATGGCGTAATAGAAAAAGTAGAAGCGCCCCTGATCGAAAGTGTCGCAGAAAACAATATTACGGAGACAATGCCTGAGCCTGGGCCTGAACAGCCTGAAAATATTACCGCTCGGCAAATAAACCAAGATAGCGGAAAAACAACAGAGTCGGTTGCAACAACATTTATAGATACCTATACGCCTACAACAGATCCAGCCCTGCAAACCACCACTACTGAAGAGGTGCCAACAGAAGCTGAATCGTCTTCTGGCGGTTTTTTTGCTGCCATTGGTAATATCTTTTCTGGTAAAGATAAAAATACTGAAACTACATCAGCAACAGAAAAAACATCGGTCACGGCAGATGATGCAATATTGATTGCCAAGGCTGAAGAGCCAACCCTGGTTACTGATGACGTACCAATACCATTTCCCCTAAGCACTGCCTGTCCAGTTGGTCGTTGTGAGCCAACCCCGATTACTGATGAAGTTGATCTAACACAAGCCGCTATGGTTGATTTATCAAAATACAGTATTGCGGCTGGTCGGCGGGCATTGTCTGCTAGTGATTATGATGCGGCCGTAGAACAATTCCAGCCATTAGCAGAAGCGGGTGATAGTGACGCACAAGCACATCTTGGCTCACTTTATTATGTCGGCAAAGGTGTTGAATTAGATATTGAGAGTGCTTTTGCATGGTATAAAAAAGCGGCCGACCAGGGCCATGCTGATGCGCAATACAGCATTGGTAATATGTATCTATTGGGCGAACATGTAGCACAAGACAATCAATCTGCGGCTAAATGGTACACACTTGCAAGCCAGCAGGGACATGTTGCGGCAACAAATAATCTGCATAACCTGAAAAAACTCGAAGCATTGAATCAACAAGCCCAGTTTCCCCAAGATAACCCTGTTGCTCAAGACAACCCTGAAACACAGGCAGTCAATGCAGAAGCGACACCCACCGAATACAGTTCAACCGAGACTACACATGCTCAAAGTCATGCCGCTGGTGAAACCCCCGCACCAGATTCGTTACAATCATATCCTGAGCCTGCCGTCAGCACAGAACCTGCCGCAAATGAGTTAATGGCCGACATTGAAGAATTGCCTGAAATAATTTCCCTTGATACAACTCAAGTTTCAAAAAAAACGGCTGAACAGGCTTCTTTTTTCTATGATCTTTTTAACGAAAATGAGAATGATGCTTCCGCATTAAAAGAAAAAGACATTATCGACCCGCTTGACAACGCAGTTGTGCCATCCCAAAACATGGCAGCAGAATCGGCGCTTGATGAGATCACAGATGATCGTGATGTGGACAACATGGACGGATCGGCTGTTGCAGATAGTCTTGTCGATACAGTAGAAAAGATTGAACTTGCAAGGATTCGCCCACTTGCAACGCAAGGTGATAAGGATGCGCAATATGCCTTAGCGACACTTTATTATACTGGAGACGGTGTAAAAAAAGATTATGTGCAGTCTGCCCTTTGGTATAGACGGGCGGCACAACAAGGCAATATTGATGCCCAATATAGCCTGGCAAATATGTTCTTAATGGGTGAAGGCATGACACAAGATGATGAACAGGCGGCCCATTGGTACGCACTGGCCGCCGATCAGGGTCATGTATCAGCACAGCATAATCTTGCAAATTTACGAAAAGTCATGGCATCAACACAACCGTTGGAAATAGAGACGAACACTATAGGGAATAGACAAGTTACAAGTCTCGCTACTGATACAATGGCTATGCAAGAAACCGCAGTAGAAGCCGTCACTGACACAACGGGTAAAACTGACTATGAGCAAGGACTGGCGTATGCTTTTGGTGATGGTGTACCACAAAACGATCAAAATGCGTTTAAGCTATTTTACGATGCGGCTGAAAAAGGTTATGCCCCGGCGCAATACAAGGTAGGGGTTGCCCTTGCCTATGGCGAAGGCATACAACAGGATCAACAGCAAGCTGCCAAGTGGTATCGCAAAGCGGCTGAACAAGGCCATACCAATGCACAAAGAAATTTAGCACTACTGTATCTGGATGATGATAACGGCATTCAGCAAGATAAAATAAAAGCCCTGGCTTGGTATAGCATTGTTGCTAGCCAGGGTAATGCACTGGATGTTCGCCGCCGCGATATGCTGGAAAAAGAACTTACCGAAGATGAACTATCACAGTCTCAAGAAATATCCAATCAGATCCTAGCGCGCCTGAATAATACCGATTGATAATGACTGCTACTTAACTGCTTGCAATCTGTTTCTGGCTTGGCACAATCACCACAAAACCAAGGCAAGACGATGTGCAAAGACAATGACATACTAAAACACGGGCGGCATTTAGCACAAAAACTACCGTAGCGGACTTGACCACCCGACAACGCTTTTACATTATATTCTGCCTATTTTACGAACATTGGGCCGCTTGATTTCTACACGCTAAGCCATGCCATGAATACAAAAAAAACCGCACTCATCGCGCTATTCATCACAGCCGTTACATTATTTTTCATGCTGAATCTTGATCAATACCTGAGCCTTGCCTTCATAAAATCGACGCAAGCAACCGTTGATAGTTACTATATCTTGCACCCGTTACGCACCAGTCTGATTTTCTTCATCAGTTATATTCTCGTCACCGGTTTTTCTCTGCCGGGTGCGGCCATCCTGACCCTGGCCGGTGGTGCTGTTTTTGGCATTATCTGGGGCACGATACTGGTCTCGTTTGGTTCGGTCTTTGGCGCAACAATCGCCTTTCTTATGACACGCTACCTTTTACATGATTATGTACAGACGCATTTTGGAAAATATTTAGCCCCGATCAACCGTGGCATAAAGAAAGAAGGACATTTATATCTTTTCACTATACGCATAGTCCCGATTTTTCCATTTTTTATGGTTAATATCTTGATGGCTTTAACGCCGATCAAAACGCTTAACTTTGCCTTGGTGAGTCAAATAGCGATGTTGATTCCAACCATTATTTTTGTAAATGCCGGCACACAACTCGCACGTATTGAATCACTTGACGATGTTTTATCACCCGCATTAATGCTTTCTTTTGCGCTATTGGGTCTGTTCCCATTCGTGGCAAAAAAAACATTGGCTTATATCGAAAAGAAGCGCAATGCGCTGGCGGCAACAGCAAATGATGTCTGACAAACCTGCGCAATTCGACCGTAACCTAATCGTTATTGGTGGCGGCTCGGCCGGTCTTGTCGCAGCTTTGATTGCGGCGGCGGTCAAGGCCAACGTCAGCCTGATAGAAAAGTACAAAATGGGCGGGGATTGTCTGCATACTGGCTGCGTGCCTTCCAAGGCATTCATTAAATCGGCCAAACTTGCATCACTCATAAAACGAGCTGAAGAGTTCGGGATCAACGTCCCTGAATCGAATGTAGACTTTGCTGCCGTTATGGCGCGTGTGCAGTCCATCATTACTAAAATAGCACCCCATGATTCCGTAGAGCGTTTTACAAATATGGGTGTGGAATGTCTTGCTGGCACAGCAAAAATCACATCGCCCTCGACGGTAGCGATTAATGGCAACACGCTCACGACACGTAATATTATTATAGCGACTGGCGCACGACCATTGGTACCACAGCTCAAAGGCATTGCGCAGATAAACTACCTCACCTCGGATAATATATGGCATCTGCGTACATTACCTGAGCGTCTGATTGTGCTTGGCGGTGGTGCTATCGGGTGTGAATTGACACAGGCCTTTGCCCGTTTAGGTAGCAAGGTCACGCAAATTGAAATGTTGCCCCGAATCATGATGAAAGAAGATGAAGACATCGCTACGTTGATTACAAAACGATTGCGAGATGAAGGTGTTGATATCCGCACCAACCACAAAGCGCAAGAAGTGCTTTTACAAGATAATCAGAAACAACTTGTTTGCGAACACAATAATAAAACTGTGACCATAGCGTTTGATGAGATATTGATTGCAGTCGGTCGTGTGGCGAACACGGATGGTTTTGGACTGGAAGCGCTAGGTGTTAAATTGAATCCGAACAAGACCCTCTATGTAAATGAAAAATTACAAACCTCCGTGCCGAGTATATACGCCTGTGGTGATGTGGTTGGCCCTTATCAATTCACGCACACCGCCGCACATCAAGCCTGGTATGCCACGATCAACGCGCTGTTTGGCAAATTCAAATCATTCAAGGTAGATTACTCGGTCATCCCTTGGACAACCTTTACTGATCCCGAAGTCGCGCGTGTCGGATTGAATGAACAAGAGGCAAAAGAAAAAGGTATCCCGTATGAGGTAACGTCTTATGACATTGAGGATCTAGACCGCGCCATTACTGAAGGTGAAGACTATGGCATAGTCAAGGTATTAACTGTGCCAGGTAAAGACAAGATTCTGGGTGTTACGATTGTGGCCGACCATGCGGGCGAATTGATCACCGAATATATCAGCGCCATGAAACACAACTTCGGCATGAACAAGATACTGGACACGATACATAGTTACCCCACACTCTCCGAGGCTAACAAGTTTGCGGCGGGTGTATGGAAAAAAGCCCATGCGCCACAAGGATTGTTATCGCTAGTACAAAAATATCACAACTGGATGTTACGATAACAATGGTTCAACCTTCAGCCACAGTGAGTGATCCCGCACCTGATCAAAATGATACTTGCGCGTGGTCGGGTTGGTCCGGGTCGGGTCGAGTCAAGTCGAGTCGGGTCGGGCTGGGTTGGTCCGAGTCGGGCGGAGTCAAGTATGGTTGGTTCTGGTTGGTCTGAGTCGGGTATGGTTGGGCAAGGTCGGGATGAAAAATAATCTTAACGGAGTGGAACCTTACTGTAACAAACAAGTATCGTTTTAGTGCAAAGGTCTCAGCTTATGGTACTGTCCCAATATTGAACGGTTTTTATTTAACTACAGAAGTTGGATAATTTACGTTAGTCTTCCTCAAGCATAATGAGTACACGGTAACATGAGTGGGTAACATGAGTAATTATGATTATGATCTATTTGTCATCGGCGCAGGCTCTGGTGGCGTTCGTGCAGCGCGCCTGTCTGCTACCTATGGGGCGCGTGTCGGCATTGCTGAAGATCGTTATCTGGGCGGCACCTGTGTCAACGTGGGTTGCGTGCCCAAGAAACTATTTGTTTATGCCTCGCATGTCGCCGCAGAAATACGCAATGCTAAGGGTTTCGGCTGGGAGATTGATCACACAATATTTGATTGGTCCAGGCTGATTAAAAACAAGAACGCCGAGATTAAGCGGCTCAATGGTGTCTATAAGCACCTCCTTGATGAGGCTGGCGTTACCACAATAAACGGTCGAGCAACGTTGGTAGACGACCATACTGTTGCCATTGGTGGTCAACAATTAACGGCTGATAAAATTCTAGTAGCCACGGGTGGCTGGCCGCATGTGCCAGATATTCCCGGCAAGGAATACAGCATCTCATCAAACGAAGCCTTCTTTCTGGATACACTGCCGGAGCAGATAATTATTGTTGGCGGCGGTTATATCGCTGTTGAGTTTGCCGGTATTTTCAATGGCCTGGGCGTTGATACCACGCTACTCTATCGTGGGTCGCTGTTCTTGCGCGGTTTTGATCACGATCTACGCACCATGCTGGCCAAAGAGATGCAAAAGAAAGGCGTGACGATTATGTTTAATGCAAATATAAATCAGATCAAAAAATCAGATGCGCAACTCATCGCCACGCTTGCAGACGGCACACAGCTTGAAGCTGAAAAGATCATGTATGCCACGGGTCGTAAACCGATGACGGACAATCTTGGTCTGGAACAAGTCGGTATTGAATTAGATGAAAAAAGAGCGATAAAAGTCAATGCAATGTATCAAACCAATATTGCATCAATTTATGCCATTGGTGATGTCACTAATCGGATAAACTTAACGTCGGTCGCATTGGCAGAAGCCGTGGTATTGGCAAAACGACTGTTCGCATATGAAGAAAAAACGGTTGATTACGCTGACATACCTACTTGTGTCTTTAGCCAGCCAAATCTTGGTACAGTCGGTCTGACGGAAGCACAAGCAAGAGAGAAATACGCCCATATTGATATTTATAAATCCAGGTTTACGCCAATGCAATACGCATTGTCCGACAATAATGAAAAAATGTTCATGAAATTGATCGTCGATAGGGCAACTGATCGGGTTATTGGCGCACACATGCTCGGCTCCGATGCGGGCGAAATCATACAAGGGATCAGCATTGCAATTAAAGCCAAAGCGACCAAGCAAGATTTTGATTCGACGATCGGCATACACCCGACTGCCGCCGAAGAGTTTGTCACCATGCGCGTGCCTGTTTAATGTAACGCCTTATCTTGAACGGCGGTTAATTAACATCATACTTCTGCAAACCAGTCTTCATTAGAGCCAACAAATAAAGCTCGGGTAAGGCCCGGATAACGCAATAAGAAGAGCCAGCAAGAGGAGTATCTCCCATCCATAAACCGCGACGATTTCACCTGCGGGAGGTCCAACAAAAACGGAAGCCTCTAAAAACCGTGCATTTTGTGGTACGATCTGATTCACTTGATGTGGGAGGATTTTGTTTATGCACGCACCTGGATTGTTTGATTTGACGGATCATTTGGCGCGGCTTTCGGCGATGGGAGATCCGCTTGAGGTTTTGGAGCGGCACGTTGATTTCGAAGTGTTTCGCCCAGTTCTTGTTGAAGCACTTGGCTATGGGGAACGTCCCAAAGGTGGTCGTCCGCCCTATGATGCCGTTGTGATGTTCAAGGTGCTGGTGTTGGCCTCGATGCACAATCTGAGTGATGAGCGGATGGAGTTTCTCATTCGTGACCGTTTCAGTTGGCTGCGGTTCCTGGGATTTCAAATCGGGGAGCCAACCCCCGACCAAAAAACGCTCTGGCTTTTCAGAGAGAAGCTGACCCAGGCGGGTGTCTTCAAGGCCCTGTTTGCCGCGTTTGAAGCTCAGCTGTGCGCGCGGGGATACAAACCGACCGGCGGTCAGATTGTGGATGTCACGTTGGTCTTTGCCCCGCGCCAGCGGATGACGAAAGCAGAGAAAGCGCGCGCCAAGGCAGGTGAGGCCGCATCTGACATCTGGCCCGATGATCTGTCCAAGGCAGCGCAGAAAGACACCGATGCGCGTTGGACGGTCAAGTATTCAAAGGCCAAGACGACCAAGGAGGGCGAGGAGGATACTGGCCTTGTCGATATTTCGGTTCCGCACTTTGGGTACAAGAACCACGTGTCCATTGACCGCAAATGGCACTTCATCCGGGGTGAGACTGGCACGAATGCGGCTCGCTACGACGGGCATGAACTCTCCTCGGTTCTGGACGAGACAAACAGCTCGAAGGCGGTTTGGGCCGATACCGGGTACCGCTCGGCCAGGAATGAGGCTTGGCTGAAGGCGCAAGGGTACCGCTCACATATCCATCGCAAGAAGCCACGCGGCAAACCCATGGCCAAACACATTCGCCGGGGCAACGCGACACGCTCCGCCATCCGCGCCTGTGTTCGGCTACGAGAAAGGACCCATGGCTCTGACCATCCGCTCAATCGGTCAAACCCGTGCGAAGGCCCGCATGACCATGGCCAACCTGAGCTACAACTTCCGCCGTCTCATCTTCCACGAGCGACGACAGGCCACAGCCTGACTCCGCCCAAATTCCGGAAATACCCGCCCTGGCAGTCCCAAACAGCGCAACACAGCCTCAAATACCACCGACCTTGACCTTCACACCCACTATGCGGGTGACAACGACTGGTGCTCGCGTCAAAATCCATCCAGAATCAGCGTTGTTCGAGGTCTCCATATTTTTCACATTGCTCAATAACAATCAGAAATCACTGGAAGTGGCTGAAAATTTAACCATTGAAGGATAATATTCAAATGAGATGTTTAGCGCAAAGATCTCAATCTTCAAATAAGGTGTTTTGTGTAAAGGTCTCCATTGATAAAATAGTCGTGCAAATCATGTCAAGGATTCGTTCAGATTTAGATAAAAAAGTTGGGCCGATCACTTTAATGCGTCTACAGACGCTTGTATTAATTGCTTATCTTGTTGCTTATCACTTGCGGGATGAAATCGATAACGGTTGTGCAAATTAGCCAATGTATAATACTGTGTCGCCTTTGTGGCGGGTAAGATTCGTTTTATCCACCCCAGCAACGTCTCGCCTGGTTGTCGAGTAGCGGACGCTTGTTCTAACTGTTTTAGAAAAGGGTAGAGCGGCGAATCAATACCCATACGATTGTATGTATGCAAAATGGCCGCGCCATTATTATTTTGATCGACACGTTGTTTCGTGTAAAAACGCCAGGCCAGATAGGCACCTAAGGGTATTAACAACCATAGCATCCAGTTATTTGTTTCCGTTTCATGAGACTCAATATCACTCTTTGTGACCTTGTAGCGCAACCATGACAGCAAATCCATCAGTGGTTCAAGCAGTGTGCGATCGGCGGCTTCCAGCGGAGCCCAGGTGGATGGCGTGGTGTCCAGATTATGCCATTTGCCATCAAGAAAATATTTTAACCAGGAGTGCGCGTGACGTGCGCGTACAATGTACATACCTTGCCAGTTGCTGTATTCCTGCACCGAATAACCTATCGTGTAGCGTGTTGGAATGCCAGCTTCTCGTAGCAATAACGCAGTTGCCGTGGCAAAGTATTCGCAATGACCCTTTTTATCGGTAAACAGAAACCGTGTTAAGTATTGGCCCCTTGTATAGCGTTGATTCTGTGCGATTGAATAATAAAAATTGTCCTTAAAGTAGCGTTGCACACTTGCAATAATCGCAACCGGTGTCTTTGTATAAAGCTCTAATTCAGTCGCAATTTTTTCAAAGTCGGATTTATAATTCAGCGGGATGTCAAGCTCTTCAGCGCTCGGTTTCGCGTCTACAAAATCATGATCAGCATAACCCAGTCGATAGTTAATCCAGCCAGCACGCGCTTCAATTCTCGTAGCACCATAAGTATTAGTCTCAACCTGAATCAAGTCTTTACCAGATAGCGTGTTAATGCTGTCAGGCACTGGAATAATGGCTGATTGATCCTGTAGATAGATTGCAACATCCACAAAGCCAAAGTTGTTGCCTTCATTATTTATCCGCCATGTGTTTTGATTGGGTGTCTTGCTGATGACATCAAATTCAACTTTTGGATTACGCCAGCTACCCAATTTGTAAGTACTATAAGCGGCTTCACGAAAGTAGGTAGGCACTGATGATTGCTTTTTGGCCTTGACCCTAAAAACAATGCGATCTGATAATTTTAATCTCCCCAACGACCCGATTGATGTTGCAGTATGATCAGGATGAGTACTTGACCAACCATATCGTTGAAACAAACCGAGCAAGAATGCTTCTGATTTATTTTGTAACTGTTGTAATCCAGCTTGCGTTAAATAGGAAAATAAAATCACACAAACCATCACAGCAAACCAGGTTATGTTAGAAAAATGCCTTGTTTTTTGTGTCAATAACAACCAGGCAATGATTGCGGCGCATAGTGCAAAAAATAGATCACTGGATTTATTGCCAGAACTCGCAGATATGAGACACATAAATACATAAGGCATGCCAATATTGATTTTGTACAATATATCCGCCCCTGCATTTTTACCGAGACGGCGGATACTGATGAATAAAGCCGATGTTTTTATGCCATTTTGAACGCCATAACATTGGGCGAGCATCAACAAAAATAGTACGAACGGGGTTAATTCCAGAATTTTATAAATACCCTGAAATGAATAATTAACAAAGGCATAAACAGTCACAATAAAAAACAAGATGCCGCTTAGATCGGCCAGTTGATTAATATCCTTGTCACTAAAGTCGAATCGCCATTTAATAAATAAAGGCAATTCAAGCAATATCCCCATGCTGACAGCATAGAATATATATTCAGTTTGCCAGCCCCATAGCAATAAACTTGCCAGTATCAAACCGGGTGTTGCCGGGTTTAATGTTGGCTTGACTATATTATTATTTAGGCTTTCCACAATGTATTGAGGTCGTCTTGCAAACGATCATGTTGAATTAAATGAATATCGTTTTCTTGTAATAACGATATATTATTTGTTGCAGGTGTATCACTCGTCAGTAAAAATTTAACGGGAATATTTAATGTCGTTATTGTATTGATGAGTCGTTGTCGAGACTCATCCAATGCCAGCAAGATGCAAATTAACGCGCTACATTCATGACTGATTGCATTTATCATTGCTTCCACTGCAGTGATGTTTGATTCATAAACAGGCTCTACGCAGGCCAGTACCTCAAGAATATTTTCGGCACCAGCAAGTCCGCGTCCTGCCGTGAAGTGATACGTCTTGTTACCAATAAACATCAGATCAAGCAGCGCATCCTGTTCTTTTTGTGCGGTCATAAATGATGCGGCGATTGACACCGCATCTTCAAATACCCGCGCCGACTCGTTGCCAAGAAAGGTATCAAGGATCAAGCCATAACGCGTAAAGTATTCGTCCTGATATTCCTTTACAATAGGTTTGTTGCGTTTTGCAAAGCTACGCCAGTGTATTGAACGCAGTGGATCACCAGGATGATAATCGCGTAGTGAAATAAATTCCCGTGTATCCCCTACAGTTGATGCATTATTTACCCCGCCATGATGATACGCGCGCCTACCTGGTAAATTTAACGGCGGTGTTTTAAACAATTTTGGCAGGATTAACAGACGGTCTTTATGGTCATATATTTTTTGTGCCTGAAACAAACCTAATGGTTCTACTTGCGCCAGCCGGGTTTTAGCAAAATATAGATAACCCCTGCGTCGTGGTATTAATGTAACTGTTGTTTCGAGTTCGCTTTGCTCTGCAATATAGTCAACCGTTATTGTTTGAATGGTACCGCCGCGCAATTTTTGTATCGTATTGACCAGACGCGGATAGCCTGTGAAACGATCAACCCAGTTGCGTTTTTTATCCAATGGATCACTTGTTCTGTAAAATTCAATCCGGTTTGGAAATCTAGTTTTTAATTCATCTGTAAGGCGTAGCCCTTTTTTCGCTGTTTTATTGTTGTTGCGGATGATGCAAGCATAATTAAGTGGTACGCCAACGCTGCCATATTTAGGCAATTTTCTCGTGATAGAAAATTTTCCGCGCAAAAAAACGGACAAACTCATGGCCGTAATAAGCATGATGAATATGATTGAAAAAATTTGAAAGGAAAGTGTTGAACGTGTATTAAAACCAAATGCACCCGCAACTGGCATCACCGCAAGAATCAGTATGCCAGTGTTGGTAAATCGTTGTCGTAGCCAAAGACTTGCGCGATAAGCCAATATGAAGTTCGCAAAAAGAAGCGGGCGTATCATAGCGCATTCATGAGCAATCTATAGAGGGACCGGTGTACTGGATAATATATTTTCAATGATTTGATCGCTGCTACTACCCGAGAAATGACTTTGCGAGTTCATCATTATGCGGTGTGACATAATGGGTATTGCGATTTCCTGGACATGATCTGGCACAACATAGTCCATATTATCAAACAGGGCTAATGCTTGTGCCGCCTTCATCAAGGATAGTGCGGCACGCGGACTGGCACCATTTAACACACCCTCAGTCTTGCGGGTCGCCCGGATCAGTCCGATTATATAATGTTTTATCTCGTCGCTGACATGAATACGGACAATCTGCTTTTTAAGATCGATAACATCTTCTTTATTGATACAGGGCTTAAGTGTTGCGAGTGGATGGGTGCTGTTTTGTTGCTCCAAAATAGCGACCTCTTCGTCTTGTGTCACGTAACCAAGACTAAAACGCATTGCGAAACGATCCATTTGCGCCTCTGGCAAGGGATAGGTGCCGTGGTATTCAACGGGGTTTTGTGTTGCTATGACAAAAAATAAATCATTTAGTTGATGAATATGGCGTTCAATACTGATCTGGCGTTCACCCATGGCTTCCAATAAGGCGGATTGCGTTCGTGGTGAGGCACGATTAATTTCATCGGCCAGCAGGATATTGCTGAATATGGGGCCACGATGAAACTCAAAATCCTGATCGCGCTGATTAAAAATCGAGACACCCAATATATCGGTGGGCAATAGATCGGGGGTAAATTGAATACGCTGAAATTCGACGTCTATCGATCGGGCTAAAGCCTTTGCCAAGGTTGTTTTACCGGTGCCTGGAACATCTTCTAGTAGCACATGACCATCACTAAAAAATGCCGCCAGTAATCTGCGGATTGCCAAGGACTGGCCTTGGATTACTTTTTCAATATTGGCAAAGAGTTTTTGATATATTTTAATGTCTGACATGATGTCGTTCTTATATTACATTGCAGGTATTTTTATAAAGACTATCAAAATTGGAGTTTGGTAACACATGTTTAATAAAAAAATTGAGACAAAAGTGGCGATAAATGAATTGCTTGCGGGACGCTGGAGCGGGCGCGCGTATGATGCCCAAAAGCTATTATCACGCGCACAAATTATTGCCTTAGTCGAGGCGGCACGTTGGGCGCCATCCTGTTTCGGTGATCAACCCTGGCGTTTTATTGTCTTTGACAAGGCAACGCATAAAACCGCATGGGACAAAGCACTTGATTGTCTGGTGGCGGGAAACAAAAGCTGGGCAAAAGATGCGCCGTTATTATTATTGGCCTGCGCGAACTCGATATTCTCCCAAAATGGCAACCTGAATCGATGGGGCCAATATGACACCGGTGCCGCATCAGAAAACCTGGGTCTACAAGCTGCGGCATTGGGCTTGATGGTACATCAAATGGGTGGTTTTGATGTCGAAAAAACACGCACACATTTCAATATTCCAGCGCAATTTACCCCAATGGCAATGATGACTGTTGGCTACCAATTAGCAGAAGCTGCGATACCTGCGGATATCAAGGAACGAGAATACAATGCACGCGCGCGTAATACACTGGATGAAAATTTCTTTGAAGGCCATTGGGATAATCCAATCCTAACAGAAATATAACCCCGTTATTTTTCTGGATCTTAAGATCACTGACATGATTAAAAATAATCGGCATCGCGCCTTCTGGTTGCTTGCCGGGCCGATGATTATGGCTAATGTCAGTATGGCCTTCTTAGGCCTGGTTGATACGGCTGTTATTGGTCATCTGGACAGTGCCGTGTACTTGGGTGGCGTGGCCGTGGGTTCGGTGATCTTTGATTTTCTTTATTGGAGCGTGGGATTTTTACGCATGGGTACAACCGGCGTTGTAGCCCAGGCACACGGCGAACAAGATGCGACAGAAATAAGAGTCTTGTTAATGCAATCAATATTGATCGGTTTAGTGATCGCCATGACCATTTTACTCCTTCAAAAACCAATCATTAATTTTGGTTTGAACTTATTAGCGGGGAGTACGCATGTGAAATATTATGCTGGTGTTTACTGCGCCTGGATGATTTGGGGTGCGCCAGCGTTAATGATGCTGTTTGCAGTCAACGGCTGGTTGTTGGGTATGCAAAACGCCGTGGCCAGTTTAAGACTCGGTATCGCCGTCAATGTGATCAATATCATTTTAGATATTGTTTTCGTCGTATATATGGACATGGATGTGCGTGGTGTTGCCTTGGCAACGGTTATCGCACAGTACGCGGGTGTTGTGTATGCGTTTTTTATCGTAAGAAAAGAACTGCTTAGACAAGATGAGGCAGGACTAGCAGGCGCATGGCCCTTGGCAAAGATATTCAATATACGCAAACTACAAATATTGATGCGCTTAAATAACGATATATTTATCAGAACCATTTGCTTGATATTAGTCTTTGCTTTCTTTACCCGAGAAGGTGCCGCGCAGGGCGACTTAATCCTGGCCGGCAATTCAATCTTGATAAAGTTTTATTTATTTATGGCGTTGGCTTTAGATGGGTTTAATCATGCCGCAGAGGCTTTAGTCGGCAAAGCGATTGGTGAAAAGAATAAGGTATTATTTAAGCACGCGGTCGCGCTGACATTAAAATGGTCATTAGCCTTTGGTGCCGCATTCACGCTTTTTTATTGGAGCGCAGGCGGCCCCTTGATAAACCTGTTGACCGACATCGAGTCCGTACGCAAAACCGCAATGGCCTATCTGCCGTGGATGATCGCATTACCCTTGATTTCTGTCGGGTGTTTTTTACTTGATGGCATCTTTATCGGTGCAACACGCGGCCCGGAAATGAGAAACGCAATGTTGATTTGTACCTTCGTTTTCTTTTTGCCTATGTGGTATGCCTTTCAATTCCTGGGTAATCATGGCTTATGGCTGGCGTTTACTGTCTTCATTGCCATGCGCGGTGTGGTGCTAGGTATTTATTATTATCGGATTGAGCGCGGGGAAGGCTTTGTTTGATTAAGCTTATATTGTGCATATATTCTTCATCGAATGCTGGATTGAAAAATCATAATGCATTATTAAAATTAATATTTATGGCTGTATTACAATACGAGAGCGGGTGAATATTTTTGCTAAAAACGGTGCATGAATACATTGGCTATATCCCATCATAATATTTATTATTAGCACCAAAGTCATTTTGAAAGGAACTTAAAACATGCGCCATATCATCTTACTCGTTGCAATCTTAATCACCTGTCATAGCTATGCAGATACCTTATCGGACGCAGAGGCCGCATACGAGCGGGGTGATTACAGCACGGCCCTGCCGTTATATAAGACATTAGCCGAACAGGGTGATGCCATGGCCCAGCTCATTTTGGGTGTGATGTATCACTTCGGGGAAGAAGGTGTCCCACAGGACTATAAGACGGCGCTGAAATGGTATCGGCTGGCGGCTGAACAGGGTCATGCCAAGGCCCAGAACAATTTGGGTGTGATGTATGACAACGGGGAAGGTGTCCCACAAGATGATAAGATTGCACTGAAATGGTATCGGCTGGCGGCCGAACAGGGTATTGCCGAGGCCCAGTACAATTTGGGTCAGATGTATGGCAACGGGGAAGGTGTCCCACAGGATTATGTCCGTGCCCATATGTGGTACAACATTGCCGCATCATCTGGGGATGACGATGCGTCCCACAACCGAGATAACATTGCCAAGCGCATGACTCCCGCCCAAATCGCCGAGGCGCAGAAACTTGCCCGCGAGTGTATCGCTAAAAACTACCAGGCGTGTTAAACAAACCAACAGGCTAGTCTCGATTAATGTTGGTCATTGATGAAGCTAATCAATATTAGCGCCATTAAAGGCTATTCATCTCTTGGTATGCGAGTAAACCGAATAATCTCCCGTCGATTTCGTTTTGTCGGCCGACCTATCGTTTTTGGAAATGTTGCATCGGCTTTGATTTGTGCCTTTAATGTTGCGCGTGCCTCGATACTGTCTTTGTCTTCTGCAAACAACAATACCGCCTGTGCCGCAGATAGACGGCCAGGTGCCAATTTTAGAATGGTGATCCGGTATTCATAAGGCGTTTTACGGACTGCTATCTTGTCACCGATCTTGATATGTTTCGCGGCTTTGATTGCTGCATTATTGACATTTATCTTATGCGCCTTGATGGCGGTCGCGGCGAGGGCGCGTGTTTTATAAAAACGGGCACACCAGAGCCATTTGTCTAATCGCATTGATGCTAGCGGTTTGTTTTGCCTTGGTATATTTTTGGACATCTTTTTGGGCATCTTTCTGGGCACTGGATTTAATCTGTGATTTTATACTTACCTGCATTATGATTACGCGATAGAGCTTGATTCGCAATATTATGACTGAAAAAAAAACTGAAAGAGCATTTATACCACTGCATATTGCCGTCCTGACCATTTCTGATTCCAGGACTGAAGATAGCGATATATCAGGCCAACGCTTGGTTGACTTGCTTAAACAGCAAGGACACGAGCTACATGAAAAAAAAATCGTGCCGGATGATAAATATGCCATTCGTGCGGCAATGTCCAGGTGGATTGCGGATGCTGACGTGCAGGTGATATTGACGACAGGCGGTACTGGTGTCACGGGCCGCGACGGCACGCCAGAAGCCGCAAGCGTACTTTTCGACAAAACGATTGATGGTTTTGGTGAATGCTTTCGCGCAATATCATATAAACAGATTGGCACTTCGACCCTACAATCGCGCGCTGTTGCGGGTGTTGCCAATGGCACTTATATCTTTTGTATGCCAGGCTCGAAGGCCGCCTGTGCTGTCGCCTGGGATGCACTGATCCGATTGCAACTTGATTATCGTACCAGGCCCTGCAACCTGGTTGAATTAATGCCAAGATTAAAAGAAAAATAATCTTTCTTTTGGACCACTAAATTATGCGAAATAGACTCATCCATCGTTTCATTTTTCAATGCGCTTTTTTACCCGCGCTTGCCATTGCGGGCGGTGATGCCCCGCCGGCAATCGTACAGATAGAAGCGGCCGCCAACATCGAAATTGCGCCGTTTACCTGGGTGACCGGTACGGTTATAGGACGGTATGATGCAAAAATTGCGGCTGAGGTCGAAGGCATCTTGCAAACAGTGCTTGAGGCTGGCGATCGCGTGCAAGAAAATGAATTAATTGCAAAAGTGGATGATGCAACTTATCGCCTTGTATTAAACGAAATTGAGGCAGAAGCGCAGCCTATTGAGACCATGGTTGGCTTTTTTCAGCGTGAATCTCTGCGGCTTGCAAGACTCGCCAAGCAAAATAATGCGGCAAAAAACCAACTGGATCAAACACAGGCAAGTCGAGATGAGGCCCTGGCTAAAATACGGGTAGTCAAAGCCAAGCTGGCAATGGCACATGATGATCTTAATAAAACCACTGTACGGGCACCGTTTGCGGGTGTTGTAACCGAGCGTTACAAGTCACCTGGAGAAAGAGTGGATGTGGGTGATCATATTATACGTCTTATTGATACACAGCGCGTTGAGGCACAAGCGCATATTTCGCAAGCATCTTTTTTATATGTAAAAAACGGCACTAAAGTCAGAATTAGAGATACTGCCGACGTGGACGTTGATGGCATTGTACGCACAGTCATACCGGTGGGTGATGATATTTCCAGGCTGTATGAAATCAGGGTCGAATTCCAGCACAGTCATTGGCCTGTAGGTACAGCGGTAGAAATAGCAGTACCTACCAGCGCGGTACAAAATGTCATTGCTGTACCTCGTGATGCATTGGTTATTCGGCAATCAGGCATTATCGTATACAGGATAAATGCCAACAATCTGGCAGAAGTCGTTCCAGTCACAACCGGTGTTGCAAATACAACCCACATACAAATTATCGGGGATGTCCGCGCAAATGATAAAATAGTCGTGCGCGGTAATGAACGACTACGTCCTGGACAAACGGTACAAATAATCGGTGGATCAAGCAGCTAGTGGATCTAACCCGTGCATGTCTTGCGAATCCTGTAGCACTGCTGGTTGCAATCATTCTTATATTGATTTTTGGGACTATCAGCCTCACGCGCTTGCCAATACAACTAACCCCCGAGATTGAAGAGCCAGAGATCACGGTCACGACAACATGGCGAGCGGCGACACCATACGAAGTCGAAGCAGAAATCATTGAACCGCAAGAAGATGTCTTGCGCGGTTTGCCGGGGCTGACTGAAATTCGTGCAACCGCGTATGAAGGCAGAGGTGAAATCAATCTGCAATTTGCCGTCGATATGGATATGCGCAGGGCTTTGGTTGAAGTCATGAATCGTTTGAATCAGGTGTCTGATTATCCCGATGATGCCGACGAGCCGTCGCTCAGTACCGTGGGTCAGAATGCCCGTGCGATTGCTTGGTTTATCATCAAAACGACAAAAGATAATCAAAGGCCAATTGAAACGTATAATGATTTTGTCGAGGAAGTTGTGCAGTCGCGTTTTGAACGCATACCTGGTGTTGCTCGCTCAGATGTTCATGGCGGTAGATCCAGGGAATTACGCATAACCTTTGATCCCTATAAGGCGGCTAACTTAGGTGTTCGACTCGACAAAGTGATGCGACTAGCAGGCACCAGTGAGGACGTTTCTGCGGGTTTTGTTGATGTGGGTAAACGCGAGTACAGTATTCGTTTCGCAGGCAAATATGCCGCAACCAATCTTGGCGAGATGATATTAGATTGGCGTGATGGGAGACCTATTTACCTGCGTGATGTTGCAATCATTGAAGAACGTTTTGCCGACAAGAGTAGCTTTGTCCTAACCAAAGGCACGTTCTCTTTAGCGGTAAATGCACAACGTGAGAATGGCGTTAACGTGCTAGAGGTCATGTCTGCTTTGCAGGAGGCGGTTATTGAGTTGAATAATGGCCCCTTGCAACGTGCGGGCTTGATCATGACCCAGGTTGCTGATGAAACAATCTACATTCATCGTGCAATTGAATTGCTGCGTAATAATCTGGGTTTAGGCATTGCACTTGCTGTGGCGGTCCTCTTTTTGTTTCTATTAAAACTGCCCGCAACCCTGATCGTTACAGCGGCAATACCGGTTTGTTTGATTGCCAGCTTCAGTATCATGGATCTTGCCGGGCGTACTGTGAATGTCATTTCGCTTGCAGGCCTTGCCTTCGCACTTGGCATGGTGCTTGATGCATCAATAATCGTGTTGGAAAATATAGTCCGCTTGCGTGAACGTGGGCTGTCAGCAGAGGAGGCATCTATGCAAGGTGCCGGCCAGGTTCAAGGCGCATTATTAGCTTCTACTGCGACGACGGTTGCAATATTCCTACCCGTTGTTTTTCTTGAAGAAGAGGCAGGCAAGTTATTTTCTGATCTCGCCGTTACTATAACCGCTGCCATAACCCTTTCATTTTTTGTGGCTATTACGGTCATCCCCACGGGTGCTAAAATATTGCTTGCAAAGAAAAACTTTGTCGATCCTTATCAGAATATCTGGAACATGATCTGTAAATTAATCATGACCTTAACCAATACACCCGTACGCCGCGCATTCTGGATACTGTCATTGATTACAATACCGTTGTTAATCGTGCAGCAATTAACACCCAAGACAGACTATTTACCAGATGGCAACCGTAATCTTGCCTTTGCATTCATCTTGCCGCCGCCAGGTACAAATATCTCAACAATTGAGACAGAAATGGGAGACATTATTGCCAGCAGAATGCAACCCTATATTGATGGGCTAAAAGATCCGGCTATTGAACATTATTTCTTCGTTGCTTTTTCAAGAAGCGTATTTATGGGTGTAGTCGCTAAAAACGATGCAGATGTCGGAAAACTTGTACCCCTGGTAGACTCGATCATACAAGGCTTTCCAGATGCATTTGCCTTTGCCAAACAGGCGGCCTTGTTTCGTGGCTTTGGATCAGGACGCACAATAGACATCAACATGCAGTCAAAAGATTTACCGGCTTTAATGGATACCGCATTACAGGCATTTATATCAATTACGCCGCTATACCCTAAAACACGTCCTCGTCCGGAACTACAACTGGCACAACCAGAATTGCGGTTGATCCCAAACGAGAGGCGTATTTCTGAAGCCGGTTGGGATCGATCGATTGTGGCGGCGTTTACACAGACATTAGGCGATGGAAGGTTTATAGGTGATTATTTTAACGGCGAAGAAACGCTGGATATTATCTTACGATCCAAGGCATGGGATACACCTGAGACGTTGGCAAGTATACCGGTGATGACTGCCAATGCCGGGGTCTTGCCTTTAAATGAATTAGTGGATGTGGTGCGCACTGCAGGCCCTGAAGAAATCAGACGCATCAATCGAAGAAGGACCGTCACATTGGAAGTATCACCCCCGGCTACAGTCTCTTTGGAAGAGGCGTTGGAAGTGATACGCAGGGATATTGAGCCACAAATTCTTGCGCAATTACCAGAAGATGGTGATATTCAATATGGGGGCACGGCGGATAAATTAGACAAAGCATTGACAAGCATGCTGGGCAGTTTTTTATTGGCCATCACGATTTTATACTTACTCATGAGCGCAATGTTTAGGTCATTTAAGGATAGCATATTGGTATTACTTTCAATCCCGCTGGCGACCTTTGGTGGTGTTTTGGCCTTATATGTGATCAATCTGGTGAGTTTCCAGGCGATGGATTTGTTAACCATGATTGGGTTTATCATCTTGCTTGGTCTGGTGGTCAATAATGCGATTTTATTGGTGTATCAGACGCGCGTTGCTGAACGTGCGGGACGTTCCAGAAAAGACGCAGTGGCAGAAGCTGTCGTATTGCGATTACGGCCTATTATAATGAGCACATTGACCAGTATATTTGGGATGTTGCCATTGTTGGTAATCCCGGGTGCCGGGGCAGAATTATACCGAGGATTGGCGGCTGTTATTGTGGGCGGAATGGTAGTAAGTACATTTTTTACTTTGATATTACTGCCAAGTTTATTACGCATTGGCGAATCGAAACATGTCGCTACTGCCTGATAATACGCATCGCAATGCGATAAATATAGCTGATGGCCCGGGTGAGATTTAACTAAAAAATAGCATTATCTGCGATGCAACGATTAATCAATCATATTATCTTGCTCGGCCTGCTTGTCGGCTGTCTGCAGGGCGTTTATGCTGCGCAATATAGTTTGGATGAATCCGGTGATACGCTGATTGGTGAAATAATCAATATTAAAGCCGATCCGGAAGATACGTTATTAGATATTGCCCGCCGCTATGGTTTTGGCTATCAAGATATAAAATTGGTTAATCCTGATGTTGACACCTGGCTACCATTAGCAGGCCAAGATATTACATTACCCGCGCAATTTATTTTACCTGTCGCGCCCATGGAAGGGATAGTTTTGAATATCCCCGAGATGCGTTTGTATTACTACCTGCCAAGGTCGAAAGGCAAACCGCAAGCAGTGCTCACATATCCGCTTGGCATTGGCCGGGAAGGTTGGAACACGCCATATATAAAGACAAGCATCATTGAGAAAAAAGTCAACCCGAATTGGTATCCGCCTGAATCAATCAGAAAAGAACACGCAGCGGCTGGCGATCCATTACCCAGAGTCGTCAAAGCCGGCCCTGATAATCCATTGGGTGACTTTGCCATGCGCTTAGGTCATCCCGCTTACCTTATCCATGGTACGAATAAACCTTACGGCATTGGTATGCGGGTCAGTCATGGTTGTATTCGTCTCTATCCAGAAAATATAAAGGCCTTGTTTGCAGAAGTACCGCTTAAAACCCGGGTTAATATCATTAACCAACCCTATAAGATGGGTGTAAAAAATAATATTATTTACCTCGAAGCGCATCCTTTCCTGATTGAGGATGCGGAAAAATATGAAAACAATCTAACCAGCGTTGTCGCGTTGATGATTGTTTTGTCAAACGGAAAAGAATATGAACTTGACTGGTCGGCGGCGTATGAAGCGATAAAAAAACCGACCGGGTTGCCGATTGCGATTGGACACTATTTGCCGGTGACGCAAAAGCCGGTGGCAAGCAGTTTTAACAATGTATCCTACCAAGCTGTGCGACCAGATCTGGCATCAGCAATCAAGGCTGAACTAAATGTCGCTGATTAGCAGGGTGTTGCCTGCAATTTATCTGCAATACCGATCGAAACCTTTGCACAAAAAACCTTAAGCCCGCCATGGGCGTGGTCAAGTCGGGCTGGGTCAAGTCGGGCCGGGCTGGGTTGAGCGTGGCTTGAGTCAGGTCGAACGTGTTCGGGTTGGGTTGATCTGAGTCAAGTCGGGTCGGGCTGGGTTGAGCGTGGTCGGGCGTGGTTGAGTGTGGCTTGAGTCAGGTCGAACGTGTTCGGGTTGGGTTGATCTGGGTCACGTCGGGTCGGGCTGGGTTGAGCGTGGTCGGGCTGGACAAGTATCGCTTTAGCGCAAAGGTCTCAGACTGTACGCATTAATGATGTCCATGAATGGTGCCATGAATGATACCAGTGCTCAAGATACGAGCGTATTGCTTTGATGGTATTTTTCCCGCATAAAAAAAGCCCTGATGTGGGTATCACCAGGGCTTAAAAAATAATATTTTTTGGTTTTTATTTCATCATTGCTTTTTCAAACATACGGTCAATCTTCATTGAATTTGCATTACAACATTCAAGTCCTGCATCAGCCGTAGCTTGCGCCTTTGAAGCAGCAAGTGCAGCTTCTGATGCAATACCATGACTTTTGGCAGCCATGTTATACGCCTCGTTTGCTTTCGCCATTGCCGCAGCGGCCGCTGCGTTAGCCGCATTTATATCAGCTTGCATTGTTTGCATGTTTCCACAACCGCCAAGCATTGCAAACGAAAGTGCAAGCACGCTAATTTTGATTATTTTTGCCTTCATACTTAATCTCCAGTTTAGACATTGCTGAGATTGTCTCTCAGTCAAATAGTTTTTCGTCTGCTGATAATGAACCATTTCAGCGTGTTAATCAATTCTAAAAGCTAAAAAATAACCTGATAGTTCAATATTCATGATTGTTGTGTAAGGTTTATCGACCCACACCCGATCCTGAGGTCTTCATGCGCTTGTCATAGTGTTCAAAAGTAAAACTGGTCAATGTATTTTCCAGGCTTGACATCGGGTTATTATCGCAATATTCAATAAGCCATTCGATGACTTGATTTTCATTCATTGTGGCGGTGATATTATAGGTTTTTTCCGTGAATATATTATAAGCAGTCAGAAAACCCTTGATATATTGTTTGTACCCGTCGTTGTTATCGGTGCCGATCGATTTATTAAAGGCAAAACAGGATTTTCCCCCCAGGCCCCAAACCGCATAATTACCACTATTATCAACGGCCATACTTATAGCAGGGATTAACAATAAACTGATTATGATTAAAGATTTCATTGGTGTTGCCTCGTTAATGATGCCAAGATTGAAACAGGATTAAAAACTTAAAAGTGAGCATGCTAATTGTTATGGAAAAACATTTGCCGCCCTGAAAATTGACCTTTCAGAAATTCCATTTGATCAGCAAGGATCTTTCTATTAGACAACGCCAGGTACTCAGCCCAATTTGGAATGTAGGGGATGGCTAGTAATGGCATTTTGGCGCGTTCTGGCGTACGGTTACCCTTGCGCGTGTTACAAGATCGACATGCGGTCACTACATTAGACCAACGATCCATGCCACCTTTAGAGATTGGAATAATATGATCGCGCGTTAATGCGGTGTCGTTAAATTTCTTGCCGCAATACATACATAAAAAAGCATCGCGTAAAAACAGTTCGCGATTTGTTAATGGCGGTATAATTCGCTTACTACGTTTAACAGGAATAGAACGTTTGATGGCTATAATTGAATTGATCGCAACGGTAGAACGCTGCCCCGTTAATCGGCTAATGCCGCCATAAAAGGTGAACACACGCTCACCGGCAGTCCAGGCAATCATTTCGCGGCTATAAAGATTAACCGCATCCTGCCAAGGTATCCACCTAACAGGAGAGCCTGCTGTATCAAGCCTTAAAATTAATGGTGTCATATCACTGTTGTTATGGGGTTGTTATGCGTAAACTTTTCTAGGATAACATTGTTTTAAGCTGAAATAATAGTCTGTTTGTTTTATGCGAAACCTCAATCAAGGTCAAGCCCGATAGTGTGCCGCTGATGAAAGAGCTGGAAAGATTATTGGCTATCATGAAGTCGCTACGCGATCCCGTCCATGGATGCCCCTGGGATAAAGCGCAAACAATAGCATCGATAAAGGCCCATACCCTAGAGGAAGCCTATGAGGTCGTGGATGCTATTGAACGTGATGACAGTGACGGTCTGCGAGACGAACTAGGCGATTTATTATTCCATATCATCTTTTACTCTGAAATGGCAGATGAAGCCCAATATTTTAATTTTCAAGATGTCGTAAGTCAGCTCAATCAAAAACTAGAACGCCGCCATCCACATGTTTTTGCAGGGCGCAAGGCAGACAATATTGAACACGTTGAAGTACTCTTCGAGCAAATAAAACAACAAGAACGTGAGCATGCGACAAGCCAGGGTGATCAGTCAGAAAAAGGATTGCTGGATGATATTGGCAAACATCAGCCCGCGATACAAAGAGCGGCGAAGTTGCAAAAACGAGCGGCCTCAGTTGGTTTTGACTGGAGCGACAGCCGGGATATTTTGCATAAAATTGATGAAGAATTAAGCGAGCTTCGTGTAGCCCTGCTTGATCCCGATAATGTTGATAATATAGCCGAAGAATTGGGCGATTTGATATTTTGTTGCATCAATCTCGGTAGGCATTTTAAGATCGATTCGGAGCTATCACTGCGCCAGACTAACGATAAATTTGTTGCGCGTTTTCAGTATATTGAAGCAATGCTTGGGAAACAAGATAAAACACTCAATGATGCGACTTTGGAGGAAATGGATCTGCTTTGGGATGAAGCTAAACAGCATTCTGGATAATGTCTTCGTCTAAGACAGTCTCACGCTACATAGATTTTAATAAAAAATGAGCATTGTTTTTATGCGCACCGCGTCGTTGCGGGGGCGTATATAAATAAATCTTTATATAACAATGATAGCTATTTGCGAATAGAATATTGTTATCGCTTAGATAGCATTTTTCTCTTTATCGTACTGAAGCATGGCGTATGCGGAATGATTATGGATGGATTCAAAATTTTCTGATTCGATTGTGTAGCCCAAAATTCTGTCATCTTTATTAAACTCAACCGCAATATCACGTACGATATCTTCAACAAACTTTGGATTGTCGTAAGCGCGTTCCGTAACGTATTTTTCATCGGGGCGTTTTAACAGGCCGTAGAGTTCGCAAGAGGCCACCTTTTCAATGACATCAATCAGCTCTTCAATCCAAATAAAGTCGGACATGCGTACCGCAGCAGTAATGTGTGATCGTTGATTATGGGCACCATAAGCAGAGATACTCTTTGAACAAGGGCATAGTGTTGTGACCGGCACCAGTACCTTTACCAATACGCCGGGTTTTTTATCTCGAATCTGACCAATAAACGAGACTTCGTAATCCATTAAACTTTTAACACCTGAAACGGGTGCTGCCTTGTTCACAAAATAAGAAAAAGTCATCTCAATATCGCCCGACTGTGCATTTAATCGTTCCGTCATCTCTTCGATCATCCACTTAAAAGACTCAACCGTGATTTCATACTCATGATGATTGAGAATTTCAACAAAGCGTGACATGTGCGTGCCTTTATATTCTTCCGGCAAATTTACATACATATTGAAGTTGGCGATTGTATGTTGTTCACGCCCCGACCGGTCGCTGACAACAACGGGGTGTTTGATATCTTTAATACCAACCTTGTCGATGGCGATGTGTCTTGTATCCGGGCTACTTTGCGTGTCAGGCATAGCTGTTGTTGAGGATTCAGGTTTATTCATTCGTTCTATTCCAATAACGCAGGTTAAATTTAGTGAAAGTTGAACAACTCTACTCTAATTGAAAATCATATCCATCAAACAGTACATGGCGTGATTATGGTTCGATTATTTATCGCGTTTGACGATGTAATCTGCAATCGATCTCAGCATATCAGCTTGTTCATCGAATATCTCCAGATATTTTAGTGCCTTGCCATGCAGATCATGCGCCGCTTTCTTTGCGCCATGCAGGCCTAATAGATTAGGGTAGGTGGGTTTGTTCATGGCTTCATCAGAGCCTTGCGGTTTGCCGAGTATTTCGGTATCTGCCTCCACGTCAAGAATATCGTCTTTGATTTGAAAGGCCAAACCGATACATTTCGCATATTGTATTATGCGGGTCAGCAATGCTGGATCAACATCGTCTGCCGATAACGCACCTAATTCTGCGCTAGCCATTATCAAGGCACCGGTTTTATGGATGTGCATATTTTCAAGTTCAGCAATCGTCAGTGATTGACCTACCGAGTCGAGATCAATGGCTTGACCACCCGCCATACCTCTTGAACCACTAGCAAGCGCGAGCGTTGCTATCATTGATAATCGTTGCTGGTTATTAACTTTGATATCGGGATCCCGCACCAGGATATGAAACGCCAATGCTTGCAGGGCATCGCCAGCCAAGATGGCCGTGGCATCATTATAGGCGCGATGACAGGTGGCTCTACCACGGCGCAAGTCGTCATTATCCATGGCCGGTAAATCATCGTGTATTAATGAATAGGCATGAATAATCTCAACGGCACAGGCCGGCCCGTCTAATGTTTTTAAGTCAAGGCCGAAGGCCTCTCCAGTGGCATACAATATGATGGGTCGTATACGTTTACCATTACCAAGCACAGCATAGCGCATGGCTTCATGCAGTTTTTGAGGCTGTACGGATGCTTCGGGTAACCAACGATCCAGTGCTGTCTCTACTGTTGTTTGATAAACCTGTAATCTGTCTGAAAAATTGACCACTTATGCCTTAACTATCCTCAGGATTGAAGGGTTCAAGTTCAGATTGACCATTTTTATCGAGCAAGAGGCTGACCTTTTGTTCAGCTTCATGCAGGACTTGCTGGCAGGTCTTGGTTAATTGGATGCCGCGCTCAAAATGTTTAAGCGATTCTTCCAAAGAGAGATCGCCTTTTTCCATCATGTCTACTAGCTGTTCAAGATCAGCTAACGTCTTTTCAAAATTTATTGCAGTGGTTTTCTTTGGCATCAGAAATCTCCCAGAAGTCACCCAGAAATCACCCAGGCTTTAGATTAAGGAACATCTAATCAATTAAGGATTTTCAAGCAAGTGGGCATCACTGTGCTCGATAGTAGCGAGCATTGAACGTCTTGCTCATTACTCTCTTTCATTTCTCTTGTCCCGGCCTACTGTTTTCAGCTATCGCCCCTATTCCAGGCGTACTAAGCCACTGATAGCCGTAATAATTGTTTCTTTGATAGCATAAGATTAATCAGGGCACAGTGGGCAAACAGGTGGTCCGCATTCTTGCCTGGCCCTTTGAATCTGACTTTGGTAAATCCATATTGTCGCTGCATGATATGAAAGACATGCTCAACCTTGGCACGGACTTTGGATTTGTGCCGGTTTTTAGCCTTGTCCTGTTCGGTCAGTTTGCGGTGACGTGAGCCTTTGACCTGGGTGTAGTCTTTTACCTTGGGGTCATTATCCTTGAGTACGGATTGCTGACCCGCATAGGCACTATCTCCCCAAAGACGGGTCTCTTCTCCATGCAGTAGGTCTCCAAGTACCTGTGAGTCGTGGACATGGGCTGGTGTGGCAACAACCGAGTGTATCAGTTTGGTTTTGCTATCCACACCGATGTGCGCCTTCATGCCAAAGTACCATTGCTTGCCTTTTTTGGTCTGATGCCTATCAAGGTCACGGGTTTTGCTTTTGTTCTTGGTGGCGGTAGGCGCATTGATGAGGGTCGCATCAACAATAGTGCCTTTGGATACTTTGCATGCCGTTTGCTTCCAGATAGACGGCAACAGCATCAAACAGGGCAACTCCGAGGTTGTTCTCCTCCAGCAGATGACGGAATTTACAGCGGGTGGTTGCATCTGGCATGCGTTCCATGCCCACCGGACGGCGACCAGCAGGGGTTGGGGTAATGAGGCTCAATTACTGCAGTCAGCGTTTTCCAGGGAATGAGCTGATTCATCTCTTCGAGAAATATCTCTTTGCGTGTCTGCTTGCGGTATTTCTCGAATCCAGATACTACCAGGTTTTTTTGTTGCATCTTTTGACCCTCCACTTAAAACATTGCGGTATTATCGCATATTATGGCATTAATCAGAGATTTCTTAAATGAATGGCTTCTAAAATAGGCACGTATATTACCGTCACTTGGCTATATTCATAGTCCGACAATCTTCATTACGTTATGCCACAAGATGCTAAAAAATAAACTGAATTGGCATGTGTGTCGCAGTATGATATAAACTTGGGCAATGACTAATAAAGCAATACAATTTGATACGCATAAATTTGTCAAGCATTTAACTGAGGTCGGTTTTACCGAGTAGCAGGCCGAGGTGCTGGCTAGCTGTGGAACCTAAATAGGTTGTTCATGGCAATGTCTATCCGAGAGATGGGTGGTTGATTTTCTATACTAGCGTGAGGTCGATGCCAGTTGTAGTCATGAATCCACGGTAGTAGTGCTTTGGCCCTAAAGATGAGAAGTTTGATAACGCATCGCATAGGCCACTCTCTGAGCATTGTTTGTATGCATCGCTCGGCCTTGCCGTTGGTTCTGGGTGTGTAAGGCCGAGTAAACAGGTGGGCGATACCCATGGCCTTGAGTACGATGCTGAAGAACTTTGCTCAATACCCCGAGCCATAGTCGGTCATCACCTGCTCAATCTGTATGCCCATTGATTCATAGTAGGCTTTCACGCTCTTGAAGAACGCGGTCACACGCTCTTTGCGTTCATCGGGCAGAATCTCAGCGTAACTGAGTCGGGAATGAGCATCGATGCAGATGTGTATGTACTCCCAGCCAGCCCCTGCAAACGGCTTACCTTTGCAAAAACGCCTAAGTTTCTTGCTGTCCAGGTGCAACAGTGAACCTGGATAAGACCGCTCATAGCGATTATTGGGTTTAGCGGGTGCAAGCGCGGAGCGTTTGTTTAGACCGAGTCGTCTGCGGTGCGAAGACATTGTGGCGGGGTCGAGCCGACATTCCTGGCAATCCGCTCCATGGTCCGGCGGTGCTTACGTAGCAAAGAGGTTTGGCGGACTTGCCTATCTGTCAGTGCTCTGGGATGGCGGTTGACTGGAGCTATTGTCAAAAGTAGTGTCTGACAAGTTGGAAGCCTCTAAAAACCGTGCATTTTGTGGCACGATCTGATTCACTTGATGTGGGAGGATTTTGTTTATGCACGCACCTGGATTGTTTGATTTGACGGATCATTTGGCGCGGCTTTCGGCGATGGGAGATCCGCTTGAGGTTTTGGAGCGGCACGTTGATTTCGAAGTGTTTCGCCCAGTTCTTGTTGAAGCGCTTGGCTATGGGGAACGTCCCAAAGGGGGTCGCCCGCCCTATGATGCCGTTGTGATGTTCAAGGTGCTGGTGTTGGCCTTGATGCACAATCTGAGCGATGAGCGGATGGAGTTTCTCATTCGTGACCGTTTCAGTTGGCTGCGGTTCCTGGGATTTCAAATCGGGGAGCCGACACCTGATCAGAAGACGATCTGGCTTTTCAGAGAGAAGCTGACCCAGGCGGGTGTCTGCAAGGCCCTGTTTGCCGCGTTTGAAGCTCAGCTGTGCGCGCGGGGATACAAACCCACCGGCGGTCAGATTGTGGATGCCACGTTGGTCTTTGCCCCGCGCCAGCGGATGACGAAAGAAGAGAAAGCGCGCGCCAAGGCAGGTGAGGCCGCATCTGACATCTGGCCCGATGATCTGTCCAAGGCAGCGCAGAAAGACACCGATGCGGGTTGGACGGTCAAGTATTCAAAGGCCAAGACGACCAAGGAGGGTGAGGAGGATACTGGCCTTGTCGATATTTCGGTTCCGCACTTTGGGTACAAGAACCACGTGTCCATTGACCGCAAATGGCGCTTCATCCGGGGTGAGACTGGCACGAATGCGGCTCGCTACGACGGGCATGAACGCTCCTCGGTTCTGGACGAGACAAACAGCTCGAAGGCGGTTTGGGCCGATACCAGGTACCGCTCGGCCAGGAATGAGGCTTGGCTGAAGGCGCAAGGGTACCGCTCACATATCCATCGCAAGAAGCCACGCGGCAAACCCATGGCCAGGCATATTCGTCGGGGCAACGCGACACGCTCCGCCATCCGCGCCTGTGTGCGGCTACGAGAAAGGGCCCATGGCTCTGACCATCCGCTCAATCGGCCAAACCCGTGCGAAGGCCCGCATAACCATGGCCAACCTGAGCTACAACTTCCGCCGTCTCATTTTCCACGAGCGACGACAGGCCACAGCCTGACTCCGCCCAAATTCCGGAAATACCCGCCCTGGCAGACCCAAACAGCGCAACACAGCCTCAAATACCACCGACCTTGACCTTCACACCCACTATGCGGGTGACAACGACTGGTGCTCGCGTCAAAATCCATCCAGAATCAGCGTTGTTCGAGGTCTCCAGATTACTGAAGCCAACAACCGCCCGAGCGCGGTAACGATTACAGAGGTCGAGAGCGGCTGGTTGCATGGTGACCGGATTACGCACTTCAAATATCCGAATTATGAAAAAGGGTCGCTGGAATCTTATGATTGGTTTCGCGGTGTGCATGGCAAGCCGGCGGCGATGGTTGATGACGGCTGGAACCTGCAAGCCCCAATTCATGCCTGGTATAAGGATGATGAGATGCAGGTAGTCAGGTATTTTAATGAGCAGAAATCGGAAACTAAAACATATAACGGAAATGTAACTAATCCCTACGCGGGTGGCGATAAACGCCGAGGTTCTGTAACCAACAAAGATGGAAGCCTCTAAAAACCGTGCATTTTGTGGTACGATCTGATTCACTTGATGTGGGAGGATTTTGTTTATGCACGCACCTGGATTGTTTGATTTGACGGATCATTTGGCGCGGCTTTCGGCGATGGGAGATCCGCTTGAGGTTTTGGAGCGGCACGTTGATTTCGAAGTGTTTCGCCCAGTTCTTGTTGAAGCGCTTGGCTATGGGGAACGTCCCAAAGGGGGTCGCCCGCCCTATGATGCCGTTGTGATGTTCAAGGTGCTGGTGTTGGCCTCGATGCACAATCTGAGCGATGAGCGGATGGAGTTTCTCATTCGTGACCGTTTCAGTTGGCTACGGTTCCTAGGATTTCAAATCGGGGAGCCGACACCTGATCAGAAGACGATCTGGCTTTTCAGAGAGAAGCTGACCCAGGCGGGTGTCTTCAAGGCCCTGTTTGCGGCGTTTGAAGCTCAGCTGTGCGCGCGGGGATACAAACCGACCGGCGGTCAGATTGTGGATGCCACGTTGGTCTTTGCCCCGCGCCAGCGGATGACGAAAGAAGAGAAAGCGCGCGCCAAGGCAGGTGAGGCCGCGTCTGACATCTGGCCCGATGATCTGTCCAAGGCAGCGCAGAAAGACACCGATGCGCGTTGGACGGTCAAGTATTCAAAGGCCAAGACGACCAAGGAGGGTGAGGAGGATACTGGCCTTGTCGATATTTCGGTTCCCCACTTTGGGTACAAGAACCACGTGTCCATAGACCGCAAATGGCGCTTCATCCGGGGTGAGACTGGCACGAATGCGGCTCGCTACGACGGGCATGAACTCTCCTCGGTTCTGGACGAGACAAACAGCTCGAAGGCGGTTTGGGCCGATACCAGGTACCGCTCGGCCAGGAATGAGGCTTGGCTGAAGGCGCAAGGGTACCGCTCACACATTCACCGCAAGAAGCCGCGCGGCAAACCCATGGCCAAACACATTCGTCGGGGCAACGCCACGCGGTCAGCCATTCGGGCCTGCGTCGAGCATGTGTTCGGGTACGAGAAGGGACCCATGGTGCTCACGATCCGCTCAATCGGTCAAACCCGTGCGAAGGCCCGCATGACAATGGCCAACCTGAGCTACAACTTCCGCCGTCTCATCTTCCACGAGCGACAACAGGCCACAGCCTGACTCCGCCCAAATTCCGGAAATACCCGCCCTGGCAGACCCAAATAGCACAACACAGCCTCAAATACCACCGATCTTGACCTTCACACCCGCTATGCGGGTGACAACGACTGGTGCTCGCGTCAAAACCCATCCAGAATCAGCGTTGTTCGAGGTCTCCAGATTATATCAATGGTTTTGAGTCGCCGATCCATGATAAAGAATATGGATACTTAAAAGATAAGGGTAGCTATCAAGAATTAAAACAACATGATGGTTGGAAAATCGGAAAAATCCCGATAGAAACAACAATATCACTCGCGGACCGATAGATGTTTTTAGTCGAGTTCAGATCAACAATCAGGGATTAGAGAAATCACTCAAGGAAACAGTGATAATACCTTTCAACGATCGCGAAGCGATAGCTCACTATCGCGAAACAAAAGTCACTCAACACAATAAAACCGAAACAGAATATCCAAAACAATACTGGGCGCCGCCCGGGCATCAAATGTATAGAGGTAACAAGAGTTATAACCGAATCTGGTGTCTGAATAAATTTGAAGAATGCGGCGTGCCTTGTTGAAATTGGTTTTGTAGAACTAATTGAAACAAGAGGAACACGCCACATATGAAAAACAATACTGTGATTGATCTGGACAATCCAGAGGGGATTGATCCGTTGACCGAGTTGTTGAGCATCGGTGCCAAGAAGCTGATTGCTGAAGCCATCCAGGCAGAGTTGGATGAACAGATGACAAAGTATGAGGATCAAAAGACGGCTGATGGACGACGACGAGTTGTGCGCAGTGGCCATCACCCGGAACGTCAGATTATCACTGGGGTTGGCAAGGTCAGCGTCGAGGTACCGAAGATCCGTAGCCGTGAGGGTGAGTCGGCGAGCTTTCAATCTTTGCTTGTACCGCCCTACATCCGGCGCACAGCGACCCTGGATGCGGCGATACCCTGGCTTTATTTAAAGGGTATCTCGAGCGGGCAGATGCACAGCGCACTGGAAGCCCTTGTTGGACCAGAGGCCAAAGGTTTATCTGCCAGTGTTGTGGGTCGTCTGAAACGGCAATGGGAAGTTGCATACAAGCACTGGTGTACTCGTAGCGTGGCTGATGAGTGGGTCTATATTTGGGCTGATGGTATCTACAGCGGCCTAAGAGGCGATGATGGTAGATTGTGCTACCTTGTGATCATCGGCGTGAACAGCCGCGGCCAGAAGCACTTTCTGGCGATTGAGGATGGAGTCAGAGAGTCGAAACAGAGCTGGCGCGAGGTTTTGTTGTCGTTGAAACAGCGAGGTTTGAGACAGCCACCGAAGCTGGCGATTGGCGACGGTGCTCTGGGGTTTTGGGCAGCACTGGAAGAGGTCTATCCTGAGACTGCCGTTCAACGTTGTTGGATGCACAAGACTGGCAATGTGTTGAACTATCTCCCTAAGTCAGTCCAGGAGAAAGCCAAGCAGGGACTGCATGACATCTGGATGGCAGAGGGTCGGGCTGAAGCAGGCAAAGCTTTTGATGATTTTGTGGAACGCTTCGGCGCGAAGTATCCGAAGGCAGTGGAATGCTTAACGAAAGATCGTGACTCATTGCTGGCCTTTTATGACTTCCCGGCAGAACACTGGACACACATCAGAACAACGAATGTTATTGAGTCGAGCTTCGCGACGATCCGACATAGAACAAGGCAAGCCAAGGGCTGTGTCACCCGCATCACGATGCTAACGATGATTTACAAGATGGGATTATGCGCAGAAGATTCCTGGCGCAAGCTGAGAGGCTTCAGGCACCTGGCGAAGGTGATTAAAGGTGTGAAGTTCAAAGATGGAATCGAGGTAACTGAGGACGACAAGGCTGCCGCATGATCAAATTGTCAGACACTACTTTTGACAATAGCTCAGGTAACAATGGTGGGGTTGGTACTGATCCAACCTCAGTTAATTATCGTGGTTGGGTAGGTGCTAAAGGTGATAAATATTGGTAATTAAGAAACGACCTATCTAATCGACTAGGCAAACGTTATGCAATGTTGTGGAAGGAAGGCATAAGTGCTGATGCTTACAACCTCGGCTCTTACAGCAATCCTAATTTCGCCGCTATACTTTTGTCCAATAACGTAAAACCAAATGTTGGCCATGATTGGGTCTGGTGGGTTGGTTCCATAAGTCACGGAAACACAAGAGAAGTAGCGGCAAAAATGTATATTGAGAATGTGATAATATCAAACAAAAAAGATGGTGGCGATGACTATTATACTAAACTATACTGGTGGGCTAGGAACGGCATAGGTGAACCAGTTTTTTATCAAATAAATGATAATAATTATTTTAGCGTGCGAAGTTCAACTACCGGCCAGATAACGCCAAATTGAGTTATTGTCAAAAGTGGTGTCTGACAATTTGATCATGCGGCAGCCTTGTCGTCCTCAGTTACCTCGATTCCATCTTTGAACTTCACGCCTTCAATCACCTTCGCCAGGTGCCTGAAGCCTCTCAGCTTGCGCCAGGAATCTTCTGCGCATAATCCCATCTTGTAAATCATCGTTAGCATCGTGATGCGGGTGACACAGCCCTTGGCTTGTCTTGTTCTATGTCGGATCGTCGCGAAGCTCGACTCAATAACATTCGTTGTTCTGATGTGTGTCCAGTGTTCTGCCGGGAAGTCATAAAAGGCCAGCAATGAGTCACGATCTTTCGTTAAGCATTCCACCGCCTTGGGATACTTTGCACCGAAACGTTCCTCAAAGTCATCGAACACCTGCTCTGCGTCAACGCGGCCCTCTGCCATCCAGACCCTGCTTTGCTTTCTCCTGGACAGACTTCGGCAGATAGTTCAGCACATTGCCGGTCTTGTGCATCCAACAACTTTGCACATCAGTCTCTGGATACACTGCCTCAAGGGCTGACCCAAGTCTCTTTGTTGCAACGACAACAACACTGCTCGCCAGCGCTGTTTCGATTCCCTGACACCCTCTTCAATCGACAGAAAGTGCTTCTGACCGCGGCTGTTCACGCCGATGATAACCAGGCAACACAATCGGCCATCGTCGCCTCGAAGACCACTGTAGATGCCATCAGCCCAGATATAGACCATTCATCAGACACCGCTCAAGTACACCATTGCTTGTATGCAACTTCCCATTGCCGTTTCAAACGACCCACGACATTGGCCGATAAACCTTTAGCCTCCAGTCCGACAATCGCTTCCAGTGCACTTTGCATCTGACCACTCGAAACACCTTTCAAATAAAGCCAGGGAATCGCCGCATCCAGGGTCGCTGTGCGCCGGATGTAGGGCGGTACAAGCAAAGATTGAAAGCTCGCCGACTCACCCTCACGGCTACGGATATTGGGCACCTCAACGCTGACCTTGCCAAGCCCTGTAATCACCTCTCGTTCGGGATGATGGCCACTGCGGACAACACGCCGTCGTCCGTCAGTTGTTTTTTGACCATCATACTGCGTCATCAACTCATCTGGCTCTACCTGGACAGCTTCGGTGATTAACTGCCTCGCACCAGATCTGAGTAACTCTGTCAGTGGATCAATTCCCTCTGGTGTACCCAGATCAATCACAGTATTGTTTGTCATGTGTGGCGTACTCCTCTTGTTACTTTTGATTGCTAGACAAAACCGATTCCAGCAAGGCACGCCGCATACTTCAAATTCTTTCAGACACCAGATTCGGTTATAACTCAGAGTTCCCTACTACCTGGATACCGGGCGTTACTCACCTTCACCCATCTTGGCAAAAATTGGCTCAAATAGCGGTTCTAGCAAGCTAAACCCCGTCGGGGTCATGTGTACACTTCCTACATATAGCGGTTTTTGCCAATGGCGGACTACGGGGCATAACTCCTCACCGCATAAGATACCCGTAGGGTCAAGCACATCCACATTGCCTAAGGGTTGGCTGGTACCAGTTATGCGCTCATTTACCCATTTGTTGCGTGCCAGGTGTTTACTGGTTTTGATGGACCTGGAGTTTAGTTTGTGCTTAAGATTGATGGCATTCAGATTTCCTTGCCTGGCCCTTTTATAGACAATGTCTGTCCTAAAGGGCTGTTCGGGAACGGTCAGTAATACATACACTTTGGCACCCTTGCTAGAAAATGCCTTAATCGTTTCTTCAAGTTTTTCGCTAAATAGTTGGATGCCCTCAGGCTCTGAGAGTTTTTCATTGGGAGCCTCAGGGTAGCGAACATGGTTGGGATATGCTCGCCACCTTGATATTAAAATGACTGTGGTTTGTTTGGTTGTTTTTGCCAGGGCTTGTTGCCTGAGCCTATAGCACCTTTTGGAGTTAAATCCACCCTTTCCTTCTACCCACTTAATGGGGACATTAACCAAAGCACCGCAGGCTCCCAAAACAACCCCCGCCCCCTTTTTGTGATGCTTCTTGGCCCAGCGGTTAATATTAGAATAAGCGGGAAACCCATGGCTATCTGCTACCAAAATAAAATCAAGCTCGGTATTATTACTCCAGCGGGTTATGCCTGATAGCTCCCCTAGGGGGCAGAGTTCTATTTTTTCATAAAACGGGTTACAGTAAGCAAGGGAGACCATTCTCCCATCCTCTAGGGGGGCTATTTTATTGCCTTGTGTTTCTAGATGCTTGCTCCACCTACTCATTGCTTCTATGCCTACCACAACACCTACCAGGGTTAGGGTCATGGCTCCTGCTACCGCAACCCTTGCTCCCTTAGACTTCAGTTTATGGAGTTTGAACCGCCTAAAAGGCTTTTCCACCAGAAAGTAGCTAAACACCGCCAGTAACAGGGCAAGCCCCATGTATGTCAGTATCCCTAGGTCTTCTTGGGGTAAGGCATAGATATAGTCATCAATCCGCGCCAGGGCAAATAGCGGTTGATGCCACAAATAAAAGCTATATGAAACCAGCCCCAGCCCCACAAACGGCTTAGAGGTAAGCAAGCGGGTGGTTGGCTCGCCGCTTATTCCACTAAACCTTATAATCAACATGGTGCCTGCCACCGGGATAAGGTTTAGTAGCGGTGGGTGGTTTAGCTCACCTTCATAAAAGTAAATGGGCAAAACGATCATCAGCAAACCCACCGTGGGTAGTAGCTTAGCCAGTCGGTTATGTGGGTTGGTATCAGGCGGATGGGTGAGTTCTAATCTGGCTAATAATGCCCCTGCCCCCAGCTCCCAAAAACGAGTGGGCAACAAGAAAAACACCTCATTGGGGTAATAAGTGCTGAGAATATGGGCGGCCAATAAACTGGCAAGCGATAACTCCGCTATAATCCAAAACATATACGCACGATAAAACCGCCACACCACCCACAACAAGGGGGCAAACACCAAGTAAAACTGAGCCTCCACCCCCAAAGACCAGGTATGAAGCAATGGCTTGAGTTTAGCGGGCGATGCCCAATAGCCATCTTCAAACAAAAACCAAAAGTTAGAAACAAACCCCAAAGCCGACCACACAGAGCCTACATATTCCTCAACCATTGAATAGGACATCACATAACCCGCAAAGGGCAAGGTGACTAACACCACCAACACCAAGGCGGGAACCAGGCGTTTGATTCTCCTAAGCCAAAAATCCCTAAGGCTGAAACTACCGGTAGAGACTTCTTGAAGAATAATAGAAGTAATGAGATAACCCGAAATAACAAAGAATATGTCTATGCCGATGAAACCACCCTTAAATGGATTCCAATCAAAGGACTTCAAATCCATCTCACTATGAAACAACACCACCGCCAAAACGGCTATGGCTCTTAGCCCATCTATTTCAGGGCGATATTTGATTGGATTGGATGACATTTAATGTTTAAGGTATATCTGATTAATTAAGGCACTATCTCCAAAGAGACGGGTCTTTTCTCCATGTAGCCGGTCTTCCATGACCTGTGAGTCGTGGACATGGGCTGGTGTGGCAGCAACAGAGTGTATCAGTTTGGTTTTGTTCTTGGTGACGGTAGGCGCATTGATGATGGTCGCATCAACAATAGTGCCTTTGGATACTTTCATGCTGTTTTCCTCCAGATAGACGGCAACAGCATCAAACAGGGCAACTCCGAGGTTGTTCTCCTCCAGTAGATGACGGAATTTACAGCGGGTGGTTGCATCTGGCACGGGTTCCTGACCTAAGTCTATCTGGGCAAAACACCGCATGGCAGGTGTGTCATATAAAGCCGCTTCTGTGGCAGGATCAGATAAGGCAAACCAGTGTTGCAGGAAGTAGATTCTCAGCATGCGTTCCATGCCCACCGGACGGCGACCAGCAAGGGTTGGGGTAATGAGGCTCAATTACTGCAGTCAGCGTTTTCCAGGGAATGAGCTGATTCATCTCTTCGAGAAATATCTCTTTGCGTGTCTGCTTGCGGTATTTCTCGAATCCAGATACTGCCAAGCTTTTTTGTTGCATCTTTTCACCCTCCACTTAAAACGTTGCGGTATTATCGCATATTATGGCAAATTATGGAATTAATCAGAGGTTCCTTAAGTTTTCACATCCAAGCCCGCGCTGGCAAATGAAAACAGGTTTTATACAAGACGCACAATTTCTGCAACACGACACAGGTCTTGGCCATCCAGAATCTGGTGCGCGTTTATCTGCTGTATTAACGCATATTGAAACACAGGCTTGGTACGAAACCCTCGTTCAGATAAAAGCAAGATTGGCAGATCTTGGGCCTATATTAAAGATCCATGAATCCGCTTACCTAAGGCGTGCTGAGGCGGCGTGTCGGGCTGGTAACAGTCACCTGGATTCGCCAGATGTCAGTATCTGCACCAAGTCATTTGATACAGCCCTGCTTGCAGCCGGTAGCGCGATGCAACTTGCTGACAAGGTCATCAACAAACATGTAGATAATGCCTTCGCACTGATAAGGCCACCCGGGCATCACGCCGAGATGTCTATGGCAATGGGGTTTTGTCTATTTAATAATATTGCCGTGTTGGCGCGTTACCTGCAAGATACACATGGCCTTGATAAGATTGCCATCATTGATTGGGATGTGCATCACGGCAATGGGACACAACATTTATTTGAAGAAGACCCGTCTGTTTTATATATCAGCACACACCAATATCCATTTTATCCCGGCACGGGCAGTTATGCAGAAACCGGCATTGGAAAAGGTGCGGGGGCTACCTTAAATTGTCCCATGCCAGCAGGGGCCACTGATCAGGACTATCAAACAGCCTTCATGCGGCAGATATTGCCAACGCTGGATGACTTTAAACCCGAATTTATTCTGATTTCTGCTGGCTTTGACGGGCACCAGGCTGATCCATTAGCCAACATCAACCTGTCCACAGATTCATTTATCTGGATGACGGAGCGTATAATGGAAAAAGCAAATCAACATTGCAACAATCGCGTCATTTCATTATTAGAGGGCGGTTATCATTTGCAGGCCCTGTCCCTGTGCGTTGGGAAGCATCTTGAGACGCTTTTACAACATCATTACACTGCATAATACCTGCGTTTTTTCCAGCCATTGTTACAAAATAGAATCTTATTTTTCAAGCCGGTATCATGCGATTTGCTTATAAACCCCGGCCATGCCCATGTCTGTCTTGGTGGTAAAATTGACGGCACACTGATAGAGTCGTTAATGCTTCATAACGGCAACCCTTAATATGACAATAAAAGCACTTATCATCCTCGCCCATGGCAGTCGTCGGCAAGAATCCAACCAAGAAATTATTACGCTGGCAAATGCAGTAAAGATCATTGCGGGCGATGAATATAGTATTGTTGAACATGCGTATTTGGAAATTGCAGAACCTGATCTTTTGCAATCTATTCACAATGTTGTTGCAGCCGGCATCTCTGATATTACCGTACTCCCCTATTTCCTCAATTCAGGCAATCATGTGACCCGCGATATTCCTGCTTTAATTGAGACGGCTTCAGCAAAGTATCCTGCGTGCATAATCAAGGCATCTCCATTTATTGGCATGTATAAAGGCATGGCAAGACTCATTCTGGAACAGGCAAGACGCAAATAGTACCCGCGTAATCCCGCTAAATATGACCGGTTTGAAAAGTAGGATGCGGTCTTTGCACACAAAACATCTTATTTGAAAATTATGCCTGCAATGGTTCAATTTTCAGTCACTATGGTTGATTCCCCCCTGGCCTTAAATTGGCCTTAAAGACCGTGCCTGACCAAAATGGCACTTGAGCAGGGCGGGGTTGATGGACCTATCACGGTTTAATGCCGCATGGAACTCTCATTTTAACCCCGTTCTTCTCTCGAAGGCAACGGGGCTTTTACAACCCAGTGCCAAATGCATTCGATGTTAAGTTGTAAAACCATTGATGTACTGGCATATCCACGTCTCGGCTTGCCGACGGGTTTTCCAGTCCTGCCACCATATAAGCTCGGCCTGCATCGTCTTGAAGAAAGACTCAACAACAACATTATCATAACAATCCCCTTTGCTACTCATAGACATCTGCAAGCCATGCTCACACAATATCCGCTGATAATTATACGCACAGTACTGACTACCCCTGTCCGTATGATGAATACTCCCCTTTGATGGTGTCCTGAGAGTAATGTAATCGCCATCTGCAAGGCCCTGATGGTCAACTCACCTTCCAGCCCATCACCCGCCTTGAATACAAATCAAGCACTACGGCCAGATATAGCCATCCTTCTGCAGTCCAGATGTAGCTTATGTCAACCGCCCACTTCTGGTTCAGACGCTCCGCTGTGAAGTCTCGCTTCAGTAAATTCGATACCGTGGCGAACTTATGCTCGCTGTTCGTCGTCACCTTGAACTTGCGCGTCCTTTTCGGTGTGATGCCGTTTTCACGCATCAGACGGCCAACACGACGATGACCAACAGCTATACCGGACTGCTGCAACGCCTCGGTCATTCCTGGACGACCATAACTGTCCAGGTTCATACCCGAATGCTCCTTGATATAGGCCAAAACAACCTCATCCTGGCGTTGCCGGTCACTGGCCGGGTGTGAACTATACGCCCGGAACTTGTGCTCACATTCATGAGCGCACATAACCGTGTCACCGAAAAATGCCCCCTATGTTCTTCAACAAACCTAAACCTCACGGCTTTAGACTCACAAAGAACTGGGTGGCTTTTTTTTAATATCTCCCTCTCCTCCCTAAGTATCCGATACTCACGCAGATGCCGATCCATCTCAAGCGCAAGGTTCCGCTCTGTATCCAAATCAACTGGAAGCCTCTAAAAACCGTACATTTTGTGGTACGATCTGATTCACTTGATGTGGGAGGATTTTGTTTATGCCCGCACCTGGATTGTTTGATTTGACGGATCATTTGGCGCGGCTTTCGGCGATGGGAGATCCGCTTGAGGTTTTGGAGCGGCACGTTGATTTCGAAGTGTTTCGCCCAGTTCTTGTTGAAGCGCTTGGCTATGGGGAACGTCCCAAAGGTGGTCGTCCGCCCTAAGGGTGGTCGCCCTCCTTATGACCCAGTTGTGATGTTCAAGGTTCTGGTGTTGGCATTGATGCACAATCTGAGCGATGAGCGGATGGAATTTCTCATTCGTGACCGTTTCAGTTGGTTGCGGTTCCTGGGATTTCAAATCGGGGAGCCAACACCTGATCAGAAGACGATCTGGCTTTTCAGAGAGAAGCTGACCTAGGCGGGTGTCTTCAAGGCCCTGTTTGCCGCGTTTGAAGCTCAGCTGTGCGCGCGGGGATACAAACCGACCGGCGGTCAGATTGTGGATGCCACGTTGGTCTTTGCCCCGCGCCAGCGGATGACGAAAGAAGAGAAAGCGCGCGCCAAGGCAGGTGAGGCCGCATCTGACATCTGGCCCGATGATCTGTCCAAGGCTGCCCAGAAAGACACCGATGCGCGTTGGACGGTCAAGTATTCAAAGGCCAAGACGACCAAGGAGGGTGAGGAGGATACTGGCCTTGTCGATATTTCGGTTCCGCACTTTGGGTACAAGAACCACGTGTCCATTGACCGCAAATGGCGCTTTATCCGGGGTGAGACTGGCACGAATGCGGCTCGCTACGACGGGCATGAACGCTCCTCGGTTCTGGACGAGACAAACAGCTCGAAGGCGGTTTGGGCCGATACCGGGTACCGCTCGGCCAGGAATGAGGCTTGGCTCAAAGCGCAAGGGTACCGCTCACATATCCATCGCAAGAAGCCACGCGGCAAACCCATGGCCAGGCATATTCGTCGGGGCAACGCGACACGCTCCGCCATCCGCGCCTGTGTTCGGGTACGAGAAAGGGCCCATGGCTCTGACCATCCGCTCAATCGGCCAAACCCGTGCGAAGGCCCGCATGACCATGGCCAACCTGAGCTACAACTTCCGCCGTCTCATCTTCCACGAGCGACGACAGGCCACAGTCTGACTCCGCCCAAATTCCGGAAATACCCGCCCTGGCAGACCCAAACAGCTCAACACAGCCTCAAATACCACCGACCTTGACCTTCACACCCGCTATGCGGGTGACAACGACTGGTGCTCGCGTCAAAATCCATCTAGAATCAGCGTTGTTCGAGGTCTCCAACTTCACTTTCACGGTATGTGACTGTCCACCTGCTTAAGCGCGACAGCCCAACACCCAAATCTTCCGCAACCTGACGACGCGATAAACCGCTCGTCAAAGCAATCCGTACCGCATCCTGACGAAACTCGTCCGTCCTTACTGTTCTTACTGTACCCATAATCTCATCTCCTTTACTGCACGTTATACTCTCATTCGTGCGGCATTAAACCCGTGACAAGTCCATGACAACTTCCCCGAGATGCTAGCTCGGGTCGCGCTGATCCTGCTTGGCGCGCCCACGGCGGGCATCCGGTTGGTCACCGGTGGTGTCTTGGTGGTTCGACAACAGGTATACCTATGGCTATATGCACGAAGCGGACTATCTTGATGGCATCCATGTTATCGCTACCCAGCCCGACCCAATCACGACCAGCCCGACCACGACACACGCCGACCCAGCCCAGTGGCTGAAAATTGAGCCATTGTCAGGATAAGAAGTATTCAAATGCGGTGATTTTGTGCAAAGGTCTCGATTTGTATTGAGCATTGCGGGGTTTACGCGATTGTTTGAGTGGCTTTATTCAAGCATCAGCGATAGTTTTCTGGACGATGAGGCTTTGCCCGGGTTGCAGGTATTTGCCTTTTTTTATGTTGTTCCATTTCAGCAGATCATGGATCCGCACATCAAATTTTTTGGCAATTAACCACAATGAATCACCTGTCCGGACGATATAAGCCGCGGACGTTTTATTGTTCTGTTTGACCCAAAGGGTCAGTTTTTGTCCTGGTTTAAGTATGCTCTTGCTTGAAATACCGTTCCATTTTGCGAGTTGCTTCACGCTCAGACCATAGTGGCGGCCTATGTCCCAAAGATTGTCACCCTGCTTGACAGAATAAATATAGCGCGTATCCATGTTGCTCTTTTTGCGCCCTTTAAGTTTCCGCGCATCAGCACTCAATGAATAAAACGGTTGCTCTTCTTTTGCAACCGGTATCAATAAAGAGTGTCCAGTACGAATGATATTCCCCGTTAGCCGATTCAACTTTTTAAGTGCGGTGACGCTGGTCTGATAGCGTGCTGCAATGCTGCTTAAAGATTCACCTCGACTGATCCGGTGTTGTTTCCAGGCAATGTGCTCAGAAACAGGCAATGCGGCCAACTTGGCTTTGAAATCGTGGGCCTTGGCAACTGGTATCAGTAAACGATGGGGGCCATTGGGATCAGTCGCCCAGCGATTGAATCCAGGATTCAAGGTATAGATCTCATCCATAGTCAGGCCTGTCAATTTAGCAACAACGGCCAGATCAATCTGGCTGTTAATGGTAACGCTTTCAAAATACACTTTATTCGGGATGGTTTTTAAGGTGATATTGTATGCCGCATTATTTTTCAATACCTCGGCAACGGCTAAGAGACTAGGCACATAACTGCGTGTCTCAGAGGGCAAGCGCAAAGATCAAAAATCTGTTTTCTTGCCGACTTTCTGGTTCCGCCTAATCGCCTTTTCAACATTGCCTTCTCCAGCATTATAGGCGGCGATAGCGTGGAGCCAGTTGCCGTTGAATCGCTTGTGCAAGGCCTGTAGATAATCCAGTGCGCCCACTGTTGCCGCAATAATGTCGCGACGACCGTCATACCACCAGTTTTGCTTCATCCCGTAGCGTCTGCCAGTGGCAGGTATGAATTGCCAGATGCCGGCAGCGTGGCTAGGAGAATAGGCAAATGGATGATAAGCACTTTCAACGATAGGTAATAATGCTAAATCAAGCGGCATATTGCGCGCTTGCAATTCGCTTACAATGTGAAATAGATAGGGTCTGGCACGATCAGAGACACGATCAAGATAATCCTGATGACGAGCAAACCAGGCGATTTTGCTTTTGACACTTTGTTGGTCAATGTGGCGGTCAAATTGCAGTTCATCGGCGATGACGGACCAGAGGTTTGTGTTGTCTTCTGGTGGGGGGAGATGCGGGCGTTTTGTTTCCGGCGCAAACGCTGATGAACGCGCTACAGGGGCGGCAGTAGCGGATGATTCTTTGAGCGTGGATGGTTGGCTTTTGTCTGTGGCCAGATCAGGTCGAGTAGCGTTGAAGTTACAAGCACTAAGCATGAGCGACACCAGGCAAATAATGGCTTTATGTGTCATGTGCATGGTGAAATCCTATGGATGCGGGACCTTTTGGTCAAGTACATTGCGGCCAAGGTAATCGTTAAAAATTGTCCTTCCAGCGCCTTATTGTCGCGAAAACGTCAGCAGGCGCAGTTGCAGATGTCGTTGCATATGCGCGAGCGGCCGCGATAACAGTTACCTCTTCGCAACGGAGAAAAGGGTTTGTTGCCTGCTCTTCGGACATTGTTGCCGGTACTGTCGGCAGGTGTTTGTCTCTTGTTGCTGTAGCCCGTTGCAAGCGTTGTTGTATTGCCTTGTTGCCCGGTTCCAAGTGTGCTGCAAACTTGAGATTGGACACAGTATATTCATGCCCGCAATAAAGGCGCGTGTTATCGGGCAAGGCCTTGAACTTTGATAGTGAGTTATGCATCTGTGCTGGCGTACCTTCAAACAGGCGCCCACAACCTGCCGTAAAGAGTGTGTCGCCACTAAAAACAAGATCATCGTTGTAATAAGCGACTGCACCAGCAGTATGTCCCGGCACATCCAGTATATTTAATTGCAAGCCCAATTCGGGTAATGACACCACATCCCCCGCGCCAACCGGATGGGTGCTACCGGCAATAGTCTCAGACTTTGGTGTATAAACCGGAATATTAAATTGTTCAATTATTGCAGCAATACCACCGACATGATCCCAATGATGGTGGGTGATCATAATAGCGGTCGGGATTAAACGTTCTGTTTTTATCCGATCCAGTACCGGTTTAGCCTCACTCGGATCAACAATCGCGACATGTCTACTTGCCTTGTTTTTCAGCAACCAGATATAGTTATCCTTTAATGCGGGTAGCGGTATGATCTTTAACAGGGTTTTATCAAGCATCCAGGCAATTTTATGAGTTCTGATAACATGCAAACATTAACATTAAGAGAAAAATTATCAAACTGGTTTGCCAGTCCATTAGGCCAGGCCGTGTATGCTGAAGAAATAGAACAGATACAGGATATTCTGCCGAATTTATTCGGCTATCATATTTTGCAATACGGTTACTCAGCCAGATTAAACTATCTGGCCGCATCGCGAATATCAAATAAAACAATACTTTTCCTGGATGAAGCTGAAATACATAATGCCGTCACTGCGGCAATACATACCCGTGCAGAAGAATTACCTATCGCGACTGATAGTATTGATGTGATCGTGATGCCGCATATCCTTGAGTATTCCAAAGACCCACATAAGTTGTTACGAGAGATGGAACGTGTGCTCATTGGTGATGGATATGTTGTGATTATAGGCATTAATCCCCTGAGTTTTTGGGGGCTTTGGCATTTATTCTGCTGTTGGTGGGGTGAGATGCCATGGCGTGCCCACTTGATTTTTATATCCAGAATAAAAGACTGGTTGTCACTGCTTGATTTTGAAGTCGAGAAAACCCGATATTTTTTCTTTTTACCGCCGTTGCGTAATCAGAATATCTTAGCAAAGCTGATGCCGTTAGAACGTTTGGGGCGTTATTGCTGGCCCGTATGCGGGGGTTTGTATATGGTCGTGGCTAAAAAACGAGTACTGCCATTAAATCCCATCAAGATGCAGTGGCGCACCAAACGACATATCATTACGTCTGGTACAATCGAACCCACAACACGAGGATCCGCTAAAAATTATGAGTGACGTAATTTACATTTATTCTGATGGTGCCTGTCGCGGTAATCCGGGACCGGGTGGTTGGGGTGTTTTATTAAAGTATAACGGCACCAAAAAAGAACTTTATGGTGCTGAAGCGGATACCACCAACAATCGCATGGAACTGATGGGTGCCATCATAGGACTAGAAGCATTGACTAAGCCTTGTGATGTGATTGTGACCACGGACTCAAAATATGTGAAGAGTGGCATGACTGAATGGCTACCTAGCTGGAAAGGTCGTGGCTGGAAAACAGCGACGAAGAAACCAGTCAAAAATAAAGACCTATGGCAACGTCTGGATGTAGCCTGTAAGCCACATAACATAAAATGGCAATGGGTCAAAGGGCATAGTGGCCATGATGAAAATGAACAGGTTGATCGACTGGCCAATAGAGCGATAGATGAAATGTTTGCAAGGAGTGCGTTGTGAGACAAATTGTACTTGATACAGAAACAACCGGATTAGAGCCAGAACAGGGGCATCGCATTATCGAGATAGGTTGCGTTGAAATCCTTAATAGACGCAAAACAGATCGGCGTTTTCATGTGTATGTGAATCCAGATCGTGAGATTGATGATGGCGCATTCAATGTGCATGGCATCAGTACGGCATCTCTAGCAGACAAACCATACTTTGCTGATATTGCGCAGAATTTTATCGATTTTATTCGTGATAGCGAATTAATTATCCATAACGCACCGTTTGATGTTGGTTTTATCAATGTAGAATTAAAAAAACTGGGTAGAAAGTGGGGCAAAGTAGAGGATTATTGTGCCGTGATTGATACTCTGGTGATGGCGCGTGAGAAACACCCTGGACAAAAAAATAATCTCGATGCCTTATGTAATCGCTACGAAATAGATAATTCACATCGTGATTTACACGGTGCGTTACTGGATGCACAGATATTAGCAGATGTTTATCTAGCCATGACAGGTGGACAGGAGACCTTGATTTTTGATGCATCGCTTGAGCAACAAGCGACTGCTACGGGTCACACCAGGCGGGTTGATGTTAATCGGAAGCGACTCCGTGTTATTGAACCGACGGCAGACGAGCTTGTAGCACATAAGCAGTATCTGGACAGAATGCAAGCAGCGAATGGCGGGCAATGTGTTTGGATTGATAGTGAGCATGCGTAAGGTCGTATAAAAAACAGCGTATTTTTGTATCAACATAACAAATTAAATGCGGAGGGCGAGACAGCCCCAAAAACTATGTAACTGCTTATCATTGATTATTACCCCGAAGGGGTTGAGGATAAGCACATGCAACCCGAAGCAATCAAATCACTGGCACGTGAAACTGAAAGGGGCATCAAAACCGCAGAAGACCTGCATACGTTTCGTCAGGCATTGACCAGGGTAAGCATTGAGACAGCACTGAATGCCGAGTTCGATGAACACCTTGGCTATGCCAGGCATGAGTAGGCCGGAAAATCCAATAGCCGCAATGGTCGCAGTCATAAAATGCTACGCACTGAAGAGGGCGCATTCGAGCTGGAAACACCCCGCGACAGAGAGGGCAGCTTGGTGCCAGCACTGGTCAAGCAACACCCATCTCGCTACACCGGTATGGATGACAAGATTCTCAGTCTCTATGCCAAAGGCAATACCACCTGTGACATTGTCGCGCTGTTTCAGGAAATGTAGGGCGTGGCGGTCTCAACCAGCCTGCTCTCGCGCGTGACAGAAAAGGTGATTGCGTGGCAATCCCGGCCTGGAAATTATAACCGAATCTGGTGTCTGAATAGGTTGAAGTATGCGGCGTGCCTTGTTGGAATCGGTTTTGTCTAGCAATCAAAAGTAACAAGAGGAGTACGCCACACATGACAAAAGATACTGTGATTGATCTGGGTACACCAGAGGGCATTGATCCACTGACAGAGTTACTCAGATCTGGTGCGAAGCAGTTAATCACCGAAGCTGTCCAGGTAGAGCCAGATGAGTTGATGAGGCAGTATGATGATCAAAAAACGGCTGACGGACGCCAGCGCGTTGTCCGCAGTGGCCATCATCCAGAACGAGAGATCATCATCGGGGTTGGCAAGGTCAGCGTCGAGGTGCCCAATATCCGTAGCCGTGAAGGTACGCCAGAGAGCTTTCAATCTCTGGTTGTACCGCCCTACATCCGGCGCACAGCGACCCTGGATGCGGCGATTCCCTGGCTTTATTTGAAAGGTGTTTCGAGTGGTCAGATGCAAAGTGCACTGGAAGCGATTGTCGGACCCGAGGCTAAAGGGCTGTCGGCCAATGTCGTGGGTCGTTTGAAACGGCAATGGGAAGCTACATACAAGCAATGGTGTACACGTTCCGTGTCTAATGAATGGGTCTATATCTGGACTGATGGCATCTACAGTGGTCTTCGAGGTGACGATGGTCGATTGTGTTGCCTGGTCATCATCGGCGTGAACAGTCGCGGTCAGAAGCATTTTATGTCGATTGAATAGGGTGTCAGGGAATCGAAACAGCGCTGGCGAGCAGTGTTGTTGTCGTTGCAACAAAGAGGCTTGGGTCAGCCCCAAAGCTGGAAGCCTCTAAAAACCGTGCATTTTGTGGTACGATCTGATTCACTTGATGTGGGAGGATTTTGTTTATGCACGCACCTGGATTGTTTGATTTGACGGATCATTTGGCGCGGCTTTCGGCGATGGGAGATCCGCTTGAGGTTTTGGAGCGGCACGTTGATTTCGAAGTGTTTCGCCCAGTTCTTGTTGAAGCGCTTGGCTATGGGGAACGTCCCAAAGGGGGTCGCCCGCCCTATGATGCCGTTGTGATGTTCAAGGTGCTGGTGTTGGCCTCGATGCACAATCTGAGCGATGAGCGGATGGAGTTTCTCATTCGTGACCGTTTCAGTTGGCTGCGGTTCCTGGGATTTCAAATCGGGGAGCCGACACCTGATCAGAAGACGATCTGGCTTTTCAGAGAGAAGCTGACCCAGGCGGGTGTCTGCAAGGCCCTGTTTGCCGCGTTTGAAGCTCAGCTCTGCGCGGGGATACAAACCGACCGGCGGTCAGATTATGGATGCCACGTTGATCTTTGCCCCGCGCGCAGAGCTGAGCTTCAAACGCGGCAAACAGGGCCTTGAAGACACCCGCCTAGGTCAGCTTCTCTCTGAAAAGCCAGATCGTCTTCTGATCAGGTGTCGGCTCCCCGATTTGAAATCCCAGGAACCGTAGCCAACTGAAACGGTCACGAATGAGAAACTCCATCCGCTCATCGCTCAGATTGTGCATCGAGGCCAACACCAGCACCTTGAACATCACAACGGCATCATAGGGCGGACGACCACCTTTGGGACGTTCCCCATAGCCAAGCGCTTCAACAAGAACTGGGCGAAACACTTCGAAATCAACGTGCCGCTCCAAAACCTCAAGCGGATATCCCATCGCCGAAAGCCGCGCCAAATGATCCGTCAAATCAAACAATCCAGGTGCGTGCATAAACAAAATCCTCCCACATCAAGTGAATCAGATCGTACCACAAAATGTACGGTTTTTAGAGGCTTCCAGCTGAAAGAGGTTTCTCTAGAAAAAGAACGACAAACAAGAAGGCAATGGGGTAAGGAATGGAGAACGGATTGCACCTCTCCAGAAACCAATCCTAATTGGCCATTCCAAAATTAGGAAATTCAAAAGTCAGGTCTTGTTTCATCCGACACCGAGCAACACCGACACTAAAAACTTAACCCATCATTAAGCCTCAATGACATGATGCAAACAACCTCCAATCCTGACAAACATCAGCAACTCCTACCCGCAATCAGCCACTATGGCGTAGGCAACATCATCAAGACCACCCTCCCCACAGGTGCCTGGCTCATATACGAATACGATGCTACCCAACGCTTGACGGCGGTAGCAGACAGGTAGTGTCAATAATCTTTCGCACTTTCTGATTTGGCTTTCCCTTAAATCTGGTTGTTACGCTACCTGAAAGTCCTTTTCTTTATCCATCTCTTGGAGCAAATCCATGTTCAGATATGTCCGCGTTCCCCACTAGCTCCCCGCGATGTGTCTAAGCCTTGCCGCACAAAGCATCAACGCCGAGTTGCCATCCGGGAATGCACACACTACTCGTGTTCGCCGCCTGATTTCTCGGATGATCCGCTCCAAAGGATTGTTAGTCCGAATGCGAATCCAGTGCTCTGCCAGAAACCGATAATACGTCAGGGTCTCTTCCATGCACTACCCAGCCAATCCGCCGCACTCGATAACTTCATGTCCCTGAGTTTCTTCTCGACCTCCGTGGCCTTATGCCTGGCAGATTCCAGATATTCAGATGCATGGACAGCCCTCAACATGCGAGAGACTTCTTTGACACGACCACGAGGCACATGACTGAAGACGTTGCGGTAGAAGTGCACAATACAACGCTGCCAGCCAGCATCAGGGTAGAAGTCACCGATCGACTCCTTGCGCCCAAGACAGGCATCACTGAGCACCAACCTGATGCCCTTGAGACCGCGTGCCTTTAAATGACGCAGGAATCCTGACCATCCCACCTTATCCTCCTTAGTACCTTCAACAATCCCTGGAATGCGGCGGTAGCCATCGTCCCCAACACCTATGGCGACTAGAACAGAAACGTTCTTCACTGCACCGCCCCAACTGCGTTTGAGCACAACACCGTCCAGGTATACATAAGGGAAATCACCCTCTATGGGGCGATTATGCCACTCTTCAATCTGCCGATAGATACGCTGGTTGAGCTTTGAAATAGTCCCTGAGCTGACACGGCTACCCCAGAGGGCTACGGTGACATCCTCCACCCGTCAGACCGAAACACCTGCCAGATACATCTCAATCAGTGCCTCTTCGACAGATGCTACACGGTGCCGGTATCGCTCTATGATGGCCATCTCAAAGGTCTGCTTGCACAACTTCTGCATCTTTAACTCAAGCTCTCCGGCCCTTGTGTGGCACTTCCTGGTGTAGCTACCAGACCGGTCGTCTTTGCGCGTCTCAGTGCGTGCATATCGATCAGCACCCACCAGCGCATCAGCCTCAACGTCCAGAATCTGGTTGCTTGTATCTTCCACAGTATTCAAGACCACTTTGTTGAGATGGCCCTGCAGTTCCTGTTCATCAATAGGGACTACATTGTTCAAGTGCTTGCTTGTATCATCGCTCATGGCGACTCTTCTCCTGGTCAAATAAATGGTTATGTCACTTTTTATTTAACCAGATAAAGGGGAGCCGCCTCTTCAAATTTGCGAAAGATAATTTACGTTATCCGGCGGTTTTGATGCCCCTGGCAGTTTCACGTGCCAGTGACTTGATTGCTTCGGGTTGCATGTGCTTATCCTCAGCCCCTTCAGGGCAATAATCAATGATAAGCAGTTACACAGTTTTTGGGGCTGTCTCTGGGTCGTTTCAAGTGGGTGGTTTTTTCTTCTTATCTAACTTCGCAAAGCTCCTGCCCGTGCTCCGAATAGAGGTTTTAACTTTATTGATGTCATCATACACAGGTAAATTTTCTGGTTTATTTCCAGAAATAGAAATCATGGTATCCCTGACTGTTTTACCAACTTCGTTAGCCGCTTTCTCTGCGTTTTTCTGTCCTTGAATATTTTTATTTTTAAGTTTAGTAGCCGTCTGCGTCAGTCTAAATCTATTAGCCGCAAGTTCCTCTGCGCCCATAAAGTCCATAGGAATCCTTTTGTCAGGTAAACTACGCATTGCTTTAAGTTCGGATAGCTTCATATTGTACATGCCCAAGTAACCTGCATCATGAAAAAGCGCAAATCCATTATTTCCTTCTACGCCTGCTTTAGAAGCAGCATTTCGCAGAATTCTGCCTTGAGCCTTTAATTCTTCTTGATCACTTATTCTTTCAACATCTTCCTGGTTTTCTATGTAACGTCTAAAGCTTTCTGCGATAGTGGCAAAATATGCCTGCGCCCTCGCTACTTCTTTATGACTTGGATTGGCATTCATTACTACCAAGTAACAAGCAAAACGAGATAGCTTATAGTCAACTTCTCCAGTTTTATTACGGTACTGAACAAAGTTACTCATTATGTCTGCGTCTATATTCGTACAGGTAGAGATGGCCCTTTTTATCGATTTATTAAAGCTATCCCAAGACGTATAACCAAGCCTATACATAAGCTCCCGAGCATTCCAATAGACAAACCCATTGTCATTAGACAGGGCCTCAAAATTAGGTTTATCTTCATCAAAATGGAATATTCCAATCTGCTCTTTCATAAGGCTTGAAATTATAACTTCATAATTTATATCAGTCACTAAGATCTAAACGTTGGCAAAAAGCGGCTGGAGAAACACCCGACCTAGTCCGACCAACGCTCGATCCAAACCAACCAAGCCCGACCACATGCACAAGTGCAAGCCTTTTTACAATTATGCCGTCTGAACAACGGAAAAGGCCCAATAAGGACGAGTACTAGGGGTAATAACGGCTAGCAATCTGCAAAGTGGCTGAACATTGCGCCATTGCGGGATAGGCGGTTTTTGTGCAAAGGTCTTAGACTAGCAATGATGCACCTTTTGAGAAAGCCTATTTCATAGCGGCTAGTCTTATTCATGCCCCCGGGTCACTGGCGGCGGGTTTTGTCGATCCCTGGCTTTTTTGCCCGCGTCTTTATGGTCGTCGATTTTATTTGCGCTTGTATCAGACGGTTTCTTGTCATCCGTCTTTTTGTCGCTGGCGGAATTGGATTCTTTCTGCGATTTTTTACCTTTGAAATCCGTTTCATACCAGCCTGTACCCTTTAATTTGAAGGCGGCCGCGGAAACCAGTTTTATGAGACTGTCTTTACCGCAATCAGGACATGTTGTAGCCTCGCTGTCGTTAATCTTTTGCAGTATTTCGACTTGATGTTCGCAATGGGCACATCGGTATTCATATATAGGCACTGCTCAATATCTCCAGTAAAATGTTAAGTATTCGTTTGAATGCCGCTAGAAATGGGAACTGAAATGAATAATATCAATATCTATCAACACATTTACAGTTTATATTTTACGCACAGACAAATCTTGGGTATTATCGCCGCCTTTGTTGTACTGGCAAGTGGTTCTTAAGTTTAGTCATCTCAATCAATTCCACAGATTGTCATCGGGCCGTTAGCTCAGCCGGTAGAGCAGTGGATTTTTAATCCATTGGTCGGGCGTTCGAATCGCCCACGGCCCACCATCTTCGCGATATAAAACAACTGGCTAACGACTTCGTAGCGTGGCCGCAACTTCAAGGTACCTGGCACCATAACTGGCCAACCTATCGATGCTGTTTTAATGCAACCCTGCCATGCCGGCTCGTAATCGGTTGCATCCAACAATAAAAATTAATAGAAATGTAACATAGCACCCATTCGCACTTGATACGATGCAAAAAATAAATTTAACCATGAGGATTAACAAATGCATAAATCAATTTCACGTTCTTTTATCTTATCATTCTGTCTGTTGCTTACGCCATGGGCATCTGCAGACAGCAATCAAGCGTTGATGACGTTGCTCAAAGCCTTACAGGCGAACGGCACGATTAGTCAGGATGTGTATGAATCGATAGTCGCGGTTGCCAGCGAGAAGCCGGTCACGGCGGCGACTGTTGATGTAAAAGAAATAGTCGCGAAAGAGGTCGAGATGGTAACGCGAGCGCAACCCAAGATTACGATGAAGGACAAGTTTGAAGTCGTGTCTGCGGATAAAGATTTTCGTTTACGGGTTGGTGGTCGGGTACAAGTGGATGCGGCCACTTATATGGAGGACTTACGCAAGCATAACGATGGCACGGAGTTGCGTCGCGCTCGATTGTTTGTTCAAGGCGCATTATGGCGGGCCTGGCAATACAAATTTCAATATGACTTTGCTGGCAATGGCAAGATAGCCGATGCCTACATCAAATATACAGGATTAAAGCCTTGGCAGGTTACCGTAGGACACTTCAAAGAACCCTTTAGCCTACAAGAGAAAACCAGTTCTAAATATATAACCTTTACCGAGCGTAGTTTACCGAATCTGTTCTCGCCAGGGCGAAATATTGGGGTAATGGCGGGTCGTAGTGGTAAGCATTGGAGTATGAATGCGGGTCTGTTTAGCAACAGCGCTGATGGCAAGGTAGGCACGGCAGACGAGGCAGCTTATTCGATTACAGGCCGTTTTACCTATGCGCCAATATTAGATAAACAACGACACTTGCATCTTGGTGCGTCGGCCTCATATCGTAACAGCCACTCCGATGAAGCAACTAGGTTTAGAAGCCGTCCAGAATCACATGTCACGAGTACACATGTAGTAGACACTAAATCGTTTAATGCGGATTCATCTGTGCGGGCTGTTGGCGAAGTCGCCTATACTTACAAACGTTTTTCATTGCAAAGTGAATTTTACTACGCTGATATTGATCGTGTCGGCACAGACCCTGATGTGAATTTCTCCGGATACTATGTTGAAGGTAGCTGGTTTTTGACTGATGACATGCGCCCTTACAGTGGTAGCAAGGGTACTTACGGCAAGATCAAACCAAACGCTATTGTCGGCCAAGGCGGCATGGGTGCCTGGCAGTTAGCCGTTCGTTTCAGTAGCGTTGATTTGAATGATCATGACATCACGGGTGGCGATGCGCAAAATTTTAGCCTTGGATTAAACTGGTATGCGAATAATAATATCCGCATAAGTGCCAATTATATAAATATATTGGATGTCACAGGTGGCGCAGGTGATAGCGACAGCACAGAAGCCTTTCAAATGCGGGCACAGGTTGAATTTTAAGATCAGTATAAATTATTAAAATACTAAAAAACGATTCATGAAGGTATTTTTAGGTGCTTGTATTGTTTTATTGAGTTGTCTGTCTACTGCCGCAGATGCAGAAAGATTGAGGATGGCAACAACAACCAGTATCGATAACTCAGGCTTATTGGCGGTATTAAATCCGCCTTTTGAAAAAAAGCATGATGTGAAGCTAGATGTTATTGCAGTAGGTACTGGCAAGGCTATACGTCTTGGGCACAATGGTGATGTCGATCTGATTTTTGTACATGCGCCAGCCGCAGAGAAAGCGTTTGTCGAGAGTGGTGCGGGCATTGAACGTATGCCGGTCATGCATAATGATTTTGTCATCGTTGGCCCGGCTACAGATCCAGCGGGCATTAAAACAGCAAATAATATTAAAGCAGCGATGACTAAATTGCGGGGGTCTAAAAGTATCTTTGTGTCGCGCGGTGATGATTCAGGTACGCATAAAAAAGAAAAAAGTCTGTGGCAGATGATAGGTGCTGCGCCTGTCGGCAAATGGTATCTTGCAGTGGGCCAGAGCATGAGTGCTGTATTACGGATTGCAGATGATAAAGATGGCTATACGCTAACAGACAGGGGCACGTATCTTGCATATAAAGACAAGTTGGAATTAAATATCACGTTTGAAAACGATACGGCACTCTTTAATCCGTATCATATAATCATGGTAAATCCGGCCAAGCACCCGCATGTGAAAATTGATCTTGCAAGGCAATATTCAGCTTTTATCCGTAGCAAAGAAGGGCAGGATCTGATTCGAAATTTCAAGGTTAATGGAGAGGTATTATTCCATCCAGATGTCATAAAGTAAGTTGTCAAGTTTACATAACGCTCAACCCATCATGTTCGATTAAGGTCAGCCATAAATTATCATGTCTATCGCATTGCGGTTTATTGTCTGGTTTGCAGTTTCACAAAGTAGAAAATGGCAAAGATCAAAATAACAACAAAACTTAACCAACCAAAGGTTGAGTTGTATTGACTGACCAGATAATCATAATCACTGCTTTGCGCTCTATTTGTAAAGTATTTTGAGATTTTTATCAGCATCACCATCCCGGCATGGACACCTATACAGGCGGCGATATTTTGGTGTTTTAATCGCAGGAGCCCGAGTAGCACGCCAAAGATGAACAATGTCAGAAAATAATCTGCAATAGACCATTCATAAAAGCGACGAAAGGCATCCGGCATCATCGCAAGGCCGGTAAACCAACTAATATCAGTGTCCGGCGGCACTTCGCGATAACGAATGAAATGCACCGCAGAATAAAGCAGGCTGGAAAAAAAGATCGTGACAGTAGCACCAGCCTGTTTGTATAGCCCACTAAATAATGCGCCTCGAAAAATGGTTTCTTCTATAAGCGCAATCAATAAACCAACGAATATCGCTTTTATGAAAAGTAGTAAGATTGAATAAAATGTAATACTACGATGCGTATCAAATTCGTGAATATCCAATAACAGCAATAGTAGCTCAATCACCAGCATCACGATTGCACCATAAACGAAACCGCTGAGCAAGGTTTTAAAAAACTTGCGCGCACCACCGCTAAAACCATAGGCTTTAATTGACGATAAACCATATATCTGCAAATAAAAACCGCTGATAACCAAGCCGCTGATTAATGTGGCGTAGGTCAGGTATTTGCGAAACTCAAGATCCAGTACCGGGGTCAATAATAGTTTTAGCGGGTACGCCAAAATGGCACCAAGAAAATACGCAAGTACAACAAATAAGAAAAATATTATAACTGCGCGCATTGCATTAAACCGAGGTAATTCATGATCAGGTTATCCGTGTTGTAATTGAGTCGGTGTTGTTTTCGTTGTCACGCCAGCGCAGTTCAAGTTTGTCGCCCGTCTTGGCACCTTTGAACATAAACGAGAGATAGGGGTTCTTTGAGACCGCGCGGCTCCAGTCACAAGACATAATGATATTGCCATTATGCGCTACAGTAACCTCATTAATATAATGTGCCGGTACAAGCGCGTTGGTTGCATTATCGATGCGAAATCCGGTTTCCATGGGATGGCGAATGATAGCGCGTACAGTCGTTATATCATCGCGTATTTTGGTTTTTAAGCGTATGGTTGATGACATCTAGGCACAGCCCCCTTCATGGACTTCTATAAAGGTGCTCGTACTAAAAAGCACGCCGTTACTTTTGACCATCGCGATAATATTCGAGTCTTGTTGAACTTTTATGCGCGTGGAGATAAAGCCGACACAGACCGGTGAAAGATTAAAGTTTGCGATTAATGGGTTGGGGTTTTTATCAACAAAAATAGTCATTGATTCAACCTGGGGTAGGTCCGTATTGATCTTGATAGGAACAACCGCACCGTTTTCTACAACGGGGTATACGCCAATTGTAATGCGCTCCGATTTTTGTATCTCCTGTCCGGGAAAATATGCCGCGATGGCTTTATCTAAACTGTTGGCATTAAATGCGGCCTTATTCGATTTGGCAAATGCCGATATTGGTTTTAACCAGCCAGTGATTAACATAATGGGGCTGGCCATTATAAGGTTAAGTATGTCTCTGCGGAACATGCGACTATAGACCGAGGCCTGCTTCTAATTCAAGTTCGTATTCAAGTTCTGCCATGCGTGCGGTAACACGCTGTTCCTGATAATAGTCAATCTTATACTGCTGTTTTATAAACTTGAGTTTGTCAACAGCGAGTTTGGTTTGCCCGGCAAAAAAGTAATATTCCGCTTGCAGGATTGCAGTTTCAACCTCATTACCAAGTTTGGCCTCTGCCTGTCCGAGCAGACTATAGGTTTGAAGATCATGCGGGTGATAGCGTTCATATCTTTTAATAATATCGCGCGCTTTTTTTGCGTCACCCACATCAAGTAATGCCCTGCTATAGGCCATCACAGTCGGCCTGTAGTCCGGGGAAAGCGCATAGGCTTTTTCATACAATGTAAAAGCAGCGGCGTAATCAGATTGTGCTGTCTCAAGTTTTGCGGCCAACAACAAATAGGCTATGCCATGCGGATTATCTTGCAGCAAGTGCCGAATCTGCTGCCGGGCAAGGATAAACGCCCTATCGGCAATATAGGCATAAGCCAGACCATACCGAATGGCTAATTCCTCTTTTGCGGCACCATTACTTTTTTCAAGTGTGGTATGTAAAAATCTAATTGCCTCACCTGGCGTTTTGGATGAGCCCACAAACAACTTGGATTTGATTAAGTCGTACGCATGTTGGTTAGTAAAATTATCCTTTGGGAATGCTTCTGCGCGGGCGCGTGTGTCCGCTATTCTAGAGGTGGTCAGCGGATGCGTACGTATGAATTCAGGTGCCGTGCTTTGTGCATAGCGAGATAATTGTTGCAGTTTTTCAAAAAATGCCGGCATCCCTCTTGGATCATAGCCTGTACGCACCAATAATTGCATTCCGATTCGATCCGCTTCTTGTTCATTTTCACGGGTAAAGTTGACCTGTCTCTGTGCGGCCAGCCCGCTGATACTGCTCATAACCGCAGCACCTGCTTCTGGGTTTTGGATACCGATCAGGACCGCACCTATCAATGCTGCGGCATTGATTAAACTATATTTGCTTGCGGCTTCAAACTGGCGGGCGAGATGACGTTGGGTAACGTGCGCGATTTCATGCGCCACTACCGCCGCCAGTTCACTTTCATTGCTGGAGTTTAAGATCACGCCACTATTTATGCCGATTATGCCGCCTGGTCCCGCGAAGGCGTTAATCGCTGGATCATTAACGACGAAAAATGTGAAGGGCTGTTTTTTTCCATCACTATGTGCCACCAGTTGTTGTCCAAGTGATTGTATATAATCTTCAACCTCCGGATCCTTGTTGACATCAGCAAAACGGCGTACTTGATTTAAAAACATCTTGCCAAGTCGTCGCTCATATTCTGGTGAGATAACACTGCCGGCCGAGTCACCAAAATCAGGCAGGTCGGCGGCGATGATCAAGCCCGGTAATAATGCAAGAAAGAAAATAATTGCCCTATTGAAATTGCCTTGTTTTTGATCAGAATTCGCCATTTAATTTATTTTATTGAAGCCCAATACAGCATACTATTGATACTATTGTTTTTTGCTTAATTATGCGCAGTTTAACATAATTGATATAGACTCAAATTTATACAGTTTGGTTTCATAATTATTCAGGAGTGATGGCCTATGGCAACAGTCAAAAATGCTTTCTATGCACAGTCTGGTGGTGTTACTGCGGTAATAAATGCCAGTGCCTGTGGTGTTATTGAAACCGCTCGGCAATATCCGCATGAGATCACAAATGTGTACGCTGGGCGTAATGGCATTATTGGCGCATTGACCGAAGATTTAATTGATACCCGTGAAGAATCCGCCGCAGATATTGCAAGTTTGCGGTATACACCTTCTGGTGCATTTGGTTCATGTCGCTTTAAGTTGCAGGGACTCGAAGACAGCCGGGTTGAATATGAGCGTTTAATCGAAGTATTCAAAGCGCACAATATAGCTTATTTTTTTTATAATGGGGGTGGCGACTCAGCCGATACTTGTCATAAAGTTTCCCAAATATCGGCACAGATGGCCTATCCAATCCACGCGATTCATGTGCCAAAAACTGTTGATAATGATTTACCGATAACAGACGTTTGCCCGGGTTTTGGATCAGTTGCAAAATATATTGCTGTTGCAACGCGCGAGGCTTCATTTGATGTGTGTTCAATGGCGAAGACATCAACCAAAATATTTGTGCTTGAGGTCATGGGACGACATGCCGGCTGGGTCGCGGCCGCGGCCGGGTTGGCCGCCGATGAATATAATCGTATCCCCCTCATTATCCTGTTCCCCGAGCTTGAACTCAAACAGGAAGACTTTATGCGCAAGGTAGAGGCCAACGTCAAGGAGTATGGTTATTGTTCGATTGTTGTCGCCGAAGGTGCACATGGACCGGCGGGTAAGTTTCTGGCCGAACAAGGAACGCATGATGCCTTTGGACATGCTCAATTAGGCGGTGCGGCACCGGTAGTTGCGAACATGATCAAAGCGGCATTGGGTTATAAAGTCCACTGGGCTGTTGCCGATTATCTACAGCGCGCAGCAAGGCACATAGCGTCAAAGACGGATGTTGAACAGGCTTATGCACTGGGTAAGGCTGCCGTTGAGATGGCGATTGCCGGAGACAATGCGGTAATGCCGACGGTGCGGCGTATATCGGATGAGCCCTATGTATGGGACATCGGCAAGGCAAAATTAGAGGATGTGGCGAATGTAGAAAAGCGGCTGCCAAAAGAATTTATTACGGCAGATGGATTTGGTATTACCGAGGCCTGTCGTCGCTATCTGCAACCCTTGATTGAAGGAGAGGATTATCCGCCTTATGAAAAAGGCTTGCCAAAATATGTGATACTTAAAAATAAAGCCGTAAAAAAAATATTGAACACGACATTTAAACTTTGATTCCTTAAGTTAAAGTTTTGCAAGCCGCTAAGACTACATCCCATCGGACACTAAAGGCATTATGTACGAGTAAAAAAACACATAAAATAGTCACTTAATCGATAGGTAAAACGCATGCAACAGCGAAGTAAAAATGCAGAAATACACAGTAAGCTATTCATTGAAATGTCGGCCAAAGAGAATATCGTCACTCATTATAATAGCAATCACATTGAAAACTGCGCGACCGACATCTGAAAATTGACTACCGAAATATTACATTGATTGATACCAGAAAAAATGCTGAAAATTTAAGCATTATCATATCGTGTAATGTTTGCTATAGTCTGATTCCGATTGAAACTGCTTAGCAGTAGCTTGCAGACCATGGACAGAAAAATTGTTTAACTTGATAGGCAATGAGATACAGCGTATTTATTAAACTAATATTTAACTGGAGTCGTTATATCTATAACTTGTCGGGTTTTAAGGTGTATGGTGTTGGAAATAATCAGCCTGCCAAAGAGCAGAGACATCCTTGGAATTTTTTAATGTTGCAAATGCGCTACAAAATTGCTCTATACAATTTATGTATACCTGTCACAATAAACCCGTAATTATGCGGAACGCATCTAAATAATGAATATTATCAAAGGAGAATTGAAGCCAGGACGTTTTTTAGTGCCCTACCGAATCTATGGGGAGGCTAAGAAAACGATCGTCTGTATTAGTGGCGCAAAACAAACAATGGCGGCGTGGCGATCATTCATCAGTCATTTTGTTGCCGATTATTCTGTCGTGGTATTTGATCTACCCGGTCAGGGGCGTGGTCAGATTTTATCTGGTGCGCCCAGTGTCGCGTTTGATGAACAGATCGACATGTTGCATAAGCTGATACAGGAAACCAATCGCAACGGTACAGTTATTTTGGCCGCCGCTTCATGGGGCACTATCCTCTCTGTCGCCTTGGCCGCACGTTATCCAGAGTTGATTGACAAGATGATTCTGGGTAGCTTTAGTGCCAAGCCTAGTAAGGTCGTTATCGAGATCATTAAAGAAGGACAAAGACTGTTCGATGCAAACAAACTTGATGATATCGCACCGTTGATGATAGAAAAATTCGGTCAACATATTCCAGAAACACATAAAAAACAGATTATCGAACAGTTCCGCGGCATGAGTCGGGAACAGTTTCTCAACTTTTATGAGCATTGTACCTTTGTCAAACAGGCCTCGAACATTGAAGATTTCGTCGATCTTGGCAACATAACAGCGTCTACGCTTATTTTGAGTGGTGAATTTGATGCTATTTTGGATACTGATGACATTGAAAAAACTGCTTCACAGATCCCTGATTGTGAATTTAAGATGATCCCGGGTGCGGGGCATTTTCTGCATTGGGAACAGGCGGATATCCTCCATACCTATAGTGAGTTCCTGGCCCGATAATAAACTGACTGGCAGAGACCTTTCAGTGTCCAGGTTTGATTTGCCCAGACTTGATTTGCAACCGATTGAAAAGGTTGCGCTTATACAGCCGCAAGAATTTTCCGAATCCTATTTCAAACCACTGCGGCCATTGGTTATTCAGCGCTTGGCCGCGTCATGGCCCGCTACTTGGAAATGGACACCTGATTTTTTCAAAAGTCAGCATGGCGATAAACTGGTCAAAGTCTATGATTCAGGCTTTGTTGCCGCTGGCAAAAATTATATGTCTTGTTTGAAAACGATGCGGTTTGGTGACTATATCGATACGATAATGACGCAAGAAAAAGATCTGCGTATGTTTCTCTACAACATAAAGTCCGAGATCCCAGAACTGGTAGACGACATAAATTTTCCAACATTGGTAAATAACCTTTCGCGAAATTTTGTTTTTATGTTTTTTGGTTGTAAGGGTGCTGTGACACAGATGCACTTTGATATTGATATGTCGCATGTCTTGCATACGGCAATGTATGGCAAAAAAACGGTTTATTTATTTCCTTATGCGCAAGGTAAAAATTTACATCGTTATCCATTTACTTGCAGAAGCTATGTCGATATCGAAAAACCGGACTTTGTAAAATTTCCCAACTTGAGAGAGGCAGAAGGCTATAAAGTAGTACTCCAACAAGGCGAAACTCTATATATACCGGGCGGCTACTGGCATCATTTTGTCTATGGCCAACCCGGCTATGCTGTATCTCTCAGGTGTAGTGCCGCGTGGGCGGGTAGATTGCACGGCTACTATAATTTGTTTGTGATGTCACCGATTGACAGGTTGATGAACATGATCTCACCGCGGGGCTGGTTTGACTGGAAACAACAGCGAGCACTTAAAATGTATTAACGCGCACCAAGGCTTAAAACGCATTTTTGGTCAAACAAGATAGGTTTTTATAATGTTCCATTGCGACAACTTTTGTTGCATCGTTAGTGTAGCGTGCGCTGGACTGGTAGAGGGCAGTCTGTGGTAGTTCAGATCACGATGCACTGGCGCAAGGCTTTTCAAAACGGTTTTCTTAAATAGTTGTTCGGCCTTTGCCCCGTTAAAAAAAACCACACGAATGTGTTTATGGTTTGTAAAAAAATAATTAAAATCGTTTGCCACTAAAGACGCATGATCAATATTTGAATCCAGACTCCCTTTCCTGCAAGCACTTTTTAACACATCCCATAATGCAATTTTATTTTGCCATAAAAGCGTTATGCGCTCGCTATAAACGCATGTTTCATCATGCTTTAACAACGCACATAAGATCGGCCAGAAGCGATTATAAGGATGTGCATAATATTGGTTTGCGGCCAGTGATTTCTGCCCCGGCATTGATCCGAGTATCAGGATTTTTGCGTCTGCCTTCGATACAGGCGGGAAACCAAGCGTTTTTTCCATTGTAAAAGGGTATCTGAATTAAGCGTCAAGTGCATAAGTCAATCATAATCCAAAGCATGGGTGGGAAAACGGAAATACTCAAAAAAATGATCGTCGCCTTTGCACTTGCTGGATATATAAGTACAATCTGCACCGTTTTTAAGCGTCAAACAGAGACGCTACGGCTTTTATAATTTTTAAACGTTAATTTTATCAATTAAATCTCAGGTTTATAATTAGGGAGAACATTTTATGTCGGCATCAGAGTTTGCTTTATTGTGTGGTTTTTTGGCCATTGCATACGGTCTATGGTCTATACGTTGGATTGTAGCGCAACCGACCGGAAACGAGCGCATGATTGAAATTGCAAACGCAATTCAGGAAGGCGCATCAGCCTATCTCAATCGCCAATACACAACGATAGGCATTGTTGGCGGCATATTGTTTTTGGCCTTGGGTTTAGGGCTGGACTGGTATACAGGCATTGGCTTCTTGGTCGGCGCAGTATTCTCAGGTGCGGCTGGCTATATTGGCATGAATATCTCGGTTCGTTCCAATTTGCGAACGACTGAAGCGGCCAATAAAGGACTCAATCAAGCACTCACCGTTGCGTTTCGTGGCGGGGCTATTACCGGTCTACTCGTCGTGGGTCTAGGGCTGATAGGTGTTGCCGGCTATTACATGATCCTGACAAACATGGGCGTTGCGATTGAAACGACCCTACATGCCTTGGTAGGGCTTGGTTTTGGGGGCTCTTTAATCTCTATATTTGCCCGGCTTGGCGGTGGTATCTTTACCAAAGGCGCTGATGTTGGTGCGGATTTGGTCGGTAAAGTGGAAGCTGGCATCCCCGAAGATGACCCACGTAATCCCGCTGTTATCGCTGATAATGTCGGTGACAATGTCGGTGATTGTGCAGGTATGGCGGCGGATTTATTTGAAACCTATGCGGTCACGGTTATCGCAACCATGTTATTGGGCAGTTTGATGGTGACAACAACGGGTGACCATGCAATTACGTATCCATTGGCATTAGGCGGTGTCTCTATTATTGCCTCGGTTATTGGCACCTTTTTTGTCAAGACCGGAACTACCGGCAACATTATGGGCGCGCTTTATAAGGGATTAGTGGTCGCGGGCATTATCGCTGTAATCGCATTTTATCCGGTTACGACCTGGGTTTTAGGCGAGACGGTCTTGATTGACGGCGACAATATCCCGACAATATATGTTTATTACGCAGCATTGATAGGTTTGGCACTGACAGCGGCACTTGTTGTCATTACAGAATATTACACGGGCGTTGAATATGCGCCGGTTAAACATATTGCCAAGGCCTCAGAGACAGGCCATGCGACCAACATTATTGCGGGCATCGGCGTTTCAATAAAATCAACAGCCTATCCAGTCATCGTTATCTGTGCCAGTATTTGGGGTTCGTATGCGCTTGCCGGGCTATACGGTGTCGCTGTTGCGGCAACGTCCATGTTGTCAATGACCGGCATTATCGTTGCACTTGATGCGTTTGGCCCGATTACAGATAACGCGGGCGGTATAGCGGAGATGGCAAACTTGGATGAAAAAATTCGCAACATCACCGATCCGCTTGATGCAGTCGGCAATACCACAAAGGCCGTCACCAAAGGCTATGCCATTGGTTCGGCCGCCTTAGCCGCCCTGGTATTGTTCGCCGACTACACGCACGCCCTGGATACGGTCGGTAAGGCGGCCACGTTTTCATTATCTGATCCAATGGTGATTATTGGTTTGTTTATTGGCGGCATGATTCCTTTCTTGTTTGCGGCCATGGGCATGGATGCAGTCGGTCGCGCCGCTGGATCGGTGGTCATAGAAGTGCGCAGACAGTTCAAAGAGATCCCCGGCATCATGGAAGGCACGGGCAAGCCAGACTACTCGCGAGCGGTTGATCTATTGACCGCAGCGGCCATTAAAGAAATGGTCGTGCCATCATTATTGCCCGTCCTGGCACCTGTCGTCGTTGGCGTTATACTAGGGCCGGTCGCCTTGGGTGGTTTGCTGCTCGGCACGATCATTACCGGCCTATTCGTCGCGATTTCCATGACTACAGGGGGGGGTGCGTGGGACAATGCCAAGAAATATATCGAAGATGGTCATTGTGGCGGCAAGGGCTCAGAAGCGCATAAGGCGGCCGTGACGGGCGATACCGTAGGCGATCCGTATAAGGATACAGCAGGGCCTGCGATCAATCCGCTTATTAAGATTATCAATATTGTGGCACTCTTAATCGTCCCCTTGATCTAATCGTCATATTCCAAAGCAGTGCGCCATGGCTGACGGCTATGGCGCATTTTTTATGCGCGTGGATGCTGATAGATGCGCCCGCTCGACGTTCTGATACCTTTGCGCTAAAGCGATACTTGTCCGACTCCGTTCGACCACGATCACATCCGACTCAGCTAGACCCGATCCGGCTTGACCCAACCCAGTCCAACCCAACCCGGTCCGACCACGTCCGACTCCGTTTGACCACGATCACATCCGACTCAGCTAGACCCGGCCCGACTCCGTTCGACCACGTCCACGTCCGACTCAACCCAACCCAGCTCGACCCAACCAAGCCCCGCTTAAGAATTGTGTCACCTGCTTGATCTGAAACCGCAACCGAATCTTACGCTGGTAGCTTGTTAGGTACTTATTGATATTTTCAGGATCAGCTAAACAGCGACCTTGCCGATTATTTGTCCGACCTGTATCGCCTTATTTTCTTGAAGATCTTCCAACCAGCTTAGTTTGTCTTTTTCGAACAATAGAATAACGGTCGAGCCCATGTTGAAGTGGCCGAATTCTTCGGCTTGATTTAGCCAGAGGGCGTTGTTTTCATCGTTGTATGCTTGAATATGTATTGTTCTTTTTTTGGTTGGGGTAATTTGCCCCGCGAAGACGGTTTCCATGCTACCGACGCAGACTGCACCCACCATGATCTGCGCCATTAACCCCAGTTCGGTTGCAAAAAGACTGATGTAGCGTTCATTTCTTGCAAAGATTTGATCGACGTTTTTGACACCGAACGTATTCACGGGAAATAAACTGCCTGGTACGAATATGGATTTTATCAATCGTCCTGTAACCGGCATGTGGATCCGGTGATAGTCGCGTGGAGATAGATAGAGTGTTGCAAAAAGACCATCCTGGAAGCATTTTACGGCCTCAATATCATTGGCTAATAGTCGCGTCAGTGTGTAATCAATGCCTTTGGCTTGTAGCAATCTATCGTCATCAATCGTGCCTATTTGACTGACCGCACCATCGACAGGCGCAAGTATGCTGGCCTCATCTTGCTTAAGATGGCGGGCACCCGGCTTTAAGTGGCGTATAAAAAAAGCATTAAAACAAGGGTAATCTTCTTCACTTGACCCGATAGCCGCGGCCATATCCACCTTAAAATATTGCATGAATGTCTTGATTAAGAAGTTTTTCCAGGGTTTATATTCAACCCTTGTGAGGTGATAAACGAGCGCTGTCAAACCATGTTGCGGAATACAATACAGCGGCAATATTTTTATGCGGTTGATAAGACGATTGATGCGTGTTGCAAGTAAAGACATGCTTAATGTTGATGCTGATGATGGCTGTGATCGTGCGCCTGCGTGTTGCGCTTTTTTACCGTTGCCGTTACTGTTTTTGAGGTATCGTCGGCAAAGGTAAAAATGATTGTTGCGGTATCACCGGCCGTTAATGGGCGTTTGGGGTTAAACAACATCAGATGGTAGCCGCCAGGCGATAATGCGACAGAATCATTTGCCGGGATTAACAATGAATCCTGTTTTTCCATACGTGCAAGATCTGCCACGATCTTGCTCAGATGCAGTTCAACGTGGGCAAATTCCGGGCTTGCGATAGACCTCAACATGACCGCCTTCCCCGATTTATTTTGCAATGTTGCATAGGCCGCCAATGTTGATATTGTCGGTGGTGCTTCACTAATCCAGGCATCGGTTATCCTTATATTTTTATTTTCTGCGGCGCATGTAATGCCGGAAAAGAGCAGGCTTGTTATGAGCAGGCGTTTAATCTTGTGCATTGACGAATTTTTTTATGCGGGTGAATTGTTCGATTATGTTTTTTGTTGCATGCGGTGCTGATAATTTTCCGACGAGACGCGCTTTTGGATCAAGCAGAAAGATTGAAGCCGAGTGATCGACCAGATAATTGTCAGCGGTCTTTTTTTTATCGATATAGTAAGCGATGCCTATCTGTTTGGTCAGGCTTTCAATCATATCTACAGTCCCGCCCAAACCAATAAAATTTTTATTGAAATAGCTAACATAACGGGCGAGCGTGGCCGTCGTATCACGTTCCGGGTCTACAGAGACGAAGATAATCTGTATGTTATTTTCTGCCCGATTTCCCCCCAGGTTTTCTGCAGGGTTTTCTGCAGAAACAAGTTGTTGATAGCTATCTGCCAGCACTGCCATAGTGATGGGACAGATATCTGGACAATGCGTATACCCAAAGAAAACCAACGACCATAGCCCGCGTATCTGTTCTAGTCCAAATGTTTTGCCGTGTTGATCGATGGTATTGAAAGCGTAGATTTGTTTAGGCGAAGGCCAAAATAATCCTTCTATATCCGGTGTTGGGGCTTGTTGTTGGGCTTGTTTTAGCGAGATATAAAAACCCGCGCCAGCGGCCAAGAGGGCCAAGGTTATCATGGCCGGTATTAAAAATTTACTGCTACTGAATATTCTAATCATGCGGCTAGTATACCGGAATACGCCACCTGGCTTGTACTGTTAAAACCGCATATTCAATTATAAAGGCCGCACCCAACACCCGTGCGATGCGTCATCAAAGACCAGCCCATGCATTACAACCCCCAGAAACAAAGAGGGCGTAGCCGCAAAGCCATGCCCTCTTTTTGGACACTCATGGAACACGATGTTCCATTAGTTTTTGTCAAGTACTATCTTAGCACGTTTATCAAGTACTGCTATAACAAATTCTCGACCATGCTCTTCAATAGCTTGAAGAAAAAGTACAGTTAAAGCCCTATAAACATCACTTTTTGAACCTCTAGGAATTACTTTATTAAGAACATCATTTACATTCTCGCTAACAATAAAATTTATTCTTACACCTTCTGCGTCAGTGTATTTATCTTTATCATACATTTTAGTTCTCCCATTGTTAAAGAAAGCTGAGCGGAATTACCCGCTCAGCTAAATTACTACTTAAGACTCTAATGAACTAATAAAAGGTAGAATAATACGGTTCCGAGGAGGAAAGTTACCACTTTCATCTACATCAATACCTAGTTTTCCATTAAAACGAGCACCTTGTGGTTCTCTTTGTGACCTTCTATGAGGCCTTAGCAAAACGAGACGGGTTAGAAGCTGAAGTTAATCCCGCCGCCGAAGGAGAATAGGTCCGCATCCACGTCAACCCCGTTGAATTCAAAATCGTAGAATTGATAGCGACCCATCACCCGAAGACTGACGTTCTTGTTAATCCGATACTGGAAACCAGTACCTATGCGCCCGCCGACCGCATCGTCGCTAACGCTTGCAGTCCTACCACTGACACTGCCGCTGATTTCTAATTCTGCTATTCCTATACCCGAGGCGACGATGAGCTCAAAATCGCCTTTGTCATCAACGGGCAGATACGCCAACGCATCCAGGCTGAAGATGTTGTAATCGGCTTCGGCAAATCCACGTCTACCATAAACACGGCCCGAGTCCTCTACCGTATTAGACTGGGTGTAGCCGACCTCAAGACCGAAGTTGCGATGCCACCTGGCACCGATGTGACCATTGAATTGGACAAAGGTATCATCATCATTATCGTCATAATACTCGGCATACTCAATATCAACGCCTACATACGGGGCGAAAAGCTCCCCCCCCCGGGTATCGGTTGCTGTGCCTGTGTTTGCGCGCTAAATAGCAAGCAGGCAGCCAATGTTAGTTGCATAGATTTGTACATAAAATTCTCCCCTGTATTGTGAAATAAAAAGAACGTGCATTGTAATAATCTAAACTCTATTTTACAAACATTAAAAAAACAGATTGAGGCCTTTGTACTAAAGCGCGCCCAAGCCGACTCAACCCGGGCCAGCTTGACTCCGCTTAACCCGACCCAGCCCGGCCCGACTCAGCCCAACCCGGCCAAGCTCAACTCAGCCCGGCTCAACCCCAACCACGCCCAACCCGTGCGGTGCGGCAACCGGTATACCTATGGTCATGTATCGGTGCGGATGAGAAGCTAGGGTAGTGTAAAGAATCTTTCGCACTTTCTGATTTGGCTTTCCCTTAAATCTGGTTGTTACGCGATCTGAAAGTCCTTTTCTTTATCCATCTCTTGGAGCAAATCCATGTTCAGATATGTCCGCGTTCCCCACTAGCTCCCGGCTATGTGTCTAAGCCTTGCCGCACAAAGCATCAACGCCGAGTTGCCATCCGGGAATGCTCCCACTACTCGTGTTCGCCGCCTGATTTCTCGAATGATCCGCTCCAAAGGATTGTTAGTCCGAATGCGAATCCAGTGCTCTGCTGGAAACCGATAATACGTCAGGGTCTCTTCCATGCACTACCCAGCCAATCCGCTACACTCGATAACTTCATGTCCCTGAGTTTCGTCTCCATCGCAACAGCTTTGTTCCTGGCTGACTCAAGGCCTTCTGAAGCATGGATTGCCTGCAACATCCTGGAGACTTCTTTGACCCAGTTTCGCGGCATAGAGCTGCAGATATTGCGATAGCAGTGAACGACACAGCACTGCCACACAGCGTCAGGGTAAAAATCTCCTATCGATTCTTGCAATCCCAGACAGGCATCACTGAGCACCAGCCGGATACCCTGCAACCCTCTCTCTTTCAGGTGTCTAAGTGTAATCTGGAAATAGGTTATTCATGCGAGCCATGTGAGAGATTATATAAGTGACCAAACCAATAGGGTCAACAGAAACCCGCATGAACGTACACAAGCATGCCCCATTGACACCGGAAGGTTGACTGAGTATGGTCAGATGAGCCCAACAACCTGGTTTTTCAGCGACCCAGGTGGCGCAAGAGTTTCATACGTCAACTCACACTGTATTGAAGTGGAACAATCGATTTGAGAAGGAAGGTCTGGCAGGCCTGGAAGATAGTGGTTCTCGGCCAGTCAGCCGCCATCCCAGAGCACTGACAGATAGGCAAGTCCGCCGCATCTCTTTGCTACGTAAGCACCGCTGGACCATGGGCCAGATTGCCAGGAATGTCGGCTCGACCCCGCCACAATGTCTTCGCACCGCAGACGACTCGGTCTAAACAAACGCTCCGCGCTTGCACCCGCTAAACCCAATAATCGCTATGAGCGGTCTTATCCAGGTTCACTGTTGCACCTGGACAGCAAGAAACTTAGGCGTTTTTGCAAAGCCGGTCACCGAGTCGAGCTATTGTCAAAAGTAGTGTCTGACAAGTTAATCATGCGGTTGCCTTGTCGTTCTCAGTTACTTCGATTCCATCTTTAAGCTTCACGCCTCCAATCACCTTGGCCAGGTGTCTGAAGCCTCGCAGTTTGCGCCAGGAATCTTCTGCGCATAATCCCATCTTGTAGATCATCGTCAGCATCGTTATTCGTGTGATACAACCTTTCGCTTGCCGTGTCCTGTGCCGGATTGTGGCAAAACTCGACTCAATGACATTCGTTGTCCTGATGTGCGTCCAGTGCTCTGCTGGAAAGTCATAAAATGCCAGCAACGCATCACGGTCTTTCGATAAGCATGCCACCGCCTTCGGATACTTCGCCCCAAAACGTTCCTCAAATGCCTTCTCTGCATCAGTGCGCCCCTCTGCCATCCAAATGTCATGTAGCCCTTGTTTCGCTTTCTCCTGGACAGACTTCGGCAGATAGTTCAGTACATTACCGGTCTTATGCATCCAGTAGCGTTGTGCTGTTGTCTCAGGATAGACTTCTTCCAATGCTCCCCAGAAACCCAAAGCACCATCGTCAATAGACAGCTTTGGGGCTGACCCAAGCCTCTTTGTTTCAACGACAACAACACTGCTCGCCAGCGCTGTTTCGATTCCCTGACACCCTATTCAATCGACATAAAATGCTTCTGACCGCGACTGTTCACGCCGATGATGACCAGGCAACACAATCAACCATCGTCACCTCGAAGACCACTGTAGATGCCATCAGCCCAGATATAGACCCATTCATCAGACACGGAACGTGTACACCATTGCTTGTATGTAGCTTCCCATTGCCGTTTCAAACAACCCACGACATTGGCCGACAGCCCTTTAGCCTCCAGTCCGACAATCGCTTCCAGTGCACTTTGCATCTGACCACTCGAAACACCTTTCAAATAAAGCCAGGGAATCGCCGCATCCAGGGTCGCTGTGCGCCGGATGTAGGGCGGTACAAGCAAAGATTGAAAGCTCGCCGACTCACCCTCACGGCTACGGATATTGGGCACCTCGACGCTGACCTTACCAACCCCGATGATGCTCTCTCGTTCTGGATGATGACCGCTACGGACAACGTGCTGGCGTCCGTCAGCCGTTTTTTGATCATCATACTGCGTCATCAACGCCGAGGATAACGTAAATTATCTTTCGCAAATTTGAAGAGGCGGTTCCCTTTATCTGGTTAAATAAAAAGTGACATAACCATTTATTTGACCAGGAGAAGAGTCGCCATGAGCGATGATACAAGCAAGCACTTGAACAACGTAGTCCCTATTGATGAACAGGAACTGCATGGCCATCTCAACAAAGTGGTACTGAAGACTGTGGAAGACACCCGCAACCAGATTCTGGACGCTGAGGCTGATGCGCTGGTGGGTGCTGATCGATATGCACGCACTGAGACGCGCAAAGACGACCGGTCTGGTAGCTACACCAGGAAGTGCCACACAAGGGCTGGAGAGCTTGAGTTAAAGATGCCGAAGCTACGCAAGCAGACCTTTGAGATGGCGATCATAGAGCGCTATCGGCACCGTGTAGCGTCAATTGAAGAGGCTCTGATTGAGATGTATCTGGCTGGCGTATCGGTCTGACGGGTGGAGGATGTCACCGCAGCATTGTGGGGTACCCGTGTCAGCTTAGGGACTATTTCAAAGCTCAACCAGCGTATCTATGGGCAGATTGAAGAGTGGCGTAATCGCCCCATAGGGAGTGATTTCCCTTATGTATACCTGGACGGTGTTGTGCTCAAACGCAGTTGGGGCGGTGCAGTGAAGAACGTTTCTGTTCTAGTCGCCATAGGTGTTGGGGACGATGGCTACCGCCGCATTCTAGGGATTGTTGAAGGTACTAAGGAGGATAAGGTGGGATGGTCAGGATGCCTGCGTCATTTGCAGGCACGCGGTCTCAAGGGCATCAGGTTGGTGCTCAGTGATGCCTGTCTTGGGCGCCAGGAGTCAATAGGTGACTTCTACCCCTAAGCTGGCTGGCAGCGTTGTATTGTGCACTTCTACCGCAACGTCTTCAGTCATATGCCTCGTGGTCGTGTCAAAGAAGTCTCTCGCATGTTGCAGGCTATCCATGCATCTGAATATCTGGAATCTGCCAGGCATAAGGCCACGGAGGTCGAGAAGAAACTCAGGGACATGAAGTTATCGAGTGTAGCGGATTGGCTGGGTAGTGCATGGAAGAGACCCTGACGTATTATCGGTTTCTGGCAGAGCACTGGATTCGCATTCGGACTAACAATCCTTTGGAGAGGATCATCCGAGAAATCAGGCGGCGAACACGAGTAGTGGGAGCATTCCCGGATGGCAACTCGGCGTTGATGCTTTGTGCGGCAAGGCTTAGACACATCGCGGGGAGCTAGTGGGGAACGCGGAAATATCTGAACATGGATTTGCTCCAAGAGATGGATAAAGAAAAGGACTTTCAGATCGCGTAACAACCAGATTTAAGGGAAAGCCAAATCAGAAAGTGCGAAAGATTATTGACACTACCGCTGGTTGAGACCTCCACGCCCTACATTTCCTGAAACAGCGCGACAATGTCACAGGTGGTATTGCCTTTGGCATAGAGACTAAGAATCTTGTCATCCATACCGGTGTAGCGAGATGGGTGCTGCTTGACCAGTGCTGGCGCCAAGCTACCCTCTCTGTCGCGGGGTGTTTCCAGCTCGAATGCGCCCTCTTCAGTGCGTAGCATTTTATGACTGCGACCATTGCGGTTATTGGATTTTCCTGCCTACTCATGTCTGGCATAGCCATCGAGCTCGGCATTCAGTGCCGCCTCAATGCTTACCCTGGTCAATGCCTGACGGAACGTATACAGGTCTTCTTCGGTTTTGATGCCCCTGGCAGTTTCACGTGCCAGTGATTTGATTGCTTCGGGTTGCATGTGCTTATCCTCAGCCCCTTCAGGGTAATAATCAATGATAAGCAGTTACATAGTTTTTGGGACTATCTATAAAATTTTTATAAGCATCTATTCTTTTTTAACAAATATATTGCGTATTTAAGTATATAATTCCCTTTTTTTAATATCTCCCTCTCCTCCCTAAGTATCCGATACTCACGCAGATGCCGAGCCTTCTCAAGCGCAAGGCTCCGATCTGTATCCAAATCAACTTCACTCTCACGGTATGTGACTATCCATTTGCTTAAGCGCGACAGCCCAACACCCAAATCTTCCGCAACCTGACGACGCGATAAACCGCTTGTCAAAGCAATGCGTACCGCATCCTGACGAAACGCGTCCGTCCTTACTGTTCTTATTGTACCCATAATTCTATCTCCTTTACTGCACGTTATACTCTATTTCGTGCGGCATTAAACCGTGACAGGTCCAACCTGCTTTTCGAGCTGGTCAACTTGTTTCGACCTTGATTGGGCTGAGTTGGGCCAGGCTGGGCGTGGGCCGGGTTGGAGTGGGTCGGAGTTTGTTAGGGTAGAGTCGGGTCGGGCAAATATCGCTATAGTGCAAAGGTCACAATTCATCTTTTTCATCACGTTTATTTTCTGTGGAATCGGTTGTAATTTCATGTGCCTCGCTATTAGATTCAGGCTTATCCAGTTTTTCTTTTTCGTATTTCTGCTGCAATTTTTTCGCTTGCGCCATTTTTTCTTGTGCTTTTTGGCGGTCTTTCTTAACTAAGGCAAACGCTTGCTGCCGCATACGCTGGCGTGTCTCCTCTGTAACCTCAATCGCTGTATCATCAATAAGTCGGCCTTTAGCAAATACAAAAACCCGTGGTCCGCGGGCAACGCTTCGATACCAGGCCGGCGGCGTACCAGATAATTGCGTGGTTTTTACATCGGGGTCGGTCCATTGATACATTCTTGCTTCAACAACGGTCGTTACCGATAAAAGTAATACTAATAAAGTTTGCTTGGCCGCTGATAAATAATTAACGCGCATTATATATTTTGGTGAGCAGGCAACGGGGTAAGTACAAGCAAACTTTTTATATTGAAGCGTTCACGCTTTAAGCATCAGCGTCAATACATTTTAGATAGGCGTATTCAAGATTATCAGCTCGGTATTTCGCACAACATGTAGATGGTGAACCATTAAAACAAATCCTGCCATTGTGTAAAACGACGATACGATCACAAATGCTCTCCACATCTGCCAAAAGATGCGTACTAAAAAAAAGCGTTTTGTGGGTCTCTTTCAAACCGATCAGATGCCGTTTCAAATAGGCGCGCGCCTTTGGATCCAACCCACTCATCGGTTCGTCAAACAATAACAGTGGACGCTGACTCAAAAAGCAAGATGCCAATCCAAATTTTTGCGCCATTCCTTTTGAATAGTGTCTAACAGGTTTGTTTAATGCCAAAATATCTATATCCAATAGATCGAACAGATATTCTATAGTAGCGTTTTTTAACTTGACCTGGTTGAGTTCAGCCATGCAGGATAGAAAATCTTTGCCCGTTAAATAATACGGCGGTAAAAATTTTTCCGGAAGAAATGACAAGGCTTGTCGTGATGATGTTTGGCGATGCGATTGTCCAAAGATTTCAATCTTGCCGGTTCTGATTGAAATAAAATCCAATACCGATTTTATTAACGTTGTTTTACCCGCGCCATTCATACCCACCAAACCAATATATTCACCTCTATTTATAGATAAATTGATATCGACTAGAACAGCATGATTGCCATAACCCTGATTTAATTGTTCAATTTTAAGTGCGATTTCAGTCATATTATATGCACCGCACCATAAGCTGCGACTGCCGCGAGTAACAGAAATACAGTGGCCTGTCTTATACCAGTATACCCTGTATACAAAAATGCCCGCCTAATGCGGGCATTATTTAAACCAAACTAAATAGAGATTAATATAAAAATACCTGTCCACAATCTCGTGCATCATCAAAAATATCATAGATATCCGTTGTTGCCTTATTCCCGCCTGTATTACCGGGGGCCTTTGCTGTATTAGGTGTAGAGCAAGTAGCAAATTTTGCTTTAAATTCTACAGCATCGAAAGCGACTCCCCCGCCCGCGACAAGTGCAGCGTTTGACAGCCGTAATATCCCCGTATTCGGCAAGCCATCATCTATTTTAGCATCCAGCTCCCGAGCAATACTGACCGGAACATTGCGCCCCATATGCAGATTCAAACGGACCGCAGGGCTTGTCCCCGTATAGCCTGCATTGCGTGTCAGGATCAGCGCGCCATTAAAGGCGTTGATGGGGCCAACTTGCGCCGACACATAAGCCTGTTCATTGGCAGGCGCACTCGTAGCCGGGGTAAAGCCAGCCAAAAATTGTGCCTTGGCCAGTTGTTCCCACACTGCGGCAGCTTCCATGACTGTATTATCAAGTTGGTTATTATCCGTGGTAGCTAATGCGGTTGGCAGATTAACCGTGACCCCCAGAGCTTGTGAAGCACTCGTAGACAACCAGTCCCCTGGCACCTTACGATAGCGATTAACAAACCCATAATAGGCGGCCTGAATACCTGAATTTTGATCGGCCAGATTGCGCACCCGCGCACTATTGATTAACTCCTGACCCTTGAGAATAGCACCTAGCAACAGACCTATGATTACCAGTACGATGGTTATTTCAACCAAGGTAAATCCTTTTTGTTTATTCATAAAATCCTCCCCCCTTTACGCTGTTTTGTATTATGAAGCACAGCGACGTACCACATAATGCGACTTTTCAACAATATAGTATAAACAGGACAACTGATAGTAATTTATCAGATTATTGACGGATTATTAGTCAATGTCTGTGATCGTCGTTTGACGCGCTTCGATCTCGTATAATCGTTGTGTTAAAAATTTTCTTTGGTGAACATCGTTTAATTCACCGCTATCAAGTAGGCCGCCAATCAGAATTTTTGAACTCTCCAGCTCGCCCATATCTTCAAGTACAAAAATTTCCATTTGCTTCGCCCAAAAAGGCACGCTGTTACTCGTTGCGTATTGACGGATCAGCCTTGCACATTGCACTGCTAATTGCGGGTCTTTAATTCGATACTTGGCAATATAAACTGCATGTGCCATAGCGGGCCAACGTTGGTTTGGATGTTCCATGAATTTTCTGGTGACGTATTGGATCATCTGCCTTTGTTTATTTTCATCAGGTACTTCAGCGTAAAACCTAATCGCGGCTAATAATGGATATTGCATTTTATAGTCGAGTGCCAATATTAGATCCAGCCATTGACCAACATGCTTATAGTCCAGATCCTTTAAGGGGATGCTAACACCAGGTTGATTATCAAATGCCTGTAACCACAACATCACCAATTTTGCTGCAAAAACAGGATCATCCAGACTGCCAAGTCTTATAAGTGTAGCTTTTGGTGGTGCAGAGAGTGCCTGTGGTCGGATTTCAAGACGGTTGGTGGACCAGTGCCACAGACACTGCAAAGATAGACTTATAAATAAAACTATCCATATACTATTAGGAACAAATGAAATATCTCGTATGTTTTTTACAAAAAGTTTCACTATAAATTATACTGTAGAACCTTTCCCAAATTCTGTGTAACTGCCGTTGGTTAAACGAAGTCCTTTAGTCGGTCTTCGAATTCGATCATAAAGCGATTCATCGCTGGTTTCCAATATTTAATCGACATAGCCCACTGCTTTGATGCATCTTGAATGGCCAGATAGATCACCTTTCTGGTAGCGTCATCGGTTGGGAACAGCTTACGTTTTTTGATGGCTTTCCTGATGACGCTGTTGAACGATGCAATGGCGTTGGTGGTATAGATTGCCTTGCGCATGTCCTGCGGGTAATCAAACAGGGTGTTGAGGTTCTGCCAATGACTCTGAGTTATCGTCAAAAGTAGTGTCTGACAAGTTGATCATGCGGCTACCTTGTCGTCCTCAGTTACCTCGATTCCATCTTTAAGCTTCACGCCTTTAATCACCTTTGCCAGGTGTCTGAAGCCTCTCAATTTGCGCCAGGAATCTTCTGCGCATAATCCCATCTTGTAGACCATAGTCAGCATCGTAATCGGCGTGACACAACCTTTGGCCTGGCGTGTTCTATGCCGGATTGTCGCAAAGCTCGACGGGGTGACATTCGTTGTCCTGATGTGGCTCCAGTGCTCTGCTGGAAAGTCATAAAATGCCAGCAACGCATCACGGTCTTTCGATAAGCATGCCACTGCCTTGGGACACTTTGCGCCGAAACGTTCCTCAAAGTCATCGAACACCTGCTCTGCGTCAACGCGGCCCTCTGCCATCCAAATGTCATGCAGACCCTGCTTCGCTTTCTCCTGGACAGACTTCGGCAGATAGTTCAACACATTGCCGGTCCTGTGCATCCAGCAACGTTGCACATCAGTCTCTGGATACACTGCCTCAAGGGCTGCCCAGAAACCCAAAGCACCATCGCCAATGGCCAGCTTTGGGGCTGACCCAAGCCTCTTTGTTGCAACGACAACAACACTGCTCGCCAGCGCTGTTTCGATTCCCTGACACCCTCTTCAATCGACATAAAATGCTTCTGACCGCGACTGTTCACGCCGATGATGACCAGGCAACACAATCGACCATCGTCACCTCGAAGACCACTGTAGATGCCATCAGTCCAGATATAGACCCATTCATCAGACACGGAACGTGTACACCATTGCTTGTATGTAGCTTCCCATTGCCGTTTCAAACGACCCACGACATTGGCCGACAGCCCTTTAGCCTCCAGTCCGACAATCGCTTCCAGTGCACTTTGCATCTGACCACTCGAAACACCTTTCAAATAAAGCCAGGGAATCGCCGCATCCAGGGTCGCTGTGCGCCGGATGTAGGGCGGTACAAGCAAAGATTGAAAGCTCTCTGGCGTACCTTCACGGCGACAAATCTTCGGCACCTCAACGCTGACCTTGCCAACCCCTGTAATCACCTCTCGTTCGGGATGATGGCCACTGCGGACAACGCGCTGGCATCCGTCAGCCGTTTTTTGATCATCATACTGCCTCATCAACGCATCTGGCTCTGCCTGGACAGCTTCGGTGATTAACTGCTTCGCACCAGATCTGAGTCACTCTGTCAGTGGATCAATGCCCTCTGGTGCACCCAGATCAATCACAGTATTGTTTGTCATGTGTGGCGTACTCCTCTTGTTACTTTCGATTTCTAAACAAAACCGATTCCAGCAAGGCACGCCGCATACTTCAAATTTCTTCAGACACCAGATTCGGTTATAACTCCGACTCCGACCGACCACACTCAACCGCGCTCAACCAATGATGGTTCAATTTTTATTTAAGGCATCGATGACGTTCTATTCTTTGTCGATCATCGCTTTTATTGTTTCAAGCATCAAAGCGGCTTTGTTATAGAGTGGGTCTTGTTTGTCAATATGAATAAGCATTGCATTCAAGCTGCGTGCAGTTTGCTTGAGTTGCACAATATTCATGTTGTACCAGGCCTTGGCAAATGTTGGATCGCGTTTTACGGCCTCGCGATATACGTTCATGGCGGCGCGGGGTCTATTGGTGCGTGCATAAATGTTACCGAGTCGGAACCAGTATTCTGTAGTTTCTGGTGATGCCTGAATCAGGATGGCATAGTTTTTTTCACCTTTAACAAGATCATCCTCTCTATAGGCCCTATCTGCCGCCTCGCGGATCTGAAGCAGATTAAGTTCGGGTTGTTTTTCTGCCTTCAAGTTGTTATTGGCGATACATGCAGTAAGGTTAAAAACCCCGACTAAAATAATGATTTGCGTTATAGGGTTATTCATGACAATGCCACTTTAGTTGTTGCCCGTGTGTGAGGTCTATTTTTTCAAGGCCCGCGCCGTTGACCTCAAGCACGCTACAGGCCTTGTCAGCGCTTGCTATGCGCCATGGCTTCAATGATTTTATTATTTTTATGACGCGCCAGTCTTGATCTATAAAGACAATACCGACAGCGTAGCGCATACCGAAAGTGTGTACTGCTGAGCAGGGCTCAATGAGTAATGCTGCATTTTTTCCAAAACGCGGCGAGAACAACAAACCACATAGTCGTTCTGAAAAACGGGTTGTGCGTGCAACCTCTGCAAACAAACAATGATCGTCTCTGTCGGTTAGATAGCCATGTATCATAATCATGCTTTAGCGGACGCACTGCATCGTGATCGAAAATAATAAAAAAGTGGTGGAAAATATTAGCACATTGCGCGGCAAAATGAGCTTAACAGGCGTTTGGCCATGTTTCGATGTCCATGACGCGCGATCAAAAAGCGTGCAATCAGATCATGCGCCAGCGGATTCATTGCGCAACAGAACTTGATGTTTAGAATATGCCATCTAATAAGCAATAGTTTGATAATATCTTTTTTAAGCGTGGATGCGCGCCTCAGGGCTGGTGCTTCAGGGCCGGGGCTTCAGGACAAGAGCTTTGGCATCGGCATAGCAAAATATATTAGGAGTGAGAATGAAATTAAGTCCTGTTATCTTGGCTGGCGGCGGCGGTACGCGTCTTTGGCCATTATCAAGAGAGCATTATCCAAAACAATTTTTATCGCTGTTTGGCGCAAATACCTTGTTGCAAAATACCTTATTAAGTGTAGAGGGTTTGAACGCATCCATTCGTGTCTCTGATCCTGTGGTTATTTGTAACGAGGTGCATCGATTTCTCGTTGCCGAGCAAAGCACACAAATCTCCAAAAATATAAATAGTTTCATTCTTGAACCGGTCGGGCGCAATACAGCACCTGCTTTAACAATCGCCGCATTGCATCAATGCGAGCTGCATGATGATGCGATCATTGTCATGTTGCCCGCAGATCACGTCGTAAAAAAGAGAGATTTATTCCAACAAGCGCTAGCGGCGGGCGTAGAGATTGCGCTGGATAACAAGCTGGTAACGTTCGGCATCGAGCCGACGGCGGCTACAACAGCGTATGGTTATATCCATACAGCAGATAAGTTACAGACTATACATGGACATGCGGTACATAAAATAAATGGATTTACAGAAAAACCGCATCAGGCTTTGGCAGAAGCATATATCAATACCGGCGATTATCTTTGGAACAGCGGCATTTTCATGATGAAGGCATCGGTTTGGTTGGAACAAATACAGCAATATCAGGAGCCTATTTATGCTGCCTGTTGGAATGCTTTTAAGAAAGGCAAAATGGACGGCATGTTTTTTCGGTTGGACGAAGCCGCATTTCTTGCAAGTCCGGATGACTCTATTGATTATGCCGTGATGGAAAAATTGGTATCAGATAACGCGGCCAGCCTGGCTGTTATACCGATAAATGTGGGTTGGTCTGATATTGGTGCCTGGTCATCAGTATGGGAAATAAGTGATAAAGATGACCATAACAATGTCGTTGCCGGAGATGTTATTGCTGAAGACACAAACGATTGCTTTATAAAGAGTGACCGTCATCTGGTTGTCGCCATTGGTTGCCGGGATATGGTGATAGTGGATACTGATGATGCTGTTATGATTGTCGATAAAAATAAGACGCAGCATGTGAAAAAAATAGTCGATCAATTAAAACAAGACAAAAGAAGTGAATCGGCTTTACATCGCAAAGTTTACAGACCGTGGGGAAGTTATGACACGATTGACGCGGGGGAACACTTTCAGGTTAAGCGTTTGACTGTAAACCCGGGTAAAAAAATATCACTGCAACTACATCATAAGCGTGCCGAGCACTGGGTCGTGGTTAAAGGCGTGGCGACTGTTACCAGGGATGATGAGGTTGTTCTCTTGCAAAAGAATGAATCAACTTATATCCCGGTCGGCATGAGGCATCGATTAGAAAATGCGACTGATCAGTTACTGGAAATTATTGAGGTACAATCAGGCGAGTATTTAGGAGAAGATGATATTGTGCGTTTTGATGATGACTTTGGCCGTCACTAATTATTTTGGGGTAATCACGGGTTAATGCGGGTTTGGATAGTCCCAAAAACTATGTAACTGCTTATCATTGATTATTGCCCTGAAGGGGTTGAGGATAAGCACATGCAACCCGAAGCAATCAAATCACTGGCACGTGAAACTGCCAGGGGCATCAAAACCGAAGAAGACCTGTATACGTTCCGTCAGGCATTGACCAGGGTAAGCATTGAGGCGGCACTGAATGCCGAGTTCGATGAACACCTTGGCTATGCCAGACATGAGTAGGCCGGAAAATCCAATAACCGTAATGGTCGCAGTCATAAAATGCTACGCACTGAAGAGGGCGCATTCGAGCTGGAAACACCCCGCGACAGAAAGGGTAGCTTGGTGCCAGCAATGGTCAAGCAACACCCATCTCGCTACACCGGTATGGATGACAAGATTCTCAGTTTCTATGCCAAAGGCAATACCACCTGTGACATTGTCGCGCTGTTTCAGGAAATGTAGGGCGTGGCGGTCTCAACCAGCCTGCTCTTGCGCGTGACAGCAAAGGTGATTGCGTGGCAATCGGCCACTGGTGCTGATATACCCCAGCGCATACCTTGACTGCATAGTCGTTAAAATCCGCCAGGACAAGAAAGTCATCAACAAGGCTGTCTATTTGGCACTGGGCGTGAACCTGGACGGGCACAAAGCGTTTTTAGGGCTGTGGCTGTCAGAGCACGAAGGTGCCAAGTTCTGGCTCAATGTCTTGACCGAACTGGAAGCCTCTAAAAACCGTACATTTTGTGGTACGATCTGATTCACTTGATGTGGGAGGATTTTGTTTATGCCCGCACCTGGATTGTTTGATTTGACGGATCATTTGGCGCGGCTTTCGGCGATGGGAGATCCGCTTGAGGTTTTGGAGCGGCACGTTGATTTCGAAGTGTTTCGCCCAGTTCTTGTTGAAACACTTGGCTATGGGGAACGTCCCAAAGGGGGTCGCCCGCCCTATGATGCCGTTGTGATGTTCAAGGTTCTGGTGTTGGCCTCGATGCACAATCTGAGTGATGAGCGGATGGAGTTTCTCATTCGTGACCGTTTCAGTTGGTTGCGGTTCCTGGGATTTCAAATCGGGGAGCCGACACCTGATCAGAAGACGATCTGGCTTTTCAGAGAGAAGCTGACCCAGGCGGGTGTCTTCAAGGCCCTGTTTGCCGCGTTTGAAGCTCAGCTCTGCGCGCGGGGATACAAACCGACCGGCGGTCAGATTATGGATGCCACGTTGGTCTTTGCCCCGCGCCAGCGGATGACGAAAGAAGAGAAAGCGCGCGCCAAGGCAGGTGAGGCCGCATCTGACATCTGGCCCGATGATCTGTCCAAGGCAGCGCAGAAAGACACCGATGCGCGTTGGACGGTCAAGTATTCAAAGGCCAAGACGACCAGGGAGGGTGAGGAGGATACTGGCCTTGTCGATATTTCGGTTCCCCACTTTGGGTACAAGAACCACGTGTCCATTGACCGCAAATGGCGCTTCATCCGGGGTGAGACTGGCACGAATGCGGCTCGCTACGACGGGCATGAACGCTCCTCGGTTCTGGACGAGACAAACAGCTCGAAGGCGGTTTGGGCTGATACCGGGTACCGCTCGGCCAGGAATGAGGCTTGGCTGAAGGCGCAAGGGTACCGCTCACACATTCACCGCAAGAAGCCACGCGGCAAACCCATGGCCAGGCATATTCGTCGGGGCAACGCGACACGCTCCGCCATCCGCGCCTGTGTGGAGCACGTGTGCGGCTACGAGAAAGGGCCCATGGCTCTGACCATCCGCTCAATCGGCCAAACCCGTGCGAAGGCCCGCATAACCATGGCCAACCTGAGCTACAACTTCCGCCGTCTCATTTTCCACGAGCGACGACAGGCCACAGCCTGACTCCGCCCAAATTCCGGAAATACCCGCCCTGGCAGACCCAAACAGCGCAACACAGCCTCAAATACCACCGACCTTGACCTTCACACCCGCTATGCGGGTGACAACGACTGGTGCTCGCGTCAAAATCCATCCAGAATCAGCGTTGTTCGAGGTCTCCATCTGCTTGCGGGTGTCTTCCACAGTCTTCAGTACCACTTTGTTGAGATGGCCCTGCAATTCCTGTTCATCAATAGGGACTACGTTGTGCAAGTGCTTGCTTGTATCATCGCTCATGGCGACTCTTCTCCTGGTCAAATAAATGGTTATGTCACTTTTTATTTAACCAGATAAAGGAAAACCGCCTCTTCATATTTGCGAAAGATAATTTATGTTATCTACTTTCGATTTCTAGACAAAACCGATTCCAGCAAGGCACGCCGCATACTTCAACCTCTTCAGACACCAGATTCGGTTATAACTCCTTGCGATTTTAATTATTAAGGAACATCTGATCAATTAAGGATTTTCAAGCAAGTGGGCATCACTGTGCTCGATAGTAGCGAGCATTGAACGTCTTGCTCATTACTCTCTTTCATTTCTCTTGTCCCGGCCTACTGTTTTCAGCTATAGCCCCTATTCCAGGCGTACTAAGCCACTGATAGCCGTAATAATTGTTTCTTTGATAGCATAAGATTAATCAGGGCACAGTGGGCAAACAGGTGGTCCGCATTCTTGCCTGGCCCTTTGAATCTGACTTTGGTAAATCCATATTGTCGCTGCATGATATGAAAGACATGCTCAACCTTGGCACGGACTTTGGATTTGTGCCGGTTTTTAGCCTTGTCCTGTTCGGTCAGTTTGCGGTGACGTGAGCCTTTGACCTGGGTGTAGTCTTTTGCCTTGGGGTCATTATCCTTGAGTACGGATTGCTGACCCGCATAGGCACTATCTCCCCAAAGACGGGTCTCTTCTCCATGCAGTAGGTCTCCAAGTACCTGTGAGTCGTGGACATGGGCTGGTGTGGCAACAACAGAGTGTATCAGTTTGGTTTTGCTATCCACACCGATGTGCGCCTTCATGCCAAAGTACCATGGCTTGCCTTTTTTGGTCTGATGCCTATCAAGATCACGGGTTTTGCTTTTGTTCTTGGTGGCGGTAGGCGCATTGATGATGGTCGCATCAACAATAGTGCCTTTGGATACTTTCATGCCGTTTTCCTCCAGATAGACGGCAACAGCATCAAACAGGGCAACTCCGAGGTTGTTCTCCTCCAGTAGATGACGGCATTGACAGCGGGTGCTTGCATCTGGCACGGGTTCCTGACCTAAGTCTATCTGGGCAAAACACCGCATGGCAGGTGTGTCATATAAAGCCGCTTCTGTGGCAGGATCAGATAAGGCAAACCAGTGTTGCAGGAAGTCAATTCTCAGCATGCGTTCCATGCCCACCGGACGGCGACCAGCAGGGGTTGGGGTAATGAGGCTCAATTACTGCAGTCAGCGCTTGCCAGGGAATGAGCTGATTCATCTCTTCGAGAAATATCTCTTTGCGTGTCTTCTTGCGGTATTTCTCGAATCCAGATACTGCCAGGCTTTTTTGTTGCATCTTTTGACCCTCCACTTAAAACATTGCGGTATTATCGTAGATTATGGCAAATTATGGCATTAATCAGAGGTTCCTTAACAAATCGGTTAAACGCGAAAAGAAAAACCGGGTATAAACCCGGTTTTGAATGTACAAGCTTTGTGATTATTATTGTGCTTGTTCTTTTGGCTCAATGACTGCTTCTGGTCTATCCACTAATGAAACAATAGCCATTGGTGCTTTATCGCCTGTGCGAACGCCGCATTTAAGGATACGCAGATAACCCCCTGGACGTTCCCTATAGTGCGGTGCTAGCTCATTAAATAGTTTTGTGACGATGCCACGGTCGCGCAGACGAGCAAACGCCAGCCGTCTATTTGCCACATTATCACTCTTAGCCATTGTTATCAACGGTTCAGCCACACGCCGTAACTCTTTTGCCTTGGGCAGGGTTGTTTTAATAACCTCATGTTCCATAAGGGATACTGCCATATTTCTAAACATCGCTTTACGATGCGCACTATTGCGATTTAATTTTCGACCACTTTCACGATGACGCATTTTAATTCTCTTTGTATTATGTTGATGCTACGGCGATGTCTTTAGTCACTAATCCAGCAGGCGGCCAATTTTCAAGACGCATACCCAAAGATAGCTCGCGTGATGCCAAGACATCTTTTATCTCTGTTAGCGATTTTTTACCCAGGTTGGGTGTTTTTAACAGATCAACCTCCGTGCGCTGAATCAAATCACCAATATAGTAAATACTCTCAGCTTTTAGACAATTTGCGGAACGAACGGTCAATTCAAGATCATCAACTGGACGTAATAAGACCGGATCAATTTCCGGCTCGGCCTTTTGACTTGCCTCAATAGCTTCTTCTGCTTCCAGATCAACAAATACGGCTAATTGGGATCTCAGGATTCTGGCCGCTTCACTCACGGCCTCTTCAGGATCAATGGTACCATTGGTTTCTATTTCTATAACCAGTTTATCAAGATCAGTACGCTGTTCCACTCGGGCACTTTGAATGTCATAGGCGATACGGTTGACTGGACTGAATGATGCGTCCAACTTTAAAAGTCCGATGGTTTGTTCGGTTTCATCTTTACCACCAATAATGACTGGCCTATAACCTCGACCACGAGCGACTTTCATAACAATACTTAATTCGCCAGCCTTAGTAAGATTCGCAATCAAATGATCTGGATTTATAATTTCGACATCATGATCCAGCGTAATATCTTTTGCATACACGCCACCGAGGCCACTTTTTTTCAAGGTCAAGATGGCTTCATCTTTGGCATGCATCATGATCGCAAGGCCTTTCAGATTCAACAGGATGTCGGTGACATCTTCCTGTACACCTTCAATCGTTGTGTATTCGTGCAAAACACCTTCAATTTCTGCTTCGACAACAGCACAACCCGGCATCGACGATAAAAGTACTCGGCGCAGTGCATTGCCTAGCGTATGGCCAAAGCCTCTATCCAAAGGTTCTATGGTGATTTTTGCAGACGTTTTACTTATGGTTTCTACTTCAACCCGGCGGGGCTTTAACAATTCATTAAATAATCTTATAGGCATACGTTATTTTCCTCACGTTGATTACTTGGAATAAAGTTCTACAACGAGTTGTTCATTAATCTCAGATGATAATTCACTTCTTTCTGGAATGGATTTGAACACACCTTCCATATTTTTAGAATTTACATCAACCCAATCAGGTAATCCATATTGCTCAGCAATGTCGAGTGCGCTCTGGATTCGTAATTGCTTCTTGCTTTTTTCACGAATAGCAACCACATCGTTTGGTGAAACTTGATATGAAGCGATATTAACGGACTTGCCATTAACCAGAATTGATCGATGATTCACTAATTGTCGCGCTTCATTTCTTGTTGCACCAAAGCCCATACGGTAAACAACATTATCTAACCGGCATTCAAGTAATGTTAATAAATTTTCGCCAGTCGACCCTTTTTGTTGTGCCGCATGTTTATAATAATTACGGAATTGTTTTTCCAATACCCCGTAGATGCGGCGTAATTTCTGCTTTTCGCGTAATTGTAACGCATAGTCAGAAAGTCGTTTTGGGCGACTACCTTGTATACCAGGCAACTTATCGATCTGGCATTTTGATTCAAGGGATCTAGCACGACTCTTTAAAAATAGATCTGTGCCTTCACGCCGACTGAGTTTACATTTTGGTCCTAGATAACGTGCCATTCTAAAGCTCCTGAATTAAACCCGACGTTTTTTTGGGGGTCGACATCCATTATGTGGAATCGGTGTCACATCAGTAATATTTGTGATTTTTAACCCGATTGCGTTAAGTGCCCTAACTGCTGACTCACGACCCGGCCCTGGTCCTTTAATAAATACCTCCAAATTTTGCATACCAAATTCGCGGGCAACGCCACCTGCTTTTTGCGATGCAATCTGTGCAGCAAACGGCGTACTCTTGCGCGAACCACGGAAACCACTCCCGCCAGAAGTAGCCCAGGACAAGGTATTACCCTGTCGATCAGTGATTGTAATAATAGTGTTATTAAATGATGCATAGATATGCGCAATACCATCCACGACGGTCTTCTTGACGCGCTTGCGAGTTTTTTTTGTTGCTGTTTTGACCATATTAAACCTGTTGTATTATTTTTTGATTGATTTTCTGCGGCCTTTACGCGTGCGGGCATTAGTACTGGTACGTTGCCCTCTAACCGGAAGTCCACGACGATGACGGATACCTCTATTGGTACCAAGATCCATTAACCGTTTGATATTCATCGAAACCTCACGGCGTAAATCACCTTCAAGATCATATTTGCCAACTTCAGTACGTACCTTGCCAAGATCCGCTTCGCTCAGCACCCCAACTTTAACAGAAGTCTGCAACCCCAGTGTCGCACAGATTTGTTGTGCGCGAGAACTACCGATACCATAGATATAAGTCAAAGCAATTACTAAATGTTTGTTATCGGGTATATTAACACCTGCAATACGAGCCATTATTATATCTCTCCAATATTATTCATATTCAGCGCCTGCCAATCTATCCTTGACGCTGCTTATGCCGCGGCTCAGTACAGATAACACGTACAATTCTATTACGCCGAATAATTCTACAATTTCGGCAAATTCTTTTTACTGATGCTTTCACTTTCATTTATTTTCTCCCGTCATGCCCTAAAGCTCATCATTCAACGTCGGCCATGCCCTTTAAGATTGGCTTTCTTCATCAGCCCCTCATATTGATGGGACGTTAAATGCGCCTGTATTTGAGACATAAAATCCATAACAACCACAACAATAATCAACAACGACGTACCACCAAAATAAAACGGTACATTAAATTTCAATATAAGAAACTCAGGTAATAGGCAGACAAACGTAATATAGACAGCACCCGCTAGGGTCAGCTTTGTCAATACTTTATCAAGATACGTTGCGGTCTGCTCACCTGGACGCAGGCCCGGAATAAACGCACCTGATTTTTTTAAGTTATCAGCCGTTTCGCGCGGATCAAATACCATCGCTGTGTAAAAAAAGCAGAAGAAAATAATCCCTGTTGCATAAACTATGACGTAGATTGGCTGACCAGGAGACAGTGTTGTCGCAATATCTTGCAACCAATTCATGCCTTCAGATTGGGCAAACCAGCTTGCGATCGTCGCCGGAAATAAAATCAAGCTCGATGCAAAGATCGGCGGGATCACCCCCGCCATATTTAACTTCAATGGCAAATGGCTGGTTTGTGCGCCATACATCTTGCGACCCACCTGACGCTTTGCGTAATTGACCGTAACGCGTCTTTGGCCGCGTTCAACAAATACCACAAAGGCTGTTACGGCTATAGCGAGTGCAAATAAACCAAACACCATGAATAAATGCATCTCACCAGTTCTTGATAATTCAATCGTGCCGCCAACTGCAGCGGGTAATCCAGCAACAATGCCAGCAAAGATGATCAACGAGATACCATTGCCTATTCCGCGTTCTGTAATCTGTTCACCCAACCACATCAAGAACATGGTGCCCGTAACCAAGGTGCTGATGGCTACAATTCTGAACCCTATGCCTGGGTCCATGACAATGGCATACCCTGCTGCCTGTTGGCCTTCTAACGCTACAGCAACAAAAAATGCTTGAAACGTCGCTAACACGACCGTGCCATAGCGGGTGTATTGCGTAATCTTGCGCCGTCCAGCCTCGCCTTCTTTTTTCAATTGTTTGAGTTTTGGCTCCACAACCGAGAGCAATTGCATAATAATGGATGCCGATATATAGGGCATGATTCCCAATGCAACCACTGAGAAGCGACTCAATGCGCCCCCTGAAAACATGTCAAACATATCCAGTATGGTGCCTTTTTGTTGGTTAAACAGGTCGGCCAATGCGACAGGATTAATGCCGGGGACAGGTATATGTGTCGCAACTCGATATACGAATAATGCGATCAATACAAATAGCAATCGCTGGCGCAATTCTTTTAACTGGCCAAGACCTGACAGCCCACCTGGCATTGCTGGATTAGAGATAGACATTTATGCTTCTATCTTTCCGCCAGCAGCAACAATCGCCGCCCGCGCGCCTTTTGTCAGCATGAGACCTTTTATCGTAACCGCTTTTTTAAGTTTACCGGAAAGGATTACCTTTACCCGTAAAATACGCTTGTTAATCAAGCGTGCCGCTTTGAGTGCATCAATGTCGATTACATCCACATCCAGTCTAGCTAGCTCGTGTAAGCGAATTTCTTCTGTGACGCGACCAATGCGCGAGCTAAAGCCAACTTTTGGCAGCCGCCGTTGCAGTGGCATTTGACCGCCTTCAAAACCGACTTTGCGGTAACCTCCCGCACGCGATTTTTGGCCCTTGTGACCACGCCCACACGTCTTACCAAGACCAGAACCAATCCCACGGCCACGGCGTTTTGCATTTGCCGTTGCATCAGGATGGGGTTTAATTGTATTTATACGCATCAGCTTATTCCTCCGTCACCGTGAGCAAGTAGCCTACTTTATTGATCATGCCACGATTCTCTGGCGTATCACTCACAGTGACGCTATGGCCAATGCGGCGTAAGCCAAGGCCCATGACACAGGCTTTATGCTTTTGAATACGCCGATTAGTACTTTTGATCAACGTCACTTTTAACTGCTTGTCAGATTTTTTAACCATATTAACTGGACACTTCTGCTACTGATTTACCGCGCTTTGCTGCAACTTGTGCCGGTGATTGCATAGCCTTCAATCCTGCTATCGTCGCACGGACTACATTGATAGGGTTAGTCGAACCGATCGATTTGGCCAAGACATTATGAATGCCAACCACCTCAAACACAGCCCGCATCGCACCACCTGCTATGATGCCCGTGCCTTCAGAGGCGGGTTGCATATAGACCTTGGCAGCATCATGTTCGGCTGTAATTGGATATTGCAAGGTGCCTTCATTCAATGGCACTGAGATCATGTTGCGGCGGGCATCTTCCATTGCCTTTTGGATCGCAAGCGGCACTTCGCGAGACTTACCTTGTCCCACACCAACACGTCCATTACCATCACCAACAACCGTTAATGCGGCGAAACCAAACTGACGGCCACCTTTGGCGACCTTGGCAACACGATTGACGTTTACAAGTTTTTCTTGGAGGTTTTCGTTACCGGTTATTGAGTTTCCTAATGCCATTAGTCCTTCCTTAAAATTGCATACCTTGTTCGCGCGCGGCAGTGGCTAAGGCTTTTATGCGACCATGATATTTGAAGCCTGAACGATCAAAAGCGACTTTTGAAATACCTGCTTGCTGCGCACGTTCAGCCAGAAACTTGCCCACTGTAATCGCTGCATCGACATTACCGCTGTATTTAATCTGCGCTTTTATTTCTTTATCGAGGCTCGAAGCACTCGCAAGGACTTGCGCGCCATTTGGTGCAATAACCTGTGCGTAAACGTGTCGCGGCGTCTTGAATACGCACAACCTGTTTACACCAAGCCGTTTTATTTTTGCGCGCGCTTTTTTTGCACGGCGGATTCTGTCTGTTTTTTTACTCATAATCAACTAGCTCTTCTTGGTTTCTTTGCGAATAATACGTTCATCTGCATAACGGACACCTTTACCTTTATAGGGCTCAGGTTGACGGTATCTACGGATATTTGCAGCGATCTGCCCCACTTTTTGTTTATCGATACCCTTTACAATAATTTCGGTTTGGCTGGGTGTTTCAATCGTAATACCCGCGGGGATTGCAAACGCCACTGGGTGAGAGAAACCCAATGACAGATTTAAAACTTTTCCAGATACTGCAGCACGATAACCCACACCGACAATATTTAATTTACGCTCAAAGCCTTCGGTAACACCCGTTACCATATTTTGCATTAGTGCGCGGGTAGTACCAGACAACGCTTTTGCCAACTTGCTATTGTTAGTCACCGTAACTTTTAATTTATTGTCTTCCTGTAAGACTTTAACCAACGGATGTATGTCGTGTGATAACTCGCCTTTATTGCTTTTGATAGTAATCAAGCGACCAGCGATATTGACATCAACACCGCCGGGTATTGAGACAGGATATTTTGCTATTTTTGACATAATTCAATGCAATTTTTTTATGCCACAAAACATAGTACTTCACCACCAATACCGTGTTCGCGCGCAGACTTATCAGTCATCACGCCCTGCGCTGTCGAAATAATCGATATACCGAGGCCGCCCATTACTTTTGGTAAATCATCAGCCGGTTTATAACTACGCAGACTTGGGCGACTAACGCGCTTAATCGTTTCAATAACCGCCTTACCCTCGAAATATTTCAACGCAATAATTAGCGTTGCTTTTTTATCCTGGGCGACAACACTAAAATCAAGAATATAGCCTTCTTGCTTCAGAATACTCGCAATCGCCACCTTTAATTTTGATGACGGCATCCTCACATCACGCTTATTACGTTGTAATGAATTGCGAATTCGCGTCAACATATCTGCAATCGGATCTGACATACTCATGTTTATAATTCTCTTTTTATTTACCAACTCGCTTTAACCAGGCCTGGCACATCACCACACATAGCCAATTCACGTAATTTATTTCTGCCCAATCCAAATTTACGATAGTAGCCGTGTGGGCGTCCTGTAATGCCACAACGATTACGAATGCGAACTGGACTTGCATCTCTTGGCATCTTGTTCAATTTATCACGTGCTATGGCACGATCATTCTCACTTAATGACATATCTTTAATAATTGTTTTTAACTCAGTTCTTTTTGCCGCATATTTTTTAACCAAACGGATACGTTTGACTTCGCGATTTATCATGCACGACTTTGCCATAATTAAATAAACCTCATGACCTTAACGGTAAATTAAACGCGGTTAATAAAGCCCGACTTTCGGCATCTGTACGGGCATTGGTAGTGATCGTAATATCCATACCGCGTAATACGTCGATCTTGTCGTAGTCAATCTCAGGGAAAATTATTTGTTCTTTAATCCCCATACTGTAATTTCCACGGCCATCAAACGATTTTGCATTCAAGCCGCGGAAATCTCTGATGCGCGGAATTGCAATAGTAATCAGTCGATCCAGAAACTCATACATGCGTTTACGACGTAATGTCACCTTACAACCAATGGGCCAACCTTCACGTACTTTAAAGTTCGCTACAGATTTTCTTGCATTGCAAACAATCGGTTTCTGTCCAGCAATTTTAGTCATATCTTCCACCGCATGTTCAATGACCTTTTTATCTGCGGCGGCCTCACCTAACCCCATGTTAAGGGTGATCTTGGTGATTCTTGGTACTTGCATACATGATTTATAACCAAATTGTTCGGTTAACTGCTTTATAACCGTTTTATTATAATGTGCTTGTAATCTGACCATGAATACCGACCTTATACATCCACAACTTCATTGTTTGACTTGAAATATCTTACTTTCTGTCCATCTTTCAGACGACGATAACCCACGCGGTCGCCCTTGCTCAATACTGGATTCCATATAGCGACATTTGAAACATGTATCGCGGCTTCTTTTTCGATAATACCGCCCGGCGCACCCTGCGCGGGGTTACCCTTGGTATGTTTTTTTATCATGTTGACGTTTTCAACAAAGAGCTTGACTTTGTCCCGCTCATTAAGCACAGACAGAACAACACCACGCTTGCCCTTGTCTTTGCCAGCGATAACGACCACTTCGTCGCCTTTTTTGATACGACTCATCCTAGAGTACCTCTGGTGCCAGAGAGACAATTTTCATAAATTTCTCGCCACGTAGCTCGCGTGTTACCGGACCAAAGATACGCGTACCAATCGGTTGTAACTGACTATTCAGTAATACGGCCGCATTACCATCAAAACGAATCAACGACCCATCTTGTCTGCGCACACCTTTACGGGTACGTACAACAACAGCACTATAAACTTCGCCCTTCTTGACCTTGCCACGAGGAATAGCTTCTTTGATGCTGACTTTAATCACATCACCTACATTAGCGTAGCGTCGCTTGGAACCACCTAACACTTTGACACACATCATCCGCCGTGCACCGCTATTGTCTGCGGCCGTAAGCATTGTTTGCATTTGAATCATGTGCGCCCTATCTCCCTTGACTGTTCATACAACTTGCGCCTTACTGACCACTTTTTGCAAACGCCAGGACTTGTTTTTTGATAACGGTCGGGTTGCTTCAATAATCACAATATCACCTTCATTACATTCATTCGTCTCGTCATGAGCGAGTAACTTGATCGAACGCCGCATAAACTTTCCATACAGTGGATGCCTCACAGTACGCTCAATTAATACCGCAATGGTCTTATCCATCTTATTACTAATTACCTTACCAGTTGCTGTTTTTGCAGTTGTCGTCCGAGTGGTCATGTTGCCTTTGCCTGTTGCAGTTTTTTCTCATTAATGAGTGTATTAAGTCGTGCAATATTGCGGCGGGTTTTTTTAATCTCACTCGGTTTATTCAGTTGTCCAGAACCCTTTCGCATACGTAAATTAAACTGCGCACGTAATTCCTCCAGCAATGTTGTTTGCAGTTCTGCGACTGTTTTTGCTCTTAATTGTGCTACGTTCATTTACAATATAGTCCTTTCAACAAAGCTTGTTTTGATTGGCAGTTTGGCCGCGGCTAATGCAAATGCTTCGCGTGCTAACGCTTCAGGTACGCCTTCCATTTCATACAGCATTCTGCCGGGTTGAATTTGAGCGACCCAATACTCAACATTGCCCTTACCCTTACCCTGGCGAACTTCCAAAGGCTTTTTAGTAATTGGTTTATCTGGAAATATTCTAATCCAGACCTTTGCCCCACGTTTAACTTTGCGTGTTAATGCACGTCTTGCTGCTTCGATTTGCCGCGCTGTAATACGACCTCTCCCAATAGCTTTCAGGCCAAATTCACCAAAGCTGACCTGATTGGCAACGGTGGCAAGACCACGATTACTTAATTTCATTTGCTTTCTAAATTTTGTTCTCTTTGGTTGTAACACATTAAATTCCTGTAAGTCGCTTTATTCTTAAAATTTATACGCTGGTTTATTTAAGGGGTTTCTCTTTTAGATCATCTGCTTGCTGATTGTTTTCTTCTGTGTTGTGTTCGTGTCCAATAAATACTTCCCCTTTAAATATCCAGACTTTAACACCAATAATGCCATAGGTTGTACTGGCCTCAGCAGTACCATAATCAATATCGGCACGTAGCGTGTGTAGCGGTACTTGACCTTCGCGATACCATTCTGTGCGCGCTATCTCAGCACCATTCAATCGACCACTAAGATTGATTCTCATGCCCTGCGCACCTAAACGCATCGTATTCGTAACGGCGCGTTTCATTGCCCGACGAAACATAATGCGCCGTTCGATTTGTTGCGCCACATTTTCAGCAACAAGATGAGCATCCAATTCCGGTTTACGAATCTCTTCAACACTGACATGAGCCGGCACCCCCATGATTTTTGAGACATGAAAACGTAACCGTTCAATATCTTCACCTTTTTTACCAATCACGATTCCAGGACGAGCCGTATGGATAATGACGCGCGCATTGCCAGCGGGTCTTTCAATCTGAATCCTGCTGACTGACGCATGTGCCAATTTTTTATGTATATACTCTCTAACCTTTAAATCCGCGTGCAGATAATTAGCATAATCGCCCGTGTTCGCATACCAGGTTGAAGTCCAGTCTTTAACAATGCCGAGGCGTATCCCCGTTGGATGAACTTTTTGACCCATATTCCTTAATTAATCTCCATTTTCAGAAACGGTCACAGTGAGATGACTGGTTCTTTTTATGATTCTATCAGCACGACCTCTGGCCCGTGGACGTAAGCGTTTCATTGTCGGCCCTTGATTAACTTGTACAGCACTGACTCTCAACTCATCAATATCAGCACCGTCATTATTTTCAGCGTTAGCAATTGCAGATTCGAGTACCTTTTTAATAATATAAGCCCCCTTCTTGTTGCTAAATGCGAGTAAATCAATCGCGCGATTAACCGCCATGCCGCGGATTTGATCTGCCACCAAACGCAATTTCTGCGGTGCTAAATGTGTAACTTTTAAAGTTGCTGAAGTCGCCATCTGTGTTGTTTTCCAATAATCAGGATTTTCTATCTGCAATGTGTCCACGAAAGGTGCGCGTCAATACAAACTCGCCGAGCTTGTGTCCCACCATGTTCTCAGATATATAAATCGGCATGTGCTCACGACCATTATGTACGCCAATGGTCAAACCAACCATCTGTGGCATAATCATTGACCGACGAGACCAGGTTTTAATGGGTCGTCTATCGTTATTTTTCCTTGCTATTTTGACCTTCTGCAACAGATGATGATCAACAAACGGTCCTTTTTTTACTGAACGCGGCACACGTACTCCTCTTGTTTATTTGCGTTTACGAACGATCAACTTATCAGTTCGCTTATTTTTTCTAGTCTTATAGCCCTTGGTCGGTGTACCCCATGGACTGACTGGATGACGACCACCCGAGGTTCGACCTTCACCGCCGCCATGCGGGTGATCAACCGGGTTCATCGCAACACCACGGACCGTAGGCCTGATACCGCGCCAACGCTTGGCACCCGCTTTACCAAGTGCTCTCAGTGAATGTTCACCGTTGCTCACTTCGCCTATTGTTGCACGACAGTCGGATAATACTTTACGCATCTCACCAGACCGCAATCGCAGTGTTGCATACTGACCTTCCTTTGCCACTAGCTGTACCCCCGCACCGGCACTGCGTGCTATTTGCGCACCTTTACCCGGCTTTAATTCAATACAATGCAGCATGATGCCAAGTGGAATATTGCGTAATGGCATACAGTTACCCGCTTGTATACCCGCTTCAGATCCTGACATAACCAGACTGCCTTCTTTAACACCCTTTGGTGCAATGATGTAGCGGCGTTCACCATCAACATAAAGCAATAAGGCAATATGTGCGGTTCTGTTTGGATCGTATTCAATACGCTCAACTTTGGCTGGAATAGCATCTTTATCGCGTTTGAAATCAATGACCCGATAGCACTGTTTTGAACCGCCACCACGATGGCGGACTGTAATACGACCATTATTATTACGACCTGAATGTTTATTTTGTTTTTCCAACAATGGTGCGTGCGGCTTGCCTTTATATAACTCAGGGCTGACGACCTTTATCATTGAACGACGACCGGGTGATGTTGGTTTTGGATTGATTAACGCCATAATATTTATCTATTATCCATTTATGAAATCTATATCAAAACCAGGCTTCAATTTAACATAGGCTTTTTTCCAGCCAACACGTTGCCCGGACCTGCGTGCGAACATTTTTTTCTTACCTTTTACGTTCGCTACCTGAACGGCTACAACTTCAGCACCAGCAAACATTAATTCTACAGCTTGTTTTATTTCGGGTTTGGTCGCATTCTTTGTGACCTTAAATACATATTGATTATGATCCTCACCGATTAAAGTAGACTTTTCAGTCACTTTTGGCTCTAGCAAAATGGTCATCAATTTTTCTTGATTCATGACAACCACGCCTCAACTTTCGCAACTGCAGCTTGTGTCATGACCACTTTTTCAAAGCCTATTAACGAGTGGGGATCTATTTCGTTAGTATCAATCACGTCAGCCCTTGGGATATTTCTGATCCCAAGATAAAGATTTTCGCTTAATGCATCGGTGACAATTAAAGCGTCATCAAGGTTCAAGCTCGCCAATTTTTCCAACACTTGCTTCGTTTTTGCGGCAGTTACGTCAAACGCGTCAACACAGATAAAACGATCTTGCCGAACAAGTTCGGATAGGATTGAACGCATCCCTGCACGATACATTTTTTTATTTAATTTTTTACTATGGTCGCGTAGCTTGGCCGCAAAGGTAACGCCACCACCACGCCAAATTGGGCTACGAATAGTGCCTGCTCTTGCACGACCAGTACCTTTTTGTTTAAACGGTTTACGACCACCACCACGAACTTCAGAACGTGTTTTTTGTGCCTTGGTGCCTGCACGTGCACCCGCTAGGTAAGCGGTTAATACCTGGTGTATCAATGGCTCATTAAATGCAACGGCGAAAACACTATCGGCAACACGCATGGTGCCGACTGTCTTGTTATTTGATGTTTGAATTGTAAGTTCCATGATGATTGTCTAACTAGCGTGTTTTTACGGCAGGTTTAATAATCACCTTGCCGCCTTTAACCGCTGGCAACGAACCTTTAATCAAAAGCAAATGACGTTCACTATCGACACGAATTATTTCAAGATTTTGGGTTGTACGTTGCACATTGCCCAGATGTCCAGCCATTTTTTTACCTTTAAATACGCGACCGGGTGTTTGGCATTGGCCTATTGAACCTGGCGCACGGTGCGATAACGAATTACCATGTGAATTACGCTGATGACTGAAATTATGCCGCTTGATTACGCCCGCAAAACCTTTACCGCTAGTCGTCCCGGTCACATCTACTTTTTGCCCCACCTCAAACATGTCAACCTTTAGCTCTGCACCCGCAGTATATTGTGCAAGTTCTCCATCCGTTACTCGATATTCTAATAACCCTTCACCCGCTTCTAAATTTGCCTTGGCATACAACCCAGCTTTTGCTTTAGACAGCGCCGATGGCTTTTTCGACCCCCATGTAATCTGCACAGCGCTATAGCCTTGCGCCTCTGGCGTAAACAACCCAATTATGTGATTCGGTATCGCCTCAACTACGGTCACAGGCACAGTGTGTCCTGCTTCCGTAAATACACGTGTCATACCGCGTTTACGACCTACTATTCCGATTGCCATTGTTATATCCGTGCCCGCTTTTATCAGTTAAGTTTAATCTGCACATCAACACCAGCGGCCAGATCAAGTTTCATCAATGCATCAACGGTTTTATCTGTTGGATTAATGATATCCATCAAACGTTTATGAGTACGTATTTCATATTGATCACGCGCATCCTTATTCACATGCGGAGAGATCAAAACAGTAAAGCGTTCTTTCCTGGTCGGCAGTGGAATAGGCCCTTTAATTTGTGCACCCGTGCGCCGTGCTGTCTCGACAATCTCTTTAGTTGATTGATCGATCAGTCGATGGTCGAATGCCTTTAGGCGTATTCTGATTCTTTGCTGCTCGGCCATTTATATTTACTCTATTATTTTAGAGACGACACCCGCACCGACGGTACGCCCGCCCTCGCGTATGGCAAAACGTAAACCTTCTTCCATCGCAATCGGATTGATTAACTTCACCGTCACCTTGATATTGTCCCCCGGCATGACCATCTCGGTGCCCGCAGGTAACTCCATCGCCCCCGTTACATCGGTCGTGCGAAAGTAAAACTGAGGACGGTAGTTGTTGAAAAACGGCGTATGACGACCACCCTCATCTTTACTCAATACGTATATCTCGGTCTCAAAATGCGTGTGCGGACTCACCGAACCCGGCTGACACAAAATCTGTCCACGCTCCACCTCTTCGCGCTTCGTACCACGCAACAATACACCGACATTGTCCCCCGCCTGTCCCTGGTCTAACAACTTACGAAACATCTCAACGCCCGTACAGGTCGTCTTCTGCGTCTCCCGAATACCTACAATCTCAACCTCTTCCCCGACCTTCACAATACCCCGCTCAACACGACCTGTGACCACCGTGCCGCGACCCGAAATAGAAAACACATCTTCAATCGGCAACAAAAATGGTAGGTCAACCGGACGCTCCGGAATCGGTATGTGGGCATCCATCGCTGCAACCAACCGCACAATAGACGGTATGCCTATATCACTGGTGTCACCTTCCAAGGCCTTTAACGCCGAACCCGTCACTATCGGCGTGTCATCGCCCGGGAAATTATACTCGCTCAACAACTCACGCACCTCAAGCTCCACCAAATCCAATAACTCAGCATCATCAACCTGGTCTGCCTTGTTCAAGTAAACCACTATATAGGGCACACCCACTTGACGCGCCAACAATATATGTTCCCGCGTCTGCGGCATCGGACCGTCCGCCGCACTGCACACCAGTATCGCACCATCCATCTGCGCCGCACCGGTGATCATGTTCTTCACATAATCCGCATGACCCGGACAATCAACGTGTGCATAATGCCGCGCATCACTCTCATACTCTACATGCGCCGTCGCAATCGTAATACCACGCTCGCGCTCCTCCGGCGCATTATCAATCTGGTCGTAGGCCTTAAACTCACCACCATGATGCTCCGCCATGTTCTTCGTAATAGCCGCCGTCAACGTCGTCTTGCCATGGTCAACATGGCCTATCGTGCCAACATTTACATGCGGCTTCGTACGCTCAAACTTCTCCTTCGACACAACTCAGTACCTCTTTCGTTTGTTAGTAATAAAATTATTGGTTTTTACTGATCATGCTTGCAGCAATATTGGCTGGTACTTCATTGTATTTTCCAAATTCCATTGTATAGGCTGCTCGACCTTGCGTAGCAGAACGAAGATCTGTTGAGTAGCCAAACATTTCTCTTAACGGCACTTCAGCCTTTATTATTTTGCCCGCGGGTGATTCTTCTGTACCTTGCAGGATCCCACGCCGCCGATTCAGATCACCATTGACAGCCCCCATATATTCTTCAGGGGTAATAATCTCCACCTTCATAACCGGTTCAAGTAAAACTGGTTTTGCTTTTCTTACACCTTCTCTAAACCCCACCGAACCGGCGATTTTAAACGCCATTTCATTGGAGTCAACATCATGATAAGAACCATCATATAAAGTTACCTTTACATCGACTACTGGATAACCTGCAATAATGCCGTTCTGCATTTGTTCAACGACACCTTTTTCAACCGCTGGAATATATTCTTTTGGCACGGTGCCGCCAACAATTTCATTGACAAATTCAAAACCTTCACCTGCTTGTTTTGGTTCAATCCTGAAAACAACATGTCCGTATTGACCACGACCACCTGATTGACGGACAAATTTACCTTCGGCCTTTTCCAGTGTCGCGCGAATGGTTTCGCGAAAAGCCACTTGTGGTTTGCCGACGTTAGCCGCAACTTTAAACTCACGTCGCAGCCGCTCAACAATGATTTCTAAATGTAGCTCACCCATGCCTGAAATAATTGTCTGACTCGACTCTGTATCGGTATGCACGCGAAACGAAGGATCTTCTTGTGCTAACTTGTTCAATGCCAGGCCCATTTTTTCCTGATCTGATTTGGTTTTTGGCTCTACAGCAACTGCGATTACCGGCTCTGGAAATTCCATACGTTCCAACGTAATCACACTATCTATGCTACAAAGCGTATCACCCGTAGTGACTTCTTTTAGTCCGACTACAGCCGCAATATCACCTGCGTAAACTTCTTTGATTTCTTCACGGCTATTGGCATGTATTTGCAATAGCCTGCCTATGCGTTCCTTTTTACCCTTAACCGGATTCAATACTGTATCACCAGATTTGAGCACACCTGAGTAAACACGGAAAAAATTTAATGTGCCAACAAACGGATCGGTTGCGATCTTAAATGCCAATGCGGCAAATGGCTCATCATCGGCAGCCCGTCTCTTGGCTTCGGAGTCATCTTTATCATCAATAATGCCTTTTATTGCCGGCACGTCTACAGGCGAGGGCATATACTGCACAATGGCATCCAGCATTGTTTGCACGCCTTTATTCTTAAAGGCGGAGCCACAAAACACCGGCACAATTTCATTGGCTAACGTTTGCATGCGTATACCCTCAATAATCTCCGCTTGTGTGAGGCAACTATTTTCAAGATACGACTCCATCAGACTTACATTTGCTTCCGCTGCTTTCTCAAGTACATTTTCGTGCCATTGTTGCGCTTCAACCATAAGTGCTTCAGGAATCTCTTTTTCTTCAAATTCGATCCCCATGTTTTCTTCTTTCCAGTAAATCGCCTTCATTTTTACCAGGTCAATAACACCGGCAAAATTATCTTCGTTGCCAATCGGTAACTGCATAGGCACAGCGTTGCTGCCTAAACGTTGACGTATTTGCAAAACCACATGCAGGAAGTCGGCACCCGCACGATCCATTTTGTTTACAAAAGCCATACGCGGCACTGAATATTTATTCGCTTGTCGCCAGACCGTTTCAGACTGAGGTTCAACGCCACCGACCGCACAGAAAACCGCGCAAGCACCATCTAAAACTCGCAGTGAACGCTCAACTTCGATGGTAAAGTCAACATGCCCTGGTGTATCAATGATGTTAATACGGTGCTCTTCAAATTGGGTCGCCGTGCCCTTCCAAAAACAAGTGGTAGCGGCAGCCGTGATTGTGATACCGCGTTCTTGTTCCTGTTCCATCCAATCCATGGTGGCCGCACCATCATGCACTTCACCAATTTTATGAGACACACCCGTATAGAACAGCACCCGCTCGGTAGTGGTTGTTTTACCCGCATCAATATGCGCCATAATGCCGATATTTCGGTAGTGCTCAATAGGTGTGTGACGTGACATGATAGTGTTTTATTATTACCAGCGATAATGTGAAAAAGCCTTATTGGCTTCGGCCATACGATGCATCTCTTCCCGTTTTTTAATTGCAGAACCGCGACTTTCAGAGGCATCTAACAATTCACCAGCCAAACGCAACCCCATATTTTTTTCACCTCGTTTTTTTGCTGCGTCAACCATCCAGCGCATCGCTAAGGTAACACTGCGAGCAGTTCTGACTTCAATCGGGATCTGATAGGTAGCACCACCAACACGCCGAGATTTCACTTCTACGAGCGGCCGGACGTTCTCAAGTGCCTTGTTGAACACTGTCAGTGGTTCTGGATTACCTTTACCGCTGATTTCATTGAGCGCGCCATAAACAATCTTTTCCGCGATAGATTTTTTACCACTTCGCATAATGATGTTTATAAATTTTGCCAATACCTTATCGTCGAATTTCGGATCAGGCAGAATCTCGGTTTTCTCAGCAATGCGTCTTCTAGACATGACTCAACCTATTCCTGTATCTATTCTTAAATAGTGCATACAATTACGACTTAGGTCGCTTAGCACCATATTTAGAACGGCTCTGCCGCCTATCGCTAACACCAGACGTATCCAAAGTACCGCGTACCGTATGATAACGCACACCCGGCAAATCCTTTACGCGACCACCTCTAATCAGGATCACCGAGTGTTCTTGCAAATTGTGTCCCTCACCGCCGATGTAAGTAGTGACTTCATGGCCATTGGTCAGGCGCACACGAGCCACTTTTCGTAAAGCAGAGTTCGGTTTCTTCGGTGTCGTTGTATACACACGAGTACACACCCCCCGTTTTTGAGGACAGGCCTCTAGTGCGGGGACATTACTTTTTACACGTTGTCGTTTACGTGGCTTTCTAACGAGTTGATTGATAGTGGTCATAAAAAATCTTTATATTTAGTTTATTAAGAACGCAAAAACAGCACACCTACCCCGATATTGACAGTATTCATAATGAATACATCAATCTTTCCAACACAGACAGGCGGGACCACTCCAGGCAACCTGAAGGTGTTGTTTGTTGTTCAGTAGCTATTTAAAAATACGCCTTGATTTCCAGTATTTGAAACAAAACGACAGGCTGAGAAAACTGACTCAGCCTGTCAAAGAGGCGCGATCTTATGCCTTTAACGAGGATCCTGTCAAGCAAGATCAACGCTTATTTTTTAAGTTGCTGAATTGTTCGGCACGGCTTTCGGATCAGCGTCTATTGAAGGGATAAGGGCATCCTCAATTTCCACATTTTCTGAGGCTATTTCAGGCACTGTTTTTTTATCTAGTTGATCGCGACGTTCAGCATGATATGACAAGCCGGTACCAGCAGGAATAAGGCGTCCGACGATGACATTTTCTTTCAATCCACGCAGATTATCACGTTTTCCACACACGCTCGCTTCCGTTAAGACGCGGGTTGTTTCCTGGAATGAAGCCGCTGAAATAAAAGACTCCGTTGACAGCGAAGCCTTGGTGATACCAAGTAAAATAGGCATCCATGTAGCGGGGGACTTACCTTCTGTCTCAATGCTTTCATTTTCTTGCAACACACGCGAACGCTCCAATTGTTCGCCTTTGAGGAATTGTGTATCGCCAGCACTGGTAATCTCAACCTTGCGCATCATCTGTCGTACGATGATCTCAATATGCTTGTCGTTAATCCGCACACCCTGCAAACGATACACTTCCTGGATCTCAGTGCTGATGTAGTTGGTCAGTGCTACAACGCCTTGCAAACGTAAAATATCGTGTGGGGTGGGTGGTCCGTCAACAATACTTTCTCCTTTTTCAACATGCTCCCCTTCAAACACACTCACCTGTCGCCATTTCGGGATCAATTCTTCATGCACCGAATCGCCTTGGCCTGTGATAACAATTCTCTGCTTTCCTTTTGTTTCTTTACCAAAACTGATAATACCCGAGATTTCAGCCAAGACTGCGGGTTCTTTAGGTTTACGTGCTTCAAACAAGTCCGCTACTCTCGGTAAACCACCCGTGATATCTCGCGTTTTAACGGATTCTTGTGCCAGACGCGCAATGATGTCGCCAATATTGACCTCATCACCATCTTTTACATTTATGACCGCCTTTGGTGGTAGCAGATAATGTGCGGCCTGATCGGTGCCCGGGATCTTAAGTTCGTCGCCATTTTCATCCACCAGCTTAACCGTAGGACGCAAGTCTTTCGACGTACTTGGTCGTTGTTTTGGATCCATGATAATGATGTTGGTCAACCCCGTAATCTCATCGACATTACGGGTGACGGTTTCGCCTTCTATAATGTCGGAAAATTGAACACGCCCCTTTACTTCTGTAATTACCGGATGTGTATGTGGGTCCCAGGAAGCAATTTGTTGGCCTCGGGTCACAGTTGCACCATCATCTACCGTTAATACTGCACCGTAAGGTATCTTGTAACGTTCGCGCTCACGTCCAACTTCATCAAGTATCGTGAGTTCACCTGAACGCGAAACAACAACCTTGTTACCACTCTCTTGCTCAAATCTTTTTACATTTTGTAAGCGAACGATGCCGCCATTTTTGGCTTCAATATTACTGATTGCGGCCGCCCGTGACGCGGCACCACCAATATGGAAGGTACGCATCGTCAACTGCGTCCCAGGCTCGCCTATTGATTGCGCCGCTATTACCCCCACAGCTTCACCAATATTCACTAAATGACCACGCCCCAGATCACGACCATAACACTTGCGACAAATCCCGAAACGCGCCTCACAGGTAATCCCCGAACGCACAGTAACCTGATCAATCCCTTTATCATCAAACATATCTACCCAATGCTCATCAAGTAATGTGCCAGCTTCAGCCACAATATCGCCATTAAGATTAATCGCATCCGTTGCCAATACCCGACCCAATACCCGTTCTCGCAATGGCTCAATCACATCCCCACCTTCAATGACCGGACTCATTAATAAACCTTCCGTGGTACCACAATCTTCTTCAGATACGACTAAATCTTGAGAAACGTCCACCAAACGCCGTGTCAAATAGCCAGAGTTTGCTGTTTTCAGTGCGGTATCAGCCAGGCCTTTTCGCGCACCGTGTGTTGATATGAAGTATTGGAGTACATCAAGCCCTTCACGGAAATTGGCCGTAATAGGTGTTTCGATAATTGAACCGTCCGGTTTTGTCATCAAACCGCGCATACCCGCCAATTGTCGAATCTGTGCCGCTGAACCACGAGCACCTGAATCGGCCATGATATAGATCGAATTAAACGAAGACTCTTCAACTTCGTTACCAGCGGCATCGATATGACTATCAACCCCTAATTTAGCCATCATCGCCTTGGCAACCTGATCGTTCGTATGCGACCAGATGTCTACTACCTTGTTATAACGCTCGCCATCAGTAATTAAACCGGATGCATATTGATCTTGAAAATTTTGCACCTGATCTTCTGCTTGTACAATGATCTTGTCCTTGTTTTCTGGTATTACCATGTCTTCAACGCCAATGGACACGCCCGCCCGCGTTGAATATTTGAATCCGGTGTACATCAATTTATCAGAAAAAATAACGGTATCTTTCAGTTCCAACTTTCGATAACACGTATTGATCAGCTGCGAAATAGTTTTCTTCACCAACACCTTGTTAATCAATGAGAAGGGCATCTCATCTGGCAAGATGCGCGATAATATTGCGCGTCCAACGGTTGTATCATAACGTGTATTCTTTATCTGCTTCACCCCGTCTGCATTGGTGACCTCACGAATTCGCGTACGAATTCTAGCTTGCAAATCAACTACTCCTGTCTCGTACGCACGCTGGACTTCATTAACATCAACAAAGGCCATGCCAGTCCCTTTTGCTTTTAGTGATTCACGAGTCAAATAATAAAGACCCAACACAACATCCTGTGTTGGTACAATAATAGGCTCACCGTTTGCGGGTGACAGAATATTATTGGTCGACATCATCAAAGTTCGCGCTTCCAATTGTGCTTCAATCGATAACGGGACATGCACTGCCATTTGATCACCATCAAAGTCGGCATTAAAGGCTGTACAAACCAGCGGATGCAACTGAATGGCTTTGCCTTCAACCAATACCGGCTCAAATGCCTGTATGCCTAATCTATGTAATGTAGGCGCACGGTTGAGCATGATCGGGTGTTCGCGAATCACTTCTTCCAACACGTCCCAAACTTCGGTTCCTTCGCGTTCAACCAGCTTCTTGGCGGCCTTGATTGTGGTTGCTAGACCGCGTCTTTGCAACTTACTAAATATGAATGGTTTGAATAATTCCAACGCCATTTTCTTGGGAATACCACATTGATGTAAGCGCAGGGTAGGGCCAACTACAATCACCGAGCGACCAGAGTAATCAACCCGTTTTCCTAATAAATTTTGGCGGAAGCGACCTTGTTTACCCTTGATCATATCTGCCAACGATTTTAGTGGCAGTTTATTTGTGCCGGTTATAGCGCGACCGCGTCTACCATTATCAAGCAGTGCATCGACTGATTCTTGCAACATGCGTTTTTCATTGCGTACAATAATATCTGGCGCATTCAAATCTAGTAATCGCTTCAAACGATTATTTCTATTAATAACACGTCGATAGAGATCATTTAGATCAGATGTTGCAAAACGACCACCATCAAGGGGTACTAACGGACGTAAATCTGGTGGTAATATGGGTAGTATTTTCAATACCATCCACTCGGGCTTATTGCCTGATTTCATAAATGACTCAAGCAATTTCAAACGCTTAGTCAGCTTGCGGAGTTTTGTTTCAGAATTAGTATTTGGAATTTCTTCGCGAAGATAGGTAGCCTCTGTTTCTATATCGATAGACATCAGCAGCGCGCGGATAGCTTCTGCGCCCATCGCTGCTTCAAATTCATCACCATATTGTTCAATGGCTTCAAGATAATTTTCTTCTGTTAGTATTTGGCCGCGTTCAAGGTCGGTCATGCCAGGCTCTGTAACAGCATAAGCCTCAAAGTAGAGAATGCGTTCGATTTCACGCAGGGTCATGTCCAACATTAAACCCATTCTTGATGGCAATGATTTCAGGAACCAGATGTGTGCAACTGGACTGGCTAGATCAATATGCCCCATCCGTTCACGACGCACTTTAGACAGTGTTACTTCAACACCACACTTCTCACAGACGACACCACGATGTTTCAGTCTTTTATATTTGCCGCACAAACATTCGTAATCATTAACCGGACCAAATATCTTGGCACAAAAAAGACCATCACGTTCTGGTTTGAACGTTCGATAGTTTATCGTTTCGGGTTTTTTGACTTCTCCGAATGACCAGGATCGAATTTTTTCTGGCGATGCCAATCCAATCTTGATGGCATCAAATTCCTCAACTTGTCCTTGTTGCTTCAAAAGTTTGAGTAAATCTTTCAAGGTACTACCTCCTCAGGAGATTTGTTCGGGATACTGCCCGAGTTTTGAATCGTTAATAATCATGTCTTGCCTCAGCGGCTATCGCTATGTATCAAGCTCAATATCGATACCTAGTGATCGAATTTCCTTGACCAATACATTGAAAGATTCGGGCATACCTGCTTCTATTTGATGATTATCATCAACAATGTTTTTATACATTTTGGCACGACCCGTAATATCATCTGACTTGACGGTAAGCATTTCCTGTAGTGTATAGGCAGCACCATAGGCTTCTAAGGCCCAGACTTCCATCTCACCAAACCGCTGACCGCCGAATTGTGCCTTACCACCCAACGGTTGTTGCGTCACCAAACTATAGGGCCCGGTTGAACGCGCATGCATCTTGTCATCAATCAGGTGATTCAGTTTCAACATGTACATATAGCCAACGGTGACTTTGCGATCAAATGCCTCGCCAGTGCGACCATCATACAGTGTTGTCTGACCATCTTCTGGCAGATCAGCAAGTTTTAATATAGTCTTGATGTCGGCTTCACTGGCCCCATCAAACACGGGTGTCGCCATGGGTACACCCTCTTTCAGATTGTCGGCCAACTCGGTTATTTCTGCATCTGTAAATAAACCCAGATCTTCTTGCTTACCACTGCTGTTATAAACTTTGTCAAGAAACTGGCGTATTTCAGACACCCGAGCAGATTGCTCAAGCATCTTGCCGATCTTGATCCCAACGCCTTTTGCAGCCCAACCCAAATGTGTTTCTAAAACCTGTCCGACATTCATTCTGGAAGGCACACCGAGTGGGTTCAAGACGACATCAACCGGCGTGCCATCTTCCATATACGGCATATCTTCAATCGGCACGATAGTGGAGATAACACCCTTATTACCATGACGACCAGCCATCTTGTCACCCGTCTGGATGCGACGTTTAACAGCAAGATAAACTTTCACCATCTTCAAAACACCTGGCGCCAGATCATCACCTGAAGTCAACTTTTTTCGCTTTTCTTCAAAGCGACCGTCAAACTCTTCCTTCAATAGATTCATCTGCGTTGCTGCAAGTTCGAGCTGGTGATTTGCCGCATCATTTTTAAGTCGGATCTCAAACCATTTGTCGCGCGTGATAGTATCAAGATAATCCCGGGTAATCTTGTCGCCCGCACTTAATTCCGCGGGGCCGCCTACAGCAATCTTGCCGATCAATAATTTATCGATACGCTGATAGACACCTTCTTCCATGATGCGGAGCTGATCATTTAAATCCTTTCTGACACTGTTCAGCTCCGACTCTTCAATTTCAAGAGCCCGCGCATCTTTCTCAACACCATCGCGCGTAAAGACCTGTACATCAATGACGGTACCATTCATGCCCGATGGTACGCGGAGTGAGGTATCTTTTACATCGGATGCTTTTTCACCAAAAATAGCACGCAACAGCTTTTCTTCTGGTGTCAGCTGCGTTTCACCCTTCGGCGTTACTTTACCCACTAGGATATCACCCACGTTAACCTCCGCACCGATATAAACAATGCCCGACGCATCTAGCTTATTCAAAGCACTTTCACTCACATTCGGGATGTCAGACGATACTTCTTCCGCACCCAGTTTTGTATCACGCGCGACACAGGTCAACTCTTCAATGTGGATTGAGGTGTATCGATCTTCTTTGACCAATCTTTCGGAGAGTAAAATAGAATCTTCAAAGTTATAACCATTCCAAGGCATGAATGCGACCATCATATTTTGACCCAAAGCCAACTCACCCATATCGGTTGATGGGCCATCTGCCAATACATCACCCTTGGCAACCTGATCGCCTGGTTTCACCAATGGTCTTTGGTTGATACAGGTATTTTGATTGGAACGTGTATATTTTATAAGGTTATAAATATCAACACCCGGCTCATCAGCAACGACTTCGTCATTATTAACCCGCACGACGATGCGGCTAGCATCAACAGAATCAATAACACCGCCGCGTTCAGAAATAACCGTCACCCCTGAATCAATCGCTACTCTTCTCTCCATACCAGTCCCGACTAAAGGCTTATCAGTACGTAATGTAGGGACGGCCTGACGCTGCATATTAGAACCCATCAACGCCCGGTTGGCATCATCATGTTCCAAAAAAGGGATCATTGATGCTGCAACTGACACGATCTGTCTTGGCGAAACATCCATAAAATTAACCTTATCTGGTGTCGACATGGCGAATTCATTACGATGTCGGCAAGATACAAGGTTATCAATCAATTTACCTTTTGCATCTAAGGTCGCACTTGCCTGTGCAATCACAAAATCACCTTCTTCAATAGCGGATAGATATTCAATTTCATCCGTTACCTTAGCATTGACAACTTTACGATAAGGCGTCTCGAGAAACCCATAACTATTGGTTCTGGCATAAACTGCCAGCGAATTGATTAAACCAATATTCGGCCCTTCCGGTGTCTCAATCGGACAAACACGACCATAATGCGTTGGATGCACATCACGCACTTCAAATCCCGCACGTTCCCGTGTCAACCCACCAGGCCCGAGTGCCGAGATGCGACGTTTATGTGTAATCTCGGATAAAGGATTATTTTGATCCATAAATTGAGAGAGTTGACTTGAACCAAAAAATTCTTTTATCACTGCTGAAACTGGTTTTGCATTGATGATTTCTTGCGGCATCAAATTTTCTGATTCAGCCAGGCTTAAACGTTCTTTAATTGAGCGTTCGACTCTGACGAGTCCTACACGAAACTGATTTTCAGCCAGTTCACCAACACTACGAATACGGCGGTTACCTAGATGGTCAATATCATCAACGGATCCTTTACCATTGCGTATATTTACCAAGGTCTTGACTACATCGACAATATCTGAACCATCGCCTAATTGTTTGCGCAATTGCTTTGCATTATTGTCTTTGCGTTGACTGAAAAACTTGCCGTCATAAAGAATGCCAGGGCCTGTGATCTCCTTACGCCCTATGCGTCTATTAAACTTCATGCGGCCAACAACAGACAAGTCGTAGCGGTCAGAATTAAAAAACAAATTCTCAAATAAATTTTTAGCGGCATCCTTTGTTGGCGGTTCACCAGGTCGCATCATGCGATAAATTTCAATCTGTGCCGCCGACATGCTTGGGTCATCATTTAGCGGATCATCACGTAACGTGTCCGCAATAAAAGACCCATTATCCAGATCATTTGTGTAGATCGTCTCTAGCTCAAAACCGTTCGGGAGCGCAACAATCCTGTCAAGTAATTCTTCGGTAATTTCAGTATTTGCATCGGCGATATTAGTTATTTCTCCAGTTTTCTCATCAATAGCTTCGCCAGGGATCTCCTTGGCAATCACTTTGCCTATCAGAAATTCTTTTGGCACGATTAATTTGGTCAATCTTGCTTTTGCAATTTCTCGAATATGTCGAGCCGTTATACGGCGTTCTTTTGCAACAATAAGCTGGCCTTTTTTATTCGTAATATCAAACGATACAGTTTCACCACGCAGGCGCTCAGGCACCAGATAAAACGCAATACCTTTTTTGGTAAATTTGAATTTATCCGTAGCAAAGAAAGTATCGAGTATTTCTTCAGCCGTATAACCAAGTGCGCGTAGCAATATGCTCGCATGTATTTTGCGGCGGCGATCAATGCGGCAATAAACAAGGTCTTTTGCATCGAACTCAAAATCCAGCCAGGAACCACGGTAAGGAATAACACGCGCCGAATGAAGTAACTTGCCAGATGAATGCGTCTTGCCTTTATCATGCTCAAAAAATACGCCTGGTGAGCGATGCATCTGCGAAACAATAACACGTTCGGTGCCATTAATAACAAAGGTACCAGTGGGTGTCATTAATGGCATCTCGCCCATATACACTTCTTGTTCTCTAATATCTTTTACGACTTTTTTGCTAAGCCCCGCTTCTTTATCATAAATAATGAGTCGAACCTTGACGCGTAAAGAAGCGGCATAGGTTAAGCCCCTGAGCCTGCATTCTTTTACATCAAACCCGGGCGTACCCAACGCATAGCTAACATATTCCAATGCAGCATTCCCGGATAAGCTGGCAATGGGAAAAACAGATTTGAATACTGCCTCCAATCCCATATTGGCTCTTTTATCAGGACTCGTGTCAGCTTGAATGAATCGAGCAAACGATTCAACCTGAGTCGCAACCAGATACGGTATTTCCATAACACTGGTACGCTTTCCAAAATCCTTGCGGATACGTTTCTTTTCAGTATAGGAATAGGCCATTACAATTCCTCAATATAGTGTTTGTTCATAGCGAATATTTTGCCTGATGAATAGACAACTGCGGCCAGCCTACAGATGATGCAAACCGGCTTATATCAATAAGCGCGAAAAACCAACAAGCAATATAGGCCGCCTGTTGGTTTCGCGCTAAGTTTATTAAATGTTGCAATTTTAAGGTTATTTAATTTCAACGGACGCGCCAGCTTCTTCGAGCTGTTTTTTAACATCTTCAGACTCATCCTTGGTAAGACCTTCTTTAACTGTTGCGGGCACACTTTCCACAAGATCTTTAGCTTCTTTGAGACCCAGGCTTGTTATGGCGCGAACGGCCTTAATCACGGCAACCTTGCTTTCACCAAAGCTTGATATAACAACATCAAACTCCGTTTGTTCTTCGGCAGCAGCGGTAGCGTCACCATCACCCGCAACAGCCGCAACTGCAACTGGCGCGGCGGCAGATACACCCCATTCATCTTCAAGTTCTTTGATCAAATCAACGAGTTCAAGCACTGGCATCTGGCCTAATGCTGTTTTAATTTCTTCACGTGAAACTGTCATTTTAATATTCTCCAAAAATAAAAACTAAACTGATATAAAATTTCTGTCTTAATTATGCTGTTTGTTGCTTATCACGTTGGGCAGCAATAACTCTGACAAATTTTGTTGGCGGTTCTGCTACAGTACGAACAAACTTGACCAGCGGTGCAGACAATAATCCAAGTAGCATAGCACGCGCTTCATCAAGCGATGGCATACTGGCGAGACTGTCTAGTGCAGATGGGTCCAAAAGCTTTCCATCTAAAGCGACAAGTTTAACCACCAGTTTGTCATTATCCTTTGCAAAATCGCGCACAATGCGGGCGGCACTTCCTGGTTCATCATTAGAAAACGCCAACACCAACGGCCCGACTAATCCATCACGCATACAGGCAAAAGGTGTATTTTCGAATGCCCGCCGCGCCAAGGTATTGCGCACCACTTTCAAATACACGCCCGCTTCACGCGCAACGTTACGCAGTTCAGTCATTTGCGCCACCGTTAAACCGATATACTCGGCCGCGACTGCAGAAGGAGCCGTTGTTGCAACGCCAGCAATCTCTTCAACGATTACCTTCTTTGCTTGTAGATTAAGACTCATTCTTCCGCCTCCTTTTAAGTTAATAAGGTTTCAACCTTAAGCTTTTACTACAAAAGCCTGCCTGCACATTGCTGTTTAGGCAGACCAGTTACGGCGACCAACAGAATATAGTCTGTGATTAACCGTCTACGCAGGTAAATTCTAAATACATTAAGACAGCTCCAAAGAGTGTCACCTGCGATCTTTGACATCTGACAACCAACGGTCAGTTACAAAGTCTTTTACGGATATTAGACCGCTAACACTAACGGCTAATATCGTTATCATTCATGTTAAATAATGCTGTCTCAACTCAAATTGACAGGCTTGCCTGATCAACTGATACGCCAGGACCCATAGTCGTAGAGAGACTTACCTTGCGCAGGTAATGCCCTTTAGTCGCAACAGGTCGTGCCTTTTTCAAGTCAGCCAGCAATGCGTGCAGGTTTTCACTTAATGCGTCAACATCAAACGAAACTTTGCCAATAGTGCAGTGGATAATACCGTTTTTATCTGTGCGGTAACGCACCTGCCCCCCCTTCGCATTTTCAACGGCCTGTTTAACATCATGGGTTACCGTACCCACTTTAGGATTCGGCATTAAGCCACGCGGCCCCAATACCTTGCCGAGTCTACCCACGATTGGCATTGCATCTGGCGTTGCAATGACAACACCATAGTCTATATCGCCCTTTGTCATTGCCTCCGCCAAATCTTCAAAACCAACTGTATCGGCCCCCGCCGTTTTCGCTGTCTTTGCATTTTCTCCTTGCGCAAATACTGCAATCCTTACGGTTTTTCCAGTACCCTTAGGTAATACGGTTGAACCTCGGACTTGTTGATCTGACTTGCGTGCATCAACACCTAGATTGACGGCGACATCTACCGATTCATCAAACTTTACGGCTGAAATTTCCTTTAAAAAATCCAGCGCATCTTTGATGGGATACAATTTACCGGGTTCAATCTTGTCCTTATACGACTTAATACGCTTGGATAATTTTGCCATGACTAGACTACTCCCTCAGTATCAAGACCCATACTGCGGGCAGTGCCCGCGATAGTTCTAACGGCTGCATCCATATCGGCAGCCGTCAAATCAGGGGTTTTGATTCTGGCGATTTCCTCAAGTTGAGCACGGCTCACCTTGCCCACTTTCTGACTGTTTGGCGTACCACTACCGCTTTTAATATTTGCCGCCTTCTTTAAAAGAATGGCTGCAGGTGTCGTCTTGCTAACAAAGGTAAAACTTTTGTCGGAATACACCGTAATAATGACGGGCACGGGTAAACCTGGTTCTAAATTTTGTGTCTGGGCATTAAATACTTTACAAAATTCCATGATATTGACACCCTTTTGGCCTAACGCAGGCCCAACCGGTGGACTCGGATTTGCTTGGCCTGTCGGCACTTGTAACTTAATATAACCTTCAATTTTCTTAGCCACAAACTTTCTCCTTGGGTGCGCAACGTTGCTTGCAAACGTCTTACGATGCCCACTAACTGACAAAAAACTATTCTTTCTCTACTTGACCGAACTCTAATTCAACCGGGGTAGATCGCCCGAATATTAATACAGAAACGCGCAAACGACTTTTTTCATAGTTCACTTCTTCAACAACACCATTGAAATCAATAAACGGGCCATCATTAATACGAATCACTTCACCTGGTTCAAACAATATTTTAGGCTTTGGTTTATCTACACCTTCTTCAACCCGCTGTAATATTGTATTTGCTTCTTTTTCAGTAATGGGTGAAGGCCTGTCGTTGGTGCCACCAACAAAACCCAACACTTTTGGCACCTCTTTAACCAAATGCCACGTATCGTCATTCATTTCCATCTTAACCAGCACATAACCCGGGAAAAACTTGCGATCACTCTTGCGTTTTTTACCATCACGCATTTCAACCACTGCTTCTGTTGGCACCAGTATTTCACCAAACATATCGTTAAGGCCGCTACGCTCGATTCGCTCTTGCAAGGAACGCATTACCTGATTTTCAAAACCTGAATACGCATGGATGACATACCAGTGCTGCGCCATTTTAGCCCCCATATCCCATTAACAAACCAATCGCCCAGCCGAGAAACATATCCAACAACCATAAGATAATGGCGACCAAGACAACCATAACGAACACAATCAGGGTTGTCTGTACAGTCTCTTGTTTGGTAGGCCATACGACTTTTCTAACTTCTAGCTGGGCATCGTGAAAATAATTCCAAACTTGGTGCCCTTTTTCAGTCTGCAATGCTATTGCAATACTGACACCTGCGAGCCCAAGTAAACCAAGCACCCGATACAGTAGCGATTGATCAGCATAAAAATAGAAGCCGAACAAGGCTGCTATCGCAATAAATAAGGCCAGACAAAGTTTGGCTGTATCCAGTTTCGCACTGGTATTTTCAACATTTGAATTCATGAATTGTTTATTACATTTAATCTTGAACCAACGCAATTACTATCCTGGCAGGCCAGGAGGGAATCGAACCCCCAACCTGCGGTTTTGGAGACCGCCGCTCTGCCAATTGAGCTACTGGCCTATTTTTTCATGCAAAATAATTAGCCTGTTTTTTTACTCTATTATTTTAGAGACGACACCCGCACCGACGGTACGCCCGCCCTCGCGTATGGCAAAACGTAAACCTTCTTCCATCGCAATCGGATTGATTAACTTCACCGTCACCTTGATATTGTCCCCCGGCATGACCATCTCGGTGCCCGCAGGTAACTCCATCGCCCCCGTTACATCGGTCGTGCGAAAGTAAAACTGAGGACGGTAGTTGTTGAAAAACGGCGTATGACGACCACCCTCATCTTTACTCAATACGTATATCTCGGTCTCAAAATGCGTGTGCGGACTCACCGAACCCGGCTGACACAAAATCTGTCCACGCTCCACCTCTTCGCGCTTCGTACCACGCAACAATACACCGACATTGTCCCCCGCCTGTCCCTGGTCTAACAACTTACGAAACATCTCAACGCCCGTACAGGTCGTCTTCTGCGTCTCCCGAATACCTACAATCTCAACCTCTTCCCCGACCTTCACAATACCCCGCTCAACACGACCTGTGACCACCGTGCCGCGACCCGAAATAGAAAACACATCTTCAATCGGCAACAAAAATGGTAGGTCAACCGGACGCTCCGGAATCGGTATGTGGGCATCCATCGCTGCAACCAACCGCACAATAGACGGTATGCCTATATCACTGGTGTCACCTTCCAAGGCCTTTAACGCCGAACCCGTCACTATCGGCGTGTCATCGCCCGGGAAATTATACTCGCTCAACAACTCACGCACCTCAAGCTCCACCAAATCCAATAACTCAGCATCATCAACCTGGTCTGCCTTGTTCAAGTAAACCACTATATAGGGCACACCCACTTGACGCGCCAATAATATATGTTCCCGCGTCTGCGGCATCGGACCGTCCGCCGCACTGCACACCAGTATCGCACCATCCATCTGCGCCGCACCGGTGATCATGTTCTTCACATAATCCGCATGACCCGGACAATCAACGTGTGCATAATGCCGCGCATCACTCTCATACTCTACATGCGCCGTCGCAATCGTAATACCACGCTCGCGCTCCTCCGGCGCATTATCAATCTGGTCGTAGGCCTTAAACTCACCACCATGATGCTCCGCCATGTTCTTCGTAATAGCCGCCGTCAACGTCGTCTTGCCATGGTCAACATGGCCTATCGTGCCAACATTTACATGCGGCTTCGTACGCTCAAACTTCTCCTTCGACACAACTCAGTACCTCTTTCGTTTGTTAGTAATAAAAATGCTAATCGTGGAGCTCATAACCGGATTTGAACCGGTGACCTCTTCCTTACCAAGGAAGTGCTCTACCGACTGAGCTATATGAGCAATAAAATCAGTGCTAGCTACCTAATTCAAAATATCGATACTATTGAACGATACTTACTATTGGAGCGGGTGATGGGAATCGAACCCACATGTTCAGCTTGGAAGGCTGACGTTCTACCATTGAACTACACCCGCCTGGATCATATCCCGCTATCCCCATCAACATTCAATGTAGATACTGCCATATCATTTTTCCAATCAGTCCGATGCCTTAATATCATTGCGCTAAAAATCTACTACACTTGCTGTATTTTGCCCCGCTATTTCACTCTGGTGGAGGGGGTAGGATTCGAACCTACGAAGGCTGAGCCAACAGATTTACAGTCTGCTCTCGTTGACCGCTTGAGTACCCCTCCAAAAATCAGCCGAACATTCTCGGGCAATCACCGCTTGCTGTCAATACTCTGTCATATTTTAAGCCTGCGAGACAAATCAGGTCGTCTGCAACCTTTGACAAAACACCGCATTTGGAGATTTTTTACCCCGGCAATGGTTTAGTTTCTGGATGCCCGCCGTGGGCCAGGCCTGACTGGACGTGGGTTGAGCTTGGGTTGGGGTGGTCGGGTCAGGCTGGACCCGTCACGGTTTAATGCCGCACGGAATAGAGTATAACGTGCAGTAAAGGAGATAGAGTTATGGGTACAGTAAGAACAGTAAGGACGGACGAGTTTCGTCAGGATGCGGTACGCATTGCTTTGACGAGCGGTTTGTCGCGTCGTCAGGTTGCGGAAGATTTGGGTGTTGGGCTGTTGCGCTTAAGCAGGTGGGTAGTCACATACCATGAGAGTGAAGTTGATTTGGATACAGATCGGAGCCTTGCGCTTGAGAATAATCGGCATCTGCGTGAGTATCGGATACTCTAAGGAGGAGAGGGAACCTCTATTAATGCAATCACTTTCCAGTTTATTGGCTCAGAGAGGTTAAAAAAACCAATTGGAAGCCTCTAAAAACCGTGCATTTTGTGGTACGGTCTGATTCACTTGATGTGGGAGGATTTTGTTTATGCACGCACCTGGATTGTTTGATTTGACGGATCATTTGGCGCGGCTTTCGGCGATGGGAGATCCGCTTGAGGTTTTGGAGCGGCACGTTGATTTCGAAGTGTTTCGCCCAGTTCTTGTTGAAGCGCTTGATTATGGGGAACGTCCCAAAGGTGGTCGCCCGCCCTATGATGCCGTTGTGATGTTCAAGGTGCTGGTCTTGGCCTCGATGCACAATCTGAGCGATGAGCGGATGGAGTTTCTCATTCGTGACCGTTTCAGTTGGTTGCGGTTCCTGGGATTTCAAATCGGGGAGCCGACACCTGATCAGAAGACGATCTGGCTTTTCAGAGAGAAGCTGACCTAGGCGGGTGTCTTCAAGGCCCTGTTTGCCGCGTTTGAAGCTCAGCTCTGCGCGCGGGGATACAAACCCACCGGCGGTCAGATTGTGGATGCCACGTTGGTCTTTGCCCCGCGCCAGCGGATGACGAAAGAAGAGAAAGCGCGCGCCAAGGCAGGTGAGGCCGCATCTGACATCTGGCCCGATGATCTGTCCAAGGCAGCGCAGAAAGACACCGATGCGCGTTGGACGGTCAAGTATTCAAAGGCCAAGACGACCAAGGAGGGTGAGGAGGATACTGGCCTTGTCGATATTTCGGTTCCGCACTTTGGGTACAAGAACCACGTGTCCATTGACCGCAAATGGCGCTTCATCCGGGGTGAGACTGGCACGAATGCGGCTCGCTACGACGGGCATGAACTCTCCTCGGTTCTGGACGAGACAAACAGCTCGAAGGCGGTTTGGGCCGATACTGGATATCGGTCGTCCAAGAACGAAGACTGGCTCAAAGCGCAAGGGTACCGCTCACATATCCATCGCAAGAAGCCACGCGGCAAACCCATGGCCAGGCATATTCGTCGGGGCAACGCGACACGCTCCGCCATCCGCGCCTGTGTTCGGCTACGAGAAAGGGCCCATGGCTCTGACCATCCGCTCAATCGGCCAAACCCGTGCGAAGGCCCGCATGACCATGGCCAACCTGAGCTACAACTTCCGCCGTCTCATCTTCCACGAGCGACGACAGGCCACAGCCTGACTCCGCCCAAATTCCGGAAATACCCGCCCTGGCAGACCCAAACAGCGCAACACAGCCTCAAATACCACCGACCTTGACCTTCACACCCGCTATGCGGGTGACAACGACTGGTGCTCGCGTCAAAACCCATCCAGAATCAGCGTTGTTCGAGGTCTCCAATTTGGTCCAAAAAGCCGGTAGTCTCCGTACAGCCCTGTTCTCGGCTTTACTTCGTTTTCAAGACGCACTGACCCGTTCCAGAAAGCATAAACGCCTCATGTTGTACCTTAGATTCATCAAACCGATATGCATGCTTGTGCGCGTAATGCAAATGCAAGGAACCGCTTTGCGGCGTAAATTGCGCTGTGCTCCAAACACAGGTTCGACCCGACTACGAACTTTGGAGCGCGTGCGCTTACCTTGCGCCTTGAGAAACGCTACTTTTTCCTCTGACCGATAGGCACTGTCAGCCCAGACATCTTTACTGGTATTGCTGTCATCTGGCAGGTCGGCAAAAACCTGCGCGTCATGGACGCTGGCATCAGTGACCTGATAGTCACGAATCAACTTGTTGTCATGGTCTATCTGGCTGTGGTTCTTGTAAGCAAAATGGCGGCAGCTATGTTTCTTCGTCCAGCGGGCCGGGACAGTGCCTGCCTTAATCCGTGCATTGTATTCCCGAAGGTTACGCGGCAACAGTGCCGGAATGATTGAGGAGGCAACTATCTGATCCTTGCGAGCGATATAAGCCGCCTGGTTCAACGACAACTGCTCAAACAACGATGCCATCAGACCCAGCACCGCTAACCGATGCTTGAATGCCCAGCAGGTTTTGGCATCAGGGACTCGTTGATGCCTAGCAAGACCCAGAAACTGCTGGAAACTGCAACGGTCTTCGATTTGGTATCCCAACTGAGCATCGCTAAGACCATACAGATTTTGCACAAGCAGTCCCTTGAACATCATCACTACGTCTGTTGGGCGTTGCCCGCCTGACGCTTACGTTGTTTCTCATGAACCTTGTTCAACAACGACCGAAAAGATCCCCAGTCAACCGTCTTTTCCAGTTCAGGCAGAGGATTACCCAACTGTTTGAGACGATAGTCTTGAAGATTAAACAGAGAACCGAAAATGTCATTGCTCATGGAAGTTTCTTTGTCAGTTTGGAAACTTCAACATTGTAACAAATAATCAACATTGTAACAAATAACGTAATTAATGGGAATTATATACTTGACTCCAATAAATAACCCATATAATCTAACATAAAAATGCAATAAAACGGAGGGTCATCAATGAAAGACAATACCATATCCACATTTGAGTTATTTCGCCAGTTTCCGGATGCTGAAGCCGCTAGATTGTATTTTGAGGGACAACGCGCTGGGGAGATTACATATCCTGTCCTCATTGTGGGGAATTTAAGCGTATTACCCCGCGCAAAGGAAAGCGGACAGGATATTACTTATGCCGGGACTGCAAGAGTGAGTTTACAGTGAGAACCGGCACTATCTTTGAACGTTCTCATGTACCACTACATAAATGGCTATATGCTATTTACTTAACTGTCACCTCGCGCAAGGGCATATCTAGCTTGCAGTTATCTAAACAAATCGGAGTAACTCAAAAGACCGCCTGGTTTATGCAGGCCCGCATTCGTGAAACCTGTGATAATAATACAGATAATTTACTTTCTGGCATTGTTGAGATCGATGAGACCTATATCGGTGGGAAGGAACATAACAAACACAAACACAAGAAAGCCCGCGCAGGCCGTGGCGTAGCTGGCAAGCAGGTAGTGGTCGGAATGCGTGAGCGCGGTGGCCGCACAAGGGCTAAGCCTATCCCATCAACTGATATACCGACCCTGCACAAAGAGATTGGCTGTTCAGTGGAATATGGTGCCACCATTTACACAGATGAACACAGGTCATATCAGCATTTACAGTCTGCTTATCAGCATGGTACGGTAACCCATAGTGCGGGAGAATATGTGGGTTCAAACAACATTCATACCAATAGCATTGAAAGTGTCTGGGCTTTACTCAAACGCGGTCTGTATGGGGTATGGCCTCATGCCAGCACTAAACACTTACATCGCTATGTGAACGAAGTGACTTTTAGACTGAATAACGGACCATGTAAGTTACCAACCAATCAACGTATAGAATCACTTATAAGCAACGCGATAGGTAAACGGATTACCTATCGCGAGGTGCTAGCATGAGCAAAGCAATGGAAATAGAATGCGGATATACAGGACGATAATGAGAGCAGGTTACATCAAAGACTATATAAGTGGTGAAGAAGTAAAAGCTACGCCAGAAGAAGTAGAAGCAGTACAAGTCTTTTCCGAAACACTTGTCGAAGATTACGGATACCCCAAAGAACAATTACAAACACGACCACAGTGGCGTGTAAAAGTAAGGCCATCTGATACCAAAAAAGAGTATCCGCTTGATATTGCAGTATTCAACAAAGATAAAAAACCGATAAAAACCTTTTTATTGTCGTTGCGTGCAAACGAAAGACAAGAAAAGATGGTTTAACCCAAAATGGAGTGCAATTGAAAAATTGCATAAGGTAACAGGTGAGCATGGTGAGCTTGTTACTTGAAAAAACTAACAAATCATTGTGTTTGTATTTTGTAGTGAAGTTGGAGTCAAGTATATAATCCCCTAATTAATAGAGATGCCCATAAAGGATATATCGATTCTTGAGAGGGCTTATCAGCATGATACGGTCAATCATAGTGCCAAGGAGTTTGTAAACGGGATGGCCCACACAAACAGCATTGAAAGCGTCTGGGCTGTATTAAAGCGTGGGTTCTATGGCACTTATCATAACTGGAGTAAAAAGCATTGTCATCGGTATATCAATGAGTTTGTTTTTAGATTAAATGATGGTAATTGCCGGATTGATACCATTAACCGGGTATGCAGTTTAATAGCTAATATTACTGGTAAGCGATTGACCTATGAAAATCTTACGCAATAAAAAAGCATGAATCTGAGCCAAAAAGGAATTGACGACGGCTTGATCAAACTGGATGATGAGCAAAAATATATTACCTAGTTTTTTGCATAAATACTCAGAGTGATGCACTATGCATCATGACCACTGAGAGGATTCGCTTATGTCAGATAAAAAAACGCATAATAGTTAATCTTGAGCCTGAAGAATATCAGCAGCTTTCGGAATTGAATGTCCAAGAGGAGCGTTCGTTTTCATGGCTAGGCCGTCAGGCTATTCTTGATTACACCAAAAAACACAAGTCATCTTCATCTCAGCCGATTGCCAAGGCATCCACAAGAAAGTAGAGTCTGATGAAGTTTCTTGGAGGCAACATTTATCAAGGCGATTGCCTGGAAGTCATGAAAGATATTCCCGATCAGTCGATTGGGATGATTTTGTGTGATCTTCCTTATGGGATCACACAAAACAATTGGGACAGCGTTATTCCGTTGGATGATCTTTGGGCAGAGTATCAGCGCATCATCAAACCACGGGGCGTTATAGCCCTTACGTCACAGGGTATTTTTACCGCGAAACTCATTCTGAGCAATGAAGCATGGTTCGTTACAAATTTGTTTGGATAATAAAGTAAGTCAACCAACTTTTTGAACGCCCGCCGCCAGCCATTGCGACAGCATGAGGATGTGTGCATTTTTTACGGTAAACAGCCTGATTATCGACCTATTATGCAACAGGATGAACCCCTACGGCGAGTTATAACCGAATCTGGTGTCTGAAAGAATTTGAAGTATGCGGCGTGCCTTGCTGAAATCGGTTTTGTCTAGCAATCGAAAGTAACAAGAGAAGTACGCCACACATGACAAACAATACTGTGATTGATCTGGGTACACCAGAGGGCATTGATCCACTGACAGAGTTACTCAGATCTGGTGCGAAGCAGTTAATCACCGAAGCGGTCTAGGCAGAGCTAGATGAGTTGATGACGCAGTATGATGATCAAAAAAAGACTGACGGACGCCAGCACGTTGTCCGTAGCGGTCATCATCCAGAACGAGAGAGCATCATCGGGGTTGGTAAGGTCAGCGTCGAGGTGCCCAATATCCGTAGCCGTGAGGGTGAGTCGGCGAGCTTTCAATCTTTGCTTGTACCGCCCTACATCCGGCGCACAGCGACCCTGGATGCGGCGATTCCCTGGCTTTATTTGAAAGGTGTTTCGAGTGGTCAGATGCAAAGTGCACTGGAAGCGATTGTCGGACTGGAGGCTAAAGGGCTGTCGGCCAATGTCGTGGGTTGTTTGAAACGGCAATGGGAAGCTACATACAAGCAATGGTGTACACGTTCCGTGTCTGATGAATGGGTCTATATCTGGGCTGATGGCATCTACAGTGGTCTTCGAGGTGACGATGGTTGATTGTGTTGCCTGGTCATCATCGGCGTGAACAGTCGCGGTCAGAAGCATTTTATGTCGATTGAATAGGGTGTCAGGGAATCGAAACAGCGCTGGCGAGCAGTGTTGTTGTCGTTGCAACAAAGAGGCTTGGGTCAGCCCCGAAGCTGGCCATTGGCGATGGTGCTTTGGGTTTCTGGGCAGCCCTTGAGGCAGTGTATCCAGAGACTGATGTGCAACGTTGCTGGATGCACAAGACCGGCAATGTGCTGAACTATCTGCCCAAGTCTGTTCAGGAGAAAGCAAAGCAGGGTCTGGATGGCAGAGGGCCGCGTTGACGCAGGGCAGGTGTTCGATGACTTTGAGGAACGTTTCGGCGCAAAGTATCCCAAGGCAGTGGCATGCTTATCGAAAGACCGTGATGCGTTGCTGGCATTTTATGACTTTCCAGCAGAGCACTGGAGCCATATCAGGACAACGAATGTCACCCCGTCGAGCTTTGCGACAATCCGGCATAGAACACGCCAGGCTAAAGGTTGTGTCACGCGGAATACGATGCTGACGATGATCTACAAGATGGGATTATGCGCAGAAGATTCCTGGCGCAAATTGAGAGGCTTCAGACACTTGGCAAAGGTGATTGAAGGCGTGAAGCTTAAAGATGGAATCGAGGTCACTGAGGACGACAAGGCAGCCGCATGATTAACTTGCCAGACACTACTTTTGACAATAGCTCTAGATATCGGGCATACCAATACCATCGTCTTCTATGACAACGGTTATTCGACCTTTTTCGTTGTAAGAAATTGATATTAAAGATGATTTTACCTGAGAAAGGCGCACGATATTAGACAGGGACTCACGCACAATATGTAGTAGCTGGGTTTCCTCGGTCACGGTCAGTATATCGGTTGGCAATCTGTTATCAATATCAAATGCAATGCCACTGCGTTTTGAAAATTATTCTACCGAAGCTGATAAGGCCTGAGAAAAATTTCCCCCGCCCATAGTCAATCGAAATGTTGAAATAAATTCTCGCAGATGGCGGTATGCAATATTTAGATTGGATCGTAGGTCCTGCGTCATGGCATCAATCTCCATTGACTTACTGTAGGTCTGTATATCGCTACTCGTCAGTATGTTTTGCAAGCGACTGGTCTGTATTTTCAAATATGAAAGGGATTGGGCCAGAGAGTCATGTAGTTCACGGGCAATGACTGCGCGTTCTTCATATTGAACATGGCGCAGTTTCAAACGTGCCAGCCGCACGCTGGACACGATTTTTGCTAAACGGGTTGCGTGTTCCAGCAAGGTTGCAATCGTTGCATCAGTAATTTCAATATTGGTTGCAAGTTTCAATACCAGTAAAGAAAAGTCGTGAGACTCTTGAGTTAAGCCTATACAAACAAATTTATATTCTGGTTGTACCGTTTTTTCAAAGACTTCTATTATTTTGTTTTTCGCATTAAAAGAAGATGCCTTCGGCAAAATTTTGCCCGGCACGGCCTTGGACCAATCCTGATCATTTAGATCAGTACATGTTAATAACGTTAATTGAGAACTCGAATTATGGGTTACAAATATGGCGCTGGAGGTGGCATTTATCAGTTTTCCATTTCATTTAAAACTAATGCAAATGGTTCAGTTGATTCAATCTCTTAGAAGTGTTCCCCAAAATCTGGACAACGCTTATAACCCCTTCCCGATTATGCAGGCATCTTTGTCTGCGTACTGGCAGTATACCGAACCCGGTGTCTACTTGTTCAGTGATTGGTGTCGTTGACGCTCATTGCAAAACACAAAGTAACGGCGCAATGATTGCCGGGCTTGGGCTACCGTGTCGTACGCTTTGAGATAGACTGCTTCGTATTTCACGCTACGCCATAACCGCTCCACAAACACATTATCCACCCAGCGGTACTTGCCATCCATACTGCTCTTGATGCCATTGCCCTTTAGCACCGAAGTGAAGGTTTCAGGACAGCCATAATTTTCAATAGCCTCTTCAAGTGCGTCAACACAAAAGTCCGCATCCATGGTTGTGGATACCCGCCGTGACAGAGCGCATCGAGAATACCAGTCCATCACAGCTACCAAATAAACGAATCCTTTCGACATTGGAATATATGTGATGTCAGTTGACCAGACTTGATGGGGACGACCAATCTCAAGCCCACGCAACAAATACGGATAAATTTTATGCCGCTGATTGACCACACTGAGATTGCGCTTCGGATACAGGGTTTCTATCACCAGAAGCATTCTCAGGCACTGTATACGCTTCCGCGTTGACCACGCGACCATGGTTATCAATCATTCTCCATGGTCAATTGGCCAATTCTAGCGCGCAACTCAAGCACCTCTTGCCGATGATCATCCGCTACTTTGTCTACCTTATCAAACGCCGCACCAGTGCTGAACAAAAGTTGTTTTTTCCACTGTGTTATTTGGCCAGGTTGAACGTCAAGTTTTTCGACCATATCAGCCATCGTCATTTCGCCTTTGATGGTCGTCAACGCGACCTTTGCTTTGAACTCTGGTTTATGCAATCTTCTTTTCCTTCTCATGAATAAATTACCTCTTTAACTTAATGAACCTCCGATTAATTCCATAATATGCGATAATACCGCAATGTTTTAAGTGGAGGGTCAAAAGATGCAACAAAAAAGCTTGGCAGTATCTGGATTCGAGAAATACCGCAAGCAGACACGCAAAGAGATATTTCTCGAAGAGATGAATCAGCTCATTCCCTGGCAAGCGCTGACTGCAGTAATTGAGCCTCATTACCCCAACCCCTGCTGGTCGCCGTCCGGTGGGCATGGAACGCATGCTGAGAATTGACTTCCTGCAACACTGGTTTGCCTTATCTGATCCTGCCACAGAAGCGGCTTTATATGACACACCTGCCATGCGGTGTTTTGCCCAGATAGACTTAGGTCAGGAACCCGTGCCAGATGCAACCACCCGCTGTCAATGCCGTCATCTACTGGAGGAGAACAAGCTCGGAGTTGCCCTGTTTGATGCTGTTGCCGTCTATCTGGAGGAAAACGGCATGAAAGTATCCAAAGGCACTATTGTTGATGCGACCATCATCAATGCGCCTACCGCCACCAAGAACAAAAGCAACACCCGTGACCCTGATAGGCATCAGACCAAACAAGGCAAGCCATGGTACTTTGGCATGAAGGCACACATCGGTGTGGATAGCAAAACCAAACTGATACACTCTGTTGCTGCCACACCAGCCCATGTCCACGACTCACAGGTACTTGGAGGCCTACTGCATGGAGAAGAGACCCGTCTTTGGGGAGATAGTGCCTATGCGGGTCAGCAATCCGTACTCAAGGATAATGACCCCAAGGCAAAAGACTACACCCAGGTCAAAGGCTCACGTCACCGCAAACTGACCGAACAGGACAAGGCTAAAAACCGGCACAAATCCAAAGTCCGTGCCAAGGTTGAGCATGTCTTTCATATCATGCAGCGACAATATGGATTTACCAAAGTCAGATTCAAAGGGCCAGGCAAGAATGCGAACCACCTGTTTGCCCACTGTGCCCTGATTAATCTTATGCTATCAAAGAAACAATTATTACGGCTATCAGTGGCTTAGTACGCCTGGAATAGGGGCGATAGCTGAAAACCAGTAGGCCGGGACAAGAGAAATGAAAGAGCGTAATGAGCAAGACGTTCAATGCTCGCTACTATCGAGCACAGTGATGCCCACTTGTTTGAAAATCCTTAATTGATTAGATGTTCCTTAATGGAGGAAAAAATCTATGTCATCCTTGATTGTCATAATCTGGGGTCCATCTTTCATTGCCGCCAAAACGATCAACGCCCTAACTGGCAGGGCGTTTTCATGCGGCGGTATATTGTAAAGTTATTCCGACATGCCGTACTTGCGGCGAAACTTATCAACGCGACCGGCCGAGTCCAGCAGTTTTTGTTTACCCGTGTAGAATGGATGACATGCCGAGCAAACGTCAAGATGAAGATCGCCAGCGTGTGTTGAGCGTGTCTTGAACGTATTACCGCAACTGCAATTTACGGTTATCTCCGCATAAGTGGGGTGTATGTCCGCTTTCATGTTATTTACTAAAATCGTTTAATCGTCAATCAGGAAGAGGGAGTCTATGCCAAAGCGTATGGTTTCGCAATCTTTGCCTCGGCACTAAAGCCAGATAGTTTGTTTATTGCCGCCAACATTATATAATGTGTGTGAAAAATAGCTCGTCAAGTCCCTCTGACCGCGCTCAAGCATATATGAGCAACCTGGACTCAACAGCGAACGACACAGGCTTATGGCAATAGACAAGAAAATCATTCTGGCTAAACTAAAAAAATGGTCGGTGATAATCACGGACCATTGTGGACGTATTTATCGGCCAGGCATGTCACTAAAAGGGTCGGTACAGGTATTAACTGAGTGGGTCGGCGACAAAAATATCGCACTTGGGGCAGCCATTGTCTCATCCCTAATTGCGTTTATAGCCTTTATATTATTTGCCCATTTTTCGGCCATTTTCTTTTCCGTGATGGCAACCGCACTCGTCTTTTTTATCGCCAAACTCATATCCTATAAACCGCTGGAATATTCTGTTGAGCTTGATGACGAAAATACCATTTTGTCTTTTGTTAAATATGTAGGTATCAGTGGTAAAAGCCAGATCACCGTACATTCACAACCTGGCTACGGGAAAGATAAAAAGACCTTTGTCCTATTGCAACTGGCTGATTCTATTTTAATCCTGAACTGTCACAATATAATGTCTGTTATTGATAACAGTTACCGTGATATTACGATTAATTTTTTTCATCCGATCAACGGTGCTTATGCTATCGATGCTGCGTCTGATGGCAAAGACGTTCGTTTCAGGGTTATTGAACAATCCGCCGACCAATGTCGTATCAAGTTCATGAAACCAGTCCAGAAAAAAATCAAACTGACTTTTATATAGACTCAAAAATCGGGCGGTGGCTCTCTGGTTATGCTGGCACAAGACCAGAAACAAGGCGTTGACGATGCCAGAACAAACGCGCTAATATTGCTAAAAAGGCCAAAAGGTTGACTACTAGAAGAAGGCCAAAGGTCGACCCTAGTAAGGAGATGGAAACAGTGAAATACGCGATATGGAATAATAAAGGGGGTGTTGGTAAGACATTTCTTCTTTTGCCCTTGCAACTAAATGGGTCGCTAAAAACCCCGATGCGCGTGTGCTTGTCGTCGATATGTGTCCGCAAGCCAATGTCAGCGAAATTTTACTTGGCGGCAACGGACGAGGGCATGGGAAACTGATTGACTTGATAGATAACAGCAAGACCATAGGTGGCTATTTTGATCAACGTATTTTATAGCCCCATTTGGCAACAGGAAAAGAATCTGATTTTGTTGTTTTAGCCCACAACCACAATAAGAATATCCCTAGCAACCTTTATCTTGTTGCGGGCGACCCGGTGCTAGAGTTACAGGTCCAAACTATCAACAATATAGCGGTTCAAGAACTACCGCCAGAATCTTGGAAAAATGTTCATTCTTGGGTCCATGACCTAATTGATAACATTGTTAAGACTAAATTTGAAAACAGACCAACGCTTTGTATTATAGATTGCAATCCCAGTTTTGCCTCTTATACAGAACAGGCGTTATTGGCGGCTGAACGATTGATTATTCCATGTAGTCCTGATGGTTCTTCAGCAAGGGCTATAGATAATGTGGCGCGCCTGGTTTATGGGATTAAGACACCTGACATGTATAAATCAGTGGGGTTTCATAGCAAAACCGAACAATTTAAGATGAGAATACCTCAATTTCACATGATGTTACTAAATAGATCAACTACATACGATAAAAACCCATCCAAGGCTTTTCAGTCCATGGCAAACCAGATAGAAGGACAAGTAAAATCTTTTAAGAGGGAATTATCTAATAAACAATATACTGCCACCAATGATATTAACCACATGCCTGATGCCCACACAGCTTCTGTGGTTGCGACCTCACGTGGCGAGCCTTTTTTCCAATTAAAACCAAAGCCATACGAACTTTCTGATGGCACATCTCCAGCACTAAACTCTGAACAATTTGTTCCATATAAAGCAAAATTAGATGGCATTGTTTCTTTATTATAAACACACCTCTTAAGTCCTAAACATGTTGCTTGAGTTTGCTATACCAAGCGACCGTAACCATAATACCAACACCCTAATAAAAAGCCGATTCCGATTTTTTTAACCGGTTATAAGACACAAGATCGGCCACTGTATCAACATCCCAACGCTTGGATAACAATCTGAGATCCCAATTTAATGCCGCTATCTTGGCACAGGTATCAATAAACACATCCTCCTTGCCCCATTTTATCTCGGTAAATAATTGCCGATGATTGTTTTTCAATCCGATCAAATAATAACCACCATCTGCGGCCGGACCAAGGACGATATCGGCATTGTTTTGCAGATAATCATTTGCCATTGTTAAATCTGAGCAGGTCAATGATGGACAATCACTGCCAATCAACACCGCATAAGGATGTCGATCTAAGGCGGCCTGAAACGCATTAAACATCCGTTGCCCTAAATCCTGGCCTTGCTGCTTATATAATTTAACGGCGTGTTGATTTTGGTAACGGCGAAAATACGCATGCCCCACATCACCGCTTACATAAACATGCGTTTCTAAAAACCGCGCCTTGCTTGCGGTATGCAATGTTCTTGTCAATAATTCTGTATAGATCGACAAGGCACGTTCTTGACCCATATCGGGTATTAAGCGGGTTTTGACTTGACCTGCAACCGGTGCTTTTGCAAAGACCAACAACACGCCAGGCCGCTCAGTCATAACATTTTGCCAGCTTGTCGGTATCGTAACCAAAGAAATACAACAGCCGGATAAGCCACATTTTCATGATCGTTTTGATGATTCCCTGTTGTTCCCACCGCCGACTAGAGCTGATCACCGTGGCCCTAATACAAACTGGCCGCGAGATATTCAACAATAATTTTGATAGAGCAATATCCTCCATCAAGGCGATGGTCGGGTAACCCCGTACCTTGGAAAATAATGGCGCGCCGACAAAGATTGCCTGATCGCCCGTTGCGATACCCGTCAACCGAGAACGCATATTCATACAGGCTTCAATGAGGCGAAACCAGCGGCCACGTCCGGTCAATCTGACATCGAATCGACCCCATGCGTTCTCCAGGCAATCAATGTTTGCCAGCAGTTCATCAGTGTTGTCTGGCAAGATCGTATCGGCGTGCAGGAAGATGAAGCAGTGCCCCGATGCTTGGCGCACACCATTATTCATCTGTACTGAACGCGATTTTGGCGAGCACACGATCTGATCACACAACGGTGTCGCTAAGGCGATGGTCTGGTCACGGCTACCGCCATCAACAACGATCACCTCATGGCCACGATGCCGCAAGTCCTGGAGCCTGACTAAAAGCGAGGCTATTTGATCTGCTTCGTTTAATGTCGGGATGATGATGGACAGCTTTTTTTGCATATTGCGCTAAGGTTTTAACGCACCACCACAGCTACTACCCTGCCCGGCCGTACAACCATAGCAATGATCGCGCACAGCAATGTCGGTGCCTTCAATATCGGTGTCCATCAGTGCCGATAAATGTACTTTATCGCCGTTGTTTTCCAAATTCAGCGCCAACATTTGATTAAAATCACAATCATAAACATACCCTTGCCAATCAACGCTAATTAAATGACGACACATTACATTTTCAAGATTTTCATGTCGATGCGATTGCTTTAGCAGTGTCATATAATCATCCAACTGATGCGTCGAGATCAAAGTACTGCCGAAACGTTTTATGGGCATATTGCAAAGCGTGAAGAGTTGATTGAATGTAATATCGTATCTTTCCAATAATACTTGCTTATAGGTATTTTCCAATTCCAACTGGGGTGGCGGCAATGCGGCTCCCTGGGGGTTGAAAACCAGATTCAACGTTAAAGCTGTATCTGCATATCCATAACCTACACTGTTCAACTGCCGCAAGGCCTTGATGCTTTTCTCAAATACGCCCGTACCACGTTGCATATCAACATTGTCTGACTCATAGCACGGTAAAGAAGCAATAATCTCAACTGCATTGGTGGCCAGGAACGTTGCTAGATCGCCCATGCCGGGTTCTGTCAAAATAGTAAGATTGCACCGATCGATAACATGAATATTATGGCCCCGTGCATAACTTACCAAATCTCTGAACTCAGGATGTAGTTCAGGCGCACCACCAGTGATATCAAGCGTTGCAATTTTTTTTGTAGCCAGAAAAGATTTTACTACCGCAAGGGTAGCGGCAGACATCATTTCTGTCCTTCTTGGGCTGGCATTAACATGGCAATGCAAGCACTGCTGATTACATTTCAAACCGATATTAACCTGCAAGGTTTGCAGGCTGTTTCTTGTAATCGTTGGAAAATTCAGTTTATTAAGCAAAGGCAAGGTGTCATACATACTGTGATTACCCCAAAATAATTAGTGACGGCCAAAGTCATGAGCCTTTCCCGAATTCTGTGTAACTGCCGTTGGTTAAACGAAGTCCTTTAGTCGGTCTTCGAATTCGATCATAAAGCGATTCATCGCTGGTTTCCAATATTTAATCGACATAGTCCACTGCTTTGATGCATCTTGAATGGCCAGATAGCTCACCTTTCTGGTAGCGTCATCGGTTGGGAACAACTTACGTTTTTTGATGGCTTTCCTGATGACGCTGTTGAGCGATGCAATGGCGTTGGTGGTATAGATTGTCTTGCGCATGTCCTGCGGGTAATCAAACAGGGTGTTGAGGTTCTGCCAATGACTCTGCCAGGAACGGCTGGTCTTAGGGTATTTGGCATCCCATTCGTCACCAAAGACATCAAGCACCAACAGTGCTTCCGCCTCCGTAGCTGACGGGTAGATTTGCTACAAGTCGACTACAACCGCCTTGTAGTCCTTCCAGGTAACATACTGCATCGCGTGCCTGATCCTATGCACAATGCATCGCTAGATGCGGGTTTGCGGGTAGACGGTATTGATGAGATCAGGAAAACTCTTGAGTCCGTCAACACAGGCAATCAGGATGTCTCGTACACCGCGGTTATGAAGTTCGGTCAAGACATTGAGCCAGAACTTGGCACCTTCGTGCTCTGACAGCCACAGCCCTAAAAGCGCTTTGTGCCCGTCCAGGTTCACGCCCAGTGCCAAATAAGACAGCCTTGTTGATGACTTTCTTGTCCTGGCGGATTTTAACGACTATGCAGTCAAGGTATGCGCTGGGGTATATCAGCACCAGTGGCCGATTGCCACGCAATCACCTTTGCTGTCACGCGCGAGAGCAGACTGGTTGAGACCGCCACGCCCTACATTTCCTGAAACAGCGCGACAATGTCACAGGTGGTATTGCCTTTGGCATAGAGACTGAGAATCTGGAAGCCTCTAAAAACCGTGCATTTTGGGTGTGATCTGATTCATTGGGTGTGGGAGGATTTTGTTTATGCACGCACCTGGATTGTTTGATTTGACGGATCATTTGGCGCGGCTTTCGGCGATGGGAGATCCGCTTGAGGTTTTGGAGCGGCACGTTGATTTCGAAGTGTTTCGCCCAGTTCTTGTTGAAGCGCTTGGCTATGGGGAACGTCCCAAAGGGGGTCGTCCGCCCTATGATGCCGTTGTGATGTTCAAGGTGCTGGTCTTGGCCTCGATGCACAATCTGAGCGATGAGCGGATGGAGTTTCTCATTCGTGACCGTTTCAGTTGGTTGCGGTTCCTGGGATTTCAAATCGGGGAGCCGACACCTGATCAGAAGACGATCTGGCTTTTCAGAGAGAAGCTGACCTAGGCGGGTGTCTTCAAGGCCCTGTTTGCCGCGTTTGAAGCTCAGCTGTGCGCGCGGGGATACAAACCGACCGGCGGTCAGATTATGGATGCCACGTTGGTCTTTGCCCCGCGCCAACGGATGACGAAAGCAGAGAAAGCGCGCGCCAAGGCAGGTGAGGCCGCGTCTGACATCTGGCCCGATGATCTGTCCAAGGCAGCGCAGAAAGACACCGATGCGCGTTGGACGGACAAGTATTCAAAGGCCAAGACGACCAAGGAGGGCGAGGAGGATACTGGCCTTGTCGATATTTCTGTTCCGCACTTTGGGTACAAGAACCACGTGTCCATTGACCGCAAATGGCGCTTCATCCGGGGTGAGACTGGCACGAATGCGGCTCGCTACGACGGGCATGAACGCTCCTCGGTTCTGGACGAGACAAACAGCTCGAAGGCGGTTTGGGCCGATACCGGGTACCGCTCACATATCCATCGCAAGAAGCCACGCGGCAAACCCATGGCCAGGCATATTCGCCGGGGCAACGCGACACGCTCCGCCATCCGCGCCTGTGTTCGGCTACGAGAAAGGACCCATGGCTCTGACCATCCGCTCAATCGGCCAAACCCGTGCGAAGGCCCGCATGACCATGGCCAACCTGAGCTACAACTTCCGCCGTCTCATCTTCCACGAGCGACGACAGGCCACAGCCTGACTCCGCCCAAATTCCGGAAATACCCGCCCTGGCAGTCCCAAACAGCGCAACACAGCCTCAAATACCACCGACCTTGACCTTCACACCCACTATGCGGGTGACAACGACTGGTGCTCGCGTCAAAATCCATCCAGAATCAGCGTTGTTCGAGGTCTCCAAC
>CATOTD010000003.1 GCA_951812995.1 uncultured Gammaproteobacteria bacterium | reverse complement strand
AGACTGATGTGCAACGTTGCTGGATGCACAAGACCGGCAATGTGCTGAACTATCTGCCCAAGTCTGTTCAGGAGAAAGCAAAGCAGGGTCTGGATGGCAGAGGGCCGCGTTGACGCAGAGCAGGTGTTCGATGACTTTGAGGAACGTTTCGGTGCAAAGTATCCCAAGGCAGTGGCATGCTTATCGAAAGACCGTGATGCGTTGCTGGCATTTTATGACTTTCCAGCAGAGCACTGGAGCCACATCAGGACAACGAATGTCACCCCGTCGAGCTTTGCGACAATCCGGCATAGAACACGCCAGGCCAAAGGTTGTGTCACGCGGAATACGATGCTGACGATGATCTACAAGATGGAATTATGCGCAGAAGATTCCTGGCGCAAATTGAGAGGCTTCAGACACTTGGCAAAGGTGATTGAAGGCGTGAAGCTTAAAGATGGAATCGAGGTCACTGAGAACGACAAGGCAACCGCATGATCAACTCGACAGACACTACTTTTGACAATAGCTCCAAAGCTGCCATCTCTGTAGCGTGGTGTTTCCAGCTCGAATTCGCCATCTTCAGTGCACAGCATCTGGAAGCCTCTAAAAACCGTACATTTTGTGGTACGGTCTGATTCACTTGATGTGGGAGGATTTTGTTTATGCACGCACCTGGATTGTTTGATTTGACGGATCATTTGGCGCGGCTTTCGGCGATGGGATATCCGCTTGAGGTTTTGGAACGGCACGTTGATTTCGAAGTGTTTCGCCCAGTTCTTGTTGAAGCGCTTGGCTATGGGGAACGTCCCAAAGGTGGTCGCCCACCCTATGATGCCGTTGTGATGTTCAAGGTGCTGGTGTTGGCCTCGATGCACAATCTGAGCGATGAGCGGATAGAGTTTCTCATTCGTGACCGTTTCAGTTGGCTGCGGTTCCTGGGATTTCAAATCGGGGAGCCGACACCTGATCATAAGACGATCTGGCTTTTCAGAGAGAAGCTGACCCAGGCGGGTGTCTTCAAGGCCCTGTTTGAAGCTCAGCTGTGCGCGCGGGGATACAAACCGACCGGCGGTCAGATTATGGATGCCACGTTGGTCTTTGCCCCGCGCCAGCGGATGACGAAAGAAGAGAAAGCGCGCGCCAAGGCAGGTGAGGCCGCATCTGACATCTGGCCCGATGATCTGTCCAAGGCAGCGCAGAAAGACACCGATGCGCGTTGGACGGTCAAGTATTCAAAGGCCAAGACGACCAAGGAGGGTGAGGAGGATACTGGCCTTGTCGATATTTCGGTTCCGCACTTTGGGTACAAGAACCACGTGTCCATTGACCGCAAATGGCGCTTCATCCGGGGTGAGACTGGCACGAATGCGGCTCGCTACGACGGGCATGAACGCTCCTCGGTTCTGGACGAGACAAACAGCTCGAAGGCGGTTTGGGCCGATACTGGATATCGGTCGTCCAAGAACGAAGACTGGCTCAAAGCACAGGGGTACCGCTCACACATTCACCGCAAGAAGCCACGCGGCAAACCCATGGCCAGGCATATTCGCCGGGGCAACGCGACACGCTCCGCCATCCGCGCCTGTGTTCGGCTACGAGAAAGGGCCCATGGCTCTGACCATCCGCTCAATCGGCCAAACCCGTGCGAAGGCCCGCATGACCATGGCCAACCTGAGTTACAACTTCCGCCGTCTGATTTTCCACGAGCGACGACAGGCCACAGCCTGACTCCGCCCAAATTCCGGAAATACCCGCCCTGGCAGACCCAAACAGCGCAACACAGCCTCAAATACCACCGACCTTGACCTTCACACCCGCTATGCGGGTGACAACGACTCGTGCTCGCGTCAAAACCCATCCAGAATCAGCGTTGTTCGAGGTCTCCAGTTTATGACTGCGACCATTGCGGCTATTAGATTTTCCGGCCTACTCATGTCTGGCATAGTCAAGGTGTTTATCGAACTCGGCATTCAGTGCTGCCTCAATGCTTACCCTGGTCAATGCCTGACGGAACGTATGCAGGTCTTCTTCGGTTTTGATGCCCCTGGCAGTTTCACGTGCCAGTGATTTGATTGCTTCGGGTTGCATGTGCTTATCCTCAGCCCCTTCAGGGCAATAATCAATGATAAGCAGTTACACAATTTTTGGGACTATCTCAATCCTTAATTAATTACAGGTTCCTTAGTCATTGGCCAAGCCGCAAACCGGTTTTATCGACCTTCGCCACCCACTCGCTTACCGTCCCTCGATCTGGAATAACACAAGCGGCATCGATTTCCGCTAAGGGTATTAACACAAAAGCACGATTACATAGCTCGACATGTGGGATTGTTAAGCGTTTGTTTTGAATGGATTGATCACCAAACAATAGCACATCCAGATCCAAGGTTCTTGGCCCCCAATGTTGGCAACGCACACGACCGTGATCGTCTTCAATTGCCTGTAGACAATCCAGTAACGCCAATGCATTCAGATCAGTTGCAAGTTTGACGACCGCGTTGCAATAGTCGGCTTGATCTTGTGGCCCTATCGGCTTGCTGTTATAAAATGAAGAAGTCTCAAGCAGTTGCGTAGATTGTATCTCGCCCAGTGCGTGTATGGCAGACGCAAGATTTTGCACAGGTGTTGTTTGCGTACCTCGTTCGTTGCTACCAAGGCCAATATAGACTATGGTCATGGATCAGCAACATTATTATTGGTACGGGGCCGACGACGTGCATGCGGCTTACGTGCGTTGGATCTTGTCTTATCTGCATCCAAAAAATACTTGGCTGATTGTGCTTGCGTCCAATAATCGATGAGTTCTTGCAAAGCCTCGCCTGGCAAAGGCTCGCTTGGCAAAGGCTCGCCCGCTTCGGCACGTAGTAATAGAAAATCATAAGCAGCGCGAAATTTTGGATGCGCTAGAATTCGCATTGTGCGCTTTTTAGTACGTTGTAATCTGACTTGTAATAACCAGATATCATGTGCCATGTGAGTATGACGTCGGGGCATTGTCGTACTTGCTATTTGTCTTGCAATAACCGCCGCCCCTGCTAACCGTACGGCTTCGATTGCAGACAAGCCATCGGCAATATATCCATCCGCGATGATGCGCATCGGTTCCCATAAGAGTACAGCCACTAAAAAACCCGGGGCGACTGAATGGCCTGCATTTATTCTTTGGTCGGTATTTTTCAATGCCTGCATAATAAATGTATGCGGATAATCATGCTCTGATGTATTCAGTACATTATCCGTTTGTGGAAACAGGTATTTGAATAAATCGTAATACCGCAATAACGCAAACGTTTGTTGGGCACAGCCGCCCTGGAACAACTTGAGCATCTCTTCAAATAGACGACCGGCCGGAATATCTTTCAATAATGTTGCATGCGTACCGATAGGCTGTTCGGCGGCAGGATGTATTTTCAACCCCAGCTTCGCTGAAAACCGGACGGCACGAATCATGCGTACCGGATCCTCAATATAGCGTTGCGCTGGGTCGCCAATGAGTCTTAATTGACCCGTCTTGAGATCCTCCACCCCACCCACATAATCGACAATGGAACAATCTTCTATATTGTAAAATAAGGCATTGATCGTGAAATCACGTCGCCAGACATCATCGTCAATGTCACCATAAACGTTATCGCGTATTATTCTGCCCTCCTCGATACGACCGGTCTGCCGATCAGAGACATGGTGTGGTGCTCGAAAGGTAGATACTTCAATGAGTTCGGTACCAAAACGGACATGTGCCAACCGGAAACGACGACCAATCAATCGGCAATGACGAAACAATTTTCTTATTTGCTCAGGTCTTGCATCTGTAACGACATCAAAATCCTTGGGCTTTCTGTCTAACAGGATATCACGCACACTACCGCCAACAAGATAGGCCTTGTACCCGGCACCCTTTAGACTGTGCAACACCTTCAAGGCATTTTTACTTATTGCGGCATGGGATATAGTATGCTGATCACAGGTGGTAATAGTGGGCTTTTTTTTAAGCTCGGTTGTTTTTTCAGATTTATTTGGGATTGTCATTTAAAAATAATTTATTGAGGTCATCTTATTATCTCCTATAATAACCTAGTTAAAAATCCATTGCTCCCTTCGTCTAGCGGTCAAGGACGTTGCCCTCTCACGGCGAAAACACGAGTTCGAGTCTCGTAGGGAGCACAACAACCAATCTTAAACATTGCCGCATACAAATCAAACCCCTTGCAGTTTAGTACGCCGTCTGGTAGCAATATTCTATGACTGTATTTTGCTTGTTACAGTGCTTTTTATCGGAACCTTCATCGCCGTAGTAGCGACGGGCGGTGTAGCTATCGAAAGCGACAATATCATGTACAAGTTGTTTCTTTTAATGCTGTCCTATTTTTATTTTTGCTGGCATTGGATAAGGGGCGGGCAAACGTTAGGTATGCGTAGTTGGCAGGTGTTTGTTATTAACGATGTCGGCGCAAGGCCAAACTGGAAACAGGCATCACTGCGGTTTTTCTCGGCACTGCTCTCACTCTTGTTGTGTGGGTTGGGCTTTGCCTGGGCTTTATTCGATAAAGACAAGCGCGCCTTACATGACACTTTGTCGAAAACAAAACTGATTCTCAAATAAAGATTGCTTGCAGAATTGCATCGGTCTGCGCCTGGGACGGACGTAGTTGGGCGTGGCTGGGTTGGACATGGCGTGGCTGGGCCGGATGTGACTGGGTGTGGCGTGGGTCGGGTCGGACTGGCCAGACTGGACAAGCATTGCTTTAGTGCAAAGGTCTCGCTTGATTCTCCCGGATATCCTCAACGCAACACGTAAAAATGCAAAACCAGACCGTTTGCGCACGGGAAAGCTATGCCGCGCGGATATTGGGCTTTTGGCAACCTCTATTAATGCAATCACTTTCCAATTTATTGGCTCAGAGAGGTTAAAACAATAACCAATTTGATCCAAAAAGCCGGTAGTGTCCGTACAGCCCTGTTCTCGGCTTTACTTCGTTTTCAAGACGCACTGACCCGTGCCAGAAAGCATAAACGCCTCATGTTGTACCTTAGATTCATCAAGCCGATATGCATGTTTGTGCGCGTAATGCCAATGCAAGGAAACGCTTTGCGGCGTAAATTGCGCTGTGCTCCAAACATAGGTGCGACCCGACTGCGCTAGCCTTGAGAAACGCTGCTTTTTCCTCTGACCGATAGGCACTGTCAGCCCAGACATCTTTACTGGTATTGCTGTCATCTGGCAGGTCGGCAAAAACCTGCGCATCATGGACGCTGGCATCAGTGACCTGATAGTCACGCATCAGCTTGTTGTCATGGTCTATCTGTATGTGGTTCTTGTAAGCAAAATGGCTGCGGCTATTTCCTTAATCCGTGCATTGTCTTCCCAACGCTTACGCGGTAACAGTGCCGGAATGATCGAGACATCAACTATCTGATCCTTGCGAGCGATATAAGCCGCCTGGTTCAACGACAACTGCTCAAACAACGATGCCATCAGACCCAGCACCGCTAACCGATGCTTGAATGCCCAGCAGGTTTTGGCATCAGCGACTCGTTGATGCCTAGCAAGACCCAGAAACTGCTGGAAACTGCAACGGTCTTCGATTTGGTATCCCAACTGAGCATCGCTAAGACCATACAGATTTTGCACAAGCAGTCCCTTGAACATCATCACTACGTCTGTTGGGCGTTGCCCGCCTGACGCTTACGTTGTTTCTCATGAACCTTGTTCAATAACGACCGAAAAGATTCCCAGTCAACCGTCTTTTCCAGTTCAGGCAGAGGATTACCCAACTGTTTGAGACGATAGTCTTGAAGATTAAACAGAGAACCGAAAATGTCATTGCTCATGGAAGTTTCTTTGGCAGTTTGGAAACTTCAACATTGTACCAAATAGCGTCATTAATAGAGATGCTCTTAGGGAACATCTGATCAATTAAGGATTTTCAAGCAAGTGGGCATCACTGTGCTCGATAGTAGCGAGCATTGAACGTCTTGCTCATTACTCTCTTTCATTTCTCTTGTCCCGACCTACTGGTTTTCAGCTATCGCCCCTATTCCAGGCGTACTAAGCCACTGATAGCCGTAATAATTGTTTCTTTGATAGCATAAGATTAATCAGGGCACAGTGGGCAAACAGGTGGTTCGCATTCTTGCCTGGCCCTTTGAATCTGACTTTGGTAAATCCATATTGTCGCTGCATGATATGAAAAACATGCTCAACCTTGGCACGGACTTTGGATTTGTGCCGGTTTTTAGCCTTGTCCTGTTCGGTCAGTTTGCGGTGACGTGAGCCTTTGACCTGGGTGTAGTCTTTTACCTTGGGGTCATTATCCTTGAGTACGGATTGCTGACCCGCATAGGCACTATCTCCCCAAAGACGGGTCTCTTCTCCATGCAGTAGGTCTCCAAGTACCTGTGAGTCGTGGACATGGGCTGGTGTGGCAACAACAGAGTGTATCAGTTTGGTTTTGCTATCCACACCGATGTGTGCCTTCATGCCAAAGTACCATTGCTTGCCTTGTTTGGTCTGATGCCTATCAGGGTCACGGGTGTTGCTTTTGTTCTTGGTGGCGGTAGGCGCATTGATGATGGTCGCATCAACAATAGTGCCTTTGGATACTTTCATGCCGTTTTCCTCCAGATAGACGGCAACAGCATCAAACAGGGCAACTCCGAGGTTGTTCTCCTCCAGCAGATGACGGAATTTACAGAGGGTGGTTGCATCTGGCACGGGTTCCTGACCTAAGTCTATCTGGGCAAAGCACCGCATGGCAGGTGTGTCATATAAAGCCGCTTCTGTGGCAGGATCAGATAAGGCAAACCAGTGTTGCAGGAAGTAGATTCTCAGCATGCGTTCCATGCCCACCGGACGGCGACCAGCAGGGGTTGGGGTAATGAGGCTCAATTACTGCAGTCAGCGCTTGCCAGGGAATGAGCTGATTCATCTCTTCGAGAAATATCTCTTTGCGTGTCTGCTTGCGGTATTTCTCGAATCCAGATACTGCCAGGCTTTTTTGTTGCATCTTTTGACCCTCCACTTAAAACATTGCGGTATTATCGCATATTATGGCATTAATCAGAGGTTCATTAAGTTAAAGAGGTAATTTATTCATGAGAAGGAAAAGAAGATTGCATAAACCAGAGTTCAAAGCAAAGGTCGCGTTGACAACCATCAAAGGCGAAATGACGATGGCTGATATGGTCGAAAACTCAACGTTCAACCTGGCCAAATAACATAGTGGAAAAAACAACTTTTGTTCAGCACTGGTGCGGCGTTTGATAAGGTAGACAAAGTAGCGGATGGTCAAAGGAAGAAGCGTTGCCGATTTCACGTCAATGCCAGCTACTGGATGTAGTGCGGTCAACTTACTACTACGTCCCCGAGCCTGTCAGCGACGAAGAACTGGCGTTGATGAAGTTGCTAGGATGGTACACGGCGTATCAAGGACTGGTTATTTGATAACCATGGTCGCGTGGTCACACAGAGCTATTGTCAAAAGTAGTGTCTGACAATTTGATCATGCGGCTCCTCGTCGTCCTCAGTTACCTCAATTCCATCTTTAAACTAACTTCACGTCTTCAATCACCTTGGCCAGGTGTCTGAAGCCTCGCAGTTTGCGCCAGGAATCTTCGGCACATAATCCCATCTTGCAGATCATCGTCAGCATCGTAATCCGCGTGACACAACCTTTGGCCTGGCGTGTTCTATGCCGGATTGTCGCAAAGCTCGACGGGGTGACATTCGTTGTCCTGATATGGCTCCAGTGCTCTGCTGGAAAGTCATAAAATGCCAGCAACGCATCACGGTCTTTCGATAAGCATGCCACTGCCTTGGGATACTTGACACCGAAACGTTCCTCAAAGTCATCGAACACCTGCTCTGCGTCAACGCGGCCCTCTGCCATCCAGACCCTGCTTTGCTTTCTCCTGAACAGACTTCGGCAGATAGTTCAGCACATTGCCGGTCTTGTGCATCCAGCAACGTTGCACATCAGTCTCTGGATACACGAGTTATAACCGAATCTGGTGTCTGAATAAATTTAAAGTATGCGGCGTGCCTTGCTGGAATCGGTTTTGTCTAGCAATCAAAAGTAACAAGAGGAGCACGCCACACATGACAAAAGATACTGTGATTGATCTGGGTACACCAGAGGATATTGACCCGTTGACTGGATTGCTACGTAGCGGTGCCAAACAGCTGATAACAGAAGCGATTCAGGCGGAGTTGGCCGAGTTGATGGCAAGTTTTGATAATCAGAAAACGAGTGAAGGCAGACAGCGTGTTGTGCGCAATGGCTATCACCCAGAACGAGAAGTATTGACCGGTGTTGGCAAAGTACCAGTGTCGGTGCCAAAGATCCGTAGCCGAGAAGGCGAGCCTGAGAGCTTCCAATCGTTAATAGTGCCTCCTTACATCCGGCGTACAGCGACCCTGGACGCGGCGATTCCCTGGCTTTATTTGCAGGGTGTTTCGAGTGGTCAGATGCAGAGCGCCCTGGAAGTGATTGTCGGGCCTGATGCCAAGGGCTTATCCGCCAATGCAGTTGGTCGCCTGAAACGTCAGTGGGAATCAGAGTACAAAACCTGGAGTACACGTTCAGTGACTGACGAATGGGTCTATATCTGGGCTGATGGCATCTACAGTGGTCTTCGAGGTGACGATGGTTGATTGTGTTGTCTGGTCATCATTGGCGTGAACAGCCGCGGTCAGAAGCACTTCCTGGCAATTAAGGATGGTGTCAGGGAATCGAAGCAGAGCTGGTGAGAAGTCTTGTTGTCGTTGAAACAGCGAGGTTTAAACCAACCACCGAAGCTGGCGATTGGCGACGGTGCTCTGGGATTCTGGGTAGCATTGGAAGAAGTCTATCCTGAGACAACAGCACAACGCTACTGGATGCATAAGACCGGTAATGTACTGAACTATCTGCCGAAGTCTGTCCAGGAGAAAGCGAAACAAGGGCTACATGACATTTGGATGGCAGAGGGGCGCACTGATGCAGAGAAGGCATTTGATGCATTTGAGGAACGTTTTGGGGCGAAGTATCCGAAGGCAGTGGCCATGCTTATCGAAAGACCGTGATGCGTTGCTGGCATTTTATGACTTTCCAGCAGAGCACTGGAGCCACATCAGGACAACGAATGTCACCCCGTCGAGTTTTGCCACAATCCGGCACAGGACACGGCAAGCGAAAGGTTGTATCACACGAATAACGATGCTGACGATGATCTACAAGATGGGATTATGCGCAGAAGATTCCTGGCGCAAACTGCGAGGCTTCAGACACCTGGCCAAGGTGATTGGAGGCGTGAAGCCTAAAGATGGAATCGAAGTAACTGAGAACGACAAGGCAACCGCATGATTAACTTGTCAGACACTACTTTTGACAATAGCTCGACAATCGCCTCCAGTGCACTTTGCATCTGACCACTCGAAACACCTTTCAAATAAAGCCAGGGAATCGCCGCATCCAGGGTCGCTGTGCGCCGGATGTAGGGCGGTACAAGCAAAGATTGAAAGCTCTCTGGCGTACCTTCACGGCTACGGATATTGGGCACCTCGACGCTGACCTTGCCAACCCCGATGATGATCTCTCGTTCTGGATGATGACCGCTACGGACAACGCGCTGGCGTACGTCAGCCGTTTTTTGATCATCATACTGCCTCATCAACTCATCTGGCTCTACCTGGACAGCTTCGGTGATTAACTGCTTCGCACCAGATCTGAGTAACTCTGTCAGTGGATCAATGCCCTCTGGTGCACCCAGATCAATCACAGTCTTGTTTGTCATGTGTGGCGTACTCCTCTTGTTACTTTTGATTGCTAGACAAAACCGATTCCAGCAAGGTACGCCGCATACTTCAAATTCTTTCAGACACCAGATTCGGTTATAACTCAAAACTCAAGCCACTGCCTCCATCAGAGGATCTAACGGCCAACCAAAAGCAGAGACCACTGCTGTAGATATAAGTCGAAGCATTAAGGAACCTCTGATTAATTAAGGATTTTCAAGCAAGTGGGCATCACTGTGCTCGATAGTAGCGAGCATTGAACGTTTTGCTCATTACGCTCTTTCATTTCTCTTGTCCCGGCCTACTGGTTTTCAGCTATCGCCCCTATTCCAGGCGTACTAAGCCACTGATAGCCGTAATAATTGTTTCTTTGATAGCATAAGATTAATCAGGGCACAGTGGGCAAACAGGTGGTTCGCATTCTTGCCTGGCCCTTTGAATCTGACTTTGGTAAATCCATATTGTCGCTGCATGATATGAAAGACATGCTCAACCTTGGCACGGACTTTGGATTTGTGCCGGTTTTTAGCCTTGTCCTGTTCGGTCAGTTTGCGGTGACGTGAGCCTTTGACCTGGGTGTAGTCTTTTACCTTGGGGTCATTATCCTTGAGTACGGATTGCTGACCCGCATAGGCACTATCTCCCCAAAGACGGGTCTCTTCTCCATGCAGTAGGCCTCCAAGTACCTGTGAGTCGTGGACATGGGCTGGTGTGGCAGCAACAGAGTGTATCAGTTTGGTTTTGCTATCCACACCGATGTGCGCCTTCATGCCAAAGTACCATGGCTTGCCTTGTTTGGTCTGATGCCTATCAGGGTCACGGGTGTTGCTTTTGTTCTTGGTGACGGTAGGCGCATTGATGAGGGTCGCATCAACAATAGTGCCTTTGGATACTTTCATGCCGTTTTCCTCCAGATAGACGGCAACAGCATCAAACAGGGCAACTCCGAGCTTGTTCTCCTCCAGCAGATGACGGAATTTACAGCGGGTGGTTGCATCTGGCACGGGTTCCTTAACCTTACCTCCACAAAATTACTAAATAATGAACCTGTAAATATTGATTTTTTCTGCCGTCAGTTAGCAGATATAATACCCAACCCATTCCAAACTACAAGAATCGTTCAGGAATGGCTAACCCGTAATAAACTGGAAGCCTCTAAAAACCGTACATTTTGTGGCACGATCTGATTCATTGGGTGTGGGAGGATTTTGTTTATGCACGCACCTGGATTGTTTGATTTGACGGATCATTTGGCGCGGCTTTCGGCGATGGGAGATCCGCTTGAAGCTCTGGACTGTCATGTGAATTTCGAAGTGCTCCGTCCCGTTTTGGTGGCAGCGCTTGGCTATGGGGAACGTCCCAAAGGTGGTTGCCCTCCTTATGACCCAGTTGTGATGTTCAAGGTGCTGGTCTTGGCCTCGATGCACAACCTGAGCGATGAGCGGATGGAGTTTCTCATTCGTGACCGTTTCAGTTGGCTACGTTTCCTGGGATTTCAAATCGGGGAGCCGACACCTGATCAGAAGACGATCTGGCTTTTCAGAGAGAAGCTGACCCAGGCGGGTGTCTTCAAGGCCCTGTTTGCCGCGTTTGAAGCTCAGCTCTGCGCGCGGGGATACAAACCTACCGGCGGTCAGATTGTGGATGCCACGTTGGTCTTTGCCCCGCGACAACGAATGACGAAAGAAGAGAAAGCGCGCGCCAAGGCAGGTGAGGCCGCATCTGACATCTGGCCCGATGATCTGTCCAAGGCAGCGCAGAAAGACACCGATGCGCGTTGGACGGTCAAGTATTCAAAGGCCAAGACGACCAAGGAGGGTGAGGAGGATACTGGCCTTGTCGATATTTCGGTTCCGCACTTGGGTACAAGAACCACGTGTCCATTGACCGCAAATGGCGCTTCATCCGGGGTGAGACTGGCACGAATGCGGCTCGCTACGACGGGCATGAACGCTCCTCGGTTCTGGACGAGACAAACAGCTCGAAGGCGGTTTGGGCCGATACCAGGTACCGCTCGGCCAGGAATGAGGCTTGGCTGAAGGCGCAAGGGTACCGCTCACATATCCATCGCAAGAAGCCACGCGGCAAACCCATGGCCAGGCATATTCGTCGGGGCAACGCCACGCGGTCAGCCATTCGGGCCTGCGTCGAGCATGTGTTCGGGTACGAGAAGGGACCCATGGCTCTGACCATCCGCTCAATCGGTCAAACCCGTGCGAAGGCCCGCATGACCATGGCCAACCTGAGCTACAACTTCCGCCGTCTCATCTTCCACGAGCGACGACAGGCCACAGCCTGACTCCGCCCAAATTCCGGAAATACCCGCCCTGGCAGACCCAAACAGCGCAACACAGCCTCAAATACCACCGACCTTGACCTTCACACCCGCTATGCGGGTGACAACGACTGGTGCTCGCGTCAAAATCCATCCAGAATCAGCGTTGTTCGAGGTCTCCAACTGGATATAAAAACGCTAGGACACAAAAAATTCATAATAGTACGAAACCTATGAAAAAATCTAAAAATAGATAATTATACCAAAGATATTTACCTAAATAACTTTAAAAACAAAAACTTCGTATTTAAAAATGTAATGGAGAATAAAGACCTCTACTATGAAGTAGCCGAACACCTATATGGTTCATCTAAAGCATCCAACCCTTTACTAAAAACAAATGGCGAGCCCTTACAAAAATCTTTGTTTGAAACCGAATACGAAGCAGGGGTTAATAAATTTGAAAAGCAAGTTGCCCTCTACCTGGGCGCACAAACCTCCGTGGATTGGTGGTGGAAAATGCTTTCTAGGCGAGATTACGGTATTCAAGGTTGGCTCAAGGATACCATTTACCCGGATTTTTTATTTGCTTGGAATCACAACGAACCAGTGAATAAAAAGTGGTTAATAGTAGCCGAACCAAAGGCGATCACCTAGCGGGCAACGAAGACACCAACTACAAAGCCGAAGTGATAAAAGAGCTAGAAGATCATTACGATGAAGTGGGCGAGGTAGCATTAGTGGAAGAACATAACCCAATGGAAGAGCCAAAACCCGTAACCAATAACCTCAAAATAAAACTATTCTTCCAGCAAAACTGGGAACAAAGTATTGGTGAATTGTCAAATCTTTAATTCCCGTTAAACAAGAACCAAATAATTTAAACTATGTGCGTAAGATAAATAACAAATGAAACAAAAAGATATAGATAAAGCTACCAAAATACTTCTAAATGCTGGTCAGCTTCCCAATCATAAGCGGCCAATACCCAGTGCAAAAGATTTGAAACGGCGATTTGTCCTGCGGATAGACCAGTGTGGAAAACCCACACTAAAAGAAGTCAAATAATTAGTGATCTTGTCAAGTTAAATACATAATTCACAAATAAAACGTAGGCTATTCTAATCGCAACCAGCCAACTTGTCGATGTAATCAAACAATTGATCCAGTATGATACAGCTTAAAAAATAATATTGATGTATCTCTTGAATGCTTCTGGAATTAAAAAATGACCGCTTGATTAAAGCACTGTTACGCCAGCCCGTTGACATGACACCCGTATGGATGATGCGACAGGCTGGACGTTACTTGCCTGAATACCGCGCCACGCGAGCGCAGGCGGGCGATTTTATTACGTTATGCCAAACGCCAGACTTGGCCTGTGAAGTCACATTACAACCCCTTGAACGTTATCCGTTGGATGCTGCAATATTATTTTCCGATATCCTAACTATCCCTGATGCAATGGGTCTTGGCCTACAGTTAATCGAATCTGTTGGCCCCAGGTTTGATAACCCGATTACATCGTTGGCCGATATACAAAATTTACCGATACCCGATCCTGAAGATGATCTCGGTTATGTTATGGACGCGGTGCGATTGATACGCAAGGCGTTGGGTGGGCGTGTGCCATTGATTGGTTTTGCTGGCAGCCCCTGGACGCTGGCAACGTATATGATCGAAGGCGGATCAAGCAAGGATTTTGGCAAGATAAAAAAGATGCTATATCAAGAACCGACTAGCCTACATCTATTATTGAGTCGCGTTGCCAAGGCCGTGAACCTTTATTTGAATGCACAAATAAACGCCGGGGCGCAAGTGATTATGTTATTTGACACATGGGGTGGTGTCTTAACGCCGGCGGCGTATCGGGCATTTTCTCTGGCCTATATGCAGCAGATCTTAGATGGCCTGCAACGAGAACACGCCGGCCATAAAATACCTGTCATTTTGTTTACAAAAGGTGCTGGTTGTTGGATTGAAGCTATTGCTGATACAGGTTGTGATGCAGTTGGTCTTGACTGGATGCAGGATATTGGTCAAGTGCGGGCAAAAATAGGTGATCGCGTTACATTACAAGGCAATCTGGATCCGGCTATATTGAAAGCTAATCCGGATGTTATACGCAGTGAAGTGGCCGCTATACTGGAAAGTTATGGTAAAGGCTCAGGACATGTTTTTAATTTGGGACATGGTATAACACCCGATATTGACCCAGAGAATGCCGGTGTCTTTATTGATGCCGTGCATGCGTTCAGCAAGCAATATCATAATTCATAGCCTCTCTGTAAATGGATGCTTAAATCAAGATTAAAATTAGTTGCAAAAGGCTTCTGTGTCGGATCGGCTGATGTTGTACCAGGTGTCAGCGGCGGTACAATGGCCTTTATATTAGGTATTTATCCGCAACTGATTAATGCTATTAAATCATTCGATAGTGTATGGTTGAGGATGATTACCGCTTTCAATATTAGAGGCATAATAAACCGGCCGGATTTTGGTTTTTTAATGCCGCTAGGTCTAGGAATGATCGCCGCATTACTATTCTTTACCCGGATAATACCCTTGCCGACACTGATTCGTACGCAACCAGAGATTATTTACGGGCTGTTTTTTGGTTTGGTACTGGGCACGGTCATTATACTATTGCGCCATTTGGGTTTTAACTTGATATTACAGCGTTCCTTATTTTTGATACTAGGCATTCTTTTGGGGGGGATTGTCGTCACTATGGTGCCGACATCTACACCAGATGATAGTTGGTTTATTTTCTTATGCGGCACGATTGCTATATCGGCAATGATATTACCCGGTGTTTCGGGCTCATTTATATTATTGATGTTGAAAAAATATGCCTACATTTTCAATGCAATCGGTCATTTTGATTTTTCAATTATATTGCCATTCGCACTTGGCATACTCACGGGCGTTGTATTGTTTAGTCGCGTTCTTGCACATGTTTTAAAATGGTTTTATCAACAGACCATCCTCTTTATTACAGGATTATTGATTGCTTCTTTATATACCATCTGGCCATTCCAGACGCGCTTATATGAGGTTGTTCGACACAAAGAAAGACTGATTTCATCAGTTCCTTATCTCCCTGAAGCGTTCAGTAGCCAGACATTCTATGCAATGCTGATGATAATCGTTGGTTTGGCATTGGTAATAGTACTGAATCGATATTCCGAGAATACGGCTACAGGCAATAAATAACTAAATTTTGCGCTTTTTTAACTTGATATAAATTATCAGCAAAGGAAAATGCCCATGCCATTATCAGAAGTCATTTTAGTTGTAATGGGTTTGTTGACCATCGCGATGGTCGCTGCTGCCATCTGCCGCAACATCCCTGTGCCATACACCGTATTTCTGGTTATTTTAGGGATTATCCTCGGTTCGATTGCCCGCCATAATTCTGAGTTTGAATTATTATTTGCATTCCAATTAACCCCAGATCTGGTTTTATTCTTATTTCTGCCCATCTTAATTTTTGAATCTGCATTGAACCTAGATGCACGTCTGCTGATGAAAGACATTATCCCTTTGTTGGTGCTGGCGATACCCGCCATGCTTATTTCTGCCGGTTTGATTGGCGTTGGCCTTTGGGTCATTCAGGATTTTAATATTTTTCATGCCTTATTATTTGGTGCGCTCATCTCCGCTACTGATCCGGTTGCAGTGATTGCTTTATTTAAAGGGCTCGGGGCACCACAAAGGTTGACCATTTTGGTTGAAGGCGAATCCTTATTGAATGATGCAACGGCCATTGTTTTCTTTAATATTATCCTTGGCTTGGCCATTACAGAACAATTTACAGTAGCCCATGCTGGTTTTGCTGTGCTTGAATTTTTCAGAGTATTTTTTGGTGGTCTGTTCGTTGGTGGGGTAGTTGGCATCGTATTGAGTGAATTGCTCTATCGACTGCGTGCTGGCATAAGCCACTATCTCATTATGTCGATTGTGCTGGCATACAGCAGTTTTACGATTGCTGAGCATATAATGCATGTCTCTGGCGTAATGGCTGTTGTTGCGTCTGCAATTGCACTCGGAATTTTTGGTGTCAGTCGTATTCCCCAGCGGGCGCGGGAAACGGTTGATGAAATTTGGGACGTGTTGGTGCTGATTTGTAATTCATTGCTATTCTTACTGGTCGGCTTATCTGTTGATATATCAAGACTTTTTTCACATATTGACAGTATTATTGTTGCCATCATATTGGTATTGGGCGCGCGTGCCGCGGGGGTCTACAGCATGGTGCCGGCCACAATAAAAATGTTTAAGTTACCTAATGTATCAATGGCTGAGCGCCATATCATGTGGTGGGGTGGCTTGAAGGGCGGGCTCGCAATAGCCATTGTACTTTCCATACCGCTTGACATGCCGGGTCGTGAGACGATCCTGTATATAACATTAGGCGTTGTTTTATTTTCACTATTAATAAATGCGCCTACGATAAAACCGTTGATGCAAAAACTGGGTTTTGATCAATTTACCGGCACAGAAATAGCAGAGTTAAAACACGGTTTAATTCAATCAAAAAATCATTCAGAGGAAATACTACAATCATTCTATAAAGCAAAATTAATATCCCGTAGTACACAACAACTGATCCAAAAAAAGACACAACAAATTTTTAATATCAGCCAGGATGATGCCAACGATCTTGTTGCAGCTCGCCATGTTTATATGACAGCATCCCGGATTGAAATGCAGGAACTGAAAAAACTTTATGATATTGGCTTCTTGCAGTATTACACGTATATGGATATTAAAAACTCTTTATATCGGGATCGAGAAACTTGGTCGGATGATGCCAAAACAGATTTGTCATTAGATGAAAAAAATAAGCCCAGTTTATTTGTCCGACTCGAAAGTATATTGATAAAACAACTACGTGAGCTTAATTATGCGACCAGACTGTTGGCGCGTTATCAATACCTCCGGTTTTCACAGAGTTTGCAACGCAATATTGCAAGTGCGCTGATATGTGAAAAAGTAGTCGAACAAATTAATAACATCGATGCTTTTGATATTGATCTTAAAAATAAGGTCGTTGATAAATACAGACAGCGGGTGTCACGTTGCAGACTACGACTTGAAAAAGCAACGGCAGATTTTCCTGAGTTTTATTTACGCTTCGAGACCAGATTGTTTACCAACGTAGCATTAGTTACAGCCGGGTTTTTTAATGCAGCGGCCTATCATAATGATGCAATTGGCTCCAAGGCGTTTACTAATATTGAACAGCGCATTAATACGGCTATTGAGGCCCTACAGTCTATTTCAGATCCTGCCCCAACATTAAAGCCGCAAGACTTGATAGGCACTGTGCCTTTGTTAAATGGTCTACCAAACGATCTGCTTGAACGCTTAGCAAAACGTGCAAGAGCAATGACTTTTTTAAGTGGTGATGAAATTATCGGAGAAGGTGAAAAAGGTGACGCACTCTATATCATTACGCAGGGTCTAGTATTAGTCTATAAAGCGGAACAAGAAAAAGAGCCGGTCGCGGAACTAAGAGATGGTGATTTCTTTGGCGAAATGGCATTGCTGGGCACACAAGTCAGAACTGCCAATGTCAAGTCAATAAAACCAACAACCCTGTTGCGATTAAGCCGTAAGGACGTGTTATCAATGGCTGAAAATGAACCCGAATTAAAAGCCCGATTAGAAGAGATTAAAGTCGCAAGACAGTCCTATTGAGTTGTGGCTAAGTTAGCGCGTCTATAACTTAAAATCAGACTTATTAGCAATATTAAAAAGCTCATACTAATAATAAAACTATTTCCGGTCTTGCTGTAAAACGTTTCGCCATCAAACAACTTTACCGATGCTAATAATGCATGTTGTGTAAACTGTGGAGAACGAGAAATAATTTTACCTTTATTATCTATAACAGCAGAAATACCGGTATTGGTAGAACGTAGTAGATATCGACCATTTTCCAATGCCCTCATTCGGGCGATTTGCAGGTGTTGGTGTGGGGCCAATGAATCACCAAACCAGGCATCATTACTAACATTAATTAAAATATTGGCATCAGGTAATGCCTTTCTAATTTCTGAGCCATAAGCGTCTTCATAGCAGATACTCATACCGAGTATACCCTTATCAGATTCAAACAGTTTTTGATCAGGTTCGCCAGGTGAAAAATCAGACATGGGTATTTTAAGAAAACGTAATACCTGGCCTAACACAGATTTGAACGGTAAGTATTCACCAAAAGGGACGAGATGATGTTTATGATAAAAACGGTGTTTATTATCAATCAATAAAACACTATTGAAATACTTATTAGAAACAGGCTCTTTGTAAGCAATACCACTCATAAATAGCGCGTTGGCATTTTGTTTATCGCTCATGATGCGATCTATAAAATCATCAGCAAGATGATATAGCGAAGGAATAGCAGTTTCTGGCCAGATAATGAGATCTGATGACCAGAAAGGCTTGCTCAAATTAGAATATAACGTATAGGTATTTTGTCGTTGCTCAGGTTTCCATTTAAGCTCCTGCGATATAGCGCCTTGAACTAAAACTATGTTGATGTCTTTTTCTAAATCTTTAGTCCAGTTTATATCCTTTAATAATATTGCAGAGGTGGTGATCAATATTATGAAAATACTGCCCGCTACTCTTTGCTTAATATTCCCCGCAATTAATATTGCCAACGCTACGGCCGCCAAACAAACAATAAAAGTAATGCCATAATCACCAAAGACAGGGGCAAAGCTGGCCAAAATACTGTCGGCTTGACTCGTGCCTATATTGAGCCAGGGAAAACCGGTCAGGACCCATCCTCGGCACCATTCAGTGATAAACCACAATGCGGGTAATGCCATGAGCGGATAGTGCTTAAAAAATCGAGTTGAGAGATAGCCGCAGATGGCGGGGTACAAAGAGAGATAAGCGATAAATATACAGGTCAATAGCAGCGCACCAATAATATTAACCCCACCAAATAAATTAATGCTGATGTGTAACCAGTTTACACCTACGCCAAACATGGCAAGTCCAAAAAGATAACCAAGGATAAAAGATTCGCGTGCCAAATCCGTTTTCGACCAACAATAAAAAAGGATGCTAAGTGTAATAATACTTATAAGATAGAGGTCAAAAGGAGAGTATGCAAAAGGGACAAAACCACCAGCGACAAGTGTGCATAATCTTTTTACTAATACTTTATTTTGTAAAAGCATCATCACGACAGTTTGTGATTTTATTCCTGTTCGATCATGTCATCAGTAGTTTGCTCCTTATTTTTACGGGTCAAAAGCAACAAGATAACACGTCGTTTGTCGGCCCGTAATACTTTGATATTAAACCCCATAAAGTCTATGGTCTCACCACGCTTTGGCAAATGTCCGAAGGCATTAATAATTAAACCGCCAACAGTGTCGTATTTACTGTTATCTATATCTGTCTTGAAATATTCATTAAATTCATCTATTGCCGTTAATGCTTTAACGGTATAGCGATTATTTTTATGATTGTTGATGTTGCTTTCTTCTTCAAAGTCATGTTCATCTTCGATCTCCCCAATGATTTCTTCAATCACATCTTCAATCGTAACCAGACCTGCAACGCCAGTGTATTCATCAATAACTATCGCCATGTGGTTGCGACTAGTGCGAAATTCCCGCAATAATACGTTAAGTCGTTTGCTCTCCGGGATGAAGACAGTAGTACGCATCATGTCTTTAATATCAAACTTTTTCTCGGGACTGGCGTAATAATGTAATAGATCTTTAGCCAATAAAATACCAACGATTTCATCATTCGTATCACCCACAACCGGAAAACGTGAATGTCCCGATTCGACAACGACCGAGAGTATATCCTCTGGTGCGGCATTGTTTTCAATAACAATCATTTGTATACGTGGGATCATGATATCGCGTACCTGTGTCTCAGAGACATGTAAGGCCCCTTCAATCATCAACAAGGCATCGGCATCAAGTAGTTTGAGACGTTGCGAATGTCTTAGCATTTCAATCAAGGCATCACGATCACCGGGTTTTTGAGTGAATAAGTTTGCGAATTTCTGCAACCATTTTTTATAATGGGTAGTGTCTTTGTTACGCATGATTGCAACTTTTGTGGTATGGGTTGGCATAGCCCATTTTTTTCAAAATTTGAATTTCTTTTGCTTCCATCACATTAGCCTGTGCCTCGGATACATGGTCATAATCTTGCAGATGCAACACACCATGAATTATGAGATGTGCCCAGTGTGCCTCAAGACGCTTACCCTGTGCGACTGCCTCCCGCTCTACTAGAGGCGCACATATAACAACATCCCCTAAAAGATTTGGCACCTGCTCTATTTTTTCATTGATTGGGAAAGACAGTACATTTGTTGCTGAATCCTTTTTGCGCCATTTTTTGTTTAAATTTCTGCCTTCTTCTGTATCGACGATACGAAGTGTTATTTCCGCATTCAAGTATTGCTCATCAAGTGCCTGTTTTGCCCATTTGATGAGCAATTCATCGGCGGGCAGTGATGTCAGAGTAGAAGCATTTTGTATATCTATCATTTTACATATTTTAGTCAATGCTTAAGCATTTCTATTAAACTGTTCTTGCTCATGTTTGTCATAAGCATCCAGGATTCGAGCCACCAGTGGGTGACGCACAATATCTCTGGGCACAATATCTCTGGATTTAAAGAAAGTGAAACTTACCCCCGCTTCATTATTTAGGGAATCATGTATTTAACTTGACAAGATTACAATAATAAATATCAGCACGAAACTTGACAAATCTTTAAAAATAATCAGATTATTTCATTATATCCATGTTAAATTATAAGGAACCTCTGATTAATTCCATAATATGCGATAATACCGCAATGTTTTAAGTGGAGGGTCAAAAGATGCAACAAAAAAGCTTGGCAGTATCTGGATTCGAGAAATACCGCAAGCAGACACGCAAAGAGATATTTCTCGAAGAGATGAATCAGCTCATTCCCTGGAAAGTGCTGACTGCAGTAATTGAGCCTCATTACCCCAACCCCCGGGGTGCTGGTCGCCGTCCGGTGGGCATGGAACGCATGCTGAGAATCTACTTCCTGCAACACTGGTTTGCCTTATCTGATCCTGCCACAGAAGCGGCTTTATATGACACACCAGCCATGCGGTGCTTTGCCCAGATAGACTTAGGTCAGGAACGCATGCCAGATGCAACCACCCGCTGTCAATGCCGTCATCTACTGGAGGAGAACAACCTCGGAGTTGCCCTGTTTGATGCTGTTGCCGTCTATCTGGAGGAAAACGGCATGAAAGTATCCAAAGGCACTATTGTTGATGCGACCATCATCAATGCGCCTACCGCCACCAAGAACAAAAGCAAAACCCGTGACCCTGATAGGCATCAGACCAAACAAGGCAAGCCATGGTACTTTGGCATGAAGGCACACATCGGTGTGGATAGCAAAACCAAACTGATACACTCTGTTGCTGCCACACCAGCCCATGTCCACGACTCACAGGTACTTGGAGACCTACTGCATGGAGAAGAGACCCGTCTTTGGGGAGATAGTGCCTATGCGGGTCAGCAATCCGTACTCAAGGATAATGACCCCAAGGTAAAAGACTACACCCAGGTCAAAGGCTCACGTCACCGCAAACTGACCGAACAGGACAAGGCTAAAAACCGGCACAAATCCAAAGTCCGTGCCAAGGTTGAGCATGTCTTTCATATCATGCAGCGACAATATGGATTTACCAAAGTCAGATTCAAAGGGCCAGGCAAGAATGCGGACCACCTGTTTGCCCACTGTGCCCTGATTAATCTTATGCTATCAAAGAAACAATTATTACGGCTATCAGTGGCTTAGTACGCCTGGAATAGGGGCGATAGCTGAAAACCAGTAGGCCGGGACAAGAGAAATGAAAGAGCGTAATGAGCAAAACGTTCAATGCTCGCTACTATCGAGCACAGTGATGCCCACTTGCTTGAAAATCCTTAATTGATTAGATGTTCCATAGATTAAATTAATGAGACAAAAAATAGGGCAAAAGTATTAAATCTGCATGAAATCATGAATACATACAAGACCAAGACTGATGCAATTCAGTATTTTGAAAAAATACGTTGGGGCAATAAACCTGTTTGTGCGAAATGTGGATGTAATGGAAAAATCACACCGCAGAAAAAATCAAGTGATTATTGGTGCGGTAATTGTCGTGGATATTTCAATGTTTTTACTAATACCCCAATGGAACGTAGCAAAGTAGATTCCCGCAAGTGGATTTATACTTCTTACACACTCATGACTTCACAGAAAGGTGTCTTCTCTTTACAATTATCTAAAGAACTTGGAATACAACAAAGAACTGCTTGGTACATGTTGCATCGATTACGATTAGTTTGTGGTGAAGACCTTGAAGTATTGAGTGGACACATTGAAATTGATAAAACCTACCTTGGTGGCAAGGAATCCAATAAACACGCAAACAAAAAGCTAAAAGCAGGACGTGGGACGGTTGGTAAATATGCGGTCATGGGCATGAAAGTACGCGGTGGTCATGTCAAGACAATGCCGATAAATAATACTGATAAGCATACCCTGCAATCTACAATTCATAAAATATCACCGCTGAAAGCCATTTATATACTGATGAGCATAAAGGATATTCAGGTTTTGAGAGGGATTATCAGCATGGTACTGTTAATCACAGTGCAAAGGAATTTGTAAATGGTATGGCACATACAAATGGTATTGAAAGCGTCTGGGCTGTGTTAAAGCGTGGCTATAATGGAATTTATCATAACTGGAGCAGAAAACATTGCCAGGCTTATGTGGACGAGTTTTTTTTCCGATTGAATAAAGGATCTTGTGAACGAGATACGCAGGAAAGATTGGATAGTTATTTAGTCGAATGACTGGCAAAACACTTACCTATAAAGAATTAACGGCGTAAGTATCACAAGGTTAATTTTTTTATAGAAATTATATGTTTAACTTCAAAAGTATAATAATAAAATAAGATAATAACCGATGCCTATGAGCCTTTACCAAAAACTGTGTAACTGCCGTTGGTTAAACGAAGTCCTTTAGTCGGTCTTCGAATTCGATCATAAAGCGATTCATCGCTGGTTTCCAATATTTAATCGACATAGTCCACTGCTTTGATGCATCTTGAATGGCCAGATAGCTCACCTTTCTGGTAGCGTCATCGGTTGGGAACAACTTACGTTTTTTGATGGCTTTCCTGATGACGCTGTTGAGCGATGCAATGGCGTTGGTGGTATAGATTGCCTTGCGCAAGTCCTGCGGGTAATCAAACAGGGTGTTGAGGTTCTGCCAATGACTCTGCCAGGAACGGCTGGTCTTAGGGTATTTGGCATCCCATTCGTCACCAAAGACATCAAGCACCAACAGTGCTTCCGCCTCCGTAGCTGACTGGTAGATTTGCTACAAGTCGACTACAACCGCCTTGTAGTCCTTCCAGGTAACATACTGCATCGCGTGCCTGATCCTATGCACAATGCATCGCTAGATGCGGGTTTGCGGGTAGACGGTATTGATGAGATCAGGAAAACTCTTGAGTCCGTCAACACAGGCAATCAGGATGTCTCGTACACCGCGGTTATGAAGTTCGGTCAAGACATTGAGCCAGAACTTGGCACCTTCGTGCTCTGACAGCCACAGCCCTAAAAGCGCTTTGTGCCTGTCCAGGTTCACGCCCAGTGCCAGATAGACAGCCTTGTTGATGACTTTCTTGTCCTGGCGGATTTTAACGACTATGCAGTCAAGGTATGCGCTGGGGTATATCAGCACCAGTGGCCGATTGCCACGCAATCACCTTTGCTGTCACGCGCGAGAGCAGACTGGTTGAGACCGCCACGCCCTACATTTCCTGAAACAGCGCGACAATGTCACAGGTGGTATTGCCTTTGGCATAGAGACTGAGAATCTGGAGACCTCGAACAACGCTGATTCTGGATGGGTTTTGACGCGAGCACTAGTCGTTGTCACCCGCATAGCGGGTGTGAAGGTCAAGATCGGTGGTATTTGAGGCTGTGTTGCGCTGTTTGGGTCCGCCAGGTCGGGTATTTCCGGAATTTTGGCGGAGTCAGGCTGTGGCCTGTCGTCGCTCGTGGAAAATCAGATGGCGGAAGTTGTACGGGGACATCTGAATTGATCATTCGGGACATCTGAATTGATTACTCTTTTTTAGGTACTTATCCATAGAGTTATACACAGATAGGGCTGATATTTGGTTGATTTTGGTGGTCATTTTTTGGGTCTTTTTTAGGCCTTTTTAAGGGTATTTAAGTGCCCCTTAATCATCCCTTAATTTGGGGTTAAATCAAGCCCAATATTTGGGTCGATTTTGGCGGCCTTTTTGAGGGTGATTTTTGTCCTGATTTTAAGGCTTATGGATTGCCTAAAAATGACGGTATCCCCGTCTCAATTTCATCAACCGGATAGTTGTTATTTCCGGTGTAGTTTTCCTGCAAGGTGCCGGTGTCCGGCACTGGATTTTCAGTATAAATGGGGTCGGTCGTTTTTGATAAATCAGGGCAAGATATGTATGTTTGATAATTTGCATTGTCTGGTTACTTTTTAACCACAGCCTTGAAACATCCAATCGCCCCAAAAATGTTCCCACCTTTACAAAGTTATCCACAGGCAATATCCCTGATTTTCTGTTGTTTCTATGCTTTTTAATCAATAAAAACAATGATTTATTAAAGTGGTGCGCTTTATTAGGTTAATTATTAACCACCGCACCGCTTTAAACGCCCTTTTTATACATTTTAGAGCGCTATTAAACGCATAAAGTGCTTACTTTTCAATAACTTAAATGCGCCTAAAGATGCTCCGCCGCGATGATCAATTCAGTTGTCCCTGAACCCGCAAAAATCGGCTATTTTTTAAATCCGCACTACTTTGTACCCACCTTTTTCGCACTTAGCACAGGCTTAAGTGCTTGATTATACGGCCTTATTCGCTGATTAAGCTAACAGTGATCAATTCAGTTGTCTCGCGGCGGCTTAAATCGACTATTTTCGCCCTTCGTTGCGGCTTCTATCGGCTTCTTAAACCCTTGCTATAAAAGCCTTTCCATTCCATCCCATGTCACCTCATTCCGCCTCATTCCACATGATCAATTCACATGTCCCCCCACAGCATAGACTTTGCCACCACGGGAAATCAGTGCCGTGCCATTCCACAAAGCGCGTGCACCATCATATTTTTCGCTCAACCAATAATCGGTCAATACCGCATCCATGTTGGGTTGATAACTGTTGGCCAGTGAAAAATCGGGCTTGTCGGCGTTTGCCGCAATGCCGACAACGCATAAAAAAGCCCCGTCAATAGCCTGTTGACAACTCGGCGACCGGTGAAAATTGTGAGTAAAAAATTCATAATATTATCATTACAATAAGGTTGATGTGGCTACCATTAGATCAGAGATTGCCGCAATGGCGACCAACGCTTGTTCAGGTATTTTTTATTCTGTAAGTATATGTCGTTAAAACATGATTAGCGACATATAAAAGAGGAATAAACGTATCCTGCCAAAACAAAAAACGCCTATTTGGGTTTGGTGGCTGTGCCAGGGATAAAGGGCGAGGGTAGTCAAAGCGCTACATAATCCTTGAAACTAATTTTGTTTGTCAATGTGGTTGACTAACATATAGTTATGCTACATAATCTATAGTTAGAATTAGTCAGAAAAATTTAAAAATCTAGCCGCAGCTAACGCCGCTGGTGAATTTGGTTGTTATACAAGAACAGGAGACATCAATATGCCACACGTAATTACACAAGAAAATGACATTCAAGCCGCTATCAAGCAATTTAGAAAACGCATTAAAGATGCCTCTTCCGGTAATGAAAAACGTCAATGGTCATTTCCAAGTGGCGAAAAAGTTGATATAGAAACCTACAAACTGAAGACGAGCGAGGGAACTTTAAGGATAGGCATACCCGAGGGTCAATGGAACAATAGAGTCCCACATTTATTTACCTTTTCGCTGGATAAGTCCACTCTTTCTCCAGATGTTGAAATAAATATTCCGCTCACACCGGATCGCAACACATCTGGCGTATATGTAAAAAAAGGAAAGGATATTTGGCTCTGTAGCCGAGGGATTTTCACTGCCGGGAAAAGGATAAAAAAAGAGTTTGCTCATTCGTACTTTGACAAATGGTTGATTGATGTTAGTGATGGTGAGCAAACCAATCCTATCATTCCAATTGCCGCTTTAACATCCCCGGATATAGGAAACCAGATTGCAAGTTTTGTATCATCGGTTAATGACCTAAAAGAAAAGTATAAGCAATCAGATAATGGCGGCGTGCCATTAATAACGCCTGTCTGGAATAACAGTTTGGAATATGAAGGTAAAAAAACCAAGAGTAGCATTGAGGCGGAAACTGAGTATGAATACCTTCATGGCCCAATCTGCAATGAGTTGCAAAAACAGCTAGAGAAAATCGGCCTGAAACAAGGACGTTCGGTAGTTAAGAACAAAAATATTGATGTGGCAATTATCGAAAAAGATAGAGCTATTGCAATATTTGAGGTGAAAACATCTTGCTCTCTTTCAGGGCAATTATACAAGGGTATTGGACAACTGGTAAGTTATAAGCATTTCTATGGAAGTGCTAAGACTGAGTTGTTCTTAGTGGTTCCATCTATAGACAACAAGAAATTACCTAATCTGGTGGATGATCTGGGTATCCACCTTGTAGAAAATAAGCAAAACAGCTTTTTATTATCAAATGGTGATGCGTTAAAAGAGTTCCTTCGCAAGAAAAAATGGGAATTATATACTTGACTCCAACTTCACTACAAAATACAAACACAATGATTTGTTAGTTTTTTCAAGTAACAAGCTCACCATGCTCACCTGTTACCTTATGCAATTTTTCAATTGCACTCCATTTTGGGTTAAACCATCTTTTCTTGTCTTTCGTTTGCACGCAACGACAATAAAAAGGTTTTTATCGGTTTTTTATCTTTGTTGAATACTGCAATATCAAGCGGATACTCTTTTTTGGTATCAGATGGCCTTACTTTTACACGCCACTGTGGTCGTGTTTGTAATTGTTCTTTGGGGTATCCGTAATCTTCGACAAGTGTTTCGGAAAAGACTTGTACTGCTTCTACTTCTTCTGGCGTAGCTTTTACTTCTTCACCACTTATATAGTCTTTGATGTAACCTTCTCTCATTATCGTCCTGTATATCCGCATTCTATTTCCATTGCTTTGCTCATGCTAGCACCTCGCGATAGGTAATCCGTTTACCTATCGCGTTGCTTATAAGTGATTCTATACGTTGATTGGTTGGTAACTTACATTGTCCGTTATTCAGTCTAAAAGTCACTTCGTTCACATAGCGATGTAAGTGTTTAGTGCTGGCATGAGGCCATACCCCATACAGACCGCGTTTGAGTAAAGCCCAGACACTTTCAATGCTATTGGTATGAATGTTGTTTGAACCCACATATTCTCCCGCACTATGGGTTACCGTACCATGCTGATAAGCAGACTGTAAATGCTGATATGACCTGTGTTCATCTGTGTAAATGGTGGCACCATATTCCACTGAACAGCCAATCTCTTTGTGTAGGGTCGGTATATCAGTTGATGGGATAGGCTTAGCCCTTGTGCGGCCACCGCGCTCACGCATTCCGACCACTACCTGCTTGCCAGCTACGCCACGGCCTGCGCGGGCTTTCTTGTGTTTGTGTTTGTTATGTTCCTTCCCACCGATATAGGTCTCATCAATCTCAACAATGCCAGAAAGTAAATTATCTGTATTATCGTTACAGGATTCACGAATGCGGGCCTGCATAAACCAGGCGGTCTTTTGGGTTACGCCGATTTGTTTAGATAACTGCAAGCTAGATATGCCCTTGCGCGAGGTGACAGTTAAGTAAATAGCATATAGCCATTTATGTAGTGGAACATGAGAACGTTCAAAGATAGTGCCGGTTCTCACTGTAAACTCACTCTTGCAGTCCCGGCATAAGTAATATCCTGTCCGCTTTCCTTTGCGCGGGGTAATACGCTTAAATTCCCCACAATGAGGACAGGATATGTAATCTCCCCAGCGCGTTGTCCCTCAAAATACAATCTAGCGGCTTCAGCATCCGGAAACCGGCGAAATAACTCAAATGTGGATATGGTATTGTCTTTCATTGATAACCCTCCTTTTTATTGCATTTTTATGTTAGATTATATGGGTTATCTATTGGAGTAAAGTATATAATTCCCAAAAAAATCGTATAACAATCAGATGACTCGTTAGGTTTTTAGGAGAATTATGCCCTTTACCCCCGTACACATGGGTCCAGGCATCTTAATTAAAGCAATCTTACAAGGTAGCTTTAGTTTAATGATATTTGGCTGGACTCAAATTGTAATGGATATCCAGCCTTTGATTATAATGATTACAGGAGAAGGGCATCTTCATGGTTTTACGCATACTTATGTTGGTGCGTTTATAATTGCTATTATATCGGCACTGACAGGCAAATACTTATCAGAACTTGGGCTTAAAATTTTAGGTCTATACAAAGACCAACCTATTAATATTGCATGGTGGGTTTCATTTTTAAGTGCATTCATCGGCAGTTTTAGCCACGTCTTCTTAGACAGCATCATGCACACCGATGTTGAACCATTTTATCCGATTACACGCACTAATAACTTCCATAGTATGGTGTCGATAACAATGCTACACAAACTATGTATGTACAGTGGTTTGGCTGGCGGTCTAATTTATTATGCGGTCAATTATGGTGCGGCAAAATTTATGATCCTCATAGTTAAACTGATTGTATCAGTCATTTTATTTTCATATAGTTTTTGGTCTTTATATTTGCTTTCCTTCGTTTCATTCTTTACATCAGATTTAAACAATCCTGATGCCTTATTTATACTTCAAGGGTCAGTCAGTCATTTAGCTTTTAGTGACTTATTGTTATTTGAAATATCAGCTTTTATTGCGCTTATTACTCTGTGGTTGATGACGTGGGTTAATTATTTTAGATATCACTGGTTATCGGTAGTTACCTTATTACTATCATTGCTACTACTAATCATATTTGCACTAATTGGAGATTCTGGGGATTCTTCTAATTTCATAGGTGTTGTAGCTGCCGCGCCAGTAATACTTATTAGCTGTATCTATATTTTTGGGAATTATATACTTGAATCCAATAGATAACCCATATAATCTAACATAAAAATGCAATAAAACGGAGGGTCATCAATGAAAGACAATACCATATCCACATTTGAGTTATTTCGCCAGTTTCCGGATGCTGAAGCCGCTAGATTGTATTTTGAGGGACAACGCTGGGGAGATTACATATCCTGTCCTCATTGTGGGGAATTTAAGCGTATTACCCCGCGCAAAGGAAAGCGGACAGGATATTACTTATGCCGGGACTGCAAGAGTGAGTTTACGGTGAGAACCGGCACTATCTTTGAACGTTCTCATGTTCCACTACATAAATGGCTATATGCTATTTACTTAACTGTCACCTCGCGCAAGGGCATATCTAGCTTGCAGTTATCTAAACAAATCGGAGTAACCCAAAAGACCGCCTGGTTTATGCAGGCTCGCATTCGTGAAACCTGTAACGATAATACAGATAATTTACTTTCTGGCATTGTTGAGATTGATGAGACCTATATCGGTGGGAAGGAACATAACAAACACAAACACAAGAAAGTCCGCACAGGCCGTGGCGTAGCTGGCAAGCAGGTAGTGGTCGGAATGCGTGAGCACGGTGGCCGCACAAGGGCTAAGCCTATCCCATCAACTGATATACCGACCCTGCACAAAGAGATTGGCTGTTCAGTGGAATATGGTGCCACCATTTACACAGATGAACACAGGTCATATCAGCATTTACAGTCTGCTTATCAGCATGGTACGGTAACCCATAGTACGGGAGAATATGTGGGTTCAAACAACATTCATACCAATAGCATTGAAAGTGTCTGGGCTTTACTCAAACGCGGTCTGTATGGGGTATGGCATCATGCCAGCACTAAACACTTACATCGCTATGTGAACGAAGTGACTTTTAGACTGAATAACGGACCATGTAAGTTACCAACCAATCAACGTATAGAATCACTTATAAGCAACGCGATAGGTAAACGGATTATCTATCGCGAGGTGCTAGCATGAGCAAAGCAATGGAAATAGAATGCGGATATACAGGACGATAATGAGAGAAGGTTACATCAAAGACTATATAAGTGGTGAAGAAGTAAAAGCTACGCCAGAAGAAGTAGAAGCAGTACAAGTCTTTTCCGAAACACTTGTCGAAGATTACGGATACCCCAAAGAACAATTACAAACACGACCACAGTGGCGTGTAAAAGTAAGGCCATCTGATACCAAAAAAGAGTATCCGCTTGATATTGCAGTATTCAACAAAGATAAAAAACCGATAAAAACCTTTTTATTGTCGTTGCGTGCAAACGAAAGACAAGAAAAGATGGTTTAACCCAAAATGGAGTGCAATTGAAAAATTGCATAAGGTAACAGGTGAGCATGGTGAGCTTGTTACTTGAAAAAACTAACAAATCATTGTGTTTGTATTTTGTAGTGAAGCTGGAGTCAAGTATATAATTCCCATATTTTTAGAGTAATTTATTATCGAATAGCACTTAACAAACAAAGGTAACACTACCATTCGGGCTAGACACGCTAATATGCGTCGCTACTTTGGGCGTTAGACACCTAGTTATAATCCGAACTGGTGACAGGGTAGTCATCAAGCAGTTGTGAATAGAGGGCAGGCTTCAGTCAGTTATAATAGAGAGAGGCCGCGGGGTATCTTTGCATACGTTGTGAATAGAGGGCAGGCTTCAGTCAGTTATAATCCATGACAACAAGCACTATACCCATTACAAGTTGTGAATAGAGGGCAGGCTTCAGTCAGTTATAATTCATTTTGAACAACGCACCCTCTCGCTTCAGTTGTGAATAGAGGGCAGGCTTCAGTCAGTTATAATCGAGCGGCGGGCAAGACCCGCGACATGCTGGTTGTGAATAGAGGGCAGGCTTCAGTCAGTTATAATTCAGTCGCCGCGCGGTCGGCGGCCAGGCGCGTTGTGAATAGAGGGCAGGCTTCAGTCAGTTATAATTTTGAAACCAGTTCAACGTAATATTGAAATGTTGTGAATAGAGGGCAGGCTTCAGTCAGTTATAATAAATCTTTCGCGCTTGAAACGCACGGGCTGGTTGTGAATAGAGGGCAGGCTTCAGTCAGTTATAATGATCGCTGTAATGGGGTTTTGTGGACTGCCGTTGTGAATAGAGGGCAGGCTTCAGTCAGTTATAATCATGTGACCATAACGCTAACAATGGTAAAGGTTGTGAATAGAGGGCAGGCTTCAGTCAGTTATAATGAATTGTCTCACCCTTTCGCCATTTTGCCTGTTGTGAATAGAGGGCAGGCTTCAGTCAGTTATAATTCGATAACTTAGGGTTCATTGACGATAAGAGTTGTGAATAGAGGGCAGGCTTCAGTCAGTTATAATTATCTTGGTATGGTCGAGCTTAAGGTTCTTGTTGTGAATAGAGGGCAGGCTTCAGTCAGTTATAATCGTAAATCCTCAGGCGTCAAGTCAGTACGAGTTGTGAATAGAGGGCAGGCTTCAGTCAGTTATAATTCCTTTTAAAACTGGATCGGTTATCTGGGGGTTGTGAATAGAGGGCAGGCTTCAGTCAGTTATAATAAGCAACAGGTTCTTGCATTGCACAATGAAGTTGTGAATAGAGGGCAGGCTTCAGTCAGTTATAATTGAAGTGTTTGAAGTAGCTGACTTGGATAGGTTGTGAATAGAGGGCAGGCTTCAGTCAGTTATAATACAGGTAACTGCACGGCCACGCCTCGCGGAGTTGTGAATAGAGGGCAGGCTTCAGTCAGTTATAATCTCCTTCTTCAGTAGGAGCTTTTGTAACTAGTTGTGAATAGAGGGCAGGCTTCAGTCAGTTATAATCGATTAATAAATGCAGGCGCGTTGTGACGTGTTGTGAATAGAGGGCAGGCTTCAGTCAGTTATAATCAAAAGGCATATAGTTAGGTTTACCAAAAAGTTGTGAATAGAGGGCAGACTTCAGTCAGTTATAATCCGATCGACATCTCAAGCATTGCAGTAAAGGTTGTGAATAGAGGGCAGGCTTCAGTCAGTTATAATCAAAATCGCGGCACAACGCCGCGTAGTCGAGTTGTGAATAGAGGGCAGGCTTCAGTCAGTTATAATTCTTATGGAGTTGTCCCTGTCCAGGCAGGGGTTGTGAATAGAGGGCAGGCTTCAGTCAGTTATAATCGTATGAAACCATCGGCGGCGATCGCACTTGTTGTGAATAGAGGGCAGGCTTCAGTCAGTTATAATCGTGAACAGCGAAAGGAGTGAGCTCGAGAAGTTGTGAATAGAGGGCAGGCTTCAGTCAGTTATAATTAAATAGTTGGGTTGAGCAAGCCTCTATAGGTTGTGAATAGAGGGCAGGCTTCAGTCAGTTATAATGGCTTCGGGCTTTAGTGATTTTGATACAATGTTGTGAATAGAGGGCAGGCTTCAGTCAGTTATAATCGAGTAAACCGCAGGTTGTTGATTGCTTGAGTTGTGAATAGAGGGCAGGCTTCAGTCAGTTATAATGGTCTCACTCTTGGAACTTGTGCCGCTATTGTTGTGAATAGAGGGCAGGCTTCAGTCAGTTATAATTATCTTAGTATGGTCGAGCTTAAGATTCTTGTTGTGAATAGAGGGCAGGCTTCAGTCAGTTATAATCGCCAATTACGTTGTATCCACGATTTTCCTGTTGTGAATAGAGGGCAGGCTTCAGTCAGTTATAATTAAAATTTGTATCAATAGTCCAACCTATGGTTGTGAATAGAGGGCAGGCTTCAGTCAGTTATAATAAGCTTTCGCATGACAGGCACCACAAAGCTGTTGTGAATAGAGGGCAGGCTTCAGTCAGTTATAATTTAGCTTGTGTCGGTCTCACTCTTGGAACTGTTGTGAATAGAGGGCAGGCTTCAGTCAGTTATAATAATATGATACACTAACTGATACAATCATCTGTTGTGAATAGAGGGCAGGCTTCAGTCAGTTATAATCAATCAAACCCTGGTGCGAAGCCTGTCGAGGTTGTGAATAGAGGGCAGGCTTCAGTCAGTTATAATAACGACACTACGATCCGTTTGTAAATATGTGTTGTGAATAGAGGGCAGGCTTCAGTCAGTTATAATATCATCGCTGGTGATGTAGACGTTGCTCATGTTGTGAATAGAGGGCAGGCTTCAGTCAGTTATAATTGGGAATAATGAGGTTAACTCTAAAAGGGCGTTGTGAATAGAGGGCAGGCTTCAGTCAGTTATAATAACACAAGCTAAAGCCGCAACGCCTCTAGCGTTGTGAATAGAGGGCAGGCTTCAGTCAGTTATAATTGCACAGGCTTCTGGCCAAGCGATTAGTAGGTTGTGAATAGAGGGCAGGCTTCAGTCAGTTATAATCAATCGCGCGGCACCGCCGCACCGATAACAGTTGTGAATAGAGGGCAGGCTTCAGTCAGTTATAATATCAGTTTGGTTTTGCTATCTGTGCCGATGGTTGTGAATAGAGGGCAGGCTTCAGTCAGTTATAATTACATACACTTATAATAAGCAATAGTATGTGTTGTGAATAGAGGGCAGGCTTCAGTCAGTTATAATCAGGATGCAGTCATTAACTACGCGATGAAGGTTGTGAATAGAGGGCAGGCTTCAGTCAGTTATAATATGCACAGGTTTCTGGCCAAGCGATTAGTAGTTGTGAATAGAGGGCAGGCTTCAGTCAGTTATAATAAACTTGTTTCGTGTCATTATTGGATATTAGTTGTGAATAGAGGGCAGGCTTCAGTCAGTTATAATGTACCGCCGCAGGCAACCTCGATCTTGTTGGTTGTGAATAGAGGGCAGGCTTCAGTCAGTTATAATTCACCTGGAAATACCCGCATAACTTTTTAAGTTGTGAATAGAGGGCAGGCTTCAGTCAGTTATAATTCAAGAGCTGTTGCTGAACGGCCGCATCCGGTTGTGAATAGAGGGCAGGCTTCAGTCAGTTATAATTAGCCTGCGTGGGTCTTACCTTGGGAACTGTTGTGAATAGAGGGCAGGCTTCAGTCAGTTATAATCTTTTTTGTACCTCAGCTCATTTTGAACAAGTTGTGAATAGAGGGCAGGCTTCAGTCAGTTATAATTGATAAAACGATTTTATGCTGAAGTATTCCGTTGTGAATAGAGGGCAGGCTTCAGTCAGTTATAATACTGGTCGCCGCAGTTGGATTTATCCGGTAGTTGTGAATAGAGGGCAGGCTTCAGTCAGTTATAATGCTAGCGATGCAGATGCGCCTGTAACAAAAGTTGTGAATAGAGGGCAGGCTTCAGTCAGTTATAATAACAGTGTTAGATGTTATCAGTGTAAAGGAGTTGTGAATAGAGGGCAGGCTTCAGTCAGTTATAATGAACAAGGCTATCTGTCAAAGTCTGCGCCAGTTGTGAATAGAGGGCAGGCTTCAGTCAGTTATAATTCGAGATCGGCTTTGGGCACCACCGCGCCGGTTGTGAATAGAGGGCAGGCTTCAGTCAGTTATAATTAGATTTTTAATGCCGCCGTGCCGCCGCGCGTTGTGAATAGAGGGCAGGCTTCAGTCAGTTATAATTTTGCATCGGGCGGGATACATGAGTTAGTGTTGTGAATAGAGGGCAGGCTTCAGTCAGTTATAATTCGCGACAATCCCGCCATGCCGTGGCGGCAGTTGTGAATAGAGGGCAGGCTTCAGTCAGTTATAATCGCGTTGCGATCGATCCGATCGCAAGTCTCGTTGTGAATAGAGGGCAGGCTTCAGTCAGTTATAATATCCGGCGCGGGCGGGTATGCCAGATCGTAGTTGTGAATAGAGGGCAGGCTTCAGTCAGTTATAATTTGATAAGCTATCTTTACCTCATCAAATAAGTTGTGAATAGAGGGCAGGCTTCAGTCAGTTATAATTCCGCCTCAGCAGTCGATGCGCGGTTGAGCGTTGTGAATAGAGGGCAGGCTTCAGTCAGTTATAATCGGTGGGTGTGTCGAACCGCGCGATCCAAAGTTGTGAATAGAGGGCAGGCTTCAGTCAGTTATAATTTAGCCAGGGCGCGGAGCATCGTGCCCATAGTTGTGAATAGAGGGCAGGCTTCAGTCAGTTATAATCAAGGAGTCGATCGGTGACTTCTACCCCTAGTTGTGAATAGAGGGCAGGCTTCAGTCAGTTATAATCAAAATCGCGGCGCAACGGCGCGTGGTTGAGTTGTGAATAGAGGGCAGGCTTCAGTCAGTTATAATCGCGGCGAATGCCACGAGCAATGCGCAAACGTTGTGAATAGAGGGCAGGCTTCAGTCAGTTATAATAATATCAGAGAAGGTTCTGGCTTGACAGTGGTTGTGAATAGAGGGCAGGCTTCAGTCAGTTATAATGCCTTTGGTGATTTGATAGTCGATTTGCTGGTTGTGAATAGAGGGCAGGCTTCAGTCAGTTATAATCATCATCAGCATCTTTATCTAATCCCCGCCGTTGTGAATAGAGGGCAGGCTTCAGTCAGTTATAATGGTCGCCGGTGCGTTATGACTGGCGCGATCGTTGTGAATAGAGGGCAGGCTTCAGTCAGTTATAATATGATCGACGAGCCGGTCGATGATGCGCAAGTTGTGAATAGAGGGCAGGCTTCAGTCAGTTATAATTTGAGTTTTAACGAGGCCTGGGCGGAGAGTGTTGTGAATAGAGGGCAGGCTTCAGTCAGTTATAATCAGGGAGGGGAACACCCCCTCGATACCTTGGTTGTGAATAGAGGGCAGGCTTCAGTCAGTTATAATTACAAATTTATCAAACACATTCCGCACCTAGTTGTGAATAGAGGGCAGGCTTCAGTCAGTTATAATCGCGATCGCGAGCACGAGCATTAGCAGATAGTTGTGAATAGAGGGCAGGCTTCAGTCAGTTATAATGCGTTTCGTTTGCTGGCCTCTTCCTTGATGGTTGTGAATAGAGGGCAGGCTTCAGTCAGTTATAATATCGCTAGTGATGTAAGTGTTATTCATTATGTTGTGAATAGAGGGCAGGCTTCAGTCAGTTATAATTCAAATAAACAAAAAACGCGTTTATTTGACGTTGTGAATAGAGGGCAGGCTTCAGTCAGTTATAATTTGAAAGATTGATAGTAGACGTTGCCGATGGTTGTGAATAGAGGGCAGGCTTCAGTCAGTTATAATTATAGATAGAGCATGGCTTCGGCAATATCTGTTGTGAATAGAGGGCAGGCTTCAGTCAGTTATAATTGTAATAGAGGCAGTTGTTATCGGTGCGGCGTTGTGAATAGAGGGCAGGCTTCAGTCAGTTATAATCGAATGCTATTCAGCTCCGCCTCAGCAGTCGTTGTGAATAGAGGGCAGGCTTCAGTCAGTTATAATTAAAGGCCTTGCGAGCCGCACCATCAGAACGTTGTGAATAGAGGGCAGGCTTCAGTCAGTTATAATCGCGATGCATTATTTGATTTGGGCACATCTGTTGTGAATAGAGGGCAGGCTTCAGTCAGTTATAATAAACAAAGCACTATTATAAGTACCCGGGTGGTTGTGAATAGAGGGCAGGCTTCAGTCAGTTATAATGCGCCCGCGGCTCTGCCGGTCGCCGCGCCGGTTGTGAATAGAGGGCAGGCTTCAGTCAGTTATAATCAGAAACTGCGCTTCATCAACGATCAGAATGTTGTGAATAGAGGGCAGGCTTCAGTCAGTTATAATCAGAAACTGCGCTTCATCAACGATCAGAATGTTGTGAATAGAGGGCAGGCTTCAGTCAGTTATAATAAATTCGCTGGTCAAATCAACTATATTAGTGTTGTGAATAGAGGGCAGGCTTCAGTCAGTTATAATGCTCGGCCATGCGGCCATGCGTCGCTCCGAGTTGTGAATAGAGGGCAGGCTTCAGTCAGTTATAATGCAGTGTCGTTGACTTCGGCTAGTCCGGCGGTTGTGAATAGAGGGCAGGCTTCAGTCAGTTATAATCTGATACCGCATTTAATGACACCACCGCCGGTTGTGAATAGAGGGCAGGCTTCAGTCAGTTATAATTTGCACTGGTTTTAACGCCTGTTCGATTGCGTTGTGAATAGAGGGCAGGCTTCAGTCAGTTATAATATATCCCCGGCCGCCGCCCGCAGGTGAGTCGTTGTGAATAGAGGGCAGGCTTCAGTCAGTTATAATACAAAGCGATGACTGGCCGCGCGGCCAATCGTTGTGAATAGAGGGCAGGCTTCAGTCAGTTATAATACTCTTCAGCATCAAAGATTATCTGATCAAGTTGTGAATAGAGGGCAGGCTTCAGTCAGTTATAATTTCGCCGCAGGCGAACTAACCCCGATGCCAGTTGTGAATAGAGGGCAGGCTTCAGTCAGTTATAATTATCGCAAAGTCCGGCGCGGGTGCACTTTTGTTGTGAATAGAGGGCAGGCTTCAGTCAGTTATAATGCCTTTGGTGATTTGATAGTCGATTTGCTGGTTGTGAATAGAGGGCAGGCTTCAGTCAGTTATAATTCATTTTGAACATCTCCCGGCCCGCTCGGCGTTGTGAATAGAGGGCAGGCTTCAGTCAGTTATAATCCTAAAGCCTGCGCATACAAATCTGTTTGAGTTGTGAATAGAGGGCAGGCTTCAGTCAGTTATAATACAAAGCGATGACTGGCCGCGCGGCCAATCGTTGTGAATAGAGGGCAGGCTTCAGTCAGTTATAATACTCTTCAGCATCAAAGATTATCTGATCAAGTTGTGAATAGAGGGCAGGCTTCAGTCAGTTATAATTTCGCCGCAGGCGAACTAACCCCGATGCCAGTTGTGAATAGAGGGCAGGCTTCAGTCAGTTATAATTATCGCAAAGTCCGGCGCGGGTGCACTTTTGTTGTGAATAGAGGGCAGGCTTCAGTCAGTTATAATGCCTTTGGTGATTTGATAGTCGATTTGCTGGTTGTGAATAGAGGGCAGGCTTCAGTCAGTTATAATTCATTTTGAACATCTCCCGGCCCGCTCGGCGTTGTGAATAGAGGGCAGGCTTCAGTCAGTTATAATCCTAAAGCCTGCGCATACAAATCTGTTTGAGTTGTGAATAGAGGGCAGGCTTCAGTCAGTTATAATCTCGCAGGCCTCGGCCTTATCGCAAAGTCCGTTGTGAATAGAGGGCAGGCTTCAGTCAGTTATAATCGGCTAATCTCCGCCTCATCATCGCCGATGGTTGTGAATAGAGGGCAGGCTTCAGTCAGTTATAATTGTACGATCTTGCGTTATCCCGCGCCGATCGTTGTGAATAGAGGGCAGGCTTCAGTCAGTTATAATTGGCCGCTGGTCGCGGGCCGCACGGCAAAAGTTGTGAATAGAGGGCAGGCTTCAGTCAGTTATAATGATTTAGAGGTCGTCTCTCCGCAAAGATTGGTTGTGAATAGAGGGCAGGCTTCAGTCAGTTATAATAGCGGGCTGGCTATGCCGGTGCCCGCGCTCGTTGTGAATAGAGGGCAGGCTTCAGTCAGTTATAATGCGGGCTGGCTATGCCGGTGCCCGCGCTCGTTGTGAATAGAGGGCAGGCTTCAGTCAGTTATAATCAGCGATGCCCTTTAGCCAGCGCGCCATCGGTTGTGAATAGAGGGCAGGCTTCAGTCAGTTATAATCAGCTAGGATTAGGCGGTTATGTTGTTGGGGTTGTGAATAGAGGGCAGGCTTCAGTCAGTTATAATCCTAAAGCCTGCGCATACAAATCTGTTTGAGTTGTGAATAGAGGGCAGGCTTCAGTCAGTTATAATATGTGAAAAAATCAAGATGATCAGAAAGCGGTTGTGAATAGAGGGCAGGCTTCAGTCAGTTATAATCCATGCGCATCAGACATAACCAAGTCGCCTGTTGTGAATAGAGGGCAGGCTTCAGTCAGTTATAATGCAGTGTCGTTGACTTCGGCTAGTCCGGCGGTTGTGAATAGAGGGCAGGCTTCAGTCAGTTATAATACAGTTGCTGTCGCTTTGATCGTAATCGTTGTTGTGAATAGAGGGCAGGCTTCAGTCAGTTATAATCAGACCAGCAACAAGACCCGCCCCAGCGCGGTTGTGAATAGAGGGCAGGCTTCAGTCAGTTATAATGAAGAATGGCCTGCCTGCCGGTGACGCAAAGTTGTGAATAGAGGGCAGGCTTCAGTCAGTTATAATGCCGCACGGCAAAACGCGCTGGTTTGGCGAGTTGTGAATAGAGGGCAGGCTTCAGTCAGTTATAATACGATATACCGCAAGCACGATCACAGATGAGTTGTGAATAGAGGGCAGGCTTCAGTCAGTTATAATCGATCTGGGGTTTGGTTGCCTGGAATTCTGTTGTGAATAGAGGGCAGGCTTCAGTCAGTTATAATCGTAAGTCTATTGTGTATAAGCTGTCGCCCGTTGTGAATAGAGGGCAGGCTTCAGTCAGTTATAATTAATCACCGGTGGTGGTGGCTAGCTGTGCTGTTGTGAATAGAGGGCAGGCTTCAGTCAGTTATAATCGCGGCGATATTTGCTGATACGGGCGCGGAGTTGTGAATAGAGGGCAGGCTTCAGTCAGTTATAATCGCAAAATCATCTGCCCTGACATTTTTCGCGTTGTGAATAGAGGGCAGGCTTCAGTCAGTTATAATCAGCCGCCGGGGCGGGCTCATCGTCCAGCGTTGTGAATAGAGGGCAGGCTTCAGTCAGTTATAATCACTGATAACATCTAACACTGTTACACTTTGTTGTGAATAGAGGGCAGGCTTCAGTCAGTTATAATGCAATCGCACAAGGCGCGGTGATTATGAGTGTTGTGAATAGAGGGCAGGCTTCAGTCAGTTATAATGCTGAAAAAACAGACGACAGATGTCTTAGTGTTGTGAATAGAGGGCAGGCTTCAGTCAGTTATAATTCGAGCCTGGGCGCACCGGTCGCACCCCGAGTTGTGAATAGAGGGCAGGCTTCAGTCAGTTATAATTAAATTTTTAATACCACCGTGCCGCCGCGCGTTGTGAATAGAGGGCAGGCTTCAGTCAGTTATAATCTGTTTCGCAAATTGCTTTATTGCCCGCTGGTTGTGAATAGAGGGCAGGCTTCAGTCAGTTATAATTTTAAGGCTCTTTCTTCGTTACCGGAAGCCGTTGTGAATAGAGGGCAGGCTTCAGTCAGTTATAATAGGCGATCCTGTTGGACCCTGGGTCGTCTTGTTGTGAATAGAGGGCAGGCTTCAGTCAGTTATAATGTCGTCTTGATGCTATGCAGATCCAATCGAGTTGTGAATAGAGGGCAGGCTTCAGTCAGTTATAATGGTTAGCCTGCGTGGGTCTTACTCTTGGTAGTTGTGAATAGAGGGCAGGCTTCAGTCAGTTATAATAAGTGCAGATTTCTTATGGCAGTAAATCTTGTTGTGAATAGAGGGCAGGCTTCAGTCAGTTATAATCAATTTGGGAACGTATTAGAAACCCAATTGGTTGTGAATAGAGGGCAGGCTTCAGTCAGTTATAATCAATCAATCATCAACACCTCGATGTCTGGCGTTGTGAATAGAGGGCAGGCTTCAGTCAGTTATAATCTGTTTAACCCCTTACTCACAACCAAGTCAGTTGTGAATAGAGGGCAGGCTTCAGTCAGTTATAATCCGCGGCTGTGTATCAACCGCTCGGCAACTGTTGTGAATAGAGGGCAGGCTTCAGTCAGTTATAATGACCAGCCGCGCTAATCCGGCGCGGGCAGGGTTGTGAATAGAGGGCAGGCTTCAGTCAGTTATAATAACGACACTACGATCCGTTTGTAAATATGTGTTGTGAATAGAGGGCAGGCTTCAGTCAGTTATAATTTATCAACGCAGAGTTCGAGCTTCGTTGTTGTTGTGAATAGAGGGCAGGCTTCAGTCAGTTATAATGAATCAGCGTTGTTCGAGGTCTCCAGTTGAGTTGTGAATAGAGGGCAGGCTTCAGTCAGTTATAATCAGGGCATCAAAATCCCCGGCTTGTTTTAAGTTGTGAATAGAGGGCAGGCTTCAGTCAGTTATAATTTTGGATAGGGTAGCCGCAACGCCTGACGAGTTGTGAATAGAGGGCAGGCTTCAGTCAGTTATAATCTCATGCCGCTCTTGATGCCGCCATTACTGTTGTGAATAGAGGGCAGGCTTCAGTCAGTTATAATGCTGTGGTTGAAGTCCAATCGACTAGGCCGGTTGTGAATAGAGGGCAGGCTTCAGTCAGTTATAATATAGCTGTGGTTGAAGTCCAATCGACTAGGGTTGTGAATAGAGGGCAGGCTTCAGTCAGTTATAATCAACAATGACTTTTTACATCATATCGGCTGTTGTGAATAGAGGGCAGGCTTCAGTCAGTTATAATTCCGCTGATCAATATCATGGTCAAGATGGAGTTGTGAATAGAGGGCAGGCTTCAGTCAGTTATAATAAAAATCAGTGTGAAGAGACACACCGCGACGTTGTGAATAGAGGGCAGGCTTCAGTCAGTTATAATGACCTTCTTAGCAACGAAAACACCTTAACCGTTGTGAATAGAGGGCAGGCTTCAGTCAGTTATAATACTTTGTCGATGATGATGTTGATGTTATCGGTTGTGAATAGAGGGCAGGCTTCAGTCAGTTATAATTTTATGCTGGGGGACATCATTAAAATATGCGTTGTGAATAGAGGGCAGGCTTCAGTCAGTTATAATAACTTGGCCGCGATGGCTAGCGCGGGTAGTGTTGTGAATAGAGGGCAGGCTTCAGTCAGTTATAATCCATGCGCATCAGACATAACCAAGTCGCCTGTTGTGAATAGAGGGCAGGCTTCAGTCAGTTATAATGTGTTGGTGCGACACTAAAGTCGCTTGTGTGTTGTGAATAGAGGGCAGGCTTCAGTCAGTTATAATACGATGCGATCGAAGATGGTCTTGCTCGGCGTTGTGAATAGAGGGCAGGCTTCAGTCAGTTATAATACAGTTGCTGTCGCTTTGATCGCAATCGTTGTTGTGAATAGAGGGCAGGCTTCAGTCAGTTATAATCGTGAATCTGATGATTGCATGGGCGTGATGGTTGTGAATAGAGGGCAGGCTTCAGTCAGTTATAATGTAAATATATAGATACCAACAGTAGCCAACGTTGTGAATAGAGGGCAGGCTTCAGTCAGTTATAATTTTACAATTAAAGGGCCTTTGACTGTTTCTGTTGTGAATAGAGGGCAGGCTTCAGTCAGTTATAATCGTTTTCCGAACGGTAAGGGAGCCATCGGCGTTGTGAATAGAGGGCAGGCTTCAGTCAGTTATAATTGCGGCTGTTGAGTACTCAATGCATTGTTGGTTGTGAATAGAGGGCAGGCTTCAGTCAGTTATAATTATCTAGTCAACGCCTCGACATCCTGCCAGGTTGTGAATAGAGGGCAGGCTTCAGTCAGTTATAATGAAACTCAATGTATCGCCATGCCACAAGGCGTTGTGAATAGAGGGCAGGCTTCAGTCAGTTATAATACAGGTTCCGCGACATCCCTGTCGCGGACTGTTGTGAATAGAGGGCAGGCTTCAGTCAGTTATAATCAGCGCGGCATCGACCAGCGCACGCAGATTGTTGTGAATAGAGGGCAGGCTTCAGTCAGTTATAATTTCAAAGGCACTGAAAACTTTAACTTTGTAGTTGTGAATAGAGGGCAGGCTTCAGTCAGTTATAATTCTCAGATAACCGACCTTTCTTGGTTAGTTGTTGTGAATAGAGGGCAGGCTTCAGTCAGTTATAATTTGCGGGTGTAATTGCCCGCAAAGCCGATTGTTGTGAATAGAGGGCAGGCTTCAGTCAGTTATAATTCGTTGCATTTCTTCAACGACAGCCTCGCCGTTGTGAATAGAGGGCAGGCTTCAGTCAGTTATAATTGGCCGCAGGTCGCGGGCCGCACGGCAAAAGTTGTGAATAGAGGGCAGGCTTCAGTCAGTTATAATCTTGCCACTCTTAGCGACAAGACCTTCAACGTTGTGAATAGAGGGCAGGCTTCAGTCAGTTATAATTTGATGTTATTTTTCTCGTTGCCCGCTCATGTTGTGAATAGAGGGCAGGCTTCAGTCAGTTATAATAATCACCGCGCACTTTCCAAGAGTAAGACCGTTGTGAATAGAGGGCAGGCTTCAGTCAGTTATAATTTAGCTATCATAGCGGCAAAAATGAGATTAGTTGTGAATAGAGGGCAGGCTTCAGTCAGTTATAATGGGAAGGGTAGGGAGGTCGACAGCATTAACGTTGTGAATAGAGGGCAGGCTTCAGTCAGTTATAATGCTTCAGCCTCAGCCTCAGTGGAAGTTACGTTGTGAATAGAGGGCAGGCTTCAGTCAGTTATAATTATTGTATGGACAGTGCGACACCTTTGAAGGTTGTGAATAGAGGGCAGGCTTCAGTCAGTTATAATACGTAACTATGGAATGGTTGGCTACTGTTGGTTGTGAATAGAGGGCAGGCTTCAGTCAGTTATAATACGTAACTATGGAATGGTTGGCTACTGTTGGTTGTGAATAGAGGGCAGGCTTCAGTCAGTTATAATGTACCGCCGCAGGCGACCTCGATCTTATTGGTTGTGAATAGAGGGCAGGCTTCAGTCAGTTATAATGCCGCCGGCGGCATACACGAGCTGGTGGCCGTTGTGAATAGAGGGCAGGCTTCAGTCAGTTATAATGAGGCGGCGTGATGCTGAATAACTTCCGCAGTTGTGAATAGAGGGCAGGCTTCAGTCAGTTATAATATTTGCACGCCGCGGCGGGCATCGGCAACGGTTGTGAATAGAGGGCAGGCTTCAGTCAGTTATAATCAAAGGCAAAGAGTTAACGAACAAAGAGAAGTTGTGAATAGAGGGCAGGCTTCAGTCAGTTATAATGTACGTAATTCACATGTTCATAGGTTACATGTTGTGAATAGAGGGCAGGCTTCAGTCAGTTATAATATATATTGCTGATTTGGTTAGCAACTATAAGTTGTGAATAGAGGGCAGGCTTCAGTCAGTTATAATCAGATATATCAGTAATTGGTACGAGAGGGGTTGTGAATAGAGGGCAGGCTTCAGTCAGTTATAATGTGAATATATAGATACCAACCGTGGCTAGCGTTGTGAATAGAGGGCAGGCTTCAGTCAGTTATAATTCATCCGAACATAAGATACCCATTCGAGGTGTTGTGAATAGAGGGCAGGCTTCAGTCAGTTATAATTTGCCACTCTTAGCGACAAGACCTTCGACTGTTGTGAATAGAGGGCAGGCTTCAGTCAGTTATAATCGCGGCGGAGGAATATTTTATACATTGTTGGTTGTGAATAGAGGGCAGGCTTCAGTCAGTTATAATGTATGTTCCTCAGCACTAAAATACAAATCAGTTGTGAATAGAGGGCAGGCTTCAGTCAGTTATAATTTTTGATGTTGTTTTTCTCGGTACCTGCTGTTGTGAATAGAGGGCAGGCTTCAGTCAGTTATAATGCCCCTGTAACCAAGTAAATCATGGCACAGGTTGTGAATAGAGGGCAGGCTTCAGTCAGTTATAATATGGTGTTTCTCTTACTCTTTCTCAGATAAGTTGTGAATAGAGGGCAGGCTTCAGTCAGTTATAATATTTTTTCTTTGTTCGTTAACTCTTTGCCTGTTGTGAATAGAGGGCAGGCTTCAGTCAGTTATAATGACTGTGAATGCAGATGTGAAGGCAATCGGGTTGTGAATAGAGGGCAGGCTTCAGTCAGTTATAATAAAGTCAACATATAATTCCATGTCTCCAGAGTTGTGAATAGAGGGCAGGCTTCAGTCAGTTATAATATCGTATGGATGTATCGTGGGTCGGATGTTGTTGTGAATAGAGGGCAGGCTTCAGTCAGTTATAATAATAAATCATGGCACAGGCCTCTCATCCGGGTTGTGAATAGAGGGCAGGCTTCAGTCAGTTATAATTATACATTGTTGCGGACTTATAGCTATTTCGTTGTGAATAGAGGGCAGGCTTCAGTCAGTTATAATAAACTTGTATCTTGTCACTATTGGATATTGGTTGTGAATAGAGGGCAGGCTTCAGTCAGTTATAATAATAAATCATGACACAGGCCTCTCCTCCGGGTTGTGAATAGAGGGCAGGCTTCAGTCAGTTATAATAATAAATCATGGCAAAGGCCTCTCATCGGGGTTGTGAATAGAGGGCAGGCTTCAGTCAGTTATAATTTTACAATTAAAGGGCCTTTGACTGTTTCTGTTGTGAATAGAGGGCAGGCTTCAGTCAGTTATAATCATGTTCACAGGTTGCATGGGGCTCAAGTTGTTGTGAATAGAGGGCAGGCTTCAGTCAGTTATAATTACCACAGGGACCCAGAGTTAAAGTTGTCAGTTGTGAATAGAGGGCAGGCTTCAGTCAGTTATAATAAGCTTGTATCTTGTCACTATTGGATATTAGTTGTGAATAGAGGGCAGGCTTCAGTCAGTTATAATCGTGAATCTGATGATTGCATGACAATGATGGTTGTGAATAGAGGGCAGGCTTCAGTCAGTTATAATCAGGATGCAGTTATCAATTATGCGATGAAAGTTGTGAATAGAGGGCAGGCTTCAGTCAGTTATAATGGCTTTACGATTCTATCGGTTATGGTTACAGTTGTGAATAGAGGGCAGGCTTCAGTCAGTTATAATACAGCGATCGCGGCGGCGTTGTTTCAACTTGTTGTGAATAGAGGGCAGGCTTCAGTCAGTTATAATTCAAGATCGGCTTTGGGCACCACCGCGCCGGTTGTGAATAGAGGGCAGGCTTCAGTCAGTTATAATTCAACAACTCTATTCAATCGGCGGTGCGGGGTTGTGAATAGAGGGCAGGCTTCAGTCAGTTATAATTACGAGTCTGGTGATTATGAGATGGATTTGGTTGTGAATAGAGGGCAGGCTTCAGTCAGTTATAATTAAGGGGTTGAACAGGTCTACCCTTTTTTAGTTGTGAATAGAGGGCAGGCTTCAGTCAGTTATAATAAGCTTGTATCTTGTCACTACTGGATATTGGTTGTGAATAGAGGGCAGGCTTCAGTCAGTTATAATCTTGACAACATCAGGAGACTTCAAAGGTGTGTTGTGAATAGAGGGCAGGCTTCAGTCAGTTATAATCAGCAACAAGCGCATCAGTTTGAACGTCTGGTTGTGAATAGAGGGCAGGCTTCAGTCAGTTATAATCCTCGGTGCAAATCACCAGTTTAGCTATCAGTTGTGAATAGAGGGCAGGCTTCAGTCAGTTATAATCTCTTTGCCTTTGTCTTGAAGTTTTTGCCAGTTGTGAATAGAGGGCAGGCTTCAGTCAGTTATAATGAGTTCGAGTTTCGTTGTGCCTGCTATGCGGTTGTGAATAGAGGGCAGGCTTCAGTCAGTTATAATTTTACAATTAAAGGGCCTTTGACCGTTTCTGTTGTGAATAGAGGGCAGGCTTCAGTCAGTTATAATTTTACAATTAAAGGGCCTTTGACCGTTTCTGTTGTGAATAGAGGGCAGGCTTCAGTCAGTTATAATTTGATGTTGTTTTTCTCGTTGCCCGTGCATGTTGTGAATAGAGGGCAGGCTTCAGTCAGTTATAATATTAAACAAGTCAATATCATTGCTTAAATCGTTGTGAATAGAGGGCAGGCTTCAGTCAGTTATAATTATCTCGGTGTATTCGTTTTCGGCTTTTTGGTTGTGAATAGAGGGCAGGCTTCAGTCAGTTATAATGCTCAAGTTAAAGGTGGCAGAGTTGTAATCGTTGTGAATAGAGGGCAGGCTTCAGTCAGTTATAATAAATCATGGCAAAGGCCTCTCCTCCGAAATGTTGTGAATAGAGGGCAGGCTTCAGTCAGTTATAATAGCGAGAGGCATTGCGAGGTTAGCCTGTGTGTTGTGAATAGAGGGCAGGCTTCAGTCAGTTATAATGCTCAAGTTAAAGGTGGCAGAGTTGTCATCGTTGTGAATAGAGGGCAGGCTTCAGTCAGTTATAATTCGATGCCGGTCTTTGCAAGTATCTCGCGCGTTGTGAATAGAGGGCAGGCTTCAGTCAGTTATAATCAGGATGCAGTTATCAACTATGCCATGAAAGTTGTGAATAGAGGGCAGGCTTCAGTCAGTTATAATGAACATAAGATACCTATTCGAGCTTCATCTGTTGTGAATAGAGGGCAGGCTTCAGTCAGTTATAATAAAACGCCAACATCCAATCGCATAATCGCGTTGTGAATAGAGGGCAGGCTTCAGTCAGTTATAATTTGGAGAACCATCTGATCGCTTTTTCAGCAGTTGTGAATAGAGGGCAGGCTTCAGTCAGTTATAATTATCTCGGTGTATTCGTTTTTGGCTTTCTGGTTGTGAATAGAGGGCAGGCTTCAGTCAGTTATAATTCGATGGTAGCTGTAATGTAGTTCATCGCTGTTGTGAATAGAGGGCAGGCTTCAGTCAGTTATAATTATCTCGGTGTATTCGTTTTTGGCTTTTTGGTTGTGAATAGAGGGCAGGCTTCAGTCAGTTATAATGTGGTCTATTAAGGCATATTGCAAGTTATGGTTGTGAATAGAGGGCAGGCTTCAGTCAGTTATAATAAATCAGTTCGAGAAGATAGACCCTTGTAGGTTGTGAATAGAGGGCAGGCTTCAGTCAGTTATAATCGCCGTGGGGTGAGGGTCGTCCTGGTTGGCGTTGTGAATAGAGGGCAGGCTTCAGTCAGTTATAATAATCGAGCCGTGCATAAGCGGCACTATTGCGTTGTGAATAGAGGGCAGGCTTCAGTCAGTTATAATTTTAGCTAATTGTATCCTTCCCCTTTTTTGTTGTGAATAGAGGGCAGGCTTCAGTCAGTTATAATTTTACAATTAAAGGTCCTTTGACTGTTTCTGTTGTGAATAGAGGGCAGGCTTCAGTCAGTTATAATTTATTTTGCTAAAAGTAGTATCTCGGAGGAGTTGTGAATAGAGGGCAGGCTTCAGTCAGTTATAATCTCAAGTTAAAGGTGGCAGAGTTGTTATTGTTGTGAATAGAGGGCAGGCTTCAGTCAGTTATAATTAAACTAGCTATCTACCTATGTGTAATGGTGTTGTGAATAGAGGGCAGGCTTCAGTCAGTTATAATTATCGAGCGCGGCGGTCATGCGCTGGAATAGTTGTGAATAGAGGGCAGGCTTCAGTCAGTTATAATTATTCGTTGCCATTGTTGGGTCATGTTATAGTTGTGAATAGAGGGCAGGCTTCAGTCAGTTATAATCGCTTGTACCCTCTCTCTCTCTCTCGAGAGGTTGTGAATAGAGGGCAGGCTTCAGTCAGTTATAATCAGGGCCGCATCGACCACCGCACGCAGATTGTTGTGAATAGAGGGCAGGCTTCAGTCAGTTATAATCCTTGAGGATTGCATACTCGATTACTTCTGGTTGTGAATAGAGGGCAGGCTTCAGTCAGTTATAATTCTAACTTGGTTGTGAGTAAGGGGTTGAACGTTGTGAATAGAGGGCAGGCTTCAGTCAGTTATAATCTGTTTCGCAAATTGCTTTATTGCCCGCTGGTTGTGAATAGAGGGCAGGCTTCAGTCAGTTATAATCCGCGGCTGTGCGTCAGCCGCTCGGCAACTGTTGTGAATAGAGGGCAGGCTTCAGTCAGTTATAATCATCATCCATCGGGGCAGTGGCGGGCTGAGTTGTGAATAGAGGGCAGGCTTCAGTCAGTTATAATAAGAGATCGATTTGTTGACTGCGGCGATACGTTGTGAATAGAGGGCAGGCTTCAGTCAGTTATAATTCGAGATCGGCTTTGGGCACCACCGCGCCGGTTGTGAATAGAGGGCAGGCTTCAGTCAGTTATAATACGTCGCCTCTATTGCCTTGCTGTATAAGGGTTTTAGCTCCCTCAACAGGTTAAAAAAGCGTAACCTGTTGAGGGGCTCGCTCTGGTATTTTGCGTTTTTTCCCATAAAAAACCTGCATTTTGCCAAACTGTTTATCAGTGATTGTGATAATTCTAACCTCCCCATCTGGCGGCAGTCCAACCTGGATCCGCCCCGTATGCACCGTTGCATTTTCATCGCTGGCACAATGCCTGGCATAAACCGAAAACTGCATCATGATAAACCCGTCTTGAATGAGTAGTTTTCTAAAATTGGTATAAGCCCGCCTGGCCCGCTTGGTATCGGTTGGCAAGTCAAACATCACGACTATCCACAAAGTTCTGTACCCTCCGAAAACCATTGTCCTAAATTTCAATTTGCAGTTGTCTTATATCAGTCAGCGTTGGAATTTTCAAAGCATCAACGCCATCGGAAAATGCCTTTTTAAGGCTGGCCGCATAAAGTTGCACCGCAACATTCATCGGCAGTTTTTTATCATTAAAAAGCACATCCTCAGACAAGACAGACAGCAGCGATTGCTTTGTTTCTTTGCTAAGGGCGACTCTGCCCGCTTGTTTCATCTCATAAACCCGCCTGTCAACAAGTGGACGTAGCGGTTCCATCAGGTCGTCTGCAAGACAAAGCGGGTTGTATTGATTGTGATGATGAATTCCCAGTGCGGGATGAAGCCCTGTGCCACACAGTGCTCTTGCGACTGACGCTCTGACAATGCTGTATCCGTAATTGAGCAAGATGTTTTCGCCTTCTTGCTCATAATCTCTGATAAATTCTTTGCCGAAAAGACTCTTCCAGTAAATTCTTGCCGCTTGCGATTCCAGATTGCCCGCATCGCCGCTTTGAACCCGTTTTTTCATTTGCGAAAGCGAAGCTGGGTCTTTTTTGAAAAATGCAAGCGTTGTTGCCTGTGCTACTATTTTTGCCATGATTATCTTTTGCCAGAGCCTTTTTTTCAGCGGCTTTTTAACGCTGGTCTGCATGTTGAGCACCCTGCTGTGAATTGAATGCCCAGAAAGCGGCAACAGGATTGAGACAGGCAAATGCCTTTTGTCGCAGAAAACGATGATGCAGTTGTTTTCCTGACAGGCGGCTATGAGGTTTTGCGAGATGGTTATTGACGGATTGGCAAGGATCAGAATCCCCATATCTTCCACAGGCACCCTCTCGTCCTTCTCTTCTTTTCTGCATACAACCATCTGTCTGTCCCTCAGGTGAAGATATGCGGAACTGCTGACCTCAATGGTGCGTTTTATCATTGCCTGTTAGCCCACACAATGAATTTAGCATAGGGAATTATTCGTGTATCAAACCATCTGGCAACAAGCCTAAATTGCCTAATTGCACTTTTGTGAGTTCGATGTTGTTAAGTGACTGGATACGCCATAGCCCCCAGTTGGAATCAGTACCGGAAATACTATGGTGGCGTAGGCGGAGGTCAATTTTTTTATCACTTTCACTATTCATTGTCTGCACTCTAAAATACGGGGTTTTTTTATGTTCAGGCGCAAACTTTTCATTATCGTCAAAGATACTCATATCCTCGCAACGCACTATGTCATTAACACATAGATGCAACTCATAGTGCCACTCTCCTTCCCACTCTGACGATGGCTCTTTGACGACAATGGGTTGGCCAGCACTGGCGCGCTTTGCTGTATCCAGCATGGTTTCCATACGAATCCGTCTTTGCTTTTCCTCGCCTTCCTTGCCATTATGGAATAGCACAAAATGATGATTGCTGCCGGGGGTTACATAGGAATTGCCCATTTTGACATAAGAATCCGTCAGGCGATCAGCAAGGCTTACACGCTTGATAATAATAGAATGTCCTTTTTTATTACGTATATAAGGGGGATCACTATCCAGTTTCTTCTTTATCGCATTAGCTTCTTTACCAAGCAAGTTATGCTTTTTTAGCCAACGAAAAAGAACATCATGAATAGATTTTTCAGCAATCCAGGTACCAGTGCCAGGCTGCCAATCTGCATTGAGTTTTGATAGTCCATTCGCCCAGTCAACGAGGCTTTTTCTATTGCTCACGCAAGGTGTTTGATAGGCAAACTCATACAGCTTGTTTCCATTCCAATTTGGTAAGCTACGTTTGGCAAGTGTTAGTTCCTGCATGTTGGTTGCCCATTCCAGCAAATTGGCACGCAACGGCTCATTGGCAATCCACGGTGTATTACCGCCAGCCTCAACTTGGGCAATTTTCTGTACTTTTTTCAAAGTACCTGATTTAGTATCCAGCTTCAGACTTTGCTTAAAATGTGATTTTCTATAGAGCGTCTCTTCATGTAACGCACCCCATACTTTGCGCTTGGTCATGTGTGATACGACAGTATCGTCCAGTCGGCTTTTTAGTAGATCATGTAGGTTGTCGTCATCTTGCCAATTTTCAGGTAATACTAAACGCTTTCTCTTAATCCAGTCTTCTTTGGTTTCTTTATGTGATGGGTCGGTGTCTTGTTGTTGTTTGTGTACTTCAATCATCGCCTTTAGCATGGCGCGGTCGGTCATGGCGATGACAAAGGCATCTACTGCATGGTGTCGATGATCTTGCCGGGATTTAATTTTTTCTACCTTTTTCGCGCTGTATTGCAATATCTCGCCTGTCTCGGTATCAATTTTTTCATCAGTCTTTTCATACGCGCCCGTATCAGGTTCTCTCGGTAAGACAGTGTTTAACCCAAACAGCCTGCGTAATTCACCAGTTGCCATGCCGTTATTCACATCAACTGGCACGCCATAATTGTCCAACATTTTCTTGGATGCGGTTGCAATATAGCGCGTATCATTGAGCTGACGCTCAACAAAGGCCTCTTCATCTTCAGGATTGTGTTCTTTTTTGAGGATGTTGCGTTGTTTGGGATATAGCCCTTTGTTTTTGGCATACTTTGCTTTGGCAAATTTCTCTATGTGAGACCATCTTTCAGTATGCCCCCAGGCCTCATAAGGTGTGCGCTTTGCCTTAGTCTGATTGCAGTTTCGACAACTGACCACTGTATTCATATAACTTTGTCTAAAACCTGTATAGGGCAGGATATGCTCAATTTCTGCTTCCCCTGAAAATAGATCGCCAATACTGATACCTTCTCCACAATAAGGGCATCTACATCCTTGTTCACGCCACATTTTATACTTGTTGCGGTCTTCTATCTGGACACGACTAGCCGCTTTGTTTCTTAATATCTCCAAGGTAATGTTGGAATCTTTGCTCTTGAAGTGTTTCAGGATTTCCTTTTCTGCCTCTTCATTGTTTTTTCTGTTTTGTTTTTGCTGGCTTTCAATTTCACGGCGGTGTTTTTTAGAAGATTTCATATCACGTGCCATCTCCAGGCGGATAATGGCAGGCTTACCATACAATTTCACTATAGCATTGACCACGCGCCGTATTTCATACAGTGCCTTTTGCACGGTTGGGTTAGCAATTTCCGGGACACTATCCACAGACAACACATAATCCTCTGCTACCTCCCTGATAGGCTTGGCGATACTCTCAAGCGCACCTATCTCCTTCACTGCCGCATAGTAATCTTTACCTTCTCGCAGATGCTCCAACAAGGCATTGATAGCTTTCAGGCTATGTTTGCCATAGCCATCTTCTAATTGCTCGTTCATCACCAGTCCCAAGGCACCTTTTGCAGGGTCATCGCCGCTCTCATAACGAGCAAACCCCCAGTACCCTACCAATCGCTTATATAAAGCCCGCTTGTTGTGTATAGAAAGCAGGTCTTCTACCAATGCGATTTTATCTTTCGGGCTCAATGCCCGCCACTGGTCTTTACCAATACAGGCACTGATAGCCTGAGCGGTTCTATTGCCAATCAGTCCCGTTTTTCCTTCACCATCATCGCCTCTACTGTAGTTGTGTTGCTTCACACCTAACGCTTTGGTAATTTCTTTCCACGCAATGCGTCCTGATTTATTCAGTTTGTCAGGGTCATTGGCCAATGTAAAAAGTGTTTGACGTTGTTCTTCGCTCAGTGGTTGTTTGCCGATTTTTATATTATTTATCATTTGCCAAATGCGACATTCCTGCATCTCTAACCGCATTAAGGCCGCCCGCTTTTTTCGTGGGTAAATGTTGCAGTTGCCCACCTTACCCTTTTGCAACTGCAAAGGGCGTTGATGGAAAATGGCTTTTTTGATTGCCTTAATGGTTTCATTGTCCATATCATGAAATGAATTTTGCTTATTTAAGATGGCATCAAATTCTTGTTCATACATTTCACGCTGAGCACGGAATTGTAATGACTCAATGATTTTTTCTTCTTTGCGTATTTGGGTTTTCTCAAACTCAAATAAAGTAATACGTTGCGGTGGTATTTGTTTTTCTTTCGCTTCTTGCCAGATAAACTGCCCGAGTGTGCGCCCATCTAGTTGCTTGTCCAGCTCACTAATGGCGGCAAGTACCGGGCCGCTTTCTTTCTTTTCCTCAGCACTCATAGATTTTTCGTCATCTTCCAGTGCCTCCAGAGAAAGATGTCTAATGAGTTCAATGTATTTTGCGCCCCGATTGCTGAAATAACCTCTGCGGCGTTGCAACTGGAGTAGCAACCGTCCCAATTCAAAAGGCTCAAGTTTTTCTTCTAATGCAAAGTTACGCATGGCATAAGCAGAGCGGTACGTCTTGTCGGCTGCTGTCCAGTCTTTAGACCAAGGTTTGCCAAGTTTGCGTTCGGCAAATGTTCTATCTATCTCGTTGAGTATGCTTTCTGAGGTTTGCCGCTTGTAGCTCTTGGGCAAAAACCCTGCTGCTTTGAGTGTTTTTATAAGTTCTTTGCGGCGTTTTTTATAATAACTACGGCGATTGCGTGCCCCTCTTGCCGACCGGCGTTTTTGGTTTTTGGGCACTTTGGTCTTTGCATCTAGCATATCCTCAAAGATGCGGGAATTCAGTGCACGCAAGCGAGTGGGCTTGTATCCGGCATATATTCCCTGATGATGTTCTCCTTCTTCTTTTTCACAGTCTACAACTGCCCAACCGATAGAATTAGCCCCTATGTCCAATCCGAGAATATAAGATAGTTTTTGTTTAGTCATAGTCCTAAATATATAACGCTGAATACCTATTAGCAAAAATATTTGAATTTTCTAAGCTGGCTATTGACAATAGTTTATTTTTTATTAAGCTAGGTGGCGATAAATTATAACTGACTGAAGCCTGTCCAACATTTATTCATAATAAGAAACAAATGTTTCGCAGGATTTTTAACCTTTTAAGGTTAAACCTAAACGCCTCGCATTGCTTCGCATTCGGGGCGTTTTTATTTTTGAAAGCAGATTAATTTAATTACAGGATACCCAAACTTAGTCACTTAGCCAATCGGTCTTTAGCTTAATCCATACCCACCCATTGCTTGCGCGCCCCGTCAATTGCCATGGCACATGTTTGGCCAATAGCCCTTGCCCAAAATCGCCTTATCCTTGTAAGTCTTCACGAGAACGTACCACATTCCAATCAATGCCTGCTTATTTGGAGGGTGGTTGCATAGCAGAATTTTTATCTATTAAGATAGTTTTATATGGGAATTATATATTTTACTCCAATAGATAACCCATATAATCTAACATAAAAATGCAATAAAACGGAGGGTCATCAATGAAAGACAATACCATATCCACATTTGAGTTATTTCGCCAGTTTCCGGATGCTGAAGCCGCTAGATTGTATTTTGAGGGACAACGCTGGGGAGATTACATATCCTGTCCTCATTGTGGGGGATTTAAGCGTATTACCCCGCGCAAAGGAAAGCGGACAGGATATTACTTATGCCGGGACTGCAAGAGTGAGTTTACAGTGAGAACCGGCACTATCTTTGAACGTTCTCATGTACCACTACATAAATGGCTGTATGCTATTTACTTAACTGTCACCTCGCGCAAGGGCATATCTAGCTTGCAGTTATCTAAACAAATCGGAGTAACTCAAAAGACCGCCTGGTTTATGCAGGCCCGCATTCGTGAAACCTGTAACGATAATACAGATAATTTACTTTCTGGCATTGTTGAGATTGATGAGACCTATATCGGTGGGAAGGAACATAACAAACACAAACACAAGAAAGTCCGCGCAGGCCGTGGCGTAGCTGGCAAGCAGGTAGTGGTCGGAATGCGTGAGCGCGGTGGCCGCACAAGGGCTAAGCCTATCCCATCAACTGATATACCGACCCTGCACAAAGAGATTGGCTGTTCAGTGGAATATGGGGCCACCATTTACACAGATGAACACAGGTCATATCAGCATTTACAGTCTGCTTATCAGCATGGTACGGTAACCCATAGTGCGGGAGAATATGTGGGTTCAAACAACATTCATACCAATAGCATTGAAAGTGTCTGGGCTTTACTCAAACGCGGTCTGTATGGGGTATGGCATCATGCCAGCACTAAACACTTACATCGCTATGTGAACGAAGTGACTTTTAGACTGAATAACGGACAATGTAAGTTACCAACCAATCAACGTATAGAATCACTTATAAGCAACGCGATAGGTAAACGGATTACCTATCGCGAGGTGCTAGCATGAGCAAAGCAATGGAAATAGAATGCGGATATACAGGACGATAATGAGAGCAGGTTACATCAAAGACTATATAAGTGGTGAAGAGGTAAAAGCTACGCCAGAAGAAGTAGAAGCAGTACAAGTCTTTTCCGAAACACTTGTCGAAGATTACGGATACCCCAAAGAACAATTACAAACACGACCACAGTGGCGTGTAAAAGTAAGGCCATCTGATACCAAAAAAGAGTATCCGCTTGATATTGCAGTATTCAACAAAGATAAAAAACCGATAAAAACCTTTTTATTGTCGTTGCGTGCAAACGAAAGACAAGAAAAGATGGTTTAACCCAAAATGGAGTGCAATTGAAAAATTGCATAAGGTAACAGGTGAGCATGGTGAGCTTGTTACTTGAAAAAACTAACAAATCATTGTGTTTGTATTTTGTAGTGAAGTTGGAGTCAAATATATAATTCCCTTTTATATATAAACGATCATGTATAGTTTTCCGCATTAAACCAATCAACCGCATCATTCAGACCCTCGGTACCGGGTCTTGCTTGGTAACCCAAGTTTTTCATCGCCTTTTCGCTACTGTAGAACATGATATGCTTAGACATCCTTACACCCTCTACAGTCGCCCGTGGTTCTTTATGGGTAATGCGGGCGATGCGTTCCATAACCCATGCAATCGGCAAAACCACATTATGAGGCAATCGAATAGCAGGTGGCGTTATGCCTTGATTGATGCAAATTGTTTCTAAAATATTCGCAAATGACATGTTGTCACCACCCAAAATATAACGCTCGCCAATCACCCCTTTTTCCAGTGCAAGCAAATGCCCCTTTGCGACATCATCGACATGTACAATATTCAGACCCGTATCGACATAGGCCGGCATACGATGACGAATGGTGTCAAGTACTATTCTGCCGGTCGGCGTTGGTTTAATGTCGCGCGGGCCGACTGGCGTTGACGGATTAACAATGACGACCGGACTGGCTCGCTCCTGCACCAGCTTGTTGACGGCTTGTTCAGCCAGATATTTTGAACGTTTGTAATGCCCAATCATATCTGCAAGCGCGACAGGTGTTGTTTCGTTAGATGGTGTGCCGTCTTTATTAATGCCTAACGTTGAGACGCTGCTGGTATAGACAATTTTTTCAACGCCAGTTTGGGTGGCGGCCATGATCAAGTTTCGTGTGCCATCGACATTCGTTTTATACATCTCGTCTGGGTCGGGCGACCATAAACGATAATCGGCGGCAATATGAAATACAATATTGCAACCGGTTACAGCCTGTTTCAAGGAATCAGTATTTCTTAGATCGCCTTCAAAAATATCAATATCCAGGCCGACAAAATTGCGTCTGTTGGAACCAGATCTTACCAAGGCACGTACATCATGCGCATTATCAATCAGCAGTCGTAATACGGCTGAACCCACAAAACCATTCGCACCCGTGACTAATGTTTTCATACCATAGATATTATCTTACAAGCGGATCGTTTATGTTATTTATGGTTTGGCGTTTAATGATTGTTGCCATATTAAAAATGCCGGCAGTACGACCATCGTGGAAATCATCATTGAGACAAGCCCTAGCACCAATAGTAAGCCCATGCTGGCCGTACCTTGATGTGACGAAAATGCTAGATTCCCGATACTGCAAATGGTGGTTAGTGAACTGACTATAACGCCACGAGCCGCGCTGGTCATAAAAATATTTCTGCCGGATTCATGTTCTTGACGAAACCGATCAGCAATATGGATACCACTATCAACACCAATACCCAGCAATAATGGCAAGCCAATTATATTGGCAAAATTAAGGGGAATGTTTAACCACAACATAAAGCCAAAGGTAAATATGCCACCAATAAACAGCGATGCCAGAATGATGATGGCATCCGTTTTTATTTTTATAAACAGCAATATTGCAATGGCGATAATGGCGTACGTAAAAGCCGTTTTAAATGCGGTCATGACTGCTGCGCCGGCCTCAATACTGATAATCGGTGAACCGATGACGTTATTGTCATACGTCTGTAACTGGCGCACAAAATCTTTCATATTTTCATTGTTATTAAGATCTTCTGTCGGCAATATTTTCATTTTGTAATAACCACTACTGACCCAGCGATCATGCACTGCTGCCGGGATATCTTCTAATACGACTGTTTCAGCAGCTAATGCGTCCGACAAGCGGCGCATCCTGCCGGCAAAACTATGCAGTAATTGTTGTTCTAATTGAGACAGTTGTCCTCTGGCTGAAGGTGCGTCCAATCGCGACTTTAAAGCAACCAGACTATGTTTTAATAAACGCAAATCATCGTCCAGAAACCCTGCTGCTGATACCGATGCCAACGTGTTGCTTAATTGCTGGATTGCCTGTAGACGTTCCTCATGCGTGATCGCTGTTGTTGATTCTGGCGGCGTTAATGCGCCTAACAATAAGTTCATCTCATCAATGATAAATAATTTATCCTCTTGTTCAACGGGTATGAAATCAAGTAGCCAAATGACCTCGTCAACTAATGTCAGCGATTCAATATCTGCTTTAGTCTTGGTCAGTGTACCCCTATCCTCTTTGAGCAAAATACCACTCCAAGGAGAGGTCTTGCTGTCTTTTAATAAGTCACGATAGGTCTGTACCGATTCATTTTCAGGGTCTTGGAGGTTTAATGTGTTTGTGTCAAAGCTGATCTTGTTAAATTGAAAACCAAGGCTAATTACAATGATTAACGTAACCAACAGAATTGATTTTGTATAGTTGTATGGAATGTTGATCAGTATCTTCAACCATGCATGTATGTGAATGTTCTGGTGGTTTTTCCCTGGCACGGTCTTGATAAAGCTCAGGCACGCGGGCAATAATGTAAGCGTGAAAAACAAACTTATAAACATACCGCTACCGGCAATCCAGCCTAATTCCGCTACGCCTGAATAATCAGTCGGCATAAAAGAATAAAATCCAATGGATGTTGTGGCCGCACATAGGATTAATGACTTAAAAACACGTGCTGTCGCCTGTTGCAAGGCATGGCTATGGTCTGTTGTCGTCTTTTTTTCTTCTCGAAAACGTAATAATAAATGAATGGCAAAATCAATCCCGAGGCCTATATAGAGCACCGCAAAAGCGACCGAGATAAGATTTAATTCGCCAATTGTAGCCGTTGCAAAAGCAGTGGTCGCGATTAGCCCACATAGCAACGTTATTAAACATGCAGACACCAGCCACACCGATCCCAACCCGACTGATAGAATAATTGTAACGAGTATCAGAGATACTACGATGGCTTGAATATTCGCATTGGAGACACTCTTTAATTCTTCATAAGAGAGTACGGTGCCACCAGTCAACCTGATCTTGATTGCAGCGTCATCATGGATACCCATTTTATCTATGCTGGCCCGCACATGCGCAATGATAGCTTCATCAGAGAGTCGTGATTCGCTACTATCTTTAGTTTGCAAGGTGATAAATTCTCGATAAATATCTTGCACTGCGCTATTGGGATCCAGCAAGCGTTGCCAGGAGACTTGGTGTTGTCTATCTTCAAGCGCAATATTTATCTCCAGCAGTAACGGTTTTATATCAATGTCTTCACCCGCTTGCTTGGCTTGAATGGCATCCCCCAACATATTAAACAAACCACGCAGATTTTGATCCTCGATCAGGGTGCCTAAAAAAGGCTGGATTGTTGCCAGTTGATCAGACAGATCTTGCAATTCATCAAGATCGAGAAATAAAAAAGCAGACTGGCGAAAATAGGGCAGGTGCGCAGGATAATAAATATCGTTTAAGAATTTTAAATCTTGTTTCAATACAGCATGTAATGCTGCTGCTGTGTCGCTTGCCTGATCTGGTGTCTTTGCTTCAATGACAACAAGGATATTGTTGGAGAATTGTGGAAATAGTTTTTCGTATTTGATGTCGAGTTGTCGCCAGTGCAATTCTTGCGACAGCATGTCTGCCGTACTGGTACTCATTTCCAGATTATCTTTGATATACAAGACGGACGCTGCCGTAAGCGCAATCATACTGATGATTATTGCTAGCCGGTATTGTTCAATAAAGCGTAGCCAGGATCGAATCAGACGCTCGGATGTTGATGTATGCGTTTGGTTCATAATGATTTATTCAATGTTGGCCAGCTAAAAATAGCTTGTTCGGAAACATCAAACTCTAAACACATATTCCTTATTGGCCTCACGTTCAATATCAGGTGGGTAACCAAGGCGTTTGTCAGCATAATATTGCCTACGATGATCTCCTTCAACCGCGGCATTGTATGTCACATAAAGCGCCCGGCGTTTTTTGTTTGTTAAATTCGGTTTTGAACGATGCGGTGTAAATGAATCAAAAAAAACAGCATCGCCTGAATCAGTTGTAAGTGATGTATAATCAAGCGCATCCTCTGCGAGAGGTTTCCATGCTTCGCCGATTAAACCTTTATTGTGACAAGCACTGGCTATTTCCAGACAACCATTGTCAATGGTAGCAGCATCAATACTAACAAGAGCAGTGATATGTAATTTGGCATAACGATTCCAACCGGCCTGCACATCCTGATGCGCCCTGAAGCCACCACCGCCAGACATCTTGAAATTTATTTTGTCTTTAAACAAAACGGCCTCATCATCGAATAATTGTGATGCGATTCGTTGTATCTCACCGCCTAAAAATAGAGCACTAAAGCCCTGGTGAAATGGCTCAATATTTTCTACCCGTGACAATATACGTTTATCAGGATCCAATTTGCTTTGTTCAAAATACATCATATATTTCCCAGGTATCTCGGGGTAATTGGCGACTGTTTCAGTCCATGCAGTCATTGCCTGCATCTGTTGCAAACCATATAAGTTACGGATAATAAGAAAGCCTGTGGCTTTGAATGTTTCAATTTGTGCGTTACTGATTCTCATTTTTAATATTTTATTAGTAATGCGGGATCTGTAAAACAGATTAGTCATCCATAGCAAGTAGCCAATTCAAGTAGCTATGGCAATGAATCGTCAGAATAGAAAAAATGCTGGTTTTTTAAGCCTGGGGCGATGCGCGATAATGATGCCAACCCTTTCCTGTAGGCTTTTGCCAATATCAGGATTTCCCGTATCTGAGTCGTCTTTAACAGACAGGATAACGTAAAATTAAAAATTGCTGGCTGGCCAAGATAATTTGTATGATTTAGTACGGCCTCTGGTATGTGGGTATGGGCGTTGTCTGCGATGGCACGGAGCACAAGAAAGTCGAGATTATTTTTCATTGCTATCTCTGCAATAGCGGCACTTTCCATATCAACTGCCAGGGCACCTGTTGCATCGAACAATTTTTTTTTATCTGCCGTTGAGGCGCAAGCCTCTTTACTTGATACGATGTCACCGTTGATGAGGTTTGCAGAGGATTGTTGTAAGTATTCAAAGACCCAGTCATGCCACTGACTTGTAGTCGTATAGCGGCTATCTTGCTTGATAATCGCGCTTGCGAGAATCAAATCGCCTGCATTTATCGTTGGTTCAATCGCACCCGCGACACCCCAGCTAATCACGCCATCTACCCTTAAAGCGAGTAATTTATTTGCGGCGATAATGGCACGCTCATGACCCATACCAGAAAGACATAAAAAGAGTCCTTTTTGTATTTCGACAGGCCGCCCAACTTTTAATTTTTTACTATACAAACACTTTGCCTCAGTCGGCAAAGCGGCAATGATGCCTAAGCTACGCAAGATTTATCTTGGATGATATTGCGGTAGCGTGCCAGTGCCCAAAGCGGGAAATACTTGGTATAACCATGGTATTTCAAATAGAACACGCGCGGAAATCCAGGTGCGGTATAACTGTCATCGTACCAATGACCATCCACTGCTTGATTCGCTATTAAGTAGTCAATGCCGCGCCTGACGGTTTCTGTGCCAGCTTCGCCGACGGCTAATAATGAAAGTAATGCCCATGCCGTTTGAAAGGCGGTGCTTTTATAGGGTCGGTAATGTTTTGGTGGGTAATAACTGTCATTACTTTCACCCCAACCGCCATCTTTGTTTTGCATCTTTTGCAAATATGTAACGGCTTTTCTGATGTAGTCCTGTGTTGGATCTTCTGCTGCTATTTCAAGTGCGGTCAGAACAGACCAGGTACCGTAAATATAGTTTGTTCCCCAACGACCAAACCAGGATCCATCTGCTTCCTGATCTGTTTTTAAAAACTTGATCGCGGCCTGGATACAGCCTGCATATTTTTCTTTATCAGCCAGCGATAGCAATGCTATTACGCGACCTGTGACATCCGCTGTTGGTGGGTCAAGTAAGGCACCATGATCGGCAAATGGAATGGCGTTGAGATAATACTGGGTATTATTGACTTCAAATGATCCAAAGCCACCGCCATTGGATTGCATACCCGCTACCCAAATCGCAGCACGTTGAATCGATTCGGCATATTTTTCATTACCCGTACGATGCATTGCCCAGGCCACCATTGAGGTGTCATCAAGATCGGGATAAAAATAATTACTGTACTGAAAGGCCCAGCCCCCACCGGCAAGGCGTGGCCTTGCTATGCGCCAGTCGCCAGGTTCATCGCTGAGTTGTCGATCTTTTAACCAGTCAAGGGCGCGCTCTATCGCGGGTGTGAGGTCGTTTTCAGTTTGTGCTTCGATCATTGCCTGACTCGCCAAGCAGGTATCCCAGACTGGCGATACACAAGGCTGGACATACATGCTATCACCGCGTTTTGTTACTAATGCATCAATCGCTTGTCGGGCGAGCTTACGGGCTGGATGTGCTTTCGCGTAACCCAGAACGACCATAGACTCAAACACATTAACCATCGCCGGGAAAATCCCGCCGATACCATGTTCGCCATTCATGCGTGCCAGAAACCATTGCTCACATTTACGAATTGAGTATTGGCGCACAAATTCCGGTACGAGTTTTTCTGCTAAACGACCACAATTATCCAGCAGCAGGAAGGCTCTGTTAAGTGGTGTTGTAACCTTAAAATAATGTTGTTCATCTTCGGGCGGCGTAATAAATAACTCTCTAATATCAATCCCACGAGCGTTCACTGCCAACGGTTTCATAGTGCATAAAACAAACAGCGGGACCATGACCGTTCGCGACCAATAAGATACCTTGTCAATATGAAATGGAAACCACTTTGGTAAAATAATCACTTCTGCCGGGATGAAGGGGACTGCACGCCAGGGTACCTGCCCAAACAAGGCCATCGTGATCCGTGTAAACACATTCGCATGTGCGGCCCCGCCATGATTCAGGATCATATTCTTTGCGCGAATCATGTGCTCTTCGTGTGGATCATCGCCCGTGAGTTTTAAGGCGTAATAGGCCTTGACCGAACAACTAAGATCAAAATCACCACCCGTATAAAGCGACCAACCACCTTCCATATTTTGCTGTTCGCGTAAATATTGCGCAATCTTCAGTTCGGTTTCATCATCAATTTCACCAACGAAGTGATTCATCAAGATATATTCTGCCGGGATGGTGCAATCGGCCTCAAGTTCATAGACCCAATGTCCGTCATCGTGTTGTTGTTGGCGTAATCGACTTGTCGCTGCTTGAATTGCTACGTCCAAACGCATAGCCAGCTTAGGAGAGCGCCGTTCATCCAATGGATGACTGGTTATGCCGTTGTTTCGTATTTCAAGATTCATCAGGTTTGCTTGTTCATGTAGCGGTATAAAATAGATGGCGGCGATGATAATAATTTATGCAAGTTATCAGCGACAGCCAGGCCTTGTTATTATCAGTTTTTATTGTCATGCAAGTTTCTGATGTCTTGATAGATTTTCATGAATGTCGGCCATGGGCAAACACCGTCCAACGAACCGAAATAGACGTTTTAGCGCCCAATCATTACCGACAAACAGGTTGGTAAAAAAGATTGTTGCCTTAACATCACGACGGCTTATTTTCACATCCTGTCCAGTTGTGAAATCTGGTTTTTTTTGGATCTTATCAAGCGTTAAGACAGCCATACCCAATGCCCATAAACAAAAACGCCGCAGACCTCTTTCCTTGGCCGGGATCTGCAAAGTGTAAGACAAGGCATTGCTTATATGCGCATGGGCGACACCGATTAATTCGGTTAAAGCCGCATTAAACCCGACTTTATTTTCGCCCGGCACCTTATACTGTATATCGACACCGTGCTTATAAAAAATATCCCTTGGCAACCAGCAAGCCCCCCGCTCATGATCTTCCCATATATCCTTTAAAATATTCGTCATTTGCAAGCCCTGACCAAATGACACGCCCAAAGGCATCATTGCGTCACGCTGGGCATCCATTTCTGGGCAATAATCACAGAACAGTTCAGTTAGCATCTCGCCAACAACCCCCGCCACGTAATAACAATATTGTTGCATGTCGTCCAGATCTGCCATACCACGTAGTGTTTCGGCATCCTGATAACGCGCCATACCCTCGGCCATGATCGAGACGCACCTTTCGAGTGCGGCTCGTTGACGTTCATTAAAACTATGTGTGATGCGAATGACAGGCGCGGTGTTGGCTATTAAGTCATGTTCAGCATCAGTCGCGGTGGGAGATAATAGGGGGAATAGCGCTTCGGCAAACTGGTCGGCATTGTCAGTACCCTGGACGACGGCTATAAAACGTTCGGCGTATTCTCGTTTTAGTGCGGCCGCCATTGATTTATCATCCTCAATGGTGTCGGCAATGCGGCATAAGAGATAAGCATTGCTTACGATCTGGCGCAGTGATTCTGGTAATTGCGGTATCGTCAACGCAAATGTACGCGACACCTGTTGCAATATCTCATTTTGATAGGCTGTATCTTCCAGCCCGCTGGTAAAATCAGTTTTCGATTTCATTAGCTATTATAACTAAAATAACAGGGCTGTTATATTGTAAAATCCAGACTCAGTTCGATTCAATTGAAATCATCCATGATCATGATGCGACAGGGTTTCATCACGAAAAAATGCTACAATTCAGTGATTCGGGAGGACACATTACAAGCTGATTTAATCAGATGCAAACAATCTATTGCATATCCCCCGACAAAAAATGACCTGATATTTTAATTATATAGTGAGTTTTATAAGCGTGAGTTCGACTCCCAACATTATACCGTCCATCAATGTAATCAATACTGACACACCGTTTGATCAGGGCGGTTATTGGCAACCAGACAAAAATAGTGAACTGCGAGATTTAGACGATTTGCCAGCGCATCTACACCATCTTAATACCCCTTTTTCGTTGATTGAAGACAAGACTGGGGTGAAGATCGCAGTGGATGGATCGATACACTTTGCGGCCCCTGCCAACGGTGTTGGTCGCTATCAGTGTCTTGCGTTTGTTCCAAAACAAACAATGCGCGCATTAGGCAATAAGCAATTCTGTATGGATCACCGCATCACGTATCCGTATATGACGGGTTCGATGGCAAATGGCATTGCTTCGACAGAATTAGTTGCGGCGATAGCCAATGCGGATATGCTGGCATCGTTTGGTGCGGCTGGTTTGACGTTGCCAGCAGTAGAGCAGGCCATACAACGATTACAAGCATCACTGCCTGACAAACCCTATTGTTTTAATCTTATTTACAGTCCGAGTGAAAAAGGTCGTGAAGAGGCAATCGTTGATCTGTATCTTCGCTACGGTATCAATCTTGTCGAAACATCGGCCTATATGAAACTCACCTTGCCGGTAGTACGCTATCGTGTTAAAGGCCTCTATCGAGATACACAAGGTGATATTGTTGCGCCAAACAAAATCATTGCTAAGGCATCGCGCGTAGAATTAGCGCGTCAATGGTTCAGTCCACCACCTGAAAAATTATTGACTGCATTATTAGCACAAGGTGCTATTTCTGAAACAGAAGCTGAGTTGGCGCAATACATCCCTATGGCGCAAGACCTAACAGTCGAAGCCGATTCGGGGGGGCATACTGATAATCGCCCCGCACTTACATTATTACCGACGATGTTGGCGTTACGCGATCAATATCAGATGCAGTACAACTATCAAAGCCCATTGCGTGTGGGTGCGGCCGGCGGTATTGCAACGCCTGCTTCTGCATTAGGCGCATTTGCAATGGGAGCGGCCTATATTGTGACAGGTACGGTTAATCAGGCCTGCAAGGAGTCAGGATCATCGGGCATTGTAAGAGCGATGTTGGCAGATGCGGGACCGGCCGACATTACCATGGCACCCGCCGTTGATATGTTTGAAATGGGCGTGAAGTTACAAGTATTAAAACGCGGCACCATGTTTGCCATGCGCGGTAACAAACTGTATGAACTCTATAAAAAATATGCCTCCATTGAGGCTATGCCTGACGCGGATAAAATTAATTTGGAAAAAACTATTTTCAAAATGACATTACAAGATGTTTGGCAAAAGACGCTCGCGTTTTTCAATGAACATGATCCCGCACAAATAGAAAAAGCGCATCATGATCCTAAACATAAAATGGCACTCATCTTTCGCTGGTATCTTGGACTGTCTTCCCGTTGGGCCAATGCAGGTGTCGAAGATAGACAAATTGATTATCAGATTTGGTGCGGCCCGGCTATGGGCGCATTCAATGAATGGACCCGCAACACTTTCCTCGCGACAACCGAGCAGCGTGATGTTGTAACAGTTGCAATGAATATTATGTATGGCGCGGCCGTCTTAAGTCGTGTGCATGGGATATTAAGGCAAGGTGTCGCCGTGCCGCCCCCATTAACCCGCTTCCAACCGCTACCACTTGAAGCGATAGAACAATATTTAACTGAGTGATTTATGGCAAAAAACAAAAATGAACACGCGCAGCGTCCGCTCGCAATAGTCGGTATTGGTTGCCTCTTTCCTAAAGCAGATAACGCTGAAGAATATTGGGCCAATATTCGTGAAGGTGTGGATGCGATAACGGCCATACCTGCAACACACTGGGATCCGGCGGATTATTTTGACGAAGATAAATTGTCGCCAGATATGACGTATGGCAAACGCGGCGGCTTTATTAATGCGGTTGATTTTAATCCCTTGTTATACGGCATGAGCCCCAACAATATTGAAGCGACAGATACAACGCAGTTATTAGGCATGGTGGTTGCGCGCCAGGCATTACTTGATGCGGGCTACGCCACCGCTAAAGATGCGGGTGATGGTCGTGCATTCGATCGTGATCGTACCAGTGTTATCTTGGGTGTTACGGGCACTTTGGAGCTTGTTATTCCATTGGGTGCAAGACTCGGTCATCCCATCTGGCGTAAAGCCTTGACTGATGCAGGGGTTGATCCGGTGACAACGGAAGCGGTCGTACAAGGTATCGCCGATGCTTACGTGCCCTGGCAAGAAAATTCATTTCCCGGTTTGTTGGGTAATGTAACGGCCGGTCGTATTGCCAATCGATTTGATCTGGGTGGTACCAACTGTGTGGTTGATGCGGCTTGCGCCAGCTCACTCAGTGCCATCCATCTTGCGGCATTAGAGCTCCATGCTGGTCGTGCTGATATGGCCATTACCGGCGGCATGGACACCTTCAACGATATTTTCATGTATATGTGTTTTAGCAAGACACCGGCGTTATCACCAACGGGGAACAGTCGTCCATTCGCAAAAGAAGGCGATGGCACTGTGCTTGGCGAAGGTCTAGGTGCGGTTATCTTAAAACGATTGGATGATGCGTTGCACGATGGCGATAAGGTCTATGCTGTATTGCGTGGTATCGGATCCTCATCCGACGGCAAAGGCAACGCGATCTATGCACCGAGTGCCGAAGGACAAACCCGGGCCTTGTGGTGCGCCTATCATGCAGCGGATGTAAGGCCGCGGAGTATCGAGCTAGTCGAAGCACACGGCACTGGCACAGCAGTCGGTGATGCGGTTGAGGCCACAGCATTAGCAGATGTATATCGTCAGGATAATCAAGACGAAACCTGGTGCGCTGTCGGATCAGTAAAGTCCATGATTGGGCATACCAAGGCCGCAGCAGGTGTGGCTGGACTTATCAAGACCGCAATGGCATTAAAACATAAAGTCTTGCCACCAAGCATCAAGGTCGACGAGCCCTTAGAGATCATCAATCCCGGCACAGCACCGATCTATCTTAATTCAATTAAACGCCCCTGGTTAAAAACACAAACAACGCCACGTCGTGCGGCATTAAGTGCTTTTGGGTTTGGCGGCAGTAATTTTCACTGTGTATTGGAAGAAGCAGAGCAGACGAAAACAGATATCGAATGGGATGGGCAGGTATTGATTATCGCACTCAGTGCTGATTCTAAAGCGGCGTTGATTAAACAGTTACCAGATGCCTCCGTATTGGACTCATGGAACAAGCTCCGATTTTTTGCCTATGATTCCTGTCAGGTATTTGCACCTTCAGCAGCGCATCGCTTGACGATTGTTGTCGAGAAAACAAAGGTAGACTTGCAAAAACTGCAAGCAGATATCAAACAACAATTAAATGCTTCAGCAGAGACTGCGTGGCAACAGCCAAACGGGGTTACATACAGTGCTGGAGATGAAAATAACAAAATTGCCTTTGTCTTTCCTGGACAAGGTGCGCAATATGTGGGTATGTGTCGCGATCTGGCGTGCCAGTTTCCGCAGTTTTTAAGTGCGTTGGAGGCAGCGAATCACACGTTTATTGCAGCGACCGGTAAGCAAAGTTTGCTGGATGTCTTATATCCTGTTCCCGTGTTTTCCAAAGCGGCGGCAAAAAAACAGGAAGCTATATTGCGCCAAACACAAAATGCACAACCAGCGATAGGCGCAGTCAGCATGGGTATATTGCATATCTTGGATCATTTTAGCATTGTGCCGAGTGCTGGCATCGGCCACAGCTATGGTGAGTTAGCCGCACTGTCAGCGGCAGGCTATTACAATACCGACACCTTATATCGCTTGTCACGCGTGCGTGGCGAATTAATGGCGGCAGGTAAAGGCGACCGTGGTTCAATGTTGGCGGTGGTCACATCGTATGCACAAGTTGATTGTTTATTAAAAAAACATGCCATCGAACTTGTTATAGCGAATCATAATGCACCGAATCAAGTCGTCTTATCGGGTGCGTCAGATCATATCGACAGTTTTGCCAAAATTGCCAAAGCAGAAAAAATACGCGCTATAAAATTACCGGTTGCTGCTGCCTTCCATAGTCCTTTTGTTACGGCCGCGATCAAACCTTTTGCCGAGGCACTGGCAACATTTGAATTTTCTGAAAATACTTATCCGGTATTTTCAAATACAACCACTGATGCTTATCCGCAAGCGGCCGTCAAAGTAAAAGAACTACTTGCACAGCAGTTGGGTGCGCCCGTTCGTTTTGTCGAACAAGTGGAAAAAATTTATGCCGCGGGTATTCATACTTTCATTGAGGTAGGGCCTGGCAAAACATTAACGAAGCTGATTGGTTCAATACTGCATGATAAAAATATAACCAACATTGCTATTGATGCTTCAGTCGGCAAGCAATCGGGGCAATACGATTTGGCCATGGCCTTGTCAACTCTCGCGGCAAAAGGCCATCAAGTTGACCTAACAAAGTGGGATGCAAGTTGTTTGCGGCTTGCAAGACCCGAGCAAGAGCCGCATCCGGCCATGACAATCGCAATCAGTGGTGCCAATGTGAGGCTACCACGCGAACAGCGACCACCCACTGGTAAACCTGAAAAAAAAACCGTGCACGAGTCCAATAAAGTAGCCGCCATAAAAACGCATAACACTGTCGCCAAGACTACAGTACAAGAAAATAATCAGCTATTGCGGGCGACTCAGGAAAGCATCCTGGCATTACAAAAAATGCAGGAACAAACAGCGCACTTACAACAACAATATCTTGCCGGACAAGAAGCGGCACAACAGTCTATCCAGTCTTTGTTAGCGCAGCAGCAACGCCTGATGTCAGCGCCGCCCTTGGTACAGCAGGCACCCCAACAACAAACGCAACAGCCCCCAATGCAACCGGCAATACAGCAAGTTGAATTGAATGAGGCTGTGCAGAAAAGCCTTGCCACCGCATCTGTTGCGAAATCCGTCATAAAAGAAATCACTGATACAAAGCAAGCGACCCCCGTAATCAATCAACAGCCTGCTATTGATATCAACAATCTGTTGCTGAATGTGGTGTCTGAAAAAACCGGTTATCCAATAGAAATGCTTAGTCTGGAAATGAGTCTGGATACTGATCTGGGTATCGATTCAATCAAGCGCGTTGAAATACTCTCTGCGCTACAAGAAAAATTGCCGTGGCTGGCGGCGGTGAGTCCCGAAGAATTGGGCACATTTCAGTTACTGCAACATATTGTTGAATTTATTGTTGCGAGCCGATTGATTGTTGCGCCAACAGACACACCACCGTTAGCGACTGCGACAGAATCGACGGCCACAACTCACGACTTTGAAAAAATATTATTGGAAATCGTATCAGAGAAAACGGGTTATCCGATTGCGATGCTGGATCTGAATATGAACCTCGATAGTGATCTGGGCATTGATTCAATCAAACGTGTTGAAATCTTATCGGCATTACAAACAGTCGTGCCTGAACTACCCGCACTTAACCCTGATGACATGACGGCCTTGCAAACGCTGCAATCAATAGTGGCTGTATTTAATGCTGCTGATGTGGTTGCAGTGAATGCACAACCTGTTGCACAGCTATCAGAAATGCTACTTGAAGTTGTAGCGGATAAAACCGGTTATCCCGTTGCCATGTTGGATCTTGACATGCAGTTGGACAACGATCTGGGTATCGATTCTATCAAGCGTGTTGAGATCTTATCGGCATTACAAGACAAAATGCCAAACCTGCCAACGATGGCGGCGGACGATCTTGCGGCATTACAAACCCTGCAACAAATTGTTGTGTATATGAATGAAAAAATGGGTGCCGCAACTTCCATCACGACTTTAGAAAACAAGGTCGCCACTAAAGAAATTAAACCTGAAAAAAAATCAAAGATTATACGCCATGTTGTGCGTATGACTGAACTTGAACAGGAAGCGCAACGCAATAAAATTGCATTTAATAAAGATAAAGAAATCTGGCTAACCCGATCTGGTGGACAATTAGCAAGGCAATTGGCAGAAGCATTAAAACATAATGATTATAAAACCCGTTTAGTCGCCCATAATGAAAAACCCGATAGCAACCTGGGCGGTTTGATTATTTGTGTCGGCGATAATCCAGATAAACAATGCTTACTTGACACCCTTGGCTTATTACAAGCGTGCAGTGGCGCACTCAAAAAATCGAAAGGGATTCTGGTTGCAATTACTCGTTTAGGCGGTCGTTTTGGCTTTGCCGACAGCTTAACGGGTACGCCGATGCAAGCGGGCTTTCATGGCATGATAAAAACGGCCGATAAAGAATGGCCAGATGTCAACTGCAAGTGCATTGATGTAGCACCTGATGCACTCTCTCTTGCAACACTGCAAAAAGAATTTTTTCTTAACGGGCCGCTGGAGGTGGGTTTGATCAATGATCAGATCATGTGCGCATCATTACAAGCAGAAGCATTAGCGCATAATAAACAACCCGAGTACACACTGCTTAATCAAGAAGATCTGATCGTTATCTCAGGTGGTGCGCGCGGCGTAACGGTTGCGGTCGGCATCAAAATAGCCAAGACCTATAAATGTAATTTACTGTTACTAGGACGTAGCCCAGCACCCACCATTGAACCAGACTGGTTATTGCCACTAACGGATGCGGCCAGTATAAAAAAAGCAATCCTTGATAATGCAGAAAAAAAACCAAGGCCGGCAGATTTGGAGAAACGTTATCGATCAATCCTGGCTAATCGTGAGCTAAAAAGTTCGCTGGAACGAATAGAGCAAACCGGTGTTAAAGTCCAATACGTAGCCGTTGATGTAACAAATACGGATGCCGTAGCGAGTGCGATTGCCAGGGCACGCATTGCGTTGGGCAATGTAGTCGGCATTATTCATGCCGCAGGTGTGCTTGCTGATCGACTGATAGAAGATAAAACGGCAGAGCAGTTTAATCAAGTTTATGCTACCAAAGTAGATGGATTACAAAATTTGTTGTCAGCAACCAGCGCTGATGAATTGAAATTGATGGTGTTGTTTTCATCAACCACGGCACGTTTTGGCAGGAAAGGTCAGGTTGCTTATGCCGCTGCCAATGAAGTCTTAAATAAGATTGCCCAATTTGAAAACCAGCAAAGAAAAGGATGCAAGGTCTTGTCTGTCAACTGGGGGCCATGGGATGGTGGCATGGTCACGCCTGCCTTGAAAAAAGTATTTGCCGAAGAGGGCGTTGGTGTTATCGACTTGCATGCGGGCGCAGATTATCTAATACATGAAATAGAATCAGAGGGGCCGGTTGAAACTGTCGTCTTCGGCGAATCACACAATACACTAACATCAATACCATTGCATAGTGCCATACCGACAGCCGCAGGTAGTGACTTGGTATTAGCGTTTGCCCGCAGTCTGTCCGTTAGTTCGCACGACTTTTTGAACTCACATATCATGAATGGCCAAGCCGTATTACCGGTTGCTGTCATCATTGAATGGTTTGCACATGGTGCCTTGCATCTGAACCCGGGGATGCAGTTTCATGGCTTTGATGATTTCCGTTTACTAAAAGGTATTACCTTAAAAGCCGATGATAATATACAGTGTCGAATCCTAGCTGGCACCATGATACAAAAAGAAGATATTGCGTTTGTTCCCGTTGAGTTACGCTCTGATGATGTGTTACACGCGCGTGCGATAATGGTTCTGACAGAGTCGCATGAAAAAATTGTATCGCCAACATTGGTCGGCGTAAAAGGGATATATCCATACAAGAAGGGTGCGTATTATCAAAATGGGCAATTATTTCATGGGCCGCACTTACAGGGCATTCGAGAAGTTTTAGCTTGCAGTGATGCAGGTATTGTTGCCAATGTAAATGCCGCACCGTCTGCCACGACGTGGATGAGGAAACCTGTGCGTTCAAGTTGGTTGTCGGACCCACTCATACTGGACTCGGCATTTCAGTTAATGATCTTGTGGAGCTTTGCACAGCAAGGCATTGGTTCACTCCCAACGGCCATTGCCCATTATCGTCAATATGAACGAAATTTTCCAAAAGAGGGTGCCAAGGTTATTGCTGAAGTAGTCGAACACACTGATCATCGAGCCCGCGCAACAATTGAGTTTCTTAAAAATGAAGATCATATACTTGCATTAATGGAAGGGTATGAATGCGTGCGTGATAGCGCATTGCATCTAGCCTTCAAGGAAAATAATTTAAGCCTTAAAGCCTGAGTAACATTTTTCCCCTAACCGTTATCAACCCATAATGTAATGACAAAAAAAATTGCAATCGTTGGTATGGGTGGTGTGTTTCCAGGTGCACGCGATCTTGATGAATTTTGGCACAATATTTTGGCTGCCAAAGATGCTGCAATAGATGTGGGTGCTGATCGTTGGCGTTTAGATCCAGATGATTTGTATGCTAATGAATTAGCACCCGATAAAGTCAATTCTCGTCGTGCCTGTTTGATCCAGGATTTTAACTTCGACCCTGAGGGGTTTAATGTTGCGCCAGATTTATTGCTTAGGTTAGATCCGATGTATCAAATATTATTGCAGGCCGGGCAAAATGCCTGGGTTGATGCGAATACCGATAAAATCAATAAAGAACGTGTGGGTATCATCATTGGCAATATTGTCTTGCCAACAGAATCATCCTCTCTTTTTAGTGATGCACAATTAAAAAGACTATTTGAAGCACAGTTGAATATTACTGCCGCAGACGCATTAAAACACACCGACTCCCTCAATCGTTATGTGGCGGGCTTACCGGCGGGTTTATTAGCTAAGGCATTGGGGCTTGGTGCCGGCACCTATACCCTGGATGCAGCTTGTGCGGCATCATTCTACGCATTGAAATATGCCGTTGATGAATTAGTATCTGGTCGTGCAGATGCAATGCTGACGGGTGGTGTATCACGGCCAGATTGCCTCTATACCCAGATGGGCTTTTCACAACTTAACGCCATTTCAAAGTCGGGTCAATGTGCTCCATTTGACAGCAAGGCAGACGGCCTTGTTGTTGGCGAAGGGGCGGGCATATTTGTCCTTAAGCGTTTAGAAGATGCCATAGTGCATGGTGATCATATCTATGCCACGATAGCCGGGATAGGTCTTGCGAATGATATTGCGGGTACTATCATGGCCCCCGATACAGAAGGGCAGGTCCGCGCAATGCAATCGGCCTATGCGAATGCCGGTTGGTCACCCCATCAGGTGCAGCATATTGAATGCCATGGTACTGGCACACCTGTGGGTGATGCTGTGGAGTTCAGATCATTAAATAATATCTGGCAACAGCATGGTGCAGAAGGCGAGTGTGTTATTGGATCAGTCAAAAGTAATGTGGGTCATTTATTAACGGCCGCGGGTGCTGCGGCCTTGATGAAAACATTGTTGGCGATGAAACATGGCATCTTGCCACCGACCGCAAATTATACATCACCCGCAGATAAAATAGATCTGCACAATAGTCCATTCAAGGTATTAACGCAGCCTGAAGCATGGGATGTGGAAGCGGGTGAGCCGCGGCGGGCCGCGCTGAGTGGTTTTGGGTTTGGCGGTATCAACGCGCATGTCTTGTTACAGGCGTATGCAAAAGAAATACATGACCCGCCTGCTACGGTCAATCTTAGACCAGTCTATCAAGATATAGCGATAGTCGGTATGGCGACTCGCCTTGGGCCATGGCATGATCAGCGGGCGTTTGCTGCAGCGGTCCTGTTTGGTGCAGATACATCGCCCACGCAACCCGAGCACGAGTGGGGTACAAAGCGTAATGATTGCAAGGCTTATGTGATAGATGCAGTGAACGTGCCATTGGGGCGTTATCGGATCCCGCCAGCAGAATTAAAAGAGATGTTGCCACAACAACTATTGATGCTGGAAGTCGCGGCGAATGCACTAGAAAATGCTGGGCTTTCAGAACTCACGACAGAGCAACAATGTCGCACTGGCGTATTCATTGGCATCGCGCTGGACTTAAATACGACCAACTTTCATTTCCGTTGGATGCAGAAAAAATATGCGCGTGCATGGTTGCAAGACCTCGGTATACATCTGTATGACAATGAATTAAACGAATGGATAGCGCATCTACGTGCAGCCAGTGGCCCGGCATTAAATGCAAACCGCACTATGGGTGCCTTGGGTGGTGCTGTTGCAAGCCGCATTGCACGTACCTTTCGCATTGGCGGGCCGTCATTTACTGTCTCTGCCGAAGACACTTCGGGGTTGCGTGCTTTAGAGTTAGGCCTGCGTGCCTTACAAAAAAATGAACTGGATCAAGTCATTGTGGGTGCCGTCGATCTCGCCAGTGATTTAAGAGCCGTCAAAGGTCATATTGAACATTACCCGCAATCAACCATCGCCGATGGCGCAACTGCTTTTATATTAAAACGCCATGAAGATGCGCTACGTGATGATGACCAAGTGTATTCTGTTATCAAAGGGTTTGGTGCAGCTTTTGCTGGATGTAATGAATCGGGCGTTACACAATCTGCACAGATGGCGGCTATGGAAAATGCCTGTTCCGATGCGCAGATACACTTAAATGACATTGATCAGATTTCATTTTCAACAGCAAGCGAACACTTATCTGATATATCAATTCTTGAAAATATAAAAACAAATCATTTTCAACTCGGTCATGTTGGCGCGGCGACGGGTCTTATGAGTGTTGCCGGTGCTGTTAGCGCATTGCATCATCACATACGCCCTAAAGCACACGAATCCAACGCGCGTTTTTGGTTAAAGGATAAAATACAAGGGCCACGTCGGAGTCTGGTCAATGCGACGAGCCTTGATGGGAATAGTGTCAGCGTTGTGTTGCAAGAAGGTGATATGCAACCAATATCGAAGCTGCCGACAGCAAGGTTGTTTACTGTCTCCGCTACAGATTTAGCGTCGCTTGTGCGTAAACTGAAAACCTTAGCTTTTGATATTAAGTTTGTTCAAGATAAAAAAAACAATCCATTCCGCATTGCATTTCTGGCAAAAGATGACATTGAATTGAAAACAGCCATTGATGAGGCCCTCATCGCCATAAAAAACAATACATCATGCAATAATGAAAAATGTTTTTATACAACTGATCCGTTAGCCAATAAAGGTAAGATCGCATTTGTCTATCCTGGATCAGGCAATCACTTTTGGGGTATGGGCCAGGAATTGAGCATTGCTTTTCCCGAGGTGCTGAAAAAACTTGATGCAGAAAACGAAACATTAGCTTCCCAATTTGCAAAGGGTCGATTTTGGGAAATAGAAGAGGATAAAACCTTAACCCATGAAGCACTTATCTTTGGTCAGGTTTGCTTAGGTACGTTTGTGAGTGATGTTGTGAGTCATTTTGGCATCAAACCTGATGCCGTTATTGGTTACAGTTTAGGCGAGACGGTCGGCCTCTTCTCGACACGTACCTGGACTGCACGCGATGAGATGATGAAGAGAATACAGGCAAGTACCCTATTTACTGAAAAACTTGCCGGCCCGTGTACAGCCGTACAAAAAGTATGGGGTTCGGAGGCACCGGTTGATTGGGCTGTGGGTGTCATCAACACCAGTGCTGATAAAGTCGAAACTGTATTAGCGCATCATGAACACGTCTATTTACTGATCATCAATACCCCGCATGAATGCGTCATAGGCGGTGATCGTAAAGCATTGCATACGGCCGTCAAAGAACTTGCCGCGCAATATCATCCGCTTGCGGGTGTGACAACAGTCCATTGTGAAGTGGTAAAACCCGTTGCAAAGGAATATCGAGACTTACATCTCTTTGCTACTACACCACCTCGGAACGTTACTTTTTATAGCGGTATCCGTGGTGGTGCCTATGCCGTGACGCAAGACTCGGCGGCCGATTCAATTGTGGAACAGGCTTTGGCACCTTTTGATTATACCAAGGTGATTCAAAGTGCCTATGCAGATGGTGTGCGCTTGTTTATCGAGATGGGGCCAGGTGAGTCATGTACCAGAATGATTGATCAGATACTGGGTCAAAACGCAGCGGGGGGGGCTTATTTCGCCAAGGCACTCTGTGTTAAAGGTCAGGACAGTGTTGATAATATTCTGGCATTGTTAGCAAGACTCTATGCAGAAGGTGTAGCGATTGACTTGTCACAACTTGATAGGACAGAAGAGATACCGGGAGAAAAATACAAAAGCCATGTCAGTATCAAGACGGGTGGTGACCCATGCAAAGTACCACTACCGCGTACAACAAGACAAAAAGAATCAACCGTTATTGAATTAAATAGCAAACAAAGCAAGGCAGATATTATTGAACAACAAGATATAAGTTCGCTGCCGATGGTCGAAAATGGTGATCTGCAACCCATGATTCAGCAAATGCAACGCTCTGAGATAGCACATGCTAAAACACAAGAGACCTTTTTGCGCGTAAGTCAAGGCATGACAAAAACGCTCGAACAAGCACTGTATATGCAACTACAGTTAATTGCTGGCGGCAATATTGAAATGCCCATAGCACTTACAATACAAGAACAATGTCAAATAAACAAAGCTACTGATTGCCAATTTAATCGAGCAGCGTGTCTGGAATTTGCCACTGGTTCTATTGGCAAGCTGCTGGGCGAACGTTTTGCCGATATTGATCAATATCCAAGTCGAGTACGCCTTCCTGATGAACCTTTGATGCTGGTTGATCGCATTTTGGAAGTGCACGGTAAAGCCGATGGCTTGACAGACGACTGGACTGCAAACGGTCGTGTCATGACAGAACACGACATCTTGCCCGCGGCCTGGTATTTGGATCTTGGTCGCATACCTACTTGCATCGCTGTAGAGGCAGGGCAAGCAGATCTGTTTTTAACTGGCTACCTCGGCATCGATCACATCACAAAAGGCTTGGCTGTTTATCGCTTGCTTGATGCATGTATTACCTTTCATGGATCGCTACCTACGGCAGGGCAAAAAATACGTTACGACATTCACATAGAACATTTCTTCCGGCAGGGCGATACATGGTTATTTCGTTTTAATTTTGTCGGTACCGTCAATGGACAAACGCTACTCACAATGTCTAATGGCTGTGCTGGTTTTTTTACCCGACAAGTGTTGGATGCGGGGCAGGGCCTTGTGTTGACCCGCATGGAAAAGCAATCGGCACCAGGTACGCGCACTAAAGACTGGCGACAGCTCGTTGCCATGCGTGTTGAAAGTTATAACGATGAACAACTCAATGCCTTGCGCACAGGTGATCTGGCTGCGTGTTTTGGTAAAAACTTTGCCCATACTGGATTAACAAATCTTGTTGGACTACCTGCCGGCCGCATGACATTAGTGCATCGTATTTTAAAACTTGACCCTGATGGTGGTCGGTTTGGTATAGGCCAGATAACGGGTGAAGCCGATATCCGACCAGACGATTGGTTTTTAATCTGCCACTTTGTCGATGATCGTGTTATGCCGGGTACATTAATGTATGAATGTTGTCTGCATACCTTGCGTGTTTATTTGTTACGCATGGGTTGGATAGGCACAACGGATGAATTTATTTACGAACCTGTTATTGATCAGATCAGCCAATTGAAATGTCGCGGTCAGATCACTGAAAAAACCAAAGCCGTGCAATATGAAATTACCTTAAAAGAGATCGGCTATCTGGAAAATGGCACGCCTTATGTTTTGGCCGAGGCCTTAATTTACGGCGACCATCGTGCCATCGTGCAGATAAAGAATATGTCCGTTCAACTCAGCGGGTTGCAACGCGAACGCCTGGAAGCACGCTGGGCAAATCAGGCAAAAACAAAACAAATCTTGTTTGATAATGATTCCATCCTCGCCTTTGCGGTTGGCAAACCTTCAGCGGCATTTGGCGACCGATACAAAGTCTTTGATAGCGACCGCCGGATTGCGCGTTTGCCAGGGCCGCCGTATAAATTTATTGATCATGTTACAGCAATCAAGGATTGCGAACCATGGGTTATGCAGGCGGGGGGTGTTATCGAAGCTGAATATGATGTGCCCGCTGATGCGTGGTATTTTACTGAAGACAATCAGCCTTATATGCCGTTTGCAGTCTTGCTTGAAGTCGCGCTACAACCGTGCGGTTGGTTGGCCGCCTATTTAGGTTCAGCCTTAAGCAGTGCAACCGATCTGTCCTTCAGAAATCTCGGGGGCAAGGCAACACAATATCTTATGGTACAGCCTGATATAGGCACGCTGAGCACGGTGGTCAAGATCACAAACGTCTCTCAATCAGGCGACATGATTATTCAGAATTTTGATTATGCGATATATTCAGATCTGGGCATGGTTTATAAAGGCGACACCTATTTTGGTTTTTTCTCACATGCGACCCTGGCAGAACAGGTCGGGATTCGAGGTGCCGCACCTTATCAGGCCAACACAGAAGAGCGTGCCAGCGGCAGATCATGTGCTTATCCCACTACCGCACCGATGCCAGCGGACATGATGCGTATGATAGACGAGATCAGTTTGCAAGTCCCTGATGGAGGGCCAAACGGCTTGGGATTTATTGAAGGGATAGCACATGTAAAAAAAGAAGCGTGGTTTTTTAAGGCTCATTTCCATCAAGATCCGGTCTGGCCTGGCTCATTAGGTCTCGAATCCTGCCTGCAACTGCTTAAGGTATTTGCGGTCTCGCGCTGGCAAGATGCGTTGACAACCGGGGAGGTTGCTTTTGAAAGTATGGCACGCAACCAGACGCATGAATGGATCTACCGAGGCCAAATTTTGCCCGTGGATGATACAGTCCTTGTACAGGCGGTTATTACCGCGATTGATGATCAAACCAGAACCCTGAAAGCAGATGGGTTTTTAACGGTAGATGGCAGAATTATTTATCAGATGAAAGATTTTGCACTCCGAATCACATAGAATATGTCAATGAAATATTCCCGCGTCCATATGGAGTCCATCGGCTATGAGCTACCACCAGTCGTCGTCACGTCCGATGATCTTGAGAATCGCTTAATGCCAATGTATGACGTGCTCAATATAGCATCTGGACAATTAGAAGCCTTGACTGGCATCAGTGAACGGCGCTGGTGGGAAGAGAATCACGTGCTTTCAGAGGGTGCCGCCAGTGCCGCACATAAGGCCCTGGAACAATCCAATATCACAGCAAAAGATATCGAGGCACTCATCTATACGGGTGTTTGCCGAGAGAATTTTGAACCCGCCACCGCTTGCGCCGTAGCAGCCCAATTAGGTATTAGTAACGATGCTAATATTTATGATATTTCAAACGCCTGTCTAGGTGTGCTGAATGGCATCATTGATATCGCGAATCGAATTGAATTAAAGCAGATCAGGGCCGGTATGGTGGTTTCCTGCGAAACATCACGCGAAATCGTTGATATCATGATCGAGCGCATGTTAAATGATAGGTGCATGGAAATGTTTTCAAGTTCACTCGCAACTTTAACGGGCGGTTCTGGCGCGGCGGCAGTATTGCTGAGCGATGGCTCATTCGATAATAAGCAAACGCATCGCTTGCTTGGTGGTGTCAACCAATCTGCGCCAGAGCATCACCGACTTTGTCGTTGGGGTATCACACTATCGCCGGTAGCACTGGGTGAATTGATGTTTTCACCCGACAAATTACTGGCCGCAATAGATCAGATAATGCACCCGGAAATACTGCCTTCAGCAATAAAAGAAGTGATGACTAACAACAAATTGCCACCGGCATTAGCGGGCATCATGCCTTCAGAAAAATTACCTGCTGCACTATCAGAATTCATGTCCACGGACTCTGTTGCCGTATTAAAACATGGTGCCAGATTAGGTGTGAAAACTTGGGGATCGTTTCTTACCAAAATGGGTTGGGCCAGAGACCAGGTCGATAAAGTAATTTGTCATCAGGTGGGTCAAGGACATCGCGATACAATATTAAAAGAGCTTGGTATCTCGCCCGAGAAAGATTTTAGTACCTATCAATATCTTGGCAACATCGGTACCGTCTCTGTACCTTTAACGGCGGCCATTGCCGATCAAAGACAGTTTCTTAAAAAAGGCGATCGCGTCGGTTTTCTTGGTATTGGCAGCGGTTTGAATTGCCTGATGCTAGGTTGGGAATGGTAAAAACTTAAAGCGTGTCGAATTGTATGCAAACCAATCACGATAATGCTACTTTTTAATTCAAAACATGCGCATATCTAAATTGCTCATAATACGCATACAACCCTTTATCTGATCACAGCGAATGTTTTATAGGAGGTAATGATGGCAACCATAATAAGTTTAATAAATTGGGCACAGAATCTTTTGGATACGGTGATTGAGGCATTTGGTTTTATTGCTTCATTGCTATTACGCTTATATCTGGTTCCGATTTTCTGGATGGCGGGTGCAAAGAAAATGAATTCGATTGATAGCACGATTGAGTGGTTTGGAAATCCAGATTGGGGATTGGGACTACCCTTCCCGACCTTGATGGCTTGGATGGCATCGCTAACAGAAGCGGGCGGCGCAATCTTATTGCTACTTGGTCTGGGCGTGCGTTGGATTTCAATACCGCTGATGGTAACTATGCTTGTTGCAGCTACGACTGTACATTTACAAAATGGATGGCTTGCTATTGCCGAAGGAAGCGGTTTTTTTGCGACAGAGCGGACAATGGGTGCGATTGAACGGCTAGATCGTGCCAAAGATATTTTACAAGAACATGGTAACTACAGTTGGCTAACCGAGAATGGTGCGCTGGTAATGCTGAATAACGGCATTGAATTTGCCGCAACCTACTTTATTATGTTACTTGCCTTACTCGTGATGGGCGGTGGAAAGTATGTCAGCGTTGATTACTGGATAGCAAAAAAATTCAGGAATTCATAAGATGGGGATATGATCCGTCTGATCCGTGGAATTATGCAAAACAATAGCATTTTTCCCCGCGTATTACCCAGCATAAAATCCTGATGGACAAGTTTGGAAGCATGCGAAAGTATGTTTAGCTGAACCTCCTGTTGTCAGTCATTAAAGCCATATTTATGCCTGATGTTGCGATCAAATCCAAAGGCCAACTAATCGCACATTTTTAAGATGAAAGCGGCTTTAATATATGGGTAACGCACTTGCCTAAGGGAATTTAAGCACATACTAAAACGTGTTTATCGGCTCCCAAAGTTCGATGGGGTTCCCTTCAGGATCGTGGAGCCGCGCAAACTTGCCGTTCGGATAGTCAACTGGAAGCCTCTAAAAACCGTACATTTTGTGGTACGATCTGATTCACTTGATGTGGGAGGATTTTGTTTATGCACGCACCTGGATTGTTTGATTTGACGGATCATTTGGCGCGGCTTTCGGCGATGGGATATCCGCTTGAGGTTTTGGAGCGGCACGTTGATTTCGAAGTGTTTCGCCCAGTTCTTGTTGAAGCACTTGGCTATGGGGAACGTCCCAAAGGTGGTCGTCCGCCCTATGATGCCGTTGTGATGTTCAAGGTGCTGGTGTTGGCCTCGATGCACAATCTGAGCGATGAGCGGATGGAGTTTCTCATTCGTGACCGTTTCAGTTGGCTGCGGTTCCTGGGATTTCAAATCGGGGAGCCGACCCCTGACCAGAAGACGATCTGGCTTTTCAGAGAGAAGCTGACCTAGGCGGGTGTCTTCAAGGCCCTGTTTGCCGCGTTTGAAGCTCAGCTCTGCGCGCGGGGATACAAACCGACTGGCGGTCAGATTGTGGATGCCACGTTGGTCTCTGCCCCGCGCCAGCGGATGACGAAAGAAGAAAAGGAGCGCGCCAAGGCAGGTGAGGCCGCGTCTGACATCTGGCCCGATGATCTGTCCAAGGCAGCGCAGAAAGACACCGATGCGCGTTGGACGGTCAAGTATTCAAAGGCCAAGACGACCAAGGAGGTTGAGGAGGATACTGGCCTTGTCGATATTTCGGTTCCGCACTTCGGCTATAAGAACCACGTGTCCATAGACCGCAAATGGCGCTTCATCCGGGGTGAGACTGGCACGAATGCGGCTCGCTACGACGGGCATGAACGCTCCTCGGTTCTGGACGAGACAAACAGCTCGAAGGCGGTTTGGGCTGATACCGGGTACCGCTCGGCCAGGAATGAGGCTTGGCTGAAGGCGCAAGGGTACCGCTCACACATTCACCGCAAGAAGCCACGCGGCAAACCCATGGCCAGGCATATTCGTCGGGGCAACGCGACACGCTCCGCCATCCGCGCCTGTGTTCGGCTACGAGAAAGGGCCCATGGCTCTGACCATCCGCTCAATCGGCCAAACCCGTGCGAAGGCCCGCATGACCATGGCCAACCTGAGCTACAACTTCCGCCGTCTCATCTTCCACGAGCGACGACAGGCCACAGCCTGACTCCGCCCAAATTCCGGAAATACCCGCCCTGGCAGTCCCAAACAGCGCAACACAGCCTCAAATACCACCGACCTTGACCTTCACACCCACTATGCGGGTGACAACGACTGGTGCTCGCGTCAAAATCCATCCAGAATCAGTGTTGTTCGAGGTCTCCAGATCGTCTTCTGATCAGGTGTCGGCTCCCCGATTTGAAATCCCAGGAAACGCAACCAACTGAAACGGTCACGAATGAGAAACTCCATCCGCTCATCGCTCAGATTGTGCATCGAGGCCAAGACCAGAACCTTGAACATCACAACGGCATCATAGGGTGGGCGACCACCTTTGGGACGTTCCCCATAATCAAGCGCTTCAACAAGAACTGGGCGAAACACTTCGAAATCAACGTGCCGCTCCAAAACCTCAAGCGGATCTCCCATCGCCGAAAGCCGCGCCAAATGATCCGTCAAATCAAACAATCCAGGTGCGTGCATAAACAAAATCCTCCCACATCAAGTGAATCAGATCACACCCAAAAATGCACGGTTTTTAGAGGCTTCCATCTGGCTTTTCAGAGAGAAGCTGACCCAGGCGGGTGTCTTCAAGGCCCTGTTTGCCGCGTTTGAAGCTCAGCTCTGCGCCAACGAATGACGAAAGAAGAGAAAGCGCGCGCCAAGGCAGGTGAGGCCGCATCTGACATCTGGCCCGATGATCTGTCCAAGGCAGCGCAGAAAGACACCGATGCGCGTTGGACGGTCAAGTATTCAAAGGCCAAGACGACCAAGGAGGGTGAGGAGGATACTGGCCTTGTCGATATTTCGGTTCCGCACTTTGGGTACAAGAACCACGTGTCCATTGAGAGCTATTGTCAAAAGTAGTGTCTGACAAGTTAATCATGCGGTTGCCTTGTCGTTCTCAGTTACTTCGATTCCATCTTTAGGCTTCACGCCTCCAATCACCTTCGCCAGGTGTCTGAAGCCTCGCAGTTTGCGCCAGGAATCTTCTGCGCATAATCCCATTTTGTAGATCATCGTCAGCATCGTTATTCGTGTGATACGACCTTTCGCTTGCCGTGTCCTGTGCCGGATTGTGGCAAAACTCGACGGGGTGACATTCGTTGTCCTGATGTGGGTCCAGTGCTCTGCTGGAAAGTCATAAAATGCCAGCAACGCATCACGGTCTTTCGATAAGCATGGCCACTGCCTTGGGATACTTGACACCGAAACGTTCCTCAAATGCATCAAATGCCTTCTCTGCATCAGTGCGCCCCTCTGCCATCCAAATGTCATGTAGCCCTTGTTTCGCTTTCTCCTGGACAGACTTCGGCAGATAGTTCAGTACATTACCGGTCTTATGCATCCAGTAGCGTTGTGCTGTTGTCTCAGGATAGACTTCTTCCAATGCTACCCAGAATCCCAGAGCACCGTCGCCAATCGCCAGCTTCGGTGGTTGGTTTAAACCTCGCTGTTTCAACGACAACAAGACTTCTCACCAGCTCTGCTTCGATTCCCTGACACCATCCTTAATTGCCAGGAAGTGCTTCTGACCGCGGCTGTTCACGCCAATGATGACCAGACAACACAATCAACCATCGTCACCTCGAAGACCACTGTAGATGCCATCAGCCCAGATATAGACCCATTCGTCAGTCACTGAACGTGTACTCCAGGTTTTGTACTCTGATTCCCACTGACGTTTCAGGCGACCAACTGCATTGGCGGATAAGCCCTTGGCATCAGGCCCGACAATCACTTCCAGGGCGCTCTGCATCTGACCACTCGAAACACCCTGCAAATAAAGCCAGGGAATCGCCGCGTCCAGGGTCGCTGTACGCCGGATGTAAGGAGGCACTATTAACGATTGGAAGCTCTCAGGCTCGCCTTCTCGGCTACGGATCTTTGGCACCGACACTGGTACTTTGCCAACACCGGTCAATACTTCTCGTTCTGGGTGATAGCCATTGCGCACAACACGCTGTCTGCCTTCACTCGTTTTCTGATTATCAAAACTTGCCATCAACTCGGCCAACTCCGCCTGAATCGCTTCTGTTATCAGCTGTTTGGCACCGCTACGTAGCAATTCAGTCAACGGGTCAATATCCTCTGGTGTACCCAGATTAATCACAGTATCTTTTGTCATGTGTGGCGTGCTCCTCTTGTTACTTTCGATTGCTAGACAAAACCGATTTCAGCAAGGCACGCCGCATACTTCAAATTTATTCAGACACCAGATTCGGTTATAACTCCAACCCACACTCGATCCGACCCAGCCTGATCGATAACGCCTTATTTTAACCAATTGATTTCAGCCGCTGTTACATTACCCAACATGACCTGTTTAAACGTTGTGGGTTGTTCGGCCCGGGTCTCGCTTATCGCGACTCGCCCGGCCATAATCTCGGCCTGCTTTTGTGGAAATAAGGGTTCTTGTTTCGGATTCGCATAGCCTGTAGGGTAGATCGGCATATTTGATGCTGGATCATATTTATCCGTAGCACCTACGGTATGTAACAATTCATGTGCAATAATGACATGATTTGTAGTCTTCATCTCCTTGCTGGCAAAGGCGTTCACCACGCCTATCAGCCCTTTTTGTAATCCCAGCGAGTGTGCGAGTATTGATGCTTCTTCTGGATCAAAATAAAGCACAAATATTTGTACGTCTTCTGCATAAGGATATTGATCATTTTTCCAGGCCCAATAACGCAACTTCAGGCTCCATAACATGATTGATAAAGTGGAGCCATGGCGTGGTGGGAGGGGTGGCTTCGATTCAAGTTCCCCGACAAACGTAACATCAACCGGTTTGCTTAACGATAAATTGTAGTGCCGTGCTTCGCGTTCAAAAAAACTTTCAATGGCATCAAAATGTGTTTTTCCAATTTTATCTATATACTTTTTACTTGCTGCGCTGTCATCGCCATTGATTGCATAGATAACAACGTTAAGTGGTTTGTCCCAATCAGTGGATCGCGCCTTGGCCAACCACCCCGCAACCGCGACCATAAATAAAATGTACAGGAGTATGAAGATCCGTATTTTTTTTAGCATCCCACCCGACATCGTTTTATATCCCTGCCTGTTATTTATTTAAATAATTATTCAGCAATAAATTAACACTGTAGCGTACCCCAAAGCCAATCGTGTCCGTTGGTATATGTGCCAACCCACCCTTTCTGTTACTGCTGGATAAATCTATATGAATCCACGGTGTATCGTGCTTGACAAAACGTTGCAGAAAGCGTGCGGCCAGAATATGATCGACACCATTTTCTTGTGAGCATTGTTTTACATCGGCTATGTCACTTTTGATCATCTCATCAAAGTCTTCATCGAGCGGAAAGGGCCAGACACGTTCTCCCGAATCTTCTCCCGCTTTTATTAAACTTGTATGCCATTCTTTTTTATTGGTGAACACGCCACTATAAGCGGTACCAATCGAATAAATGCACGCACCGGTTAAAGTGGCATAGTTCAGAATTAACGCGGGTTTTTCTTTTGCGGCTAATGCCAATGTATCGGACAACACCATGCGGCCTTCGGCATCCGTATGGACAACCTCTATAGTTGTTCCATCAGATGCGGTAATTACGTCATTTGGTTTGTAGGCCAGAGGGCCGATATGATTCATTGCCAACGCCATCCAACATTCAACTGGCCGCTGAAAATCAAGTTTCGTCAAGGCCAGCAAAATGCCTAATGCAACGGCACTCCCTTGCATATCTTCATGCATACCAAACATGTAATTAGCCGGTTTTAGATTTGTGCCACCCGTGTCATAACAGATACCTTTGCCAACCAGAAATATCTTTTCCCCGTTACTTGTTTTAGGGGTATAGCGCAAGCGCACAATACCCGCATCGGCTTTTGGACTGCCTTGCGCGACGGCCAAAAAGGCACCCGCTTTTTTCTTCTTTAATGTTGCTTCGTCATAAAATTCGAGTTTCCATTTATGCTCACGTGCCAACGCTTTTATCTGTTTAAGGTATGCCGTCGGCGTTAGTTTATTGGGCGGCAAGGCACTTAAATTTCTTGTCAAGGCATTGCCTTCGGCCATTGCAAAACTTTGCATAAACCCATGACGGGTGCGCACACCATATAAGAATAACCGGTTGCATTTAGAAGGCGTTTGTTTTGCACTTTTGAATGTTGGCATAGTTGCCGATGCAGCCAGCACGGCAGATAGCAAAGCTTCAGCGACCCGTTCTGACACTGTCTCCGTAAAACCAGAAACGACGAGACCCATTTTCACAGGATTAAATGATGCATGAGCCGCTACCATCTTTCTTGCCAGCGTCAGCAGATCAAAACTACTCAGCGTCGCTTCAATCTTTGCAAAGGCCACATGACTTGAATTTTTATTGGGTAAATCAAGCACGACCGGGGTATTGCCTGTCTCCTTGAGATCGAGTTGTCGGTGACGGGTTAATAAATTGTCCTGATACGCAAACGCGGCTTTTTCTGATGTCTTTTTTTCTGGATGATGTGCAAAAATAATCAACCAATTACTAATGGCATCAATGTTCTCTTTTGTGGGCAGTGTCTTATTTTGTTGTAACTTGATATTCATGAATCGTCTATATTTTCTTGTTAGTGGACTGAATTTTGTTATTCATTGGCACCCAAAATGCCTGGATAATAGCGCATTACGATAACAGTACTTTTACTTGAAAAAAATCTAGGATACCATTGATCGAATGCAAGCCGTGATCCAATGGCGACCAGGTTGCTAGATCATAAAAAAATAATACCAGTTTGTCTGAAAAACGGCGGTTTTTCTAAATAATAACGCAAGGGCACTGAGCACTATGTCTGAACAAGAACATGATATCGACCCACACGAAACCAGCGAATGGCTTGAAGCATTGGAAGCGGTACTGAAAATAGAAGGTGTAGAACGTGCACATTACCTGCTGGAAAAATTAATTAACAAAGCGCGAAGCGAAGGTGCTGATATTCCGTTCAGTGCCAATACAGATTACGTCAACACCCTCCCCGTTTTCAAACAGGCGAAGTATCCCGGGGACACCACCATCGAACATAAAATCCGATCCTATGTACGATGGAATGCAATGATCATGGTACTAAGAGCAAATAAAGATACTAACGTCGGTGGCCACATTGCCAGCTACGCCTCTGCCGCAACACTCTACGATGTTGGCTATAATCATTTCTGGCGTGCGGCATCTGACAACCATGATGGTGATCTGATTTATGTTCAAGGGCACTCGTCGCCCGGCATCTATGCCCGGGCCTTTATGTTACGCCGTTTGTCGCAAGCGCAGCTTGACAATTTCCGGCAGGAGGTAGGTGGCGGCGGATTGCCATCGTATCCACATCCTTGGTTGCTACCGGATTTTTGGCAATTTCCAACCGTGTCTATGGGACTCGGTCCGATCATGGCCATTTATCAGGCGCGGTTTATGAAATATTTGCAAGATCGCAAAATTCGCAATACTGATGGACGCAAAGTCTGGTTGTTTATGGGTGATGGCGAATCCGACGAACCAGAATCGCTCGGCGCAATCGGTATGGCGGGGCGTGAAAAACTGGATAATCTGATATTTGTGGTTAACTGTAATCTGCAAAGACTTGATGGGCCTGTGCGCGGCAACGGTAAGATCATACAGGAGCTTGAGTCTAATTTTCGCGGTGCGGGCTGGAATGTCATCAAAGTAATTTGGGGGACTCGGTGGGATGCCTTATTACAGAAAGACCATAATGGCGCGCTGAAAAAGCGCATGGCCGCCTGCGTTGATGGCGATTACCAGACCTACAAGGCGAAAGATGGCGCGTATGTTCGTGAGCATTTCTTTAATACGCCCGCGTTAAAAGCCATGGTGGCTGACTGGTCTGACAAGGACATTTTTGAACTGAATCGTGGTGGACATGATCCAGCCAAGATTTTTGCGGCATTTCACGCGGCTGTAAATCATAAAGACCAACCTACGGTAATATTAGCCAAGACTGTCAAGGGCTACGGTATGGGAGACGCAGGTGAAGCACAAAATATTACCCATCAACAAAAGAAGATGAGCCTGGATTCACTCAAATCATTTCGTGATCGTTTCGAGCTACCATTGGCCGATGCAGAAATAGAAAATCTCTCCTACCTGGTGTTTGAGGAAGATTCAAAAGAACTCAAGTACATGCAACAACGTCGTACCGAACTCGGCGGTTATTTGCCAACCAGAAGACAACAATCCATCGCGCTTACAACCCCGCCTCTCGACACTTTCGAGGCGTTATTGAAGGCGACAAATAAAGGCCGAGAAATTTCAACGACCATGGCATTTGTCAGAATTTTAAACATCTTGGCCAAGGATAAAAACATTGGCAAACGTGTTGTGCCGATTGTGCCTGATGAATCTCGAACCTTTGGGATGGAAGGCATGTTCAGGCAATTAGGGATCTGGAGCCAGCTCGGACAGCTCTACACACCACAGGATTCCGATCAATTAATGTTTTACCGGGAAGATAAACATGGTCAGATCTTGCAAGAAGGCATCAATGAGGCCGGGGGAATGTGTGACTGGATTGCGGCAGGCACATCCTATTCAACCAGTAACGAGCCGATGATTCCATTTTATATATTCTATTCCATGTTTGGCTTTCAACGCATTGGTGATCTTGCCTGGGCGGCGGCTGATCAACGTACTCGAGGATTTCTTTTAGGTGGCACGGCGGGTCGCACAACACTAAATGGCGAAGGACTACAACATGAAGATGGGCATAGCCAGGTCTGGGCGGCGGCGATACCAAACTGTATGTCCTATGATCCTAGTTTTGCCTTTGAGCTCGCCGTTATTATTCAAGATGGGCTACGCCGAATGTATGTTGAACAGGAAGATATTTATTATTACATCACCGTGATGAATGAAAACTACGCCCATCCAGCAATGCCAAAAGGTGCAGAGAACGATATTGTGAAAGGGATGTATCTGCTTGATAAAGGCGCGCGGAATAAAAAACCGCGGGTGCAATTATTGGGATCTGGGACAATCCTCAATGAAGTGATAGCCGCTGCCCAACTTCTCAAAGAAGACTGGGGTATTGAATCTGATATTTGGAGTTGTCCAAGTTTTACTGAATTAGCGCGTGATGGACAAATATGCGAGCGCTGGAATCGACTACATCCGCAGGCAAAGAAAAAAGTGTCGCACATTGAAAAATGTCTGGGTAAAAGTAACGGGGTAGTAATCGCCGCCACCGATTATGTCCGCCTTTTTGCCGAACAAATCAGACCTTATCTGCCAGCACAAACCAACTACACGGTATTAGGCACGGATGGTTTTGGCCGCTCTGATACTCGTGAACAGTTACGCAAACATTTTGAGGTCAATCGTTACCATGTTGTGGTTGCTGCTTTAAATGGTCTTTGCGAGGCAGGTACGATAACAAGCAGTAAGGTATCAAAAGCCCTGGAAAAATATAGCATCGACAGTGAGAGTCCAGCACCATGGGTAATTTAACCAATATTCAAGACAAAAAAGACGAGTGTACGTTATTTAATGAATGACATTATTGAAATGAAAGTACCTGATATTGGTGACTTTGAGGCAGTTGAAGTGATTGAAGTCTTGGTGCAGGCAGGCGACGCAATCGAGCAAGAACAAGCGTTGATTACCCTGGAAAGCGATAAAGCGAGTATGGAAATACCCGCTACGCATGCGGGCCTGGTTAAAGAAGTGTTTGTGCAGGTAGGAGACAACGTCGAAGAAGGGACAAACATCCTTGCCTTGTCCGTTGGTGCGTCCGCAGAAGTAAAACAGGAAAAGGACAAAGCGATTGCAATAGAGGCAGCAGAAGTCATTAAACCGGTAGCTGATCGCAAACAACAAAAAACCGCATCAGCAATAGAAATATCTGCAACGGTTGCAATGCAACAGGCAAAGGGTCAGATCCATGCGAGTCCTGCCGTACGCCGTTTCGCCAGAGAATTGGGTGTCAACATTACAGCAATAACAAAAGCCAGTGGCCCGAAAGGCCGTATTCTCAAGCAAGATATCAAGGCATTTGTTAAACAAACATTATCCAGTTCAAATACCCAAAGCGGCTCTGGCATACCGGCTGTGCCCGCTGTCGATTTTACTAAATTTGGTGCTGTTGAAAAACAACCATTAAGTCGAATCAAAAAACTAACCGCCATTAACCTTACGCGTGCATGGTTAAACGTGCCAATGGTAACGCATCATGAAACAGCCGATGTCACGGCGACAGAGGCCTTCAGACAATCGTTAAAAACTGAAGCAAAAGCAAGAGGCGTGAAAGTCACCTTCCTGACATTTATCATGAAGGCATTAGTGGCGACCTTAAAAGCGTATCCCGAATTTAATGCCTCACTTTCCAGCGATGGCAATTCGCTTATTTTAAAGCAATATTATCATCTTGGTATTGCCGTGGACACGCCGCATGGATTGGTGGTTCCAGTTTTCAGGGATGTCGATCAAAAACATATTTATGATCTGGCAGAAGAAATGACTGCCATCAGCAGCAAGGCCAGAGAAGGTAAATTGAGTCCTAAAGAAATGCAAGGTGCTTGTATGACAATATCCAGTCTTGGCGGCATTGGTGGCAGTGGATTCACGCCGATTGTCAATGTACCAGAAGTCGCCATTTTAGGTGTTACACGCACTGCCATGCAACCCGTTTGGAACGGCAAAGAATTTGAACCGCGATTAATATTGCCATTGGATATGACCTACGATCATCGTGTTATTGACGGTGCGGCGGCGGCAAGATTTATGATGACATTATCTGGCTACTTGAATGATATCCGTCACATTTTACTTTGAACTTTATGCTGGACAGTTAAAACGTTGATTAAAGAAATTAAACTTCCCGATATGGGTGATTGCGACGCGGCTGAAATTATTGAAATACTGGTTGCAGTTGGAGAGACGATAGAAAAAGAACAACCCCTGCTCACATTGGAAAGTGACAAAGCAACAATGGAAATACCAGCTCCTGAGTCGGGTGTTGTCAATAAAATTTTAGTTGCCGTAGGACAAAAAATAGCGCCAGGCACAAACCTTCTTAAATTGGAAACGGATGTTCCTGAAATACAAGTCGACCATAAAACAGCACCAGAATCGGTTGTCATACAAGATAAAAAAAAGACTACTGATAGCGGTGATTTACATGCTGACGTAGTCGTACTCGGCGCGGGTCCTGGCGGCTATACAGCCGCCTTTCGTGCTTCTGATTTAGGCAAAAAAACTATCTTGATTGAACGCTATCCGGCATTGGGCGGTGTTTGTTTGAATGTCGGCTGTATTCCTTCCAAGGCATTGTTACATGTTGGTAAAGTCGTATCCGAAATAGAAGAACTAAAGGAACACGGGATTCATCTAACAGCTAGCAAGCCGGATGCAAAACCGATACGCCTGTGGGCTGAGTCTATTATCAATAAACTCACTTCCGGCTTAAAGGCAATGTCCAGACAACGCAAAATAGAGGTCGTGCCGGGCTATGGCAGATTTATTTCTCCGCATGCTATCGTGGTAGATAATGCTGACAAGACTCAAACCATCACCTTTGATTCGGCAATCATTGCTGCCGGTTCATACGCTACCAAGCTACCTTTTTTACCCGATGATCCGCGTATCATGGATTCTACCGATGCATTATTACTGGAAACTATACCTCAACGTATGCTTGTTATTGGCGGTGGGATTATTGGTCTGGAGATGGCTGCCGTTTATGCCTCGCTCGGTTGCAAGATTACGATAGTAGAGATGTTGGACAGCCTGATTGCAGGTTGCGATAAAGATATTGTGCGCCCTTTACAAAAAAGAATTAAAGGGCTATATGAAAATATTTACTTAAAAACGGCCGTAGCATCAGTCACAGCACACAAAACACATTTAGACGTTTTTTTTGAAGGTAAGGATGCGCCTGAAAAAGATACTTTTGATGCCATATTAGTGGCGGTGGGGCGGCAGCCGAATGGTCACAAGATTGACGCAGACAAGGCCGGCATACAGGTTGATGAACAGGGGTTTATCCACGTTGACGATCAACAACGCACTAATGTCGCTAATATATTTGCGATCGGCGATATCGTTGGGCAACCCATGTTGGCGCACAAGGCCACACACGAAGGCAAGATAGCCGCTGAAACAATAGCCGGACATAAAGTCGGCTTCGATAATAGGGTGATACCGTCTGTTGCCTATACCGACCCTGAAGTTGCCTGGGTAGGCTTATCCGAAACCGAGGCCAAAGAAAAAGGTATCGAATATGAGAAAGGCACCTTTCCCTGGGCTGCCAGCGGTCGATCATTGGCACTTGGTCGTGATGAGGGCATAACAAAAATACTATTTGATAAAACAACAAATCGTATTCTTGGTGCGGCTATTGTCGGCTCAAACGCGGGCGATCTAATCGCCGAATGTGCGCTGGCAATTGAGATGGGTGCCGATGCTGAAGATATTGGTTTAACGATACACCCGCATCCAACCTTATCAGAAACTGTCGCCATGGCGGCCGAAGTATTGAGCGGCACGATAACAGATCTTTATATCCCTAAAAAATAACACCCGGTTGTTATGATGAATCTTAACTATACCGTGTTGGGTCAGGGTCGTCCGATCATTATATTACATGGCCTTTTCGGCTCGGCACGTAACTGGCAAGGTATCGCCCGCACTTTGGCCACCAGCTATCGCGTCATCACCCCCGATCTGCGCAACCATGGACAATCACCGCATGCAGAGGATATGAGCTATCTTGAAATGGCAGACGATGTTGTCGCTATTGTCGATCAATTACAGTGCAACGACACTATTATTGTTGGCCATAGTATGGGCGGCAAAGTAGCAATGACCGCCGCATTGATGAATCCGGCATTATTTTCCGCCCTGGTTGTTGTTGATATTGCGCCTGTGAACTATAACCACGATTTCAAACCACTGATCAATGCAATGCATTCATTAAATTTACAATCATTAAAAAATCGTGCACAAGCGGCATCGGCATTGGCTAAAGTCATCAATGATATTGGTATCACGCAGTTATTATTACAAAACCTGATCCGTACAGGAGACGCATTCCAATGGCGGATAAATCTGGCGGGAATAATGGCTAATCTGGATTTGATAAGGCAATTTCCAGATATGATAAAAAACCGCACATATTCCTTACCTGCCTTATTTATTGGTGGTGCAGAATCTGATTATCTTTGCAAGCACCCGCATGCTGAGATATTGCAATATTTTCCGGTAGCAGAAATAACCACTATCGAAGGTTCTGGGCACTGGCCACATGTTGAAAAACCCGATGCGTTTTTAAAAGTGATAAAAAAATTCATCAATTCAGTTTGAGTATTGTATTGATCGTTATCGCTTAAGCACTAGAATGCACAACCTTTCAAGATTGATTAAAGATAAATGAATACTAAAAATATTAATAAAGTCGTTCTGGCCTATTCAGGCGGATTGGATACCTCCGTTATTCTTGCCTGGTTACAGGACACGTATGAATGTGAGGTCGTGACGTTCACCGCAGATATTGGCCAGGGAGAGGAACTTGAACCTGCTCGAATCAAAGCGGAACAGATGGGTGTCAAGGAGAGCTACATTGAAGATCTAACAGAAGAATATGTCAAAGATTTCATCTTTCCCATGTTTCGCGCAAATACTATTTATGAAGGTGAGTATTTATTAGGGACATCTATTGCCAGACCCTTAATTGCAAAACGCTTGGTTGAGATCGCGAACGCAAGCGGGGCTGATGCAATTGCGCATGGCGCAACCGGTAAAGGCAACGATCAGATCCGATTTGAGTTAGGTGCTTATGCCTTAAAACCAGACGTGCATATTATCGCTCCCTGGCGTGAATGGGAGTTGAATTCACGTGAAAAATTATTGCGCTATGCAACACAAAAAGGCATCCCTATTGAAGCTAAGCGGCGCGGTGCTACACCTTATTCCATGGATGCTAACTTGTTGCATATTTCTTATGAGGGCGGAGAACTTGAAGACCCATGGTGTGCGCCAGACGACGCAATGTGGCGTTGGACCGTGTCTTTGGAACAGGCCCCAGATACGCCTTATGCAATTGAACTGGAATATAAACAAGGCGATCCCGTTGCATTAAACGGACATTCGTTATCGCCTACTGAGTTGCTTGCCAGTCTGAATAAACTCGGTGGCAAACATGGTATCGGTCGTAATGATATTGTTGAGAATCGTTATGTTGGCATGAAATCACGCGGCTGTTATGAAACACCAGGCGGGACTATACTGCTCAAGGCACATCGTGCCATTGAATCATTAACATTGGATCGTGAAGTCATGCACCTGAAAGACGACTTAATGCCGCGCTATGCATCACTTATCTATAACGGCTACTGGTGGAGTCCGGAAAGAAACGTATTGCAAACGTTGATTGATGAAACACAAAAAAATGTTAATGGTACCGTGCGACTCAAACTTTTTAAGGGCAATGTTATTGTGACAGGTAGAAAGTCTGCTACTGACAGCCTCTTTGATACGTCTATTGCAACCTTTGAAGATGATGCTGGAACATACAATCAGCAAGATGCCGAAGGCTTTATCAAACTGAACGCACTGCGACTTAAAATACAAGCTGGACGTAAATAATATAAAACGGTGTCCCCATGGCGTAACAGGATAACGCAGCCGCCTCCTAAGCGGCAGATTACAAGTTCGAATCTTGTTGGGGACGCCACCTTAAATATCATGGCAACATGCAGTGTTACGCCTTCACAACTGATAGACAAAACCTGAAAATATCCTCAAGCGTCTACTTGGAGGATCATGCCATTTACAAAAGGCCGCTATTTTGTCGGTATGATCTTATATAATTTCCCTTTGCTACTATCCGTTATAAAGTAAAGCAACCCATCTAAGCCTTGCTGTATTTCCCGGATGCGCCCAAATTGCCCTTTTAAAAACCTTTCTTCGGCAATAACTTTGTTGTCTTCGATTTCCAGTCTGGCCAATTGACCAAACACCAACGAACTTACAAAGGCATTGCCTTTCCATGCAGGGAACTGATCGCCTGTATAAAATAGTAGGCTAGATGTCGCTATTGAAGGCACCCAGTAATGTATGGGTTGCGCCATGCCGACTTTATGTGTCCCCTCTCCAATTTTTGTACCAATGCCATAATTAACGCCATAGGTAATAATCGGCCAACCATAATTAACGCCAGGTTTCATCAGATTTAACTCATCACCACCTTGTGGACCGTGTTCAATAGTCCATATATCACCTGTCTCAGGATGCATCGCTATACCTTGTATATTGCGGTTGCCATAAGTATATATCTCTGTTTTTGCAGTGGCGTTACCGACGAAGGGATTGTCTTTCGGTATGGAGCCATCTTTGTTAATGCGAATAAGTGAACCGGCATGATCATTAATATCTTGGGCACGTTCTTTGTCGCCACGATCACCCAAGGTGATAAATAATTCGTCCTGTTTTGTAATTAATAACCGGCAACCAAAATGGCGGCCACCCCGTGATTTAGGCAAGGCTTTGAAAAGGAGTTTTAATTCGACTAACGTCGATCCAAGCAATTTTGCACTCACCACCTCAGTACCAACGCCAGTCTTATTGCCCCCTGAATAAGCGAAATAAAGGGTCTGGTTATTTGAAAAATCACGATCAACGGCTATATCAAGCAAGCCACCTTGATTTTCGGCTATAATTTTTGGCAACCCTTTGATGGGGTCTGATAGTTTGCCATCTTCGACGATACGCAATCGCCCGCGGCGTTCTGTTACCAATATGCGACCATCGGGCAAGAAATCGATAGCCCAAGGATTTTTCAGTCCCGTGACGACCGTCTCTATGATGAAAGCATGTTTTTTCGATGTAATGGATTCATTTGCAGTTGCGGAATAATTAAAAGCAAGCAATGTCAATGTAATAAATAGAATAAGTATTTTTTTCATTTTTAATAGGTTACAGGTTGATTTAATTCAAGGTTTGTCTGCAAGTAGTATAGCTCGGGTTGGTGCCAGATACCCTTCAATTGTTTTAGTCTTATCTTGTTTGTCCAGAAAATCACTTAATGATTCAAATTTCATCCAGTCTGTTCTACGCTGTTCATCGCTGGTTGTTTTCGTAATATCAATGATGCGTATGTTTTGAAAGCCTGCTGTTTCTGCCCATTTAATCAATCGGTCTGGGTTTGGAATAGACCAGACATTATTCATTTTCGCATAACGATTATCGGGGATCAGCACTTCCTCGCCTTCTATAATCAGCGTCTCCAGTACTAATTCACCCCCTGTTTTTATAGTATTTTTTAATTGCCTCAAGTGCGCAACTGGATCTCGCCGATGATAAATAACACCCATTGAAAAAACTGTATCAAAGTTTAAATAAAAATCGGCTAATTTTTGTATGCCAAACGGTAAAAAATCAATATTTGCAGCAGGAATATATTTCTTGATGGCCAGAAACTGCATATAAAATAATAACGCTGGATCAACGCCGACAACATGGCGGGCATTATTTCCCAACATGCGCCAACCGTAATAGCCATTACCGCAGCCAATATCCAATACCAATCGATTATGCAACGGTTTGATATGTTTGATCAATCGCGTCCATTTCAAATTTGAACGCCATTCTGTATCGATGAATATTCCGAACAGATTAAAAGGCCCTTTGCGCCATGGCATCAATACTTTTAACGCCTGTTCCAAAGCAGATGTATTATCATCTGTACAATCCGCACGTTCACCAACTATGATGCAATCCGCATCAAGGACGACTTTCGACGGTGTTATTTGTGGCAAATGATCGATGGCCGCCAGCCACTTGGCATAATCCCCATGTTTCAGGTTGTTGGAATACTCGGCAAGCTGCGACTCCAACGTTGCTGACCAACTAGCCATGGAAGTAGCGGCGAGTACATCAAACAATTTCTGGTATTGTATTACGCGGCTACCCATTTACTTGGTTGCGATGAGAGAAACAAAATTAAAACATTGCAACCAGATAAACGATTGTGCAAAACCCGCATTATGTAGGCGTTGCTGATGTAGCCAGATAGATTCCGGTACCAACACCTTATCCAGTGCCTGGCGTTTGTTGGCGATCTCAAGTTGCTCATAACCATTCATTGCCTTCATGTGCTGGTGTAATTGATCCATTGTGTTATTTTCTACGGCATCATCAAACGTTATTTTTTCAGATAATATAAAAACACCCCCTCGCAACATGCCTTGAAATATTTTATTTATCAGCATCTGGCGTTCTACCAAAGGAATAAATTGCAAGGTAAAGTTCATCACTACAAGCGAGGCATTGATTATTTCTGTTTGCCGCAAATCGTCCAGCACAAAGCTAATCTTGTTTTGTTGTCTGTGCTGCGGCATATTATCAATACAGGTATTGATCATTGCCTCTGAATTATCAATCGCAATAATATTGCAAACTTTATCCTTCAAGCCTTGCTGTATTGCCAGACTTGCAGCACCCAATGAACACCCAAGATCATAAATGTTTGAATTGTCTTGTGCGTATTCATTGGCTATAACACTGAGCATGGCTATGGTGAGTGGATAGCCCGGCACCGATCTTTCAATCATATCTGGAAAAACCGCGGCCACACGTTGATTAAATTCAAACGGTTTGACGGGTGCATCTGACGACCGATACAGGGTGTCTTTTTTACGCATACCAGATACGAAACCTATTTATTAGTTACGCTGGAAAATCTGCGGACAGAAGATTCTGGGTGCCTGGTGCATCATCTGGCGCATTATCAGCCGCGCACATGGCGTTAACGGTAATGCCTGGAAAAAATACAATATTGGATGATGTGTCAAGGCGTATAAGGACAATGTAAATCTTGCTTACATCCTGGTGCCAATATGTTTTTGATTACGTTGAGAGCCTTTCCCGAATTCTGTGTAACTGCCGTTGCTTAAACGAAGTCCTTTAGTCGGTCTTCGAATTCGATCATAAAGCGATTCATCGCTGGTTTCCAATATTTAATCGACATAGTCCACTGCTTTGATGCATCTTGAATGGCCAGATAGCTCACCTTTCTGGTAGCGTCATCGGTTGGGAACAACTTACGTTTTTTGATGGCTTTCCTGATGACGCTGTTGAGCGATGCAATGGCGTTGGTGGTATAGATTGCCTTGCGCAAGTCCTGCGGGTAATCAAACAGGGTGTTGAGGTTCTGCCAATGACTCTGCCAGGAACGGCTGGTCTTAGGGTATTTGGCATCCCATTCGTCACCAAAGACATCAAGCACCAACAGTGCTTCCGCCTCCGTAGCTGACTGGTAGATTTGCTACAAGTCGACTACAACCGCCTTGTAGTCCTTCCAGGTAACATACTGCATCGCGTGCCTGATCCTATGCACAATGCATCGCTAGATGCGGGTTTGCGGGTAGACGGTATGATAACCTAAATTATCTTTCGCAAATTTGAAGAGGCGGCTCCCCTTTATCTGGTTAAATAAAAAGTGACATAACCATTTATTTGACCAGGAGAAGAGTCGCCATGAGCGATGATACAAGCAAGCACTTGAACAACGTAGTCCCTATTGATGAACAGGAACTGCAGGGCCATCTCAACAAAGTGGTACTGAAGACTGTGGAAGACACCCTTAACCAGATTCTGGACGCTGAGGCTGATGCGCTGGTGGGTGCTGATCGATACGAACGCACTGAGACGCGCAAAGACGACCGGTCTGGTAGCTACACCAGGAAGTGCCACACAAGGGCCGGAGAGCTTGAGTTAAAGATGCCGAAGCTACGCAAGCAGACCTTTGAGATGGCGATCATAGAGCGCTATCGACACCGTGTAGCGTCTGTCGAAGAGGCACTGATTGAGATGTATCTGGCAGGTGTTTCAGTACAACGTGTAGAAGACATTACCGCAGCATTGTGGGGTACCCGTGTCAGCTTAGGGACTATTTCAAAGCTCAACCAGCGTATCTATGGGCAGATTGAAGAGTGGCGTAATCGCCCCATAGGGAGTGATTTCCCTTATGTATACCTGGACGGTGTTGTGCTCAAACGCAGTTGGGGCGGTGCAGTGAAGAACGTTTCTGTTCTAGTCGCCATAGGTGTTAGGGACGATGGCTACCACCGCATTCTAGGGATTGTTGAAGGTACTAAGGAGGATAAGGTGGGATGGTCAGGATCCCTGCGTCATTTGCAGGCACGCGGTCTCAAGGGCATCAGGTTGGTGCTCAGTGATGCCTGTCTTGGGCGCAAGGAGTCTATCGGTGACTTCTACCCCTAAGCTGGCTGGCAGCGTTGTATTGTGCACTGCTACCGCAACGTCTTCAGTCCTATGCCTCGTGGTCGTGTCAAAGAAGTCTCTCGCATGTTGCAGGCTGTCCATGCATCTGAAGATATGGAATCTGCCAGGCATAAGGCCACGGAGGTCGAGAAGAAACTCAGGGACATGAAGTTATCGAGTGTAGCGGATTGGCTGGGTAGTGCATGGAAGAGACCCTGACGTATTATCGGTTCCCGGCAGAGCACTGGATTCGCATTCGGACTAACAATCCTTTGGAGAGGATCATTCGAGAAATCAGGCGGCGAACACGAGTAGTGTGTGCATTCCCGGATGGCAACTCGGCGTTGATGCTTTGTGCGGCAAGGCTTAGACACATCGCGGGGAGCTAGTGGGGAACGCGGACATATCTGAACATGGATTTGCTCCAAGAGATGGATAAAGAAAAGGATTTTCAGGTAGCGTAACAACCAGATTTAAGGGAAAGCCAAATCAGAAAGTGCGAAAGATTATTGACACTACCGTTTGCAAAGGTAAGCCGTTTGCAGGGGCTGGCTGGGAGTACATACACATCTGCATCGATGCTCATTCCCGACTCAGTTACGCTGAGATTCTGCCCGATGAACGCAAAGAGCGTGTGACCGCGTTCTTCAAGAGCGTGAAAGCCTACTATGAATCAATGGGCATACAGATTGAGCAGGTGATGACCGACTATGGCTCGGGGTATTGAGCAAAGTTCTTCAGCATCGTACTCAAGGCCATGGGTATCGCCCACCTGTTTACTCGGCCTTACACACCAAGAACCAACGGCAAGGCCGAGCGATGCATACAAACAATGCTCAGAGAGTGGCCTATGCGATGCGTTATCAAACTTCTCATCTTAGGGCCAAAGCACTACTACCGTGGATTCATGACTACAACTGGCATCGACCTCACGCTAGTATAGAAAATCAACCACCCATCTCTCGGATAGCCATTTCCATGAACAACCTATTCCCAGATCACAACTAGCACCAGCAACCCCTTACCATCCGTTGAGCACCAGATGCCCCTGGCCTTGCAGTATTGAAATAGTCAACCTTATCCGCTAGCGACAATAACACAATATTAGACGCTAATAATCTGATGCGAAGGTATGCTTGATGTTATTTCTGTCCCGGTTCGGACCAGACATAGATATTGAAAAAAGAGCCTTGCCGATATGTTAATGCACTATTTGATACGGGATACTAGAGGGCACGGCTGATCTTTTTTTGCTTATCTAATTCACCTAGCTGCGTAGTGATAAAATCAAGTATGCCAGCATAATCAAGCATGGCATCTCGCAACATATCCTCTCTTGCGCCGTGCTGAAGCAATCTATCGGGCAAACCATGGTTGGCAATTCTCTGCACCATGCCATGTGCCGCTATGACTTCATTGACGGCCGCACCCGCGCCACCTGTTATCACATTCTCTTCAACGGTAATGATCAACGCATGTTCAGCGCACATCGCAATAATCAACATCTCATCAATGGGTTTTACAAAACGCATATTGACAAGGCTTGCATCAAGCTCTGCGGCGATACGTTCACAGGGTTCGACCATGCTTCCAAACGCCAAGATCGCCAAGCCTTTGCCCGTGCGCCTAGGCTCGGCCTTGCCAATCGGCAGTGTTGTCATTGTTTCCTGGACGGCAACACCCGGCCCGGTCCCGCGTGGATAACGAACTGCGACAGGCTGATCAAGTTGAAAACCCGTATAGAGCATCTGGCGACATTCATTCTCATTTGCCGGTGTCATAATGATCATGTTCGGCAAACAACGCAGATAGCTCAAATCATACGCACCATTATGCGTAGGGCCATCGGCACCGACACAACCGGCCCTGTCAATTGCAAACAAAACAGGTAACGCTTGCGTCACAACATCGTGGATCAATTGGTCATAGGCGCGTTGCAAGAACGTCGAATAAATAGCAACAACTGGCTTTAGACCATCACATGCCATCCCGGCTGCGACAGTAACGCTATGTTGCTCCGCGATAGCAACATCGAAATATTTATCGGGATGTTCTTTTTCAAATTGTACCAGCCCAGATCCTTCGCGCATCGCCGGGGTAATGGCGACAAAACGAGGATCAAGCCGGGCCATGGCGCAGGCCCAATCACCAAACACCTTACTGTAAGTGGGGCCGGAGGCGGGTTTAGCCGATGGGAGTATGCCTTTTTGTGGATCAAACGGTGTGACACCATGATATTTGATTGGATCTGCTTCTGCCGGTCCGTAGCCTTTTCCTTTCTTGGTGATAATGTGTAAAAACTGTGGTCCTTGCAGTTCTTTGATATTTTTTAATGTTGCAATCAACACCTGTAAATCATGTCCATCAACAGGGCCGATATAGTTAAATCCGAATTCTTCAAAGAGTGTCCCCGGGCTAATCATGCCTTTGACATGTTCTTCTGCACGCTTTGCTAGTGCCAGTGCGCTCGGTATGTTTGATAATACTTTTTTACTGCTACTGCGAACGCTGGTATAGAGTTTGCTAGATAATATTTGCGCGAACCGATTTGACAAGGCACCGACATTAGGTGAAATGGCCATATTGTTATCATTTAAGATCACCAGCAGATCGCTGTGTTGAGCACCGGCATGATTCAATGCCTCAAACGCCATACCGGCCGTTATGCCGCCATCACCAATAATCGCAACCGACTTACGATTAGAACCCGTTCTGGACGCTGCAATAGACATTCCCAATGCCGCACTGATAGACGTACTGGAGTGACCTACACCAAAGGCATCATAGTCGCTCTCGCCACGTTGCGGGAATGGTGTCAACCCTTCCCATTGGCGAATAGTGTGTAAGCGATCTTTTCTGCCCGTCAGAATTTTATGGATATAGGCCTGATGACCCACGTCCCAAACCAACCGATCATCGGGTGTATTGTAAAGATAGTGCAGGGCAACGGTTAGTTCAGTCACGCCCAAACTCGCCGCAAAATGACCGCCACTCTTGCTAACAGAATGCAACAAGAACAATCTGAGTTCTTCGACAAGCTGTTCTAATTGTGATTCCGACAATTTTCTAAGATCGGCGGGACAATCAATCTGGTCTAGCAGAGGTGTGTTGATATCGTTATGCATCTATTTTGATTGGAAATATGCAGTATTATGAATAGTGAAAAAGATGTATGCAAGAGAGCAATCACTTGTCGCTACAATATTATCTGTATGATTGCTGATAAAAATTTACGCCGCGAGGCTGTACATTCAGGCGGGCATAACTTAATCTTGGCGGTTTTAGAAAATAATCATCAACTACCTGGAGTCTTTACATTGGCTGTCCCTCTAATTCAACAATTCAGAATGGGTAAATATATCCTCGGTAAAAAATTCAGGGGGGTTAAGAAATACCCGCTGGTTTTAATGTTGGAACCACTCTTTCGTTGCAATCTGGCTTGTGCTGGTTGTGGCAAGATCGATTATCCAAAAGAGATTTTGGATAAACGTCTGAGTTATGACGAGTGTATGCATGCCATTGATGAATGTGGTGCACCCGTTGTCTCTATTGCAGGTGGCGAACCCTTGATCCACAAGGAAATGGTGCGGATAGTCTCGGGCTACATACAACGCAAAAAATTTGTCTATTTATGTACGAACGCATTGTTACTAAAAAAACATATTGATGAATACACACCGTCACCCTATTTAACTTTTTCCATCCATCTTGATGGCAATAGGGAACGACACGATGCCTCCGTTTGTCTGGAAGGTGTCTTTGATAAATGTATCGCCGTTATTAAACTGGCACGGGAAAAAGGTTTCCGCGTTACGATTAACTGCACGCTGTTCCAGAATGAAACCGCTGATGAAGTAGCCGAATTTATGGACATGGCGATGCAACTGGGCGTTGAAGGTGTCACCATATCGCCAGGGTACCACTACGAAAGAGCACCCAAACAGGATGTATTTTTGAAGAACACAGAAAGCAAACAACTGTTTCGCGATATTTTCAAATTGGGTGTCGGTAAAAAGTGGCGCTTTAACCAATCGTCACTGTATCTGGATTTTCTTGCCGGCAATCAAACCTATGAATGTACGCCGTGGGGCAACCCAACACGCAATGTCTTTGGTTGGCAAAAACCCTGCTACCTTTTAGTTGGTGAGGGTTATGCACCTACCTTTGCGGCCTTGATGGAAGACACGGCCTGGCAGGATTATGGCACTGGCCGTAATCCTAAATGCGCTAATTGCATGGTGCATTGTGGTTATGAGGCAACGGCTGTAAACGACACTGTCAATCATCCATTGAAAGCCTTAGGTGTTTTTCTGCAAGGGCCTAGAACAGAGGGTGAGATGGCAACTGAATTACCCATTCTTTATGAAGACGATTTTGTAACCGCACCGAAACTGGCTACTGAAAATAAAACAACAAAGCGTTGCGGAAAAAGTAAACAAGTCGCTTAATGAAACTCACGCTCCTGGCTATGATGCCGGGATTGCTTATCTGGGTCGTCATTCTATTATTGCCTTGGCGGCCTTGGCGTACGCGGGAATCACTAGACCGCCTGCCTATAGAAAATCATGATTTAACCGATGTCACCGTGCTCATCCCGGCCCGAGATGAAGCCCTGACCATTAGCCAAACACTGACAGCACTTAGACATCAAGGCAATGGCTTGCATGTTGTTCTGGTTGATGACCAATCTACCGACAATACAGTCAAGTTGGCACGTGCCGTCAAGCTGCATAATTTTCAGCTTGTCTCTGGCACACCACCACCTGCAGGTTGGAGTGGCAAATTGTGGGCACTCGAACAAGGCCGACAATGTATCAAAACACCATACCTTTTATTGTTGGATGCTGACATTGTATTGGTGCCAGATCTTATCCCAACGCTAAAACAAATGGCGCAGGAGAAAGATTTGAAAATGTTATCTCTGATGGCTTATTTGAAGATGGAGTCAGTCTGGGAGAAGTTGTTGATGCCAGCCTTTATCTTCTTTTTTAAGTTACTTTATCCCTTTCATCTTGCCAATAAACCCACTTCATCCATCGCTGCTGCGGCAGGTGGTTGTATCCTGTTGGAGTCGGCAGTTCTTGAAAAATTGGGCGGGTTTAATTGTATCAAGAACGCCTTAATTGATGATTGCGTCCTGGCCAAAAAGATCAAACAGGAAGGATATAAAATATGGCTGGGTTTGACCCATTCAGCGACAAGCATTCGTTCTTACGAATCACTTTCGACAATATGGCAGATGGTGGCCAGAACCGCCTATACACAGTTGGCATATTCTCTGTTGTTACTACTGCTTTGCACTATTTTGATGGTTGTTGCATTTGGCTCGCCCATCGCCGCGTTATACCAACCCGATCTGCCTATCTTTACCACCGGACTGATGATCATGGTGCTGCAAATTATGTGTTACGTGCCAACCTTGCGCTACTATTCAATACACCCGATCTACGCACTGTACTTGCCATTTATCGGTATGCTATACCTGCTGATGACCTGGAGTTCCGCCTTACATTATTATTTTGGAAAAGGTGTGGTTTGGAAAAATCGTTATTATAATTGATCCGTACCTGCAACCAATGCCAATTAAAATCATCCAACATGCAGCACGACTGACCAACCATAGCATGAACGCATAAAATTTAATGTGTCTGAAATGTTTTCATAATTAAGGAGCTGAAAGAGTAATGTTACTGCGAAAAAAAGACCAACCTTTATTGTCGGCTGTACTGTTCATAGGCATGATCTTTTGTAGCTGCTCACTGCGCGCTGAAGCAGTATCAGAGCAGGCAATTCAAGCCCCCGTCAAGGCACTACATGCGACTTTGCTTGACATCATGCAAACGGTCGCTACAAAAAACTTCCAAGAACGTTATGACATAATGGAGGCAACCGTGGTGGAACATTTTAACTTCACCTTAATAGCAAAGGTGGTATTGGGACGATATTGGAAGACACTTGATGACACATCACGTACAGACTTTATCAGTTTATTTAAGCGTTTGACGATAGCCACTTATGTAGACCGGTTTGATTCTTTTAACGGTGAGCATTTTAATAATCTAGCCATTGAAAAAATGAAAAAGAACAGATTTATGGTGAAAACAGAATTTATCAAAACAAACCACAGCCCCGTCTCATTTAATTACATTGTGCAAAATGATGATGCTAAATGGCAGATAGTCAGCATTATCGCAAATGGTATAAACGATTTAGCACTGAAGCGAGCCGATTATGCCGCTGTTATCAAGAACCATGGTTTTGCGACACTCACAACCCGTTTGGAAGAAAAGATAAACGCCGTGCATAAAAACGCTATAAATAATAATTAAAAATTATTGTTCCCCACTTTAGGATATGTCAATATTTGCCGAAATAAACCACAGTGTCTTGTCTGCACAACAAAGAGGATAGCAAATGACCCGATGCCTTTTATTTAAATTACAACGGTGTCTGTTTCTAGTAGGCATTTTGCTAACAGCCGCGGGTTGTGCTACGACTCAAACGCGCGCCGCGGTTGACGACAATGATCCTCTGGAACCTGCAAACCGTGTCTTTTTCAATGTCACTGACACCCTTGATAAACACCTGTTAAAACCCATCGCTGAGTCCTATGTTGAAGTCACACCATTGCCAGTTAGAACCAGCATCACTAATTTTTTCAATAACCTGACTTATTTGAATGTTATCTTGAATGATTTTTTACAAGGAAAATTCAATCAGGGCATAACGGATATACTCCGCTTCACTTACAACTCAACGTTCGGCATTGCTGGCCTGTTTGATGTTGCAACACCCATAGGAATGCCGGCTAATGATGAAGATTTTGGCCAAACGTTGGCTACCTGGGGTGTTGGTCAAGGCGCTTATCTGTACTTGCCGTTTTTTGGTCCGGACACGGTACGTGACGCAACAGATAGAGTCCCCAGTTCACTTTTAAATCCGTTTTTCTATCTCTCCAATATCGTCATGCTGCCAGTCAATGCACTCAGTCTCATAAATACCCGCGCGCGGTTGCTTGAGGCTACCAATTTCCTTGACGAGGTGGCATTAGATCCTTACTCCTTTACACGTGAGGCCTTCTTACAACAACGCGAATCCCTCATTTACGATGGCAATCCGCCTGATGCCGGTTTTGATGATATTTTCGGTGATACTGGCGACACAGACACGGATAGCGATGGATCAGGGACATTACGGATAGAATAGGTGCCACAAAGTCTTGATCCAATAAAACCCGTATGTTGTTATTTATGCAAGTGTTGTAGCCACTTCTTCTATCCAGTGTCGTACCGGCACAGTGCTTTTTTGTTGCAAATGTTTGAGGCACGCCATGTTTGCTGTCAAGATAAGATCAGGTTTGCCGCGCATCAAATTTTCAATTTTATCTGATCGTAACTGGCTTGATATTTCTTCTTCCAGGAAAGCATAAATACCCGCAGAGCCACAACATAAATGTGCGTCAGGCACATCTGTCAGCGTCAATCCCAAACGACCTAACAGACTTTCAGTCACACCATGCAATTTTTGTCCGTGCTGAAGCGTACATGGACTATGAAATGCAATATTTTTAGGGGACGACCGCCGCTTTAATTTTTTCAGATCAAACGCTGATAAATATTCCGCAATATCTCTGGTCATCGCTGATACCTTTGCCGCTTTGTCGGCATACGCCTCATCATCGCGTAATAAATAACCGTACTCTTTGATATGCACACCACAACCACTGGCAGAACTGATAATCGCTTCTACACCCTGTTCAATGAGAGGCCAGTATAAATCGATATTTTTCCGCATAAAGATGCCCGCCTTATCTGTTGCCGTGAGGTGATGACTTAAGGCACCACAACATTGTTCGTTTTCAACATGGATCACCGATATGCCAAGTACATCCAACACTTTAGCCACTGACTGATTTATGTCTGGTGCCAAAGCGGGTTGCACGCAACCAGAAAATAATATTACCGTGCGTGGGTGTACCTTAAAAAAGTCATCTTTAGGGGAATCAATGCGACACGGGATCATCGTTTTTAATTTTTCAGGCAAGCAACAACGAAAAAACTGCCCGATCTTTAACAGGGCGTTAAAACGTTTTTTATACGGCAAGGTGTGTAATAGTAAAAACCGATACAACCGCTGGATTAAGGGACGTGTTGTCTTCAACTTGGCATGCGTGCGTCCAATATCAAGCAGCTTGCCATATTCAACACCTGACGGACAGGCGGTTTCACAAGCGCGGCAAGTTAAACAGCGATCAAGATGTTGCTGCGTTTGATGCGACACCTCCCTCCCTTCCAACATGGATTTAATCAGGTAAATACGCCCTCTTGGACCCTCCAATTCATCACCTGATAATCGATAGGTCGGACAAGTCGCCGTGCAAAATCCGCAATGTACACATGAGCGTATAATACGATTGGCCTCTTGCCCTTCTCGGGTGTCGCTGATTGATGCTGTAATAACTGTTTGCATATTCTCTAAAGTGTTGCGTATAGCTTTCCCGGGTTCAATATCCCGTGTGGGTCAAAGGCATTTTTTAATCTTTTATGTAGCGACAACATTGCATCCGTGAGCGGGTGAAACACGTCTTGCCCTTCAACATTGCCATGCAACAGCATCGCACTGCCACCCATCTTATGCGCTATATTAAACATTTCTCTGGCGGGCCGTTTTGAATTGAGCCAATACAAGCTACCACCCCATTCAATGATAAATGGATCTTGGCCGCAATGCAGATTCGCCGTCACCGGCACGGATAGTCGCCAGATATTAGTATCTGAATTAAAAAAAGGCATTTTATAATCGCGCAAGTGATTCCAGAAAGCCGGGCCTTGCTCATAGTCATCAAACGCAATTATCGTGCTTGTTTCTTTTACAACTTTTTTATTACCTGACAACCTGATAAATAATTCATTACCATCATAGCAACTCGCTGAAATGGGCATTGCTTGTCTCGATAATTCAAGCATCTTGGCTAATGCTACACTTGCAGAAAGTTGCCGACGGCAGGTCATTTCAAAGGCAGGTTGCGGCATCACGCTAAGCGAGATTTCCAGAATAATGCCCAGCGTTCCAAAGGCACCAGTCATTAATCGTGACAGATCATAACCAGCGACATTCTTCATGACCTGTCCACCAAATGTCATATCTTTACCCAGGCCATTAATGCAACGAATGCCTAGCACATGATCACGTACCGAACCACTATACGGACGGCGTGGCCCACTCAAACCAGTTGCTATAACACCGCCAATCGTTGTTTTATCATTGATTTGAGGCGGTTCAAATGCCAGCATTTGCCGATGTTCGGCCAGGACCTGATTTATTTCACTCAGCAATGTTCCCGCTCTTGCCGTTATATATAGCTCCGTGGGTTCATAACTTATAATGCCGCTATAAGTCGACATGTTGACGACTGAGCCTATCGTCTCTCTGCCTAAAAAAGACTTGCTGTCACCACCGGTTATCTTCAGTGGGCTACGCTGCGCTATAGCATCTACAAGCTGATCTTGTATAGCGTTAATTTTTTCTTTCATACACTATCGGGCTTGTTATTCTTGGAAAAAATATGTGGCAATAGCCTGCTTGTTGTAATGAATCTAATTTAAGCGATCTGAGTCGAAAATATATTGTCAAAAGCAACTTACCGGCCAATAAAAACGCAAGCGTCAGTAACGTTCCAGTTCGGGAAATTTGTTCTCCCCCGCATGGACATGCATGGCACCAAACTCTGCACATCGATTTAATGTGGGCACGGCTTTACCGGGATTTAATAAACCTTTTGCATCAAATGCTGCTTTCACCGCATGAAACTGATCCAGTTCATCATTATTAAACTGAATGCACATTTCATTTATTTTTTCTATACCAACACCATGTTCGCCCGTTATCGTGCCACCCATGTTTATACATAACCTGAGTATTTCACTGCCAAACGCTTCCGTACGTTCTAACTCACCGGCAATGGCCGCATCATATAAAATCAACGGATGCAGATTCCCATCCCCGGCATGGAATACATTAATCACTTCGAGTTTATATTTTTTTGACAAGGCGCGAATGCCGGCCAAAACTTCAGCGAGATGTTTTCGGGGTATTGTGCCATCCATACAGTAGTAGTCTGGTGCAATCCGACCCGCCGCTGGAAAGGCCGCCTTCCGACCAACCCAAAAGCGTGCGGACTCAATATCGTCGCTTGCAACTCGGACTTCAACAGCACCACAACGATCCAACAACTGCGTCACTTCCGCTAATCCGGTTGCAACTTCATCTTCAGTACCGTCCAGCTCGCATAACAAGATAGCTTCTGCATCGGTAGGATAACCAGCATGAACAAAGTCTTCCACCGCACGCACACTGGCTTTATCCATCATTTCCAATCCTGCCGGGATAATACCCTCGGCAATAATGTCGGCGACTGCATTGCCGGCTTTCCTTATGTCAGCAAATGCTGCCAACAGTACCCGGCTAAAGGGTGCTTTAGGAATAAGTTTCACAGTCACCTCAACCAATACCCCCAACATGTAATCCGGTTGCAACTTCATCTTCAGTACCGTCTAGCTCGCATAACAAGATAGCTTCTGCATCGGTAGGATAACCAGCATGAACAAAGTCTTCCACCGCACGCACACTGGCTTTATCCATCATTTCCAATCCCGCCGGGATAATACCCTCGGCAATAATGCCGACGACTGCATTGCCGGCTTTCCTTATGTCAGCAAATGCTGCCAACAGTACCCGGCTAAAGGGTGCTTTAGGAATAAGTTTCACAGTCACCTCAACCAATACCCCCAACATGCCTTCCGATCCAGTCAGCAGGGCCAGCAGATCATAACCCGCTGAGTCCATGGCATGACTGCCGACAGTAAGTAATTCACCTTCTATCGTCACAAGTTTTACTTGCATGATATTATGGACCGTCAATCCGTATTTCAGACAATGCACGCCGCCCGCGTTTTCGGCGACATTACCGCCTATGGTGCAAGCGATTTGAGATGAGGGATCAGGCGCATAATGCAGGCCATGCGCTTTGACTGCTTCCGAGATGGCCAAATTACGCACACCCGGTTGTACACGCGCTGTTCTCTGCACAGGATCAATCGCAATTATCTTGTTCAATTTTGCGAGACTCAATAGCACTCCTTCTGCATGGGGCATCGCACCACCAGACAAACCGGTTCCAGCACCGCGCGCAACAACCGGTATATTATTTTTATAGCAATAGGATATTACAGATTGAATCTGTTCAACCGAATCGGGTAAAACAACACACCCGGGCATCACCCGGTGTGCACAAAGTGCATCGCACTCATAGGCACGCCGCGATTCTTCGGTGAGTAAAACAGCCTCATGCGGGATAAGTTCTGTTAATTTCTTAAAATTCACAAGCATTGTTATACGCGCATTTTTTAATGAATATAGTACCGACCTGTACGCTATTGTTTTTACCTGTTTTTCAGATATATAACAAGATGATGATATAATGGTTTTGCCCTAAATTCAGCATGTTAAATATATTGCGATCATAAAAATACCCGATTCCCATGAGTGAAGAAATCCTGATCAATGTGACCCCACAAGAAACACGTGTAGCGGTACTTGATAATGGTATCTTGCAGGAAATTCATATCGAACGTACACAAAAAAGCGGGCTCATTGGTAATATCTTCAAAGGGCAAGTATCGCGCGTTTTACCCGGTATGCAAGCCGCATTCATCAATATTGGTTTGGAACGAACGGGCTTCCTGCATGCTTCAGACATCGTGACCAACAACAGTAAATTACCGGGTATAAAAAATGAAAACGAACAGGTTCAGCCTATAGAAACGCTTATTCGTGAAGGGGAAGAGATACTCGTCCAGGTCATCAAGGATCCCATTGGTAGCAAGGGCGCAAGACTGACAACACGTCTTTCAATTCCGTCACGATACATCGTTTTTATACCCGATTTTCCATCAATCGGTATCTCACAGAGAATTGACAATGAGGCAGAACGTGAAAGGCTTCGAGATGTCATCTTAGACTATCTTTCCAAGATCGAAAAACAGGCTGTTGACAATGCCAATAATATTGCCTTACACGATGCATCGCATGACCCCCATATCTTACAGAAAGACGGACTCATTATCAGGACAGCAGCAGCACATGTGCTTGATGACAATATTTGTAAGGACATCGCATTTCTGCGAAAAGTATGGGAATCCATCACGCTGCGGGCAAAAAAATCATCCTCACCCTGTATTGTATATGAAGATTTGCCATTGGTTATGCGCACCATGCGCGATCTAATCCATTCTGAAGTTGCAACAGTGCGCATTGATTCAAAAGCAACGTATCAACGTGTAATGGAGTTTTGTAAACGTTTCATTCCCGAATTTATTGCTCGTATTGAACACTACACAGGTAATCGCCCCATACTTGATTTGTATGCAGTAGAGAATGAAATACAACGCTCATTAAACAGAAGGGTACCGTTAAAATCTGGCGGTTATTTGATTATCGATCAAACCGAGGCCATGACCACAATTGATGTTAATACCGGCACCTTTGTTGGTCATCGCAATCAGGCAGAAACCATCTTCAAAACCAATCTTGAAGCAGCCCATACCATTGCCCGACAACTACGTCTGCGTAACTTGGGTGGTATCATCATTATTGATTTTATCGATATGCAAGATAGCGAACACAAACGACAGGTTTTACGTACGCTCGAAAAAAATACTGAAAAAGATCATGGCAAAATAACGTTGAGTGAAATTACCTCACTCGGACTCGTGCAATTAACCCGCAAACGAACTCGGGAAAGTCTGGAACAGATCTTATGTGAAACCTGTCCTACCTGCGACGGTCGCGCATCTATCAAAACTGCCGATACAATTTGTTATGAAATATTTCGGGAAATTTTACGTGAAGTCAAACAATTCGATGCCAACAAACTATTAGTCGTAGCCTCACAGCGTGTTGTCGATATGTTATTAGATGACGAGTCAACCAGCGTAGCCGAGTTAGAAACTTTTATTGGCAGGCCCATCAACTTCCAGGTAGAAGCACTTTATACACAAGAACAATACGACATTGTGCTACTTTGATTTATGTTAATGCTGAATAGAATTTTCAAATTTTTATACCATTTCTGCTGGTACGTATTTGCATTTATCATCATGAGTGCTGCTGTTGTGGTCACGATTGTGCGCCTGGCATTACCCGGCATTGGAAACTACAAAACCGAGATCCAAGACTGGATCAATAAACAGATAGAATTCCCGATTGTCATTGATGATATAAGTGCTGAATGGCAGGGCTGGACACCTAATCTATACTTGGGAAACATAGACCTCTATACACAAGATAAGCGTACTATTATCACCACGTTTGACTCGGCGCACATAGACATAGATATGATTGCCAGTCTGCAAGCATGGGAAGTCATACCAAACTACCTATTAGTAACCGGACTCAACATTGGTATTTCCCGAAAGCTAGATGGTTCACTCTCCATCAATGACAGCAAGCAGGGCTTCAATACGAATGCAAGCAACAACGCCGCCTTATCGAACTGGCTACTAACTCAAAAACACCTCATTCTCAAGCATGCATCAGTAACATGGCATGATGAAAAATCACCACATAAAAACAAACAATTCTCCGATGTCCAGATTCAATTAAGGACCGATAAGCAACGTCTGCAACTCGACGCTGAGTTGTCTTTACCAGAACAGCTTGGACAAAACTTAAATATAAAGATGGATGTAACAGGCAATATTTTAACGTCTGACTGGCGTGGTTCAGTCTATATTGCCACAGAAAATTTCAAACCATCCGACTTGTTAGATGCGTATCCGGTAAAGAGTGTTGGCGGAATTGCAAACTTTGAATTATGGACTAGCTGGGAACAATCTAGGTTAATTGATTTCAGTATACAAGGCGACTACGCTGATTTTTTATTAGTCGCCCACCACCATCAACTACCGATCAATAAAGTCTCTCTAAATTTTTTTGGCGAACACCGATTAGACAACGACTGGCTTTTGCATATACAACTAGATGAATTGCAAACCGCCTCAGGTTTATGGCCACCATCAAGCCACCAGATAAGTATTGAAAAAAATTCTAATAATAATCGATACAAGGGTTATTTTTCTTATTTGAAATTTGCAGAAGTGGCACCTTTTATTATTGCGGCTAATATAATACCGGAGCAATTCAAGACAATACTAACACAACACACGGTGACCAGCGATCTAATAGCATTGAATATTGACTACCAGCCTGAGGCAAAGACGAACGCGGTAATTCAAGTTAATACTGCGTTTCAAAACCTCACAATAACCTCTCCAGATAAAAATAGTTTCATTTCCGGATTTGCAGGTACGCTCATGGCCAATAATGAACAGCTAACAATCAGCCTTGAGAGTAAGCTACCAAAGATGAAGTTTGACGTTATTCATGCGGCAACGCATTCTTTTTCCGAGATCAATGCCGATATGAGATTGATACATAATGACGCGGCTGAATTAATCATCCAAAACCTGGCAATCACAAACACTGATCTATCACTTACCGCAGCAGGTAAGATCACGTTTGATAAACCATCACCCTTTATTGACCTGATTGTACATATAGATGAGACAAACATAGAAAACATTCCAGCATATTTGCCAAAACAAACCAGTCCTAATTTCAGAACATGGCTTAATCGCGCCCTGGTCGGCGGCAAACTATTATCAGGCGATTTAATTTTTCATGGCCACCTGCAAGATTATCCGTTTAATAATGCCGAGGGACATTTCAAAACACTCATCAATATTGAAAACATAACCCTTGATTATAATGAAAAATGGCCACCCATTGATAATTTAACCGCGGAGCTTGTTATAGATAATGATGATCTTACGCTCTCATCACGATCGGGTTATATTTTTGATGCAGAAATAAACAAGCTGTCAGCAGAAATAAAAGATCTGACTAAAAGCAAACGCCTGCTAAATATAACGGGTTCCCTACACGGGCATACCCGTGATGTACAAAATTTCATAACCCAAAGTCCGCTCCATACAAAAACATCTCTCAATGCAGCAATAAAAAATATTACAGGCAATTTTGCTATGGACCTTGCGCTAAATATCCCCTTGGATAAAAGTGAGAAAAGCATTGCCGGGCGGGTGTCTTTGATTGATGCGACTATCGCATCTGATACACCTGGTCTTGGGCTTGACGATGTGAATGGCGATCTTCATTTTGCTCAGCACGAAGTATGGGCGCGTGATATTGACGCGCGCTATCATGGTGTTCCAGTACAACTGACTATACCCAAGCCTGTGCAAGATGGACCTTATTCTAAACATTACGAATTATCTGGTGTCGGCAATAAGGCGTTTATTATCAACCAGCTTGCCCATTTCTTTCCCAAATACAACGATACTGTTGAGAAAATGGGGCATTATTTTGCGGGTGAAAGTAACTGGACTGTCTTGATTAGACACCTAAAATCAGATGATCATACCAACACCAAGGAAATTGAATTACGTTCTGATTTAAGCGGTATTGAGATCGACTTGCCTTATCCTTTTGGCAAGCCAAAAAAAGCGGCGCGGCCATTGCGTCTATCAACCAATCTGGTAGATGGTGCCATCCATAATATCAAGTTTAACTTTGATGAACTGTTTTTTACGGATGTGATTATCGATAGTCAGAATTTGATGCTGAAAAAAACGCTGATCGGACTCGGGCAACCACACGATGACACAAGAGAAACAGGTGGTATATCAATACAAGGCCATTTGCAAAGATTAGACGTGTCGGAGTGGACCGATATTGTGGCACTTGACAATACTACACAATCGCGCAAGTCCCAACCTGCACAACCCCGTCATGTAGTCGGTGATTTTAGTATTGGTGAATTACGGATTCTCGGTACCGATTTCTACAATGTCAATTTAAAATTAAACAAGCCGATTGATGGCTGGCAACTTTCATTCACGGGTGATGCTATTGCTGGTCATGCCCATTTAATAAAAGGCACGGATAATCGGCCCGATAAACTGCGGGTTGATCTAACATCGCTGTCATTAGACATAGACACCAACGAAAATGAAAGAGAAGCAAGACGATACAACTTAAACAAGATACCCGAACTTGAAGTCGATATCGAACAGTTTACCTATGGCGACCATCAGCTTGGCCAGCTTAATTTACGCACCCAAAATATTGAACAGGGTATTCGTATTGACAACCTCAGCATTTCCAAGCCAGATTTTAACATTACAGCAAACGGGACCTGGATGCAGATGGATGATAGCGACCGTTCCGAGTTTTCCGCCACACTGCAAGCTGACACCATTGCCACCATGCTCAGTACATTTAATTATGGTCCTGCCAATATTAAAGATGGCCAAACGACTATTGCGCTAAATGTCCGCTGGATGGACACGCCAATGAACTTTTCCATGGAAAAGATTGCGGGTGATCTCGATATAAAAATTGACAAAGGTCAAATGCTTGATATTGACTCTTCGGCGGGTCGCTTGTTTGGATTGCTTAGTATTCAGGCCCTGCCAAGAAGACTCGCACTCGATTTCTCCGATCTTTTCAGTAAAGGATTTTCGTTCGACAGTATTGCGGGAAACTTTAGCATGGATCAAGGTCATGCCTATACAAACAACCTTACGTTAATGGGCCCGGCCGCCGATATTTTAGTCAGCGGTCGTACCGGGATTATTGCGCAGGACTATGATCAGATTGCCACCATAATGCCCAGGGCATTATCCAACAGTTTGCCGATTGCCAGTGCCTTATTCGGCCCGGTCGGCATTGGTGTGGGTGCGGTAATTTATTTTGCGGGCGAATTGTTTAATTTTGTACCTGACAGCATAGATGGCATGTTAATGTATCAATACAGCATTAAAGGCAGTTGGGAAAAACCGGATATTGTAAAATTAAAGAAAAATAACACGGATAATTGATTACCTTGCGCCATTAAACCAAGTACATGAAGCTCCGAAAATAGCATAATGCAATGGAAACCAAACACGACTGTTGCCGCTATCGCTGAACAAGCGGGTCGCTTTCTGCTGGTAGAAGAGACAATCAATGACACGCTCGTTTTTAATCAACCAGCCGGTCACCTGGAGCAGAACGAATCATTGATCGATGCCGTTAAACGTGAAGTCCTCGAAGAGACGGCGTGGGAATTTGAACCCGAAAAGTTAGTGGGCGTATACCTCTACCCTAATCCACATAAGGCGGACATTACTTATTTGCGCTTCTGTTTCTACGGTACTTGCACGATAGAACATAAAGGTCGCGCACTTGATGCGGGTATACGCCGTGCGGTCTGGTTGACAAAAGCGGCCATTGAAAAAGAACATGCGCGTATGCGTAGCCCGCTGGTCAGGCGTTGTATTGAAGATTATTTAAACGGTAATAACTACCCGCTTGAGTTATTGCATTATTTGCGAGATCGTACGTAAATTGCCGGATAATAAAGTTATCGTGGGCCTCTCTGGTGGTGTTGATTCATCAGTAGCGGCAATGCTCCTAAAGGAACAAGGTTATGTTGTCGAGGCCTTGTTCATGAAAAACTGGCATGAGACTACAAACACAGGCATCTGCCTCTGGGAGGCGGATGTAGAAGATGCCATGATGGTTTGCGATAAACTCGACATTCCCTTCAATACAGTCGATCTTTCTGCCGACTACTGGGAGCGGGTCTTCTGGAATTTTATCAATGAATACAAGCATGGACGCACACCCAATCCTGATGTTTTGTGCAACCAGGAGATTAAATTCAAGGTCTTTCTGGCGCAGGCAGAGAGACTGGGAGCGACAAAAATGGCGACGGGGCATTACGCGCGTATTAAGCAACAAGGCACATCATATCAATTACTAAAAGGTCTGGATCCAAACAAAGATCAGACTTATTTCTTATGCCGTTTGAATCAATCGCAACTGCAACAATCCCTGTTTCCTATCGGTGCGCTCGATAAGGCCGAAGTCCGAAAACGTGCCGAGCAAGCCGGATTAGTCACCCACGATAAAAAAGACAGCACTGGTATTTGTTTTATCGGCGAACAACCCTTTCGTCAATTTTTAAGCCGCTACATCCCACCTGAGCCAGGCACTGTTAAAACAACGGATGGGAAAATAATCGCTGAGCATGAAGGTGTTTTTTATTACACCCTCGGCCAAAGACAAGGACTGGGTATTGGTGGTGTTAGCGGTGCCGCTGATGCGCCCTGGTACGTTGTGCAAAAAAATGTTGCGGACAATGAATTAATCGTCGCCCAAGATCACGATCATCCCTTGCTCCACAGTGATAGTTTAACGGCCTCAAACATACACTGGATTGCGGGCGAAATACCCGCATTGCCATTTAAATGTCAGGCAAAAAACCGCTATCGACAAGCAGATCAGAACTGCCTCATTGAAAAAATAGAAAATGACACATGTACAGTACGGTTTGAATTATCACAAAGAGCCATCACGCCCGGCCAATTCATTGTATTTTATAAGGAAGATGTCTGTCTCGGCAGTGGCATCATTGATTCTGCCGGTTAATTGCACACTAAAATAACCGTAAAGCCGATTAAAATTAAGGGGATATTCATTTATAATGCGAGTGTCTCTTGACATAAGTATCTTGAGTGGCGTTACATCTTGGAATAACTGAAGGAGGATTGTTTTGCTCAAAGCCTATCGCGAACATGTAAAAGAACGAGCCGGGCAGGGTATCGTGCCACAACCATTAACGCCCGATCAGACTGCGGCATTAGTTGCGTTATTAAAGAACCCGCCCGCTGGTGAAGAAGGCTTCATCCTCGACCTGATTACGCATCGTATTCCGGCGGGTGTTGATCAAGCGGCCTATATCAAGGCGGGGTTTCTAGCGGCCATTACCAAAGGCGATGCAACATCACCTTTAATAGACAGGGTTAAAGCCGTTGCTCTCCTCGGCACCATGCTTGGCGGTTACAATATTGTGCCATTGATTGATTGTCTTGATGACGAGGCATTGGCCGCACCCGCCGTGCAGGCACTGTCACATACTTTATTGATGTTTGATGCCTTCCATGATGTGCAGGAAAAAGCCGATGCAGGCAATGCCCACGCGCAAAAAATTATAACCTCCTGGGCCGATGCCGAATGGTTTACAAGCAAGCCGATGCTACCTGAAAAGATTACCGTTACGGTATTCAAAGTCCCAGGCGAAACCAATACCGATGATCTCTCACCGGCTCCCGATGCCTGGTCACGCCCCGATATTCCATTACATGCACTGGCCATGTTGAAGATGGAACGCGATGGTATTCATCCTGATCAAGTCGGCAAAATAGGCCCGATTAAACAACTCAATGCATTAAAAGCCAAAGGCTATCCGCTGGCCTATGTTGGTGATGTGGTGGGCACGGGTTCTTCTCGTAAGTCAGCCACCAACTCTGTACTCTGGCACATGGGCAATGACATCCCCTTTATCCCGAATAAACGCCAGGGTGGTTATTGTATAGCCGGCAAGATAGCACCGATCTTTTTCAATACCATGGAAGATGCGGGCGCACTGCCCATTGAATGCGATGTCAGCGCATTGCAGATGAGCGATGTCATCGATATCTATCCCTATGCTGGCAAGATTAACAATGCCGACACGGGCGCAACACTGTGTGAGTTTGCATTAAAGACCGACATCATCCTTGACGAGGTACGCGCAGGCGGACGCATACCCTTGATCATCGGTCGTGGCTTAACCGGTCGTGCCCGCGAGTCACTTGGGTTGGAGACCAGCCCATTGTTCCGTGTACCTATGCCAGCCAAGGATACCGGTCGGGGTTATACACTGGCCCAAAAGATAGTCGGTCGCGCTTGTGGTGTCACCGGCATACGCCCTGGAACCTATTGCGAACCGACAATGACGACCGTTGGGTCGCAAGACACGACCGGCCCCATGACACGCGATGAATTAAAAGACCTGGCGTGCCTCGGCTTCTCCGCCGATCTCGTTATGCAGTCTTTCTGTCATACTGCCGCTTATCCAAAGCCTATCGATGAGATCACCCATCACACGCTACCTGATTTTATCCAGAACCGCGGCGGTGTCGCGCTACGCCCTGGTGATGGCATCATTCATTCCTGGTTAAACCGTATGTTATTACCTGACACCGTTGGCACTGGCGGCGATTCACATACACGCTTTCCAATCGGGATATCTTTTCCAGCAGGTTCTGGTTTGGTTGCATTTGCGGCCGCAACCGGTGTCATGCCACTGGATATGCCAGAATCTGTTCTGGTCCGCTTTACAGGCGAGATGCAACCTGGTATCACCTTGCGTGATTTAGTCAACGCGATTCCTTATATGGCGCTACAAAGCGGTGATCTCACAGTCGCTAAAAAAGGGAAAAAAAATATCTTCTCAGGTCGCATATTGGAGATCGAAGGCTTGCCGCATCTTAAGTGCGAACAAGCATTTGAACTATCCGATGCCAGTGCCGAACGTTCAGCGGGTGGCTGTACGATTCGCTTAGGTAAGGAATCAATTATTGAATACCTACAATCTAACATCACGCTATTGCGTTGGATGATCACTGAAGATTATAGCGATGCGCGTACGCTTGAACGTCGTGCAAAAGCAATGGAGGACTGGATTGCAAACCCAGTCCTGATGGAACCCGATACCGATGCCGCGTATGCCAAAGTGTTTGAAATAAATTTAACCGAGATCAAAGAACCACTACTGGCATGTCCAAATGATCCAGATGATATAAAACCTCTGTCCGCAGTCGCCGGCACCAGGATCGATGAAGTCTTTATCGGCTCGTGCATGACCAACATCGGCCACTTCCGGGCGGCAGGCAAGATGTTGGATAAAAACACCGACGCACTGCCAACCACGCTCTGGATATCCCCCCCGACCAAAATGGATCAACATAAGCTAACCGAAGAAGGTTACTACAACATCTTTGCAAAAGTGGGGGCGCGAACAGAGATGCCGGGATGCTCGTTGTGCATGGGTAACCAGGCGCGCGTGCAAGCCAAGTCAACGGTTGTGTCAACATCAACGCGAAACTTTCCAAATCGATTGGGTGATGGTGCTAATGTCTATCTGGCATCGGCTGAGGTCGCGGCTGTTGCATCTATTCTCGGTCATATCCCAACCATGGATGAGTATCTGCAATTCGCCACTGATCTCGATCCGATGGCAGCAGATGTCTACCGTTACCTGAACTTTGACGAAATAGCGTCTTTTCAAAAGAGCGCATCACAAGCACAGTCCAAACTTGCATCGATCCCAGTCGCCGTAGTAGATTGATGCGATGCGTGCATTGCCAAAAGGGCGGCTTCTAGTCGTTTTTTATGGCGACAACGCAATGCAAGCTGGACAATTCAAAATATATTATTAATGCTTACGTTTCACATAGGCATCAACCGAGCGTTATTGAATGACCACAATAAAACAAGCTGATTTGATTGAGAGCATCGCTGATGCCCTGCAATATATTTCTTATTACCATCCACTGGATTTCATTCAGGCCGTCAACAATGCCTATGCAAAGGAAGAATCGAAAGCCGCCAAAGATGCGATGGCACAGATATTAATCAATTCCAGAATGTGTGCTGAAGGCCATCGCCCTATTTGCCAAGACACCGGTATTGTGACGGTATTTATTAAGATCGGTATGGAGGTGCAATGGGCGGCTGATTTGTCTGTTGAGGATATGATCAATGCCGGGGTGCGCAAGGCCTACAAACATCCCGATAATAAATTACGCGCCTCCATAATGGCCGACCCCGCCGGCGTACGAAAAAATACAACCGATAACACACCAGCGGTGATTCACATGGAAATCGTCAAAGGCGATAAAGTCGATATACAAGTCGCGGCCAAAGGCGGTGGTTCTGAAGCAAAAGCAAAATTTGTTATGTTAAACCCGTCAGACGATATTGTTGATTGGGTTGTAGATACCGTACCGAGTATGGGCGCGGGTTGGTGCCCCCCTGGCATATTAGGCATCGGCATCGGCGGCACAGCAGAAAAAGCCATGGTCATGGCCAAAGAGACGTTGATGGAATCCATCGATATACAAAACTTAAAAGAACGCGGAGCTCAAACAACGCTGGAAAAATTGCGTCTTGAAATTTATGAGCGCGTCAATGCACTTGGTATTGGCGCACAGGGTTTGGGTGGCTTAACAACCGTACTTGATGTGAAGATAAAAGACTATCCAACCCATGCCGCGAATAAACCCGTCGCCATGATCCCAAACTGCGCCGCAACACGCCACATACATTTTGTGCTTGATGGCACAGGTCCCGCATTACAAAAACCGCCGAATTTGGATGACTGGCCTAAAGTTACCTGGAATGTTGGTGCTTCTGCGAGACGAGTTAATCTCGATACCGTAACGGCAGAAACTGTAAGAGCATGGCAACCAGGGGAGACTATTTTACTGTCCGGGAAAATGTTGACAGGCCGTGATGCAGCGCATAAAAAAATCCAGGACTTGTTTGCTAAAGGCGAGCCGCTACCCGATGGTGTTGATTTCAAAGATCGCTTTATCTATTATGTCGGCCCTGTCGATGCCGTAAGAGAGGAGGTAGTAGGGCCGGCCGGACCGACTACCGCAACACGTATGGATAAATTTACCGAAATGATGCTGGAAAAAACCGGATTGATCGGCATGGTCGGTAAAGCTGAGCGCGGGCCTATAGGTATTGAGGCTATCAAAAAATACAAAGCGGTTTATCTAATGGCGGTCGGGGGGGCGGCTTATCTTGTGTCAAAAGCGATTACGCATTCAAAAGTGATCGCTTTTTCTGAGTTGGGCATGGAAGCCATCCATGAATTTGAAGTGAAAGATATGCCGGTCACTGTCGCCGTGGATGTGCATGGCAATTCAGTTCATCAAACTGGTCCACAAGAATGGCAAAAAATTATTTTACAAAGAAAGTCGATCTGATAACTCATGCGAGTACCCTCGAAGCTTAAAATTGTCCGAGCTGGTTGAATGAGAAAATACGACGTGAGCGGATATAGGCAATCAAGATTGATGGAACGATTTGTCGCGGGTTCCGTAGTGCGCATGACAAAATTGGGATCAGCCATGTGATGTACCGTCTTAAGATAATGACAACTTTATTAGTATCAGGAGCGCTTGGTTTGTGAAAAACACTGCAACGGGACACGATCTCTTGGCCACAACATTTTTTGATATGGATGTTAAAAACAGCATTACAATGCGTTTACTACCCCTATAAATTGCCACAAATATGTCATCCAATCCAATCAAATATCGCCCTGAAATAGATGGGCTAAGAGCCATAGCCGTTTTGGCGGTGGTGTTGTTTCATAGTGAGATGGATTTGAAGTCCTTTGATTGGAATCCATTTAAGGGTGGTTTCATCGGCATAGACATATTCTTTGTTATTTCGGGTTATCTCATTACTTCTATTATTCTTCAAGAAGTCTCTACCGGTAGTTTCAGCCTTAGGGATTTTTGGCTTAGGAGAATCAAACGCCTGGTTCCCGCCTTGGTGTTGGTGGTGTTAGTCACCTTGCCCTTTGCGGGTTATGTGATGTCCTATTCAATGGTTGAGGAATATGTAGGCTCTGTGTGGTCGGCTTTGGGGTTTGTTTCTAACTTTTGGTTTTTGTTTGAAGATGGCTATTGGGCATCGCCCGCTAAACTCAAGCCATTGCTTCATACCTGGTCTTTGGGGGTGGAGGCTCAGTTTTACTTGGTGTTTGCCCCCTTGTTGTGGGTGGTGTGGCGGTTTTATCGTGCGTATATGTTTTGGATTATAGCGGAGTTATCGCTTGCCAGTTTATTGGCCGCCCATATTCTCAGCACTTATTACCCCAATGAGGTGTTTTTCTTGTTGCCCACTCGTTTTTGGGAGCTGGGGGCAGGGGCATTATTAGCCAGATTAGAACTCACCCATCCGCCTGATACCAACCCACATAACCGACTGGCTAAGCTACTACCCACGGTGGGTTTGCTGATGATCGTTTTGCCCATTTACTTTTATGAAGGTGAGCTAAACCACCCACCGCTACTAAACCTTATCCCGGTGGCAGGCACCATGTTGATTATAAGGTTTAGTGGAATAAGCGGCGAGCCAACCACCCGCTTGCTTACCTCTAAGCCGTTTGTGGGGCTGGGGCTGGTTTCATATAGCTTTTATTTGTGGCATCAACCGCTATTTGCCCTGGCGCGGATTGATGACTATATCTATGCCTTACCCCAAGAAGACCTAGGGATACTGACATACATGGGGCTTGCCCTGTTACTGGCGGTGTTTAGCTACTTTCTGGTGGAAAAGCCTTTTAGGCGGTTCAAACTCCATAAACTGAAGTCTAAGGGAGCAAGGGTTGCGGTAGCAGGAGCCATGACCCTAACCCTGGTAGGTGTTGTGGTAGGCATAGAAGCAATGAGTAGGTGGAGCAAGCATCTAGAAACACAAGGCAATAAAATAGCCCCCCTAGAGGATGGGAGAATGGTCTCCCTTGCTTACTGTAACCCGTTTTATGAAAAAATAGAACTCTGCCCCCTAGGGGAGCTATCAGGCATAACCCGCTGGAGTAATAATACCGAGCTTGATTTTATTTTGGTAGCAGATAGCCATGGGTTTCCCGCTTATTCTAATATTAACCGCTGGGCCAAGAAGCATCACAAAAAGGGGGCGGGGGTTGTTTTGGGAGCCTGCGGTGCTTTGGTTAATGTCCCCATTAAGTGGGTAGAAGGAAAGGGTGGATTTAACTCCAAAAGGTGCTATAGGCTCAGGCAACAAGCCCTGGCAAAAACAACCAAACAAACCACAGTCATTTTAATATCAAGGTGGCGAGCATATCCCAACCATGTTCGCTACCCTGAGGCTCCCAATGAAAAACTCTCAGAGCCTGAGGGCATCCAACTATTTAGCGAAAAACTTGAAGAAACGATTAAGGCATTTTCTAGCAAGGGTGCCAAAGTGTATGTATTACTGACCGTTCCCGAACAGCCCTTTAGGACAGACATTGTCTATAAAAGGGCCAGGCAAGGAAATCTGAATGCCATCAATCTTAAGCACAAACTAAACTCCAGGTCCATCAAAACCAGTAAACACCTGGCACGCAACAAATGGGTAAATGAGCGCATAACTGGTACCAGCCAACCCTTAGGCAATGTGGATGTGCTTGACCCTACGGGTATCTTATGCGGTGAGGAGTTATGCCCCGTAGTCCGCCATTGGCAAAAACCGCTATATGTAGGAAGTGTACACATGACCCCGACGGGGTTTAGCTTGCTAGAACCACTATTTGAGCCAATTTTTGCCAAGATGGGTCAAATGAGTGAGGATGAGTAACGCACCGGCATCCAGGCGGTGGGGGGTTCTATACCGTCATTTTATTTACTTCTATCTTAAGGAACCTCTGACAACACGGGTTTACCTTATCCGACCCGGCCACAAAAGCGGCTTTATATGACACACTGGCCATGCGACTCTTTGCTCAGATAGATTCGGGGTCAGGAACCCGTGCCAGATGAAACCACCCTCTGTCAATTCCGTCATCTGATGGCAAAGAACAAGCCGGGAATAGCCCGGTTTGATGCCGTTGCTGTCTATCTGGAAGAAAACGGAACCGGACCAGGCTAAAAACCAGAACCAATCCAAAGTCCGCGCTAAGGTTGAGAGCTATTGTCAAAAGTAGTGTCTGACAAGTTAATCATGCGGTTGCCTTGTCGTTCTCAGTTACTTCGATTCCATCTTTAAGCTTCACGCCTCCAATCACCTTCGCCAGGTGTCTGAAGCCTCGCAGTTTGCGCCAGGAATCTTCTGCGCATAATCCCATTTTGTAGATCATCGTCAGCATCGTTATTCGTGTGATACGACCTTTCGCTTGCCGTGTCCTGTGCCGGATTGTGGCAAAACTCGACGGGGTGACATTCGTTGTCCTGATGTGGGTCCAGTGCTCTGCTGGAAAGTCATAAAATGCCAGCAACGCATCACGGTCTTTCGATAAGCATGCCACTGCCTTGGGATACTTGACACCGAAACGTTCCTCAAATGCATCAAATGCCTTCTCTGCATCAGTGCGCCCCTCTGCCATCCAAATGTCATGTAGCCCTTGTTTCGCTTTCTCCTGGACAGACTTCGGCAGATAGTTCAGTACATTACCGGTCTTATGCATCCAGTAGCGTTGTGCTGTTGTCTCAGGATAGACTTCTTCCAATGCTACCCAGAATCCCAGAGCACCGTCGCCAATCGCCAGCTTCGGTGGTTGGTTTAAACCTCGCTGTTTCAACGACAACAAGACTTCTCACCAGCTCTGCTTCGATTCCCTGACACCATCCTTAATTGCCAGGAAGTGCTTCTGACCGCGGCTGTTCACGCCAATGATGACCAGACAACACAATCAACCATCGTCACCTCGAAGACCACTGTAGATGCCATCAGCCCAGATATAGACCCATTCGTCAGTCACTGAACGTGTACTCCAGGTTTTGTACTCTGATTCCCACTGACGTTTCAGGCGACCAACTGCATTGGCGGATAAGCCCTTGGCATCAGGCCCGACAATCACTTCCAGGGCGCTCTGCATCTGACCACTCGAAACACCCTGCAAATAAAGCCAGGGAATCGCCGCGTCCAGGGTCGCTGTACGCCGGATGTAAGGAGGCACTATTAACGATTGGAAGCTCTCAGGCTCGCCTTCTCGGCTACGGATCTTTGGCACCGACACTGGTACTTTGCCAACACCGGTCAATACTTCTCGTTCTGGGTGATAGCCATTGCGCACAACACGCTGTCTGCCTTCACTCGTTTTCTGATTATCAAAACTTGCCATCAACTCGGCCAACTCCGCCTGAATCGCTTCTGTTATCAGCTGTTTGGCACCGCTACGTAGCAATCCAGTCAACGGGTCAATATCCTCTGGTGTACCCAGATTAATCACAGTATCTTTTGTCATGTGTGGCGTGCTCCTCTTGTTACTTTCGATTGCTAGACAAAACCGATTTCAGCAAGGCACGCCGCATACTTCAAATTTATTCAGACACCAGATTCGGTTATAACTCGTCCAACTCAGCCCAACCCGACTCACTGCGACAGTAAAAAGACGCTGGATTTTCAAGCCTGATCAGGCCGCTTGTACAGGGATATGATCTTTGATGCGGATAATATCGTTGTCAGCGTTTAGATACACCAAGATTGGTTTGAACGTGCTTATTTCATTTTCATTGATCCGGCCATAAGCACAGATAATGATACGATCACCGCTACCCGCTTTATGTGCCGCCGCACCATTGACGGAAATAATACGCGAGTTTTCTTCAGCACGAATCGCGTATGTCGTAAAACGCTCACCATTGCTTATATTGTAGATGTCGATTTGCTCATATTCATGGATGCCAGCCTTATCAAGGAGCACGCCATCAATGGCACAAGAACCATCGTATTCAAGTTCAGCATGCGTCACACAAGCCTGATGTAATTTTGCTTTTAACACCGTAATTTCCATAATTTTTAATCCTGCCGATGTGGATGACCTTAAGATGCAAAGGAGGCTATCATAGAGGTTGCACTGCAACATTGTCAATTAACCGTGCTTTTCCGAGCCAAGCGGCAGCCAAGATAACAACTTCTTGATTTGTAGGAGATTTTAGCGTCTTGGCATCACAAATACTAAAATAATCAGGCTTAAATCCAGCTTTTTTTAATGTTGAAACAGCTTCTTTTTCGAGTTTTTTATAGTTTGATGCCCCGGCCTTTATAGCCAGCTCGGCACGTTTTATACATTCATACAATGTTGGTGCTAGCTGGCGTTCTGTTGCCGTCAGGTATTTATTGCGGGAGCTGATAGCCAAGCCATCCGTTGCTCTCACAGTCGCGCCACTGATAATCTCGATGGGTAAATTAAGATTAACAACCAGGTTGCGAATGACTAATAATTGTTGATAATCCTTCGCCCCAAATACGGCCAGATCGGGTTGCACAATATTAAATAACTTGGTTACGATTGTAGCGACACCATTAAAATGTCCAGGTCTACATGCACCGCAATAAATTGCCGCTAATTCCGGGACCGTGACGATCGTTGTTATTGGGTGCTGGCCATAGATTTCGCTCGTGGTCGGTATGAATACTGTTTCAACATCTAAACTATCCAGTAGCTGTAGATCATCGCTCAATGTGCGTGGATAATTTTCAAAATCCTCACCCGCCACAAACTGCGTTGGATTAACAAAAATACTAACGACGATATGATCAGATATTTGCCGCGCCTGTTGTACAAGTGCGAGATGCCCTGCATGCAGATTGCCCATAGTCGGGACGAGCGCAATCTTTTTTTCAGCTTTGCGGACCGTTGCCAGTCGCGCGCGTACGGCTTTAATCGTTGCCAACTGTTCCATTATGTATATGATTCGGCAGCCGTTGGAAATGATTTATTTTTCACAGCCGCGACATAATCCTTGAATGCGTCTGCGATTGAATCTTTGCCAATAAGAAAGTTTCTTGAAAATTTGAATTGTCGGCGGGTTATGCCAAGCATGTCGTAAACTACCAGCACTTGCCCATCACAATCCGGGCCGGCACCAATACCGATGACTGGCATGTTGAGTGTTGCAGTCACTTCCGCGGCCACCCTGGCGGGCACACATTCAAGCACTAAACAGCTCGCACCTGATTGTTGCAACATCATCGCTTCTTGTTTGAGTGTGCCTGCTGTTGCTTTGGTTCTTGCTTGTACGCGATAGCCACCCATCTCGTGGATTGATTGCGGCAGTAGACCAAGGTGACCACAAACAGGAATGTCGTGTTGCGCAATCTGCTTGACAGCCGCTCTGATTGTGGCACCACCCTCTAGTTTAACCATATCCGCACCCGCATTAACCAAGCGTTTGGCATTCTCAAGTGCCTGCGTTGCCGTGGTATAACTCTGGTATGGCATATCACTGATGATACCGGCACGTCGGCACGCACGACTAACCCATCGCGTGTGATAGATCATGTCTGTCATCGTTACCGCCAAGGTTGTGTCATCACCATGTAGCACCATACCTAGCGAATCACCCACCAACAGCACATCAACACCTGCCGCATCTTGTAGGCTTGCAAAACTGGCATCGTATGCGGTCAAACAAGCTATCTTTTCGCCGTCTGCTTGCATTTTTTTTAGGGTGGCGATCGTCATTTTAAGGAACCTCTGATTAATTCCATAATCTACGATAATACCGCAACGTTTTAAGTAAGGGTCAAAAGATGCAACAAAAAAGCCTGGCAGTATCTGGATTCGAGAAATACCGCAAGCAGACACGCAAAGAGATATTTCTCGAAGAGATGAATCAGCTCATTCCCTGGAAAACGCTGACTGCAGTAATTGAGCCTCATTACCCCAACCCCCGGGGTGCTGGTCGCCGTCCGGTGGGCATGGAACGCATGCTGAGAATTGACTTCCTGCAACACTGGTTTGCCTTATCTGATCCTGCCACAGAAGCGGCTTTATATGACACACCTGCCATGCGGTGTTTTGCCCAGATAGACTTAGGTCAGGAACCCGTGCCAGATGCAACCACCCGCTGTAAATTCCGTCATCTACTGGAGGAGAACAACCTCGGAGTTGCCCTGTTTGATGCTGTTGCCGTCTATCTGGAAGCAAACGGCATGCAAAGTATCCAAAGGCACTATTGTTGATGCGACCCTCATCAATGCGCCTACCGTCACCAAGAACAAAAGCAAAACCCGTGACCTTGATAGGCATCAGACCAAAAAAGGCAAGCAATGGTACTTTGGCATGAAGGCGCACATCGGTGTGGATAGCAAAACCAAACTGATACACTCTGTTGCTACCACACCAGCCCATGTCCACGACTCACAGGTACTTGGAGACCTGCTGCATGGAGAAGAGACCCGTCTTTGGGGAGATAGTGCCTATGCGGGTCAGCAATCCGTACTCAAGGATAATGACCCCAAGGCAAAAGACTACACCCAAGCCAAAGGCGCACAGAAGTGTTCCCCAAAATCTGGACAACGCTTATAACCCCTTCCCGATTATGCAGGCATCTTTGTCTGCGTACTGGCAGTATACCGAACCTGATGTCTGCTTGTTCAGTGATTGGTGTCGTCGACGCTCATTGTAAAACACAAAGTAACGCTTCGAGCCTTTACCAAAAACTGTGTAACTGCCGTTGGTTAAACGAAGTCCTTTAGTCGGTCTTCGAATTCGATCATAAAGCGATTCATCGCTGGTTGCCAATATTTAATCGACATAGTCCACTGCTTTGATGCATCTTGAATGGCCAGATAGCTCACCTTTCTGGTAGCGTCATCGGTTGGGAACAACTTACGTTTTTTGATGGCTTTCCTGATGACGCTGTTGAGCGATGCAATGGCGTTGGTGGTATAGATTGCCTTGCGCATGTCCTGCGGGTAATCAAACAGGGTGTTGAGGTTCTGCCAATGACTCTGCCAGGAACGGCTGGTCTTAGGGTATTTGGCATCCCATTCGTCACCAAAGACATCAAGCACCAACAGTGCTTCCGCCTCCGTAGCTGACTGGTAGATTTGCTACAAGTCGACTACAACCGCCTTGTAGTCCTTCCAGGTAACATACTGCATCGCGTGCCTGATCCTATGCACAATGCATCGCTAGATGCGGGTTTGCGGGTAGACGGTATTGATGAGATCAGGAAAACTCTTGAGTCCGTCAACACAGGCAATCAGGATGTCTTGTACACCGCAGTTATGAAGTTGGAAGCCTCTAAAAACCGTACATTTTATGGTACGGTCTGATTCACTTGATGTGGGAGGATTTTGTTTATGCCCGCACCTGGATTGTTTGACTTGACGGATCATTTGGCGCGGCTTTCGGCGATGGGAGATCCGCTTGAGGTTTTGGAGCGGCACGTTGATTTCGAAGTGTTTCGCCCCGTTTTGGTGGCAGCGCTTGGCTATGGGGAATGTCCCAAAGGGGGTCGCCCGCCCTATGATGCCGTTGTGATGTTCAAGGTGCTGGTCTTGGCCTCGATGCACAATCTGAGCGATGAGCGGATGGAGTTTCTCATTCGTGACCGTTTCAGTTGGTTGCGTTTCCTGGGATTTCAAATCGGGGAGCCAACCCCCGACCAAAAAACGATCTGGCTTTTCAGAGAGAAGCTGACCCAGGCGGGTGTCTGCAAGGCCCTGTTTGCCGCGTTTGAAGCTCAGCTGTGCGCGCGGGGATACAAACCGACCGGCGGTCAGATTGTGGATGCCACGTTGGTTTCCGCCCCGCGCCAACGGATGACGAAAGAAGAGAAAGCGCGCGCCAAGGCAGGTGAGGCCGCGTCTGACATCTGGCCCGATGATCTGTCCAAGGCAGCGCAGAAAGACACCGATGCGCGTTGGACGGTCAAGTATTCAAAGGCCAAGACGACCAAGGAGGGTGAGGAGGATACTGGCCTTGTCGATATTTCGGTCCCACACTTCGGCTATAAGAACCACGTGTCCATTGACCGCAAATGGCGCTTCATCCGGGGTGAGACTGGCACGAATGCGGCTCGCTACGACGGGCATGAACGCTCCTCGGTTCTGGACGAGACAAACAGCTCGAAGGCGGTTTGGGCCGATACCAGGTACCGCTCGGCCAGGAATGAGGCTTGGCTGAAGGCGCAAGGGTACCGCTCACATATCCATCGCAAGAAGCCACGCGGCAAACCCATGGCCAGGCATATTCGTCGGGGCAACGCGACACGCTCCGCCATCCGCGCCTGTGTTCGGCTACGAGAAAGGGCCCATGGCTCTGACCATCCGCTCAATCGGCCAAACCCGTGCGAAGGCCCGCATGACCATGGCCAACCTGAGCTACAACTTCCGCCGTCTGATTTTCCACGAGCGACGACAGGCCACAGCCTGACTCCGCCCAAATTCCGGAAATACCCGCCCTGGCAGACCCAAACAGCGCAACACAGCCTCAAATACCACCGACCTTGACCTTCACACCCGCTATGCGGGTGAGGCCGAGCGAAACTCGCTTCGTCCTCGTCCCAAAAACCAAGTTGTTCGAGGTTTCCATTTTATGACTTTCCAGCGGAACACTGGACCCACATCAGGACAACCAATGTCATTGAGTCGAGTTTTGCGACGTTCCGGCATGGAACACGCCAAGCCAAAGGTTGTGTCACGCGCAATACGATGTTGACGATGGTCTGCAAGATGGGATTATGCGCAGAAGATTCCTGGCGCAAATTGAGAGGCTTCAGACACCTCGCGAAGGTGATTGAAGGCGTGAAGTCTAAAGATGGAAGCGAGGTGAACAAGGACGACATGCCAGCCGCATGACTAACTTGCCAGACACTACTTTTGACAATAACTCGTTTTTGCGCATAATAAATATTTACTGAAATAAAAATTATCGTTTAATCTATTACTTAGGCAGTACTCCCCATAGAGTACTCCTCATAGGGAATTGGCGATTTTATCCATACAACGAAAAATTCCATGCGCATTATACGCGGGTGCAAGAAGAATTTTTGGATGTTTTCTTTACGCGTTATTTAGAGGGGGGGATAGTGCCATTCAGACTAGGTGTTTACTTAAATAATTGTTGGAGTAATCGGGAGATTAAAAAACTATGAAAAAATTTACAAAAATATTGTTAGCGGGCGTGGTATCGGTATTCAGCATGGGAAGCGTCTCAGTAGCGGCAGACCCTTTTGCCGCAGAGAATTTTAGTGCGACATTGACTCTTACAACTGATTATACGTTTCGAGGCACAACATTCAGTGATCGTGATCCAGCGATTCAAGGTAGTTTCGATTGGGGTTATGGTGCCTGGTTTGTAGGTGCTTGGGGAACGAGTACTAATCCAACCGATGACAACGGCATTGGTGGTACGTTAGAAGTTGATTACTACGCGGGTTGGGCAGCTACGGTTGGTGATTTTGATGTGATGATCATGCCACTCTTGTATACTTTCCCTGGACAAAAAGGTAGTGAGGCACGTGACGATACTACGTTTGAGCTATGGACTTCTATAGGACGCGGCCTTGAAGGTTTGCCGGGTGAGCCATACGTCAATCTTGAATTTAATTATTCTTCAGAATATTTTGACAACGGTGATAATGCCTACTATATAAGACCTTCTGTTGCGTTTACCTTACCGCAGGGCTTTGGTTTAGATTTTGGTTATGGCTATCAGGATGTTGGTGGTGTCGGCGGCAACGATTTTTTTCCTGATGACTATGGGCATATAGATGTTGGTATCACGAAATCGGTCTTAGGTTTTGATCTGGATATTCGTTATCATGATAATTTTGATGCGGATGTGATTGGAGACGGTTTTGCGTTAGAAGATGTATTTGTATTTACCGTGTCACGTAGTATCTAAACCTTGAAACTGTTGTTAGATAAAAACGGCTCTTTATGAGCCGTTTTTTTTAGCTTGAAAAAAGGATCATTTTTTAACCGAAACAGATCCATATATAGTTGTCAGTGTCATGAAAACAATCACTGCATGATCTCCCGTACCGGTTACTCGGGTGAGAGAGGTTATGAGATAATTGCCAAGGCGGTAGCCATCGTCCCCAACACCTATGGCGACTAGAACAGAAACGTTCTTCACTGCACCGCCCCAACTGCGTTTGAGCACAACACCGTCCAGGTATACATAAGGGAAATCACTCCCTATGGGGCGATTACGCCACTCTTCAATCTGCCCATAGATACGCTGGTTGAGCTTTGAAATAGTCCCTAAGCTGACACGGGTACCCCACAATGCTGCGGTAATGTCTTCTACACGTTGTACTGAAACACCTGCCAGATACATCTCAATCAGTGCCTCTTCAATTGACGCTACACGGTGCCGATAGCGCTCTATGATGGCCATCTCAAAGGTCTGCTTGCGTAGCTTCGGCATCTTTAACTCAAGCTCTCCAGCCCTTGTGTGGCACTTCCTGGTGTAGCTACCAGACCGGTCGTCTTTGCGCGTCTCAGTGCGTGCATATCGATCAGCACCCACCAGCGCATCAACCTCAGCGTCCAGAATCTGGTTGCAGGTGTCTGCCACAGTCTTCAGTACCACTTTGTTGAGATGGCCCTGCAGTGCCTGTTCATCAATAGGGACTACATTGTTCAAGTGCTTGCTTGTATCATCGCTCATGGCGACTCTTCTCCTGGTCAAATAAATGGTTATGTCACTTTTTATTTAACCAGATAAAGGGAACCGCCTCTTCATATTTGCGAAAGATAATTTACGTTATCTCAGTGGATCAATTCCCGCTGGTGTACCCAGATCAATCACAGTATCTTTTGTCATGTGTGGCGTGCTCCTCTTGTTACTTTCGATTGCTAGACAAAACCGATTCCAGCAAGGCACACCGCATACTTCAAATTTATTCAGACACCAGATTCGGTTATAACTCTTATAATTCCCCTATACTTGGGCAGTACATTAAGGCATGATCCAGATATAAGCATCGCCAACAACCCATAGCCCTGGCCGACCCCGACCAACCTCGGCTAACCCCGACCGGCCTTGGCTAACCCCGACCGACCACCCTGGCTAACCCTGGATAATGTGTTTCAGGAGTCGAAAAAATGCAGTATTATGCGATCCATACGTTTGGATCCCTTTTGTGCTTCGATGGCTTGTGTTGATTGCATGGCAACAAGACAAACGAGGGTTCAAGTCTGTTGGTTGCTCCCTTGAGCGACGACTATTAATGGACGATCTTGGGGGGCGGTAGCTAGCAGATGACAATGATTATCAAGTTGCATAAATTGATTGGAGGTTATTGTGTCTGAAGAAAAAATCTATGACGTGCCGGACGCTATTGCGGAACACGCGCATATCAATGCAGAACGTTATCGTGACATGTATGCGCGATCCATTAATGATGCAGACGCTTTCTGGGGTGAGCAGGCTGAAACATTTCTGAGCTGGTTTGCCAAGTGGGACAAGGTACACGAAGGCGACTACAATGCAGCCACCATTAATTGGTTCATAGGCGGTAAGCTAAACGTTTCTCATAATTGCCTGGATCGACATCTGGCAACACGCGGTGATCAAGTCGCCCTCATCTGGGAAGGCGACGATCCAACAGAAGATCGCCAGATCACCTATCGGGCATTGCATGATGAAGTTTGCCGCTTTGCCAATGCGCTAAAGGCACGCGGCGTAACAAAAGGCGATCGGGTTTGCTTGTATATGCCGATGATTCCGGAGGCAACGGTTGCCATGTTGGCGTGTACTCGCATAGGCGCGATTCACTCTGTTGTCTTTGGTGGTTTCTCCCCTGACGCATTACGGGACCGCATCAATGATGCCGATTGCAAGGTCTTGATTACCAGTGATTATGGTCTGCGCGGCAAGAGGCAAATCCCTTTGAAGATAAATGCCGATAAAGCCTTGGCTGATTGCCCAAGTGTCACGACCTGTGTTGTCGTTAAACGTACCGGCGGTGAGGTGGCCTGGAACGAGGCGCGGGATGTCTGGTATCACGATGTTGTGGCGGCCGCCGCCGCGGATTGTCCGCCTGCAGTTATGGATGCCGAAGATCCTCTGTTTATCCTCTATACCTCCGGCTCCACTGGAAAACCCAAGGGCGTTGTACATACAACGGGCGGGTATTTACTGTTTGCCGCCATGACCCACAAATATGTCTTCGATTATCAGGAAGGCGAGATCTACTGGTGTACGGCGGATGTAGGCTGGGTAACAGGCCACTCCTATATCGTCTATGGCCCGCTTGCAAACGGCGCGACTTCCGTCATGTTTGAAGGCGTACCCACCTTTCCCGATGCCAGTCGCTTTTGGCAAGTGGTCGATAAATGGAAAGTGAATCTATTTTATACGGCACCGACCGCAATTCGTATGTTACTAGGCCAAGGTGATGATTTTGTCACGAAGACAGATCGCTCCAGTTTGCGCATCTTAGGGTCGGTTGGCGAACCCATCAATCCAGAAGCCTGGCAATGGTATTACAATGTGGTAGGTAATGCGCAATGCCCGATCGTGGATACCTGGTGGCAAACTGAAACAGGCGGGCACTTGATTACACCCCTCCCTGGTGCGACACGACTTAAACCCGGCTCGGCAACGCTACCGTTCTTTGGTGTTGAACCCTGTATCGTTGATGATCAAGGTAATGAATTAACGGGTGCGACCGCAGGTGCGCTCTGCATAAAACGTCCATGGCCGGGACAGATGCGTACCTTGTACGGTGATCATGCCCGTTTTAAGGAGACCTATTTCACCATGTTCCCGGGTAAGTATTTTACCGGCGATGGGGCGCGCCGGGATGAAGACGGCTATTATTGGATCACGGGTCGTGTTGATGATGTCATCAATGTGTCGGGGCATCGGCTAGGAACGGCGGAAATAGAAAGCGCATTAGTATTGCATCCAAAAGTCGCAGAAGCGGCCGTTGTCGGTTTCCCGCACGCTATAAAAGGCCAGGGTATCTATGCCTACGTCACTTTGATAGCGGGTGTAGCAGCGACAGATGATGTCAATAAAGCACTGATCCAACACGTCAGAAAAGAAATCGGGCCGATTGCATCACCCGATGTTATTCAATGGGCACCAGGGCTACCCAAAACACGCTCGGGCAAGATCATGCGCCGTATATTGCGCAAGGTGGCGGCCAATGAACTTGATACCTTGGGCGATACCAGCACGCTTGCCGATCCTGGCGTGGTTGACAACCTCATTGATAATCGCATCAACAAATAAATTTAAGCAATGAACCTAGATAGGGTTACCGCCGGCAACAATCCACCCGATGAGGTGAATGTTGTGATTGAGATCCCCATTCATGGCCCTCCCGTTAAATATGAATTGGATAAAGAAAGCGGTGCCATGTTTGTTGATCGTTTTCTAAATACGTCGATGCATTACCCTTGTAATTACGGCTATATACCAAAGACGCTGGCGAAAGATGGCGACCCAACAGATGTTATTGTCATGACCCCCATGTCCATCATCTCTGGAGCCGTTATACCTTGTCGTCCGATCGGCGTGTTGAAAATGACCGATGAGGCGGGTGACGACAGCAAGCTGATGGTCGTGCCGATTGATTCAGTCTCTAAATTCAACCGCGATATTAATTCTTATCGGGACGTGCAACCGGCTTTACTTGATCAGATTACCCACTTTTTTGAGCATTATAAGGACTTGGAACCCAATAAATGGGTCAAGGTTGATGGTTGGTACGGAGAGGCGGATGCCAAAGTCGAGATTATTGAGGCACTGCAAGCCTACACCGCATCGCCCGAAGCATTACATTATTAACGTATGATCTGCATATCATTCCGCGTCATTCCGCATTAGTTCGTGTCATAAAGCCCCGGATGATTGGGGTAATTAAATTCCAACACACGCAAGGCATCATTGGCCAGATCATTCATTTCCAGTACACGATACGCCTTTGCCATTAACACCAAAGCATCTGGCACAGACGGCGTTTTAGGATAGTTCTCTATAACATATCTCGCCCTGTTTACAGCGGCTACAAGCGCCCCGCGGCGCATATAATAATGCGCAACATGGATTTCACTTTTTGCCAGGATATTACGTAAATAGCGCATGCGTTGCATGGCATCTTCGACGTACTGGCTATCAGGAAAACGTTCGATAAGCTCAGAAAAACTCTGGAAAGCCGTGAGTGCAGCATCCGGATCACGTTGCGATTCATCTATCGGCAAATAACGCTGTGTGAACCCCTTGCCCTTATTAAAATTTGTCAGACCTTTTAGATAATAGGCATAATCAACATGCGTATTTTGCGGGTATAGCTTGATAAAACGATCACAGGCCGCAAGCACCGCCTCGGGTTCATTATTCTTATAATGCGCATACGCCAAATCAAGTAATGCTTGTTGTGCATGCACGCCAAAGGGAAATTTAGTTTCCAACTTTTGATACAGCTCAATGGCTTTTGCATAAGCGCCCGAATCCAATGCGCCTCGAGCCTCCGTATAAATACGATCCGCATCCCAAGTTGCGGTATCATCGCCCTTATCTTTGAAGTAGGAACAACCAGAAAGCGTAAAAATCAGTAAAAATAATATCGAATGTCGCATAGACTGTAGATTAGCGTAAACCCTGCATGAGGGAAAGTCCCAGACACATGCCTAAACTACAACTAAAAATAGTCGTGCCAGATGCACTTGCCGGTCAACGCCTTGATCGAACGCTTGCTAAACTGTATCTGGAACATTCTCGTGTTCGTATCCAGTCGTGGATCAAGGCGGGTGATGTTACCGTGAATAAAACAATTTACCGACAACGGGATACTGTCAATAGCGGTGATGTTATTGAAATCAAGACTAAAATTGATGCACGTCATGAACATCAGGCCGAAGCAATCAAGTTAAATATTGTCCATGAAGATGAAGCATTCATTATTATCAACAAACCGGCTGGATTGGTTGTGCATCCTGGCGCGGGCAATCCTGATCACACATTGGTAAATGCCTTGTTACATTTTGATGAAAGTCTCGCTGTAGTGCCGCGAGCGGGGATTATTCACCGTCTGGATAAAGACACATCCGGTCTTTTGGTCATCGCACGCACCCTTCCGTCACATACCGCTTTGGTTAAACAACTGCAACGGCGAGCTATAAAGCGCGAATACCAGGCAATCGTTTGTGGTCAACTCATCTCGGGCGGCTCCATTACCAACAAAATAGGACGACATCCTCGACAAAGAATCAAAATGGCCATCACAGATAATGGCAAAATAGCGACAACGCACTACAGAATAATCAAGAAATATAAACACTATACCCATCTCCATGTACAACTCGAAACAGGCCGGACCCATCAAATTAGAGTGCATCTAGCGCATATAAAGCATCCCATCGTGGGCGATCCGGTCTATGGCTATCATCAATCTCTTCGCAAAGGAATAGATGCGTCCCTGCGCAATATCATCAGCCATTGTAATCGGCAAGCCTTACATGCCTCTGCACTCACCTTGACACACCCGACGACAAAACAAGTAATGCAATTTATCGCCGAATTACCAGATGCCATGCAAACATTAATCACCGCCTTGAATAATGATGACGCAACCGCCTGACGATTTATGGATGTGGGCTGATTGGCCGGCTCCGAAAAAAATACGTGCCGGCACATCATTACGGTTTGGCGGGTGTAGTCGCTGGCCGTATCAGGATCTTAATCTGGCGTTGCATGTCGGCGACTTGCCGGAAAATGTCATAAAAAATCGAAAGATTTTAACCCGCCATCTCAGCTTACCCACAGCACCCGTCTGGTTGGAACAGATCCATGGTGCGAAAATAATCTCTATTGATGCCGGTCCTGAAAATTTTTCCGCAGATGGCAGTTATACGACACAGCAAAATAAAGTCTGTGCCGTCATGACGGCAGACTGTGTGCCTATTTTGTTCTGCGATGTCGGTGGTACACAGATAGGCGCTATCCATGCAGGTTGGAGAGGGATCTGTTGTGGGATAATTGAAAAAGCAGTCCAGGCATTTTCGCGCCCAGCATCCTTGCAGATTTGGATAGGTCCTTGTATCAGCAGTCAACACTATATAGTGGGCAAAGCGGTTTATGAACAATGTCTGGCGCATTCAATACGACTAAAAAGTGCGTTTCATCAGATCAATACAGATCACTGGTACTGCGATTTAGTCAAAATAGTTAAAATCATATTAAAAAAATCAGGCGTTGACTCAATTCATGAATCTGGACTATGTACCTACACAGAGGATAGTTTATTCTATTCATATCGACGTGACGGCAAGACCGGTCGAATGGCGACCATGATTTGGATGGCGTAATACAATCATGGTCAGATTTTAAGTTTGCGAGAAATAATAATCAGGGGGAAAACGTTATGGAAAAAAAGAATAACCCATCACTGAGCTTCAGTGCCAATGTAAATTTTATGATTGATCGGGCTTTAACTGTGCTCAAGATAGATACTGGTATTTCAAATTCAATCAAGACCTGCAACTCCACTATTAAAGTCAGTTTCCCGGTAGAGATAAACGGCAGGATCGAAGTATTTACCGGATGGCGCTCGGTACATAGTGATCACCGATTGCCGTCAAAAGGTGGTATTCGCTTCGCGCCGATTGTCAACGAAGATGAAGTTGAGGCGCTGGCATCGTTGATGACCTATAAATGTGCCATTGTTGATGTCCCGTTTGGCGGATCAAAAGGCGGGCTATTAATTGATCCGTCAAAATATACCCGTGATGACATGCAGAGAATCACGCGACGCTTTGCGCGAGAACTGATCAGAAAAGGCTACCTCAGCCCCGCAACTAATGTCCCGGCACCTGACATGGGAACGGGTGAAAGAGAGATGGCCTGGATCACTGACACCTACAAACAATTACACCCTGAGGATATCAACTACTTGGGATGCGTGACTGGAAAGCCTGTCGCGCACGGTGGTATCCGCGGCCGGGTGGAAGCGACGGGACGTGGCGTAGTCTATGCCATACGTGAATTTTTTCGTCATGCAGATGATGTCAAGGCGGCGGGACTGACACCTAAACTTGGCGGTAAACGTATTGTCGTGCAAGGCTTGGGCAACGTGGGTTATTACGCCGCAAAGCTATTGGATGAAGAAGATCAAAGCAAGATTATAGCCATCATTGAACGCGATGGCGTATTGGTTAATGAGGATGGGTTGTGTGTTGAAGATGTCAGAATGCACATGAATCAACACAAAACCATAGAAGGATTTCCCGGGGCCGTTTTCTCTGAAAATATTGCGGCCGGTTTAGAGATTGAATGTGACATTCTGATTCCAGCGGCCATGGAGGCCCAGATCACAAAAGAGAATGCCCACAACATCAAGACTAAGTTGATCGTCGAAGCAGCGAATGGGCCTGTTACCTTTGAAGCTGATGACATCTTGCAACAGCGCGGCATCACCATATTGCCAGATGCTTATATCAATGCCGGCGGTGTGACTGTTTCTTATTTTGAGTGGGTGCGTAATATCGCCCATATCCGTTTTGGGAGAATGGAGCGCAGACACGATGAAATGCGCGGTGCGCAGATGCTAAAAGTCATTGAGAACATGACCGGTGAAAAATCTGCTAGCTGGATGCAAAAGGAACTGGCACATGGTGCTGATGAGCTCGATCTGGTTAGATCAGGGCTTGATGACACGATGCGTAATAGTTACCAGCAATTAAAAGAAATATATCAATCCAATGATAATGTGCATGATTTTAGAACAGCCGCCTATGTCGTCGCCATTCAAAAATTAGTCCGAGCATATATTGATATCGGTGTTTACTAATGAACAATAACTTATAGCTATCATTTTCATAGCGATCGTAATTTTTACCATGTTGTCTGGCATGTTGTAGTCTAATGTGGGCTTGATTATCTGGAGAATGACCTTATTTACCAAGATATGAATTTTAACCAAGGTCAGACAAATGAACCCCGATAAATTAACGACCAAGTTGCAAATGGCACTGGCGAGCGCACAAAGCCTCGCGGTTGGTCGCGATCACCAATACATCGAACCAGTCCATTTAGCACATGCCTTGCTCAATCAAGCGGACGGCACTCTGCCACACATACTATCGAACACCGGCATGAATCTAAACGCGCTAAATCGCGCGATCATGACATTACTTGAAGCCCTGCCTACGGTTAGTGGTGTAGCGGGCGATGTGCATATTAGTCGCGATCTTGAGCGACTATTAAACGTGATGGACAAGATCGCCCAAGATAGAAATGACGACTATATTGCCAGTGAACTCTTCGCCATTGCAGTATTAGAAGACAAGGGCAAGCTAGGTACACTGTTCAAACAAAGCGGTGCGGATAAAGATAAATTAAATGCTGCGATCAATGCTCTACGTGGTGGCGAAAAAGTCGGCGATCCAAATGCAGAAGAACAACGCCAGGCGCTGGAAAAATATACCACTGATCTCACTGCTCGGGCTGAAGATGGAAAACTGGACCCGGTGATTGGTCGTGATGAAGAGATCCGGCGTACCATTCAGGTATTACAACGCCGTACTAAAAACAATCCAGTCCTGATTGGTGAGCCGGGCGTTGGGAAAACTGCCATTGTAGAAGGTCTGGCGCAGCGTATTATCAATGGTGAAGTCCCGGAGTCGTTAAAGCATAAACGATTATTGGCACTGGATATGGGGGCATTAATTGCGGGTGCTAAATTTCGGGGTGAATTTGAAGAACGTTTGAAAGCGGTATTGAATGATCTGACAAAACAAACAGGCCGGATCATCTTGTTCATTGATGAAGTACATACCATCGTTGGTGCTGGCAAGGCAGAAGGGGCCATGGATGCAGGCAATATGCTGAAACCGGCCCTGGCCAGGGGAGAGTTGCACTGTATCGGTGCCACAACCCTGAACGAATATCGTGATAATTTTGAACAGGATGCTGCACTTGAACGCCGCTTCCAAAAAGTCCTTGTCAACGAACCTACTGTTGAAGATGCCATCGCAATTTTACGCGGCCTTAAAGAACGCTACGAAGTACATCATAATGTACAGATTACTGATCCTGCTATCGTTGCCGCCGCAACATTGTCTAATCGCTACATCACGGACAGACAATTACCAGACAAGGCCATTGATCTGATTGATGAATCTGCCAGTCGCATTAGCATCGAAATTGACTCAAAACCAGAGTCCATGGATCGACTTGAACGTAGGTTAGTCCAAATGAAAATTGAACGTGAGGCCTTAAAAAAGGAAACCGATGCCGCGTCAAAGAAACGACTCACATTACTCAAAGAAGACATTAAAAAAACCGAACGTGAGTTTACGGATTTGGAAGAAATATGGATCTCGGAAAAAGCAGTTTTACACGGTACACACAACATCAAAGGAAAACTGGAACAAGCAAGAATAGATTTTGATGCCGCCAAACGTGCCAGCGATTTAAACCGGATGTCAGAACTTCAGTATGGCATTATTCCCGAACTTGAAAAGCAGTTGGATATGGCTAGTCAAGCCGACCGGCAAGAAATGAAGTTGTTGCGCAATAAAGTGGCTGAAAATGAAGTTGCAGAAGTCGTTTCAAACTGGACCGGTATTCCTGTTAGTAAAATGCTAAAAGGCGAGCGTGAAAAATTATTATCCATGGCAGATACTTTACAGGCGCGCGTTATTGGTCAAGATCAAGCGGTTGCAGCCGTTACCAATGCCATTCGGCGTTCACGTGCTGGACTTTCCGATCCTGATAAGCCTAATGGCAGTTTCCTTTTTCTCGGACCAACGGGCGTTGGCAAGACAGAATTGTGCAAGTGCCTGACGGAATTTCTGTTTGACAACGCAGCGGCCATGATCCGTCTTGATATGTCTGAGTATATGGAGAAACATGCTGTCGCAAGACTCATTGGCGCACCCCCTGGTTATGTTGGTTATGAACAAGGCGGTTATTTAACAGAAGCCGTCAGACGTTGTCCTTACAGTCTGATTTTATTTGATGAAATTGAAAAGGCACACGCCGATGTCTTCAACATTCTGTTGCAGGTACTTGATGATGGACGTTTAACAGATGGACATGGACGCACTGTAGATTTTCGCAATACAGTCATCGTCATGACCTCGAATCTCGGCTCGAACCTGATACAGGAAATGTCGGCCGACGCAGAATATGACAATATGAAAGAAGTTGTGCTCCATGAGGTCGGCCATTATTTCAGACCTGAATTTCTCAATCGAATTGATGAAGTCGTTGTTTTTCATGCCTTAATTCAGAAACAAATCAGGGCCATTGCGAAGATCCAGATCGACCGATTAGGTGCCCGTTTGAATGAGCAGGACATCGCTCTGAAATTGAGTCCTGAAGCTATCGACTATCTAGCCTTGGCAGGATTTGATCCAGTCTATGGTGCACGACCACTGCAACGAGTCATTCAGGATAAGCTCGAAACTCCCCTAGCAGAAAAAATTCTATCGGGTCAATATGAGCCAGGTGTAATATTGGAAGTCGGCGTGGTAGATGAAAAATTACATCTCTGCGTACTTGACAAAAATGTGCCATAACTATAAAAATTACCCACTAATCGGGATTTTTAGCAATTCAGTGCCCGTTATCAGTTAAAATAGTTGGTTATTTACGTCGTATAATCTATTATCTAGTTTAGTATCTGATAATTTAAGGTTAAGAACACAGCGATGGCTACTTCTGCAAAAAAAATAAATATCGGTGGGCTAGCCCGCAAACTCGTACTTGATGGCTTGCTTGACGAAGAAAAAGCACAGCGTCTTACCGAAGAATCCCTAAAGAAAAAAAAACCTTTCATAACTTTAGTTGTTGAAAACGGCACTGTTCCAAGTAGTAGTGTTGCATTGGTAGCGGCTCAGCAATTTGGCACACCACTGTTAGATCTCGATCTTCTGGAACTTGACGGAGATATTACTAAACTGGTCAAAGGAGATCTGATTAAAAAACATCATGCCTTACCTATTTTTAAACGCGGTAACCGACTCGCCATCGCTATCTCGGACCCAGCAAATATTCAGGCCTTGGACGAAATTAAATTTGCAACTGGCTTATTGACGGATGCTATTGTTGTAGAAGAAGATAAATTAGCTAGAAATATTGAAAAAGCGTTGGACACGTCCGCCAACCGTTTAGACGATATGGATGATGATGGCTACGATGATCTTGATTCCCTGGAGGTTGCCGAAGAGGATGATGAAGATCAGGACGATGCTGAAATTGATGATGCCCCGGTTGTGCGTTTTGTTAATAAATGTTTATTGGATGCCATCAAAAAAGGTGCATCTGATCTTCATTTTGAACCCTATGAAAAGTTATATCGTGTGCGTTTTCGTATAGACGGCGTGTTAACAGAGGTGACAAGGCCACCCATGTCCCTATCAAACAAAATTGCCGCACGCATTAAAGTCATGGCAAGGTTGGATGTTTCCGAGCGCCGTGTTCCACAAGATGGACGCATTAAACTCAAACTCTCTAAAACAAAATCTATCGATTTTCGTGTCAGTACTTGCCCTACTTTATTTGGTGAAAAGACTTGTATGCGAATTTTGGACTCTGATGCCGCTGCACTTCAAATAGACCAATTAGGCTATGAAGATCATCAAAAAGAAATGTTTCTCAGCAATCTACACAAGCCCTACGGCATGTTCCTTGTAACAGGGCCTACTGGTAGCGGTAAAACTGTGTCACTCTATACCGGGATAAATATCCTTAATCAGGTCGATATCAATATATCTACGGCTGAAGACCCGGTTGAAATCAACTTGCCAGGTGTCAATCAAGTGCAAGTGGATGAACGCACAGGGATGACATTTGAAAAAGCGCTGAAAGCTTTCTTGCGCCAGGATCCAGATATTATTCTGGTCGGGGAGGTGCGTGATCTAGGCACAGCATCAATCGCAGTTAAAGCCGCACAAACAGGTCATATGGTGATGTCTACATTGCATACTAATGACGGCCCACAAACGTTAACTCGCTTGCAAGATATGGGTATACAGGCATTTGCGGTTGCCACCAGCATTAACCTGATCACTGCACAGCGCCTGCTCCGCCGCTTGAATCCAAACAATAAAGTGCCGTTCGAAATACCGGACGATGCCTTAAGAGATGAAGGTTTTCCTGAAGACGTGATTAAAAAGGGCATCAGCTTATTTGAACCAGGTGAGATAACAGACGATAACCCAGGCTACAAAGGACGTGCCGGCATCTATCAGGTCATGCCCATATCGGATGACATGAAACGTCTAATTATTGAAGGCGCAAATGCCGTACAGTTGGCCGATCAAGCAGCATCTGAGGATATCTGGGACATCCGCAAATCGGGGCTGATGAAAGCCGCTAGTGGGATAACCAGTCTGACTGAAGTCAATCGAGTAACCGTAGAGTAAAATATTATGGCTGAAGCTAAAAAAGCAGACATGTATGCCTGGGAGGGTGTAGATAAATCAGGCAAACGAGTAAAAGGAGAAACGAGCGGGCAAAGTGAGGCACTTGTAAAAGCCGCCGTCCGGCGACAAGGTATAAATCCGCTTAAGATAAAAAAGAAATCAAAACCACTATTGGGTGGTGGCGGTGGTAAAACTAAAATAACCCCAAAAGATATAACCATTTTTAGCCGACAATTAGCAACGATGATGTCTTCAGGCGTGCCCCTGGTGCAGGCTTTTGAAATTGTCGGGCGCGGTCATGAGAATGCAGGTATGCAGGAATTGATTTTGAATATCAAGGCAGATGTAGAAGCCGGTAATAATTTAACTGAAGCATTAAAAAAACACCCCTTACGGTTTAATGATCTTTACTGCAACTTGGTTGAAGCGGGTGAACACGCGGGTATTCTTGAATCAATCCTGCACAAGCTTGCAACCTATATGGAAAAAACTGAAGCCTTAAAATCCAAGATTAAATCGGCCCTCTTTTATCCAGCCGCCGTCGTTGTTGCTGCCGTCATTGTTGTTTCAATCTTAATGATCTTTGTGATTCCTCAGTTTTCTGAATTATTTGAAAATTTTGGAGCAGACTTACCCGCATTGACCCAGTTTTTAGTAGATACTTCTAATTTATTTGTTGCCTATTGGTACATTATTTTTGGCGTTATGGGCTTGACTGTTTTCGGCTTAATGGAGCTGAAGCAACGTTCCGTTGCTATTCAAAACTTTTTAGATCGCGCCATTTTAAAAGCCCCCGTTATAGGTGAGATAATGGAAAAAGCTGCTATTGCCCGATTTGCCAGAACCCTTGAAACGATGTTTGCAGCGGGCACGCCGTTAGTAGAAGCTATGACCTCCGTAGCGGGTGCCTGTGGTAATGTCGTTTTTTATGATGCCACCATGAAAATGAGAGATGAAGTGGCCACAGGCAGTCAACTGCAAGCCGTTATGCGAGACACCGGTTTATTTCCCAATATGGTTGTGCAAATGGTGGCTATTGGCGAAGAGTCGGGTGCTATTGATACTATGCTTGGGAAGGTTGCTGATTGGTATGAGCAAGAAGTTGATGATGCCGTTGAAGGCTTAACAAGTTTACTAGAACCTGCAATCATGGCTTTTTTAGGTGTCGTCATTGGTGGTATCGTTATTGGTATGTATTTACCCATCTTTAAAATGGGTGCCGTCGTTTAAAACGATCGCTTCCTGCAAAACTTAAATATCTGTTCACTTAAATTGTAACAGAGACTAATTAAGTGTCGCACATTATTGATTTATTTATAATAAATACAACACTCTATTTATGTGCGATTTTTATCTTAGGATTACTCATGGGCAGTTTTTTGAACGTCGTGATCTTGAGATTACCTGTTATGATGGAAGCAAATTGGCGACAGCAATGTTGCGAGTTACTCAATTTAGACAACGCTAAATACAATGAAAATAATACTAATGTAAACCTGCTCACACCACCCTCACATTGCCCAAATTGTAAGTATAAAATTAGCGCAATCGAAAATATTCCTGTTATCAGTTATCTTTTTTTGAAAGGAAAATGTAGAAACTGCAAACAGAATATAGCCCTGCGTTACCCACTGATTGAGATAGTTAGTGGGCTATCTGTGGTCATTGTTGCGTACTACTTCGGAGTATCGCTGCAAACATTGTTTGCACTCATTCTCACATGGTCACTCATCGCATTGAGTATGATAGATTTTGATCACCAATTATTACCTGATGATATTACCTTACCCCTACTGTGGCTTGGTATTATTATTAATCTGTTTGGACTATTTAGCGATATTGAATCAAGCATACTCGGTGCTATTTTTGGGTATGGGACACTATGGTTTGTCACGCTGGTTTTTAAATTAATGACTGGCAAAGAAGGCATGGGGCATGGTGATTTCAAGTTATTGGCCGCATTAGGTGCGTGGTTTGGCTGGCAATTACTCCCTCTTATCATCATTTTATCGTCTCTTGTCGGCGCAATCATCGGCATCTTCCTGATGGTCTTTAAGTCCCATGACCGCAATACAACAATACCGTTTGGACCTTATTTAGCGATTGCTGGTTGGGTTTCAATGCTTTGGGGCTCCCACATTATGTCAACCTATTTGAATACCGTCATTTAATATGTCGGGGATATTAAACGTTGCGTTAACAGGTGGTATTGGTAGTGGTAAATCAACTGTAGCATCTGAATTTCAAACGTTTGGTATACCCATAATCGATGCGGATGTAATAGCAAGAACCATTACTGCCCCAGGCAAGCCATGCTTAACTGCTATTGTGAATGTGTTTGGTAACGATCTATTAAGTAATGAAGGTGTGCTTGATAGACGTAAACTAGGTCATATCATATTCAATGATGTAATAGCTAAAAAAAAATTAGAAAGTATTCTACACCCTGTGATTTATCAAGAGATCGAGCATCAAATTTCAAAAGTAAATTATCCCTATTGTTTAATTGTTGTCCCATTACTCATCGAAACCAACGCTACTGATAAATTTGATCGAATTTTACTTGTTGATATTCCAGAACAGGTCCAGTTAAAACGGGTTGTCAACAGAGATAAAATATCTCCAGATACTATGGCCAATATAATTAAAAGCCAAGCTGGTAGGGAGTCACGCTTAAAATATGCTGATGATATCATTGACAACACTGTTGCAATCGCAGACCTCAAACTATCCGTACGGCTATTACATGAAAAATACCTAACATTAACAAAAAAGCAATAATTTTTTAAAAATAAAACTAATATCTGAACAGTATAATAAAAGTACAGTATAATAAAAGTATTATTGAGAGGCATAAGGCACTATATAAATAACACAACACAAACAATATTCACCCCCAACTCTGTCACCTTGTCCACTTATTCATAGTGGCAGCGCAATCGCTGAGCCAGCATGAGAGGTCGTCCAGTGTCCACCTCAATATGATGATCGCCAAGTAGAACAGCAAAAAATTTGATGCCGTAGAGAACATTTTCAGCTATTCCTCCACAAGGCCAGAAGGCTAATATCAAGACACTCAGGCCAACAGTTGCTCCGTATCATTGGATTGATAGCAACAGATCCGATTTATTATGCAGGCGAACATTCAGAACTTCACTGAATATCAGTTAAATTTTTAATACTTCCTGGCTTGTCTGATTCCCAAATTGCGCCCACCATTGCTATGCCGTATGCGCCATACGTCTTGGCGGTGTCAAGATGTCCATACGTCATTCCACCAAGCGCATATATAGGCATATTTATACCATTGATTAGTTCACTAAATTTTTCCCAACCTAAGACCTTCGCTTCAGGATGGCTGTTTGTAAATAGTACTGGCGACATAAAGGCATAATTAACATTCAAATCAGCCGCTTTTTTTAACTCTGCTTGATTATGACAGGATGCGCCTAATATATACTCTTCACTTATAGGTCTTTTATTATATTTTTTAAGTTCGTTTGAATTAAGATGTATACCACCAATCGTATATTTTTCAATGTCTCCAGCTACACCATTTAATATAAATTTTGCATTATACTCCCCTGCTAACTCACTCAGTGTATCCACAATAAATTGATATTTTTTGTCATTGTCTAAATTTAATCTTAATTGAAAGATCTTTAAACCTTTTGAAAAACACGCTTTTACACCTGAAAATAAATATGAATAGTCATCGTATGATGTTTTGCTGATCACATATAGCGGCTGCAATAAAATGGATTGAATAATATATTGATTCGCTTCAGGAAATTTATAATTGTTTAAATCATCAACATTAACCCAACGTATTTCCTGATTTCCAAGGCTTGCCGGCTCCCCACTCCATTCAAGTATAATCCAAATATCAAGTAATACTTTTTTATCAGGGTAGTCGTAACAAGTCGAGGTATAAGATTCTGCATGGTGTACGATTATGCCCAACTCTTCACATAACTCGCGCCTTAATGCAGAAAATACATCTTCGTTGGCTTCAACTTTTCCACCGGGAAATTCCCAGTAAGCTGCTAAGTGTTGATTCTCGGATCTTTTTGAAATTAAAATTTTGTCTTTTGTTGCGTTATATATAACACCTATTACAACATGTGTTCTTTGATTTATTGCATCATGGTTATGCATCTAATTCACTTAAACCTGGTAGTTGTCAGGTTCGATATTCTGCATTTATCGTAATGTATTCATGCGATAGATCGGTTGTCCATATTGCTTCTTTACACTTGCCTCTAGCAAGCATCACTGTTAATGTTATCTCGTCTTTTTGCATTATTTTTTTACCGGCATCTTCTGTATAGCCCACTGCCCGCTGGCCGCTTTCAAAAATACATACGTTATCCAGAAATACATTTACTTTATCAACGTTTAAATCATCAATATCTGCATTTCCTATCGCTGCCAAAATCCTTCCCCAATTAGGATCTGATGCCGTAAATGCAGTTTTAACTAGCAGTGACTCTGCAATTTTATAGGCTACCGCAAGACACTCCGCTGAATTTCTCCCACTATTGACTTTTATAGTTAGAAACTTTGTAACACCTTCGCCGTCTCTGATAATTGCTTGTGCTAGTTCACAGCATATTTGTACTAATACTTTCTCTATAATTAGATATTGCTCACTATCTTCTTTCTCAATACAATTATTATCTGCTTTACCCGTTGCAATAAGAAGGCAAGCATCATTAGTTGAAGTATCACCATCAACAGTAATCCGGTTAAAACTTTTATTTACCGCATTTGCTAGTATTTTATCCAAGAGCGTTTTTGATATTTTTGTGTCCGTTGCTATAAATGCCAACATAGTCGCCATATTGGGTCGTATCATGCCCGCACCTTTTGCAATACCCGTTATATTCACCGCAGTATCACCTAATGATATTTTTTTAGATACTGCTTTAGGAATCGTATCAGTCGTCATGATGGACTTGGCCGCATCAAGCCAATTTTCAGCAGCCAAATTATCGACCAATGATGGGAGCAAACTATTGATTTTTTCAAAGGGTAATTTTTCACCAATCACACCTGTAGAAAAAGGCAACACCTCCGCTTTATTACATTTTGTCATGTGCGCTAATGCATCACAGGTATTTATTGAGTGACGTAGTCCTTGATCCCCAGTTCCAGCATTTGCATTGCCTGCATTGATTAAACAATACCGTGGCTTGCAACTTGCCAAATGTTGTTTAGCAATGTGTACTGGGGCCGCACAAAATAAATTCCGGGTAAAAACTGCCGCGACATTGCTACCCTCAGCGAGTTCTATTAAGGTTAAATCTCTGCGTTTTTCTGCATACAAACCAGCACAACCCGTAGATAGCCGAATACCATTGATTGGTAAAATTGATGTCGGGAATTTCAAGCCAACCGGCATTTTTCAGTCTCAACTATAATAAATAGCCATTAATTGGCTCTTATTATTAAGATAGTTTTCCATGACACTGTTTATATTTCTTACCTGAACCACAAGGACAAGGGTTGTTTCGCCCTATCTTTGGTTTATTTCGCACAAATGTTTTATCCACAGATCTTGTTTGTCCAGGAGAATCAGTGTTTAAACTATCGGGGGCAGAGGGATGATTAAAATTCATATTTATATTGTTTTTTTTCTCTTTATTCTCTGCTATTTCTATATATTCTTCTATTCTCATTTTCTCTTTATAGAGAAATACAATCACATCATGTTTTAAATTATCCAGCATTTGCACAAATAATTCGAAAGCTTCCCGCTTATATTCTTGCTTTGGATTTTTTGCAGCGAAACTTCTCAGATGAATACCTTGTCTAAGATAGTCCATATTAACAAGATGTTCTTTCCAGTGTCTGTCTAACACATCAAGCATAATGTGTTTTTCCATTCTCCTCATCAATTCAGATGTTATTACTTTCTCTTTTTCTACCATTACGCCTTCTAATTCTGCATGAATTTTTTCATGTAATGTTTCTGCATGTAAGGACTTGTCTTGATCTAAGTATTTTGTTATGTCAAGTGAGCAATCAAATTCATGCTCAATAGCATCCTCTAATCCACTCACATCCCACAATTCGTCCATACTGCCATGCGGTATGTACTCATTTATTATATTTTCAATAACATCAAAGCGCATGGCTGTAACTTCTTCTGCCACCGTTTCACCATCTAGCAATTCATTTCTCTGTTGATATACCACTTTTCTTTGATCATTGGCGACATCATCAAAATCAAGTAGATTTTTGCGAATATCAAAATTATGCGCTTCCACTTTTCGTTGTGCATTTTCTATGGCGCGCGATACAAGTTTAGACTCAATCGCTTCTCCAGTTTCCATCCCCATTTTTTGCATTACTGTAGAAACCCATTCAGAAGCGAAGATACGCATCAAGTTATCTTCTAATGAGAGGTAAAATCTGCTTGATCCCGGATCACCCTGACGCCCTGCACGACCTCTGAGCTGATTATCAATACGTCTGGATTCATGCCTTTCAGTACCAATAATATGTAAACCACCGCTATCCAATACTTGCTGATGACGTTTTATCCATTCCTGTTTTATTTGATCTATTGTATCTTTATCTGGATCTGTCAAGGTCTCGACTTCAACTTCATAATTACCGCCTAGCACAATATCTGTACCGCGTCCGGCCATATTGGTGGCGATCGTGACGACCCGCAGGCTACCTGCTTGAGCAATTATTTCCGCTTCTTTTTGATGAAATTTCGCATTCAAGACCTGATGCTTTATTTTCTCCTTCTCCAGCAGACTAGATAAATATTCCGAGACTTCTATTGATGCTGTCCCTACTAAAACAGGTTGGGCAACAGCCTGGCGTGTCTTTATATCTTCAATAATTGCAGCGTATTTTTCCTTGGCCGTCAGGAACACAACATCACTCTGATCATCTCTGATCATAGGCATGTGTGTCGGCACGATGACGACCTCAAGGTCGTATATTGTTTGAAATTCATAGGCCTCGGTATCGGCCGTACCTGTCATACCCGACAACTTTGTATATAAACGAAAATAATTTTGATATGTAATTGATGCCAGCGTCTGATTCTCATTTTGAATAGGCACGCCTTCTTTAGCCTCAATGGCTTGGTGTAAGCCTTCTGACCAACGCCGCCCCTGCATTGTACGCCCCGTGAACTCATCAACGATTACAATTTCATTATCCTTAACTAGGTAGTCAACCTCATTATGAAATAAATGATGTGCCCTCAAAGCCGCATTCAGATGGTGCAAAATGCCGATATTGACGGGATCATACAAGCCCCGCCCTTCCTCTATAACACCATATTCTATTAATAGTTGCTCGATGTGATCATGTCCATCCTCAGTAAAATAGGCCTGCCTGGATTTTTCATCTAAAGTAAAATCTCCGGGACCGTCTTCAGTCTTTTGGACGACTAATTGGGGAATCAACTTATTTATTGTGAGGTATAAATCTGATCTGTCATCAACCATGCCTGAAATGATCAATGGTGTTCTGGCCTCATCAATGAGTATTGAATCTACTTCATCCACAATGGCAAAATTCAATGTTCTTTGGACACGATCCTCTTTACTGAATGCCATATTGTCGCGTAAATAATCAAAACCAAACTCATTATTTGTGCCATAGGTAATGTCACATTGATATGCTGCCTTCCTTTCTGCCATTGACAAACCAGACACAATCACACCCGTACTCAAACCAAGAAAACTATAGATTTTTCCCATCCATTCAGCATCACGTTTAGCCAAATAGTCGTTTACCGTAATAACATGCACACCCAGGCCAGACAAGGCGTTTAAACTGGCCGCTAATGTAGCCACTAACGTTTTGCCTTCGCCAGTGCGCATTTCAGCAATATTGCCATCATGTAGTACCATACCGCCGGTCATTTGCACATCAAAATGTCGCATATTCAATACGCGCCGACCTGCTTCTCGTACTAATGCAAATGCTTCAGGTAACACATCGTCTAATGTTTCACCCTGCTTAATTCTTGCCTTTAACTGCTCAGTCTTATCAGGAAAACCAGCATCACTTAATAATTTAAATTCGTCTTCAAAAGAATTTATGAGTTTTATTTTTTTGCCAAGTTGTTTGATGACTCGATCATTTCGCGTACCAAATATTTTTTTTGCAAAACCTATAATCATTCTTTTTAGTCTTTGTTTAATATCGCGTGAGATATTACAAACTTTACGGAAGGCAACTTGAGGGGAAAACTTAATTCAGCGAGTTATATTTTTTTGGATTTACAAGTTTTCCATTATTGATGACTTCAAAATGAACATGTGTACCGGTTGAGCGACCAGAAGATCCCATCAGGCCGATAGTTTGACCTTTGTCAACTTTTTGTCCAATAACAACAAGATTCTTCTTATTGTGTGCATAACGTGTTTGAAAACCATTGCCATGATTGATCTCTACCATTTTGCCATATCCATTGCGCACACCTGACCAAGTCACTATGCCAGAAGCAACAGCTAATATTGGAGAGCCCGATTTACCCGCATAATCTATCCCGCCATGAAACTCCATCTTGCCTGTCATTGGATCAGTACGCATACCAAATAGCGAGGACACCCAGCCACCTATCGTAGGACTGCCGGCTGGCATTGTTTGACTTTGTAAGGTCCTATCAATCAACATGGACTCCATCGCAGCTAATTTTTCTGCGCGATCCTGAATTTTAGAATTTAATTGCCCTAATGCGGCAATAAAATCTATAACTTCCATAGACTCAGATGTATTTACAGGTTGCGGGCCACCTAGGCCTGGCGTTGATGTAATATCAAATTCAATCTCATTGAGGTCGGCCATATCAGCTAAACGTGAACCCAGCGCATCCAAACGCATGACGTGGGCCTGTAATGTACTTAATCTTTTAGCGAGTGCATCAAGGTTTCTTTCAGCATTTTCTTTTGCTTGGCTCAGCATCTGCTGCTGCAAGCCGATCTCTTGGCTCCATATTGGCGTTGTTTGAGTATATAAATTTTTAATTGAACCATGCGCCAGATTTAATGCGTATTGATTGCCTGCGTGGAATATCAATAACCCACTCATTACAGCTATAATAAGGCAGACACAAAGAGACGCTGTCCCGAGCGTAAGCGACAGATTCTTTTTTCTCGTTTTAGATATAAATAATAATTGCATATAATTGTGTCAAATTTGAATTTATAATCGTTGGCTAAATGAACGCTGATAATAAGAATAAATGCGTGTCAATCCACAATTTATTAAACAATAAACATTGTTCATTTGCTACTTTGTATAAAAAAATGACTTTTATCCAGGACATTGATCGCCAATTAAAGCAACAGCTTGACCCATCCCTACAAAATAAATTTGAACTCGCTAATCTAAACGCGGATAGCGCGATTTTATTAACCAACTCATCTGCCTGGGCCACCCGACTTCGTTATAATATTCCAAATATTCTTGGCATCTTAAATAATCAACTAAATGACATTTCGATTAAAACAATCCGGATTAAACTTAATAAAGCCACCCCTATAAAACCTGTTGAAAATAGTAAACCACGCTATCTATCAGATAATACTGCGCGGTTTCTTAATAATGCTGCAAATAATTTTAGTGATCCTGAATTGCGCGAATGTTTTTTAAAATTGTCTAAAAATAGCTTGGAAAAACATTAATTTACAGGCATCACCTGCATAAATGAAATCGGTGCCTTGTGCTCATCTTCAAAAGTTACCAAACTCCATGAATCTTTACTGGCAAGTAATTCACGCAATAGTGCATTGTTGAGCGCGTGTCCAGATTTAAATCCCTTAAATGAGCCAATCAAACTATGACCAAGTAAATATAAGTCGCCAATCGCATCCAGTATTTTGTGTTTTACACATTCATCTTCGTACCTTAGACCATCTTTATTCAGGATGCGGTAGTCATCTACAACAATAGCATTATCCAGACTGCCCCCCAAAGCTAATTTTTTTTCGCGTAATAATTCTACATCCCGCATAAAACCGAAAGTACGTGCTCGGCTGACTTCTTTAACAAAAGAGGTCGTCGAAAAATCTATCTCTGCGTGACAATTATCATCATTGAATACAGGATGATCAAATTCAATTGTAAATCCAACTTTAAAACCATCAAAAGGCTCGAACATAGCCCATTTACCATCCTGTTCGACACGCACCTTCTTTTTTATTTTCAAGAATTGTTTAGGTGAATTTTGCTCTTCTACACCAGCGGATTGTATTAAAAAAACAAACGGTCCGGCACTGCCATCCATTATAGGTACTTCATCAGCACTTAGGTCAATATAGGCATTATCAATACCAAAACCTGCCAAGGCTGAAAGCAAGTGCTCAGTGGTTGAAACCCGTACATTATCTTTAACTAATGTAGTTGAAAGACGGGTATCACCAATACATTCAGGATGAGCAGGAATTTCTACTGCGGGCTTCAAATCAACACGCCGGAATTTAATACCTGAATTTGCAGGCGCAGGTCTTAAAGTCAAAAAAACCTTTTTGCCCGTATGCAGACCGACTCCAGTAGCCCTGATGACGTTTTTTAATGTGCGTTGCCTTATCATTCCTATTGATTAAATTTAACTCTTGTGTAGGGAGTTTTTATTCTTATCTATTTGTAGCATATAGGCAATTATTTTAAAAGCGTAGTGGCCTATTCAGAATCCCCCGATTATCAGAACCTACTATACCATTATATCGCGCACAAGCTATATTTAGTCTGCCTGCCTCCTCAAAAATGCGGGTATGTCAAGGTAATCCGCATTGTCTGAAACCGTGCCTTCCTCACGCACCGTAGTCTGATTGCGCATTACCGTAGGACGTTCAAGATCCTTGTAATTAATATTTACACCGTTATTTTGCACCACTTTTACGCGAGATGCCTCTTCTTTAGCAATATTGCCTAATCCAGTGGCGACTATTGTGACCCTGATATCACCAGACATCTCCGGGTCGATAACCGTACCCACAACGATTGTTGCGTTTTCAGCGGCAAATGCTTTCACGGCAGTACCGACCTCATCAAACTCGCCTATAGACAGATCTTTGCCGGCAGTAATATTGACTAAGATGCCCCTGGCACCAGATAGATTGACATCTTCCAATAATGGGCTTGATATAGCCGCTTCAGCCGCTACTTTTGCGCGTTCTTCACCTTGCGCCTTACCGGACCCCATCATCGCCATACCCATTTCCGACATCACTGTTCTAACATCAGCAAAATCCACATTGATAAGACCGGGATGGGTTATCAATTCCGCAATACCTTGAACCGCGCCCAATAAAACATCATTGGCCGCCCCAAAGGCATTCAGCAAACTGACATCTTGACCAAGTACGCTACGTAATTTTTCATTGGGTATTGTAATCAACGAATCAACAAATTGGCTTAATTCAGTGATGCCTTTATTTGCAATTTCCGCACGTTTTTTACCCTCAAAGACAAACGGTCTTGTCACGACAGCAACCGTCAAGATACCCATTTCTTTAGCAACCTGCGCTACTATCGGTGCGGCACCAGTACCAGTACCACCCCCCATGCCTGCTGTAATAAAAACCATATCAGAACCTTCAAGCACATCCATCAATCGATCACGATCTTCCAATGCGGCTTGCCGCCCAACTTCTGGATCAGCACCTGCGCCTAAGCCTTTGGTCATATTACTGCCTAATTGCAAAACAGTTTTTGCATTTGAATTTTTTAGTGCCTGTGAATCTGTATTCGCACAAATAAATTCAACACCTTCCATATTAGCCGCCAGCATATGCTGTAACGCATTGCCACCACCACCACCGACACCTATTACTTTTATAATCGCCGTCGGATTCGTTGCATCTACTAATTCAAACATGTTTTAACCTCCTGCATCGCCTATAGTTAATAATTAAAAATACTCTGCATAAGCCCATCCTGAACTTCTCAGCGCATGAAAAGAAAAAATACGATTTTTCTTTTCTTACAAAATCAATGCCTTGCTATCTAACATACTTGGCAATCATTGATTTTAGCGACATCTCCCTGTGTCGCAGAAACCGCTAACTTAATCAGATCCATTTAAAGTGCCCTAGAACCAACTCTTCATTCTTTCTAAAACACTCCTCACGCCACCCTTAATATGAAGCCGCGTATTACTTTCCTGACTCTGATTTTTTCCAAATATCAACAACCCCACACCGGTTGCGTAAATTGGACTTTTGACAACATCTGATAAACCTGAGACGTATTGCGGTATACCGAGGCGAACGGGCATGTGAAATATTTCTTCGGCCAATTCGGTAACGCCTTCCATCTTCGAACTACCGCCCGTCAGCACGATACCGGCGGCAATGAATCCTTCATAACCACTGCGCGTTAATTCAGACTGCACGAGGGTGAATAATTCTTCATACCGTGGTTGCACAACCTCGGCTAGGGTCTGGCGTGAGAGTCGGCGTGCAGGCCGACCACTCACGCTCTGTACTTCTATGCTTTCCTCATGGTTGGCGAGTTGCGTCAATGCACAGGCATATTGAACCTTGATATCTTCTGCATGCTGCGTTGGTGTACGTAACGCAACCGCAATATCATTGGTAACCTGATCACCCGCGATAGGAATAACCGCTGTATGATAAATAGCACCCTCAGTAAAAATAGCAATATCAGTCGTGCCACCACCAATATCAATCATACAAACGCCAAGTTCTTTTTCATCTTCAGTCAAGACCGAATAGCTTGAGGCCAACTGTTCCAAGATAATATTGTCCACTTCCAAACCACAGCGACGCACACACTTGCCGATATTTTGTACGGCACTTACGGCACCCGTAACCATGTGTATTCTGGTTTCAAGCCTGACACCAGACATGCCGATAGGCTCTTTAATGCCTTCCTGATTATCGATAATGAATTCCTGTGGCAATATATGCAGTGTGTCTTGATCAGTCGGAATTACAATCGCCTTGGCCGCTTCAATAACGCGATCAACATCACCATGCGTCACTTCGTTATCGCGTATGGCCACGATGCCATGCGAATTAAAACTGCGTATATGGCTTCCTGCAACGCCTGTATAAACAGAATGGATCTCGCAACCAGCCATCAATTCAGCTTCTTCAATCGCTCTTTGTATTGAATAAACTGTTGATTCAATATTGACGATCACGCCTTTTTTTAAACCGCGGGACTGATTAGAACCTATGCCAATTATTTCAATCTCATTATCAGCCGAGACTTCGCCTACGATAGCAACCACCTTGGATGTACCAATATCCAGTCCGACAATTAGATTTTTCTCTGCTTTTTTAACCATATCCAACTACCTGGTAGTTTTTACAAGATGATTAATCTTATTTTTCCATAGTATGGAAAACCCGTTTGTATAACGCATGTCTATTAATACGGCCTGATCAACGCGGCCTGATAGGGTTATCGGTATCAATGTCAAAACCCGATTAAACCGCTCTTCAAAATAGTGCCGACCAAGAATGACCTTGATGCCACCTTTAAATTGCAATGACCATGATCGTCTTGCATCCAAGGTGAGCGAATCTATACTTAAGCCAATAGACTGAACACGTTCTTGCATAGTATTAAAACGTGCCAATATACTATTTTCAGTACCGTCCGGGCCGGATAACAGTGGCAGCGCTAAAGCAAGGGTTGCAGCTTCGGGCGCAAAAAATTCACCAGCGGCATTTAATAATCCCGCATCACCCCAACGAACAACAGGAACCTGTTCAATCACAATGACGCGCAAGGCATCGGGCCAGATACGCTTGACAATAACATCACTCACCCAAGGCTCCTCCAATAAAGCAAGTCGCACTGCGTCCACATCCAGATTGAAAAAACCACCTCTTACCTGATCTGTGACAAGTCGCTGTAAATCTACAGGTGATAGATGCGTAAAATTTCCCTCAACCCTTACTTGCCTGATGGGTAAGGTATGCGGTTTTGATAAGTGCATCCCACCCCATAATACAAATCCGATAAGCACTAAAACAAAGACACTGCCAAATAGTCTTGCGCCAGAGGAATGCGGGCTGGTAAGCGTATCGCAACGCACCTTATCCAGATCAATCGTCATTTCAACAGCCATTAGTTTTGTGATCTCATGACAGTCGGCATAACACTGCTTGTGGCCAATATTTGCATAACCAATTGCTCAAAAGAGATGTCAACTTGCCTGGCAGACATGGGCACCAGACTGTGACTTGTCATGCCTGGTACCGTATTGACTTCGATTAACCATACTTGGTTGGAAGCATCAATCATGGCATCAACCCTGGCCCAACCACTGATCCCCAAACATTGGCACGCTTTTAAAGACAACTCGCCCAATGTTTTTTCAAACGTCGCATCAAGACCACAGGGGCAAATATAGTCCGTGTTGTTGTCCTTATATTTTGCCTGGTAATCATAAAAATCGCGTGTTGTTGCAAGTTTGATCACTGGTAACACGACATCGTTTAGTATGGGTATCGTATATTCATTACCTTCAATCCAGCTCTCAGCCATCACCCGATCATCATATTGTGCTGCTTGTCTCCATGCCGATGGTAAATCTTTAGCTTCGGTCACTTTGCTCGCACCAAGACTAGAACCTTCTCTGACTGGCTTGACCATGATGGGCAGCCCTAATTGCGCTGCTATCTTGTCCCATAGACTGGTAGCTGCTAGTTCAATAGCGACGGGCGTTGCCAGTCCAGCATCATGCCAAAGCGACTTGCTTCTGATCTTGTCCATTGCCAATGCAGAGCCTAAGACACCACTACCGGTATAAGGCAAACCCATTGTTTCAAGCGCGCCTTGGATTGCCCCATCTTCTCCGCCACGACCATGTAGTGCAATGAACACCCGATCAAATTTTTCATCTACTAACCGAGGCAAAGTGTTCTTATCAAGATCAATGGCATGGGCCTCAACACCCGCATCACAGAGTGCTGTCGTTACAGCTACGCCACTTTGTAGCGAAATATCCCGTTCCGCCGATTGCCCACCCATCAGCACAGCAACCTTGCCAAATACATGCGCATCATACGCGGGTAATTGCATTATTGGCCCCTCCTTGCGACACCCATCACCCGGACCTCGGGAATGAGTTTGACCGCATGTTTTTCGTGTACTGTTTCGATAATCAGCTCAATTAACTGTTCTAGATCAGTGGCTGTTGCATGGCCCATGTTAATAATAAAATTGGCATGTTTTTCCGAGACGCTGGCACCACCTATATGTGCACCTTTAAGACCGGATGTTTCTATTAGCCTTGCCGCATAATCGTTTGGTGGATTCCTAAATACCGAACCACAGCTTAGCATCCCTAACGGTTGTGCTTCAGCGCGTTCGTTCAGTATCGTTTTAATGTTTTTCCAAACAACATGTTTGTCGGCTATGGCAAGCTCCATATCGCATCCGATAAACCATTCATCTGCTGGCAGTGAAACACTGCGGTAACCAATCTTAAATTGCGTTTTCGAATATGTTTTACGCTGTCCATTACGATTGATTGTTGCAACCTGTTTTATGGTTTGCCATACCTCTCCACCATAAGCACCCGCATTCATCGCCAAGGCCCCACCCATTGAGCCGGGAATGCCAATCAAGTACTCAATGCCGCCAAGACTGTGTCGTGCAGCGAATCTAGCGGCTTTAACACACGCCACGCCCGCACCGACAGAGAGGCCATTTCCATCTACAACCGCAAGTGCCGCAAGCACACCCACGACAGAAATGACTACACCCGGTATGCCACCATCACGGACTAATAAATTACTTCCCCGGCCGACCCAGGTAACCGGCATAGCATCAGGCAGTAAAGACATGAACACGGATAGATCATCAATATCTGCCGGACGATAAAAATAATCAGCATTGCCCCCGATTTTCCAGGTGGTGTGGCGCGACATGGGCTCTTGCACGCGCAATTCGCCACGCAGGCTTGCGGTATCCATGACCTCACACATGCGGTGATTGAAATGTGTCTGTTTGTGTTGTTCGCTTAGCAAAGTCGCACCCTTTTAATGTATCACTGCCGAATAATGTTGATGCAGTTGCTTGGCAATAGAACCAATATCACCCGCTCCCAATGTAAGTAACAGATCATTGTCCGCGACCACATTGGCAAGCAAATCACGCATATGATCGCCAGCTTCGACAAAAATCGGATCAACCTGACCTCTGAGTCGAATCGCACGACACAATGAACGACTATCTGCACCGGCTATTGGTGCTTCACCCGCTGGATAAACATCCAACATTAAAAGACTGTCTGCCTGAGAAAGCACGCGGCTGAAATCTTCAAATAAATCACGCATCCGCGTATAACGGTGGGGCTGGTAAATCACAACCAGGCGGCGCGCAGGCCACCCCCCCCTGATGGCAGAGAACGTGGCTTCTATTTCGGTGGGATGATGCGCATAGTCATCAATCAATGTGACATTAAAATTATTAATCCTGATATCACCATATACATGACAGCGCCGTGCTATTCCTTGAAAATGACATAAGGCATGAACGATAGCCTGATCACTCACGCCGAGCTCATGTGCAACAGCAATCGATGCCAGGGCATTTAATAAATTATGTTTGCCCGGTAGATTCAGTTCTATCTCTAACCAGTCTTGCTTGCCTTTACGTGAGATACTGAACCAGGTTCTTGCATGTTCCTGACGTATTAGTTCAGCATTGTAATCGGCCTCAAAATCGACCCCATAAGTCACAACAGGTTTAGTGACCTCGGGTAGTATCTTGCGCACGCCTTCATTATCAATACATAAAACCGCCAGACCATAAAAAGGAAGTTGGTGTAAAAACTCGACGAAATTATGTCGCAAGTTGGCGAAATTACCGGCGTAAGCCTCAAGATGATCAGCATCAATATTGGTGATAACGGCAATAATCGGGTACAAGTGCAAGAATGAGGCATCACTTTCATCTGCTTCGGCAACAATATATTTACCGCTACCCAGACGTGCGTGTGAAGCAGAACTATTTAACAAGCCACCAATAATATAAGTCGGATCCAGTCCGCCTTCTGCCAACACGCTTGCAACCAGACTGGTAGTCGTTGTTTTGCCATGCGTACCCGCAATGGCGATCCCCTGACTAAAACGCATAAGCTCCGCCAACATTTCTGCACGGCGCACTACCGGGATCCGGTTTTGTCGCGCCGCAATCACTTCAGCGTTGGCATCATTAATGGCACTTGTAATGACAACGACATCGGTCTGTGCAATATTTTCTGCGGCATGGCCTATCGCTACGCGTATACCCAACGACACCAGTCTTTGTGTGATCGCATTCGCTTTAATATCTGAACCGCTAACCTCGTAACCAAGATTTTTAAGCACCTCAGCTATACCACCCATACCCGCACCACCAATGCCGACAAAGTGTATATGTTTAACGCGACCCATGATGTGTGATTGCATCTTAGCCATGTGCCACCGCCCGGCATGAATTTGCAACAATGTCAGCGGCTTGCGGTTTTGCCAGTGACCGCGCCTTTACAGCCATGTCTAATAACTGTTCAGGGGCATTTAATAAGCGCAATAAAACCGCTTTTAATTTTTCGACAGTAAGCTGCGCTTCTGGCATCAGGATGGCCGCGTGCTGCGTTGCCAGATAATTCGCATTCTCTGTCTGGTGATCATCAACAGCATACGGAAAGGGGATCAGTATAGACGCAATACCACATGCCGCTAATTCAGCAACAGTCAGTGCCCCGGCCCGGCAAACAACGACATCGGCCCAGGCATAGGCAACCGCCATATCTTCGATGAAGGCAATGACTTCCGCCTTGATACGACTGTCTTTATAAACCGCACTGCATCTCGCATAATGCTGTTTGCCACATTGATGTTTAACTGCAATCTGATAGCCCTCATGACTCAAGGCCAACAATGTTTCTGGCACAACATCATTCAGTGCCTTGGCACCACGACTGCCGCCAAGTATCAGAATTTTTATGGTCTTTGCCGCGCGCTTGTAACGTTTTTCAGGCGTGGGTAAATTGGCAATGTCAGCCCGCACTGGATTGCCGGTAATTGTTAGTTTTCCAGATGGCTTAAATGCCCCTGGAAATGCAGCCAACACAGAGACAGAAAAGGGTGCCAGGATTTTATTGGTCAATCCGGCGATGGCGTTTTGTTCATGAATCAAAAGTGGGACACGCATTAACCAGGCGGCCATGCCACCCGGTCCACTGACAAATCCGCCCATGCCCAATGCTACTGCTGGACGTATTTTGATCATAAGCAACAGTGCCTGCAACAATGCGATCAAGAGCATTACGGGGGCTATTAATAATCGCAACATGCCTTTGCCTCTGACCCCGGCGACATTAATTTTTAATAATGTATAACCATGCTTAGGCACAATAGTCGCCTCCAGCCCCTTGTCAGTACCCAACCAAAATAAATTAAATCCATTTTCTTTTAGTTGATCGGCAACAACCAATGCCGGGTAGATATGTCCGCCGGTCCCACCTGCCATGATAAGAATATTTTTTTTATCACGCATGGACGGGCACCCTGGTTTTAATTGCGTTGCGGCTGGTTGGTCGATTTTCGTAATCGATGCGTAAGAGAATACTCAACAACATGCAATAAACAATCAGGCTATTGCCGCCATAACTTATTAACGGTAGCGTCAAGCCCTTGGTCGGAAGCACACCCATATTGACACCCATATTTATGTAAGCCTGCACCCCGATAATTAACCCAATGCCATAAGCAAAATAGGCAGCAAAAAATTTCCCCGCCCGTTCAGCAATATGCCCTATCACAAATGCTCGCCAAACAATGAATGAATATAAAAATATCATCGTAATACTGCCGAGCAATCCAAGCTCTTCTGCCAGTACTGAGAAAATAAAATCCGTGTGTGCCTCTGGTAGGTAAAAAAGTTTTTGTACGCTGTTGCCCAACCCGACACCAAACCAATCTCCTCGACCAAACGCAATCAAGGCTTGTGTCAATTGAAAGCCGCTATCATAAGGATCCTGCCATGGATCAGCGAAACTCATCAGTCGCCGCATACGATAAGGAGAAAGAATTGCCAACGTCATTAATGCACTTACTGCAACCGCTACCCATGCACAAAAGCGCGTTAACGGCACACCACCCATAAATAACATGCCCAAAGCAGTCGCGAATAAGACAGCAGCGGCACCAAAATCGGGTTCCAGCAACAACAAACCAGAGATGAACGTCAACACGCCGATGGGTCTGATAAATCCAGCAAAATTCGTCTGCACAGTTTCACCATGTCGCACCAAATAGCCGGCAAGGTAAGCGATAACACATAGCTTAACGAGTTCTGAGACTTGTAAAGCGAATGGTCCCAATTGCAACCATCGCACACTCCCATTGACTTCCCGACCCACCCCCGGGATCAGGATAAGTAGCAACAGCATAATCGCTATGATCAATAACGGCACACTTATCATCTCCCATAAACGCATGGGTATTTTCAATATAATCAGTGCCAAAAATAATCCTATTGCCGCAGCGACGCTCTGGCGCCAAAAATAATGTAATGGATCATTGAAATTTATGGCTGAAATAGAAATAGAAGCAGACGTAACCAGCACCAAACCAATGCCCAGTATTAATAGCGAGAGTCCCATTAACCAAAGATCATAACCCGCTATTAACTTATGTTGCGTGCGATGCGGCGATAATAATCTTGCCTGTTGTTTAACGTGGGCCGACATCAATGTGCCTCCAGGCTATTAACCGCCGCCACAAATGTATCGCCCCGTTGCTGGTAATCAGCATACATATCCAGGCTGGCACAGGCAGGCGCAAGTAGCACAAGATCACCTGGCTCAGCACTCGCATTGGCAAGCCTGACGGCTGCATTCATATCGGCAACAAACTCATACGGGACTGCTGTACCAATCACAGCCGCGATTCTGTTTGCGTCTATGCCTAATAGCAGGACTTTTTTAATATATTGTTTGATAACCCGTGCCAGGCTAGAAAAATCTGCGCCTTTACCATCGCCGCCAGCAATAAGAATAATATTGCCAAGACCAGACAATCCTTTAATTGATGCGATACAGGCACCCACATTTGTCGCTTTCGAATCGTTATACCAACTAATATTACGCATTGTTTTAACCCACTGACAGCGATGGGCAAGGCCTGAAAAATTTTTTAACACCTCGGCCATTATCGCGACCGGTACGTTGACGGAACTTGCCAATGCCATCGCTGCCAGCGCATTGGCGACATTATGTTCACCCTTAATCCCAAGTTCCGTTTGTCTTATGATTTTATTCTCACCCTGGCATAACCACGTTGCATCATGGGCCTTAACAATGCCAAAGTTGTTGCCTGCGGGCCGGCCCCGCGTGAAAGAAATAACATCTCTTGTACTATCGCCACACATGGCATGCACTATGTTGTCGTCCTTGTTGATGACGGCCAGGCCATTGCCTGAATAGATTTTTTTCTTTGCGTTGGCGTAATTTTCCAAACTTGCATAACGATCCATGTGATCAGGAGATATATTCAATACGGCACTTGCATGGGCATTTAATGAGTAGGTGGTCTGTAATTGGAAACTGGATAATTCAAGTACATATACATCGGGTTCATCATGCGTCAGCAAATCAAGTGCTGGCGTACCCAGGTTGCCACCCACGTTTGTTTTCAGGCCTGATTGGCGCGCCATTTCCGCGACCAATGTTGTCACTGTGCTCTTGCCATTTGATCCTGATATTGCAATTATGGGTGCCGTGGCTTGTTGGCAAAATAATTCAATGTCGCTATTGACCGGGATGCCTCTTTCTACAGCCAGCTTTATCGCTTTATTATCAAGTGCAACACCCGGGCTTAAGATGATTTGATCAGCTTTTAACAATAAGGCCGCAGAAATATCGCCAAGATAGACCGGCACCATTGCGTATTCATTCTTTAATGCCGATAATTCTGGTGGTTGCATACGGCTGTCAGTCACCGCAATACGCAAACCGTTACGCAATAGATGGCGGACGCAGGAAAGCCCGGTCTTACCAAGACCAACAATGACTGCATCATAATGCTGTTCAGCTTTTTTCATCGTTATCATCTTTGCTGTCGTACAAGACAAGTCGGTTCCCTCAGCGTATCTTTAAGCTCGCAAGACCAATCAACACGAGGATGACGGTAATGATCCAGAACCGCACAATCACGCGCGGCTCTGGCCAGCCTTTAAGTTCATAGTGATGATGTAGGGGTGCCATTCTAAAAATTCTTTTCCCGGTTAATTTATATGATCCAACTTGTAAGATGACGGACACTGTTTCCATGACAAAAACACCGCCCATAATAAACAGCACCAGTTCTTGTCGGGTCACTATCGCAATAACACCCAAAGCGGCACCTAGTGATAACGCACCTATATCACCCATGAAGACCTGTGCGGGGTATGTATTGAACCAGAGAAACCCTAAGCCCGATCCAACAATCGCGCCGCAAAATATAACAACCTCACCAACGCCCGGGACATACGGAATGCCTAAATATGCAGCAAAGCGAACATGTCCAGTGACATAGGCAAAGATCGCTAATGCACCAGCAACCATCACTGTTGGCAAAATGGCAAGGCCATCAAGGCCATCTGTCAGGTTAACCGCGTTGCTTGATCCAACGATGACAAAATAGGCGAGCACGATATACAGCCAGCCCAGATCAAAAACAAATGCTTTAAAAAATGGCACTATCAGTTGCGTCTCTACAGGAAGCACGGCTGACTGATAAAGATAGACTGCGGCACCAAGTCCAACAATTGATTGGGCCGTGTATTTATATTTTGCGCTTAATCCTTTCGGATCGTTATTAATAATTTTTTTATAATCATCAATTAAACCTATCACACCAAACAACAAGGTAACTAACATGACAACTAACACATAACGATTACTAACATCCATCCAACATAAAGTACTAAGCATGATAGAAATCAGTATCAACAATCCACCCATAGTAGGTGTTCCGGTTTTTTCAAAATGCGTTTTGGGGCCATCATCTCTTATACTTTGGCCGATTTGTTTATTGGTTAGATGTCGTATTAGATAAGGGCCCAACATTAATGAAACAAATAATGATGTCAAAACACTGCATATAGTTCTTAATGTCAAATATCTGAAGACACCAAAACCGCTATCGAATTGCGTGAGATAATTTGTCAACCAGAGCAACATTACACAGGCCCCTCTGTTAGTGCTTTAACGACACGTTCCATCTGCATTGCACGTGAGCCTTTAATCAAGATGGATGTATTTTTGTTTAGGTGCTGCAACAACGTTTTTTCCAGCATTGCATAAGCATCGAAGTGTGTCGCGCCAGCACCAAACGCTTGCGTAGCATGTATACTGAGATCGCCAATGGTAAACAATCCATGCACACCCATTTGTTTAGCCAACACGCCAGCATCACCGTGCATTTGTACCGCTGCCGCGCCCAGCTCACCCATATCACCCAACACAAGATAATGTGTACCTGCATAATGCGTTAAAACATTTAAAGCGGCACTGAGTGAAGTCGGATTTGCATTATAGGTATCATCAATAATTCGCGCCGCGTTTTTACCCGGCCTGATTTGCAAACGACCTTTCATGGCTGTCAATTTTTCAAGTCCATTTTTGATTGCAACTAAGGGCACATCAAGGCTTAAACAACAGGCCGCCGCCGCCAAGGCATTCATGACGTTATGCTTGCCTGTAAGCGGTAAATGAATATCGATTGCGCCCGTTATGCTGACCAATGCAAACTTGGCCGTTGCATCTTGCGGCACAATCTGAATATCTTTTGCGCGAATATCAGCATCGGCAGATTCAATACCAAAGGTTAGTTGCTGTGGACGTTCGCATTGCTCACGCCAGAATGCTGCATAATTGTCATCCGCATTAATAATCGCCGTGTCTGATGATTGCAGATCTGAATATATTTCAGCTTTCGCTTTTGCTACATTGTCAATATCACCAAAACCTTCAAGATGTGCCGGAGCGCATTGTGTGATAACTGCGACATTCGGCCGGGCCATGGCGCTCAACCAGGCAATTTCTCCCGGGTGATTTGCGCCCATTTCAACGACTGCGTATTGATGTTTTTTATGCAAACCAAATAAAGTCAATGGCACACCAATATCATTGTTCAAGTTCCCTGTAGTTGCATGCACTTCAGCAATTTCAGACAAGATACTGTTGACCATCTCTTTGACAGTCGTCTTGCCATTACTGCCAGTTATCGCTACCAGTGGCATGGCTATTTCTTCGCGCCATGACCTTGCCAACAAACCCATGGCGGTGCGCGTGTCTTTCACTTTTAAGACGGGTTTTGTATGACGCACCTGCTGTTCAATCAAGGCGGCAGACGCGCCTTTCTCTTCGGCTATTGATACATAATCATGGCCATTAAAATTATGACCATGCAATGCTATGAACAAATTTCCGTTTTCGATAGTGCGCGTATCTGTACTACAACCGGAAAAAATAATATCGTCGCCATGGAAACTTGATTTGATTGCGGTGGCCGCTTTTGCTAGAGACATGCTGATCATGACGCACTACCCGTTAAACGTCTGGCCAATTCGCGGTCACTAAAAGGCAATAAATCTGTACCTATTTGCTGTGTTGTTTCATGACCTTTGCCCGCGACCAGAATCACATCATCTTTGTTGGCAATTAAAAATGTATTGGTAATCGCCTCTGATCGATCATACTTTATGGTTGTTTTCGATTTGTTTTGAATACCCGCAAGAATATGTTCAACAATCATGCTGGGTGATTCGCTACGCGGATTATCGTTGGTGAGTATGATCTGATCGGATAATAATTCAGCGATGCGGCCCATTTGTGATCGTTTGCCAATATCACGTTCTCCGCCACAACCAAAGACACAATACAATTTACCATGACAGTATGGTCTTAATGCGGTTAATGCTTTTTCCAGGGCATCTGGACTATGTGCATAGTCAACAACAAGCAAGGGTTTGTCGTCTGCCGCAAAATATTCCATCCGACCTGGTATGCCATTAAAACCGGATAATGTTGCAGCGACTTGATCAACCGCAAATCCAAAGACACAGAGCGTTGCAAATGCCGCCAGGATATTGTCCATATTGAACGCGCCGAGCAGGCTTGTTTGTATACGGGCATGACCCCATGAACTTTGCACTATTATTTGCGTTGCCAGGTTTTTTATACCGATCTGCTCGCCATAGACATAAAAAAAATCTTTATTTTTTACAACTGGATGTATCGATTTTGTTGTATAGACAACGATATTCAAAGTTGCCGGTAATGACGCTACAAGCTGGACACCATAGTCATCATCAATATTGACGATGGCATTTTTTAACCCGGATGATGTGAACAATTTAAATTTTGCAGCAGCATAATCTTCGATTGTTTTATGGTAATCGAGATGATCACGCGCCAGATTTGTGAACACCGCGGTATCAAACGCCACCCCATTGACCCGACCTTGATCGAGCGCGTGTGATGATACTTCCATTGCCACAAAATCGATCTTGCCGACCCAGTTTGAAAACAATGCATGCAAGGTAACCGGATCAGGTGTTGTTGTCGTGCCCGTTTGCAATTTCTTGAATTGGCCATAACCCAAGGTGCCGACCACAGCACTTTGCTGGCCGAGTACAAATAAAGCATAGGCAATCATATAGGATATTGTTGTCTTGCCATTGGTGCCGGTAACACCGATTAACTGCATGGCCTTTGATGGCTCATCATAAAATTGACTAATAATAAAACCGGCCTGTTGGCGCAGATCAGACACTTTGACGATCGTTACCGACTTTAAATTAATTGTTTCATCCGCATCAATGGCAATGGCAACGGCACCTGACTGGATCGCAGCATCTATATAATCAAGGCCATTATTTTGTGTGCCTCTATAGGCCAGAAACAGATCGCCTGCTTCAACTTTGCGACTGTCAATGGCGACACCTCTCACACGTACAGCAGTATTTTTTAATGCTGGATCGCGAAAAAGATCAGCCAGTGATTTTGCATCATGCAGTTTTTCAACAGTCATCATCAGTCAAACCCTGGTAATTGATTGGGCTTTTGATTATTGGCCATGATCGAGTTGCTAAATGCAGACAAGTCGTCAGGTGGAACATTCAAAATACGCAGTGTGCCTTCCATGACACGCGAAAAGACGGGTGCTGCAACATCACCACCATAATGCTGCTCGCCACCAGGTTCATCAATCAACACGACCATTGCGAATCGCGGTTTACCCGCTGGCGCGATACCGGCAAATAAGGAAAGATAACGATCATCCGCATAGCCGCCACGAATATGTTTATACACGGTGCCAGTCTTGCCGATAACGCGATAACCGCTAACTGCTGCGCGTTTGCCCGTGCCACTGTCAGATACGACTGTGGCCAACATTGCTCTAACTTGCCCGGCAATATTTTCTGCAATGATCCGCTGACCTGAAACCTGCCCATTAACCTTGACAAACGAGATTGGCAACATAACACCGCCTGTTGCTAAGACAGCATACGCCTGCACAAGCTGTAATGGTGTTACCGAGATACCATAACCAAATGACAAGGTTGCTGTTTCAACATCAGACCACGTATTAAATGGACTCAACATACCTGTGGACTCGCCTGGGAAACCACTACTCGTAGGTTGACCAAAGCCAAATCGGGACAAGACCGCCCAAAATTGTTCTGGCTGCAAAGATAGCGCTATCTTACTCACACCTACATTACTTGATTTCGTAATAACCGTTGCGACATCAATATTGCCATAATTACGCATGTCGGCAATGGTGTGATCACCGACTTTAAAATAGCCAGGCGCGGTATTTATCGCTGATTGTGGACTATAATTTCCAGACTCCAGTCCAGCGACGATAGTAAAGGGTTTCATTGTCGAGCCAGGTTCAAAAACATCGGTTACGGCGCGATTACGAAAATACTGACTTTGCAGACCTTTGCGATTATTCGGGTTATATGATGGCTGTCCCACCAGCGCCATAACCTCACCAGTTTTAATATCCAACATCACCAGGGAACCACCTTTTGCCGCATGATATTTAACGGCGGCAGCCAGTTCTCGGTAGGCAAGATACTGGACACGTTGATCAATACTCAGTACGAGTTTTCCGCCAGGTTCCGATGCCTCGATGCTTTCTATGTTTTCAACAATCCTGTTTAAGCGATCTTTCAGTACTCGTTTCTTGCCCGACTTGCCACGCAACCAATCATCATAGGCCAACTCCAGACCCTCCTGGCCTTGATCATCGATATTGGTAAAACCGATATAGTGAGCGGTCACTTCAGCGGCCGGATAGTAGCGTTTATATTCACGTTCAGTAGCAATGCCTTGCAGGCCTAGATTTTTTACCGCTTGCACTAAATCCGGATCGGCATGGCGTTTTAAGTAAATAAATTCCCGATGCATTCTGCTCCGTAATAGCGCGTGCAAATCTGCGACCGTCATCTCCATAACCTTGGCCAATTCAGGTAACCTACCTGCATCCTCAAATAGCTTTTTCGGATTAACCCAAATTGAATCTACCGGCGTACTAATGGCCAGTTGTTCACCATTTCGATCAGTGATCACACCGCGATGTGCCGGGATCCCGACCACATGAATTGACCGCGCATCACCATGGTCTTTTAGAAAATCATTAAACAGTTGCAGATATACAGCACGTGATGAAAGTACCACCATACCGCAAAGAAAAAGACCGAGTACCAACCAGCGGCGAACGGGATATTGTGCTTGTAGTGTCGGCGATGTCATTTTATCAGGAGCACCATTGTGTTGTGTTCCGGCATTTTCATATCTAGCCTGGTGCGGGCGAATGTTTCAATTCGGTCATTTACCGCCCAAGTACTTTGTTCGAGCTGCAAGCGCCCCCACTCTTCGTTTAATGCATCACGCGTTTGTTCAAGTGTTTGTAGTTCGACAAACAAACGGCGCGTTTCATGACGCGCAATCACCACTTGCAATGCCGACAGAAAGACCGTCATATAAAGCCCATAGTGTAATAGTAGCTTGATCATGAAACGCGCTCCGCCACCCGCAATGTAGCGCTCCGTGCGCGAGCGTTTTGTATTATTTCCGCTTGGGTCGCACGTATTTTTTTACCCACAAGCCGCAATTTAACGTTACTGCTGTCTGGCATGATCGGTATTTCTGGTGGATACGACGGCGGTGTTGATTGATCGCGCATAAAACGTTTGACAATGCGATCTTCCAGCGAATGGAAGCTGATTGCGGCAAGACGACCACGGGGACATAACGCCTCAACGGCTTGCGGTAACACTGTTTTTATTGCGTCTAGTTCACGATTGATAAAAATACGCATGGCTTGAAAAGTTTTGGTTGCCGGATGTAAGGCGTATTTTTTTTTGGCCTGTTTGCGAGACGGCATCACGCGACATACAAGCTCTGCAAGCTGGGTTGTTGTCATAACGGGCGTTGTACTACGCGCATTGACAATGGCTTTTGCAATTCTTCTTGAGGCCCTCTCTTCACCATATTCATAGATCACATTGGCAATCTCGGTCTCGCTGGCGCACTGCAACCACTCAGCAACACTTTGTCCTGTAGCAGGATCCATGCGCATATCAAGCGGCGCATCGAATCGAAAACTAAAACCGCGGGCGGCCGCATTGAGTTGTGGCGAAGAAACACCAAAATCAAAGAGGATGCCAGCAACCCGCGCCACAACTGCATGACGTTTGACGTGTTGCATTAACATGGTGAAGGAGCCTTTAACAATCTCGAATCGTGCATCTTGTAACAGGTCTTTGTCGACTGACATGACTGCATCTGGATCCTTGTCAAATGCAAGCAAACGACCTGCTGGCCCAAGTCGTTTAATAATTTCACGACTATGACCACCGCGACCGAACGTACCATCAATATAGAAACCATCTGCACGAATATCGAGTGCCTCAATAAGTTCATCCAATAAAACCGTTGTATGCGCATTGCTCAATGTGGTCAATCACTTAAAATCATGACGACGCTACAATGACAACGACTGTAAAGATTCAGGTGTGGGGGCCGAATCATCACCGACTGATCCCAACCACGCATCACGCTGGGCGACCCAGGCCTGTTCGTTCCAAATTTCAAATTTATTACCCTGCCCAAGGATTACGGCTTGCTTGTCAAGCTCGGCATAGACGCGCAATTCCTTGGGAATAAGGATGCGACCCTGGCTATCTGGCTGACAATCCGAAGCATAACCACGCATCATTTGCTTAGTGCGACGACTTTGCTTATCAAAGTCGGAAAGCGTGGCCAATTTATCTTCAATCACATCCCATTCAGGCTGGGGATATAGCCAAAGAGAATGATCCAGTGGATTCAGGGTGATAACGAGGTTGTTTTCGGCTTGCACAGCAATAAGATCACGATAACGACTGGGAATCGCTAAACGCCCCTTACTGTCCATACTATTTTTACTAAACCCTCTAAACACAGTACTATCCCTATTTTCCGATAAAATACACTTTTACCCACAATTCCCCACTTCACTAACTATAAGGATTTAAAGACTTCCCTGTCAAGGATTCTTTGTGTTTTTTTATATAAAAACTGTCTGTGTAACAGTCACTTAGCAATTAAAGATAAAGAATAAAAATAATACGCTGTTTATTTTTATGATTAATATCATTTAATTCATAAAGTTATGCTTAATAAGTAATAATTTAATTATTGGGTTTGTTACTTGAAAATAAACCGAGATCTTTGCACAAAACACCTTATTTGAAAATTATTGAGTTACAACCGAATCTGGTGTCTGAAGAGGTTGAAGTATGCGGCGTGCCTTGCTGGAATCGGTTTTGTCTAGAAATCAAAAGTAGCAAGAGGAGCACGCCACACATGACAAACAATACTGTGATTGATCTGGGTACACCAGAGGGCATTGATCCACTGACAGAGTTACTCAGATCTGGTGCGAAGCAGTTAATCACCGAAGCTGTCCAGGTAGAGCCAGATGAGTTGATGACGCATTATGATGATCAAAAAACGGCTGACGTACGCCAGCACGTTGTCCGTAGCGGTCATCATCCAGAACGAGAGAGCATCATCGGGGTTGGCAAGGTCAGCGTCGAGGTGCCCAATATCCGTAGCCGTGAGGGTGAGTCGGCGAGCTTTCAATCTTTGCTTGTACCGCCCTACATCCGGCGCACAGCGACCCTGGATGCGGCGATTCCCTGGCTTTATTTGAAAGGTGTTTCGAGTGGTCAGATGCAAAGTGCACTGGAAGCGATTGTCGGACTGGAGGCCAAAGCTGGAGACCTCGAACAACGCTGATTCTGGATGGATTTTGACGCGAGCACCAGTCGTTGTCACCCGCATAGCGGGTGTGAAGGTCAAGATCGGTGGTATTTGAGGCTGTGTTGCGCTGTTTAGGTCTGCCAGGGCGGGTATTTCCGGAATTTGGGCGGAGTCAGGCTTGTGGCCTGTCGTCGCTCGTGGAAGATGAGACGGCGGAAGTTGTAGCTCAGGTTGGCCATGGTCATGCGGGCCTTCGCACGGGTTTGGCCGATTGAGCGGATGGTCAGAGCCATGGGGCCTTTCTCGTAGCCGAACACAGGCGCGGATGGCGGAGCGTGTCGCGTTGCCCCGACGAATATGCCTGGCCATGGGTTTGCCGCGTGGCTTCTTGCGATGGATATGTGAGCGGTACCCTTGCGCCTTCAGCCAAGCCTCATTCCTGGCCGAGCGGTACCTGGCATCGGCCCAAACCGCCTTCGAGCTGTTTGTCTCGTCCAGAACCGAGGAGCGTTCATGCCCGTCGTAGCGAGCCGCATTCGTGCCAGTCTCACCCCGGATGAAGCGCCATTTGCGGTCAATGGACACGTGGTTCTTGTACCCAAAGTGCGGAACAGAAATATCGACAAGGCCAGTATCCTCCTCACCCTCCTTGGTCGTCTTGGCCTTTGAATACTTGACCGTCCAACGCACATCGGTGTCTTTCTGCGCTGCCTTGGACAGATCATCGGGCCAGATGTCAGATGCGGCCTCACCTGCCTTGGCGCGCGCTTTCTCTTCTTTCGTCATCCGCTGGCGCGGGGCAAAGACCAACGTGGCATCCACAATCTGACCGCCGGTCGGTTTGTATCCCCGCGCGCAGAGCTGAGCTTCAAACGCGGCAAACAGGGCCTTGAAGACACCCGCCTAGGTCAGCTTCTCTCTGAAAAGCCAGATCGTCTTCTGATCAGGTGTCGGCTCCCCGATTTGAAATCCCAGGAACCGTAGCCAACTGAAACGGTCACGAATGAGAAACTCCATCCGCTCATCACTCAGATTGTGCATCGATGCCAAAACAAGCACCTTGAACATCACAACGGCATCATAGGGCGGACGACCACCTTTGGGACGTTCCCCATAGCCAAGTGCTTCAACAAGAACTGGGCGAAACACTTCGAAATCAACGTGCCGCTCCAAAACCTCAAGCGGATATCCCATCGCCGAAAGCCGCGCCAAATGATCCGTCAAATCAAACAATCCAGGTGCGGGCATAAACAAAATCCTCCCACATCAAGTGAATCAGATCGTACCACAAAATGCACGGTTTTTAGAGGCTTCCATCTGGACTGATGGCATCTACAGTGGTCTTCGAGGTGACGATGGTCGATTGTGTTGCCTGGTCATCATCGGCGTGAACAGTCGCGGTCAGAAGCATTTTATGTCGATTGAATAGGGTGTCAGGGAATCGAAACAGCGCTGGCGAGCAGTGTTGTTGTCGTTGCAACAAAGAGGCTTGGGTCAGCCCCAAAGCTGGCCATTGGCGATGGTGCTTTGGGTTTCTGGGCAGCCCTTGAGGCAGTGTATCCAGAGACTGATGTGCAACGTTGCTGGATGCACAGGACCGGCAATGTGCTGAACTATCTGCCCAAGTCTGTTCAGGAGAAAGCAAAGCAGGGTCTGGATGGGTAGTGTCAATAATCTTTCGCACTTTCTGATTTGGCTTTCCCTTAAATCTGGTTGTTACGCTACCTGAAAATCCTTTTCTTTATCCATCTCTTGGAGCAAATCCATGTTCAGATATGTCCGCGTTCCCTACTAGCTCCCCGCGATGTGTCTAAGCCTTGCCGCACAAAGCATCAACGCCGAGTTGCCATCCGGGAATGCTCCCACTACTCGTGTTCGCCGCCTGATTTCTCGGATGATCCTCTCCAAAGGATTGTTAGTCCGAATGCGAATCCAGTGCTCTGCCAGAAACCGATAATACGTCAGGGTCTCTTCCATGCACTACCCAGCCAATCCGCTACACTCGATAACTTCATGTCCCTGAGTTTCTTCTCGACCTCCGTGACCTTATGCCTGGCTGATTCCAGATATTCAGATGCATGGATAGCCTGCAACATGCGAGAGACTTCTTTGACACGACCACGAGGCACATGACTGAAGACGTTGCGGTAGAAGTGCACAATACAACACTGCCAGCCAGCTTCAGGGTAGAAGTCACCGATCGACTCCTTGCGCCCAAGACAGGCATCACTGAGCACCAACCTGATGCCCTTGAGACCGCGTGCCTTTAAATGACGCAGGAATCCTGACCATCCCACCTTATCCTCCTTAGTACCTTCAACAATCCCTAGAATGCGGTGGTAGCCATCGTCCCCAACACCTATGGCGACTAGAACAGAAACGTTCTTCACTGCACCGCCCCAACTGCGTTTGAGCACAACACCGTCCAGGTATACATAAGGGAAATCACCCTCTATGGGGCGATTACGCCACTCTTCAATCTGCCCATAGATACGCTGGTTGAGCTTTGAAATAGTCCCTAAGCTGACACGGGTACCCCACAATGCTGCGGTAATGTCTTCTACACGTTGTACTGAAACACCTGCCAGATACATCTCGATCAGCGCCTCTTCGACAGACGCTACACGGTGCCGGTATCGCTCTATGATGGCCATCTCAAAGGTCTGTTTGCGTAGCTTCGGCATCTTTAACTCAAGCTCTCCGGCCCTGGTGTGGCGCTTCCTGGTGTAGCTACCAGACCGGTCGTCTTTGCGCGTCTCAGTGCGTGCATATCGATCAGCACCCACCAGCGCATCAGCCTCAGCGTCCAGAATCTGCTTGCGGGTGTCTTCCACAGTCTTCAGTACCACTTTGTTGAGATGGCCCTGCAGTTCCTGTTCATCAATAGGGACTACGTTGTGCAAGTGCTTGCTTGTATCATCGCTCATGGCAACTCTTCTCCTGGTCAAATAAATGGTTATGTCACTTTTTATTTAACCAGATAAAAGGGGAACCGCCTCTTCATATTTGCGAAAGATGATTTATGTTATCCTTGCCTAAGGGAATTTAAGTACATACTAAAACGTGTTTATCGGCTCCCAAAGTTCGATAGGGTTTCCTTCCGGATCGTGGAGCCGCGCAAACTTGCCGTTCGGATAGTCGGCTTCATTGACCTCCACTTCTATGTCTGCGCCCCTTAGCTGCGCGACCATAGCTTCGAGATTCCTAACCCGAAGATTTACCATCCACATCTGGCTTTCCCTCCCGAAATAATCCGTGTCTTTAGCGAATGGGGCGAAAACGGTCGGGCCCGCTTCCTGTGTCCAAGGCTGTACATCATAGCTTGTTGGGACAAGATCAATGCCTAAATGCTGCTCATACCACCGGGCAAGGCTAGTAGAATCGGCGGCCTTGAAAAATAAACCACCTATACCAGTTACGCGTTCCATGTCTCTATCCCCCAATAGTCAATATACCCCGTGCTTATGATTTAAATACATGGTTTCAATCATCTCAGGCCATGCAGGTGCGTTGTAGCCCGTTATTTGTTGAAACTTATCCGCACATAGGGATCTATCGATAACTGGCTCACTATTGGATACCAGCTTTATCTTTTTACTATACACATCCGCAATCAATTGCAATAAATCAAATTTTGAAATAGGTTTAGATGCCACATGGTAAAGGCCATGCAATGCCTGCATAGGGATGATTATTTCTGCAACCATCCTGGCAAGTATAATTGTTGGAAATCCGGAAAATATGGCTTTGGCATAACCTTCACAACTATCACTCTGGCAGAGAAACCATTCAAGTAGACCTTTTTTAGATTGTAACTCATGTCCAATAATCGACGTTCTAAGCGTAATGCAATGTGCGTCAGCGACCTCACCGAGTAATTTTGAACGACCATACATATCCTCGGCATCTGGCATATCCTGCTCCGTGTAGCGTCCTTTGTTCCCTGAAAACACACAGTCGGTACTAAAATGGATTAATCTCGCACCCATCCTTGCTACGTGCTCGCTCAATTGATGTGGTAGCACTGCGTTAGTCATGATCATAGGCGCGGGATCGCGTGCATGAGATATTTGCTTTATAATGCCTATGCAATTAATAACTACATCTGGCTCTAGTCGGGTCATTACCTGACTTAAATGATCATTGTCTGTAGCATCATAAAGCCTGACTAGCTTATCAGATAACGCCTTTGCAAATAACTGCATTGACTCTTCGGAACGTACGGTGCCAAAGACATTCCAATCTGTCTTGTCGCTGAGCCAGCGAAAAACAGCATTACCCAGCATTCCCGTCGCACCCAATACAAGAATTTTCATCATTCGCTATTATAGTGCAGTATCAATGTCAGTAAAACTTGATTTTTAATCAACAACATACGCATATTCTAACCGCGACTTCATTTAACAGGTTGCATAATATTTTTTGGTTTTGATTTTATTCAAGGCTGACAGAAATACTTTATTTCAGTCATCCGATTTAAGATAAGAAAAACGCGATACTCATGATCTTAAGATCAATATAACTTTACCATTCCCTGATCGGTTCAGGTTTTTAAACCACTCATAAATATATTGTCGTGTACATGATCGCTTAAAACGCATAATGCCCACGTATAAAAAATGCCCTGATCTGCTAAATCAGGGCATTAATTTTGTAGCTGAAATCTAAATTCAGCGTGTTATAGCGGATTATAGATTAAGCGTGGGCTGCGAATGGATGCTCGGCCGCCCCTTTCTGGTTGACAACTTCAGCCGCTTTTGGTTCACGCGCAATGGCACGCTTGATAGAAAGCTTGGTTGCTTCGTAGTTGTAATCTTGAATCTTGGTATCATCATCAGCCAACCAATGAATAAAAACACCGACGGAAATAAAAACGTCATCTGCTTCATCGGCAGGAATAGTGCCATCTTCTACGCAATCCGTGACTGCCATTGCCACACCACGTTGTGCAGGCCCAAACATTTGTACTGCCTGTTTTGATCCTTTGATGGTTACTTTGTTAAAGAGAATGGTATTAGGTTTACAAAGCAAGTTTGGCGCAACGACTGCCAACAACGTGCTGAAACCATCTTTGTTATTAGTCAATGCATTTGCGAAAGCTGATTCTGCCGCACTGCCGCGTGGCCCCATCATCAAGTCAATGTGCGCAACTTCATTCCCATCGCCCACTAATGCTTCACCAATTAGTATTCTATCAATAACTGCCATTTTTGTATTTCCTCCAATTAAAAAGTCAAATAGTTTTTCGAATATCGACATTGAATTGTTGACCTATTTGATTTCATTTATATTAAAAGGGAGTTCTCCCTTTACCTGGTTAAAACTGACAAAAGAACATGCCTTTTGCCCGTAATTTTTAAGTCCTACTGTGATTTCACCATATTCAAGTTAAATTATAAACCAAAAGACTCGCCGCAGTCAGGTCGGCACTGGTTCCTGGGTTATATTTTTTTGTTTTAAGATCCTTATCAAAATCCTGTAGCAATGCGATGCTTTTTTCAGGGTTATCAAAATTTCTAAAGTCTTCGGCAATGACCGTGCTTTTTATTTTTATTTGCGTTGCTATTTGCCGACCAAATTTTCGTTCAATATGTGAATCCGACATTGATGCCATATAACTAAGATAACATGCAACGGTTGACCATTTTACACTATTCCAACGTTTCTCAAAGTTTTTAATTGTTGCCAATCCAAGATCAAATATTTCTTGAAAATTATTGGTATATTGCAATGCGATAGAATCTCGCTGTTTAGCTAATGCCATGGCAACATGCAATGCACAATCGGGGTTTTTATTAACGTCTTGCGCTGCAACACGGCCAAGCCCACCTGGCTTTGCCAGTCTTATTGCCGCAAACACCTGCTCTGCGTCAGTTTTTGTTAATGAATTTAAGGTCCGTTCCAAATTATGACGTAGCGCATCGACCGAATTAAACTCCGACTCGGCCGCCTTAATAATCGGGGCAAATAGTAGCAACATGCCTAAATTGGTATTATAACCGACAGCTTTCCAAGTTGCGCGGATACTATCTAATATGCGTTGTCCTACGCCGTTCTTTTGCTGGCAAAGAAAGGGTAGGGAAGCCACCGCGCTTTTCTGAAAATCACTAACAGTCATACCATGACCATCGGCATGATAGCCGACATTGCCAGGCTTGAATGCTTCTAGTTCACCTATGAAACTTGCCATGACAGCCGCTTTTATTGCATGGCTATCCATGGGTCAGCTTAGCTCTCGGCAATCGTGTAATTGATTGTTCAGGGCTATCTGTTTGACGAAAGAATCAACCAGACATGCAGCAATATTAAAATCCACCACACTCTGTAACCCATACCAGGCTGGCATACTATTGACTTCAATAATATAAAATTGACCTTTTTTATCTTGCATGAGATCAACCCCAGCATAATTGATATCCAATACCTGACATGCCGATTCCGCCAGCCTGACAATATTCTTATCCATGATTAAAGGTTCACAGATCGCACCTTGCGCCCGATTGGTGACCCACGCTCGCCCTCGGCGTAACATCGCGGCCCTGGCAATACCATCAACTACCAATACCCGAATATCTGTAAAATCATTATTCTGTTGTTGAATAAAACGTTGCAGATAATAAATACCCGCGAATTTTTCATCGTGTATCAAACCAGACGCTTTATCTAGCAGATGTACGCCAACACCTTGTGAGCCAAATAACGGTTTGAGTACCAGTTGCTTCCCTTTTGCTGTTTCCTGATCAAGAATTGTAGCGGCATGTTCATGCGATTCACATATCCAGGTGATCGGGGAGGGTAATCCAGAATGGCTTAATAACAAACTGGTAAGGGGTTTATCGACCGCACGTTCTATTGCCCGTGGTGTGTTATAGACCGTGTTGCCTAACGCATGCAGTGCATGCAAGATATCGAGTCGAAAAATAACCTGCTCCAGACTACCGTCCGGGATGCCTCTGACAAATAGACCCAGCGGCAATGATGTAAAACCAGGGAGGCTTAGCGTCGGTCCATCATCCTTTATTGCAATGATGCAATCTGTTAGGGATACGCATTGACTCACCAAACCATGATCTTTGAGCGATGCCTGTAATTGACGGCCATGCCAACCTGGATCATCCGTTATAATCGCGATTTTCTGTTGCCTGTCTGTCACTGGTCAATTAAATGATGCGTCCAACAGATCGAGATCAATGCTCCCGGCATGAAACGTATGTCCTGTCGTCAAAGAGCTTACGGCGACCTGTGCCGGGCTAAATAACATCGGATCAATTTTATAAAAATCATAACCAACATCCTTAAAAATTTCACCAAAGGGCCGGCCATAATCAGCCGAGGCACTACTTGGCAGTTTATTTGCAAGTTCTCTGGCATCATCGTCACTGGCTTCAACAAACAATTGGATTTGACCGGCAAATAAAATTGCATCATTTGTTCTACTCATTGCGACTAGAAAATCTTTTGCTGGTGGGCATACGGGTGCGCTACCAACACCCTCTATAATCTTATGCAGTGGAAAATGTAAAGTATGGGCTTTATGCAGTGCGGTTTCCAATACGCGCCCGACTATTTGCACCGAACCTGCCAAACTTGAGGTCGGCGTTAAAATAATGGTCAACGCGGAAGCCGCAATACCGCACTTTTCTGCAATTTTATCGGCCATTTCAAGCGGTGGAAATGTATCCGTTTCAATCACTATAAAGGCATGGTCGCCTGCATCTTGATAGGCCAGTTCGTCATACAGTGCTTCATTGCTTCCCATCGCCCGCGCCGGCCCTGAACCTAAGGCACTAAAGGCCGCTTTGCCTTCACCGTGATGCAAATGCCAACCCGCGTACTGGCTACCTAAACAGGCTAATACCGGATCTGTACTATAAACATCCAGATGCCATGACCAATGCCGAAAACTCGTAGATGCACGTAGCTTGACTATTCCCAGTCCACCTAAACATATTTCAGTAATCAATCGTCCTGCTTCAAGCCCGCCATGCACATTGATACCCGCATCAATAACACGACAACCATTGGCCAGCGCCGATACGTGCAAACGTAAACCCGCAGCATTAACCAGCAGATTTTCAACCAGCGGTGCAGTCAGTGTATTCAGGCTAGGAGAGCTTATCTGTTTATCCACTTACACGCCTGTATGTTATAAGTTTTCAGGCCGCATGTTGCTGTGCCGTGACGATCGCGTCAATCATAATCAGTCGTTGCTGTAGCACTGCCATGGCATTTTCAGTTGTGCCCGCTTCTGCATACACCGTACACACAGGAAACTCTGCGGCAACGCATGTATCCTTGCCGGGTCTGTCTTTAACCCAAGCCGGCCAAGTTGTTGTGTTGCTGATTTGTACGGCCTGGTTAGCGTAATAAATCGCGTACGCACTGCACTTGCCACCCTCTTTAAACGGCCACCCGACCTTGCTTGCGCCAAAACACGCGAGATGCGCCTCGAATAATGAGCCTGCTTGTTCATGCAATACAAATGTAGAGGGCGGTCGCGGGTTTAGTTCAAGCACAACGATCTCACCTGTTTCATCAATAATATAATCAATCCCGCAAAGACCCGTTAAACTAACCTGTTGTGTGATTTTATCAATAATGGCTTGCATGTCTTGTCGATGTTGTTCTGCAACAGTATTCAGACGCACTGCTCCTTGAAACAAGAATGGCATATCCGTAAATTGATCTGTTTGTAATTGTCGATTAAAGCCGACAATCTCTGCATGGGGCCCCCTGGCTAAAAAAACTGCGCTGGCAACGATGCCGGAAATGTATTTTTGATAATAACAATCTGCGGCTACATTCCCCACTTGGCTTAGCCACCGCACATGAGCCCCGCCGATCCCACCCGCTTTTTTTACCAGCCAGCCAGTTGCATCTGTCGGGCGCGTTAATGATGTTGTTGGATAACGCACAGCGGCGCGGCCCAACACCGCACACAAACTGATTGGATCCTTCAGTGTAGCAATGGTATTGTTGCTGTTACTCAAAACGGGGGCTAAATCACGCAAGGCATCAAGGAGCCCTGTATTCACTTCAAACCCCGTTCCAACGACAATTTTAATGCCGGGATGACGGGCGACAATGGCCCGCGTTTGAGTCAGTAGCGACTCGGCAACAAACCCACTACACTTATATGCTAGCTGCAAGGTAGACTCAGAAAGCGCGATTGTGTCTGCATCAGCAAAGCAATCCATTACGCACACATTATATCCCGCGCGCTTAGCCGAGGCGGCTAATGCTCTTCCGGATCGGGCAATAATAAGAAAGTCTGTCATCATATAAATCCTGCTAAGAATGAATCCTGGGCAAATTTGCAAGGCATCCGGTGTATATCAATCAGATCACATATAACCTGGATCAGTATTTTTGTAACGGATTGCGCCCACGCAAACAGCTTGCCGTTATTGATAGTTGGTATGGCGTATTTGTAGGCTACCTGCTCAAATTCTCGCATCTAAAGCATGGTTGAGGCCTACGCACCATGAGATGCGCACTATATTATTGCCCGTACTTCACAGCGCGTTCACATTGAGCAGATAAATACGCACCCTGCATATATCGATCAAAGCAAATGCCAGCTATGGTATTGGGTTATTGCTTATGACCAACGGTGCAACCTGCAATAATTATACTAAGGGCTGTAATCACAATAAATAATTTTTTCATATTGATGCATCTCATATTCATCATCTCGCGTATCTCATCACCCAACGGCAAGCAGTTTTTAGGCTATACATATAGGGTGTGATTACATCCAGGTAAGTCCCAGGTGTAAGTAACCAGTCACAAAACATGCGTCTAAAGATGGCGGGTAATGTCTCTTGCCACCTTAAACGCATATTCATGGTCAATGTACAATGGTTGATCAGCATTTTTCATCATTTCAAATAATTTAAGATGTAATTTGTATTTAATATCGCCAATGGCTAATGCGCCAAGTCCAATTGCTTTTTGTGGCGTGCCTGCTATTTCGGCCCCCATGTCATGCACATCGACACCTTCAATGCCTAGTGCGGGTACCGCATTGACATCGGCTGCGACCAGTAAATTGCTTGCTTGATCTAGTTCTCGCTTTGACAAGACCTGAACACCTGCTTTGGCGGCACCAATAACAATATGCGTCTTGGGAAGAAACGCCATTATCTTATCGTCCGTACTACTATCCACACCCAACATATTCACATCAAACCTTGCGTTGTATTCAGCCGCATATTCTGTCGCCACTTTAGTCCCTCTGCGGCTGGTCAAATACACTGTTGCGCCGCAATTTGCTGCCAGAATGCCAGTACAAACACCAACCGGTCCGGTACCGCCTATGATATCGACACGCATCCCTTTTAGTGTCTCACCTTTTTTTTCTTTTAATTGGATTTCTATACACGCCGTTAAAGCGGCCGCCGTTGTAATAGCACCACTTGGATCGGCAAAGACAGAAACTTCAAATGGCGGCACCATCGCTGTTTTTGCGCGGTTAAACATATCAATAGCCAAGCCAAATTCCCTACCACCAATAAAAATACCGGTGCGATTAACACCTGTTTTACCACGCGAGAAAATGGTGTCTTGTGTTAATGCGTGAATGTCGTTGAGTACGACTTCAGAATAAGGAATAACACCATCAAACGCGGCCTCATAGGCCATATTGACATCAAACGGACTCACATTTTTAGTTGGATTGAACATGTGTAACAAATAAGTATCTTTCATTTTTTTAATTTTCCTGCGCTAACGTTATAAATTATTTACTTTCAATGTTTCGCTCAGCAATGGTAGATTCGCATCGCTTAGTGCTATTTTTGCTTTGGTGTTGCAGGCCCCGCTCATGACAAAACGCAACCTGGACTCAGATCGCCATTCTTCACGGGCGTTTTTTAATGCTAGATACGCCATTGTTTCATTCGGGAAAAACGCAAATCCTGTCGGCCCCCATGAACTTTGCCCCATGCCTGTTGCGCCCGCATGTTGCATAATATCAAGCATTGGTTGTAAAAAAGGCGACGTATATCGGCCGCCCTGCACAGCCGCGAAATAATCACCTGTAATATTTTGGATCTGAGTTATCGCATGACCAAAACGCGCACAATTTTTTTCACTTATCGCGGGTAACACCTCCATTAAGGTCAATCGACACAGTAAGCCCGACATTGCCGCATCCATGGGCGGCAACGTATTAAACGCTCGACGCTCTGGAACACCGTTAATCCCTTGCGCCGCGTCATCAAATATTAAAACGATACGCCAATGTTCTGGAAACGGCATACGACTGACAACAGGCGGCACCTCCGTATGCTTGCCACGCCCACCATCCACAATAAATCCGCCGTGCATAAAGGTGCCAATGCCAATGCCGGAGCGGGCACCGCGATGTAATATTGCCGCGAGACGATTCGGGTTTTGCTCTGTTAATCCGTATAGCGCAGCAATGCTTGAGGCGACCGCCAGCGATAATTGTGTGCCGGAGCCAAGGCCGGCGTGTTCTGGAATCGCCGCACTAATTGACATCTTAACGCCACCATTAATGCCAAAATGTGATAACACTTGTTCTGCATAATTCGTAGCGCGCGCGGCGGCCGATCCGGTGATAGCAATATCATCCGCATATTCAGCCGTCAGTGCGGTTGCAACATTCGTAATCGAGAGTCCCAAACTACCGAACTTTCTTTCAAAGCCGCCATGCAAATCGAGAAACCCCAAGTGTAACCGTGCTGGCGCACAGACACTAACCCGCCCTGATTGTTTACTTGCTTGCTTGCTTGATTGTTTATTATTGATATTCATCACACTAAGGGATTATTAACTTGGCTATTATGACACACAAAAACGTCTCGCTATACTGTAAGTTGGAAGCCTCTAAAAACCGTGCATTTTGTGGTACGATCTGATTCACTTGATGTGGGAGGATTTTGTTTATGCACGCACCTGGATTGTTTGATTTGACGGATCATTTGGCGCGGCTTTCGGCGATGGGAGATCCGCTTGAGGTTTTGGAGCGGCACGTTGATTTCGAAGCGCTCCGTCCCGTTTTGGTGGCAGCGCTTGGCTATGGGGAACGTCCCAAAGGGGGTCGCCCGCCCTATGATGCCGTTGTGATGTTCAAGGTGCTGGTCTTGGCCTTGATGCACAATCTGAGCGATGAGCGGATGGAGTTTCTCATTCGTGACCGTTTCAGTTGGTTGCGTTTCCTGGGATTTCAAATCGGGGAGCCGACACCTGATCAGAAGACGATCTGGCTTTTCAGAGAGAAGCTGACCCAGGCGGGTGTCTTCAAGGCCCTGTTTGCCGCGTTTGAAGCTCAGCTCTGCGCGCGGGGATACAAACCGACCGGCGGTCAGATTGTGGATGCCACGTTGGTCTCTGCCCCGCGCTAGCGGATGACGAAAGAAGAGAAAGCGCTCGCCAAGGCAGGTGAGGCCGCGTCTGACATCTGGCCCGATGATCTGTCCAAGGCAGCGCAGAAAGACACCGATGCGCGTTGGACGGTCAAGTATTCAAAGGCCAAAACCACCAAGGAGGGTGAGGAGGATACTGGCCTTGTCGATATTTCGGTTCCGCACTTTGGGTACAAGAACCACGTGTCCATTGACCGCAAATGGCGCTTCATCCGGGGTGAGACTGGCACGAATGCGGCTCGCTACGACGGGCATGAACGCTCCTCGGTTCTGGATGAGACAAACAGCTCGAAGGCGGTTTGGGCCGATACCGGGTACCGCTCGGCCAGGAATGAGGCTTGGCTGAAGGCGCAAGGGTACCGCTCACACATTCACCGCAAGAAGCCACGCGGCAAACCCATGGCCAGGCATATTCGCCAGGGCAACGCGACACGCTCCGCCATCCGCGCCTGTGTTCGGCTACGAGAAAGGGCCCATGGCTCTGACCATCCGCTCAATCGGCCAAACCCGTGCGAAGGCCCGCATGACCATGGCCAACCTGAGCTACAACTTCCGCCGTCTGATTTTCCACGAGCGACGACAGGCCACAGCCTGACTCCGCCCAAATTCCGGAAATACCCGCCCTGGCAGTCCCAAACAGCGCAACACAGCCTCAAATACCACCGACCTTGACCTTCACACCCGCTATGCGGGTGACAACGACTGGTGCTCGCGTCAAAATCCATCCAGAATCAGCGTTGTTCGAGGTCTCCAGTTGTAATCTGTGAGTATGCCTCCTGGGTATGCCAAGTCTGCGATGCATATTATTTAACAAACAGTTTGTTCCGAGATGCTATCGAGGCTTATAATCAAGCTCCTTAAAAATCGAGAGTAGCAATTATGTCAAAAAAGATGATCCTCGTGCCAGGTCGCTCAAGCAAGCAAGGGACGACGCTTAATCAAGGCAAACTCAAGGATGAATATACAGCAGTCACCTCTACCCTTGAAATGAATACGAATGACATGGAAAAGCTAGGTTTGGTCGATGGCGATGCAGTCCGCCTCAGCAACGACACAGGCCACGTTACGGTACGTTGCATAGGGAAAAAGCCTGAAGACCTACCGGCCGGCATGTTGTTTATTCCTTACGGGCCGCCATCGAGTTGCTTAATGGCAAGTGACACCGCCGGATCAGGTATGCCCTTATCAAAACAGATAGAAGTTGAAGTTGAGAAAATTGCAACTTAAACACATACTCAGAGATAGCCCCAAAAACTGTGTAACTGCTTATCATTGATTATTACCCTGAAGGGGCTGAGGATAAGCACATGCAACCCGAAGCAATCAAGTCACTGGCACGTGAAACTGCCAGGGGCATCAAAACCGAAGAAGACCTGTATACGTTCCGTCAGGCATTGACCAGGGTAAGCATTGAGACAGCACTGAATGCCGAGCTTGATGAACACCTTGGCTATGCCAGACATGAGTAGGCAGGAAAATCCAATAGCCGCAATGGTCGCAGTCATAAAATGCTACGCACTGAAGAGGGCGCATTCGAGCTGGAAACACCCCGCGACAGAAAGGGTAGCTTGGTGCCAGCAATGGTCAAAAAGCACCCATCTCGCTACACCGGTATGGATGACAAGATTCTCAGTCTCTATGCCAAAGGCAATACCACCTGTGACATTGTCGCGCTGTTTCAGGAAATGTAGGGCGTGGCGGTCTCAACCAGTCTGCTCTTGCGCGTGACAGCAAAGGTGATTGCGTGGCAATCGGCCACTGGTGCTGATATACCCCAGCGCATACCTTGACTGCATAGTCGTTAAAATCCGCCAGGACAAGAAAGTCATCAACAAGGCTGTCTATCTGGCACTTGGTAGTGTCAATAATCTTTCGCACTTTCTGATTTGGCTTTCCCTTAAATCTGGTTGTTACGCGATCTGAAAATCCTTTTCTTTATCCATCTCTTGGAGCAAATCCATGTTCAGATATTTCCGCGTTCCCCACTAGCTCCCCGCGATGTGTCTAAGCCTTGCCGCACAAAGCATCAACGCCGAGTTGCCATCCGGGAATGCTCCCACTACTCGTGTTCGCCGCCTGATTTCTCGGATGATCCTCTCCAAAGGATTGTTAGTCCGAATGCGAATCCAGTGCTCTGCCAGAAACCGATAATACGTCAGGGTCTCTTCCATGCACTACCCAGCCAATCCGCTACACTCGATAACTTCATGTCCCTGAGTTTCTTCTCGACCTCCGTGGCCTTATGCCTGGCAGATTCCAGATATTCAGATGCATGGATAGCCTGCAACATGCGAGAGACTTCTTTGACACGACCACGAGGCATATGACTGAAGACGTTGCGGTAGAAGTGCACAATACAACGCTGCCAGCCAGCTTAGGGGTAGAAGTCACCGATCGACTCCTTGCGCCCAAGACAGGCATCACTGAGCACCAACCTGATGCCCTTGAGACCGCGTGCCTGCAAATGACGCAGGCATCCTGACCATCCCACCTTATCCTCCTTAGTACCTTCAACAATCCCTAGAATGCGGCGGTAGCCATCGTCCCCAACACCTATGGCGACTAGAACAGAAACGTTCTTCACTGCACCGCCCCAACTGCGTTTGAGCACAACACCGTCCAGGTATACATAAGGGAAATCACTCCCTATGGGGCGATTACGCCACTCTTCAATCTGCCCATAGATACGCTGGTTGAGCTTTGAAATAGTCCCTAAGCTGACACGGGTACCCCACAATGCTGCGGTAATGTCTTCTACACGTTGTACTGAAACACCTGCCAGATACATCTCGAGCAACGCCTCTTCAATTGACGCTACACGGTGTCGATAGCGCTCTATGATCGCCATCTCAAAGGTCTGCTTGCGTAGCTTCGGCATCTTTAACTCAAGCTCTCCGGCCCTTGTGCGGCACTTCCTGGTGTAGCTACCAGACCGGTCGTCTTTGCGCGTCTCAGTGCGTTCGTATCGATCAGCACCCACCAGCGCATCAGCCTCAGCGTCCAGCATCTGGTTAAGGGTGTCTTCCACAGTCTTCAGTACCACTTTGTTGAGATGGCCCTGCAGTTCCTGTTCATCAATAGGGACTACGTTGTTGTGCCGCATGGAACTCTCACTTTAACCCCGCCCTTCTTTCGAAGGCAACGGGGCTTTTACAACCCAGTGCCAAATGCATTCGATGTTAAGTTGTAAAACCATTGATGTACTGGCATATCCACGTCTCGGCTTGCCGACGGGTTTTCCAGTCCTGCCGCCATATAAGCTCGGCCTGCATCGTCTTGAAGAAAGACTCAACAACAACATTATCATAACAATCCCCTTTGCTACTCATAGACATCTGCAAGCCATGCTCACACAATATCCGCTGATAATTATACGCACAGTACTGACTACCCCTGTCCGTATGATGAATACTCCCCTTTGATGGTGTCCTGAGAGTAATGTAATCGCCATCTGCAAGGCCCTGATGGTCAACTCACCTTCCAGCCAATCACTCGCCTTTAATACAAATCAAGCATTACCGACAGATATAACCACCGAAGTCCAGATGTAGCTTATGTCCCCCGCCTACTTCTGGTTCGGGAACTCCGCTGTGAAGTCTCGCTTCAGTAAATTCGATACCGTGGCGAACTTATGCTCGCTGTTCGTTGTCACCTTGAACTTGCGCGTTCTTTTCGGTGTGATGCCGTTTTCACGCATCAAGCGGCCAACACGACGATGGACAACAGCTATACCGGACTGCTGCAACGCCGCAGAATTTCCAGTGGTGTCACCGCGCATAACAGGCAAGCGCAATCAATTGGAAGCCTCTAAAAACCGTGCATTTTGTGGTACGGTCTGATTCACTTGATGTGGGAGGATTTTGTTGATGCACGCACCTGGATTGTTTGATTTGACGGATCATTTGGCGCGGCTTTCGGCGATGGGAGATCCGCTTGAGGTTTTGGAGCGGCACGTTGATTTCGAAGTGTTTCGCCCAGTTCTTGTTGAAACGCTTGGCTATGGGGAACGTCCCAAAGGTGGTCGTCCGCCCTATGATGCCGTTGTGATGTTCAAGGTGCTGGTGTTGGCCTCGATGCACAATCTGAGCGATGAGCGGATGGAGTTTCTCATTCGTGACCGTTTCAGTTGGTTGCGTTTCCTGGGATTTTAAATTGGGGAGCCGACACCTGATCAGAAGACGATCTGGCTTTTCAGAGAGAAGCTGACCCAGGCGGGTGTCTGCAAGGCCCTGTTTGCCGCGTTTGAAGCTCAGCTCTGCGCGCGGGGATACAAACCGACCGGCGGTCAGATTGTGGATGCCACGTTGGTCTTTGCCCCGCGCCAGCGGATGACGAAAGAAGAGAAAGCGCGCGCCAAGGCAGGTGAGGCCGCGTCTGACATCTGGCCCGATGATCTGTCCAAGGCAGCGCAGAAAGACACCGATGCGCGTTGGACGGTCAAGTATTCAAAGGCCAAGACGACCAAGGAGGGCGAGGAGGATACTGGCCTTGTCGATATTTCGGTTCCGCACTTTGGGTACAAGAACCACGTGTCCATTGACCGCAAATGGCGCTTCATCCGGGGTGAGACTGGCACGAATGCGGCTCGCTACGACGGGCATGAACGCTCCTCGGTTCTGGACGAGACAAACAGCTCGAAGGCTGTTTGGGCCGATACCGGGTACCGCTCGGCCAGGAATGAGGCTTGGCTGAAGGCGCAAGGGTACCGCTCACATATCCATCGCAAGAAGCCACGCGGCAAACCCATGGCCAGGCATATTCGTCGGGGCAACGCGACACGCTCCGCCATCCGCGCCTGTGTTCGGCTACGAGAAAGGGCCCATGGCTCTGACCATCCGCTCAATCGGCCAAACCCGTGCGAAGGCCCGCATGACCATGGCCAACCTGAGCTACAACTTCCGCCGTCTGATTTTCCACGAGCGACGACAGGCCACAGCCTGACTCCGCCCAAATTCCGGAAATACCCGCCCTGGCGGACCCAAGCAGCACGACACAGCCTCAGATACCACCGATCTTGCCCTCCATACCTGCTATGCGGGTGACAACGACTGGTGCTCGCGTCAAAATCCATCCAGAATCAGCGTTGTTCGAGGTCTCCAACTCGTCTCGACTCGATCCGACTCGACCAACTCACACTCGACTCGGCCCGACCCACACCATACTCGACTCGACTACACCTAACCCATACTACACTCTACTCGACTCAACCCACATAACAACCTGCTTGCCGTAGCCGATGCGGCCGCGCTTGTTATCTGCTTGTTGTATTTTACATAATGACTCATAACCGCCCACGCTTCAGTATGTATGTCTTGCAAATAAAATACACCGCCGGTATCACTATCAACGTTAATAAGGTTGAACTTACCATGCCACCTATCATCGGTGCTGCGACACGGGTCATGATCTCCGCACCGGTGCCATTGATGAACATAATGGGCAGCAATCCGGCAATGGTCGAACAGGTCGTCATGATGATCGGTCGGACGCGCTGGCTTGCAGCCTCGGTAATGCGCTCAATCAATGCGCTTTTATGCAAGTTGCTTGGTGAAGATTCGGATGGACGCATCGCTTTATTCAGAAATTCAAGCATGAGCACACTATCTTGCACCGCTATGCCTGCCAGTGCGATGAATCCAACACCGACAGCTACAGATAGATTGTAATCCAACACATATAAAAACCAGGCACCGCCACCAAACGCAAAAGGCAAAAATCCCATAATCAAAAATACATCACCTAACTTTCCGAAGTTCAAATAAAGTAGTAAAAATATAATGCAGAAGGTCGCGGGTATAACAATGCTGAGACGTTTCATTGCCCGTAGCAGATATTCATATTGGCCGGCCCAGCTGATTGAATAACCAGGCGGGAGTGCTACGGTATTGGCAATATGTGCGCGTGCATCATGCACATAACTACCAAGATCACGATCTTTGGTATCAACAAAAATCCAGCCATTGATACGTGCATTCTCACTTTTGATCATCGGTGGGCCATCTGTCACATTAATTGATGCAACATCGCCTAAGGGGATTCTGGCACCGGTCGGTGTGATGATGGGCAACAGACGTAATCGTTCAAGAGAATCACGAAATTCATGTGGATAGCGGATATTAATCGGGTAACGCTCGAGTCCTTCAACGGTTTCAGCAACATTCACCCCACCGACTGCGGTGCGCACGATATCTTGAATATCGCTGATGTTCAGCCCTAATCGCGCGGCATCAGTGCGGTTGATATCGATCGTCAGATAACGACCCCCGGCAACCCGCTCGGCATAAACCGAAGCGGTACCTGGTACATCGATCAATGCCTGTTCAATCTGACGACCGATATTTTCAATCACATTCAGATCAGCCCCCGCTATTTTGATGCCGACAGGTGTTTTGATCCCGGTCGCCAACATGTCGATACGGGTTTTAATCGGCATCACCCAAGCGTTGGTAATACCAGGTAACTTGACGACAGCATTAAGCTCTGCTTTTAGTTTGTCAAGCGTCATGCCTGCACGCCATTCATCACGCGGCTTCAGACGGATCAGTGTTTCAATCATGGTCAAGGGTGCTGGATCAGTGGCCGTATCCGCCCGACCAATCTTGCCAAATACGGTATCCACTTCGGCGACGGTGCGAATCAACTTATCTGTCTGTTGTAAAATTTGTTGCGCCTTGCCAATCGAGATAGCCGGCAATGTTGTCGGCATATACATCAAATCACCTTCATCTAAATCAGGCATAAACTCACTACCGAGTTGCGTGAATGGCCAAAGTCCTATCGCCATAATCATTAAGGCGAGCAGTACAACAGCCGTTGGAAAACGTAGCACACAATGTACGGTCGGCCTGTAGAGGCGGATTAATAGGCGCGTAATGATGTTTTTTTCTGATGCGCTAACGCGACCTTTTATAAAATAGCCAAGCAATACTGGAATAATGGTTATAGCAAGTATGGTTGCCGACAACATTGTATAAAGCCAGGTATAGGCCAGCGGCGAAAACATACGGCCCTCTTGCGCCTGCAACGTAAAAACCGGCAATACACTGAGCCCGGTTATCAGCAGTGAAAAGAAAAGTGGCGGGCCAACTTCAGTCGTTGCAGCGATGATCAATCGCCAATGATCGGCTTTATCTTTGTTGTGCGCGATATGTTTATGGACGTTATCAATCATTACGATAGCCGCATCAACCATGACACCAATCGCAATAGCAATCCCTCCCAAAGACATGATATTGGCATTGATGCCTTGGGCATACATGATGATAAATGCCATTAATATCCCAAGCGGAAGGCTGATAATAACAACCAGGGCCGAGCGAACATGCAGTAGAAATACAATACACACCAGTGCTACGAGTGCCAGTTCATCAAGTAGTGCGTTTTTTAATGTGTCAGTTGCGCGTTCAATTAAGTCGGAACGGTCATAGGTCTCAACAATTTCAACGCTGGCGGGCAAACTGTGTCGTAACGCTTTTAGTTTATCTTTAACGGCATCAATTACGTCTTTTGCATTTTCCCCCCAACGCATAACGATAACACCGCCGACAACCTCACCTTCACCATTCAGCTCCGCAATACCACGGCGTAACTGCGGTCCGATATGCACTTGCGCTACATCATTGAGTAGTACGGGTGTCCCTCGCGCATTGACTCCGAGTGGGATATTACGCAGCTCTTCCAGGCCCGTGATATAACCTGTGACCCTGACCATATATTCAGCTTCTGCCATTTCAATAACCGATGCCCCCGCTTCTTGACTGGCATTTTTGATAGCACTGCTGATTGTTGCTATGGGAATATCGTAAGCACGTAGTTGGTCAGGGTCGACGACAACCTGATATTGCTTAACCATGCCACCAATAGTGGCGACTTCGGCAACACCCGGGATAGTTTGTAATTCATATTTAAGAAACCAGTCTTGTAATGATCGCAGTTGCGACAAGTCGTGATTGCCCGTGCGATCAACCAAGGCATATTCATATATCCAACCGACACCTGTCGCATCCGGTCCGAGCTCTGGTTTCACACCTGTTGGCAAGCGGTCGGCAACCTGGCTTAAATACTCAAGTACACGTGATCGTGCCCAATACAGATCGGTGCCCTCGGCAAAAATAACATAGACATAGGAGTCGCCAAAAAAAGAATAGCCGCGGACTGTGACGGCATGAGGCACTGACAACATGGCGGTTGTGAGTGGATAGGTTATCTGATCTTCAACAACTTGAGGTGCCTGTCCGAGGAAAGAGGTTTTGATAATGATTTGCACATCAGACAGGTCCGGTATTGCATCTACGGGTGTTCGCTTTAGGGTATAGGTGCCACCTATCGCAACGACAATGGCAACGAGCATAATCAGCAACCGATTATTGATTGACCAGCGTATGATTTGTGCAATCATAATCTATTCTTCACTCATTTCGTCTGCCACAGTTTGCATACGATTTAGACTGGCTTTGAGGTTAGACTCAGAATCAATCAGAAATTGTGCAGAAATAACCACTTCATCACCATCTGTTAACCCAGACATAATTTCAATGCGGTCACCACTTTCCATGCCGGCGACAACCGTCTGTGCCCGGAAACGCCCATCGCCAAGTACCTTTATAACCCGCGCTTGCTCAGCATCACGAATCAAGGCTGCACGCGGGATGCTGATAATGTCTTTTTTTTCGCCAGCGAAAATCGTGACATGAGAATACATATTCGGTTTCAATTTTCCTGTTGTATTATCAAAACGCAATCGAACGCGCAGGGTGCGCGTCACGGGGTTCAGATCCGGATAGATATACTCAACGATTCCTCTCCAGACGACACCCGGCATTGAAGGTAGTTTCGCTTCGGCACGTTGCCCGGTCGCTACCCAATTTGCTTGTCGTTCAAAGACTTCAGCCAATAACCAGATAGTATCAAGATTAGCAATACTTATAATTTGCGTCTCTGGTTTAATATACATCCCTTCACGCACACCAAGATTTATCAGAATGCCCGATTGAGAGGCATAAAAACGAATGTTTTGGGTAATTTTTTTATCTTTCTCCAATTGATCAATCTGTGTTTTTGAGATACCCAGTGCCGCAAGTTTTTCTTGTGATGCGTGCGCCAAGCGCAGGTTGCCACTCGCCAATGCTTGTAGATATTCTTCTTGTGCATTGACCAATGGCGGAGAATACAGCTCAAATAAAAGTTGTCCCCGTTTAACCTGCTCACCCTCAGCGCGCACTTGCAATTTTTCTATCCAACCTTCTGTGCGGGTATGAATATGATTGATGCGGGTTTCGTCATAGTCGATATAACCGACCGTATCAATCCTTTTCCACAAGGTCCCACGCGCTACGTTCGCTACCCGCACACCAAGATTATGAACCACTTCTGGCCGTATCTTGACGATAGATAGTTCCCCGTCCAGGTCCTCTTCAGCATCTTCATAAACCGGGATCAGATCCATGCCCATAGGCGATAGCCCCGGTGCATCACGACGATAATCCGGATCCATAGGTGCCGCCCAATACTTGATTTTTTTCTCTTTGGGTGTCCGATTGGAAAGATTAGCGACATCATCAAGGTTTGTATTCGATTGAAAAACTATTGAAGAAAATTTGAATTTATTTTCAATCAAAATGCCGACTACCAGTGTGATAGCCATGATAATAAAAAAGAGGATTCGGTTTTTCATGATGCCGTCCTTGCGAAATACAGCAGATTAGCCTGTGATTTGGCATGATTGATGCGGATTTGCAACATGTTGATTTGTATATTCAACTCGGTTAATCGCGCCCGCATCAGCGTTGTGAAATCGGTTAGGTCATTCTGATAGGCCTTTAGTGTTGATTCTGAATTTTGTGCCGCATCGATAATGGCCCGCGTTTTATAGAGTTCAAAACGTTGTTTTAGGCGCACCCAATGGGCATATTCCTTTTCAACCTGTCGTCTGAGCTCTAATAAGCGATCACTACGTGCATAGTGTGCCGCCGTATTTTGTAATTTGCTGGCAGCCAGGCGTTTATCTTGTCGTCTATCGGTAAATAGCGGCAAGTCAACTATGAGCATGGCCGATACTAAATCATCCCGACTACTCCCATCAACGCTATTACCGATACGTTCGCCATAAGTAACATCCAGCATCCAACCCGGTTTATATTGTTCTTCGGCAATCTTGATACGTTGATTATTGACATTAATATGGGCATTCTCGACCTGTATGAGTGGATGATTTTGCAGATCTGAAAGCATCTGATCCAACGTTAATAATGGTGGTAATTCCGGGAAATTGGTGGGTAGCGGCCTTTGCGCCTCCAGCACACCGATCCATTTTGCCAACTCCGCCAATGCGATGTCTTTAGCACCCGTGATCTCGGCAATACGGTCATCCATGAGTGCTAATTCAAGCTGCGCATTCAGGACATCGTGTTGGTTATCTCTACCCGCCGCATATTGACGTTGCGTAATATCCAGCATTTGTATAAATAAATCTCTATTTTGCTGGAGGATAGATTCAGTATTAATGTTTAAATATAAATCAAGATAAATATTGCGCAATGAACGCAATACCTGCTTTTCTCGATCGAAAGCCAGTGCCTCATCAATACTTGCTACGGCCTGTGTTTGAAGACTTTTATAATGTAACGTGCGGCCGCGCGGAAATGATTGTTGTAGACCGAATTGAAGCTGTGTTATCGGTTGCTGACTACGGTCAAAGCTGACGACCGGCATATTGATAATCCCAAACTTGATCCTGGGATCGGGTAATTGCCCATCGGCAATGGCGCGTTCGCCGAGACTTGCTGCGCGCGTTTTAAGTTTCTGGGTAATAAAGTCAGAGTGCAACGCGATCTGTTCCGCTTCTGCTAATGTTAGATCGTTGGCAAATGCACCCACTGGCGTAATAAAGATTAAAAATACATTAATACATTTTATAAACTGATAAGCAGACATAAACACACCTCTAATGTAGATAAAAAACAACTGATTGAATGCGCAATCAGCGTAGACAATAGACTGTGGGTGTTTAAATCAGAAGTACGGCGTAGTGTTGCCAAGGCAAAAAAATTGCCCGTTCAGGGGTATTATAAATGTGATAGGCAGGCGGCGACCGATTGGATAATGTTATTTGGGATACGACATAGGTATATGAATCGGATGCGTGTTTAATTTTTCCGCTTGCATCAGCACTCTTTTCAGTGTTCAGCGTGACAATATTGTCATCACAGTCACAAACACCTGAACAATGTGCATGGGTAGCCTCAAGTGCTGTATCAACAGGCAATGGCGCATGGCATGAATCAGTTATCGCCGCTAGCGGTTGATTATGCGCACGGATTTCATTATTTGCCGCAAAACAAGTCTGGCACAATAGTAACAACCAACTACCCACAAACAGGGGCAACGTAACGGATACGATTTTGTGCCGCTTATTTTTCAATGAGATCAACATAGTGCCATTATAGCCCAATTTTTTATGTGATTATCAAAAAACGTATAAGGTTCAGTCGCGTATTAGTCGATCCTTTCCCGAATTCTGTGTAACTGCCGTTGGTTAAACGAAGTCCTTTAGTCGGTCTTCGAATTCGATCATAAAGCGATTCATCGCTGGTTTCCAATATTTAATCGACATAGTCCACTGCTTTGATGCATCTTGAATGGCCAGATAGCTCACCTTTCTGGTAGCGTCATCGGTTGGGAACAACTTACGTTTTTTGATGGCTTTCCTGATGACGCTGTTGAGCGATGCAATGGCGTTGGTGGTATAGATTGCCTTGCGCAAGTCCTGCGGGTAATCAAACAGGGTGTTGAGGTTCTGCCAATGACTCTGCCAGGAACGGCTGGTCTTAGGGTATTTGGCATCCCATTCGTCACCAAAGACATCAAGCACCAACAGTGCTTCCGCCTCCGTAGCTGACTGGTAGATTTGCTACAAGTCGACTACAACCGCCTTGTAGTCCTTCCAGGTAACATACTGCATCGCGTGCCTGATCCTATGCACAATGCAACGCCAGATGCGGGTTTGCGGGTAGACGGTATTGATGAGATCAGGAAAACTCTTGAGCCCGTCAACACAGGCAATCAGGATGTCTCGTACACCGCGGTTATGGAGTTCGGTCAAGACATTGAGCCAGAACTTGGCACCTTCGTGCTCTGACAGCCACAGCCCTAAAAGCGCTTTGTGCCCGTCCAGGTTCACGCCCAGTGCCAGATAGACAGCCTTGTTGATGACTTTCTTGTCCTGGCGGATTTTAACGACTATGCAGTCAAGGTATGCGCTGGGGTATATCAGCACCAGTGGCCGATTGCCACGCAATCACCTTTGCTGTCACGCGCGAGAGCAGACTGGTTGAGACCGCCACGCCCTACATTTCCTGAAACAGCGCGACAATGTCACAGGTGGTATTGCCTTTGGCATAGAGACTGAGAATCTGGAGACCTCGAACAACGCTGATTCTGGATGGATTTTGACGCGAGCACCAGTCGTTGTCACCCGCATAGTGGGTGTGAAGGTCAAGATCGGTGGTATTTGAGGCTGTGTCGCGCTGTTTGGGTCCGCCAGGTCGGGTATTTCCGGAATTTGGGCGGAGTCAGGCTGTGGCCTGTCGTCGCTCGTGGAAAATCAGACGGCGGAAGTTGTAGCTCAGGTTGGCCATGGTCATGCGGGCCTTCGCACGGGTTTGGCCGATTGAGCGGATGGTCAGAGCCATGGGGCCCTTTCTCGTAGCCGAACACAGGCGCGGATGGCGGAGCGTGTCGCGTTGCCCCGGCGAATATGCCTGGCCATGGGTTTGCCGCGTGGCTTCTTGCGATGGATATGTGAGCGGTACCCTTGCGCCTTCAGCCAAGCCTCATTCCTGGCCGAGCGGTACCTGGTATCGGCCCAAACCGCCTTCGAGCTGTTTGTCTCGTCCAGAACCGAGGAGCGTTCATGCCCGTCGTAGCGAGCCGCATTCGTGCCAGTCTCACCCCGGATGAAGCGCCATTTGCGGTCAATGGACACGTGGTTCTTGTACCCAAAGTGGGGAACCGAAATATCGACAAGGCCAGTATCCTCCTCACCCTCCTTGGTCGTCTTGGCCTTTGAATACTTGACCGTCCAACGCGCATCGGTGTCTTTCTGCGCTGCCTTGGACAGATCATCGGGCCAGATGTCAGATGCGGCCTCGCCTGCCTTGGCGCGCGCTTTCTCTGCTTTCGTCATCCGCTGGCGCGGGGCAAAGACCAACGTGGCATCCACAATCTGACCGCCGGTCGGTTTGTATCCCCGCGCGCACAGCTGAGCTTCAAACGCGGCAAAAAGGGCCTTGAAGACACCCGCCTGGGTCAGCTTCTCTCTGAAAAGCCAGATCGTCTTCTGATCAGGTGTCGGCTCCCCGATTTGAAATCCCAGGAACCGCAACCAACTGAAACGGTCACGAATGAGAAACTCCATCCGCTCATCGCTCAGATTGTGCATCGAGGCCAAGACCAGCACCTTGAACATCACAACGGCATCATAGGGCGGGCGACCACCTTTGGGACGTTCCCCATAGCCAAGTGCTTCAACAAGAACTGGGCGAAACACTTCGAAATCAACGTGCCGCTCCAAAACCTCAAGCGGATCTCCCATCGCCGAAAGCCGCGCCAAATGATCCGTCAAATCAAACAATCCGGGTGCGTGCATAAACAAAATCCTCCCACATCAAGTGAATCAGATCGTACCACAAAATGTACGGTTTTTAGAGGCTTCCAGATGGGTGCTGCTTGACCAGTGCTGGCGCAAAGCTACCCTTTCTGTCGCGGGGTGTTTCCAGCTCGAATACGCCCTCTTCAGTGCGCAGCATTTTATGACTGCGACCATTGCGGCTATTGGATTTTCCGGCCTACTCATGCCTGGCATAGCCAAGGTGTTCATCAAGCTCGGCATTCAGCGCTGTCTCAATGCTTACCCTGGTCAATGCCTGACGGAACGTATGCAGGTCTTCTGCGGTTTTGATGCCCCTTTCAGTTTCACGTGCCAGTGACTTGATTGCTTCGGGTTGCATGTGCTTATCCTCAGCCCCTTCGGGGCAATAATCAATGATAAGCAGTTACACAGTTTTTGGGGCTATCTCAACCCACACTAAAAGAAGTAAAATAATCAGTTATTTTGTCAAGTTAAATACATAATTCCCATACCAATGGCAACTTATCATCCGGGAAAAGGTTTTATACTAACTACGGATGCGGGCATAGTTAGTATCTCATTAACCCATGAGTCGGTCACCGACCAACAAGGCGATGGTCAATTAGCCAGACGTGGTGCATTTACCTGGCAGGATGGTACCCAAGGCTCGGCTGGTGAGATCCCGGGATAGCAGCCGATGTATTGTTTGCCCAACACCCGACCTTTGCCAAGTACACCGTTTCAGTCACCATAGACCTAACGGTTACCACGATTGCCAACATCAAGGGCTGTGGTCAGCTACCGGATTTATATATTGTCATGCGTTTGGATAGAAAGCGGTGCGCATAACGCAGACGGCCAATGTGTCACTCGTTAAGAGTGGCACCTACAGATTGGATCATCAGAAATTGGATCATCAGCAACAGAATAACAAGGGTATTGTCATGATAAAATCAAGTCCATTACAGGCTGAAACAAAACTGCCGCTGCCAGGACCTGTTGCATTGCGACAAAGTGGAATGCTAATTGAGCACATTAAAACGTCTATACGCAAGCAAGGCGGCATGATTGGTTTTGACGAATACATGAATATGGCATTGTACGAACCTGGTTTAGGTTACTACAGTGCGGGCAGTCGTAAATTTGGACCAGAGGGCGACTTTGTTACGGCACCAGAATTATCGTCGCTATTTTCACAATGCCTGGCGAATCAATGTGCACAAATATTAGATATAATCGGAGCAGGCGCAATCTTGGAGCTAGGTGCTGGTACGGGCATCATGGCGAGAGATCTGTTGCTGGCATTAGAAAAGCAAAATACATTACCCGAACAGTATTTCATCCTTGAGGTAAGTGCTGATCTAAAACAACGACAACAAGCACTCATTAATGAAGCACTCCCTCATTACATCGATCGCGTTGTCTGGTTAGACGCATTACCAGCGGCAGGTGTATCGGGCATTATATTGGCAAACGAAGTGTTAGATGCATTGCCGGTGAAACGATTTAGAAAGACGGCGGATGGTTATAGAGAATTAAAAGTCGGTTTTGATGACAACGATTTTATCTGGGTTGAAACGGTGGCCGATAGCAGTCTCACAGAGGAACTGCGACGACTTGAGGATACATTATCCGTGCTATTGCCAGCAGGGTTCATATCTGAGATCAATATCCGTCTTGGGTCATGGTTGCGTGCTTTAGAGCGGACGCTTGCGCGAGGCGTAATGTTGTTCATTGACTATGGCGATTGCGCAGCAGAGTATTATCATCCAAAAAAAACGGCTGGCAGTTTGTTGTGCCATTATCGACATCGGGTGCATGATGATCCATTCTTCTATGCTGGGCTGCAAGATATAACGAGTTCCGTCAATTTCACTGCTGTTGCTGAGTGTGCCGATTCGATAGGCTTGCATGTCAGTGGTTATACGAATCAAACTTACTTCTTGTGCGCTTGCGGCTTGGAGAGTTTACTTGCAAAAGTGCATGCGGATGATATCAAAACACAAACAAAAATAGCACAACAAGTACGTACGCTAACGATGCCTGAAGCCATGGGTGAGCGTTTTAAGGTGATGGCGCTGACTAAAAAGTATGATTACGCCCCCCAAGGTTTTACATTAATGGATCAACGTGTACGCTTGTAACATGAGTGGGTTTGCATACAAGGCTACGATTATCATTACAGCATTATTTTTTGTCATCCTTGCTGTCAATGATTATGAAATCCTATGATTATAAATCGGATTTTATATACTTGATTCAGTAGACCCGCAGAAATTGTATAATTGCGCCAGGAACATCGAGATTGCGGCAATAATAGCGGACAAAAATAATAAAACGATTACCCGAATTATACAGCGCATGGCCTCGGCAATTTTCTTACCTATTTAAAATTGGATTTAACACAACTCATCATTCTTGCATTAATTCAGGGCCTAACTGAGTTCTTGCCGGTCTCAAGTTCAGCACACTTGATACTTGTTCCGTTATTGACAAACTGGGCTGATCAAGGCCTAGCTATTGATGTAGCAGCACATTTTGGCAGTTTATTTGCCGTGGTCTTTTATTTAAGAAAAGATATATACCGCATATTACTTGCCGGGATAGATTCAATCGCTGGCAAAGCACCCACAACTTCAGACAGTAAATTATTTTGGTATTTGGCTGTTGCCAGTATTCCAGTTTTAGCTTCCGGTTTCATTTTAAGAAACATTATCGCCCTTTATTTACGCGCGCCGTTAGTTATAGCCGGTACATCTATCGTGTTTGGTTTATTACTTTGGTATGCGGATGCACAAGGTAGGCGGCAACGAAAAATAGATTCAATCAATATGCGTGATGCGATCATCATCGGATTTGCACAGGCATTGGCTTTGATTCCAGGCACGTCGCGTTCGGGGATCACGATGACGGCAGCATTAATATTAGGCCTAGATCGAACAAGTGCGGCACGTCTTTCTTTTTTAATGGCCGTGCCCATCATCGCAGCCGCAGGCGGTTATGAGTTATTAAAGTTAATTCAACTCGGTGGCGGCGTTGACATGATGAGTTTTGTTGTTACCGCACTACTTTCTGCCATCAGTGCGCTGGTTGCCATTCATATTTTCATGGGATTTATCGATAAGATTGGAATGTTGCCGTTTGTCATTTATCGCGTGCTATTGGGTATCATGTTATTTATTGTCTTTATTTAATGTAGCTGTTTAATATTGCTTATTCGTTGCTTTCTGATTGCATCCCCAAGTGCTTTATCTTGTAACCCCTGTTTTTGTAATACGCTGACATCAACGTTGTTAGCCGCCTGTAATGCACGCTTGAAATATTCAGCTTGTGGGTACGCTCGGTCTTCAAAACCGGCACGACCACGGGCATCGGCTTCGCAAGCGGTGAGAAATTGTGCAAAGCGTTCAGGTCTTCTAAAGGCATCAAGGTGTTCTAGTTTTTTTACTATTGTTTTAGGTGTCATCTCTTGTATGCGATGGCAATCGAGATGAAATGTTGAAACATGCATCGCGAGTTCTCGGAATTTATTCGGAATACGGTAACGTTGACACAGCTTGTCAATGATGCGCGCACCCCGTTTTTCATGACCATGATGACTCGGCAATTTATCTTTTGGCGTTGTCCCCTTACCAAGATCATGCACCAACACAGCAAAGCGTACCATGGGATCTGATGATAGACGTGTTGATTGATTCAAGCTCATGATGGTATGTAAGCCGGTATCGATCTCCGGATGATATGCTTTTGTCTGCGGTACGCCAAACAAGGCTTGTATCTCAGGAAAAAGTTTTTTCAATGCATCGCATGATTGTAGTGCCAGAATAAACCGCGCGGGATATTTTGCCGCCAACGCCGTCTCCATCTCGGCCCAGACACGCTCTGGCACCAATGTATTTAATTCATCAGACGCTACCATAGTTTTCAATAAAGCCATTGTCTCTGGCGCGATATTGAAACCGAGGCTTGCGGCAAATCGTGCGATACGCACAACCCGCAAGGGGTCTTCGACAAATGCGGGGGAGACGTGGCGTAATAATTTTTTTTTCAGATCAGACTCGCCGACATAGGGATCAATCAGATTGCCAGCAACATCTTCGGCCATGGCATTGATGGTGAGATCCCGGCGCAGCAGATCTTCTTCCAGCGTAATAGTAGGTGAAGTATGGAAGGTGAAACCCTTATAACCCTTGCCCGACTTACGTTCGGTGCGCGCCAGTGCGTATTCTTCTTTGGTCTCTGGATGTAAAAATACCGGAAAATCTTTACCGACTGGCTTAAAACCTTGCGCCAGCATCTCTTCTGGTGTTGCACCGACAACGACCCAATCTCGATCTTTAACCGGGATGCCAAGTAGTTTGTTCCGAACAGCCCCGCCGACCAAATAGGTTTCCATAGGTACGATTAAATAGTAAATAAAATGATGCGCCCATTTTGAATGAAAAGACGGGCAACATCAATGACATGACGCAACGCTAAAAGACAGCGTGTGACCGTTGCACAAAATACCGCATTTGAATATTTTTATCTGGCAATAGCTCAATGTTCAGCCACTGGGCATGGGTTGGGGTGTGGTAGGGCTAGCGTGGTCGGGTGTAGTCGATCTGTGATCGATCTGGACTTGTCACAATTTAATGCCGCACGAATGAGAGTATAACGTGCAGTAAAGGAGATAGAGTTATGGGTACAGTAAGAACAGTAAGGACGGACGCGTTTCGTCAGGATGCGGTACGCATTGCTTTGACGAGCGGTTTATCGCGTTGTCAGGTTACGGAAGATTTGGGTGTTGGGCTGTCGCGCTTAAGCAAATGGATAGTCACATACCGTGACAGTGAAGTTGATTTGGATACAGATCGGAGCCTTGCGCTTGAGAATAATCGGCATCTGCGTGAGTATCGGATACTTAGGGAGGAGAGGGAGATATTAAAAAAAAGCCACCCAGTTCTTTGTGAGTCTAAAGCCGTGAGGTTTAGGTTTGTTGAAGAACATAGGGGGCATTTTTCGGTGACACGGTTATGTGCGCTCATGAATGTGAGCACAAGTTCCGGGCGTATAGTTCACACCCGGCCAGTGACCGGCAACGCCAGGATGAGGTTGTTTTGGCCTATATCAAGGAGCATTCGGGTATGAACCTGGACAGTTATGGTCGTCCAGGAATGACCGAGGCGTTGCAGCAGTCCGGTATAGCTGTTGGTCATCGTCGTGTTGGCCGTCTGATGCGTGAAAACGGCATCACACCGAAAAGGACGCATAAGTTCAAGGTGACGACGAACAGCGAGCATAAGTTCGCCACGGTATCGAATTTACTGAAGCGAGAGTTCGCAGCGGAGTTCCCGAACCAGAAGTAGGCGGGGGACATAAGCTACATCTGGACTTCAGAAGGATGGTTATATCTGGCCGTAGTGCTTGATTTGTATTAAAGGCGAGTGATTGGCTGGAAGGTGAGTTGACCATCAGGGCCTTGCAGATGGCGATTACATTACTCTCAGGACACCATCAAAGGGGAGTATTCATCATACGGACAGGGGTAGTCAGTACTGTGCGTATAATTATCAGCGGATATTGTGTGAGCATGGCTTGCAGATGTCTATGAGTAGCAAAGGGGATTGTTATGATAATGTTGTTGTTGAGTCTTTCTTCAAGACGATGCAGGCCGAGCTTATATGGCGGCAGGACTGGAAAACCCGTCGGCAAGCCGAGACGTGGATATGCCAGTACATCAATGGTTTTACAACTTAACATCGAATGCATTTGGCACTGGGTTGTAAAAGCCCCGTTGCCTTCGAGAGAAGAACGGGGTTAAAGTGAGAGTTCCATGCGGCATTAAACCGTGATAGGTCTAGTTCTCAGTCTCTATGCCAAAGGCAATACCACCTGTGACATTGTCGCGCTGTTTCAGGAAATGTAGGGCGTGGCGGTCTCAACCAGTCTGCTCTCGCGCGTGACAGCAAAGGTGATTGCGTGGCAATCGGCCACTGGTGCTGATATACCCCAGCGCATACCTTGACTGCATAGTCGTTAAAATCCGCCAGGACAAGAAAGTCATCAACAAGGCTGTCTATCTGGCACTGGGCGTGAACCTGGACGGGCACAAAGCGCTTTTAGGGCTGTGGCTGTCAGAGCACGAAGGTGCCAAGTTCTGGCTCAATGTCTTGACCGAACTTCATAACCGCGGTGTACGAGACATCCTGATTGCCTGTGTTGACGGACTCAAGAGTTTTCCTGATCTCATCAATACCGTCTACCCGCAAACCCGCATCTAGCGATGCATTGTGCATAGGATCAGGCACGCGATGCAGTATGTTACCTGGAAGGACTACAAGGCGGTTGTAGTCGACTTGTAGCAAATCTACCCGTCAGCTACGGAGGCGGAAGCACTGTTGGTGCTTGATGTCTTTGGTGACGAATGGGATGCCAAATACCCTAAGACCAGCCGTTCCTGGCAGAGTCATTGGCAGAACCTCAACACCCTGTTTGATTACCCGCAGGACATGCGCAAGACAATCTATACCACCAACGCCATTGCATCGCTCAACAGCGTCATCAGGAAAGCTATCAAAAAACGTAAAGGGATATCTATTAATGACTCTATTTGGTACAATGTTGAAGTTTCCAAACTGACAAAGAAACTTCCATGAGCAATGACATTTTCGGTTCTCTGTTTAATCTTCAAGACTATCGTCTCAAACAGTTGGGTAATCCTCTGCCTGAACTGGAAAAGACGGTTGACTGGGGATCTTTTCGGTCGTTGTTGAACAAGGTTCATGAGAAACAACGTAAGCGTCAGGCGGGCAACGCCCAACAAACGTAGTGATGATGTTCAAGGGACTGCTTGTGCAAAATCTGTATGGTCTTAGCGATGCTCAGTTGGAATACCAAATCGAAGACCGTTGCAGTTTTCAGCAGTTTCTGGGTCTTGCTAGGCAGCAACGAGTCGCTGATACCAAAACCTGCTGGGCATTCAAGCATCGGTTAGCGGCGCTGGGTCTGATGGCATCGTTGTTTGAGCAGTTGTCGTTGAACCAGGCGGCTTATATCACTCGCAAGGGTCAGATAGTTGCCTCCTCGATCATTCCGGCACTGTTGCCGCGTAACCGTTGGGAAGACAATGCACGGATTAAGGCAGGCGCTGTCCCTGTCCGCTGGACGAAGAAACATAGCTGCCGCCATTTTGCTTACAAGAACCACAGCCAGATAGACCATGACAACAAGTTGATTCGTGACTATCAGGTCACTGATGCCAGCGTCCATGACGCGCAGGTTTTTGCCGACCTGCCAGATGACAGCAATACCAGTAAAGATGTCTGGGCTGACAGTGCCTATCGGTCAGAGGAAAAAGTAGCGTTTCTCAAGGCGCAAGGTAAGCGCACGCGCTCCAAAGTTCGTAGTCGGGTCGAACCTGTGTTTGGAGCACAGCGCAATTTACACCGCAAAGCGGTTCCTTGCATTGGCATTACGCGCACAAACATGCATATCGGCTTGATGAATCTAAGGTACAACATGAGGCGTTTATGCTTTCTGGAACGGGTCAGTGCGTCTTGAAAACGAAGTAAAGCCGAGAACAGGGCTGTACGGACACTACCGGCTTTTTGGATCAAATTGGTTTTTTTAACCTCTCTGAGCCAATAAATTGGAAAGTGATTGCATTAATAGAGGTTGCCTTAAGTTGTTTCCAACCGATGACGCTACCAGAAAGGTGATCTATCTGGCCATTCAAGATGCATCAAAGAAGTGGACTATGCCGATTAAATATTGGAAACCAGCGATGAATCGCTTTATGATCGAATTCGAAGACCGACTAAAGAATTTCGTTTAACCAACGGCAGTTACACAGAGTTCGGGAAAGGTTCAGCGATTACGACACACAGCCTCATCATCACCCCGTACCCACATCAATATTGAGGCGACTGCCCGCCTCAGTATTGTTGTGTAATTGCAAAGGTTGTCTGTTGACAGGCAAGCCATAGCTGTAGCATCATTAAGGGCAACGCGCCACTAGACTTAAACACCAAACATGTTAGCGATTAAACCTGTTTAACAATCCACCACAGAGGAACATCCATGTCATCCAAGCCTGTTGTCATCAATCCCATAAGCGGCAATACCAACCGCATCCAGACCGAGGTCAGCACCCATTACCGCATCACCGATATAGACAATCTCACGCTCAAGACCAATGTGCTGGTCATGCGTGAAGGGGACGACTTGGTCCTGCACTACGCCGATGGCACGGTCGTCATTCTTGAAGACTTCTACACGGCCTGTGTTGACGATTCAACATCCTGCCAGGTCGCCTTGCCGCATCATCAAGACAGCGCAGATGACAATGGCGAGTATGTCGTCACCCCCGCCACAAGCGGCACGGCCTTGAGTGATGGGAGTATCTTTATCTATGTCCAGGCCCATGACCAGGGTGCGTTGCAAGCACTGCTGACATTGGCCGCGGGTAACGGCGAGCTTGAAGATATATTGAACCAACAACTTGCAGGTGATGTCATGATGTCCGCCGAGACAACAACCGCCGAGACAACAACCGCCGAGACGACTACCGGCGGTGATGACCAGGGCGGCATCGGTAGTGGGACACTACTCGGTGCCTTGGGCGTACTCGGTGCAATCGGTGGCGTTGCTGCCGCGGGTGGTGGGGGCAGTAGCAGTGGTGCTACCACACCCGCGGGTGGTGATGGCGGCGGCGACACGCCCACCCCCGTCGGCTTTACCGTAAGCGGTGCTGTCACGGCCGGTCCGGTGATTGCCGGTGATGGGTTGACGGTGACTGTCTATGCGGCCGATGGCACCGAACTTGGCACGACCAAGGTCAATGATGATGGCACCTACACGGTCACCATCACCCGCGCCTATGCTGGCCTTATCCTGATTAAGGTCATAGACACCAACCCCGCCGCCGACTACCGAGACGAAGCAACGAAGGCAGACAAAGACCTGACCAGCGACTTGCGGGTGATTGTTGAGGCTCCGGCAGCGGGTGCGACCAAGACGGCCAATATCAACCCCTTGACCGAGCTGGCCACGCGTAAGGTTGGTCTTGCCGGTGGTGATAACGGTGCCTCTGCAACCAGTATCACGGACATCACTCCCGAAGCCGTCACCGATGCACAAGCCGCGGTTGCCAAGTCCTTTGGTATCACGGGTGATGATGACACAGCTGATGCTGATGACCTGGTATCGAGCCCGGTCAAGCTGACGGTGGATAAAGACGGCAAGCCAACGACGGGTGACGATGCCGCCAACGAATACGGCAAGGCACTGGCGGCGGTCTCGGGCGTAGAAGAAGGCGAGTCAAAAACAACGGGCGAAGCCCTTGATGAATTAAAAGATGAAATAACTGAAGAGGGCTTGTCGCCTGATGCTGCCAAGCGTCTGGAGGATGGTGCGACGAGTGCGAGTACCGATGTTGAACTGACTGTTGACGACACGCCCCCAACCATCAGTGCGGTGACCATTAGCAATCCAGCCTCAGGCACGGCGTTTGTGGTGAATGAGGTCATCACCATCACGGTGACTTTTAGTGAGGATGTCATCGTAACGGGCACGCCGACCATAGACATTCTTATCGGCACCAACACTCGCACGGCGCGCTATACCGGTGGCACCACGGCCACTGACACGCTGACCTTTCAATACACCGTGCAAGACGGTGAAAACGATGCTGATGGCATCAGTATTGCCGAGAACAGTCTTAACTTAAACGGTGGTACGATCACCGATACTGCGGGCAATGATGCCAACCGTGACCATGATGCCGTTGCCGCCGCGACCGACAAGGCGGTTGACACCACGACCACGGCGGATGAGATCACCACGACCGTCGAGATTACAGGGGCTGCGGATAATGTTGGTAGCAATGCCGCGGACGTACTTGCTTCCCCAACGGATTTAGACACGGGCAATACCACCAACGACACCACCCCGACCTTAAGCGGTACCATTAGCGCGCCCCTGGCCACCAATGAAGTCGTACAGGTTTACAACAATGGCGTATTACTCGGCACGGCGACCGTAGATGGTCAGAACTGGACGTACACACAAACCCCGGCCTTGGGTCATGGTGCGACTGCCAGCTATCGCATTCAGGTAGTCAATACAGACACCAACACCTTTGGTGTCCCCGCCACCTTTACCTTGACCATCGACACCCGCGCGCCATCGGCACCTGGTCTGGCCTTGGCCGATGACACTAACATCGCTGATGGTATTACTTCCGATCCGACTATGACGGTGAGGAATATTGAAGCAGGTGCGACTTGGGAGTACTCAACAGACAGCGGCACGAACTGGAACCCAGGCACGGACACCACCTTTGAACTAACCAACCCCAGTTACGAAGCGGGTGATATTCAGGTACGCCAAACCGATGCGGCGGGTAATAGATCACGCGTGGGCACGACCACGAAGATTACCATCGACACCGAGGCCTTGCCCCCTGGTATCACCTTTATCGATACGGGCACCAATACCAGCGACAACATCAGCAACAACCCGACTATCACGGTCACGGGTCTTGAAGCGGGTGCGACCTGGGAATATACAATCAATGGCAATGATGGCACGCCCGACTGGCGAGCTGGCACGGGCACAACCTTCAGCCTCGGCACCGACGATGGCACCTATAGCGCCAATGCCATCCGCGTCCGCCAAACCGATGTGGCCGGCAATCAATCCACCGCGGGTAACAATGCCAACCCCATCACCATAGACACCGAGGCCTTGCCCCCCGGCATCACCTTTATCGACACGGGCACCAATACCAGCGACCGCATTACCAATAACCCAACCATCACGGTCACGGGTCTTGAAGCGGGTGCGACCTGGGAATATACAATCAATGGCAATGATGGCACGCCCGACTGGAAAAAGGGCGTGGGCAACACCTTTGAACTAGGTACCAACATCACCTACAACGCGGATGATATTCAGGTGCGCCAAACCGATGCGGCCGGTAATGTATCACGCGCGGGCACGACCACGGCAATCACCATCGACACCGAGGCCTTGCCCCCCGGCATCACCTTTACCGACACCGGCACAGTAGGTGACAACCGCACCAATAACCGGACTGTCACGGTTACCGACCTTGAAGCGGGTGCGACCTGGGAGTATTCCATCAACAATGATAGCTGGCAAGACGGCACGGGCACAAGCTTCAACCTCGGCACCGCCGAGGGCACCTATAACGCCAATGCCATCCGCGTCCGCCAGACCGATGTGGCGGGCAATATATCGGAGGTCGGTAGCAATGATGCCCAAATCATCTATGACACCACGGCCCCGTCGGTAACGGGCATTGCCATCAACACACCGCGTGCAGGCAATACCTTTAATACCGGTGAGCCTATTGAAATCACGCTTACCTTTAATGAAGCAGTCACAGTGGTCGGTGTGCCGCATATCTTCATCAATATTGGCGGCACGAACAAACAGGCCGACTATGAAAGTGGCAATGGCACCACCCAACTGGTTTTTAGCTACAGCCCCGTGGTCGGCGACAGCGACAACAATGGCATCAGCATCACGACCAGAAACATTGTATTGCCTGTCGGTGCCACGATCAAAGACACGGCCGGTAATGATGCCACCCTTGCCCATACAACCGTTGGCCCCGACCTCACTAAACAAGTCGATGCGCAATTACCGCGACTGAACACCACCGTCACCATAGACGCTGCCGAGGATAATGTTGGTAGCAAGATAGATGACTTGGCCAACAACGGTGTAACGGACGACACCACCCCGACCTTAAGCGGCACCATCACCGCGGCCTTGAATGCTAATGAAGTCATACGGATATACAATGGTGCTACCTTGTTGCACACGATCGATGCGGCCACCCTGGGTGCCAGCATGGCCTGGACGTACACCCCGTCCGCCTTGCCCGATGGTGCGACACCGAGTTTTCGCGCCCAAGTGGTGGCGGTGGATGGAGACGGTAATGTCATCGCTGCCAGTGCTACCAGTGTGCCCTTTATCCTGACCATCGACACCACCAGTCCGACTGCTCCGGCTTTCGCCCTGACCCCTGGCACCATCACGATCAATGACGGCATCACCAATAACCCGACCATCAATGTCGCAGGTATTGAAGCGGGTGCCACCTGGGAGTACTCGATTGATGGCGGCGGGAACTGGAGACCTGGTATGGGCAACAGCTTTAACCTTGCCGATGGAACTTATGCAGTAGGCCGTATACAGGTACGCCAAACCGATGTGGCGGGCAATGTCTCTCTTGTTAATAGCAATGACGATACTGGCCGCAATGAAGGTGAGATCAGGATCAAAACCACTCGCCCGACCATAGACAATATCGCGATTACCCCCAATGCCAACCCAAATGGTAGCTACGTTACTGGCGACAACATCATCATCACGGTCACTTTTAATGAGGCGATCAGCATTATCGGCCGCGCGCCAACGATCAGCATTGATATTGGCGGCACGCCCAAACAGATCCGCTATGTGGGTGTGCTATCTAGTCCGACCACGCTGGTCTTTCGTTATACGGTGGTTGATGAGGACACCGATGTCGATGGTATCAGCATTGATGCCAATGCCATCACGGGCAACATTACCGACATTGCGGGTAACCCTGCCATCCTCACCCATGTGGCAGTAGTAGACAGTAACGCCCACCGCGTCCACAGTTTTATCGGCGATGCGGGGGCTAATACCTACACGGCCACCGCGGGTCATGAACACTTCGATGGTCAAGGTGGCACAGATACTGTGAGCTATACCAATTCTGATGCCGGTGTTACCGTGGACTTGTCCGACAATAACAATAATGCCAATGGCTGGGCTAAAGGCGATGTGCTCACCAATATTGAGAACCTCATCGGCTCCGACCACAACGACGAACTGACTGGCGATAAACAAGCCAATGTCTTGACCGGCGGTATGGGCGATGACGTGCTTGAAGGCGGTGCGGGTGCGGATAGGTTTGTCTTTGCCCCAGGTCATGGTGTAGATGTCATTGCCGATTTTACCAACGGTAACAATATAATCGATCTGTCTGCCATTGTTGGTTTAACTAACTTTGCCGCAGTACAGGCTGTGACAGAAGATGATGGCAATGGCAACACGGTCATCACCACCCGTCTTGGCAACACCATCACGCTGACTGGGGTCTTGGAAGGGGCGTTGACGGACGATGATTTTATCTACGCCCCCATACCGCCCACCTTGGCACTACAAACCCCCTACAGCATACTCAACAATGCGGCATTGACCACGGGTGTGGTCTTGGGAGCTAAGGCCACGGCGGGCGATGATGTCGTCTTACAGGCCCCGGTGGCAAGGGGCAATATTACCGACGACACCGCGCTGGAGTCTCCAGAGTCCATCACCACGGTGGTCATCGGCGGCATTCCCTACGCCCTGGTCGCCGCCCATGATAGTAACGGGGTACAGATACTCAACATCTCCGATCCGGACAATCCCATGCCCACGGCCACGATTACCGATGACAAAGGCGGCTACACCGCACTTAAGGGCGCATATTCCATCACCACGGTGGTCATTGATGACCCGACCGGTGTGCCGCGTACCTACGCCCTGGTCGCCGCCGAGGGTGAGGATAGGGTACAGATCATTGACATCTCCAATCCCGCCATGCCTAAGCCCACGGCCGCGATTACTGATGACAACCAGGATGAGGATAGCCCCTACACCGCACTCGGTGGCGGGCGCGCCATCACCACGGTGAAGATCAGCGATGCGACCTACGCGCTGGTCGCCGCCTATGATGATGATGGGGTACAGATCATCGACATCACCGACCCGAACAAGCCCAAGCCCACGGCTGCGATTAGCGATGGCGAGGGCGGCTACACCGCACTGTTGGGTGCCACCGCCATCACCACGGTGGTGGTGGGCGGCAAGACCTACGCGCTGGTCGCCGCCTATGATGATGACGGGGTACAGATCATCGACATCTCCGACCCGGATGATCCCACGCCCACGGCCGCGATTACTGATGATGGTGACAAGACCGCCCTGGATGGTGCAATCGCCATCACCACGGTGAAGATCGCTGGCAAGACCTACGCGCTGGTCACCGCCAATAATGATGACGGGGTACAGATTATCGACATCAGCGACCCACACAATCCCACGCCCACGACCGCGATTTACGATGAACAAAATGGCTTCGTACTGGATGGCGTATACGGTATCACGACCATAGTCATCGCCGGTAAGACCTACGCCCTGGGCACCACCTATGGTAGCGATGATGATGGCGGGGTACAGATCATTGATATATCTGATCCCGAGAACCCAATCGCGGTGACCGCGATTACTGATGATGGTGACAATACCGCACTGCATGGTGCAGAGGACATCACGACCACGGTCATCGACGGCCGTGCCTACGCCCTGGTTAGTGCTTATGGGGATGACGGCGTACAGGTCATCGAACTGCCGCTGACGGCAACGATAAGCACGATTACGATTACCGCAACGGGCTTGGATACCGATGGCAACGAACAACTGGCCTATGGTACGGGTACGGTACTGGCGATAGGCGGGGCGGCCAATGACGATGCCCGCGATGTGACGATTGCCGGTATCACCGGCCTTAACATTGTCTGGGATAATACCGCGAACACCATTACCGTAACCAAGACCGACAACAGCGAGCTCACGACCATTGAGGTCGAGGCCATCCTCGCTACCTTGCGCTATGACAATACCGATCCAAAAACCGCCAACAATGGCGTGCGCGAATTTTCGATCGTGTTGACTGATGCGGACGGGCTAGACTCCACCCCCACGGTACACCGCGTGAACTTCAACAGCGGCGCGATCATTGGCGATGACACCGATGAGATCTTTCAAGGTGTCCAAATCACCGCCAACGCCGATATTATCGATGGCAAGGGCGGTGTCGATACCGTGAGCTATGCCGGGGCATTGGCGGGTGTTACGGTAAACTTGGGTGACAATACGCAGAACGCCCGCGGCTGGGCAGTGGGTGATATTTTGCTCAACATCGAAAACATTGATGGCTCAACCCATGCCGACACGCTAACCGGCGATGCGAATGCTAATGAGTTAGCTGGCAACGGCGGCGGTGATACCTTAAACGGCGAGGGGGGAGATGACACGCTTATCGGCGATGCGGGTGTTGATATCTTAAACGGCGGCGCGGGCAATGACACTTTATATGGCGGCGCGGGTGGTGACACATTGGACGGCGGCGATGACATAGATACGGCCTCGTATGCGGTGGCGGCAGCGACCGGTATGGCGTACACCGTGTTAGCGGCAGACAGCGGGCTTGCGGCTGATGTAGCCATAACCGGCGTGTATGTCAATCTGACCAAGGCCGATGCACAGACGACCAATGCCACCAACACCGTGGTGACCGATGCACGGGGCGATACACTCTCCAGTATCGAAAATCTCATCGGCTCAATCCATGACGATGTGCTTATTGGCGATGCTGGGGTCAATCGGCTGGACGGCGGCGCGGGTGATGACCACCTCATGGGCGGCGGCGATGCGGATACCTTAAACGGCGATGCGGGCGATGACACACTCTACGGCGGCACGGGCGATGACACACTCTACGGCGGCGATGGCATCGATACCTTAAACGGCGGTGATGGCGATGACGTGCTTTTCGGCGATGCGGGCGATGACACACTCAACGGCGGCGATGGCAATGACTGGCTTATCGGCGGCGCGGATAATGACACGTTTATCGGTGGCGCGGGTAATGACACACTTATCGGCGGCGCAGGCACGGATACCGCCTCGTATGAGAATGCGACAGAAGTTGCGCCGTACATCGTGGCGGCGGATGCAGTCAACAGGCTGGCGACTGCGGTTGCGGGCGTGACTGGCGTGTATGTCAATCTGAACAAGGTAGGCACGGCACAGACCCTTGGCAACACGGATGCCACGGATGATAGGCTCATCGACATCGAGAACCTGATTGGTTCGGCGCATAACGATGTGCTTATTGGTGATCGGGATGTCAATCGGCTCGACGGCGCCGATGGCAATGACACCCTGTACGGCGGGGCCGGGGATGACACGCTTATCAGCGGGGCGGAGGATGACACGCTTACTGGCGGGGCCGGGGATGACACCTTAACGGGCGGTGCGGACGATGATACCTTTGTCTTTGCCGCAGGTCACGGCGCGGACACCATTACTGATTTTACCACCGGTAATAATAAAATAGATCTCTCCGCCATTCCTGGCTTTACCAACCTGAAAGCTGTGCAGGACGCAACGGTTGATGATGGCAATGGCAATACAGTCATTACCACCAGCAAAGGCAACACCATCAAGCTGGAAGGGATATTGAAAGGGGCGTTGACGGACGATCATTTTATCTACGCTGAACGCAGTGATCCGTCGTCCCTGGCACTTAAAACCACCTACAGCATACTCGACGATGCGGCACTGACCGCAGGTGTGGCCTTGGGAGCTAAGGCCACGGCGGGCGATGATGTTGCCTTACAGGCCCTGGTGGCGAGGGGTAATATTGAAAACAATGGTGGCGACATCAAGCTGAGTAATCCAGAGTCCATCACCACGGTGGTCATCGGCGGCATTCCCTACGCCCTGGTCACTTCCTGGATTTTTGACGAGGTACAGATACTCAACATCTCCAAACCAGCCATGCCCACACCCACGGCCTCGATTAGCGATGATGATGATGACGAGACCGCAGTCGCACTGGTTAGCCCATATGCAATCACCACGGTGAAGATCGGTGTTAGCACCTACGCGCTAGTCGCCGCCGATGGCGATGACGGGGTACAGATTATCGACATTAGCAACCCGAACAAGCCCAAGCCCACGGTCGCCATCACCGATGGGGCTACATTCACCGCCCTGGATGGTGCCCAGGGCATCACCACGGTGAATATTGGCGATGCGACCTACGCCCTGGTCGCCGCCTATTGGGATGACGGGGTACAGATTATCGACATCTCCGACCCCGCCATGCCCACGGCCACGGCGGCCATTGTCGACAACAATAAAGATGCCGATAGCCCCTACACCACACTGAATGGCGCAACCGCCATCACCACGGTGGTGGTGGGTGGCAAGACCTACGCGCTGGTTGCTGCCTATGGTGATAACGGGGTACAGATTATCAACATCACAACGCCTGCGGCCCCTAGTCATGTTGCCGCGATAACTGACAGCACAGCGGATGCTAATACACCCTACACTGCCCTGGATGGCGCAATCGCCATCACCACGGTGGTGATAGCCGACAAAACCTACGCCCTGGTCGCCGCCTATTGGGATGATGGGGTACAGATCATCGACATCTCCAACCCGCACAAGCCCACGCCCACGGCCGCGATTGTCGATGATAACCAGGACGCGAATAGCCCATTTACCGCATTGAATGGTGCCCGTGCCATCACCACGGTGATGATAGCCGGCAAGACCTACGCCCTGGTCGCCGCCTACGTTGATGACGGGGTACAGATCATCGACATCTCCGATCCGAAAAAGCCCACGCCCGCAGGCACGATTACTAATGCGGATGCCAACACCTTATTGGATGGTGCAGAGGACATCACCACCACGGTCATCGACGGCCGTGCCTACGCCCTGGTCAGTGCCTATAATGATGACAGCGTACAGGTCATTGAACTGCCGCTATTTCCTACGATTAGCACCATCACCATTACCGCAACGGGACTGGATAACAGCAACGAACAACTGGTCTATGGTAGCAATGCCATGGGCGTGGACCTGACCCTCGCCATCGGCGGTAACGATGCCAGCTTGAGCGATGTCACGATTGCCGGTATCACCGGCATCGATATTGCCTGGGTGGATGCCGACGACACCATTACCGTAACCAAGACCGACAACAGCGAACTCACGACCATAGAGGTTGAAGCCATCCTCGCCGCCTTGCGCTATGACAATACCAATGTGGCGGATGCCACCGACCGCGTGCGCGAATTTTCGATCGTGCTCACCGACCTTGACGGTAACCCCTCCACCGCAGTGGTACACAGCGTGAACTTCAATAGCGGCGCGACTATTGGCGATGATGCTGGTCTTAGCTACGCCGCCACCGCTAACGCCGACCTTATCGATGGTAAGGGCGGTGTAGATACCGTGAGCTATGACCAGTCTGATGCTGGTGTCACGGTAGACTTGTCCGACAATACGCAGAACGCCAAGGGCTGGGCGGCGGACGATGTCTTGCTCAACATCGAAAACCTCATCGGCTCCGCCCAAGCCGACACCTTAACCGGCGATGCGAATGCCAACCGCCTCGAAGGCGGTGCGGGCATCGACACCTTAACCGGCGGTGCGGGTGCGGATAGGTTTGTACTGGATACCAATGCGCTGGCCGCAGATACCGACATCATCACCGACTTTAACACGGGCCAGAACGACCGCATTCAAATAGATACCGTGACTGGCCTTGAGAACACCTTGGCCGCCCTGAATCTGGCGGTGGCAGATAACGGTGACCATGCCAATATCGTCAGCGCAGACGATCACACCTTGGTCTACATGACTATCCAAAACATCGATCATACGCTGATAAGCGATGCCACTTTCACCGATTATTTTTCGGTGATTTAAGGCGGTTGATGTGCGGCCTATTTTTTAATATAGGGGTCGGTCGGCTTGGCCAAGCCCAAAAACGCTGGCGATGATGACCGCCTCAAAGGCGCGACCGAGGCTGACTTCCTTGTCGGCGGCTGGCAGATAGCAAGGTAGCAAGGTAGCAAGGATATAAAGTTTGCCTACAGACCTTGCTTGAAGCCGTGTCATCAGTGGGCGACCGCCCGCCTCAGTATTGTTGTCTAATCACAAAGATTGTCTATTGACAGACAAGCGATAGCTGTAGCATCATTAAGGGCAGTTAAGTTACCAAACATGTTAGCCATTAAACTTATTTAATAATCAAGCATCATGGAGAACACCCGTGCCAACTAAACCCGTCATCATCAACCCCATAAACGGTAATACCAACCGCATCCAGACCGAAGCGGGTCATCAGTACCGTATCAGCGATATAGACAATCTCACGCTCAAGGCCAATGTCCTGGTCATGCGTGAAGGTGACGACTTGGTTCTGCAATACGCCGATGGTACGGTCGTCATTCTTGAAGACTTCTACACGGTCTGTGTTGATGATGCGACATCCTGCCAGGTCGCCTTGCCGCATCATCAAGACAGCGCAGATGACAATGGCGAGTATGTCATCACCCCCGCCACCCAGGGTACGGCCTTGAGTGACGGCAGTATCTTTATCTATGCCCAGGCCCATGACCAAGGTGCGTTGCAAGCACTGCTGGCATTGGCTACAGGCAACAGCGAGCTTGAAGATATATTGAATCAGCAACTTGGCCAAGAGATAGTAGCAGCAACAGCGGCCCAAGAAGCCGCCGCGACCGAGACGACCGCCCAAGCAACCGCCACGGCCGAGACGACAACCGAAGCAGTGGCCGAGACGACCGCCGAAGCAGTAGCCAGCGACACAAGTGCTGAAACGGCAACTACAAGCAGTGATGGCGGCCTCGATCGTAGTGCGGGATTAGCGGGTGCCGTGGCCTTACTGGGTGCGGTCGGTTTCGCCGTCTCGGGCGGTGGGAGTAGCGACAGCAGTAAAGCGGCCGGGAATAGTGGCGATGCGACCTTTGCGATAGACGGCACCCCGGCAGTCGGTCAACAACTCACAGCTACCACGGCCACCGACGACCCCGATGGCAATGGGGATGGCGAGTTTAGCTATCAATGGCAACGCTCCACCAATGGCAACACCTGGAACCCTATCACGGGTGCGGACCAAGCCACTTACACTGTCGCTAGTACTGACCAAGGCCAGCAGCTACGGGTTGCCGTCACCTACACTGATGCTAAGGGTTTTACCAAAACCGTCACGTCCACCGAGACCGAGACCGTCCCCGGCTTTACCGTAAGCGGCACTGTCACGGCCGGTCCAGTGATTGCTGGCCATGGTCTGGAAGTGACCGTGTATGCGGCCGATGGCACAGCACTCGGCACGACCAAGGTCAATGATGATGGCACCTACACGGTCACCATCACCCGCGCCTATGACGGCCTTATCCTGATTAAGGTCGTAGACGAGAATGCCGCCGCCGACTATCGAGACGAAGCAACGAATGCAGATAAAGACTTGACCAGCGACTTGCGGGTGATTACCCAGGCCCCGGCAGCGGGTGCAACCAAGACGGTCAACATCAATTCTTTAACCGAGCTTGCCACGCGCAAGGTTGGTCTTGCCGGTGGTGATAACGGTGCCTCTGCAACCAGCATCACGGACATCACTCCCGAAGCCGTTGTCGCGCAACAGGCCGCGGTAGCCAAGTCCTTTGGTATCACGGGTGATGATGACACAGCCGATGCTGATGACCTGGTATCGAGCCCGGTCAAGCTGACAGTGGATAAAGACGGCAAGCCAACGACGGGTGACGATGCCGCCAACGAATACGGCAAGGCACTGGCGGCCATTTCGGGTGTAGAATCGGGTGTAAGAGGAGGCGAGTCAAAAACAACGGGCGAAGTCCTGGAAGACTTGGTAGATGAAATAACTGAAGAGGGCTTGTCGCCTGATGCTGCCAAGCGTCTGGAGGATGGTGCGGAGGAAGCAGGTATAGCCGATGATGACGGTAATGGTGAGCCCGATATTGAACTGACTGTTGACGACACGCCCCCAACCATCAGCACGGTGACCATTAGCAATCCAGCCTCAGGCACAGCGTTTGTGGCGAATGAGGTCATCACCATCACAGTGACTTTTAGTGAGGATGTTGTTGTCACCGGCACGCCATGGATAGGCATCGTCATCGGCGGCAATACCGTCCAGGCCGACTATAAAAGCGGCACGGGCAGCAAGACGTTGGTGTTCCAATACCAGGTACAAACCGGTGATGATACCCCGGGCGGCATCAGTATTGCCGAGAACAGTCTTAACTTAAACGGCGGCACCATCCAAGACATCGCGGGGAATGATGCCACCACCATCGCGGGTAACCCTGCCATCCTCACCCATGATGCCGTTGCCGCCGATGCGACTAAGGCGGTTGACACCACGACCACGGCGGATGTGATCACCACGACCGTCCAGATTACAGGAGCTGCGGATAATGTTGGCAGCAATGCCGCGGACGTACTTGCTTCCCCAACGGATTTAGACACTGGCAATACCACCAATGACACCACCCCGACCTTAAGCGGTACCATTAGCGTAGACCTGGCCACCAATGAAGTCGTACAAGTTTACAACAATGGCGTATTACTCGGCACGGCCACCGTAGATGGTCAGAACTGGACATACACACAAACCCCGGCCTTGGGTCATGGTGCGACTGCCAGCTATCGCGTTCAGGTAGTCAATACAGACAGCAACACCTTTGGTGTCCCCGCCACCTTTACCTTGACCATCGACACCCGCGCGCCATCGGCACCTGGTCTGGCCTTGGCCGATGACACTAACATCGCTGATGGTATTACTTCCGATCCGACGATGACGGTTAGAAACATTGAAGATGGTGCCACTTGGGAGTATTCAACAGACAGCGGCACGAACTGGAACCCAGGCACGGGTACGAGCTTTGAGCTAACCAACCCCAGCTACGAAGCGGGTGCGATACAGGTACGGCAAACTGATGCGGCCGGTAATAGATCACGCGTGGGCACGACCACGTTGATTACCATAGACACCACGGCACCGACTATCACGGGTGTGCCAGCGATTAGCTCTAATGCCGGTACGGATAATACTTACAAGGCAGGCGATGTTATTAAGATAACGGTAACTTTTGATGAGGATGTCATCGTAACGGGCACGCCAACCATCAGCATCAACATGGGTGGCAACCCCCGCCAAGCCAGCTATGAAAGTGGCAATGGCACCACCGAGCTGGTATTCCAATACGAGGTACAAGCCGGTGACAACGATGCGGGCGGTATTAGTATTGTTCGGGGCAATCTTGACTTAAACGGTGGCACGATTACCGACATCGCGGGTAACAATGCCACTCTCACCCATGGTGCGGTAGTAGACAGTAACACCCATCGGGTCGACACCACGCCCCCGGATAACCCGGAGATCACCTTTACCGACACGGCCGCTGATGACGGCATCACCAGCAACCCGACCATCACGATCACGGGTCTTGAAGATGGTGCGACCTGGGAGTATTCAACGGATGACGGCAGTAATTGGGACGATGGCACGGGCACCACCTTCAGCCTTGGCACCGACGACAACACCTACGCGCAAGGTCATATACAAGTCCGCCAGACCGATGCGGTCGGTAATACGTCGGTCGATGTCGGTAGCAATGCCGCCCCCATCACCATCGACACCACGGCCCCATCGGTCAATAGAGATGGTATTGCCATCAATAGTCCAAATGTAGGCAATACCTTTAATACCGGTGAGCCTATTGAAATCACGCTTACCTTTAATGAAGCAGTCACAGTGGTCGGTGTGCCGCATATCTTCATCAATATTGGCGGCACGAACAAACAGGCCGACTATGAAAGTGGCAATGGCACCACCCAACTGGTTTTTAGCTACAGCCCCGTGGTCGGCGACAGCGATGACAATGGCATCAGCATCACGACCACCGACATTGTATTAAACGGTGCCACAATCAAAGACACGGCCGGTAATGATGCCAATCTTGCCCATACAACCGTTGGCCCCGACCTCACTAAACAAGTCGATGCGCAATTACCGCGACTGGTCACCACCGCCACCATAGACGCTGCCGAGGATAATGTTGACCCCGTGCAAGACGACTTGGTCAGCGGCAATACCACTAACGACACCACCCCGACCTTAAGCGGCACCATCAGTGCGCCACTAGATGCCGCCACTAATCAAGAGGTACGGATATACAACAATGGCGTATTACTCGGCACGGCGACCATTACCGTCGCCGGTAGCCAAGCCTGGACGTACACCCCGTCCGCCTTGGCCGATGGTGCGACACCGAGTTTTCGCGCCCAAGTGGTGGCGGTGGATGGCGATGGCGCTTTAACCGCAGTCGGCGACCGCAGTGATGCCTTTACCTTAACCATCGACACCACGCCCCCGGATGATCCGACCGTAGCCTTGACCCGCGACACGGGCACGGCTGCTGATGACCGCATCACCAGCAACCCGAGCATCAATGTCGCAAACCTTGAAGTGGGTGCGACCTGGGCCTATTCAATCGATGGCGGCACGTTTACCGAAGTCGGCACGGTAGCAGTGGGCGGCAACGGTACCTTCAGCCTTGGCAACGCCAATAAGACCTATAACGCCAATACTATCCGCATAAAACAAACCGACACGGCCGGTAATGAGTCCATCTATACATACGACCGAGCCATAACCATCGACACCACGCCCCCGGATGATCCGAGAGTAGCCTTGACCCGCGACACGGGCACGGCTGATGATGACCGCATCACCAATAACCCGAGCATCAATGTCGCAAACCTTGAAGTGGGTGCGACCTGGGCGTATTCAATCGATGGCGGCGCGTTTACCGGTGGCGGTGTGGTGGGTGCAGGCGGCAACGGTACCTTCAGCCTTGGCAACGCCAATAAGACCTATAACGCCAATACTATCCGCATAAAACAAACCGACACGGCCGGTAATGAGTCCATCTATACATACGACCAGGCCATCACCATCGACACCACGCCCCCGGATGATCCGACCGTAGCCTTGACCCGCGACACGGGCACGGCTGATGATGACCGCATCACCAATAACCCGAGCATCAATGTCGCAAACCTTGAAGTGGGTGCGACCTGGGCCTATTCAATCGATGGCGGCACGTTTACCGGTGGCGGTGTGGTGGGTGCAGGCGGCAACGGTACCTTCAGCCTTGGCAACGCCAATAAGACCTATAACGCCAATACTATCCGCATAAAACAAACCGACACGGCCGGTAATGAGTCCATCTATACATACGACCGAGCCATAACCATCGACACCACGCCCCCGGATGATCCGAGAGTAGCCTTGACCCGCGACACGGGCACGGCTGATGATGACCGCATCACCAATAACCCGAGCATCAATGTCGCAAACCTTGAAGTGGGTGCGACCTGGGCGTATTCAATCGATGGCGGCGCGTTTACCGGTGGCGGTGTGGTGGGTGCAGGCGGCAACGGTACCTTCAGCCTTGGCAACGCCAATAAGACCTATAACGCCAATACTATCCGCATAAAACAAACCGACACGGCCGGTAATGAGTCCATCTATACATACGACCGAGCCATAACCATCGACACCACGCCCCCGGATGATCCGAGAGTAGCCTTGACCCGCGACACGGGCACGGCTGATGATGACCGCATCACCAATAACCCGAGCATCAATGTCGCAAACCTTGAAGTGGGTGCGACCTGGGCGTATTCAATCGATGGCGGCACGTTTACCGGTGGCGGTGTGGTGGGTGCAGGCGGCAACGGTACCTTCAGCCTTGGCAACGCCAATAAGACCTATAACGCCAATACTATCCGCATAAAACAAACCGACACGGCCGGTAATGAGTCCATCTATCAATACGACCAGGTCATCACCATCGACACCGAGGCCTTGCCCCCGGGTATCGCCTTTACCGACACAGGCACAGCAGGTGACAACCGCACCAACGACCCGACTGTCACGGTCACGGGTCTTGAAGTGGGTGCGACCTGGGAGTATACAATCAATGGCAATGATGGCACGCCCGTCTGGCAAGACGGCACGGGCAACACCTTCAGCCTCGGCACCGCCAACACCACCTACGTGCGAGGTGATATACAGGTACGCCAGACCGATGTGGCGGGTAATGTATCTGGCGTGGGCAGCAGCACCGCCCCCATCACCATAGACACCACGCCCCCGGATAACCCGGAGATCACCTTTACCGACACGGCCGCTGATGACGGCATCACCAGCAACCCGACCATCACGGTCACGGGTCTTGAAGCGGGTGCGACCTGGGAATATACAATCAATGGCAATGATGGCACGCCCGTCTGGCAAGACGGCACGGGCACCACCTTCAGCCTTGGCACCGCCAACACCACCTATAACGCAGGTCATATACAAGTCCGCCAAACCGATGCGGCCGGTAATAGGTCGGTTGATGTCGGCAGCAATGCCGCCCCCATCACCATCGACACCACGCCCCCATCGGTAACGGGTATTGCCATCAATAGTCCAAATGTAGGTAATACCTTTAATACCGGTGAGCCGATTGAAATCACGCTTACCTTTAATGAAGCAGTCACAGTGGTCGGTGTGCCGCATATCTTCATCAATATTGGCGGCACGAACAAACAGGCCGACTATGAAAGTGGCAATGGCACCACCCAACTGGTTTTTAGCTACAGCCCCGTGGTCGGCGACAAGGATGACAATGGCATCAGCATCACGACCACCGACATTGTATTAAACGGTGCCACAATCAAAGATACCGCCGGTAATGATGCCACCCTTGCCCATACAACCGTTGCTGCCGACTCCAATAAACAGGTCGATGCGCAATTACCGCGACTGAACACCACCGTCACCATAGATGCTGCCGAGGATAATGTTGACCCCGTGCAAGACGACTTGGTCAGCGGCAATACCACTAACGACACCACCCCGACCTTAAGCGGCACCATCAGTACATTGCTGGAAGCCAATGAAGTCATACGGATATACAATGGTGTTACCTTGTTGCACACGATCGATGCGGCCACCCTGGGTGCCAGCATGGCCTGGACGTACACCCCGTCCGCCTTGCCCGATGGTGCGACACCGAGTTTTACCGCCCAAGTGGTGGCGGTGGATGGCGATGGCGCTTTAACCGCAATCGGCGTCCCCAGTGCGGCCTTTAACTTGACCATAGACACCACAGCCCCGACTATCACGGGTGTGCCAGCGATTAGCTCTGATGCGGGTGGTGATAATACTTACATAGCAGGCGATTTTATTAGGATAACGGTGACCTTTAGCGAGGATGTTGTTGTCACCGGCACGCCAACCATCGGCATCGTCATCGGCGGCAACACCGTCCAGGCCAGCTATATAGCCGGTTCCTCTACCGCCACCGCGTTGGTGTTCCAATACGAGGTACAAGACGGTGATACCGATGCCGATGGTATCAGCATCAATGCCGATGCGCTTAGCTTAAGCGGTGGCACCATCAAAGATGCCGCCGGTAACCCTGCCACCCTCACCCATGGACTCGTGGCAGACAATAACGCCCATCGGGTCGACACCACGCCCCCGACTATCACGGGTGTACCAGCGATTAGCTCTGATGCGGGTGCAGATGATACTTACATAGCAGGCGATTTTATTAGGATAACGGTGACCTTTAGCGAGGATGTTGTTGTCACCGGCACGCCATCAATAGGTATTCGCATTGGTGGTGTGACCCGCCAGGCCAGCTATATAGCCGGTTCCTCTACCGCCACCGCGTTGGTGTTCCAATACGAGGTACAAGCCGGTGATACCGATGCCGATGGTATCAGCATCAATGCCGATGCGCTTAGCTTAAGCGGTGGTAGCACGATTACCGACATCGCCGGTAACCCGGCCACCCTTGCCCATGGACTCGTGGCAGACAATAACGCCCACCGCGTAGACACCACGGCCCCGACTATCACGGGTGTGCCAGCGATTAGCTCTGATGCGGGTGATGACATTTACATAGCAGGCGATTTTATTAGGATAACGGTGACCTTTAGCGAGAATGTCGTTGTAACCGGCACGCCAACCATAGGCATCGTCATCGGCGGCGGTGCTCCCAAGCTGGCCAGTTATCACAGTGGCACGGGCGGCAGAGTGCTGACCTTCCAATACGAGGTACAAGACGGTGATACCGATGCGGGCGGTATTAGTATCAATGCCAATGCGCTTAGCTTAAGCGGTGGTAGCACGATTACCGACATCGCCGGTAACCCTGCCACCCTTGCCCATGGACTCGTGGCAGACAGTAATACCCACCAGGTCGACACCACGGCCCCATCGGTCAATAGAGATGGTATTGCCATCAATAGTCCAAATGTAGGTAATACCTTTAATACCGGTGAGCCGATTGAAATCACGCTTACCTTTAATGAAGCAGTCACAGTGGTCGGTGTGCCGCATATCTTCATCAATATTGGCGGCACGAACAAACAGGCCGACTATGAAAGTGGCAATGGCACCACCCAACTGGTTTTTAGCTACAGCCCCGTGGTCGGCGACAAGGATGACAATGGCATCAGCATCACGACCACCGACATTGTATTAAACGGTGCCACAATCAAAGATACCGCCGGTAATGATGCCACCCTTGCCCATACAACCGTTGCTGCCGACTCCAATAAACAGGTCGATGCGCAATTACCGCGACTGAACACCACCGTCACCATAGATGCTGCCGAGGATAATGTTGACCCCGTGCAAGACGACTTGGTCAGCGGCAATACCACTAACGACACCACCCCGACCTTAAGCGGCACCATCAGTACATTGCTGGAAGCCAATGAAGTCATACGGATATACAATGGTGTTACCTTGTTGCACACGATCGATGCGGCCACCCTGGGTGCCAGCATGGCCTGGACGTACACCCCGTCCGCCTTGCCCGATGGTGCGACACCGAGTTTTACCGCCCAAGTGGTGGCGGTGGATGGCGATGGCGCTTTAACCGCAATCGGCGTCCCCAGTGCGGCCTTTAACTTGACCATAGACACCACAGCCCCGACTATCACGGGTGTGCCAGCGATTAGCTCTGATGCGGGTGGTGATAATACTTACATAGCAGGCGATTTTATTAGGATAACGGTGACCTTTAGCGAGGATGTTGTTGTCACCGGCACGCCAACCATCGGCATCGTCATCGGCGGCAACACCGTCCAGGCCAGCTATATAGCCGGTTCCTCTACCGCCACCGCGTTGGTGTTCCAATACGAGGTACAAGACGGTGATACCGATGCCGATGGTATCAGCATCAATGCCGATGCGCTTAGCTTAAGCGGTGGCACCATCAAAGATGCCGCCGGTAACCCTGCCACCCTCACCCATGGACTCGTGGCAGACAATAACGCCCATCGGGTCGACACCACGCCCCCGACTATCACGGGTGTACCAGCGATTAGCTCTGATGCGGGTGCAGATGATACTTACATAGCAGGCGATTTTATTAGGATAACGGTGACCTTTAGCGAGGATGTTGTTGTCACCGGCACGCCATCAATAGGTATTCGCATTGGTGGTGTGACCCGCCAGGCCAGCTATATAGCCGGTTCCTCTACCGCCACCGCGTTGGTGTTCCAATACGAGGTACAAGCCGGTGATACCGATGCCGATGGTATCAGCATCAATGCCGATGCGCTTAGCTTAAGCGGTGGTAGCACGATTACCGACATCGCCGGTAACCCGGCCACCCTTGCCCATGGACTCGTGGCAGACAATAACGCCCACCGCGTAGACACCACGGCCCCGACTATCACGGGTGTGCCAGCGATTAGCTCTGATGCGGGTGATGACATTTACATAGCAGGCGATTTTATTAGGATAACGGTGACCTTTAGCGAGAATGTCGTTGTAACCGGCACGCCAACCATAGGCATCGTCATCGGCGGCGGTGCTCCCAAGCTGGCCAGTTATCACAGTGGCACGGGCGGCAGAGTGCTGACCTTCCAATACGAGGTACAAGACGGTGATAACGATGCGGGCGGTATCAGTATCAATGCCGATGCGCTTAGCTTAAGCGGTGGCACCATCAAAGATGCCGCCGGTAACCCTGCCACCCTCAACCATGGACTCGTGGCAGACAATGACCAGCACAAGGTCGACACCACGCCCCCATCGGTAACGGGTATTGCCATCAATAGTCCAAATGTAGGTAATACCTTTAATACCGGTGAGCCGATTGAAATCACGCTGACCTTTAATGAAGCAGTCACAGTGGTCGGCGTGCCGCATATTTTCATCAATATTGGCGGCACGAACAAACAGGCCGACTATGAAAGTGGCAATGGCACCACCCAACTGGTTTTTAGCTACACCGTAGTATTGAATGACTCCGACAACAATGGCATCAGCATCACGACCACCGACATTGTATTAAACGGTGCCACGATCAAAGACACGGCCGGTAATGATGCCACCCTTGCCCATACAACCGTTGCTGCCGACCTCACTAAACAAGTCGATGCGCAATTACCGCCCTTGGGCACCACCGCCGAGATTACCGCCGTCACCGACAATGTGGGGACGGTGGGCGTGGTGCTAAACCCACCTGTTGTTTTACCTTTACGCACGAACGACATCACCAACGATGCCACCCCGACCTTAAGCGGCACCATCAGTGCATCGCTGGAAGCCAATGAAGTCATACGGATATACAATGGTGCTACCTTGTTGCACACGATCGATGCGGCCACCCTGGGTGCCAGCATGGTCTGGACGTATACACTGACAAGCGCGCTTGCCGATGGTGCGACACCGAGTTTTCGCGCCCAAGTGGTGGCGGTGGATGGCGATGGCGCTTTAACCGCAATCGGCGTCCCCAGTGCGGCCTTTAACTTGACCATAGACACCACAGCCCCGACTATCGCGGGTGCGCCAACGATTAGCTCTGATGCGGGTACGGATAATACTTACATAGCAGGCGAGACCATAGAGATAACGGTAACCTTTAACGAGGATGTCGTTGTCACCGGCACGCCAACCATAGGCATCGTCATCGGCGGCAACACCCGCCAGGCGAGCTATATAGCTGGTTCCTCTACCGCCACCGCGTTGGTGTTCCAATACGAGGTACAAGACGGTGATACCGATGCCGATGGTATCAGCATCAATGCCGATGCGCTTAGCTTAAGCGGTGGCACCATCAAAGATGCCGCCGGTAACCCTGCCACCCTTGCCCATGGACTCGTGGCAGACAATAACGCCCATCGGGTCGACACCACGGCCCCCACCGTCACCACCATGGAGATTAGCTCTGATGCGGGTCCTGATAATACTTACATAGCAGGCGATTTTATTAGGATAACGGTGACCTTTAGCGAGGATGTCGTTGTCACCGGTACGCCATCAATAGGTATTCGCATTGGTGGTGTGACCCGCCAGGCCAGCTATATAGCCGGTTCCTCTACCGCCACCGCGTTGGTGTTCCAATACGAGGTACAAGCCGGTGATACCGATGCCGATGGTATCAGCATCAATGCCGATGCGCTTAGCTTAAGCGGTGGTAGCACGATTACCGACATCGCCGGTAACCCGGCCACCCTTGCCCATGGACTCGTGGCAGACAATGACCAGCACAAGGTCGACACCACGGCCCCGACTATCACGGGTGTGCCAACGATTAGCTCTGATGCGGGTGATGACATTTACATAGCAGGCGATTTTATTAGGATAACGGTGACCTTTAGCGAGGATGTCGTTGTAACCGGCACGCCAACCATAGGCATCGTCATCGGCGGCAACACCGTCCAGGCCAGTTATCACAGTGGCACGGGCGGCAGAGTGCTGACCTTCCAATACGAGGTACAAGCCGGTGATAACGATGCGGACGGTATTAGTATCAATGCCAATGCGCTTAGCTTAAGCGGTGGTAGCACGATTACCGACATCGCCGGTAACCCTGCCACCCTCAACCATGGACTCGTGGCAGACAATGACCAGCACAAGGTCGACACCACGCCCCCATCGGTAACGGGTATTGCCATCAATAGTCCAAATGTAGGTAATACCTTTAATACCGGTGAGCCGATTGAAATCACGCTGACCTTTAATGAAGCAGTCACAGTGGTCGGCGTGCCGCATATCTTCATCAATATTGGCGGCACGAACGAACAGGCCAACTATGTCCGTAGTAGTGTTGACAACACCCAACTGGTTTTTAGCTACACCGTAGTATTGAATGACTCCGACAACAATGGCATCAGCATCACGACCAGAAACATTGTATTGCCTGTCGGTGCCACGATCAAAGACACGGCCGGTAATGATGCCACCCTTGCCCATACAACCGTTGACCCCGACCTCACTAAACAAGTCGATGCGCAATTACCGCCCTTGGGCACCACCGCCGAGATTACCGCCGTCACCGACAATGTGGGGACGGTGGGCGTGGTGCTAAATCCGCCTGTTGTTTTACCTTTACGCACGAACGACATCACCAACGATGCCACCCCGACCTTAAGCGGCACCATCACCGCGGCCCTGGTCGCCGGTCAAGAGGTGCAGATATACAACAACGGCGTATTACTCGGCACGGCGGTAACGGTCGGCCAGGCCTGGACCTACACCCCGTCCGCCTTGCCCGAGGGGAATGCGGTTTTGACCGCCCGCGTGGTGGCGGTGGATGGCAATGACATTGTCACCGCCGCCAGCGTCCCCAGTGATGCCTTTAACTTGACCATAGACACCACAGCCCCGACTATCACCGGCACCACGATTAGCTCTGATGCGGGTGATGGTATTTACATAGCAGGCGAGACCATAGAGATAACGGTGACCTTTAGCGAGGATGTCGTTGTCACCGGCACGCCAACCATAGAAATTGTTATCGGCGGCAACACCCGCCAGGCCAGCTATATAGCCGGTTCCTCTACCGCCACCGCGTTGGTGTTCCAATACGAGGTACAAGACGGTGATACCGATGCCGATGGTATCAGCATCAATGCCGATGCGCTTGGCTTAAGCGGCGGCACTATCAAAGATGTCGCCGGTAACCCTGCCGACCTTATCCATGCGGCCGTGGCAGACAATGACCAGCACAAGGTCGACACCACAGCCCCGACCATCACCACCACCACGGTGAACGCTGCCGGCCCTGATAACACCTACATCACTGGCAACAACATCGACATCACGGTGACCTATAACGAGGCGGTGGTGGTCGATACCATGGGCGGCACGCCAACTATCGAGGTCGAGGTTGGCGGCAACACCCGCGAGGCCAGTTATCACAGCGGCAATGGCACGACCACGCTGGTCTTTCGCTACACTGTCGCCGATGACGACACCGATATCGATGGCATTGCCGTCAATGCGAATATCGACTTAAGCGGCGGCACTATCAAAGATGCTGCAGGTCATGATGCCGCGACCAATAGCGCGGCCATTGCCGCCAGTAATGCCCATCACGTCCACAGCTTCATCGGCGATGCGGAGGATAATCCCTACACGGCCACCGCGGGCCATGAAAACTTCAATGGTCAAGGCGGCATAGATACCGTGCATTATGCCAACTCCGGTGTCGGCGTTACCGTGGATTTATCCGACAATACCAATAATGCGGGCGGTCATGCCCAGGGCGATGTACTCGTCAATATCGAGAACCTTATCGGCTCACGCTACGCCGACACGCTCACCGGCGATGCCAATGCCAACCGCCTTGAAGGCGGCGCGGGTGATGACACCTTAACCGGCGGTGCGGGCAATGACACGCTCGACGGCGGCGCGGGGGCCGATACCATTGACGGCGGTGCGGGTATAGATACGGTCTCGTATACGGCGGCGGTAGCGGCGGGTGCGGCGTACATCGTAGCGGCGGATGCAGCCCACGGGCTGGCGACCGAAGTCACGGGCGTGACCGGCGTGTATGTCAACCTGAACAAGGGGCGCGGCGCACAAGTCGGGAGCGATGCCGAGGGCGATGTGCTCACCAGCATCGAAAACCTGATTGGCTCGGCGCATAACGATGTACTGGTTGGTGATGGGAATGACAACATATTCGAAGGCGGCGCCGGTGATGACACCTTAATCGGCGGCATGGGTAATGATGCCTTTTCCTTTACCCCCGGTCATGGCGCAGACACCATTGTCGATTTTACCACCGGCACCGATAAAATATACTTATTTAGAATTGCTGGCTTTACCGATCTGGATGCTGTAAAGCGCGCAACCCGAGATGTGAACGGTAACGCGGTGATTACCACCCCTACCGGCACCATCACCCTGACCGGGGTCTTGAAGGATGACCTGGATGAAGATGATTTTATCTACGCTATCCCGCCGACTCTCGCGCTACAAACGCCCTACAGCATACTCGACACCGCGGGGTTAACCGCGGGCATTCGTTTAGGCGCGAACACCCAAGCGGGCGATAATGTCAATCAACCCGTCCCAACCGCCGCCGCCGTCTATGTCGATGGGCGCGCCGATGCCAGTGACCCCGTCCAGCGTTTTGAGCTGGGTACGGCTGGTGGTTTTACTGGCCCGCTCGCGGTCACGACCGTAGTTATCAACGGTAAGACCTATCTGCTGGTTACTGAGTCCGGCGGCAATAGCGTACAGTTGATAGACGTGAGCGATCCGGCGGCCGCCAAACAGATCGCCAGCCTTACCGATACCCCCGCTCTGGAACTAAGTAGCCCGCAGAGTATTACCACGGTAGTAATCGGCGGGGTGACTTACGTGCTGATCGCCGCCTTGGGTGATAACGGGGTACAGATACTAGAGATCAGACCCGACGCTGACCCGGCCAACCCCCCGACTATTGTGGCTATCGCGACCGCCAGTGATGGCCAACCCGACAGTAATCCGACCGCAGGCGATCGGGTCAACTACAGCGAACTGGAAGGTGCGCAGAGCATTACCACGGTGGTAATCGGCGGCAAGACTTACGCGCTGGTTGCCGCCAATACCGATAACGGGGTGCAGATTATCGACATCTCCACACCGCGCGCCCCGCTCGCGGTCGCGGCGATTACTGACAGCACAGCGCTGGCCAATACCCCTTACACCGAGCTGGAAGGTGTGCAGGCCATCACCACGGTGGTGATTAAAGGCAAGACTTATGCGCTGATTGCCGCCTTCGATGATAGCGGGGTGCAGATTATCGACATCTCTACGCCCGAGACTCCAAGCGCGGTCGCGGCGATTACCGATGGGGTAGGCGGCTTTACCGCACTGGGTGCTGCCCGGGACATTACCACGGTGGTAATCAAAGGCAAGACCTACGCCCTGGTCGCCTCCTCTGGCGATAACGGGGTGCAGATTATTGACATCTCTACCCCCGAGACCCCGACCCCGGTTGCCGCGATCCGCGATGGTGTCGATGGCTACACCGAACTCAATGGCCCGCGTGTTATCACGACCACAGTCATTGCCGGTCGTACCTATGCCCTGGTCGCCTCCCTCGATGATCACGGGGTACAGGTGATCGACATCACCGACCCGGCCGCCCCGACTGCGGTCGCCGCACTCCGCGATGACGCAGGCGGCTACACCGCACTGGGTGGTGCCGCCGGGATTACTACGGTGGTGATAGGCGGCAAGCTCTACGCCTTTGTCGCGAGTCTGGGTGATGCTGGCATACAGGTGATCGAACTGCCCATCTCGGCGACCATACGCGCGATTACTATTACCACGACTGGCTTAGATGCCGATGGAGATGAACAACTGGCCTATGGCACCGGCGCGGGTCAGGTGCTAGTGATCGGCGCGGCCAATACCAGCGCGAGCAACCTTAGCATCGGCGGTGTCGCTGGTATTGATATAGCCTGGGATCGCGCGGCAAAAACCATCACGCTCACCAAACACGGCGGCGGCAACTTAACCACCATTGAGGTCGAGGCGATCCTGGCCGCGCTGCGTTATCAAAACGCCAATGCCGCCACTGCCAACAATGGCGAGCGCACCTTCTCGATTGTGCTCACCGATGCCGATGGACTAACGACCACCACCCCGGCGGTCCATAGCGTGAACGTCAACAGAGGCGCGCAAGTGGGCGATGGCGCCCCCAATTTATTTTTTGCCACCGCCGCCGCCGATTTTATCGATGGCAAAGGCGGCACGGATACCGTGAGTTATGCCACCGCCGATGACGGCAACGGCGTAACTGTGGATTTGTCCGACCATACCAATAATGCCAATGGCTTTGCCGCAGGTGATGTCTTAAGCAATATCGAAAACCTGATCGGTACCGCCAATGACGACAGCTTAACTGGCGATGTCAATGCCAACCTGTTTAGCGGCGGCGATGGTGATGATACCCTGGATGGCGGCGATGGCGCAGATACGCTTGACGGCGGCGCGGGTGATGACACGATTGATGGCGGCGCGGGTGATGATTTCTTGGTCGGCGGCGCGGGGCGCGATACCTTGCGCGGTGGTACCGGGATTGATACCGTCAGCTACGCGGCCTCAGCGGCCGGTGTGACCGTGGATTTGTCCGACAATAGCAATAATGCCGGCGGCAATGCCGAGGGCGATATCCTAACCGGTATTGAAAATATCGATGGCTCCGGCCATGACGATGTGCTAACTGGCGATGGTAATGCCAACGTGATCAAAGGCGGGCTAGGCGCAGATACTTTAAGCGGTGGCGGCGGCGGTGATGACACCTTAACCGGCGGCGGTGGGGCCGATACCTTTATCATCAAACCCGGCCATGGCGATATCACCATTACCGACTTTAATCCCGCTGAAGATACCCTTGATCTCTCGGCCTTGATCGGCGCGAACAACCTGGCCGCGGTGCAAGGCGCAACAGCAGATGCTGGTGCCAACACGGTTATTACCACCGCTTACGGCGACATTACCTTAATCGGTGTCCAGGAAGCCCAGCTTAGCGACGATAATCTGAGCTATTTTGACTCCAGCCCAATCCTGGACTTAAAACCCGCCGACAGCACCATGCTCGGTCTGGCCACGCGGACTAATAACTTGAGCTTAAACGCCGGCCTTGCCCTGGTAGATGTCAGCACCGGCGCGCGCGTGAATGATCATCAAAGCATCGCGCCCGCCGCCACCTTTGCTATCCAGGATGGGGTCAATGATGGCAATGGTGTCGCTTTTGAGATGGGTACTATAGGTCTAGGCCCGCTCGCGGTCACGACCGTGGAGATTGGCGGTAGCACCTATCTGCTGGTCACCATAGAAACCAACAGCGTACAGATTATTAACGTGGATAACCCCGCCGCCCCCACCCAGGTCGGTAGCATCGCCAATACCAACGCGCTGGAGCTGAACAACCCGCAAGCCATCACCACGGTCAAGATCGGCGATAGCACTTATGCGCTGGTTGCCGCCAGTAACGATAACGGGGTGCAGATACTTGACATCAGCGACCCGGTCACCAACCCCAACCCGATCGCGGTCGCGGCCATTGGCGATGGTACAAACGACAGCGCGGGCAATACTTTTAGCGCACTGGGTCGTGCGACCGCGATTACTACCGTGACAATCGGCAATGCGATCTACGCCCTGGTCGCGGCCAGTGGCGATAACGGGGTGCAGATTATCGACATCTCCACCCCCACCGACCCGAAGGCGGTCGCCGCGATTACCGATACCGCCGATACTGCCCTGCTGGGCGCGCGCGGTATTAGCACGGTAACAATCGGCAAGGCCACCTATGCGCTGGTGGCAAGTTTCCTTGACAACGCCGTGCAGATTATCGACATCTCCACCCCCGCCGCCCCGAAGCCGGTCGCGGCGATCCGCGATAATGCGGACGGCTTTACCGCGCTGTGGGGCGCGTGGGCCATTACCACGGTGGTGATAGACGGCAAGACCTACGCCCTGGTCGCCGCCTCTGGCGATAACGGGGTGCAGATTATTGACATCTCCACCCCCGCGACCCCGAAGCCGGTCGCGGCATTGTTTGATGACGGCGTGGTGGCTGGAGGCCCCTACACCGAACTCAGTGGTGCGCGTGCTATTAGCACCACAGTCATTGCCGGTCGTACCTACGCCCTGGTCGCCGCTAGTGGCGATGACGGGGTGCAGGTGATTGACATTACCGACCCTGAGCATCCGAGCGCGGTCGCCGCACTTAGCGATGGCGCAGGCGGCTACACCCAACTCTTAAATGCCAACGACATCACCACCGCGGTGGTGGGCGGCAAGACTTATGCCTTTGTCGCGGGTTATGGGGATATCGGGGTACAGGTGATCGAACTCTCACCACCGGCAACCATTACCACCATTACTATTACCACCACCGGTCTTGATACCACGAACGAACAACTGGTCTATGGTAGTGATGCTATGGGTAATGCCCTGACGCTGGCCATTGGTGGCGCGGCCGATGTCGCTGCCAATGACGTGACTATCGCCGGTATAACCGGTATTGATATTGCCTGGGATACCTCCGAGAACACCATCACAATCACTAAAAACGGCGGCGGCAACTTAACCACCATCGAGGTCGAGGTGATCCTCAATGCGCTACGCTATCGAAATACCGCGGGTGCTACTGATGGCGAGCGCACCTTTTCGATTGTGCTAACCGATGACGAAGGTCTGGAATCGACCGCCGCAGTTCGTATTGTGAATGTGGATCAAAGGGCCGCCGTGGTCGTGGTCGGCGGGCCGGAGGCAAATGACTATAGCGCAACCGCAAGCATAGATAATATCGATGGCGGAGACGGTGTCGATACCGTGAGTTATGCCGGCTCCAATGACGGTGTGAATGTGGATTTATCCGACAATGCCAATAACGCCAATGGCTTTGCGATAGGCGATGTCTTAAACAATATCGAAAACCTGGTCGGCTCGGCGCATCACGATATTCTGACCGGCGATGATCAGGCCAACCGGCTGGAAGGCGGTGCCGGTGTCGATATCTTAAGCGGCGGCGCGGGTGATGATACGCTGATTGGCGGCGCGGGTATCGATACCTTGGTCGGCGGTGCCGGTGATGACACGCTTGAAGGCGGCGCGGGGGCCGATAGGATTGATGGCGGCGATGGCACAGATACCGCCTCGTATGCGGGTGCGGCGGCAGTGGCGGCGTATACCGTGGCGGCAGATGCAGACAACGGGCTGGCAAGTCGCGTCACGGGTGTGACCGGCGTCTATGTCAACCTACACAAAGTCGGCGCACAGACCACCGATGCGACCAACACCGCGGCGACTGATGCGCAGGGCGATGTGCTCTCCAATATCGAAAACCTGATTGGCTCAGACTATAACGATGTACTGGTCGGTGATGCTGAGGTCAATCGGCTGTATGGCGGCGCAGGCATTGACGTGCTGTATGGCGGCGCGGGCAATGACGTGCTAGATGGCGGTGCGGGCAATGACCAGCTTAGCGGTGATGCGGGGGCTGACACCTTAACTGGTGGTGATGGCCATGACAGTCTGTATGGCGAGGATGGGAATGACGTGCTAGATGGCGGCGCAGGCATAGACGCGCTAAATGGCGGTACGGGCAATGACGTGCTAGATGGCGGCGATGGCGCGGATACGCTAAATGGCGGTACGGGCGATGACACCTTAATCGGTGGCGTGGGTAACGATACGCTTAACGGCGAGGGGGATAATGACACGCTCATCGGCGGCGCGGGTGCCGATGGTTTACGCGGCGGCGGAGGTACCGATACCGCCTCGTATGCGGCAGCAGGCGCGGTTGCGCCGTATGACGTGGCGGCAGATGCAGGCAATGGGCTGGCGGCCCAAGTCACGGGCGTGACTGGTGTGTATGTCAATTTGAACAAGAACGGCGGACAAGTCGGTAGCGAGGCCGCGGGCGATAGACTCGCCAGTATTGAAAACCTGATTGGCTCGGCGCATAACGATGTGCTGGTCGGTGATGTCAATGCCAACCGCTTAGACGGCGGCGCGGGTGATGATTACCTTAGCGGCGGCGGCGGTGCTGATACCTTAACCGGCGGCGCCGGTGATGACACTTTAGACGGCGGCGATGACGATGATACGCTTGATGGCGGCGTGGGTGATGATACTTTAGACGGCGGCGCGGGTGCCGATACTATGGATGGCGGCGATGGCATGGATACCGCCTCGTATGCGGCGGCGGGAGCAGTGGCGAGCTACGATGTGGCGGCGGATGTAGCCCATGGGCTGGTTACCCGCGTCACTGGCGTGACCGGCGTCTATGTCAATTTGAACAAGGCCGGCGCACAAGTTGGGAGCGATGCCGCAGGCGATACACTCACCCATATCGAAAACCTGGTTGGCTCGGCGCAGGGCGATGTGCTGGTCGGCGATGCAAAGGCAAATACCTTAACCGGCGGCGCCGGTGCCGATACTTTTGTCTTTACCCCCGATCATGGCGCAGACACGATTGCTGACTTTGTAAGCGGCACCGATAAAATCGACTTATCCGCCATTGCTGGCTTTAGCAATTTTCAAGCTGTACTCGATGCAACGGCTGATGATGGCAGTGGCAATACAGTCATTACCACCCGTGCTGGTAACACCATCACCTTGACCGGGGTCTTGGAAGCGGGCTTGGCGGAAGGTGATTTTATCTATTCTGCCCCGCCAGCTCTCGCGCTACAAAGAACTTACAGCCTGGCCAACGATGCGGCACTGGGTGCGGGTGTGGTCTTGGGAGCCAACACCACGGCGGACGATAATGTCGTCTTTCAGGCCCCCCCGGTGGCGAGGGGCCGCATTACCGACAATGGTGTCAATACCAGGCTGATTGAGCCAGAGTCCATCACCACGGTGGAAATCGGCGGCATCCCCTACGCCCTGGTCGCCGCCTATAATAATGATGATGGTGGGGTACAGATACTCAACATCTCCAATCCCGCCAGGCCGACTGCCACGGCCGCGATTACCGATGGCGGTCGAGATGCCAATAATAATCAATACACCGAACTGTTGGGCCCATATTCAATAACCACGGTGGTTATTAATGACCCGGATACCGGTGTGCCGCATACCTACGCGCTGGTCGCCGCCTTCGATGATAACGGGGTACAGATTATCGACATCAGCACACCCGCCAGGCCGACTGCCACGGCCGCGATTACTTATGGGCAAGATGGCTACACCGCCCTGGATGGTGTCCGTGCCATCACCACGGTGAAGATCGGTGCCAACACCTACGCCCTGGTCGCCGCCGAATATGATAACGGGGTACAGATCATCGACATCAGCACGCCCTCGGCCCCGACCCCGGTCGCCGCGATTACCGATAGCGCTAGATACCCCGAACTGTTGGGCCCATATTCAATCACCACGGTGGTCATTGATGATCCGAATACCGGTGTGTCGCATACCTACGCCCTGGTCGCCGCCCATGATGATAACGGGGTACAGATTATCGACATCACTACGCCCGCGGCCCCTAGCCCAGTCGCCGCGATTACTGACAGCACGCCAGAGGCTAATACGCCTTACACCGAACTGCAGGGTGCAATCGCCATCACCACGGCGGTGATAGACGGCAAGACCTACGCGCTGGTCGCCGCCTATAATGATGACGGGGTACAGATTATCGACATCTCCAACCCCGCCATGCCGACTGCCACGGCCGCGATTACTGACAGCACGGTGGCAACCCCCACCGGCTACACCGCCCTGGATGGTGCAATTGGCATCACCACGGTGAAGATCGGCGATGCGACCTATGCCCTGGTCGCCGCCATTACTGATGACGGGGTACAGATTATCGACATCTCCGACCCGGAGAATCCCAGGCCCGCAGGCACGATTACTAATACGGATCCCAATACCTTATTGGATGGTGCAGAGGACATCACCACGGCGGTGATCGACGGCAAGGTCTACGCCCTGGTCAGTGCCTATCTTGATAGCAGCGTACAGGTCATTGAACTGCCAATATCGGCGACGATTACCACGATTACGATTACCGCCACGGGTCTGGATGCTACCAACGAGCGGCTGGTCTATGGCACGGGTCAGGTACTCGCGATAGGCGGGGATGATAACAGCGTGAGCGGTGTCACGATTGCCGGTATTACGGGCCTTAATATAGTCTGGGATAATACCGCGAACACCATCACGCTCACGAAAAACGGCGGCGGCAACCTTACCACCATAGAGGTCGAGGCCATCCTCGCCGCCTTGCGCTATGACAATGACGATCCAGGCACTGCCACCGACCGCGTGCGCGAATTTTCGATCGTCTTAACTGACAAGGACGGGCTAGACTCCACCCCCACAGTACACCGCGTGAACTTCAACAGCGGCGCGATCATTGGCGATGATAATGATAATGACTATGATGCCACCGCCACCGCCGATATTATCGATGGCCAGGGCGGCACGGATACCATGAACTATGCCGTAGCCACAGACGGCAACGGCGTGACCGTGGATTTATCCGACAATACCAAGAATGCGAACGGCTGGGCGGCGGGCGATATCTTGCTCAATATCGAAAACCTGATCGGTACTGCCCACGCCGATGTCTTAACTGGCGATGGGAATGACAACCGGCTGGAAGGCGGCGCGGGTATTGATAGCTTAAACGGCGGTGCGGGGGATGATACCCTCATCGGCGGCGCGCATACGGACTTCCTTAACGGCGGCGATGGCATTGATACCGCCTCGTATGCGGCGGCAGCGGTAGCCAGGGTACCGTACACCGTGACAGCGGCAGACAGCGGGCTGGCGGCTGATGTACGCATAACCGGCGTGTATGTCAATCTAAACACGGTCGGTGGACAGACGACGGGCGGCACCATTACTGATGCGCGTGGCGATGTACTTTCCAATATCGAAAACGTCATTGGCTCAGCGCATAACGATGTACTGATCGGCGATGGGAATGACAACCGCTTAGACGGCGGCGCGGGCGATGACACGCTTAGCGGCAACGCCGGTGCCGATACACTTATCGGCGGTTTGGGTGATGATACCTTAATCGGCGGCGATGGCGATGATACGCTTAACGGCGGCGCGGGTGATGATAACTTAATCGGCGGCGCGGGCGATGATACGCTAGATGGCGGCGCGGGTGATGATAACTTAATCGGCGGCGCAGATGATGACACACTTATCGGCGGTGCCGGTGATGACACGCTTGGCGGCGGCGATGGTGATGACACGATTGACGGCGGCGCAGGCACAGATATCGCAAGCTACGCCGCCTCAGCGGCCGGTGTGACCGTGGACTTATCCGACAATAACAATAATGCGGGCGGCGATGCCGAAGGCGATACACTCACCAATATCGAAAACCTGATTGGCTCAGGCCATAACGATGTACTGATCGGCAATGCGGGGGTCAATCGGCTGGACGGTGGTGCGGGCAATGACCACCTTAGCGGTGGCGCGGGGGCGGATACCCTGGACGGTGGCGCAAATAATGACACGCTCGAAGGCGGCGCCGGTAATGACACCTTAACCGGCGGCGCGGGTAATGATACCTTTGTCTTTAAGCCCGGTCACGGCACAGACACCATTACCGATTTTACTATCGGTAATAATAAAATCGATCTATCCGCCATTGCGGGCTTTACCAACCTGAAAGCTGTGCAGGACGCAACGCTTGATGATGGCAATGGCAATACAGTCATTACCACCCGTCTTGGCCATACCATCACGCTGACCGGGGTCGAGGAGAATGACTTGACGGAAGATGATTTTATCTATGCTATCCCGCCGACCCTGGCACTTAAAACCTCTTACAGCATACTCAACGAGGCGGCACTGACCACGGGTGTGGTCTTGGGAGCCAACACTCGGGCCGGCGATGATGCCGCGCTCCAGACCCCAACCGCTACGGCGGCTTATGCCAATGGGGTCAATGATGCCGATGACTCCGCCCAATTTTCGCTGGTAGGCCCGACCGCCCTGAGCACCGTGGACATCGGCGGCAAGACCTATCTGCTGGCCACCGTGCGCGTTAGCAACAGCGTACAGTTGATAGACGTGAGCGACCCGGCGGCCGCCGAGCAGATCGGCAGCATAGCCAATACCGACATGCTGGAGCTGAGTAGCCCAGAAGCCATCACCACCGTGGTCATCGGCGGTGTGACCTACGCGCTGGTCGCCGCCTTGGGTGATGACGGGGTACAGATACTTGAGCTTAGAACCGATCCCCTCAACCCCGACAACCCCCCGACTATTCAGACCATTGCCACCGCGCGTGAGGATCAACCCGACAATCACCCCGATGCGACCACCAACTACACCGAACTCTTAGGTGCCCGCGGCATTACCACGGTGGTGATTAAAGGCAAGACCTACGCCTTGGTCGCCGCCTTCAATGATGACGGGGTACAGATTATCGACATCACCACGCCCGCCGCCCCGATCGCGACCGCGGCCATTACTGACAGCACGGCGGGCGCGCTCACCGACTACACCGAGCTCGATGGTGCGATTGGCATTACCACGGTGGTGATTAAAGGCCAGACCTATGCGCTGGTCGCCGCCAGCGCGGATGACGGGGTACAGATTATTGACATCACAACGCCCGAGACCCCTAGTCATGTTGCCGCGATTACTGATGATGCAGATGGCTTTACCGCACTGCGTGGCGCGTGGGATATCACCACGGTGGTAATAGACGGCAAGACTTACGCGCTGGTCGCCGCCAGTGAAGATCACGGTGTGCAGATTATCGACATCACAACGCCCGAGACCCCGACCGCGGTCGGGGCATTGTTTGATAGCAGTGTGGCAGGTCAGGCCGCCAGTCCCTACACCGCACTGCGGACTGCCTACGCGATTAGCACCACAGTCATTGCCGGCCGTACCTATGCCCTGGTGACAGGCTTCGGTGATAATGCGGTGCAGGTCATCGACATTACCGATCCTGAAAACCCGACTGCGGTCGTAGCGCTCAGAGATGGCGCGGATAGCTACACCGAACTCGCAGGTGTATTCAACATCACCATGGCGGAGATCGCGGGCAAAACTTACGCCTTTGTCGCGGGTTATAGTGATGTCGGCATACAGGTCATTGAACTGCCTATCCCGGCGACCATACGCGCGATTACCATTACCGCCACCGGTCTTGACCCCACGGACGAACAACTGGCCTATGGCACGGGCGCGGTACTGGCGATAGGCGGGGCGGCCAATGCCGATGCCATCAATGCCACGATTGCCGGTATCACCGGCCTCACGCTGGCCTGGCGCCAGACCGATGCCGCAACAGGTGCCGGTACCATTACCGTCACCAAGCCCGGCGGCAACTTAACGACCATCGAGGTTGAGGCCATCCTCGCCGCCTTGCGTTACCAAAACGCCAATGCAGCAACCGTCACCGACCGCGTGCGCGAGTTTTCGGTCGAGCTCACCGACCAAGGCGGAATAACCTCCACCGCCACGGTACACCGCGTGAACGTCAACCGCGGCGCGCAGGTGGGCGATGATGCCGAGCAGTCCTTTGCCGCCACCGCCAATGCCGATCTTATCGATGGCAAGGATGGCGCAGACACCGTGAGCTATGCCGGTGCCACAGACGGCAACGGCGTAACCGTGGACTTGTCCGACAATAGCAAGAACATGGGCGGCTGGGCGGCGGGTGATGTCTTAAGCAATATCGAAAACCTCATCGGCACCGACCACGCCGACACGCTCACCGGCGATGCGTATGCCAACCAGCTCGAAGGCGGCACTGGCAATGACGTGCTCATCGGCGGCGCGGGTGCGGATACTTTGGACGGCGGAGCAGACACAGATACGGCCTCGTATGCGAATGCGGCGGCGGCCGGTATAGCGTACACCGTGTTAGCGGCAGACAGCGGGCTTGCGGCTGATGTAGCCATAACCGGCGTGTATGTCAATTTGAACAAGGTCGGCACGGCACAGACGACCGATGCGACCAACACCGTGATTACTGATGCACGGGGCGATAAACTCTCCCGTATCGAGAACGTCATTGGCTCAATCCATGACGATGTGCTTATCGGCGATGCTGAGGTCAATCGGCTGTATGGCGGTGATGGCAATGACCTGCTTAACGGCGGCGCGGGTGGGGACACCATTGACGGCGGCGATGGTATTGATACCGTGAGTTATGCCGGTGCCCCCATCGACAATGCCAGTGGCGTGACAGTAAGCTTGGGAAATACAGGTGTCGGCAGCAGCTGGGCGGAGGGCGATGTTTTGCGCAACATCGAAAACATCATCGGCTCGGCCTTCGACGACACCTTAACCGGCGATGGAGGTAACAACCGCCTCGAAGGCGGCGCGGGCATTGACAATCTTACTGGCGACCGGGGTAATGACACCCTCATCGGCGGCGCGGGCATTGACGTTCTTATTGGCGGCACGGGTGATGACATGCTCATCGGCGGTGCGGGGGCTGATACACTCGAAGGCGGCGATGGTATAGATACGGCCTCGTATGCGGGAGCGGCCGCAGTTGCGCCGTATGTCGTGGCGGCGGATGCACCCAACGGGCTGGCGGCCGAAGTCACGGGCGTGACTGGCGTGTATGTCAATCTACGCAAGTCTGGCGCACAAGTCGGGAGCGAGGCCACGGGCGATACACTCACCAGTATCGAAAACCTGATTGGTTCGGCATATATCGATGTGCTGGTCGGTGATGGGAATGCCAATGTGCTCGAAGGCGGCGCGGGGGCTGACCGGCTGTATGGCGGCGCAGACACAGATACGGCCTCGTATGCGGCGGCGGTAGCAGTGGCGCAGTATATCGTAGCGGCAGATGCACGCAACGGGCTGGCGGCCGAAGTCACGGGCGTGACTGGCGTGTATGTCAATCTACGCAAGGCTGGCGCACAAATCGGGAGTGAGGCCGCGGGCGATATACTCTCCAGTATCGAAAACCTGATTGGTTCGGCGCATGATGATGTACTGGTCGGCAATGCTGATGACAACGTACTCGAAGGCGGCGCGGGGGATGACACCTTAACCGGCGGCGCGGGGGCGGATATGCTTAACGGCGGCGATGGTACAGATACGGCCTCGTATGCGGCAGCAGCGGCAGCCGGTGTGGCGTATATCGTGGCGGCGGATGCCGACAACGGACTGGCGGCTCGCGTGACCGGCGTGACCGGCGTGTATGTCAATCTACGCAAGGGCGGCGCACAAGTCGGGAGCGAGGCCACGGGCGATGTACTCTCCAGTATCGAAAACCTGATTGGTTCTGCGCATAACGATGTACTGGTCGGCAATGATGATGCCAATCGGCTGGACGGTGGTGACGGCAATGATATCTTAATGGGTGGCGCGGGTGCGGATATGCTTGATGGCGGCGCAGGCACAGATGATACCGCCTCGTATGCGGTAGCAGTCGCAGTGGCGGGGGGCTACGATGTGGCAATGGATGTAGACAACGGGCTGGCGGCCGCAGTCACGGGTGTGACTGGTGTGTATGTCAACCTGAACAAGGCTGGCGCACAGACGACCGATGCCACCAACACCGTGATTACTGATGCACGGGGCGATGTACTCTCCAATATCGAAAGACTGATTGGCTCGGCGCATAACGATGTACTGGTCGGCAATGGGGATGACAACGTACTCGAAGGCGGCGCGGGGGATGACACGCTTAGCGGCGGTGCGGGGGTTGACATCCTGGACGGCGGCGTGGGCAATGACATCCTCAACGGTGGGGACGGGAATGATGCTATGCGCGGTGATCAGGGCAATGACCAGCTTACTGGCGGTGCGGGGGATGATATCCTCAACGGCGGCGCGGGTGATGATACCTTAACCGGCGGTGCGGACGATGACACCTTTGTCTTTGCCCCAGGTCACGGCAATGACACCATTACCGATTTTAACACCGGTAATAATAAAATCGATCTGTCTACTATTGCTGGCTTTACCGATCTTGAGGCTGTAAGGCGCAAAACCCAAGATGTGAACGGTAGCGCAGAGATTACCACCAGTGCCGGTAACACCATCACGCTGACCGGGTTCTTGAAAAGGGATTTGACGGATGATCATTTTATCTATGTTATCCCGCCGACTCTCGCGCTACAAACCACCAACAGCCTGGCCAATGCTGCGGCACTGGGTGCGGGTGCGGGCATTCGTTTAGGTCTCAACGCCCGGGCCGGTGATAATGCCGCGCTCCAGACCCCAACCGCCGCCGCCGCTTATGCCGATGGGGCCAATGATCACGATGCCTCCGCCCGATTTGAGCTGGGTGTGCGTAGTGGCCCGACCGCCCTGAGCACCGTGGCAATCGGCGACAAGACCTATCTGCTGGTCACCGTGCGCGGCGGCAGTAGCGTACAGTTGATAGATGTGAGCGACCCGGCGGCCGCCGAGCAGATCGCCAGCATAGCCGATGCCGACGATGCCGCCGCCCTGAGGCTAAGTAGCCCAGAAGCCATCACCACCGTGAAAATCGGCGGTGTGACCTACGCGCTGGTCGCCGCTTTAGCTGATGACGGGGTACAGATACTTGAGATCAGACCCGATCCCGACCCGGCCAATCCCCCGACTATCCAGACTATCGCCACCGCGCGTGACGGTCTACGCGACAGTAACCCGGTTGATGCCGACCGTGTTGACTACACCGAGCTTGATGGTGCCCGCGGTATTACCACGGTGGTGATTAAAGGCAAGACCTACGCGCTGGTCGCCGCCAGTGTGGGTGACGGGGTGCAGATTATTGACATCACAACGCCATCGGCCCCGATCGCGGTCGCGGCCATTACTGACAGCACGGCGGGCGCGCTCACCGACTACACCGAGCTGGATGGGGCGCGGGGCATTACCACGGTGGTCATTAATCACCCGGATACCGGTGTGCCGCATACCTACGCGCTGATTGCCGCCAGTGCGGATGACGGGGTGCAGATTATTGACATCACAACGCCCGCGGCCCCAAGCCATGTGGCCGCCATTACTGACAGCACGGTAGGGGCTAATACACCTTATACCGCACTTGATGGCGCGTGGGATATCACCACGGTAGTGATCAAAGGCCAGACCTACGCGCTGGTTGCCGCCTGGGAGGATAGCGGGGTGCAGATTATCGACATCTCCGATCCCACGGCCCCGACCCCGGTCGCCGCATTGTTTGATAACGTTGTTCAGGCAGACAGCCCCTACACCGCGCTGAGGGATGCCTTTGCTATTACTACCACAGTCATTGCTGGTCGTACCTACGCCCTGGTGACCGGCTCCAGTGATAATGCGGTGCAGGTGATCGACATCACCGATCCGACCGCCCCGACCCCGGTCGTAGCACTTGTCGATGGCGCGGATAGCTACACCGAACTCGCAGGTGTATTCAACATCACCACGGCGGTGATCGGCGGCAAGACTTACGCCTTTGTCGCGGGTGCTAATGATCTCGGGGTACAGGTGATCGAACTGCCTATCCCGGCGACGATTAGCACGATTACCATTACTACAACGGGTCTTGAGGCCGATGGAGATGAACAACTGGCCTATGGCGCGGGAGCAGGTCAGGTGCTGGCCATTGGCGGGGCCGATGCCAGCGCGAACGACGTGACCATAGCCGGTATCACCGGCCTTAACCTGGTCTGGGATAATACCGCGAAAACCATTACCGTAACCAAGACCAACAACAGCAACTTAACCACCATTGAGGTCGAGGCGATCCTGGCCGCGCTGCGCTACCAAAACGCCAATGCAGCAACCGCCACCGATGGCGACCGGTTGTTCTCGATCGTCTTGACCAATGCCGACGGAATAACCTCCACCCCCACGGTACACCGCGTGAACGTCAACACCAACGCGCAGGTGGGCAATGACGCTGACCAGTCCTTTGCCGCCACCGCTGGTGCCGATGTGATCGATGGCCAGGGCGGCACGGATACCATGAGTTATGCTGGTGCCACAGACGGCAACGGCGTGACTGTGGATTTATCCGACAATACCAAGAACATGGGCGGCTGGGCGGCAGGTGATATTTTAAGCAATATCGAAAACCTGACTGGCTCTCCCAACGCAGACACCTTGACCGGCGATGCCAATGACAACCGCTTAAACGGCGGCGCGGGTGATGACACGCTTGAAGGCGGCGGCGGTGCGGATACGCTAGACGGCGGCGCAGGCACAGATGATACCGCCTCGTATGCGGGTGCGGCTCGAGTTGCGGCGGGGTATACCGTGGCAATGGATGTACCCAACGGACTGGCGGCCGAAGTCATGGGTGTGACCGGTGTGTATGTCAACCTACGCAAGGCCGACGCACAGACCACCGATGCGGCCAACACCGTGACTGATGCGTATGGCGATACACTGATCAATATCGAAAACATCGTTGGCTCAGGCCATGATGATTTGCTGATCGGCGATGCGGATGCCAACCAGCTAGATGGCGGCGCGGGCGATGATACTTTAATCGGCGGCGCGGGTGATGATACTTTAGATGGCGGCGCAGGTGATGATACTTTAATCGGCGGCGCGGGCGGTGATACTTTAGACGGCGGCGCAGGCACGGATGATACCGCAAGCTACGCCGCATCAGCGGCCGGTGTGACCGTGAGCTTATCCGACAATAACAATAATGCGGACGGCGATGCCGCAGGCGATACACTCACCAATATCGAAAATCTGATTGGCTCGGCGCATGGCGATCTGCTGGTCGGCGATGGCAATGACAACCGGCTGGAAGGCGGCACGGGTAATGACACCTTAATCGGCGGCGCGGGTGATGATACGCTAGATGGCGGCGCAGGTGCAGATACTTTAACCGGCAGCACGGGTGATGACACCTTAATCGGCGGCGCGGGCGGCGATACTTTAGACGGCGGCGCAGGTACAGATACCGCAAGCTACGCCGCATCAGCGGCTGGTGTGACCGTGGACTTATCCGACAATACCAATAACGCGGGCGGCGATGCCGCAGGCGATACACTTAGCAATATCGAAAACCTGATTGGCACTGACCACGCTGACACGCTCACTGGCGATGCCAATGCCAACCGCTTAGATGGCGGCGCGGGTGCCGACACCTTAAACGGCGGCGGCGGTGATGACACCTTAACTGGCGGCGATGGTGATGACACCATTAGCGGTGGCGCGGATGATGACACGCTTATCGGCGGTGCGGGGGCCGATACGCTAGACGGCGGTGCAGACACAGATACCGCCTCGTATGCCAGTGCAGCAGCAGTGGCGGCGTATGTTGTGGCGGCGGATGCACCCAACGGGCTGGCGGCCCAAGTCACGGGCGTGACTGGCGTGTATGTCAACCTGAACAAGGCCGATGCACAGACCCTTGGCAACACGGATGCCACGGGCGATACACTGACCAATATCGAAAACCTGATCGGCTCGGCGCATAACGATGTACTGGTTGGCGATGGGGATGCCAACCGCTTAGACGGCGGCGCGGGCAATGACCACCTTAGCGGCGGTGCGGGTGCGGATACGTTGGACGGCGGCGATGGTACAGATACGGCCTCGTATGCGGCGGCAGCGGCAGCCGGTGTGGCGTATATCGTGGCGGCGGATGCACCCAACGGACTGGCGGCCAAAGTCACGGGCGTAACCGGCGTGTATGTCAACCTGAACAAGGGCGACGCACAGACGACCGATGCGGACGGCACCATGACCGATGCGCTAGGCGATGTGCTCACCCATATCGAAAACCTGATTGGTTCTGCGCATAACGATGTACTGGTCGGCAATGATGATGCCAACCGGCTTGACGGCGGTGCGGGCAATGACCAGCTTAGCGGCGGCGCGGATGCCGATACACTTAACGGCGGTTTGGGCGATGATACCTTAATCGGCGGCGCGGGTGCGGATACGCTTAACGGCGGCGCAGGTACGGATACGGCCTCGTATGCGGCAGCGGCGGCAGTGATGGGCTACGATGTGGCAATGGATCGACCCAACGGGCTGACGGTCGCAGTCACCGGCGTGACCGGCGTGTATGTCAATCTGTACAAAGGCAACAGCGCACAAGTCGGGAACGAGGCCGCGGGTGATACACTCACCAGTATCGAAAACCTGATTGGCTCTGCGCATAACGATGTACTGGTTGGCGAGTCGGGGGCGAATACCCTCGAAGGCGGTGCCGGGGATGACACCTTAACCGGCGGCGCGGGTAATGATACTTTTGTCTTTAAGCCCGGTCATGGCACAGACACCATTACCGATTTTAACACCGGTAATAATAAAATCGATCTATCCGCCATTGCGGGCTTTACCAACCTGAAAGCTGTGCAGGACGCAACGCTTGATGATGGCAGTGGCAATACAGTCATTACCACCAGTCTTGGCCATACCATCACGCTGACCGGGGTCGAGGAGAATGACTTGACGGAAGATGATTTTATCTATGCTATCCCGCCGACCCTGGCACTTAAAACCTCTTACAGCATACTCAACGAGGCGGCACTGACCACGGGTGTGGTCTTGGGAGCCAACACTCGGGCCGGCGATGATGCCGCGCTCCAGACCCCAACCGCTACGGCGGCTTATGCCAATGGGGTCAATGATGCCGATGACTCCGCCCAATTTTCGCTGGTAGGCCCGACCGCCCTGAGCACCGTGGACATCGGCGGCAAGACCTATCTGCTGGCCACCGTGCGCGTTAGCAACAGCGTACAGTTGATAGACGTGAGCGACCCGGCGGCCGCCGAGCAGATCGGCAGTATAGCCAATACCGACATGCTGGAGCTGAGTAGCCCAGAAGCCATCACCACCGTGGTCATCGGCGGTGTGACCTACGCGCTGGTCGCCGCCTTGGGTGATGACGGGGTACAGATACTTGAGCTTAGAACCGATCCCCTCAACCCCGACAACCCCCCGACTATTCAGACCATTGCCACCGCGCGTGAGGATCAACCCGACAATCACCCCGATGCGACCACCAACTACACCGAACTGTTGGGTGCCCGCGGCATTACCACGGTGGTGATTAAAGGCAAGACCTACGCCTTGGTCGCCGCCCAAAACGATGACGGGGTGCAGATTATCGACATCTCCACGCCTGCCACCCCAACCGCGGTCGCGGCCATTACTGACAGCACGGCGGGCGCGCTCACCGACTACACCGAGCTCGATGGTGCGATTGGCATTACCACGGTGGTGATTAAAGGCCAGACCTACGCGCTGGTCGCCGCCAGCGCGGATGACGGGGTACAGATTATTGACATCACAACGCCCGAGACCCCTAGTCATGTTGCCGCGATTACTGATGATGCAGATGGCTTTACCGCACTGCGTGGCGCGTGGGATATCACCACGGTGGTAATAGACGGCAAGACTTACGCGCTGGTCGCCGCCAGTGAAGATCACGGTGTGCAGATTATCGACATCACAACGCCCGAGACCCCGACCGCGGTCGGGGCATTGTTTGATAGCAGTGTGGCAGGTCAGGCCGCCAGTCCCTACACCGCACTGCGGACTGCCTACGCGATTAGCACCACAGTCATTGCCGGCCGTACCTATGCCCTGGTGACCGGCTTCGGTGATAATGCGGTGCAGGTCATCGACATTACCGATCCTGAAAACCCGACTGCGGTCGTAGCGCTCAGAGATGGCGCGGATAGCTACACCGAACTCGCAGGTGTATTCAACATCACCATGGCGGAGATCGCGGGCAAAACTTACGCCTTTGTCGCGGGTTATAGTGATGTCGGCATACAGGTCATTGAACTGCCTATCCCGGCGACCATACGCGCGATTACCATTACCGCCACCGGTCTTGACCCCACGGACGAACAACTGGCCTATGGTACGGGCGCGGTACTGGCGATAGGTGGGGTCAATACCCGCGCGAACAACGTGACCATTGCCGGTATCACCGGCCTTAACATAGTCTGGGATAGCACCGCGAACACCATCACGATCAGCAAACACGGCGGCGGCAACTTAACAACCATAGAGGTTGAGGCCATCCTTGCCGCCTTGCGCTACCAAAACGCCGATGCGCCAAACGCCACCGACCGCGTGCGCGAGTTTTCGATCGAGCTCACCGACCAAGGCGGAATAGACTCCACCCCCACGGTACACCGCGTGAACGTCAACAGCGGCGCGCAGGTGGGCGATGATGCCGAGCAGTCCTTTGCCGCCACCGCCGCCGCCGACCTTATCGATGGCAAGGGCGGCGCAGACACCGTGAGCTATGCCGGTGCCACAGACGGCAACGGCGTAACCGTGGACTTGTCCGACAATACCAAGAACATGGGCGGCTGGGCGGCAGGCGACATCTTGCTCAATATCGAAAACCTGATCGGCACCGACCAAGCCGACACGCTCACCGGCGATGTCAATGCCAACCGCCTCGAAGGCGGCGCGGGTGCGGATAGGCTAGACGGCGGCGATGGTATAGATACGGCCTCGTATGCGGGTGCGGTAGCAGTGGCGGCGTACATCGTAGAGGCGGATGCAGCCCATGGGCTGGCAACCCGCGTTGCGGGCGTGACTGGCGTGTATGTCAATTTGAACAAGGTCGGCGCACAAACGACCAATGTCGGCAACACCGTGACGACTGATGCGCGGGGCGATATCTTGCTCAATATCGAAAACCTGATTGGTTCTGCGCATAACGATGTATTGGTCGGTGCTGGGAATGCCAACCGACTAACCGGCGGCACGGGCGATGACATCTTTGTCTTTGCCCCAGGTCATGGTGCAGACACCATTACTGATTTTACCAACGGTAATAATAAAATTGATGTGTCTGCCATTGCTGGCTTTACCAACCTGATAGCTGTGCAGGGCGCAACGCTTGATGATGGCAATGGCAATACAGTCATTACCACCAGTGCTGGCAACACCATCACGCTGATCGGGGTCATGGAGGCGGCGTTGACAGACGATCATTTTATCTACGCTATCCCGCCGACCCTGGCACTTAAAACTGCCTACAGCATACTCAACGATGCGGCACTGGGCGCGGGTGTGGCCTTGGGAGCCAAGGCCAGGGCCGGTGATGATGTCGCCTTACAGACCCTGGTGGCAAGGGGCAATATTACCGATAACGTGCTGACTAGTCCTGAGTCCATCACCACGGTGGTCATCGGTGGCATTCCCTACGCCCTGGTCGCCTTCTATGATGATAGCGTGGTGCAGATACTCAACATCTCCGATCCCGACATGCCGACTGTGGTGACCACGATTACCGATGGCGAGGGCGGCTACACCCGACTGTTTAGCCCGTATGCAATCACCACGGTGAAGATCGGTGCCAGCACCTACGCCCTGGTCATTGATAATGATAGTGACGGGGTACAGATTATCGACATTTCCGACCCGATTGACCCCCAGCCCACGGCCGCGATTACTGATGATACAGGCGGCTACACCGCACTCGGTGGTGCCCGCGCCATCACCACGGTGAAGATCGGCGATGCGACCTACGCGCTAGTCGCCGCCTATGCGGATGACGGGGTACAGATTATCGACATCAGCAACCCCGACATGCCCACGCCCACGGCCGCGCTTGTCGATGGCGAGGGCGGCTACACCGCACTGTTGGGTGCAATCGACATCACCACGGTGGTGATCAAAGGCAAGACCTACGCGCTGGTCGCCGCCAATGGTGATATCTTTGTGGAGGGTACCGCCGGGGTACAGATTATTGACATCTCCGACCCGCACAAGCCCAAGCCGACGGCCGCGATTACTGATGATGACAAGACCGCACTGTTGGGTGCAATCGACATCACCACGGTGGTGATCAAAGGCAAGACCTACGCGCTGGTCGCCGCCAATGATGATGACGGGGTACAGATTATTGACATCTCCGACCCGCACAATCCCACGCCCACGGCCGCGATTTACGATAAACAAAATGGCTTCGTACTGGGTAGCGTATACAGTATCACGACCATGGTGATAGCCGGCAAGACCTACGCCCTGGCCACCGCCTACGTTGATGATGGGGTACAGATTATTGATATATCTGATCCCGAGAACCCAACCGCGGTGGCCGCGATTACTAATGCGGCGGCCAACACCTTATTGGATGGTGCAGAGGACATCACCACCACGGTGATAGACGGCCGTGCCTACGCCCTGGTCAGTGCCTATGATGATAGTAGCGTACAGGTCATAGAACTGCCGCTGACCGAGACCATTAGCACCATCACCATTACCGCCACCGGCCTGGATAACAGCAACGAACAACTGGTCTATGGTAGCAATGCCGTGGGCGTGGACCTGGCCCTGGCTATTGGCGGTGACGATGCCAGCTTGAGCGATGTCACGATTGCCGGTATCACCGGCCTTAACATTGTCTGGGATAATACTGAGGACACCATTACCGTCACCAAGACCGACAATAGCAACCTCACGACCATAGAGGTCGAGGCCATCCTCGCCGCCTTGCGCTACGACAATACCGCTTCAGACACTGCCACCGACCGCGTGCGCGAATTTTCGATCGTGCTGACCGACCTTGACGGTAACGTCTCCACCGCCACGGTACACAGCGTGAACTTCAACAGCGGCGCGATCATTGGCGATGATGCTGGCCTTAGCTACGCCGCCACCGCCAACGCCGACCTTATCGATGGCCGGGGCGGCGTGGACACCATGAGTTATGCCGGTGTCACAGACGGCAACGGCGTGACCGTGGATTTATCCGACAATAGCAAGAACGCCAACGGCTGGGCGGCGGGCGATGTTTTGCTCAACATCGAAAACCTCATCGGTACCGCCCAAGCCGACACGCTAACCGGCGATGCGAATGTCAATCGACTTGAAGGCGGTGCGGGTGCGGATATCCTGGACGGCGGCGATGGCGATGACGTGCTTATCGGCGGTGCGGGTGGTGACACATTGGACGGCGGCGATGGCGATGATACCGTCTCGTATGCCAGTGCGGTGGCGGTTGCGTCGTACATCGTAGCGGCGGATTTACCCAACGGGCTGGCGGGCGAAGTCACGGGTGTGACCGGCGTGTATGTCAATCTGAACAAGGTAGGCACGGCACAGACCCTTGGCAACACGGATGCCACGGACGATACACTCTCCAATATCGAAAACCTGATTGGCTCGGCGCAGGCTGATGTGCTTATCGGCAATGCTGAGGTCAATCGGCTGGACGGCGGCGATGGCAATGACCACCTTAGCGGCGGTGCGGGTGCCGATAGGCTGGACGGCGGCGATGGCACAGATACGGCCTCGTATGCGGCGGCAGTGGCAGTGACGCGGTACACCGTGGCAGCATACCCCGCCTATGGGCTGGCGACTGCGGTTGTGGGCGTAACTGGTGTGTATGTCAATCTAAACGAGGTCGGCGCACAAGTCGGTAGCGAGGCCGCGGGCGATGTACTCTTCAATATCGAAAACCTCATTGGCTCGGCGCATATCGATGTGCTTATCGGCAATAATGATGGCAACCGGTTAGACGGCGGGGCGGGCAATGACCACCTTAGCGGCGGGGCCGGGGATGACACGCTTAGCGGCGGGGCCGGGGATGACACGCTTAGCGGCGGGGCCGGGGATGACACCTTAACGGGCGGGGCGGACGATGATACCTTTGTCTTTGCCGCAGGTCACAGCAATGACACCATTACTGATTTTAACACCGGTAATAATAAAATCGATCTGTCTGCCATTCCTGGCTTTGCCAACCTGATAGCTGTGCAGGGCGCAACGCTTGATGATGGCAATGGCAATACAGTCATTACCACCCCTACCGGCACCATCACGCTGATCGGGGTCGTGGAGGCGGCGTTGACGGACGATCATTTTATCTACACTATCCCGCCGACCCTGGCACTTAAAACTGCCTACAGCATAGTCAACGATGCGGCACTGGGTGCGGGTGTGGTCTTGGGAGCCAAGGCCACAGCGGGCGATGAGGTCGCCTTATCGGCACCAGTGGCAAGGGGCAATATTGACGACTTTGATCCCAACACCAAGCTGGATTCTCCAGAGTCCATCACTACGGTGGTCATCGGCGGCATTCCCTACGCCCTGATCACTTCCTCTGAGTATAACGGGGTACAGATACTCAACATTTCCGACCCGAACAATCCCTCGCCCACGGCCGCAGTTACTGATGACGATGGCAGCTACCGACTGCTTACCCCATATGCAATCACCACGGTGGTTATTAATGACCGAGATACCGGTGTGCCGCATACCTACGCGCTCATCGCCGCCGATAATAGTAACGGGGTACGGATACTCAACATTTCCGACCCCGCCATGCCCAAGCCCACGGCCGTGGTTACTGACAGCATGGTGGGGGTGGTGGGGGCTAATACGCCTTACACCGCGCTCGGTGGTGCGCGCGGCATCACTACGGTGAAGATCGGCGATGCGACCTACGTCCTGGTCGCCGCCTATGATGATGATGGGGTACAGATTATCGACATCTCCAACCCCGCCACGCCCACGCCCACGGCCGCGATTAGCGATGATACAGGTGGCTACACCGAACTTGACGGTGCAAACGCCATCACCACGGTGGTGGTGGGCGGCAAGACCTACGCGCTGGTCGCCGCCTATGATGATGACGGGGTACAGATTATCGACATCTCCGACCCGGATGATCCCAAGCCCACGGCCGCGATTACTGATGATGGTGACAAGACCGCCCTGGATGGTGCAATCGCCATCACCACGGTGGTGATCGCTGGCAAGACCTACGCCCTGGTCGCCGCCGAGAATGATGACGGGGTACAGATCATCGACATCAGCGATCCACACAATCCCATGCCCACGGCCGCGATTGTCGATCATAACCAGGACGCGAATAGCCCATTTACCGTATTGAATGGTGCAAGCGGTATCACCACGGTGGTGGTCGCTGGCAAGACCTACGCCCTGGTCGCCGCCGAGAATGATGACGGGGTACAGATCATCGACATCTCCGACCCGCAGAATCCCACGCCCGCAGGTACGATTACTGATGATGGTGACAATACCGCACTGTATGGTGCAAAGGACATCACGACCACGGTCATCGACGGCCGTGCCTACGCCCTGGTCAGTGCTTATGGGGATGACGGCGTACAGGTCATCGAACTGCCGCTGACGGCGACGATAAGTACGATTACGATTACCGCCACCGGCCTCGACCCCACGGACGAACAACTGGTCTATGGTAGCAATGCCATGGGCGCGGACCTGGCCCTCGCCATCGGTGCGGCAGCCAATGCCGATGCCAGCAACGTTACCATTGCCGGTATCACCGGCCTCACGCTGGCCTGGCGCCAGACCGATGCCGCAACAGGTGCCGGTACCATTACCGTCACCAAGACTGGCGGCAACTTAACGACTATAGAGGTTGAGTCCATCCTCGCCGCCTTGCGCTATGACAATACCAATGCGCCAAACGCCACCGACCGCGTGCGCGAATTTTCGATCGTCTTGACTGATGCGGACGGGCTAGACTCCACCGCCACGGTACACCGCGTGAACTTCAACAGCGGCGCGACTATTGGCGATGATGCCGATAATAGCTATGATGCCACCGCGGGTGCCGACCTTATCGATGGCAAGGGCGGCCTCGACACCGTGAGCTATGCCGGGGCATCGGCGGGTGTTACGGTAAACTTGTCCGACAATACGCAGAACGCCAACGGCTGGGCGGCAGGCGATATTTTGCTCAACATCGAAAACATCGATGGCTCAACCCACGCCGACACGCTAACCGGCGATGCCAATGCCAACCGCCTCGAAGGCGGTGCGGGTGCGGATACGCTTAACGGCGGCGATGGCACAGATACCGCCTCGTATGCGGCGGCAGCAGCGACTGGTATGGCGTATATCGTAGCGGCGGCAGATAGCGGGCTGGCGATTGATATAAACATAACCGGCGTGTATGTCAATTTGAACAAGGTCGGCCCACAGACGACCGATGCCACCAACACCGTGGTGACTGATGCGCGGGGCGATATCTTGCGCAATATCGAAAACGTCATCGGCTCGGCGCAAGCTGATGTACTTATCGGCAATAATGATGCCAACGTACTCGAAGGCGGCGCGGGCAATGACCACCTTAGCGGCGGCGCGGGTGCGGATACGCTTAACGGCGGCGCAGGTACAGATACCGCCTCGTATGCGAATGTGGCGGCAGTGGCGGGGGGGTACAATGTGGCAATGGATGCCGCCAATGGGCTGACGGCCACAGTCACGGGCGTGACTGGCGTGTATGTCAATCTGACCAAGGTCGGCCCACAGACGACCGATGCGGACAACACCGTGACTGATGCGCTGGGCGATAGACTCTCCAGTATCGAAAACCTGATTGGTTCTGCGCATATCGATGTGCTGGTCGGCAATAATGATGCCAACGTGCTCGAAGGCGGTGCGGGTAATGATCGGCTGTATGGCGGTGATGGCAATGACCTGCTTAACGGCGGCGCGGGTGGGGACACCATTGACGGCGGCGATGGTATTGATACCGTGAGTTATGCCGGTGCCCCCATCGACAATGCCAGTGGCGTGGCAGTAAACTTGAGCCAGTTTAGGCAGGTTAATGGTACCAGTTGGTCGGTGGGCGATACACTCTCCAACATCGAAAACATCATCGGCTCGGCCTTCGACGACACCTTAACCGGCGATGGAGGTAACAACCGCCTCGAAGGCGGCGCGGGCAATGACAGTCTTACTGGCAACGCGGGTAATGACACCCTCATCGGCGGCGCGGGCAATGACGTTCTTATTGGCGGCACGGGTGCGGATACGCTTAACGGCGGCGATGGTAATGACCTGCTGAACGGCGGCGCGGGTGGGGACACCATTGACGGCGGCGATGGCATTGATACCGTGAGTTATGTCGGTGCCCCCATCGACAATACCGATGGCGTGTTCGTAAACTTGAGCCAGTCTAGGCAGGTTAATGGTATCAGTTGGTCGGTGGGCGATGTTTTGCGCAACATCGAAAACATCATCGGCTCGGCCTTCAACGACACCTTAACCGGCGATGGGGGTAATAACCGCCTCGAAGGCGGCGCGGGCATTGACGTTCTTATTGGCGGCACGGGTGATGACATGCTCATCGGCGGTGCGGGGGCTGATATACTCGAAGGCGGCGATGGTATAGATACGGCCTCGTATGCGGGAGTAGCCGCGGTTGCGAACTATGACGTAGCGGCAGATGCACGCAACGGGCTGGCAACCCGCGTCACGGGCGTGACCGGCGTGTATGTCAATCTCAATATTGTAGGCGCACCACAGACTGGTGGTAACACGGATGCCACGGGCGATAGACTCACCAGTATCGAAAACCTGATTGGTTCGGCGCATAACGATGTACTGGTTGGCGATGGGGATGCCAATGTGCTCGAAGGCGGCGCGGGCAATGATCGGCTGTATGGCGGTGATGGCAATGACCTGCTTAACGGCGGCGCGGGTGGGGACACCATTGACGGCGGCGATGGTATTGATACCGTGAGTTATGCCGGTGCCCCCATCGACAATGCCAGTGGCGTGGCAGTAAGCTTGGGAAATACAGGTGTCGGCGGCAGCTGGGCGGAGGGCGATGTTTTGCGCAACATCGAAAACATCATCGGCTCGGCCTTCGACGACACCTTAACCGGCGATGGGGGTAATAACCGCCTCGAAGGCGGCGCGGGCATTGACAATCTTACTGGCGACCGGGGTAATGACACCCTCATCGGCGGCGCGGGCATTGACGTTCTTATTGGCGGCACGGGTGATGACATGCTCATCGGCGGTGCGGGGGCTGATACACTCGAAGGCGGCGATGGCACGGATACGGCCTCGTATGCGGCGGCAGCGGCAACCGGTATGGCGTATATCGTAGCGGCAGATGCCACCAACGGGCTGGCGGCCCAAGTCACGGGCGTGACCGGCGTGTATGTCAATCTAAACAAGTCTGGCGCACAAGTCGGGAGCGAGGCCACGGGCGATAGACTCACCAGTATCGAAAACCTGATTGGTTCGGCATATATCGATGTGCTTATCGGTGATGGGAATGCCAACGTACTCGAAGGCGGCGCGGGCAATGACCACCTTAGCGGCGGCGGCGATGCGGATACCTTAATCGGCGGCGCAGGCACGGATACGGCCTCGTATGCGGGAGCAGCCGCGGTTGCGCCGTATATCGTAGCGGCAGATGCACGCAACGGGCTGGCGGCCCAAGTCACTGGCGTGACCGGCGTGTATGTCAATCTGAACAAGGTCGGCACTGCACAGACGACCAATGCCACCAACACCGTGGTGACTGATGCGCGGGGCGATGCACTCTCCAGTATCGAAAACGTGATTGGTTCTGCGCATATCGATGTGCTGGTCGGCAATAATGATGCCAACGTACTCGAAGGCGGCGCGGGTGCTGACCGGCTGTATGGCGGTGCGGGCTTGGATACGGCCTCGTATGCGAATGCGGCAGCAGCCGGTATGGCGTATATCGTAGCGGCAGATGCACGCAACGGGCTGGCGGCCGAAGTCACGGGCGTGACTGGCGTGTATGTCAATCTAAACAAGGTCGGCACTGCACAGACGACCAATGCCACCAACACCGTGGTGACTGATGCGCGGGGCGATGTACTCTCCAGTATCGAAAACGTGATTGGTTCGGCATATATCGATGTGCTGGTCGGCAATAATGATGCCAACGTACTCGAAGGCGGCGCGGGTGCTGACCGGCTGTATGGCGGCGCGGGCTTGGATACCGCCTCGTATGCGAATGCGGCAGCAACCGGTATGGCGTATATCGTAGCGGCGGATGCACCCAACGGGCTGGCGGCCCAAGTCACGGGTGTGACTGGCGTGTATGTCAATCTAAACAAGGCTGGTGCACAAGTCGGGAGCGAGGCCGCGGGCGATACACTCACCAGTATCGAAAACCTGATTGGTTCGGCATATATCGATGTGCTGGTCGGTGATGGGAATGCCAACGTACTCGAAGGCGGCGCGGGTGCTGACCGGCTGTATGGCGGCGCGGGCTTGGATACCGCCTCGTATGCGGCGGCGGCAGCAACCGGTATGGCGTATATCGTAGCGGCGGATGCACCCAACGGGCTGGCGGCCGAAGTCACGGGCGTGACTGGCGTGTATGTCAATCTAAACAAGGCTGGTGCACAGACGACCGATGCGGACAACACCGTGACTGATGCGCTGGGCGATAGACTCACCAGTATCGAAAACCTGATTGGTTCGGCATATATCGATGTGCTGGTCGGTGATGGGAATGCCAACGTGCTCGAAGGCGGCGCGGGTAATGACCGGCTGTATGGCGGCGATGGCAATGACCTGCTGAACGGCGGCGCGGGGGCGGATACCATTGACGGCGGCGATGGCATTGATACCGTGAGTTATGTCGGTGCCCCCATCGACAATGCCAGTGGCGTGGAAGTAAACTTGGCAATTTTTAGTGGCCGCGGTAGCTGGGCGGAGGGCGATGTTTTGCGCAACATCGAAAACATCATCGGCTCGGCCTTCGGCGACACCTTAACCGGCGATGCCAATGCCAACCGCATCGAAGGCGGCGCGGGCACTGACAGTATTGAAGGCGACCCGGGTAATGACACCCTCATCGGCGGCGCGGGCAGGGACGGGCTGTTTGGCGGCACGGGTGATGACATGCTCATCGGCGGCGCGGGGGCTGATCTACTCGAAGGCGGCGATGGTATAGATACGGCCTCGTATGCGGGAGCGGTAGCGGTTGCGAACTATGACGTAGCGGCAGATGCACGCAACGGGCTGGCGGCCGAAGTCACGGGCGTGACTGGCGTGTATGTCAATCTCAATATTGTAGGCGCACCACAGACTGGTGGTAACACGGATGCCACGGGCGATAGACTCACCAGTATCGAAAACCTGATTGGTTCGGCATATATCGATGTACTGGTTGGCGATGGGGATGTCAACGTGCTCGAAGGCGGCGCGGGCAATGATCGGCTGTATGGCGGTGATGGCAATGACCTGCTTAACGGCGGCGCGGGTGGGGACACCATTGACGGCGGCGATGGTATTGATACCGTGAGTTATGCCGGTGCCCCCATCGACAATGCCAGTGGCGTGACAGTAAGCTTGGGAAATACAGGTGTCGGCAGCAGCTGGGCGGAGGGCGATGTTTTGCGCAACATCGAAAACATCATCGGCTCGGCCTTCGACGACACCTTAACCGGCGATGGGGGTAATAACCGCCTCGAAGGCGGCGCGGGCATTGACAATCTTACTGGCGACCGGGGTAATGACACCCTCATCGGCGGCGCGGGCATTGACGTTCTTATTGGCGGCACGGGTGATGACATGCTCATCGGCGGTGCGGGGGCTGATACACTCGAAGGCGGCGATGGCAATGATACGCTTATCGGCGGCACGGGCGACACGGGCGGTGTGCTCCTTGACACCTTAACCGGCGGTGCGGGTGCGGATAGGTTTGTACTGGATACCAATGCGCTGGCCGCAGACACCGACATCATCACCGACTTTAACACGGGCCAGAACGACCGCATTCAAATAGATACCGTGACTGACCTTGAGAACACCTTGGCCGCCCTGGGTCTGGCAGTGGTAGATAATCCAGATAACGGTGACCATGCCAATATCACTAACACGGCTGGTACGGTGGTCTACATGACGCTCAACAACGTTGATCATCAGGACATTATCGATAATTTCGCCAATTATTTTGCAGTGATTTAGGGCGGTTGATGTGCGGCCTATTTTTTTAATATAGGGGTCGGTCGGCTTGGCCAAGCCCAAAAACGCTGGCGATGATGACCGCCTCAAAGGCGCGACCGAGGCTGACTTCCTTGTCGGCGGCAAGGTAGCAGGGTGTGGATAACTTAATCGGCGGCGCGAATATGCCGCAAACAATACAAACGCGATATTAAGCAGTAGTTGACCGCCACTGCGGCGGTGACTACACTTATATTAAGGGCTGACTAATAGCCAGCCATCAAATAATAAAAAAGAAACCAACGTAAAAACGTATATGAGGAGGTGGCTTTATGAAATGGCTTGAGGGTTTAAAATTATTCATTAAAGATCAAGTGTTTGATTTACAAAACGATGTCACCACATTAAAAACAGATGTTTCTGCATTAAAAGCGGACGTGCGGGGTTTAGATAAAATAGTTTCATCTGTTGATGGCAAGCTAGATAAAATATTGGAATATTTTATTGATCGACCAATCAGCGCATCTCGTAGCCCTAGACGACTAACTGAATTTGAACTTAAACTAGCTGAAAAATCAAATGCTGATGCCTTAGTGGAAAAATATGCATCGAATGTTGCAGTAACGAAAGACATGAATGAATATACTATTCAGGAAAAATGTTTTGATTACGGTCAATCAAATCTTATAGATGACTTGAGTATGGAAGAAAGAAATGTCATCGAAAAACTTGCTTTCGACGAAGGTGTTGACGTGCTTAATATGATGCACGCGGTCGCTATTAAACTGCGCGATTATAAACTTAAAGAGCTAGGCAAAGAAATCAGCGACATCGATCAACTCACCCCAAGCGAAAATCCCGCATAAACAACGCCAGGCTGTCACGATACAAGACTGGTGGCAATGCGGATAGGCCACAAACAATACAAATTCGATAAATAATACACCGCCGCTGGGCGTGCTACGAGCTATTGTCAAAAGTAGTGTCTGACAAGTTAATCATGCGGTTGCCTTGTCGTTCTCAGTTACTTCGATTCCATCTTTAAGCTTCACGCCTCCAATCACCTTGGCCAGGTGTCTGAAGCCTCGCAGTTTGCGCCAGGAATCTTCTGCGCATAATCCCATCTTGTAGATCATCGTCAGCATCGTTATTCGTGTGATACAACCTTTCGCTTGCCGTGTCCTGTGCCGGATTGTGGCAAAACTCGACGGGGTGACATTCGTTGTCCTGATGTGGGTCCAGTGCTCTGCTGGAAAGTCATAAAATGCCAGCAACGCATCACGGTCTTTCGATAAGCATGGCCACTGCCTTCGGATACTTCGCCCCAAAACGTTCCTCAAATGCATCAAATGCCTTCTCTGCATCAGTGCGCCCCTCTGCCATCCAAATGTCATGTAGCCCTTGTTTCGCTTTCTCCTGGACAGACTTCGGCAGATAGTTCAGTACATTACCGGTCTTATGCATCCAGTAGCGTTGTGCTGTTGTCTCAGGATAGACTTCTTCCAATGCTACCCAGAATCCCAGAGCACCGTCGCCAATCGCCAGCTTCGGTGGTTGGTTTAAACCTCGCTGTTTCAACGACAACAAGACTTCTCACCAGCTCTGCTTCGATTCCCTGACACCATCCTTAATTGCCAGGAAGTGCTTCTGACCGCGGCTGTTCACGCCAATGATGACCAGACAACACAATCAACCATCGTCACCTCGAAGACCACTGTAGATGCCATCAGCCCAGATATAGACCCATTCGTCAGTCACTGAACGTGTACTCCAGGTTTTGTACTCTGATTCCCACTGACGTTTCAGGCGACCAACTGCATTGGCGGATAAGCCCTTGGCATCAGGCCCGACAATCACTTCCAGGGCGCTCTGCATCTGACCACTCGAAACACCCTGCAAATAAAGCCAGGGAATCGCCGCGTCCAGGGTCGCTGTACGCCGGATGTAAGGAGGCACTATTAACGATTGGAAGCTCTCAGGCTCGCCTTCTCGGCTACGGATCTTTGGCACCGACACTGGTACTTTGCCAACACCGGTCAATACTTCTCGTTCTGGGTGATAGCCATTGCGCACAACACGCTGTCTGCCTTCACTCGTTTTCTGATTATCAAAACTTGCCATCAACTCGGCCAACTCCGCCTGAATCGCTTCTGTTATCAGCTGTTTGGCACCGCTACGTAGCAATTCAGTCAACGGGTCAATATCCTCTGGTGTACCCAGATTAATCACAGTATCTTTTGTCATGTGTGGCGTGCTCCTCTTGTTACTTTCGATTGCTAGACAAAACCGATTCCAGCAAGGCACGCCGCATACTTCAAATTTATTCAGACACCAGATTCGGTTATAACTCATGACACCCTTGACGGCGGCGCAGGCATTGATACCATGAGTTATACTGGTGCCCCCGCATCAATATTCGACGCAAGCCAAGGCGTGTTCGTAATCTTGAGCCAGAATAGGGAGGCTACTGGTGCCAGTTGGGAGGTGGGCGATGTTTTGCTCAATATCGAAAACATCATCGCCTTTGGTAGTGTCAATAATCTTTCGCACTTTCTGATTTGGCTTTCCCTTAAATCTGGTTGTTACGCTACCTGAAAGTCCTTTTCTTTATCTATCTCTTGGAGCAAATCCATGTTCAGATATGTCCGCGTTCCCCACTAGCTCCCCGCGATGTGTCTAAGCCTTGCCGCACAAAGCATCAACGCCGAGTTGCCATCCGGGAATGCACACACTACTCGTGTTCGCCGCCTGATTTCTCGGATGATCCTCTCCAAAGGATTGTTAGTCCGAATGCGAATCCAGTGCTCTGCTGGGAACCGATAATACGTCAGGGTCTCTTCCATGCACTACCCAGCCAATCCGCTACACTCGATAACTTCATGTCCCTGAGTTTCTTCTCGACCTCCGTGGCCTTATGCCTGGCAGATTCCAGATATTCAGATGCATGGATAGCCTGCAACATGCGAGAGACTTCTTTGACACGACCACGAGGCACATGACTGAAGACGTTGCGGTAGAAGTGCACAATACAACGCTGCCAGCCAGCTTCAGGGTAGAAGTCACCGATAGACTCCTTGAGCCCGTCAACACAGGCAATCAGGATGTCTCGTACACCGCGGTTATGAAGTTCGGTCAAGACATTGAGCCAGAACTTGGCACCTTCGTGCTCTGACAGCCACAGCCCTAAAAGCGCTTTGTGCCCGTCCAGGTTCACGCCCAGTGCCAGATAGACAGCCTTGTTGATGACTTTCTTGTCCTGGCGGATTTTAACGACTATGCAGTCAAGGTATGCGCTGGGGTATATCAGCACCAGTGGCCGATTGCCACGCAATCACCTTTGCTGTCACGCGCGAGAGCAGACTGGTTGAGACCGCCACGCCCTACATTTCCTGAAACAGCGCGACAATGTCACAGGTGGTATTGCCTTTGGCATAGAGACTGAGAATCTTGTCATCCATACCGGTGTAGCGAGATGGGTGCTTTTTGACCATTGCTGGCACCAAGCTACCCTTTCTGTCGCGGGGTGTTTCCAGCTCGAATGCGCCCTCTTCAGTGCACAGCATTTTATGACTGCGACCATTGCGGTTATTGGACTTTCCTGCCTACTCATGTCTGGCATAGCCAAGGTGTTCATCAAGCTCGGCATTCAGTGCTGCCTCAATGGTTACCCTGGTCAATGCCTGACGGAACGTATACAGGTCTTCTTCGGTTTTGATGCCCCTGGCAGTTTCACGTGCCAGTGACTTGATTGCTTCGGGTTGCATGTGCTTATCCTCAGCCCCTTCAGGGCAATAATCAATGATAAGCAGTTACACAGTTTTTGGGACTATCTCTGAGTATGGAACTCTCATTTTAACCCCGTTCTTCTCTCGAAGGCAACGGGGCTTTTACAACCCAGTGCCAAATGCATTCGATGTTAAGTTGTAAAACCATTGATGTACTGGCATATCCACGTCTCGGCTTGTCGGCGGGTTTTCCAGTCCTGCCACCATATAAGCTCGGCCTGCATCGTCTTGAAGAAAGACTCAACAACAACATTATCATAACAATCCCCTTTGCTACTCATAGACATCTGCAAGCCATGCTCACACAATATCCGCTGATAATTATACGCACAGTACTGACTACCCCTGTCCGTATGATGAATACTCCCCTTTGATGGTGTCCTGAGAGTAATGTAATCGCCATCTGCAAGGCCCTGATGGTCAACTCACCTTCCAGCCAATCACTCGCCTTTAATACAAATCAAGCATTACCGACAGATATAACCACCGAAGTCCAGATGTAGCTTATGTCCCCCGCCTACTTCTGGTTCGGGAACTCCGCTGTGAAGTCTCGCTTCAGTAAATTCGATACCGTGGCGAACTTATGTTCGCTGTTCACCGTGTCACCGAAAAATGCCCCCTATGTTCTTCAACAAACCTAAACCCCACGGCTTTAGACTCACAAAGAACTGGGTGGCTTTTTTTAATATCTCCCTCTCCTCCCTAAGTATCCGATACTCACGCAGATGGAAACCTCGAACAACTTGGTTTTTGGGACGAGGACGAAGCGAGTTTCGCTCGATCTCACCCGCATAGCGGGTGTGAAGGTCAAGGTCGGTGGTATTTGAGGTTGTGTTGCGCTGTTTGGGTCTGCCAGGGCGGGTATTTCCGGAATTTGGGCGGAGTCAGGCTGTGGCCTGTCGTCGCTCGTGGAAGATGAGACGGCGGAAGTTGTAGCTCAGGTTGGCCATGGTCATGCGGGCCTTCGCACGGGTTTGGCCGATTGAGCGGATGGTCAGAGCCATGGGCCCTTTCTCGTAGCCGAACACAGGCGCGGATGGCGGAGCGTGTCGCGTTGCCCCGGCGAATATGCCTGGCCATGGGTTTGCCGCGTGGCTTCTTGCGGTGAATGTGTGAGCGGTACCCTTGCGCCTTCAGCCAAGCCTCATTCCTGGCCGAGCGGTACCCGGTATCGGCCCAAACCGCCTTCGAGCTGTTTGTCTCGTCCAGAACCGAGGAGCGTTCATGCCCGTCGTAGCGAGCCGCATTCGTGCCAGTCTCACCCCGGATGAAGCGCCATTTGCGGTCAATGGACACGTGGTTCTTGTACCCAAAGTGCGGAACCGAAATATCGACAAGGCCAGTATCCTCCTCGCCCTCCTTGGTCGTCTTGGCCTTTGAATACTTGACCGTCCAACGCGCATCGGTGTCTTTCTGCGCTGCCTTGGACAGATCATCGGGCCAGATGTCAGACGCGGCCTCACCTGCCTTGGCGCGCGCTTTCTCTTCTTTCGTCATCCGCTGGCGCGGGGCAAAGACCAACGTGGCATCCACAATCTGACCGCCGGTCGGTTTGTATCCCCGCGCGCAGAGCTGAGCTTCAAACGCGGCAAACAGGGCCTTGAAGACACCCGCCTAGGTCAGCTTCTCTCTGAAAAGCCAGATCGTCTTCTGATCAGGTGTCGGCTCCCCGATTTGAAATCCCAGGAACCGTAGCCAACTGAAACGGTCACGAATGAGAAACTCCATCCGCTCATCGCTCAGATTGTGCATCAAGGCCAACACCAGCACCTTGAACATCACAACGGCATCATAGGGTGGGCGACCACCTTTGGGACGTTCCCCATAGCCAAGCGCTTCAACAAGAACTGGGCGAAACACTTCGAAATCAACGTGCCGCTCCAAAACCTCAAGCGGATCTCCCATCGCCGAAAGCCGCGCCAAATGATCCGTCAAATCAAACAATCCAGGTGCGTGCATAAACAAAATCCTCCCACATCAAGTGAATCAGACCGTACCACAAAATGTACGGTTTTTAGAGGTTTCCAGATGCCGATTATTCTCAAGCGCAAGGCTCCGATCTGTATCCAAATCAACTTCACTCTCACGGTATGTGACTATCCATTTGTTTAAGCGCGACAGCCCAACACCTAAATCTTCCGCAACCTGACGACACGACAAACCGCTCGTCAAAGCAATGCGTACCGCATCCTGACGAAACGCGTCCGTCCTTACTGTTCTTATTGTACCCATAATTCTATCTCCTTTACTGCACGTTATGCTCTCATTCGTGCGGCATTAAATTGTGACAAGTCCAATTTTCAGTCATGGGGCGTGGGCGAGCGTGATCGGATTGAGCGTGGTCGGGCATCGTCGGACGTGGGTTGAGCTTAGTCGGATCGGACTAGGTCAAGTGTGGTCGGGCTGGGTTGGCTGGGGTCGGTCGTGGTCAGGCCGGGTTGATCTGGGTCAAGCTGGGCTGGATCAAGCCGGGCTGGGCCAGTAGTGCTTTAGTCCAAAGGTCTCATGCTAAGGTAAAACAGGTCCGGGCTACCGAGTTTTTATAAGCTGTCGTATCATATACTGCATGTCAGTTATCGGAAGTGTCCCGCGCATCCATAAACTCCCGGCTGCAGTGGTTAATCAGATAGCCGCTGGCGAGGTGATTGATCGCCCGGCTGCCGTTGTAAAGGAGCTGATCGAAAACAGTATCGATGCTGCGGCAACAAAAATTCACATTGACCTGGAAGAGGCTGGTGTCAGTTTGATCCGTGTACGCGACGATGGACAGGGTATACATAAAGACGATCTAACACTGGCATTACAGGCACACGCGACCAGTAAACTATCGACGTTTTCTGATTTATCCGAAATCGTCAGCATGGGTTTCAGGGGGGAGGCGATTCCTAGTATTGCATCTGTGTCACGATTTAAAATGACATCACGCCTTATCGGTATGGAACAGGGATGGCGTATTGATAATACCGGGCAAATCAAGCCCGCAGCACATGCGGTCGGTACCACAGTTGAAGTGCATGATTTATTTTTCTCGACACCTGGTCGGCGTAAATTCTTAAAATCAGAAAGAACCGAGTACCTACACATTCAAACATTGATCCGCGCACTCGCGCTCAGTCATTTTTCAACAGGCATATTTGTCAGGCATAACCAGCAGTCACTGTTCAATTTACTGGCTTGTAAGGGTGATATTGAACAGCGTGTGATGAATGTTTGTGGACCATCATTCGTCAACAAAAGTGTGCGCGTTGACGTAGAAAAAGAAGGCTTACATTTATGGGGTTGGCTAGGCTTAAATGAGGTTGCCCGCAGTCAATCAGACCGCCAATATTTTTATGTTAATGGTCGCATTGTGAGTGATAAGCATGTCAATCATGCGCTACGTTTAGCTTATGATGATCGTATTGCCATTGGCCGTTATCCGAGTTACGTACTACACCTTGAACTAGACCCCGCTTTAGTTGATGTGAATGTCCATCCAGCGAAATCGGAAGTCCGCTTCGCAAAAGCAAGAGATATTCATGATTTTATTTATAGTAGTCTGTTGGCCTGTTTCAGAAAACCAATAATCAATACGGATAAAAATTTTGCCTATATAACGAGTGATACGAACAATCAGAAAAATAGCAATGAATACGTTAACGTTTATAGACCAGCAAATTATAAACAAATCGATATGCTTGACAGCCGCAAGGCAACAACACAGTATTTTCCACTTTGCGCGGGTCAATTTCTCATTGCCAGGATTGAAAATGATCAATATTTAATTGATGTTGCCAAATCCAGAGCTTTAATTACAGCACGAAAATTACTTGCGGACTTCCAGACAAAATCGATTCAAAAAAGACCGATTCTGGTGCCTGTCAGTTGTGAATTGCAACAGGAAAAAATAGAACTACTGCTGCAACAGGGAAATAAAATTGCACAATGGGGCTTTGCATTAGAGCAGATTGCACCAATGCAAATATTGATTCGATCCATGCCATCACTCTTGATTCATGCAGAGACGATTTCATTAGTGACCGACCTGTTAGATGCTTTAACTAAAGACAAGACCTGTGCAAGTATTGCCAATAAGCTGGCACAACATGTCAACGATTCTGGTACAGCATTGGACGATGACAGTGCCAAACAGTTACTGTATGCGATCATCAAGTATGACAATGCTGCTAAGACGACCGTCTTACCCTGGCGAAAACTGGATTCTGAAACGGTCGCTACACTGCTCAAGCATTAAATCATGGCTAATGATCAGCGTGTTATTTTCATCATGGGTCCTACGGCAACGGGTAAAACTGATCTGGCGGTATTCTTAAATGAAAACATGGATTGCGAACTCATCAGTGTTGATTCGGCCATGGTCTATCGTGGACTGGATATAGGGACTGGCAAGCCGGATAAAGCACTATTGGAAAAAGCACCGCATCGCCTAATCGATATATGCGATCCCCTCGAATCCTATTCAGCAGCACGCTTTCAAGAAGAGGCTATGGTGGCTATCAAAGCGATTTTAGACAAAAACAAAACGCCCGTACTTGTGGGCGGTACCGGCTTATATTTTCGGACGTTGGAGCAAGGTATGGCAACGTTGCCTGCGGCCAATTATCAAATACGAGCCAGACTTGAAGCAGAGGCCGAGGCAGATGGATGGCAGAGCCTGCATATTCGCTTGGGCGAGGTCGATCCGGAAGCTGCGACTCGAATTAATAAAAATGATCCACAACGCATCCAACGTGCATTGGAAGTATTTGAAATAACAGGCAAAACATTAACATCGTTTTTTTCTGAAGAGCAAAAAAAGCCCTTTCCATATCCACTTAAGAAAATTATCTTGATGCCTCGGGATCGTGCCATCTTGCATGAAAGAGTAAAATTACGGTTTTTGGCGATGTTGGAAGCTGGCTTTGTCAATGAGGTTGAGTCTTTATACCACCGCGGAGACTTGTCATTAAATCTGCCCTCAATGCGTTTAGTGGGTTACAGACAGGTTTGGCGCTATTTGGATGGATGCTGTAGTCATGCAGAAATGCAGACCTCGGCGATTGTCGCAACACGGCGTTTGGCCAAGCGCCAAATCACCTGGTGTCGGTCTGAAAACAATGCACAATGGTATGATGCCTACGAAACTGGAATTTTTTCTGATATTCTGAAAAATCTCGATGCGCAATGATGCGCAATAATTAACCGTAAATTTTTCCCAAATTCCTAGCATTTATAATACATTCACGCAATAATAAACAAAAAAGTCGTTGGGATTTTTATGCGACTGATAATAATTAGATTTGAAGGAGAAATTTATGAGTAAGATGCACTCATTGCAAGATCCTTTTTTAAATGTGCTACGAAAAGAGCGTATCCCAGTATCGATATTTTTGGTAAACGGTATAAAATTACGCGGGCAAATAGAATCTTTTGATCAGTTTGTCATTTTACTGAAGAACTCCGTGAGCCAACTGGTGTATAAACATGCCATTTCTACAATTGTGCCGACGAAGAATGTTAAATTCCCTCCTACAGATGAGGAATCTGGCGCAGCAGTATGAGCATCGTCAATACCATTATTAATTTAGCCTGGTAATCATTTGAAATCAAAAACCGCTGTCATTCGGCGTACCTTAATCGTCTATGTCAACTTTAATAAAGCCAGGGTGGATGGTGCATTTGATGAATTTGTTCAATTGGTTGATGCATCGGGGCTTGATGTCATCGGTTCAATAACGGCACCTCGTCAAAAAGCAGATGCACAATTCTTTATTGGTAAAGGTAAGGTCAATGAGATCACACGGCAAGTCGTACAACTGCATGCTGATGTCGTGATCTTCAATCACCCCTTGTCACCCGCGCAAGGAAGAAATTTAGAAAACCATATCCAGGTTCGTGTCATTGACAGGATAGGCTTGATTCTGGATATATTTGCCCAACGCGCACGTAGTTATGAGGGTAAGTTACAGGTTGAATTGGCACAACTACAGCATTTATCGACCCGTTTGATAAGAGGTTGGACGCATCTGGAGCGTCAAAAAGGCGGGATTGGATTACGCGGACCGGGTGAGACGCAGCTTGAAACTGACCGCCGTTTGCTTGGTTTTCGCATAAAATCACTTAACCGATGTCTACAAAAAGTACGCAAGCAGCGTTATTTGAGTCGGCAGCAACGCAAGAAAAATGAAACGCCTGTGATCTCACTTGTAGGTTATACCAATGCTGGTAAATCAACGTTGTTTAATCGATTAACCGGGGCCGATGTCGGCGCAGCGAATCAATTATTCGCAACGCTTGATCCAACCTTAAGACGGGTTGAGACGGGATCTGGCAGAAACATTATTTTAACGGATACAGTAGGATTCATGCGGGATTTACCGCATGATTTGCTAGCGTCATTTCAAGCAACATTGGAAGAAGTTGGAGATGCTGATTTATTAATACATGTTATCGATGTAGATCATGAACTGCGCCAGCAACGCATTGATGCGGTGAACAAGGTTATCGCATTAATTGGGGCGGCGCATGTTCCACAAATCGAGGTTTATAACAAAATTGATAAATATACAGAGCAATCGGCCCGGGTAGAAACAACGGATAATTATCCGCATACTCGAATATGGTTATCTGCCGAGACAGGCGCAGGTTTGACGCTGTTACTCAAGCAGATTGACCAGAAGTTAAGTCGGCTCATGCGGCTACAGCGTTTGAATCTACCCATAACAGCCGGGCAGTTGCGAGCTAAATTATTTGATCTTGGAGCCGTTAGACAGGATGATGAGAACACAAAAGGCGGCTGGACGATGGAAGTAGAACTCGCCGAGTGCAGATTGCAAAAACTGTGTGAAGAAGCCAGCCTGGATATTTCACAGTTGCAGTCAGAGCCTATGCACTATTAAAATCGTTGCCGTATGCTTTATTTATTAACAATATTTAAGAGACGTTAAATCACAATTAATAACCTAAGGGTGTTGCTAAAATACCCATAAACTTTCGCTGGAGAAATATAACATGGGTTGGAATGAACCACCTGACAATAAGGATAAAAATCCCTGGGGCAATCGTGGCAATGGCAGTGGGCCACCGGATCTTGACGAGATTATTGGTAAGATGCAAAAAAGCTTTGGCAGCCTGCTAGGTGGCCGGCCTGGCAAGGCGGGCGGCAATAATTCCATGTTCCCGTTTGTGGCGGGACTCATCCTCCTGTTAATGTGGCTGGTGTGGGATATGACCTATCTTATTGATCAACAGGAACGGGGTGTTGTACTCCGTTTTGGTGCGTACGTTGATACGCTGAATCCAGGCCTCAATATTCGTTTTCCAAGACCTGTTGAAATTGTTAAAAAGGTTAATGTTGGTCAAGTGCGTTCCATTACACATAAGGCATTGATGTTGACTCAGGATGAGAATATCGTTGATGTTGAAGTGGCGGTGCAATGGCGAATTGGGGATGCAACACAATATTTATTTAATGTCCATTCCCCGGCAGCCACCTTGCAACAGGTAACCGAAAGCTCGGTACGTGAAGTGATTGGCAAGAATAAGCTAGATTTTGTGTTGACCGAAGGGCGTAATGAAATCGCAGAAAAAATTCAATCGTTGATCCAGGAAACACTGGGTGATTATGAAACAGGGATATATATCTCAACGGCGGAAATGCAACCCGCTAAGCCACCTGAGGAAGTAAAGGATGCCTTTGATGATGCTATCAAAGCACGCGAAGATGAACAACGCGAGGTGAATGAAGCCGAGGCCTATCGTAATGATATTTTGCCCAAGGCACGTGGTAGTGCGGCACGCTTGCGTGAAGAGTCCAATGCTTATAAGTCACGTGTCATTTCCAAAGCAGAAGGTGAGGCGAGTCGTTTTGATCAACTATTAGCTGAATACCAACGCGCCCCGTCAGTGACCCGTGAAAGGTTATACCTAGATGCGATTGAATCCGTGTTTAGTAGTACCAATAAAGTACTTATCGATAACGATAACGGTAACAGCCTGATGTATTTGCCTATCGATAAATTGATTGATAGGCGACCTCGCAATAACGCAGATAACACTACTTTTAATGAACCACAGCCGACCACTATCGACAATGTACGACAAAGGATCGATGATCGTCTGCGAGGAGTACGCTAATGTCTTTGAATCCTAAAATATTAATCCCCTTAATCATCATTGCGGTCGTTGTCTATTCATCAATCTTTACGGTGAATCAATGGGAACAGGCCTTAGTCTTCAAATTCCGTGAAATTCACCGGTCGGATGACAAACCAGGCTTGCATTTTATGGTGCCGCTGGTGAATGTTGCGCAAAAGTTTGAAAAACGGCTTTTGAATCTTGATCAAGAACCACAACGCTTTTTGACGGTAGAAAAGAAAGATGTGATTGTTGATTATTATGCTAAATGGCGTATTACCGATATTGATATATTTTATACGGCAACCCGTGGTGATGTGTTGTATGCCAATGGCTTGTTGGGACAGCGTATCAACCGTGCCTTGCGCGATGAATTCGGTGCGCGTACGGTGCAGGAAGTTGTAGCCGGAGAACGTACCCAGATCCTGAATGTCGTGACAGCAAGTACTTCAAACTTGCCGCAGGAATTGGGTGTAACAGTGGTTGATGTACGTACTAAAAGAATTGATTTGCCGACAGAAGTCAGTAACTCGGTCTATAAGCGTATGCGTGCAGAGCGTAATCGTGTCGCAAAAGATTTTCGTGCGCGCGGTTCAGAAGCAGCGGAGCGGATCCGTGCGAATGCTGATCGCGAACGCGAGATTATTCTGGCAGATGCCTATCGTGATGCTGAAATTATTCGCGGTGAAGGCGATGCTCGGGCAACCGAAACTTATGCAACGGCCTATACCAAGGACGAAGAATTTTATTCTCTTTATCGAAGTTTGAATGCCTATAAAAATAGTTTCAGCAATAGTAATGATGTACTGTTGCTTGAACCTACATCTGATTTCTTTAGATATTTTAATAATGCAAAAGGTGAATAATATCGGCTGTAAAGGGTTGGCAACATTACTTAGATGCTAAAGACGGCTATGTGTACCATGGATTAAAATGGTGGCGTTGATTGTTTGATATAAATTTCTCTGATCTTTTAGCCGCGTTTGCTTTAGTTTTTATAATAGAAGGTTTGATGCCGTTTTTAAATCCTGAAGGGATCCGCAAGATGTTCCTGGCAGCGGCGCAAATGGATAACACGATGTTACGGTTTTTAGGCATCACCAGTATGACGATTGGTTTGATACTGTTATACATTGTGCGTTGATTAAATTATGGCCATTACAAATCGCTGGTTATTGCCTGAAGGTGTTGAAGAAATTTTGCCACCAAAGGCACAGGAACTTGAACAACTTTGTCGCACGATTCTCGATCTGTTCGCTACTTGGGGATACGAGTTTGTCATCCCCCCGATGGTGGAATACCTTGAATCCTTATTGACGGGCACAGGTGAAGACCTTGATTTAGACACCTTTAAATTAATCGATCAGTTGAGTGGTCGCTTGATGGGTATTCGTGCTGATATAACACCGCAAGTTGCCCGTATTGATGCACACTTGTTAAAACGAGATACCCCGGTCCGACTCTCTTATCTTGGCTCTGTACTACATGCACGACCTGGTAAATCCGGCGAAACCCGTTCGCTATTACAAGTGGGTGCAGAGCTGTATGGTCATGCGGGTATTGCCAGTGATATCGAAATCGTCAAGCTGATGTTGGCAACCTTAAAGCAGGTAGGCATAAGTAAAACGTATATCGACATTGGGCACATTGGCATCTTTCGAACACTAAGCGCGGAGTCGACCTTGCATGTTGAGCAACAAGCAGCCGTATTTGAAGCCTTGCAACGCAAAGCAAAAGATGAATTAAAATCATTGTATAAAACATGGCAGGTTACGGATGTCGCGAGTCATGCCTTACTGGATCTAATCGCGTTAAATGGTGATATATCAGTTTTAGATGAAGCAAAGCAACGGTTGAAAAAGTGTTCACCCAAAATAAGTCGGTATATTGATGAAATTAAAACATTAGCCGAATCGATAGCGGCGCTATCAGATGCAACCATCAATATTGATCTGGCTGAGTTGCGTGGTTATAACTATCACACGGGCATGATTTATAGTGCTTTTGTTGCGGGTGCTGGACAAGGCTTGGCCTTCGGCGGTCGCTATGATGATATTGGTCGTGTCTTTGGCCGTTCCAGACCCGCCACTGGATTCAGTACGGATGTAAAATCTTTGTTAAAACAACAAACCCAATCACCCACCCCCGCTACAAGAATTTTTGCACCTGCAATAACCGATGCTGTATTAGATGAAAAAATTAATGTACTGCGTAGCACTGGCCATATCGTCATTAAAGAATTAGAAGGTCAACAAGCATCAGCCAGCACTATGGGTTGTGATCAGAAACTCGTTTTAGAAAACGGTGCGTGGATCATTAAAGATATTAATCAATAAAGAAATCATAAAATGGGCAAGAATGTCATTGTTTTAGGCACCCAATGGGGTGACGAGGGCAAGGGAAAGATAGTGGATTTGCTAACTGACGATGTGGCTGCTGTAGTGCGTTTTCAGGGAGGACATAATGCCGGTCATACGGTTGTTATCGATGGCAAGCAAACGATTTTACATTTAATCCCCTCGGGCATTTTACATGATGGTGTTGAATGTCTGCTTGGTAATGGTGTCGTGTTGAGCCCACATGCCTTGATGGAAGAGATTGAAATGCTGGAAAGTAATGATCTCTTGCCGCGTTCATCAATCAAGATCAGTGAGGCCTGTACTTTGATACTGCCATCCCATATCGCGCTTGATAAGATGCGTGAAAAGGCTCAAGGGAAAGAAGCTATCGGCACGACTGGCAGAGGTATTGGCCCTGCGTATGAAGACAAGGTTGCAAGACGCGCACTGCGCGTTGGTGATCTGTTACATGATGAATGCCTGGCACAGAAGCTCAAGGCCTTATTGGAATACCACAACTTTATACTTACGCATTATTATGAATGTGAAGCAATTGATTATGAGCACTGTCTCACGGATATAAGACGACTTGCCAAGCAATTGATCCCGATGATTACCGATACCGGCAATCGACTCAGTGAGTTACGTAAAGCCGGGAAGAATCTGTTATTTGAAGGTGCGCAAGGCACTTTATTGGATGTCGATCATGGGACTTATCCCTACGTGACATCATCAAACACGACCGCGGGCGGTGCTGCAACAGGGACGGGTTTTGGTCCTTGTCATTTTGATTATGTATTAGGTATTACAAAAGCCTATACCACACGTGTAGGATCAGGCCCGTTTCCAACGGAATTACATGATGATGTAGGTCGGCATATCGCCGATATGGGTCATGAATTTGGTGCCACTACCCACAGGCCAAGACGTTGCGGTTGGTACGATGCGGTCGCATTACGTCGTGCGGCACAGATAAACAGTTTAACGGGGTTATGTATCACAAAACTAGATGTGTTGGATGAACTGGAAACGATCAAACTATGCACTGCTTATGCGTTTGATGGTAAAATAATTGACTGGCCGTCTAGCGATGGCGAGGTTTTCAAGCAGTGTAAACCGATCTATGAAACGCACCAAGGTTGGCAAACCGCTACGGCGGGTGTCAAGGCTTACAAGGATTTACCCAAGCAAGCCCGTCATTATCTGGACCGTCTGGCAGAATTGACGGGCGTACCAATTGATATTATTTCCACAGGCCCGGACCGAGCTGAAACGATTGTTTTGAATAATCCATTTCGTTAAATAACAAGCCGGTCTTTTTTGGCATGATATCGCTATTGGCCGGGTGTTATATGCGTATTGATTTACTACAGAAGCAATATTAAAAATAATGAGAGGGGGCACAGATTAAATGAAAACATTATTCAAATATCACGGTTTCTTGCCCTATATCATGGTCGTTTTTCTGAATGCCTTTGTTGATCTTGGACATAAAATTATTATTCAGAATACGGTGTTCAAAATTTATGACGGCCAGCAACAAATCATTCTAACCGCGATAGTCAATGCGCTTATATTATTGCCCTTCATACTTCTAATCTCGTCGGCCGGTTTTTGCTCCGATAAATTTCCAAAAAATAAAGTCATGCGGATAAGTGCCTGGGTTGCTGTCGGCATTACATTGTGTATTACGCTATGTTATTACCTCGGTTGGTTTTGGTCGGCCTTTGCCATGACCTTTGTGCTGGCTTTACAAAGCGCATTTTACTCGCCTGCGAAATATGGCTACATCAAGGAACTGGTGGGCAAGGATAATCTGGCGAGAGCCAATGGACTGGTACAAGCGACCACCACCACTGCTATACTTGCCGGAATACTTGTCTTTTCTATTTTGTTTGAACAGTTATTAGCGAACACAAGATACGATAATACTTCCTCAGTACTGATGTACATCGCACCGATTGGCTGGGCATTGGTTGCCTTCAGTATTGTGGAGTTGGTACTGGCTTATAAATTGCCGCAGCAGCAGCCGGTTGACAAGGCAATGAGATTTGAATTGAAAAAATATATGCGCGGGCATTATTTAAAATTCAATTTACATGCTGTTTTTGATCGTAAAGTGATATTGCTTGCCATCATCGGACTCTCTATTTTCTGGGCGATTTCACAAGTCATGCTGGCGGCATTTCCAGCCTATGCCAAGGCCTCGTTGCACATTACCAACACCATCATCATCCAGGGGATTTTAGCCTGTGCTGGCATGGGTATCGTGTTGGGATCTGTCATCGCTGGCCGTATTTCAAAAACACATATTGAAACGGGTTTGATACCGATAGGCTCTATTGGTATCGCATTATGCTTATTCATCTTGCCGGGGCTGGATAATGCGTATCTACAGGGGATGCTGTTTTTTGGTTGGGGTTTGTTTGGCGGATTTATATTAATTCCACTCAATTCCTTGATTCAGTTTCATGCACAGAAAGATGAACTTGGACGTGTGCTTGCTGGTAGTAATCTGATTCAAAACACAATGATGCTGAGTTTTCTTGGCATAAGCGTTTTTTTTGCTGTTTATGGTATTGATAGTTTGGGCCTGTTTAACATGCTGTTGGTAGTGGCCATTATTGGCACGATTTATACCGTGTATAAATTACCGCAATCTTTGATGCGCTTTATTGTGGCGTACATTATTGGGTATCGTTATCGACTGCAAGTATTGGGGTTAAAGAACATGCCTGGGAAAGGCGGCGTGTTGATGTTGGGCAATCATATCAGTTGGATCGACTGGGGCATTATCCAGATGGCCTCGCCACGACCGATCCGGTTTGTCATCGTTCGTAGCATCTATGAACGTTGGCATCTAAAGTGGTTTCTGGATATCTTTAATGTTATTCCGGTTTCTACAAGTGCAAGTAAAGATGCACTTAAACAAATTAATGCGAGCTTAAATAACGGCGATGTTGTTTGTTTGTTTCCAGAAGGTGCCATTAGCCGAACGGGACAATTAGGTGCATTTCAACAGGGTTATGAAAAGGCGGCAGCAGGGGCTGAGGCCGTCATCCTGCCTTTTTATATTCGCGGTTTATGGGGTAGCTGGTTTTCACGTTCAAGTGAGAAGTTGAAGCATCTACGCAGTAACGGCATAAAGCGCGACATCATTGTTGCCTTTGGCGAAACGCTGGACATTGACACAACGTCATCTGATCTGAAAAAAATTGTGTTTGATATCTCAATTGACACCTGGACACACTACACCCGCGACTTGCCGACAATGGGCGCGGCCTTTATTGATACGGCAAAACGTAATGGTGGTAGATTGGCGATCGCTGATGCGCTTACCGGCACATTGAGCAACCATAGACTCTTGACCAGTGTGATTTGTTTTTCGCGATTAATCAAGCACTATTCAAAAGAACAAAATGTAGGCTTATTACTGCCCACCAGTAATGCGGGCGCGATTGCCAATATGGCGACTATCGTGTGCGGCAAAACAACGGTTAATCTGAATTTCACGGCAAGTCGTGAAGTATTACAAGCCGCAGTGAGCCAAGCGCATATAAAAACAATTTACACCTCGCGTAAGTTTATGGAAAAACTGACTAAGAAGGGCATTGTGCTTAATAACGCCTTTACGGACAGCCGTGTTATCTATATGGAAGATCTTAAAGGCGAGATTAGTGCGATAGCGAGGCTACGCACTTTAATGGCCGTCATCCTGTTACCCGCCGGATTATTAAAGCTACTTTATTGCAGACAAGTCGATATCAATATGCCGGCCGCCATTTTATTCTCAAGTGGTAGTGAGAGCACTCCAAAAGGGGTCATGCTAAGTCACCGTAATATCATGACGAACCTAAAACAGATATCGGACACGCTAAATACGCAGGACACGGATGTTGTAATGGCAAACTTACCCTTGTTCCATGCTTTTGGTCTGACGGTGACGACCTTCATGCCCTTGGTAGAAGGCATCCCGACGATTTGTCATCCCGACCCAACCGATGCGGTTAATATTGCAAAAGCAATAGCAAAATATCGTGCAACGATTTTTTGTGGTACCTCAACATTTTTCAGGCTTTATACAAAAAATCCACGCATTCATCCGCTGATGTTTGAATCCTTGCGCATTGTTGTGGCGGGTGCGGAAAAACTGAGTGCGGATGTGCGTGATGCGTTTAAGTTGAAATTCAATAAAGATATTTATGAGGGTTATGGTGCCACTGAGACGGCACCTGTTGCCAGCGTTAATATTCCCGATGCACTTGATGTCAATTACTGGTCGGTGCAGTTGGGCAATAAACCCGGCACCGTGGGTATGCCATTACCGGGTACCAGTTTTCGGATTGTTGATCCTGATTCATTAGCGGCATTGGCGACTGGTGTAGAGGGTTTAATCTTGATATGCGGCTGCCAGGTCATGTTGGGTTATCTGGGTGATGCGGCAAAGACGCATGAAGTCATTACGCTACTTGATGGCAAACGTTGGTATAAAACTGGCGACAAAGGCCGCCTTGATGAGGATGGATTTTTAACGATTGTTGATCGTTATTCGCGCTTTGCCAAACTCGGCGGCGAGATGATCAGCCTGACCGCCGTGGAAGAGGCCGCAAGAGCGGCCTTAAATCAACCCGAGTTGGAGCTAGTAGCCGTGAACCTGCCAGATGCGAAAAAAGGGGAAAAGATCGTCCTCATGATCACCCAGAAAATTGCACTTACTGAAATTAAAAAAGCGATGCTGGCAGCGGATGTTAATCCATTAATGATCCCTGTCGGCATATCAGTCGTTGATGAAATACCAAAATTAGGTAGCGGCAAGACAGATTTTAAGCTGGCGAAGCAATTACTCATGCAGACATGATGATAAATGTTATTGAAAATATATAACCATTAGTTATAATTTCATTGTGCATGAGATACGGTATAAAAAAACAGCGGTAAAATATTTACGCAAAATACCAGTAAAGAAAGCTGATCAGTTTCTTGCCACTTTCAAACGGATAGCCAGGCAGGATATGGAAGGATTAAAAATCGTACCTTTCCAGGGCGTAGAAAATGGATATCGCTTACGTTTGGGCGATTATCGAGCAGTTTATACCGTGCTTGATGCAGAATTAGTAATTGAAGTCATCACGATTGGCAGTAGAGGAGATGTATACAAATGATCCAATACATTGAAAGTGACGGTAAAAAGCAATTTGCTGTATTACCGATAGACGAATTGGAACGTTTAATCACAGTAGCAGAAAACGCCGCCGATTTACGTGCCGTTCATGCAACGGCAGATGATGAAACGTTATCGCAAGAATTTGTGGAAAAACTAATACACGCGGACTCCCCCCTAACGGTGTGGCGAGAATACCGGAACATGACGCAAAAAGCGTTAGAGACAGCCTCTGGTGTACCTCAGGGTTATATCGCACAGCTTGAATCAGGTAAAAAACGGGGGAGTGTAGATACACTTAAAGCGTTGTCAAAAGCACTTAAAATAACGATTGAGGATTTATTATAAACCGTGATTCTTTAAGCAACCTCTGATTAATGCCATAATTTGCCATAATATGCGATAATACCGCAATGTTTTAAGTGGAGGGTCAAAAGATGCAACAAAAAAGCTTGGCAGTATCTGGATTCGAGAAATACCGCAAGCAGACACGCAAAGAGATATTTCTCGAAGAGATGAATCAGCTCATTCCCTGGAAAGTGCTGACTGCAGTAATTGAGCCTCATTACCCCAACCCCCGGGGTGCTGGTCGCCGTCCGGTGGGCATGGAACGCATGCTGAGAATCTACTTCCTGCAACACTGGTTTGCCTTATCTGATCCTGCCACAGAAGCGGCTTTATATGACACACCAGCCATGCGGTGCTTTGCCCAGATAGACTTAGGTCAGGAACCCGTGCCAGATGCAAGCACCCGCTGTAAATTCCGTCATCTGCTGGAGGAGAACAACCTCGGAGTTGCCCTGTTTGATGCTGTTGCCGTCTATCTGGAGGAAAACAGCATGAAAGTATCCAGAAGGCACTATTGTTGATGCGACCATCATCAATGCGCCTACCGCCACCAAGAACAAAAGCAACACCCGTGACCCTGATAGGCATCAGACCAAACAAGGCAAGCAATGGTACTTTGGCATGAAGGCACACATCGGTGTGGATAGCAAAACCAAACTGATACACTCTGTTGCTGCCACACCAGCCCATGTCCACGACTCACAGGTACTTGGAGGCCTACTGCATGGAGAAGAGACCCGTCTTTGGGGAGATAGTGCCTATGCGGGTCAGCAATCCGTACTCAAGGATAATGACCCCAAGGCAAAAGACTACACCCAGGTCAAAGGCTCACGTCACCGCAAACTGACCGAACAGGACAAGGCTAAAAACCGGCACAAATCCAAAGTCCGTGCCAAGGTTGAGCATGTCTTTCATATCATGCAGCGACAATATGGATTTACCAAAGTCAGATTCAAAGGGCCAGGCAAGAATGCGGACCACCTGTTTGCCCACTGTGCCCTGATTAATCTTATGCTATCAAAGAAACAATTATTACGGCTATCAGTGGCTTAGTACGCCTGGAATAGGGGCTATAGCTGAAAACAGTAGGCCGGGACAAGAGAAATGAAAGAGAGTAATGAGCAAAACGTTCAATGCTCGTTGCTATCGAGCACAGTGATGCCCACTTGCTTGAATATCCTTAATTGATCAGATGCTCCATAGGTTTTTCTGCCCCAAAGAAAAAGCAAATGATAATTTTTAGAACTTCACAATACATCTTTCATCCCTACTACCAGCGAGCCAACTGCTTGAATCAGCCAGACCGCAGACTTCAAGATTTATTTGAAGAAACCATGCGAAAATCCTCATTGCGCACCGTAAAAAAGATTTGAGCCATAACCAACAATTATGAGCAATGGGATAGATTCATCAGTGTTCATCGTAGGTCCATGGTACGGGGTTCGGTGTCATGGTGCTACTCAATCCTGGTCAGAACAGACTGAAACCTTTGCACTATAACGCCACTGGGCGTGGCTGGATCTGGTGTGGGTCAAGCGGAGTCGGGTCGGGTCAAGCTGAGTCGGGTCAAGCTGAGTCGAGTGTTGTTGGGCTGAGTCGGGGTCGGGCCGAGATGGTGGGCCGGGCGTGGTTGGGTGTGGTCGAGACGGGACGGGGTTGGGTCGGAATCGGGTTGAGCCATGTCAGGTATGGGCCGGGTACGGGTTGTTATTTAGCGTAAACAACGGGTGGATATGATTGGTGCCCAGAAGAGGACTTGAACCTCCACAGGATTGCTCCTACTAGCACCTGAAGCTAGCGCGTCTACCAATTCCGCCATCTGGGCATTTAAGCAGACATCCAATAATACATTCCTTGGTTGCCATGGTATTTGTCCTGCCTCCCATTGCGCCACTTTGGCATATGTTATAGTCGTAGCTTAAAGCAGAACGACTTTAAACCAGTCCACTTATTATTGTCAATCAGATAGCTTGTAATGAATAAAAAACATAAGCCACAAACAGCATCAAAACAGGGTTTTAAATTGCCAGAGCGTGCAGCCATTATGGCGCTATTGCAGGAAGCCGGGCGACCGCTTAAACGTAAGCAATTTGCCGAGACCTTGGCGATTGTTGATCCCGACATCCGCCGGGCCTTAGGTCGTCGGCTTAAAGCGATGGAACGTGATGGTCAGTTGATCCGTAATCGTCGCGGTAGTTACGGCCTGATTGAAAAAATGGATTTGATCAAGGGTCGGGTCATTGGTCATCCAGACGGTTATGGTTTTGTCGTTCCCGACACAGGCGGCAAGGATCTGTATTTATCAGACAAGGAAATGCGCACGATTCTACATGGTGACCGTGTTTTGGTGCGAGAGATCAATATTGATAAAAAAGGGAAACGCAAAGGTGTTTTAGTCGAAGTACTCGAACGCGCTCATGCACAATTGGTCGGGCGTTATTATGAAGAAAAGGGTATTGCTTATGTCGTGCCCGACAATAAACGCTTGAGTCAGAATCTGTTAATCCCGCTCGGAGATAAAAATAACGCAAGACATGGCCAATACGTCATGGCAAAGATTATTCACCAACCCGAAAAGCATCGACAGCCGGTCGGCAAGGTTTTGAGTATTATTGGCGATGGTCTAAATGGCAGTATGGCAGTGGATATCGCCATACGCAGTTATGACCTCCCGTTTGCGTGGTCAGATGCGGTGGTACAAGCACTTAAAGGTTTTAGTGCGCCAGTAGATTCAGACAATAGTGCCGCCCGAATCGATAAACGTGAACTACCATTCGTGACGATAGACGGCGCGGATGCTCGTGATTTTGACGATGCTGTATTTTGTCAAAAAGAAGACAATAAACAAGGTCATGGCTGGCGTTTGTTGGTGGCTATTGCCGATGTCTCGCACTATGTCAAACAACAAAGTGCGCTGGATGATGAGGCTTGTTTACGTGGCACCTCGGCATACTTTCCCGACCGCGTTCTCCCCATGTTGCCCGAGGTATTATCCAACGACTTATGTTCGCTTAAACCCGGGGCCGATCGTTATAGTCTGATCTGTGATTTAAGCATTGATGCTGATGGCAAGGTGACGCAAACCGCATTCTTTAGAAGCATTATTAAGTCCGCTGCGCGATTAACCTATGCGGAAATGGCTGCGATTGTTGTCGATAAGGATCAATCTAGCAGACAAAAACAGCATCAATTAGTGCCGCATCTCGATAATTTATATCAACTGTATCAACTACTCCATGCAGCGCGTAAGCAGCAAGGCCTCATTGATTTTTCGTCGCTTGAGTCGCGTTTGGAATTTAATGAGACGGGCCATATTAAAGCAATTTACAAGGTTGAAAGAAATGAGGCGCATCGGTTAATTGAGGAAATGATGCTGGTTGCCAATGTTGCAGCCGGTGAGTTTCTTGAAAGGCATGGCATGCCGACCCTGTATCGTATTCATGAATCGCCGAAACTGGAAAAACTTGAGAACGTGCGTTCATTATTAACACAGTTGGGTCTTACCTTAGGGGGTGGCGATGCGCCGACCGCAAAAGATTATGCAGCATTGGTTGCAGTGATCCGGCAACGTGATGATGCACAAATGTTGGAAACAGTCTTACTACGCAGTATGCCGCTTGCGTCTTACAGTAAATTGAATACAGGTCATTTTGGTCTGGGTTTTACGGTCTATGCGCATTTCACCTCACCCATACGGCGTTATCCTGATTTGATGGTGCATCGGGGCCTGGTGCATATTCTTGAAGGCAAGACGGCTGCAACCTTTACGTATTCTGAACAGCAGGTGGCACTATTAGCCGAGCATTGTTCCATGACAGAACGCCGGGCGGAAGAGGCCGCACGCGATGCCGGGCAACGGCTCAAGTGCGCCTTCATGGCAGACAAGATAGGAGAAACATTTAATGGCATAGTGAGTTCTGTCACCGCATTTGGTTTGTTTATCGTACTTGACGATATTTATATCGAAGGCTTGGTACATATCAGCAACCTGCCCGTTGATTATTATCATCATGATGCCATCACACATTCTTTACGGGGCGAGCGCGGCGGCAAGGTTTTTCGTCTTGGTCAAAAATTAACGGTGACTGTTGCACGGGTTGATCTGGATGAACGCAAAATTGATTTCGAGTTGGTCACATGAGTAAACGCACAGATCGCATTTTTGGTTTGCATGTCGTCAAGCAGACATTGGCAAACGCCCCTGAAACGGTATTGAATGCCTGGGTACAAGAATCTATTGAATCTGAAACAATGCATTCGATTCAGACGGCACTTAAAAATCTGCGTGTTTCGATTCAATCAGTTCCGCGCTTGACCCTGAGCAAGATGGTTAAGAATCAAAATCACCAAGGTGTGATCCTGGAGGTGCGCACAGCGGCTCGTAAGACAGAACATGATCTTGATGACGTGTTAGCGCAACACAGAGACAGTAAGCCCTTATATCTCGTTCTTGATTCAATACAAGACCCCCATAACCTGGGTGCGTGTATTCGCACGGCCGCTGCCGTTGGCGTGACCGCGGTCATCATCCCAAACGACCGCGCCGCTGGTATTAATGAAACAGTGCATAAAGTCGCAAGTGGTGCTGTAGAAAACGTCATGGTTATTCGTGTGGTGAATCTGGTACGTGCTTTAAAGAAGATAAAAAAAAGTGGCGTATGGGTGGTGGGTACAGCGGGTAATGCCGAACAATCGATCTATGATCTTGATCTGAACATACCAACGGCTATTGTTATGGGTAGCGAAGCCAAAGGCATGCGCGATTCAATACAGAAAGAATGCGACTACACTGTTGCATTACCCATTTATGGGCCGGTTGAAAGTCTGAATGTGTCTGTTGCGGCCGGTGTGGTTTTGTATGAGGTCGCAAGACAACGACGAGTGGATATTTAATATGACTGTTACCTGGCATCAATGCACACGCAACCCTGGTATTAAACTGTCTGTCGCTGTTCTGCGTTTTTGTTGATAGTGCGTTGTAAAATAGCGGGTCGCTTATTTTTTAGGTCATTTTTTCACGATACAGCAAGATACCATTGCAGTGGACAATCCAATCCATTAGAATCGCACCACTTTATACATCCTTGCTTCACCTGCAATGTTGGGGAGGCATTAAACCATGAGGATACACAGTGAGACATTATGAAATCGTCTTTTTGGTCCACCCGGATCAAAGCGAGCAGGTTCCAGCGATGATAGATCGCTATCAGGGCATCATCACAGCTAATAACGGCATTATCCACCGATTGGAAGATTGGGGTCGGCGGTTGTTGGCATACCCGATTAACAAAATCCACAAGGCGCATTATGTGCTTATGAACATTGAATGTGATGCCGAGTCCCTGACACAATTAAGCGATAGCTTTCGTTTTAATGATGCTGTAATTCGTAATTTAATTATTAAAAAGAATACAGCAGTCACCGCGGCCTCTTGCCTGATAAAATCCAAGGATGAAGAGAACCACTCGTCTGCACCTGTGGCTAGCGAGGTTGAGCCTGAGTCTGTGCCTGAGTCTGAACCCAGTGCTGATGTTACTGAATCAGTTGTAGCTGAGACTACTGTTGCAGTGGCGGCGGCTGAATCAGCGTCAGCAACAACGGCTGAACCTGAACTTGAACCAAAAGATTAATTGAGAGGATAAATATGGCGCGTTATTTTAAACGTAAGCGGTTTTGTCGTTTTACCGTAGAAGGCGTGAAAGAGATAGACTATAAAGATATCAATACACTGAAAAATTATGTCTCTGAATCAGGCAAAATTATCCCAAGTCGTATTTCCGGGACAAATGCCCGTTATCAACGTCAGTTATCAACCGCAATCAAGCGGGCGCGCTATCTTGCGTTGATACCGTATTGCGATGCGCATTAATGAGTAGCTATAAATACAAGATATTTTCCAGCCGGGTTTCATCTAAAATCGGGTGAGCAATTTAAGTGCAATCGCCATGATGAATGGGCTTTGCAACAGTTATTATTAGCATTGATTGGCAACTACATATTAAGCGGCAGATTGCAGGCCGTAGCAGCTACAACGTTTAGTATCCTGCTCTCGTTATTATTGCCACCATTGGCCTTTCTGATCAGCGGATCAGTGGTCGCCTTGATTACCCTCCGAAAAGGGGCGGTAGTCGCATTACAAACATTAGTGGCAAGTCTTTTGTTGCTAATGGTTTTTTTGTTACTTGTAAAACTACCACTACTACCTGGTTTGGCCTATGCCTTGATGATTTGTTTGCCGGTTTGCTTTGCCGCAATGGTACTGCGCTGGTACGCACAACAGGGTGTATTGCTGGTAGCAGTAGGATTAATGGCCACCGTTTTAGTCATCACGATTTACATGAGCATCGCGGATGTTGCTAGTTGGTGGCAACAGTGGTTGTATCTGGTGCTGGAAGAGGCGGCACCAGCGGGCAATAGTGCGCAGTATAAAGAAATACTGGTGCCCGTGATCAGTATGGTGAATGCAATGGTGGTTGCTGGTTTGGCATTAAATATTATCATGAGTGTACTGTGTGGGCGGTGGTGGCAATCACGGTTGTTCAACCCTGGCGCATTTCAGACGGAATTTCATGCGCTACGTCTGCCATCGGCCATACTGCCGACAAGCGCCATAATTGTACTTTTGGTATTTACGCTTACAACACCATGGCAGGCTATGTTCAGGGATATTATGGTGGTGTTGATGTTTTTATATTTAATACAAGGTATCGCTTCGATACACCGCAATGTTGATAAATTTAAGCTATCGATGGCCTGGCTGGTGTCGCTGTATTGTTTATTAATATTCTGGCCAAAAATAGCCTTGTTTATTGCTTGCTTGGGCATGACAGATGTTTATATTGAGTGGCGTAGAAGGAAAATTGGATTGGACAACGAATCGTGAGTAATCTGTTATTATTGAGATTGATTAAATAGAGGTAGGTTGATGGACGTTATTTTACTTGAAAAAATACACAAACTGGGTGATTTCGGAGAGCAGGTTAAGGTTAAACCTGGTTTTGGCAGGAATTATCTTATCCCGAGTGGGAAGGCTGTTTCTGCAACGGCTGACAATATCATAAAGTTTGAGGCACGCCGGGCGGAATTGGAAAAGCAACAGCAAACGTTGTTGGAGGCCGCGACTGCGCGCGCTGAAAAATTAAGTGCTGTTAATATATCTGTCGCTCGTAAAGTCGGCACTGAAGGCAAATTATTTGGCTCAGTGGGGGCCGTTGATATTGCCGAGGCCGCGACTGCGGCGGGTGTTGAGCTGACTAAACATGAAATTAGATTGCCATCGGGGTCAATACGCAATATCGGCGAGTTTGAAGTTAATGTTCAACTCCACGCTGATGTGTCTGTTGTAATCAAGGTGAATGTTGTCCCAGAAGAAGCCTGATATTACCGCTTGGCACAGTAATTAAATTGATGTTTCTAATAGTACTGCAACACGGCTATTTGTTGTTTTATTTGGGTTAATCGCGACCCAGAGGGGTTTGATGCAGGATTCAATACATACATCCTTACCGAGTGATGTTGAAACAGCAGGATTAAAAATACTGCCGCATTCCATAGAAGCTGAGCAAGCTGTTTTAGGCGGTGCCTTTCTCGACGAAGCGGCTTGGGACAAAGTGGTTGGACATGTCCGCGAAGAAGATTTCTATCGTAAAAATCACCGCATTATTTTTCGTGCTATTAATCAACTGAGTGAGAATGGTGAACCTTATGATATCGTTACTGTTGTTGAATGGCTAGAAGACCATCAGCTACTTGATGAAGCGGGTGGTTTGCAAAAACTTGCAACGCTCGCCGAACATACACCGAGTGCAAGCAATATCAGTGCCTATGCTGATATTGTTCGGAAGCGTTCCATACTCAGGCAGTTAATCTCTGCGACTACGAATATCAGCGATACTGTATTTAATCCACAAGGTCGAAGCAGCGAACAGATTCTGGAGTTTGCTGAACAAACGATCTTTGAGATTGCTGAACATGAAAATCGTGGCCAGAAAAGTTATCAACTGATCAAAGGCTACCTGAAAGAAGCCCTGAACAGGGTAGATGAATTATTCCAAAAAGACAGCCCCATTACCGGGATTGCAACGGGCTATGATGATCTTGATTTAAAAACAGCCGGATTCCAACGCTCAGATTTGATCATTGTCGCAGGCCGTCCATCAATGGGTAAAACGGCCTTTGCTGTGAATGTCGCAGAACATGCGGCCATTAAAAACAAGCATAGTGTTGCCATCTTTAGTATGGAAATGCCGGGCGAGCAATTAGCCATGCGCATGATGTCTTCTTTAGGCCGCATAGATCAGCATAAGGTCAGAACCGGTAAACTAGAAGATGAAGATTGGCCGCGCTTAACCTCGGCTGTTGGTATATTGCAGGAAACGCGCATGTTTATTGATGATACGCCAGCGTTGACCCCGGCTGAATTGCGTGCGCGTTGTCGGCGTATATCCAGAGAGCATGGACTTGATCTTGTGGTTGTTGATTATTTACAACTGATGCAGGTAGCAGGCACGGTTGAAAATCGGGCGACTGAAATTTCAGAAATTTCGCGTTCCCTAAAAGCCATGGCCAAAGAACTCAAGGTGCCCGTGATTGCGTTGTCACAGTTAAATCGAAGTCTGGAGTCACGCACAGATAAACGACCGGTCATGTCCGATCTCCGGGAAAGTGGTGCGATCGAACAAGATGCCGATGTGATTCTGTTTATCTATCGCGATGAAGTCTATAACGAAGACAGCCTGGATAAAGGCATTGCGGAAATTATTATCAGCAAACAGCGTAATGGCCCGATAGGCAGAGTGAAACTCTCATTTCTTGGACAATATACGCGCTTTGAAAATTTTGTTGAGGACTACGCCCATGCGCCGGTCGGAGAGTATGAATGAGCCGACCATCGCGGGTGGTCATCGATAAAAATGCGCTAAGGCACAATTTTAAACACGTACAGACATTAGCACCTGGCTCGAAAATCATGGCTATTATCAAGGCCGATGCCTATGGCCATGGTCTGATAAGAGTGGCCAGAACACTCGCTGATGCCGCAGCCTTTGGTGTTGCTTGTTTGTCAGAAGCCAGGCAGTTACGATCGGCATCAATTACAACACCTGTCGTCTTACTTGAAGGTCCACATAAAGCGACTGATTTATCTGATATTCTGCAACTGCAGCTTGAGATTGCCATCCATAATGAATTTCAGCTTGGCATACTGGAGCAAGCACGCATTGCAGCACCGTTGCAGGTCTGGTTGAAAATCGATACGGGTATGCACCGTTTAGGTTTTCCAGCGCAGCAGACCTTGTCTGTTTTAGAACGCATCACACATTGTAAAAACATAAAACAGCCGGTGCGGCTGATGACGCATCTTGCCGTTGCGAATGAACCCGCTCACCCGCTCACGCTACAACAATTAGACACCTTAAAACAAGCATGTGATGGACTCGAAGTAGAAAAAACCATTGCTAATTCTGCCGCCATTATTAATTTTCCGGAAACACACGATGCCTGGGTACGACCCGGCCTCATGCTTTATGGTGTCTCGCCGCTGATCGATAAACAAGCAGATGAGCTGGGCTTAAAGCCAGCCATGACGTTAGAATCTGAGTTGATCTCAATCCAGCAATTAAACCAGGGAGAGCCTGTCGGTTATGGCGCGGCTTGGCGCTGTCCAGAAGCTATGCCGGTTGGTGTCGTCGCTGCCGGTTATGGCGATGGTTTTCCACGCCATGCCCGATCTGGCACGCCAGTACTCGTCAACGGTGTCCGTTGTGCCTTGATTGGACACGCATCAATGGATATGTTGACGATTGATCTGAGAAACCAGCCGCAAGCGAAAATTGGCGACCGGGTGGTCTTATGGGGCGAATCCTTACCCGTTGAAGAGATTGCCCGATACGCAGACACCATACCCTACGAATTGTTATGTGGTGTGCATAAGCGACTGGCATTTATCGAACGTGGCTAAAGCTAAAATACAATTTCAATGTAATGAATGTGGTGCCGAGACCCCAAAATGGGGCGGGCAATGCCCCGCGTGCATGGCATGGAATACGTTACAGGAAAGTATTATTGAGAAGCAAACGACCGTTGCGAGCACCGATCGTTTTCGTGAACACCTTGCCGGTCGTCCCGCCGAGGTCTGTTCTCTGGATGCTGTTGGAGCGACAGAGACACAAAGACAAGCGACCGGGTTGGCTGAATTGGATCGGGTGATGGGCGGCGGGCTAGTCAACGGTTCTGTGACCTTGATCGGTGGTGATCCCGGCATTGGTAAATCGACCTTGTTGTTACAGACATTGGCTTGCCTGGATCGGATATCGGGTGTGCCGAGTCTTTATGTGACTGGAGAGGAGTCTGCACAGCAAGTCGGGTTACGTGGCAAGCGTCTTGGTTTGGCGTTGGATCGTTTGCGGATATTGACCGAGAATCATCTGGAACGCATCCTCACGGCCGCACATAAAGAGCCAGCCCGAGTGATTGTTATCGACTCTATTCAAACCGTCTACAGTGACCTGTTGCAGTCAGCACCCGGTTCTGTGGCGCAAGTTAAGGAATGTGCCGCGCAAATGGTACGGTTTGCCAAACAAACCAATACGGCATTGTTTTTAGTAGGACATGTAACGAAAGAGGGCGCGTTGGCCGGCCCCAGGGTATTGGAACATGTGGTCGATACGGTGCTTTACTTTGAAGGCGACAGCAGTAGCCGCTACCGCGTCGTGCGGACCGTCAAGAATCGTTATGGCGCAGTCAATGAGTTGGGCATCTTTGCTATGACAGATAAAGGTCTACGCGAGGTTTCTAATCCCTCTGCTATTTTTTTATCGCGGCATGACGACAAGGTTTCCGGTAGTGCCATTATGGTTACGCGCGAGGGTACGCGGCCCATGTTGGTCGAGGTGCAAGCCCTGGTTGATCGATCGCTCTTGGGTAATCCTCGGCGGGTTGCGCTTGGCCTTGAACAGAATAGATTAGCCATGTTGTTGGCCGTATTAAACCGACATGCGGGTATCTTTATGAGCGATCAAGATGTGTTTATCAATGTGGTCGGTGGTGTGCGCATCGCTGAGACAGCGGCCGATCTGCCGCTCTTGTTGGCTATCATCTCCAGCTTTAGAAATAAACCGTTACCTAGTGATATGGTGATGTTTGGCGAGGTGGGATTGGCAGGTGAAATACGACCGATACAAAACGGCATGGAACGATTAAACGAAGCCACCAAACATGGGTTTAAGCAAGCACTGATTCCAGTAGCAAATAAACCTAAGACGGCCATCTCCGCTATGTCCATGCACACAGTGACGCATGTCTCACAAGTGATGGAAAAAACAGGCTTATCGACTTAAGCTAAGGCGATTTGTTTTCTGTGTCAGGTTCAAGTAACTTTAAGCGTGCCATTTTTATCGCGTTTTCAGTTACGTGCGTTATTTCCACGAGATAATTATCGATTTTAAAGGTGGTGCCGGATTCTGGAATAAATTCCAGATGCTCCAGTAAAAGTCCATTGAGTGTCTTCGGGCCATCGGTGGGAAAATTCCATTGTAATTGACGGTTTATCACACGCAAGTGCGCAGAGCAATCAATCAGGCAAGAACCATCTTCTTGTACTTGGATATCCAGATTATAGGCCTGCATATCGGTTGTGAATTCACCGATAATCTCTTCTAGTATGTCTTCTAGTGTGACCAGACCTTGAATCACGCCATACTCATCGACAACGATGCCAAAGCGACATTTTTTGCGTTGGAAATTCATCATCTGCGTATGCAATGGGGTGCCTTTAGGGACAAAATAACTATCGATCAAAATGTCTTTAATAGCATCTTTTGTCAACTCCCGTTTATTCGTTGTTATTCGTGTTATGCGGCTTAAGTGTATGATGCCAACAATATTATCAATGTTGGTTTGATAGACAGGCAGGCGGCTATGCTGGCAATGGTTGATATGCTCGATAATGTCATTGATAGAGTCATCGAGATCTATCGCCGTGATTTCATTTCTTGGCACCATGATGTCATCAACGGTGATATTTTCCAGTTCCAGTATGTTGATCAACATGGATTGGTGACGTTTTGGGATGAGTGTCCCGGCTTCGTGTACAATGGTTCTCAACTCATCACGAGACAGGCTTGTATTGCCTTGCTCTGCAAAGTTACCGCCGCATAATTTTAATAGACTATTGGCTATCCAATTCACTATCCAAACCGCCGGATAGGCAATTTTCAGTAATGGTGCCAAGATATAACTTGCCGGAAATGCGATAGTCTCTGGACTGAAGGCCGCAACGGTCTTGGGCATAACTTCAGCAAAAATAAGGAAAACACCAACGAGCACAAACGGTGCGAGAGCCACACCGATATCTCCTAATAAACGCATACCGATCAAGGTTGCGATGGTTGCCGCTAGTATATTGACCAGGTTATTGCCGAGTAATATCAGGCCGATCAGGCGATCAGGCCGGGCGAGTAATTTTTCAGAAATAATAGCACTACGCCTGCCTTCTTTTGCCATGTGTCGCAGGCGGTAACGATTGAGTGACATCATGGCCGTCTCTGAACTAGAAAAAAAAGCAGACAAGATGATTAAAGCAAACAGAACTCCAAAGAGAACCGCTAGCGGGATCGCGTCCAAAAATTAATGACCTCAGTTAACACAGATTGGGTATTGTGCTGGATCACCCCATACCCATGTCAAGTAATAGCAGGATTATTTTGTGTTTAGACGCGATGTAGAATTAGCTCAAGGACAAATTTAGAACCAAAATAGGCAAGCAGTAATGCCGTAAAACCACCCAAAGCCCAACGGATGATGCGTTTTCCACGCCATCCGGCTGACCACCTCCCCCAAAGCAAGATTGCATAGATGATCCAGGCGGCTATTGATAATACTGTTTTGTGTGCCAAATGTTGGGCCAAGAGATCATCAATAAACATCGTCCCTGAGGCAAGGCTCAAACTTAATAGAAAAAATCCAATGACAATGATTTGTATGAGTAGCGACTCCATGACTTGTAGCGGCGGCAACGTGTGCATAATGATTGTCGCGCGTTTTTCCTTGATGAGTCTCTCTTGCACAGCGAGCATTAACGCCTGCACAGTACTGATCATTAATAAGCTATAGGCAGAGATGGATAATATAATATGGATACGTAAACCCATTGTTAAAGATTCGTGCAGGATCCGTCCATCAGGAATAAAGCATTCAAGTAAAATTGCGAGCCCAGCGATTGGAAAGAATATTAGTAGCAGGTTTTCCAAGGGTCGGAAGAGTGAGGTTACTAAAACGATAGATACAACCAACCAGCCCACCAATGAAACAGCATTAAAAAAACCAAAATCAAAGCCACTGGCTAAAATAATTGATTGATACAATAGATGGGCATGTAAACCAATTGCGATAATGCCTGATGTCAGCATGATCGATCGAGTATTCTTGAATGGTACTGATGTGTCATAAATCCTGGCACCTGATGACACTGTGGCGATCAGGTATAACAGCATCGTTATAACAGCCTGCATACTCATTGTTAAATATTATCGCTCAAGATAAGTAGATGATTGCATATTCTGACTGACTGTAGAAGTGTTGTTTCAACTTCGTCTTGGCTGATGATGCTTTTCAATCATTAGCGTAATAAGCTAGAATCGGCTGTTAATTGTCATATTTTTCTGGAGAAAACTAAAGCCTATGTTCGATACCCTTGCCGATAAATTGAGTCGGGTTTTAAAAGATCTGCGTGGTCACGGTCGTTTAAGTGAAGATAATATCAGCGTGGGCCTGCGCGAAGTGCGCATGGCATTGCTCGAAGCTGATGTTGCGTTGCCGGTTGTACGTGATTTTATACAACAGGTGCGCGATCGTTCATTGGACAAGGCGGTCAGGCACAGCCTCACGCCAGGACAGGCGCTTATCAAAATTGTGAATGAAGAATTGGTCGCGCTCATGGGTGCTGCCAACCAACCCTTAAATCTCAAGGCGCAATCCCCCGTCGTTATATTACTGGCGGGATTGCAAGGGGCCGGTAAAACAACAACGGTTGCAAAACTAGGTCGCTGGATACAACAAAAAGAAAATAAAAAAGTCGCTGTTGTTAGCTGTGATGTTTATCGAGCAGCGGCGATAAAACAACTACAGACGCTGGCACTTGAAAATGGGCTGGTTTTTATTGACAGTAATGCAACTGAAAAACCGGAGACTATTGCCGCCAATGCCGTTGCGTCGGCGCGACGGCAGCTTATTGATGTATTGATTGTTGATAGTGCCGGGCGTTTGCATATTGATGATGAGATGATGCAAGAGATCCAAGCGGTGTACAGCGCAATCTCTCCAGTTGAGACCTTATTTGTCATCGATAGCATGATGGGACAAGATGCTGTTAATGCGGCGGCGGCATTTAATCAGGCCTTGCCGTTAACGGGTAGCATCTTGACCAAGACTGATGGTGATGCGCGTGGCGGTGCGGCATTAACGGTGAAGTATATTACCGGTAAGCCAATTAAATTTATGGGCACGGGTGAAAAGAGTGATGCCTTGTCAGCATTCCATCCAGAACGCATAGCATCGCGTATATTAGGCATGGGTGATGTACTGAGTCTGATTGAAGAAGTCGAAGAAAAAACAGATCAGAGGCAAGCGTTAAAACTTGCAAAGCGGCTCAAGACAGGTAAAGGTTTTACCCTGGAAGACTTTCGTGAACAATTAAAACAGATGAACAACATGGGTGGTGTCGCTAATATGCTGGATAAAATACCAGGCATACCCCAATTACCCGCTACTGCACAAATTAATGATAAGGCATTTATTAAACTAGGCGCTATCATTGATTCGATGACACGTAAGGAACGACGAGATCCAACCGTGATAAATGGTTCCAGAAAAAAACGTATCGCAACAGGATCAGGCACACAAATTCAGGACATTAATAAGCTGTTAAAACAATTTAGGCAAATGCAGAAGATGATGAAAAAAATGAAAGGTAAAGGTGGTATGGCTAATATAATGCGTAGTTTGGGCGGGCCGCCGCCTGGTATACCTTTTAAGTAACAATAACAGACGAAACAGAAAAATCAGTACTTGATTGTCGTCTAGGATTGTCGTTTCGACAGTACCAGCCCCTAGGATTTAGACAGCCTGTTTTCAGGTTTCAGTATGCAGGTTGCCGCAAGCGTAGTGATGAGGATTGCTGTGAAACAGACCAGACTCCATTCAGCAATACTGAAGCCGATAAAGTGCCAATCAACTTCTGCACATTCCCCAGAGCCATTCAAGATCATCTTTAATGCTTGCCCAAACGGAAATACCTCAAACATATATTCCAGGCCCGGGCCACATGCAGGTACTAACTCGGGTGGTAAATGCTGTAACCATGTTTGTCTACCAGCGATTCCAGCACCCACCAAGGCGGTTATGATCAATGCAATATTATAGGCAATGCGCGGCCGGGTATTGTTGGGGTTGTGGATAGCCGCAATAAGGGCGATAATGGCAATCGTAATATAAGCGATACGTTGAAATACACAGAGAGGGCAAGGTTCCAATCCTTTAACGTGTTCAAGATAGAAGCCAAACCCAAGTAAGCCCAAGCAAGTTGTAAGTAGAGATAGATAAAAAAATCGTGTTGTCACACATTGCATCCTGTTGTTATTTATTTAAGAGATTATTTTGCATACCGAACAGGCATCATAGATGGCATAATATCGCGAAGCGGTTAAAAATAAAATATTGGTCTATACGCCGCGCAATAATGGTTATCCGCATCTATCGCTCCAAGCAAACGCCGCTTGTTGCAATAGGCATTCAATGTCAACCACAGTGCAATATGGGGCGGGCTTACCCAATAAATTGGCATACATATCACTTTCTATTATGCTTTAACGAACAGGTGTCAGCCTGATACAACAAAACTATTTGGAGGAGAGCAATAGCGTATGAAAAGTAAATTGGAATATATATGGCTTGATGGATCAAAGCCGACACAGGGTCTACGTAGCAAGACGATGGTTCGAGCTGATTGCAATGGGAACTTGGAAGATTGCCCGATGTGGTGTTTTGACGGCAGTTCCACAGCACAAGCAGATGGGTCGGTTTCAGATTGCCTGTTAAAACCAGTCGCTATTTTTCCGGATCCAGACCGCAATAATGCCTTTCTGGTCATGACAGAAGTCTTAAACGCGGATGGAACACCGCATGTCAGCAATGGTCGTGCCACTATTGACGAAAGTGACGGAGATGATGACTTCTGGTTTGGTTTCGAGCAGGAATATTTTCTTTGGGACCCGGAAACCAATCTGCCTCCAGGCTTTCCACACCGTGGTTATCCGCGTCCACAAGGCCCTTATTATTGTTCGGTTGGTGCAGAAAACGCCTATGCCCGGGAAGTAGTCGAAGATCACCTTGATTTCTGTCTTGAGGCAGGCATAAATATTGAAGGCATCAATGCTGAAGTTGCGGCGGGACAATGGGAATTTCAGATATTCGCGAAAGGTGCTAAACGTGCGGGTGATGAAATATGGGCGGCAAGATATATTCTGGAACGTACGGCTGAGAAATTTAATCTTGGTGTCGAATGGCATCCTAAACCACTCGGCGATACAGACTGGAATGGTTCAGGTATGCACGCTAATTTTTCAAATAGTGAAATGCGCAATTCAGGAAATCAGGAAATATTTACCAAGGTATGTGAGCAGTTCGGTAAAAATATCAAACGTCATATAACCGTTTATGGTGCCTATAATGAGCATCGTCTAACCGGCAGGCATGAAACACAATCCATCGACACTTTCAGTTATGGTGTTTCTGACCGTGGCGCGTCAATTCGTATCCCCGTAGGAACAATCGAAGATGGCTGGAGGGGACGTTTGGAAGATCGCCGTCCTGCCTCCAACGCCGATCCTTACAAGGTTGCCGCCGCCATCGTTAAAACAATAAAAGAAGCGATGTAAGCGACAATCAGTTAAATAACACAACTGGATTCAGCAGGTCACTGGATCCAGTTTTTTCAGATTCAAGAATGCGTTGCATGCGCTTTATATCTTAATTTCTGTTAGTCAATGGCATCGACTTCCCTACCGCCAGTAAAAAGCAACATAACCTTACAATATCTACAAGATCTAAGATTCGGGTAGCAAATTTTCACCAGTCATTAAATCCTCAATGCGTTCTCTCTTGCGTATCTCATAAGCGTGTTTGCCAGCAACGATGATTTCTACCACTCTTGGTCGTGAGTTATAATTCGATGCCATGGTAAAACCATAGGCACCGGTAGCACAAACCGCCAATAGATCACCATGCGTTAATCGTAGTAACCGATTTTTCCCAAGGAAATCACCCGTTTCACAGACCGGGCCTACGACATCATAAACACGTTCTTCTGCGTTTGTGGCTTTAACAACGCGCTTAATCGCATGCCAACCGTTGTAGAGTACGGGGCGAATTAAATCGTTCATCGCCGCATCGACAATGGCGAAATTACGGTCTGCGGATTCATTCAGATATTCTACTTTCGTCAACAAAATGCCCGCATTACCAACAATGCTACGACCAGGCTCTATAATGAGTTCGATATTTTTATTATTGAGTGTGGCAATAATTGCCTGAATGTAAGCGGCTCTCGCAGGCGGCGCTTCATTTTGGTAACAGATACCCAGCCCGCCACCCAAGTCAATATGCCTTAACGTCACGCCTAATTGTTTTAACTGCTCAAGCAATGTCAACACTTTTAACAAGGCATCTTTGAAAGGTGTCAGCGTTGTGATTTGTGAACCGATATGACAAGCAATCCCTTGAATACTGATATGCGGCAACGTTGCGGCGAGTTTATATGTAGCAATTGCATTTTCAGAGGCAATTCCAAATTTGTTATCTTTCAAACCAGTTGCAATATACGGGTGGGTTTTTGCATCAACATCAGGATTGACTCTTAAAGATACAGGTGCCTGCCTTTGCATTTTATCGGCAACGCCATTGAGTCTTACCAATTCATTGACTGACTCAACATTAAAACATTTAACATTTGCTTTTAGTGCTGCTTGCATTTCATCCTTGCGTTTTCCAACACCTGAAAAAACAATTTTGTCAGGTTTGCCACCCGCGCGCAGAACACGTTCTAGTTCCCCGACTGATACAATGTCAAAACCAGCCCCCAGTCTTGCCAATAGATTTAATATGCCAATATTTGAATTGGCTTTCACTGCATAACAGACAAGATGCTTTTGTGATTGCAATGCACGATCAAATTCAAGCCAGGCAGATTCAATTGCTTTGCGAGAATAAACATAGCAAGGTGTGCCGAATTGACTGGCAATCTCTGCCAAAGAAACACCTTCGACATTTAACAAGCCGTCTTTATAATGGAACTCAGACATGAACAATCAGGCAGTGTTGACAGTATAAGCAACCGTAAGACTTGCGTCAGGAGGCAGGTAGAGTTTCCCTTTTTGTCCACACGCCGAGACATAAGACAACAACATAAGTATTATCCCCAACCTGATCATCTTTATCTTGTCGTCTCTCTTCATTCTGGCATCCTCTGATACGTTTATTGGTTTCCATGAGCATAACAAAATACAGTCAAAGAAAAAATAACTTGCATTGAATCAGGATCTGCAAGGATATATCATCAGCCTTTAAATAACGGGATAGTAAGATGTCATTCAACCAGAACGCAATCATCATTGAACCCAAAAAGACGCACAAAGCAAGCGTCATCTGGCTACATGGGCTCGGGGCAGATGGCCATGATTTTGAATCAATAGTACCAGAGATGGACCTCGCGGATGAGCTAGGTATCCGCTTTATCTTTCCACATGCGCCGCTACGACCTGTCACTATAAACGATGGTATGCGTATGCGTGCTTGGTATGACGTGAAATCGCCAAACCTGCGTGATGAAGAAGATACAGAATCAATTATCGAGTCTTCAGATCTGATTAATTGCTATATCAATGCTGAAATTGAAGCAGGCATTGAATCTAAAAAAATCATCCTGGCAGGATTTTCTCAAGGTGGTGCGATCACGTTACATGCGGGTTTACGTTTTCCATTACCTCTGGCAGGTTTATTAGCATTGTCAACTTACTTGCCACTACCCCACCTGCTTAAAAATGAAGCTGTCGCTGCTAAAAACATTGCCATCATGATGGCGCACGGTATTTCTGATCCTGTTATCCCGATAGAGCAGGGACGTGCCTCGTGTGCAAGCCTAAAGACGCACGGTTACAGCGTTGTATGGCATGAATACAGGATGCAACACGCGGTCTGTCTTGAAGAAGTAGTCGCTATTGGGGCCTGGATAAAACAAATATTGGACTAAAGAGACGCTTATCAATGTTTCTAGCGGCACTGGTATCGTGCTATTGAAAATGAAATAAAACTTGCGTTTTGCGCAACGCTGATTAATTCATGGATGGATAATCAGCGTCCCTTTAAGAAATTCTACGACTACCTGATTTACCCGCCTGTCGTGATTGCCGACCCGTTTTTTTCTTCTGCTTTTTGTGGACTTGTTCATGATGTTTGCGCCGCACTGGTGGCTCTGGCGTTATGAGTAAATCTTCTGTTATAGGTACTGTTGGGATAGGATAACCAATAAATTTTTCGATATCCATCAAGGAGTAAATGTAATCTTCACAACCGAAATTGACGGCATCACCACTTGCGCCAGCCCGTGCTGTTCTACCAATTCGATGTACATAATCTTCCGGATTTTGTGGTAAATCAAAATTAAAAACATGACTGACATCAGGTATATGTAGCCCACGAGCTGCAAGATCTGTTGCCACTAATGCAACTAATTCGCCTTTAGAAAACTGCTTGAATAGCCTTTGTCTTTTATGTTGCGGGACATCACCTGATAATATCGCACAATGAATACCATTCCCTTCAAGATAGGACCAGACTTTCTCTGCAATACGTTTTGTGTTTACAAATACGATAGTCCTTTGTGGGTCCATTTTTCTTAACAAGCCCAGTAACAGAGAAATTTTTTCATTATTTGCAACATGGTACAGAACTTGTGTCACCTTATCCGCAGTCACCTGTTCTGGATTGATTTTTACCAGCGTTGGACTATTCATGTGTTCATAAGCCAATTCCATCACTCGATGCGACAATGTTGCTGAAAAAATCATGTTCAAACGTTTTTCTGGTTTTGGCATCCGTCGCAGAAGGTAGCGAATATCACTGATAAAACCGAGATCAAACATGCGATCAGCCTCATCCAGAACAACGATCTCGATCCCTTTTAATGTGTAGACACCTTGTTTAAAATAATCAATTAACCGACCGGGTGTGCCAATCAAAATATCAACGCCCGCTGCCACTGTTGCGCGTTGCTTCTCATAATCTATGCCACCATAAACCAGTGCCAATCTTAATCCGCAATATTGATTGAATATCGCTGCATCTTTATGTATCTGTATTGCCAACTCTCGCGTCGGAGCAATGATTAAGGCCCGTAAATTACTATTTGGCCGTGCTTGTTTCTTGAGTAAAAAGTGCAAGGTCGAAAGCAAGAATGCCGCTGTCTTGCCAGTGCCAGTCTGTGCCTGACCTGCAATGTCATGTCCAGCTAACAGCAATGGTAAACATTCTCCCTGGATAGGGGTGCATTTTACAAAGCCGATATCAGTTAAGGCTTGCAAGAGTCTCTCGTCTAGTGAAAATTGCTTAAACTCAGGGGTATTCATAATTTTTAGTGTCATTTATTAATCCAGCGATATAATATGTTGCATAAGAAGCGATAGCGTGATGAATCGTAATGCAGGTTTTCCTATTCGAGTCTGTTTAGATATCCGATTGACTGCATTCCCACAGGGCATATTTACGTGCTATTGTCAGTTTTTAATTAAATCGTGTGCCTAGTTGGGCAACCGCTAAATATCAAACTTGCAATTAAGCGTTAATTTCGTTGAAATTGACACCCAAACAATACTATAAGGATTATAAATTAAATGACTGAAAGTATATTGCATGTTACAGACTCAAGTTTTGAAGATGAAGTTTTGAAATCAGAACGACCTGTAATTCTGGATTTCTGGGCTGAATGGTGTGGTCCTTGTAAGAGTATAGCCCCTATTCTAGATCAAATCGCTACACAATATAACGGTAAATTGACAGTTGCCAAAATTAATATTGACGACAACCAAAGTACACCTGCAAGCTATGGTGTTAGAAGCATACCAACACTCATTTTGTTCAAGAATGGTGAGGTTGCGGCGACGAAGATTGGAGCCGCATCCAAGTCTCAGTTAGAAGCTTTTATCGACACAAACATTTAAGCAGAGGTTTTATAAAAATTAGCTGGACGAATCACGAAACGCGTGCTACTTTGAACCAATGGGTTTTAAGTAATAACTTAACCAACCGAAATCAAACCGCTTTAATCCACAAAAACTTTAACTCGCTTTAGATTTGTAAACGCTCCGCATTTTTTAAGAAAAATTTCCATTTTTACCCACACCCAAAACCTATGAACCTAACAGAACTTAAACAAAAACCAGCCTCAGAACTTGTCTCTCTCTCTTCCGAACTTGGCCTTGATAATATTGCCCGTTCACGCAAACAGGATGTTATATTTGAAATACTAAAGGCGCAGGCCAAAAAAGGGGAAGATATCCATGGCGATGGTGTCTTGGAGATATTGCAAGACGGGTTTGGCTTTTTACGATCTGCGGGTAGTTCTTACCTGGCAGGACCCGATGATATTTATGTTTCGCCGAGTCAAATAAGGCGTTTCAATCTCCGCACGGGTGACAATATTGCCGGCAAAATTCGCCCTCCAAAAGACGGCGAACGCTACTTTGCCTTACTCAAGATAAATGAGATCAATTTTGAAATACCCGATAAAGTCAAAGGTAAGATTTTATTTGAAAACCTGACACCGCTCTTTCCCACTGAACGTCTAATCCTCGAACAGGGTAACGGTAGTACTGAAGATTTAACGCCGCGCATTATTGATCTCGCATCACCCATTGGCAAAGGACAACGTGGCCTCATCGTATCGCCGCCAAAAGCAGGTAAAACGATGATCTTGCAAAGTATTGCGCAATCTATCGCACGCAATCATCCAGAAGTCCATCTCATGGTTTTATTAATTGATGAACGCCCTGAAGAAGTAACCGAAATGGCACGCTCGGTGCGTGGTGAAGTCATATCCAGCACCTTTGATGAACCCGCCAGTCGTCACGTACAGGTTGCGGAAATGGTAATTGAGCATGCGAAACGTCTCGTAGAACACAAAAAGAATGTTGTGATCCTACTCGATTCCATCACCCGACTTGCCCGTGCCTATAATACGGTTATTCCCACCTCCGGCAAGGTACTCACTGGCGGGGTAGATGCGAATGCATTACAAAGGCCAAAACGTTTTTTTGGCGCGGCACGTAATATCGAAGAAGGCGGCAGCTTGACTATCATTGCGACCGCGCTGGTCGATACTGGCTCAAGAATGGATGATGTGATCTACGAAGAATTTAAAGGTACCGGCAATATGGAATTGCATCTGGATCGTACGATTGCTGAAAAACGCATCTATCCGGCCATTAACATTAACCGTTCAGGCACCCGTCGCGAAGAGTTATTGACTCATGAAGGTGAACTACAAAAAACCTGGATATTACGCAAGTTGCTACATCCTATGGAGGAACTCGGTGCTATGGAATTTATGCTGGAACGATTAAAAGCGACTAAAAATAATGCCGCATTCTTTGAGGCGATGAAGCGCTGAAATCACTTCAGTGCAACATTACGGTCGTCTGCTACGGTTATAATCAATCTTAAACGATTCTGTCAAATTGATAGTTTATTCGATATATCTTGCAACATATCAAACATAATGAATGGATGAGAAGCTAGCATTCTTATTCAGGCACTGAAAATCATGACCTATTTTCCGCTTGCGACATACGCCGGTATAAGGCGCGGTGAATGCAGACGCAATGATTGAGCCATTGATTTTATACATAAAAAAACCCGCATAAAGCGGGTTTTTTTATGTTGCAAGGCATCACGGCATTATCGCTTTTTGCCACTGCCTACAACAACACAACCACAACTTAGTTAGATTATAATTCATCTAGCTTTTTGCTGGATTCGCGTATAATATCTTCAATATAATCTATAAGGCTAATGTTTCATCCAGCTTTTTGTTGGATTCAATTATAATATCTTGCATATAATCTATAAGGCTTTGGATATCACTTTCTCCTGCTACCTTACCTACACCACTATTATTCACGTTATTAACAACTTTTTGACAAGAAGGACAATGATCATAAGCTTTTTTAGATGATATATGTTTTTCTTTCGCCTTGCATTTTTTAAATGCCGCTAGCCTTTTTCTTTCTGCATCATACATGGGTTTAAAAAATCGATTACTTATTTTATGACAAAACTCAAGCAATACATTAATATCTTGCTCAGACCAATAATCCGTAGCATCCCTTGCTAAAGGGCAAGTGTTATCTAAAAAAAAGGGAATTATATACTTAACTCCAATAGATAACCCATATAATCTAACATAAAAATGCAATAAAACGGAGGGTCATCAATGAAAGACAATGCCATATCCACATTTGAGTTATTTCGCCAGTTTCCGGATGCTGAAGCCGCTAGATTGTATTTTGAGGGACAACGCTGGAGAGATTACATATCCTGTCCTCATTGTGGGGAATTTAAGCGTATTACCCCGCGCAAAGGAAAGCGGACAGGATATTACTTATGCCGGGACTGTAAGAGTGAGTTTACGGTGAGAACCGGCACTATCTTTGAACGTTCTCATGTTCCACTACATAAATGGCTATATGCTATTTACTTAACTGTCACCTCGCGCAAGGGCATATCTAGCTTGCAGTTATCTAAACAAATCGGAGTAACTCAAAAGACCGCCTGGTTTATGCAGGCCCGCATTCGTGAAACCTGTAACGATAATACAGATAATTTACTTTCTGGCATTGTTGAGATTGATGAGACCTATATCGGTGGGAAGGAACATAACAAACACAAACACAAGAAAGTCCGCGCAGGCCGTGGCGTAGCTGGCAAGCAGGTAGTGGTCGGAATGCGTGAGCGCGGTGGCCGCACAAGGGCTAAGCCTATCCCATCAACTGATATACCGACCCTGCACAAAGAGATTGGCTGTTCAGTGGAATATGGGGCCACCATTTACACAGATGAACACAGGTCATATCAGCATTTACAGTCTGCTTATCAGCATGGTACGGTAACCCATAGTGCGGGAGAATATGTGGGTTCAAACAACATTCATACCAATAGCATTGAAAGTGTCTGGGCTTTACTCAAACGCGGTCTGTATGGGGTATGGCATCATGCCAGCACTAAACACTTACATCGCTATGTGAACGAAGTGACTTTTAGACTGAATAACGGACCATGTAAGTTACCAACCAATCAACGTATAGAATCACTTATAAGCAACGCGATAGGTAAACGGATTACCTATCGCGAGGTGCTAGCATGAGCAAAGCAATGGAAATAGAATGCGGATATACAGGACGATAATGAGAGAAGGTTACATCAAAGACTATATAAGTGGTGAAGAAGTAAAAGCTACGCCAGAAGAAGTAGAAGCAGTACAAGTCTTTTCCGAAACACTTGTCGAAGATTACGGATACCCCAAAGAACAATTACAAACACGACCACAGTGGCGTGTAAAAGTAAGGCCATCTGATACCAAAAAAGAGTATCCGCTTGATATTGCAGTATTCAACAAAGATAAAAAACCGATAAAAACCTTTTTATTGTCGTTGCGTGCAAACGAAAGACAAGAAAAGATGGTTTAACCCAAAATGGAGTGCAATTGAAAAATTGCATAAGGTAACAGGTGAGCATGGTGAGCTTGTTACTTGAAAAAACTAACAAATCATTGTGTTTGTATTTTGTAGTGAACTTGGAGTCAAGTATATAATTCCCTTTATTTTTATAGATTTTATCTTAGACATGATTTAATTTCTCCTTTTATAAATTGTCATTATCATACAACTAAATATTTCTTACCATCATTTTATACTGTTGTCTATATATTAGGCCATACATTTTTTCTTATTTTTGTATCTCATTACAGCCTCGGGGGACTCTTCAATCATGCCAATTGCTGTATGATAAGTTAAAGCAACAGTAACATAAGTAATAGTGACCATATCACGAAATAATGCCAATATACTTCCATCATCAGCGGCTGAAAAATAATAATCTTCTACAGATTTAGAAACTGTGCCAGTAATAGTAGGGCAACCACCATGTTTGAAATTATTAGGTGTTAATGATAATTTAGCTGTAAATGGAGAAAATTTTTTATATACCCGCTTAATATCTATTTCAGAGAAATATATACCTGGTTCAAAATAATAACGGCCTACATAAAATGTCCTAAGGTTGCTCCCAACTATATGTCCAGACTCGCCATAACTAAGATGCTTTGAAAATATTGGAAGACCATGCTTATTATTTCTGATCAAAATATCTAGTTCTGCAGGGAGATGAGCACCACGTTCTCCTACCAACCAATCATCAAAAAATGGGGTGGTAATTTTCCCGCAACTGCTACCTTCAAATTCAATGGAAATTTTATAAACACACGATTTTTTAATTTTAAATTCGTGTTGTGTTATACCTCTTTCAAATTTAATTTCTTTTGTTACTGAAGATTCGATTAGCTTTAAAGACATAGGATCATCAATTATGCTAAGTAAAAAAGTATACCCTAATATAAAAGAAAAATAGATTAAGACAAGTAGCAATATAGATAGAAAAATCCATAAAATACTTTTAGCATAATATAAAGACAGCCTAAAAAAGGCCTCCTTTATTTCGTATAACAACTTCATACTTATCTCTCATATATTTAATCTGTTTTGGTAAAACTCCCATATCAGTCCATCTGCCCACTCTCTCGCCATTGACCATCCCCTAATGACAATACATCCATGCCCGTGTATTGCTTGATGATACCCAGCTCATTGAGACTAAAGGTCTCACCGGCACGATTGAAATGTACCTTATTAGTATCTGCGTTCACGCTTAAGGTCGGGGTTGGGTCTATATCAGTAATACCCAAGGTATCGGCTTTAGACCATTTAGCCAATAGCGTTGGGAAGTGTTCAAGCAAGGATACTCTTCATTTTATATTCATGTTTGTCTGGACTTCGGCCAATCTTGCTCAATATTTTCGCTTAACCATGTCTCTAATATAAGTCTGGCGGCGATGGCATCAAGATTGTATGTGGATTTTGCTTCCCGTCTTGCCGCATACGAGGAGAGTTGTTCTTCTATCAAGGCGACAGGTAGCTTGAGCCGCCCGTGTAATTGGCGCCCGAATTTTTCTGCGGCGGTAGTCATTATTTGTCGGTCGCCTGCTAGTGTGAAAGGATGCCCCACAATTAATTTATCTGGATTCCAGTCATTGACCAATCGCCTGATTGCTTCCCAATCAGGTTTGTTCTGAACGACTTTTATTATTTCAAGTGCCGTTGCAGTTGCCGTAATCGTTTGACCAACAGCCGTACCTATACGCTTTTCACCATAATCGAAGCAAAGCAGGATCTGATTTTTCACGCGTGTCCAATATCAGTGGATAATTTTTCAACATCAATACCCAAGTGGTCGGCAGCAGCGCGCCAACATTGATCGAAAGGCGTGGTGAATATAATTTCTAATGCGGCCGGACCGCTCAGCCAGACAATATCCATCAATTCCTGTTCAAGCTGTCCCTCGCCCCAGCCAGCATAGCCAAACGCGATAAGTGATTTTGTGGGGCCGGCGCCAATCGCTATTGCTTCGAGAATATCTCTTGATGTTGTAAGACACATTTCATCAGATATAACAACTGACGAATCCCACTGACTACTTTTTTGGTGTAGAATAAAGCCCTGATTGGCTTGCACCGGGCCACCACGAAAGATCTGCTTGCTGTTATCTATTGTATTATTAACCGGAATATCCAACTGCTTGAAAATATCACCCAATTCAATAGATAAGGGTTTATTAATCACAATTCCCATCGCGCCTTTTTCATTATGAGTACAAATATAGGTTACCGTCCTCTCAAAATTGGGGTCTTTGAGATTGGGCATGGCAATTAAAAAATGGTTGGTCAAGTCTGTTTGCAACATGATTCAAAGAGTACCAGCAGTCATTTTTGGTTGCACAGGTTTTTTTGAAATTTTGTTAAACAATGTCTATTTAAAGCCTTTGTTGTTAATAAATTGCCAGGTGCGCATGATATGCAAGATATCTGTTTCGTCCTTTATGTGTTGTGGGAATGGACTGTATGGTGCCGCGAGCTCAACGATTTTAATGGCGGCCTCATCGAGAATCTTTTCGCCAGACGACCGACGAATTGTGATCTCATTAATAGAGCCATCCGGATTTAAGGCAACATCCAATACCAAGTTGCCTGATAGCCCTTTCTTGCGTGCCTGTTCTGGATAATTCAGATTGCCGACACGTTCTACCTTTGCGCGCCAGGCATCCATGTAGGCTGCATATTTGTATTCTTTTGTTGAGGCCGAGATAAATTTTCGTCTGGGACGCTTTGCTTTAGCCTCCATTTTGCGTCTTATCTCTGCGCTCAACGAGGCAATTTTGAAGCTATTGGTTAATAATTCCATTGCTGTTGGCGTTGGTCTTTTTTCGATGGGTTGTTTGATCTGAGTCTGCTCTTGTTCGGGCGTAGTTTTTGCCGCGGTCGTCTTAAGCTCTTTCGTTTCAGTGGGCTGTTTTTCTTTGTCGGGATTATCCACCTTCTCAATTAGCGGGTCTGGACTATGCTCATCTGCAACGGCAATTTTTTCTACGACTTCTTTTTTTATGGGCGCAGGCTCCACTATGTCGGTTTCAGTAGTAGCGGATGCGGGTGGTTGTGGTGTTTCTGCCGCAGTAGGTGGCGATGCTGTTATTTCTGGTTCTGAATCGGGAAAAGGCGCTGGTGTTGGCGTTGCTGGATTCACGGCCTCTTCAACATTTCCACCCCCGTCAAGATTGGCCTGAGCTAGCATGTCGGCTTCTTTGGGTTCGATACTTTTTTGTTGCACCATGACGATTTCCATCGTATCGAAGCGGGCGTGTGATCGATCCTCTTTAATAAAGGTGATACCGAGGATAAGCAAGGCATGAATCAATATGGCAAGACTCAGAGTCAAACCAAATCGATCGAACGGGGTAATGGTGGGGGCTACGGGCTGTACTGTTGCCACGCCTAAATACACGTTTCCATGGATGCGTATGTCATTGCCATCAACACTTTTTATGCGCCTGTCTGTGTGCTTCTAATGCGTCCAGCAACTGACTGCCGATATCGATATTATACAAGCTGTCCAATTCACGAATACAGGTAGGACTGGTGACGTTGATTTCGGTTAAGTAATCGCCGATAACATCCAGGCCCACGAAGTATAACCCCAACGCACGCAGTCGTGGCCCTACTTGCCGACATATCCAGCGGTCGCGCGCTGATAATGCAACACCCTTGCCATTACCACCGCGGGCAAGATTACCCCTGATTTCACCAGCGGCGGGTATTCTTGCAAGCGCAAATGGGATTGGCTCACCGTTGATCAATAAAATACGTTTGTCGCCCGCCGCAATCTCCGGTATATATTTTTGCACCATGATAAAACGGGTTTCGTTGTTTGTCATAGTTTCGAGGATGACCCTGGTATTTGGATCATCAGCGTTGGCGCGGAAAATACGCTGCCCCCCCATACCCTCTAGTGGTTTAATAATGGCGTTTTGGTGTGTTGCTATAAAATCAAGCAAGATAGCCATGTTCCGGCTGATCTGAGTCGGTGCAATACAGTTTGCAAAATGCGTAATAAAAAATTTCTCATTTACATTTCTGAGTGCCGCCGGGCTGTTTACCACCAGCGTACCAAGTCGTTCAGCGTGTTCGAGAATATAGGTCGCATAGATATATTCGAGATCGAACGGCGGATCCTTGCGCATCAACAGGATATCCAAATCAGACAATTTCGAGGTGCGCGGATTTGCCAGGGTAAACCACTGTTGCGGATTTTTTACGACTTGCAGGGATTGCATATTTGCCATGGGCACATCATTGCTTATATAAAGATCTTGCATCTCCATATATTTAATGTCCCAGCCACGTTTTTGTGCAGCAAGCAGCATGGCAAATGAGCTGTCTTTTTTTATGTTGATCCGGCTGATCGGATCCATGACTATGCCAAGTTTCATTGACGCTTTAATTTTGTTAAATAACATCACTATAAATGCTTTCTCAAAAATATCCAAAGTGCTGCCTGACGCGATTTTCTGATGAACGCATTACGGGCTGAGTCGGATGTGGCCGAGCTGAGTCGGGTCGGGTTAGATGTGGGTCAGGCTGAGTCGGATGTGGTCGGGCTGAGTCGGATGTAGTCAAGCTGGGTTGTGGCCAGGCTGGGCGAGTCAGGCTGAGTCGGATGTAGTCAAGCTGGGTCGAGTCGAGCTGAGTCAAGTCAAGCTGGAAGCCTCTAAAAACCGTGCATTTTGTGGTACGATCTGATTCACTTGATGTGGGAGGATTTTGTTTATGCCCGCACCTGGATTGTTTGATTTGACGGATCATTTGGCGCGGCTTTCGGCGATGGGAGATCCGCTTGAGGTTTTGGAGCGGCACGTTGATTTCGAAGTGTTTCGCCCAGTTCTTGTTGAAGCGCTTGGCTATGGGGAACGTCCCAAAGGTGGTCGCCCTCCTTATGACCCAGTTGTGATGTTCAAGGTGCTGGTGTTAGCCTCGATGCACAATCTGAGCGATGAGCGGATGGAGTTTCTCATTCGTGACCGTTTCAGTTGGTTGCGTTTCCTGGGATTTCAAATCGGGGAGCCGACACCTGATCAGAAAACGATCTGGCTTTTCAGAGAGAAGCTGACCCAGGCGGGTGTCTTCAAGGGCCTTTTTGCCGCGTTTGAAGCTCAGCTGTGCGCGCGGGGATACAAACCCACCGGCGGTCAGATTGTGGATGCCACGTTGGTCTTTGCCCCGCGCCAGCGGATGACGAAAGAAGAGAAAGCGCGCGCCAAGGCATGTGAGGCCGCGTCTGACATCTGGCCCGATGATCTGTCCAAGGCAGCGCAGAAAGACACCGATGCGCGTTGGACGGTCAAGTATTCAAAGGCCAAGACGACCAAGGAGGGTGAGGAGGATACTGGCCTTGTCGATATTTCGGTTCCGCACTTTGGGTACAAGAACCACGTGTCCATTGACCGCAAATGGCGCTTCATCCGGGGTGAGACTGGCACGAATGCGGCTCGCTACGACGGGCATGAACGCTCCTCGGTTCTGGACGAGACAAACAGCTCGAAGGCGGTTTGGGCTGATACCGGGTACCGCTCGGCCAGGAATGAGGCTTGGCTGAAGGCGCAAGGGTACCGCTCACATATCCATCGCAAGAAGCCACGCGGCAAACCCATGGCCAGGCATATTCGCCAGGGCAACGCGACACGCTCCGCCATCCGCGCCTGTGTTCGGCTACGAGAAAGGGCCCATGGCTCTGACCATCCGCTCAATCGGCCAAACCCGTGCGAAGGCCCGCATGACCATGGCCAACCTGAGCTACAACTTCCGCCGTCTCATCTTCCACGAGCGACGACAGGCCACAGCCTGACTCCGCCCAAATTCCGGAAATACCCGCCCTGGCAGACCCAAACAGCGCAACACAGCCTCAAATACCACCGATCTTGACCTTCACACCCACTATGCGGGTGACAACGACTGGTGCTCGCGTCAAAACCCATCCAGAATCAGCGTTGTTCGAGGTCTCCAGCTACACACGACTAATGGGGGTATGCCGCCAGTTAACTATGGACTGTCTCAAATGAAAGTGTGCGGTATCGATTCTATCGAATACCATTCTCCCGTATCCGCAAACCGCCGCCGCCTTTTACTTCAATGCAAAGATAACCATAGTCTGGATGGCAAATGAGAAAATCTGTTTCCTCATCTCTCGCCTAAAAATCCATCCAACCTGAAAAAACACAATATATTCGTGCGGCATGTGATCTCGCAGTGCACGGTATGCCCTTGCCTCAGCTTGTGAAGACAGTTCATCGATCTGATGTTCAGAAAAATCAGGAATCAGTGTCGAAATCGGTATCATCCAGGATGCGCATGCGGTGCAAGTTCAGAGTTACGTTGGGTGTTACGCCATCCTTTTCATCAAATTGAATCGTCAGTAGTTTTGTATTCCCTCGCGAGACTACATTTCGTATTTTCCCATAGCCCATGTCTTGATGATCGATTCGCGCACCGGGTACAAACTGAGCAGCGGGGTCGGCATGCTCATCTGTGACCGCATCCCGCCAGTTGCCGTCGAACATGAATGACGTGACTTGAGTGGCTGGACTGCGGATGGGGTGAACGCGAAGGTGTTTTGGATCAGAAACAAACTCAACTACATACAGCCAATATTGCTCACCGTAGTCCTGAGCATTGCTGAACTGGAGTCGAGAGAGCCCCACTCCAGTCTGATTCCACTCTCCATTTATTCCTTTTACCTCGATATACCGTTCTTCGTTGGTTGCCACGTTGCGGCTGATAATGTCGTATCCGGGGTGCTTTTGCGCCATCTGTTCAGCAACGCGACCTCGCTCTTTTTCATAAGCGCAAACAGCGTCACGGGCGACCACCTCAACGCCTAGGTTATGTTCCGAAAGGTCTCCCTGTTCACCATCCTCTAAGGAGCCCTCCTGCCTCTGACGAACATAGGAGAGCAAACGCCGATCCCACTGTTCTTTGTGCTTTGGCCGCGACCTTTTCGGGCGCGGCTCACCTTTTCCCGCATCTGTTCTACCATCAGTAACTGCACCAGTGCCATCGTATTCTGCGTCGCCTGCTTCTGTTTGCTCTTTTTCATCTGGCTGTGATGCGCCAGATCTGGCTCTCGACCCTTCAGTCTGTCGTTTCGAATCGTGGCCATTGGAGTTGGTTTCACTCTGATCAGAAGCTTGGTCTTGAGTAGTTGTTTCTTCATTGCTTTCGCCACCAACCAGCTCTGCTGAACTGCCTATCTCATCGAGTTCCGGAGACGTTAGGTCTTCCATATTCCCGTTGCCAATTTCCGCATCCAGATAGGGAATACCGGCATCGCTCAACGCGCGATGTGCTTCTTCCACCGCTATCCCCATGAGAAGACTAACACTTAGCTTCAGACTTGAGATTTCGCTGCCTAATTCCTCAGGTATTAACTGGTGAAAAAACGCGTTAAGAATGTGAGACCAACTCCGGTCTCCCACCGGTCGTTCTAAGATCAGCCGCGTGTTCTCGATGTCGTAGAATGCGTGAACAGCTGCGGGCGGAGCAACTATCTGATTCCCACCAACATGAACAGAGGCTTTAATCCGTACAACATCATGACTCACTGCTGAAAGCCCCGAGAGGGCACTCTTTACTTTATTTCTGGCAGCTTTAGGCTTGTCATGAAACAGACGGGCGAGGATGTCCATCCTGTCCATCAGCTTTTCGGCGAGCTGGGTTTCGTCAGCTTGCTTGCCATCGACAAATTCAAGGGCAACCTGCGCACTTTCACTTAACCGCCTGACGCCAATTTCTTCAAAGAAAGGAAGAAGATCTGGGTCGAGTTTACACAAGGCTTGGTCAAGTTCTCCGCCAAAGGATCCGGCATGCCACTCACTATCTTGTAGCAGAACTTCGTCGGGATGAGTGAGCTGGCCCCGTAGATTCAAGATGGTTGGTGCCTTTTGCAGACGTTGGAGGTCCGATGGCACCAGCTCTTCATGATAGGTAGCAACACCGGTCAGGCAAGCGTCATAGACCTCGCGGTCTGGACCTGTCAGTGGCTTAGATTGCTCGAAGTATTCGTCAACGATATCGAGCAGGATTTCGACGAAATCCTGCCCTTCTGGCGCATTTTTCACTCCCATTGCATCAAAAAGCTGTTTAAATAACGCGTAGCTACTCGGAATGGTGTACGCATAGCGCCCAAGTTTTTGAGGTAACCAAAAAAGTTGATTCGTTCGAACATAGGTTTTCTTGCTTTCAACAAACATAAATGGTTCCCCAGCTAGCGTACCAATTAGCGATTCTCCATCCTTAGCTCTCTCATTTAAAATCTGATAGGTGTTATGAGGCACGGGCTTGGCCAAGTTTACACAGTGCTTTAAATGGTTAATCACGAGCTGTGTTTCAGGCTCAAGAACTATGCCGAGACTTTCTAGAAAATCCCGATTCAATCTCTTCATGGTTCTGAAATCTAGTATTCTGGCCTGTGACTCAAATGCCTCCGCACGATAGGGAGCGTGAAGTGAGTGAGCTGAATGCCATTGCTCGGAGTCATTTATCGCAGGAAAACAATCTTGCGTTCGAAGATCAGCTATCGCATCCAGGAATACTTCTTTCTCTCTCCATTCTTCGTACTTATCGCACAAGACATAAAATGCCTCACTGCTCGCCCGCTTTTTATCCTCAGTCGGTCGGTACTGTTCTGCAATAAATAGCATGTGATCGACGAGGTGCCTTGCTTTTGGCGAACTTTGGATTCCCAGGCTGTCGATGAAAGTATTTACTGATGGCGCATTCGGAATGCGGCTGGTGTCCAGCCAGAGGTGGGGCGCGTCTCCGAGAACCTTGACGAGGTCTTCAGAGCGGCGATAAGTGTTGACCGGACAGGACCAGCCTCCATCTTGCGTAGGAATCATTGGAAGGGACCCAAGCAATCGGCAGATGTCTTCGTCGTTCACAAGTGCCGGATGATTGGAAAGTTCGTTAATAAGTTGCGTGTATTTAGTTGCATCGAGCGGCCCGTCGTCATCAAAAAACGTCGGCAGCACAGTTTGAACAAAGGCCTCGATCGTTTGCGTCTTTACTCCCAGTTTGCTTGTTAGAAAATCTCTGGCCGATTCTGTGAGGACAGATACGTCCAGCAAGTCGGCCTGACCGGTGGGATCTGTGAAGTTGCCCGGCAGAAGCGCTTGGGCGGCTTTGACGAGGCCACGGCTTGATTGCCAAATAGGAAGGCTTCGCAGTTTTTGATAAACCGTGCTTTCTACTATACTTTGCTGATCCAGATCTGCGAATAGCGTGTATAGATCCCTCAAGCTTTTTTGGTCGACAGCGATAGTCTCCTCAACCGATCCTGTCTCAGATGCAGCGGCGATATGCGAAGCAACCGCGTTAAGATCAAGTGGTTTGATTAGTCCGAATATTTTGGAATATCCGGAGAGCCGACGATTGGCGATTGTTAGCTTGGGCAATAGCTCTGCAATGCGTGCAGCATCTAGAGCGCTTGGAGAAGTGTAGGTTTGATTGATGGTTACCGTGTACAAATTCTCTGTGAGGATAAACGGCAATACCCGCAAGCGTTTCACCCATGGTTTCAAATCTGAATTGGTTGCTCCTACCTCAGGAAGAAGATCGTTAACTATGCTCCAGAGGTGCTTATAAAAATTTTCTAGCTTTTCTAAATCAGTTTGCTTAGCACCTGCATCATGTAGATCGGTAGAAGATTCCAGCAGCCCAACCAGACGATCAAGTGTCAGGATCGGAGCGCCTAGCTGGTTCATCGCAGTTTGGAACGGTCGCAGATCCTCCGCCCCCAATCTGCCCCCAATCTCCAGCAGCGCCTTCGCCTGGTGTTCGTTAAAGGAGTTCCGGGGCAAGAAAACGCCACTCGGGCGCTGTTTGCTGCCATCCTGTGCCACGGCGATATTCGCTTGAGTCGCCGTAGCTTTCAGTTGCTCCCAGAATTGCTTATAACATTCGGGGTGCTGCCCCGCCTGTTTGAATGAAAGTTCATATGCTCGCCCTAAGATTTTCCATAATTGTACGTGTCCGAGCATTTGCATCAGACACTCTGGATCGCGGGCTATTTCTGCTGCCGCTGCATCGATAAGCATTTCGTTCCACGCCTGCTGGTGCTGATATCCTGTGAAGATTACCGCTTTGCGATCTGACTCAGGGAAAAAGTCGGCGTTGATATGTAGAGGTAATCCTGTCGACTGCTCAGTGGGCAAGAAGGCGTAAAACAGTCCATCGGCAAGCGGTTCGGGGTCGATGTGCAGGCCTATACTGATCTTGGTGCTTCGATGGAGTGACTCCAGTCTAGGATGTATCTCGTAAAGCCTCGTGGCAGCCTCAATAACATCAGCGCGAAGAATATGCCATTGCTCAACTTCGCCACTCGGCCTGAAGCTGACAATAACATCTGAGTCCTCCCCCCTGTCCAGGTCGCATGCCAGAAGTAATTTGCCATTTCGCCGGACTTCGGCAGTTCGCACATGCCGTAGAAACAGGAGACTTTTACGCAGAACACTACGGAAGTCTTCTACAAGCTGGTCGATATGACTCGTGCTGACATGAGAGACTCCCAGCGCCGAACGGACCTCGGATTCAGGGTTGCCTGCCCACGGCAAGAAAAAAGACGTACCGTAGCTCTCTTCATAAGGCTCGTCGATATACCATTCCCCCCGCTCGGGGCGTAGCGTCAGTTTGATACCTGATGAGCGAATCTCAGGATGATCGGTAACTTGGTAGGTCGATACGAAACCGACCTATATTCTCGCCGCGAGAAAGCTTACCACCACTGCCAACGTCAGTTATTCGGTGATAATCACATTTATAATTGCTGTTGGCCAAAAAGGTGCACGGCTGCTTATACAAATCGCCACAATAGGTAAACTGACTGCTATTGCGCACTAGGAGTCCGCCATCCGTAATGTCGAAGATGATCTTCTCGGCCTTGGCATCGTCCGCGTTCTGGATCAGCTCCAGTGCCATCACGTCGTAGCCCTGCAATCCAGCCAAGTGACTTTTTATATTTCCAAGCAGGTTTGCAGTGTAGGAACCACTTCCCTGTTTTATCTGCGTATCATTCACTGGCTATCTAGTCCTCTGCGCTGTGCCTACCTACCAACCCACCAAATTCATAATTAAGACCTCTGAATAATGGGGCTGATTATCATTTTATCCGATTTACAGACAAGTTTAACCGTCTTTGCAGCTAAATGTTCTTTTTTGAAGGTATAGCTCGTCCGATGCTTGTCCGATCTGTGTTGAGATCAGGGCATTTTCTGTCTCTTTGTGGGCTTTTTTCCGCCTTTTTTGGTGGCCCAGCCACGTCTCCCGGCGACCGGGCTATATAATGACTGGTATTTGACGACAAAGTGTAAACTTGTTGATGCCCTTGAGCAAATTATTCGCTACCGCTGACATCGTCAGTTGAGTGTTGGTATTCTCGCATCCGAAGTAACGGGCTCGATCCAAACCAAACAAGCGTTTCATCGTGCCAAAACACTGTTCAACCCGAAATCGTCGCTTTGAAATCTGCTTGTTGAATCGCTTCTGTGATTCACGAAGCGGTCGTTTCCTGGCCGCCTTGTGCATAATCCCGTCTTTATGGTTTTTCTCGCCAAGCAACTCTCTGTTGGCCTTGCTCGCATAACCATTAAATGCAAAAGCAGTTGATATGGTGAATTGTTACAATATTTAACGTTTTAGCCATTGACTGAAGCCCTCAGCTTCGATTCTAGCCACGAAAAAGCATCGACTAAGGTAAGGGTAAAATCAAAAATTTTGTCTACGCTTGCGATGCGACAGAAAGAAAAGCGGGTGGTTGAGTGGCCAAGATTGGTGTTATTATCAAGATATGAGTGGAACAGCATTATATCGTGCCTTGGTCCAAGCTGGGGCAGATAAAGACACAGCTAAAGAAGCGGCTGGAGAATATTGACACGATGGATAAAACCTTAACTGAGGCTAAAATTTTAGTGCGTATCAATACAGCTATTTTGATAGCTTTGTTAGTGAAAGCATTCTTTCTTTAACTCCCCTCTACTCCTCTGAAATACTTTATCTGACAAAATTCCCGGCGATCCGCGGCAAATTTGGAGCGTAGCGGAAAGCCGCGTAGCTTTTGGCTGTCTGGTATAGCCCTTTATTATGCGATTACTGGCCATTGAACTTACTTGTTGGCAAGTATGCCTCACCAGTTGGAAGCCTCTAAAAACCGTGCATTTTGTGGTACGATCTGATTCACTTGATGTGGGAGGATTTTGTTTATGCCCGCACCTGGATTGTTTGATTTGACGGATCATTTGGCGCGGCTTTCGGCGATGGGAGATCCGCTTGAGGTTTTGGAGCGGCACGTTGATTTCGAAGTGTTTCGCCCAGTTCTTGTTGAAGCGCTTGGCTATGGGGAACGTCCCAAAGGGGGTCGCCCGCCCTATGATGCCGTTGTGATGTTCAAGGTGCTGGTGTTGGCCTCGATGCACAATCTGAGCGATGAGCGGATGGAGTTTCTCATTCGTGACCGTTTCAGTTGGCTGCGGTTCCTGGGATTTCAAATCGGGGAGCCGACACCTGATCAGAAGACGATCTGGCTTTTCAGAGAGAAGCTGACCTAGGCGGGTGTCTTCAAGGCCCTGTTTGCCGCGTTTGAAGCTCAGCTGTGCGCGCGGGGATACAAACCGACCGGCGGTCAGATTGTGGATGCCACGTTGGTCTCCGCCCCGCGCCAGCGGATGACGAAAGAAGAGAAAGCGCGCGCCAAGGCAGGTGAGGCCGCGTCTGACATCTGGCCCGATGATCTGTCCAAGGCAGCGCAGAAAGACACCGATGCGCGTTGGACGGTCAAGTATTCAAAGGTCAAGACGACCAAGGAGGGTGAGGAGGATACTGGCCTTGTCGATATTTCGGTTCCGCACTTTGGGTACAAGAACCACGTGTCCATTGACCGCAAATGGCGCTTCATCCGGGGTGAGACTGGCACGAATGCGGCTCGCTACGACGGGCATGAACGCTCCTCGGTTCTGGACGAGACAAACAGCTCGAAGGCGGTTTGGGCTGATACCGGGTACCGCTCGGCCAGGAATGAGGCTTGGCTGAAGGCGCAAGGGTACCGCTCACACATTCACCGCAAGAAGCCACGCGGCAAACCCATGGCCAGGCATATTCGTCGGGGCAACGCGACACGCTCTGCCATCCGCGCCTGTGTTCGGCTACGAGAAAGGGCCCATGGCTCTGACCATCCGCTCAATCGGCCAAACCCGTGCGAAGGCCCGCATGACCATGGCCAACCTGAGCTACAACTTCCGCCGTCTCATCTTCCACGAGCGACGACAGGCCACAGCCTGACTCCGCCCAAATTCCGGAAATACCCGCCCTGGCAGTCCCAAACAGCGCAACACAGCCTCAAATACCACCGACCTTGACCTTCACACCCACTATGCGGGTGACAACGACTGGTGCTCGCGTCAAAACCCATCCAGAATCAGCGTTGTTCGAGGTCTCCAACTGGGTTGTGGCCAGGCTGGGCGAATCGAGCTGGACAAGTATCGCTTTAGTGCAAAGGTCTTACATTGCAGTATGTTATTGATAATGCGTCGGATCAGCGATGTTTGCTGTTGCAAATCCGGCTTTTCTGAAGCGACAGGAATCACACACGCCACATGCGCGACCTTTTTTATCCGCCAGATAACAAGATACGGTTAATGCGTAATCGACATTAAGCGCAACACCTTTTTCTATAATGGTTGCTTTGGATAAAGCAATTAATGGCGTATGTATTGTAAACGACGTGCCTTCAACGCCTGCTTTTGTGGCGAGGTTGGCGAGTTGTTCATAGGCTTTGATGTACTCGGGGCGGCAATCAGGATAACCAGAGTAATCAACCGCATTAATGCCGATAAAGATGTCACTCGCACCGACTACTTCGGCAAAGGCTAAGGCATAAGATAAAAATATTGTATTGCGTGCTGGCACATAGGTTACGGGAATACCTGCTGTTGGCGATTTTGGGACATCGATGGCGTTATCGGTTAATGCAGAACCGCCAATCTGGCCTAGATCAATGTTTATAATCTTGTGATCTTTGACGTTGTATTTTTCGGCAACAAGGCTAGCCGCTTGTAATTCCGCAATATGACGTTGACCATAATCAAAGCTCAGTGCGTAACACTCAAAATCCAATGCTTGCGCAATCGCGAGGGTCGTGGTGGAATCGAGTCCACCAGACACCAGGACGATGGCTTTCTTGAAGGCGGTCATACTGTCAATCAATGATGGTTGGAAATGTTATGCAAGCGTGCAGTATGCGCTTATTTACCAGGCACATTACCCCATAAATATTTATGTAATTGGATCTGTAAACGCACATGCAAATTGTCTGCTAATATCCATCCTGCCAGCATCGTTGCATTGAGAGTATCGTGTGCGGGTGAGAAGAGTACTTCACATAAATCGAGCATATTAAACTCGGTTATCTTTTGTTTTGACCAGTCATAATCGCCGCGATCAGCAATCACGAATTTTATTTGATCTTGCATTGTTATATGCGCGAGGTTAGCAAAATTATTTTTAGTCTCTTCACCTGAACCAGGTGTCTTGATATCCATTATCTTCATAACTCGGCATTCAACATTCGCAATGTCTATTGCACCGCTGGTCTCTAATGAAACCTGATATCCTTCGTCACACAATCTTGTCAACAATTCATGGCAGGTCTGTTGCGCTAATGGTTCCCCGCCCGTTACCGTGACATGTTGAGTACGATATTGACTGATATTTTGCAAGATGGCATCAAGTGACATCTTTTCACCTTTGTGAAAAGCATACGTTGTGTCGCAATAGCGACACCGAAGTGGGCAGCCTGTTAGGCGAATAAAGATTGTCGGTAAGCCCGTTTTTGTCGATTCACCTTGAATAGAGAAAAATATTTCATTAATACGACACGTAGCTTGTGATTGCTGTGTTGACAAAGCGGTTTTTGGATCACCGTGATCCATTTTCAAGTATTGGATTCTTGAGCGGCGTTTAACTTTTGCAAGCGTTCATCTGCCAGTCGTGCGGCAGTCGTACCCGGGTATTGTTTTATGACTTCAAGCAATATTTTCCGCGCCTCGGTCGCATTGTCCAATTCGGCATAGCTGTAACCCATTTTTAATAAGGCCTGCGATGCCTTTTTACTATCTGGAAAAGTATTGAGCAAGGCCTGATATTCGTTAATAGCGATATCATATTGCTGCATAACGTAGCTCGTCTCACCAAGCCAATACTGCGCATTGTCAGCGAGAACATCATCCGGATAATCGTTTAAAAAACCTTTAAACGCTTTTTGTGCCTGACTATATTGTGATTCTTTCAATAATTTGAATGCACGCTGATAGACCATCGTCGCTGTTTGTGGATCAGTGGTTTTTTGCTTAGCACCCGCTTCCGTGTTTGTTGGAATATTTGTTGGAAGATCAGGGGTTGTTACAACGTCAAGACCTGGCTCATCGCCAGATGCTGCAATTCCGTTCGCCTGCTGATCGGCCATTGTTTCCAATACTTGCTCAGCAACCGTTGATTCTGCTATGGCATTATTTGCTTCCAGACGCTGTAGCCGCCGGTCGATATCCGTGTAGAGTTCACGCTGTTTTTGTTTAAGTTGATCGATGTTATGTGCTTGTAACTCGATTTCGCCACGCAGGAAATTAACATCGGTTTTGAGAGATTCAATTAATTCGAGCATGTTTAATAAAGCGCGGCTGTCGAGAATCTTCTCTATTCTATGCAAGCGTCCGTCAAAATTCTGCGTGGCGGGTTCAAGCACTGGCGCTTTATGCGTCGTAGAGTCTGTTTCTGCGGCAGTGGTGATGCTAAAAACCAGACTCAAGAGACAGATAAAAATACGCATACTATACCCTCCATGATCAGCCTTAATATAAAATCTCAACACGCCTATTTTGTTGCCATGATGATTCGTCATGGCCATCAACAAAGGGTCGCTCTTCGCCATAACTGACCAGTCTAATCTGGCCTGACAACACACCAAGCAACAGCATTTGTTGTTTGATAGATTGCGCTCGGCGCTCGCCAAGTGCCAGGTTATATTCACGTGAACCGCGCTCATCGGCATGCCCTTCAAGGGTGATGATAGTGTCTGCATTTTGACTTAGGTAGGCGGCATGCGCTTCAATAACCGCACGATACTCGGATTTTATTTCGCTACTGTCATATTCAAAATAGATGATCCGAATCGATAACGGGCTTTGCGGATCGTCAAGCTGATTGAATGCGGATGTTGCATTGTCATCGGCACCATAGGTCTTGGCACTTGTGTCATCAGCACGGTCGTTTTGTTGGTCACTGAGATCTTCCACAGCAACCGGCACGTCTTCTTTAACACTGCCAGTGCTACAGCCGAACAATAAACTGGCGAGACTTATGGTTAGTAAAAAACGAATGAACATAATTTTTTCTCCTGTGTAGCATTCAATGATGTTGTGTTAGATAGCATAGCATTCAAAAGCAAGTCTATAATATAAACCGTTTATTTTAAAAATGGACTCCATGTGGGTTCACGGGCATCGCCTTGTTGCAGTCGCAGGCGTTGATGGATCCGACCATCCGTTGAAACAGTGGCTAACTGCGTGCCGCGTACACCCGTAGTGGCGTAGATAATCATGCTGCCATTGGGTGCAAAGCTGGGTGATTCATCCAACTTTGCGCCAGTTAATATGTTGATGTAACCGTTACCAAGATCCAACAGGCCGATGTGATATGAACCATCAATGGCGTGCACCAGGCTTATCGTTTTTCCGTCTGGTGCATAGGATGGGCGGGCGTTGTACTTGCCTTCAAAGCTAACACGTCTCGGCTGGCCGCCGTTTACGTCGATCTCATAGATTTGTGGTCCGCCACCACGATCAGATGTAAACGCCAATTTACGGCCGTCTGGTGACCAGGCCGGTTCGGTATCAATACTGCTATGGTGCGTCATACGTTTTAGTGTCTTTGAGTGCAGACTCATGATATAGATTTCAGTATTACCATCTTTGGACAGCGTCATGGCCAGTCGAGTGCCTTCGGGAGACCACGCGGGTGCGCTGTTTATACCCTCGTAGGCGGCGATGCGCTCACGGTTGCCAGTTGCAATATCTTGTACATAAATAGCCGATTTTTTCCCTTCAAAAGAAACATAGGCAATCTTCTTGCCGTCTGGCGACCAGGCGGGTGAAAGCAGTGGTTCAGGAGACTCAAGTAAAATCTGCGTATTATGACCATCAACATCGGCCATGTGTAGCGCGTGCATTTTGCCTGTTTTATGCTGCTTTACGGTTATGTAAGCAATGCGCGTATCAAAGGCACCGGCTATTCCGGTCAGTTTTTCAAACACAATATCGCTAATCTGATGGGCTACGCGACGCAATAGATTAGCCGTTGCCGGGATTTTGAATCCAGCGATTTGTTTACGATGATAGACATCAATCAAGCGAAAGCTGATTTCATACTCACCCGAGTCGGTTAGACTGAGATTGCCAATCAGAATATTCTCCATGCGCAATTTGCGCCAATCGTTAAAGTTGATAGCGTTAAAATCGGTTGGTCGTTGTGGTAGATCTTGCGCGTCCATGACATCAAAGCGACCGCTACGCGCAAGATCGTGATGTATGATTGCGCTTAGGTCGACAGGCGCGACACTACTCGCTTGTGACCAGCCAAAAGGCACAATGGCAATCGGTAGGGCGCGTTCAACACCTTGCGTAATCGTGATGTCGAGCACGGCCTGGGCGGGTAGTGATATAAATATCAATCCAGAGATTAATAGCTTTAGAAAAAAGTTCATATTTCATTATACCTTAGGGTTTGAATGTAAATCGTATATTCCGCATCTGTTCAAACAATCGCGGTTCACTCGGCACGGGCAAGGGTGATGCCGAATAAACGGCTTTTTGTGCACGTCGATCAAACAAGTCATTACCACTCGATTTTACAATCACGGCCTCAACGACGTTGCCGCCTTCAAGCATCCGGATCAGGATCACGCAAGATAGACCTTGAGGCAGACCGGAAAGATTAAAATTATTTGAAATATCGTTTTGGATCAAGTTCATGTATTTTGCCAATATCGCGTTATCGCGCGCTTGCTGGGCTGCCTTTAATTCCGCATCAAGTTGATCTTGCAATGCTTTTTCTTGCGCCAGCCGTTTTTTTTCTGCGGCTTGTTTGCGCTTTCGTTCATCATCTTTCTTTTTTTGCTCTGCGGCTTGTTTGCGCTTTCGTTCATCATCTTTCTTTTTTTGCTCTGCGGCTTGTTTACGCTTTCGTTCATCATCTTTCTTTTTTTGCTCTGCGGCTTGTTTGCGCTTCTTCTCAAGTGCCAATTTTTTGATCTGCGCTTCTTCTTGTGCTTTCTGCTTTTTTATATCGTCTAATCTTTTTTCTTCTTGTTGCCGTCTCTTTTTTGCAGCATCTGCTTGCTTTTCCAGATTTTTTTGACGTTCGATTGCTTTTGCTATTTTTTCATCTTCTTGCCTCTTTAGACGTGCCAGTTCCAGCTCAACCTGTTTTTTATCAACGGCGGCAGCCTTGACTATATTGACAATCGGCTTTTGTGGCGGTGTTGGTTTGGGTGTGAAGTCAAAGCTGTAGATCAACACAACCCCTATGCTTAAGTGCAACAGTATTGACAATACAATCGACCTTGCGGTCCAGCCCCAGGTTGCTTGCATATTAACCTTCAGGGGGGTCGGTTATCATGCCCACGGCTGGCACGCCAGCCTGTTGCAACAACGTCATGACTTGCACAACCCGCCCGTAGGCAACGTTCGCATCGCCACCAACAAGCACCGGGATATGCGGTTGATACTTGAGTAATGCACTGACACGATGCAGCAACCGATCAGCCGCTATAGGATTATCCTGATCCGCGCCATAATTGATAAAGACATTGCCGTCTTTATCAACGTTGATAATGACCGGCTCTTGCTCACTCGGCGGCAAGGGGGCGGAGGGTGCCTGCGGCAAGTCCACTGTCACACCCTGGTTGAGTAGCGGTGCGGTGACCATAAAGATGATGAGTAACACCAGCATGACATCAATGTAAGGCACAACATTGATCTCGGACACGGGTCTCTTGCGTATACGCTGTCTCACGAGTCGGCTCAGCTATGCGCGTGTCGGTGTAAGATGGATGTGAACTCTTCCATGAAGTTGTCATATCGATTGAGTAAGCGCTCAACGTCGTAAGTATAGCGGTTATACGCGATAACCGCCGGTATCGCGGCGAACAAACCCATAGCCGTTGCAATTAACGCTTCACTGATACCAGGCGCGACCATGGCAATGGTCGCCTGTTGTACGCCGCCAAGTGCCTGGAAACTGTTCATAATGCCCCAGACGGTCCCGAAGAGGCCGATGTAGGGGCTGGTTGATCCGACCGTCGCCAGAAAGGAAAGGTTAGTCTCAAGATCGTCTACCTCCTTATTCATCGCGATGCGCATCGCCCGTTGTGCATTATCAACGCCGGCTTCTGGATCGATATTATCCTGCTTTTGAGAACGCGCAAATTCCTTGAAACCCGCCTCGAATATATTCTCCATGCCGCTCGGTGCATAATATTTAGCACTCACCCTTGTATACAATGGATTGAGATCTTCCACAGACCAAAAGCGTTCTTCAAATAAGTCGGCCTCATTTTTGGCGTGTTTCAGCAAGCGTCTTTTATTGAATATCATGGCCCATGACACCAGTGATGCCATAACCAGTATCAGCATGACAAATTTAACTAACAGACTGGCGTTAAGGATTAAGTCGATAAATGAATGATCAGCCGTCATTAGCCAACTCCCTAAGCAGTACCGCAGGCAGTGCCGCCGCTTTTAATGTTGCTGCATTCAAGCAAGCTACTTTGACATCGGCGGTCGTCAACAATGTATGGTCGGCATTTTTTATTGTTTGTCGGAAGATAAAACTGGCCGCCCGGTGCGACAACAAACGGGAGGTAACCGTCAATAAATCGTCCAATCGCGCCGGTTGCAGATAATCAATATTCAGATTTTTCACAACGAATAAAACGCCATGTTCATTTTTAAGGTAAGCATGTTCGTAATCAATGTTACGCAACCATTCCGTTCGCGCGCGTTCCATGTAGCGTAAATAATTGGCGTAAAAAACAATACCAGCCGCATCGGTGTCTTCATAATAGACGCGCACTTGCCAGTTAAATTCGTCGGCCATGGGTTAGGCGTTTGTATCTTCAACATTGAATAAATCTGCATACTGTGGCGAGTCTTGCGGTGCCGCAAGACCAAAGTGTAGCCAGGCCGTTCGCGTTGCAACGCGGCCTCTGGCGGTGCGCATCAAAAAGCCCTGTTGAATCAGGTAGGGTTCGAGCACATCTTCAATGGTGTCACGTTCTTCACTGATTGCGGCAGCGAGGCTGTCTACACCCACCGGGCCGCCATCAAACTTTTGTAAGATCGTAAGCAGCAATTTACGATCCATCATGTCGAAGCCATGTGCATCCACATCCAACATATCCAGTGCCCGCGCGGAAATATCGCCATCGATCTTACCCTGTGCCTTCACTTCGGCATAATCACGAACGCGGCGTAACAAACGATTGGCAATGCGTGGCGTGCCGCGTGAACGAGCGGCAATTTCGCCCGCACCTTCGGCATCAATCTCAACAGCAAGTATGCCGGCCGACCGCCGCACGATCTCACTTAGCTCCTCTGTGGAATAGAACTCAAGCCGCTGTACGATGCCAAAACGGTCGCGCAGTGGCGAGGTCAGCAGCCCGGCACGGGTTGTGGCACCGACTAAGGTAAAGGTGGGTACGTCAAGTTTGATAGCCCTTGCCGCCGGCCCTTCGCCGATGATGATGTCGATTTGATAATCTTCCATCGCCGGATACAACACTTCTTCGACCACTGGACTAAGACGATGTATCTCGTCGATAAAGAGGATATCGTTAGGCTCAAGGTTTGTTAATAAGGCCGCAAGATCACCCGGGCGTTCCAACACCGGACCGGAGGTTTGGCGCATATTGACATTCATCTCATTGGCAATGATATGCGCCAGCGTGGTCTTACCCAGCCCGGGCGGGCCAAAGATTAAAACATGATCCAGCGATTCGGCGCGTTGTCTTGCCGCACTGATAAAGATTGCCATTTGCTCGTGCACAGATGCCTGACCGAGATAATCCTGCAACCATTTTGGGCGCAGGACATTATCAGCTACGATATCATCGGCCAAATTACGATGTGAGATTACTTCGTTCGGTTCAGTCATGTCAGCTACCTATTTTCCCTGTAAATGCGCGAATAAGCTAGTCGTAGGTGCGGGTTCAAATACGAAGTCCGAACACTTTCTTAACAATTGTCGGCATCTTGCGTATCCTGTTACCTGAAAAATAATAAAGTAATACCATGACCGATGAAAAAAAATTAGCGCAACTGCGCACTGACATTGATGGATTAGATGCACAATTAATCGATCTGATCAGCGCCCGTGCCCGCCTTGCACAAGCGGTTGCAGGGGTGAAACGTGCAACACCCGAGCCGAGCGTTTTTTATCGTCCGGAACGTGAAGCACAGATATTAAAAAAAGTCGGGGTACAAAATCAAGGGCCGCTCCCAACAGAGACAATGGCGCATCTGTTGCGGGAAATCATGTCCGCCTGTCGGGCCTTGGAGCAGGCATTGAATATCGCATATCTCGGCCCGGAAGGCACGTTTACGCAATCTGCCGTGTTAAAACACTTTGGCCATTCGATTCATGCCACCGCCTTTGGCACGATCGATGAGGTCTTCCGTGCAGTCGAGTCGGGTAACTCGCACTATGGTGTGGTGCCAGTAGAAAATTCAACCGAAGGTGTTGTCAATCACACACTTGATATGTTGCATCACTCAAGCCTTATTATCTGTGGTGAAGTGGAGTTGCGTATACATCATCACTTGCTGAGTAAAGATGAATCGTTTGCTACATTAAAGGTTGTTTATGCGCATCAACAAGCGTTGGCACAGTGTCGTGCCTGGTTGGATACACATTTACCCCAGGCTGAGCGGATTGCCGTTGGCAGTAATGCCGAAGCGGCACGGATTGCCAGCAATAAGGACCATGTTGCGGCGATTGCCAGCAGTGCGGCAGGTGCGCTATATCAGTTACATAATCTTGCCCGTAATATCGAAGATCACACAGATAACACGACTCGATTCCTGGTGCTTGGCAAGGAGTCGTGCCGGATCTCTGGGAATGACAAAACCTCGTTGATCTTTTCCGCACCCAATAAACCCGGCGCACTGCATAAGATGCTCGGTTGTTTCGCGGCTAATGGTGTCAGTATGACACGTATTGAATCAAGACCCTCTCGGCGCGAGATGTGGGATTATGTATTCTTTGTTGATATAGAGGGTCATGCCGATGATGCGCCTGTTAAAAAAGCATTAGCCGAACTAGAGAAGCAGGCCGAGATGTTTAAACTGCTTGGCTCTTATCCGCGAGCCGTATTGTAGATCGCCTTATGTCGTGTGATTTATTGTCACTTGCCACACCAGGCGTTGCTGGTCTGCAACCGTATCAACCAGGCAAACCGGTGGCAACACTACAGCGTGAACTTGGATTAAACGAGATTATCAAACTTGCCTCAAATGAGAACCCATCCGGGCCCAGCCAGCATGTATTGGCTGTGATCGCCGCAACAAAAGATGTATCACGTTACCCAGACGGCAGTGGATTTGACTTAAAACAAGCATTGGCCGCTAAACACAAGGTTGATCCCGATCACATTACATTGGGCAATGGTTCCAATGATATTCTGGAAATGGTGGCGCGGGCCTTTGTAACAAACCAACATCAGGTTATTTATGCGCAACATGCCTTCGCGGTTTATCCGCTCGTGACGCAAGCGGTGGGTGCCGCACATATTGTTATTCCAGCGCAGGATTGGGGACATGACTTACCCGCCATGCAAGCGGCGGTAAATGATAAAACGCGACTAATATTTATCGCCAACCCGAATAATCCGACCGGCACATGGGTTACTAGCCAAAGCCTTAGAAATCTGCTTGAAAATGTGCCCGAGCAAGTTATCGTTGTTGTGGATGAGGCCTATTTTGAATTTGCATGTCGTGCGGAACATTATCCTGACAGCAGTTTATGGCTGCATGAGTTTAACAACCTGGTTGTCACACGTACCTTTTCCAAGGCCTATGGGTTGGCCGGTCTGCGCATAGGTTATGCCCTGTCACACCCTGATATTGCGGATCTGTTAAATCGTGTGCGCCAGCCCTTTAATAATAACAGCGTGGCATTAGCTGCGGCGATAACGGCATTGCAAGACGCAGAATATATAGCCCACAGTGTTGCTGTAAACCAGGCCGGCATGAAACAGTTAATAACGGCATTTGATACTATGGGTTTGACCTATATCCCCTCTGCCGGAAATTTTATTTGTGTTGATTGCGGGCGACCTGCCAATGCTATTTATCAAGCACTGCTAAGCGTCGGCGTGATTGTGCGGCCGACTACAAGCTACGGTATGCCGAATCATCTGCGGATCAGTATTGGGCGCGCATCAGAAAATACCCGATTCATAAATGAACTTGCTACCATCATGGCAACATAAAACATGTTTATCGATCATCTATCCATTATTGGCGTGGGCCTGATCGGCGGTTCGCTGGCACGGGCGTTGCGTAAGGCCGGGTGCGTCAATCGCGTCACGGGTTGTAATCAAAGTGTAGACACCTTAAAAAAAGCACGCGCATTGGCTGTGATTGATGATTATACATTAGCGGTCAATGAGGCGGTGGCCGATGCCGATGTTGTCGTGATGGCAACGCCGCTCATAACCACGGAAAAACTGTTGCCACAAATTGTTGAGTCATTAAAACCTGGCGCAATATTGACTGACGTGGGCAGTGCCAAAGGCAGTGTCGTCAGTGTGGCCAGGGGGGTTATGGGGGATAAGTTTCCCTTTTTCATACCCGGGCATCCTATTGCGGGGACTGAGCAAAGTGGGGTTGAGGCCTCGTTTGCAACGTTGTTTATCGATCACCGAGTCATATTGACACCACTTTCGGACACAAATCTTGAGGCACTAAAACTGATTACAGAAATGTGGCAAGCAGTCGGCGCAGACGTGATTAATCTCGATGTAGAACATCATGATGAGATGCTTGCAGCGACCAGCCATTTACCGCATCTGCTCGCCTATACCCTGGTTGATTGCTTGGCCGACATGCAAGCGCGTGAAGAGATATTCAAATATACAGCGGGCGGCTTTGCTGATTTTACGCGGATTGCCGCCAGCAGTCCGGAAATGTGGCATGACATCTGCTTTTCCAATCGCCTGGCCATATTAAACGCATTGAAAAACTTCGCTTGCCATATCAATAAGATTACGCATACGATTGAAAATTCCGACAGCGAAACACTGTTAGCATTCTTCCAGCGCGCAAAAAATGCCCGCGATAAATTGACACCGCGGACGTGAATCCAGCGAGATAAGTTGATGGATCAAACAACATGAATACGCGCCGCAGTACCCGATTCAGAATCAAGCCAGGCGGCCATATTACCGGACGCATAACGGTGCCAGGTGATAAGTCCATATCACATCGCGCCTTGATGTTAGGTGCTATCGCCGAAGGCGAGACGACAATACATGGTTTTTTACAAGGCGAGGATACCGTGGCGACGGCTAGGGCCTTGCAGCAGATGGGGGTTGCCATAGACAATACGGGCGGCCTTGTGCGCATACAAGGTGTTGGCCTCCGGGGTTTACAGGCGAGTGACAGGCCTATTGATCTTGGCAACTCAGGTACCTCAGTACGTTTAATGACGGGTTTATTAGCCGCCCAATCCTTCGACTCTACGTTGCTTGGTGATGACTCATTAATGCGGCGCCCCATGTTGCGTGTCATCGAACCACTACGCCGCATGAATGCCGATATTACCTGCTCTGATCACGGTACCTTGCCGGTAAAGATAAGCGGCGGCAGCCGGTTACAGGCCATCGACTATGAATTACCGGTCGCCAGCGCCCAGCTAAAGACCTGTTTATTGTTAGCCGGACTCTATGCCGACGGCATCACCACCATTGTCGAGCCGCAGACAACGCGCGATCATACGGAACGCATGCTCGGCACCTTTTCGCATGCGACAAGTCGCAATGAAAACCGTATAACCATCACCAAGGCAACAAAATTGGTAGGCACCCGCATCAATGTACCGGCTGATTTTTCTTCAGCAGCCTTTTTTATTGTGGCGGCAACCATTACACCAGGCGCGGACGTGGTGCTGGAAAATGTCGGTGTCAACCCGACGCGTAATGCGATGTTAAAAATTATGACATTAATGGGTGCTGATATTCGGCTACAGAAACGGCGTGTACAATCGGGTGAGCCAGTCGCGGATATACATGTCAAGCGTAGCCAATTACAGGGCATTGATATACCAGAAGCACTTGTACCGGTGGCAATAGATGAGTGCCCGGCAATATTGATTGCGGCGGCCTGTGCTGAAGGCGTGACACGTTTGCGCGGGGCGGCTGAATTGCGCGTCAAGGAAAGCGATCGTATTCAATCGATGTTGGAAGGTTTTATAGCGACGGGTATTCAGGCGGAGTCCCGTGCTGACGGGATTGTTGTCGAAGGCGGAAGATTCAAAGGTGGTGACGTAGACAGCCAGGGCGATCACCGCATCGCCATGGCCTTTGCGGTTGCCGGCATGGTGTCTGGTGACGATATTGTAGTGCATGATTGCGGCAATGTTGCAACCTCATTCCCCGGCTTTGTTGCATTAGCCAGGCAAGCCGGCATGGTGATCGATTATGTCTGATGCGCCCGTTATTACGGTTGATGGCCCAAGCGGCAGTGGCAAAGGCACGATATGCAGTTATCTTGCCGACCGCCTGCAATGGCACTTCTTGGATAGCGGCGCACTCTATCGGGTGCTTGCCGTTGCCGCCCAACGGCAGCATATCGACAGCAATAACGAGGCCGCGTTGGTGAACTTGGCAGAAGACTTGAGGGTTGAGTTTAAGGTGACGGGGGCGGGTTCGTTAGTAGCGGTATTACTCGATGGCGAACTTGTGACGGATGCAATCCGTACCGAGCACTGTGGTCATGCGGCCTCTGTCATAGCCCCGATTGCAAACGTGCGCAAGGCCTTATTAGCAAGGCAAAGAGCGTTTCATAAGGCACCAGGCTTGATTGCGGATGGGCGGGATATGGGCACAGTCGTTTTCCCATCTGCGGTTCTGAAGATATATTTAACGGCCAACGTTGAACAAAGAGCCCAAAGACGCTATAAACAGTTGAAAGAAAAGGGACTTAGTGCTAATCTCCATCAGCTTTGTGCGGGTATAGCTGAGCGGGACGCGCGTGATAGTACACGTACAGAAGCGCCATCAAAACCGGCAAAGGATGCGATCATCATTGATACCAGCACGCTTGATATTGATGCAGTCCTCGCAAATATCTCAGAATTAGTGCGTCGCGAAATTCCGAGTTTGTCGAATACAGGCGGTTAATCACATAATGTGCTTAGCCAAAGATTAACTTAACATAAAAATAACCCTGCCATAAACTTGCAGGCAGGATTCAGGAACCACCTTTCATGAGCGAGAATTTTGCGGAATTATTTGAACAAAGCCAAATAGAAAAGAAAATGCGCCCCGGCGACATCATCAGTGCCGTAGTCGTAGATATTAGCCCGGATCATGTTACTGTGAATGCCGGCCTCAAATCCGAAGGCATTATCCCTATACATGAGTTTTATGACGAGCACGGTGAACTCGAAATCGCCCTGGACGATGTCGTTGATGTTGTCCTTGCTGCTATTGAAGATGGCTATGGTGAAACACATTTATCGCGAGATCGGGCGAAACGTAAAATTGCCTGGACAGCACTTGAAAAAGCACATGAAACGAATGCAACCGTGACCGGGGTTATTACTGAACCACCCGTCAAAGGTGGTTTTGCAGTTTATATTGATAAGATCCGTGCTTTTTTACCCGGCTCCCTGGTCGATCTGCGCCCCGTTCGTGATACCTCATATTTAATAGGCAAGCCGCTGGAATTTAAAGTCATCAAAATCGATCAGAAACGCAATAATATTGTTGTTTCGCGTCGTGCCGTTATTGAGAATGAAAGCAGTATCGAGCGCGATGCCTTACTTGAGTCCTTACAAGAAGGTGCATTAATCAAAGGTGTTGTCAAGAACCTTACAGATTATGGTGCCTTTATTGATTTAGGGGGTATTGATGGCCTATTACATATCACCGATATGGCTTGGAAACGTGTTAAAAAACCAAGTGAAATCGTGAATATTGGTGATGAGATAGAAGTTAAGGTATTGAAATATGATCGCGATAAGAACCGCGTATCTCTTGGGTTGAAGCAAATAAGCAAAGATCCATGGCTAGATTTAACCCACCGCTATCCTGAAGGCACTCGTCTTAACGGCAAAGTCACCAATCTTGCTGACTATGGTTGTTTCATAGAATTGGAAGAAGGCGTTGAAGGTTTGGTCCACGTTTCCGAGATGGATTGGACAAACAAGAATGTACACCCTTCAAAAATGGTGCATCTAGGACAAGAATGTGATGTCATTATTCTTGACATTGATCAGGACCGCCGACGTATATCGCTTGGCATGAAACAATGCCAGCCAAATCCATGGGAGCAATTCGCCGCGATACATAATAAGGGTGATCGTGTTGCAGGTGTCATCAAATCAATTACTGATTTTGGTGTCTTTATTGGACTTGATGGCGGCATAGATGGTTTAGTCCATCTGTCTGATGTCTCTTGGGCTGACAATAATGATGATGCAATCCGTGCTCTTAGCAAGGGCGAAGAAATAGAAGCCGTCGTCCTTGCCATTGATGCTGAACGAGAACGTATCTCACTCGGCATTAAACAATTACAAAGAGATCCCTTCACCAACTTTGTTGCTGAAAACTCGAAAGGAACGATCGTGAAAGGTGTCGTAAAGAGTGTGAGTCCAAAGTTTGTCACGATTAGCTTGGATAATGGCGTTGAAGGCCTTATGAAGGCGAGCGAGATTTCTTTGGAAAAAGAGGTTGATGATGCCCGCTCAGTAATCAAGGAAGGCGAGGAACTAGAAGTCAAAATAACCGCCATTGACCGTAAAAAACGCACCATTAATCTATCAAGCAGAGCAAAAGATTCGGATGATGAAAAGGCCGCCGTCAAAGAATATGCCCCTGAGTCTAGTGGGATAGCTAAATTGGGAGATCTTTTGAAGAAACATCTACAGAATGATTAAAAATTGCTCACAAATTACCTGTATTCTGGTAGCATTTAAGAATAATAACAATGACTTGGACGTGTTTAGAGCAGTCATCTAAACCCCTTAATCGAGATAACAAACATGACAAAATCTGGGCTTATCGAAATACTGACAAGATGCCAATCACAGTTGGCTTATAAGGACGTTGAACTGGCCGTTAAAATGATACTTGAACACATGTCGTCGGCACTTGCAAATGGAGAACGTATCGAGATTCGTGGTTTCGGTAGTTTCTCATTACATTATCGGTCACCCAGAGTCGGGCGTAATCCAAAGTCGGGGGAGCCAGTATCTTTACCGGCCAAGCATGTTCCGCATTTCAAGCCAGGTAAGCAAATGCGTGCAAGGGTCAATAACTGCCATAGCCCGATTACTGACTAATAGTTGTTGTCTATCAGGGTTCTCTATGCTTAATGAATATCAAGGATCAAGGGTAATGACTATTTGAATGCTTTGTCTTTGTAACCAAGCAATAATTTAATTGATGCCATGATTGCTTTAATATCTATTGTTGGTGGGTTTATTTAATCTCAGATTGAGATAACGGTGGAGATAATATGTTCCGTATTAGCAGGTTGATTATTGTATTTTTCCTCTTGTTGTTTGGTTTAGCATTCCATTTGAAAAACAATCTTTTGATTGAATTGGATTATTATATTGGCACAACAATGCCACTGCCGTTATCCATTATTGTTGTCATCGCACTATGTGTCGGGGCCTTGTTGGGCGTGTTGGCGAGTTTACCCATCATTATAAAATTGAAGCAGCAAAAATTTCGACTCGAAAAACAGATCAAAAACAGTAACAAAGAAATCAATAATCTGCGTGTCATGCCAGTCAAGGACTAGGCTTGATGCAAACTGAGATGGATATGCTTTGGTTATTATTGCCGATTGCTGCATTGAGTGGCTGGTGGGTAGGTAGGCGCACTGATAATGCACAAAGCAAACGTTCTTTAAGAACAATTTATCCTGAATACTTCAAGGGTTTAAATTTTGTATTGAATGAGCAGCCCGATAAAGCCATTGAAGTGTTCATTCGCATGCTTGAGGTAGACAGCGAAACTATAGAGACGCATCTTGCGCTTGGTAACTTGTTTCGCAGACGTGGTGAAGTAGATCGCGCTATACGAATCCATCAAAATTTGATTGCGCGACCTACCCTGAATATAGAACAACGTGCGCATGCCTTACTTGAATTGGGTATGGATTATATGCGATCAGGTTTGCTGGATCGTGCCGAGGGATTGTTTCTTGAACTAGTCAATTCTGGTTTATATCTAAATCAGGCCTACGCCGAATTATTAAAAATTTACCAGCAGGAAAGAGATTGGGAAAATGCAATCTCCATTGCCATAAAACTTTCACCCATTGCAAATAATTCTTTAAATTCAGATATTGCACAATTTTATTGTGAACGTGCTGAATCAGCATTGCATGAAGGTGATTTGCGTAGCGTAAAATATCTTATACGTAAAGCGATCAGTTTTTATCCAAACTGCGTGCGTGCCAGTCTAATTGAAGCACGCATGTTACAGCAAACAGGTAAAACCAAACTGGCGGTCAAGTCGTATAAACGAGTGCTGGCACAAGATAGTGATTACATAACTGAAATTATTGCGCCACTGTTTGATTGTTATAAAAAGCTGGATCGTATTGATGCGTTTGTTGAATATCTGCAGATGTTAGTCAATGTATACGGTGGTATTAGTCCATTATTAATGTTGACGGAATTAATAGTAGCGCGCGAAGGCAAAAATGCCGCGATTCGTTTTATATCCGATGAGTTAAAAAACCGACCTACCGTAAAGGGCGTTGATCGTTTGATCGAATACACATTATCCAGCTCTGAAGGTGAAGCCCATACGCATCTTAAAACAATCAAGTATTTGACGACCCAATTAATTGCAGAGGGAGCCATGTATAAATGTAATAATTGTGGCTTTGATGCAAAACAGTTACATTGGCTATGTCCAAGTTGTCGAAACTGGGATACAGTAAAACCCGTTTCTGGCATTATTGGTGAGTAATAATTGCGTTGTGGCCGCACTTGATCTCCCTACCAAAAAAGCAATAGCACCTTACAGTAGCAATGCATCAGGCTAGCCTTATTATGTTTGGTATGCGTCTGGTTGGCACTAGCAGTCAAGACGATCAACAACATATTACAACACCCGCCGCCCCGCACGTCGTCTTGTTATAGGTTGACTATCACAAACAGCGAAGTATCGATCTAATGTCAGTAGCACAACGACAAAATGTATTGTCTCCACAATTACCAGCATCTGGTCAAACCAGAATAAACTGGACTCGCTTATACGGTAGCGCCAAGTCGCTTGCCATTGCAAATATGGCGATACAAACCCAAAAACCAATCGTTGTGCTTACCGCAGATACAATTACGGCCGTTAATCTTATCAATGAGATAAATGTCTATATCAGTGCAAATAATTCTATTTCAGTCACTACTTTTCCAGATTGGGAAACCTTGCCTTACGATCTATTTTCACCCTATCAGGATATTATCTCGGAACGTTTGCAAACGCTGTTCAATTTATCTAACAGCAAGCCGGGCATTCTGGTCGTTCCGGTTACGACGGTAATGCACCGTCTATTACCGCGGCATTATTTATTGGCAAATAGTTTGGTATTAGACATTGGACAATCGCTCAAACTCAATGATTTTAAAACACAATTAAGCCAACAGGGCTATCGTTTTGTTGATCAAGTCACTGCACATGGTGAAGTATCAAAAAGAGGCTCTTTGATTGATATATTTCCAATGGGTGCTGTTAATCCATTCCGCATCGATTTGTTTGATGATGAAATCGACAGCATACGCACTTTCGATTTAGAGACACAACGTTCAATTGAGAAAGTTGCATCCATACGCATCCTGCCAGCATGTGAAGTGGCCCTGGTTGATGCCGGCATCGCGCGTTTTCGTGCGAATTGGCGTATGCGGTTTGAGGGCAACCCGACACAATGCCCTGTCTATCGCGATGTCAGTAAAGCACTCGCACCGGCCGGGATCGAATACTATCTGCCATTATTTTATGAAGAGACCAGTCTTTTATTTGATTATATACATGACGATTCAATCCTGGTTTTAGATGAAGGTGTTAAAGAAGCGGCGGCGGCGTTTTGGGATGATGTTGAACGACGTTATGAGCAAGCACGTCATGATGTGGAAAGACCTATTTTACCGCCGCGCGATGTCTTTCTGAACAGCCATGATCTCTATACTGCATTAAAACGTTACGCACAGATTCATATTGCAAATATGTCAACGACAGCAAACGCAGGCTTGATCGAATATGACTCTGAATTACCGGTCAACCTATCTATTGATGCCCGTGCCAAAGAACCGCTTGCTTTAGTTAAACGGTTTCTCGCCGAGTTTGATGGACGTGTTTTGATTGCCGCAGAAACGGCAGGTCGACGTGAAACTATCATGGAACTGTTCAGGCAAAGTGGGGTGCCGACAAAGGTAGATGATTGGGACAGTTTTTTACAGGCTGATGTCAATTTTGGTATCGCAATCATGCCTATTGAAAATGGTTTGATAATACACGCGCCCAATATTGCCATTATTACTGAAGCGCAATTATTTGGCGAACGGGTTATGCAACGACGGTTGCGTAAACGTAAACCCCAAGATGCAGAAGCAGTCGTGCGTAACCTGACGGAGTTAAGGGTCGGTGCGCCTGTCGTGCATGAAGAGCATGGCGTGGGCCGCTATTGTGGTCTGATCACAATAGTAACAGGTGGCATACCAGGAGAATTTATACACCTTGAATATGCCGATGGCGATAAGCTCTATGTGCCGGTTGCGGCATTGGATCTGATCAGTCGTTATACCGGTGTTGATCCAGAACATGCGCCTTTACATAAACTGGGCAGTGGTCAATGGCAAAAAGCACGGCGTAAGGCAGCGGCCAAGGTTTATGATGTGGCAGCAGAGTTGTTGGAATTACATGCACGTCGCGCAGCCAGAGTAGGGCAGTCTTATGAGATTGATCAGGACGCTTATTATGCCTTTGCAGAAAAATTCCCCTTTGAAGAAACGCCCGGTCAAGCTGATGCTATTGAGGCCATGATGCAAGATATGCGTAATGACAAGCCCATGGACAGACTGGTATGTGGTGATGCAGGTTTTGGCAAGACTGAAGTTGCGATGCGGGCGGCGTTTATCGCGGTGCAAAATGGGAAACAGGTTATCCTGTTGGTGCCGACCACGTTGTTGGCGCAACAGCATTATCAGAATTTTATCGATCGATTTTCCGATTGGCCGGTGCGCATCGAATTATTGTCACGGTTTCGATCAAAAAAAGAACAAGGCCTTACCTTAGCGGCCATGGCCAATGGCAAGGCCGATATTGTTATCGGCACCCACAAGTTGTTACAAAGCGATATATATTTTAAGAACCCCGGCTTGATCATTATTGATGAAGAGCATCGGTTTGGTGTACGTCAAAAAGAAAAAATTAAATCATTGCGTGCCGAGATCGATGTCTTGACCTTGACGGCAACACCGATACCTAGAACCTTGAATATGGCATTGTCGGAGTTAAGGGAGCTATCCATTATCGCCAGCCCGCCATTGCGTAGACTGGCAGTCAAGACCTTTGTGCGAGAGCGTCATGATGCCTTATTGAAAGAAGCCATATTGCGCGAAATAAAACGGGGTGGACAAGTCTTTTATTTGCATAATGAAGTGCAAACGATTGCAAAAGTGGCGGCAGAGATTAGTACATTATTGCCGGAAGCGCGCGTTGAATTTGCCCATGGACAAATGTCTGAAAAAAAACTCGAAGCGGTTATGCTTGATTTCTACCATCGCCGGTTTAATGTACTGGTTTGTACGACGATTATCGAAACCGGTATTGATGTGCCAACCGCCAATACCATCATCATCAATCGTGCCGATAAGTTTGGTCTGGCACAACTGTATCAGTTACGCGGGCGCGTGGGTCGTTCGCATCACCGTGCCTATGCTTATTTAATCGTACCACCACGCAAGGCCATGACCGCAGATGCGATAAAACGTCTGGAAGCAATAGCCGCACTTGAAGAATTAGGCATCGGCTTTACGCTGGCAACACACGATCTTGAGATACGGGGGGCGGGGGAAATACTAGGTGAGGGACAAAGCGGTCATATACAGGAGATCGGTTTCGGTTTGTATATGGCGTTATTGGATCGGGCCGTCAAGGCCATGCGAGAAGGCCTGCAACCGCAGTTGGATCGACCGCTTGATCATGGCGCAGAGATCGATTTACACATTGCCGCCTTGATTCCAGAAGACTTTCTGCCCGACGTACATACGCGGCTGATACTCTATAAACGTATTGCCAGCGCGCAATCGGGCGCGGCGTTGGAGGAGCTGCAAGAAGAGATGATCGACCGTTTTGGACTATTGCCCGAGGCGGTTAAAAACCTGTTTGCCGTCAATACACTGAAACAGTCGGCAAGATCATTGGGGATCCGTAAGATTGATCTCGGCGAAAACGGGGGGCGTATCTTCTTTCAAGCCCATGCCGCTGTTGATCCAGACCGTATCATTCATCTGGTGCAGTCCGATCCAGCTACCTATAAGCTAGATGGATCGGACAAACTGCGGATTCATAAAGCACTGCCCGATGCGGCATCGCGGTTACAGATCCTGAGATATTTTTTTAATGAAATCGCATTAAAGATTGTGGAATAATACACGTATGAAATTAATGGCATACTGCCTTGCAACAGCATTTTTGATTATGTCCCCGGCGGCCATGGCGATATCCTGGTATCAGGTTGAGGTGATTGTATTCGACCGGCAGAACCTCGATCTGGCCAGTGAGCAATGGCAATATGAAGCGTTTACCAGCCGCAACGACCGAATCGAATTGCAGACCCGCGATGTTGTAGCTGATCAAGATGATGCTGTAGCTGATCAAGATTTAATACCCTATATGATATTGGATAAAAATCGTCATCGACTCAGCAATATCCACCAAAAACTGCAATTATCCGGTCAATTCAGACCGCTACTCCATGTAGCTTGGCAACAACCCGCAACTGGCGGTAGCGATGCGCGCCATGTGCATCTGCAAAATGTTGATCTGTCTGACGTTAGCGATGCGCGCCTTGTACATCTGCAAAATGTTGATCAATCTGACGGTGATGCAAACGCGACTGCTACGGAGTCTAATTTTTTAGACCGCATTATTGATGGTTCGATCAAGATTAGCAGTGACTCCTATTTGCATGTTGATGTTGATTTGAATTATTTCAAAGCACTTCCTGCGACAAATAAAATTCTGTATACCCACGATGAATCATTTGCAGATACTGCCGATAAAACAGTGATAAAACTAAAAAAAAGCAGAAGAATAAAACTTCGTGAAATACATTATTTTGATCACCCAATGTTGGGTGTTATACTACAGGTAAGCCGCCTGTACTGATGGTTGGTACTGTTTGTTAAACCCTGCAAACCATGACAGATAAAATTGATACAATAATCACAAGTCTTACCGAATATCTGGAAGTAGTCCAAGCAATAAAAAATAAATTCGAATCAGCCACGCTGGCCTTTCGTGGTCAAGCTAATGATGCGTGGGCACTGCAATCGGGTGCCGCCCGCCGACTTGGAGCTAGCGACAGTATTACTGATGCGTTATTTATTCAATACCATGAAGACATACTGAATCAAGCGCGGCTTAAGCACTACGAGCATCGACAGGGAAAGTCCCAACATGATCTGACCTTACTGGCCGCTCTGCAACACCATGGGGCGGCGACTTGCTTAATAGACTTTACCCGTGATGCCTTGATTGCCCTCTGGTTTGCCTGCCAGGAAAACAAGGACAATCACGGCAAGGTGTTTATTGCCAATATCAATGATACAAAAAAATTTGCAGAAATCACCAAAGACATCAAAGAACAATCCATCGCTACCATTTTGCGATTTGAAACAGGCGAAAATACACCAAAACAGCCAAAGTTATGGCATTGGGTTCCCACGCATCTTGACGAGCGCATAAGTGCTCAAAAATCCCTGTTTATTTTCGGCCTGCCTATTGCCGCAGAAAAATTGAATTGCAAACCCATTACTGTCGAGCACGCTGCAAAAAGAGAGATACAAGAAGCACTAGATAATATACACGGTATCGAACAGGCATCCCTATTTCCGGATTTCAGCGGCTTTGCTAACAGCCACAGATACGATGCACCCTATAAAACCCTTACAGCCAAGGATTATCTCAAGGCCGGCAATGCGGCATACCAGCGAGAAGAATACGATCAGGCAATCAAGCAATACGATAAGGCTATACAATTAGACCCCGATGATGCCGAAGCCTACCGCGGTCGTGATATCGCCAAGGCTAAACTTGGCAATGATGCCAAAGCCACTGGCGATGACGAGAAGACGATCGTATCAAGCCTTGATGATGCTAAACCCCACGCCCACACGCACGCCCGGGGTAGCAATACCAACGCGACACCTGGCAATGATGCCAAAGTCACTGACGATGGCGATAACACGATCGTATTAAGCCCCAATGATGCGAGGTCCCACACCCACACCCTGCGTGGCAATACCAACGCGACACCTGGCAATGATGCCAAAGTCACTGACGATGGCGATAACACGATCGTATTAAGCCCCAATGATGCGAGGCCCCACACCCACACCCTGCGTGGCAATACCAACGCGACACCTGGCAATGATGCCAAAGTCACTGACGATGGCGATAACACGATCGTATTAAGCCTTGATGATGCTAAACCCCACGCCCACGCCCAGCGTGGCAATACCTACTCTACACTTGGCAATGACACCAAAGCCATTGGCAATTACGATATGTCTGCTATAAGTATACGCCCCAATGAAGCGGAGAATCACTACAATCGTGATGCGGCCAGTGCGACACTTGACAAGCGCGCCAGAGCCTTTGGCGGTCAGGATAAGGCAAACCCCTATGAGGCGAAGGTTCACTACAATCGTGGCATTGCCAACGCTAAAGTTGGCAAGCACGAAAAAGCCATTGCCGATTATGATAAGGCTATCGCATTAAATCCCGATTATGCGGAGGCCTACAACAATCGTGGTACGGCCTACACTAAACTTGGCAAGCACGAAAAAGCCATTGCCGATTACGATAAGGCTATCGCATTAGAACCCAATTACACGGCTGCCTGCTACAATCGTGGTACGGTCCACAATAAATTTGGCAAGCACGAAAAAGCCATTGCCGATTACGATAGGGCTGTCGCATTAAATCCCGATCATACTGCTGCCTACTACAATCGTGGTACGGCCTACACTAAACTTGGCAAGCACGCCAAAGCCATTGCCGATTACAATAAGGCTATCGTATTAAACCCCGATGATGCGGATATCTACAGCAATCGTGGTGCGGTCTACACTAAACTTGGCAAGCACGAAAAAGCCGTTGCCGATTACGATAAGGCTATCGCATTAAACCCCGATGATGCGGGTATCTACAACAATCGTGGTACGGCTTACACTAAACTTGGCAAGCACAAAAAAGCCATTAAAGATTACGACCAGGCTATAAAATTAGCTCCCGATTATGCGGAGGCCTACCGCAATCGTGGCATTGTCAAGGCTGAACGTGGAAAATACGCCAAAGCCATTAAAGATTACGACCAGGCTATAAAATTAGCTCCCGATTATACGGAGGCCTACCGCAATCGTGGCAAGGCCAAGGCTGAACGTGGCCGCCATAAAGATGCCAAGGCCGATTTTGAACAGGCCCGTGACCTGACACAACAAGCACTGGACAAAACCACCAGTAAACACAAAAAAGCCGCACTCAATATACGTTTACAAAAAATAACAACCGCCTTGAACAATCTAAGCGCATGATATTAGACCCTCTATCCAGACTACCCATATCGGCTTAGAAACTCCTGACAAGACTGCCCTCAGCCATCCTTTTTTTGATTTTGACTATAAATCAGAAATGTTATTTGCTCGGACAATAAGCCGATGAGAAAAACAATCAGTGATGTTAATAGTATTAATATACTCATATTTGTTAAGCGTCCCTGCTGTATATAGGTATACCCGTAATAAGACATACCGGTAAAAAAGAGCGCAACACTCACCGGACAAAATATTTTAAGCGGTGAGTAAAGCGACGTGACCTTGAATATGATCAACAAAAATCTCAGTCCGTCTTTCATCAATTTAATATGGCTGGTGCCGGTTCTTTTCGGGCAGGATATTGGAATATACTTGATGCTGTAGCCGCACTTAAACAGCGCCATGGTAATCGCCGTTGGATACGAAAATCCATTCGGCAACAAATATAAAAACTGCTTAAAAATACGCGCTTTAACGGCCCTGAAACCGGATGTCAAATCAAGTATGTCATGGTCCGACATATAACTGGCCAATTTATTATAAAACAGGTTGGCTATATACCTTGGGAGACTTGCATGTGAGGCTTTATCGCGCGCACCTATCGCCATATCATTGCCGTTCTCGATTGCTTCGAGTAGCGTGCTGATATATCCAGGCGTATGCTGTCCATCGGCATCCATAAACACCAATATATCGCCTGTGGCATTGCGTGCGCCGGTTTTGATGGCCGCGCCATTGCCTTTTGCGTACGCATGGCGGATTACCTTCACATTATATTGCTTGCAGACCTTCCCGGTTTCATCACTAGAGCCGTCATCAACGACAATAATTTCGGCATCACGATATAAATCGGTTAATGTCGGCAACAATGTATGTAGCGATGCCGCTTCATTTTTGGCAGGTAATATTATGCTGAGGCTATTTTTCATATTGCTTGAGTAACATGATTCATGCTACAAACCCATCATTTTTTGACCACCTCAAACTTAAATCCGTGTTCATTGCTAAGCTCCGTCATCATGCGTTCGGCCTCATCATTTTTCCCATTACTGAATAATAATGTTATTAATTGAATTTTATATTCAAGAACATCTGGATTGCGATTAACAATATCATACGCTATGGACAAGGCATTTTCCCCCTCGTTTGCCACGCCGCCTAAAAACTCTGCATAAAAATATAAGGCCTCGTCCCGCCCGCGTCCGTGTAATAACGGATTGCTGATTAGGCTATTAAATAATCCATGCAATATATCATCATCCACCGCACATAGCCCTTCGAGCTTGCAATTAACCAATTTCGATAATGCCATCAGTTCTTTGACTGTAATCTGTTTGCTGCTAAAACTGGATTTTATTTTATTGATCAATGCCTGTTCGGGTGGCTTGCCGACGGTCGCGTAGATATGTAGCAATGCGATTGCAGACTGCATATTGTCCCCACTTATTGCGTCTGCCTTTTGAAGGGCGTTTATCGATTGCGTGAGATATTGCTCATCATTTGTTTGATGAAAGAACTGCTGGAAAATAAAGCCCGCGCCATAATTTGTGCTAACTGAGTTGGGCTGTCGCTGCATGGACATCTTTGCGTATCGATGCAGGTTTCCCCAATCATACGCGCGCCCCACCGTCACCAATGCAAACAGGCAGGTAAGTATTACCAACAGAATATTTGCCTGCATACGCCCGCGCTTATGCAGTAGCCATTGAAAAAACACCACGAGCAAGATAATAAGACCCAAAGAGGGGATATAATTTCTGTGCTCGTGTACCAGATTCAGCGCGATAATGGTTGACTCCAGCAGGTGTCCGACAAGAAAAAAGAACACGCCAAACCCCAGCCAGGGCATTTTTCTCGCCGTCGCCAACGCCACCAATACAAGCAAACCCAGCCCTGCGACCGACCAAAACGTGGATACCGGCTCAAATAAACCCACAGACAATAAAAAATCATCATGATACAAACCGAATAACGGTGCTTGCGGCAACAGGATTTGCGCGACATAAAACCAGATCGCCCGTGCCTGCGTCAGTAGTCTTTCGGGCAATGTAAAGCCACGGCCGCTGTAATCAAACGTAAGTTTGTTAGCAAGCAGGAGGTATCCCACAATAATAACGGCCCCAATAAACACAGTACTGAAAAATGCGACGATTGGTTTCTTTTGTGCCGTATTCTTAAAACGCCAGCGATAGATAAACGATTCAATCACAAACAGGAACAAAAACAGCAATACGCCGTTTTCTTTACACAGTGCTGCCAAGACACCAAAGACAAGGATAAGCCCCAAATATCCGTAGGTAGCTTTTAATCGATTGCCTTCGCGCAACAGACCGTATGTGAGTATCCCCAAAAGCGTGAAGGTACCAGCCATGCTAGTCATCCGCTGCACAACATACAACACGGCTGTCAGGTTAATCGGATGCACGGCCCATAACAGGGCCACCCACATAGCCATTAAGCGATATTGTGCTGGCCTTATGTTCGCCTCAATCCGCCTAAAATACGCCTTAAAAAGGCTGTAGCTTACAAAAAATACTAATACGGCATTAATGCTATGGATAAGGATATTGAATAATTTATAACTGAATGGATTATGCCCGCTGAGATGGTAATTCAAGAAAAAACTCAGCATGGGCAATGGACGACCCAAGGGCCCGGCCGTACTCGATTGCATGGCCGACCACATCCCTTGCAAGGTAAACTCAGCGTCCGTGATGGCCTTGTTATGCAGAAAATTATGATAATCATCATACACAAAGCCACCCGCAAGACCAGGCGCATAGACGAGGACTGTAAGCAACAGGATGATTATGCTATATAAGACCAGCGTATTATTTTGCGGCATTGGTTTTGGCAGGCATTAGTTTTGACAGACATGGATAGGACACGCGATGTGATTTAAGTCGTGACATTAAGGCATACAGAGCACGGTGAGGATTTTTACGGATAGACCGACGACCGCCATCAAAATAGCTGTATTGATATGGACTAAAATTTCAGATCAGCAACATCTTTTTCTAGTGAGGTCAAAGGAAAAATGATTTGATGATCAAGGCTACCAACATAGCGGTGTTAATACGAGTCATAATCTTTAACTCAGCAACATCTTTTTCAAGCTGAGAAATTTTTTCAATTTCAAGGGTATCAATTTTATCACTGATTTGGTCTGCGGCTTCTTTAGCAGTCTCTTCGCTTGTGCCAGCTTCGATCAATGCTCTGTAAAGTGAGGTCGTATTCATACCTTGATTATAACATCAATCCTGGCCACGCGACCACCGATTCTCTTTTGATGTGATTTAAGTCGTGACGTTAAGGCATACAGCGCGGGCTAAAGTACGGTGAGGATTTTTACCTGAATGCCGATCATTACAAATAGGATAGCAATGATGATGCGAACAGAAATTTTTAACTCAGCTAAAGTTTTATCAATCCTATCACTGTCATCAGCGGCCTCTTTGGCGGTGTCTTCTTTTGCACCAGCTTCGATCAATGCGCGAAATGATGTTCCACTCATGTGCTGATGATACACCGATTCTCTTTTATTGCGCCCGATTCTTTATTGCGCAATAAAAAACCCTCCAGCGGAGGGTTTGTGATAACCGGAATCAATCCAGCAATGCGGTCAAACGAAAAATGATTTGATGAAGATAGCTAATACCAAGACGATTAAAATTCGATTGATTATTTTAATCTCTGTGTTGGTCGTTTTAATTTCTGCAATGTCTTTTTCCATCGTGTTGATTTTTTCACTGAAAACAAGGGATTAACTGATAGTGAGAAGTTTTACCAAGATGCCGATAATTATGACCTGACCTGCAATGAGTAGCCGAACTAAAATTTTTAGTTCTGCAATATCTTTTTCCATTGTATCGATTTTTCCACTGAAAGCAGATGCGGCCTCTTTGGCTTCGTCTTCTGGCGCACCTGCGTGAATCAATGCTCTGTAGAGTGGTGTTGTATCCATGTGCTGATTATACACCGACTCTCTTTTATTGCGCCCGATTCTTTATTGCGCAATAAAAAAACCCTCCAGCGGAGGGTTTGTGATAACCAGAATCAATCCAGCAATGCGGTCAAACGAAAAATGATTTGATGAAGATAGCTAATGCCAAGACGACTATAATTCTGTTTGTCGTTTTAATCTCCGCAATATCTTTTTCCATTGTATCGATTTTTTCACTGAAAGCAGATGCGGCCTCTTTGGCTTCGTCTTCTGGCGCACCTGCGTGAATCAATGCTCTGTAGAGTGGTGTTGTATCCATGTGCTGATAATAACATCAATCTTGCCACACGCAACCACCGATTCTTTATTGCACAATAAAAAACCCCTCCAGCGGAGGGGTTGTGATAACCGGCATCAATCCAGTCTGGATGTCACTATTAGCGACAACTGGCCGGTCTATATTTCGAAAGCACGCTACCGGTTTTACAGTCCCACGTTATTGAACCAGGATTAGCCGTCGATGGCGTTAAGATTATTGTTGGACTTCCCCCAGGCACCTTGTTGCTATAGGCGATCGTGATCTCGCCATTTACAACAGTAACTGAATCGACGGCGTTACCTTTAATCTGTGCTGCGTCTGGAAGACCAGCGGCATCATTATCGGCTGGAAAAGTATTCTCGGTGGCGAAAGTCTCTGACACGGCGAGTTTGGCGGCAGAGGCGAGACCGATGCCCTCAGAGACATGCGCACGGATGGTGTAGTCCTGATAAGACGGGATGGCAACGGCGGCCAGAATACCGATAATGGCAACCACTATCATCAATTCGATAAGGGTAAAACCCTGTTGTGCTGTTTTCTTAATGTTCATTTTGTAGCTCCTGTGCTTAGTTAGTTGTTAATAAAATCAGTTTATCAAAAAACTTTCAAAACTAATGTGGCAAACCATAATGCACTATTTATGCCAATGCAAGAATATTCTCGCGTGCAATATTCTAAACATGACACACCTATAGCCAACTATAGCCACAACCTATAGCATAAGGTATTAAATAATAAGGTTTTTTAGCTTTTTATAAACCGGTCAATCTTGACATTCCACGTCAAGCCCAAGTTAGGACCAAGCTATGGCCAAGTTATAGCGACACAAGACTTGATGTTCATTTTTACCTTAAACGGACCTAAATTGTCACAATGTGACGTAATACGGCAGTCTGATTTAATCCAAACCCAGTTTCTCCAGCCGATAGCGCAAGGTGCGAAACGTAATACCGAGCCGTTTTGCCGCGGCCGTTTTATTCCAGCGCGTCTCCTCCAGCGCTGCAATAATTTTTTGCTTCTCAATATCGCTCAATACCGCATCTAATGAGGCATGATGCGGGTCATTCTGCGGCTCTTGTGCGGGTAGCTGTATATCGTCTGCTGTAATCGCATTGCCCGTACACAGCGCCGCCGCACGTTCTAGTATATTTTCCAATTCTCTGATATTCCCCGGGAACGGATAGGTCTGCAACAATGCGACAGCCGCTGGCGTTACCTTGACTTGCGCCGCTATCGGTAGCTTGGCCATGATGTGCAGAACTAGCAAGGGGATGTCTTCGGCGCGGTCTCGTAAGGGCGGAAGCTGCAATTCAATGACATTGATGCGATACAACAAATCTTGACGAAACAAGCCCTTTTTTACCTGATCCGATAAATTGCAATTCGTGGCGCTCAATATCCGCACGTCGATACGGGTTTCTTTTTGCGCACCCACCGGCCGCACTACTTTCTCTTGGATAGCGCGCAATAACTTAACCTGCATGTGTTGCGGCAACTCGGCAATTTCATCGAGAAATAATGTACCGCCATCTGCGGCCTGAAATAAGCCTGGTTTATCCGCTAATGCGCCTGTGAAACTGCCTTTTTTATGACCAAAAAACTCGCTTTCCATCAAATCATTCGGAATGGCACCACAGTTCACCGGCACAAAAGGCCTATCGGCACGCGGGCCATAATCATGGATCATACGTGCGGCCAGCTCTTTGCCTACCCCAGACTCACCGCTGATATAAATAGGTGCTTGATTACGCGCTAGCTTCTCGATGGTGCCGCGTACATCCTGCATGAGCCGACTGTCGCCGATCATGCTCGGCTTTATTGGCGCCTGTTGCGGCTTGATGTTTAAGGCACCACGCACGACCGAGCGCAATGTGTTTAGATTGATGGGTTTTGTCAGAAAATCAAACGCCCCGTATTTCAACGCTTTAATGGCACTGTCCATACTGCCGTGCGCTGTAATCACGGCGACCGGTATGTGTGGAAAGTTTGTTTGCAGCTCATTGACAAACTCAACACCATCGCCATCTGTTAATTTCATATCCGTCAAACACAGATTAAATTCATGTTGGGTTAATAATATGCGTGCCGTTGCTAGATCGGCCGCGCAATGCGTGTTAATTTTCATGCGCTGTAGCGTTATCTGCAACAACTCTCGAATATCAGGCTCGTCATCAATTATCAATGCAAGTTTCGACATACTAAAATAATTCACCCTGTTCATCTGTTGGCATGAAGCTAAGTCGGAAAACAGCACCATGAGGGGTGTTGGATTGTAAACTTAATGTCGCCCGATTCGCTACACAAAGCTCCCGGGCAAGATATAGCCCCAGCCCGGAGCCTTTTGTCTCCGTTGTAAAAAAAGGCTCAAATAACTGCTCTTTAATAGCGTCTGCAATGCCAAGGCCATAATCTATTATATCCAGATACGGTCTTTGCGACACCTCATTAACGGCGCACGACAGGGTAATGAGCGGTCGGCCCTGGCTATAACGCATCGCATTTTCGCAAAGATTCCATAATACTTGATGCAACTGGGAGGGATCCATTCTCACGGATAGGGGTTGTTTATTTTCTGTTAATTGAACAGCACCTTTTGCCAAATCGAAACGTGTTTCAAACTCTTCAATAAATTTTTCCAACCATGGCATTAGGGCAAACTCATCGGCTGTTGTTTTTTCGCGCCGACTAATACTGAGCACATTTTCTATTATATTGTTTATGCGCAGTGAGTGGTCATTAATGATTTCCGTTAAACGCTGATCTTCAGTGCTAAGGGACGCAGATTCTCGTAATAACTGGCCAGCATGATTTATCGCACCCAACGGATTTCTGACTTCATGCGCGATACTTGCCGTTAATCTACCTAATGACGCAAATTTCAACTGTTGCGCACGTTGTTGCAGGTATGAGATATCGGATAAAAAAACCAATATCTGATAATCAGCGACAAGGGTTAATTTTATAAATGAGGTCTGTAATTCGACATCGTTCTCTGCCAGCTTGAGTATGACATTTTTCGGGCCGTTGTCATGCAACCAGCGATGTATATGATCTTGCAGACAACGGTATATATCCTCCGTTTTTTTTATGTCTGCTTCTTGTTGTCCCAATAATTGTTTGGCCTTCTCGTTTATGAGCAATATATTCATATCATTATCCAACACCAGAATGCCGGACTGCATACGCTGCACAATATGTTCATTTAATTTTGCCAATTCATCTATTTCAATGGCCTGCTTTTTCGCCAATATTTCGGTTTTTTTGGCTCTGGTGGCTAATATATTCCCAATGATTGTTGTTATAAAAAATGTCGCCCCTAAAATGCCAGCATGGGTGTAATTCGGCGTGGCATGGACATGAAATACAATAAACTGTATGTAAAGTTCATGCCCCAAAACACTCAGGGTTGCGATTGCGGCCAACAAGATTGCAATTTTATCTACTCTGAGAAGGCTGCCTCCGGCTACTGCAATTGCGATGAGTAAGCCAAATCCGCTACTGAGCCCATCACTTGCATACATCAATAAACTCAATATGATGATGTCTGTTAATACGTGAATTGCAATCTGGCGTTTAAATCTTGGGAATTGAACGTGTATAAGAAAATTGAATACTATTGCCAGCAACAAGTATATATGGCATACGTTGGAAAACAGCGGCTTATCAAGACCGCCTAAAGGTTGTGGTAGGCGATCCATGTATATCAGCAGTAAAAATAAGACGGACAGTAAAATACGATAATAATTGAAATAAGATAATGCTTGCCAATTCATGGCGTTTTGCGAATACGTGATTGCCGGTTTGTTGTGGGTGTTTTCCATTACGTTTTAACAAGTACCTATTTTATCTGGCCAGCTTGGCATGTATTATTGTACGCGATATAAGTCGAAACGCGGACACGAATTGATATAAGCTATTGGTTAAACTAATATTCATCACTCTATACGGGCGGCGGATATTTCTCTAATTTCAAGTCAAGACTATTAGTGACTATTATTAAAGCAGGATGTTTTAACTTGTTTCTCAATCTATTTATTGTTTAAGGATGGCACATGAATCTACACGAATACCAGGCTAAAAAACTATTCGAGGACTACGGTATACCAACACCTACCGGCCATGTTGCACACACTGTCGAAGACGCAAAACACTGCGTGGCAGAGATCGGTGGCGATAGCTGGATAGTAAAAGCACAGGTTCATGCCGGTGGTCGTGGTAAAGCGGGCGGCGTAAAAATAGCGCGCGGGCATGATGAACTCGAATCCATTGTTGGCTCCTTACTAGGTTCGCAACTGGTAACAAAACAATCCGCACCCCATGGACAACCCGTTAATTGTGTCCTGATCGCATCATTGTCTGATATTGATTCTGAATTATATCTTGGCCTAGTGGTTGATCGTGCTAGCCGCCGCGTTGCCATTATGGCTTCAACCGAAGGGGGCATGGATATTGAAGAAGTGGCTGCCACGCAACCTGACAAAATTATCAGTGTCACCGTCGACCCTGTGCTTGGTCTGCAATCGCATCAATGTCGACGCATCGGTTTCGCGCTGGGGTTTGATGACAAACAAAGAAAGCAATTAACGTCGATACTACAAGGTCTCTATAAATTATTTACGGAAAAAGATCTGAGCCTGGTTGAAATCAATCCGCTTATCGTCAATAAAAACAGCGATTTAGTCGCCATCGATGCAAAGATTGGCGTGGATGACAATGCCCTTTTCAGACAGGCACAATTAGAAACATTGCGTGATGCCAGCCAGGAAGACGAAAAAGAAAATAGCGCGCGACAGTTTGATCTAAATTACATTACGTTAGATGGCAATATTGCCTGCATGGTAAACGGTGCCGGGTTGGCGATGGCGACGATGGATATTATTCAATTACAGGGCGGAAGTCCCGCTAACTTTCTTGATGTGGGGGGTGGCGCGACAGCAGAAAAGGTCGCAGAGGCCTTCAAGCTGATTGTTTCAGACAAAAACGTCAAGGCCATACTGGTCAATATCTTTGGTGGCATCGTGCGTTGCGACCTCATTGCCGAGGGCATTATTCAAGCGGTTAAAGAAGTCGGCATAGCGGTGCCCGTTGTCGTTCGACTAGAAGGCACCAACGTTAATGAAGGCAAGGCCGCACTCACTGCAAGCGGGCTGACACTGCTCACAGCTGACGACCTCAACGATGCGGCCGCAAAAGCAGTCGCGGCGGTAGGAGGTGTGCAATAATGGCTATCTTAATCAACAAAGACACCAAGGTTATTATCCAGGGGTTTACCGGCCGCCAAGGTACATTTCATGCGGGTCTTGCGATTGAGTATGGGACGCAAGTGGTCGGCGGCGTGACACCAGGGAAAGGCGGTGAGAGACACCTGGACCGACCGGTATTTGATACGGTTGCTGATGCCGTCAATGCAACCGGCGCTAATGCAAGCATGATAATGGTGCCGGCCCCGTTCGCGTTTGAGGCCATTGCCGAGGCGGCAGAAGCTGGCATCAACATCATCGTCTGCATCACCGAAGGCATACCCGTGTTGGATATGGTGCGCGTACGTGCTTATCTTGATCAACGCGCAAACGTGCGCCTGATCGGGCCTAACTGTCCGGGCATCATCACACCAGGGCAGTGTATGATAGGCATCATGCCGGGTCGTATTCATAAAGTGGGGAGCATAGGCATCGTCTCTCGTTCTGGCACCTTGACTTACGAAGCCGTGCATCAAACAACGTTGAACGGACTTGGACAAAGTACCTGTGTCGGCATTGGTGGGGATCCGATTAACGGCACAAACTTCATCGATTGCTTACGTCTATTTGAAGAGGACCCAGATACAAAAGGCATCATCATGGTCGGTGAGATTGGCGGCACCGCCGAAGAAGAAGCCGCGCAATTCATCAAGGCACATGTGACCAAGCCTGTCGTTGGCTACATTGCCGGGGTCACCGCACCGCCGGGTAAGCGCATGGGACATGCGGGCGCGATTATCTCAGGTGGCAAAGGCACGGCCGATGATAAATTTACCGCCCTGGCAGACGCAAATGTTAAAACCGTCCGGTCACCTGGCGAACTTGGATCGGCCATTGCCAGCAGTCTTGAATAACAGAATTATATTGACTGATAGGCCCAGTGATAGGCAAAATGTGACGTACTGCCAGGTGGCAAGCGGTCGGGGTTTTGCGTTTCCATTGCCGTGCTGGAAAGCCAGTATAAAACAAAGCGGCAACAGGCCTGATACCAGCGTTATGACGCGCTTAATGCTGGGCAAATATTGCAGGAGAATGTTGTTTTACAGGTTTGGTTTATAGGTTGCAGTGGTCGGGTTTAGCTGGGCTAACCAGGCTAACCGTAGCTTCCCCGCATATATCCCGAGACATGACTTGACCTGACGCTGTAATCTCAGTAACTTCTGACCGTTCCGATACAATAAAAATCAAGGTGATTGGCAAGGCTGTGGCTAAAAAAAGAGAGCTATTACGTGGTGCGGAAATATTCTGTCGCGCACTCAAAGATGAGGGGGTCAAACATTTATTTGGCTATCCGGGTGGTGCTGTATTGCATATCTATGATGAGCTTTACAAACAAGACGCTGTTGAACATATTCTCGTGCGCCATGAACAAGGTGCAACACATGCGGCCGATGGCTATGCCCGCGCGACTGGAAAACCAGGCGTGGTGCTGGTCACCTCGGGCCCGGGCGCAACCAATGCCGTCACTGGCATTGCAACTGCATATATGGATTCGATTCCGTTAGTTGTTTTTACCGGGCAAGTACCGACACAGGTGATTGGCAATGATGCCTTTCAGGAAGTGGATGCAATTGGCATCACACGCCCCTGTGTGAAGCATAATTTCCTCGTAAAAAATGTAAAGGATTTAGCCATAACGATAAAAAAGGCCTTCTACATTGCGACAACCGGCAGGCCTGGCCCGGTTGTGGTCGATATTCCAAAAGATATTACGGCAGATACCTGTGAATATGATTATCCAGACACAATCACATTGCGTTCGTATCGTCCGGTTGCAAAGGGTAATCTTTGGCAAATGAAGAAGGCGGCGCAATTAATATTGTCGGCCAAAAAACCGATGATCTATACTGGTGGTGGTGTCATCCTTAGTGCAGCCAGTGGGGAGCTGACCGAATTTACACGTTTGCTTGGCTATCCAATTACAAATACCTTAATGGGACTCGGTGCTTTCCCGGCGACTGATAAACAATTTATCGGGATGCTCGGTATGCACGGGACGTATGAGGCGAATATGGGGATGCATTATTGTGATGTACTCATCGCCATTGGGGCTAGATTTGATGATCGGGTAACGGGCGATCTGGAAAAATTTTGTCCTTACGCAAAGATTGTTCAGATTGATGTTGATCCCGCCTCTATCGCCAAAAATGTACCCGTTGATATTCCTATCGTGGGCGACGTTAAAAACGTGCTGACGGATTTAATTGATCTACTCAAAAATAGTAATGATAAACCTGATGCCAAAGCACTCAAGGCCTGGTGGCAACAGGTGCATGACTGGGCGGCACTTGATTGCCTGCAATTTGATCGGTCGAGTCAGGTTATTAAGCCGCAGTATGTTATCGAAAAATTGTGGGAACTAACGCAAGGCGATGCCTATGTCACATCCGATGTCGGGCAACATCAGATGTGGGCCGCACAATTTTATAAGTTTGATAAACCACGACGCTGGATCAACTCGGGTGGCTTAGGCACCATGGGATTCGGTTTGCCGGCCGCGATGGGGGTGAAACTCGCGTTTCCAGACGAGACGGTTGTCTGTATAACGGGTGAGGCCAGTCTGGTCATGTGCATACAGGAATTATCTACTTGTTTGCAATACGAAACGCCTATCAAGATTATCAGTCTGAACAACCGCTATATGGGCATGGTGCGGCAATGGCAAGAATTTTTTTATTCGGGACGTTATTCAAATTCTTATATGGAAGCCCTGCCTGATTTTGTCAAAATGGCTGAAAGCTATGGTCATGTCGGCCTGCGTATAGAAGAGACCAGTGCTGTGGAAGGGGCGTTAAAAGAAGCACTCGCCTTGGAAGAACGGACGGTGTTGGTCGATTTTGTAACAGATCAAACAGAAAATGTGTATCCCATGATTGCCGCCGGTAAAGGCCAGCATGAGATGCACTTGTCCACGGACCGAGAACTGGCCTGAAATGCGTCATATTCTTTCCTTACTTATGGAAAATGAAGCAGGTGCCTTATCGCGGGTGTCCGGACTCTTTTCTGCGCGTGCATTTAACATTGAATCGCTAACCGTGGCACCAACTGAAGACCCAACAATCTCTCGCATGACCCTGGTAACCAGTGGATCAGACGCAATTATCGAACAGATAACCAAACAGTTGAATAAACTCGTCGATGTGGTCAAGGTAATAGACCTGAATGAATATCGCCATATTGAACGCGAATTGATGTTGATAAAATTGGCCGCCAAAAAAGAAGATCGTGATGAAATTAAACTCATGGTCGATATTTTTCGTGGGCGGATTATTGATGTTTCTGAAAATACCTACACCATCGAAATGACCGGCACGGGCGAAAAACTAGATGCTTTTATAGCAACCCTCGATGAGGACATGATCCTGGAAGTTGTCCGTTCTGGTATTTCGGGTATTTCACGTGGCAATACAGCCATTCAATCCTGATGTTAAACACTATTATTTTACGAGAGTACGCTAATGAATATTTATTATGACAAAGATGCCGACCTGTCTTTAATACAGGGCCGAAAAGTTGCGATTATTGGTTATGGCTCACAAGGACATGCACATGCAAATAACCTCCGTGATTCGGGTGTCACTGTTTGCGTTGGCCTACGATCAGATTCGGCTTCCGCCGCCAAGGCGAAAGCAGCCGGATTAGCGGTCGCATCTATCGCCGCTGCCGTTGCCGACGCTGATGTCATCATGATGCTAGCACCCGATGAGCACCAGGCCGCGCTTTATAGCAGTGCGATCGAACCTAATATAAAACCAGGATCAGTGCTCGCGTTCGCACATGGTTTTAATATTCATTTCCGACAGATTATTCCCCGTGCTGATCTCGATGTCATCATGATCGCACCCAAAGGCCCGGGTCATTTAGTGCGTGCAACCTATACCGGTGGCGGTGGCGTACCCTCATTGATCGCTGTTTTTCAAGATGCTTCCGATCAGGCAAAAGATCTCGCCTTGTCTTATGCCTCAGCAAATGGCGGTGGCCGGGCCGGCATTATTGAAACGACCTTTAAGGAAGAAACCGAAACCGATCTGTTTGGCGAACAAGCCGTCCTTTGCGGCGGCATTACCGCGTTAATCCAGGCCGGTTTTGAAACACTGATCGAAGCCGGCTACGCACCCGAGATGGCATATTTTGAGTGTTTGCACGAAACTAAGTTGATTGTCGATTTGATCTACGAAGGCGGCATAGCAAATATGCGTTATTCGATCTCGAATACCGCTGAATACGGTGATTTCACGCGCGGCCCGCGCATCATTACAGAAGACACCCGACGTGAGATGAAAAGCATACTGGCAGAGATCCAACAAGGTGATTTTGCCAAAGAATTTATCCTGGAAAACCAAAGCGGTGCGGCGACATTAAAAGCCAAGCGTCGCCTCAGCCGCGAACATGATATTGAAATTATTGGCGAAAAATTACGCTCCATGATGCCATGGATTAAGGCAAATAAATTAGTTGACCACGACAAAAACTAGTTTGTAGACATTCGGTATCGACCCGATATTGATTAAATATACGTCCTCATAAATTGCAAAATCTGTATGCCCAGCAATCGCTACCCATTCATTGCGCGTGAGGCCTGGTTAATATTATGCGTATTGCTAGGGCTGACTGTGCTTGCACATTTTCTGCTTGGGTTTGTCGCCTTTGTTATATCGACCTTGATTTTATCTATCTTTATTTATTTATTTCGTGATCCAGAACGTGTCATTCCAGCGCAACCGCTCGCCGTCGTCAGTCCGGTATATGGCATCGTGACCTTGATTGAAGAAGCGGAAGAAATACGCCTGCATAACAAAGCCATTCGCGTACAGATAACCATGCGCTTCCATGACATTTATTCTTTGCGCAGTCCAATTGAAGGCAAGGTGATTGAGCAGTGGTGTTCACTACCCGATATACATGAATCACGACGACATTTCGACATTTTTATACAATCAGATGAGGGCGACAAGGTCGTCACAGCTATCAGGTTGAGAGACATTGTTCGCCAATTTCACATGTATTTGCATTCAGGCGAGCGCATTGGTCAGGGCCAACGTTGTGGTTATTTGTACTTTGGCGGGGTTGTTGATGTCTTTATGCCGGTTGCGTCTAAAGTGCAGGTAGAGGTCGGTCAATATGTACAATCGGGTAGCACGGTCCTCGCTCAGATCATACACTCTTAAGCAATAATCAATATCGCCTATCATGAAAGATGGTGCGCCTGCTTTTGCTTAATCCGATCCCGAGTTATTCAGCAAGTCTTTCAGATTCGCAAATGGCTTGCCCGTACTATGGCTCTGTTGTAGCTCGTTGCTTGCTGCTGTAGCCGCAGGATTTACATCCAGATATTTTGCATGTTCATGATCATGGCAATAAACACACAATAGCTCCCAGTTACTACCATCACTTGGGTTATTATCATGGTTATGATCTTTGTGGTGTACCGTCAATTCAATAACATTTTCACGGGTGAATTCCCGCTTACATTTCCCGCATATCCATGGATATAGTTTGAGTGCTTGTTCACGATAACCGTGACCTCTCATCTCGGCCTTGCGCCTTGCCGTCGCTACAACTTTTTCCAACTTGTCCATAACCTAAAACCAATGCTATCTAAAAGCCAGGCACAATTAAACGCCTGCTGTTGGTAATGTTTTTTATGCGCGGCTTCAATGTCGTAACACACCCGCTTGAATACTGATCAAGTCATCAAACGTTTTGAGATGTTTCAGTAGCTTATTAGTCGAAGGGTCATTCTTGTGCAAGCATTTTTCTGCATATTCATAGATACCGCTTTGTACGGGCAAGGGTTTGGTCTGCTCGATAGTCTCTTTCATCCGCGGCAGAAATATCCACTGTAGCCACTGCTCGAATTTGAGTGTATCCATGCAAAAAGGAATCGTGCTGTTCAGATCGGTCGCATCGGGTTTACACTTATCCCACTTACCGTGGGTACGGAGGCTGGCTTCAACTTCGAGCAACACATCAGCGATTCGGCTTGGAATATTATACATTAGCGTCATTATAGGTGGAATTTGGCCATTCCTGAAGTTCAAAATACATTGTCTTGCATATCATTATCTGAAGTTACAGAAGCTGTGCCTGTTTTGACAGTTTTTTACTAAAATACGCTTGAACTCACATATTTCACTAATCTGGTTTATACTCCGCCCGCTAGTTTAGGTCATGCTGATGGTGATCCAACAGATACGAGTATTTGGCCGGGCGGGTTTCCCGAAAACTAACAGGACACTTAATTTCATCAATTTAACTTTATAGAGTAGAACGAATGGCTGACTTATCGAAGTATAGAAATATAGGTATATTCGCGCATGTGGATGCAGGTAAAACCACCACCACCGAGCGGATCTTAAAGCTCACGGGTAAAATTCATAAAATTGGCGAAGTGCACGATGGCGAGACTGTCACTGATTTTATGGATCAGGAACGTGAACGCGGCATTACCATTCAGTCGGCGGCGACAACCTGTTTCTGGCATGATCATCGCTTCAATATCATCGATACACCCGGCCACGTTGACTTCACCATTGAAGTATATCGCTCATTAAAAGTCTTGGATGGGGGTATCGGCGTATTCTGCGGCTCTGGCGGCGTTGAACCGCAATCTGAAACCAACTGGCGTTATGCCAACGACTCCGAGGTCGCACGCATTATTTGGGTCAACAAACTCGATCGTATTGGTGCCGATTTCTATCGCGTTGTGCAACAGATTGAAGACATTTTAAATGCAAAGCCAGTGGTCATGGTGTTGCCGATCGGTATTGAAGATGGCTTTATTGGTGCTGTTGATCTGCTGACGCGCAAGGCCTGGATCTGGCATGATGACAATGATCTGTTAAATTATGAAATTCAAGAACCACCCGCCGACATGGCTGACAAGATTGAGACCTGGCGTGAAACATTAATCGAAACCGTTGTTGATCAAGACGATGATATTATGGAGAAATATCTTGACGGCACTGAACCTACCATTGATGAACTCAAGGCGTGTATCCGCAAAGGGACTATAAACTTGAGTTTCTTCCCGACCTATTGTGGCTCAGCATTTAAGAATAAATGTGTACAAATGATATTGGATGCCGTGATTGATTATCTGCCTGATCCAACGCAAGTTAAACCACAGCCCGAAATCGATCTGGAGGGCAACCCAACCGGTGAGTTGGCTATCGTTGATGCCGACAGGCCATTGCGGGCGCTGGCATTCAAGATCATGGATGATCGTTTTGGCGCATTGACTTTCCTGCGTATCTATTCCGGCAAACTTGAAAAAGGCACCGGGGCACTCGATACATTTACCGGCAAGATCGAACGTATTGGCCGTATCGTCGAGATGTATGCGGATGAACGTATTGAGCTTGAAGGTGCGCAAGCCGGCGATATCGTTGCCGCCATTGGTTTGAAGGATGTACAAACCGGCCATACCTTATGTGATGCTAATAATCCAGCAACATTGGAACCGATGATATTTCCAGATCCGGTTATCTCAATCGCCGTGGCACCAAAAGATAAAGCCGCCTCGGAAAAATTGGGGATCGCTATCGGTAAAATGATTAAAGAAGATCCGTCTTTTCGCGTTGAAACGGATATCGACAGCGGCGAGACCATTCTCAAAGGCATGGGTGAGTTGCATCTGGATATAAAAGTAGACATCTTGAAACGTACCCATGGTATTGAGGTTGAAGTCGGCAGCCCACAAGTCGCCTATCGTGAAACCGTTACTAAGCGCATTGAAGATAGTTATACCCATAAGAAACAATCGGGTGGGTCGGGTCAATATGGTCGGATTGATTACGTTGTTGAGCCAGGCGAGCCAGGCAGTGGTTTTGTATTTGAGTCAAAGGTGACGGGCGGCAATATACCAAAAGAATTTTGGCAGGCGATTGAAGGTGGTTTCAAAAAGAGCATGGACAAAGGTGTGCTGGCGGGTTATCCCTGTCTGGATTTCAAAGTTATTTTAATGGATGGTGCTTTTCATGCGGTTGACTCCTCGGCGATAGCATTTGAATTAGCGGCCAAGGCCGGTTATCGCCAGACCATGCCCAAGGCCGACCCACAATTGATGGAGCCGATTATGAAGGTGGATGTTTACACACCCGAGGATCATGTGGGTGATGTCATTGGTGATTTGAATCGTCGGCGCGGCATGATCAAGTCACAAGAGGCTGGCCCGACGGGTGTGCGCATCAAAGCTGAATCGCCTTTAAGAGAGATGTTTGGCTACATTGGATCGTTGCGTACCATGACCTCTGGACGCGGCCAATTTTCTATGGAGTTCTTGCATTACAGTCCCTGCCCGAAAAATGTCGCAGAAGCCATCATCACAGAAACGCTGGAGCGAGAGGGCAAGAAAAAATAGTGCCTTTGAATTTTTACCCGGGAATTTTTTACTTGGATAGCCAACCCGGCACGACCCGGCCAGGTGAGGGCATCCTCACTATTTGAGCTGAAAGCGTTGGCAATTTTATGTTGCATTCCCTTGTAGTCTTGCTTGAGGAATGAACGCAACGCTTCCTCTTGACCTGGAAGAATCACATGATTGCGCTGGTAATTATCGTATTTCAATGTTCTTTATCTCTTGGTGGGAACGGATCATTACCCGGTGGAATAGTATCTTTGCTCCGTATTTTTCCGTCCCTTCCTTTTGTTGTGAGTTCACCACCACCTTGGTTTTTTAACATTCCCCGTGCAGAGTCATTGGCTTCTTTTTGAGTATCATGAACGCTCGATGCTTTTCCTGCATCGTTTCGTTTATTTACCCATTTGCCATCATCACGTTTGTAGACTGTTCTGTCTCTATCCTTGCTCATTTCATTTTACCTCTATTTATCCATTTCAAAAGTACGATATTCACCTGTATCTGAATCATACACCTCGACTTCTACAGATGAACCATAATTATTAATTGATTCAACATACCCATATTTGTATTCGCCTGACCCATAATCATAATATTCGATTTCTCTTCCTTGTCTGACAAGATTGCCCTTATCAATCTCGACATAACTACCTTTGTCGTAGTCATATCCATCCCACGCAAAACACGATGCAAATACAATCAACAAGCTAATTGTTAATAGTGATTTCATTTTGATGCTCCTTTTGATACATAACATTTATTATAAAGCAAATTTACCCTACTATTCTATATTGAATTTATTTCAGGCACCATTGCTTTCATATTAGGTTAAACGCTTTGTTCGACTTCATGGCTTTGCCAACCGTGCAGAAATACTTTTAGATAGTTCTGCAAAAGTAGTAGCGTTTTTAACATTTTTGGCGGTTGATCAAGATGTAGCTCCGACCAACCACGCTCGACCCACGCCAACCCCGACCAACCACGCTCGACCCACGCCAACCACGCTCAACTCACGCCACGCCCAACCCGATCCAACTTGGCCGGGTCAGACCCATCTCGGTCCAGCCCGGCCCAGTATGATGCGGATGTATGTTAATACTAAGGTCCCAGTATTTCTTTTAATTCATACAATATAGCGAGTGCTTGTTTTGGGTTAATGGCATCTGGATCAAGCATTTTGATTTTTTCCAATAACGGATCCATGTTGAATAAATCTGTTTGTGGTTGTTGTGCATTTGCTATGGATGGGTGCTGTTCGATCTCATGCAGCCTTTTTTTCGCAGCGGTAATGACCGACTTCGGCAGGCCCGCAAGCGACGCGACCTGTATGCCATAGCTTTGGTTTGCCGGTCCGGCCTTAACGGCATGTAACAATACGATCTCATCGCCGTATTCAACAACATCCAGATGCACATTGGCAACATTAGGCGCATGTTCAGGCAACGCCGTCAGCTCAAAATAATGTGTCGCAAACAGTGTATAGGCTCGGGTCACGTGCGCAAGATGCGAGGCACAGGCAAAGGCCAACGCTAAACCATCATAGGTACTGGTACCGCGGCCGATCTCATCCATCAAGACGAGACTTTTATCCGTCGCATTATTAAGAATGTTGGCCGTTTCAGTCATCTCTACCATAAAGGTGGAACGGCCACTGCCAAGATCGTCTGACGCACCAATACGCGTGAACACTCGATCGATGGGGCCTATGATCGCCTTGCTTGCTGGCACATAACTGCCTATGTGCGCGAGGATTACAATTAACGCCGTCTGTCGCATATAAGTGGATTTACCACCCATATTAGGGCCGGTTATGACCAGCATTTGTGTGTCATTATCTAACCTTAAGTCATTCGCTATAAACGCATCCGCTTGAATTTGCTCGACTACCAGATGGCGGCCGGCTTCAATAATAAGGCCCTTGTCGCTTGTTAAAACGGGTGCTGTGAGATTTAATGTCGCGGCGGCGTGGGCGAAACCCAGCAAGACATCTAACTCAGCCAGCGATGACGCACATAATTGCAGATGACCCAGATATTCAACAATGTCGTCTAGTAGCTGTGCGTACAATTCTTTTTCACGCGCCAAGGCCTTATCTTTCGCACTTAAAATAGTGTTTTCAAAATCTTTTAATTCTGGCGTGATGAAGCGTTCCACGCCTTTCAAGGTTTGACGGCGATTATAATTATCAGGCACATGCGCCGAGTGCTGGCGATTTATTTCAATGTAATAGCCATGCACGCGGTTATAACCGATTTTTAATCCCGCTATGCCCGTGCGCTGTTTTTCCTGCGCTTCAAGATCAGTTAAAAATTGCCCCGCATCATTGCCTAACTGTCGTAACTTATCCAGCACTTTGTCATAGCCGCTGGCTATCACACCTCCATCACGGATAAGGGCGGGGGGTTCATCGATCAGTGCCTTGTTTAAGGTTGCAAGTAAGTCGGGAAACAGGCCTATGTCTTGATATAAATGATTGAGCCTGGAATGATTGAATCCGGAATCATTGAGTCCGGGGCTGTCAACGTTCGCCAGGCGTTCTTTAATCTGTGGCAGTAGGGCGAGACTGTCTCTAAGTTGTATGAGATCGCGGGGTCTGGCTGACTTCAAGGCAACACGCGACATGATGCGTTCAATGTCACATATACCGCGCATAATGGCATGAAAATCATTATAAACACGATTGTGTAACATTTTTTCAACGGCGTTATGACGCTGCCGCAGGATGTCATGCGCGCGCACAGGTTGTTGTAACCAACGCCGCAATAAGCGGCTGCCCATGGTTGTCGCGGTGGTGTCGATTACATGCAGTAGCGCATGTGATTTGCCTTCGGCCAGACTGGTTTCAAGTTCCAGATTGCGCCGCGACACAGCATCGATCTGAATAACATCATCCGCCAGATTGATCTTTGGGGTTTGCAGATGCGGTAATAAGGTTTTTTGTGTGTCGTTAAGATACTGAATCAAACACCCAAACGCACAAATAGCGGCCGTCAGATGCTGGCAACCAAAGCCATTGAGATCGTTAATGCCATATTGTTGTTTTATATTGACCGCGGCCGTTGCCCGATTAAAGTGCCAATCGGGTCGTCTGGTAATCACTCGCTTTTTATTGCCAGCACCTGTGTATTCCAAGTGGTCGCTTAATAAAATTTCTGCCGGTTGATATTGTTCGATAATGTCGTCGAGACCGGCCGTATGTTCTACTTCCAGGAGGCCGACGCGGCCACTGCTAAGTTCAACATTGGCAAAGCCGTAATGTTGTTTTGTTTTACAAACAGACAATAAAACATTTGCGACTCGATCGTCTAACAGGATATCTTCTGTGATGGTACCAGGCGTAATGATCCGCACTATTTTACGCTCGACCGGCCCCTTGCAAAGTGCGGGGTCGCCGACTTGCTCGCATATAACAACCGACTCACCGAGATTGATTAGTTTTGCGAGATAGTTGTCAACAGCATGACCAGGCACGCCCGCCATGGGGATGGCCGCGCCCGCAGATTTACCACGTTTGGTCAGCGTAATATTTAATAAACGCGCGGCCTTTTTGGCATCGTCATAGAACAATTCATAGAAATCGCCCATTCTGAAAAAGAGCAACATATCAGGATACTCGGCCTTAAAACCGAGATACTGTTGCATGACGGGCGTGTGGGCGGATAAACGCTGAGTAGGGGCAAACATCCGTTGATTGTAATAAAGCAACGAAACCTTGGCTATATATGAATCATGAACCGCCAGCCAGACAAAGTCAGCCAGGCACAGTCAGCAATAGTCGGTCATTGCCTACGGCCGCGCGGGTTTGCCTGGTGTTTGCCTGGGCTGTCACGACCTCAGCGCGACCTCACCTTGATCCAGCGCGGTTCATCTTGATCCAGCGCAACCCAGCGGAATCCATCGCGACCCAACCCCGACCACGCTTGACCCGCTCCGGTCCGACCACGCTTGACCCGATCCCGACCTATCTCAACCCACTTCGCGACTCATCGCCACTTGTTCCGCGCATAGCCAGATCGTTAAATGCGCGTGCCACCTACCGTCATATCGTCAATGCGAATGGTGGGTTGGCCGACACCGACCGGTACTGATTGTCCATCCTTGCCGCAGGTACCGATACCCGAGTCAAGCGCCATATCATTACCCACCATGGTCACGCGGGTTAATACGTCCGGCCCGTTGCCAATAATGGTTGCGCCCTTGATCGGCGTTGTGACTTTTCCCTTTTCAATCATATAGGCCTGGCTGGCACTAAACACGAATTTCCCATTTGTAATATCGACCTGACCACCACCAAACTGTGTGGCATAGATGCCTTTCTCGACTGAGGCAATAATCGCTTGCGGATCATGGTCGCCGCCCAGCATATACGTGTTCGTCATTCTCGGCATGGGTAAGTGCGCATAGGATTCACGGCGGCCGTTGCCAGTCGACTCAACCCCCATCAAACGGGCGTTATGTTTGTCTTGCATATAACCTTTCAAGATGCCACGTTCAATGAGCGTGGTCGAAGCTGTCGGGGTGCCTTCATCATCGATATTTAACGAGCCACGGCGATGTTCTATGGTGCCGTCATCAACAACCGTGACCGCCGGTGCGGCCACCCGCTCACCCATGCGACCCGAAAATGCGGACGTTGCCTTACGGTTAAAATCACCTTCTAGGCCATGGCCAATCGCTTCATGTAATAAAATACCAGGCCAGCCCGGGCCGAGCACCACCGGCATCATCCCGGCCGGGGCGGCGGCGGCTTCAAGATTGATCAAGGCTTGCGTTACGGCCTCATCAACATACGACATTGCGAGATCGTCATGTAAAAAGTATTCATAGCCAAAACGACCACCCCCACCAGCACCGCCTTTTTCAATGCGGCCTTTGTCTTCCACAATAACATTAATATTAAGGCGGATGAGTGGTCGGACATCACCGCTTAAATCGCCTGCACTATTGGCTACTAAAATGGTGGATTGTGAACCCGTTAAACCGATCATCACTTGTTTGACACGCGGGTCTTTTTTGCGGGCCGCCTGATCCATTTGGTGTAATAAGCCGAGTTTATCCTCGGTCGCAATCGAATTGAGCGGATCGTCGGCACTATACAGCACCGGTGGATTTGTCTTGCGCCACACCTGGTGCCGACCGTTATCACCGTGACTGGCAATCGAACGTGCTGCGAGTGCGGCTTGCGTCAAGGCCGGTAAAATAATTTCATCAGAATAGGCAAAGCCGGTTTTTTCTCCGCTGATGGCACGCACGCCTACACCTTGATCGATGTTAAAAAAACCTTCTTTGATAATACTGTCCTCCAATACCCATGACTCTGAGTGAGAAGATTGAAAATAAAGATCGGCTTGATCAATAGACGGACGTATCAGTTGATCTAATGTTTTTTGCACATCTGTGAGTTCCAATCCACGTTGTGTGAGGAGGGTATTTCTTGCGATATCCAGTGCGTAAGTCATCTCATCTTAAGTCTCATTTCGTTGTGTGCTTAATGGGTCAGTTTGGTATGTGCCTATGTGCCAATGCCGGTGTGACAATACCGGAAACCGATGGCGGAGTTGGGCTTGCTGGTCAAGGTCAATGGCCGCAACGGCAACCCCCGCGCCTTTATCAATACTCGCAAATATCGTACCCCAGGGATCGATGATCATGCTATGACCCCATGTTGTGCGCCCATTGACATGGGTGCCGCCTTGATTGGAGGCAATGACGTAACACAAGTTCTCGATAGCGCGTGATCTTAATAAAGACGACCAATGTGCCTCGCCCGTGGTTGCAGTGAAGGCCGATGGGACCGCAATGATCTGTACATGCGCCTGATGCATGTTGCGGTAGAGTTCAGGAAAACGCAGATCATAACAAACCGACAGTCCGATGTTGCCAATCTCGGTTTGCGCGACAACGACGTTATCGCCAGCGGTAAAGGTATTGGATTCCTGATAGGTGCCGCCTTTCGTCGCATCCACTAACACATCGAATAAATGCATCTTGTCATAATGCGCGATACATTCGCCTTGCGGGTTATACAGCAGGCTTGCCGCAAGTGCCTTGTCCTGCTGCATGGATTGCAATGCTAGCGTGCCGCCTAATAGCCAGATATTATGTTGCCTGGCCTGTGCGGCAAGAAAGGTTTGTATGGGGCCGACACCGAGCGATTCTACGATGGCTAATTGATCAGCATCTTGCTTGCCCATGAGCGAGAAATTTTCAGGCAACGTCACGAGTTGTGCGTTTCTTGAGACAGCCTCTGCTATCAGTTTTTCAGCCACGTCAAGATTTTCAGCAAGGCTGTCGGTAGAGATCATCTGTATCGCTGCAACATTTATCATGGCTTAGATTATACGGCAGTTGTGGTTGAACAAACAATGTATGTAGCACTGTATCGTTTCCCATGTATATTATATAATCGTTAGTTTTTTATGACTTTAGGATCGTAACGAGTGAACGAAGATTTTGCGCGGATAAATCGATTGCCTCCCTATGTATTCAATATCGTCAATGATTTGAAGATGGCGGCGCGCCATCGTGGGGAAGATATTATCGATTTCGGGATGGGTAACCCGGATCAAGCAACGCCAAAACATATTGTCGATAAGCTAGTTGAGGCATCACAACGCGATAACACACACAGCTATTCGATTTCGCGTGGTATTCCGCGCTTGCGCCGCGCGATCTGTAATTGGTATAAAACACGTTATGAGGTCGATCTCGATCCTGAGTCTGAGGCGATTGTTACCTTGGGTTCAAAAGAAGGTCTGGCACATTTGGCCATGGCTGTCGTAGACCGAGGTGATGCGGTATTGATACCCAATCCGGCCTATCCAATTCATCCCTATGGCTTTGTCCTCGCGGGTGCCGATGTGCGTCATGTGCCGATTGGACCAGGTATCGATTTTTTTGAAGAGCTACAAAAATCCATACGGGATTGTTGGCCCAAGCCCAAACTGTTACTGATCAATTTTCCGGCAAACCCAACAACGCAATGTGTTGATCTGGATTTTTTTCACAAAATTGTCGAGATTGCAACCGAGCATCAGATTTGGGTGGTCCAGGACTTGGCTTATGCCGATATCGTATTTGATGGTTATACCGCACCTTCAATATTACAGGTGCCAGAGGCGAAGAAGATAGCGGTTGAGTTCTTCTCCATGTCCAAGAGTTACAATATGCCGGGTTGGCGGGTTGGTTTCATGGTGGGGAATCCGATACTGGTAAAAGCCTTGTCCCGTATCAAGTCTTATCTGGACTACGGTACCTTTACGCCGATTCAAATTGCCGCAATCACTGCGTTGGAAGAAGATCAACAATGTGTTGCAACGATCCGCAATACGTATTGTAATCGCCGCAATGTGTTATGCGATGGTCTAAATGCCATAGGCTGGAAAGTAGACAAACCGCGCGGCACCATGTTTGTTTGGGTGCCGATGCCAGCGCAATTTAAAAAATTGGGATCGCTGGAATTTTCAAAAAAATTACTATTGGATGCAAAAGTGGCTGTATCACCCGGGATTGGTTTTGGTAGCTATGGTGATCAGTTTGTGCGGTTTGCCTTGATCGAAAATGAACATCGTAGTCGTCAGGCAATACGCTCCATGCGGGCTATGTTGAGAGAAGAAAATCTACAGCGTGTTGCTGGATAAGCATCAATCAATTTAAGAGCTATTAATGAGAAAGCGTAATGCTGGAGCCGGTTAAAATAGGACTGCTAGGGTTAGGGACTGTGGGTGGCGGGACCGTCAATGTACTTACCTGTAATGCCACTGAAATTGCCCGGCGTGTCGGGCGTTATATCCGCCTTACACATGCGGCCGCCAAAGATTATAATCCAGCGCTGATCAAAGGCCTGCAGCAAATAGACAAGATATCTGATGATGCTTTTGCGGTTGTGAATGATCCCGAAATTGAAATCGTTATCGAATTGATAGGGGGTTATTCGCCCGCGAAAGAGCTGGTCTTAAAGGCAATCGAAAACGGCAAACATGTTGTGACGGCCAACAAGGCCCTGATCGCAATCCATGGTAATGAAATCTTTGCCGCGGCCAAGGCAAAAGGTGTCATGGTTGCGTTTGAGGCGGGCGTGGCAGGCGGTATTCCAGTTCTTAAGGCCATACGCGAAGGCTTGGCTGCTAATCAAATCGAGTGGATAGCCGGTATTATCAATGGCACGGGGAATTTTATCCTGACGGCGATGCGTGATAAGGGTCAAACCTTTGACCAGGCCCTGCAAGAAGCACAGGCCTTGGGTTACGCTGAAGCCGATCCGAGTTTTGATGTTGAGGGTATTGATGCCGCACATAAGTTGACTATCCTCAGTTCGACTGCATTTGGTACGCCATTGCAGTTTGATAAAACCTATACCGAGGGCATAGGCAAGATAGAGCAACAAGATGTGCTGTATGCGGGTGAGTTGGGTTATCGGATTAAACATTTAGGTATTACACGAAAAACAATGACTGGCATTGAACAGCGTGTACACCCGACCTTGATCCCCGAACGGCGTTTAATTGCCAATGTGGATGACGTGATGAATGCGGTGTTGGTAAAGGGTAATGCCGTCGGTCCTACTTTGTATTACGGCGCGGGGGCGGGGTCTGAACCAACTGCATCGGCCGTGGTTGCCGATGTGGTTGATGTTGTGCGTACCTTAACCACCGATCCGAAAAATCGAGTCGCGCCTCTCGGCTTTCAACCCGAGGCCTTATCGACGATTGAAATATTGCCCATGGAGGAGACGGTAACGGCTTATTATCTACGCCTGAATGCGATAGATAAACCTGGCGTGCTGGCTGATATAACAACAATATTAGGCGACTTTGGGATCAGTATTGAAGCTATCTTGCAAAAAGAGTTAACAACAGATGCAAGTCATGTACCGATAATATTTTTAACGCAACGTATCAAGGAAAAAAATATAAATAATGCGCTTGCAAAGATAGTAGCGCTTGATGCAATTACGGGTGAAATAATGCGTATTCGTGTGGAAACCTTAGGATAAAAAATGACTTTGCAAACCCATTATAGCGGACTCATTGAACATTACCGTGAACGCCTGCCGGTCAGTGCTGATACGCAAATTATCAGCCTTGGTGAAGGTAATACACCGCTGCTTAAACTGCATAATATTCCGGCATTATTGGATAGAAAGATCGATATTTACGCCAAATACGAAGGCCTGAATCCAACCGGTTCATTCAAGGATCGCGGTATGACTATGGCCGTGACCAAGGCGGTTGAAGACGGTGCCAAGGCGATCGTATGTGCTTCCACGGGTAATACTTCGGCCGCAGCCGCAGCCTATGCAGCACGTGCCGCAATAAAGGCGTTTGTTGTCATTCCAGATGGCAAAATAGCACAGGGTAAATTGGCGCAAGCCATGCTGGAAGGTGCGATCATTCTCCAGGTTAGCGGTAATTTTGATGCGGGTATGCAGCTTGTAAAAGAAGTGGCTGAGGCAACACCTGTCACTATTGTCAACTCGATAAATCCATATCGTCTACAGGGACAAAAAACCGCGGCGTTTGAAATTATTGAGACATTGGGTAGGGCCCCAGACTTTCATTGCTTGCCCGTTGGCAATGCCGGCAATATTACTGCGCATTGGATAGGCTACAGCGAATATGCCTGTAGTAAAAACGATAACGTCACTGCGGCCTGTGCCTATTGTAATGGTCATTGTCCCTACGCGCATGAACCGATTGTCAGCACGCGGCCAAAGATGGTGGGTTATCAAGCACAGGGTGCCGCGCCATTTTTACGTGGTGTCATGGTCGATAATCCAGAGACGGTGGCAACTGCAATCAGGATCGGCCATCCGCAGTCATGGGACAGTGCCTGGCAGGTTAATGAGGAATCCGGCGGTTGGTTTGATGAATGTTCTGATGAAGAGATTCTTGCCGCCCAAAAACTACTCGCAGAAAAAGAAGGTCTCTTTTGCGAACCCGCTTCTGCAATCTCCTTAGCGGGTGCCATGCGTGATGTAAAGACCGGTAAAATTCCAGAAGGCAGTTGTATTGTATGTACCTTGACCGGTCATGGCCTCAAGGATCCTGACACGGCGATCAGGCAAAGTGCTGGTGAGCTTATTACTATTGAGGCTAAACTGGATCAGGTGCAATCTGCCATCATGAAAAACCTGGCGGGGTAATGTCTTAATGATTAACCCGTGCTTTTGTTAATGGGTAATCATCGTTTTACAACCGCGCCGAGCAGGATGCTAGATGCGTAGCTTGACAATATTTATGCCTGGATTATTGGGTCCGGATATGGCCATACACCCTGATGATTTGCCCGACTTGCCAGCACTTAACTGGATACTGACTAAAGGTGGGCATCAATCTCAGACAACTGTGTCGGCCAGCTATAGTCTCTGCGAATTATTCGGTATAAGCGTAGCCGCTGACAATGATTTTCCTGTAGCGGCTATCTCTCGATTGACAGATGACAATCAATACCCTGACGGTTTCTGGTTACGTGCCGACCCGGTGCATGTGCAAGCTGATCGGGATGGCTTAATACTGATAGATAATAATCAATTCACCATCAGCCAACATGATGCCTTAGTGCTTAGCGCAGATATACATAGCCTGTTAGACGCCCACGACCTTGCGCTTGAAGTGCCCGTGCCGACTCGTTGGTATCTACGCATCAAAGAGGATCTCAAGATTAAAACAACCCCGATCGATGCGGTTACTGGTCAGACTGTGCTACCTTTTATGCCGGATGGGGATGATCGACTTAATCTGCGCCAGTTAATGAATGATATACAGATGACCTTGCACAATGCCGAACTTAACAAACAACGTGTACAGGAGCATAAATTACCGATTAACAGTCTCTGGTTCTGGGGTTACGGCGCATTGCCAAAGCGTGTTGAGCGGCAATGGTCTTTTGTCTGTAGTGATGAGATATTAGCAAAGAGCTTGTCCATGATTGCGGTCACACCGTTTACAGCACTCCCCGACAACTACCTTGCGCTTGATAAAAAAGATGTCAGTTATAAAGGTCTGATTGTCATCAATGCTTGTCAAAAATACAGTTATTATCATGATCTTGAAGGTTGGCTTGAGGCCTTGCTGTTTTATGAAGCAAACTGGTTTCAACCCTTAATAACGGCATTAAAAAGAAACGAACTTGATCAGTTGCATATTAAAACAGATATGAATTATATCCGTCTGGACCAGTCCTCACGTTACAAATTTTGGAAAAAAAAGCAGAACATACATGCTTGCAAGCATTGATTGCCCATGAAAAATAAATCGATCATTCGGCGCAGTATTCCGGCTGAAATAAATTTGCCAGATTCAATTCATCCCGTTTTGAAACGGGTTTTTGCCGCGCGCGCGATACAATCGGGTGACGATTTGGATTATTCACTTGCCGCGCTGTTACCCTATAACACGCTCACTGGCATTGAGGCAGCCGTTATATTATTACAAACCGCACTAGAACATCAGCAACGCATATTAATCGTTGCTGATTTTGATGCCGATGGTGCGACCAGTTGTGCCTTGGCGATACGTGGCCTAACGCTGATGGGGGGTGAAGATATTGTGTATGTGGTGCCGAACCGGTTTGAATACGGTTATGGACTCACACCAGAGATCGTTGATGTTGCGCTGGAATATGATCCATATTTATTAATGACGGTCGATAATGGTATTTCAAGTGTCGCGGGGGTGAAACGGGCGCTTGACAATGGTGTTAAGGTCTTGATTACCGACCATCACTTGCCAGGCGCAGTGCTACCGGCTGCCGATGCGATTGTTAATCCGCAATTAGCAGGTGATTCTTTCGCGAGTAAAAATCTTGCGGGTGTTGGTGTTGTGTTTTATATCTTGCTAGCCTTGCGCGCCCATTTAAGAGCACAAGGCTGGTTTGAAAAAAAGCATATCACCTACCCGAACTTGGCGCGGTTACTGGACATTGTTGCCCTCGGAACCGTTGCCGATGTGGTGCCGTTGGATAAAAACAATCGGATCATGGTCGCACATGGCTTAAAACTTATAAGACAAAACAGATCCATTGCTGGTATCTCGGCGCTATTAAGATTGGCTGGCAAGTCTTTGCCAATGTTGTCTGCCACCGATCTTGGTTTTTCCATTGCACCACGTTTAAACGCGGCCGGTCGCATAACCGATATGTCTTTAGGCATTGAATGTCTATTGACAGATAATGCGTCAACGGCAATAGACATGGCACAGCAACTCGACACTTTGAATAAAACGCGCCGAGAAATTCAGCATGATATGCAAGATCAAGCCACCGTTGCATTGCAAGATTATCTGGAACAATCATCCAACGAGTTGGCGCAAGGGATCTGTCTTTTTAATCCAGCATGGCATCAGGGTGTCATTGGTATTCTTGCCGGTCGGCTTAAGGAAACGTTTAATCGTCCCGTAATAGCCTTTGCCAGAGACAGTACACGCAAAAGAGGAAAGGTTATTATCAAAGGCTCGGCACGTTCTATTAATGGTTTGCATATTCGCGATCTACTAGCAGATATTAACCGTCTTAACCCCGGCTTGATTCTTGGTTTTGGCGGTCATGCAATGGCGGCAGGCTTGACTATAAACGAGTCACAATTCGGATTATTTACAGCGCAATTTAACCAGACACTACAGCAACATATCTCTTTTGCGGATATGCAGGATCGCTGTCTAAGCGATGGCGAATTGTTAAGCCGGGACTTGTCTATACAATTAGCGCATGATATTCGACTTGCCGGACCCTGGGGACAAGGCTTTCCTGAGCCACTATTCGAGGGTCAATTTAAGCTCATCAATAAACGTATCGTTGGTAAACATCATCTAAAACTTAAACTGCAGACCAGAGATAGTCATAAGATGTTAGATGCCATTGCGTTTAATCATACGGATGAGACTTGGCCAACATATGTCTCGCATGTTCAGATCGCATATACACTGGCTATTAACGAATTTCAGAATCGACAAACGCTACAATTAATGATTAACCATTTAGAACCGCTCTAAATTGTATCTAGTGGTAGCCGCGAAAATCTTACCCACGTCTATTTTGTGTTGGCATTATCTTATAGCGGCTGATACGTCCTTGACTTCAGTCAAGCGGGTATTTGATTTTGTTATTGTGCAATATTTTATAACAGAATTAATCATAGCGGGTTGCTATAATTAGCATAAAAATAATTGATTAGATATTGTTTTGAAGTGCATTAAGATTCATTATAAGCAATAGACATAACACTTTACTAAGAGGAATTGACAATGGCTAAAAATAAATTAAATACAATGACGATGTTTGTAATGGCCTTGCTTGTGCTTGGATTGTCTTCGGTCGCCTCCATTGATCTGGCACTGGCGCAAGATAGGGTAACAACCAATGAGTATTGGTGGCCCAATCGCCTGGATCTTACGCCGTTGCGGACAAATTCGCCTGCATCTAATCCTTTGGGTGCGGATTTTGATTACGCTAAAGAATTTAAAAGTCTGGATCTCGATGCGGTGAAACGGGATCTTGAGATACTAATGACCACTTCACAAGACTGGTGGCCAGCAGACTACGGCCATTACGGCCCATTTTTTATTCGTATGGCCTGGCACAGTGCGGGTACCTATCGTGTGAGTGACGGTCGCGGCGGCGGCTATGGTGGCGGACAACGTTTCGCACCACTTAATAGCTGGCCAGATAATGCAAACTTGGACAAGGCGCGACTTTTACTGTGGCCGATCAAACAAAAATACGGCAACAAGCTCTCATGGGGTGATCTGATGGTTCTTGCCGGTACCGTCGCTATGGAGTCTATGGGGTTTAGAACCTTGGGTTTTGCCGGCGGACGTGTAGACGATTGGGAACCAGAGGACATTGATTGGGGTACTGAAACAAAATGGCTTGCAGATGACCAACGCTACCACGGCAAGAGAGATCTGAAAAAACCGTTTGGCGCAACCCAAATGGGTTTAATTTATGTGAATCCCGAAGGTCCTAACGGCAACCCCGATCCGCTGGCAGCGGCTCAGGATATACGTGTGGCATTTGGTCGCATGGCGATGAATGATGAAGAAACTGCTGCATTGATTGCGGGTGGGCATACCTTTGGTAAAGCCCATGGCGCAGCAGATCCAGGCAAGTATGTCGGTAAAGAGCCTGAAGCTGAAAGCATTGAGGCACAAAGCACGGGTTGGAATAGCAGTTATAAAAGTGGTCGGGGCGCGGACACTATCACCAGTGGTTTAGAAGGTGCTTGGACGAGTAACCCGGCGGCCTGGACGCACAACTATCTGCAAAATCTATATGCTTTTAACTGGGTTAAAACAAAGAGTCCGGCAGGTGCGACGCAATGGATTCCAGATGACAAGTCTGTCGCAAATCTGGTGCCTGATGCGCATGATAAATCAAAGCGACACGCGCCGATTATGTTTACGACTGATCTGGCACTGAAACTTGACCCTGCATACCGCAAGATTACCAAGCACTGGCTTGACAACCCGAAAGAGTTTGAAATTGCGTTTGCTAAAGCCTGGTTCAAATTAACGCATCGCGACATGGGGCCGACCACGCGCTATCTTGGTTCGATGGTGCCTAAGGAACAGATGATTTGGCAGGATCCTATTCCGGCTGTTGATCATGCGCTCATCAGTCACGATGAAGCAGAGCAACTGGAGTCCATCATACTAAAATCGGGATTAACCATTCCAGAATTAGTTAGAACGGCCTGGGCTTCGGCTTCCACATTCCGTGATACAGATTTTCGTGGTGGTGCTAACGGTGCCCGATTGCGCCTGGCACCTCAAAAAGACTGGGTTGTTAACCAGCCCGATGAGCTGCAAAAAGTCTTGAAAAAACTGACAAGCATCCAGAATAATTTCAATAAATCACTGGCAAAGGGCAAAAAAGTATCGCTGGCCGATGTAATTATTATCGGTGGTAACGCAGCGATTGAAGCCGCCGCAAAAAAAGCCGGTCATACCATTGAGATCCCTTTCACACCGGGTCGTATGGATGCGTCGCAAGCACAAACCGACGTGAACTCATTTGCTGTGCTTGAGCCAAGTGCCGATGGTTTTCGTAATTATTTCGGCGCAGATAACGCAAGATCACCCGTAGTGTTACTGGTCGATAAAGCCGACACCTTGTCTTTGACGATACCAGAGATGACTGTTCTGATCGGCGGTATGCGTGCGCTGGGCGCGAATTTTGGGAACACAAAGCACGGCGTGTTTACGGATAAAGCCGGGGCCTTAAGCAACGATTTTTTCGTCAATCTGCTTGACTTGTCAACGCAGTGGACGCAATCGCCTACCGCAGCCCACATTTACGAGGGTCGTGATCGTGCAACTGGCAAGCTGAAATGGACCGCCACACCAGTCGATCTCATTTTTGGCTCAAATAGCGAATTACGCGCTGTCGCCGAGGTTTACGCATTTAACGACGCAAAGAGCAAGTTCGTCAGCGACTTTGTGGCCGCTTGGGTCAAGGTAATGAATCTTGATCGCTTTGATGTTAAGCGTTCTTGAAGGGCTTCCAACGATTAGCGGGCGGGTGTTGCGGTGTTTGCTGTGGCCTCTCTGATTGCCAACCTGCGCGTTGCTACTGCACCGCCGTTGCCAGCGACAAGGCGATTGTCATTATAACTAGCAATGCGCGTATGAGGTACTAGGCGAGGCTTGCTATGGGCTACGGGTTGCTGATTGCTGGTCTTGCCTTGTGGTGGGCGGCGCACTTGCTCAAACGGGTGGCACCGCAGTTGCGAGACGCAATGGGCAAGCACGGGCGTAGCCTGATAGCCATTGTGATAGTTGTTGGTCTCGTGCTGATGATATGGGGATATCGTGTAGCAGATACGATACCGCTGTATGATCTGGCACCCATAATGCGCCATATTACCAACCTTCTGTCCGTGGTCGCCATTTATCTGCTAGGCGTTGCTCCGACAAGGAGCATGCTTGTTGGCAAGGTACGTCACCCGATGTTGTTAGGGGTGATCGTGTGGTCACTTGGACACCTGCTTACAAATGGTCATCTTGCCGCGGTGCTACTATTTGGCGGCATGGGCCTGTGGGCGCTGATCACTATAGTTGTGATCAATAGTGCCGAGGGAGCGTGGCAACGACCCGAATCTGGTATATGGAAAGGTGATTTGATAAATGTTGCTGGCACCACCGTGATTGTTGTCATAATCGTCGGCGTTCATACCCTGTTGGGAGTCAACCCCCTCACTGGATGAATGTTGGCAAGTTCGGAACCGGATACCAGCACTTACACTTGAAATCTCCGTTCCAGTCACCCCGGCCCAGCTTGATCCGACCCATGCCCCTCCACGCCCAACCACATCCGATCCGAGCCACGCCACGACCGACCCAGCTTGATCTGGCCCGACCACGACCGACTCATCCTTACTCCTGACTAAAACGAATAAAAAATACTTGACTAAAATACTAGGTTATGTAGTCTTGCCGCCATCTGATCGATGAGTCGCAAGAAAATATAGACGATGAAAATGACAACTAAAGGCCGTTATGCCGTCACTGCAATGCTGGATATTGCGTTGCATGATAGCAAAGGTTCGGTAAATTTGGCCGATATCGCTAAGCGCCAGGATATTTCTCTGACTTATCTTGAGCAACTGTTCAGTAAATTAAAACGGCATAAGCTCGTTGAAAGTGTGCGTGGGCCTGGTGGCGGTTATCGCTTGGCACTCGCCGCCGATGCCATCACAATCGCCAAGATCATCTATTCAGTTGACGAATCCATCGATGTGACACGGTGTAAAGGTAAACAAAATTGTCAGGGCAACCTGCGTTGCCTGACGCATGATTTGTGGATGGAGTTAAATATGAATATCTCAAGATTTTTGAACGGACTCACCTTGAGTGACTTGATCAAACGCAATAACGTTAAACATGTATCTGAGCGACAAGATGTCGCTTTGTTGCAACTACAAAGCTGATAAATACTATGACGACAAAAACAACCATTAATCTTACCAACAGTGCTAAACAACATATTGAAAATGTTCTGGCCAAGGATACGAACGGCATTGGCTTACGTGTTGGTGTAAAAACAACGGGGTGCTCGGGCTATCAATATGTCATTGAGACGGCCAAAGCGATCAATGCAACAGATAAAACGATTGAGTCAAAAGGTATCAAGATCGTTATCGATGAACAGAGCCTGCGTTATCTTGCTGGAACAGAGCTTGACTTTGTCCGTGAAGGATTAAACGCTGGGTTTAAGTTCAATAATCCTAATGTAGAAGATGCCTGCGGTTGCGGTGAAAGTTTCAGTCTTAAAGAAAAATTGGCAGTATGACCATGACAAATCACACAGACAATGTTGCAGATCTTGTACGCAAGGAATATGAACATGGTTTTTTTACTGACATTGAAACTGACACGGTCGCACCCGGTCTTAGCGAAGCAACAATCGCCCTTATCTCCAAAAAGAAAGAAGAGCCGACATGGTTACTCGAATGGCGGCTAAAGGCCTATCGACATTGGTTGACGATGGCCGATCCAAACTGGACACAGCTCAATATAGACCCTATCGATTATCAGGCCATCTCTTATTATTCCGCGCCTAAATCCAAAGATGACAAACTCAAGAGTATAGATGAGGTTGACCCCAAATTATTAGAGACTTATGAAAAACTCGGTATTCCCCTGCAAGAACAAATGATATTGGCGGGCGTAGCAGTAGATGCGGTATTTGATAGTGTTTCTGTTGCAACCACCTTCAAGGAAAAACTCGCCGATGCGGGTGTGATTTTTTGTTCTTTCTCTGAAGCCGTAAAAGAACATCCCGCCCTGGTTAAAAAATATCTTGGCTCGGTCGTGCCCGCGGCAGATAACTTTTTTGCCGCATTAAATTCAGCGGTTTTCACCGATGGGTCGTTTGTTTACATACCTAAAGGTGTCCGTTGCCCAATGGAGTTATCGACTTATTTCAGGATCAATGCATCGAATACTGGCCAGTTTGAACGCACCTTGATCATCGCTGATGAGGCCAGCCATGTAAGTTACCTAGAAGGTTGTACCGCACCGATGCGCGATGAAAACCAGTTACATGCGGCCGTCGTTGAATTGGTTGCATTAACAGATGCACAAATAAAATACGCCACCGTACAAAACTGGTATCCCGGGGACGAAAACGGTGTCGGGGGCATTTACAATTTCGTAACCAAACGTGGTGATTGTCGTGGTGACAATGCCAAGATTTCCTGGACTCAGGTCGAAACCGGATCGGCTATTACCTGGAAATATCCGAGCTGTATCTTGAAAGGTGATAACACTGTAGGTGAATTTTATTCGGTCGCGGTAACGAATAACTATCAACAGGCAGATACCGGGACAAAAATGATACACATTGGTAAAAATACCCGCAGTACGATCATCTCCAAAGGTATCTCTGCAAGACATGCACAGCAGTCTTATCGAGGTCTGGTCAAAATCAGTAAAAATGCTGATAACGCCAGAAACCACACACAATGCGATTCTTTATTAATGGGCGATCAATGTGGTGCGCACACCTTTCCATATATTGAAGCTAAAAACTCAACGGCCACGGTTGAACATGAGGCGACGACAGCAAAGATTAGCGAGGAACAATTATTCTACTGTAGACAACGCGGCATCAAGGAAGAGGATGCCATTAATATGATTGTTAATGGTTTTTGTAGAGAAGTCTTTAAGGAATTACCCATGGAGTTTGCTGTTGAAGCACAAAAGCTTTTAGGCGTTACACTCGAAGGTGCTGTTGGCTAACAACACCGACTTATCTCGGATAAGGCATTTAAATATTTTTAAGGTGCATACAATGTTAAACATTCAAAATTTACACGCAAAAATTGGCGGCAAGGAAATACTAAAAGGACTCAACCTCAGTGTTAATGCAGGTGAGGTCCATGCCATTATGGGCCCTAACGGCTCTGGCAAAAGTACATTGGCGAATGTCCTGGCCGGCAGAGATGGTTGCGATGTTAGCAAAGGAACAGTCACCTATGATGGACAAGATTTACTCAAGCTGACTCCAGAAGAACGTGCCTGGGCTGGTTTGTTTCTCGCCTTTCAATATCCAGTAGAGATACCAGGCGTTAATAATGTTTATTTATTAAAAGCCGCGGTTAATGCAGTGCGGAAATATCGTGGTGAAGCTGAGTTAGATGCGGTTGAATTTCTGGCGCTGATTAAAAAAAAGATGAAGATTGTCAAGATGCAAGAAGAGCTACTCAACCGCTCGGTAAATGAAGGCTTTTCTGGTGGCGAAAAAAAACGCAATGAAATATTTCAGATGTCCATACTGGAACCAAAACTTGCAATACTTGATGAAACCGATTCTGGTCTTGATATCGATGCGTTAAAGATTGTCGCTGAAGGTGTAAACAGCCTATGTAATGAAGCGCGTTCCATTATTCTGGTAACGCATTATCAACGCCTACTGGATTACATTAAACCCGATCATGTGCATGTACTGAGTGGGGGCAAGATTATCAAGTCTGGAGGATCTGATCTTGCACTGGAACTTGAGAAAAAAGGTTATGACTGGATCAAGGAAGAAGTTGCGTGAGCACAGGTATTGAACATTACCTAAGCGACTTTGAACAGCTTGAAAATGACGATTGGTTTTCTGAAAATCGGCAATCGGCATTGGATGTTTTTAAGGAATCGGGGTTTCCAAACGCAAGATTAGAGGATTGGAAATACACCGATGTACGTCCAATCAAGAAAAAAAAATTCTCTAGTGTAAATAAAACACCCGTCTCAATGCGTGCTGATGAAATCGATGCGCTACGGTTTCAAGGGCTTGATTGCATAGATCTGGTGTTTATTAATGGTGTATTTGCAAAAGAATATTCTAATATTGAGCCTCTGGAAGAAGGTTTGATAATTGAAAATATGCAAGATGCGTTAGCAAAAGATAAAGACTTTTTAGCCAACCACTTGGCAAAATATGCAGATGACAATAGCAGTCCATTCACCGCATTAAATACAGCCTTTATTCAGAACGGTGCATTCATTAATGTATCGCCTGATGTTGTGATTGAGAAACCAGTCAACATTTTATATCTGTCGAAAACTAATGGCAGTCCGCTGGCAACGCACCCGAGAAATCTTATCGTTGTGGGTGAAAACGCTGAAATGACTGTAATTGAAAGTTATATTGGTCATGGTCAGGCAAACTATTTTACCAATGCGGTCACTGAAGCTACGTTATCGGCGAATGCCCATCTCAAACACTATAAGATTCAACAAGAGAGTCTGAATGCCTACCATATTGGCAACCTGATTGCCCTACAAAGTAGGGACAGCAACCTTGAATCACACTCAATTTCGCTTGGCGGTGCGCTGGTGCGTAATGATATCCACGGTAAGCTTGCTGCTGAAGGCGCACAGATTGTGATGAACGGTTTATACATGACGGACAACAAACAACACGTTGATAATCACACACGTGTAGATCACTTAAAACCACATACATCAAGCACAGAAAATTATCGTGGCATATTAAACGGTAAGAGTCGTGCCGTGTTCAATGGCAAAGTGGTTGTTCACAAGAACGCGCAGAAAATAGAAGCGCATCAGAATAATGCCAATTTACTATTATCTAATGATGCGGAAATTGATACCAAACCCGAGCTTGAAATCTATGCTGATGATGTTAAATGCAGCCATGGTGCAACCGTTGGTCAACTTGACCAAAAAATGTTGTTCTATCTTCGTTCGCGAGCGATTGATGAGCAAACAGCACGTAGCTTGTTGACCTATGCCTTTGCAGACGAACTCATCAGTAGTATTGGTTTGGGGCCGATCAGGCATCAGCTTGAACAATTGATTATCGGTCAACTACCAGAGGCCACATTGATTCGCGAGTTTACCCATGAATAAACCAGACACGATAAACAAAATCTCGAACAATACATCAAATTTTGATGTCGATAAGGTACGTGCCGACTTTCCAGTTTTGCAACAACAGCTACGGGGTAAGCCGCTGGTGTATCTTGATAATGCCGCGACCGCACAAAAACCAGAATCCGTTATCGACACCCTGGCTACTTATTATCGCAAGACTAATGCCAACATTCATCGTGGCGTTCATAGCTTGAGTGAAAAGGCAACGGCTGAATATGAATCAGCACGTACCAAGGTACAAGCGTTTATTAATGCCGACTCTACCCAGGAGATCGTGTTTGTTCGTGGCGCAACAGAAGCGATCAATCTGGTAGCGCAGAGCTTTGGGCGCACCACGCTCACGACAGGTGATGAAATCATTATCACCGAGCTTGAACATCATTCTAATATTGTGCCCTGGCAAATACTCAGCGAACAAACCGGGGCGATATTAAAATACATTCCGATTAATGACGCGGGTGAGTTAATCCTTGAAAAATTTGCCGGGCTGTTAAATGAAAACACACGCATTGTTGCGGTCGGTCATATATCCAATGCCTTAGGTACGATCAATCCGCTTAAAACTATTATCGACAAGGCCCATGCCGTTGGTGCCAAGGTTGTGATCGATGGTGCGCAAGCTGTACCACATACGAAGGTTGATGTTAAAGCGTTAAACTGTGATTTCTATGCCTTCTCTGGGCATAAATTATTCGGGCCAACGGGCATCGGCGTGCTCTATGGTAAGCAAGCTTTATTAGAAGCCATGCCGCCTTATCAGGGGGGTGGCGATATGATCCAGCGGGTAACGATGGCAAACAGTATCTATAACGACTTGCCTTATAAGTTTGAAGCAGGCACGCCACATATCGCTGGCGTTATTGGTTTAGGGGCGGCGATTGATTATGTCAATCATCTGGGTCTTGTTGCCGCCGCACAGTATGAGATTGAATTGCTGAATTATGCCAATGCACAAGCTAGCCAGGTGCCAGGGTTAACGCTGGTTGGCACGGCAAAGAATAAAACCAGCATTCTTTCATTCACACTGGATAAAATTCACCCACACGACATCGGCACTATCTTAGATGGTGAAGGTATTGCGATTCGTGCGGGGCATCATTGCGCTATGCCGGTCATGGAGCGATTCAATATTCCAGCGACCGCCCGCGCCTCGTTTGCTTTTTACAATACATGCGATGAAGTTGATGCGTTGATTGCTGCCATCAAAAAATGTCAGCGGATATTTAACTGATGTTTGATATAAAAGATCTCTATCAGGAAGTCATTGTTGATCACAATCGCAGTCCACGTAATTTCGGCAAACTAGATGACGCTGATACCACGCTTGAAGGATATAATCCTTTGTGTGGCGATAAATTAACACTCTACCTCAAAACCAGCGACGGCAAAATTAATGACATTGCGTTTGATGGTTCAGGTTGTGCCATTTCTGTTGCTTCAGCATCGTTAATGACCGATGCCATGAAAGGTAAATCGCTACATGAAGCGGAGGCATTATTTAGTGCATTTCATAATTTAGTCGCCACTGACGATGACTATGACGCGGCACATTTAGGTAAGCTGACTGCCTTAGCGGGCGTTAAAGATTATCCGGCCAGGGTTAAATGTGCGTCACTTTGTTGGCATACGCTACACGCTGCATTAAAAGGCCAAAATACACCTGTTAAAACAGAATAAGATTTTTATCATGCAAGAAAATAAACCCATAACATTAGAACGCGATTGTGATGCTGTATTGATCCCGGTCGGCACACCAATCGAATTACCCGCAGGCACCGTGGTATTAATCACCCAGGCACTCGGAGGCAGTTACACCGTTAATGTTAACGGCAATTTAGCGCGCATTGCTGCAAAAGATGCGGATGCCCTTGGTTTTGAAATTGAAGACCAGGCTGACAAAGCAGTGGATAAAAAGATGACTGGCGATGGCCGTGTTGATGAAGACCTGGTTTGGGAGCAATTGCGGACTTGCTATGATCCAGAGATACCGATCAATATCGTTGATCTTGGTCTCATCTATGCGTGTAATATCAGCCCGCTCGGTACAGATGGCAATCAAGTCGATATCGTAATGACACTGACCGCTGCTGGTTGCGGTATGGGAGACTTTCTTGCCGAAGATGTTCGCGCCAAGGTGTTGACGCTACCAAACGTTACCGAGGTTAATGTCAGCGTTACCTTCGACCCGCCCTGGAGTCAGGAAATGATGTCGGAGGCGGCACGACTAGAGACGGGTATGTATTAACCATGGCGGGTTGGTTTGATGTTGCGCCAGCAGGCGATCTCTTACCGGGACAAGCGACATTGGTTGATGTTGATAACGTCATGATCGCCGTCTTTAATATAGCGGGAGAGTATTACGCCATAGAAGATGGAGACCTCGAACAACGCTGATTCTGGATGGGTTTTGACGCGAGCACCAGTCGTTGTCACCCGCATAGCGGGTGTGAAGGTCAAGGTCGGTGGTATTTGAGGCTGTGTTGCGCTGTTTGGGTCTGCCAGGGCGGATATTTCCGGAATTTGGGCGGAGTCAGGCTGTGGCCTGTCGTCGCTCGTGGAAAATCAGACGGCGGAAGTTGTAGCTCAGGTTGGCCATGGTCATGCGGGCCTTCGCACGGGTTTGGCCGATTGAGCGGATGGTCAGAGCCATGGGCCCTTTCTCGTACCCGAACACAGGCGCGGATGGCGGAGCGTGTCGCGTTGCCCCGACGAATATGCCTGGCCATGGGTTTGCCGCGTGGCTTCTTGCGATGAATGTGTGAGCGGTACCCTTGCGCCTTCAGCCAAGCCTCATTCCTGGCCGAGCGGTACCCGGTATCGGCCCAAACCGCCTTCGAGCTGTTTGTCTCGTCCAGAACCGAGGAGCGTTCATGCCCGTCGTAGCGAGCCGCATTCGTGCCAGTCTCACCCCGGATGAAGCGCCATTTGCGGTCAATGGACACGTGGTTCTTGTACCCAAAGTGCGGAACCGGAATATCGACAAGGCCAGTATCCTCCTCACCCTCCTTGGTCGTCTTGGCCTTTGAATACTTGACCGTCCAACGCGCATCGGTGTCTTTCTGCGCTGCCTTGGACAGATCATCGGGCCAGATGTCAGACGCGGCCTCACCTGCCTTGGCGCGCGCTTTCTCTTCTTTCGTCATCCGCTGGCGCGGGGCAGAGACCAACGTGGCATCCACAATCTGACCGCCGGTCGGTTTGTATCCCCGCGCGCAGAGCTGAGCTTCAAACGCGGCAAACAGGGCCTTGAAGACACCCGCCTAGGTCAGCTTCTCTCTGAAAAGCCAGATCGTCTTCTGGTCAGGGGTCGGCTCCCCAATTTGAAATCCCAGAAACCGCAACCAACTGAAACGGTCACGAATGAGAAACTCCATCCGCTCATCGCTCAGATTGTGCATCAATGCCAACACCAGCACCTTGAACATCACAACGGCATCATAGGGCGGGCGACCTCCCTTAGGGCGGTCACCATAATCAAGCGCTTCAACAAGAACTGGGCGAAACACTTCGAAATCAACGTGCCGCTCCAAAACCTCAAGCGGATCTCCCATCGCCGAAAGCCGCGCCAAATGATCCGTCAAATCAAACAATCCAGGTGCGTGCATAAACAAAATCCTCCCACATCAAGTGAATCAGATCGTACCACAAAATGCACGGTTTTTAGAGGCTTCCAGCTTGCATAAACCAGAGTTCAAAGCAAAGGTCGCGTTGACGACCATCAAAGGCGAAATGACGATGGCTGATATGGTCAAAAAACTAGACGTTCAACCTGGCCAAATAACACAGTGGAAAAAACAACTTTTGTTCAGTGCCGGTGCGGCGTTTGATAAGGTAGACAAAGTAGCGGATGGTCATCGGCAAGAGGTGCTTGAGTTGCGCGCTAGAATTGGCCAATTGACCATGGAGAATGATTTTTTAGAACGCGGGTTAGAAAGAATACACGACCTAAGAGGAAAGCTATGGTGAGCAAGGAAGAAGCACTGCCGATTTCACGTCAATGCCAGCTACTGGATGTAGGGCGGTCAACTTACTACTACGTCCCCGAGCCTGTCAGCGACGAAGAACTGGCGTTGATGAAGTTGCTAGGATGGTACACGGCGTATCAAGGACTGGTTATTTGATAACCATGGTCGCGTGGTCAACCGGAAGCGTATACAGTGCCTGAGAATGCTTCTGGCGATAGCAGCCCTGTATCCGAAGCGCAATCTCAGTGTGGTCAATCAGCGGCATAAGATTTATCCGTATTTGTTGCGTGGGCTTGAGATTGGTCGTCCCAATCAAGTCTGGTTAACTGACATCACATATATTCCAATGTCGAAAGGATGAGTTATAACCGAATCTGGTGTCTGAATAAATTTGAAGTATGCGGCGTGCCTTGCTGGAATCGGTTTTGTCTAGCAATCGAAAGTAACAAGAGGAGCACGCCACACATGACAAAAGATACTGTGATTAATCTGGGTACACCAGAGGATATTGACCCGTTGACTGAATTGCTACGTAGCGGTGCCAAACAGCTGATAACAGAAGCGATTCAGGCGGAGTTGGCCGAGTTGATGGCAAGTTTTGATAATCAGAAAACGAGTGAAGGCAGACAGCGTGTTGTGCGCAATGGCTATCACCCAGAACGAGAAGTATTGACCGGTGTTGGCAAAGTACCAGTGTCGGTGCCAAAGATCCGTAGCCGAGAAGGCGAGCCTGAGAGCTTCCAATCGTTAATAGTGCCTCCTTACATCCGGCGTACAGCGACCCTGGACGCGGCGATTCCCTGGCTTTATTTGCAGGGTGTTTCGAGTGGTCAGATGCAGAGCGCCCTGGAAGTGATTGTCGGGCCTGATGCCAAGGGCTTATCCGCCAATGCAGTTGGTCGCCTGAAACGTCAGTGGGAATCAGAGTACAAAACCTGGAGTACACGTTCAGTGACTGACGAATGGGTCTATATCTGGGCTGATGGCATCTACAGTGGTCTTCGAGGTGACGATGGTTGATTGTGTTGTCTGGTCATCATTGGCGTGAACAGCCGCGGTCAGAAGCACTTCCTGGCAATTAAGGATGGTGTCAGGGAATCGAAGCAGAGCTGGTGAGAAGTCTTGTTGTCGTTGAAACAGCGAGGTTTAAACCAACCACCGAAGCTGGCGATTGGCGACGGTGCTCTGGGATTCTGGGTAGCATTGGAAGAAGTCTATCCTGAGACAACAGCACAACGCTACTGGATGCATAAGACCGGTAATGTACTGAACTATCTGCCGAAGTCTGTCCAGGAGAAAGCGAAACAAGGGCTACATGACATTTGGATGGCAGAGGGGCGCACTGATGCAGAGAAGGCATTTGATGCATTTGAGGAACGTTTCGGTGTCAAGTATCCCAAGGCAGTGGCATGCTTATCGAAAGACCGTGATGCGTTGCTGGCATTTTATGACTTTCCAGCAGAGCACTGGAGCCATATCAGGACAACGAATGTCACCCCGTCGAGCTTTGCGACAATCCGGCATAGAACACGCCAGGCCAAAGGTTGTGTCACGCGGATTACGATGCTGACGATGATCTGCAAGATGGGATTATGCGCAGAAGATTCCTGGCGCAAACTGCGAGGCTTCAGACACCTGGCCAAGGTGATTGGAGGCGTGAAGTTTAAAGATGGAATCGAGGTAACTGAGAACGACAAGGCAACCGCATGATTAACTTGTCAGACACTACTTTTGACAATAGCTCTCGTATTACTTAATGGGATATATCCATTGCTTAAATTAATGAACCTCTGATTAATGCCATAATATGCGATAATACCGCAATGTTTTAAGTGGAGGGTGAAAAGATGCAACAAAAAAGCCTGGCAGTATCTGGATTCGAGAAATACCGCAAGCAGACACGCAAAGAGATATTTCTCGAAGAGATGAATCAGCTCATTCCCTGGAAAGTGCTGACTGCAGTAATTGAGCCTCATTACCCCAACCCCCGGGGTGCTGGTCGCCGTCCGGTGGGCATGGAACGCATGCTGAGAATCTACTTCCTGCAACACTGGTTTGCCTTATCTGATCCTGCCACAGAAGCGGCTTTATATGACACACCTGCCATGCGGTGCTTTGCCCAGATAGACTTAGGTCAGGAACCCGTGCCAGATGCAAGCACCCGCTGTAAATTCCGTCATCTGCTGGAGGAGAACAACCTCGGAGCTACCCTGTTTGATGCTGTTGCCGTCTATCTGGAGGAAAACGGCATGCAAGTATCCAAAGGCACCATGGTTGATGCGACCATCATCAATGCGCCTACCGCCACCAAGAACAAAAGCAAAACCCGTGATCTTGATATGCATCAGACCAAAAAAGGCAAGCCATGGTACTTTGGCATGAAGGCGCACATCGGTGTGGATAGCAAAACCAAACTGATACACTCTGTTGTTGCCACACCAGCCCATGTCCACGACTCACAGGTACTTGGAGACCTACTGCATGGAGAAGAGACCCGTCTTTGGGGAGATAGTGCCTATGCGGGTCAGCAATCCGTACTCAAGGATAATGACCCCAAGGTAAAAGACTACACCCAGGTCAAAGGCTCACGTCACCGCAAACTGACCGAACAGGACAAGGCTAAAAACCGGCACAAATCCAAAGTCCGTGCCAAGGTTGAGCATGTCTTTCATATCATGCAGCGACAATATGGATTTACCAAAGTCAGATTCAAAGGGCCAGGCAAGAATGCGGACCACCTGTTTGCCCACTGTGCCCTGATTAATCTTATGCTATCAAAGAAACAATTATTACGGCTATCAGTGGCTTAGTACGCCTGGAATAGGGACGATAGCTGAAAACAGTAGGCCGGGACAAGAGAAATGAAAGAGAGTAATGAGCAAGACGTTCAATGCTCGCTACTATCGAGCACAGTGATGCCCACTTGCTTGAAAATCCTTAATTAATCAGAGGTTCCTTAGATATTACAATGATGTAATGGCACTATAAAAATAGATAAGATAAATTATTATGTTGATACTTGAAAACGATAAGCGGGTCAAAGGCAAACTCGATAACATCTGGGAGATACTGACTGATGTAAAATGCTTTGCTGACGCGGGGCCGGATATTATTCGAGTCGAACATCTTGCCGGTGAAGGTTTGGGTATGATCAGGCGTGTTCACCATAGAGTCAGCGGCGCATGGGAGGAGGAATGTATAGCATGGAAGCCACAATCTCACTTCACCATGCAAGTCACAGGTGGCAATTATCTATTACCAGTCACGTACTTACGCCGCATAACAAGCATGCAACAAAAACAGAAAAACGTCGTCATCAAGATTCGATATGAATACACACCGAAATATGGCCCCTTCGGCCTGTTCCTGAATAAACATCAAATCATTCCAATTCTAAATTTATTCTCGTCACAGTTAGTGGATAATCTGGCAAAAATAATTCATCAACGCAATATTGATGTGTCTATATCAGCGGCCAGCATCTTAAAAAATAAGCACTCCGACATACATACAATTACGCCAGATACATTGATCCTTGCGGCTTGCAAAATCCTGACTAAATACAAGATTGGCAGTGTTATTGTCCTTGACCCGCAAGGGAAAATAGTCGGCATCTTGTCGGAGCGTGATATTGTCAATGGCATAGCAAATTCTGACCGACCCATCCTGGATCAAGCGGCATCAGAATTTATGACACACAAGGTTATATGCAGCCATCCTGATGATAGTTTGGCAACTTTAATGTCCGTGATGAATGCAAAACACATACGCCACTTACCGGTGGTGGATGATAATGAATATCTAATGGGGATTATTGACATTACCGACATCATTAATGCACGCATGTTAGAACTCGAACAAACATCTGCCGCTATGTATCAATATATCGAAGGTCGGAAATGGCGGGAGATGGCCATGCAAGTCGGACGTGGTGCTGCTGCAAAAGAATTTAAGTCCCCGGCTTGACTCAGATCGACTCACGCCCGATCCTGCTTGGCCCAGCCCCGCTCGACTCAACTCAGATCGACTCGACTCAGCCCGAACCCGCTCGACTTGACTCAGCCACACCCGGCTCAACCCCGCTTGACTCAGCCACACCCGGCTTGCCCCGGGGGGCCGAATCAGCCCGGGCCGATCCAACCACGTTGAACCCTGTCCGGCCCCGCTCAACTCAACTCAGCCACCCCCGGCTTGACTCGACTCAGCCTGAACCTGCTTGGTCCGAACCCGCTCAACTTGACTCAGCCCGGGCCGACTCAGATCGACCCAGCGTTATACACAAGTTGACGGCGATGGCGTGCGATAAGCCTATAGCATTAAACCAAACCACCGTTTATCTTAATAATTTCCCCGGATAAGTAGGATGCTTCATCGGAGGCTAAAAAGACCACGGCATTTGCAACCTCTTGCGGGTTGCCAAAACGGCCTAGCGGTATTTCCTTGATGCGCGCCTGGTAATACGCATCATCCATGTGCTCTTCAGCAAACGCCGTCATGATCCACCCAGGCGCAACCATGTTGACTCGAATATCAGGGCCCACCGTCTTGGCAAATGATCGGGTAAATCCCAGAATACCCGCTTTTGCGGCGGCGAAGATTTGTGGGTTCAGACCTGCAAAGCCATGCACCGACATATCCCAACCCATATTCACAATCACCCCGCCGCCTTGTTTTTGCATCGCTGTCGTAACCGCCCAACAAGCATTCATCGTCCCTTTAAGATCAACGTTTAACAACTGATCCAGCTTCTCATTTAGATTTGCTGACGCACCCACGCCGGTTAGAATATCGGCACCCGCATTATTGACCCAAATATCGACACGGCCGAATGTTTGCAAGGTTGTCGCTAGTAAATATTCAATATCATCTTTATTTGCTATATCTGCCTGCACAGCAATGAATGGTTGACTTGGCGTTTTTATTTTCGCAAGTAATTTTTCCGCACGATCTTTTGATTTTAGATAGTTCACAACAACGGTCGCGCCTTCCATTGCAAATAACATCGCAATTGCAGCACCAATGCCACTGCTAGATCCGGTAATAACCGCAATTTTATTATCAAGACGTTTCATTTATTATGCAGGTTGTTTATCGTGCCTTTATTCTAACCGACAACTTGGCGGCCGACATGCTTAAAATCAGCGTTATTATTCCTAGCTACAACCGTGCGAATCTACTGGAACGTGCTGTCGAGTCGGTGCTTGCGCAAACACAGTGCGCAGATGAAATTATTGTTGTAGATGACGGCTCTACAGATAATACACAAGCACTGATAAAAACCCATTACCCACAAATAAATTACCTTTATCAATTTAACAAAGGTGTTAGTGCGGCTAGAAATGCGGGCATCAAAGCTGCATCAAACGATTGGATCTGTTTGCTCGATTCTGACGATAGCTGGCAAGCAGATAAACTTGAAAAACAAACCCGCGCCTTGCTTGAAAATCCAGCGTATTTAATTTGCCATACTAATGAAACATGGTACCGCAATGGGGCCGTGTTAAAGCAAGGTAAAAAACACGCAAAGCGTGGCGGTTATATATTTCAGCATTGCTTGCCACTTTGTGCCATATCACCTTCTGCGGTGATGATAAATAAACACTTGTTTGATGCAATCGGATTATTTGATGAAACCCTGCCGGCCTGTGAGGATTACGCCCTATGGTTGAATATCTGTGCCCAATACCCGGTGTTGTTTCTTGATGAGGCGTTGACAAATAAATACGGAGGACATGCCGATCAATTATCAAGAAAACATTGGGGCCTGGATCGTTTTCGTATAATGGCCTTACAAAAAATCATCGCGTCCAACAGATTAAATGAAACAGACCGACAAGCTGCAATCAAGATGCTTTTGGAAAAAATAGCAATTTTTCTCAATGGTGCGGCTAAACATGGCAATAATACCTATGGCAAAGAATTTGCGGCGCTCTCCAACCAATATGCTTGAGACCATTAAAAACTATCGCAAGATAACAGACAAACTACACACTGCCGGTCAACCGACTTTTGTTTATTTATATCAGGTCATTAAGCAAGGAGACGACATGGAAACCGCTAAACAAGACCTGTTGGCCGTATGGCAACCAGATGCAATCTGGCAAGTTTTTATTGATGATCGCCTGACAACATAAAATAGCCCGCATGATCAATATTTTCTGTGCCCTTCCCGCTGAAGCCGAGGCCATCGTTCAACATTACCAACTCAATGAATTAAAACAGTTTGGTTTGTATCGCCTCTATCAATCGCGAGACAAAAAAATCAATTTAACCATAACCGGCATCGGCAAACTGAATGCGGCCGCGGCGGTAAGTTACCACCATGCCTGCCTGGCATCATGTGCTGCCGATATCTGGTTAAACATTGGTGTTGCCGGACATGCCGATATAGCAATAGGTGAAGCTCGATTAGTGCATAAAATAGTAGATAAGCAAAATGCCGCCTGCTGGTATCCGCAAATACTGTTTGACACAAGCTGTAAAAGTGCCCCCTTAATCAGCCTCAACAATCCTTCAACAGATTATACAACGGACTTATATGATATGGAGGCTGCCGGTTTTTACCAGATGGCAATACGCATCGGCACGGCAGAACTTATCCATTGCCTGAAAATTATTTCAGACAATCGTTGCACCCCCACAACAACGGTCAATGCAGACCGTGTAAAAAAGCTGATAGCAGCCCATATAACAACAATAGACGCGATTATTGATGCGCTACTACCGCTGGCAGACGAAGTAGCGTCAATAAATTCAGAGTCAGAACACTACCAAGCGTTTATCAAACAATGGCATTTCACACAATCAGAACGCATCCAGTTACTACGCTTATTGCGTTGCTGGTCTTTGCGCCGACCCGATCAATGTATTATGCAATCTATTGCGGCCTTAAAGACGGGCAAACAGGTTTTAACGGCATTACAAAAAATAACAACCGATACCAATTTTGTAATCCATGATTAAAACCATCTACATTGAAAACGACATTGCCAGTCACCCGCGCACAAAGGCCATTCTTGCGCGATTTCCGCATGCCGTAAACATAGCCTGCGATCGTTACGGTGAAGTATTCAATCGTAAGGCGCAAAATTTCAGATTACAAAAAAAACAACCCGCATTAATTCTGGCTAGAAAACATAAAAACCTGATACTGCCCACCCCCAAACAATACGGCATCGGCGCGGCACATAATTATTATTTTTCACACATGTTAAATTGCTTGTATGACTGTCGTTACTGTTTTTTACAAGGGATGTTTCAATCAGCGCATTATGTCTTGTTTGTAAACTATGAAGATTTTATTTGGGACCTGCAATCCTTAATAGACAAGCATAAAAGAGAACCCGTCCATTTTTTCTCGGGTTATGATTGCGACAGCCTGGCCCTTGATCCCATGACTCATTTTACCAATGAATTTTTACCCTTATTCATTAAGAACCCACACGCCTTACTCGAATTGCGCACTAAAAGCACACAGGTGCGCAACCTCTTAAAACAAGCGCCGGTCCCCAATTGCGTGATTGCTTTTAGTTTTACCCCGCCCAAGATTGCGGCCACACTGGAACATAAAACGCCCGCTGTAGACAAGCGACTACAGGCTATTGTCGATTTACAACAGGCGGGCTGGCACATAGGATTACGTTTTGATCCGTTAATTTATACGAGTAATTATGTCCAGGAATATACTGAACTATTCAATGCTGTTTTCAGAAAGATCAACCCTGACTTAACGCACTCGGTTAGTTTAGGCAGCTTCCGTTTGCCAAAAGATTATTTTCGGAAACTTGAAAAACTCTATCCCACTGACAAACTTTTTTCATCCCCACTTATTGAAGAAAAAAACAGCATTGTATATCCGCCATCCATACGCGAGGGCCTGCTTGAATTTTGCGAAGACATTATCACGCAACATATTCCAGCGGACAGATTCTTTTCATGCCATGAGACTGTAGTAGCCAGTCTTTAATATTCTAAGATAGCTTTTTATGACTCCCGTCACAGAGCGGTTGCTTTGTAGTTTGTTTGCAGGTGCAAAAATAGACTGTCTTTGATTCCGTTGCAGTATATTGAAGAGGCGTAATATCAGTCCCGCTATGGGCACCATCACAAAAGGGTTGATTGTTGCTTTTACCGCAAACACACCACCAGTAATCTTTTCCGGCTTCAACATCAGCGGCTATGGGTGCGGTGCCAGCTATCTTTGCTTTACTCATAATAACATCTCCTGTGTGCGTGTAGCCGTTGCATGATAATTATCACAGCAACAGCTTGTATTGTGAAATTGATAAATGTGATGAAAATGACTTCAAGATTAAAAGCCATAGACTAGCGCAAGTCGTGCGTGGGTTCAAACACACGGAGACCTTTGCACTAAAGCGATGCCCGATCCGACCCCGCTTGACCCGGCCCGGCTTGACCCCGCTTGACCCAGCCCGACTCGACTCCGCCCGACTTGACTCCGCCCGACCCGACCCACGCCACGCTTGACCAATCACGCACCGTGGCTGAAAATTGAACCGTTGTCGGTATAAATTTTCCTATCTTATACACAATAGACGTACTATATTAGACTAAACACTTTTAAGAGGAGGAAGCGTCATGGTAGCAAACCCAAAAATTGAAACCGCGTTTGGCGGTTGTCCGCACGATTGTCCAGATACGTGCGCCATGATTTTTGATATTGAAGCAGGTAAGGTTGTTGGCGTTAGAGGCAATAAAGACCATCCACTGACCCGTGGTGGCCTCTGCGTCAAGTTAAAAGATTACGAAAAACGCCATTATCACCCAGATCGCTTGCTGTATCCGATGCGCCGTACCGGACCCAAAGGCGTAAAACAATTCGAACGCATTACCTGGGATGAGGCACTCAACGAAATCACCACCCGTTGGAAAACCATCATCAAAGAATACGGTCCGCGCGCCATCGTGCCATACAGTTATCTAGGTCATCAGGGCCTGGTGCATGGCCTAAATGGCGGGGATGCTTTTTTTAACAAAATGGGTGCGACCGTCATGGAACGCACTTTTTGTGGCGAAGGATCATGTACCGCCTGGTTATTAACCGTGGGGCCTACAGCTGGTGTGGACCCAGAAAGCTATATCCACTCAAAGTATATCGTTATCTGGGCCTGTAATAGCGTCAGTACCAATCTGCATCACTGGGCGATTGTGAAAGAAGCACAACAAAAAGGGGCCAAAGTCGTGGTCATCGATGCCTATAAATCAAGAACAGCGAAACAGGCCGATTGGCATATCGCCCCCAAGCCAGGCACCGATGGTGCCTTGGCCATGGCGTTGATTCACAGCATTATCGCCCAGGATTTAGTGGATAAAGCGTATGTTGCAAACTATACCGTCGGTTATGACGAATTAGCAGAACGTGCCAAAGCACGTACACCCGAGTGGGCCGCAGAAATAACTGGCGTTGCGGCCGCAGATATTCACCAACTCGCCCAAGAATTAGCGACGGTACAACCGGCCGCGATTCGCATGGGCGTGGCATTAGAACGCCATTACGGGGGCGGTCAAACCATTCGAGCAGTAACGAGTATTCCGGCCTTAACGGGTGCCTGGAAGCATGTGGGTGGTGGCGTGACGCAATTTCCAGTGTGGGAACACCCGTATAAGTTTGATGTCATTTGTCGCCCTGACTTAATCCCGGCCGGGACACCCGTTGTCAATAATCTCCAGGTTGGTCGTGTTTTAACAGGTGAGATAGATCTGGAAGTGCCGATTAAATCCATGATGTGTTGGAATTCAAATCCAGTCACACAAGCCCCCGAGGCAGATAAAATTGTTGCCGGCCTGATGAATGAAGACTTGTTTCTGGTCTCGGCAGAACATTTCATCTCTGATACGGCCGCCTATGCAGATATCGTCTTGCCTGCCTCAATGGGTGCAGAATTGGAAGATATTATCTTGTCATGGGGACATTTATACCTGACCTACAATGCCAAGAGCGTTGAGTCGCCAGGGGAGGCCCTACCGAACAACGAAATCTTCAGACGTTTATCTGCTGCGATGGGCTATGACGAAGACCGTCTCAAATGGTCTGATGCGGAGTGTTTAGAAAACTTTGTAGACTGGGATGCGCCCGCGTGTGACGGCATTGATCTGGCATACCTGCGCAAGCATGGCTATGCGCGTTTGAACGTCGGCACCAAGGATGATCGTTGCCCGCATAAAGAAGGTCACTTTCCAACACCTTCGGGTAAGTGTGAATTTAAAATAGAGGACGCAAGGAATTTTGTTGCCGAACCCTTTAGACAGATGTATCAAGGTTTCCAGTCAGGTGAAGCGTTGGATAGTTTACCGGACTATGTTGGCCCTAGAGAACGACCTGAAACGAATCTGGAACTGGCAAAGAAATATCCTTTGAATATGTTGTCACCAAAAAGTCATGGTTTTTTGAATTCTTGTTACGCCAATATGGATCACAAGATTAAAGGACAAGGCGAACAATGCGTTTTGATTAATGCTGCCGATGCCCATTCAAGAAATATCAGCGATGGTGATAAGGTTCGTGTATTTAATGATCGCGGTGATTTTGAAGGTGACGCTAAAATTAGCGATGATGTAAATGCGGGCATTGTTGTCACAACCCTCGGTTACTGGCGGCAACTTAATAAAGGGACGGTGAATGCAATTAGTTCGGCTGAGTTTGGCGATATGGGTCATTCACCCTCGTTTTCAGATAACTTGGTGCAGGTGGAAGCGGTGTAATCAGTATAAACATAAAAAATGGCGGCACGCGCGCACGCCCTTTTTTATGCCAAATAGATTTTTGCTCTTGTATTATTATAATTGTTAATAGCCTAAGCTACAGGGAATTAATCCGTGTCGAAATCATTTGTCATCGTGTCCATGTATAGATTTGTCCGTTTAACGGATTATGAATCCATGCAGCCGTTGTTGTTGTCATTTTGTCAGGAACGCGACATTTATGGCACGTTGCTGTTAGCTGAAGAAGGTCTGAATGGCACGTTGGTCGGGACCCGCGGTGCTATAGATGAATTGCTGAATTTATTACAATCCGATGCAAGATTGGCAGACATAGAATACAAAGAGTCGTATGCAGAGGCTATCCCGTTTCATAGGACAAAGATAAAACTGAAAAAAGAGATCATCTCACTAGGACAACCTGATGTAAAACCATCAGACCGTACCGGGATACGGATTGAACCCAAGCAATGGAATGCACTTATCAATGATCCAGAGGTGTTATTAATAGACACGCGTAATGAATATGAATATCAGGTCGGCGCGTTTAAAAATGCGGTTTCGCCAAACACAAATAATTTTCGTCAGTTCCCAAAGTATGTCACTGATCATCTTAACCCCGCGATGATAAAAAAAGTGGCACTGTATTGCACGGGCGGCATACGTTGCGAAAAGGCAAGTGCCTATATGCTGGCGCAAGGTTTCGAAACAGTTTATCAACTCAACGGCGGGATACTTAAATATCTGCAAGAAATTGAGCAAGATCAAAGTCTGTGGGAGGGAGAATGTTTTGTATTCGATAGTCGCGTATCAGTTGATCACCAGCTTGCAGAAGGCAACTATGAACAATGTTTTGCCTGTCGTCGGCCTATCACCTACGAAGATATGCAAGCAAAAGCGTATGTTCAAGGTGTGTCATGTCCGCACTGCATCAATGAAAAGACTGCCGAACAACGTGCTGGCTATAATGAACGACAGCGTCAAGTGACATTGGCAACGCAACGTAGATAGTCCCGAATTCTGTGTAACTGCCGTTGGTTAAACGAAGTCCTTTAGTCGGTCTTCGAATTCGATAATAAAGCGATTCATCGCTGGTTTCCAATATTTAATCGACATAGTCCACTGCTTTGAGGCATCTTGAATGGCCAGATAGATCACCTTTCTGGTAGCGTCATCGGTTGGGAACAACTTACGTTTTTTGATGGCTTTCCTGATGACGCTGTTGAGCGATGCAATGGCGTTGGTGGTATAGATTGCCTTGCGCAAGTCCTGCGGGTAATCAAACAGGGTGTTGAGGTTCTGCCAATGACTCTGCCAGGAACGGCTGGTCTTAGGGTATTTGGCATCCCATTCGTCACCAAAGACATCAAGCACCAACAGTGCTTCCGCCTCCGTAGCTGACGGGTAGATTTGCTACAAGTCGACTACAACCGCCTTGTAGTCCTTCCAGGTAACATACTGCATCGCGTGCCTGATCCTATGCACAATGCATCGCTAGATGCGGGTTTGCGGGTAGACGGTATTGATGAGATCAGGAAAACTCTTGAGCCCGGATAACGTAAATCATCTTTCGCAAATTTGAAGAGGCGGTTCCCCTTTATCTGGTTAAATAAAAAGTGACATAACCATTTATTTTGACCAGGAGAAGAGTCGCCATGAGCGATGATACAAACAAGCACTTGAACAACGTAGTCCCTATTGATGAACAGGCACTGCAGGGCCATCTCAACAAAGTGGTCTTGAATACTGTGGAAGATACAAGCAACCAGATTCTGGACGCTGAGGCTGATGCGCTGGTGGGTGCTGATCGATATGCACGCACTGAGACGCGCAAAGACGACCGGTCTGGTAGCTACACCAGGAAGTGCCACACAAGGGCCGGAGAGCTTGAGTTAAAGATGCCGAAGCTACGCAAGCAGACCTTTGAGATGGCGATCATAGAGCGCTATCGACACCGTGTAGCGTCAATTGAAGAGGCGTTGCTCGAGATGTATCTGGCAGGTGTTTCAGTACAACGTGTAGAAGACATTACCGCAGCATTGTGGGGTACCCGTGTCAGCTTAGGGACTATTTCAAAGCTCAACCAGCGTATCTATGGGCAGATTGAAGAGTGGCGTAATCGCCCCATAGAGGGCGATTTCCCTTATGTATACCTGGACGGTGTTGTACTCAAACGCAGTTGGGGCGGTGCAGTGAAGAACGTTTCTGTTCTAGTCGCCATCGGTGTTGGGGACGATGGCTACCGCCGCATTCCAGGGATTGTTGAAGGTACTAAGGAGGATAAGGTGGGATGGTCAGGATTCCTCCGTCATTTGCAGGCACGCGGTCTCAAGGGCATCAGGTTGGTGCTCAGTGATGCCTGTCTTGGGCGCAAGGAGTCGATCGGTGACTTCTACCCTGATGCTGAGTGGCAGCGTTGTATTGTGCACTTCTACCGCAACGTCTTCAGTCATGTGCCTCGTGGTCGTGTCAAAGAAGTCTCTCGCATGTTGCAGGCTATCCATGCATCTGAATATCTGGAAGTAGCCAGGCATAAGGTCACGGAGGTCGAGAAGAAACTCAGGGACATGAAGTTATCGAGTGTAGCGGATTGGCTGGGTAGTGCATGGAAGAGACCCTGACGTATTATCGGTTTCTGGCAGAGCACTGGATTCGCATTCGGACTAACAATCCTTTGGAGCGGATCATCCGAGAAATCAGGCGGCGAACACGAGTAGTGGGAGCATTCCCGGATGGCAACTCGGCGTTGATGTTGTGTGCGGTAAGGCTAAGACACATCGCGGGGAGCTAGTGGGGAACGCGGACATATCTGAACATGGATTTGCTCCAAGAGATGGATAAAGAAAAGGACTTTCAGGTAGCGTAACAACCAGATTTAAGGGAAAGCCAAATCAGAAAGTGCGAAAGATTATTGACACTACCCGGTTACGAAGTTCGGTCAAGACATTGAACCAGAACTTGGCACCTTCGTGCTCTGACAGCCAAAGCCCTAAAAGTGCTTTGTGTCTGTCCAGGTTCACGCCCAGTGCCAGATAGACAGCCTTGTTGATGACTTTCTTGTCCTGGCGGATTTTAACGACTATGCAGTCAAGGTATGCGCTGGGGTATATCAGCGCCAGTGGCCGATTGCCACGCAATCACCTGGAGACCTCGAACAACGCTGATTCTGGATGGATTTTGACGCGAGCACCAGTCGTTGTCACCCGCATAGTGGGTGTGAAGGTCAAGGTCGGTGGTATTTGAGGCTGTGTTGCGCTGTTTGGGACTGCCAGGGCGGGTATTTCCGGAATTTGGGCGGAGTCAGGCTGTGGCCTGTCGTCGCTCGTGGAAGATGAGACGGCGGAAGTTGTAGCTCAGGTTGGCCATGGTCATGCGGGCCTTCGCACGGGTTTGGCCGATTGAGCGGATGGTCAGAGCCATGGGCCCTTTCTCGTAGCCGAACACAGGCGCGGATGGCGGAGCGTGTCGCGTTGCCCCGACGAATATGCCTGGCCATGGGTTTGCCGCGTGGCTTCTTGCGATGGATATGTGAGCGGTACCCTTGCGCCTTCAGCCAAGCCTCATTCCTGGCCGAGCGGTACCCGGTATCAGCCCAAACCGCCTTCGAGCTGTTTGTCTCGTCCAGAACCGAGGAGCGTTCATGCCCGTCGTAGCGAGCCGCATTCGTGCCAGTCTCACCCCGGATGAAGTGCCATTTGCGGTCAATGGACACGTGGTTCTTGTACCCAAAGTGCGGAACCGAAATATCGACAAGGCCAGTATCCTCCTCACCCTCCTTGGTCGTCTTGGCCTTTGAATACTTGACCGTCCAACGCGCATCGGTGTCTTTCTGCGCTGCCTTGGACAGATCATCGGGCCAGATGTCAGACGCGGCCTCACCTGCCTTGGCGCGCGCTTTCTCTGCTTTCGTCATCCGCTGGCGCGGGGCAAAGACCAACGTGGCATCCACAATCTGACCGCCGGTCGGTTTGTATTCCCGCGCGCAGAGCTGAGCTTCAAACGCGGCAAACAGGGCCTTGAAGACACCCGCCTAGGTCAGCTTCTCTCTGAAAAGCCAGATCGTTTTCTGATCAGGTGTCGGCTCCCCGATTTGAAATCCCAGGAACCGTAGCCAACTGAAACGGTCACGAATGAGAAACTCCATCCGCTCATCGCTCAGATTGTGCATCAAGGCCAAGACCAGCACCTTGAACATCACAACGGCATCATAGGGCGGGCGACCCCCTTTGGGACGTTCCCCATAGCCAAGCGCTGCCACCAAAACGGGACGGAGCGCTTCGAAATTCACATGACAGTCCAGAGCTTCAAGCGGATATCCCATCGCCGAAAGCCGCGCCAAATGATCCGTCAAATCAAACAATCCAGGTGCGTGCATAAACAAAATCCTCCCACATCAAGTGAATCAGACCGTACCACAAAATGTACGGTTTTTAGAGGCTTCCACCTTTTCTGTCACGCGCAAGAGCAGACTGGTTGAGACCGCCACGCCCTACATTTCCTGAAACAGCGCGACAATGTCACAGGTGGTATTGCCTTTGGCATAGAGACTGAGAATCTTGTCATCCATACCGGTGTAGCGAGATGGGTGCTGCTTGACCATTGCTGGCGCAAAGCTACCCTTTCTGTCGCGGGGTGTTTCCAGCTCGAATGCGCCCTCTTCAGTGCACAGCATTTTATGACTGCGACCATTACGGTTATTGGATTTTCCTGCCTACTCATGTCTGGCATAGCCAAGGTGTTCATCGAACTCGGCATTCAGTGCCGCCTCAATGCTTACCCTGGTCAATGCCTGACGAAACGTATGCAGGTCTTCTGCGGTTTTGATGCCCCTGGCAGTTTCACGTGCCAGTGATTTGATTGCTTCGGGTTGCATGTGCTTATCCTCAACCCCTTCGGGGTAATAATCAATGATAAGCAGTTACACAGTTCTTGGGACTATCTCTTTTGGGACTATCTCGTATGGCCTTCACCTTTGGCGATCAGGTAAGTATCATTGCCATCAACGCCATACAACGTGTCATTGCCCGCACGACCATACAACTTGTCATTGCCCACCCCACCATTCAGTATGTCATTGCCAGCATCACCATACAGCTTCTTATTATCATTACGCATTAGTATTAGTCCTCAAGTTTAATTATATTTGTCTAGTTCGGAGGCTAGATATACAGCATCTGAAAAAATATCCAGCAATGGATGTCCTGCCGTGATGATCTTGTCGCAAAGTCACGACAAATAATGCGCCGGAGCGATGAGAGTATAGCGGTGAGAGTATTTAGGTGAGATTATTTATTGGGCAGGCTATTACGACTACCCAACCAGCGCAGTAAAGGCCGCCATTGTTCACGGTCATAATATGTTCTGGATGGCGGTAATTCAAAGATGCTAAGGCCGCGCTCGGCCGCATGAATATAATTTTGGCTAGCGCGTAGCAGGGTTATAAAAGGTAATCGTTTGCCATTTGGCAATTTGAGTGTATCCAGATAAAACGCCAGTTTGGCGGCCATCAACGTGTCTTCTCTTACGCGATTGGCAACGGTCGCAATCTTTATCTTATTGTTAATCTTGCCTTTTAGTGAAAACAGCGTGTGCATGAAGCGTGCGGCCGCACGAATATCAACGGGTGAGGCAAGGATCGGCATTACCATGGTTTGCGCTTGCCCCAGAAAAGTACCGAGCCGTTTACCGCCGATAGCAGCGGGGGCATCTATGATCAGCATTTCAGTATCTTGCGGTATGTGTAAACTATCCTTTTCTAAAACGGCACCATGAATCGGGGCTTGCGTAGCGGGTCTGACATGCAACCAGTCTTGACTGGAGCCTTGCGGATCACAGTCTGCAAGCGTTACTTTTTTACCCCTGATTGAAAAATAGCTAGCGATATTCGTGGCCAGTGTACTTTTGCCGCTCCCGCCTTTTGGATTGAGAATTAGTATGGTACGCATAACACGACTAACACATTGTTAGTAAAAGATTGTCAACAATATTGGCGTTCATATAAAGGTGCCCTTTTGTATATATAATTTGTGTATTAGTGGTGTCAAAATCAACTGCATGGCAAATACCATTTTCCCTGCCGGCACAACAATGGTTTCCGGGCTGGACATTGTTGCACCCTCCAACATTTCCAGCAGACACCGAAAATCAACCTCGATTTTATCCAGGTTGCGAATATGGATAACACACAAACTCTCATCATTGCTAGGGATATAATCTGCGGCGAAAGGGTTCGATGTATCTATTGTGGGCACACGTTGAAAGTTGATATCCGTGCGTGAGAATTGTGGGGTTATGTAGTGCATATAATCGTGCATACGATCCAGGATAATGTTAATCGCGTCTTCTGTTGTATAACCTCTCTGCACGCGGTCTCGATGGATTTTTTGCATCCATTCAAGATTGATGATGGGCGTAAAGCCAATGAGTAGATCGACATACTGCGCGACATTAATCGTGTCTGTTACCAGACCGCCATGCAGTCCCTCATAGAAAAGCAAATCGGAATCTGCTGCAATGGGTTCCCAAGGGGTTATGGAGCCAGGGGGGGAGCCATGCTGTGATGCTTCTTTTGCATCATGAATATAAAACCGACGTTTACCGGTCGCCGTTTCGCTGTATTCCTTAAATAGAGCTTCAAGCTCATTGAACAAATTACCCTCTGGTCCAAAATGCGTCAGTTTTTTGTCTTTTTCCGTGGTTTCAGCACTCAGGTTTTCCATCTCCGCTCGATCATAGCGATGGAAGCAATCACCTTCTATATGGGCCGGCTTAATGCCGATCTTGCGAAACATGGTTTCAAAGGCATCTCTGGCAATACTGGTGCCAGCCCCCGATGAACCTGTTATTGCAATAATGGGGTGTTTAAGTGACATGGTGTTTGGATTATCCTCAGTAGATCGTTTTTTATACGCTTAATTGTTGATTGCATAACATGCACCAAAAACCGGCATTACAGTTGCATACATTGCACAATACTATCCGCACGGGCATTATAAGACATATAACACACTGATTTACAAGAAGAGAATAGCGTGGGCACGTCAATTAATACAGATATTACCTTATACCGCAGGTTGTTAAGCCATGTCGTGCCCTATTGGCGCGTATTTTTATTATCCATCATCAGCATGATAATTCTGGCAGCGACGGACCCGGCGATTCCAGCCCTGATGCAACCGCTTTTGGACGGTGCATTTATTGACAAGGATCCAAATACCATCGCACTTATGCCTTTTTTGTTTGTGGCATTATTCGTCATTCGGGGATTGGCAGGATATGTCAGCGGGTTATCTTTGGGTTGGGTAGCAAATAAGGTGATCATGGATTTGCGACTAGCGATGTTTGCACGCCTGATTGATTATCCGACCCGCTTTTATGACAACCACCGATCTGGCAACGTGATGTCTCAATTCACTTATGATGTGACGCAAATAAAAGAAGCATCAACCCACGCCATCTCAACATTGATCCGCGATACTTTGTCAGTGATTGGCTTACTGGCCTGGATATTTTATATCGAATGGAAGTTGGCATTGATATGTCTTTCTGGGGCGCCAGTAATAAGCATTATTATTACTATTATAAAACGCCGTTTGCGTAAGATGAGCCGCAAAGTGCAAGCAACAATGGGCGATATACATCATGTTCTAGCGGAAGTTGTCGAGGCGCAGAAGGTCGTTAAGCTCTATGGCGGACAGGCGGTTGAAAAGCAACGCTTCTTGAATACTATTAACGCGCATCGCCGTTTTGCCATGAAGCACATTAGTGCCGCGGTGGCCACCGGCCCGGCCGTACAAATGGTCACGGCACTCCTGCTTGCCGTTATTATCTATATTGCAACCAGACAAGCGGCTACAGACAGTTTGCCGGTGGGCGATTTTGTTTCTTTCTTTGCCGCCATCGCCATGTTGCTCGGGCCATTAAAACGCCTGGCGGGGGTTAATGAGCATATACAAAAAGGGCTGGCCGCTTGTGAAAGTGTATTTAGCTTGCTGGACGCGGACATTGAACCCCAGTCAGGCACCCAGGCATTGACGAATGCACGCGGTAAACTTGAGTTTAAGCATGTTTCATACCGGTATGCTGGATCAGACACGGCCGCATTAGACGCGGTCAGTCTGACAATCCAGCCGGGAGAGACCATCGCGCTGGTGGGTGAATCCGGTAGCGGCAAGACCACGTTGGCTAATTTAATCCCACGATTTTATGATCTCACATCAGGCACAATATATTACGATGACATTGACATAAGCGAATTGACGTTGCCTTCCCTGCGTAAAAATATCGCTTATGTGAGCCAGGATGTTGTGTTGTTTAATGACACGGTACGCAACAATATTGCTTATGGCGATCTGAAAGACGCTACGGATGAGGCGGTTTTGGCGGCGGCTGAGGCGGCCTGTGCAACGGAATTTATCAACGCATTACCCAATGGCATGGCGACAGTCGTGGGTGCAGATGGCATACGTTTGTCAGGTGGTCAGCGGCAGCGATTAGCCATCGCCCGGGCCTTGTTGAAAGACGCGAAGTTGTTAATATTGGACGAAGCGACCGCATCGTTGGACACACGCTCGGAGCGGCATATCCAGTCGGCATTGGAAAATGTCAAGCAAGGCCGCACCGCGCTGATTATCGCGCATCGACTCTCCACCATTGAAAAGGCAGATCATATTATCGTGCTTGATAAAGGACAGGTTGTCGAACAAGGGTCACATCAAGCACTCCTGGCGTTGCGTAATCACTATGCGCGACTGCATCAAGTGCAGTTTCAAAATCAACAACGTGCCGGGGCTACCTAGTTCTGTCAACATTGATACGTTGCGTCAATACATACGAAAACCATTTCTGGCGCGTCTTTCCCCATATCTATTAGGGGCGGCATTAAACGACTTGACATGATTACCCCGGCCGTAAAAACAGAAATTTTGAGGCCTTAATTTGCGTTGCTTAAATCGCTCTAAACAGCGGACTTTTTGGTTTTATCGCCTTGTTTTTATTTGTAAAAAATTTCCATGTATATATCTTTTTCAAATAAACAACCTTGCATCAAGGTGGGAGTTATAACCGAATCTGGGGTCTGAATAGGTTGAAGTATGCGGCGTATCTTGCTGGAATCGGTTTTGTCTAGCAATCAAAAGTAACAAGAGGAGTACGCCACACATGACAAACAATACTGTGATTGATCTGGGTACACCAGAGGGCATTGATCCACTGACAGAGTGACTCAGATCTGGTGCGAAGCAGTTAATCACCGAAGCTGTCCAGGTAGAGCCAGATGAGTTGATGACGCATTATGATGATCAAAAAACGGCTGACGTACGCCAGCACGTTGTCCGTAGCGGTCATCATCCAGAACGAGAGAGCATCATCGGGGTTGGCAAGGTCAGCGTCGAGGTGCCCAATATCCGTAGCCGTGAGGGTGAGTCGGCGAGCTTTCAATCTTTGCTTGTACCGCCCTACATCCGGCGCACAGCGACCCTGGATGCGGCGATTCCCTGGCTTTATTTGAAAGGTGTTTCGAGTGGTCAGATGCAAAGTGCACTGGAAGCGATTGTCGGACTGGAGGCTAAAGGGCTGTCGGCCAATGTCGTGGGTCGTTTGAAACGGCAATGGGAAGCTACATACAAGCAATGGTGTACACGTTCCGTGTCTGATGAATGGGTCTATATCTGGACTGATGGCATCTACAGTGGTCTTCGAGGTGACGATGGTTGATTGTGTTGCCTGGTCATCATCGGCGTGAACAGTCGCGGTCAGAAGCATTTTATGTCGATTGAAGAGGGTGTCAGGGAATCGAAACAGCGCTGGCGAGCAGTGTTGTTGTCGTTGCAACAAAGAGGCTTGGGGTAGCCCCAAAGCTGGCCATTGGCGATGGTGCTTTGGGTTTCTGGGCAGCCCTTGAGGCAGTGTATCCAGAGACTGATGTGCAACGTTGTTGGATGCACAAGACCGGCAATGTGCTGAACTATCTGCCCAAGTCTGTTCAGGAGAAAGCAAAGCAGGGTCTGGATGGCAGAGGGCCGCGTTGACGCAGGGCAGGTGTTCGATGACTTTGAGGAACGTTTCGGTGTCAAGTATCCCAAGGCAGTGGCATGCTTATCGAAAGACCGTGATGCGTTGCTGGCATTTTATGACTTTCCAGCAGAGCACTGGAGCCACATCAGGACAACGAATGTCACCCCGTCGAGCTTTGCGACAATCCGGCATAGAACACGCCAGGCCAAAGGTTGTGTCACGCGGAATACGATGCTGACGATGATCTACAAGATGGAATTATGCGCAGAAGATTCCTGGCGCAAATTGAGAGGCTTCAGGCACCTGGCGAAGGTGATTGAAGGCGTGAAGTTTAAAGATGGAATCGAGGTGAACGAGGACGACAAGGTAGCCGCATGATTAACTTGTCAGACACTACTTTTGACAATAGCTCTATCTACGCCCATCCCAAGGATTGGTGCTTGGCGGTAGATATGGAAGAGCAGCTCGATGTTATTGAATACAAAATCGTCGATGAAATTGATATTAACGGCTGGGATATTAGAAAATCGTTGCGGTTGTTCCGAAAATTAAATCCGGCATTTATTGAATGGTTGCGCTCACCGATTGTTTATATTGATGATAATCATTTTGCAACGAATGCACGCGCATTGCTCGACAAAATCTATTCTGTCAATAAGGACATACAACATTATAGAAGTATGGCTAAAACAAATTACAGCGGCTATTTGAGGAAATCACATGTGCCATTGAAAAAATATTTCTACGTTTTACGGCCCTTGCTGTCGATATTATGGTTAGAAAAGTACAGAACACCTGGTGCCCATCGAGTTTGCTAAACTGCAACCTCTCGTGCAATACGACAAAGCACTCAGCACCGAAATTGCTAATTTACTGGCGCGCAAAAAAGTGAGTTTGGAAAAGGAGATAACATAAATTATCTTTCGCAAATTTGAAGAGGTCCCCTTTATCTGGTTAAATAAAAAGTGACATAACCATTTATTTGACCAGGAGAAGAGTCGCCATGAGCGATGATACAAGCAAGCACTTGAACAATGTAGTCCCTATTGATGAACAGGAACTGCAGGGCCATCTCAACAAAGTGGTACTGAAGACTGTGGAAGACACCCTTAACCAGATTCTGGACGTTGAGGCTGATGCGCTGGTGGGTGCTGATCGATACGAACGCACTGAGACGCGCAAAGACGACCGGTCTGGTAGCTACACCAGGAAGTGCCACACAAGGGCTGGAGAGCTTGAGTTAAAGATGCCGAAGCTACGCAAGCAGACCTTTGAGATGGCCATCATAGAGCGCTATCGGCACCGTGTAGCGTCAATTGAAGAGGCACTGATTGAGATGTATCTGGCAGGTGTTTCAGTACAACGTGTAGAAGACATTACCGCAGCCCTCTGGGGTACCCGTGTTAGCTTAGGGACTATTTCAAAGCTCAACCAGCGTATCTATGGGCAGATTGAAGAGTGGCGTAATCGCCCCATAGGGAGTGATTTCCCTTATGTATACCTGGACGGTGTTGTGCTCAAACGCAGTTGGGGCGGTGCAGTGAAGAACGTGGAAGCCTCTAAAAACCGTACATTTTGTGGTACGATCTGATTCACTTGATGTGGGAGGATTTTGTTTATGCACGCACCTGGATTGTTTGATTTGACGGATCATTTGGCGCGGCTTTCGGCGATGGGATATCCGCTTGAGGTTTTGGAGCGGCACGTTGATTTCGAAGTGTTTCGCCCAGTTCTTGTTGAAGCGCTTGGCTATGGGGAACGTCCCAAAGGTGGTTGCCCGCCCTATGATGCCGTTGTGATGTTCAAGGTGCTGGTCTTGGCCTCGATGCACAATCTGAGCGATGAGCGGATGGAGTTTCTCATTCGTGACCGTTTCAGTTGGTTGCGGTTCCTGGGATTTCAAATCGGGGAGCCGACACCTGATCAGAAGACGATCTGGCTTTTCAGAGAGAAGCTGACCCAGGCGGGTGTCTTCAAGGCCCTGTTTGAAGCTCAGCTGTGCGCGCGGGGATACAAACCGACCGGCGGTCAGATTGTGGATGCCACGTTGGTCTCTGCCCCGCGCCAGCGGATGACGAAAGCAGAGAAAGCGCGCGCCAAGGCAGGTGAGGCCGCGTCTGACATCTGGCCCGATGATCTGTCCAAGGCAGCGCAGAAAGACACCGATGCGCGTTGGACGGTCAAGTATTCAAAGGCCAAGACGACCAAGGAGGGTGAGGAGGATACTGGCCTTGTCGATATTTCGGTTCCGCACTTTGGGTACAAGAACCACGTGTCCATTGACCGCAAATGGCGCTTCATCCGGGGTGAGACTGGCACGAATGCGGCTCGCTACGACGGGCATGAACGCTCCTCGGTTCTGGACGAGACAAACAGCTCGAAGGCGGTTTGGGCCGATACCGGGTACCGCTCGGCCAGGAATGAGGCTTGGCTGAAGGCGCAAGGGTACCGCTCACACATTCACCGCAAGAAGCCACACGGCAAACCCATGGCCAGGCATATTCGTCGGGGCAACGCGACACGCTCCGCCATCCGCGCCTGTGTTCGGCTACGAGAAAGGGCCCATGGCTCTGACCATCCGCTCAATCGGCCAAACCCGTGCGAAGGCCCGCATGACCATGGCCAACCTGAGCTACAACTTCCGCCGTCTCATCTTCCACGAGCGACGACAGGCCACAGCCTGACTCCGCCCAAATTCCGGAAATACCCGCCCTGGCAGACCCAAACAGCGCAACACAGCCTCAAATACCACCGATCTTGACCTTCACACCCACTATGCGGGTGACAACGACTGGTGCTCGCGTCAAAACCCATCCAGAATCAGCGTTGTTCGAGGTCTCCAATTGGTTATTTTTTAACCTCTCTGAGCCAATAAACTGGAAAGTGATTGCATTAATAGAGGTTCCCTAAAGTCGGATCGGGCTGGGGTGTGGTGGGGGCAAGCTGGGCGTGGTTGGATCGAGTCGAGTCGGACAAGTATCGCTTCAGCGCAAAGGTGTTAGATCAATACTCCCTGCCTATGACGACCACTATTTTTTATCACCGTCAAAATGGCGAATCACGTCCCAACTATCTGTGCCCAAACTCAGGGTGTTGCCTATTGTTCTGGCATCTCTTGATGAACGGTGAGCACCAAATCAAGCCCAAACTGTTACGGCGGAACATTGTCAACGGCTCGACAACTTTAATTCTATCCTTCGATTACGTGCATAGGCTTCAGGCGTGTTGGCTGTTGCCACCGGGTGATATTCTGCAAAGCCGGCTGCAACCATGCGATTAGCCGGGATCCCGTTGTTTATCATCTCACGAATAATGCTGATGGCCCGGGCACTGGAGAGTTCCCAGTTTGATTGAAAGTATGGACTATTTACAATCGGGCGCTTGTCGGTATGTCCATCGATACGTAATATCCAGTCAATATCATCAGGAATTATTTTTGCGATTTCAGCCAGCGTCTTTGCTAATTGTTTGACTTGCTGTACCCCATCACGACCAAGTTTGTCTGATCCAGATTCAAACAAAAGCTCAGATGGGAATATAAAACGATCGCCATCAATTCTTATATTTGGATACTGACTCAAGGCCTCGCGTAGACGACCAAAGAATTCCGAGCGGTATTTTTGTAATTTTTGAGCCTTTTTTGCCAACGCTGTATTTAGCCGTGAGCCAAGATCATCAATCGTTGTTTGCTTGTCAGCGATATTTTTTTCTGCGATCTCAAGTGCATTGGATAAAGCTGCAAACTGTTGGCGTAGCTCTTCTAATTGTCTATTTAATAATTCCATTTGCGCAAGGCTTTTGATATTAAGCGCACTCTCTTCTTGCAAGCGCTGTTTAACAACATCATGCGCGGCAATTTCTTTTGTAAGATCTTGTTTAATCCGATCACGTAGCGCGATGAGTGCTTTAATCTCGATACCCAGCGTTTTAATCATCTCGGTCTGTGTAGCAATGGTGTTTTGATGGTCCGTTATAATCGCATCACGCGCTGCAAGTAATTTTTCTTTATCCTGAATAGTCTGCCGTTGTAATGAAAGCTGATTATTAGCGCCGTCAAGATTGGCCGTTTTTACCGATAAGCGTTGTCTGAGTTTTGCTGCCTCCGCTTGCTCCATTGAGAGCATCTCGGTAAGTTGACTGACACGACTTTTGAATTTTGCAAGTGCCTCATCGCGACTGCTCAACGCCGTGCTAAGCACCAAATGACCGATAATAGTGAACAATAAAGCAAAGACGACCACCATTAACAATGATGCCGTTGCATCGACAAACCCGGGCCAAATATTAAGAGAACGTCGTTGTTGCCGCGCTGCTGTCACGGAGTCTCTCGAATAGAAGAGAGCGTATTGGCGATTGTTTTAGTGAGTAAGCGTAATTCAGAACGCAGTTTTTCATCTGCCGGTGTGTTTTGTGCGCGTTCAGATGCCGTTTTAAGCAAGCGGATAATTTCATTCTGGGTCTGATTAAATCTGTCAAACCGATTGTTTTGTTCTCCCAATAGTTCGTTAAAACGGTCAAATGTGCCACGCATATTGCCCATTTGCTGCGCTACAAATTCACGCTGATTATCTTCAGATACACTAATGCGCTGCATTTTTTCCAAGGCATCAGCGGTTTTCTCCAATAATGCCATAACATAGGCGGGCGCACCCAATGCCCCCCCGTCATCATTGATGAGGCTACTAGATATATACGTGCTGTTGGAAAGCCATTCTTCAAGATCATTCACAAAGCGGTTTTGTGCGTGACCGGCCTGTAGATCAAGAAACCCGACGATCAATGATCCAGATAGTCCAAACAGTGACGATGAAAAGGCAACGCCCATACCGGCCAGCGGGCCTGAGAGATTGGTTTTTAGGGTTGCAAAAATTGCGGCACCATCACTTGCTTCAACGGACATATCACTGATAAGCGTACCAACCGCACTAACCGTTGACATGAGTCCCCAAAAGGTACCGAGCAAGCCAAGAAACACTAGCACACCAATCAAATATCGTGACAGATCACGCGAATTTTCGAGACGATCCCGAATTGAATCAAGAATGGTACGCATTGAGCTTGCAGACATGGCGATATCTTCTTTTCCTTCAAGCATCTTCGCCATGGAAGCGAGGAGTTTGGGCCTGAATGCACTTAAGTCTGACACATTATTTTGATAGGCTTCTATCCATTTAATATCAGGATAGAGTTGCAACACTTGTCGAAAATTTATCGCGATAGCAATGATGAAAACACCGAGAATAATAGAATTGAATACAACATTAGATACATAGGCATGTTGTAGTGTTTCTGCCAGCAATACAGCACCAACAGCCATCGGATGGGTTTGTCCTTCGTCTTTTCTTTCAAGTGTTTCTGCCAACAATACAGCACCAACAGCCATCACAATTGTAAGCATACCCATCCATAGCAGCGTCTGAGTTGGGCGTTTCATAGTAAAAAATCCTTAAAATTTATTTATTTCGACTTTACTTAAGCCATCATTCTCCACGAATTTTGGTTTGTGTCAAAGGCATATTTTTAGTTGACGTTATCTTGCTTTGCTGTCTATAAAAAAGTTTGCATGATGGGCCGGACATCCATGTAAATGTCGAACTCGCTACAAACAATTCAATTAACGGGTGTTGTTTATGGTAGTCGAACCTCCTCTTGCACATCCAACCATCCTAAATAAAATCACTTATCTAGGTTCCACACCTAGTCGGCCCTAAAGTACCGTGCCTGATAAAAGTGAAACTTGCGCTTGAGCGTGCTTGAGCGTTGCGCTATTACCCAACGCTTGGATTGCATCTAACGGTTTCTCAAGTGTGTGGCTTCACTTAAAGGCCGACCCCATCCCCAAGACCGCTCGCCTTCAGTGAGTCACGGTGGGTCAAGCGTGGTCGGGGTCGGGTCAAGTGTGGCCGGGTAACTCCTCCTGTCATCACCAGCTAGCAACATCACAACACATCCGAAGTCAGCACATACAGCCAAGTCATGCTCAAGCACAGGGTCACTCAGACTACTGTGCCATTGCCTTCGCCGCACTGCTTTGAACAGCTTGAACGGGTCATAGCCTTTATGGCCGACGGTCCGTATGTGTCTTTGCTCGTGCTCGATGTAATGTGTCACCAAGCGTTTGTCAGTGGTTTGTCAATCCGGGCAAATCATGCAGTTTTAATCGTGGGTACTTGAACTTGTTCTGGGCTAATGTTCTGGTAAGGGCGGGTTTTAAGGGTGTCTTAAATGAACAATAATCTTAAATAGCGGGACTTATTGTAACAAACAAATATCACTTTAATGCAAAGGTCTCTGGCTGTAGCGCGGGGTATGGGCATAAAAAGGTGAACTGATCTTAGTTCACCTTTTTAATTGGTGGAGGCGGCGGGAATCGAACCCGCGTCCGCAAATCCTCTGCCATCAGATCTACATGCTTAGCCGAATCTTTAATTTAACGTTCTGCTACCCGACCGGCAGGGAAGACAGAACGCGATTCCGATCAAGTTTTAACAAATCCACCTCGGACGGGTTTCATTGCGGTCTTGTGAAAGTCGACGCCTAGACCTACCGTGCACAAGCACATCAGCAGGCAGACGGCACTAAGACAGGTTATTAAGCCGCTAGTGCGTAGTTGTCTTCGTTGGCAACTATAAGGTTTGCAGAAGTATTTACGAGGTAATCTGCACCTCGGCATGCCCATCAGTTTTCATATCCACGTCGAAGCCAGTACGCCCCCGAGTTTTCCTGAAGCAGTCTCAAGTATAAACGATTGCTTATCAATAAACATGGAAGCCTCTAAAAACCGTGCATTTTGTGGTACGATCTGATTCACTTGATGTGGGAGGATTTTGTTTATGCCCGCACCTGGATTGTTTGATTTGACGGATCATTTGGCGCGGCTTTCGGCGATGGGAGATCCGCTTGAGGTTTTGGAGCGGCACGTTGATTTCGAAGTGTTTCGCCCAGTTCTTGTTGAAGCACTTGGCTATGGGGAACGTCCCAAAGGTGGTCGTCCGCCCTATGATGCCGTTGTGATGTTCAAGGTGCTTGTTTTGGCATCGATGCACAATCTGAGTGATGAGCGGATGGAGTTTCTCATTCGTGACCGTTTCAGTTGGCTACGGTTCCTGGGATTTCAAATCGGGGAGCCGACACCTGATCAGAAGACGATCTGGCTTTTCAGAGAGAAGCTGACCTAGGCGGGTGTCTTCAAGGCCCTGTTTGCCGCGTTTGAAGCTCAGCTCTGCGCGCGGGGATACAAACCGACCGGCGGTCAGATTGTGGATGCCACGTTGGTCTTTGCCCCGCGCCAGCGGATGACGAAAGAAGAGAAAGCGCGCGCCAAGGCAGGTGAGGCCGCATCTGACATCTGGCCCGATGATCTGTCCAAGGCAGCGCAGAAAGACACCGATGCGCGTTGGACGGTCAAGTATTCAAAGGCCAAGACGACCAAGGAGGGTGAGGAGGATACTGGCCTTGTCGATATCTCGGTCCCACACTTTGGGTACAAGAACCACGTGTCCATTGACCGCAAATGGCACTTCATCCGGGGTGAGACTGGCACGAATGCGGCTCGCTACGACGGGCATGAACGCTCCTCGGTTCTGGACGAGACAAACAGCTCGAAGGCGGTTTGGGCCGATACCGGGTACCGCTCGGCCAGGAATGAGGCTTGGCTGAAGGCGCAAGGGTACCGCTCACATATCCATCGCAAGAAGCCACGCGGCAAACCCATGGCCAGGCATATTCGTCGGGGCAACGCGACACGCTCCGCCATCCGCGCCTGTGTTCGGCTACGAGAAAGGGCCCATGGCTCTGACCATCCGCTCAATCGGCCAAACCCGTGCGAAGGCCCGCATGACCATGGCCAACCTGAGCTACAACTTCCGCCGTCTCATCTTCCACGAGCGACGACAGGCCACAGCCTGACTCTGTCCAAATTCCGGAAATACCCGCCCTGGCAGACCCAAACAGCGCAACACAGCCTCAAATACCACCGATCTTGACCTTCACACCCGCTATGCGGGTGACAACGACTGGTGCTCGCGTCAAAACC
>CATOTD010000002.1 GCA_951812995.1 uncultured Gammaproteobacteria bacterium | reverse complement strand
TAAGAGTGTGTCAGCAATTAAAACGTCAAGGTATTGGGTTTGAGCTAAATCCAGACTATGTGGATATGATCAAAGCCAGGCTTGCAGAACCATTTAAGGGTTTTGATAGCATCTATCCTAGAATGGAGAGGGTGCCTAATGACTTACGAATACCTGAAATAAGAGATGAATATCTTGCCAACCACACTAACTGGTTGGAGACCTCGAACAACGCTGATTCTGGATGGGTTTTGACGCGAGCACCAGTCGTTGTCACCCGCATAGCGGGTGTGAAGGTCAAGATCGGTGGTATTTGAGGCTGTGTTGCGCTGTTTGGGTCTGCCAGGGCGGGTATTTCCGGAATTTGGGCGGAGTCAGGCTGTGGCCTGTCGTCGCTCGTGGAAGATGAGACGGCGGAAGTTGTAGCTCAGGTTGGCCATGGTCATGCGGGCCTTCGCACGGGTTTGGCCGATTGAGCGGATGGTCAGAGCCATGGGCCCTTTCTCGTAGCCGAACACAGGCGCGGATGGCGGAGCGTGTCGCGTTGCCCCGACGAATATGCCTGGCCATGGGTTTGCCGCGTGGCTTCTTGCGGTGAATGTGTGAGCGGTACCCTTGCGCCTTCAGCCAAGCCTCATTCCTGGCCGAGCGGTACCCGGTATCGGCCCAAACCGCCTTCGAGCTGTTTGTCTCGTCCAGAACCGAGGAGAGTTCATGCCCGTCGTAGCGAGCCGCATTCGTGCCAGTCTCACCCCGGATGAAGCGCCATTTGCGGTCAATGGACACGTGGTTCTTGTAGCCAAAGTGGGGAACCGAAATATCGACAAGGCCAGTATCCTCCTCACCCTCCTTGGTCGTCTTGACCTTTGAATACTTGACCGTCCAACGCGCATCGGTGTCTTTCTGCGCTGCCTTGGACAGATCATCAGGCCAGATGTCAGACGCGGCCTCACCTGCCTTGGCGCGCGCTTTCTCTTCTTTCGTCATCCGCTGGCGCGGGGCAAAGACCAACGTGGCATCCACAATCTGACCGCCGGTGGGTTTGTATCCCCGCGCGCAGAGCTGAGCTTCAAACGCGGCAAACAGGGCCTTGAAGACGCCCGCCTGGGTCAGCTTCTCTCTGAAAAGCCAGATCGTCTTCTGATCAGGTGTCGGCTCCCCGATTTGAAATCCCAGGAACCGCAACCAACTGAAACGGTCACGAATGAGAAACTCCATCCGCTCATCGCTCAGATTGTGCATCGAGGCCAACACCAGCACCTTGAACATCACAACGGCATCATAGGGTGGGCGACCCCCTTTGGGACGTTCCCCATAGCCAAGCGCTGCCACCAAAACGGGACGGAGCGCTTCGAAATTCACATGACAGTCCAGAGCTTCAAGCGGATATCCCATCGCCGAAAGCCGCGCCAAATGATCCGTCAAATCAAACAATCCAGGTGCGTGCATAAACAAAATCCTCCCACATCAAGTGAATCAGATCGTACCACAAAATGTACGGTTTTTAGAGGCTTCCAGTTCTTAAAAATCACAAAAATGCAGTTGCTGTTTTCAAAAAGTCTGTAAAGAAAGAATATGGAGTCATGCTAGAGATAAAGTCTGAAAAAAAATCAAAGCAAAATGAATTGTTTTGATGGTTGGTTATATAGCCTGTAGCAATCATGCAAGGCAGGCTACTATTGCCACCCGCCGGTAACAGGTCAGCCCATCAATCGCCCTAGATTACCGTAAAATAATTGGCGAAATTGTCATTGTCTGCCAGTAGCGCATGATCGATGTTTTGGATAGTCATATAGACCACACTACCGTCCGTGTTGGTGATATTGGCATGGGAGCCGTTATCTAAAACTGCCAGACCCAAGTCGGCCAGCGTTGTCTCAGCGCCAGTCACGGTATCAATTTGAATGCGGTCGCCCTCGGCCGAATCAAAGTCGGTGACGGTGTCTGTGTCTGCGGCCGTGGCCGTCTGGTTCAGTACAAACTTATCCGCACCCGCACCGCCAGTTAAGGTGTCATTCCCCGCGCCGCCGTTTAAGGTGTCGGTGTCTACGGCCCGCCTACCGAATCTGATGTTCAATACTAACCTATCCGCATCAGCCCCGCCGATGAGCCTGTCATTCCCATCCCCGCCATTTAACAAGTCGGCTCCAACGTCGCCGTCGATCCTGTCATTCCCCGCACCACCGCTAAGCCGGTCATTACCGGCACCGCCGGTAAGAACGTCATTGCCAGCCCCCCCGATGAGCGTGTCATTGCCAGCCTCACCGGCTATAGTGTTGACATCGTCATCGCCAGTCAACACATCATCAAACCAGGAGCCGATAATATTTTCTATGTTTTTAAGCGTATCACCCTCGGCATCGCCGCCTGTCTCTGGCTGACCGTCCGAGAGATCAACCCTCACCCCGTGTCGAGATGAATCATAGCTGGCCTGATCAAGGCCATCGCCGCCATCAATCGTATCGGCACCAGACAGACCGAGAAAGAGGTTGTTGCCATCATCGCCGGTCAGCACATCATCAAACCAGGAACCGATAATATATTCTATGTTTTGAAGCGTATCGCCTTCGGCATTCCCACCCGCACCAGTACCCGTTGCCAGATTGACCACAACCCCCACTGGCGATGCAATGTAAGACACCCAGTCAACCCCATCCCCGCCATTTAACAAGTCGGCCCCCGCTCCGCCGTAAAGCCGGTCATCCCCCTGATTGCCGAACAACTGATCACGCCCCGCCCCACCATATAAGCGATCATTGCCACCCTCGCCGTTTAAGGTATCGTCACCATAAGTACCAAACAGTTCATCGGCACCATCTGTACCGTTTATCACATTCGCTGGCAAGGCATAGGTCTCGATCAAGGCAATCTCATAATCCCAGGCGCGGCCGGTTGGGTCGGCCAGTCGCAGGCGATACGTGCCATCAACCGGCACGCTAAAGCTGGTTGAGACAAACCCATCAAACCCATATTTGCTGGCCGCCGCAGCCGGCCCGTTGGGTACTGCATGTAACACAAGCGGCAGCTCGGTCTTACCATCTGGTGCCGTCAGCCGCGCATCAAGCCGCTGATAAAGACCGGTGGCGGTATAGTTGGGTAATATATTGCTGGAGGCAATTACCTCTGGCAAGCCATCAGCAGCAGCCGGGGTGAATTTATAGCGCAAGGTATAGGTCATGCCCGCTTTTAGATTCCTAAGACGCAATACCGCTGTTTCAAAGGATGCCAGATCAAATGACTTCGCCGCGGCCGTGATGGCAGGCACAGCCCCGTCAGCGAGCTTGGCGCGGGTGATATGAAACCGGTAAGCCCCGGTTTTATCGCCTGCTCGGCCTGAATCAACAAGCGTTGCCGAAGCGCGGACATACACCGTCTGTGCTTCGTTTAGGGTAAAGGTGATAGCCGCATCGCGCTTGTCAAGCAACACCGGTGCTGTGGTCAAATAATGATCATCATTGATGAAGGTCTGGCCGGTGGCTGGCACATAAACATCTAAGCGCGGGTCGAGGCGATCGGAATTGAGGGCACCAAGTGCTTGCAGGATCAGCTTGTAGGTCCCCGCATCCAGATCCAGCTTATACCAGTCCACATCAACCGCATCGGCCTTGTCTGGCGTGCCAGGCTTTGCATCAATCACGCCATCCATCTGATCCAGTTCCTGGAACGTCAGCGCCCGCTCGGGGCTTTGCTCAACTGCTGTGCGGCTGTCTGGTAAATCATTTTGCACCGCAACCACAAGCGCATAATCATTTACTGCCTCTAAAAAGTCGTTTAAGTCGAATGTTTTATAGGTCTTGCCGTTGTTTGTGACCGTATTGGTATTGTCGGTCACCAGCAATCTTTGTAGTTCGTTTATAGTCAGCCGTCGGCCGATTTTTTCTTCAGCCAGTTGTTGGGCCAACACAACCGCACCGGTAATAATCGGGGCGGCGAAAGAGGTGCCGCTGTCTGTATGAAAGTCGCCGTATTCCGAGGCTACGTACAATTGTTCACCTGGCGCGAAAATCACATGGTCATCACGCCGGGTAAAATCGGTCAGATCACCATCTTTGCTCAGCGCACCGACGGCGATTGTGTTGGGATCAACCGCATAATTTGAGGTTTTTTCTTTTTCTTCTACTGTTAAATCCCCAAAGTATTCTTGTTCGTTATATCCGTTCCCAGCAGCGGCCACCACGGTCACACCCAGCCGTGCCAGTACCTGAAATTCATCTGCAACACCGGAGTTGTTAACATCTGCAAACGCATGATCAACCGGATCGTCAATTGATGGAGCGAGTGAAAAATTTACGGCCACGATATTCAGCCCAACCGCATTTTGTATCACCCAGGCTAATGCATTTCGGATGCCCAACGAATGTATGTCGTCGTCTCTACCTATATGAATATTTAGTGAAATGATATTCACATCCGGTGCCAGGCCGCCCTTGAACTGGCCAAGGGCCACTTGCCCGGCGATGATGGAGGCAATCGGGCCGCCATGATTGTGTTGGTCTTGAATATCCTTCTGCCCATCAAAGCTATGCCCCAACACCAGGCGCGACCCATACAGACCATGGTCTATATCCACGCCAGTGTCTATGATGACAACGCTGTAGCCACCGCCTTTTAGATCCGGAAAATTGCTACGGGCCTCGGCTAGATTGATCCGATCCTGAAAACTGTCGGCTACCGAGGACGGACCGGTCGCCGCTTGTTGCGCGCTGTCTTGTGTAGCAGCCGGATTAGCGGCGCTGGTTTTAGGATCAGGCTTGTCAATATATGAATAGCTACCCGCCTTGCTCTGCCAATGTTGAATGTCACCCCAGTTCTTTGCATCTGGATCAGTCCAACTACTTGCCGGACTTACATTCACCGATGGTTCAGGTTGGTCGACTATCCCGATGGTGATGTCTTTTGTGGCGGTCTGTCCGCTGGCATCCGATGCGGTGATGGATAAGGAAAACTCGGTCTGTTCGTCATAATCGGGGGTTAGACCATGTTGGAAGGTGATTGCGCCAGTGCTCGAATCGATAGTAAATAACGTAGCATCGTCGCCGCCGAGCGACCAGGTGAGTGCGCCTTGGGCATATTGTGTCTGGCCGGTATAGACGGGGAGGGTTGCGCCATACTGGATACCTTCATTCAGACGGTCCGCATTAGCAGATGAGCTGATGATAAGTGCCAATGAATCGATGACCGTGAGGGTGACATCTTGTTGCGCCGTCTGTACGCGGTTAGCCCCGCCAGGCACCGTCTCGGTTGCCGTGGCTATCACCGTAAACCTGTAGGCGGTATCGCCCGCATCATGATCCGGTGTCGTATCCGCCTTGAACGTTACCACGCCAGTGGCAGGGTCTATGTCGAAATCGGCCGCATCAGCACCCGCCTTCAGACTGTAGGCAACGTTAGCACCTGCCACATCGGGTGTCGCTTGTGCCGTATAGACCGCCACGTCTGTCGCATATTCCGTACCCTCGGTCAGGGTTATCCCATTTGCGGTTGAGCTAAATACGGGCGGGTTGTCATTGATGTCAACTACCGCCAAAGTGACAGCCTGCTCAGCACTTTGCACCCGGTCGGCACCTCCTGCCACCGTCTCGGTTGCCGTGGCTATAACGGTAAAGCGATATGCGGTATCGCCCGCATCATGATCCGGTGTCGTATCCGCCTTGAACGTTACCACGCCAGTGGCAGGGTCTATGTCGAAATCTGTCGCATCAGCACCCGCCTTCAGACTGTAGACAACGTTAGCACCTGCCACATCGGGTGTCGCGGCCGCCGTATAGACCGCCACGTCTGTCGCATATTCCGTACCCTCGGTCAGGGTTATCCCATTTGCGGTTGAGCTAAAGACAGGTGCCTCGTTATTGATGTCGGTCACCAACACAGTGATGACCTGCTCAGCACTTTGCACCCGGTCGGCACCTCCTGCCACCGTCTCGGTTGCCGTGGCTATAACGGTAAAGCGATATGCGGTATCGCCCGCATCATGATCGGGTGTCGTATCCGCCTTGAACGTTACCACGCCAGTGGCAGGGTCTATGTCGAAATCTGTCGCATCAGCACCCGCCTTCAGACTATAGGCAACGTTAGCACCTGCCACATCGGGTGTCGCTTGTGCCGTATAGACCGCCACGTCTGTCGCATATTCCGTACCCTCGGTCAGGGTTATCCCATTTGCGGTTGAGCTAAAGACAGGTGCCTCGTTATTGATGTCGGTCACCAACACAGTGATGACCTGCTCAGCACTTTGCACCCGGTCGGCACCTCCTGCCACCGTCTCGGTTGCCGTGGCTATAACGGTAAAGCGATATGCGGTATCGCCCGCATCATAATCCGGTGTCGTATCCGCCTTGAACGTTACCACGCCAGTGGCAGGGTCTATGTCGAAATCTGTCGCATCAGCACCCGCCTTCAGACTGTAGACAACGTTATCACCTGCCACATCGGGTGTCGCGGCCGCCGTATAAACCGCCGCGTCTGTCGCATATTCCGTACCCTCGGTCAGGGTTATCCCATTTGCGGTTGAGCTAAATACGGGCGGGTTGTCATTGATGTCAACTACCGCCAAAGTGACGGCCTGCTCAGCACTTTGTATGCGGTTGGTACCTCCTGCCACCGTCTCGGTTGCCGTGGCGATAACGGTAAAGCGATATGCGGTATCGCCCGCATCATGATCGGGTGTCGTATCCGCCTTGAACGTTACCACGCCAGTGGCAGGGTCTATGTCGAAATCTGTCGCATCAGCACCCGCCTTCAGACTATAGGCAACGTTAGCACCTGCCACATCGGGTGTCGCGGCCGCCGTATAAACCGCCACGTCTGTCGCATATTCCGTACCCTCGGTCAGGGTTATCCCATTTGCGGTTGAGCTAAAGACAGGTGCCTCGTTATTGATGTCGGTCACCAACACAGTGATGACCTGCTCAGCACTTTGCACCCGGTCGGCACCTCCTGCCACCGTCTCGGTTGCCGTGGCTATAACGGTAAAGCGATATGCGGTATCGCCCGCATCATAATCCGGTGTCGTATCCGCCTTGAACGTTACCACGCCAGTGGCAGGGTCTATGTCGAAATCTGTCGCATCAGCACCCGCCTTCAGACTGTAGACAACGTTAGCACCTGCCACATCGGGTGTCGCTTGTGCCGTATAGACCGCCACGTCTGTCGCATATTCCGTACCCTCGGTCAGGGTTATCCCATTTGCGGTTGAGCTAAAGACAGGTGCCTCGTTATTGATGTCAACTACCGCCAAAGTGACGGCCTGCTCAGCACTTTGCACCCGGTCGGCACCTCCTGCCACCGTCTCGGTTGCCGTGGCGATAACGGTAAAGCGATATGCGGTATCGCCCGCATCATGATCGGGTGTCGTATCCGCCTTGAACGTTACCACGCCAGTGGCAGGGTCTATGTCGAAATCTGTCGCATCAGCACCCGCCTTCAGACTATAGGCAACGTTAGCACCTGCCACATCGGGTGTCGCGGCCGCCGTATAAACCGCCGCGTCTGTCGCATATTCCGTACCCTCGGTCAGGGTTATCCCATTTGCGGTTGAGCTAAAGACAGGTGCCTCGTTATTGATGTCGGTCACCAACACAGTGATGACCTGCTCAGCACTTTGCACCCGGTCGGCACCTCCTGCCACCGTCTCGGTTGCCGTGGCTATAACGGTAAAGCGATATGCGGTATCGCCCGCATCATGATCGGGTGTCGTATCCGCCTTGAACGTTACCACGCCAGTGGCAGGGTCTATGTCGAAATCTGTCGCATCAGCACCCGCCTTCAGACTATAGGCAACGTTAGCACCTGCCACATCGGGTGTCGCGGCCGCCGTATAGACCGCCACGTCTGTCGCATATTCCGTACCCTCGGTCAGGGTTATCCCATTTGCGGTTGAGCTAAAGACAGGTGCCTCGTTATTGATGTCGGTCACCAACACAGTGATGACCTGCTCAGCACTTTGCACCCGGTCGGCACCTCCTGCCACCGTCTCGGTTGCCGTGGCTATAACGGTAAAGCGATATGCGGTATCGCCCGCATCATAATCCGGTGTCGTATCCGCCTTGAACGTTACCACGCCAGTGGCAGGGTCTATGTCGAAATCTGTCGCATCAGCACCCGCCTTCAGACTGTAGACAACGTTATCACCTGCCACATCGGGTGTCGCGGCCGCCGTATAAACCGCCGCGTCTGTCGCATATTCCGTACCCTCGGTCAGGGTTATCCCATTTGCGGTTGAGCTAAAGACAGGTGCCTCGTTATTGATGTCAACTACCGCCAAAGTGACGGCCTGCTCAGCACTTTGCACCCGGTCGGCACCTCCTGCCACCGTCTCGGTTGCCGTGGCGATAACGGTAAAGCGATATGCGGTATCGCCCGCATCATGATCGGGTGTCGTATCCGCCTTGAACGTTACCACGCCAGTGGCAGGGTCTATGTCGAAATCTGTCGCATCAGCACCCGCCTTCAGACTATAGGCAACGTTAGCACCTGCCACATCGGGTGTCGCGGCCGCCGTATAAACCGCCGCGTCTGTCGCATATTCCGTACCCTCGGTCAGGGTTATCCCATTTGCGGTTGAGCTAAAGACAGGTGCCTCGTTATTGATGTCGGTCACCAACACAGTGATGACCTGCTCAGCACTTTGCACCCGGTCGGCACCTCCTGCCACCGTCTCGGTTGCCGTGGCTATAACGGTAAAGCGATATGCGGTATCGCCCGCATCATAATCCGGTGTCGTATCCGCCTTGAACGTTACCACGCCAGTGGCAGGGTCTATGTCGAAATCTGTCGCATCAGCACCCGCCTTCAGACTGTAGACAACGTTATCACCTGCCACATCGGGTGTCGCGGCCGCCGTATAAACCGCCGCGTCTGTCGCATATTCCGTACCCTCGGTCAGGGTTATCCCATTTGCGGTTGAGCTAAATACGGGCGGGTTGTCATTGATGTCAACTACCGCCAAAGTGACGGCCTGCTCAGCACTTTGTATGCGGTTGGTACCTCCTGCCACCGTCTCGGTTGCCGTGGCGATAACGGTAAAGCGATATGCGGTATCGCCCGCATCATGATCGGGTGTCGTATCCGCCTTGAACGTTACCACGCCAGTGGCAGGGTCTATGTCGAAATCTGTCGCATCAGCACCCGCCTTCAGACTATAGGCAACGTTAGCACCTGCCACATCGGGTGTCGCGGCCGCCGTATAAACCGCCACGTCTGTCGCATATTCCGTACCCTCGGTCAGGGTTATCCCATTTGCGGTTGAGCTAAAGACAGGTGCCTCGTTATTGATGTCGGTCACCAACACAGTGATGACCTGCTCAGCACTTTGCACCCGGTCGGCACCTCCTGCCACCGTCTCGGTTGCCGTGGCTATAACGGTAAAGCGATATGCGGTATCGCCCGCATCATAATCCGGTGTCGTATCCGCCTTGAACGTTACCACGCCAGTGGCAGGGTCTATGTCGAAATCTGTCGCATCAGCACCCGCCTTCAGACTGTAGACAACGTTAGCACCTGCCACATCGGGTGTCGCTTGTGCCGTATAGACCGCCACGTCTGTCGCATATTCCGTACCCTCGGTCAGGGTTATCCCATTTGCGGTTGAGCTAAAGACAGGTGCCTCGTTATTGATGTCAACTACCGCCAAAGTGACGGCCTGCTCAGCACTTTGCACCCGGTCGGCACCTCCTGCCACCGTCTCGGTTGCCGTGGCGATAACGGTAAAGCGATATGCGGTATCGCCCGCATCATGATCGGGTGTCGTATCCGCCTTGAACGTTACCACGCCAGTGGCAGGGTCTATGTCGAAATCTGTCGCATCAGCACCCGCCTTCAGACTATAGGCAACGTTAGCACCTGCCACATCGGGTGTCGCGGCCGCCGTATAAACCGCCGCGTCTGTCGCATATTCCGTACCCTCGGTCAGGGTTATCCCATTTGCGGTTGAGCTAAAGACAGGTGCCTCGTTATTGATGTCGGTCACCAACACAGTGATGACCTGCTCAGCACTTTGCACCCGGTCGGCACCTCCTGCCACCGTCTCGGTTGCCGTGGCTATAACGGTAAAGCGATATGCGGTATCGCCCGCATCATGATCGGGTGTCGTATCCGCCTTGAACGTTACCACGCCAGTGGCAGGGTCTATGTCGAAATCTGTCGCATCAGCACCCGCCTTCAGACTATAGGCAACGTTAGCACCTGCCACATCGGGTGTCGCGGCCGCCGTATAGACCGCCACGTCTGTCGCATATTCCGTACCCTCGGTCAGGGTTATCCCATTTGCGGTTGAGCTAAAGACAGGTGCCTCGTTATTGATGTCGGTCACCAACACAGTGATGACCTGCTCAGCACTTTGCACCCGGTCGGCACCTCCTGCCACCGTCTCGGTTGCCGTGGCTATAACGGTAAAGCGATATGCGGTATCGCCCGCATCATGATCCGGTGTCGTATCCGCCTTGAACGTTACCACGCCAGTGGCAGGGTCTATGTCGAAATCTGTCGCATCAGCACCCGCCTTCAGACTGTAGACAACGTTATCACCTGCCACATCGGGTGTCGCGGCCGCCGTATAAACCGCCGCGTCTGTCGCATATTCCGTACCCTCGGTCAGGGTTATCCCATTTGCGGTTGAGCTAAAGACAGGTGCCTCGTTATTGATGTCGGTCACGGTAGCAGTCGGGGTCGGGGTGGCTACCGTTACACTCTCGTCATAATCCTCGCCATCAGTGTAAGTCACACTCACCCGTATCCGCTGGCCCTGATCGGCATCGGCGACGGTGTAGTTGATACTGTTGATACCGATGTTGCTCCAGGCAACACCATCGGCCGAGCGTTGCCATTGATAGGTAAATACCCCATTGCCATCTGGATCGGCAGTGACCGTGGTCGCTGTTAGTTGCTGGCCCACCACCAGGTTGCCATCTATCTGGAAGACCGCCGGGCCGTCATTGATTGCATCAACCTGATGGGCATTATTGTCTACCACTGCCGCATGGGTGAGAGCGGCAGGGTTGCCCGCGATGTCGGTAATCGTGCCACCGTTTAAGTTAAGATTGCCCCGAGTAATACTGATACCACCCGCATCGTTATCACCGTCTTGTACCTGGTATTGGAAGGTCAGCACTCTGCCGCCACTGCCGCTTTTATAGCTGGCCGTGCGGGGAGTGGTGCCAATGACGATGCTGATGGTCGGCGTGCCGGTGACAACGACATCCTCATTAAAAGTCACCGTTATCTCAATAAAATCGCCTGCCTTGTAAGTATTATCCGTACCCGCATCAGAGCTAATCGTTGGCGCACCTGTGATAGTCGGGGCCTCGGTGTCTATGGTAATCAACGTGGTCGTGCCCACGCGTGATCTATTACCCGCCGCATCAGTTTGGCGTACCTGTATCGCACCCGCTTCGTAGCTGGGGTTGGTTAGTTCAAAGGTGGTGCCCGTGCCTGGGTTCCAGTTCGTGCCGCTGTCTGTTGAATACTCCCAAGTGGCACCTGCTTCAATGTTCCTCACCGTCATAGTCGGATCGGAAGTAATACCATCAGCGATGTTAGTGTCATCGGCCAAGGCCAGACCAGGTGCCGATGGCGCGCGGGTGTCGATGGTCAAGGTAAAGGTGGCGGGGACACCAAAGGTGTTGCTGTCTGTATTGACCACCTGAACGCTGTAGCTGGCGGTCGTGCCATGGCTCAAGGTCGGGGTTTGTGTGTAAGTCCAGTTCTGACCGTCTACGGTGGCCGTGCCGAGTAATACGCCGTTGTTGTAAACTTGTACGACTTCATTGGTGGCCAGGGGCGCGCTAATGGTACCGCTTAAGGTCGGGGTGGCATCGTTGGTGGTATTGCCAGTGTCTAAATCCGTTGGGGAAGCAAGCACGTCCGCGGCATTGCTGCCAACATTATCCGTCGCCCCTGTAATCTCGACTGTCGTGGTGATCACATCCGCCGTGGTCGTGGTGTCAACCGCCTTAGTCGTATCGGCGACAACGGCATCATGGTCACGGTTGGCATCATTCCCCGCGATGTCTTGGATGGTGCCGCCGTTTAAGTTAAGACTGTTCTCGGCAATACTGATGCCATCAGCATCGTTTTCACCGGCTTGTACCTGGTATTGGAACACCAACGTCGTGCTACCACTGCCGCTTTTATAGCTGGCCTGGACGGTGGCGGTGTCGATGACGATGCCTATCGATGGCGTGCGCGTGCCGCCTGTGGTGTCAACAACAACCGCTTCACTAAAGCGCACCGTGATGGTGATGACTTCATTCGCCACAAACGCCGTGCCTGAGGCTGGATTGCTAATGGTCACCGCACTGATGGTTGGGGGCGTGTCGTCAACAGTCAGTTCAATATCGGTACTCGCACTCGTCGCACCATCCTCCAGACGCTTGGCAGCATCAGGCGACAAGCCCTCTTCAGTTATTTCATCTACCAAGTCTTCCAGGACTTCGTCTGTTGTTTTTGACTCGCCTTCTTCTACACCCGAGACCGCCGCCAATGCCTTGCCGTAATTGTTGGGCGCATCCTCGCCGGTCGTTGGAGCCGGCTTGCCGTCTTTATCCACCGTCAGCTTGACCGGGCTCGATACCAGGTCATCGGCGGCCTTGGTATTATCATCATCCTTGCCCGTGATGCCAAAGGACTTGGCAACCGCGGCTTGTGCATCGGTGACGGCTTCGGGAGTGATGTCCGTGATACTGGTTGCAGAGGCACCGTTATCACCACCGGCAAGACCAACTTTGCGCGTGGCAAGCTCGGTCAAGGGGTTGATATTGGCCGTCTTGCTTCCACCAGCGGCCGGAGCCTCAACAATCACCCGTAAGTCGCTGGTCAAGTCTTTATCTGCATTCGTTGCTTCGTCTCGATAGTCGGCGGCGGCGTTGGTGTCTATGACCTTAATCAGGATAAGGCCGTCATAGGCGCGGGTGATGGTGATGGAATAGCTACCATTCTTGCCGACCGGATTGTCGTCCGAAGTTGTGCCAAGTAGATTGCCATTCGCATCGTAAACACTCACTTTCAGGCCATGGTTAGTAATCACCGAGCCAGCCGTGACAGCACCGCTTACGGTAAAGCCAACGGGGGTGGGCGTGTCGCCGCCGCCATCACCGCTCGCAGGTGTGGACGTGCTACCACCACCGCTACTGCCCCCACCGCCCGCGGCGGCAGCAACGCCGCCGACCGCACCGAGTACGCCCAAGGCACCGAGCAGTGTCCCGCTACCGATGCCGCCATCGCCACTGTCGGCGGTTGTTGTCTCGGTGGACATCATGACATCACCCGCAAGTTGTTGGTTTAAGATGCTTTCAAGCTCGCCGTTACCCGCGGCCAATGCCAGCAGTGTTTGCAACGCGCCCTGGTCATGGGCCTGGACATAGAGAAAGATACTGCCGTCACTCAAGGCCGTACCTTGCGTGGCCGGGGTGATGACATACTCGCCATTGCCATCTGCGCTGTCTTGATGATGCGGCAAGGCGACTTGGCAGGATGTTGAATCATCAACACAGGCCGTAAAGAAGTCTTCAAGGATGACGGCCGTGCCATCGGCGTAGCGTAAGACAAGGTCATTGTCTTCACGGATAGCCAGAACATTGGGTTTGAGCGTGTGGTTGTCTATATCGGTGATGCGGTAATGGTGACTGACTTCGGCCCTGATGTGACGAGTCTCGCCTGCTTGCGGGTTGATGGTGATGGTTTTGCTTGGCATGGATGATTTCCTGGTTATGGCCTCTCGGGCGTTTAATGGTTGCTATATTATTGAATTTAATGGACTGTTGATGATAATATAAAGACTGCGGGGTGGGTGTCAACGGCATCATTAAACCTGGCAGGCATTCGTACCTTTGCATTAAAGCGATACTTGTCCGAGCCAACCCGGCCCACCCAACTCAGCCCACCCAACTCAGCCCACACCAACCCGACCCAGCCCGACTCAACCCAGCCCGGTCCGACCCGACTCAACCCACACCCAGTGGCTGAAAATTGAGCCATTGCCGGGATAAAAAACCTTCAAGTGCGGTGTTTTGTACAAAGATCTCGCATTATGGGGCGCGACTCAAGAACGGTTGTCAAGACATCCTCTGAGCCAAGGCCGAGTGAAACAGGCACGCATTTCCTAAAGTGGAATATACGGTGCTGTTATTCCGGTTGGCTAAATTCTTTCGGTTTTTCTGAACCCGCACCGAAAAAGTATTTCTCCATTTCTTCTTCGAGGAATTTTCGTGCTTTCGGCTCTATCGGTGTCAAACGATATTCATTAATCAACATGGTCTGGTGTCCCAACCACATGTGCCAGGCTTCCTTGGAAACCGCTGCATAAATGCGTTTGCCTAATTCACCCGGGTACGGCAAGGCCGCTAAGCCCTCGGCCTCTTTATTGAGTTTGATACAGTGTACATTACGGCTCATTTAATAGGTCCTCTTGTTTGTGTGTAAGCCTTTCAGGATGGCGACTACTGGTGCCGGGAAACCCCGCTTTGTCTCATCTTCAAGGCTCAGCCAGGTTGATAATTTTGCATTTTTTATTCTGTTTGCCGATCCTTTTAATTTTACATGCACAGGCCTTATCAACAAATGGAAGTGCGTAAATGTATGCTTGACGTTTTTATATTCAATTTTATCGCTTACCCTGTAACCATATTGTTCAAATATAGAACGCTCAAGCGTTTTGTCCGTTACAAACTCTGGAAAACACCAAAGTCCGCCCCATATACCACTTGCCGGTCGTTGTTCTAACAAAAACTGACCGCGACTATTTTCAATAATAGCGAATATTGTTTCGCGATGGGGTAATTTTGCTTTTGGTTGCAACCCGGGAAATTCATGTTGCCGCTTAGTCTTGTGCGCAAAACAATCACGCTTTAATGGACAATGCACACAATCGGGCTGGTTGCGCGTGCAGAGCGTCGCGCCTAGATCCATGATTGCCTGCGTGTAGTGACTCACACATTGGTCGGGTGTGTGTTGTTCGGCATAAGACCACAGCGTTGATGCAAACGCTTGCTGGGAAGGCGCGCCAGCAACACCGTGATAACGACTCAATACCCGTTTGACATTGCCATCTAAAACGGGATGGCGCAGGCCGCAGGCCAACGCTAATATCGCGCCCGCAGTAGAGCGACCGATACCCGGTAAACTTGTCAATGCCTTGATTGTTGTTGGTAATCGTCCCTGGTGTTTCTCGACTATTATGTTAGCCGCTTTGTGCATATTTCTGGCGCGGGCGTAGTACCCTAGCCCGGTCCAATAATGCAAGACAGCATCCGGTTTTGCCTCAGCTAAACTTACGACATCGGGGAAGGCATCTTGAAATTTATTGAAATAGGGAATAACGGTTGCCACCTGCGTCTGTTGCAACATGATCTCGGAGACCCAGACACGATAAGGTGTACGTTTTAATTGCCAAGGCAAATCATGACGGCCATGTAACTTGAACCAGGCCAGGAGGCGATCTGAAAATTTTTCCTTCAGCATGAATATTGCGCACTAAAATAATTTATCAAGCAATTTTTTAGCACCTTTATTGATCAGATCATCAACCGGATCTGCCGGTTGCTCTGGTTGCTCGGGAACAGGTTCCGTCGCGGGTTGCCCGGGTTGCTCTGGAGCGGGTTCTTGTGCGGGTGCGGACTTTTTCTTAAGGCCCGGTATTTTTATGCCCAATTTATCCAGCTTATCACCGATCAGGTCTTGCACTTTGTCTTGCACAATACCTTTCAAGACTTCCTTGGCAATCTCGCTTGCATCCGGCAGACATTTCATATCAGCCACCAGACCGCGGCATTTAATCGGCAGGCTGTAGCCGCCAAGATTATAGCGGTTGCCATCTGCCACCACGTTCGCGGAGTCGGCGGCCACGTTCAAATTGTATTGCCAAGTCTGATCGTTAAGATTGATCAGGTGGCCGTCACCCGTGACCTTAAACCCAGAGGCCGACAACAGCAGATCATTGTTCTCAACAATGCCGTTGTTTATATTCAGCGTGGCAGTCAGCGCGTTGAATAGCGTGTCACCTTTTATATCGAAGGCACTAAAACGCTTGGACTCAATCATCAATTCAAGTTGCCGCAATACCTTGCCAATATCAACGCCTTTGAGGATGCCATTATTAAATACTATATCGCCAGAACCTGATAATCTGCTTTTCAATACATTCGTATCTGCGCCAGATGAGGTTAAAGCCAGTTTGATATTGGCCTCACCTGACAATAGTGTTGTGCTGGTGACATCAGCCAACAGCGGCTCTATCTGTACACCCGTAAGACGGCTGTTAATGGCAAGCGCCGGCTCTTTACCTGTTGCATCCAGATTTATATCGCCCGCATAGGTGCCACCATAGAGTTTTGCTGCGACCGGGGCTAATTTAATGGTGCCATTGTCGGCACGCATACCCAACGCCAGGTCCGTTAGCTTAGCATTTGAAATAATAAATTCGCTCATCACAAAATCACCCTTGATCTTGATGTTTTGCAAGGTCTCCAGCGGGATTTTTGTGGCGACACCAGCCGTTGCCATCTCGGGTGTTGCTACTTTTGTTTTGTCAGCCGCTGGTGGCAAATAATGATCGGCGTTTAATTTATCCACATCCAACCCAAATTCGAGGTCCAAAGGCGAAAAACGCTTAAGGTTTATATCGCCTTGTAGCTTGGTCTTGTCTAATTCTGCGCGCAACCGGGTTACAGAAAGACTAGCCGTGCTTCCGGTAAACGATGCCGCCAATGCGACTCGTTTTAATACATCGGGATCAGTCGTCTTTGGTAGCGGCTGATTCAAGGTTTTCATGAATTGCCGCAAATCAAAAGGCGCGAGGTTTATCTCGCCAGAAATTGTCGGCTCTGTTTTGAAATGTGTCACTTTAAGCGCACCCTTAAGATCCAAACCAAGCCCCGCGACTGATAGGCTATTTAATGCCAATGTTTCGCGCTTCAAATCAATATCTGAGTCGGCCTTGACTGACAACTTAACCGGTGAGTTGGGTATCTTCTTGCCCGCAAAGACAACGTCTAAAGACAATGGTTGCAAGTTCAGATTGTTCGTATTCCCGCGGATACTCGCATCAAGGTTGATTGATTGCAATACTTCGGCAAGCGGGGCCTGTCCCAGCGCGCGTAACAGCGGCTTAGGTGTTTTGCCAACAAGCGCAAACTTGCCCTCCATCTTGCCGCTATTTTTGTGGCTATTGTTGCCTTGTAGACTACCGCTGATCTTAAAACCCAGCGCCTTAGCGGTAAGTGCCGGTACATCGATCCGGCCGGACTGCATATCGATACTGAAACGTGTATCGACATTAAACTGCTTGTCTTTTAATCTGCCAAGCTCCTGCGCCAAGGTCGGTAATGCGCTATCTTCAGGTTGAAACGTACTCACAACCTGCATGAGTAAAGGTAAGTCAGCACCGTTGACCTTCATCTCACCGCTAAGAGCGGGGGTATCGCGCCTGACTTGTTTGGCATTCAACCTGGCACTTGCAACCATCCCCAATACCTTAATCGAAAGGTGTGGAATATCGACAGCACCTGTTTTTAGATCCGCATCAAATTCTGTTTTTATGTCAAATGATTTTGGGGCCGATTTAAGCTGTCTGGACAGCACATTTAAGTCCTGTTTGTCGTTACCGACAAATTGTGCGGCAATTTTAATCAATGTTGGCAAATCCGAGCCGCTCGCGTTCAGCTTGCCTGTGGCCGCAGGGGTTGCAGATTTAATATCGCGCGCCACTATTTCAGTATTAATTTTATTACCCAACGCATTGATATCCAACTTTGAAATGGTTAAGTCATTGCTGTCCATATCAGTGCTGAATGTAACACTCAATTTGAGTGTTTTGTCTGGTATTGTTGCCAGTTGACCCGCGAGCGGTTCAATCTCAAGAATCTTGAAAAGCTGCGGCAGGTCGGCTGCATTAACATCAAGATTGCCAGTGATCTGTGGCTTACCTGAAAGTATCCTCGCGGCTTCAATGCGGCCTGCTACATTCGTATCGAATGCGTTTAACTTAAGTGCTTTTATCTGTGCCGTATCGTTATTAAAATCAACATTAATCTCCGTGCTTAATTTGACGACGGTTTGTCCCCCGGGTATCTCCTTGCCTTTGACGTTTGCCTCGAATAATACCGGTTGCAATGCTAAAACATTGCCGCTATCTGCATAGGCGGCCGTGCCAGTAAACTTGATGACTGTAGACAGTGCTGGCTTTGAAGCAGACGCATTTAAGGTGGCAGTGATTGTTATGGGTTCGCCCAGTTTTAATTCGCCCGTGCCGATATTTGCGTTGCTAATGCTGTATTCCACATTTTGTTGCTTATCAACCCAATGAATATTCATGTCTTTAATATCAATACCACCCAAGACCAATGCCGTAGATGGCATTGCCTGATCACCGCTTGCGCCATCATTTGTTTTAGTCTTGACGAAATCGTCCCAGTTAGTTGCGCCGCTTGCATTTTTTGCCAGATTGATAGTCACGCCATGCAGGATGAGCGTGTCCATCTCCAGTTTGTTTTGTAGTAGTAACGGCAATAACTTTGCCCGCATCTTGATAGCTTTGGCCTGTAAGAATGGGGTATCACTAAAGTCTGCGGTATTGCTCAAACTCATGCCTTCAAGGTCAATGCCCAACCAAGGATAAAAAGTAAGTCCGACATTCCCCGCTATGCGCAAGTCGCGTCCCGTCGCCTCCTTTACTTTGCGGGTGATGGTATCTGTATAATCATTCGGATCGAGATTCACTAACACAATCACGACTATCCCGGCGGCAATAACGCCCAACAGGCCAAGACCCAGAATCAATTTAATCAGAAATTTCATATACGTTTTATCCGTATATTTATTTAATTTGTTTTTTTAGGCGTTTAATCGCGGCCTTGACTTGCTTTGGTGCCGTGCCGCCAACATGGTCGCGTGCCGAGACTGAGCCTGCAAGTTCCAATACCGAAAATACATCCTGTTTGATGACGGCACTGAATTTTTGTAGCTCTGGCAATGTTAGTGATGCCAGATCTTTATTATGCTGGATCGCAAACTGCACCGTTTTACCGACGACCGCATGTGCATCCCTGAAGGTAAGGCCGTTTACCACTAAATAATCCGCAAGATCTGTTGCCGTCGCAAAACCGGCTGCTGCGGCCGTATACATGCGCTCTTTATTTACCGTCATGGTGGGTAGCAAACCAGCATAGGCAAACAGACACAGCTTGACTGTATCAATGGCATCGAATAAGCATTCCTTGTCTTCTTGATTGTCGCGGTTATAAGCAAGCGGTTGCGCTTTCATCACGGTGAGTAACGCCAGCAAATCGCCATAGACACGGCCCGTCTTGCCTCTGATCAGTTCGGGAATATCGGGATTTTTCTTTTGCGGCATGATGGATGAACCCGTGCACCAGGCATCTCCCAGATCAATAAAACCACAGGCTGGCGACATCCACATGACCATCTCTTCCGAGAATCGGGATAGATGCATCATGATTAAACTCGCCGCCGCACTAAACTCGATTGCAAAGTCTCGATCACTGACGGCATCCAGTGAATTTTGAGTGATGCCATCAAACCCCAATGCCTTAGCCACCTGCGCCCGATCGATAGGATAGCTTGTACCCGCGAGTGCAGCCGAACCCAAGGGCAAGAGGTTGAGTCGCTTGCGACAATCATGCAGGCGGCCGTGGTCACGCAACAACATCTCGGCCCAGGCCAATAAGTGATGCCCAAAGGTAACAGGTTGCGCCGCTTGCAGGTGCGTAAACCCTGGCATAATAGTCGCCGCATGATCCGCTGCCAAGATGAGCAATTCATTGAGTACTTTATTGATATTTTCGCAAATAAGATCAATTTCATCGCGCAAGTACAAACGAATATCAGTTGCAATCTGGTCATTTCTTGATCGGCCCGTATGTAACTTTTTACCGACATTGCCGACCCGCTCGACAAGCGCGGCCTCAATGTTCATGTGGACATCTTCAAGGGCGGTTAGCCATTGAAACTGTCCAGCATCGATATCTTGGGCAATCTGCTCTAAGCCACTGATGATGAGTGCCGCGTCCGCTGTAGATAGAATATCTACATCTGCCAACATGCGCACATGCGCTATTGAGCCCATGATGTCATAATGCGCCAAGCGCTGATCGTAGGAGACTGATGCGGTGAATTGCTCAACAAACTTATGCGTCGGAGCCGTGAACCGCCCACCCCAGATCTTATCGGTGTTATTTGCAACCATTGCTATAAATGTAGATTTCCATGTTTATGTATTGTATTTATTTTTTACAATAACGAGTATAACGTAAACCAATGATTTTTAGATGCCAAACATGAATCAGCAAAGCAGGGTCGGTTTTCTGCCTAATTTTTGTAGCGCAAACGTCTTGTTTATCGTCGTACTCAGTTCAGCATTACTCGCCATCGTCTTAACGCTTGCGGTACCTGTGCAGGCCGATGCGATATTGTTTAATCTGGCCATGAACTCGTTTTTCATCCAATGGATATCGCTTACCTGTGTTGGCCTACTCTGTGTATTTAGGAGATTCATTGAGACATTTACAGCAAAACAGGCAACGGTGATTAGTTACCTGTTGATACTGATAGTTACATTCATCATTACGGAGCTGGCCTGGCAGTTTTTATATGTGTACCCGAACAGAGTCAGTCTTGATCAAAAAACACATATCCTGTTTCTGTTACGTGCTTTAGGCATCGCGGCGATAATCGGCGCAATCGTATTACGCTATCTTTATGTACAACATCAATGGCGCAAAAATATTGAGGCCGCCGCAATGTTTCGCTACCAAGCCTTGCAATCCAGAATACGGCCGCATTTCTTATTCAATTGCATGAATACGATTGCCAGCTTGACACGCAAAGCACCCGATTTAGCGGAACAATCAATAGAAGATCTGGCTGATCTGTTTCGTGCAAGTTTATTGGAACCTGCTGATCTCTATGAGATTGCTGAAGAATGGAAACTTTGTCGGCATTATCTTCGTATAGAAGGTCACCGTTTGGGTGATCGGCTACGTGTTGAATGGGATATCGATACGTTGCCAGAAGATGCCGAGATCCCGCCATTTAGTCTGCAACCATTGTTGGAAAATACAATTTATCACGGTATTGAGCGATTACCAGAAGGCGGCATTATCAATATATCGGGTGAATTTAGCGATGACAGAATCAGTATCACTTTCACTAACCCCATTCCTGCTGCCAATATTGAAGATAATCATAAAAGCAATAAACAGGCACAAGAAAATATTCGCCAGCGATTAATGGCTGTTTTCGGCAAAGAGAGTGATTTGCTTGTGCAGTATCATCAATCCCAATACATTGTAAAACTGGTCTTGCCTTATAAACGCTATGAAAATATTGATCGTTGATGATGAAACATTGGCACGGGAAAGATTACGCGATCTTGTGCTCGACCTATATCCAGACACCCTTATCATCGAAGCTGCCAGTGGGTCTGAAGCCCTGCGCCAGATCTCGCAACAGGCACCTGAAATAGTGTTGTTGGATATACGCATACCTGATATGGACGGGCTGGAAGTCGCAAATCATTTATTACGTCTACCCGCGCCCCCCGCAATCGTTTTTACAACCGCTTATCAAGAACATACCTTAAATGCGTTTGATGCGAATGCGGTTGATTATTTACTTAAACCGATCCGCAAGGAGCGGCTTAATATTGCCATTGAACGTGCTGCCGTCCTTAGCCAATCTAAATTGGCCCTGCCGAATAGCAGAGACGATACACCGACCGCACGATCACACCTCAGTACTATGGTGCAGGGCAGTATTCGATTGATCGCTGTGGCAAATATCTATTATCTTAAGGCCGAACAAAAATACGTTACTGCGGCCTGGCCGGGCGGTGAAATACTGATTGATGAACCATTAAAAGAACTTGAAACCGAGTTTTCAGCACAGTTTATCCGCATTCATAGAAATGCGCTGGTTGCGATAAATCGGATCGAGAAACTAACCAGAACCGTCGATGGACAACACACCATCAAGCTGACAGAGATGCCGGTGGAATTAGCGGTGAGTCGTCGCCACCTGGCCGCGGTAAAAAAAACAATCAAACGGCATTGATTATTTCGCGGGCGGCCGCCAGCAATGCTAAACGCGCAATAACACCATACGTGTAAAAACGATTCTGATGGCAATCAGCACGCTGTGTTGGATCGGGCGAAATACAACAATCAGCAAATGCCAGCGGCTCGAATCGCATACCTGGCGCATTCAGATTCTGACTTGCAGAACGTTGCGCATGGACGCGATAAAAACCGCCTACAACCTGATGGCCCAACATATAGACAACGGGTTCAGCAACAGTGCCATCCGTGCCCCATGTCTCATGCGTATAAACGCCTTCCTGAATAATAACCTGACTGACCTTTTGCCCTTCTTTAGTCGTCGCCATTTTTGTGCGTTCTTTACGATTTAATGTGGCAATTTCGTCGGGACTGCGTATCGTCATCACCCCCATGCCATAGGTTCCAGCATCTGCCTTCGTGATAACAAAGGGGTCGCAATTTACCGCATGTTCCTGATATTTAATCTCAATGGCCTGCAGCAAAGCATCCACGTTCTTCGATAGGCAATCAACGCCATCTCGCTTCATAAAATCCACTTCTCCACAGTTGCGAAACATAGGATCGATTAACCATGGATCGATATCAATCAGTTCAGCAAATTCCTGTGCCACCTGTTGGTAATAAGAAAAATGACTGGATTTTAGGCGCGTTGACCAACCAAGCGTGGTGGGTGGTGTTATGACTTGTTTGATGTCGCGTAATATTGTGGGCCTACCCGTTGCCAGATCATTATTCAACAAAATAAGATCGGGATTAAAATCGCCCGTTTTAATACGGTCTTGATGACGATGCATTGGCTCCAATAAGACTGATCGCGAAGACTCAAGATCGATACGCATGGGACCTTCTAGATCCTGCATTAGACTACCAATACGAATCTCAAAACCGGCTTTTTCAATCAGTGATTGGAGGCTGGCAATATTTTCCATGTAAAATAAATTACGGGTATGATTTTCAGACACGATTAATATCTTGTCTATGGGCGTAGCGATAGATTCAACGGCCATTTGTATCGCATGGATACACAATGCTTCAAAAGCCGGGTTTAAGTTGTTAAAGCCCGCTGGAAATAGATTTGTATCAACCGGGGCGGTTTTATAACCCGCATTGCGTAAATCGACAGAGGCATAAAATGGGGCGGGGGTTTCGCGCCACGCATTCCTGAACCAGGCTTCAATCGCTATCTGCTTATCGAGTATAAAACGCTCAAGATTCTGAAAAGGCCCGGTTAATGCAGTCGTCAGGTGTGGCACAGATATAATTTCATTCATAGTTATGATGTTATAATTGAGGGTGTTCAGCGTATATTGCTATCAATCGCACTTAATTCAAGTCTCCCCATAATTGCTGGGCATTACTAATGGCACTGACTACTGCGGTTTCTGCCCGCAATATCCGCGGTCCCAAACTAATCGGTACACAACCTTTTGTTTGTGCCTGATTAAGCTCATGCTCACTAAAACCACCTTCAGCACCAATGATCAGTGTTAATTCGTCGTGTTCCCGGTTGATTGTTTTCATAGCCTGCCCACACCAAGGCTGTAATATTAATCGTGTACTTGATGTTTTCATTACAAGCCATTCGCTAAAAGGGATGGGGGCTTGAATTTGCGTTAAAATACACCTGCCACATTGTTCGGTAGCGCTGATGATTATATTTTGCCAATGCGTCAATTTATTCTGTAGCCGCCGATCTTGTATTTTTACATTACCAAACTCCGTGATAACCGGAATTATATTTTTGACCCCAAGTTCAACGGCCTTTTGAATCGAAAAATCCATTTGCTGTGCCCGCGCCAACGCCAGACACAGATTGATTGTCAACGGCGACTCATTAGTAATCTGTTTTTGAGTGCCCACTTTAATTTGTACATTTTTTTTGTAATTGCAACAATCTTCGACCCATATTCATAACCATTACCATTAAATATTTTTATCGAATCGCCAGCACGCATTCTGAGTACATGAGAGATATGATGCGCCTTTTCGCGTGGCAATAAAGCAAGTTCACCAGATACCAATGGCATATCAAGAAATAATCGTGGGATTCGCATTGATTGGATAAATCAGGATCTGATTGTTAGCCCTCAAAGTGGCGTGTAATTTTTAACAAAACGTTACAACTGCCAACACCCTTTCTGCTATTATAATACTTGATCAGACAGACTCGGTTATAGTTTATTTCATGCACAAAGCAAAATTTTCATTAGGGCAGATCATTCATCATCGAAAATTCAATTACCGAGGCGTAATTTTTGATCTGGATGCTGTTTTTAGTGGCTCCGATGCATGGTATGAGACCGTTGCTAGATCACGACCACCCCGCGATGAACCCTGGTATCATGTGCTGGTTGATAATTCGCAACACACGACCTATGTTGCTGAAAGAAACCTTGCAGCCGCTGATTCAATATTACCCATACAACACCCATTGATTAACCACTATTTTATAAACTTTGTCGACGGCCATTACGCTCAAAAACATACCCAAAACTAACACGCGCTAATGATTAAAAGTATTAAAAAATATTTTGGCGCATTATTGAATGATGATGCAGACAATACTACGCCAGACAGTAAAACAATTGAATTAGCCACCGCTGTATTGATGGTAGAGATTAGTCTGGCTGATGATCATATCCATGATGCAGAACGAAATACTATAAAAAACGCTTTACTGGAAAGTTTCAAACTAAGTCGTGAAGAAATTAATGAACTAATAACGCTGGCTGAAAATGAAGTTGACCATGCCGTATCACTGTATGAGTTTACGCGGTTGTTGAATGACACTCTTTCTATGCCAAAAAAGATTGATATAATCGAAAATCTGTGGCGTGTTGCTTACGCCGATTCAGTCCTTGATAAATATGAAGAATACTACATTAGAAAAATTGCAGACTTGCTTTATATTCCACATTCAAACTATATTCAAACCAAGATAAAAGTTGCCAAATAAAATCCTTATCAACCCTGGTATTGGGTTTTCTGAAAACGCTGGACATCTATCCCTATATCAATAACGCGGCTGTACTTAAAGACCGATCACCCCACATCCCCAAGACCGCTCACCTTCAGTGAGTTCTGGTGGGTCGGGCTGGGCCAGGCTGGACGTGGGTTGAGTTGAGCTGGGCCAGGCGTGGGTCGGGTTGAGTTGGGCTGGGCTGAGTCGGGTGTGGTCGGGTCGAGTGGAGCTGAGCTGAGTCGAGTCGGACCGGGGTTGGACCTGTCACGGTTTTGTGCCGCATGGAACTCTCACTTTAACCCCGCCCTTCTTTCGAAGGCAACGGGGCTTTTACAACCCAGTGCCAAATGCATTCGATGTTAAGTTGTAAAACCATTGATGTACTGGCATATCCTCGTCTCGTCTTGTCGGCGGGTTTTCCAGTCCTGCCACCATATAAGCTCGGCCTGCATCGTCTTGAAGAAAGACTCAACAACAACATTATCATAACAATCCCCTTTGCTACTCATAGACATCTGCAAGCCATGCTCGCACAATATCCGCTGATAATCATGCGCACAATACTGACTACCCCTGTCCGTATGATGAACATACCCCTTTGGTGGTGTCCTGAGCGTAATCGCCATCTGCAAGGCTCTGGTGGTCAGCACACCTTCTAGCTGTAATCTGGGCATAGGTTATTCATGCGAGCCATGTGAGAGATTATATAAGTGACCAAACCAATAGGGTCAACAGAAACCCGCATGAACGTACACAAGCATGCCCCATTGACACCGGAAGGTTGACTGAGTATGGTCAGACGAGCCCAACAACCTGGTTTTTCAGCGACCCAGGTGGCGCAAGAGTTTCATACGTCAACTCACACTGTATTGAAGTGGAACAATCAATTTGATAAGGACGGTCTGGCAGGCCTGGAAGATAGTGGTTCTCGGCCAGTCAGCCGCCATCCCAGAGCACTGACAGATAGGCAAGTCCGCCGCATCTCTTTGCTACGTAAGCACCGCCGGACCATGGGCCAGATTGCCAGGAATGTCGGCTCGACCCCGCCACAATGTCTTCGCACCGCAGACGACTCGGTCTAAACAAACGCTCCGCGCTTGCACCCGCTAAACCCAATAATCGCTATGAGCGGTCTTATCCAGGTTCACTGTTGCACCTGGACAGCAAGAAACTTAGGCGTTTTTGCAAAGGTAAGCCGTCTGCAGGGGCTGGCTGGGAGTACATACACATCTGCATCGATGCTCATTCCCGACTCAGTTACGCTGAGATTCTGCCCGATGAACGCAAAGAGCGTGTGACCGCGTTCTTCAAGAGCGTGAAAGCCTACTATGAATCAATGGGCATACAGATTGAGCAGGTGATGACCGACTATGGCTCGGGGTATTGAGCAAAGTTCTTCAGCATCGTACTCAAGGCAATGGGTATCGCCCACCTGTTTACTCGGCCTTACACACCCAGAACCAACGGCAAGGCCGAGCGATGCATACAAACAATGCTCAGAGAGTGGCCTATGCGATGCGTTATCAAACTTCTCATCTTAGGGCCAAAGCACTACTACCGTGGATTCATGACTACAACTGGAGCCTTTCCCGAATTCTGTGTAACTGCCGTTGGTTAAACGAAGTCCTTTAGTCGGTCTTCGAATTCGATCATAAAGCGATTCATCGCTGGTTTCCAATATTTAATCGACATAGTCCACTGCTTTGATGCATCTTGAATGGCCAGATAGCTCACCTTTCTGGTAGCGTCATCGGTTGGAAACAACTTACGTTTTTTGATGGCTTTCCTGATGACGCTGTTGAGCGATGCAATGGCGTTGGTGGTATAGATTGCCTTGCGCATGTCCTGCGGGTAATCAAACAGGGTGTTGAGGTTCTGCCAATGACTCTGCCAGGAACGGCTGGTCTTAGGGTATTTGGCATCCCATTCGTCACCAAAGACATCAAGCACCAACAGTGCTTCCGCCTCCGTAGCTGACTGGTAGATTTGCTACAAGTCGACTACAACCACCCTGTAGTCCTTCCAGGTAACATACTGCATCGCGTGCCTGATCCTCTCTGACAGCCACAGCCCTAAAAGCGCTTTGTGCCTGTCCAGGTTCACGCCCAGTGCCAAATAAGACAGCCTTGTTGATGACTTTCTTGTCCTGGCGGATTTTAACGACTATGCAGTCAAGGTATGCGCTGGGGTATATCAGCACCAGTGGCCGATTGCCACGCAATCACCTTTGCTGTCACGCGCAAGAGCAGACTGGTTGAGACCGCCACGCCCTACATTTCCTGAAACAGCGCGACAATGTCACAGGTGGTATTGCCTTTGGCATAGAGACTGAGAATCTTGTCATCCATACCGGTGTAGCGAGATGGGTGCTTTTTGACCAGTGCTGGCACCAAGCTACCCTTTCTGTCGCGGGGTGTTTCCAGCTCGAATGCGCCCTCTTCAGTGCGTAGCATTTTATGACTGCGACCATTGCGGCTATTGGATTTTCCTGCCTACTCATGTCTGGCATAGCCAAGGTGTTCATCGAGCTCGGCATTCAGTGCTGCCTCAATGGTTACCCTGGTCAATGCCTGACGGAACGTATACAGGTCTTCTTCGGTTTTGATGCCCCTGGCAGTTTCACGTGCCAGTGACTTGATTGCTTCGGGTTGCATGTGCTTATCCTCAGCCCCTTCGGGGTAATAATCAATGATAAGCAGTTGGAAGCCTCTAAAAACCGTACATTTTGTGGTACGATCTGATTCACTTGATGTGGGAGGATTTTGTTTATGCACGCACCTGGATTGTTTGATTTGACGGATCATTTGGCGCGGCTTTCGGCGATGGGATATCCGCTTGAGGTTTTGGAGCGGCACGTTGATTTCGAAGTGTTTCGCCCAGTTCTTGTTGAAGCGCTTGGCTATGGGGAACGTCCCAAAGGTGGTCGTCCGCCCTATGATGCCGTTGTGATGTTCAAGGTGCTGGTGTTGGCCTCGATGCACAATCTGAGCGATGAGCGGATGGAGTTTCTCATTCGTGACCGTTTCAGTTGGCTACGGTTCCTGGGATTGCAAATCGGGGAGCCGACACCTGATCAGAAGACGATCTGGCTTTTCAGAGAGAAGCTGACCCAGGCGGGTGTCTTCAAGGCCCTGTTTGAAGCTCAGCTCTGCGCGCGGGGATACAAACCCACCGGCGGTCAGATTGTGGATGCCACGTTGGTCTTTGCCCCGCGCCAGCGGATGACGAAAGAAGAGAAAGCGCGCGCCAAGGCAGGTGAGGCCGCGTCTGACATCTGGCCCGATGATCTGTCCAAGGCAGCGCAGAAAGACACCGATGCGCGTTGGACGGTCAAGTATTCAAAGGCCAAGACGACCAAGGAGGGTGAGGAGGATACTGGCCTTGTCGATATTTCGGTTCCGCACTTTGGGTACAAGAACCACGTGTCCATTGACCGCAAATGGCGCTTCATCCGGGGTGAGACTGGCACGAATGCGGCTCGCTACGACGGGCATGAACTCTCCTCGGTTCTGGACGAGACAAACAGCTCGAAGGCGGTTTGGGCCGATACCGGGTACCGCTCGGCCAGGAATGAGGCTTGGCTCAAAGCGCAAGGGTACCGCTCACATATCCATCGCAAGAAGCCACGCGGCAAACCCATGGCCAGGCATATTCGCCGGGGCAACGCGACACGCTCTGCCATCCGCGCCTGTGTTCGGCTACGAGAAAGGGCCCATGGCTCTGACCATCCGCTCAATCGGCCAAACCCGTGCGAAGGCCCGCATGACCATGGCCAACCTGAGCTACAACTTCCGCCGTCTGATTTTCCACGAGCGACGACAGGCCACAGCCTGACTCCGCCCAAATTCCGGAAATATCCGCCCTGGCAGACCCAAACAGCGCGACACAGCCTCAAATACCACCAATCTTGATCTTCACACCCGCTATGCGGGTGACAACGACTGGTGCTCGCGTCAAAACCCATCCAGAATCAGCGTTGTTCGAGGTCTCCACCTAAACGGGGCCAGCCGACCATCCCCGTTCCGCCGCCAACCGGGCCTAGACTACCGAAAAATAATTGCCGAAATTATCGATCATGTCCTGATGATTAACGTTGTTGAGCGTCATATAGACCAGCGTGTTGTCGATTGCGCTGACGATATTGGCATGATTGTCGTTATCGAGCACCGCCAGACTCAGTTCGGCCAGGGTTCTCTCAAGGCCAGTCGTTGTATCAATTAGAATAAGGTCGCCCTCGGCCGAATCAAAGTCGGTGACGGTGTCTGTGTCTGCGGCCGTGGCCGTCTGGTCCAGTACAAACTTATCCGCACCCGCACCGCCAGTTAAGGTGTCATTCCCCGCGCCGCCGTTTAAGGTGTCGGTGTCTACGACCTGCCTACCGAATCTGATGTTCAATACTAACAATACTAACCTATCCGCATCAGCCCCCCCGATGAGCCTGTCATTCCCATCCCCGCCATTTAACAAGTCGGCTCCAACTTCGCCGTCTATCCTGTCATTCCCCGCACCGCCGGTAAGAACGTCATCCCCCGCGCCGCCGATTAAGGTATCATCGCCCGCGCCGCCGATTAAGGTATCATCGCCCGCGCCACCTTCAATCGTATCTGCACCCGCACCGCCATCCAGCGTATCCGCACCAGACAGGCCGCGCAGGAGGTTGTTGCCATCATCTCCGGTCAGCACATCATCAAACCAGGAACCGATAATATTTTCTATGTTTTGAAGCGTATCGCCTTCGGCATCCCCACCCGCACCAGTACCCGTTACCAGATTGACGCTCACCCCCGTCGGCGAGGCGATGTAAGACACCCAGTCATTCCCATCCCCGCCATTTAACAAGTCAGCATCGGCCCCGCCGTAAAGCTGGTCATTCCCCGTGCCGCCAAACAACTGATCACGCCCAGGCCCGCCATACAAGCGATCATTGCCATCCTCGCCATATAAGGTATCGTCACCATAAGTGCCAAACAGTTCATCGGCATTATCTGTACCGTTTATCACATTCGCTGGCAAGGCATAGGTCTCGATCAAGGCGATCTCATAATCCCAGGCACGGCCGGTTGGGTCGGCCAATCGCAGGCGATAGGTGCCATCAACCGGCACACTAAAGCTGGTCGAGATCAACCTATCAAACCCATATCCGCTGGCCGCCGCAGCCGGTCCATTGGGTACTGCATGTAACACAAGCGGCAGCTCGGTCTTACCATCTGGTGCCATCAGCCGTGCATCAAGCCGCTGGTAAAGACCAGTGGCGGTATAGTTGGGCAATATATTGCTGGAGGCAATTACCTCCGGCAAGCCATCAGCAGCAGCCGGGGTGAATTTATAGCGCAGGGTATAAGTCATACCCGCTTTTAGCTTTCTAAGGCGTAACACCGCTGTTTCAAAGGATGCCAGGTCAAATGACTCCGCTGTCGCCGTCAAGGCCGGGATAGCCTCATCGCTGGGTTTGGTGCGGGTAATATGAAACCGGTAAACCCCGGTTTTATCATTTGCTTGGCCTGAATTAACAAGCGTTGCCGAAGCGCGGACATACACCGTCTGCGCTTCGTTTAAGGTAAAGGTAATCGCCGCATCGCGCTTGTCAATCTGAACTGGTGCCGTGGTCAAATAATGATCATCATTGATGAAGGTCTGACCGGTGGCTGGCACATAAATATCCAGGCGCGGGTCGAGTTCAGAACCTCCATGTGCTTTTAGGATCAGCTTGTAGGTGCCCGCATCCAGGGCCAGCTTATACCAGTCCACATCAACCGCATCGGCCTTGTCTTGCGTGCCAGGCTTTGCGTCAATCACGCCATCTAGCCCGTCCAGTTCCTGGAATGTCAATGCCCGTTCCAGGCTTTGCTCAACCGCTGTGCGGCTGTCTGGTAAATCATTTTGCACCGCAACCACCAGCGCATAATCATTTACTGCCTCTAAAAAGTCGTTCAAGTCAAATGTTTTGTAGGTCTTGCCGTTGTTTGTGATCGTATTGGTATTATCGGTCACCAGCAATTTTTGTAGTTCGTTTATAGTCAGCCGTCTCCCGATTTTTTCTTCAGCCAGTTGTTGGGCCAACACGACTGCACCAGTAATAATCGGGGTGGCGAAAGAGGTGCCGCTTACTATAGTAAATTGGCCTTCTAGCGACCCTGCTGCGTACAATCGTTCACCTGGGGCGAAAATCACATGGCCAGCACGCTGGGTAAAGTCGGCCAGATCACCGTCTTTGCTCAGCGCGCCGACCGCTATTGTGTTGGGATCAACCGCATAATTTGAGGTTTTTTCCTTTTCTTCCACGGTTAAATCCTTGTAACGCTTTTGGTTATATCGGTTGCCGGCACTTGCCACCACGGTCACACCCAGCCGTGCCAACACCTGAAATTCATCGACTAATTGAGAGGTGTTTTTATCTGCAAACAAATGATCAACCGGCTCGGTGTTTGATGGACCGAATGAAAGATTCACGGCCACGATATTCAGCCCAACCGCATTTTGTATCACCCAGGCTAATGCATCTCGGAGGTCCTGGGTGTCAGACCCAAGCCTTAGTGAAATGAGATTTACATCCGGTGCCAGGCCGCCCTTGAACTGGCCCGGGGCCACTTGCCCAGCGATGATGGAGGCAATCGGAGTGCCATGATTGCGGTAGTCTTGAATGTGCTGACCAGTAAAATTATGCCCCAACACCAGGCGCGACCCATACAGACCATGGTCTATATCCACGCCAGTGTCTATGATCACAATGCTGTAGCCACCGCCTTTTAGATCCGGAAAATTGCTACGGGCATCGGCTAAATTGATCCGATCCTGAAAACTGTCGGCTGCCGAGGACGGACCGGTCGCCGCTTGTTGTGCGCTGTCTTGTGTAGCAGCCGGATTAGCGGCGCTGGTTGCGGGTAATGGAGCTTTGTAGACGGATGAATAGGTGCCCGCTTTGGTTTGATAATGAAGTGAGTTCTGCCAGTTTCGTCCATCTGGATCGACCCAACTACTTGCCGGACTTACATTCACCGATGGTTCAGGTTGGTTGACTATCCCGATGGTGATGTCTTTTGAGACACTCTGCACCCCATCCGATACGGTGATGGATAAGGAAAACTCGGTCTGTTCGTCATAATCGGGGGTTAGGCCGTTTTGGAAGGTGATTGCGCCCGTGCTCGAATCAATAGTAAATAACGTAGCATCGTCGCCGCCGAGCGACCAGGTGAGTGCGCCTTGGGCATTTTGCGCCACACCGGTGTAAAGCGCATGGTTTACGCCATAACGGGCACCTTCATTCAGACGGTCTGCATTAGAAGATGAGGTGATTGCAAAAACCGTGGTAACCGTGAGGGTGACATCTTGTTGCGCCGTCTGTACGCGGTTAGCCCCGCCAGGCACCGTCTCGGTTGCCGTGGCGACAACGGTGAATTGATAGCTTTGCTTATTGTCATCAACGGTGATGTCATTCTTGAACGTCACCCGACCGGTAGCGTCTATGTCGAACAGCCCCGCATCGCCCCCGGTCAGACTATAGGTCAATATGCCCACATCGCCCGTCGCCTGTGCCGTATACACCACATCGCTTGTTGCATCATAATTGACGTCCGTTGTCGGAAGGTAACGCTTGCCATCCACCAGATCGGTTGCCCCACTTGAGGTAAACACCGGTGCCTCGTCATTGATGTCGGTGACCACCACAGTGACGGCCTGCTCAGCACTTTGCACCCGGTTGGCACCTCCTGCCACCGTCTCGGTTGCCGTGGCTATCACTGTAAACCTGTAGGCGGTGGCCGTTTCATAATCGGGTGTCGTATCCGCCTTGAACGTTACCACGCCAGTGGCGGGGTCTATGTCGAAGTCTGTCGCATCAGCACCCGCCTTCAGGCTGTAGACAACATTAGCACTGGCCACATCGGGTGTCGCGGCCGCCGTATAAACCGCCGTGCCTGCCGTATATTCTGTTTCCTCGGCCAGGGTTATCCCATTTGCGGTTGAGCTAAATACAGGCGGGTTGTCATTGATGTCGGTCACCAACACAGTGACGGTCTGCTCGGCACTTTGCACCCGGTCGGCACCTCCTGCCACCGTCTCGGTTGCCGTGGCTATCACTGTAAACCTGTAGGCGGTGGCCGTTTCATAATTGGGTGTCGTATCCGCCTTGAACGTCACCACACCAGTGGCAGGGTCTATGTCAAAATCTGCCGCATCAGCACCCGCCTTCAGACTATAGGCAACGTTAGCACCTGCCACATCGGGTGTCGCGGCCGCCGTATAGACCGCCACGTCTGTCGCATATTCCGTACCCTCGGTCAGGGTTATCCCATTTGCGGTTGAGCTAAAGACAGGTGCCTCGTTATTGATGTCGGTCACCAACACAGTGACGGTCTGCTCAGCACTTTGTATGCGGTCGGCACCTCCTGCCACCGTCTCGGTTGCCGTGGCTATCACCGTAAACTTGTAGGCGGTGGCCGTTTCATAATCGGGTGTCGTATCCGCCTTGAACGTTACCACACCAGTGGCAGGGTCTATGTCAAAATCTGCCGCATCAGCACCCGCCTTCAGACTATAGACAACATTAGTAGCCGCCACATCGGGTGTCGCTTGTGCCGTATAGACCGCCACGTCTGTCGCATATTCCGTACCCTCGGTCAGGGTTATCCCATTTGCGGTTGAGCTAAATACAGGCGGGTTGTCATTGATGTCGGTCACGGTAGCAGTTGGGGTCGGGGTGCCAACTGTCACGCTCTCGTCATGTCCCTCACCATCGGTGTAGGTGATGGTTACCCGTATCCGCTGACCCTGGTCACCATTGGCTAGGGTGTAGTTGATGCTGTTGGCACCGATGTTGCTCCAGGCAACACCATCGGCCGAGCGTTGCCATTGATAGGTAAATCCACCGCCATTGCCATCTGGGTCATTGGTGGCGGTGACCGCTGTGAGTTGTTGATTAACCGTTAAGGCACCGTCTATTCTAAAGACCGCCGCACCGTCATTGATTGCATCAACCTGATGGGCATTATTGTCTGCCACGAGTCCATGGGTGAGGGTCGCGTTGTTACCCGCGATGTCGGTAATCGTGCCGCCGTTTAAGTTAAGATTGCCCCGAACAATACTGATACCGTTAGGATCGTTATCACCAGCTTGTACCTGGTATTGGAAGGTCAGCGTGTCGGTGCCATTGCCGCTTTCATAGCTGGCCTGGACGGTATTGGTGCCAATAACAATGCCTATGGTCGGCGTACCCGTTACGATGACATCCTCATTAAAAGTCACCGTTATCCTAATAACATCATCTGCCTTGTAAGTATTATCTGCACCGGCATTAGAGCTAATCGTTGGTACACCCGTGATAGTCGGGGCTGTGGTGTCGACCCGATGGGTGTTACTGTCTACTACCGCATCATGGGCAAGGTTAGCATCGTTACCGGCACGGTCTTGGATAGTGCCGCCGTTTAAGTTAAGACTGTTCTCGGCAATACTGATGCCATCAGCATCGTTTTCACCGGCTTGTACCTGGTATTGGAACACCAACGTCGTGCTACCACTGCCGCTTTTATAGCTGGCCTGGACGGTGGCGGTGTCGATGACGATGCCTATCGATGGCGTGCGCGTGCCGCCTGTGGTGTCAACAACAACCGCTTCACTAAAGCGCACCGTGATGGTGATGACTTCATTCGCCACAAACGCCGTGCCTGAGGCTGGATTGCTAATGGTCACCGCACTGATGGTTGGGGGCGTGTCGTCAACAGTCAGTTCAACATCGGTACTCGTCGCACCTGCCTCTAGACGCTTGGCAGCATCAGACGACAAGCCCTCTTCAGTTATTTCATCTACCAAGTCTTCCAGGACTTCGTCTGTTGTTTTTGACTCGCCTTCTTCTACACCCGAGACCGCCGCCAGTGCCTTGCCGTAATTGTTGGGCGCATCCTCGCCGGTCGTTGGAGCCGGCTTGCCGTCTTTATCCACCGTCAGCTTGACCGGGCTCGATACCAGGTCATCGGCGGCCTTGGTATTATCATCATCCTTGCCCGTGATGCCAAAGGACTTGGCAACCGCGGCTTGTGCATCGGTGACGGCTTCGGGAGTGATGTCCGTGATACTGGTTGCAGAGGCACCGTTATCACCACCGGCAAGACCAACCTTGCGCGTGGCCAGCTCGGTCAAGGGGTTGATGTTGGCCGTCTTGGTCGCACCCGCTGCCGGAGCCTCAACAATCACCCGCAAGTCGCTGGTCAGGTCTTTGTCTGCCTTCGTTGCTTCGTCTCGGTAGTCGGCGGCGGCGTTGGTGTCTACGACCCTAATCAGGATAAGGCCGTCATAGGCGCGGGTGATGGTGACCGTGTAGCTGCCATCATCATTGACCTTGGTCGTACTAAGTTCGGTGCCATCGGCCGCATAGACAGTCACCGTCAACCCATCACCGGCAATCACCGGGCCAGCCGTGACAGTGCCGCTTACGGTAAAGCCGACGGGGGTGGGCGTGTTGCCGCCGCCATCACCGCTCGCAGGTGTGGTAGCACCACCACCGCTACTGCCACCGCCCGCGGCGGCAGCAACGCCGCCGATTGCACCGAGTACGCCCAAGGCACCGAGTAGTGTCCCACTACCGATGCCGCCCTGGTCATCACCGCCGGTAGTCGTCTCGGCGGTTGTTGTCTCGGCGGTTGTTGTCTCGGTGGACATCATGACATCACCTGCAAGCTGCTCGTTTAAGATACTTTCAAGCTCACCGTTACCCGCGGCTAATGCCAGTAGTGCTTGCAACGCACCCTGGTCATGGGCCTGGGCATAGATAAAGATACTGCTGTCACTCAAGGCCGTACCTTGCGTGGCAGGGGTGATGAGGTATTCTTTTTGTCCATTACTATCTAGGCTTTCTTGATGATGCGGCAAGGCGACCTGGCAGGATGTTGCCTCATCAACACAGGCCGTGTAGAAGTCTTCAAGAATGACGACCGTGCCATCGGCGTAGTGCAGGACCAAGTCGTCCCCTTCACGCATGACCAGGACATCGGGTTTGAGCGTGTGGTTGTCGGTATCGGTAATACGGTACTGATGACCCGCTTCGGTCTGGATGCGGTTGGTATTGCTGCTTATGGGATTGATGACGATAGTTTTAGTGGGCATGGGATATCTTGCGTGATTGGTCGTTGGCTCGTGCTTGGCTATGGTGATATATCTGCCGGTTACCTGTCAACAGGATAATGCAAGCCGGGGTTCATATTTGCGACCTGGCTCACAAAGTTTGTTATTGTACCAGCCGCTCGCTGAATGCTGAATCTCATGCAGCATAAATTTTGTTGTTGCTCTGGAATAGCTAAACTTGACTCATTAATAGTTGTCGCCGCAAGTCCCAGCTTATCGGCAACAATGAACATTAGTATCCTTTCTCTGCTGTTTTTAGTGCTAACTGGTAGACCGTCTTTTTTTTCTTACCGGTTATCTTTGCGGTTAAGTCTGCCGCATCTTTGGGTGGTAGTTTTTTCGACAGGATTTGATTAACGCGCAATACTTCTTTGTCCGTTATCGATATTTCTTCAGCACCTTCTAAAATAACAACAAACTCACCTTTTTGTTTTATCTCTACACTTACCAGTTTTTGGCTGATTTCAGACAAGGTACCACGCACGATCTGTTCAAACTGTTTGGTCATCTCACGCGCAATCGCAACGCGCCGCGCCGCCCCGAATATCGCCTGCATGTCTTGTATGGATGCGTGTATTCGGTGGGGTGCTTCATAAAAAATCAAGGTGCGCGATTCTGATATAAATTGCTGTAAGGTGTTTTTACGTGCGGTGGTCTTTGTGGGCAAGTAACCTTCAAAGATAAATTTGTTCGTGGGTAACCCAGATGCAGATAATGCCGTGATGATGGCAGACGGCCCGGGAATGGGCGTGACTTTGATACCATGATCATGTGCGGCGGCGACCAACTTGTAGCCCGGGTCATTGATTAAAGGTGTGCCCGCATCTGTAATTAGGGCAATGGATAGGCCCGCGGCTATTTGTTGTATGAATGTCGCTGTCCATTGTTCTTCATTATGTTCATGGTAGGCTAAAACCCGCGTCTTGACCGCAAACCGTGCCAGCAATATCTTACTGTGGCGCGTATCTTCAGCGGCAATCAAATCTACTTGTTGTAGTATTTCAACGGCGCGCCCGCTGATATCGTCCAGGTTACCGATGGGGGTTGCGACAATATATAAGCATCCAGACAAAATGCGCTCCTGCAAACAGTACCCATTTGGGTGTCGTAATTATCTTTGTAATGTTACACAATATAGCCATGCGATTTTTAATCATACTGCTTTTTTTTCTGTCGCTACTGACGGCCTGTAGTCTGAGCAAGGATGCCCGCCTGCAAGAGCTGGTCGACTCAGAAGCAAACGCGCGCACATTCATGCAAGCGGGGAACTATACCGCTGCCGCAGTTGAATATTTGAGTCTTGCCGCAAAAGATAAGCAAAATGCGTTGGTCTATCGCCTGAAAGCGGTAACGGCTTATATTGAAGCCGGGGGATATGCCGAGGCTGAAAAAATCTTAAGCACTGTGACTGTGCCGAAAAATCAGCCCTTGCAGAATATTAGAATGAAAATCTTAAGTGCCAGAACTGCATTGGAATTGGGTCAACCGGTCAAGGCATTAGCCTGGCTTGATAGAGCCGCAGAAAAAGAGACACCACCGGGCTTGAAAGCAACATTTCACGACCTCCGTGCCAGGGCATATCTGGCGCATGGTGATAATATCAATGCCATATCAGAACGTGTACGCCGGTCAAGCTACTTGAATACGCCGACAGAAATTGAGCAAAATAACCGGTCTCTATGGCAAATACTTGAGGTCATACCCGAGGCCAAACTTGATGCTATGCGTATGGCGGCACCATCACCCCTAACGGCCTGGTTTGAACTGGCTTCTCTATACCAAACCTATCGCTTTCAACCCGCGCGCCTAAGCGATGCTGTTGGTGGCTGGATACAACGTTATCCGGGGCATCCGGCGTATCCATCAATCACGCAAGCGTTGCTTGACAAGAGCATGCAATATGTTAATCAACCTACAAAAATCGGGTTGCTGTTGCCGTTGTCAGGCACATATCAAAAATCGGCGATGGCGATACGAGATGGATTGTTAGCGGCCTGGTATATGGACAATAGACGAGAAAAACCAACGATCGCAATCTATGATGCCGATGCCTTGAATATTATTGATGTTTATCAACAAGCCATTAACGCAGGTGTTGATTATATTGTTGGGCCATTAGAGAAGGCGGCCATTGGGCAATTAGCACAACAAGACCTGTCCGTTCAGGTATTGGCGCTGAATCGTCAAGCCCTAAACAGCGAACAAGTGCATGATAGGCTTATTCAGTTTGGCCTGTCGCCAGAAGATGAAGCTGCGCAAATTGCTGACATTGCAAGGTCCGATGGGCATCAACGCGCATTGGTCATGACACCAGAGAATCCCTGGGGCGATCGTATGGCAGACGCATTCATGCAACGTTGGGTTGAACTAGGAGGGGTTGTTTTAGAGCGTGCGCGCTTCCAAAGTAATGCGCAAGACTTTGCCGCCCCGGTTAAGTCGCTGTTGAATATCGACAGTAGCGAACGACGGGGACAGGCGTTACGCAACATACTCAATATCAATCTGCACTATGTTGAACGTCGCCGAGAAGATGCCGATTTTATATTCATCGTAGCCGCCGCGGGTGACGCACATCAACTGTTGCCACAATTTCGATTTCATCGTGCTGGCGACCTACCCGTGTATGCAACCTCGCATATCTTTACCGGTGTTGTAGACAAGCTCAGAGATGCTGATCTGAATGATGTTATGTTTATTGGTATGCCGTGGATACTAGATACAGCACGCCAACTATCCATTATTCAAGATGCGCTCAATCGCAATTGGTCGCAAGAAAAATCGCAATATCGACATCTCTATGCGCTGGGTATTGATGCGTATCATTTAATCCCTGAAATGGGTCGTCTCAGCACTGATAAATATAGTGTCCTCGCGGGTGAAACAGGCGATCTGACCATAACGCCAGATAATATTGTGCGACGTAAACTAAGTCGCGCACAATTTGTCGGCGGCCAGCCTGTTTTGCTACATTAATAGTGTGTCGATCAAGGATGATAAATAAATCAAAATCGCCTAGCCTTGGCAAAGTCGCTGAAGAGACTGCAGCAAACTACTTAAGCGGGCAAGGTTTGGTTTTGGTTGATCGAAATTTCTACTGCCGCTTTGGCGAGATCGACTTGATTGGGTTGGAACAAAAAATACTTGTCTTTATTGAAGTACGCTATCGAAAAAACGAACATCATTTAGCCGCCATTGAGACCATTGATCAGCATAAATGTTGCAAGATTGTAACCACCAGCGAATACTATTTAAGAGAGCATAAATGTTACCGTTCTTATCAATGTCGCTATGACGTTATCGCGATGACCGGGGAACTTAATAAGCCGATAATTGAGTGGATTAAAAACGCATTTCAGGCATAATATTGCCGGTTAAATTTTATCGTAAATATTGTTTATGGATCTCATTCAGCGGGTAAAAAACAACTTTCTCGAAAGCATTCAGGTTAAAACTGAAGCGGTAGATAAGCTGGCTCCCATCATTACTGATGCGGCTGTCGCCATTGCCAATGCGCTGTTGAACGATAACAAGATCATGGCTTGCGGCAATGGTGGTTCGGCGGCCGATGCGCAACACTTTTCAGCAGAGATGCTCAATCGGTTTGAGATGGAACGCCCAGGCTTGCCAGCAATCGCACTGACGACAGACACATCAACAATAACGTCGATTGCCAATGACTACCAGTTTGCCGAAATCTATGCAAAACAAATACGTGCCTTGGGTGATGAGGGTGATATCCTGCTCGCTATCAGTACCAGCGGCGATTCACACAACATTATCCACGCCATTGATGCGGCACACGACAGAAATGTAATTGTGATTGCCTTAACCGGCAGAGAAGGGGGGCAAATCGCTGGTTTAATCAATGAACATGATTTTGAAATACGGGTATCAACATGGTCAACCGCGCGGATTCAGGAAGTCCATATTATGATTATTCATTCGATTTGTGATCTGGTTGATCTTCAACTACTTGGACAGGATGGTAAGGGAACCTCTGATTAATTTCATAATTTGCCATAATATGCGATAATACCGCAATGTTTTAAGTGGAGGGTCAAAAGATGCAACAAAAAAGCTTGGCAGTATCTGGATTCGAGAAATACCGCAAGCAGACACGCAAAGAGATATTTCTCGAAGAGATGAATCAGCTCATTCCCTGGCAAGCGCTGACTGCAGTAATTGAGCCTCATTACCCCAACCCCTGCTGGTCGCCGTCCGGTGGGCCTGGAACGCATGCTGAGAATTGACTTCCTGCAACACTGGTTTGCCTTATCTGATCCTGCCACAGAAGCGGCTTTATATGACACACCTGCCATGCGGTGTTTTGCCCAGATAGACTTAGGTCAGGAACCCGTGCCAGATGCAACCACCCGCTGTCAATGCCGTCATCTACTGGAGGAGAACAACCTCGGAGTTGCCCTGTTTGATGCTGTTGCCGTCTATCTGGAGGAAAACGGCATGAAAGTATCCAAAGGCACTATTGTTGATGCGACCATCATCAATGCGCCTACCGCCACCAAGAACAAAAGCAACACCCGTGACCCTGATAGGCATCAGACCAAACAAGGCAAGCAATGGTACTTTGGCATGAAGGCACACATCGGTGTGGATAGCAAAACCAAACTGATACACTCGGTTGTTGCCACACCAGCCCATGTCCACGACTCACAGGTACTTGGAGGCCTACTGCATGGAGAAGAGACCCGTCTTTGGGGAGATAGTGCCTTAATTAATCAGATATACCTTAAACATTAAATGTCATCCAATCCAATCAAATATCGCCCTGAAATAGATGGGCTAAGAGCCATAGCCGTTATGGCAGTGGTGTTGTTTCATGGTGAGTTGACTGTGGATGCCCTTGATAAGTGGAATCCATTTAAGGGTGGTTTCATCGGCATAGACATATTCTTTGTTATTTCGGGTTATCTCATTACTTCTATTATTCTGCAAGAAGTCGCTGCGGGGAGTTTCAGTCTTAGGGGTTTTTGGCTTAGGAGAATCAAACGCCTGGTTCCCGCCTTGGTGTTGGTGGTGTTAGTCACCTTGCCCTTTGTGGGGTATTTGATGCCCTATGCAATGGTTGAGGAATACGTAGGCTCTGTGTGGTCGGCTTTGGGGTTTGTTTCTAACTTTTGGTTTTTGTTTGAAGATGGCTACTGGGCATCGCCTGCTAAACTCAAGCCATTGCTTCATACTTGGTCTTTGGGGGTGGAGGCGCAGTTTTACTTGGTGTTTGCCCCATTGTTGTGGGTGGTGTGGCGGTTTTATCGCGGATATCTGTTTGGGGTTATAGCGGGATTATCGCTTGCCAGCCTATTGGCCGCCCAGTTTCTCAGCACTTATTACCCCAATGAGGTGTTTTTCTTGCTGCCCACTCGCTTTTGGGAGCTGGGGGCAGGGGCATTACTAGCCAAGTTAGAACTCACCCATCCGCCTGATACCAACTCGCATAACCGGCTGGCTAAGCTACTACCCACCGTGGGTTTGCTGATGATCATTTTGCCCATTTACTTTTATGAAGGCGAGCTAGACCACCCACCGCTGCTAAACCTGATACCGGTAGCAGGCACCATGTTGATTATACGATTTAGTGGCGCAAGTGGTGAGCTAACCACCCGCTTGCTTACCTCTAAGCCGTTTGTGGGGCTGGGGCTGGTTTCATATAGCTTCTATTTGTGGCATCAACCGCTGTTTGCCCTGGTGCGGATTGATAACTATACCTATGGCGGTCTCACCGCAGACCTAGAGATACTGAAATATACAGGGTTTGCCTTATTGCTGGCGGTGGTTAGCTACTTTTTAGTGGAGAAACCCTTTAGGAGGTTTAAGTTCAAAGGGGCAAGAATTGTGGCAATGGCATCGGGTGTTCTGGTTTTAGGAGGGATGGTAGCATTAGATAGAATCTCTTATATAATCCCTCAGATTACAGGTGAACAACTAGATAAAGTGCCTCATACGGTTTTCATGGATGCTGCCAAGATACGGACACACGAATATTGCGGTCCATTTTACAACAGAAACGAGCTTTGCCCTTTAGGGGAGTTAGATGGCATTTCTAGCTGGGAAAAGAACACCAAGCTTGATTTTATCTTGGTGGGAGATAGTCACGCTCGTGTCGCCTACAAAAGTATTAATAACTGGGCTAAAAAGCATCACAAAAAGGGGGCAGGGTTTATTTGGGGATCCTGTGCTGCTTTGGTTAATACGTATATATCATTTCCCAGGGTAGCACCTGCCCACAATAAAAAGTGCTACGAACTAAAGCAACAAGCCCTGGCAAAAACAACTAAACAAACCGCAGTAATTTTAATATCAAGGTGGCGAGTATATCCCGATCATATTCGCCACCTTGAGGCGCCTAATGAAAAACTCTCAAAGCCTGAGGGTATCCAACTATTCACCGAAAAGCTTGAAGAAACGATTAAGGCATTTTCTAGTCAAGGTGCCAAAGTGTATGTATTACTGACCGTCCCCGAACAGCCCTTTAGGACAGACATTTTCTACAAAAGGGCTAGGCATGGAAATCTGAATGCCATCAATCTTAAGCACAAACTAAACTCCAAATCCATCAAAACCAGTGAGCACCTGGCACGCAACAAATGGGTAAATGAGCGCATAGCTGGTATCAGCCAACCCCTAGGCAATGTGGATGTGCTTGACCCTACGGGTATCTTATGCGGTGAGGATATATGCCCCGTAGCCCACCATTGGCAAAAGCCTTTGTACTATGAAAAAGTCCATATGACTTCCGATGGTTTTACCTTGCTAGAACCGCTATTTGAGCCAATTTTTGCCAAGATGGGTGAGGATGAGTAACACACCGGTATCCAGGCGTTGGGAGGGTTCTACACCGTCATTTTATTTACTTCTACTTATGGCAAAGAACAAGCTGGGAGCAGTCCAGTTTGATGCCGTTGCTATCTATCTGTGAATAAAACGGAACAGGAAAAGGCTAAAAACAAGAACCAATCCAAAGTCTGTGCCAAAGTTGAGAGCTATTGTCAAAAGTAGTGTCTGACAAGTTGGAAACCTCGAACAACTTGGTTTTTGGGACGAGGACGAAGCGAGTTTCGCTCGGCCTCACCCGCATAGCGGGTGTGAAGGTCAAGGTCGGTGGTATTTGAGGCTGTGTTGCGCTGTTTGGGTCTGCCAGGGCGGGTATTTCCGAATTTGGACAGAGTCAGGCTTGTGGCCTGTCGTCGCTCGTGGAAAATCAGATGGCGGAAGTTGTAGCTCAGGTTGGCCATGGTCATGCGGGCCTTCGCACGGGTTTGGCCGATTGAGCGGATGGTCAGAGCCATGGGTCCTTTCTCGTAGCCGAACACAGGCGCGGATGGCGGAGCGTGTCGCGTTGCCCTGGCGAATATGTTTGGCCATGGGTTTGCCGCGTGGCTTCTTGCGATGGATATGTGAGCGGTACCCTTGCGCCTTCAGCCAAGCCTCATTCCTGGCCGAGCGGTACCTGGTATCGGCCCAAACCGCCTTCGAGCTGTTTGTCTCGTCCAGAACCGAGGAGCGTTCATGCCCGTCGTAGCGAGCCGCATTCGTGCCAGTCTCACCCCGGATGAAGCGCCATTTGCGGTCTATGGACACGTGGTTCTTGTAGCCAAAGTGCGGAACCAAAATATCGACAAGGCCAGTATCCTCCTCACCCTCCTTGGTCGTCTTGGCCTTTGAATACTTGACCGTCCAACGCACATCGGTGTCTTTCTGCGCTGCCTTGGACAGATCATCGGGCCAGATGTCAGATGCGGCCTCACCTGCCTTGGCGCGCGCTTTCTCTGCTTTCGTCATCCGCTGGCGCGGGGCAAAGACCAACGTGACATCCACAATCTGACCGCCGGTCGGTTTGTATCCCCGCGCGCACAGCTGAGCTTCAAACGCGGCAAACAGGGCATTGAAGACACCCGCCTGGGTCAGCTTCTCTCTGAAAAGCCAGAGCGTTTTTTGGTCGGGGGTTGGCTCCCCGATTTGAAATCCCAGGAACCGCAGCCAACTGAAACGGTCACGAATGAGAAACTCCATCCGCTCATCACTCAGATTGTGCATCGAGGCCAACACCAGCACCTTGAACATCACAACGGCATCATAGGGCGGACGACCACCTTTGGGACGTTCCCCATAGCCAAGTGCTTCAACAAGAACTGGGCGAAACACTTCGAAATCAACGTGCCGCTCCAAAACCTCAAGCGGATCTCCCATCGCCGAAAGCCGCGCCAAATGATCCGTCAAATCAAACAATCCAGGTGCGTGCATAAACAAAATCCTCCCACATCAAGTGAATCAGATCGTACCACAAAATGTACGGTTTTTAGAGGCTTCCAGCTTTCGCACTTTCTGATTTGGCTTTCCCTTAAATCTGGTTGTTACGCTACCTGAAAATCCTTTTCTTTATCCATCTCTTGGAGCAAATCCATGTTCAGATATGTCCGCGTTCCCCACTAGCTCCCCGCGATGTGTCTAAGCCTTGCCGCACAAAGCATCAACGCCGAGTTGCCATCCGGGAATGCACACACTACTCGTGTTCGCCGCCTGATTTCTCGGATGATCCTCTCCAAAGGATTGTTAGTCCGAATGCAAATCCAGTGCTCTGCCAGAAACCGATAATACGTTAGGGTCTCTTCCATGCACTACCCAGCCAATCCGCTACACTCGATAACTTCATGTCCCTGAGTTTCTTCTCGACCTCCGTGGCCTTATGCCTGGCAGATTCCAGATATTCAGATGCATGAATAGCCTGCAACATGCGAGAGACTTCTTTGACACGACCACGAGACACATGACTGAAGACGTTGCGGTAGAAGTGCACAATACAACGCTGCCACTCAGCATCAGGGTAGAAGTCACCGATCGACTCCTTGCGCCCAAGACAGGCATCACTGAGCACCAACCTGATGCCCTTGAGACCGCGTGCCTTTAAATGACGCAGGAATCCTGACCATCCCACCTTATCCTCCTTAGTACCTTCAACAATCCCTAGAATGCGGCGGTAGCCATCGTCCCTAACACCTATGGCGACTAGAACAGAAACGTTCTTCACTGCACCGCCCCAACTGCGTTTGAGCACAACACCGTCCAGGTATACATAAGGGAAATCACTCCCTATGGGGCGATTACGCCACTCTTCAATCTGCCCATAGATACGCTGGTTGAGCTTTGAAATAGTCCCTAAGCTGACACGGGTACCCCACAATGCTGCGGTAATGTCTTCTACACGTTGTACTGAAACACCTGCCAGATACATCTCGAGCAACGCCTCTTCAATTGACGCTACACGGTGTCGATAGCGCTCTATGATCGCCATCTCAAAGGTCTGCTTGCGTAGCTTCGGCATCTTTAACTCAAGCTCTCCAGCCCTTGTGTGGCACTTCCTGGTGTAGCTACCAGACCGGTCGTCTTTGCGCGTCTCAGTGCGTTCGTATCGATCAGCACCCACCAGCGCATCAGCCTCAACGTCCAGAATCTGGTTAAGGGTGTCTTCCACAGTATTCAGTACCACTTTGTTGAGATGGCCCTGCAGTTCCTGTTCATCAATAGGGACTACATTGTTCAAGTGCTTGTTTGTATCATCGCTCATGGCGACTCTTCTCCTGGTCAAATAAATGGTTATGTCACTTTTTATTTAACCAGATAAAGGGGAACCGCCTCTTCAAATTTGCGAAAGATGATTTACGTTATCCGGGCTCAAGAGTTTTCCTGATCTCATCAATACCGTCTACCCGCAAACCCGCATCTAGCGATGCATTGTGCATAGGATCAGGCACGCGATGCAGTATGTTACCTGGAAGGACTACAAGGCGGTTGTAGTCGACTTGTAGCAAATCTACCAGTCAGCTACGGAGGCGGAAGCACTGTTGGTGCTTGATGTCTTTGGTGACGAATGGGATGCCAAATACCCTAAGACCAGCCGTTCCTGGCAGAGTCATTGGCAGAACCTCAACACCCTGTTTGATTACCCGCAGGACATGCGCAAGGCAATCTATACCACCAACGCCATTGCATCGCTCAACAGCGTCATCAGGAAAGCCATCAAAAAACGTAAGTTGTTTCCAACCGATGACGCTACCAGAAAGGTGAGCTATCTGGCCATTCAAGATGCATCAAAGCAGTGGACTATGCCGATTAAATATTGGAAACCAGCGATGAATCGCTTTATGATCGAATTCGAAGACCGACTAAAGGACTTCGTTTAACCAACGGCAGTTACACAGAATTCGGCAAAGGCTCGTTAATTTTTATTTTTTTGTATTGAAATGATAAAACGCATTGTTCAGATACACTGTTACCGCATCGACCTCTTCATCAAACCACATGAGTTCTGCCATTACTTCACATTGCGCTACACGTTTGCGCAATAGCGGATAGTTTTTTATTTCCCTATCGGGTCGTGTGTATATTGATGCGTTATGGCAACGTACACAATTTTCATCATGTAGCGTCTTTCCGTTGCCGCTGTCAAAAGCCTGTGCTAACGCACTCATTAACAAAAGCACTGCCAAACAACCCGGTAACAGAAGTCTGCATCGTCTCACGCACATTTACCCTGTAAGTGTGCAATTCTGATGGGTGCAGGTGGGTGTGAATCATGAAAAGAGGAGTACAGTGGATCTGGCGTTAAGGTGTTTGCATTTTCACGATAGAGGCTGACTAATGCAGAGATCAGGTTTTCCGTTTGTGCCTGATCAGCCGCAAAATCATCCGCTTCAAATTCATGTTGACGAGAAATAAATGAGAACAACGGTTGTAGAAAAAATGTAAAGGCGGGCGCTACCATGACAAATAGCATCAATGCCATATAGTGTGATGGTTGCGCGACTCCGAGGCCACTATAAAACCAGGATTCATTAATCAACCAACCGAGTAAGCTAAGACCAAGTAAGAATACGCCGCCCAGTATCGAGATTCGTTTACGAATATGATTACACTTGAAATGTCCTAGCTCATGGGCAAGCACGGCCTCAATTTCAGCGTGACTGAGTTCGTCAACCAGCGTATCGAAAAAGACGATACGCTTGTTCGCGCCAAGACCCGTGAAATATGCATTGCCATGCGTTGAACGGGTAGAGCCATCCATTACAAAGATACCCTGACTCTTAAAACCATTGCGGATCAGTAAATTTTCTATGCGCGTTCTCAATGCTTCATTATCCAATGATCTGAATTTATTAAACAGCGGTGCAATAAACGCCGGGTAAGCCCACATCATGATCACACTAAAACTCAACCAGGTAAGCCAGACATAGATCCACCAGCCACCGCCACTGTTTTCCATTATCCATAAGATCAGCAATAGTAATGGTGTTCCTATCAATAGCCCGACCACAGCATTTTTAAGCAGATCGGCAATAAATATTTTGGGTGTCATTTTATTGAAGCCGAACGATTGTTCTAATTGGAATGTACGATAAATCGACATTGGCAGTTCAAGTATTGTCATGATGGCGAAAACACTTAGCATGAATCCGGTGCCAGTCCAAATATCGCCGAAGCCAAATGCACGCCATCCCTTGTCTAGCAGTTGCAATCCACCTGCGAGCGTCCATATCAATAAGAATACCGAACCGATGACGAGATCTGCGAATCCTGTTTTAACCTTGGCCTGTGTATAATCAGCGGCCTTGTGATGGGCTGCAAGCGAAATTTTGTCGTTAAAGGTAGCAGGTACATTCTCGCGATTAGCGCGAATATGGCTGATATGTCGTCGTATAAGGTACCACTGCGCTATGATGCTGGCACTCAAACTTGTTAAAAAGATGATTGTAAAAAGGTTCACGCGGTTTTTATCTCCGTAAAATTCAAGTCTATTTTATCGTTAAGTCGTTATAGAGTGTTAATAATCATTAAATAGTGGTTAAGATCCAATTATTAAAAAAACAGGATATATTTTTATGTCGGATTCTGAAAACAACCTCATTTGGATTGATCTGGAAATGACCGGACTCGATACTGATCATGATCGCATTATAGAAATTGCTACCATTGTTACCGACTCACAGCTCAATATTCTTGCCGAGGGTCCCATCATGGCAATCCACCAGACAGATGCAATACTGGATAAAATGGATGCGTGGAACACACGCCAGCATAATCAATCCGGTTTGGTACAAAGGGTAAAGCATAGTCCATATAACGTTGCTGAAGCTGAAAGTTTAACATTGGCTTTCTTAAATAAGTACGTAGCGCAAGGGAAATCACCCATGTGCGGTAGCAGTATATGTCAGGATCGCCGTTTTATGCACCGTTTGATGCCAAACTTGGAAGCCTATTTTCATTATCGGAATCTGGATGTCAGCACCATCAAGGAGATCAGCAGACGTTGGGCACCCGATATTCATACATATCAAAAACAATCTACCCACCTGGCCATGGACGATATACGCGATTCGATCAATGAATTGAAATTTTATCGAGCGCATGTTTTCAAAATTTAATGATGTCTGAATTAAACGAAAATTGGCCCATCAATTTATATTCTGCCGAGCAGGTAAGAGAGATCGATCATATCGCCATAGAAGATGCCGGGATCTCGGGTTATGCGCTGATGCAACGTGCTGCAAAGTTCAGTTATCAATGTCTTAAAAAGCACTGGCCGCAGGCCCGATCGATTGCTGTTATTTGCGGCGGTGGTAATAACGCGGGCGATGGCTATGTGCTTGCCAATCTAGCATCAGCCGCGGGTATGGAGGTTGTTGTTTTTCATTTGCTTGATCCAGCAACGCTGCAAGGCGATGCGGCAACGGCCTATCAATCCTTACTCGCGAACAATGTGCAATCATCTGCGTTCACATCTGCGGCATTGTGTAATATTGATGTGATTGTGGATGCCGTGTTTGGTACCGGGCTTGACCGCAACGTCGAAGGGCATATCTCTGATGTCATCACGGCGGTGAATAACGCCGCTATTGCTGTGCTGGCCATTGATATTCCATCAGGCTTAAATGCCAACACTGGTCAAGTTATGAATGTTGCCGTCAATGCGGATGTCAGCGCGACCTTTGTGGGTTTGAAACGCGGGATGTTTACCGGTCAGGGTCTGGAATACTCGGGCAAGATTCTATTCGATGATCTGGCTGTGCCGGCAACGGCCTACCAACGCCTGGCAGGCCCGCTGGTATCACGCCTGCAACTCAGCGCGTTTGATCGCGCACTTAAGCCGCGTCCGCGTCATGCACATAAAGGCCACTTTGGACATGTACTGGTTGTCGGTGGTGATGCAGGTTATCTCGGTGCCGCGCGGATGGCCGCAGAGGCAGCCGCACGTGTGGGTGCCGGGCTGGTTAGTGTTGCGACACGCGCATCCCATGCTGGTCTGTTGAGTGTAGCAAGGCCGGAGATCATGGCGCATGGTGTTGAGACGCTGGCTGATTTATTGCCATTGATTAAACGTGCTGATGTGGTAACGATAGGCTCGGGGTTAGGACAGTCGACATGGGCTAGATGGTTATTAGCCCACGTTATGGAATCGGATCTCCCGTTAGTGATTGATGCAGACGCATTAAACCTATTGGCCGAAGGTGACGACCAATCGGCCGGTAATTGGGTGATTACGCCGCATCCTGGCGAGGCGGCCCGCTTATTAAAAACCGATCCGCAAACTATCGAGCGCGACAGGTTCTGCGCAATAGATCTCTTGCATGAGAAGTTCCGGGGTCCGGTCGTGCTTAAAGGTAGCGGGACCTTAATCGCAGATACGGCGGGTGCTGTATTTGTGTGTGATGCTGGCAATCCTGGTATGTCATCAGGCGGTATGGGCGATGTCTTGGCGGGTGTTATTGCGGGTTTAATGGCGCAGGATATTGAGATTGATCAGGCTACAAAAATGGGTGTTTGTTTACACGCCACTGCGGCAGATCGTGCCGCCAATAGCGGGGAACGTGGATTATTGGCAATGGATTTGATGCCACATCTGCGGCACTTGGTAAACCTTATTTAATGCGCCTTATCTTGGAAAATGAAGCACAAACGCTGGCCTTGGGTGCTAAAGTAGCGGGTGGTTTACAGGGTGGGGAGAGGATTTATCTACGGGGTGATTTGGGTGCCGGCAAGACGACTTTGGTTCGAGGTGTATTAAATACATTGGGTTATGCGGGTCATGTTAAAAGCCCTACCTATACCTTACTTGAGTCTTATGTTGTTGCCGGACATGATATTTATCACTTTGATTTATATAGAATAAATGACCCTGAAGAGCTTGAGGTAATCGGTATCCGCGATTATTGTGATAGCTGCGCGATCTGTTTTTTTGAGTGGCCAGAACAAGGCAAAACCGTACTTCCGCCAGCCGATATAATCTTGTCGCTTACCGATTGTGATGTTGGTCGAGGGATAGAAATTAAATCCTGCTCACCCGCAGGCGAGATCATTTTACAGGGCCTCGGACCTTTGCACTAAAGCGATACTTGACTAACCCACACCTAGCCCGACCCGACCCGGCTCCGCTCAACCCGACCCGACTCCGCTTGACCATGCCCAGTGGCTGAACATTGAACCATTGCCGTCGGCCATAGACGGGATAAAAAATCTTCAAATGCGGTATTTTCTGCAAAGGTCTCGGCCTGTAAACGTTGCTGACAAGTCTTTCCTCATACCAGTTGACTCTCCAATAAAATATACTATTATTCATATAAAACATGGATATATATTGCTTTTTTAAATAAAAAGTGAAACTATTGACGCTTATCAAATGAATATAAATAAAGTGCCGCTTTTGAGGTAGCAAAATGCGATTAGGCTTATTTTGTATAGTCATCTTTTTATCATCATCGGCCTTTGCCAAGCCCGTGACGATCGGCAACGTAAGGGTTTGGGCTGCACCTGACAGCACCCGTATTGTGTTTGATGTTAGTGGCCCGGTGGAGCATGAGTTGTCTCTGCTAACGGCACCTTATCGAACTGTAATTGATCTGAAACAAACGACCATGGCCAAGGTTCTCGTCCAGCCCGGCGCGAATGATAAGTATCTGCAAGCGATGCGTTCAGGGATTCGTAATGGTCATGATCTGCGCATTGTTCTGGATCTCAAAAAAAATGTTAAATATAAAAGTTTCCAATTAAAGCCCAATTCACAATACGGGCATCGTTTGGTTGTGGATATTTATGATGCTGATACCCAGAAAGTAAAATCAAATACTGTACGCGAAGCCGACACAAGCAACCGGCCGCGTGATGTCATTATTGCCATTGATGCTGGACATGGTGGTGAAGATCCAGGTGCCAAAGGACCAAGTGGGGTTTATGAAAAAGATGTTGTTTTTAATATCTCAAAACAACTGGCGGACATCATAAATAGAGAACGGGGTATGCGGGCGGTCATGATTCGTCAGGGGGACTACTATATGTCCTTGCGCAAACGTATAAATAAAGCACGTGAACATAAAGCAGATTTGCTTATGTCTATACACGCAGATGCCTTCCATGATCCAAAAGTGCGTGGCTCCTCAGTGTATATTTTGTCTAAAAAAGGGGCGAGTAGTGAAGCTGCAAAATGGTTGGCGGCATCAGAAAACGCATCTGACTTGATTGGCGGCGTTAGCCTGGACGACAAAGATGATGTGCTCGCTTCTGTGTTACTGGACTTATCACAAACGGCCAGCCTTGAAGCGAGTATTGATGTTGCCGACCGGGTATTAAAGAGTTTGAAAAGTCTTGGTAGGGTACATAAACGCAGTGTGCAATCAGCCGGGTTTGCGGTATTAAAGTCACCCGATATTCCTTCAATCTTGATCGAGACTGCATTCATCTCAAATCCACAGGAAGAACAGAAATTATTGAGTGCGCGCCACCGAACCAATATGGTCAATGCAATAATGACGGGTTTGCGTGGTTATTTTCGGGATTTTGCGCCAGAAGGTACCTTATTGGCATCACGCAAACATATTATAGAACGTGGTGAAACACTGTCTACTATTGCGCAACAGTATCGCGTTAGTACAGACAGCTTGCGCAGGCACAATGATTTGAAAAGTAACCTGATTCGAGTCGGACAAACTATCAATATCCCAGGCACGAATGATACCTGAATGACACTTTGAGTCGGGTTGGACCTGTCACGGTTTAATGCCGCACGAAATAGAGTATAACGTGCAGTAAAGGAGATAGAATTATGGGTACAATAAGAACAGTAAGGACGGACGCGTTTCGTCAGGATGCGGTACACATTGCTTTGACGAGCGGTTTGTCGCGTCGTCAGGTTGCGGAAGATTTGGGTGTTGGTCTGTCGCGCTTAAACAGGTGGATAGCCACATACCATGAGAGTGAAGTTGATTTGGATACAGAGCGGAGCTTTGCGCTTGAGAAGGCTCGGCATCTGCGTGAGAATCGGATACTTAGGGAGGAGAGGGAGATATTAAAAAAAGGGAATTATATACTTATAAATACGCAATATATTTGTTAAAAGAGAATAGATGCTTATAAAAATTTGGGAATTATATACTTGAATCCAATAAATAACCCATATAATCTAACATAAAAATGCAATAAAACGGAGGGTCATCAATGAAAGACAATACCATATCCACATTTGAGTTATTTCGCCAGTTTCCGGATGCTGAAGCCGCTAGATTGTATTTTGAGGGACAACGCTGGGGAGATTACATATCCTGTCCTCATTATGGGGAATTTAAGCGTATTACCCCGCGCAAAGGAAAGCGGACAGGATATTACTTATGCCGGGACTGCAAGAGTGAGTTTACAGTGAGAACCGGCACTATCTTTGAACGTTCTCATGTACCACTACATAAATGGCTGTATGCTATTTACTTAACTGTCACCTCGCGCAAGGGCATATCTAGCTTGCAGTTATCTAAACAAATCGGAGTAACTCAAAAGACCGCCTGGTTTATGCAGGCTCGCATTCGTGAAACCTGTAACGATAATACAGATAATTTACTTTCTGGCATTGTTGAGATTGATGAGACCTATATCGGTGGGAAGGAACATAACAAACACAAACACAAGAAAGTCCGCACAGGCCGTGGCGTAGCTGGCAAGCAGGTAGTGGTCGGAATGCGTGAGCACGGTGGCCGCACAAGGGCTAAGCCTATCCCATCAACTGATATACCGACCCTGCACAAAGAGATTGGCTGTTCAGTGGAATATGGTGCCACCATTTACACAGATGAACACAGGTCATATCAGCATTTACAGTCTGCTTATCAGCATGGTACGGTAACCCATAGTACGGGAGAATATGTGGGTTCAAACAACATTCATACCAATAGCATTGAAAGTGTCTGGGCTTTACTCAAACGCGGTCTGTATGGGGTATGGCCTCATGCCAGCACTAAACACTTACATCGCTATGTGAACGAAGTGACTTTTAGACTGAATAACGGACCATGTAAGTTACCAACCAATCAACGTATAGAATCACTTATAAGCAACGCGATAGGTAAACGGATTACCTATCGCGAGGTGCTAGCATGAGCAAAGCAATGGAAATAGAATGCGGATATACAGGACGATAATGAGAGAAGGTTACATCAAAGACTATATAAGTGGTGAAGAAGTAAAAGCTACGCCAGAAGAAGTAGAAGCAGTACAAGTCTTTTCCGAAACACTTGTCGAAGATTACGGATACCCCAAAGAACAATTACAAACACGACCACAGTGGCGTGTAAAAGTAAGGCCATCTGATACCAAAAAAGAGTATCCGCTTGATATTGCAGTATTCAACAAAGATAAAAAACCGATAAAAACCTTTTTATTGTCGTTGCGTGCAAACGAAAGACAAGAAAAGATGGTTTAACCCAAAATGGAGTGCAATTGAAAAATTGCATAAGGTAACAGGTGAGCATGGTGAGCTTGTTACTTGAAAAAACTAACAAATCATTGTGTTTGTATTTTGTAGTGAAGTTGGAGTCAAGTATATAATTCCCAAAAATTTTATAGATAGTCCCAAAAACCATGTAACTGCTTATCATTGATTATTACCCCGAAGGGGCTGAGGATAAGCACATGCAACCCGAAGCAATCAAATCACTGGCACGTGAAACTGCCAGGGGCATCAAAACCGAAGAAGACCTGTATACGTTCCGTCAGGCATTGACCAGGGTAAGCATTGAGACAGCGCTGAATGCCGAGTTCGATGAACACCTTGGCTATGCCAGACATGAGTAGGCAGGAAAATCCAATAGCCGCAATGGTCGCAGTCATAAAATGCTACGCACTGAAGAGGGCGCATTCGAGCTGGAAACACCCCGCGACAGAAAGGGTAGCTTTGCGCCAGCACTGGTCAAGCAGCACCCATTTGGAGACCTCGAACAACGCTGATTCTGGATGGATTTTGACGCGAGCACCAGTCGTTGTCACCCGCATAGTGGGTGTGAAGGTCAAGGTCGGTGGTATTTGAGGCTGTGTTGCGCTGTTTGGGACTGCCAGGGCGGGTATTTCCGGAATTTGGGCGGAGTCAGGCTGTGGCCTGTCGTCGCTCGTGGAAAATGAGACGGCGGAAGTTGTAGCTCAGGTTGGCCATGGTCATGCGGGCCTTCGCACGGGTTTGGCCGATTGAGCGGATGGTCAGAGCCATGGGCCCTTTCTCGTAGCCGAACACAGGCGCGGATGGCGGAGCGTGTCGCGTTGCCCCGACGAATATGCCTGGCCATGGGTTTGCCGCGTGGCTTCTTGCGATGGATATGTGAGCGGTACCCTTGCGCCTTCAGCCAAGCCTCATTCCTGGCCGAGCGGTACCTGGTATCGGCCCAAACCGCCTTCGAGCTGTTTGTCTCGTCCAGAACCGAGGAGAGTTCATGCCCGTCGTAGCGAGCCGCATTCGTGCCAGTCTCACCCTGGATGAAGCGCCATTTGCGGTCTATGGACACGTGGTTCTTGTACCCAAAGTGCGGAACCGAAATATCGACAAGGCCAGTATCCTCCTCACCCTCCTTGGTCGTCTTGGCCTTTGAATACTTGACCGTCCAACGCGCATCGGTGTCTTTCTGCGCTGCCTTGGACAGATCATCGGGCCAGATGTCAGATGCGGCCTCACCTGCCTTGGCGCGCGCTTTCTCTTCTTTCGTCATCCGCTGGCGCGGGGCAAAGACCAACGTGGCATCCACAATCTGACCGCCGGCCGGTTTGTATCCCCGCGCGCAGAGCTGAGCTTCAAACGCGGCAAACAGGGCCTTGAAGACACCCGCCTAGGTCAGCTTCTCTCTGAAAAGCCAGATCGTCTTCTGATCAGGTGTCGGCTCCCCGATTTGAAATCCCAGGAACCGCAGCCAACTGAAACGGTCACGAATGAGAAACTCCATCCGCTCATCACTCAGATTGTGCATCAAGGCCAAGACCAGCACCTTGAACATCACAACGGCATCATAGGGCGGGCGACCACCTTTGGGACGTTCCCCATAGCCAAGCACTTCAACAAGAACTGGGCGAAACACTTCGAAATCAACGTGCCGCTCCAAAACCTCAAGCGGATCTCCCATCGCCGAAAGCCGCGCCAAATGATCCGTCAAATCAAACAATCCAGGTGCGTGCATAAACAAAATCCTCCCACATCAAGTGAATCAGATCGTACCACAAAATGCACGGTTTTTAGAGGCTTCCAGCTTTCGCACTTTCTGATTTGGCTTTCCCTTAAATCTGGTTGTTACGCTACCTGAAAATCCTTTTCTTTATCCATCTCTTGGAGCAAATCCATGTTCAGATATGTCCGCGTTCCCCACTAGCTCCCCGCGATGTGTCTAAGCCTTGCCGCACAAAGCATCAACGCCGAGTTGCCATCCGGGAATGCACACACTACTCGTGTTCGCCGCCTGATTTCTCGGATGATCCTCTCCAAAGGATTGTTAGTCCGAATGCAAATCCAGTGCTCTGCCAGAAACCGATAATACGTTAGGGTCTCTTCCATGCACTGGTCCAGCCAATCCGCCGCACTCGATAACTTCATGTCCCTGAGTTTCTTCTCGACCTCCGTGGCCTTATGCCTGGCAGATTCCAGATATTCAGATGCATGAATAGCCTGCAACATGCGAGAGACTTCTTTGACACGACCACGAGACACATGACTGAAGACGTTGCGGTAGAAGTGCACAATACAACGCTGCCACTCAGCATCAGGGTAGAAGTCACCGATCGACTCCTTGCGCCCAAGACAGGCATCACTGAGCACCAACCTGATGCCCTTGAGACCGCGTGCCTTTAAATGACGCAGGAATCCTGACCATCCCACCTTATCCTCCTTAGTACCTTCAACAATCCCTAGAATGCGGCGGTAGCCATCGTCCCTAACACCTATGGCGACTAGAACAGAAACGTTCTTCACTGCACCGCCCCAACTGCGTTTGAGCACAACACCGTCCAGGTATACATAAGGGAAATCACTCCCTATGGGGCGATTACGCCACTCTTCAATCTGCCCATAGATACGCTGGTTGAGCTTTGAAATAGTCCCTAAGCTGACACGGGTACCCCACAATGCTACGGTAATGTCTTCTACACGTTGTACTGAAACACCTGCCAGATACATCTCGATCAGTGCCTCTTCAATTGACGCTACACGGTGCCGATAGTGCTCTATGATGGCCATCTCAAAGGTCTGCTTGCGTAGCTTCGGCATCTTTAACTCAAGCTCTCCAGCCCTTGTGTGGCACTTCCTGGTGTAGCTACCAGACCGGTCGTCTTTGCGCGTCTCAGTGCGTGCATATCGATCAGCACCCACCAGCGCATCAGCCTCAGCATCAAGCATCTGGTTAAGGGTGTCTTCCACAGTCTTCAGTACCACTTTGTTGAGATGGCCCTGCAGTTCCTGTTCATCAATAGGGACTACGTTGTGCAAGTGCTTGCTTGTATCATCGCTCATGGCAACTCTTCTCCTGGTCAAATAAATGGTTATGTCATTTTTTATTTAACCAGATAAAGGAAAACCGCCTCTTCATATTTGCGAAAGATGATTTATGTTATCAATTACATCTGTTTATCGCTTGCGACAACGAGAAAAGACTCGTTTAAGCCCAAAATTTATCAATATCTTTTTAGATGAGGCTAAAAAATACGACCTCGAAAAGAAAATTGAAACCAAAGGGCAAAAACTAGAACAGTCTTTAATTTCTGATTATAAGGCAGAAGACGTTGATAAATTGGCAAATAAAGAAATCAAGGGCGAAGCCAAAATCAATACCGAAAATGAAGCTGATTTACAAAAGCTCTATGACTTTTTTGTAAAAAATAATTTATCGCCTTTTTATCCCGAAGATCGCTCAATCGGCAGACTGAAAGAAGCAATTTATTACTTTTTTAGAATGCGTCTTGGTATGGCATATACCAACCGCTTTGCTGAAATCATAAATATTGTATTAAGTCCGAAAAATAGCCGACATTTCATCAATGTCATTGATAGCACCAAAGAAAAATACATTGCTGAAACTCAAAAACGAGAAGCGGAACTACAAAAATCAGCCGACTGGGAATTGCCAGAAATTTTGAACTATTGCGGAAACTTCACAGAGTTAAAAACAGAATTATCAGCGATGCAGCCGTTTTATTATGATAACAAATGGAAAACCGAAGAAGCGTTTATCAAATTCCTTGAAAAATCAGATCAAATTGAATGGTGGTTTAAGAACGGCGACCGAGACGCAACATTTTTTGCCGTGCCCTATGAAGAAAACGGAGAACGGAAGCCGTTTTATGTAGATTTTATCGTAAAGTTTAAAGACGGAAAAATTGGTTTGTTTGATCCGAAAAACGGAAACACAATCACAGACGCAAGAGCAAAAGTAGACGGCTTGCGATCCTACATAAAAGCGAATCATAAAAAGAACCTATTCGGCGGCATTGTCGCCAATAAAAATTCTCAAAACTTCAAAGCCCGCTGGATGGTATATACTGGTGCTGGTGCCGACCTAATTCCAAACCAATGGAAAAATTGGGGACTCCTCCAGGATGTTATTGAAAACTAAAAATGAATAAAAAAGAACAAGAACGATTAGGTTGATTTATCAAACAAGCGACCTCATCTGGTGCCAGCAAGCAAAAGATGCCAGCTAACCCGCCACCAAAGCGTGAATTAGCAAGACGTTATAAGTGGGTGGATTTAGTAAAAAAGTAGCCAATATGTTGATTCTGGGGTCAATAAGTATATCATTCCCTTAATTTTAAGGAACATCTGATCAATTAAGGTAAGGATTTTCAAGCAAGTGGGCATCACTGTGCTCGATAGTAGCGAGCATTGAACGTCTTGCTCATTACGCTCTTTCATTTCTCTTGTCCCGGCCTACTGGTTTTCAGCTATCGCCCCTATTCCAGGCGTACTAAGCCACTGATAGCCGTAATAATTGTTTCTTTGATAGCATAAGATTAATCAGGGCACAGTGGGCAAACAGGTGGTCCGCATTCTTGCCTGGCCCTTTGAATCTGACTTTGGTAAATCCATATTGTCGCTGCATGATATGAAAGACATGCTCAACCTTGGCACGGACTTTGGATTTGTGCCGGTTTTTAGCCTTGTCCTGTTCGGTCAGTTTGCGGTGACGTGAGCCTTTGACCTGGGTGTAGTCTTTTGCCTTGGGGTCATTATCCTTGAGTACGGATTGCTGACCCGCATAGGCACTATCTCCCCAAAGACGGGTCTCTTCTCCATGCAGTAGGTCTCCAAGTACCTGTGAGTCGTGGACATTGGCTGGTGTGGCAACAACCGAGTGTATCAGTTTGGTTTTGCTATCCACACCGATGTGTGCCTTCATGCCAAAGTACCATGGCTTGCCTTGTTTGGTCTGATGCCTATCAGGGTCACGGGTGTTGCTTTTGTTCTTGGTGGCGGTAGGCGCATTGATGATGGTCGCATCAACAATAGTGCCTTTGGATACTTTCATGCCGTTTTCCTCCAGATAGACGGCAACAGCATCAAACAGGGCAACTCCGAGGTTGTTCTCCTCCAGTAGATGACGGCATTGACAGCGGGTGGTTGCATCTGGCATGCGTTCCTGACCTAAGTCTATCTGGGCAAAACACCGCATGGCAGGTGTGTCATATAAAGCCGCTTCTGTGGCAGGATCAGATAAGGCAAACCAGTGTTGCAGGAAGTCAATTCTCAGCATGCGTTCCAGGCCCACCGGACGGCGACCAGCACCCCGGGGGTTGGGGTAATGAGGCTCAATTACTGCAGTCAGCGCTTGCCAGGGAATGAGCTGATTCATCTCTTCGAGAAATATCTCTTTGCGTGTCTGCTTGCGGTATTTCTCGAATCCAGATACTGCCAAGCTTTTTTGTTGCATCTTTTGACCCTCCACTTAAAACATTGCGGTATTATCGCATATTATGGCAAATTATGGAATTAATCAGAGGTTCCTTAATAAGCACGGGATTGTTTAATTCGAAAATAGTATCGGCCGAGGCAGAAGAGCCGCCATTAATAACCGCCGGTGAACTATTAGCCGCTTGTGCAGAAGGATACAGCCCGGGCAAGCCAAATCAGTATTGTATGCGCTACGTTTTCGGCTTAGTGCAAACTATATTAGGCATCCAGCAACAAGAGCAGAGTGCCCCTATTTTTTGTATAGATCCACAGGTGGTTCGCCTAGAAGCGGCAACAGAGAATGTAATGGCCTATTTGCAAGCACAATCGACACGCTCAGAAGATGAAGCGCAAAATTTAGTCGTTGAAGCACTTAATAAAAACTATCCGTGTGCTGGCGGGCAGCGCTGATAATGGCTACAGCACTGCATAAAGAAAAGTATCACCACGATAAACTACACAAGCGTTTACGTCGTCATGCAGGACGTGCTATTGCCGATTTTAATATGATTGAAGCCGGTGATCGGATTATGGTGTGCCTGTCGGGCGGTGCAGATTCATATACGATGTTGGATATCTTGCAAAGCCTGCAACGCAGCGCACCCGTTGATTTTGAATTGATCGCGGTCAATCTCGACCAAAAGCAGCCGGGTTTTCCAGCACAGGTACTGCCTGATTATCTGGATGCACTTGGCATTGAATATCATGTCATTGAAGAAGACACCTATAGTGTCGTCAAGCGCGTTATCCCCGCAGATAAGACCTATTATTGTGGATTATGTTCAAGGTTGCGCCGGGGGATTATCTATCGTTTTGCTAAAGCGCAAGGGTATACGAAAATAGCGTTGGGGCATCATCGCGAAGATATGATTGAAACACTATTTCTGAATATGTTTTATGGTGGCAAGTTGAAATCAATGCCGGCGAAATTACGCAGTGATGACGGAGAAAACATCGTTATTCGACCGTTGGTCTATTGTGCAGAGGCCGATATAAAAGCCTATGCAGAGGCCGCGGCCTTTCCTATCATACCGTGTACACTCTGCGGGTCGCAGGACAATATGCAGCGTCAGGCTATCAAGCAAATGTTGAGAGATTGGAACAAACAACAACCCGGTCGAGTAGAAACTATTTTTACCAGTATGCAAAATATTGTGCCATCACATTTATTGGATACAACGGCTTTTTCATTTCAGCAGCTCGGTAAAGATCAAGGTGGTGCATCGTCAGATCGTGCGGCTTGGCTGGGTCGGGCCGGGTCGGACTGGGTCGGGTCGGGTTGAGTTGAGTCAGGCCAGGCCGGGTTGAGCTGGGTCGGGCGGAGTCGGGACGGCCGTGAGTTGAGTTGAGCCAGGCGGAGTCAAGTCGGACCGGGGTTGAGTTGAGCTAGGTTGAGGCGGACGGCGTTGGTTAGGGCTGGGTTGGGTCGGGGTGAGCTGGGCCGGGCGGAGTCGGGGCGGGCGTGAGTCAAGTCGGACCGGGGTTGAGTTGAGCTAGGTTGAGGCGGACGGCGTTGGTTAGGGTCGGGTTGAGCTGGGCCGGGCGGAGTCGGGGCGGTCGTGAGTTGAGCTGGGTTGAGACGGGCGGAGTCGGGGCGGTCGTGAGTCAAGTCGGGTCGGGCTGGACCGACAGTCAAGTATGTTGTCGAAAGGCGATTAATGTTAGATCATCAGGATGACACAGTCGGTCGGGCCGGGATTCGTGCATATTTTTATTACACTGCGATATAAGTTCTTTAGTGCCTTCCAACAAAGATCCATGACGCATAAACGTGCAGATTTCTTTATCGTATAGATTGTCAGTCAGACCATCACTCGCAAGCATGATGGTGTCATTTGGATCAAGTTCGATAATGCCGCTCATAGTGACATACAGGCCTGCACAACCCACATAATTTGATATGAAATTGCGTTCCGGGTGACGCATAGCCTGTTCTTGATTCAGCACCCCGCAGGCAAGTGCGTAGCCAACGGGTGAATGAAAAAGTGTCTGATACTTGATATTGCCATGATTTGTAATAAGCAAAATTGAGGAATCTCCAGCATGATAAGTCCTTAATTTATGACCCGTTAATTCAACAATAGATACAGTTGTGCCCGCATTGATCTTCAGATCCAGTATTGTTTTGTGCGCTTTATCAATGCTATTTAAGATGGCCTCACGCACGACTATGCCGGTATTGTTTAAGGCGGACATTAAACATTCGATCATGATTTGTGAGGCCTGCTCGCCAGCAGGCATACCGCCAAGTCCATCGGCAATAACCAGCACGGTTGTGTCTGCAGCGATTGGAATGATGCCTAAGGCATCTTCATTTACCGCATTTTTGTTATGGGTAATATCTGTCTTGTGGGGTGATCGGTTTGAATAACAGGCTATTTCTCCATGCTGGGTAGATATACTTTGCGGCGCATCATCTGTCGCCTCAAACCGGGTAATGATTTTGTTTTTATCATCCATCTCTATAGTGTATCCCATCGTATGTTTTCAATATAGCGGTACAATTAGCGGTATGACTTCCTGTATCAAGTCTTTAAGCGCTTATATTTCATGCGCTGCGGTTGTGAATCAGTGCCCCTACGATTGAAAAAATCCTGATGATATTCACTGAAATTACCTGCTTGAAAAATGACTTCGCCATCGTCTTCAAAGGCAAGAATATGGCTGGCAATACGATCTAGAAACCAACGGTCGTGTGATATGACAAGCACACAGCCAGGATAGGCTAGTATGGCTTCTTCCAGGACCCGCAAGGTTTCTATATCAAGATCATTGGAAGGTTCATCAAGCAACAAGACATTAGCCCCCTGTTTTAAGGTGTGCGCCAAATGTAATCGACCGCGTTCACCACCTGACAGATCGCCCACGTATTTTTGCTGGTCGGTGCCTTTAAAATTAAAGCGTCCGACGTAGGCCCTAGAATTGATGACATACTTGCCAATGGTAATATTGTCAAGGCCATCTGTGATCGCTTCCCAAACTGTTTTCTTATCATCCAGACTTTCGCGGCTTTGTTCCACATAGGCGACTTTTACGGTATCACCCAGCCGTATTTCGCCACTATCAGCTTGCTCCATCCCGGCTATCATGCGCAAGAGGGTAGATTTGCCGACACCGTTAGCACCAATCATGCCAACAACAGAGCCCTTGGGGATATTGAGGCTCAGGTTTTCATACAGGATGTGGTCATTAAACTTTTTACTGACATTATTTAACGCAATCACAACATCACCTAAGCGCTCACCAGGCGGAATGTAAATTTCATTTGTCTCATTACGCTTTTGAAATTCCTGTGTGTTCATCTCTTCAAAACGACTGAGCCGTGCCTTGCTCTTTGCATGACGTCCCTTCGGTGCTGTGCGGATCCATTTGAGTTCTTGTGCCATGGCTTTTTGTCTTGCAGATCCAGCCTTTTCTTCAGATTGGAGACGTTGTTCCTTGTTTTCCAACCATTCTGAATAATTACCCTCAAACGGAATACCTGCACCTCGATCGAGTTCTAATATCCACCCGGCAACGTTATCGAGAAAATAGCGATCATGGGTTACGGCGACAACAGTGCCAGCAAAATCTGCAAGAAAGCGTTCCAACCAATAAACAGATTCTGCGTCAAGGTGGTTCGTGGGTTCGTCTAATAACAGCATATCAGGGCGGGACAGTAGCAAACGACAAAGCGCAACACGCCGTTTTTCACCGCCTGACAATGTGTCAATTGTAGCATCCCAAGGCGGCAAGCGTAGTGCTGCCGCTGCTATTTCCAGGGTATTTTCCAGATTTTCTGCATCCCAGGCGGCTACAATACCTTCAAGCCGTTCCTGTTTGCTAGCCAAGGCATCGAAATCGGCATTAGCATCAGCATAAGCCGCGTAAACTTCGGCTAATTCGGCTAAGGCATCAAGTGGTTCGCGTAGACCTTCTTCAACATTGCCGCGTACATCTTTCTTTGGATCAAGCTGTGGTTCTTGTGGCAGGTAGCCTATTTTTATGGACGACATAGGCCGAGCTTCACCGATAATATCGGTATCAATGCCCGCCATAATCTTGAGTAATGTAGACTTGCCAGCACCATTTAGACCCAGAACACCAATCTTGGCACCCGGGAAAAATGAGAGATGAATGTCTTTCAGTATTTGGCGTTTAGGCGGCACGATCTTGCCAACGCCGTTCATGGTGTATACATATTGAGCCATAGAATTATGCACTAACCTTAATGTATGCGTTCAGTATTTAAAGAATGGCGATTATCGTTAATATGAATTAGCGGTGCAATATTATTTAAGGATAACAACGCCTGCGATTGTGGATATAGTCGTTGCAGTGAGTTTTTTATGATCGCATCTTAATCCCTATAAGCAGTCATGAGATAGTTATATCCGTTAGTATTGAAGCGACAATCCTTTTCAGATTGTTCGATTCTGGTTGGGGGTGATCATTGTTTGTCATTCGTGCAATACGCTTAACCTGATTATGGCGTGATAACGTGTTGGCCAATATCCTTGCCATTAGATGCCTTAAATAATGATGCTGATAGGCCGACAGCCATCTTGATTTTATTCGCTGCTTGTTCCATTGTCGTTGGTACGATCTGCATTAATGGATTGATCACGCGCCAGTTTAATATAATCTTGAATTTGTTTTTTAGATTCCATACCCCCTGCAAATCGGGCTAGCAGATTTTCCCAATAGCGGATGGCATTGTTTATCTCTCCGCGCTGAATCGCAGCAAGGCCTGCTAGCCAAAGTCCAGTACTATTTTCTGGATCAATCTGCATCGCTTTATCAATCAGCTCGGTGGGTTTGCCTTGCAAGACACCGTTATTCACGACAGACAAAATGTCCGCATAACGTAGCATTACGGTAGGGTCATTGCTTTTAAGACGATAGAGGTTTTTGATTGCGCCAAGTGCTTCCAGATAGCGTTCAAGTGATATATATGCGTTTGTCAGCATTAGCCAGCCATCAACATCATCTGCATTGTAGATCAAATGTTCTTCCAGCATTGCCAACATCTTTTCTATGGCGGCTGATTGTGTTGCATCCGTTGCATCCGTATTTAATGCATCAAGCAGTGCTGCTTGCTGAATAAGTCTCGGATTGCCTAGATGTTGGTATAAGCTGATGGTAAATACAGGCAATAACAAAATCACGATGCACGCTGTCAGTATGGTTTTTTTTCGCTTGACAGTCTTTCCAATCTGCTTATCAGTAATCTTGTCTTGATTCAGTATTGATAGTTGCAGTTCTTTTTTTATGCTTTCAATTTCACGGTCGTTTATCAATCCGTTCGTCACATCGGTTTCCAATTCAAGCAGACGTTGATTGTAGCTGTCCAAAGCGTGTACTTCCGTTTGCCTGATGTCTGGTTTTTTGAGTAAGACGCTGACGATTACAATCATTGGTATAAACAGCAACAGGCCTGCGATTAACCAAAATTCAAGCATGGCTATGATCTCTCCTGAGTACTGTCTTCGGTTAGTATTGTAGTCAAACGTTGTTGTTGTGATTCAGTCAGTTTGGTATTAGTGGCCTTATCTGTGCCGTATTTTTTAATCATAATGATGGCGATGACAGTGCCGAACAGCAATAATAAAAAAGGACCAAACCAAAGCGGCCAGGTGCTTTTTGTCAGTGGTGGACGATACAGTACAAAGTCACCATAGCGTTCAACCAGAAATGCAATAATCTGTTCATCCTGCGCACCGGCTAACAGCATTTGATAAATTTCAAGACGCAGATCCTGTGCCAGATCTGCATGTGAGTCGGCCAACGATTGGTTTTGGCAAACAAGACAACGAATCTCGCCGATCAGTGCATAGTATCGCTCTTGTAGCAGCGGGTTAGTAAATGCTACCGGGCTATCAGCAGCAATAACCGGCTTGCCTACCAACAGCAGTAGTATAATCAGACCATAACGAATGAATGTTGTCATGAGGCAGTGGCTTCAAGCTGCTTTATCAACGGCAATATTATGTCATCCATGTCTTGTTTACTGAGTGGGCCAATATGTTTATAACGAATGATGCCCGCATCATCCAGCACAAAGGTTTCCGGTACGCCATAGACACCATAATCAATACCGGTTTTGCCGCTTTGATCAAAGGCACTTTTAATATAAGGATCGCCTAATTGATGTAACCAGCGCCTGGCATCTTCACGTTTATCTTTGTAATTCAGCCCGTATAGATTTAATGCGTTCTTGTTTGCCGCGTCTATCAGTAAGGGATGCTCTATACGACAGGCGGCACACCATGAGGCCCAGACATTGATTAAGGACACTTTGCCTTTTAAATCATCCAGCCGCAATTTAACATCGGCGGATTCTAATGTGGGCAGATTGAATATGGGTGCAGGTTTGCCTATGAGTGGAGACGGCACGCGCCGAGGATCATTTTGTAGACCAAAAACAAAGAGTATGATTAGGCCTATGAACAACCCTAACGGTAATAAATAACGGATCATTTTATGTTTGCCGACACGGGCGACCCTGATGATCTTGGCAAAGACACCGTTTTTTGATGTTGTATGTTAAACCGATAACGTCTGTCAGTTGCAGCCAATAAACCGCCTATGGCCATAAAGATCGCACCTAACCAGATCCAGCGCACAAATGGTTTATGGTAAAGACGTATACTCCACGCATTATTTTCTAGTGGTTCGCCCAGCGAAATATAAATATCGCGCACCAGGTTTGAATGAATACCGGCCTCGGTCATAGGCATATTGCGTACGCTATAGATTCTTTTTTGTGAACGCAGCTTGGTGATGTATATGCCGTTTTTCATGACCTTGACAACGGCTTCTGTTGCCTGAAAATTTGGCCCTGATACGGGGCGCAATGCTTCTAGTTGAAAACTATAATCGGCAAACTCAATGCTGTCGCCAGGTGCCATGCGTTGATGAATATCAACACTGTGTTGGCTCGTGATCGTGATCCCGATAATCGTTACTGCAAAACCAATATGGGCAATCGTCATGCCATAAAAACCACGCGGAATCATGCGTAGTGCCAGTAGTTTGTGTTGATGCTGTTTTATCCTTGCCAACAATGCTGAACAACTGGTAGTCAATACCCACAATGCAGCCACTATGCCGACACTGGTTCTGAATAAATGATCATCAAAAAATAGTATTCCCAAAGCAGTACCAATGCAGATACTGCCGACAAATAAAATACGCAACTGTTTCCAGACACGCACAGCATCATCTTGTCTCCAGCGCACGATAGCACCGATTCCAATCATAATGATAATTGGCATCATGATCGGAATAAAGACGGCATTAAAGTAGGGTGCGCCAACCGATAATTTGCCGACACCGATCGTCTCTGCAATCAGCGGATAGAGTGTTCCGAGCAATACGGTCAACATGGCAACTAATAACAAGACGCTGTTGAATAATAAAAATGTTTCTCGTGAGCACAACTTGAATTGGCCGCTTCTTGTTGTTGTTGGTGCGCGTAGGGCATAGAGCAACAATGAGCCGCCGACGAAAAAGCCGAGCAATACCAGTATAAATATGCCGCGTTCAGGATCGGTGGCAAAGGCATGTACTGATGTTAATACGCCAGAACGCACCAGAAAGGTGCCGAGTAAGCTAAGCGCAAAGACGCAGATAGCCAGTAAGATAGTCCAGTTTTTAAAGACATCGCGTTTTTCTGTTGCGGCAAACGAGTGGATCAATGCCGTGCCGATCAACCAGGGCATAAATGATGCGTTCTCTACGGGATCCCAAAACCACCAACCACCCCAGCCTAATTCGTAATAAGCCCACCAGCTACCCAAAGCAATGCCCAATGTTAAAAATAGCCAGGCCAAGAGTGTCCAGGGTCTTGACCAGCGTGCCCAGTTTGTATCAAGGTTGCCGCCTAAAAGTGCCGCAATGGCAAAGCCGAACGCGACAGAAAAACCAACATAACCCATGTATAACATAGGCGGATGGATAATGAGCCCTGGATCTTGTAATAAAGGATTCAGATCGCTACCGTCTGCTGGTGTCGGCAACAGGCGATCGAATGGATTTGAGGTGAATAACATAAACAGCAAGAATCCGACACTGACCGAGCCCATAACACCAATGACACGCGCAAGAAAATAAAGTGGCAATCGCTTACTGTAAAAACTGACGGCGACCGTCCATAGACTCAGTATGAACACCCAGAGTAACAATGAACCTTCGTGCGCACCCCAGACTGCGGAGAATCGATAAATGGCGGGCAGTAACGAATTTGAGTTTTGAGCGACATAGGAGACAGAGAAATCATTCGTTAAAAATAAATAGATCAGGATAATAAAAGAGAGGGTAACAAATAAAAATTGCAACCATGCTGCCGGTCGCGCGAGCGACATCCATGCCAGATTGCCATTCGCAGCCCCTGTAATAGGGAACAGAGTCTGGATGATAGCCATGGCTAGTGCCAGGATGAGGGAAAAATTACCAAGTTCAGGAATCATCGTGCGGTTTTGTATTTTTGTTGCGGCATCTTCGCATTGGCTGCTTCTAACGCAAGCGCAACTTCTGGCGGCATGTAATTCTCATCATGTTTTGCCAAGACTTCATCGGCTTTGAAGTGCTTGTCGCTTTCGAGCTTGCCATTGGCAACAATGCCTTGGCCTTCGCGAAAAAGATCCGGCAGTATACCGTTGTAGACAACGTCTATCTGGTGGATCGTGTCGGTGAGCGTAAAGCTGACTTCCAGGCTGTCATTATTGCGCTTGACACTATCGGCCATGACCAGGCCGCCGATGCGAAAGGATCGGGTAGTGGGTGCTTCACCATTGGCTATCTGGGTCGGGCTGTAAAAGTACAATAAGTTTTTTTCAAAGGCGGTCAGTATCAATGTTGTAGCGAGCGTCATGCCGGCAAGTATTGAACAAACAGCGGCAATCCGCTTTCTTCTCGGCGACATGATTAATTGCCTGCACTATTATCTTGTTGGGATTGAAAGCGCTTTTTTAGTTCAGCAATGGTTTTACGTTCTCTCATAATCGGCTGGATCATGTTGATGAGTAATACGACAACACAGATGCTGTATGACGACCAGACATAAAGGCCGTACCCACCCATAGCAATAAATTCATTTAACGTCATTGTTGATGCCTTTGATTAATTCCCTGACCCATGCACTGTTACACTCATATTCCAGTATTTCACTGCGGACTCTGATTAGAAGCGTTGCTAGATAAAAAGTTTTGAATCCTAGTAGCATTAATAATAGTGGTATTAACATGCTCAAATGGATTGAAGGTTTATCGAACTTGGTTAAGGTAGGCCCTTGATGCAGGGTATTCCACCATTCGACTGAATAATGGATGATAGGGATATTAACAACACCCACCAATGCCAGGATCGCGCCCGCCTGTGCCGCAACCCGCCGATCTTCAAAGGCCGATTGTAAAGCGATGTAGCCCAAATATAAAAACAATAAGATCAACTCTGAGGTTAGTCGCGCATCCCAAACCCACCAGGTACCCCACATGGGTTTACCCCAAATTGCCCCCGTGACCAAAGCCAAAAAAGTAAATGATGCGCCAATCGGTGCGCTACTACGGGCAATGATTTCTGCAATTTTGATGCGCCAGATAAGTCCTATACCGCCCGCTGTTGCCATGATCATGTAGATGAAGAGTGATAACCAGGCAGAGGGGACATGAATATATATGATCCTGAAGCTGTCGCCTTGTTGATAGTCTGCCGGGGCCAATATCAGCCCGCCATAAAGACCGCTGATAAAGCAGACCAGGCAGGCAAGCGCAAGCCAGCGTGGCAACCAGCGGGACAATGTATAGAAATACTTCAGCGAAGCAAATTGATGCATCCAACGTGGCATATTCATTAACTCAACCTGATTCGTAATGCCACTGAAGTCGCTATGGGTGCGAGCGTGAGCGCAAGTACGAGTATGCCCGCCAGAAAATAAATTTCCGCAGTGATACTTTGACCGACAGTGGCATTTTGAATTGCCAGCATGGAAAATATAAGCACCGGTATGTACAAAGGTAAAATCAGCAGGCTTAGTAACATACCGCCGCGCAGACCGATTGTTAAGGCAGCGGTAATGGCCCCTATCAAGCTCAATATTGGTGTACCAAGCAGGAGGGTGGTGCAAAGTGCAAACATGGTCTGGTTGGATAGCGACAGGACAAAACCTGTGACTAAGGCGATGAGTATTAACGGGATCCCGGCGCTTATCCAGTGTGCCAGAATTTTCGCATTGACAGTCAATAGCAATGGATATCGCGACAGAATAAACTGTTCAATAGACCCGTCTTCAAAATCTGTGCGGAAAATAGTTTCGAGTGACAGGCAGGTTGAAAGTAATGCCGCCACCCATATTATACTTGCGGTGAGTTGTTTTAATAAGGTTGGATCCGATCCAAAAGCCAGCGGGAACAGCATAATAACAATAATAAAAAACAATAACGGGTTAGTCCATTCTGCCTTGTTGCGAAAGGCCAATAGCAAATCACGTCGCACAATGACAAAAAAAATATTCAGATATGCACGCATTATAAGATAATCAATGATGACCTAGATGAATATGTTGCAATGTGTAGTCAGCCATTTCCAGCAACTGGTGCGCCGCAAAAATTACCATGCCGCCGGTAGCGCAGTGTTGGACGATTAACTGTTCAATGATTGTCTTTCCATATTTGTCGAGTGTATTAAAGGGTTCATCAAGCAACCATAATTTTGCCGGTGTCATAAAAAGACGTGCTAAACCAATACGCCGCCTTTGACCGGCAGATAGTCGCTTTACGAACACTTTTTCTGTTCCTGCAACGCCAATTAGTTTCAGTATGGATGGATAATCAACGGCTGCCGGGCTGCCAGATAAGCTGTGCATGAGTGTTATATTTTCTTGTACTGTCAAATCGGCTTTGATGCCATCAGCATGTCCAATATAACTGATGTTTGATTGAAATTGATAGCGGCAGTCAATAATGTTTTCAGCGTTCCAAAAGATAGTGCCAGTCGTTGCCCGTATCAGCCCAACACATAATTGCAACAGCGTGCTTTTGCCGCTGCCATTGATGCCATCAATCTGGAGCAGATCACCATCTTCAAGCATGAAGTCCAATCCTTGAAATAAAACCTTGTCGCGACGAATACATTCAAGATTTTTTACACTAAATATCGACACGGTAGTCCTGTAATGATTTATGAACCTGGTTGCAATATTAACAATTATTAAAACATCAAGCTGCCAATGCCCGCTCATTTTACCAGTTTCAGCATTATTATGCCTGCGTCGCCAGACCACAAGCTAGCCCGTAAACCAGGCCGCAAAGTTCATATCGTTTTTTTCGATATTCGCTACAATACAAATACATTATGCGCGATCTCACGCAAGTCTGGATGCTAGCGGGCACTTAACAACATGACAGGCGACATCTTAAAATTGTTGTTGGACTTGCTCTCAACAGGACACATTTATTTAACAGGATGTCGTATTTTTATATCCAATGAAAAAAAATGGCTTAATATTTTTGCTGGTGATGTTGTCTGCCTGCGGGCAATCTGAATTTGACCTTGCTGTTGAGGCCTATAATGCGCATGAATATAAAACAGCATGGGCTCAATTTACACCGTTGGCAAAGGCCGGCAATAGTCGCGCGCAAAACTATCTTGGCTTAATGTATGAAAGAGGCCTGGGTGTTGAACGGGATTATACGCAAGCTGCAAGCTGGTTTCAAAAGGCCGCAGAACAAGGTGTTGCAGAGTCGCAGATAAGATTGGCACAGTTATATATTCTCGGTTTTGGCGTTAAGCGAGACTATTGGTTGGCACTGAAGTGGGCGCGCAATGCTGCCGTACAGGGCAATGCTGAGGCCGAAGCAAATTTAGCGTATATGTTTCATGAAGGCATTGGTGTTAAACAAGATTATAAAGAGGCCGCCAAATGGTATCGCAAGGCCGCAGATAAAGGTACGGCGAGTGCGCAACATGACCTAGGTGTTATGTATGAAAATAATCTCGGCATCAGTCAAGATGGAGACCTCGAACAAAGCTGATTCTGGATGGATTTTGACGCGAGCACCAGTCGTTGTCACCCGCATAGCGGGTGTGAAGGTCAAGGTCGGTGGTATTTGAGGCTGTGTTGCGCTGTTTGGGTCTGCCAGGGCGGGTATTTCCGGAATTTGGGCGGAGTCAGGCTGTGGCCTGTCGTCGCTCGTGGAAAATCAGACGGCGGAAGTTGTAGCTCAGGTTGGCCATTGTCATGCGGGCCTTCGCACGGGTTTGGCCGATTGAGCGGATGGTCAGAGCCATGGGCCCTTTCTCGTAGCCGAACACAGGCGCGGATGGCGGAGCGTGTCGCGTTGCCCCGACGAATATGCCTGGCCATGGGTTTGCCGCGTGGCTTCTTGCGATGGATATGTGAGCGGTACCCTTGCGCCTTCAGCCAAGCCTCATTCCTGGCCGAGCGGTACCTGGTATAGGCCCAAACTGCCTTCGAGCTGTTTGTCTCGTCCAGAACCGAGGACAGTTCATGCCCGTCGTAGCGAGCCGCATTCGTGCCAGTCTCACCCCGGATGAAGCGCCATTTGCGATCAATGGACACGTGGTTCTTGTACCCAAAGTGCGGAACCGAAATATCGACAAGGCCAGTATCCTCCTCACCCTCCTTGGTCGTCTTGGCCTTTGAATACTTGACCGTCCAACGTGCATCGGTGTCTTTCTGCGCTGCCTTGGACAGATCATCGGGCCAGATGTCAGATGCGGCCTCACCTGCCTTGGCGCGCGCTTTCTCTTCTTTCGTCATCCGCTGGCGCGGGGCAAAGACCAACGTGGCATCCATAATCTGACCGCCGGTCGGTTTGTATCCCCGCGCGCACAGCTGAGCTTCAAACGCGGCAAACAGGGCCTTGAAGACACCCGCCTAGGTCAGCTTCTCTCTGAAAAGCCAGATCGTCTTCTGATCAGGTGTCGGCTCCCCGATTTGAAATCCCAGGAACCGCAGCCAACTGAAACGGTCACGAATGAGAAACTCCATCCGCTCATCACTCAGATTGTGCATCGAGGCCAACACCAGCACCTTGAACATCACAACGGCATCATAGGGTGGGCGACCACCTTTGGGACGTTCCCCATAGCCAAGTGCTTCAACAAGAACTGGGCGAAACACTTCGAAATCAACGTGCCGCTCCAAAACCTCAAGCGGATATTCCATCGCCGAAAGCCGCGCCAAATGATCCGTCAAATCAAACAATCCAGGTGCGTGCATAAACAAAATCCTCCCACATCAAGTGAATCAGATCGTACCACAAAATGCACGGTTTTTAGAGGCTTCCAGATTACACGGCGGCGATTGCATGGTATCGCAAGGCTGCAAAACAAGGGTTTGCAAAATCACAAAAAAACCTGCTGAATATGTATCAAGAAGGATTAGGTGTGCCGCAAGATGCGTCCGCCGCGTTGACATGGTTTGTCAAAGCAGCCCGGGGGAAACATATAATGGCTCAATATCATCTGGGCAAATTGTATTATGATGGCATCATTGTCGAAAAAAATATTATTCAAGCCTACGCATGGATAGGCATTGTTGCTGCCAGTGGATACAAACCAGCCGAAGCATTACGTGATGAGATAGAATCTCGCATGACACGTGAAGAACGTAAAAAGGCTTATGTATTGGCAAAGGAATTATGGGAAAGTTATGGCTTGCAAGATTGAAATGAATGCGACCTTTGCACTAAAGCCGAGCCTTTCCCAAATTCTGTGTAACTGCCGTTGCTTAAACGAAGTCCTTTAGTCGGTCTTCGAATTCGATCATAAAGCGATTCATCGCTGGTTGCCAATATTTAATCGGCATAGTCCACTGCTTTGATGCATCTTGAATCGCCAGATAGCTCACCTTTCTGGTAGCGTCGTCGGTTGGAAACAACTTACGTTTTTTGATGGCTTTCCTGATGACGCTGTTGAGCGATGCAATGGCGTTGGTGGTATAGATTGCCTTGTGCATATCCTGCGGGTAATCAAACAGGGTGTTGAGGGGCTGGCTAATAACATGCTGCATCTGACCTCTTGTAGGCACAATGTCGGGTGTCAGCCCACACCCTACCGCCGCGCTTCAATCTCCGCTATTTTGCCGTTCTCCAGCCAAATATAAACATCTTTATTTTTTAATCGATATTGCAACCATTCACGGATAGCCCAATTGCGTTTCCTTTTGTTGTAAACAGAACCCTCTGTGACGTGTCGCTTGAGCGGCCCGACCAGGCGATACAGCTCCGTTTCGTGCATTCCGGTATACAGCAATTTGCCAGAACGCAAACGAAAGCTGTCGGCTGCAACCGGTAAAGTTATCAGCACGGCTAAGACCGCAATGATTATTTTATGTAACATTATTTTCCCCTTATATAAGTATCATTATTATAAATACCTCTCGCGGTGCGCTGTTTTGTGCAGTGGTCTCGTCATATCCAGGCTAGAATAAATCTGCTATCGAAAGATAGCGTTCGCCAGAATCATAGCTGAAGATCAAGACACGACTGCCAGCGATCATGTCATTTTCTTTTTGTTTTACTGCGGCCAGTGTTGCGCCAGAAGAGATGCCAATAAAGATGCCTTCTTCTTTCGCACAGCGCCGTGCCATTGCAAACGAATGTTCTTCGGAAACCTGAATGGTGCCGTCCAGGATATCTACGTCAAGTATGTCAGGCACAAAACCAGCACCAATGCCTTGCAGTCGGTGTAAGCCTTTTTCGCCGCCACTAATCACGGGGGATTTTTCGGGTTCAACCGCAAAGACTTGCAGACTTGGAAACCGTGCCTTCAAAACTTCGGCACAACCCGTGATATGTCCACCCGTGCCCACACCCGTAATCATGTAGTCAATGCCGTCTGGAAAATCGGCCAGGATCTCTTGTGCGGTCGTGTCTTTGTGTATTTGGACATTCGCTGGATTTTCAAACTGTTGCGGCATCCATCCATGCGGGTGCTCAGCGAGTATTTCCTTTGCTTTCGCAATCGTGCCGCCCATACCCAATTCTTTTGGTGTCAACACGAGTTCGGCACCCAGTGCTTGCATATACTTCCGTCTTTCAATCGACATCGATTCCGGCATGGTCAGTATCAGACGATAACCCTTGACTGCTGCGACCAGCGCCAATCCAATACCGGTATTACCCGAAGTGGGTTCGATAATCACCGTGTCCTTGTGCAGGAGTCCTTGCGCTTCTGCATCTTCGATCATGGCTTTTGCAATACGATCTTTAATGCTGCTACAGGGATTAAAGCTCTCTGTTTTCATCCATACCGTAAGATCGTCGCGGAAGAGTTTATTGATTGCGATATGCGGTGTGTTACCGATCGCTTGTAGAATATTATCAAACTTCATAGTGCCTCCCCTAGTTATTATAACGCATTATAGGCAGTGCTTGCGTCGGCATCCAGTGTCATGCCATAGCGCATTACTTGTGGACTAAACAAACATGTTATCTAGGCAACAAGAAAAATAGTCGCAAGACCCAGAAATGACATAAACCCGACAACATCCGTTACCGTGGTCAAGATCACGCCACCTGCAATCGCCGGATCAATGCCGTAGCGTCTGAGTGCCAGCGGAATGATAGCACCCGCAAAGGCGGCGATGATGAGGTTGATGATGATGGCAATGCCAATGATCAAGCCAAGGAATGGATTATCAAACCAGACGATGACGATGCCGGCTACGACGCATGACCAGAGCATCCCATTGAAGATGCTGACAGTGAGTTCTTTTTTCAGCAGTGGTTTGATATTGGCTTTAACGATTTGCCCTAGCGCAATACCGCGAATGGCGATGGTCAAGGTTTGGCTGCCCGCGATGCCGCCCATGCCCGCGACCACCGGCATGAGTACAGCGAGTGCGACAAGTTCGCGGATGGTGTCTTCAAACTGACCAATGACCCAGGCCGCAAGAAAGGCCGTCATGAGATTGATACCGAGCCAGATAGCGCGCCGTTTTGTGGTGACTAATACGGGTGAAAACATATCATCTTCACCTAAGCCGGCCATGCTGCGGACGGCTTGTTCGGCGGCTGCCTGGATCACATCAACAACGTCATCGATGGTGATACGCCCTAGTAGACGGCCTTCGTCATCAATGACAGCAGCAGAGACCAGATCGCGTTGTTCGAAAATTTTTGCCACTTCTGCTTTAGGCATGTTGGTCGGCAGACAAGGTTCCTCTTCCATCCAGGTATCCACAGTGGTCTCTGGTGCTTTGACCAATAATTTTGTCAAGGGCAATACGCCTAGATAATGATTGTCGCGATCAACAACCATCAGGTTGTCAGTTTTGGGTGGTATATCCGCCAACAAGCGCATGTAGCGTGCAACGGCCTCCAGCGATACATCAGCACGTACGGAGATCACATCAATATTCATCAAGCCGCCCGCGGTATCTTCAGGGTAAGTCAGAACGGATGCCAGACGTTGTAAATTCTGTTCATCCATTGCGTGCAGGACGTTGTTGGCAAGCGCATCTGGTAAGTCTTGCAATATATCTGCAACATCATCTGCATCGAGATTTTTAGTCGCATCCGCGAGTTTATCGGGCGGTATTTGTTCAAGGAATTCAGATCGCACTGAGTCTTGTAAATGAGAGAGCACATCGCCTTCCTGTGCGGGATTGATTAAGTGCCAAACGTTATCGCGCGCCCGACTTGGCAGGCTTTCAATGACATCGGCAATCTCAGATGGATGCAACTCGGCCACGACACTACGCGCAAGTTCGTGGTCGTTCTGTGCGAGTGCCTCATGCAATGAGTCGATAACAGTCAATTCAGGATCTTGTTCAATAATGTCGTTCATTTATGGTATTAGGCGTTATAGACGAGAGTCTATCAGTGCGGGCCTGGCAATGCTAAATAACCGCAATTATCAGTGGTGGTAAATTGTAAGAAAAACATCAAGCATGGACGCATGCCAAGATGAGCAAATGCAGATTGTATAACCCTGAATACTAATAATTTTCTACTATTAGCGTAATACAAAAAATCAATTATCAATATACTTGTGCATTTTGTAGTATTTTTCCTAAACATTTGGAGACTATCTATGAGCAAAAAATTAACCACAGCGGCGGGTTGTCCGGTTGCTGATAATCAAAACGTATTGACGGCCGGGTCGCGTGGCCCGCAATTATTACAGGATGTCTGGTTTCTTGAAAAGCTGGCGCATTTTGATCGCGAAGTCATTCCGGAGCGCCGCATGCACGCAAAAGGTTCGGGTGCGTATGGTACGTTTACTGTTACGCATGATATTACACAATACACGCGTGCCAGTATTTTCTCGGAAGTCGGTAAAAAAACCGCGCTGTTTGCTCGTTTCACGACCGTTGCGGGTGAACGTGGTGCGGCTGATGCAGAACGCGATATTCGTGGCTTTGCCGTTAAATTTTATACCGAAGAAGGGAATTGGGATTTAGTTGGCAACAATACGCCGGTATTTTTTTTACGGGATCCATTGAAGTTTCCAGATTTGAATCATGCTGTTAAGCGCGACCCACGCACTAACATGCGTAGCGCGCAAAATAACTGGGATTTTTGGACATCTTTGCCAGAAGCACTACATCAAGTCACCATCGTGATGAGTGATCGAGGCATACCAAAAACGTATCGCAATATGCACGGTTTCGGCAGTCATACCTTTAGCATGATTAATGATAAAAACGAACGGATTTGGGTGAAATTTCACTTCAAATGCAAGCAAGGTATTGAGAATCTTGATAATGAAGCAGCAGCCGTGTTGATTGGTCAAGATCGTGAGAGTCATCAACGTGATCTATATGAGTCTATCGAGAATGGCGATTATCCATCCTGGACCTTAAAGATTCAGATCATGACAGATGAGCAGGCACAAAATTGTCCATTCAATCCGTTTGATCTGACTAAAATATGGCCCCATGCCGATTACCCTTTGCTTGCAGTGGGTACGATGGAGTTAAACAAAAATCCGGAAAATTTCTTTGCAGAAGTTGAGCAAGCAGCCTTTAATCCGGCAAACGTAGTGCCTGGTATCAGTTTTTCGCCCGATAAGATGTTACAGGGTAGATTATTCTCCTACGGCGATGCGCAGCGGTATCGTTTGGGCGTGAATCATCTGCAGATACCAGTGAATGCGCCTCGTTGTCCTGTGCATAGCTATCATCGTGATGGGGCGATGCGAGTCGATGGTAATTTTGGCGGCACAGTAGGCCATGAACCAAACAATCAGGGCGAGTGGGCCGAACAACCGGATTTTTCTGAACCACCACTGGCGTTGTCTGGCACTGCCGCACACTGGGATCATCGTGAGGATGACGATGATTACTTCTCACAGCCTGGGGCGCTATTTCGTCTGATGACACCCGCGCAACAGCAAGCGTTATTTAATAACACGGCAGCGGCAATGACAGGCGTGACCGATGCGGTGAAACAACGTCATATCGCACACTGTGCCAAGGCCGACCCAGAGTATGGGGCGGGGGTTGCAAAGGCCTTGGGCATGTAAACGGGCGCGCAAGGCAAGGCCGACGCATACGCATTGACCGGGGTCGGTAGTGAGCCATCCGCCACTGGTTCGCCATAATACTCAGCCTTACCAGCATCCCGCTGGCCTGTCATTGGGTTGACCAGGGTCGGCAGTGAGCCGCCCACTATCCGCTGGCTTGTTGTTATGTTGACCGGGGCTGGCAGTGAACCGTCCGCCACCCGCTGGCTAGCCGCCCGCAATGGTACTGCTTGATCAACGACTCAAATTCATGTCTCGGTATGCGTTTTAGAAGTTGGGAAAATACGCTATTATGCGGTTTTACCGTATCTTAATGATGGTGTGGCAGTGGCATCATTTTGGGCTACACGGAGTTACCAAGACCGATATATGAGAATAGAACAGCGTGACAAGTCATAGACGTGGCATTTATTTGTTGCCCAACCTGTTCACGACAGGCGCGTTATTTGCGGGTTTTTATGCCATCGTTGCGGCGATGAATAAACAATTTGAACCGGCAGCAATCGCTATCTTTGTCGCTATGGTGTTAGATGGCATGGATGGACGTATTGCACGTCTAACCAACACCACCAGCGATTTTGGTATGCAATACGATAGTTTATCCGATATGGTTTCCTTCGGCCTGGCACCGGCATTGATAATGTATCAATGGACCTTGTCCGATATTGGGAAATTGGGTTGGCTGGCGGCATTTGTCTATACGGCCTCAGCCGCGTTAAGACTGGCCCGGTTTAATACACAAGTTGCCAATATTGACAAACGTTTTTTTCAAGGACTGCCGAGTCCTGCGGCGGCGGCCGTTTTGGCCGGCATGATCTGGTTTGGTAGCAGTTACGGTTTCATCGAAGATAGGGCCGTGATTGTATTTTGTTTGCCGCTTACGATTCTAATGGGTATTTTGATGGTCAGTAATATTCGTTATCACAGCTTCAAACAGTTCGATCTCAAGGGCAAAGTCCCATTCATGGCCGTGTTGGTTGTTATTCCGGTCTTTGTCTTTATCGCGGTCGAACCACCGCTGGTTTTATGTATCATAACATTATCGTATGCTGCTTCAGGCCCCATCATGACATTATTTTTATTACATAAGCATCGTGCGTCGAGAAAGATCAACGACGGGGATGAAAGAAACACTTGAATTTGATTTGAATGCCGCTATATTTTCGATAATGAATATTTATACACATCGTATTTCACAGTATACGTGTACAAACGCACAAGTTATGCGGCTGTACCCGTTACTACTCCTGCCCTGAGGGGCATATCTATTTTTTAAAATAAGTTGTCATATTGCGTCTATTTAGTACGCGCGTTTCTTGTTTGAATTGCCTAATCGCTTAACCTGACTGGGCATTACGTTTTGGAGTAGTAGAGTAAATGAACGATAGATTAATTATTTTTGATACGACTTTGCGCGATGGTGAGCAAAGCCCGGGGGCCTCAATGACGAAGGATGAAAAACTTCGTATTGCCAAGGCGTTGGAGAAAATGCGTGTCGATATCATAGAAGCTGGTTTCCCGGTTGCGAGCGAAGGCGACTTTGAGGCAGTAAAGGCCGTCGCTGAGTTAATCACAGACAGTACCGTGTGTGGTTTGGCGCGGGCACTGGACAAGGACATTGATCGTGCCGCCGAGGCATTGAAGTCGGCCCGATCATCCCGCATCCATACATTCCTCGCCACTTCACCTATCCACATGCGCGAAAAATTGCGCATGGAACCCGATCAAGTCGTGGCACAGGCGATGCATTCGGTAAAGCGTGCCAGAAACTATACCAACAATGTTGAGTTTTCGCCTGAAGATGCCGGACGGTCAGAATTTGATTTTTTATGCCGTGTCATTGAAGCCGTCATTGATGCTGGTGCCACGACGATTAATATCCCGGATACCGTTGGATACAACTTGCCACAGTTTTTTGGTGATTTGGTGGGCCGATTGATTGACAATATTCCAAATGCCGACAAGGCTGTTTTTTCCGTACATTGTCATAATGATCTTGGTTTGGCGGTCGGTAATTCGTTAGCGGCTGTCTTGCATGGTGCTCGGCAAGTGGAATGCACGATTAATGGTTTAGGCGAACGTGCGGGTAATGCGGCGCTTGAGGAAGTGGTGATGGCCGTTCGTACACGCAGAGATATTTTTAGTTGTGATACGACCCTCGATACCACCCAAATCATGCACTGCTCGCGCCTGGTTTCGACGATAACGGGTTTTCCAGTGCAACCGAATAAGGCCATTGTGGGTGCGAATGCCTTTGCCCATGAAGCAGGTATCCATCAAGACGGTGTTTTGAAAAGTCGCAAGACCTATGAAATCATGCGTGCAGAAGATGTTGGCTGTAATGCCAACCGCATGATTTTAGGTAAACACTCTGGGCGTAATGCATTTCGTACACGGCTGGAAGATCTGGGCATCAAGTTTGATAACGAAGCAGACTTGAATGCAACATTTGCGCGATTTAAGGCATTAGCGGATAAAAAACATGAGATCTTCGATGATGATTTACAGGCTCTGGTCAGTGATGCTATCCAGGAAGGGGCTGATGAATGGATTAAATTCATATCACTTAAGGCGAATATTGAGACAGGCAAAGCACCCAAGGCAGAGATTACGTTTTTTATCGATGGCGTGAAAAAACAGGCCAGTGCCGAAGGCAGTGGTCCGGTTGATGCGACCTTCAAAGCCATCGAAAGTCTGGTCAAGAGTGGTTGTAATTTACAACTCTATTCAGTAAATAACATCACTACAGGGACTGACTCGCAAGGTGAGGTAACCGTGCGTGTTGATAAGAATGGGCGTATTGTCAACGGTTTGGGTGCGGATACCGATATTGTAACCGCCTCTGCCAAGGCCTATATCAATGCACTGAATAAAGTGTTTAGCGAACGCGAGCGGGCACACCCACAGGTCTAATCTACGATTATGAAATCACATCAACGACAATATCTGCAGGAAATGGACATTGCCGTCTGGTTAGACAAAAAAGCGCCTGTTGCTACGAGACAAAATATCAGCATAGAAGACAACACAGAAAGTATACTAAAACCAGATAACATAATGCCTGTATTCACTGCTGAATTGAACAGTCTGGCACAAAAAGTGGCTATATGTCAGCAATGCAGTTTGCATGAATCACGTACCCAAACTGTGTTTGGCGTTGGGGATCCTGATGCGGACTGGTTTGTGATTGGTGAAGCACCTGGTGCGGATGAAGATCGTCAGGGAGAACCGTTTGTGGGTCGAGCTGGACAATTATTAAATGCAATGCTGTTGGCAATCGGTTTACGCAGAAAACAAGTATTTATTGCCAATATATTAAAATGCAGACCACCGCATAATCGCGACCCTAAACCCGATGAAGTCATCGCCTGTGAATCTTATCTACGGCAACAGCTAAGTTTAATAAAACCAAAAATAATATTGGCAGTAGGGCGGGTAGCGGCACAAAATTTGTTAAAGTCGGACACGCCTATTGGCAAGATGCGTGGGCACTGTTACCCGTGCCCAGGCAGTGATCTGCCGGTTGTTGTGACCTACCATCCGGCCTATCTACTGCGGTCGCCGCGCGAAAAACGCAAGGTATGGGCAGATCTTAAATTCGCAATGCAAACCTATAAGGCAATGACATGAACGCCGTCCTCAAAGAGGCAGCAGTAGCGCTGAGGCCGATGCAGGAAGAAGACCTTGAACTTATCATGGCGATTGAAGAGCAAGCCTATCATTACCCTTGGACACCGACTATCTTTAAGGATTGTTTGCATGTTGGCTATTGTTGTTGGGTTGTAGAACGCGATGGCATCTTGGCAGGTTATGGCATCATGTCAGTCGTTGCGGGTGAATCGCATCTTTTAAACTTGTGTATCCATTCTGTTTATCAGTCACTTGGTCTTGGCACAAAACTGTTGGCACATCTATTAGACTTGGCAGTAGAACACCATGCAAACACGATCTTCCTCGAAGTTCGGCCATCAAACTTTCCCGCTATCCGGCTTTATCTTGAACATGGCTTTGCCGAGATAGGGGTGCGGCGCAATTATTATCCTGCAAAGATGGGGCGTGAAGATGCCCTGATCTTGGCAAAAACAATCGTGCCTGACGGTGGATGTCGTTGAAAAAATGGCTGTGGGTCACAAACAAAATAAGCTGCCTGATTTTAAGACCTTGGAATCTTTTATTGGTAATACGCCATTAATAAAACTGCAACGTCTGCCGGGTAAGACGAGTAATGTGATCTTGGGCAAGATGGAAGGCAATAATCCGGCCGGTTCCGTCAAAGACCGTCCAGCGCTTAGCATGATCAAATGCGCAGAAGAACGCGGCGACATAAAACCTGGTGATACATTGATAGAAGCCACCAGCGGCAATACCGGTATTGCATTAGCCATGATGGCGGCTGTCCGTGGTTATCGCATGATCTTGATCATGCCCGATAATATGAGTGTCGAACGCCGTGCGGTGATGAAGACCTTTGGTGCCGAGATTGTATTAACGCCCGCCGCCGGCAGTATGGAACAAGCCATTGATGTCTCACGCGCAATGGAAGCTGAAGGGAAAGGCAGAATACTCGATCAATTTGCCAATCCGGATAATCCGCGTGCGCATTACGAAGGCACCGGCCCGGAGATTTGGCATGATACGAATGGCATGATTACGCATTTTGTCAGTTCCATGGGCACGACAGGTACCATCATGGGCGCCTCGCGTTACTTAAAAGAGCAAAATCCAGATATACAAATTATTGGTGTGCAACCGCAAGAAGGCTCCAAGATACCCGGCATCCGGCGTTGGCCAGCACAATATCTGCCAAAGATTTATGAACCGCCCCGTGTCGATCGTATTATCGATATTGGTCAAGAACGGGCAGAAAAAATGACCCGCGAACTTGGCGCAAAGGAAGGTATTTTTGCTGGCATTTCGGCAGGTGGCGCAATGGCGGCTGCGTTGCAGTTGTCCGCAGAAGTCGAAAATGCGATGATTGTCTCGGTTGTCTGTGATCGGGGTGACAGGTATTTGTCGACCAATATTTTTCCTGCCTGAGTGGGTTTCAAAATAACCATGGCTATGGCTCAAGCTATGAAAAAAATAATTTTATGTTTCAATATTGTTTTATTTATTTTATTCGTACTATCAGTGCTTGTTGTTAGCGGGTATACATATCTTAAAGCACATATTTATTCAAAAGAGACGTTTGAAAAAAATTATTCTCAACTGCACAATATGCGTGAGAAAGATGAATATGTTGTCGCTGAGGCAGAAAATCAGGAAACATTCAATTTGTCTGAGTACGCATATATTCTAGGGGATATTCCAATTGGCGCTAGTGAAGTTGAACAATCGCTCATGGCGCACTATAAATATTTTATCAAACTCTCTGAGCTTGTTCTGCAATTAGAGGGAAGAACTTTAATCATAGAAATACCCAAGTTACATTTATCCAAGCCGGTCGCTTTTAATACAAAGACGTTTGTAAAAAGAGGAGAAACATATCTGTTCGGGGCCCCTCTCTTGCAACACTACATGAAGCGTTATTGACAGAAATAACCCGTCAATTAGCAACCAACGGCGAGGCACAAAAAAATAATATACGGGAAAAAGCAGCGCAATCAATCGCTAACAATATAAATGGTTTCTTGTCCAAGAATAATTTTGCCGGTTATTACGATCATATAAAAGTCGTTTTTAATGATGACGTGAAAGACTATTACCGATTATATGAATTTAAAGATAATAGTGTTTGTTCCACAAGGCCTTGTAAACTGGAATTAAATTTTGCTGAGACAAGCATTTTATTAGACTAAGCATTCTAAAAAATAATGAACATACTTGTTTTTGATATTGAAACCGTACCTGACATTGAGTCGGGCAAGAAGCTGTATAACCTGGCAGGGCTAAACGCGAAAGACGCGGCTGAATTGATGTTTAACCAACGTCGTCAAGAAACAGAGGGCAAGTCTGATTTTTTACAGCACTATTTGCATAAGATTGTTGCGATCTCGCTGGTATTAAGAACGCAGGACAAATTTAGTGTTTGGTCTCTGGGCGATGTTGATGCAAGCGAGGCAGACATTATGCAACGATTCTTTGACGGTATTGAACGTTATACCCCGACGCTTGTGTCCTGGAATGGCAGTGGTTTTGATTTGCCGGTCTTACATTATCGGTCGCTGTTACACAAAGTGGTGGCGCAGCGTTATTGGGAAAATGGCGAAACTGATCGGAATTTCAAATGGAATAATTATTTAAGTCGCTTCCATAGCCGCCATACCGATTTAATGGATGTGTTATCGGGCTATATGCCAACGGCGAAGGCATCACTGGATAAGATTGCAAGTGTGCTGGGTTTTCCAGGGAAGATGGGCATGAGCGGCAAGCAGGTTTGGGACTGTTATGTAAATGGCGACATAGAAACAATACGTAATTATTGTGAAACGGATGTGTTGAACACTTATCTGGTGTATCTGCGCTATGAATTAATACGCGGCAATTTAACAGAAAAGACCTATAACGATGAATGTCAACAAGTCCGTAGCATGTTGGATAATGAGACAAAATCACACCTGAAAATATTTCTTGCGGCCTGGCCAGCTTAAGCGCCGCAAATAGTGTTTATCCATGCGTAAACGACGGCGTAATAAGATACCGGCTGGGCTGTTTACAGCAGACATTGAATCTTTGTCGCATGAAGGTCGCGGTGTCGCGCATATCAATGGCAAGACGGTTTTTATCGAAAACGCACTGCCTGGCGAACAAGTTGAATTTAGATACCTTAGTAAACGCGCCAGGTTCGATCAAGGTGTGGCGGAAAATATCATAAGCGCCAACGAACAGCGCGTAGAGCCAGAGTGTCGGTATTTTGGTTATTGTGGGGGTTGTAGTTTGCAACACATGATGCCGAGTGCGCAATTAGCACATAAACAAAGTGTGTTGTTGGATCAGTTTCAGCACCTTGGCAAGGTGCGACCTGCATCAGTATTGCCACCATTAAAAGGGGCTAGTTTTGGCTATCGTCATAAAACGCGCCTCGCCGTTAAATATGTCCTTAAAAAAGAAAAAGTGCTGGTTGGTTTCAGAGAAAAACATAGCCCTTATGTGGCCGATATAACAGAATGCAAAGTATTGCATCCAGACCTTGGGTTAAAGTTTTCAGCATTACAGCGATTGATTGAAAGCCTGAGTATCTATAATCAGATCCCGCAGATTGAAGCGGCTGTGAGTGATAATGGCACGGCCCTGGTATTAAGACATCTGGCTGATTTTACCGACAACGATATTACAAAACTCAACGCCTTTGAAGCGGCACATAAGCTAACATTATTCTTGCAGCCCAGCGGTTATGATAGCGTTCATCGTTTAAGCAGCGGAGGGGAATATCTGTTTTATAGGCTTGATGATCATGACATCACCCTTTATTTCAAGCCAGTAGACTTTATTCAGATTAATGCCGAGATGAATCAAAAGATGATCAAGCAGGTCATTGAATTACTACAGCCTGATAAAGCAGACGATATTCTGGATTTATTTTGTGGCGTTGGCAATTTCACCTTGCCGCTTGCACGCAAAGCACGGTCTGTCATGGGTGTGGACGGCGAAGCGAGCCTGGTTGAGCGTGCGCGGGATAATGCCGCTAAAAATAATATTGATAATATCGAGTTTTATGTTGCGGATCTTGCCAGGTTAAATGATGTCAATGGATTCATAAATAAACCTTATAATAAGATATTACTCGATCCAGCACGCACTGGCGCGAAAGAAATCATGGCCGCACTGGATACAAGAAAAGTGGCGTGCATAGTCTATGTTTCATGTAATCCCGCAACGCTGGCGCGCGATGCAGGTATATTGGTTAATGAGCAAGGGTTTAAGTTCACAATAGCAGGTGTCATGGATATGTTTCCCCATACAACACATGTAGAATCGGTCGCTGTTTTTGTAAGAGAATGATATTAAAAACACTCTTATTGTGTTGTGTATCACTCGTTATCACGGGTTGTGCACAAACCAGCAGAAGCACCATAGCCTTTGGTTTGAATACGGCACCCGTCACACTCGACCCGCGTTTTGCTACGGATGCGGTCTCTTACCGAATAACACGTCTAATCTATCAAAGCCTCGTCGACTTTGACGCACAATTTAACGTGGTACCTCACTTGGCAAGCTGGGAAAAACTCGCACGTAATCATTATCGATTTAAACTCGGCAATAAGCATAGAAAATTCCATGATGGATCGCGCCTTACGACCGCTGATATTAAGGCAACCTATGAATCAATCTTGAAGGCAGAAAATGCCTCGCCGCATAGAGGATCGTTGCAGATGATAGCGGCAATGGATCTGCTTGATGACGATACGATTGATTTTCAATTATCACAGCCTGATCCACTATTTCCAGGGCGTTTAGTCATCGGCATTTTGCCGAAAAAATTAATTGATACGAAGCACAACTTCAGCAAGCAACCCATCGGCAGTGGTCCGATGCGATTTTCCGAATGGGAAGATGAGGCCCGATTAACATTAATTCGAAATAGTGACCAGCAAACGCTGGCGTTCATTACCCTAAAAGATCCGACAGTCAGAGTACTAAAATTATTACGCGGCGAGATTGATCTGGTGCAAAGTAATCTATTGCCGGAGATGGTTAAATGGTTGGATGAGAAAGAATATATTCAGGTACAGAGAAAACCAGGCAATACATTTAGCTATATCGGTTTTAATCTGGAAGATGCGAAAACGGGCAATAGCACTATTAGAACTGCGATTGCCCATGCCATAGATCGAGATGCAATCATTAAATTTGTGATGGGTGAGTCGGCCCGTAAAGCAGGCGCATTATTTTCGCCAGATCATTGGGCCGGGCATCCTCGGCTTATCGGCATTGAGTATAACCCGGCGCAGGCAAAAAAATTACTCAAGCAAGCAGGTTATGATGCCGCAACACCACTTGAGCTGAGTTATAAAACGTCAAATGATCCGTTTCGTTTGCGGCTTGCGACTATTATTCAGGATCAACTAAAGTCTGTACACATCAAGGTCGATATTCGCAGTTACGATTGGGGTACATTTTATGGCGATATAAAATCGGGGCGTTTTCAGATGTATAGCCTGTCTTGGGTAGGTTTGAAGATGCCGGATATCTTTCGCTATGTTTTTCATAGTACTGCGATACCGCCGCATGGTGCTAATCGTGGTCGCTTTATGAACGCGCGTGTCGATGCCATTATTGAGGCCGCAGAGATTGAGCCCACATTAGCTAAACAGGCCGCATATTATCGCGAACTGCAGCAAATACTCTTTGATGAGTTGCCTTATATTCCATTATGGTATGAAGATAATGTGCTGGCGATGCGAAAAAATATACAGGGCTATGTGCTCAATACAGATGGCAATTTTGATTCGCTGGCATACACGGTCAGAGTGGATAATTGAGTCAAACAAAATGTATATTCAAATATCAATAAGCTCTCAATTACTAACACTTATGGATAATGCCGATCAGAGACGTTTGCAATATCTTATCTCGACTGCAAAAAATGGTGCAGGCGAGGCAATGGACAGTGAATGCACACCGCGCGGCAAACATATCATTGCCGAAAAAATTGGCGCAGGTTGCGCCGTCAACGCTGTTTTTATAGGCAGGATCGCGACGGGTGAAGTCTATGCGCCAGCCTTACGAGAACGACACCCTGAACGAGACTGGATACTCACGCGCATACTCTGGTTAAGCGGCATCGAAGAAGGGAGGAACAAAGGACAGAATAATGGCAAAAACCTGGACAGCCATGATCGCTATATCTATATCCATGGGGCACCTGATGATGTCTTGATGGGGCAGCCTGGTTCACGAGGATGTGTACGCATGCGCAATGCAGATATAATCGAATTATTTGATTTGGTTGCTGAAGGCACTAACGTGATCATCAATGAATAAGCGCGTGTTTGATTTTAAGCGTCCTCTTCACGATTTGTTTATGTCTGATCCGTATTGTAAAAATAGTACGAATATTATGATTTTACTTAAGTTTCGATTATGAACGAGACAAACATTAAAAAACCGTATGATCGCATTGGTGGGGATGAAGGATTGCAGCAGTTAGTGACATTATTTTATGACAACATGGATACTTTGCCTGAGGCAACGTTGATCCGTAATTTACATCCAAAAGATCTTAAGCATTCGCGCGAAAAGTTTTTTATGTTTCTCAGTGGTTGGATGGGTGGGCCGGATCGTTATGTTGCCGCCTTTGGCCACCCGCAGCTACGTGCCCGGCATTTGCCTTTTCCGATTGGTACCGAAGAGCGGGATCAATGGTTGATGTGTATGCACAAAGCGTTGGCAGAGATGCGTGTTGACACCATGTTCAAGGAACAGCTCATGTCCTCATTCACGCGCACGGCGAATCATATGATGAATAAAGACCCAGGCTAGCCCGAATATAGGCTGAGTCGGGTCGGGCTTGGTCGGGTCGAGACGGGTCGGGCTGGATGTGATCGGGTCGTGGTAGATCTGAGTCGAGCCGGGGCTGAGTCGAGACAGGTCGGATTGGATCGAGCTGGACCGGGCTGAGTCGGGTTGAGTCAAGACAGGTCGGGGTTGGGTCGATCTGGACCGGGCTGAGTCGAGTCGGGTCGGGCTTGGTCGGGTTGGATCGAGCTTGACCGGGCTGGGTCGAGCTGGGTTGAGTCGAGTCGGGCATGGTCGGGTTGGATCGAGCTTGACCGGGCTGGGTCAAGCTGGGTTGAGTCGAGACGGGTATGGTCAAGTATCACTTTAGTGCAAAGGTCTTGATTCATGCGCTTGCAATCCAATCCAGGCAACGATGACACCTGTCGCACTGAGTGTGGCGGCAAAAAGAAAAGTCTGCATGGCACCAATCAGATCCCAAAGATAGCCGCTGATCAAACTGCCTAATGCGAGACCCGCACCAAAGCTGATACTGCTGTAAAGTGCCTGGCCACGCCCCTGGTGTGCGCCCTTGAATTCACGATGAATATATTGAATCGCGACGGCGTGATAAATGCCAAATGTAGCGGCATGTAAACATTGCGCAAATAATAATATCAATATATTTTCTACAAGAAATGCGATCAACAACCAGCGCGCCGTTGCGCATATCAATGTGAGGATCATTAATTTTCGCAATCCAAAACGACCTATAACCTTATGGATAAAAATATAGATTATAACCTCAGCAAAAACGCCTAATGCCCAGCACGTACCGATAAAACTATTGGAGTAACCATGATCTTCAAGGTAAATAGAAAAAAATGTGTAATACGGACCATGGCTTGCCTGGACCAGAAAACACACAACCATTAACGTAATAACATGCGGCTTACACAAGATAGACTTGAATGTCAGGCCATTCGACTGTTCGCGTGCAGCGCGCATCTTCGGGATAAATAAAGAATGTATCCAAACCAGCGCCATGGTAAAAATAATAATGGGTAATAAATAATCTATAGGTTGGCGATCAAAAAATTGGCCTAGGGCAAGTACAGCGATAATAAAACTGATCGACCCCCATATACGCACCACGGTATAACTATCACTCTCTTTGCCGAGATGAGATAAAGTGGCTGCGTCAAGTTGAGGTAAAGCGGCACTCCAGAATATTGAAAACATAAAAAGAATGATAAATAACGACCAGAAATCCTGGTAAAACAACACCAGTGAAAACGACAACATCGATAATAATGAGGTATAACGTATTACTTGCATACGCTTACCGGTATGGTCAACGATCCAGCCCCAGAGAAACGCGGAAAATATTTTTGTTGCGACAACGACCGCAGAAAGAATCCCGATGTCCTCAGCAGTCATGCCTATTGATTTGAGATAAAGCGACCAATACGGCATAAAACAGCCGATGGTAATAAAAAACAGAAAATAAAAACCGGACAGTCGCCAGTAAGGCAAGCCGGCAACGTTAATCATTATTTGGATGGAGGCGTAATCAGAGTTTCAGACTTAACGTCCGCGCATTGTGCACGATGCCTTAAGACATGATCCATTAAGACCAATGCCAACATTGCCTCGGCAATCGGTGTCGCTCGAATACCGACACAAGGATCGTGTCGACCCTTGGTAATAACCTGAACCGCCTGTCCTGATTCATTTATCGTCTTGCCTGGCAAGCGGATACTAGAAGTGGGTTTCAGCGCGATACTGACTAAAATATCCTGGCCCGATGAGATGCCCCCTAAAATACCACCGGCATTATTACCCATAAAACCGGTCGGTGTCATTTCATCGCGATGCTCGGATCCTTTGTGTTCCACTGCATCAAACCCTGCGCCTATTTCCACACCTTTGACCGCATTGATACTCATCATTGCCTTGGCGATATCAGCATCTAGGCGATCAAATATCGGCTCACCTAAGCCAATCGGTATATTTTCAGCAACAATATTAATACGCGCCCCTATAGATTCTCCTGCTTTACGGAGCGCGTCCATATAATGATCTAACTCTGCAACACGCCCAGGATCAGGGCAAAAGAATGTATTGTTTTCTACCGCATCCCAATCTTTAAGATCGATTTTGATGGTCCCAATTTGCGCAAGATAAGCACGAATAACTAACCCAAATTGCGCTTGCAGATATTTCTTGGCAATAGCACCGGCGGCGACACGCATACAGGTCTCACGCGCAGAGGCACGGCCACCACCACGATAATCACGGATCCCAAATTTTTGTTGGTAAGTATAATCGGCATGCCCGGGTCGGAACATCGCTTTAATGTTGTTGTAGTCTTTTGATTTTTGATCTTCGTTTTCAATCAGAAGTCCTATCGGCGTACCCGTCGTCACACCCTTAAACACCCCCGATATGATTTTGACCGTATCGGATTCCCTACGTTGGGTCACATGCCGCGACTTACCCGGTTTACGACGATCCAGATCGTGTTGTATATCGGCTTCCGATAGGCCTAATCCTGGCGGACAGCCATCAACAATGCAGACGTAACCAAAGCCATGGCTTTCACCAGCACTGGTGATGGTGAATAATTTTCCAAATGTATTGCCGGACATGGCGCGTATTGTATACGGGAACGCCTATGCCGTACATGTTAGATGGGTCATTGCTGAGGATATCCGGGAGGATCAGGCAAATGATGGCGGTGGTCGCAATCAACAGATTGCCACCTTTGCAAAGACAGCCCCAAAAACTATGTAACTGCTTATCATTGATTATTGCCCCGAAGGGGCTGAGGATAAGCACATGCAACCCGAAGCAATCAAATCACTGGCACGTGAAACTGCCAGGGGCATCAAAACCGAAGAAGACCTGTATACGTTCCGTCAGGCATTGACCAGGGTAAGCATTGAGGCGGCACTGAATGCCGAGTTCGATGAACACCTTGGCTATGCCAGACATGAGTAGGCAGGAAAATCCAATAACCGCAATGGTCGCAGTCATAAAATGCTACGCACTGAAGAGGGCGCATTCGAGCTGGAAACACCCCGCGACAGAAAGGGTAGCTTGGCGCCAGCACTGGTCAAGAAGCACCCATCTGGAAGCCTCTAAAAACCGTACATTTTGTGGTACGGTCTGATTCACTTGATGTGGGAGGATTTTGTTTATGCCCGCACCTGGATTGTTTGATTTGACGGATCATTTGGCGCGGCTTTCGGCGATGGAATATCCGCTTGAGGTTTTGGAGCGGCACGTTGATTTCGAAGTGTTTCGCCCAGTTCTTGTTGAAGCACTTGGCTATGGGGAACGTCCCAAAGGTGGTCGCCCACCCTATGATGCCGTTGTGATGTTCAAGGTGCTGGTGTTGGCCTCGATGCACAATCTGAGTGATGAGCGGATGGAGTTTCTCATTCGTGACCGTTTCAGTTGGCTACGGTTCCTGGGATTTCAAATCGGGGAGCCGACACCTGATCAGAAGACGATCTGGCTTTTCAGAGAGAAGCTGACCTAGGCGGGTGTCTTCAAGGCCCTGTTTGCCGCGTTTGAAGCTCAGCTCTGCGCGCGGGGATACAAACCGACCGGCGGTCAGATTGTGGATGCCACGTTGGTCTTTGCCCCGCGCCAGCGGATGACGAAAGCAGAGAAAGCGCGCGCCAAGGCAGGTGAGGCCGCGTCTGACATCTGGCCCGATGATCTGTCCAAGGCAGCGCAGAAAGACACCGATGCGCGTTGGACGGTCAAGTATTCAAAGGCCAAGACGACCAAGGAGGGTGAGGAGGATACTGGCCTTGTCGATATTTCGGTTCCGCACTTTGGGTACAAGAACCACGTGTCCATTGATCGCAAATGGCGCTTCATCCGGGGTGAGACTGGCACGAATGCGGCTCGCTACGACGGGCATGAACTCTCCTCGGTTCTGGACGAGACAAACAGCTCGAAGGCGGTTTGGGCCGATACTGGATATCGGTCGTCCAAGAACGAAGACTGGCTCAAAGCGCAAGGGTACCGCTCACATATCCATCGCAAGAAGCCACGCGGCAAACCCATGGCCAGGCATATTCGTCGGGGCAACGCGACACGCTCCGCCATCCGCGCCTGTGTTCGGCTACGAGAAAGGGCCCATGGCTCTGACCATCCGCTCAATCGGCCAAACCCGTGCGAAGGCCCGCATGACCATGGCCAACCTGAGCTACAACTTCCGCCGTCTGATTTTCCACGAGCGACGACAGGCCACAGCCTGAATCCGCCCAAATTCCGGAAATACCCGACCTGGCAGACCCAAACAGCGCAACACAGCCTCAAATACCACCGACCTTGACCTTCACACCCGCTATGCGGGTGACAACGACTGGTGCTCGCGTCAAAATCCATCCAGAATCAGCGTTGTTCGAGGTCTCCAGATTCTCAGTCTCTATGCCAAAGGCAATACCACCTGTGACATTGTCGCGTTGTTTCAGGAAATGTAGGGCGTGGAGGTCTCAACCAGCGGTAGTGTCAATAATCTTTCGCACTTTCTGATTTGGCTTTCCCTTAAATCTGGTTGTTACGCTACCTGAAAATCCTTTTCTTTATCCATCTCTTGGAGCAAATCCATGTTCAGATATTTCCGCGTTCCCCACTAGCTCCCCGCGATGTGTCTAAGCCTTGCCGCACAAAACATCAACGCCGAGTTGCCATCCGGGAATGCTCCCACTACTCGTGTTCGCCGCCTGATTTCTCGGATGATTCGTTCCAAAGGATTGTTAGTCCGAATGCGAATCCAGTGCTCTGCCAGAAACCGATAATACGTCAGGGTCTCTTCCATGCACTACCCAGCCAATCCGCCGCACTCGATAACTTCATGTCCCTGAGTTTCTTCTCGACCTCTGTGGCCTTATGCCTGGCTGATTCCAGATATTCAGATGCATGGATAGCCTGCAACATGCGAGAGACTTCTTTGACACGACCACGAGACACATGACTGAAGACGTTGCGGTAGAAGTGCACAATACAACACTGCCAGCCAGCTTCAGGGTAGAAGTCACCGATCGACTCCTTGCGCCCAAGACAGGCATCACTGAGCACCAACCTGATGCCCTTGAGACCGCGTGCCTTTAAATGACGCAGGAATCCTGACCATCCCACCTTATCCTCCTTAGTACCTTCAACAATCCCTAGAATGCGGTGGTAGCCATCGTCCCCAACACCTATGGCGACTAGAACAGAAACGTTCTTCACTGCACCGCCCCAACTGCGTTTGAGCACAACACCGTCCAGGTATACATAAGGGAAATCACCCTCTATGGGGCGATTACGCCACTCTTCAATCTGCCCATAGATACGCTGGTTGAGCTTTGAAATAGTCCCTAAGCTGACACGGGTACCCCACAATGCTGCGGTAATGTCTTCTACACGTTGTACTGAAACACCTGCCAGATACATCTCGATCAGCGCCTCTTCGACAGACGCTACACGGTGCCGGTATCGCTCTATGATGGCCATCTCAAAGGTCTGTTTGCGTAGCTTCGGCATCTTTAACTCAAGCTCTCCGGCCCTGGTGTGGCGCTTCCTGGTGTAGCTACCAGACCGGTCGTCTTTGCGCGTCTCAGTGCGTGCATATCGATCAGCACCCACCAGCGCATCAGCCTCAGCGTCCAGAATCTGGTTGCGGGTGTCTTCCACAGTCTTCAGTACCACTTTGTTGAGATGGCCCTGCAGTTCCTGTGCATCAATAGGGACTACATTGTTCAAGTGCTTGTTTGTATCATCGCTCATGGCGACTCTTCTCCTGGTCAAATAAATGGTTATGTCACTTTTTATTTAACCAGATAAAGGAAAACCGCCTCTTCAAATTTGCGAAAGATAATTTACGTTATCATATAAGGTCGGGCGGACTCGGGTGTGGGTAAACATCACTTTAGTGCAAAGGTCGCAAATAATGTTGAATCACTGATCTTGCAAACCTGCCACAAGGTCAAACTATAAACATAGTGCGAACGGCGGCTGTAGTCGGCATAAACATTGCGCAAACCTATTGGCAACGTTTGTTATAGCCATTATACGAGCGCTACTTTTAGTCAGTTGTCGCATAGCCACTGGATCGTAACGTTAATCACGCATAGACATAAAGCGTATCACCCTCGATCTTGTAATCAATTTTGTTGAGCGGCCGATTACCTTTTTCAATACATTCACCATTTTCAATATTGAATTTCCATTGATGCTTAGGACACGTAAGCGTTGTGTCGGCAAGTGCCAATAAAGGGATATGCGTCACTTGATGCGGACAACGACTATCGAACACTTGCAATCCATCACCCATTTTATTGACAAAACAGGCGCGCCCAGCGTAGTCGAAACGTGATACGCCCTCTGCAATGTCATCAACCTTTGCTAATTTATGCCACTGTTTTTCTTTACCGATTAGCGCGGGGTTAAATTCAGGAATATCCATTTGCAAGATTATCGTGACCGCCCAAATAATCTTGCTCATACCCAATGTTGGCATACATACCAACAGCGCATCCAAGATTTCGTCAGCACTGTTGCCTGCCCTTAACGCACGCATGAGGTATTGTTTGAACCCGGCTTCGGTTTTTGCATCAACTTTAGTAATGACGGATAACAAAGAACGTGTTTTTTCATCAAGATGTTTGCCACTTTTTTTCAGGAACTGGAAATAAGATGCAACGGCATCCTTTCTTACCGCTAATAAATAATCAAGTGCGTCACTCATCTGTTTCGACTTCCGGCGCATCCCATTTTCTAGGTGGCATTGCTACTGTGTATTCGATGCCGCTATGGGCATAGATTTCATCAAGCAGGATAGCTTTTATCGGATTATTATAATTCTGATGCAACAACATGATCTGCATTTTAGGATCAGCGGTCCGGATAATTTCTTCTGATTTGTCAAATAATAATGTTGATTCAATCACGCGCCGTACCGGTATGTGTACCGCAACAACCCCGGCTTGATGACTCTCGCGTCTTGTACAGGCATTCATATTTCCTTTTTGAAAACAGCGCACACCCACATCAAAAACCAGACTGCCTGTTTCAGCATTAAGCGTGCGCAATCGCACTTCGACAAACTCAATTTTTAGCGTTTTTTCTGTCCCAAACAATGCAAAATAATCTGCTATAACAAACAATCCAAAAATGGCAATGATCGCTATAATGCCAGTGATAATTTTCATTTTTTTATTTATCATACAGAAAAAATCCGCTCCTAATCGCGGCGCAATCTATCACTGACAGAAATAGGTGTCGGGTATTTCAGCACAATAATATTTGACGATACGACAAATGTTATAAGCGTCGCAAGCTGGATCAAAGACGATGTCTGCGCGTCTATAATATTGGAGCTAACAGCGACCACAGCAATCAATAAGGAAAATTCACTGATCTGACCTAACCTAATACCTGTTTCAAAAGAAACATGTTTTTTTTCACCTTCCATGCGCAATAACTTGCTGAAGATGAACGGCTTTAGAACAAGTGCAAAAACAGCCAACATTACACTGGGAAACAGAATCTCATCGATCATGGATACATTAAACTTCGCGCCCAATGAAAAGAAAAAAATGATCAAAAAGAAGTCGCGTAACGGCTTTAAGCGTTCGGTTATAAAAAATGCAATCGGGCTGGCGGCGAGTGTTACGCCTGCTATAAAAGCACCAATTTCATGTGACAAGCCAACATAATAAGCCAATTCAGCTATGCCCAGACACCAGGCAATCGCCAGCAGAAATATATACTCATGTATCTGATCAAAGCGCATTATTAACTTGAACAAAATAAAGCGTGCCAGCAAATAAACAACGCCTATCAACGCTGGCAGATATAAAAGTTGAGTTGCAATATCAACTACCAGGTTGCCGCCTTTACCATAACCTTGTAGTAATAATAAAATCACAATGGCGATTAGATCCTGAATCAATAAAATACTGATTATTATCTGCCCGGTATGTTGGTGATGCAGCGTTGTCGTTGGCAACAACTTTAGGCCAATGATGGTGCTGGAAAACATCATAGCAGCACCAATCAAAAGTGTTTGTAATAACGCATAACCGAACACAAAACCAATCAAAAATCCAAGCAGAAAAAATGCAGCACAGCTAGCGATAGTGATCTTCATGGCTGCACGCAACATTTTCCAGGTTTGTTGCGGCGATAGATCAAGCCCCAGTAAATACAATAGAAAGATAATGCCCAAATTAGATATATCGCTAATAAGCGCAGCATCATTAATAAATCCTGCGCCCCATGGGCCGAGCATTAAACCCAGCACAATATAGGCAACAATCATGGCTTGTCTTGCATACAAGGCAATCGTTGCAAATATTCCCGCACCCGTGAAGATCAGAAACATTAAAAATTCAATTGATTGTTCAGTCATGACGCAATATCACAGCAACTCATTATGTAATTTTTACTGGCACTTTCCCAAGTTTTATCCATTCATTTTAATAACACTGGAAAATAGTTTGGAACATATTCAAACCCAGTACCTTTATTTAGCTAATCAGCGGACGGTTTTTTATTCAGTATTCTAAAATTTATCAATAATTTCAATGTAATAGTATCAAAATATCAAGGCTATTGTTGTAAGTATGCCATCTGAATATTTTCAATGTGCTTGGGGCCAGATAGCGGTAATACTTTCCAAGCGATAAAACCGACTACTCAAAAAAGCTGAAACGGAGTCAACACAGCTGGAAGCCTCTAAAAACCGTGCATTTTGGGTGTGATCTGATTCATTGGGTGTGGGAGGATTTTGTTTATGCACGCACCTGGATTGTTTGATTTGACGGATCATTTGGCGCGGCTTTCGGCGATGGGAGATCCGCTTGAGGTTTTGGAGCGGCACGTTGATTTCGAAGTGTTTCGCCCAGTTCTTGTTGAAGCGCTTGGCTATGGGGAACGTCCCAAAGGTGGTCGCCCACCCTATGATGCCGTTGTGATGTTCAAGGTGCTGGTCTTGGCCTCGATGCACAATCTGAGCGATGAGCGGATGGAGTTTCTCATTCGTGACCGTTTCAGTTGGCTGCGGTTCCTGGGATTTCAAATCGGGGAGCCGACACCTGATCAGAAGACGATCTGGCTTTTCAGAGAGAAGCTGACCTAGGCGGGTGTCTTCAAGGCCCTGTTTGCCGCGTTTGAAGCTCAGCTGTGCGCGCGGGGATACAAACCGACCGGCGGTCAGATTGTGGATGCCACGTTGGTCTCCGCCCCGCGCCAGCGGATGACGAAAGAAGAGAAAGCGCGCGCCAAGGCAGGTGAGGCCGCGTCTGACATCTGGCCCGATGATCTGTCCAAGGCAGCGCAGAAAGACACCGATGCGCGTTGGACGGTCAAGTATTCAAAGGCCAAGACGACCAAGGAGGGTGAGGAGGATACTGGCCTTGTCGATATTTCGGTTCCGCACTTTGGGTACAAGAACCACGTGTCCATTGACCGCAAATGGCGCTTCATCCGGGGTGAGACTGGCACGAATGCGGCTCGCTACGACGGGCATGAACGCTCCTCGGTTCTGGACGAGACAAACAGCTCGAAGTCTGTTTGGGCCGATGCCAGGTACCGCTCGGCCAGGAATGAGGCTTGGCTGAAGGCGCAAGGGTACCGTTCACACATTCACCGCAAGAAACCGCGCGGCAAACCCATGGCCAGGCATATTCGCCGGGGCAACGCCACGCGGTCAGCCATTCGGGCCTGCGTCGAGCATGTGTTCGGGTACGAGAAGGGACCCATGGCTCTGACCATCCGCTCAATCGGTCAAACCCGTGCGAAGGCCCGCATGACCATGGCCAACCTGAGCTACAACTTCCGCCGTCTCATCTTCCACGAGCGACGACAGGCCACAGCCTGACTCCGCCCAAATTCCGGAAATACCCGCCCTGGCAGACCCAAACAGCGCAACACAGCCTCAAATACCACCGACCTTGACCTTCACACCCGCTATGCGGGTGACAACGACTGGTGCTCGCGTCAAAATCCATCCAGAATCAGCGTTGTTCGAGGTCTCCACATTTAATCTTGCTTGATGAGCAAAAAAATTTAACAGCCAACCGGTACAATGATATATTGCGCCACATAACATATTTTTCATTATGACTGATCCAATAATCCAATATTAAAGAGTTCTATCTATGCATGTATTAATTTGCGGGTCGATGGCGTATGACCATATTATGGTATTCCCCGACCAGTTTAAAAATCATATCCTTCCCGAGCAAGTACACATTCTGAATGTTTCATTTCTTGTTCCAAAAATGCGTCGCGAGTTTGGTGGCTGTGCAGGTAACATTGCGTATAGCCTGAGTTTACTGGATGACTCAATGGCCTTGCCCATGGCTACTGTGGGCAAAGATTTTGATCCTTATGCCTATTGGATGGACAAGAAAAAAATAAATCGTACATATATTAAAGTGATTGATGATGCGTTTACAGGCCAGGCATTTATCACGACTGATATGGACGATAATCAAATTACCGCATTTCATCCAGGCGCGATGAACGAATCACATCAAAATAAGATCGCTGCTATCGATGATTGTAAATTAGGCATTATTGCGCCTGATGGTCGCGACGGCATGTTGCTACATGCCGCACAATTTGCGGCCGCTGGTATCCCGTTTATTTTCGACCCGGGACAGGGTCTGCCCATGTTTAGCGGCGAAGAACTGTCTCAATTTATCAAGCTGGCAACTTGGGTGACAGTCAATGATTATGAATGGCAAATGTTGCAGGAGAAATTGCGCCTGACAGCGACTGAAATTACAGCGCAGGTTGAAGCCTTGATCGTAACGTATGGCGGTGACGGTTCAATCATCCATACTAAGGAAAAACAAATCAGCATTCCTTGTGTGGAATCAACGTCGGTTACCGATCCCACAGGTTGTGGTGATGCCTATCGTGCGGGCTTGCTCTATGGGCTTGTTAATGCAATAGATTGGGAAACAACGGGTCGAATTGCCTCATTATTAGCGTCTATAAAAATAGCCCAACATGGTACGCAGAATCATTTTTTTACCCTGGATGAATTCAAAATCAAGTTTGAAAAAGAGTTTGGATACACATTTTAGTACGGGTGGTGACAAGTAATCCTGGTTATTTTCAGACATTGTACATGCGGCCATTACTTGCTTGCGGTTGCAAGAGAGGGTTAAGTCACAGCTATTGTGACAGATCGTAGCTTGTATGTGATTGACACGTCTTTTTAGAATGCGCCTATCATAAATGCGACCGTTTTTTGAGAACTACATTCGAGGCATCAATTTATGGTAGATATTGAGATTGCAAACACGTCTTATCTTTATAAAGCGTCTATTAAAGTAGACTTGAGCAAACTAGCAGGGCATGTTGAAAAAATGCGGAAAAATGGCCGCCTTTCTACTGATGAACTACATCGCATCCGCAAGTTTTTAAACTCAAACATATCTATGACTCCAACGCGATCGAAGGCAATCAATTAGACGAAGGAGAGACTTGTCTAGTCGTTGAAGAAGGGATCACGCTAGCTGGAAAGCCGCTTAAAGATCAGGCCGAGGTACGCAATCTATCTGGTGCCTTGGATTATTTAGAGGCGCTAGTCAAGGATCAGCGGCCAATCAGAGAGACGGATGGATATGCTCCAGCTTCATGAATGCGTGCTTAAAGGCATCCGTGAACAGGCCGGTCGTTATCGAACAAGCAAAGTCGAGATAAGCGGTTCGGAGTATGAACCGACCGCACCAGAGGCAATCCAAAGTGAAATGCAAGCATTGGGTACTTGGTTGGCCACAAGCAGCGTGGTGCAAGATGCCAACTTGACCATTGACGGGTTGATCAATGCAGCGGTTGCCCATACCTGGTTTGTCATGACCCACCCCTTTATTGATGGCAACGGTCGCGTGGCAAGGTTGTTAATGAATCTCATATTAATGCGCTATGGTTTTCCGATTGCAATTATTAGCCGCGATGATCGTAACCGGTATTACAATGCTTTGGAGGATGCGCAAGCTGCAGATCTCAGCTCGTTTTTGAGTTTACTTTGTGAATGTGTCGAGGAAGGTCCGGAAGAATACGAGGCGGCGGCTAATGCCTGCGCACTCACGCCCTTATACAGTATTCCCTCTACAGAATGGGCCGGGGCTTCAATAATCCCTGGATAGGATTTATTTTTAATATTCAACCGTTGATAGCCGTTTAATCTTGCGGGAGCAGCAGGATGCTTGAGACCCGTAACCCGCTCCATTACTTCGGGTATTTGTAACGTGCCATAGGCGAAAACGGAATGGGCCGCATCCATAATTAAAAAGTTGCCGCCATGCTGATCAATGTTGCCACATCTCCATGAGCGCATCAGGGTGATTGGCACGATGTTCAACAATACGTTTAAACACATCGGGATCTTTAGTATGCGTCATCTCGCCATTGCGGGGAAAATGTTTATCTTGCAATCGTGATAGCCAAAAACGCAAGGCGGCGGCACGTAATACTGTTTGCCAGGCCTCGCGTTCGTGTTGTGTTATGGGTCGTACTACCTGGTAGGCTTGCAAGATGGCGGCGGCATTTTTTTTATTACACTCGGTATCGCCATGCACGCACCAGTCATTGATGGTCACCGCCAGATCATAGATTGAAAACCCATTGTGCGCATAATAAAAATCGATCATGCCGGTCAGTTCATCGCCAATGAATAGCGCGTTATCCCGAAACAGGTCGGCATGAATAACCGAGGTCGGCAAACCATTCAATTTAGTCGTCTCATGATACGCGAGCTCTTGTTGTAGCAAGGTTTGCTCTGCTTGATTTAATGTTGGCATCAGCCGTGCTGCGGTTTGCTCGCACCAGGCACGGCCGCGCGTGGCGTGGCGTTCCAACTTAAAGGCGCGGCTGGCAACATGCATACGCGCCATACACGTACCAATGGCGCGGCATTGTGTTTCATTCGGGATGTCGATGCTGGCACCATTCAATCTTTTTACCAACGCGGCCGGTTTGCCGTTCAAGACGCGAAGATAATGACCATGATTGTCTTTAACGGGGTGTGCCGTGGGCACGTTTGCTTGTGTAAGAAAAGCCATCAACTCAAGAAAATAAGGTAGCTCCTCCATAGAAAATTCTTCAAACAGGGTCAACACATATTGACCCCCGCTGGTCGTAACGAAGTAATTGGTGTTTTCTATGCCATCACTAATGCCTGCGAACTGTTGTAATTGTCCAAGCGAGTAGTGTTGCAGAAACTCATTGAGTTCGTGTGGTAGCACATTTGTATAAACCGACATTGTATTTGTCTGACCGAGTGTTATCTGATCGAACCGATGAGAACCGACAAGTGGCAGCAGTCCGATTGCGCTTATTGTTTGCTTAAACCGTCACAAACTACCAGGTAAACAAAACCCATTGTGGGATCGATAAATCTTCCAATGCATAGCGGGCTGGATCCATTTCGCCATCACCATCAATATCCTTCAAATAATAAGCAGGCCCAATAGCCGGGGTTATTTTTACCATATAAAGCTGACCGTTAGCGCGATATTCCTCAATCGTGGCATCTTCTTTGCGGATAATCGTAATCTCAGGTTCGATATTTTCTCCTGACACCAGCGGGTCCGGTAGATCGGGCGGCTCTGGTACTGCCGCTAAACCGCCAGAGTTTGAATTGCCCGCCATTACGGTAAATGAAGTCGTAACGAGTGCGATAATTAAAAACCGTTTCATGTTGTCCTATCCTTTAATAGGTAATGAGTGTCTACTTTACCACCCCAATTTGTCAAGATGAAGCAGATTATCCAGGCTCAGTACCCGGCCCAACCCAGCTTGACCCAGCCCAACCCGGCTCGACTCAATCCAATTCGGCCCGAACACGCCCGACCTCGCTCAGCTCAATCCAGCTACGCTCGGCCCAACCTAGTCCGACCCATGCCCAGATCAACCCAACCCGACCATGCTCGATCCGACTCAACCCGCTCGATCCGACTCAACCCGACCCGGCCCTGGCTCGACTCAATCCAGCCCGACCCCGTTCAACCCAACCCGGCTACGCTCGGCCAAACCCAGTCCGACCCAGCTCGACCCAGCTCGATCCGACCCAACCCAACCCAGTCGCTGAAAATTGAGTCATTACCGGGATAAAAAATATTCAGATGCGGTGTTTTGTGCAAAGGTCTCCGCTTGCAAAATCAGACGGCTATCTGAGTTCAGAAGTCAGGCACGTTTTTAATGTGCTTCATCCCAGTTATTGCCATACCCAATATCCACTTCGAGCGGCACGTTGAGTTTATCGTTGCTGGACATGCGCGCACGTATCTCTTCAATAAAGGGCTCCAATGCCGAGACTGCCACTTCAAACACCAGTTCATCATGCACTTGCATAATTATTCTTGCATCGATATCCGTATTTTGTAACCAGTTATCAATGTTGATCATGGCGAGTTTTATAATGTCTGCCGCGGTGCCTTGCATGGGTGCATTGATTGCGGTTCGCTCCGCGTATTGTCGTCGCGCTGCATTGCGGGCGTTAATCTCCGGTAAATATAAGCGTCTTTGGTATACCGTTTCCACAAACTTATTCTGCCGAGCCTGCGCGCGCGTAGCATCCATGAACGTTTTTACGCCGGGATAACGGCTGAAATAGAGATCGACGTATTGTTGCGCCTTAATCCTGTCTATGCCTAGCTGTTTGGCAAGACCAAAGGCCGACATGCCGTAGATCAAGCCAAAGTTGATGGCTTTGGCCGCGCGGCGTTGATTATTGTCTACTTTGTCAAGACCCACTGAAAATACCTCAGCGGCGGTTGTTTTATGTATATCCTGACCGTTGGCAAACGCCGCTAATAAGCCCTTGTCGCCAGATAAATGCGCCATGATGCGTAATTCAATTTGTGAATAATCGGCCGCCACCATCACATAGCCCGCAGGCGCAATAAACGCTTGGCGAATCTTTCTGCCGACTGGCGTGCGAATGGGAATATTTTGCAGGTTTGGGTGGGCCGATGACAAACGGCCGGTTGTTGCAACGGCTTGATGATAAGAAGTATGTACACGTCCGGTTGCGGAGTTTATTTGTTGCGGTAATTTTTCTGTATACGTTGAGCAGAGCTTGCTCATGGCGCGATATTCCAGGATCAATCTTGGCAATTCATGCTTTTCAGCTAACGCTTGCAAGACATTTTCAGCGGTTGATAGTTGCCCCTTAGGGGTCTTGGCGCGTACAGGCGGGTCCATTCCCATTTTGTCGTATAAAATAGCCTGAATTTGTTTCGGTGAGGCCATATTAAAAGACTCGCCAGCCAGATCGTGGGCCTTGATCTCAATCTCTTGCATGTTGGTTTTGAGTTCGTGTGTCTGTTGCATCAGCATGTCCGAGTCTATGGCCACACCATTACGCTCAATGCTTGCAAGTACCGTGAGTAACGGCATCTCTATCGCGCTATAAACCCGCTTCAGTCCTGCGTGTTGTTCGAGCTCGGCACCGAGTACCCGCTGTAGTTTTAACGCAATATCTGCATCTTCAGCCGCATAGGGTGCCGCAACATCGATGCTGATCTGGTTAAAGGGTCGCTGTTTTGCACCCTTGCCGGCAACATCTTCATAATGAATCGTTTCAATGGCTAAATAACGCCGCGCCAGTGCGTCCATATCATGTTTGTTAGCCGCACTGTTTAATACATACGATGCCAGCATGGTGTCATGTGCGATACCGCGTAATGCAATATTATGATTGGCAAACACCTCAAGATCATATTTCAGATTTTGGCCGATCTTTTTGATGTCTTCATCTTCAAGAATTGGTTTGAGTCTTGCCAGTGTCGTTGTCAGCGATAACTGATCTGGCGCGCCGTCATAATCATGTTGCAGTGGTACATACGCAGCATGATCTGCGATGACAGCAAACGATATCCCGACGATCCTGGCCGCCATATAATCAAGACTGGTTGTTTCTGTATCGATAGCGATCAAATCGGCGCGTTGTAGTCGAGTCAGCCACTGATCCAACTGCGGCATTGTAAGGATTGTTTCATAGTGAGGCTCAGCACTCGCCGCCGCTGTTGATATGCGGTGCGGTTTGTCCGCAACGCGGGCTGCTGTCTCTTTTTTATCAAGCTCGGATAACCAAGTGCGGAAATTCCAGCGTCGGTACATTTCCCTTAAGGCCGCATCATCAGGTTCCCGGATGATCAGATCTTCAGGCACAAGATCAAGATTAACATCGTATTTCAGCGTTACAAGTGCCCGGCTCAATGGTAATTGCGGGATAAATGCCCGCAGATTTTCACCAACCTTGCCTTTTATTGTATCGGCGGCGGCGATAATCCCATCCAATGAACCGTATTCGTTTAACCATTTAACAGCCGTCTTTGGCCCGACTTTGGGTACGCCTGGTATGTTATCAACGCTATCACCCACCAGTGCCAGATAATCGATAATCCGATGCGGCGGGACCCCAAACTTCTCTTCAACGCCCGCTGGGTCCAGGTAAGCATTGCTCATGGTATTGATGAGGTGAATACGATCATCAACCATTTGTGCGAGATCCTTGTCTCCGGTTGAAACGATCGTCTTGATCCCGCGCGTTGCCGCTTGCCGAGATAAGGTTGCGATCACATCATCCGCCTCAACCCCATCGATCGTTAATAACGGTATGCCCATGGCACGGATAAGATCATGCAAGGGCTGTATCTGACGGGCAAGATCGTCTGGCATAGGCGGCCTGTTCGCTTTGTATTCGGCATACATGGCATTGCGAAAGGTCTTGCCCTTGGCATCGAAAATGATCGCAAAATAATCGGGGCCACCGTCGGTTAAATGTTTTTTCACCATATTGATGACACCATAGATGGCATTGGTCGGCTCGCCCTCGGCATTGCTGAGATCACGAATGGCGTGATAGGCGCGAAAGAGATAATAAGAGCCGTCAACCAAAACCATGGTATGTCGAGACAGCGGCTGGTGGATAATACGCATGCTTTGATCAGCCTTTGATCAACGTTTGTTTACAATCCCGACAATGGTAACGTACGCCTCTCAATGCACGATTATGCCGTATCCGCGTTAATTGGTGGGAGCGACAGGAACAGACGTAAACAAACCGTTTGTATTGTTTGGTCGGGATCCCGTCTAGATCGAAACAACAGGTAACACGCGCATCTGCATCAAACATCGTCATCACATTTTGCCATTCTTTGCCGTGCGGCCGTGTATTGCTAAACCCATACAAAACATCAACAACATAATGCGCTACTTCATGTGGCACTGTTATTGAGAGATTATCCGTAAAATACTTGGCAAACAGATATGGATTGTAACGAATCATGCGTTTGTTTTTGTACGCTTTATACATGCCAGCGGCTTGACCCTGCAAATTAAACATGATGGGAATGGGATCAAATAAACGTTCCAATTTAGTGCTGGCTTGATCAATACAGGCCTCCGTTGCAGCGACGATCTGTGCTTGCTGTTTGGTGTTAATTGGCATGATATCTGACATTAAACGGACTTTGCCACATTGCATCGAAAGCAACAAACTATTTGTCGTTGTCGTCCTCATCCGAGCCTATTATCTACGGTGCATCATTAGCAACATACCTTAGATTATATCCAAGAAAATGGCTAACTTACCTGATCAACATTCATAAATAAATGTTCGTGCCGTCAAGTTTGACACTATTTTCATTTAACCAATCTTTCTTTTAGACTGCCTACATGACTATCACGCCTCCTGCTTCATTACTATGGCTCCCGGAGTCTACCGTAGACGCATTATTGCAGTATTATGATTATCCTCATCCTAACAAACCGGGAGAAATTATCAGTGGCTACGACAAAGATCATGCCTTGAGAACGGCAAAAATGGGCGCGGCGGTAGCCCACTATTTAGGCCATGATGAACATACAATCCACCGCTATCAAATAGCGTGTTTGCTACATGATTTAGGCAGAGCCGGACTTGATCAAGACTTGTTTGGAAAAATCTGGACCTGGGCCAAAACGCACAACATCCCGACCCGACCTGCCAAGTGGCGTGCAACGCATCCACAAACAAGCTACGGCAAAGAAACCGAAGCGTTCTGGGATACATACAGTACGCAACTGCAAGCATTAGGCGTACAAACAGATGCCTGGGCAAAAGAACAAGTCGAAATGCGTCTTGGCTATGCGCGGCGTTTACGCCGAATCATGGAACAGCTTGAACCGCAACTGGCACAACACGATATCCAATGGGCTACATGGATGGAGGATGTCATACTCTATTATTATTACCCGGAAAAACTCTCAAATGCACCTGCTTGGGTGCATGAATTGGGGGAGATTCTGATGGCCTGTGAACAACTAGAAGCCTTTAGCAATCGTCAACGTGGAGCTGATTACTATGACCGTGATGGCGAAAATTTCGCGGCCGCATTTAATTACCTGAATAAATTAAAAGAAAACGGGCAGCTTAGTGAAACAGTGTTATCCGCTGTACGCCGTTTAACGGCGCAAGGACTGTTTGATGATATACTCAAGGCCGCTCGAGGTGGTTATCTGTCAAAAAATGATCTGGATTTTCTCAGATCACTGGATATTTAAGGACCAGTCATGCCAGTAGTTACACAACATTTCTCGTTAGATATGCAAGGTGCTACGCAGATTGCGAACATCACCGATAAAATACAACGCAGTCTACAAGATGCCAAGCTCACAGCCGGCATTGTCACGCTTTTTATCAAACACACAACTGCATCAATCATGATTTTTGAAGATGAGACAGGATTACACGCCGACACGAAAGCTATCTGGGATAAACTAATACCGGCCCAACCAGAGTGGCAACATAACACCCGCAATGTGGGCGAAGACAATGCGCATAGCCATTTGCGAGGACAAATGCAAGGGCCGTCGCTAACCATTCCGTTTGCAGATAAGGCCTTGATGTTAGGCACTTGGCAACAAATAGTGGTGATTGATTTTGACACCCGTGCCCGCAGCAGAGAAATCGTTATACAAATTATGGGCGAATAAATATTCCAGATTGCCTAATAGGGTTCGATATGTATCAAGGCATCGCCCACATTAAATTGTGCTTCAACCCTGCTTTCAACCTGATCAGCAATACGATGTGATTCTTTTGTGCTTAATGTTGCATCAACACAGACCACTATATCTATAGCAATCTCGGAGCCTATCCAGCGTGTACGTATGCGGCCTACTGCTGCAACACCTTGCACAGCTAATACGGCTTTTTTAATAGCTTCAGGATCGATTGCATACTCATCAACAAGTACGGGAAAAGCACTTTTGTATAAGCGATAGGCAAGATGGAACACCAGAATAGCAACCCCTAGCGCGCATAATCGATCAAGCATTAAAAAGCCCATACTCGATAATTGCCAACCAATAATAACGACGACTGTTGTCAAAATATCGGCAAAGGTATGGGTTGCATCCGCAAGCATAATGCTGGATTTTAAACGCTGTGCCCAAAGGCGTTGCCAAGCCGCCAACAGGATGTTCACAACCAACACGCCGATCATCAATACAAATTCCCAGGTGCCACTGGCTATCTCGATCAGGTCTCTGGTGAAGGCATTCTTGACGATTTCTATTGCCATTACAACGAGCAGTGTTGCCAGCGCAAATACCGCTAGCGTTTCAAACTTTCGATGTCCATACGGGTGTTCATGATCTGCTGGAAGAGCTATTGTCAAAAGTAGTGTCTGACAATTTGATCATGCGGCGGCCTTGTCGTCCTCGGTTACTTCGATTCCATCTTTAAACTTTACGCCTTCAACCACCTTTGCGAGGTGCCTGAAGCCTCTCAGTTTGCGCCAGGAATCTTCTGCGCATAATCCCATCTTGTAGATCATCGTCGATAACATAAATTATCTTTCGCAAATATGAAGAGGCGGTTTCCCTTTATCTGGTTAAATAAAAAGTGACATAACCATTTATTTGACCAGGAGAAGAACCGCCATGAGCGATGATACAAGCAAGCACTTGAACAATGTAGTCCCTATTGATGAACAGGAGTTACAGGGGCACCTGAACAAGGTCGTCCTGAAGACTGTGGAAGACACCCGCAACCAGATTCTGGACGCTGAGGCTGATGCGCTGGTGGGTGCTGATCGATACGAACGAACTGAGACGCGCAAAGACTACCGGTCTGGTAGCTACACCAGGAAGCGCCACACAAGGGCCGGAGAGCTTGAGTTAAAGATGCCGAAGCTGTGTAAGCAGACGGAGACCTCGAACAACGCTGATTCTGGATGGGTTTTGACGCGAGCACCAGTCGTTGTCACCCGCATAGCGGGTGTGAAGGTCAAGATCGGTGGTATTTGAGGCTGTGTTGTGCTGTTTGGGTCCGCCAGGGCGGGTATTTCCGGAATTTGGGCGGAGTCAGGCTGTGGCCTGTCGTCGCTCGTGGAAAATGAGACGGCGGAAGTTGTAGCTCAGGTTGGCCATGGTCATGCGGGCCTTCGCACGGGTTTGGCCGATTGAGCGGATGGTCAGAGCCATGGGCCCTTTCTCGTAGCCGAACACAGGCGCGGATGGCGGAGCGTGTCGCGTTGCCCCGACGAATATGCCTGGCCATGGGTTTGCCGCGTGGCTTCTTGCGATGGATATGTGAGCGGTACCCTTGCGCTTTGAGCCAGTCTTCGTTCTTGGACGACCGATATCCAGTATCGGCCCAAACCGCCTTCGAGCTGTTTGTCTCGTCCAGAACCGAGGAGAGTTCATGCCCGTCGTAGCGAGCCGCATTCGTGCCAGTCTCACCCCGGATGAAGTGCCATTTGCGGTCAATGGACACGTGGTTCTTGTACCCAAAGTGCGGAACCGAAATATCGACAAGGCCAGTATCCTCCTCACCCTCCTTGGTCGTCTTGACCTTTGAATACTTGACCGTCCAACGCGCATCGGTGTCTTTCTGCGCTGCCTTGGACAGATCATCGGGCCAGATGTCAGATGCGGCCTCACCTGCCTTGGCGCGCGCTTTCTCTTCTTTCGTCATCCGCTGGCGCGGGGCAAAGACCAACGTGGCATCCATAATCTGACCGCCGGTCGGTTTGTACCCCCGCGCGCACAGCTGAGCTTCAAACGCGGCAAACAGGGCCTTGAAGACACCCGCCTGGGTCAGCTTCTCTCTGAAAAGCCAGATCGTCTTCTGATCAGGTGTCGGCTCCCCGATTTGCAATCCCAGGAAACGCAGCCAACTGAAACGGTCACGAATGAGAAACTCCATCCGCTCATCGCTCAGATTGTGCATCGAGGCCAACACCAGCACCTTGAACATCACAACTGGGTCATAAGGAGGGCGACCACCTTTGGGACGTTCCCCATAGCCAAGCGCTGCCACCAAAACGGGACGGAGCGCTTCGAAATTCACATGACAGTCCAGAGCTTCAAGCGGATCTCCCATCGCCGAAAGCCGCGCCAAATGATCCGTCAAATCAAACAATCCAGGTGCGTGCATAAACAAAATCCTCCCACATCAAGTGAATCAGATCGTACCACAAAATGCACGGTTTTTAGAGGCTTCCATGTGTCGTAAAAACTATAAATCAGCATTATTGCCAGGGTGTTCCATCAACTTAAATAGTTTATGTTTTTACTTTTTACACTGGCTTTATTTAAGGAACATCTGATTAATTAAGGATTTTAAAGCAAGTGGGCATCACTGTGCTCGATAGTAGCGAGCATTGAACGTCTTGCTCATTACGCTCTTTCATTTCTCTTGTCCCGGCCTACTGTTTTCAGCTATCGCCCCTATTCCAGGCGTACTAAGCCACTGATAGCCGTAATAATTGTTTCTTTGATAGCATAAGATTAATCAGGGCACAGTGGGCAAACAGGTGGTTCGCATTCTTGCCTGGCCCTTTGAATCTGACTTTGGTAAATCCATATTGTCGCTACATGATATGAAAGACATGCTCAACCTTGGCACGGACTTTGGATTTGTGCCGGTTTTTAGCCTTGTCCTGTTCGGTCAGTTTGCGGTGACGTGAGCCTTTGACCTGGGTGTAGTCTTTTACCTTGGGGTCATTATCCTTGAGTACGGATTGCTGACCCGCATAGGCACTATCTCCCCAAAGACGGGTCTCTTCTCCATGCAGTAGGTCTCCAAGTACCTGTGAGTCGTGGACATTGGCTGGTGTGGCAACAACAGAGTGTATCAGTTTGGTTTTGCTATCCACACCGATGTGCGCCTTCATGCCAAAGTACCATTGCTTGCCTTTTTTGGTCTGATGCCTATCAGGGTCACGGGTGTTGCTTTTGTTCTTGGTGGCGGTAGGCGCATTGATGATGGTCGCATCAACAATAGTGCCTTTGGATACTTTCATGCCGTTTTCCTCCAGATAGACGGCAACAGCATCAAACAGGGCAACTCCGAGGTTGTTCTCCTCCAGTAGATGACGGAATTTACAGCGGGTGGTTGCATCTGGCACGGGTTCCTGACCTAAGTCTATCTGGGCAAAGCACCGCATGGCTGGTGTGTCATATAAAGCCGCTTCTGTGGCAGGATCAGATAAGGCAAACCAGTGTTGCAGGAAGTAGATTCTCAGCATGCGTTCCATGCCCACCGGACGGCGACCAGCACCCCGGGGGTTGGGGTAATGAGGCTCAATTACTGCAGTCAGCGTTTTCCAGGGAATGAGCTGGAAGCCTCTAAAAACCGTACATTTTGTGGTACGATCTGATTCACTTGATGTGGGAGGATTTTGTTTATGCACGCACCTGGATTGTTTGATTTGACGGATCATTTGGCGCGGCTTTCGGCGATGGGAGATCCGCTTGAGGTTTTGGAGCGGCACGTTGATTTCGAAGTGTTTCGCCCAGTTCTTGTTGAAGCACTTGGCTATGGGGAACGTCCCAAAGGTGGTCGCCCACCCTATGATGCCGTTGTGATGTTCAAGGTGCTGGTGTTGGCCTCGATGCACAATCTGAGTGATGAGCGGATGGAGTTTCTCATTCGTGACCGTTTCAGTTGGCTGCGGTTCCTGGGATTTCAAATCGGGGAGCCAACCCCCGACCAAAAAACGCTCTGGCTTTTCAGAGAGAAGCTGACCCAGGCGGGTGTCTTCAAGGCCCTGTTTGCCGCGTTTGAAGCTCAGCTGTGCGCGCGGGGATACAAACCGACCGGCGGTCAGATTGTGGATGTCACGTTGGTCTTTGCCCCGCGCCAGCGGATGACGAAAGCAGAGAAAGCGCGCGCCAAGGCAGGTGAGGCCGCATCTGACATCTGGCCCGATGATCTGTCCAAGGCAGCGCAGAAAGACACCGATGCGCGTTGGACGGTCAAGTATTCAAAGGCCAAGACGACCAAGGAGGGTGAGGAGGATACTGGCCTTGTCGATATTTCGGTTCCCCACTTTGGTTACAAGAACCACGTGTCCATTGACCGCAAATGGCGCTTCATCCGGGGTGAGACTGGCACGAATGCGGCTCGCTACGACGGGCATGAACGCTCCTCGGTTCTGGACGAGACAAACAGCTCGAAGGCAGTTTGGGCCTATACCAGGTACCGCTCGGCCAGGAATGAGGCTTGGCTGAAGGCGCAAGGGTACCGCTCACATATCCATCGCAAGAAGCCACGCGGCAAACCCATGGCCAGGCATATTCGTCGGGGCAACGCGACACGCTCCGCCATCCGCGCCTGTGTTCGGCTACGAGAAAGGGCCCATGGCTCTGACCATCCGCTCAATCGGCCAAACCCGTGCGAAGGCCCGCATGACCATGGCCAACCTGAGTTACAACTTCCGCCGTCTCATCTTCCACGAGCGACGACAGGCCACAAGCCTGACTCCGCCCAAATTCCGGAAATACCCGCCCTGGCAGACCCAAACAGCACAACACAGCCTCAAATACCACCGACCTTGACCTTCACACCCACTATGCGGGTGACAACGACTGATGCTCGCGTCAAAACCCATCCAGAATCAGCGTTGTTCGAGGTCTCCAGCTGATTCATCTCTTCGAGAAATATCTCTTTGCGTGTCTTCTTGCGGTATTTCTCGAATCCAGATACTGCCAGGCTTTTTTGTTGCATCTTTTGACCCTCCACTTAAAACATTGCGGTATTATCGCATATTATGGAATTAATCAGAGGTTCCTTAGTAATGGCTTGAGAAACAGGCCGGTATGTGAAGCTGGGTTTTCAGCTACGTCTTCTGGCGTGCCTGTCGCAATGATTTCACCGCCGCCATCACCGCCTTCTGGCCCCAGATCGACAACCCAGTCAGCCGTTTTAATGACATCAAGATTATGCTCTATGACGATAATGGTGTTGCCGCGCTCTTTTAACCGATGGAGTATATCAAGCAATTGCTGTATGTCGTGAAAATGCAAGCCGGTTGTGGGTTCGTCAAGAATATAGAGTGTCTTACCGGTATCTCTTTTAGACAATTCTTTGGAAAGCTTTACCCGTTGCGCCTCACCACCTGACAGCGTCGTCGCATTTTGACCCAGTTTGATATACGCCAGACCCACATCCATCAGGGTTTGCAACTTACGCGCAAGCACGGGCACTGCGGCAAAAAAAACCTGCGCCTCTTCGACACTCATAGTCAGTATTTCATGAATACTTTTACCTTTATACCGAATGTCTAGTGTTTCACGATTGTAGCGTTGGCCCTGACAGGCATCGCAAGGCACATAAATATCGGGCAGAAAATGCATCTCGACTTTTATTAAGCCATCGCCCTGACAGGCCTCACAACGACCACCTTTAACATTAAAACTGAAACGACCCGGTTTATATCCGCGTGATCGCGCCTCTGCGGTCGCGGCAAATAACTCACGAATCGGTGTAAATAAGCCCGTGTAGGTGGCCGGGTTTGAACGTGGTGTGCGACCAATCGGACTTTGATCAATATCAACGACCTTGTCAAAGTGGTCAACGCCTTGGATTGACTTGTACGGCGCGGGTGTTGTATTCATCCGGTTTAAATCGCGCGCTACTATCTGGTAGAGCGTGTCATTGATCAAGGTTGATTTGCCCGATCCCGACACGCCCGTTATGCAGGTCATCAAACTAACCGGTATCGTGAGATCAAGCTGTTTTAAGTTATTGCCAGTGGCCGCTTTTAATGTCATCACTTGCGCGGGATTAAACGGCGTACGCTGCGCTGGTATGGGTATGGCCTTCTGACCGGATAAATATTGTCCAGTTAAGGAACTTTTATGCGCGGCGACCGTGGCCGGTGTCCCTTGCGCCACGATTTCGCCACCATGCGCACCCGCACCCGGCCCTATATCAATGACATGTTCAGCGGCGTTTATTGTTTCTTCATCATGCTCAACCATGATGACCGTATTGCCTAGATCACGAAGGTGCCGCAAGGTTTTGAGCAAGCGTTGATTGTCTCTTTGGTGCAATCCAACCGAAGGTTCATCAAGGATATACATCACCCCAACCAAACCGGCACCAATCTGACTGGCCAGTCGGATACGTTGTGCCTCGCCACCAGACAGCGTCTCGGCACTGCGCTCAAGTGTCAAATATTCCAATCCTACATTAACCAGAAACGTCAGTCGGTCATTGATCTCTTTTACTATTCTGTCGGCGATCTTACCGCGTGCGCCTTCTAATTTGAGTGATTTAAATAATGCCTGTGCCTTGATCACAGTCATGGCAGTTACTTCTGGCAAACTAATGTCATCGATCAATATATTACGTGCAGATTTATTCAAACGGGCACCGGCACATGCCGGGCACGGTTTAAGGGTTTGATATTTTGCCAATTCTTCACGCACCATGATTGAATCTGTTTCAATATAACGCCGTTGCAGATTGGGAATAATGCCTTCAAAAGGATGTTTCCTGATGATGGATTTATTCTGTTCGTGCAGATATTCAAATTCGATCTCTTCAGTGCCACTACCATAGAGCAATGTGTTTTTTACAGATTTCGTTAATGTTGAATAGGCCGCATCAAGATCAAAATGATAATGTGCCGCAATTGATTTTAGCATCTGGAAATAATAGGCGTTGCGTCTATCCCAACCTCTAATCGCACCACCGGGCAGACTGAGTTCTGGATTTTGCACGACTCGATTCGGGTCGAAATATTGTACATGACCCAAGCCGTCACATTCGGCACAGGCCCCGGCTGGATTATTGAAAGAAAATAATCGTGGTTCCAGCTCACCCAAACTATAACCACATTTAGTGCAGGCAAAACGTGATGAGAGTAGTTGCTCCGCCGCATTATTATCTGCTGCCATCGGGACAATCAAGGCTACGCCATCGGCAAGACGCAGTGCCGTTCCAAATGATTCTGCCAAACGTAATGACAGATCATCTCTGATCTTGAAGCGATCGACAACAACCTCAATGGTATGTTTTTTGCGTGGCGCAAGTTCAGGCATTTGATCCAGTTCGACAACATAACCATCGATACGTGCGCGGATAAAACCTTCCGCTCGCAGACGATCTATAAGCTGAAGATGCCTCCCTGGGCGCGCCTGTACGACGGGTGCTAGGAGCATGAGACGTACACCTTGAGGACGCGCCAAGACCAGATCAACCATCTCGGTGATGGTTTGTGCTTGCAGAAGAACATGATGCTCCGGGCAATAAGGCTGACCCACGCGCGCGAACAAGAGTCGCAGGTAATCATAGATTTCGGTAATCGTACCCACGGTGGAACGCGGATTATGTGATGTTGTCTTTTGCTCGATTGAGATAGCCGGGGACAAACCTTCAATATGATCAACATCCGGCTTTTCCATCATTGACAGAAACTGCCTGGCATAGGCAGACAGCGACTCAACATAGCGTCTTTGCCCCTCAGCATAGATGGTGTCAAACGCCAGAGAAGATTTACCCGAACCAGATATCCCGGTCACGACGATCAATGTATCGCGAGGAATATCAATATCTATATTTTTTAGATTGTGGACACGAGCACCACGTATACTAATTGTATCCATGCAAGCATTTCACTATTTCAAAGGCAATCCGTGAATATAAATTCTTTTCTGATCTTGATCCAGATTACTTTTGAAATAGCAGTAACAGTTTGCATATACAGCGAATGCTGGTTAAAACTGTAGGGTCATGGGCAAGTGCGGACGGGTGACGGGCGGTGCTGGCTGATGCTGGCTGATCATGAGCAAGCACGGACGGGTGGCGGGCGGTGATGGCTGATGCTGGTTGATCATGGGCAAGCACGGACGGGTGGCGGGCGGTGCTGGGGTGATTCAGGTAGACAATCGTCTGGCTGTATGTCAGCAAGGCCGTGAAGGAGTGGCCCAAGAGGCGGGGCCTTCACATTGAGGCCTTTGCACTAAAGTGATACTTAACCACGCCCGACCCGATCCAACCTCAACCCAACCCGGCTCGCCACACCACGCCCGAAACCACACCTAAGACCGTAGATAGAATAATCGAACCTAATGTGCCAATTTTTGGTTGAAGCCAGCAATAGGAAGCAATGGTAGCGAACGCGCCAATAAACCCCAATGTTTTAAATAACACATGACCTAGCACATAACCTATAAAAACAGGAATTATCCATCCCCAACTGCTTGGCTCTTTTACGGCACTCTCTTGACCTTCGGTATTTTATTCTTTATCCACTTGTATTTTCCCTTTTCTTGAGTGTCGAAAAAAGACCACAAATATCAAAACAATGAATCCTCCAGCTATTGCCCCGAATACCGCCTTTTCAAAAACTCTGCTCCAATCAATACCGCCACCACCTGAAGAGCGAGACGGTGGCAATGCATTGCGTTCCATTATCATCCCGGCCCAATCTCTTGATGCACTTCGGGTCCATTTCAAATCCTCTTGCGGCCCGTAGCAATAAAGAAAAAGTACTTTTCCCGCGACATTCACAGATGTTGCTGTTGCCGACCCAATGAAAGCTTCTTTAGAGCCTTCCATTGTTATTCCAGAGTTAGTGTACATAGAGTATGCAAACGCATTATCTGTTTCATAATGCGGATCAAGCGGAACCATCTGAGACAATTCCAACGCAAAATTGACATCAAATTATTCACTGATTCCTTTGCTCGTTTTGTCCATCACGGCTGGCATTTTTGCTTCGACTGACTTGAGAATTTCTTTATTTTGTTGTTTTGCAATTCTGTTTCGCTCAGTGAAGTCTTTAGAGCCAACCGTCATAGATTTGAGCTCCTTGTCAACCTTAAGAATATAGTAGCGCTCAAGGGATAGCATCTCCCCGTTCATTGCAGCAGGAACATCTGATTCAGCGATATAAAAGGCCAACTGATCATTCACTGGGTCGGCTATTTGAAGGTTCAACCGGTAAACCGCATCCATTTGAGGAGTGACCAGCGAAAAGCCCTTCGGTGATGGAACATTGAGAACTTTCCCGCCTATGGTAAAAGTTTCTGCGCTGGCCGACCCAATAAGTACAAAAAATAGCAAACCGCTTACAATGTTATTCATTCGTTACTCCTTAAGGCTAATCCGTCTTTGTAACGGGCCGGAAAAAGCGAAGCAACGAAGGAGCGGTGCTTTTGGGGTCCGAGTTGATTGCCTTTTGTTAGGTGATTATTTAATTGCCCCTATTCTTTTTATCTACCATTTTCTGGCATTCCTTGCATATGCCATTATGGCCATCTGGTTTTGTTTTATTTCTATGAAAATCAGATAGACTCTTCTCAGTTTTGCAAGATTGGCATGTTTTTATCACCGTGCTTTTCATTTTTAGCTCCAAATGATTAAATTTATACGATGTCAACTTTAAAAGGAATTACTCCTTTTTTTTGGGACTCAGCAATGCACGATCTAATGTCAACCTCTGAAACGCCAACTCGTTGAGCTAGATCTCTAGCATCAATTTTCCCATCATCTCGTATCATTTGAAGAGCGAATTCTGATGTTTGTTTAAATACATTTTTATAGGGAATTATATACTTTACTCCAACTTCACTACAAAATACAAACACAATGATTTGTTAGTTTTTTCAAGTAACAAGCTCACCATGCTCACCTGTTACCTTATGCAATTTTTCAATTGCACTCCATTTTGGGTTAAACCATCTTTTCTTGTCTTTCGTTTGCACGCAACGACAATAAAAAGGTTTTTATCGGTTTTTTATCTTTGTTGAATACTGCAATATCAAGCGGATACTCTTTTTTGGTATCAGATGGCCTTACTTTTACACGCCACTGTGGTCGTGTTTGTAATTGTTCTTTGGGGTATCCGTAATCTTCGACAAGTGTTTCGGAAAAGACTTGTACTGCTTCTACTTCTTCTGGCGTAGCTTTTACTTCTTCACCACTTATATAGTCTTTGATGTAACCTTCTCTCATTATCGTCCTGTATATCCGCATTCTATTTCCATTGCTTTGCTCATGCTAGCACCTCGCGATAGGTAATCCGTTTACCTATCGCGTTGCTTATAAGTGATTCTATACGTTGATTGGTTGGTAACTTACATGGTCCGTTATTCAGTCTAAAAGTCACTTCGTTCACATAGCGATGTAAGTGTTTAGTGCTGGCATGAGGCCATACCCCATACAGACCGCGTTTGAGTAAAGCCCAGACACTTTCAATGCTATTGGTATGAATGTTGTTTGAACCCACATATTCTCCCGCACTATGGGTTACCGTACCATGCTGATAAGCAGACTGTAAATGCTGATATGACCTGTGTTCATCTGTGTAAATGGTGGCACCATATTCCACTGAACAGCCAATCTCTTTGTGTAGGGTCGGTATATCAGTTGATGGGATAGGCTTAGCCCTTGTGCGGCCACCGCGCTCACGCATTCCGACCACTACCTGCTTGCCAGCTACGCCACGGCCTGCGCGGACTTTCTTGTGTTTGTGTTTGTTATGTTCCTTCCCACCGATATAGGTCTCATCAATCTCAACAATGCCAGAAAGTAAATTATCTGTATTATCGTTACAGGTTTCACGAATGCGGGCCTGCATAAACCAGGCGGTCTTTTGAGTTACTCCGATTTGTTTAGATAACTGCAAGCTAGATATGCCCTTGCGCGAGGTGACAGTTAAGTAAATCGCATATAGCCATTTATGTAGTGGAACATGAGAACGTTCAAAGATAGTGCCGGTTCTCACCGTAAACTCACTCTTACAGTCCCGGCATAAGTAATATCCTGTCCGCTTTCCTTTGCGCGGGGTAATACGCTTAAATTCCCCACAATGAGGACAGGATATGTAATCTCCCCAGCGTTGTCCCTCAAAATACAATCTAGCGGCTTCAGCATCCGGAAACTGGCGAAATAACTCAAATGTGGATATGGTATTGTCTTTCATTGATGACCCTCCGTTTTATTGCATTTTTATGTTAGATTATATGGGTTATTTATTGGATTCAAGTATATAATTCCCTTTTTATATTTATTGCCATAATATGTTAATACTGCACCCGCAATAAGACACATAAACCCACCTAAAATAGCATCCTCATCGGCTCCATTTGGACCACCCAAAGAAACAACGCCAATCACCATTAAAATAATTCCCCAAACAAACCTTTTCACATTACTTCTCCCCGTCCATATGTTGAAAAACATGCTAAGTGCTGGACATATATAACACCTAACATTTATTATAAGGCAAATTACCTTACTATTCGATATTAAACTTATTTTAGGCATTATTGCTTTCATATTGGGTTAAACCTGTCAAATTGACAGATTATCTTTTATATATGAACCTAATCAGGTCTTAAAATAAGCGGTTTTAATGAATACTATCGCAAATAAAACGCCTTTCCTACATGATGTACATTACTTTACGTAAAGAGGGTTATGCCTATGCAACGGAAAATATTTATTGTGATTCCCGCCTACCACGACCCGACTTGACCCCGCTCCGACCAACCTTGACCGACTCCGACCGATCTCATCCGATCCGACCCAAACACGTCCAATCCGACCCAGCCCCGCTCGTCCACACCTTGACTCGACTCAACCCAACTCCGGCCGACTCCGACCCGACCTATGTAGCGACTGCAATACAGGCTAGGCGTCAGTCTGGCACTACGGTGGATACGTCGGCACTTATGCTCTTTCTATTGCCAAGGCAACGCCCTGGCCGCCGCCAATGCAGAGCGTAGCCAAACCTTTTTTCGCACCACGGCGTTGCATCTCGTACAACAGCGTCACTAGAATGCGACAACCTGAGGCACCGATTGGATGGCCTATTGCAATCGCGCCGCCATTCACATTCACTTTGTCCGTATCCCATTCGACACCACGATTAACGGATATTGCCTGTGCCGCAAACGCCTCATTGGCTTCAATAAGATCAAGATCGTTTATTGTCCAACCGGCTTTTTCCAGGCAATATTTGCTGGCTGGAATGGGTCCGGTGCCCATAATACTCGGGTCAACCCCCGCGCTCGCATAAGCCTTGACTGTAGCCAGTGGCTTGATGCCAAGTGCCTGCGCTTTGCTTGCAGACATGACAACAACGGCGGCAGCACCATCATTCAAACCTGACGCATTAGCAGCAGTCACGGTACCTGCCTTATCAAACGCGGGACGCATCTTTGCCAAACCTTCAACGGTAACACCCGAACGCGGAAATTCATCCTGATCAAAGATAATCGGCTCGCCTTTGCGTTGCGGAATTTCAACAGCAACAATCTCTTCTTTAAACTTTCCAGCATTGATTGCGGTCTCGGCTTTTTGTTGAGATGCCGCAACATACGCATCTTGTGCTTCCCGCGAGATGTTGAATTGTTTAGCGATATTCTCGGCGGTGATTCCCATGTGGTAGTGATTGAACGCATCCCAAAGACCATCAACGATCATGGAGTCCTGTAGTTTCCAATCGCCCATTTTTGTACCCATTCTGGACTTAGGCAACACATGCGGCGCCAGGCTCATGTTCTCTTGCCCGCCAGCGATAATGATATCCGCATCACCACACTTAATTGCCTGCGCCGCCAAATGCACAGTCTTAAGCCCGCTGCCGCAAACCTTGTTGATTGTCATGCAAGGCACGGCGTGTGGCAGGCCGGCATGGATAGCGGCCTGTCGGGCAGGGTTCTGCCCAGCGCCAGCAGTTAGCACCTGACCAAAGATGATTTCGTCAACTTGTTCGGGTTGTATGCCAGCTCTCTGGATGACCTCCGCTATCACTGTTGCACCAAAGGTATGGGCCGGTAAACCAGCCAGTGATCCACCAAAACTGCCTACTGCTGTACGTGCTGCTGCTACGATGACGACGTTATCGGTCATGCCTACTCTCCCTCGTTAAGTGTGGTACACATAGTGAATTAGTGCTTCTGCGACAGTGATAGTAAAGTCAGAATAAAGCTCATGTTGTGCCGCAACAAACGATCCATATCCTATCAGAAACTGGAAACCTCGAACAACTTGGTTTTTGGGACGAGGACGAAGCGAGTTTCGCTCGATCTCACCCGCATAGTGGGTGTGAAGGTCAAGGTCGGTGGTATTTGAGGCTGTGTTGCGCTGTTTGGGTCTGCCAGGGCGGGTATTTCCGAATTTGGACAGAGTCAGGCTGTGGCCTGTCGTCGCTCGTGGAAGATGAGACGGCGGAAGTTGTAGCTCAGGTTGGCCATGGTCATGCGGGCCTTCGCACGGGTTTGGCCGATTGAGCGGATGGTCAGAGCCATGGGCCCTTTCTCGTAGCCGCACACAGGCGCGGATGGCGGAGCGTGTCGCATTGCCCCGACGAATATGCCTGGCCATGGGTTTGCCGCGTGGCTTCTTGCGATGGATATGTGAGCGGTACCCTTGCGCCTTCAGCCAAGCCTCATTCCTGGCCGAGCGGTACCTGGTATCGGCCCAAACCGCCTTCGAGCTGTTTGTCTCGTCCAGAACCGAGGAGCGTTCATGCCCGTCGTAGCGAGCCGCATTCGTGCCAGTCTCACCCCGGATGAAGCGCCATTTGCGGTCAATGGACACGTGGTTCTTGTACCCAAAGTGCGGAACCGAAATATCGACAAGGCCAGTATCCTCCTCACCCTCCTTGGTCGTCTTGGCCTTTGAATACTTGACCGTCCAACGCGCATCGGTGTCTTTCTGCGCTGCCTTGGACAGATCATCGGGCCAGATGTCAGATGCGGCCTCACCTGCCTTGGCGCGCGCTTTCTCTTCTTTCGTCATCCGCTGGCGCGGGGCAAAGACCAACGTGGCATCCATAATCTGACCGCCGGTCGGTTTGTATCCCCGCGCGCGCAGCTGAGCTTCAAACGCGGCAAACAGGGCCTTGCAGACACCCGCCTGGGTCAGCTTCTCTCTGAAAAGCCAGATCGTCTTCTGATCAGGTGTCGGCTCCCCGATTTGAAATCCCAGGAACCGTAGCCAACTGAAACGGTCACGAATGAGAAACTCCATCCGCTCATCGCTCAGATTGTGCATCAAGGCCAAGACCAGCACCTTGAACATCACAACGGCATCATAGGGCGGGCGACCACCTTTGGGACGTTCCCCATAGCCAAGCGCTTCAACAAGAACTGGGCGAAACACTTCGAAATCAACGTGCCGCTCCAAAACCTCAAGCGGATCTCCCGTCGCCGAAAGCCGCGCCAAATGATCCGTCAAATCAAACAATCCAGGTGCGTGCATAAACAAAATCCTCCCACATCAAGTGAATCAGACCGTACCACAAAATGTACGGTTTTTAGAGGCTTCCAGTTACATAGGCATAGATAAGTTTTCCTGTATCAGACAACTCAGCCCCAGAAATAACATATAGCCTAATAGTCCATAAGGAATCGCCATCCATAGTAAGTAAGGTCTGTACTTTCCCCAACGAGTATTGGTTCGGTCAGCAATAGGCCCCATTGCCGGGTCAGTAATTGCATCTATTATTTTTGTTACCAGTAGCATGGTGGCGACAGTAGCTGGGGCCAAACCAAAAATGTCAGTGTAGTAATACAACAAGAACAGAGCAAAGAAACCCATTAGAAGTTAGAGGCCATATATCGAGATAGTCCCAAGAACTGTGTAACTGCTTATCATTGATTATTACCCCGAAGGGGTTGAGGATAAGCACATGCAACCCGAAGCAATCAAATCACTGGCACGTGAAACTGAAAGGGGCATCAAAACCGCAGAAGACCTGCATACGTTTCGTCAGGCATTGACCAGGGTAAGCATTGAGACAGCACTGAATGCCGAGTTCGATGAACACCTTGGCTATGCCAGGCATGAGTAGGCCGGAAAATCCAATAGCCGTAATGGTCGCAGTCATAAAATGCTGTGCACTGAAGAGGGCGCATTCGAGCTGGAAACACCACGCGACAGAAAGGGTAGCTTGGTGCCAGCACTGGTCAAGTGGCACCCATCTCGCCTCACCGGTATGGATGACAAGGTTCTCAGTCTCTATGCCAAAGGCAATACCACCTGTGACATTGTCGCGCTGTTTCAGGAAATGTAGGGCGTGGCGGTCTCAATCAGCCTGCTCTCGTGTGTGACAGAAAAGGTGATTGCGTGGCAATCGGCCACTAGCACTGATATACCCCAGCGCATACCTTGACTGCATAGTCGTTAAAATCCGCCAGGACAAGAAAGTCATCAACAAGGCTGTCTTATTTGGCACTGGGCGTGAACCTGGACGGGCACAAAGCGCTTTTAGGGCTGTGGCTGTCAGAGCACGAAGGTGCCAAGTTCTGGCTCAATGTCTTGACCGAACTTCATAACCGCGGTGTACGAGACATCCTGATTGCCTGTGTTGACGGACTCAAGAGTTTTCCTGATCTCATCAATACCGTCTACCCGCAAACCCGCATCTAGCGATGCATTGTGCATAGGATCAGGCACGCGATGCAGTATGTTACCTGGAAGGACTACAAGGCGGTTGTAGTCGACTTGTAGCAAATCTACCCGTCAGCTACGGAGGCGGAAGCACTGTTGGTGCTTGATGTCTTTGGTGACGAATGGGATGCCAAATACCCTAAGACCAGCCGTTCCTGGCAGAGTCATTGGCAGAACCTCAACACCCTGTTTGATTACCCGCAGGACTTGCGCAAGGCAATCTATACCACCAACGCCATTGCATCGCTCAACAGCGTCATCAGGAAAGCCATCAAAAAACGTAAGTTGTTCCCAACCGATGACGCTACCAGAAAGGTGAGCTATCTGGCCATTCAAGATGCATCAAAGCAGTGGACTATGTCGATTAAATATTGGAAACCAGCGATGAATCGCTTTATGATCGAATTCGAAGACCGACTAAAGGACTTCGTTTAACCAACGGCAGTTACACAGAATCAGAGAAAGGCTCGGCGCTATGCCAGTTAGCGCATTGCCTGAATCACTGGCCCCTATCCGAAATTGATTGCCTTTTAAGTCTTTGTTGTGTGATGTACGTTCAATTGCGTCGATGCGCGCTAATGGCGGTGCTTCAGCATGTAAACGTTGCACAAATTGATCGACAGATTGTAAATAGCCAGATACATGTATAAGTACGCCGTTTGTGTCATTAAGCACTTCACCAACGAGATCGCATTCATTCGCTATACGCCAAATGGTTGGACGAAAACCAACACCTTGCACTATCCCTCGAATGCGAATGGTTGCATTGACTCGGGTATGTGTATCTTTTGTGTTGACGCTCAAACAGGGTACCTCACATTAGTTATCGATCATTCTACAGAACCAGGAAAAGTTATAATAATCAATGCGTAATGCTAATGTATTAATAAAATACTTAATATTAGGGTTAGGAAAGAAAATAAGGTGAACAACAACACAATATAGCATATTAGATATGTCATTGTGCGGATACAATCATGTAATATGCAACATAAAGTATCTTAAAAATCAATACCTAACTAGAATTTTTTAACTATGATATTCCAGTGTTGCCATAATATCGATTACGGTTGAACAAAATGCAGTTTTTTATCCGACTAATAGCATTTGTAATTGTATTGCAGGGTCTGTTGTTTGCTCCGGCTACAAAAGCCCAGGATGCAACTGCCTTTATTACCACTTGGCAGGTCAATGCGGGGGAGCAAATTGTTATTCCTACCAGAGGGGGATATAACTATAACTATCAGATCGATTGGGGCGATGGTAATTCTGATAGCAACCTAACAGGCCCCCGTAGCCACACTTATACAGTAGCTGGCACGTATACCGTAAAAATTAGCGGCGATTTCCCACGAATTATCGCTTGTGATAACACCCTCGGCAATCGGCAAAAGCTCCGGAGCATTGAGCAATGGGGCAGCCAGGCCTGGCGCTCTATGCGTGATGCTTTCCGTAATTGCAATCAAGTAACGCTCAATGCCACCGATGCCCCCAATCTCAGCAATGTTAGTGATATGAGCTATATGTTTGATAATGCTCGTGCCTTTAATGGCAATATCGGTCATTGGAATGTCAGCCAGGTAAGCAATATGAGTTATATGTTCTATGTTGCGACCGCTTTCAATGGCAACATCGGTACTTGGAACGTGGGTGCTGTTACCAACATGGAGGCTATGTTTGATGGCGCCACATCGTTTAACCAGGATATTGGCAGTTGGAATGTCAGCCGGGTAAGCAATATGGATCACATGTTCCATGGCGCAAGCTCGTTTAACCAAGACATTAGCCGCTGGGATATTAGTCAGGTTAGCAGTATGGATCAGATGCTTGTCAATACAGCATTGACGACAGCCCATTACGATAGACTGCTTAATGCTTGGTCAAAACTGGCTGTCAAAAAAAGCGTGACATTGGGTGTTGGTACCGTCAAATACAGCACAGCGGGTGAAGCAGCACGCACTATATTAACCGATCAATATACCTGGAGTATTCTCGATGGAGGTCCCTTAGGGGATACGAGTACCAAGGGCAAGCCGGGGCAACCCGTATTAACGCTATTGCCAGGCGATAAGCAACTGACGTTATCTTGGTCGCCTGTGGCCCATACAAAACATGAAAAAATCGCCTGGTATGAATATAAGCAATTTTTGCCATCGAAAGGAAAATGGAAAAAATGGCAGCGAATTATAATAGCCACCCAGAGGGGGTTAATGCAAATAGCTATGTACTGACTGGCTTAAACAACAATACGCCATACACCTTAAAACTGCGAGCGGTTGATGTTAATGGGGTGAATGGGCCAGTCTCGGCCGAGGTTACAGGTACGCCTTTCGTGCCAAGCGTCAATATATCAACCGATGCCTTGACGATTGATGAGGGTAGCACTGGAGACTATACAGTGGTATTGGGTAGTCAGCCAACAGGCGATGTCACGATTACCCCAACGAGTGGGGATGCGGGTATTGCAACGCTCACACCCGCCAGCTTGACCTTTACCGATACCAACTGGGATACGCCCCAAACCATCACCGTGACCGGTGTTAATGATGATAAGGACAATGGCACACATCGAGATGTCACGATTACCCATCGTGCTACAGGCGGTGGTTATGACGGGGTACTGATAGCCGATGTTGATGTGCATGTTACAGATGATGATACGGCTGGGGTTGATGTCACCGAGACCGGTGGGGATACTCAAGTCAGCGAGAGAGGGACACAAGACACGTTTAGCGTGGTATTAACGTCTGAGCCAGATGCCGATGTTGTGATTGGTATTAGCAGTAGTGATACAGGCGAGGCAACGGTAGGACCTGCTACTTTGACCTTTACCGATACCAACTGGGATAGGCCACAGACCATCACCGTGACTGGTATTAATGATGATATTGCAGATGGAGTGCAAGCGATAGAGATCAATTTAGCCAATGCGGTTAGTACGGATGTTGATTACGGGGGCAAGTTTAGCAGCCATGTTGATGTCAGTGTTGCCGATGATGACAATACAGGCATCAGGCTATCAAACGCATTACTGAGGGTTGATGAGGGTAGCACTGGAGACTATACAGTGGTATTGGGTAGTCAGCCAACAGGCGATGTCACGATTACCCCAACGAGTGGGGATGCGGACATTGCAACGCTCACACCCGCCAGCTTGACCTTTACCGATACCAACTGGGATACGCCCCAAACCATCACCGTGACCGGTGTTAATGATGATAAGGACAATGGCACACATCGAGATGTCACGATTACCCATCGTGCTGTTGGCGGTGGTTATGACGGGGTACTGATAGCCGATGTTGATGTACATGTTACAGATGATGATACGGCTGGGGTTGATGTCACCGAGACCGGTGGGGATACTCAAGTCAGCGAGACCGGGACACAAGACACGTTTAGCGTGGTATTAACGTCTGAGCCAGATGCCGATGTTGTGATTGGTATTAGCAGTAGTGATACAGGCGAGGCAACGGTAGGACCTGCCAGCTTGACCTTTACCGATACCAACTGGGATAGGCCACAGATCGTAACCGTCACCGGTGTTAATGATGATATTGCAGATGGAGTGCAAGCGATAGAGATCAATTTAGCCAATGCGGTTAGTACGGATGGGGATTACGGGGGCAAGTTTAGCAGCCATGTTGATGTCAGTGTTGCCGATGATGACAATACAGGCATCAGGCTATCAAGCGCATCACTGAGGGTTGATGAGGGTAGCACTGGAGACTATACAGTGGTATTGGGTAGTCAGCCAACAGGCGATGTCACGATTACCCCAACGAGTGGGGATGCGGGTATTGCAACGCTCACACCCGCCAGCTTGACCTTTACCGATACCAACTGGGATACGCCCCAAACCATCACCGTGACCGGTGTTAATGATGATAAGGACAATGGCACACATCGAGATGTCACGATTACCCATCGTGCTGTTGGCGGTGGTTATGACGGGGTACTGATAGCCGATGTTGATGTGCATGTTACAGATGATGATACGGCTGGGGTTGATGTCACCGAGACCGGTGGGGATACTCAAGTCAGCGAGGGAGGGACACAAGACACATTTAGTGTGGTATTAACGTCTGAGCCAGATGCCGATGTTGTGATTGGTATTAGCAGTAGTGATACAGGCGAGGCAACGGTAGGACCTGCTACTTTGACCTTTACCGATACCAACTGGGATAGGCCACAGATCGTAACCGTGACCGGTGTTAATGATGATATTGCCGATGGAGTGCAAGCGATAGAGATCAATTTAGCCAATGCGGTTAGTACGGATGTTGATTACGGGGGCAAGTTTAGCAGCCATGTTGATGTCAGTGTTGCCGATGATGACAATACAGGCATCAGGCTATCAAGGGCATTACTGACGGTTGATGAGGGTAGCACTGGAGACTATACAGTGGTATTGGGTAGTCAGCCAACAGGCGATGTCACGATTACCCCAACAAGTGGGGATGCGGACATTGCAACGCTCACACCCGCCAGCTTGACCTTTACCGATACCAACTGGGATACGCCCCAAACCATCACCGTGACCGGTGTTAATGATGATAAGGACAATGGCACACATCGAGATGTCACGATTACCCATCGTGCTACAGGCGGTGGTTATGACGGGGTACTGATAGCCGATGTTGATGTGCATGTTACAGATGATGATACGGCTGGGGTTGATGTCACCGAGACCGGTGGGGATACTCAAGTCAGCGAGGGAGGGACACAAGACACATTTAGTGTGGTATTAACGTCTGAGCCAGATGCCGATGTTGTGATTGGTATTAGCAGTAGTGATACAGGCGAGGCAACGGTAGGACCTGCTACTTTGACCTTTACCGATACCAACTGGGATAGGCCACAGACCATCACCGTGACTGGTATTAATGATGATATTGCAGATGGAGTGCAAGCGATAGAGATCAATTTAGCCAATGCGGTTAGTACGGATGTTGATTACGGGGGCAAGTTTAGCAGCCATGTTGATGTCAGTGTTGCCGATGATGACAATACAGGCATCAGGCTATCAAACGCATTACTGAGGGTTGATGAGGGTAGCACTGGAGACTATACAGTGGTATTGGGTAGTCAGCCAACAGGCGATGTCACGATTACCCCAACGAGTGGGGATGCGGACATTGCAACGCTCACACCCGCCAGCTTGACCTTTACCGATACCAACTGGGATACGCCCCAAACCATCACCGTGACCGGTGTTAATGATGATAAGGACAATGGCACACATCGAGATGTCACGATTACCCATCGTGCTACAGGCGGTGGTTATGACGGGGTACTGATAGCCGATGTTGGTGTACATGTTACAGATGATGATACGGCTGGGGTTGATGTCACCGAGACCGGTGGGGATACTCAAGTCAGCGAGACCGGGACACAAGACACGTTTAGCGTGGTATTAACGTCTGAGCCAGATGCCGATGTTGTGATTGGTATTAGCAGTAGTGATACAGGCGAGGCAACGGTAGGACCTGCCAGCTTGACCTTTACCGATACCAACTGGGATAGGCCACAGATCGTAACCGTCACCGGTGTTAATGATGATATTGCAGATGGAGTGCAAGCGATAGAGATCAATTTAGCCAATGCGGTTAGTACGGATGGGGATTACGGGGGCAAGTTTAGCAGCCATGTTGATGTCAGTGTTGCCGATGATGACAATACAGGCATCAGGCTATCAAGCGCATCACTGAGGGTTGATGAGGGTAGCACTGGAGACTATACAGTGGTATTGGGTAGTCAGCCAACAGGCGATGTCACGATTACCCCAACGAGTGGGGATGCGGGTATTGCAACGCTCACACCCGCCAGCTTGACCTTTACCGATACCAACTGGGATACGCCCCAAACCATCACCGTGACCGGTGTTAATGATGATAAGGACAATGGCACACATCGAGATGTCACGATTACCCATCGTGCTACAGGCGGTGGTTATGACGGGGTACTGATAGCCGATGTTGGTGTACATGTTACAGATGATGATACGGCTGGGGTTGATGTCACCGAGACCGGTGGGGATACTCAAGTCAGCGAGACCGGGACACAAGACACATTTACCGTGCTCTTGAGCAGTCAACCAACCGCTGATGTCGTGATTGGTATTAGCAGTAGTGATGCGGGGGAGGCAACGGTATTACCTGCCACCTTGACCTTTACCGATACCAACTGGGATAGGCCACAGACTATCACCGTGACTGGTGTTAATGATGATATTGCAGATGGAGTGCAAGCGATAGAGATCAATTTAGCCAATGCGGTTAGTACGGATGGGGATTACGGGGGCAAGTTTAGCAGCCATGTTGATGTCAGTGTTGCCGATGATGACAATACAGGCATCAGGCTATCAAGGGCATTACTGACGGTTGATGAGGGTAGCACTGGAGACTATACAGTGGTATTGGGTAGTCAACCAACCGCTGATGTCGTGATTGGTATTAGCAGCAGTGATGCGGGGGAGGCAACGGTATTACCTGCCACCTTGACCTTTACTGTAGGTAACTGGCATGTGGCCCAGTCAGTGACCGTCACCGGTCAAGACGATGATGTGGCCGATGGTGACCAACAAGTTGATATCAGCTTAGCCAATGCGGTTAGCACCGATGGGGATTATAACGGTCAGTTTGGTCAAACGATAACGGTTACTGTTACAGACAATGACGCGCCAGGCATTACCGTCTTGCAGACGGATGGGGATACCACAGTCAGTGAGACCGGGACACAAGACACGTTTAGTGTGGTATTAACGTCTGAGCCAGATGCCAATGTCAGTATAGCTGTTAGCAGTAGTGATGCGGGGGAGGCAACGGTATTACCTGCCACCTTGACCTTTACTGATACTAACTGGCATGTGGCCCAGTCAGTGACCGTCACCGGTCAAGACGATGATGTGGCCGATGGTGACCAACAAGTTGATATCAGCTTAGCCAATGCGGTTAGCACCGATGGGGATTATAACGGTCAGTTTGGTCAAACGATAACGGTTACTGTTACAGACAATGACGCGCCAGGCATTACCATCTTGCAGACGGATGGGGATACCACAGTCAGTGAGAGAGGAACACAAGACACGTTTAGTGTGGTATTAACGTCTGAGCCAGATGCCAATGTCAGTATAGCTGTTAGCAGCAGTGATGCGGGGGAGGCAACGGTATTACCTGCCACCTTGACCTTTACTGATACTAACTGGCATGTGGCCCAGTCAGTGACCGTCACCGGTCAAGACGATGATGTGGCCGATGGTGACCAACAAGTTGATATCAGCTTAGCCAATGCGGTTAGCACCGATGGGGATTATAACGGTCAGTTTGGTCAAACGATAACGGTTACTGTTACAGACAATGACGCGCCAGGCATTACCATCTTGCAGACGGATGGGGATACCACAGTCAGTGAGAGAGGAACACAAGACACGTTTAGTGTGGTATTAACGTCTGAGCCAGATGCCAATGTCAGTATAGCTGTTAGCAGCAGTGATGCGGGGGAGGCAACGGTATTACCTGCCACCTTGACCTTTACTGTAGGTAACTGGCATGTGGCCCAGTCAGTGACCGTCACCGGTCAAGACGATGATGTGGCCGATGGTGACCAACAAGTTGATATCAGCTTAGCCAATGCGGTTAGCACCGATGGGGATTATAACGGTCAGTTTGGTCAAACGATAACGGTTACTGTTACAGACAATGACGCGCCAGGCATTACCATCTTGCAGACGGATGGGGATACCACAGTCAGTGAGACCGGAACACAAGACACATTTAGTGTGGTATTAACGTCTGAGCCAGATGCCAATGTCAGTATAGCTGTTAGCAGTAGTGATGCGGGGGAGGCAACGGTATTACCTGCCACCTTGACCTTTACTGATACTAACTGGCATGTGGCCCAGTCAGTGACCGTCACCGGTCAAGACGATGATGTGGCCGATGGTGACCAACAAGTTGATATCAGCTTAGCCAATGCGGTTAGCACCGATGGGGATTATAACGGTCAGTTTGGTCAAACGATAACGGTTACTGTTACAGACAATGACGCGCCAGGCATTACCATCTTGCAGACGGATGGGGATACCACAGTCAGTGAGAGAGGAACACAAGACACATTTACCGTGCTCTTGAGCAGTCAACCAACCGCTGATGTCGTGATTGGTATTAGCAGTAGTGATGCGGGGGAGGCAACGGTATTACCTGCCACCTTGACCTTTACTGATACTAACTGGCATGTGGCCCAGTCAGTGACCGTCACCGGTCAAGACGATGATGTGGCCGATGGTGACCAACAAGTTGATATCAGCTTAGCCAATGCGGTTAGCACCGATGGGGATTATAACGGTCAGTTTGGTCAAACGATAACGGTTACTGTTACAGACAATGACGCGCCAGGCATTACCATCTTGCAGACGGATGGGGATACCACAGTCAGTGAGAGAGGAACACAAGACACGTTTAGTGTGGTATTAACGTCTGAGCCAGATGCCAATGTCAGTATAGCTGTTAGCAGCAGTGATGCGGGGGAGGCAACGGTATTACCTGCCACCTTGACCTTTACTGTAGGTAACTGGCATGTGGCCCAGTCAGTGACCGTCACCGGTCAAGACGATGATGTGGCCGATGGTGACCAACAAGTTGATATCAGCTTAGCCAATGCGGTTAGCACCGATGGGGATTATAACGGTCAGTTTGGTCAAACGATAACGGTTACTGTTACAGACAATGACGCGCCAGGCATTACCATCTTGCAGACGGATGGGGATACCACAGTCAGTGAGACCGGGACACAAGACACGTTTAGTGTGGTATTAACGTCTGAGCCAGATGCCAATGTCAGTATAGCTGTTAGCAGCAGTGATGCGGGGGAGGCAACGGTATTACCTGCCACCTTGACCTTTACTGATACTAACTGGCATGTGGCCCAGTCAGTGACCGTCACCGGTCAAGACGATGATGTGGCCGATGGTGACCAACAAGTTGATATCAGCTTAGCCAATGCGGTTAGCACCGATGGGGATTATAACGGTCAGTTTGGTCAAACGATAACGGTTACTGTTACAGACAATGACGCGCCAGGCATTACCATCTTGCAGACGGATGGGGATACCACAGTCAGTGAGAGAGGAACACAAGACACGTTTAGTGTGGTATTAACGTCTGAGCCAGATGCCAATGTCAGTATAGCTGTTAGCAACAGTGATGCGGGGGAGGCAACGGTATTACCTGCCACCTTGACCTTTACTGTAGGTAACTGGCATGTGGCCCAGTCAGTGACCGTCACCGGTCAAGACGATGATGTGGCCGATGGTGACCAACAAGTTGATATCAGCTTAGCCAATGCGGTTAGCACCGATGGGGATTATAACGGTCAGTTTGGTCAAACGATAACGGTTACTGTTACAGACAATGACGCGCCAGGCATTACCATCTTGCAGACGGATGGGGATACCACAGTCAGTGAGACCGGAACACAAGACACATTTACCGTGCTCTTGAGCAGTCAACCAACCGCTGATGTCGTGATTGGTATTAGCAGTAGTGATGCGGGGGAGGCAACGGTATTACCTGCCACCTTGACCTTTACTGATACTAACTGGCATGTGGCCCAGTCAGTGACCGTCACCGGTCAAGACGATGATGTGGCCGATGGTGACCAACAAGTTGATATCAGCTTAGCCAATGCGGTTAGCACCGATGGGGATTATAACGGTCAGTTTGGTCAAACGATAACGGTTACTGTTACAGACAATGACGCGCCAGGCATTACCATCTTGCAGACGGATGGGGATACCACAGTCAGTGAGAGAGGAACACAAGACACGTTTAGTGTGGTATTAACGTCTGAGCCAGATGCCAATGTCAGTATAGCTGTTAGCAGCAGTGATGCGGGGGAGGCAACGGTATTACCTGCCACCTTGACCTTTACTGTAGGTAACTGGCATGTGGCCCAGTCAGTGACCGTCACCGGTCAAGACGATGATGTGGCCGATGGTGACCAACAAGTTGATATCAGCTTAGCCAATGCGGTTAGCACCGATGGGGATTATAACGGTCAGTTTGGTCAAACGATAACGGTTACTGTTACAGACAATGACGCGCCAGGCATTACCATCTTGCAGACGGATGGGGATACCACAGTCAGTGAGACCGGAACACAAGACACATTTACCGTGCTCTTGAGCAGTCAACCAACCGCTGATGTCGTGATTGGTATTAGCAGTAGTGATGCGGGGGAGGCAACGGTATTACCTGCCACCTTGACCTTTACTGATACTAACTGGCATGTGGCCCAGTCAGTGACCGTCACCGGTCAAGACGATGATGTGGCCGATGGTGACCAACAAGTTGATATCAGCTTAGCCAATGCGGTTAGCACCGATGGGGATTATAACGGTCAGTTTGGTCAAACGATAACGGTTACTGTTACAGACAATGACGCGCCAGGCATTACCATCTTGCAGACGGATGGGGATACCACAGTCAGTGAGACCGGGACACAAGACACGTTTAGTGTGGTATTAACGTCTGAGCCAGATGCCAATGTCAGTATAGCTGTTAGCAGCAGTGATGCGGGGGAGGCAACGGTATTACCTGCCACCTTGACCTTTACTGTAGGTAACTGGCATGTGGCCCAGTCAGTGACCGTCACCGGTCAAGACGATGATGTGGCCGATGGTGACCAACAAGTTGATATCAGCTTAGCCAATGCGGTTAGCACCGATGGGGATTATAACGGTCAGTTTGGTCAAACGATAACGGTTACTGTTACAGACAATGACGCGCCAGGCATTACCATCTTGCAGACGGATGGGGATACCACAGTCAGTGAGACCGGAACACAAGACACATTTACCGTGCTCTTGAGCAGTCAACCAACCGCTGATGTCGTGATTGGTATTAGCAGTAGTGATGCGGGGGAGGCAACGGTATTACCTGCCACCTTGACCTTTACTGATACTAACTGGCATGTGGCCCAGTCAGTGACCGTCACCGGTCAAGACGATGATGTGGCCGATGGTGACCAACAAGTTGATATCAGCTTAGCCAATGCGGTTAGCACCGATGGGGATTATAACGGTCAGTTTGGTCAAACGATAACGGTTACTGTTACAGACAATGACGCGCCAGGCATTACCATCTTGCAGACGGATGGGGATACCACAGTCAGTGAGAGAGGAACACAAGACACGTTTAGTGTGGTATTAACGTCTGAGCCAGATGCCAATGTCAGTATAGCTGTTAGCAGCAGTGATGCGGGGGAGGCAACGGTATTACCTGCCACCTTGACCTTTACTGTAGGTAACTGGCATGTGGCCCAGTCAGTGACCGTCACCGGTCAAGACGATGATGTGGCCGATGGTGACCAACAAGTTGATATCAGCTTAGCCAATGCGGTTAGCACCGATGGGGATTATAACGGTCAGTTTGGTCAAACGATAACGGTTACTGTTACAGACAATGACGCGCCAGGCATTACCGTCTTGCAGACGGATGGGGATACCACAGTCAGTGAGACCGGAACACAAGACACATTTACCGTGCTCTTGAGCAGTCAACCAACCGCTGATGTCGTGATTGGTATTAGCAGTAGTGATGCGGGGGAGGCAACGGTATTACCTGCCACCTTGACCTTTACTGATACTAACTGGCATGTGGCCCAGTCAGTGACCGTCACCGGTCAAGACGATGATGTGGCCGATGGTGACCAACAAGTTGATATCAGCTTAGCCAATGCGGTTAGCACCGATGGGGATTATAACGGTCAGTTTGGTCAAACGATAACGGTTACTGTTACAGACAATGACGCGCCAGGCATTACCATCTTGCAGACGGATGGGGATACCACAGTCAGTGAGAGAGGAACACAAGACACGTTTAGTGTGGTATTAACGTCTGAGCCAGATGCCAATGTCAGTATAGCTGTTAGCAGCAGTGATGCGGGGGAGGCAACGGTATTACCTGCCACCTTGACCTTTACTGATACTAACTGGCATGTGGCCCAGTCAGTGACCGTCACCGGTCAAGACGATGATGTGGCCGATGGTGACCAACAAGTTGATATCAGCTTAGCCAATGCGGTTAGCACCGATGGGGATTATAACGGTCAGTTTGGTCAAACGATAACGGTTACTGTTACAGACAATGACGCGCCAGGCATTACCATCTTGCAGACGGATGGGGATACCACAGTCAGTGAGAGAGGAACACAAGACACGTTTAGTGTGGTATTAACGTCTGAGCCAGATGCCAATGTCAGTATAGCTGTTAGCAGCAGTGATGCGGGGGAGGCAACGGTATTACCTGCCACCTTGACCTTTACTGTAGGTAACTGGCATGTGGCCCAGTCAGTGACCGTCACCGGTCAAGACGATGATGTGGCCGATGGTGACCAACAAGTTGATATCAGCTTAGCCAATGCGGTTAGCACCGATGGGGATTATAACGGTCAGTTTGGTCAAACGATAACGGTTACTGTTACAGACAATGACGCGCCAGGCATTACCATCTTGCAGACGGATGGGGATACCACAGTCAGTGAGACCGGAACACAAGACACATTTACCGTGCTCTTGAGCAGTCAACCAACCGCTGATGTCGTGATTGGTATTAGCAGTAGTGATGCGGGGGAGGCAACGGTATTACCTGCCACCTTGACCTTTACTGATACTAACTGGCATGTGGCCCAGTCAGTGACCGTCACCGGTCAAGACGATGATGTGGCCGATGGTGACCAACAAGTTGATATCAGCTTAGCCAATGCGGTTAGCACCGATGGGGATTATAACGGTCAGTTTGGTCAAACGATAACGGTTACTGTTACAGACAATGACGCGCCAGGCATTACCATCTTGCAGACGGATGGGGATACCACAGTCAGTGAGAGAGGAACACAAGACACGTTTAGTGTGGTATTAACGTCTGAGCCAGATGCCAATGTCAGTATAGCTGTTAGCAGCAGTGATGCGGGGGAGGCAACGGTATTACCTGCCACCTTGACCTTTACTGTAGGTAACTGGCATGTGGCCCAGTCAGTGACCGTCACCGGTCAAGACGATGATGTGGCCGATGGTGACCAACAAGTTGATATCAGCTTAGCCAATGCGGTTAGCACCGATGGGGATTATAACGGTCAGTTTGGTCAAACGATAACGGTTACTGTTACAGACAATGACGCGCCAGGCATTACCATCTTGCAGACGGATGGGGATACCACAGTCAGTGAGACCGGGACACAAGACACGTTTAGTGTGGTATTAACGTCTGAGCCAGATGCCAATGTCAGTATAGCTGTTAGCAGCAGTGATGCGGGGGAGGCAACGGTATTACCTGCCACCTTGACCTTTACTGTAGGTAACTGGCATGTGGCCCAGTCAGTGACCGTCACCGGTCAAGACGATGATGTGGCCGATGGTGACCAACAAGTTGATATCAGCTTAGCCAATGCGGTTAGCACCGATGGGGATTATAACGGTCAGTTTGGTCAAACGATAACGGTTACTGTTACAGACAATGACGCGCCAGGCATTACCATCTTGCAGACGGATGGGGATACCACAGTCAGTGAGAGAGGAACACAAGACACGTTTAGTGTGGTATTAACGTCTGAGCCAGATGCCAATGTCAGTATAGCTGTTAGCAGCAGTGATGCGGGGGAGGCAACGGTATTACCTGCCACCTTGACCTTTACTGTAGGTAACTGGCATGTGGCCCAGTCAGTGACCGTCACCGGTCAAGACGATGATGTGGCCGATGGTGACCAACAAGTTGATATCAGCTTAGCCAATGCGGTTAGCACCGATGGGGATTATAACGGTCAGTTTGGTCAAACGATAACGGTTACTGTTACAGACAATGACGCGCCAGGCATTACCATCTTGCAGACGGATGGGGATACCACAGTCAGTGAGACCGGAACACAAGACACATTTACCGTGCTCTTGAGCAGTCAACCAACCGCTGATGTCGTGATTGGTATTAGCAGTAGTGATGCGGGGGAGGCAACGGTATTACCTGCCACCTTGACCTTTACTGATACTAACTGGCATGTGGCCCAGTCAGTGACCGTCACCGGTCAAGACGATGATGTGGCCGATGGTGACCAACAAGTTGATATCAGCTTAGCCAATGCGGTTAGCACCGATGGGGATTATAACGGTCAGTTTGGTCAAACGATAACGGTTACTGTTACAGACAATGACGCGCCAGGCATTACCATCTTGCAGACGGATGGGGATACCACAGTCAGTGAGAGAGGAACACAAGACACGTTTAGTGTGGTATTAACGTCTGAGCCAGATGCCAATGTCAGTATAGCTGTTAGCAGCAGTGATGCGGGGGAGGCAACGGTATTACCTGCCACCTTGACCTTTACTGTAGGTAACTGGCATGTGGCCCAGTCAGTGACCGTCACCGGTCAAGACGATGATGTGGCCGATGGTGACCAACAAGTTGATATCAGCTTAGCCAATGCGGTTAGCACCGATGGGGATTATAACGGTCAGTTTGGTCAAACGATAACGGTTACTGTTACAGACAATGACGCGCCAGGCATTACCATCTTGCAGACGGATGGGGATACCACAGTCAGTGAGACCGGAACACAAGACACATTTACCGTGCTCTTGAGCAGTCAACCAACCGCTGATGTCGTGATTGGTATTAGCAGTAGTGATGCGGGGGAGGCAACGGTATTACCTGCCACCTTGACCTTTACTGATACTAACTGGCATGTGGCCCAGTCAGTGACCGTCACCGGTCAAGACGATGATGTGGCCGATGGTGACCAACAAGTTGATATCAGCTTAGCCAATGCGGTTAGCACCGATGGGGATTATAACGGTCAGTTTGGTCAAACGATAACGGTTACTGTTACAGACAATGACGCGCCAGGCATTACCATCTTGCAGACGGATGGGGATACCACAGTCAGTGAGACCGGGACACAAGACACGTTTAGTGTGGTATTAACGTCTGAGCCAGATGCCAATGTCAGTATAGCTGTTAGCAGCAGTGATGCGGGGGAGGCAACGGTATTACCTGCCACCTTGACCTTTACTGATACTAACTGGCATGTGGCCCAGTCAGTGACCGTCACCGGTCAAGACGATGATGTGGCCGATGGTGACCAACAAGTTGATATCAGCTTAGCCAATGCGGTTAGCACCGATGGGGATTATAACGGTCAGTTTGGTCAAACGATAACGGTTACTGTTACAGACAATGACGCGCCAGGCATTACCATCTTGCAGACGGATGGGGATACCACAGTCAGTGAGACCGGGACACAAGACACGTTTAGTGTGGTATTAACGTCTGAGCCAGATGCCAATGTCAGTATAGCTGTTAGCAGCAGTGATGCGGGGGAGGCAACGGTATTACCTGCCACCTTGACCTTTACTGATACTAACTGGCATGTGGCCCAGTCAGTGACCGTCACCGGTCAAGACGATGATGTGGCCGATGGTGACCAACAAGTTGATATCAGCTTAGCCAATGCGGTTAGCACCGATGGGGATTATAACGGTCAGTTTGGTCAAACGATAACGGTTACTGTTACAGACAATGACGCGCCAGGCATTACCATCTTGCAGACGGATGGGGATACCACAGTCAGTGAGAGAGGAACACAAGACACGTTTAGTGTGGTATTAACGTCTGAGCCAGATGCCAATGTCAGTATAGCTGTTAGCAGCAGTGATGCGGGGGAGGCAACGGTATTACCTGCCACCTTGACCTTTACTGTAGGTAACTGGCATGTGGCCCAGTCAGTGACCGTCACCGGTCAAGACGATGATGTGGCCGATGGTGACCAACAAGTTGATATCAGCTTAGCCAATGCGGTTAGCACCGATGGGGATTATAACGGTCAGTTTGGTCAAACGATAACGGTTACTGTTACAGACAATGACGCGCCAGGCATTACCATCTTGCAGACGGATGGGGATACCACAGTCAGTGAGAGAGGAACACAAGACACGTTTAGTGTGGTATTAACGTCTGAGCCAGATGCCAATGTCAGTATAGCTGTTAGCAGCAGTGATGCGGGGGAGGCAACGGTATTACCTGCCACCTTGACCTTTACTGATACTAACTGGCATGTGGCCCAGTCAGTGACCGTCACCGGTCAAGACGATGATGTGGCCGATGGTGACCAACAAGTTGATATCAGCTTAGCTAATGCGGTCAGCACCGATGGGGATTATAACGGTCAGTTTGGTCAAACGATAACGGTTACTGTTACAGACAATGACGCGCCAGGCATTACCATCTTGCAGACGGATGGGGATACCACAGTCAGTGAGAGAGGAACACAAGACACGTTTAGTGTGGTATTAACGTCTGAGCCAGATGCCAATGTCAGTATAGCTGTTAGCAGCAGTGATGCGGGGGAGGCAACGGTATTACCTGCCACCTTGACCTTTACTGTAGGTAACTGGCATGTGGCCCAGTCAGTGACCGTCACCGGTCAAGACGATGATGTGGCCGATGGTGACCAACAAGTTGATATCAGCTTAGCCAATGCGGTTAGCACCGATGGGGATTATAACGGTCAGTTTGGTCAAACGATAACGGTTACTGTTACAGACAATGACGCGCCAGGCATTACCATCTTGCAGACGGATGGGGATACCACAGTCAGTGAGACCGGGACACAAGACACGTTTAGTGTGGTATTAACGTCTGAGCCAGATGCCAATGTCAGTATAGCTGTTAGCAGCAGTGATGCGGGGGAGGCAACGGTATTACCTGCCACCTTGACCTTTACTGATACTAACTGGCATGTGGCCCAGTCAGTGACCGTCACCGGTCAAGACGATGATGTGGCCGATGGTGACCAACAAGTTGATATCAGCTTAGCCAATGCGGTTAGCACCGATGGGGATTATAACGGTCAGTTTGGTCAAACGATAACGGTTACTGTTACAGACAATGACGCGCCAGGCATTACCATCTTGCAGACGGATGGGGATACCACAGTCAGTGAGACCGGGACACAAGACACGTTTAGTGTGGTATTAACGTCTGAGCCAGATGCCAATGTCAGTATAGCTGTTAGCAGCAGTGATGCGGGGGAGGCAACGGTATTACCTGCCACCTTGACCTTTACTGATACTAACTGGCATGTGGCCCAGTCAGTGACCGTCACCGGTCAAGACGATGATGTGGCCGATGGTGACCAACAAGTTGATATCAGCTTAGCCAATGCGGTTAGCACCGATGGGGATTATAACGGTCAGTTTGGTCAAACGATAACGGTTACTGTTACAGACAATGACGCGCCAGGCATTACCATCTTGCAGACGGATGGGGATACCACAGTCAGTGAGAGAGGAACACAAGACACGTTTAGTGTGGTATTAACGTCTGAGCCAGATGCCAATGTCAGTATAGCTGTTAGCAGCAGTGATGCGGGGGAGGCAACGGTATTACCTGCCACCTTGACCTTTACTGTAGGTAACTGGCATGTGGCCCAGTCAGTGACCGTCACCGGTCAAGACGATGATGTGGCCGATGGTGACCAACAAGTTGATATCAGCTTAGCCAATGCGGTTAGCACCGATGGGGATTATAACGGTCAGTTTGGTCAAACGATAACGGTTACTGTTACAGACAATGACGCGCCAGGCATTACCATCTTGCAGACGGATGGGGATACCACAGTCAGTGAGAGAGGAACACAAGACACGTTTAGTGTGGTATTAACGTCTGAGCCAGATGCCAATGTCAGTATAGCTGTTAGCAGCAGTGATGCGGGGGAGGCAACGGTATTACCTGCCACCTTGACCTTTACTGATACTAACTGGCATGTGGCCCAGTCAGTGACCGTCACCGGTCAAGACGATGATGTGGCCGATGGTGACCAACAAGTTGATATCAGCTTAGCTAATGCGGTCAGCACCGATGGGGATTATAACGGTCAGTTTGGTCAAACGATAACGGTTACTGTTACAGACAATGACGCGCCAGGCATTACCATCTTGCAGACGGATGGGGATACCACAGTCAGTGAGAGAGGAACACAAGACACGTTTAGTGTGGTATTAACGTCTGAGCCAGATGCCAATGTCAGTATAGCTGTTAGCAGCAGTGATGCGGGGGAGGCAACGGTATTACCTGCCACCTTGACCTTTACTGTAGGTAACTGGCATGTGGCCCAGTCAGTGACCGTCACCGGTCAAGACGATGATGTGGCCGATGGTGACCAACAAGTTGATATCAGCTTAGCCAATGCGGTTAGCACCGATGGGGATTATAACGGTCAGTTTGGTCAAACGATAACGGTTACTGTTACAGACAATGACGCGCCAGGCATTACCATCTTGCAGACGGATGGGGATACCACAGTCAGTGAGACCGGGACACAAGACACGTTTAGTGTGGTATTAACGTCTGAGCCAGATGCCAATGTCAGTATAGCTGTTAGCAGCAGTGATGCGGGGGAGGCAACGGTATTACCTGCCACCTTGACCTTTACTGATACTAACTGGCATGTGGCCCAGTCAGTGACCGTCACCGGTCAAGACGATGATGTGGCCGATGGTGACCAACAAGTTGATATCAGCTTAGCCAATGCGGTTAGCACCGATGGGGATTATAACGGTCAGTTTGGTCAAACGATAACGGTTACTGTTACAGACAATGACGCGCCAGGCATTACCATCTTGCAGACGGATGGGGATACCACAGTCAGTGAGACCGGAACACAAGACACATTTACCGTGCTCTTGAGCAGTCAACCAACCGCTGATGTCGTGATTGGTATTAGCAGCAGTGATGCGGGGGAGGCAACGGTATTACCTGCCACCTTGACCTTTACTGATACTAACTGGCATGTGGCCCAGTCAGTGACCGTCACCGGTCAAGACGATGATGTGGCCGATGGTGACCAACAAGTTGATATCAGCTTAGCCAATGCGGTTAGCACCGATGGGGATTATAACGGTCAGTTTGGTCAAACGATAACGGTTACTGTTACAGACAATGACGCGCCAGGCATTACCATCTTGCAGACGGATGGGGATACCACAGTCAGCGAGACCGGGACACAAGACACATTTACCGTGCTCTTGAGCAGTCAACCAACCGCTGATGTCGTGATTGGTATTAGCAGTAGTGATGCGGGGGAGGCAACGGTATTACCTGCCACCTTGACCTTTACCGATACCAACTGGGATAGGCCACAGACTATCACCGTGACTGGTGTTAATGATGATATTGCAGATGGAGTGCAAGCGATAGAGATCAATTTAGCCAATGCGGTTAGTACGGATGGGGATTACGGGGGCAAGTTTAGCAGCCATGTTGATGTCAGTGTTGCCGATGATGACAATACAGGCATCAGGCTATCAAGGGCATTACTGACGGTTGATGAGGGTAGCACTGGAGACTATACAGTGGTATTGGGTAGTCAACCAACCGCTGATGTCGTGATTGGTATTAGCAGCAGTGATGCGGGGGAGGCAACGGTATTACCTGCCACCTTGACCTTTACTGTAGGTAACTGGCATGTGGCCCAGTCAGTGACCGTCACCGGTCAAGACGATGATGTGGCCGATGGTGACCAACAAGTTGATATCAGCTTAGCCAATGCGGTTAGCACCGATGGGGATTATAACGGTCAGTTTGGTCAAACGATAACGGTTACTGTTACAGACAATGACGCGCCAGGCATTACCGTCTTGCAGACGGATGGGGATACCACAGTCAGTGAGACCGGGACACAAGACACGTTTAGTGTGGTATTAACGTCTGAGCCAGATGCCAATGTCAGTATAGCTGTTAGCAGTAGTGATGCGGGGGAGGCAACGGTATTACCTGCCACCTTGACCTTTACTGATACTAACTGGCATGTGGCCCAGTCAGTGACCGTCACCGGTCAAGACGATGATGTGGCCGATGGTGACCAACAAGTTGATATCAGCTTAGCCAATGCGGTTAGCACCGATGGGGATTATAACGGTCAGTTTGGTCAAACGATAACGGTTACTGTTACAGACAATGACGCGCCAGGCATTACCATCTTGCAGACGGATGGGGATACCACAGTCAGTGAGAGAGGAACACAAGACACGTTTAGTGTGGTATTAACGTCTGAGCCAGATGCCAATGTCAGTATAGCTGTTAGCAGCAGTGATGCGGGGGAGGCAACGGTATTACCTGCCACCTTGACCTTTACTGATACTAACTGGCATGTGGCCCAGTCAGTGACCGTCACCGGTCAAGACGATGATGTGGCCGATGGTGACCAACAAGTTGATATCAGCTTAGCCAATGCGGTTAGCACCGATGGGGATTATAACGGTCAGTTTGGTCAAACGATAACGGTTACTGTTACAGACAATGACGCGCCAGGCATTACCATCTTGCAGACGGATGGGGATACCACAGTCAGTGAGAGAGGAACACAAGACACGTTTAGTGTGGTATTAACGTCTGAGCCAGATGCCAATGTCAGTATAGCTGTTAGCAGCAGTGATGCGGGGGAGGCAACGGTATTACCTGCCACCTTGACCTTTACTGTAGGTAACTGGCATGTGGCCCAGTCAGTGACCGTCACCGGTCAAGACGATGATGTGGCCGATGGTGACCAACAAGTTGATATCAGCTTAGCCAATGCGGTTAGCACCGATGGGGATTATAACGGTCAGTTTGGTCAAACGATAACGGTTACTGTTACAGACAATGACGCGCCAGGCATTACCATCTTGCAGACGGATGGGGATACCACAGTCAGTGAGACCGGAACACAAGACACATTTAGTGTGGTATTAACGTCTGAGCCAGATGCCAATGTCAGTATAGCTGTTAGCAGTAGTGATGCGGGGGAGGCAACGGTATTACCTGCCACCTTGACCTTTACTGATACTAACTGGCATGTGGCCCAGTCAGTGACCGTCACCGGTCAAGACGATGATGTGGCCGATGGTGACCAACAAGTTGATATCAGCTTAGCCAATGCGGTTAGCACCGATGGGGATTATAACGGTCAGTTTGGTCAAACGATAACGGTTACTGTTACAGACAATGACGCGCCAGGCATTACCATCTTGCAGACGGATGGGGATACCACAGTCAGTGAGAGAGGAACACAAGACACGTTTAGTGTGGTATTAACGTCTGAGCCAGATGCCAATGTCAGTATAGCTGTTAGCAGCAGTGATGCGGGGGAGGCAACGGTATTACCTGCCACCTTGACCTTTACTGATACTAACTGGCATGTGGCCCAGTCAGTGACCGTCACCGGTCAAGACGATGATGTGGCCGATGGTGACCAACAAGTTGATATCAGCTTAGCCAATGCGGTTAGCACCGATGGGGATTATAACGGTCAGTTTGGTCAAACGATAACGGTTACTGTTACAGACAATGACGCGCCAGGCATTACCATCTTGCAGACGGATGGGGATACCACAGTCAGTGAGACCGGAACACAAGACACATTTACCGTGCTCTTGAGCAGTCAACCAACCGCTGATGTCGTGATTGGTATTAGCAGTAGTGATGCGGGGGAGGCAACGGTATTACCTGCCACCTTGACCTTTACTGATACTAACTGGCATGTGGCCCAGTCAGTGACCGTCACCGGTCAAGACGATGATGTGGCCGATGGTGACCAACAAGTTGATATCAGCTTAGCCAATGCGGTTAGCACCGATGGGGATTATAACGGTCAGTTTGGTCAAACGATAACGGTTACTGTTACAGACAATGACGCGCCAGGCATTACCATCTTGCAGACGGATGGGGATACCACAGTCAGTGAGAGAGGAACACAAGACACGTTTAGTGTGGTATTAACGTCTGAGCCAGATGCCAATGTCAGTATAGCTGTTAGCAGCAGTGATGCGGGGGAGGCAACGGTATTACCTGCCACCTTGACCTTTACTGTAGGTAACTGGCATGTGGCCCAGTCAGTGACCGTCACCGGTCAAGACGATGATGTGGCCGATGGTGACCAACAAGTTGATATCAGCTTAGCCAATGCGGTTAGCACCGATGGGGATTATAACGGTCAGTTTGGTCAAACGATAACGGTTACTGTTACAGACAATGACGCGCCAGGCATTACCATCTTGCAGACGGATGGGGATACCACAGTCAGTGAGAGAGGAACACAAGACACGTTTAGTGTGGTATTAACGTCTGAGCCAGATGCCAATGTCAGTATAGCTGTTAGCAGCAGTGATGCGGGGGAGGCAACGGTATTACCTGCCACCTTGACCTTTACTGATACTAACTGGCATGTGGCCCAGTCAGTGACCGTCACCGGTCAAGACGATGATGTGGCCGATGGTGACCAACAAGTTGATATCAGCTTAGCTAATGCGGTCAGCACCGATGGGGATTATAACGGTCAGTTTGGTGAGCGTATTGCGATTGAGGTTATCGATGATGATACGGCTACGCGGGATATGAGTCGGATTGATAAAGCCATCGCGCCGCAGATGATTAAGGCAATGGCCGGGATGGTGAAATCTGCTGTACTCAATCGCATGGATGAGATCAGTGCGTCATCGGCGCAACCGCAGCGCCTGAATCTGAATGGCCAAAACGCATTTTTGCCCTGGTTGCAATCAAATCAGCAAGCCTTGCAAGAGGGTACTGTTTCATGGCGACAGCAGTTGCTAAACAGCGGTTTTTCTATTTCATTGGCCGAGCTTGCCAAGCTGGGTAATCCTGATACACCCGCCCACGATATATCGCATGACGTATCGTTATGGGGCAACGGTGCTTATGAACAGCTTAGCAACACCAAGCGTGATGACGTACAGTGGGATGGCGAGATTGTCAGCGCGATTATCGGCATTGACAAGCGCCATGACAATGGTTTGTTATTGGGTGCGAGTCTGAACTGGAGCAAGGCTACAATAGACTACATGGATACAAATGGCGATATGAACCAAGCGGGTGATTACGAAAGCACACTAACCAGTATTCATCCTTATGTTAATTGGAAGATGGCAAACAACAGCCATCTATGGATGATTGGCGGCTATGGTGAGGGTGAGATAACCGTCACAGAATCAGGGAAAAAACGCAACAGCGATAGTCGCTTGGTGCAGTTTTCTATCGGGGGTGATATGGAATTGCTGTCCCAGTCTGACAACCCCTCAGACAGCCTGCGAGTAAAGCTACAGACATCGGTCAACCAGTTTGATGTGCATGGCTATCGGGAAGAACTCATCGAGGGTTTAACGTACGTTACCTACCAGACGCGATTGTCATTGGAAGCTAAGCATACGTTCATGCTTTATAACGGTAATACGTTGATGCCATCGTTGGAGTTTGGGTTGCGTGATGATTCAGGTGACGGACAAACCGGACACGGCAGCGAGATGGTTATTGGAATGCGTTACAACGATGCTGTAACGGGCAGTCGCACTAAACTACAATGGCGACGTCTGCTAACACATAGCAGCGGCCTGGAGGAATGGGGCGTTAGCGGTTTGTTGACACTGCAGGCGCGCAATAGATTAGGGTTGTCGTTGGAGATGCAAAGCGCATACGGCGATACCGAAAACACCCTGTTAGTAGACGATATTGCCGCATCACCCGTTAATCCGGTGATTGATAATCAGGTACAGAAACAAGACTACCAACTGAATCACCAGATGACGCTTGGCTATGGTCTAGCCACCATGAATGGCCGTGCGCTACTGACACCATATACGAAAATGCAATTTACCGGTAGCGAGCGGAATTATCGCTTCGGTGCCCGTTGGCAACATAAGACAGGCATAGACTGGGGTATTGTAGGGGGTCATCATGCACAAAAAGATAAGCCCGCCAACAACAGTATTGAAATTGATTTGCGTCTACAATGGTAGACAATAGTGCCGCAGACAAAGATACTCAGACCGATGGGACGCAATACTGTATTATCGTACAACATAATGGGGATTGCATTTTAATCGGAACACGTATTCCCAAGCATAAAAATAACAACAAAATAAATAAGCAAAATATTACATGCGTAAAATTACTAAAGCCATTTTCCCTGCTGCTGGCATGGGCACACGTTTTTTGCCTGCCACCAAAGCGAATCCGAAAGAGATGTTGCCTATTGTTGATAAGCCCTTGATCCAGTATGCAGTCGAAGAAGCGATTGCTGCGGGCATAACGGAGCTTATTTTTATTACGGGCCGGACAAAAAGTGCCATTACCGATCATTTCGATAAGGCCTATGAGCTTGAGGCCGAACTTGAAAAAAAAGGTAAAACCAGCCAACTCGATATTGTCAGAAGTATTATTCCAGAGGGCGTGACCTGTTTATATATCCGACAGGCAGAATCATTGGGTCTTGGTCATGCCGTGTTGTGTGCTAAACCGGCAGTCGGTGATGAACCATTCGCAATCATATTGCCAGATGACTTGATAGATGATGGAAAGCGTGGCGTGATTAAGCAGATGATCGATAAATATCAACAGCAGGGCAGCAGTATTGTTGCCGTTCAAGATGTGCCGAAAGAAGACACCTCGAAATATGGCATTGTAGAAACTGGCATAATGAATGATGCGTCATTATTCAAAATAAAAGATATTGTGGAGAAACCAGCCCCTGAAAAAGCGTTATCGACATTGGGTGTGGTGGGTAGATATGTGCTCAGTCCGGCAATATTTAATTGTCTGGAAAAGACACCAAAGGGTGCGGGCAATGAGATCCAACTAACAGATGCAATCAGCTTGTTGTTGAAGACAGAATCTGTTTATGCCCTTGCGTTTGAGGGGACACGCTACGATTGCGGTTCAAAAATAGGGTACATGATGGCATCCGTAAAATATGCGTTAGATGATAATGAAATCGGCTCTGATTTCAGAAAATACTTAAATACCTTGATTTGAAGGTTGCAAGGGCTATAAAAAATCTGTGCGCATTATTACGCCCAACTTGCAATTTATTCGGCTACTTGAAAAATCCATTCACCAACATACCGCACCGACTGCAAACGACCCAGTGCCGGCAATGGCTGGCAATGATGCATCTCGCTCATGTTGAAGTATTAACAGGCATGAGCCTTTGCCGAATTCTGTGTAACTGCCGTTGGTTAAACGAAGTCCTTTAGTCGGTCTTCGAATTCGATCATAAAGCGATTCATCGCTGGTTTCCAATATTTAATCGGCATAGTCCACTTCTTTGATGCATCTTGAATGGCCAGATAGATCACCTTTCTGGCAACGTCGTCGGTTAGAAACAACTTACGTTTTTTGATGGTTTTCCTGATTACGCTGTTGAGCGATTCAATGGAGTTATAACCGAACCTGATGTCTGAAGAGGTTGAAGTATGCGCGGCGTGCCTTGCTGGAATCGGTTTTGTCTAGCAATCGAAAGTAACAAGAGGAGTACGCCACACATGACAAACAATACTGTGATTGATCTGGGTACACCAGAGGGCATTGATCCACTGACAGAGTTACTCAGATCTGGTGCGAAGCAGTTAATCACCGAAGCTGTCCAGGCAGAGCCAGATGAGTTGATGAGGCAGTATGATGATCAAAAAACGGCTGACGTACGCCAGCACGTTGTCCGCAGTGGCCATCATCCAGAACGAGAGAGCATCACCGGGGTTGGCAAGGGGTAGTGTCAATAATCTTTCGCACTTTCTGATTTGGCTTTCCCTTAAATCTGGTTGTTACGCTACCTGAAAATCCTTTTCTTTATCCATCTCTTGGAGCAAATCCATGTTCAGATATGTCCGCGTTCCCCACTAGCTCCCCGCGATGTGTCTAAGCCTTGCCGCACACAACATCAACGCCGAGTTGCTATCCGGGAATGCACACACTACTCGTGTTCGCCGCCTGATTTCTTGAATAATCCGCTCCAAAGGATTGTTAGTCCGAATGCGAATCCAGTGCTCTGCCAGAAACCGATAATACGTCAGGGTCTCTTCCATGCACTACCCAGCCAATCCGCCGCACTCGATAACTTCATGTCCCTGAGTTTCTTCTCAACCTCCGTGGCCTTATGCCTGGCAGATTCCAGATATTCAGATGCATGGACAGCCCTCAACATGCGAGAGACTTCTTTGACACGACCACGAGGCACATGACTGAAGACGTTGCGGTAGAAGTGCACAATACAACGCTGCCAGCCAGCATCAGGGTAGAAGTCACCGATCGACTCCTTGCGCCCAAGACAGGCATCACTGAGCACCAACCTGATGCCCTTGAGACCGCGTGCCTTTAAATGACGCAGGAATCCTGACCATCCCACCTTATCCTCCTTAGTACCTTCAACAATCCCTGGAATGCGGCGGTAGCCATCGTCCCCAACACCTATGGCGACTAGAACAGAAACGTTCTTCACTGCACCGCCCCAACTGCGTTTGAGCACAACACCGTCTAGGTACACATAAGGGGAATCACCCTCTATGGGGCGATTACGCCACTCTTCAATCTGCCCATAGATACGCTGGTTGAGCTTTGAAATAGTCCCTAAGCTGACACGGGTACCCCAGAGGGCTGCGGTAATGTCTTCTACACGTTGTACTGAAACACCTGCCAGATACATCTCGAGCAACGCCTCTTCAATTGACGCTACACGGTGCCGGTATCGCTCTATGATGGCCATCTCAAAGGTCTGCTTGCACAACTTCTGCATCTTTAACTCAAGCTCTCCGGCCCTTGTGTGGCACTTCCTGGTGTAGCTACCAGACCGGTCGTCTTTGCGCGTCTCAGTGCGTGCATATCGATCAGCACCCACCAGCGCATCAGCCTCAGCGTCCAGAATCTGGTTGCGGGTGTCTTCCACAGTCTTCAGTACCACTTTGTTGAGATGGCCCTGCAGTGCCTGTTCATCAATAGGGACTACGTTGTGCAAGTGCTTGCTTGTATCATCGCTCATGGCGACTCTTCTCCTGGTCAAATAAATGGTTATGTCACTTTTTATTTAACCAGATAAAGGAAAACCGCCTCTTCATATTTGCGAAAGATAATTTACGTTATCGCCACCGCCTAGATACCGGTGCGTTACTCACCTTCACTTATTTGATCCATCTTGGCAAAAATTGGCTCAAATAGTGGTTTTAGCAAGCTAAATCCCGTAGGGGTCATATGGAAGAGGACATGATACAGCGGTTTTTGCCAGTGGCGGACTGCGGGGCATAACTTCTCACCGCATAAAATACCCATCGGGTCAAGCACATCCACATTGCCTAAGGGTTGGCTGATAACAGCTATGCGCTCATTTATCCACTTGTTGCGTTCCAGGTGCTCACTGGTTTTGATGGATTTGGAGTTTAGTTTTTCTTTAAAGATAGAGATGGCATTACCAGAGGCAACAATGCCTTTATTTTTAATCAGTCGGAGACCTCGAACAACGCTGATTCTGGATGGGTTTTGACGCGAGCACCAGTCGTTGTCACCCGCATAGTGGGTGTGAAGGTCAAGGTCGGTGGTATTTGAGGCTGTGTCGCGCTGTTTGGGTCTGCCAGGGCGGGTATTTCCGGAATTTGGGCGGAGTCAGGCTGTGGCCTGTCGTCGCTCGTGGAAGATGAGACGGCGGAAGTTGTAGCTCAGGTTGGCCATGGTCATGCGGGCCTTCGCACGGGTTTGGCCGATTGAGCGGATGGTCAGAGCCATGGGCCCTTTCTCGTAGCCGAACACAGGCGCGGATGGCGGAGCGTGTCGCGTTGCCCCGGCGAATATGCCTGGCCATGGGTTTGCCGCGTGGCTTCTTGCGATGGATATGTGAGCGGTACCCTTGCGCCTTCAGCCAAGCCTCATTCCTGGCCGAGCGGTACCCGGTATCGGCCCAAACCGCCTTCGAGCTGTTTGTCTCGTCCAGAACCGAGGACAGTTCATGCCCGTCGTAGCGAGCCGCATTCGTGCCAGTCTCACCCCGGATGAAGCGCCATTTGCGATCAATGGACACGTGGTTCTTGTACCCAAAGTGCGGAACCGAAATATCGACAAGGCCAGTATCCTCCTCACCCTCCTTGGTCGTCTTGGCCTTTGAATACTTGACCGTCCAACGCGCATCGGTGTCTTTCTGCGCTGCCTTGGACAGATCATCGGGCCAGATGTCAGACGCGGCCTCACCTGCCTTGGCGCGCGCTTTCTCTGCTTTCGTCATCCGCTGGCGCGGGGCAAAGACCAACGTGGCATCCACAATCTGACCGCCGGTCGGTTTGTATCCCCGCGCGCAGAGCTGAGCTTCAAACGCGGCAAACAGGGCCTTGAAGACACCCGCCTAGGTCAGCTTCTCTCTGAAAAGCCAGATCGTCTTCTGATCAGGTGTCGGCTCCCCGATTTGAAATCCCAGGAACCGTAGCCAACTGAAACGGTCACGAATGAGAAACTCCATCCGCTCATCGCTCAGATTGTGCATCGAGGCCAACACCAGCACCTTGAACATCACAACGGCATCATAGGGCGGACGACCACCTTTGGGACGTTCCCCATAGCCAAGTGTTTCAACAAGAACTGGGCGAAACACTTCGAAATCAACGTGCCGCTCCAAAACCTCAAGCGGATCTCCCATCGCCGAAAGCCGCGCCAAATGATCCGTCAAATCAAACAATCCAGGTGCGTGCATAAACAAAATCCTCCCACATCAAGTGAATCAGACCGTACCACAAAATGTACGGTTTTTAGAGGCTTCCAGTTTATCAAACGCCGCACCGGCGCTGAACAAAAGTTGTTTTTTCACTGTGTTATTTGGCCAGGTTGAACGTCAAGTTTTTCGACCATATCAGCCATCGTCATTTCGCCTTTAATGGTCGTCAACGCGACCTTTGCTTTGAACTCTGGTTTATGCAATCTTCTTTTCCTTCTCATGAATAAATTGCCTCTTTAACTTAATGGAGGAAAGAACTTATGTCATCCTTGATTATCCAGAATCTGGGGTCTACCTTTAACGACATGCTACCCTGATGCAGATAAAATATTTCCAGCGGATGCTTTAGAGTATCTCTATTAATGACGCTATTTGGTACAATGTTGAAGTTTCCAAACTGACAAAGAAACTTCCATGAGCAATGACATTTTCGGTTCCCTGTTTAATCTTCAAGACTATCGTCTCAAACAGTTGGGTAATCCTCTGCCTGAACTGGAAAAGACGGTTGACTGGGGATCTTTTCGGTCGTTGTTGAACAAGGTTCATGAGAAACAACGTAAGCGTCAGGCGGGCAACGCCCAACAAACGTAGTGATGATGTTCAAGGGACTGCTTGTGCAAAATCTGTATGGTCTTAGCGATGACCGGTTGGAATACCAAATCGAAGACCGTTGCAGTTTTCAGCAGTTTCTGGGTCTTTATAGGCAACAACGAGAGCTATTGTCAAAAGTAGTGTCTAACAAGTTAATCATGCGGCTACCTTGTCGTCCTCAGTTACCTCGATTCCATCTTTAAGCTTCACGCCTTCAATCACCTTCGCCAGGTGTCTGAAGCCTCTCAATTTGCGCCAGGAATCTTCTGCGCATAATCCCATCTTGTAGATCATCGTCAGCATCGTAATCGGCGTGACACAACCTTTGGCCTGGCGTGTTCTATGCCGGATTGTCGCAAAGCTCGACGGGGTGACATTCGTTGTCCTGATATGGCTCCAGTGCTCTGCTGGAAAGTCATAAAATGCCAGCAACGCATCACGGTCTTTCGATAAGCATGCCACTGCCTTGGGATACTTGACACCGAAACGTTCCTCAAATGCATCGAACACCTGCTCTGCGTCAACGCGGCCCTCTGCCATCCAGACCCTGCTTTGCTTTCTCCTGAACAGACTTGGGCAGATAGTTCAGCACATTGCCGGTCTTGTGCATCCAGCAACGTTGCACATCAGTCTCTGGATACACTGCCTCAAGGGCTGCCCAGAAACCCAAAGCACCATCGCCAATGGCCAGCTTTGGGGCTGACCCAAGCCTCTTTGTTGCAACGACAACAACACTGCTCGCCAGCGCTGTTTCGATTCCCTGACACCCTCTTCAATCGACATAAAATGCTTCTGACCGCGACTGTTCACGCCGATGATGACCAGGCAACACAATCGACCATCGTCACCTCGAAGACCACTGTAGATGCCATCAGTCCAGATATAGACCCATTCATCAGACACGGAACGTGTACACCATTGCTTGTATGTAGCTTCCCATTGCCGTTTCAAACGACCCACGACATTGGCCGACAGCCCTTTAGCCTCGGGTCCGACAATCGCTTCCAGTGCACTTTGCATCTGACCACTCGAAACACCTTTCAAATAAAGCCAGGGAATCGCCGCATCCAGGGTCGCTGTGCGCCGGATGTAGGGCGGTACAAGCAAAGATTGGAAGCTCGCCGGTTTACCCTCACGGCTACGGATATTGGGCACCTCGACGCTGACCTTGCCAACCCCGATGATGATCTCTCGTTCTGGATGATGACCGCTACGGACAACACGCTGGCATCCGTCAGCCGTTTTTTGATCATCATACTGCCTCATCAACTCATCTGGCTCTACCTGGACAGCTTCGGTGATTAACTGCCTCGCACCAGATCTGAGTAACTCTGTCAGTGGATCAATTCCCTCTGGTGTACCCAGATCAATCACAGTATTGTTTGTCATGTGTGGCGTACTCCTCTTGTTACTTTTGATTGCTAGACAAAACCGATTCCAGCAAGGCACGCCGCATACTTCAACCTATTCAGACACCAGATTCGGTTGTAACTCCAGCAACCAGTCGCTGATGCCAAAACCTGCTGGGCATTCAAGCATCGGTTAGCGGCGCTGGGTCTGATGGCATCGTTGTTTGAGCAGTTGTCGTTGAACCAGGCGGCTTATATCGCTCGCAAGGATCAGATAGTTGCCTCCTCAATCATTCCGGCACTGTTGCCGCGTAAGCGTTGGGAAGAAAATGCACGGATTAAGGCAGATGCTGTCCTGGTGCGATAACAAAGGGTGTCAGAAAGATACCGAGGCCCGCTGGACGAAGAAAAATAGCCGTAGCCATTTTGTTTACAAGAACCACATACAGATAGACCATGACAACAAGCTGGAAGCCTCTAAAAACCGTACATTTTGTGGTACGGTCTGATTCACTTGATGTGGGAGGATTTTGTTTATGCACGCACCTGGATTGTTTGATTTGACGGATCATTTGGCGCGGCTTTCGGCGATGGGATATCCGCTTGAAGCTCTGGACTGTCATGTGAATTTCGAAGTGTTTCGCCCAGTTCTTGTTGAAACGCTTGGCTATGGGGAACGTCCCAAAGGTGGTTGCCCACCCTATGATGCCGTTGTGATGTTCAAGGTGCTGGTGTTGGCCTCGATGCACAATCTGAGCGATGAGCGGATAGAGTTTCTCATTCGTGCCCGTTTCAGTTGGTTGCGGTTCCTGGGATTTCAAATCGGGGAGCCGACACCTGATCAGAAGACGATCTGGCTTTTCAGAGAGAAGCTGACCCAGGCGGGTGTCTTCAAGGCCCTGTTTGCCGCGTTTGAAGCTCAGCTCTGCGCGCGGGGATACAAACCCACCGGCGGTCAGATTGTGGATGCCACGTTGGTCTTTGCCCCGCGCCAGCGGATGACGAAAGAAGAGAAAGCGCGCGCCAAGGCAGGTGAGGCCGCATCTGACATCTGGCCCGATGATCTGTCCAAGGCAGCGCAGAAAGACACCGATGCGCGTTGGACGGTCAAGTATTCAAAGGCCAAGACGACCAAGAAGGGTGAGGAGGATACTGGCCTTGTCGATATTTTGGTTCCGCACTTTGGCTACAAGAACCACGTGTCCATAGACCGCAAATGGCGCTTCATCCGGAGTGAGACTGGCACGAATGCGGCTCGCTACGACGGGCATGAACGCTCCTCGGTTCTGGACGAGACAAACAGCTCGAAGGCGGTTTGGGCCGATACCAGGTACCGCTCGGCCAGGAATGAGGCTTGGCTGAAGGCGCAAGGGTACCGCTCACATATCCATCGCAAGAAGCCACGCGGCAAACCCATGGCCAGGCATATTCGCCGGGGCAACGCGACACGCTCCGCCATCCGCGCCTGTGTTCGGCTACGAGAAAGGACCCATGGCTCTGACCATCCGCTCAATCGGCCAAACCCGTGCGAAGGCCCGCATGACCATGGCCAACCTGAGCTACAACTTCCGCCGTCTCATCTTCCACGAACGACGACAGGCCACAGCCTGACTCCGCCCAAATTCCGGAAATACCCGCCCTGGCAGACCCAAACAGCGCAACACAGCCTCAAATACCACCGACCTTGACCTTCACACCCGCTATGCGGGTGACAACGACTGGTGCTCGCGTCAAAATCCATCCAGAATCAGCGTTGTTCGAGTTCTCCAGCTGCTTCGTGACTATCAGGTCACTGATGCCAGCGTCCATGATGCGCAGGTTTTTGCCGACCTGCCAGATGACAGCAATACCAGTAAAGATGTCTGGGCTGACAGTGCCTATCGGTCAGAGGAAAAAGTAGCGTTTCTCAAGGCGCAAGGTAAGCGCACGCGCTCCAAAGTTCGTAGTCGGGTCGAACCTGTGTTTGGAGCACAGCGCAATTTACACCGCAAAGCGGTTCCTTGCATTTGCATTACGCGCACAAACATGCATATCGGTTTGATGAATCTAAGGTACAACATGAGGCGTTTATGCTTTCTGGAACGGGTCAGTGCGTCTTGAAAACGAAGTAAAGCCGAGACAAGGGCTGTACGGAGACTACCGGCTTTTTGGATCAAATTGGTTATTGTTTTAACCTCTCTGAGCCAATAAACTGGAAAGTGATTGCATTAATAGAGGTTCCGTGAAGATAATAAGGCAAATTATAGAACATAATAGATCCGAGTCGGCCGACGACGATTATCCCCAATATAGTATAAAAAATGAGATCAGACACTTGCTCAGCACTATAATCCCATTGCGCCTGCCGACCCCGCAAGCGTAATAACCACCACGCGCCTAAAATCCCAACAAGATAGCTGATGCCATACCAATGCACTTTCAAAAACCCAAGGTCTAAGGCAACAGGATTAATATCAGGATAGGTCATCATAGTCATCGGAAATAATACAGATATTCGATCCATTGATAAAACATAAGGGTCTTAGGAAATTAAGCATCTGCTGATAGGTGCTAAGCTAATGATTTATAAAAACAGGTATTACCGCAGTTCCCAAATCACAGAGCGACATTTTCGCCCGCTGATTCGCTATTTTTCGCTTGATTTGTCGGCTTCGGATACCGCTCGGTTGATCCACATTAGTGTTCGCTCTGTGAACACGATTTACATCAAATTGCGCCAACGCTTGGTTGGAAGAATGCGAACAGCATGCTCCCGTTAGTGACCACATTGCAGTCGATGAATCGTACTTTGGCCTGTTCAAACGCAACGGCTGGGTATCGACAAAAAATTATACCAGATATGCAAAAACGCACGCTACAAAGGCTTATACGAGGCAAGGTAGGTATGGATAGCGTCATTCATGCGGATGACGCAACTATCATGGCTTGGTTGATGTGGGCTATGCCAAGCATTTTAGGGTTGAACATGGCAACAATGAGTTCGCCAATGACCAATCCCATAGCAACGGGATTGAGTCCTTTTGGGCCTACGCCAAATTGAGGCTGAGCAAGATAAAGGGCATTCAAAAACATATGTTTTACTACCATCTAAAGAAACCGAATTTCGGTTTAATCATCGTCGTGATAACCTCTACCCCGTCTTACTGAAACTGCTTCGTGAGAAGCCTATTTGATGGCTTGACTTCCTAAGACCCAAATATAATTAACTTATTCTGCAAATGTTCGTAATAAATCAACGCAGCGCAACGACTATCGCCACCGTCACAGATCACTAAAATATTTTTGATTAAAAATTGCAAAGCCTTATACTTTTTGATTTATAAATTTAAGATCTGCAGAGGATCAAAACAGATGACAATCACGCATAAAAAATTACTAACTTGGGTCGATACCATAACGGCATTATATCAACCGGACGATATTGTTTGGTGTAATGAGATGGGTCAGAGGCAGAATAGAATGCCATGTGGGACATCATGCTTGCAAAATATCAATCGCACTCCATCACCGTTTAAGTCCAGTATCAGTGGGTAGACGTAGGCTGTTTGTGTGGCAAAGAATTATGCTGGCGACCTTTTGGGTCGTGGCAAGTGAGCCCCCTAATTATAGCTCAGACGCAAGAATTTGGGACTAGTAGGTAGTATCAACAACTTCAGATAAACGCTTATAAAATCATCCATCCTCCCCTTTTCTCGTCTTTAATAACCCATAATCCAGCTAAGAAACTGCAACCTTACCTCGCCTTTAAATACGATTAATTACCACCAGCTTGGTAGCATCCAAGAGAAAGGCACGTAACCATCTCTCCAGCCCAAAGCACTATATACTCAAAGAAAACTAAAGTTCTAGTGCAACATACGACACTACTTACAGCGTATATAAAGTGAGCTACCATATAAATAGATTAGGTTATATACTTGCTTCTTGGAATAGAAATTTGTTTTTTCAACATCACAAAAATATCGATTTTGAGAGTGCGTGCAATTATGAAACTAACTAATAACCAAAATAAACCAATCATCGACAGGGTTAGTTCAACAAAAATAACGGACAGAAACAAGAGCATGGATGCCGCCCCATCACCAGAATAAATCCCAATTATAAAAACTACCATCAATACAATAAAAAAACGAAAAGACTTATTGCCTGAAAATAAAATCGGTTTATTCGATATTATACACATTCTGTGTATTGTATCTTTAACCATGACAGTCACTAAACGCTTGGCCTCGCCCGCCTGCGATCTTCAAATTCAATTTGACGAAAAATAGAATTATTCCAAATTCCCCTCTGATTGATTGCCGCCGCCGCACTGATTGGCGTTAATTAATTGACAATCCCATTAACCGCCTAGCGCTCCGTCAAGGCACGATCTTTAAGTTTGGTGATAGGTTTTAGCAGATAATCAAGGATGGTGCGCGTACCGGTCACAATACTAACATCGGCGACCATGCCCGGAATAATCGGTTGATCCGCATGTGCTGACAATTGTACATCGTCAATCCGAACCTTGACTGGATAGTAGCTCTCACCTTCACGGGTTTGGATCGTGTCGGCACCGACGCGATCCACCTTGCCCGATAATGCGCCGTAAATAGAGGCATCATAAGCGGTGATCCGTACCTGCGCCGTCTGACCGGAATGGATAAAAGCGATGTCGCGAGGATTGATTCTGGCCTCAATCAAAAGTGTGTCATCCACTGGGACAATCTCCATAATCGGATCCCCAGGTCGGATCACCGCACCCGCCATTGTCGCCGCCACCCGCTTGACCACACCATTAGCTGGCGAACGCACATCGCGTCGCGTCACCCGATCACGGTGCGCCACCAACTTCTCCTCAAGCGCATCTAGCTCCAACTTAACCCGCCCCAACTCTTCTAGCGCCTCATTGGCAAAGCTGGACTTTTCCTGAATCATCCTGTCTTCTGCTTCCTGACGATTTTGCTGGGCTGAGAGGATGGTCCCGCGAACCACTGTGATCTGTTCCTGAATTTCGGCAATCTGCCCTTTAAGCTTCAACTCTTCGACCGTAGAAACCAACCCACGCGCCACCTGTGGTGCCACAATCGATAATTCCTCACGCACCAGACCGAGCCGATTTTGCAGATTACCGATACGTGAACGGGCATTCGCAATGGCTTCCCCAGAGGCCTTCACCACCCCACTCAACACGGCAACCTTGTCCGCCAAACTTCGTAGCCGACTCTCTAGCTGTTTACGTTCCTCCAGTATCAAGGTCGTGCCCTTGTGATCTTCGCTGATAAAATCAGGAAATATCAGCGGCTTACTTGCTGTTTCTGCGGTCAATCGCGCGGCCTTCGCCGATAAGCGGAGGTAGATGGAGTAGTCCTCACGATACGATGAGGCAAGTCCAGTACTGTCGATCCGGGCAACAACCTGATCTGCTTGCACCTCGTCTCCTTCCTTGACCAAGACCTCGGTGATGATACCGCCTTCAAGATTTTGTACCGTCTGCACATGACTAGATGGGATCACCTGCCCGATCCCCGTTGCCGTGATGTCCAGCTTAACAAAATGTGCCCACAACAATAATCCGACCACAAACACGGCAATGACGACCAGCATTAAAACGATGATGCGGCGCGGACCGCGCATCGGATCCATACTCGGCGAGATCGTGGTCATGGTGACATCTTCCCCTGACTGTATGGTCATTTTACAACCCTATTGGCCAATTTGTCCATGACTTCGTCGCGCGGTCCGTCGAGCGCAAGTTTGCCCCGCTCAAACACTAAAATCCGACTTACCAACTGCAAAACACTCGGCTTGTGCGTCACGATAATAGTCGTTAAACCCACGCGCATTTTTTTTAGTTCGGCAAGAAACTGTGTCTCGGTGCTGTGATCCATCATGCTAGTCGGTTCATCTAATAATAAAATGGGTGGTTGCTGAATCAAGGAACGCGCCAGCGCGACAGCTTGGCGCTGCCCGCCAGACAATAATTGCCCACGCTCACCAACGGGCGTGCCTAACCCCTGCGCTGATTGTGCCAGTAGACTGTCGAGACCGACAGCACGAGCGGCGGCCAAAACAGCCTCATCACTTGGATTCGTCGCGCCGTGGGTAATGTTGTCTTGAACCGATCCGTGAAACAGAACGGCATCCTGCCCGGCATAGCCGATCTGACCGCGTAGCTCGGCTGGATGAATCTGGCGCACCTCCACATCATCGACTTTCACATGGCCAGTATTGGCAGCATGGAGATTAATTATCAGCTTCAATAAGGTGCTTTTCCCCGAACCCACACGTCCTAGTAGCGCAACCATCTCACCCGTCGGGATATGAAAAGACACCTCTTTTAGTGCTGGCTCGGGAATCACATCGCGCTGATTCTGAACTGGATAGACAAATGTCACATCGTTGAACTCGATTTCACCCTGGATTTGGAAACGCTGGAGTTGGGTGCTAGCCTGATCTTCTTCAGATTCCGCCGCCATGATCTTATCCAGTGTCGAAACAGCAAACCGGGTTTGCTGCCAGCGTGCCATCAAATTGGCGATCTGGCCAAATGGTGCCATCGCCCGCCCCGACAGGATCGTTGACGCAATCAACGCGCCCGTCGTAATATTGCCAGCGGCAATTTCTAGGACACCGAACGTGACCGTGCCAATGGTTACAAATATCGCCATAGAACTCGCAATATTTAATGACAAATGAGAAAGCTGGCGACTTTTCAGATTCGTATCGGCATTTTGCACAATATAACCTTCCCACTGACGCCGCGCCCACGCTTGGGAATTGATCGCCTTAATTGTATCAATGCCAATGGTGACCTCATGGAGAAAAGCGGCTTTCTGTGCACTTTCACGCGAACCACGCGCAACCAGCCGTGATAATGGCCATTGTAGTAGCAACCCAGCGATGATTACGAGGGGAATACCAGTCAGCACCACATAAACCACTGGCCCTGCAATAACCCAGATCACAAACAAATACAAGAGCACGAACGGTAAATCACCGAGCGTTACCAGCGTAGCAGATGTGAAAAAATCACGCACAGTTTCAAATTCACGTACCACGTTGGCCAGCGTGCCAGATGATTGCGGCCGGGTTGCTGATCGCATGTTGAGTATCTGCGCGAACATGCTGGCACCAACCGTCAAATCGAAACGCCGCCCGCCAGCATCAATCAAGTAGCCTCGGATTCCTTTCATCACGAAATCCATGATAGCGACCATACTAATACCGATTAACAGCGCGACTAGCGAATGCAAGGCGTTGTTCGGCACGACGCGATCATAAACGGCCATCACGAAAATTGAGACAGCAACAGCGGCCAGATTAGTGAACAATCCAGCCAACATCGCGAAACCATATAACGATTTGTTGGCAAACAACGGTCCTGCAAACCAGCGTTGATGCTTAATCAGATCAAACAAAAGACTGCGCTGATCAAAGAAAAATATCGGCCGCACACACCAGACTTGACCCTGCTCTCCCTTCATGTCGGCATGCGAAATCCAACCTGTCGGTTTATCGCCGATGCCCGTTACAAAACCGTTACTATCACGGCGCAAAAGCGCAATAACCCGATTATTGTTAAGCTGCACGATGGCAGGCAATTCGGTACGTGACAGCGCGTTGGCGGTTTTATCCAGCGAGGCTACATGAAGCTGTGCGCGAGTAGCTGCTTCCAGCAAAGTGTCGGCATCGAGACGATCATTTGTCAAAGGCAATCCACGAATCAAACTGCTCGGTGTCATTGTCCGACCGAAAAATCGACCGATTGCAACCAATGCCGGGAGAAAGTCCGACTCAGTACCATGCGCATGTCTGTCCAAACTAATGATGCTCATTGTTGCATGCTCCTAATATTATGTATATATGCCTTCTAACGGGACATGGGTGTTTGGATGCTGTTGTTTTTAGGGACTTGTGACAGATACGCGAGAATGAGTCAATGGTCGATGGAAAAACAACTTCATGCAAAAACAAGTATATTGCAAATGTCACCCATTAAGCTGATAACAAAAAAAGGATTCTACTGCTGTTTCTCCGCATGAGTCAATTATAGATCACGCACCATTATCCTTTAAAAATCATATTAGATGATAAGTTTTAAAAACCATAGAGATGCAACTGGCATCATGATAACTAACCGATTAAAACTATTTAAGCATGTTTATCAGTATGGATAAGATTCGCCTGGACGGTGTTTATAACGTTGATGTATCCATAGGTATTTGCTGAGTTATAATCGAACCTGATGTCTGAAGAGGTTGAAGTATGCGGCGTGCCTTGCTGGAATCGGTTTTGTCTAGCAATCAAAAGTAACAAGAGGAGTACGCCACACATGACAAACAATACTGTGATTGATCTGGGTACACCAGAGGGAATTGATCCACTGACAGAGTTACTCAGATCTGGTGCGAGGCAGTTAATCACCGAAGCTGTCCAGGTAGAGCCAGATGAGTTGATGAGGCAGTATGATGATCAAAAAACGGCTGACGGATGCCAGCGTGTTGTCCGTAGCGGTCATCATCCAGAACGAGAGATCATCATCGGGGTTGGCAAGGTCAGCGTCGAGGTGCCCAATATCCGTAGCCGTGAGGGTAAACCGGCGAGCTTCCAATCTTTGCTTGTACCGCCCTACATCCGGCGCACAGCGACCCTGGATGCGGCGATTCCCTGGCTTTATTTGAAGGGTGTTTCGAGTGGTCAGATGCAAAGTGCACTGGAAGCGATTGTCGGACTGGAGGCTAAAGGGCTGTCGGCCAATGTCGTGGGTTGTTTGAAACGGCAATGGGAAGCTACATACAAGCAATGGTGTACTCGAGCGGTGTCTAATGAATGGGTCTATATCTGGACTGATGGCATCTACAGTGGTCTTCGAGGTGACGATGGTTGATTGTGTTGCCTGGTCATCATCGGTGTGAACAGTCGCGGTCAGAAGCATTTTATGTCGATTGAATAGGGTGTCAGGGAATCGAAACAGCGCTGGCGAGCAGTGTTGTTGTCGTTGCAACAAAGAGGCTTGGGTCAGCCCCAAAGCTGGCCATTGACGATGGTGCTTTGGGTTTCTGGGCAGCCCTTGAGGCAGTGTATCCAGAGACGGATGTGCAACGTTGCTGGATGCACAAGACCGGCAATGTGCTGAACTATCTGCCCAAGTCTGTTCAGGAGAAAGCAAAGCAGGGTCTGGATGGCAGAGGGCCGCGTTGACGCAGAGCAGGTGTTCGATGACTTTGAGGAACGTTTCGAGAGCTATTGTCAAAAGTAGTGTCTGACAAGTTAGAGACCTTAACTGGAGACCTCGAACAACGCTGATTCTGGATGGATTTTGACGCGAGCACCAGTCGTTGTCACCCGCATAGTGGGTGTGAAGGTCAAGGTCGGTGGTATTTGAGGCTGTGTTGCGCTGTTTGGGTCTGCCAGGGCGGGTATTTCCGGAATTTGGGCGGAGTCAGGCTGTGGCCTGTCGTCGCTCGTGGAAGATGAGACGGCGGAAGTTGTAGCTCAGGTTGGCCATGGTCATGCGGGCCTTCGCACGGGTTTGGCCGATTGAGCGGATGGTCAGAGCCATGGGCCCTTTCTCGTAGCCGAACACAGGCGCGGATGGCGGAGCGTGTCGCGTTGCCCCGGCGAATATGCCTGGCCATGGGTTTGCCGCGTGGCTTCTTGCGATGGATATGTGAGCGGTACCCTTGCGCCTTCAGCCAAGCCTCATTCCTGGCCGAGCGGTACCTGGTATCGGCCCAAACCGCCTTCGAGCTGTTTGTCTCGTCCAGAACCGAGGAGCGTTCATGCCCGTCGTAGCGAGCCGCATTCGTGCCAGTCTCACCCCGGATGAAGCGCCATTTGCGGTCAATGGACACGTGGTTCTTGTACCCAAAGTGCGGAACCGAAATATCGACAAGGCCAGTATCCTCCTCACCCTCCTTGGTCGTCTTGGCCTTTGAATACTTGACCGTCCAACGCACATCGGTGTCTTTCTGCGCTGCCTTGGACAGATCATCGGGCCAGATGTCAGATGCAGCCTCACCTGCCTTGGCGCGCGCTTTCTCTTCTTTCGTCATCCGCTGGCGCGGGGCAAAGACCAACGTGGCATCCACAATCTGACCGCCGGTCGGTTTGTATCCCCGCGCGCAGAGCTGAGCTTCAAACGCGGCAAACAGGGCCTTGAAGACACCCGCCTAGGTCAGCTTCTCTCTGAAAAGCCAGATCGTCTTCTGATCAGGTGTCGGCTCCCCGATTTGAAATCCCAGGAACCGTAGCCAACTGAAACGGTCACGAATGAGAAACTCCATCCGCTCATCGCTCAGATTGTGCATCAATGCCAACACCAGAACCTTGAACATCACAACTGCATCATAGGGCGGACGACCACCTTTGGGACGTTCCCCATAGCCAAGTGTTTCAACAAGAACTGGGCGAAACACTTCGAAATCAACGTGCCGCTCCAAAACCTCAAGCGGATCTCCCATCGCCGAAAGCCGCGCCAAATGATCCGTCAAATCAAACAATCCAGGTGCGTGCATAAACAAAATCCTCCCACACCCAATGAATCAGATCATACCCAAAATGTACGGTTTTTAGAGGCTTCCAGATTCTCAGTCTCTATGCCAAAGGCAATACCACCTGTGACATTGTCGCGCTGTTTCAGGAAATGTAGGGCGTGGCGGTCTCAACCAGTCTGCTCTCGCGCGTGACAGCAAAGGTGATTGCGTGGCAATCGGCCACTGGTGCTGATATACCCCAGCGCATACCTTGACTGTATAGTCGTTAAAATCCGCCAGGACAAGAAAGTCATCAACAAGGCTGTCTTATCTGGCACTGGGCGTGAACCTGGACGGGCACAAAGTGCTTTTAGGGCTGTGGCTGTCAGAGCACGAAGGTGCCAAGTTCTGGCTCAATGTCTTGACCGAACTTCATAACCGCGGTGTACGAGACATCCTGATTGCCTGTGTTGACGGACTCAAGAGTTTTCCTGATCTCATCAATACCGTCTACCCGCAAACCCGCATCTAGCGATGCATTGTGCATAGGATCAGGCACGCGATGCAGTATGTTACCTGGAAGGACTACAAGGCGGTTGTAGTCGACTTGTAGCAAATCTACCAGTCAGCTACGGAGGCGGAAGCACTGTTGGTGCTTGATGTCTTTGGTGACGAATGGGATGCCAAATACCCTAAGACCAGCCGTTCCTGGCAGAGTCATTGGCAGAACCTCAACACCCTGTTTGATTACCCGCAGGACATGCGCAAGACAATCTATACCACCAACGCCATTGCATCGCTCAACAGCGTCATCAGGAAAGCCATCAAAAAACGTAAGTTGTTTCCAACCGATGACGCTACCAGAAAGGTGAGCTATCTGGCCATTCAAGATGCATCAAAGAAGTGGACTATGCCGATTAAATATTGGCAACCAGCGATGAATCGCTTTATGATCGAATTCGAAGACCGACTAAAGGACTTCGTTTAAGCAACGGCAGTTACACAGAATTCGGGAAAGGCTCCCAATATTAGGTTTTCGCTCAATCAAATTGCAGGCTTCCAGTCGACTCAAGGCCTCACGCAAAGGGCCGCGACTAATGCCAAACTTATGTGCCAAAACAGGTTTGCTTATTTTCGGCCCAGCCGAACCCGACACTAAGGGCAATAAGAATCAGCAGTCACCACAGTGGCTAAACATTGAACCATTGCCGGGATATACGATTTTTGTGCAAAGGTCTGATACCACGCCAGATCGTCCTGGCATCGATAATATGAAGATACCGTCATAATCCAGTCGTTTCAGGCACCTTGAATGAGGTGCCAATAAAAACCCGCTTAACTCGGGTTTTTATTTGATCTTGGCTTCTTTATAAAACACATGTTTCCGCACTACCGGATCATATTTTTTCATTTCTAACTTATCTGGCATAGTGCGTTTGTTCTTGGTCGTGGTGTAATAATGACCGGTTTTTGCGGATGAGACGAGCTTGATTTTATCACGCATAATCTATTCCCTCAGGCTATTTTGCGACGGGCTTTAATGTCGGCAAGGACATTTTCAATGCCTTTTTTATCAATAATACGCAACCCTTGTACGCTGACACGCAACCTGATCCAACGATTTTCACTCTCTATCCAGAAGCGGCGCGATTGCAAGTTGGGCAGAAAACGGCGTTTCGTTTTGTTATTGGCGTGAGAAACGTTATTCCCTACCATTGGGGCTTTCCCCGTTACTTCACATAGTCGTGACATAGTTATGCTCATCGTTCACAATAAAAAAGGAGCACGATTGTACAGGGAATAAATACCAGATCCAAGCATTTGGCGGCAGGCGCGGGTCGCGGTAAGCGGCCGCCGGGAAGTCTGGCTCTCGCACCCTTTGTGATGAATAATCTCAAGGGTAGCCAACCGCTATGCAATCAGTGCATCACTTGCGACAAGAATAATGTAAAATCAAACTATGTATCAACTAACCACAAAACGTATCGTCTTGGGTATAACAGGCGGTATCGGAGCCTACAAATCTGCCGTGTTGTTGCGACTGTTACGCCGACATGGCGCGGATGTGCGCGTTGTTATGACGCAGAATGCCTGTCAATTTATAACGCCGCTCACCATGCAGGCACTGTCGGGAAAGACCGTACATATCGAATCGTTGGCGCAGGCAACAGAATCAGCAATGTTGCATATCGATCTGGCGCGGTGGGCCGATCTAATCCTGGTCGCCCCGGCCAGCGCAAATTTTATAGCCCGAGTAGCGTATGGGTTTGCCGACGATCTTTTAAGTACGATCTGTCTTGCCGCAACCGGACCCATAATATTCGCCCCGGCCATGAATCAGCAGATGTGGTTAAATGCGGCAACACAAGACAATATTGAAAAGATAAAGACCCGCGGCATCGGTATCATTGACCCGGTCGCAGGCGATCAAGCCTGTGGCGAAAATGGCCCCGGGCGTATGCCAGAAGCAGAAGACATCGCGTTGCTTGTGGCAAAATCATTTACCAGCAATAAGCTCCGTGGCGCACGCCTTTTGGTAACGGCCGGACCAACACGCGAGGCGATAGACCCGGTGCGTTATATCAGTAATCGTAGCTCTGGGCGCATGGGTTATGCAGTTGCAACAGCGGCGATTGAAGCGGGTGCCAAAGTTACGCTCATCTCCGGTCCGGTAAACTTGCCAACGCCTGATCGTGCAACCGTCATTAATGTGCTGTCGGCAACAGAAATGTATAGTACGGTCATGCAAAATATAACGCAGACCGATATTTTTGTGGCTGCCGCCGCAGTAGCCGACTTCAGTTTAGAGACAATAGCCACACAAAAAATAAAAAAAACCAGCGCTTTGTGTACATTAAACCTGAAGCAAAACCCCGATATTTTAACTGAAGTAACCGCTTTGCATAAACCGCCATTTACAGTCGGTTTTGCAGCAGAAACAGAGAACCTTGAGGCTAATGCACTGACAAAATTGCGTACAAAAAAATTGGATATGATCGCGGCCAATCAGGTCGGCGCGGCACTTGGCTTTGATGCCGAGATGAACGCCTTGACCGTATTTTGGGACAACGAACGCAAACAATTACCGCAAGCATCAAAATCCAGCATTGCTAAAACACTGATAACACTGATTGCCGATAAATATAATGAAAAAAATACACAGAAAGCTCATTGACAGGCGTTTAGGCAAGACATTCCCAATGCCTGACTATAAAACACCTGGTGCTGCCGGGTTTGATTTATGTGCTTGCATTGATAAGCCAATAGCGATAAAACCTGACGAGAGCGTAATGATTCCGGCGGGTTTTGCGATTCATATTGCCGACCATGCTTATGCGGCCCTGTTGTTGCCACGTTCTGGATTGGGTCATAAACATGGCATCGTGCTTGGCAATTTAACGGGGCTGATTGATTCAGATTACCAGGGTGAAATCCAGGTCTCATGCTGGAACCGTAGTAGTTTGTCATTTACCATCAACCCAGGGGACAGGATTGCGCAGATGGTCATTGTTCCTGTCGTGCAAGCGGAGTTTGAAGACGTGGATTCATTTCCAGAGACGACTAGAGGTGAGGGTGGATTCGGTCACACAGGCGTGTCATAAAAATATAGAGGAAAGAATTAATGATTGATGATCCGGTTGCTCATCGTCAATTTAGTCGGCGCACTCGCTGTAAGGCGTTGATGCTACTGATTTACGTGCTGGCTACGCCAATCATAGTTGGCAGTTGGAGTGTGATCCCGACGGTTTTTGCTGATACTGAAAATGAGGCCATAACAGAAACTATGGCGCACAGCATTGCACGACAGGTGCAAACGCATCTGGATCAATTAAAACAAACATTAACCGCCATCGCTGAAGACGAACAAACCATTGCCATTTTTCAACAGGGCGTAGACGATGAAGCCTTACAGGCAGCAGCCGCAGAAAAACAATCATTATTCGATCACGCTTTGCAATTACGCTACCTAAAACCAAATGCTACGACGCTTAATGATCAGATCCCGGCATTAAGTTATGCCTCGCTGGAGATGCTAAAAAAAGCCCGTCTGACAAGCCAAATCAATCCAGAAGCGCATCTGTTGGGAACGGTCAATCAACACATTGTGCTGGTAGAACAGGTCGTTAATAGTAGGCCTGCGCTGATTGGTTTATTACACTTGAGTATGGACTTGCGCCTGTTCGATAGCATGCTTGGCGGCCTGGCCATGGATCATGGTTATGTTGAGCTGACCGAGCGTGTTGCTGATCAAACATTAGTCCTCGCGAAGATGGGTGATGTTGAACACCGGCAAGGTCATGCCGCGACGGCGGGTGTGGCTGATACTGCCTGGACAATTACCTATTGGCCTGGTGTAGCGGATAGATCAGTAGCGAATAGATCAACTGCCTCTGGTCTACCGATAATACCGATTATTTGCCTATTATTGCTGATCGGTGTTGCGTATTTTATCGCCATGAAAAAAACCCGTGAATCCACTGCTGCTAAAGCAGCGCTAATTACGTACGAAGGTGCAGTACGGGCCATTGCAGAAGGTGCCCATGCGGGTATTGAGCATATAACCTCACATCTCCCAAAAGCGAGTCGGGCTACAGCCCATCTAAAACCTTTATCACAAGCATTGTTTTCTAATACGCAGATGAGTGCTTCTTTGCGTGAGACTGATATAGATCAAGATCAGTCCGACATACTTGATATAAGCACGGGATCAGAAGAGACGACTAAGCGCCCTGCGCCGCTGGAAATAGCCCCCGTTATTTTCCGTGCCTATGATATTCGTGGGATAGTGGGTGAGTCATTAACCGACACAGCCGTATATGAGATTGCAAGAGCACTCGGTACGATGGCGCATGAACGTGATCAACAGAGTATGGTCGTTGCGCGTGATGGCAGAGATTCCAGTCCAGCGCTTTGTGATGCCTTGATAAAAGGTTTACGCAGTACCGGGCGGGATGTGATTGATATTGGCATGGTGCCAACGCCAGTGCTGTATTTTGCCACGCATCACCTTAAAACAGGCAGTGGTGTCATGGTGACCGGTAGCCACAACGCGGCTACATATAATGGACTGAAAATGATGCTGGCCGGCAGTACGCTAAGCGGTGATGACATACAAGAGATTAAACAGCGTACGACCTCGAGAACCCATGCAACGGGGGTCGGCGGGTTGCGCCATGTCGATATTGCGGCCGACTATATACAGCGCATAACAGAAGATATTGCGCCCGCCGCAGGTGCTGCGCTGAAGATCGTTGTTGATTGTGGCAATGGCGTTGCTGGCATCCTGGCACCGCAACTGCTGAATGCCATCGGCCATGATGTCGTTGCAATGTATTGCGACATTGATGGCGGGTTTCCAAACCATCACCCTGATCCCAGCCAGCCTGAAAATCTGCAAGATTTAATTGATAAAGTCAAAGCAGAAGATGCTGATATTGGTTTTGCGTTCGATGGTGATGGCGACCGATTAGGTATTGTTGATGCCGTGGGCAACATCATCTGGCCGGATCGACAACTTATGTTATTGGCTAAAGATGTTCTTTCGCGCAATCCGGATGCTACGATTATTTTTGATGTGAAGTGTAGTCGCCACCTTAAATCCATCATTGAAAGCAACGGTGGTAAACCGTTGATGTCGAAAACGGGGCATTCTCTTATTAAGAGTAAAATGAAAGCGTTTGATGCGCCATTAGCGGGCGAGATGAGCGGTCATCTCTTTTTTAAAGAACGTTGGTACGGATTTGATGATGCGTTGTATGCCGCCGCCCGCTTCATCGAGATATTTACAAATGCCGGAAAAACGCCGACAGCATTATTCGCGGCGTTACCAGGCGGTGTCGCTACACCTGAATTAAGAATACCCCTATCTGAAGATCAGCATGTTGGTTTTATGGAAGAATTGGCAGATAGAATAACCAGGTTAGATGCAGAAATCATCGACATTGATGGATTGCGTATTGAGTTTGATGATGGCTGGGGGTTGGCGCGACCATCCAATACATCACCCAACATTATCTTGCGGTTTGAGGGAGAAAATGAAGCGGCACTGGAACGCATAAAGTCCGAATTTCGTACAGCGATACAGTCTATTATCTCGGTTGATCTACCTTTTTAATGGGAATTATATACTTGACTCCAATAAATAACCCATATAATCTAACATAAAAATGCAATAAAACGGAGGGGCATCAATGAAAGACAATACCATATCCACATTTGAGTTATTTCGCCAGTTTCCGGATGCTGAAGCCGCTAGATTGTATTTTGAGGGACAACGCGCTGGGGAGATTACATATCCTGTCCTCATTGTGGGGAATTTAAGCGTATTACCCCGCGCAAAGGAAAGCGGACAGGATATTACTTATGCCGGGACTGTAAGAGTGAGTTTACGGTGAGAACCGGCACTATCTTTGAACGTTCTCATGTTCCACTACATAAATGGCTATATGCTATTTACTTAACTGTCACCTCGCGCAAGGGCATATCTAGCTTGCAGTTATCTAAACAAATTGGAGTAACTCAAAAGACCGCCTGGTTTATGCAGGCCCGCATTCGTGAAACCTGTAACGATAATACAGATAATTTACTTTCTGGCATTGTTGAGATTGATGAGACCTATATCGGTGGGAAGGAACATAACAAACACAAACACAAGAAAGTCCGCGCAGGCCGTGGCGTAGCTGGCAAGCAGGTAGTGGTCGGAATGCGTGAGCGCGGTGGCCGCACAAGGGCTAAGCCTATCCCATCAACTGATATACCGACCCTGCACAAAGAGATTGGCTGTTCAGTGGAATATGGGGCCACCATTTACACAGATGAACACAGGTCATATCAGCATTTACAGTCTGCTTATCAGCATGGTACGGTAACCCATAGTGCGGGAGAATATGTGGGTTCAAACAACATTCATACCAATAGCATTGAAAGTGTCTGGGCTTTACTCAAACGCGGTCTGTATGGGGTATGGCCTCATGCCAGCACCAAACACTTACATCGCTATGTGAACGAAGTGACTTTTAGACTGAATAACGGACCATGTAAGTTACCAACCAATCAACGTATAGAATCACTTATAAGCAACGCGATAGGTAAACGGATTACCTATCGCGAGGTGCTAGCATGAGCAAAGCAATGGAAATAGAATGCGGATATACAGGACGATAATGAGAGAAGGTTACATCAAAGACTATATAAGTGGTGAAGAAGTAAAAGCTACGCCAGAAGAAGTAGAAGCAGTACAAGTCTTTTCCGAAACACTTGTCGAAGATTACGGATACCCCAAAGAACAATTACAAACACGACCACAGTGGCGTGTAAAAGTAAGGCCATCTGATACCAAAAAAGAGTATCCGCTTGATATTGCAGTATTCAACAAAGATAAAAAACCGATAAAAACCTTTTTATTGTCGTTGCGTGCAAACGAAAGACAAGAAAAGATGGTTTAACCCAAAATGGAGTGCAATTGAAAAATTGCATAAGGTAACAGGTGAGCATGGTGAGCTTGTTACTTGAAAAAACTAACAAATCATTGTGTTTGTATTTTGTAGTGAAGTTGGAGTAAAGTATATAATTCCCTTTTTAATTGTCATAACACTTAAAGTTCAAGCACCCTCGCGCGGGTGTTTTACATAAAACCCAATGTTTAAGAAATGAAGCACAATGTCACAACCAGATAAAAGCCCGGGTTACATAGCCGGGGTCTTAACCGAGGCACTACCTTATATCCGCAGATTTAATGGCAAAACCATCGTCATTAAATACGGCGGTAATGCCATGTCTGACGATCAGCTAAAATCAGATTTTGCCCGGGATGTGGTGTTGATGAAACTGGTAGGCATGAATCCAGTGTTAGTGCATGGTGGCGGCCCTCAGATCGGTACTTTATTGAAGAAGCTAGGTAAAAAAACTGAATTTGTTGATGGTATGCGCGTGACCGATAACGAGACCATGGACATTGTCGAAATGGTGTTGGGCGGTTTGGTGAATAAAGAGATTGTCAATCTTGTCAGTCGTCATGGCGGTAATGCAGTCGGTTTGAGTGGCAAGGATGGTGGACTAATTTGCGCAAGAAAAATGGTGTTTAAGCGCAATAGTCCCGGGTTTGATGTGCCGGAAATAATAGACATCGGCCATGTCGGTGAAGTCGAAAGCATTAATACCGCAGTGGTTAATTTACTGATAAAGCAGGATTTTATTCCAGTGATTGCGCCCGTTGGTGTCGATCAAGGTGGTCAATCCTATAATATCAATGCTGATCTGGTTGCGGGCAAGATGGCGGCCGCATTGGGTGCTGAAAAATTGATCCTGTTAACCAACATCGCTGGTCTCTTGGATGCGAAAGGTAATATCTTGACGGGTTTGTCTGCTAATGAGGTCGATAAACTAATAGAAGACGGGGTGATACAGGGTGGCATGTTACCCAAAATACGTTCAGCATTAGATGCGGTTCAGGCGGGTGTTAAAACAGCCCATATTATTGACGGTCGTGTTGAACATGCGGTGCTGTTAGAGATATTCACTGATGTTGGGGTTGGTACTTTAATTCAAGGGCATGAACACACAGCGACATAACTAAGAAGACAAGATGACAGCCACTTCAAAACCCAACAGACGCCAACATATCCTCGAAGTATTGGCCAGTGAATTGGAAACCAAGCCAGGGCTTAGGATTACGACAGCTAATCTTGCCAGTGCAGTTGGTGTGTCAGAAGCCGCCTTGTATCGACATTTTTCCAGTAAGGCAAAGATGTTTGAGGCATTAATTGATTTCGCTGAAGAATCAGTCTTTGGCTTAGCCAATAAAATTATCAATAATGAAACGGATGCAGCGGTCCGTTGCGAAAAAATTATTCTATTAATATTGGGCTTTTCTGAAAAAAACCCGGGTATAACCCGCATTCTTATCGGCGATGCCTTACTTGGCGAAAATGAGCGATTGCATGCACGGGTAACGCAATATTTTGAACGCCTGGAGACAACATTGCGGCAAATATTACGCGAGGCCAATTTGAGTGATGGCACCCGGGCCATCAGCAATCTTGAGGCCGCTACCAATCAAATGTTGACCTATACTGAAGGCAAGATGTCGCGATTTGTGCGTAGCTCCTTTACAAAAAAACCTACTGAACATTGGCATGATCAGTGGATTGTATTGAAAGGCGGATTATTTAGAGAAGTGCCATGCAAAAAAACCGAGGCTTCTTAATTGAATATTGCAAGATCCTGCCGTCTACATTCATCAATACGCCATTCTTTATTTTCCAAACACGTCTTGTATCTATCTTTTATGACGTAGGCAAACGCGGCTTGGGCGTAGCCTTCAATAGTAACCAGGTGCCGTGCATATAAAATACCTTCAAACTGATCCAGCAAGGCTAATGGATAACATAAATTATCTTTCGCAAATATGAAGAGGCGGTTTTCCTTTATCTGGTTAAATAAAAAGTGACATAACCATTTATTTGACCAGGAGAAGAGTCGCCATGAGCGATGATACAAGCAAGCACTTGAACAACGTAGTCCCTATTGATGAACAGGAACTGCATGGCCATCTCAACAAAGTGGTACTGAAGACTGTGGAAGACACCCGCAACCAGATTCTGGACGCTGAGGCTGATGCGCTGGTGGGTGCTGATCGATATGCACGCACTGAGACGCGCAAAGACTACCGGTCTGGGTAGTGTCAATAATCTCTCGCACTTTCTGATTTGGCTTTCCCTTAAATCTGGTTGTTACGCGATCTGAAAGTCCTTTTCTTTATCCATCTCTTGGAGCAAATCCATGTTCAGATATGTCCGCGTTCCCCACTAGCTCCCCGCGATGTGTCTAAGCCTTGCCGCACAAAGCATCAACGCCGAGTTGCCATCCGGGAATGCTCCCACTACTCGTGTTCGCCGCCTGATTTCTCGGATGATCCGCTCCAAAGGATTGTTAGTCCGAATGCGAATCCAGTGCTCTGCTGGGAACCGATAATACGTCAGGGTCTCTTCCATGCACTACCCAGCCAATCCGCTACACTCGATAACTGGATACCTCGAACAACGCTGATTCTGGATGGGTTTTGACGCGAGCACCAGTCGTTGTCACCCGCATAGTGGGTGTGAAGGTCAAGGTCGGTGGTATTTGAGGCTGTGTTGCGCTGTTTGGGACTGCCAGGGCGGGTATTTCCGGAATTTGGGCGGAGTCAGGCTGTGGCCTGTCGTCGCTCGTGGAAGATGAGACGGCGGAAGTTGTAGCTCAGGTTGGCCATGGTCATGCGGGCCTTCGCACGGTTTTGGCCGATTGAGCGGATGGTCAGAGCCATGGGCCCTTTCTCGTAGCCGAACACAGGCGCGGATGGCGGAGCGTGTCGCGTTGCCCCGACGAATATGCCTGGCCATGGGTTTGCCGCGCGGTTTCTTGCGGTGAATATGTGAGCGGTACCCTTGCGCCTTCAGCCAAGCCTCATTCCTGGCCGAGCGGTACCCGGTATCGGCCCAAACAGCCTTCGAGCTGTTTGTCTCGTCCAGAACCGAGGAGAGTTCATGCCCGTCGTAGCGAGCCGCATTCGTGCCAGTCTCACCCCGGATGAAGCGCCATTTGCGATCAATGGACACGTGGTTCTTGTACCCAAAGTGCGGAACCGAAATATCGACAAGGCCAGTATCCTCCTCACCCTCCTTGGTCGTCTTGGCCTTTGAATACTTGACCGTCCAACGCGCATCGATGTCTTTCTGCGCTGCCTTGGACAGATCATCGGGCCAGATGTCAGACGCAGCCTCACCTGCCTTGGCGCGCGCTTTCTCTTCTTTCGTCATCCGCTGGCGCGGGGCAAAGACCAACGTGGCATCCACAATCTGACCGCCGGTCGGTTTGTATCCCCGCGCGCAGAGCTGAGCTTCAAACGCGGCAAACAGGGCCTTGAAGACACCCGCCTAGGTCAGCTTCTCTCTGAAAAGCCAGATCGTCTTCTGATCAGGTGTCGGCTCCCCGATTTGAAATCCCAGGAACCGTAGCCAACTGAAACGGTCACGAATGAGAAACTCCATCCGCTCATCGCTCAGATTGTGCATCGAGGCCAACACCAGCACCTTGAACATCACAACGGCATCATAGGGCGGGCGACCACCTTTGGGACGTTCCCCATAGCCAAGTGCTTCAACAAGAACTGGGCGAAACACTTCGAAATCAACGTGCCGCTCCAAAACCTCAAGCGGATCTCCCATCGCCGAAAGCCGCGCCAAATGATCCGTCAAATCAAACAATCCAGGTGCGTGCATAAACAAAATCCTCCCACATCAAGTGAATCAGATCGTACCACAAAATGCACGGTTTTTAGAGGCTTCCAAGTGGGAACGCGGAAATATCTGAACATGGATTTGCTCCAAGAGATGGATAAAGAACGCGCCAAATGATCCGTCAAATCAAACAATCCAGGTGCGTGCATAAACAAAATCCTCCCACATCAAGTGAATCAGATCGTACCACAAAATGCACGGTTTTTAGAGGCTTCCAAGTGGGGAACGCGGAAATATCTGAACATGGATTTGCTCCAAGAGATGGATAAAGAAAAGGATTTTCAGATCGCGTAACAACCAGATTTAAGGGAAAGCCAAATCAGAAAGTGCGAAAGAAAATTGACACTACCAAATCAGAAAGTGCGAAAGATTCTTTACACTACCGGTAGTCAGTACTGTGCGCATGATTATCAGCGGATATTGTACGAGCATGGCTTTCAGGTGTTGATGAGTAGCAAAGGAGATTGTTATGATAATGCTGTTGTTGAGTCTTTCTTCAAGACGATGCAGGCTGAACTTATATGGCGGTAGGACTGGAAAACTCGTAGGCAAGCCGAAACGGAGATATTCCAGTACATCAATGGCTTTTATAACAGCAAAAGGGATGCACCCTAACCGGCACATCCCTTTAAATATTGGAGCGTTTATTGTTGATTAAATTGTAAAGCTGTCTTTCAATATCTTCGGTGTGATGAATATCAGCAATTCCTCTTTACTTGCACGATTTGATGTGCTTTTAAATAGAAATCCGACATAAGGTAGGTCGCCAAAGAATGGCGTTTTACTAACAGATTTACTTTCTCTAGAAGTATAAACACCCCCTAAAACAACGGTTTCACCATTTTCAACCAATACCTGCGTTGCAACGCTTCTTGTATTGATCCCTGGAGGAGTGAAATTATCGTTGACTGTATCCTGACTTACCTCCAGGTCCATGATGATATTATCATCGGGTGTAATCTGCGGTGTTACACGCAAACTTAATACCGCATCTTGAAATGATGTGGCGGTAGCACCACTTGATGATGCTTCTTGATACGGTATCTGCACACCTTGTTCTATCTTGGCTTCATTCTGGTTTGATGTAATAACGCGCGGACTTGCAATATTTTCACCCCGGCCTTCAGCAATTAAAGCAGATAACTCCAATTGCAATAAGTAAGAACCTACTTTGCCGACTGCCAGCATTAATGATGTCGCGCTCCCAGAAACAGGTGTCGCTGGTAAATCAACAATGTAGTTTTCATTTTCACCCGTAACAAACCCAGTTCCAACACCACCATAAGATATATTGCCTTCGTTGCCGCCACCAATTGCAACGAAAGGATCCGCTGATCCAGCCTCGCCGATGTCAGCTCTACTACTTGGACCTTTCTTGGTATCCTTACTATACCCAAAACGCACACCAATATCTTTCGCAAAGGACTCATCAGCATTCACAATACGCGACTCAATCAAGACTTGCCGGACCGGGATATCGAGCTTGGTAACCAACGTTCTAATCGCTTCAAGACTACTTGCCACATCTTGTACGACAAGGGTGTTTGTGCGTGCGTCTATCGACACATTGCCACGTTCAGACAATAGGCTGTTTTCTGAGGCCTGTATAAGTCCCATTAAATCATTGGCATCGGCGTAGTTAATCTGCACAAACTCCGTACGCAATGGTGCTAATTCTTCAATCTGGCGATTCGCTTCTAGTTCGAGACGTTCGCGTGCTGTGATTTCTTCTGAAGGCCCGATCATAATCACATTACCAGCTTGTCGCATACCTAAGCCGCGTGATTTTAAAATAATATCAAGTGCCTGATCCCATGGGACATTTTTCAATCGCAACGTTACATTTCCACTTACAGCGTCACTGGTCACCAGGTTTAATTCCGTAAAATCAGCTATTAATTGCAACACGGCTCTGACTTCAATGCTTTGGAAATTCAAAGACAATCGCTCGCCTGTGTATTTGAACTTATTTTTCTGTTGCAATTCCCTATCTTCTTTAGTCATGGGCTTAAATTCTATTGTGTACTGATTTTCAGATTGATATGCTAAGTGATCATAATCTTCCGAAACCGCACTGATTGTCATTTTTACATTATTACCAGCGGCTACTGTATCTATTTCTTTTACTGGCGTGGCAAAATCTATTACGTCCAGCTTTCTATCAAGATTCGCCGGTAGCTGTGTATCAATAAAATTTATTACGACTTTGCCGGCCTCTATGCCCATATCTATTGGGATAGAAGGCTCAGATAACTCGACGATAATCCTGCCTTCGCCATTTTCGCCTCTACGAAAGTCAATAGATTCTAAACCTCGAAAAGATCCTGATGTATTTTGTTGGCTACTTGCACTGGTCAATGCGGGCGATGCCATGCCAACTGTCCCATTTTCCAAGTTTAAAATAACCGTATTGCCTTCAACATTTATATCATACGCAACGGATTGAGTTAGGTTGATTACAACCCGTGTTCGACCCGCCGCTTCAACGGCATTTATACTATTGGCCATACCAATTCCGATAACCTGTGATTTCTCAGCTAAATTTAATGATGTATTTGGAAAATCAAGCGCAATTCTGGACGGATTATCAGTGGTAAAACTTAATGGATCGGCAGGGAGCATCTCTGATAAAGTAAGTTTAATTTGAACACGTTCACCCGGCAATGATGCGAAACTAACATCGTCCAATGAGATTGCATAAGCGGATATATTTATTAATCCCAATACCGAAAACAATAATATGCGCGTAAAATTTTCTAATTTAGTTATCATGATTTTATAACCTTTATTAAATGTTAATCTTCTGCTGACAAGTCTTTTTTAATACCTCAATAATCAAACTACTCTTCTACCAAAGCAATTGCGGCCTCACGTTCTTCCCAACGACCGCTACTATCTTGAATAATTTCTCTGAGTTCAATTCGATCCTCGAAAATATTGATAACCTTGCCAATGTTTAAACCAAGATAATTACCTACACCTACGCGATGTATCACACCATCCGGATCTAACACCACAGCCCAATTATTACTGTCGTTTTCAATCGTCCCAACCATGCGCAAACTGTCTAGTTCATACTGCTCCAACTCTTCGCGATTGCGATTTACAATTTCACGCTCCATCTCTTCTGTTAAAGCGTTATCAGCCAAACTTTCTTCAACTTTTGGCGGTGCTATAACATAAAACAGTTTAAATGGATTATGCGCGTCTATTTTTCCTGATTGGTAAGCATAAGCTTCGTATGGTTTTATTTCAGGCAATGGCTCAATACGCCCTCCCGGCCTTCCCATAAGTTCGGAAATCTGACTTTCAAGGTCGCCAATATCTCTTGAGACACAACCTGAAAATATGGTTATAACTGATAAACAGATAATGACCTTTAAATATTTGTTTGTCTGAATACGGGATTTCATTATTCTTTACTCTTGTTCAAGTGCACGATATGTTCTAACTATTGCCTGCATTTGCAACAAAGGAGTTCCATCGCTATAAGAGTCGCCTATAGGCTGAATCACTATATCGTGTGTCGTTACAATTCTTGGTAATGCCGCAAGACCACTGACAAAATCGCCCAATTCATGATAGCCACCAACGACCGAGATATTGATAGGTAGCTCAGCATAAAATTCTTTTGGCGACTCACCACTTGGTTGAAATAATTTAAATTCTAAACCTGCTCCCAATCCTGTCTGAGAAATGTCTATCAACAAACCTGCGACTTCAGTATTGTTTGGCAGTTGACGCACCATATCACCAAAATTTTGCTCCATCTCTTTCATCTGATCTTTTAAAGCATTCAGGTTTGCAGATTTTCTCTGCCGGATATCCAAAACCTCTAACCGTTCTTTTTCTTTCTGCTCCAGACTGACCAGTTCCGTGCGCTGGTCTGTTATGTCGAATTTCCAACCGCCAACCAATATAAGCACGAATAAAATAACAAACACAATTATTTTGAATGGCATAGGCCAGACACCAGGATTACTGGGATCCAGGTTATTTATATCATCTATGAAACTCATATATCTTTAACCTCCACTTTAGGCACAACCTGTGAAAAGGTGAGGGTAAAATTATTTACGAGCTTTTCTTCCCCGCCAGCATTGGATTCTTGAATCACTTTCAAATTAGGGTTTGCTAACCATTCTGAACTTTCGAGTTTTCTCATAAAAGCAGAAATTCGTGCATTGGATTGTGCCAGTCCATTTACCGTAATATTCGATCCACTTTGCTGAATATCAGATACTGTCAACCCTTCCGGTAAACTCTCAATCAATTCATCAAAAAAACGTACAATCAAGGGTCTATTGCCTTGTAATTGTTCAATAGCGCGCATTCGTGACAATAGCCGTTCTTTTTGTTTTTCAAGCTCTTTTATTTCTGCAATCTTTTTATCAAGCACTTCAATATTGCTATCTATAAGCGCAATACGACTATTTTGAACATCAATTAATTGAGCATGGTAAAAATGCCCGATACCCCAAAAAATCAGGGCTAACAATGTAATAACCACGGCAGATGCTACAAACTGCGTTTTTAGTTCTTTACGCCGCTCCTCACGCCATGGGAGTAAATTAATTGTAGACATTAGCCTTCTCCTCTTAGTGCCAAACCACAGGCGATCATCATCGCTGGTGCATCATTCATAAGACTTTTTGTCTGAATTTTCGAAGCCACTGCCATGTTTGCAAAGGGATTTGCAATTATCGTCTTAACGTCCAACTTTGCTTCTACTACTTCAGTAATGTCAGGTATTGATGCACAACCACCTGCAAGAATAAGGGTATCAACAGCACTTATTTGACTGGATGAATAAAAGAATTGCAAAGCCCGTCCAATTTGTGAAGCCATATTATCTTTGAAAGGATCCAGAACCTCAGGCCCATAATTATCTGGCAAACCGCCTTGTTTTTTGGCCAAGCCCGCCTCTTCATAGGACAAACCATACCGACGTTGAATATCTTCCGTTAATTGCGCACCGCCAAATGTTTCTTCGCGTGAATAGATTGTCTGCATGTTTTCCAAGACGCTAAAGGTCGTTACCGCAGAACCAACGTCTGCCACCGCAACCGCATCTTTCGCTACACTTTCTATAAAATCATCACTTATTAATTTTATTGTGTTTTCAATAGCGAAAGCTTCTATATCAACAATCTTGGGCGTAAGTCCGCCTACCTCTAAAGCAGCAACAACATTGTCTACTATTTCACTGCGTGATGCGGCAAGCAATACATCTACACTGTCAGAACCTTCTTGAGGTTCTCCAATAACCTCAAAATCCATAGCCACCTCTTCAAGGGGAAAGGGGATATATTGATCGGCCTCAATATGAATTTGATTTTCCATTTCATCATCAGAAAGCCCGGCAGGCATATTGATAACTTTCGTAATAACTGAAGAACCAGCAACACAAACGGCAGCGTGTTTAGTCCGTGTTCTAGCTTTTTTGACTGCTCGTGCGACAGCCTCGCCGACTTGCTCAATATCGCTTATAATTTTGTCGGTGACTAAATTAGCAGGCAACGGCTCAACGGCATAACTTTCCACGCGGTATCTGTTACCACTGCGGCTAAGTTCGAGCAACTTTATTGCAGTTGCACTTATATCGATACCTAATATTGGAACGGACTTTTTATTAAAAGAAAACACTATTTTTTCCTTTTGTAGTCATTAGTTATGGCTTATATATGTAATATAACATTAACTTACTTCAGCTACTATAGCCAAGAGAAATGTAAAAAACAATAAATTTTTGAAGTTTTTAACGTAATGTTAATGTCTTCAATTTTACATTTTCGTTAAAAAACAGAATATATAGTTTGATTGATGTATTATCTACACAAGATGTTGCGCTTTTTCTTTAATTTTCTGCTCTCAATAATGGTTTTGGGCATTCTGGCAACCCTAATTATATCTTGGTATGTGATCCCTGAGCTACCCGATATAGCAACTCTAAAGAATGTAAAATTGCAAGTACCATTACGAATTTATAGTGCCGATTTATCACTCATTGCCGAGTTTGGAGAAAAAAAACGCACGCCGATTAATATTGAATATGTGCAACCTAAATTGATTCAAGCTTTTCTAGCAGCCGAAGATGATCGCTTTTATGACCACCCTGGCGTTGATTGGCAAGGCCTTACAAGAGCCTTTTATTATTTAATAAAAACCGGTTCAAAAAAACAAGGTGGCAGCACAATAACAATGCAGGTTGCGAGAAATTTTTTCTTGAGCCGTGAGAAGACCTACCTCAGAAAATTAGCGGAGATATTTCTATCATTTAAAATAGAACGTGAACTAAGCAAAGATGAAATCCTTGAGCTTTATTTGAATAAAATATATTTCGGAAAAAGAGCGTACGGTATCGCTGCTGCGGCGCAAGTATATTATGGTGTCGATATCAACGCATTAAACCTGCCTCAAATTGCGATGATCGCAGGTCTGCCGCAGAAACCATCGGAGGCTAATCCGATAACTGATCCTGAAGGTGCCCTGTTGCGTAGAAATTATGTACTGCGAAGGATGTTATCGCTTTCATATATCACGCAAGATGAATATGACCAGGCCTCAAATTCGCCGATAAGTGCTTCTCTGCATACCGCTGATATTATTGTAGAAGCACCCTATATCGCGGAAATGATCAGAAGAGATTTAGTCCAAGAACAAGGTGAGACTGCCTACAGTAACGGACTAACAGTAACAACAACCATTCGCGACAAAAATCAAAACGCCGCCAATCAAGCATTGCGCAATGCTTTACTCGCCTATGATAAACGACATGGTTACCGAGGTCCGGAACATCACATAGACGCTATACAAACAAAGACTGAATATGATATCAAGGCTTTGCTTAAAAGCTTTCCAACACTAGGCAATCTGTACCCAGGGTTAGTAACTCAAGTTAATAAACAATCCGTCACGGCCTATATTGCTGGTATCGGGGCAATAGAGATTGACTGGGAAGGATTGCAATGGGCGCGAAAATACATCACAGAAAATCGTCGCGGCGGCAAACTGGAAACGGCGGATGAAATTTTATCACCTGGCGATGTTATTCGTTTAATAGAAACTGAAAATGGTGATTGGGCACTCACGCAAATACCCGCTGTCGAAGGCGGACTGGTATCGCTGGCACCGCATGATGGCGCAACGGTCGCCTTGGTCGGGGGTTTTGATTTCTATAAAAATAAATTTAATCGAATTACGCAAGCACGCAGGCAACCCGGATCTGGATTTAAACCATTTATATATTCGGCCGCCATTGCATACGGCATGACTGCGGCAACACTGATTAATGATGCGCCTATAGTCTTTGATGACTCAAGCACTAAAGATGGCTGGCGTCCTGAAAATTACAGCCGTAAAAATTATGGGCCGACCCGATTAAGATATGCATTAACGCATTCTCGCAACCTGGTATCGATCAAGTTGCTATACGCTATTGGCATTCCTTTCGCCATCGAACATATTCAAAAATTTGGTTTCGATGTAAACCAGCTACCACACAATCTGTCACTGTCTCTGGGCAGTGCCGAAATAACACCATGGGATCTTGCCCGTGGGTACAGTGTTTTTGCGAATGGTGGCTATTTGATCGACCCCTACTATCTCAATCAGATAAAAGACTATAATGGCGAGGTGGTTTTTCAAGCTGATCCATTGACCGTATGCAATAAATGTATTGAAAATGATAGTGTGGCATCTATTGACACAAAATCAGAAAATGCTGGCGATAAAAGCAATGCAACAATAACGCCATCTGGTACAGAAGATCTAAACATTGCCAAGCGCTATGCTCCTCGTGTTGTCAGCGCACAAAATATCTGGATCATGAATTCCATTACCCGCAATGTCATAAAAAATGGTACGGGTCGGCGGGCATTACAATTAAATCGAAACGATCTATCTGGAAAAACTGGTACAACAAATGATCAATATGATGCCTGGTTCTCTGGTTTTAATGCCAACATAGTCGCGGTCTGTTGGGTTGGCTTCGACAAATTCCGACCGCTAGGCAGTGGCGAAACTGGCGCAAAAGCGGCGTTACCGATGTGGATCGATTATATGAGAGTGGCACTTGAAGGAACGCCAGAGTCAATCATGGAAAGGCCTAAGGGATTGATCAATGTGCGTATTGATCCGGCTACTGGGCAACTTGCAGGTGCCAATAATCCAGAGGCAATTTTTGAAGTATTCAGATTAGAACAGGCACCAAAATCGACAACTGTGACCCGGCAGCCTGACTCCATACAGTATGATACGACCCGCTCAAGCCCTGACCCACTATTCTAATCGAGAGAGGCTGTATAACGCTTTTTTTAAGCATCAAACAGAAAAGGACGAACCGCAGCCACAGGTAGTGGTTGCGTTTGGATTACGAATAACAAACTGCGCGCCTTCCATGCCTTCAGAATAATCAATTTCAGCACCCGACAAATATTGAAAACTCAGCGGGTCAACCAATAATGTCACCCCTGCATTTTCAACAACCGTGTCACCTTCACCGATTTCTTCATCAAAGGTAAAGCCATATTGAAATCCAGAGCAACCACCACCAGAAATAAAAACACGTAATTTCAATGCCGCATTACCTTCTTCTTCAATGAGTTCTTTGACTTTATTAGCTGCAGCCTCACTAAAAATCAGTGGGCTTGGGATTGCTTCTTCAACGGAGTTCATATTTTTTCCAACCAGTAATTATTTAATCGCTTGTTTTGAGTGGTTCAGCATGATTGACTGTCAGTGACGAATCAGGTGTCTCAGGGGAATGAATCAGTTTTCCGTTCACTTCAGCACCCGCCACCATTTCTACCATATTGTAGTACACATTGCCTGTGACCCTTGCTTTTGATGTGAGTTCAACATGTTCACTACCATGCACATCGCCGATTACGACACCATTGATAGTAACATAAGGGACGCTTACTTCACCTTCAACTTTTCCACACTCGCTAAGCGACAACATGGAACGACCATCATTTTCGGCAATGACATTTCCTTTTACAGTACCATCAAGGTGCAGACCACCCGTAAAACGGATATCACCCTGTATTTCACTGTGTTGCCCTATTAACGTGTCAATACGTGTTGTTTTGCGTTTTTTGGATTTTCCGAACATATTTTTATTTTACTCCTCAACCGGCATATTGACAGGCCATTTGAATACTCTTTTTACGATTGATTTTTGTGAACCTTTTCGTCGTAAATCAACTATCGCTCGTAGCGGCGTGAATCCTGGCGGAAAGTGTAGACTCCCCTCAATTCGTTCAAAGTGCTTAAATTCTATACCAACATTCGGTTTACTGCCTGCAATCACTTTATCAAGTGGGAGGGTCTGCGATCCCGACTCGCCCATTCCTTCAATTGACATGTCCAGTGTTACCTTGACATGGTTAGCATTTTTTGCAACATTGGTTAATATCAGTTTAAAATGATACTGTTTTGGTCCTGTCGCTTCAATATGGAGGCCTTGTATATTGAGTCCCTTGGATTCGGTTGTTGCCGACATAATGCCCTCGTAGAACTCCAACTCGCCTTTAAGGCGATACACGTCATCTTGTAGTGCTTTAATTTCATTTTGTAAATTAACAGCAATTTGCTTATCAACTTGTAGCAAACGTTCAAGCGTGATGATTTTATCTCGCAACGTCTTATTTTCGTTTTCAAGATTTTGATGCGCATTTAAGAGTAAACGATGATCTTCGTTTTGCGATATTTGGCTCTCAATAAAATGCCGATGACTTACATCCAACAGCAACCACACAACAAAAGAGAGCACTGCATTACCGAATACAACAGCAAGTATAGTTGCAAACGCACGATGCTTTTTTACTACCAACATGGACATGACAAATATCGCTTCAGGGAATTAAGCCAGGCATGGCCAGCCCCATTGTTTCATCTAGACCGAACATGATATTCATATTTTGAATTGCCTGCCCGGCCGCGCCTTTCACAAGATTGTCAATCACCGCCAATATCACGGTAGGTTGAGATTCACTGCCACCAGGTTGAATAGCAATCCTACAGGTATTGCTCGCCCTGACTGAAGCCGTGTCTGGATATGCGCCACAGGGCATAACATCAACAAATTCTTCCCTGGCATAAAACTCGGTATAGTGTTTTTGCATGGACACCGTATTATCATTTTGTCTAACATAAATGGTTACAAAAATGCCTCGATTCATCGGCACTAAATGTGGTACAAAGGTCAGTTTAACATCTTGCCTGGTCTGAATCTCGTTTAGTGTTTGTATGATCTCTGGCAGATGCCTGTGGCCAGCTACGGCGTAGGCCTTGAAAGAGTCGGATACTTCAGAAAATTGTGTCGCAAGTGTTGCCTTGCGCCCAGCACCACTCACACCTGACTTGGCATCCGCAATGATATGATCAGTATCGATCAAGTCCTGTTTTATCGCGGGTAATAAAGCGAGGGTGATGGCGGTTGGATAGCAACCTGGGTTTGCTATTAGGCAGGCATCCTGAATCCGCTCTCGGTTGAGTTCTGGCAATCCATAGACAGCACTGGCCAGCATTGTCGGGCAGGCGTGTTGCGCCTGATACCACTGCTCCCAAACCCTTGGGTCTTGAATTCTAAAATCCGCAGACAGATCAATTACCTTGCAACCCTGCGCAATTAATTTTGGCACATAATGCATGGCGGTGGCGTGAGGTGTTGCAAAAAAGACAACATCACAATCGTTCAGTTGTTCGTTGTCATGTTCAACAAAGGCAAGATCGATATGTGCGCGCAAACCAGTACAGACATCCGCAACCGTCTTGCCTTTTGCAGCGCTTGAGGTGACTACTTTTAACGCCACGGCTTCATGCACGGATAACAACCGAAGTAGTTCGATTCCGGTATAGCCTGTCGCACCCACAACACCAACCTTGATCATTTTATTGTCTGAACTGTATTAATAAGCGTTTAGAGACATCTGCATTAAGTCAGAGGTCACTGCGACATAGGGAGGTGTCGCCAAAATCAATGATTATAAATCATTAGTTTTGTGAGAAAAGAAAAAAACGTATTTTTCTTTTCGTGCCCTGCGTAGTGGTACAGGGGTCTGTCGCTTACGGCGCTAAGAATGCAGAAGTCCAGGGCAGACTTAATTCATATCTTGCTTGAATCTTGCAGTGTAAATCTGAGGCCTTTGCACTAAGGCTATACATGTCCAGTCCAGCTTGACCCAGCCCGACTCAACCCGACCCACGCCCAGCCCGACCACGCTTGACCCGACCCGACCCACAGCGGGCATCCGGTTGTTCACCAGTGCTACCTGCACGGTTCGGTAACGGGGTGACTGGTAATGCGGTAAAAAGAGGATCTAAATTCATTGCTTTCTCCTAATTTTTCTAGCCGTGAGCAGGACTGTAAAGATTGACCAGAATAACACCCACAACGATCAAAAACAGGCCCAGAACAGCCGGCCAAGACAAGGGTTGTTTGAAGATCACCGTGCTGGCGATGGCAATCGTGAAAATGCCCAAGCCCGACCAGGTGGCATAGACAATCGACACTGGAATAGTGCGAATGGCAAAGGTGAGCAAATAAAACGCCACCAGATAACAGACCGCGAGTCCAGCGGTGGGTAGCAAACGCGTAAAATTCTGCGAGGCTGGTAACAACATCGTACCTGTTACTTCAAGCAAAATAGCAAAAAACAGATGGATATAATGAATGTTCATTTTGGCTCTTTTCTTTCGGTATGGACGACTTTATCCAGCACAGCATCCGGCTACAAAATCCGATGATTTCTGAAAGCAGATTAAACAAATACAGGTATATTGCGGTCAACGCAATGCTCCCAACAATGGCCCCATAAAAGCCAAACTTGCCTATGAGCCAAGGAAACACAAGGAACATCGGTAAGGTAGGAAGAACAAAAACAGTGTAAGTGATATGACTGGCGATTTTTACTTCAGAAGTCCTTCAAAATACAGCCAGAATATCACTAAAAAGTGGTCAACGGCAGGGCGGCGATCATCCGGTCCAGCCCAATCCAGCACTAATACAATTTATCGACAACAATAAAGGCATCAACCCTTCCGACAGGTCATCGCCCTCTTCCCGACAACGAAATTCTTTTACTAATTGTACTTGTTCCATGCCTGCTTGATGTAACACCGGAAAACGGCGATGGAGTTTGCGACTGAATTTTTTGAAGCGTTCGCTGAGTTCTTTTTCGCCCGTTATCTGCAAGACCATCGCTACCGTCAAGTGATATTCTGCAACGATTTTGTTGAATAGGGTATCGCGTATTTTTTCATTTTCGACAAGTTTTGAATACGATGCCGAAACATCCAGATCGACTAATGACAGGGTTTTTTCAACCTCATCAATAACCAGACGGAACAGACGGGTTTCATGAAACATATTGCTTAGTAACTGTTCGTTTTCTGCACCGCGTGCATCAATAAATGATTTTAATGCCGTACCAACGCCATACCACCCTGGCACCAGATGCCGATTTTGCGTCCAGGCAAAGACCCAGGGGATTGCCCTTAGATCGTTTAGCGATTTTGCGCCAAAGCGTCTGGCGGGACGCGAACCGATATTCATCTTCGCCAGTTCTTCGACTGGACTTGCGGCACTGTAATAATCAAGCAGCCCGTCCGTTTCGATCAATTCACGATACTTGTTAAAGGCAAGTTCGGAAAGACGTTCCATTGCTGTGTCAAAATCAGGATTCGGTTTTAACTTGTCTTCGTTTAAAGATTTCAAAGTGTGTTCAAACACACTCGCGGCCAGTAACTCTATTTGATATTGCGCCGTGCCTTCATTGGCATACTTCGATGATACGACTTCACCCTGTTCGGTAATACGCATTTGTCCATGAATTGAACCTGCGGGCTGGGCGGCGACCGCATGACCCGTGGGCGCACCGCCGCGACTGACAGATCCGCCTCTACCGTGAAAAAAGGAGATCGGGATGCCTGTTTCTTGCGCTACCTTGGTAAGATTCATTTGTGCCTTGGTCAATTCCCAGTTCGCAGTCAGATAACCGCCGTCTTTATTGGAATCGGAATAACCAATCATGATCTCTTGCACACCGTTTAATCCTTTAACCGAACGTTGGACGACCGACAGCCTCAATAATGTTTTCATTATCTCGGGGCTACGTTGCAGGTCGTCAATGGTTTCGAATAAAGGCACAATCGGCAAGCGACTATATTCATTGCCTTTATCACCCGCGAACAAACCTGATATCTTTGCCAATACATAAACGCCAAGAATATCGTTGACTGATTGCGTCATTGACAAAATAAAATGACCCAACGCCTCACGATCCAGCTTATCCATCATCTCGGCCGACATCTGAAACAAGCCCAGCGTGGATGCGGCAACATCATCAAGATTGGAAAAGGTCGGTAGCTTATTACCCAGCGGTTTGTCCAATTCTGCCAGCAACCATGTCCGCCATTCTTCACTATCTGTTGCGGGTGCTGTATCGCTCGCTTGCATTGCCTTCCAGATCGAGACCAACGTATGGTTGGTGGTGGTTGAATTTTCACGCAAATCCAAACGCACTGTACGAAAACGAAAGGCCTCGGCTTCTTGTAATAGCGGCATGACAAATGAACGCGCCAATTGCCGACAGCCTGCTTGGCGCAGACCAAACATCAATTGTTTCAGCTCAGTGATAAATTCATCCGCATCAATATAGCGTATTGCACTGAAATGACCTTCTTCTTCATTGTTCAATGTGCCGCGCAATTTTACTGACATACATGTCAAAAATTGACGGAATACCTCGCCCGGGTTTCTTTCCGTCACATGTTCAAGTTCATCAATACCTGCCAGTATCGCGGCCAAGTTTTGTATAAAGGTTTCTGATAAGGTGACATTGGCACTCGACACACTCAGTTTGCCGATCAGTTTTTCCAGTCGTTTTATGTAATGTTGTAATACCATGCGCCGACTCTTTAACAAGGCATCTTTAGTAACCTCATTCGTTACAAATGGATTACCATCACGATCACCCCCAATCCATGAACCAAATTGAAAAAACGGCAAGAGTCTAAAATCAACATCTGGGTAAGTTTGTTTTAAGGCCCATTTTAATTTTTCATGGGTCTCTGGTATCCGTTCAAACAAAGACTGTTCAAAGAAATGCAATCCCCAGGCAATTTCTTGCGCGACGGATGGTTTTTCTAAACGAATTTCACCCGTTAACCAAAGCAAGTCAATTTCATTACGTAAGGCATCGATAAATTTATCGCGTTCTCTCGCCGTCCAACGCTCACTTTCCAGGCGATATAACAAGACATAAATGCGCCGATGTATGGCCAGCACAGTAACACGTTTAGCCTCGGTGGGATGGGCGGTGAAAGTTGGCCGTATATGTGCGACATTCAGTAATTTTTGAATATCGTGTTCGCTAATCCCTGAATCACAGGCTTGTTTAAAGACATAGGCAAACGTGCCCGGTATATTTTCTAGTTTCAGTTTTTTTTCAGCCATGCGCCGCCGCCGCATACCCGTATTTTCTTCTGCTATATTGAGTAGCTGAAACCAGATCCCCCAGGCTTGTAAAATGCCCAACAATAACACCTTATCACTTGACGGTATCGCCAGCTCACCACGGACATAGGGCAGTATCTCATGATGACGATGTTCAATTACTTGCGTGAGTTGATCGGTTAATAGGCCAACCACTTCTTTTACGTAACTCGCAGAGGCCGCATCCAAAGAGCGTTTATTGGACTCAACTTGTGCGACCGTCATATACACAATACCTGATTCATATTGCAGTGACTGACTATCGTCATGCAACCCGGTCGCCGGGTTCATTCCCGCTAAAGAAGGCCTCCACATTAGCCAATGATCGCAAGCCCATCGCAACACGGGTCTCGGTTGTTGCGCTCCCAAGGTGTGGTAGTAGCACCACGTTCTCCATCGACAATAATGCTTCTGTAACCGTTGGCTCTTGCGCAAACACGTCCAACCCGGCACCCCTAATAACACCGTCTCGCAACGCTTGTACGAGTGCCTGTTCATCAACCACATCGCCACGCGCGGTATTGATCAAAAAAGCCGATGTTTTCATCATGCCCAAGCGATCGGCATTCATAAGATGGGTATTGGCACCACCGCCGGGGCAGTGCAAGGTAACAAAATCTGAATCTTTCAACACGTCTTCTACTGCATCTTTTTGTGTCGCGCTGAATTTTTTAATCACTGCAGTAGCGGGCGGATACGGATCATAAAAAATGATTTCCATACCAAAACCAAAATGCGCTTTTTGCGCAACGGCTTGCGCGATACGTCCGAAACCAATACAACCGAGTTTCTTGCCAGTGACCTTTGTCGCCAACATATGCGTTGGGCACCAGCCATCCCATTGTTTGTTACGCACCAGACGTTCGCCTTCACCTAAACGTCGGGCAACAGCCAACAATAAACCCATGGCAACATCGGCCGTACAATCGGTCAAGACTTCAGGCGTGTTAGTTACCACGACACCGGCCGCTTTTGCCGCTACAGTATCAATGTTGTTATAACCAACACCAAAGTTGGACAATATCTTACACTTGCGACCTGCAACACTCAGTATCTCTTTGTCAATTTGAAAATCAGATACAGTCGGGCAAACAGCATCAGCCGTGCGCAGTGCTTCCTTCAGTGCTGCAACTGACAGCTTCTGATCGTTTTCATTTAAAACAACATCAAACATTGCTTGCGCCTTAGCTTCTGCTATTGCTGGCCATTTACGGGTAAGTACAACTTTAGGTTTTGACATTTTAAGCACTCCTTAACTTAATTAACGTTGGCCAGTACTTCTTGTACGACTGCGGCGAACGCGGAAGGATTGGGCACAATATTCACGTTGCATTCTTGCAATATCTCGACTTTTTCTGCGGCACTCTCGCCGACAGCAGAAATAATCGCGCCGGCATGACCCATGCGTCGACCCTTGGGAGCCGTTAATCCAGCAACATAAGCAATCAGCGGTTTAGACATATTGTCTTTCGCCCAGATTGCAGCATCAACTTCTTGTGGTCCGCCGATCTCACCGATGATGACCACTGCCTTGGTCTCATCATCCTGTTCAAAGGCTTCAAGATGATCTCTGAATGAACTACCGTTGATAGGATCTCCGCCGATACCAATACTTGATGAGACACCAATCCCCACTTCTTGCATTTGTGAGGCGGCTTCATAACCCAAGGTACCGGAACGACCCACAATACCGACGTTGCCGGGTATATAGATATGTCCCGGCATGATACCTACCATACATTTTCCCGGGCTGATAGAGCCGGCACAGTTGGGTCCGGTTAACAACATTTTGTCTGCGGCCCGGTAGCGGCGCATATAACGCTTAACGCGGATCATGTCCTGCGCTGGAATACCATCGGTGATCGCGACGCAATAACGTATCCCCGCATCGGCCGCTTCCATGATACTGTCCGCCGCAAATGGGGGCGGCACGAAGATGATGCTTGCATTTGCGCCCGTTGCGGTGACGGCTTCTTTCATGGTATTGAACACAGGTCTATCCAGATGCCGAGCACCCCCTTTGCCAGGTGTGACACCGCCGACGATATTGGTACCGTACTTGATCATGTCGGCTGCATGAAAAGAACCTATCTGACCCGTAAAACCTTGTACTAACACTTTTGTATTTTCATGTAAATGGATTGCCATGTTCATATCCTCCTTTATTTATCCGCCGCTTGTTTCCATGCCGCTACCGCTTTATCGGCCGCCTCTTTTAGTGTGTCGGCCATGATAATAGACAGACCACTGTCATTTAGAATCTTGCGGCCTGCGGCAACATTCGTGCCTGATAATCTAACGACTAATGGCACTTTAATGTTAATTTTTTGTATTGCTTGCACCACACCTTCAGCAATCCAATCACAACGATTAATGCCGGCAAAGATATTCACCAGAATACATTCAACCTTGTCATCAGACAGTACCAAACTGAATGCCTTGGTCGTGCGCTCGGGTGAAGCACCACCGCCGATATCTAAAAAGTTGGCGGGTTCACCGCCAGCGTGCATGATCATATCCATGGTCGCCATTGCCAAACCAGCACCATTGATAATACAACCAATGTTGCCGTCCAGGCCGACGTAGCTCAGACCCCGATCGGCGGCCCGCATTTCACGCGCATCTTCTTGTGATTTGTCGCGTAACTCGGCAATATTGTGATGGCGAAACAGTGCGTTATCGTCAAACCCCATTTTCGCATCAACAGCGATAATATTGCCCTCTTTGGTCACCACGAGTGGATTGATCTCAACCATAGCGGCATCTAAATCACGCATTGCCCGATAGCATCCTAAAAGCGTTGTTACCGCTTGATTGACCTGTGCTTTATCTAAACCCAGTCCAAATGCAATCTCGCGTGCTTGAAACGGTTGCATCCCAACGGCCGGTTCCACCGCAGTCTTGATAATAGATTCAGGTTTGGTTGTAGCCAGTTCCTCAATCTCCATGCCACCTTCGGCTGACGCGACAACAGTCACACTCTCCTTAGCGCGATCCAGCACAAAGGCCAGGTAGATTTCACGTGCAATATTACAGCCGGCTTCTACATAGACACGATGACAAATCTTGCCTTGCGGTCCGGTTTGATTCGTGATCAATTTTGCGCCGAGTAATGCTTCTGTTGCTTTTGAGACCTCCTCTTCTGTTTTACAAACTTTAATGCCCCCCGCTTTACCGCGTGCGCCTGAATGGATCTGTGCCTTTACGACCCAGGTATCACCCCCCATTTCCAAGGCACGATAGACTGCTTGCTCTGGGCTGTATGCAAGTCCACCCGCAAGTATCGGTATGCCATAGTCAGCTAGAATTTCTTTTGACTGATATTCATGTATATCCATACTGTCACCCTTTATGATATGTATAAGTTAATCGGCGGCGATTTGATCGGCTTGCGCAATGACACTGCGCGCCATACGCTCGGATGCGAGATCAATCATCTTGCCATCTAACTGCGCCGCACCCTTGCCTGCCTTGGCGGCCTCTTCCAAGGCAACTAGCACTCGCCGCGCCCGCGTCACCTCAGTCTCGGGCGGCGACATTACTTCATTGGCTAACGCGATTTGTGATGGATGAATCGCCCATTTACCTTCATAACCCAAAGCCGCAACGCGCCGCGCCGCTTCGCGAAAGGCATCGGCATCGCTGAAGTCGCCAAACGGTCCGTCGATCGCACGCAGACCATAGGCGCGACAAGCGGTTAGCATCGTCACTTGCGCCGCATGCCACTGATCATTCAAAGCACCATCACAAATATAATCCGGGTTTAATCCACCAATGACGGTAGTACGCGAACGCAGACTGGCGGCGTAATCTGCAACACCAAAATGCAAGGCCTCAAGTCGCGCACTCGCCTGGGCAATCGCCATGACGTTAGCACCGCCCAAGGCTGTTTCAATCAAACATTCAAGGCCTATCTTTTTTTTCAGACCCATGGCGGTTTCAATCTGGGTAACCAACATGTCAACCGCATAGACATCTTCAGCGGTGCCGACTTTAGGGATGAGAATGGTATCGAGCTTGTCGCCGGCTTGTTCTAAGATATCGATCACATCACGATACATATAATGTGTATCAAGGCCGTTAATGCGCACAGACAGCGTTTTGTTGCCCCAATTAATATCATGCAAGCCTGCAATAATATTCTTTCTTGCCTGCGCCTTGTCATCAGGAACGACAGCATCTTCACAATCAAGAAAAACATAATCGGCAGCACTGTTAGCCGCCTTTTCAAACATGCCTGGATTTGACCCCGGCACAGCCAATTCACTGCGTTGTAGGCGTGCATACGCCGGTTCATACTGCTTAAAACTCATAATTGTATACCCTCCATTTTTGCTAAATGTACGACTGTAAATTAGCAATCACCCCTTAAATAACCCCCGAGGCCCGCAACTTTTTTGGAAATGTCGTAGTTTAAATGATGATAAATGCGTATTTTATGCTTGTTATTAACGCTTGATTATTGTGCTATGCGCGGCTTGGCCGTTGCGCACAAGTACGCTTGCGCGGCTGCAACCCCACTACCCAATGTAATCGGGTAACCTAAATCTTTCATGCTCATTTCTGCACCATTGATTGGGGTCAACACCATCAGCTCATTCATATCACCAAGATGGCCGATGCGAAATGCTTGGCCTGCTATCTTGCCAAGACTGATTGAAAGCGCCAGATTATAATAACTGTAAGCATGGCGAACCACTGCATTACCATCACAACCTGCCGGGACTTTTACGGCGGTTACGGTATCGGAATACCATTTTTCAGCGGTGGCAATCGGTTGCATACCCCAAGCACTGACTGCTGCACGTACAGCAGTTGCCATACGCTTGTGACGAGCAAACACATTTTCCAGACCTTCCTCGAAAATCATATCCAGTGATGCACGTAGGCCGCGCAATAAATTCATGGGTGGTGTATATGGAAAATAACCCAGATCATTGGTTTTGATTTGATCATTCCAATCAAAGAATGTCTTTGGCAATTTAGAGCCTGCACGACAAGCCAAGGCCTTTTCACTGGCACAAACAATACCCAAACCAGTCGGCAACATCAGGCCCTTTTGTGAACCAGAGACGCAGATATCTACGCCCCACTCGTCCATGCGAAAATCGATTGAACCGATAGAACTCACACCATCGACAAATAATAATGCTGGATGATTGCAAGCATCCAATGCCTTGCGTACACCCGCAATATCTGATGCGACACCTGTCGCTGTTTCGTTGTGGGTGGCGAAGACTGCTTTGATCTCATGCTGCTTGTCGGCAGCTAAAATGTCTGCATACTTCTCAACTGGCACACCATCGCCCCATGCTTCTGCCAATGCCTGTACATCCAGACCCCAGCGTTGGCAAAGATCAATCCAAAGATTTGAAAAATGGCCGAAACCAGACATCAAAACCTTGTCACCAACATTTAAGGTATTGGCGACTGCTGATTCCCAACCACCCGTACCTGAGGCAGGGAAAATAAACACACGACCTGTCTTAGTCTTGAAGATTTTTTTCATATCTTCATAAAGTGGTTTGGTAAATTCAGGTAAATCCAGCGCACGCATGTCTTCTTGCTCGATGTTCATTGCATTCTGAATACGGCGCGGCACCGTCGTGGGGCCGGGAATAAATAAAAAGTTACGTCCAGACATGTCAAATATCCTCCAGTGAAAAAAAACTTTAGTAAATAATAGAGGGTCGGCCACTCTTTTATTTAATGTTTGTAGTTAAAGATTTTTGCTAAGACATCTCTTCAGCGGTGAGACAGTTTAACCAATAATAACGGGTTAGATCAATCTAATATTTATGGTCATCCTTATCCTTGATGCGCCTGATCCAGGTCATTGATTAAGTCAGACACCTCCTCAAGACCCACTGACAAGCGGATTAAACCTGGGTTGATGCCCATTGCCAAACGTTGCTCTGCACTCAATTTATGATGTGTTGTACTACCAGGATGCGTAATGGTGCTCTTGGTATCACCCAGGTTTGCGGTAATGGAAAAAAGTTTGGTTGCATCAATAAACTTCCACGCCGCGGCCTTGCCGCCACTTACCTCAAAGCTGACAATGCCGCCCGCTGCCGATTGTTGCGTAGCGGCTAACGCATAGTGCGGATGCGACTTGAGACCAGGATAATAGACTCGCTTGACAAATGTTTGATTACTCAGCCATTCTGCGACCTTCTGTGCATTGCGACAATGTGCCTGCATACGAATAGACAATGTCTCCAATCCTTTCAAAAATACCCAGGCATTAAACGGACTCATGCTCGCGCCGCCATTACGCAAAAAGGCATGGATATCTTCACCAAGCAAGGCATCACTACCCACAATAGCGCCACCCACACAGCGTCCCTGTCCATCCAGATATTTTGTTGCAGAATGAATGACGATATCCGCCCCCAATTTCAAGGGTAATTGCAAGCAGGGTGTACAGAAACAATTATCGACAATCAGGAGAGTGTCCGCATGATGGGCAATATCAGCCAATCTGGAGATGTCAGCGATCTCAGTCAGTGGGTTTGAGGGTGTCTCCAGAAAGAGCAGTTTTGTGGTGGGCGTGATCGCGCGTTCCCAATCCTCATAATTGCTGAGTGCAACAAAGGTCGTGGTAATACTGTACTTGGGCAATATGTTTGATAACAAATTAACCGTTGTACCAAAGATACTGCGCGATGACACAATATGATCGCCCGCTTTTAGTAAGCCGAGTAACGTACAGAGTATGGCACTCATGCCCGAAGAGGTGGCTATACAACGTTCACCGTGTTCTAATGCCGCCAGACGTTGTTCAAATGTGCGGACGGTGGGATTGGTAAACCGCGAGTAAATATTACCCGGGCTATCCCCGGCAAAACGTGCGGCCGCCTCAGCCGCAGTGGCAAAGACATAACTCGAACTCGCAAATATCAGTTCGCTATGCTCACCTTCTTGACTCCGCACTTGCCCGGCTCGAACAGCAAGGGTATTTGAGCCTAATGGTTTATCTTCAGTGTCAGACATTATGATATCCTCATTATAATTACGATTAACCAGGAGGCAGCCTGTATAGGTACGGCTGAGTGAATGTGAGGGGATGCGTGAACAACTTGTCTACTACCTGTGTCTACTACCTGCGTCTACTACCTGCAACCAAGCAGGTGACCCACATTCAGCTTCAGCTAAAGCAGGTTGTCTCTTTAGCGGTATTTTTATTGCGCCCGCAAGCTGATTTCAAATCGGCACATTTTAATTGTACAAAAATATTTGATTTCTTGCCCTGTGTCAATTATTAAAGCCACTTTCTACTAATTGCTAAAAAGGTTAAAATGGAATCCTTAAAATAATAAAGGGAGACACCGTTTTGGCCGAACCAAAAAAAGCCCCTGCCGATGGAAAAAAAATTTCAATTAAAAATGGCAAATTAAATGTACCCGATACCCCCGTCATTCCTTTTATTGAAGGTGATGGCATCGGGCCTGATGTCTGGAAGGCAGCACGACGTGTTATGGATGCGGCTGTTGAGAAAACCTATGCCGGTAACAAAGCCGTTAAATGGCTTGAGGTTTATGCTGGAGAAAAGGCCAATCGAATTACTGGCACCTGGTTACCTGATGAAACGATTGCAACCTGCCGAGAATTTCTGGTCGCAATCAAAGGCCCGTTGACAACACCCATTGGCGGCGGCATAAGTTCATTGAATGTCGCATTACGACAAATCCTGGATTTATATGTCTGCTTACGGCCTGTGCGTTGGTATAAAGGCGTACCTTCGCCCGTCAACCATCCTGAATCGATCGATATGGTGATCTTTCGTGAAAACACGGAAGATATTTACGCTGGTATTGAATTTGAACAGGGTAGCGAAGAAAATAAAAAATTTCTGGCATTGCTGAAAAAAACCTTTCCCACTTTTTATCAAAAAATACGCTTTCCGAATACCTGTGGTATAGGCATAAAACCGATCTCTCAAGAAGGGACCTGCCGTCTGGTCCGCGCCGCTATAAAATATGCCATTGCCAACAAACGCAAGAGCGTGACGTTTGTCCACAAAGGGAACATCATGAAATTTACTGAAGGTGCATTTCGTAACTGGGGTTATGAATTGGCTGACACAGAATTTAATAATGAAACGTATAGTTGGAATATCTGGGAGAGAACCTCTGCCGAAAAAGGCACGCAAGTAGCGCAAGCTGAAATGCAACAAGCTGAAAAAGAGGGCAAGGTCTTAATCAAAGATGCAATAGCGGATATCACACTGCAACAAGTACTGATCCGACCCGAAGAGTTTGATGTCATTGCGACCATGAATCTCAATGGCGATTATCTGTCGGATGCACTGGCAGCCCAAGTCGGTGGCATTGGTATTGCGCCTGGTGGCAATATTAACTACGACACTGGCCATGCCATTTTTGAAGCCACGCACGGTACAGCACCTAAATATGCCAACCTGGATAAAGTCAATCCAGGCTCGCTATTACTATCTGGCGAAATGATGTTGCGCTATCTGGGTTGGAATGAAGCGGCTGATCGCATAATTGGTGCGATGGATAAGACGATCGCTAACAAAACGGTCACCTATGATTTTGCCCGCCTTATGGATGATGCAAATGAGGTTAAATGCAGTGAGTTTGCTGACGCATTAATCGCCAATCTATAACGTGATGGGCCATAGACAACGACTATGCCAGATAGATATCTGATCGCAGAATGCTCACAGATTATCTACGATGGGTTTATTCGTTATAACAACTACTTTCACCGCATAACGAAACGTGCCCGAACACGTTTTGAACAACGTGATTGGAAAGGCCATCAGCAAGACATTGTTGACCGCGTCGATCTATATGAAAAATCAGTGCGTCGCGTTGTACTGGCCCTGCGCAAAATGTTGGGCCAGCGCATTAATGATAAAAAATTATGGCACAAAATAAGAAGCTATTTTGGTGAACGCCTGGATCAAGTGCCCGATAATGATTTTATTAAAACATTCTTTAATTCAACGACCCGGCGCATTTTTGATACCGAGGGTGTCGATCAGGAAATAGAATTCACATCACCCGGCCCGTCGGATGATCTGCATCTGATTCTGTCACTTAACATGCGCCGCTATCCCTACTGGGTTTCCCTACAACGCATTTTTGAAACCATTCTTGACGATTTCTCATTTCGAGTGTCTTATGCTGATATTGCTAGCAATGCCCAACGTATTGAGAAAATAATAGAAAACAATACTAAATTAAAATTTAGTCATGCCGTTGAATACATAAGATTTGAATTTATTGATTCATTTTTTTATCAAGCGGCACGCGCGTATCTAGTTGGAAAGTTAATACTGAGCGAAGGCGAGACACCTATTGTTATCGCGTTTAAAAACGAAGACAGCGGCATCATGGTAGATGCCGTTTTTTTAAATGAAACCGATATCAGTTTAATTTTTGGTTATACACGATCTTACTATTTTGCTGATCCAAATTCAGTCATCGGTACCGTTCATTTTCTAAAATCAATCCTGCCAAATAAACCGATTGATGAGTTATACACCGTACTCGGGCGCTTAAGACAGGGTAAAACTGAACGTCACAGAATATTCTCCGAGCATTTAAGTAAGACTAAAGATAAATTTATATATGCGGAAGGTGATGTCGGGCTGGTCATGATTGTCTTTACAATGCCGTCATACAATCTTGTGTTCAAAGTTATTCGCGATAAGTTTGGTTACCCGAAAACAATTACACACAAAGAAGTGATTGAAAAATACAAACTTGTATCAAAACACGACCGCGCAGGTCGGCTGATTGATACACAGGAATTTCTAAATCTTGAATTTCCCATCAATCGATTTTCTGACGTACTATTAGATGAATTATTAAATGCGGCAGCGGGCAGTGTGCATAAGGAAGGCGATCATCTTATATTGCAGCAGGTCTACACAGAAAGATGCGTGCGGCCATTAAATTTATATATTAATGAAGTATCCGCAAGAGAGGCTGTCGCTGCTGTGATCGATTATGGGCAAGCTATTAAAGACCTTGCTCAAACCAATATTTTTACCGGTGATCTGTTGCTGAAGAACTTTGGCGTGACTCCTCACAAACGTATTATTTTTTACGATTATGATGAAGTCTCGTTAGTAACGGAATGCAACTTTCGCGACATTCCAAAAACCCGTGATTTTGATGATGAGATGTTGGCTGACACCTGGTATTACGTTGGTGAAAAAGACATATTTCCTGAAGAATTTATTCGTTTTTTATCCATGAACGAAAAACTTAAAGAGACGTTTATTCATCATCATCAAGATTTATTAACGGCTCAATATTGGCGACAAGTAAAAGAAAATTATGCAAAGGGTGAGGTCTCACTCATCGTACCGTACACCTCTACAATAACAGCGGGACATTAAACGTTTTATCTTTGGCGGTGGCTTGCCTTCAGATTGACAGAACCAGTACGATACCTTTGCACAAAAATGCTACTTGTCCAGCCACATCCGACCCGACTCAGCTTGACTCCGCCCGATCCAGCCCAACTCGACTCAGCCCGATCCACGCCACACCCAGCCCGATCCGGTCAGACCCGAATCAGCCCGACCCACGGTGGGCACCTGGTTGGTCACCGATAACGTAAATTATCTTTCGCAAATATGAAGAGGCGGTTTTCCTTTATCTGGTTAAATAAAAAGTGACATAACCATTTATTTGACCAGGAGAAGAGTCGCCATGAGCGATGATACAAACAAGCACTTGAACAATGTAGTCCCTATTGATGAACAGGAACTGCAGGGCCATCTCAACAAAGTGGTACTGAAGACTGTGGAAGACACCCTTAACCAGATTCTGGACGCTGAGGCTGATGCGCTGGTGGGTGCTGATCGATACGAACGCACTGAGACGCGCAAAGACGACCGGTCTGGTAGCTACACCAGGAAGTGCCACACAAGGGCCGGAGAGCTTGAGTTAAAGATGCCGAAGCTACGCAAGCAGACCTTTGAGATGGCGATCATAGAGCGCTATCGACACCGTGTAGCGTCAATTGAAGAGGCGTTGCTCGAGATGTATCTGGCAGGTGTTTCAGTACAACGTGTAGAAGACATTACCGCAGCATTGTGGGGTACCCGTGTTAGCTTAGGGACTATTTCAAAGCTCAACCAGCGTATCTATGGGCAGATTGAAGAGTGGCGTAATCGCCCCATAGGGAGTGATTTCCCTTATGTATACCTGGACGGTGTTGTGCTCAAACGCAGTTGGGGCGGTGCAGTGAAGAACGTTTCTGTTCTAGTCGCCATAGGTGTTAGGGACGATGGCTACCGCCGCATTCTAGGGATTGTTGAAGGTACTAAGGAGGATAAGGTGGGATGGTCAGGATTCCTGCGTCATTTAAAGGCACGCGGTCTCAAGGGCATCAGGTTGGTGCTCAGTGATGCCTGTCTTGGGCGCAAGGAGTCGATCGGTGACTTCTACCCTGATGCTGAGTGGCAGCGTTGTATTGTGCACTTCTACCGCAACGTCTTCAGTCATGTGTCTCGTGGTCGTGTCAAAGAAGTCTCTCGCATGTTGCAGGCTATTCATGCATCTGAATATCTGGAATCTGCCAGGCATAAGGCCACGGAGGTCGAGAAGAAACTCAGGGACATGAAGTTATCGAGTGTAGCGGATTGGCTGGGTAGTGCATGGAAGAGACCCTAACGTATTATCGGTTTCTGGCAGAGCACTGGATTTGCATTCGGACTAACAATCCTTTGGAGAGGATCATCCGAGAAATCAGGCGGCGAACACGAGTAGTGTGTGCATTCCCGGATGGCAACTCGGCGTTGATGCTTTGTGCGGCAAGGCTTAGACACATCGCGGGGAGCTAGTGGGGAACGCGGAAATATCTGAACATGGATTTGCTCCAAGAGATGGATAAAGAAAAGGACTTTCAGGTAGCGTAACAACCAGATTTAAGGGAAAGCCAAATCAGAAAGTGCGAAAGATTATTGACACTACCACCAACACCCAAATCTTCCGCAACCTGACGACGCGATAAACCGCTCGTCAAAGCAATGCGTACCGCATCCTGACGAATCTGGAGACCTCGAACAACGCTGATTCTGGATGGGTTTTGACGCGAGCACCAGTCGTTGTCACCCGCATAGTGGGTGTGAAGGTCAAGGTCGATGGTATTTGAGGCTGTGTTGCGCTGTTTGGGTCTGCCAGGGCGGGTATTTCCGGAATTTGGGCGGAGTCAGGCTGTGGCCTGTCGTCGCTCGTGGAAAATGAGACGGCGGAAGTTGTAGCTCAGGTTGGCCATGGTCATGCGGGCCTTCGCACGGGTTTGGCCGATTGAGCGGATGGTCAGAGCCATGGGCCCTTTCTCGTAGCCGAACACAGGCGCGGATGGCGGAGCGTGTCGCGTTGCCCCGACGAATATGCCTGGCCATGGGTTTGCCGCGTGGCTTCTTGCGATGGATATGTGAGCGGTACCCTTGCGCCTTCAGCCAAGCCTCATTCCTGGCCGAGCGGTACCTGGTATCGGCCCAAACCGCCTTCGAGCTGTTTGTCTCGTCCAGAACCGAGGAGAGTTCATGCCCGTCGTAGCGAGCCGCATTCGTGCCAGTCTCACCCCGGATGAAGCGCCATTTGCGGTCGATGGACACGTGGTTCTTATAGCCGAAGTGTGGGACCGAAATATCGACAAGGCCAGTATCCTCCTCACCCTCCTTGGTCGTCTTGGCCTTTGAATACTTGACCGTCCAACGCGCATCGATGTCTTTCTGCGCTGCCTTGGACAGATCATCGGGCCAGATGTCAGACGCGGCCTCACCTGCCTTGGCGCGCGCTTTCTCTTCTTTCGTCATCCGCTGGCGCGGGGCAAAGACCAACGTGGCATCCATAATCTGACCGCCGGTGGGTTTGTATCCCCGCGCGCACAGCTGAGCTTCAAACGCGGCAAACAGGGCCTTGCAGACACCCGCCTGGGTCAGCTTCTCTCTGAAAAGCCAGATCGTTTTTTGGTCGGGGGTTGGCTCCCCGATTTGAAATCCCAGGAACCGTAGCCAACTGAAACGGTCACGAATGAGAAACTCCATCCGCTCATCGCTCAGATTGTGCATCGAGGCCAAGACCAGCACCTTGAACATCACAACGGCATCATAGGGTGGGCGACCCCCTTTGGGACGTTCCCCATAGCCAAGCGCTTCAACAAGAACTGGGCGAAACACTTCGAAATCAACGTGCCGCTCCAAAACCTCAAGCGGATCTCCCATCGCCGAAAGCCGCGCCAAATGATCCGTCAAATCAAACAATCCAGGTGCGTGCATAAACAAAATCCTCCCACATCAAGTGAATCAGACCGTACCACAAAATGTACGGTTTTTAGAGGCTTCCAACTGATCAAAAGCACCTGGCTTCGGATGAGTTGAGATATTGTCTTGATGGGGAGGGCGATAGCCAATATGCCAATCCTGATGAGATGATGGCCTTGCGACATACCATTCAATGTTTTAGGCTAGACAAGCAGTATTTTTATGATTTATTAAATGCGTTCAAGCAAGATATTGATAAAAAACGCTATCAAAGAAGCAATAATTACGGCTATCAGTGGCTTAGTACGCCTGGAATAGGGGCGATAGCTGAAAACAGTAGGCCGGGACAAGAGAAATGAAAGAGACTAATGAGCAAGACCTTCAATGCTCACTGATATCGAGCACAGTCATGCGAGCTTGCTTGAAAATCCTTAATTAATTAGAGGTTCCTTAATAAATGAAACACCTTGGATATTTATATTGCTTGATTTTACTTTGTCTGCTTCCCGGATTATCCGGGTGTGCATTAGTCGCAGTGGGTGGTGTAACAACCGTTGCGACTGTGGCTGCCGATAGAAGAACGCCTGGCACAGTGCTTGAAGATCAGACTATCGAAATAAAAGCAGGACAAGCCTTAAACAGCGATCCAGATTTAAAAACACAGGCACACTGGAATGTCACCAGCTATGACACAGTCGTATTATTAACGGGTGAAGCACCGACTGAGGCCATGCGTCAAAGGGCTGGAGAATTAGTGAAATCAGTCGATAAGGTCAAGTACGTCTATAATGAAATGACAATCGCCGCACCGAGTTCACTGGTAGCAAGAACGAGTGATACCTATGTTACAAGCAAAGTTAAAACCAAACTGCTTGCCGATAAACAGTTGACGGGCATGGAGATAAAGGTCGTTACTGAAAAAGGTGTCGTCTATTTAATGGGTATAGTAAGTCGTGCCGAGTCAGAGATTGCGACCAACATCGTAAGAACAACCAGTGGCGTACAGAAGGTGGTTAAATTATTCCAATACGCCGATTAACGACTTGACCTGACAGCGTTACCAGCAAGCCGCACCAGTGACAGGCAACGATATGTTATGCGTGCAAGCGCATATTTTTCATTATATAAAGCCTGAGACCTTTGCACAAAACACCGCACTTGAATATTTTTTATCCCGCGGCAATGACTCCATTTTCAACCGGCGTGGGTCGGGGTTGGGTGTGGTGTAGGTTGAGTCGGGTCGGGCTGGGTCGGGTGTGGGTTGAGTCGGGTCGGAGTTGATCGGAGTTGGTCGGAGCCGGGTGTGGTGTGGGTTGAGTTAGTCGGAGCTGGTCGGAGTTGGTTGGGGCCGATCGGAGTTGATCGGTGTCGGAGTTGAGTCGAGTGTGGTGTGGATTGAGTTGGTCGGAGTTGGTCGAGGCCGAGCGGAGTTGAGTCGAGTGTGGTGTGGATTGAGTTGGTCGGAGTTGATCGGTGTCGGAGTTGAGTCGAGTGTGGTGTGGGTTGAGTTGGTCGGAGCCGATCGGAGTCGGTTGAGGCTGGTCGGAGTCGGTCGGAGTTGATCAGAGTCGGTTGGGGCCGATCGGAGTTAGTCGAGGTCGGTCGGAGTTGGGTTGGACTGGACAAGTCTCGCTTTAGTGCATAAGTACGCAATATCACGACGGTCATTAGAAAATATTATGTTTAACTATTCGCAAACCTTAACAAAAAAATTGCTTAACGCATTACAAGCTAAAGGCGCATCGTATCGGCCGCGAACACGTTATCTTGATCATCAACAACAACCGATCTATGTCAATCGTCTCATACTTGAGGACTCACCCTACCTCTTACAACATGCGCATAATCCGGTTGACTGGTTTCCCTGGGGCGACGAGGCATTTACAAGAGCCAGACAAGAAAACAAGCCGGTATTTTTATCGATTGGTTATGCAACTTGTCATTGGTGTCATGTCATGGAAGCAGAGAGTTTTGATAATGATGAGGTGGCAAGGTACATGAATCAATGTTTTATCTGCATCAAGGTGGATAGGGAATGTCAACCGGATGTTGATACCTTCTACATGACTGCGGTGATGATGATGCAAGGTCATGGTGGTTGGCCTATGAGTAGCTTTTTAACGCCCGCAAGAAAACCTTTCTTTGGTGGCACCTATTATCAGCCAGCCCAGTTTATCGCTTTGCTGAAACGTGTAAATGAATTTTGGCATCAGCAATCAGCAGAGATACTTGCACAAGCCGATGCAATCAGTGAACGTGTCACTGCTGCTATGCAGACGCGCCTATCGCTACACGAGATAAACAGCAGCGTTATCGATCTTGCGGCGCAAGCGATCATGAATCATTATGATGAATTTAATGGCGGCTTTGGTCAGGCACCGAAGTTTCCAAATGAGCCCTATCTCTATTTCCTGCTTGACTATGCGTTATTTTCTGGCAAAGAAGACTGCTTGAACGCGGTTGTGAATACCTTGCATATGCAAAGTTGCGGCGGTATTTACGATCAGATCGCGGGCGGCTTCCACCGTTATGCGACTGATCAAAACTGGTTAATCCCCCATTTTGAAAAGATGCTCTACAACCAGGCAAACTTGTCCTACATATTTACACAAGCATATTTAATGACCGGCATAAAGGACTTCAAACGTGTTGCCTGTGAAACGCTGGATTATATTGTGCGTGAGATGATGAATGAAGCGGGTGGTTTTTATTCGGCAACGGATGCCGACAGTGATGGTGCAGAAGGTCTGTTCTTTATCTGGGATAAGCAGGAAATAGAATCGTTGCTGGCGGCAGATGCGGCTGCGTTTATACACCTGTACCAGGTCACGGAAAGGGGAAATTTTGAAGGCAAAAATATACTTAATCTAAATCAAGCACTAACAGTTTATGCCGGTCAGCATAATATCGATTATGACAAATTGATTGATCGACTGTCGGCTAATAAAAAGATATTGCGGGAGGCCCGCGCGAAACGTATGCCGCCACTGCGTGATGACAAAATGATCACGGCCTGGAATGCCATGATGATCAAGTCATTTGCCTATGCTGGACAACAGCTCAAGCGACAAGATTATATCGATATTGCTGTCAATGCGGCCCATGTTGTTTTAAGTACCAATAAAACTGAAATGGGTGACTTGAGTCGTGCCAGCTTGGCGGGCCAGGCATCTATCCCGGCCTTGCAGGAAGACTATGCCTATCTTGCCGAGGCATTGCTACAGATCTACGATACAACATTAGATCGGCAATACCTAAAACATGCAGCCACATTAGCAGATGCGATGATTGATGGTTTTTGGGATGAGGACAATGGTGGCTTTTTTATGGGCCGACAAAACGCAACTAATTTGTTGCCGGGGGCACCAAAAGAGCGCCATGATAATGCTATCGCGTCCGGCAATTCAGTTGCATTGAGAACGTTGCAGCGTCTTGAAAAACGCACGGGCAAACAGCATTATCAAACCTACGCACAGCAATTAATATTGGCCTATGCGGATGACATCACCCAACGTCCTTATAGTTGTAGCTATTTTATGTGTGGCTTGTTGGAGACGTTTGCCGGGGAACAATCGTCGCAACAATGGTGTACTGACGGCCATATACGCATTACAGCAAAATGTGATCAAGAAAATAATAACTATCGAGTGATTTTGAATATTGCCATTGATCAAGGATGGCATTTAAATCAGATTCAAGCCCCGGACAACAGTCCTGTGCCACTATCGATAACAACGGCTACGGGTTGGATATTGGCGAAAATTGTTTATCCGCAAGCGGTAAGTAAAACCCTGGGTTTTCAAGCAGTGCCAGTCAATGTATACGCAGGTACCATCAACATCACCTTTGAACTTTCGCGCCTTAACAATGATCGCATTGCCTTTGCAGAGCGGATATTAAAACTCAGATTGGAACTACAGGCTTGCAATACATACAAATGTCTCACACCCGAGGTGGTGACCTGTGTTATATCGTTGGCTGATTCATGATGCTGTAGTTTGAATTTATAGTGCCATATTACCAAAGGCACTGATGCCTGATAATATTCGAGGCCATTTTAGTAATAGCAGGTATCTTGAGTGTCGGAATTTGCCATTGGTCAACGTTGGTTCAACCATGCTGAGATGGAACTGGGTTTGGGAATTATTGTTGGCATCGAAGGCCGCCATGTTACGATTAGCTTTCCCGCCGTCGGCACCGAGCGATGCTATGCCGTGCCAACAGCGCCACTGACCCGCATAGAACACGTACCTGGCGATACCATCTGCGATAACGAGGAGCAGTCTTATCAGGTTGTTGCCGTTGAATCGCATCAAGGGCGGCTGGTTTATATTGGCAAGGCTGCCAATGGCGAAGAACATGCGATAGATGAGATGACGTTAAACAGTTTCGTGGCGTTGGTCGCACCGCAACAACGTCTTCTCAGCGGCCAGCTAGATAGCCTTCAGACCTATCAACTACGTTGTCAAACATTGTTGTTGTCGCATCGCCTGCAACTGTCTCCCGTCAAGGGCTTGTTGGGTTCACGCACAAATTTGTTACCGCATCAAACTTATATTGCCTATGAAGTCGCCAAACGCTTCGCGCCGCGCGTGTTACTGGCCGATGAGGTGGGTCTTGGCAAGACGATTGAAGCGGGCATGATCTTGCACTACCAGCTCCATACGGGCTTAGCAACGCGCGTTTTAATCATTGTACCCAACACACTGACCCATCAGTGGTTAGTCGAGATGCTACGTCGATTTAACCTGCGTTTTGCCTTGTTTAATGAAGAGCGGATCCATGTATTAAGTGAGCAGGAAAGCAATCCTTTTGAGACTGAACAACTGATTATATGTAGCCTTGGCAACCTGGTCGGTGATCCTGGACTATTTCAAAATGCGCTGGATGCCAGTTGGGATCTGATCGTTGTCGATGAGGCACATCACCTACATTGGGACCAAGGCGAGGCCGGGCATGATTATCGCTGTATCGAGGCCTTGGCAGAAAAATGTCGCGGCTTGTTATTGTTGACGGCAACGCCCGAACAAATTGGTGCGGCTAGTCATTTTGCGCGCCTACGCTTACTCGACCCGGCACGTTTTCATGATCTGGATAGTTTCATACATGAAGAGCAACACTATCAAACACTCAGCGACACGGTAAAGATTTTGTTAGACCCTGAATGTAAACCGTTGCCTGCCGACGTATTGCACTTACTAAAAACATATTTAGAAGATGTAGCGCCAAGGGATCGCAAGCCAGACCTTGATGAACGCGAACGTATCGTCAGCAAACTACTCGATCGTCACGGTACCGGGCGGGTGTTTTTCCGTAATACGCGCGCGGCAATTACAGGTTTTCCAAAAAGAAAACTACACACCTATCCCGTACCCAATCCTGAATGCTATGGCTCGCTCAGCGGCAGACAAACCTTGTTTCCAGAAATGGCAATAAATAATAGCTGGCTACAACAGGACCCACGCATACAACAGTTAAGCAAGCTATTAGCCGACTTGCGATCAGAAAAAGTGCTGGTCATTTGCGCCTATGCAAATACTGCAACGCGCTTGGAAAAATATCTGAAATTAAACCTGGGTATACGCTGTGCGGCATTCTACGAGGGTCTTAGCATCATCGAACGCGATCGCGCAGCGGCCTACTTTGCCGATGTTGAAGATGGCGCACAGATCCTGATCTGTTCTGAAATAGGCAGTGAAGGGCGTAACTTTCAGTTTGCTCATCATCTGGTGTTGTTCGATTTGCCGTTCAATCCAGATCTCCTGGAACAACGCATCGGCCGACTGGATCGTATCGGGCAGACTGCAACGATCAATATTCATGTTCTCTACATAGAACAATCAGCACAAGCCGTATTATTTAACTGGTATGACCAAGGCCTCAACATCTTTAGCGAGAGTTGTGCCGCCGCCTATAGTATTTATGAAAAGTTTGCAACATCACTCAACGCCGCATTGGATAATCCCACTGACGATATCGCCTTACTTATCGATAATACGCGCAGTCATGCCCGCAACGTTAAACAGGCCCTGCACGATGGTCGCGACCGCTTGGTTGAGTTGAACTCCTGTCGCAAAGACGTTGCCGTAGATATTATTAACACTATTTGCGAAGCAGAAAATCCGCAAGACTTAATGGCCTATATGGAAAACATGTTCGACGTGTACGGTGTCGATCATGAAGAACATTCTGCAAACACCTGGATATTGCATACTGGCGATCACATGCGTACCCATTATTTCCCCGAACTCGGCGATGAAAGCATGACCATCACCTTTGATCGCAACAAGGCACTTAGCCGCGAAGACTTATCTTTTGTTAGCTGGGAACATCCCATGGTTGTCGCCGCCATCGAAATGGTATTAAACAGTGAAATAGGTAATGCCCATATTGCCAGTATAGAGCTACAAGGCATAGCACCTGGCACGATAATGCTGGAAACATTTTCCAGTGTTAGCACTAGCGCACCAAAACACCTGCAAATCGATCGCTATCTGCCGCTTACACCATTGCGCACATTAATCAGTAAAGATAGAAAAAACTACGCGGAAGTATTAACGCACAACAAACTCAACACACTCTGCCAGAAAGTAGAACAACAGACTGCAAAGGCGATCATAAAACAGCTCAAACCAGAGATAAAAACCATGATCGATTGCGCTGTAAAATTCACAGAATCAAACCTGCCGGAAGTCAGACAAGCAGCACAAAAACGTGCCGACACACTACTAATGGCAGAACTCGAGCGTCTGCAACAGCTACAAAAGAAAAACAAGACCATCTGCCAGGGGGAAATAGACTTAATGAAAAAACAATACCATGCCTGCACAAAAGCCATTAGTAACGCAAAATACAAACTGCAAGCAGTGCGGTTGCTTATTGCGCAATAATGAATGATTGAGTCTTGGGTCGGGCGTGGCCAGGCTGGGGTTGGACGTGGGTTGAGGCGGGTTGAGCGTGGCCGGGTCGGGCTGGGGTTGGTGATTGCCGAACCGCGGAGGCACCACCGATGACCAACCGGATGCCCGCCATGAGTTTGCCCGACAGCATCAGCGCAACCGGCTTCGAGCTGGGTCAGGTTGTTTCGACCTTAATCGGGCTGGCTCTGGTCAGGTCGGGGTTGGGTTGGGTTGGGCGTGGCGTGGGTCAAGGCAGGACGTGATGTATTGGGCCGGAATTAAGCGGGTTAATCTGGGTCGGATAAGCCTCACTTTAGTACAAAGGGCTTGGTCTGCTTGATGATTTCAATTCCCTTTATGCCATCAGGCACGGGTGACATACTGCAAGATTTCAACGACTTGTTCTGGCGTTTGCGCCCAGGCCAATGCCGCCGCATCAACCTCTTTCAGCGGATGGATAATAGATTCGTCATGTAGCGTGATATAGGGCTTGCCTAATGCCGCACAACAACCTGCATCAAACGCAGCATTCCATTGCTTGTATTTATCGCCAAATCGTATAACGGCAATAGCGCAAGTAGCGATCAAATTTTTAGTGCGTATAGCGTTGACTTTCGCCGACTTAATGATCGCGCCAAAAGTGATTATCTTCTGGCCCGAGATGATCGCCTGCCGCATCGCTAGCTGCATGGTTTGTCACAGCCGATGTATAAATTATCGACAAATCAAGTTTATCGGTACCTTGTTTAATCTGTTCGCGCCAGTTGGTATGAATCTCGCCTGATAAGTAAATTGTCCAGTTCATTGCTAAGCCTCGTCATCTAAATGGATTGGAATATAAAAAAGAGTCGGCCGATAAGCCGGGTTCTGTCTTGGGCAATCATTCATCTAGGATGCACGTCACCATGCACCTCAAGCAACCTACCCAGAAACAGTGCGGGCCGCACTATCGTTTCCCTATTTGGTCTTGCTCCAGGTGGGGTTTACCTTGCCACTCTTATTGCTAACAGCGCGGTGCGCTCTTACCGCACCATTTCACCCTTACCTGCCGCAACAGGCGGTATATTTTCTGTGGCACTTGCCATCGGCTCACGCCGTCCAGACGTTATCTGGCACCCAGCCCTATGGAGCCCGGACTTTCCTCTATTGAAATCAATCCAACAGCGATTGCCGGGCCGACTCTTGACGTTAGTTTATGGGTTGATGATTCGCTTGCAAGTATTATTGAATATAATGCGCGACCTTTGCGCAAAAACTGCATATCCCGCAATGGTTCAATTTTCAGTCATGGTGCGTGAGTCGGGCTGGGTCGGGCCGGGTTGAGCGTCATCGGGCGGGGGTCGGGCGTGGGTTGGTTATTGCCGAGCCGCGGAGGCACCACCGATGACCAACCAGATGCCCGCTATGCGTGTGCCCGACAGCATCAGCGCAACCGGCTTCGGGCTGAGTCAACTTGTTTCGACCTTGAGCGGGTTGGCTCAATTTCCTTCAATCTTGCTTCGGTGTGGTCGGGTCGGACTGAGCGTCATCGGGCGTGGGCTGGGTCGGGTCAAGTAGTACTTTAGTGCAAAGGTCTTAATGCTTGATTGGTGTTGCCTAAGCATAACAAAAACATAACGAAGAATATACATACACCCTTTAATTGTTGCGCTATTACAACGCCATTAAAACGGGATTTATTTATTTTCGCTGTACGCTGACGTAATGGGGTAACGCCGATCTCTGCCAAAAGCCCGTGCAGTGATACGCACACCGGGGGCTACCTGTCTGCGCTTGTATTCATTTTTATCTACTAGATTGATCACTTTATAGACAGTGTCGGCATCATAACCGGTTGCAATAATTCGCGCCGGGTGCATATCAAGCTCCATGTATTGCGCCAGGATAGGGTCCATGATCTCATAAGCGGGCAGTACGTCCTGGTCGCGCTGATCGTGGCGCAGCTCTGCTGTCGGCGGCCGGTTCATGACGCTTGTTGGTATGGCCGGTTTTTGCGTATTGCGCCATTTTGCAAGTCGGTAGACCAGGGTTTTCCATACGTCCTTCAGCGGTGCGTAACCGCCCGCCATATCGCCATAGAGTGTTGCATAACCGACGGCCATTTCACTTTTGTTGCCGGTAGTCAACACGAGCTTGCCACTCTTATTTGATGCGGCCATTAACAAAATCCCGCGGCAACGCGCTTGTATATTCTCTTCAGTAGTATCAGTCGGCAAGTCTTGAAAGCGTGAGGCTAGCACATCAAGAAAAGCAGTAAACGGTTGTTCAATCGATATTATTTCATAGTTTATGCCAAGCATTTTTGCTTGCAGGCGCGCATCTTCATTACTCATGTCCGCAGTAAAACGTGACGGCATGATTAATACTTCAACATTTTCAGCACCTAATGCATCAACCGCGATACTCAATGTCAATGCCGAATCGATGCCGCCAGACAAACCTATCAGCGCACCTTGAAAATTATTTTTTCTTATATAGTCGCGCACGCCAAGAACCAGTGCGTTATAAATAGCTTCTTCTTCAGCATGAGTAGCGTCAGCGTTATTGGTTTTTGTAGTCACTGCGGCCTGCTCAGGATTCAGATCGAAACTATATAAGCCTTCTGTAAATGGTGGGGCCTGGAAAATAATGTCGCCCTTGTTATTAACGACCATCGAGTTGCCATCAAAGACAAGCTCATCTTGCCCGCCGACAAGATTGCTGTAAACGATGTGCATATTAGTAGCGCGGGCGCGTTTTGAAATTATACGCTCACGCTCGCCGAGTTTATCTTTGTGATAGGGCGAGGCATTAATATTGAACATGATTTTAGCACCCTGTAAAGCAGCATCCTCTATCGGTTTCGATACCCAAATATCCTCACATATACTAAGTGCTGCGGTGATGCCTTTAATTGTAAATGTACAGGTTTCAGTTGCAGGTGTGAAATATCGTTTCTCATCAAATACACCATAATTCGGCAGATGTTGTTTATAGTATGTTTGTGTCACGGCCCCGTCGTATAGGAGACTACACGCATTGTAGCGGATGTCGTCTTGTACGGTTGGATACCCAAGAATGACATGAATGTTTTTAGTCGCAACTATGATTTTTTCTAAGGCTGCACTAATATACTGATTAAACGCGGAACGTAATAATAGATCTTCTGGTGGGTAAGCACTAATACTCAATTCCGGGAAGATAATAATATCCGCCGCATATTTCAGCTCGGCTGTATTGATAGACTCAATTATCTTTTTTGTATTACCCTCAATATCTCCAACTGTGAGATTTATTTGGGCAAGTATTATGTGTATGTGCATTTACTAATAACTTACTCTCAAGTATAAAAAATAGGGAATTATATATTTAACTCCAAGTTCACTACAAAATACAAACACAATGATTTGTTAGTTTTTTCAAGTAACAAGCTCACCATGCTCACCTGTTACCTTATGCAATTTTTCAATTGCACTCCATTTTGGGTTAAACCATCTTTTCTTGTCTTTCGTTTGCACGCAACGACAATAAAAAGGTTTTTATCGGTTTTTTATCTTTGTTGAATACTGCAATATCAAGCGGATACTCTTTTTTGGTATCAGATGGCCTTACTTTTACACGCCACTGTGGTCGTGTTTGTAATTGTTCTTTGGGGTATCCGTAATCTTCGACAAGTGTTTCGGAAAAGACTTGTACTGCTTCTACTTCTTCTGGCGTAGCTTTTACTTCTTCACCACTTATATAGTCTTTGATGTAACCTGCTCTCATTATCGTCCTGTATATCCGCATTCTATTTCCATTGCTTTGCTCATGCTAGCACCTCGCGATAGGTAATCCGTTTACCTATCGCGTTGCTTATAAGTGATTCTATACGTTGATTGGTTGGTAACTTACATGGTCCGTTATTCAGTCTAAAAGTCACTTCGTTCACATAGCGATGTAAGTGTTTAGTGCTGGCATGAGGCCATACCCCATACAGACCGCGTTTGAGTAAAGCCCAGACACTTTCAATGCTATTGGTATGAATGTTGTTTGAACCCACATATTCTCCCGCACTATGGGTTACCGTACCATGCTGATAAGCAGACTGTAAATGCTGATATGACCTGTGTTCATCTGTGTAAATGGTGGCACCATATTCCACTGAACAGCCAATCTCTTTGTGCAGGGTCGGTATATCAGTTGATGGGATAGGCTTAGCCCTTGTGCGGCCACCGCGCTCACGCATTCCGACCACTACCTGCTTGCCAGCTACGCCACGGCCTGCGCGGACTTTCTTGTGTTTGTGTTTGTTATGTTCCTTCCCACCGATATAGGTCTCATCAATCTCAACAATGCCAGAAAGTAAATTATCTGTATTATTATCACAGGTTTCACGAATGCGGGCCTGCATAAACCAGGCGGTCTTTTGAGTTACTCCGATTTGTTTAGATAACTGCAAGCTGGATATGCCCTTGCGCGAGGTGACAGTTAAGTAAATAGCATATAGCCATTTATGTAGTGGAACATGAGAACGTTCAAAGATAGTGCCGGTTCTCACTGTAAACTCACTCTTGCAGTCCCGGCATAAGTAATATCCTGTCCGCTTTCCTTTGCGCGGGGTAATACGCTTAAATTCCCCATAATGAGGACAGGATATGTAATCTCCCCAGCGTTGTCCCTCAAAATACAATCTAGCGGCTTCAGCATCCGGAAACTGGCGAAATAACTCAAATGTGGATATGGTATTGTCTTTCATTGATGACCCTCCGTTTTATTGCATTTTTATGTTAGATTATATGGGTTATTTATTGGATTCAAGTATATAATTCCCAAAAAATATGAGATCACGACAAAAGTAGACACCCTGAAATAGGAAATACTGGCAACAGATGAAAGCGCACCGCGTTGAGAGTTTGTCTCTTGAGAATAAGGATAGCTTATTTATTGCGCAGATGCGGAAACAGGATCACATCCCGAATCGTTGCCGAATCCGTTAAAAACATGACTAACCTGTCAATCCCAATTCCCTCACCAGCGGTGGGCGGCATACCATACTCAAGTGCGGTAATGTAATCTTCATCAAAATACATAGCCTCCACATCGCCCGTTTTTTTAGCCTCTACCTGTTGCCGAAAACGTGCGGCCTGATCTTCCGAGTCATTCAATTCTGAAAAGCCATTCGCAATTTCACGCCCGCCAATAAAAAATTCAAACCGATCCGTCACAAACGGATCATCATCATTCTTGCGTGCCAGCGGCGACACTTCAGTAGGATAGTGCGTGATAAAGGTAGGCGCTAATAATTTTGTCTCAACTGTTTTTTCGAATATTTCAATTTGAATCTTGCCAAGTCCATAGGCATCCTCAAGTGGTATATTCAACTGTTTTGCGAACGCCCGAGTCTTGTCTAGTGATTGCAGGTCTGTTGCGCTAATTGTGTCATTAAATTTTAAGATCGATTCAACAACGGTCATGCGTGCAAATGGCCGCGCCAGGTCATAACACGCACCCTGGTAGGTTATTGTATTAGTTTCAAACAGCGACCATGTCATCTTACGCAGCATATCTTCGGTTAGATTCATCATATCTTCATAATCAGCATAGGCCTGATAAAACTCAAGCATGGTAAATTCCGGATTATGTCGCGGTGATAAACCCTCATTTCTGAAGCTACGGTTTATTTCAAATACCTTTTCCATGCCACCCACAAGCAGACGTTTCAGATATAATTCAGGCGCAATACGCAAGTAGATATCCATATCCAGGCTGTTGTGATGTGTTGTAAACGGACGTGCGGTCGCCCCGCCCGGGATCGTATGCAACATCGGTGTTTCCACTTCCATATAATGTTCATTGCTGAGATAGGACCGAATAAAATCAATTATCGCGGAACGGATTTTGAAGGTCTTGCGCGTCTGCTCATTCATGATGAGGTCAACATAACGTTGCCGATAACACATTTCCTGATCGGTTAAACCATGAAACTTTTCGGGTAGCGGTTGTAATGATTTAGTGAGTAAAACGATGGTTGCGGCATGGATACTCAATTCACCTTTGTTGGTCTTCATGACGGTGCCGGTGACACCAACGATGTCGCCGATATCCCACTTTTTGAAACCGCTGTTATAGTGCCCTTCTGGCAGATCATCACGTCTGACATAGATTTGAATCTGGCCTGACATATCTTGTATATGCGCAAAGGCCGCCTTCCCCATAATTCGTCTTGTCATCATGCGCCCAGCGATAGCGACCATCACGGGTGTTTGCTCAAGTGCTTCCTTGGTTTTGCCTTCATACTTGGCCTGCAAGTCAGCCGCCAATGCATCGCGCTTAAAGTTGTTCGGGAAGGCCGGCACTGTTGCACGCATAGCATGTAACTGCTGGCGCCGTTGCGTGACTAGGTCATTGTCGTTTTCATCGTGCATAATATATTTTAGTATTTCGATTGGGTTATTTGTCAAAATGATTGTTAGATTCAGAGCCGCTCAATCACGCCAGATCATACTATCATAAGCCGCTTTTCAAACTGGTTTCGATAAAATGGTCAAGATCGCCATCCAATACAGCCTGCGTATTACCGGTTTCTATGCCGGTTCTAAGATCCTTTATACGAGACTGATCGAGGACATAGGATCGTATTTGACTGCCCCAGGCAATATCGGCCTTGGTCGCTTCCACTGCCTGTTTTTCAGAATTTAATTTCTGCATTTCATACTCATACAATTTTGCGCGTAATATTTTCATTGCCTGGTCTTTGTTCTTATGTTGTGAACGATCATTTTGGCATTGCGCGACCATGCCGGTAGGGATATGCGTTAACCGCACTGCGGAGTCTGTTTTGTTGACATGTTGACCGCCTGCGCCACTGGCTCGATAGGTATCAATACGCAGATCGGCCGGGTTAATATCAATTTCGATATCGTCATCAACCTCGGGTGAGACGAACACGGCGGCAAATGAAGTATGGCGACGATTCCCGGAATCGAAGGGTGACTTTCTTACTAATCGATGGACACCGGTTTCTGTACGCAACCAGCCAAAGGCATAATCGCCGATGTATTGGATCGTAGCACTTTTAATACCCGCGACTTCGCCTGGCGAGACTTCGATTAGTTCTGTTTGCAAGCCATGCCGCTCTCCCCAGCGTAGGTACATGCGCAGCAACATTTGCGCCCAATCCTGTGCTTCGGTACCGCCCGAGCCAGATTGGATATCAACAAAGGCATTGCTCATATCCATTTTACCGGCAAACATGCGCTGGAATTCAAGTTTGCCAAGTTGCTCTTCATTGGTGTCTAAATCGTGCAACACCGCAGAAAAGGTCGCCGCGTCATTTTCCGCTTCGGCCAGCTTCAATAAATCGTCTGCATCTGCGAGTGATGTTTCCAGGCATCGTATGGTGTTAACGACATTTTCGAGATTGGTACGTTCCCTACCGAGTGCCTGTGCTTGTGCTGGATTTTCCCAGACATGGGATTGTTCAAGTTCGCGCAATACTTCTACCAAGCGTTCAGATTTCTGATCGACTTCAAAGATACCCCCTTAGCGATCTAACCCGCTCTTGCATAGCAATGATTCTGTTGAGGAGTGGTTTTATTTCAAACATTTAACATCCGCCTACGACATAAAAACGGCGTAGTCTACTATAAACATCATCGGCTTAATAGTAAGCAGATATGGTATTGCGCCGGTGTTGATGGCGGGCATCGTGTTTGGTGGAACCTGTACGAAGCCTCATAAAAAGTCAGTCGGCACTATTACTCATCCGTCACACAACCCTCGGATGCTGTTTTTACCGTCTTGATATATTTATACAGCGTGCCTCGATGTGCTTTATAGGTCGGCATCGTCCAATTTGTTTTGCGTTTCGCGAGTTCATCCGCACTAACCGCCATTGAAATCTGATTTTTTTCTGCATCGATAGTGATGACATCGCCGTTTTCGACTAATGCAATCGGCCCGCCTTCTTGCGCTTCTGGCACGACATGCCCGATGATAAAGCCATGCGATCCGCCAGAGAAACGGCCGTCGGTAATCATGGCGACATATTGGCCGAGGCCAGCTCCCATGATGGCGGATGTAGGTGTCAACATCTCGGGCATACCCGGTCCGCCCTTAGGACCTTCGTAGCGAATAATGATGACATCACCTTTTTTGATCTGGTTTGTTTCCAACGCCCGTAGCATATCTTCTTCGGCATCATAGACACGTGCCGGGCCTGTAAAGACCAGGCCTTCCTTGCCGGTAATCTTTGCCACCGCACCGCCAGGGGCGAGATTGCCTTTCAAGATACGAATGTGTCCGCTTGCTTTGCGTGGTTTGTCAAGTGGCGCGATAATAGTTTGTCCTTCAGTAAGATCCGGCAGATCGGCCAGATTTTCCTGGATGGTTTTTCCAGTCACGGTCATGCAGTCGCCATTGATTAACCCATGCGCAAGCAAGTATTTCATAACGGCTGGTGTGCCGCCAATTAGGTGCAGATCTTCCATGACATAGCGGCCGCTTGGTTTCAGATCGGCCAGATAAGGTATGCGATCCGTCACGGCTTGAAAGTCATCAAGCGTCAATGCAACATCAACGGCGCGTGCCATTGCCAGTAGATGTAGCACCGCGTTGGTGGAGCCGCCGAGTACAGTGACCATCACCATGGCATTTTCAAACGCCGCGCGGGTCATGATGTCATGTGGCTTGATGTCTTGTTCCAGTAAGTGCTTAATCGCAAGCCCGGCATTAAAACATTCTTCGAGTTTGCGCGGATCAAGCGCGGGCGTTGAAGCACTGTAAGGCAAGGACATGCCCATGGCTTCAATGGCAGAGGCCATGGTGTTGGCCGTGTACATACCGCCGCACGCACCCGCGCCCGGGCATGATTGTTTAACAATTTCTTGGCGTGTACGTTCATCAATGCTGCCGGCGATAAATTCTCCGTAGCTTTGGAAAGCAGAGATGATATCGAGTTTTTCATGTCCACGATGGCCCGGTTTGATGGTGCCGCCATAGACCATAAGGGATGGGCGGTTCAGCCGTCCCATGGCGATTAAGCAGCCCGGCATATTTTTATCGCAACCCGGCAATGCGATGTTGGCATCGTACCATTGTGCGGTCATCACGGTTTCGATTGAATCGGCGATCAGATCGCGCGATTGTAATGAGTAACTCATACCCTCGGTGCCCATGGAAATGCCATCACTCACGCCGATGGTGTTGAAGCGCATACCGACCAGACCTGCGGCAACAACGCCTTCTTTTACTTTTTGCGCGAGATCAAGCAAGTGCATGTTGCAGGTATTGCCTTCGTACCAAACGCTGGCAATACCCACTTGCGCTTTGCGGAGATCCGCTTCCGTCATGCCAGTGCCGTACAGCATGGCTTGAGACGCGCTTTGAGATTTGGGCTCGGTGATGCGTGAACTGAATTTATTTAATTTATGACTCATTGATTACCTGTTGCTGTTCGCTATAACTTAACACGTTGCGTTAGAATACTAGCGATTTCGTCACTTGTCAGGTGCAAAGATTGACGGCACGGGTAAGACCCGCGTTGTTGTTAGTAGGTTATCGGTGTTGTTAATGTTATCCCAGTGGGCACTCAACCATGATGGTCGTCATGCTGATACGCGCTAGGCTTACGACAAAGTGAATTGGTTAATACCAGACCCAGATGCAGGACTGTACACGATAGCATCTGGCGGGCTTTATCGGTCAACGTTACTTGTTTTATGGTACAAACACGCCTACTGGTTTATCAGTCTACTAGGCTATAATAACCGACCAGAACAACCGACCGGTTTTGCGCATCGTTTGCCGACTTTGCATTTGTTGATAGGCTATGGGTTTATTCACAGCCCTTAAAAATACAATATCCAGCTTCCATTATACGCGACAACTAGGCGGCAGATATTTATTATCAATCGCAAGCGGTCTACAGGTCCAGAATATCCCGCCATCGTTTACTGTAGGCGAAAATCTGAGATAGGGTTCCCAACCGCCAATAATGCCTGTCTTAAACTCAACGATGATCATACCCCGACCAATTGACAAAGACTGTACAATGTCGCCACCTGGGAGATACACCGAGGGTAAACCAACATCGAGATTGGTGTTGGGAAATTTATTTTCCACAGCATAATATTCCGCCACGGCTGTTTTAAGCGGAGCGGCCAGGACAAAGCCCTCTGAGAACTTGGCCCGTATGGTATAATCTCTATAAGACGGTATAGCAACGGCCGCCAGAATGCCTATAATCGCGACCACAATCATAAGCTCTATAAGTGTAAAACCTGACTGTTTATTCATGACACACCCCCATTTTTTACTGGTGTTTAATGTACTAAAATAAAATCCCTGCGTATTGCTTAACTTGAAGTAAAGTTTACAAAAACGATTTATTCAAGTTTTCAAGCAAAAAATTTATTTATCGACAACATAGTCAAAATAAATAATCAGTTGCAATGACGTAGCATTTACCTTGGTTTTACTTGGCCTACCTATGCGTCCCGATGCGGCGTTCATCGACGCAATATGTTTGGCTTAATATCATTTCTTAACCGGAAGGTTGCCTACTTGGCAGGCAAACCGTGTATTGTTGTGCGCCCGCGTTAGTAACTACACACCTGAAGATTTAATATCATGGGGGAGAGATTCCATGCCCAGCAAATGGAAGCCTCTAAAAACCGTGCATTTTGTGGTGTGATCTGATTCACTTGATGTGGGAGGATTTTGTTTATGCACGCACCTGGATTGTTTGATTTGACGGATCATTTGGCGCGGCTTTCGGCGATGGGAGATCCGCTTGAGGTTTTGGAGCGGCACGTTGATTTCGAAGTGTTTCGCCCAGTTCTTGTTGAAGCGCTTGGCTATGGGGAACGTCCCAAAGGTGGTCGCCCGCCCTATGATGCCGTTGTGATGTTCAAGGTGCTGGTCTTGGCCTCGATGCACAATCTGAGCGATGAGCGGATGGAGTTTCTCATTCGTGACCGTTTCAGTTGGCTACGGTTCCTGGGATTTCAAATCGGGGAGCCGACACCTGATCAGAAGACGATCTGGCTTTTCAGAGAGAAGCTGACCCAGGCGGGTGTCTGCAAGGCCCTGTTTGCCGCGTTTGAAGCTCAGCTGCGAGACCGCGGCTACAAGCCCACTGGCGGACAGATCGTGGATGCGACCCTGGTCTCAGCACCGCGACAACGAATGACGAAAGAAGAAAAGGAGCGCGCTAAAGCGGGCGAAGGCGCGTCCGACATCTGGCCCGATGATCCGGCCAAGGCTGCCCAGAAAGACACCGATGCGCGTTGGACGGTCAAGTATTCAAAGGCCAAGACGACCAAGGAGGGTGAGGAGGATACTGGCCTTGTCGATATTTCGGTTCCGCACTTTGGGTACAAGAACCACGTGTCCATTGACCGCAAATGGCGCTTCATCCGGGGTGAGACTGGCACGAATGCGGCTCGCTACGACGGGCATGAACTCTCCTCGGTTCTGGACGAGACAAACAGCTCGAAGGCTGTTTGGGCCGATACCGGGTACCGCTCGGCCAGGAATGAGGCTTGGCTGAAGGCGCAAGGGTACCGCTCACATATTCACCGCAAGAAACCGCGCGGCAAACCCATGGCCAGGCATATTCGCCGGGGCAACGCGACATGCTCCGCCATCCGCGCCTGTGTTCGGCTACGAGAAAGGGCCCATGGCTCTGACCATCCGCTCAATCGGCCAAACCCGTGCGAAGGCCCGCATGACCATGGCCAACCTGAGCTACAACTTCCGCCGTCTCATCTTCCACGAGCGACGACAGGCCACAGCCTGACTCCGCCCAAATTCCGGAAATACCCGCCCTGGCGGACCCAAACAGCGCAACACAGCCTCAAATACCACCGACCTTGACCTTCACACCCGCTATGCGGGTGACAACGACTGGTGCTCGCGTCAAAACCCATCCAGAATCAGCGTTGTTCGAGGTCTCCATCTACAAGATGGGATTATGCGCAGAAGATTCCTGGCGCAAATTGAGAGGCTTCAGACACTTGGCGAAGGTGATTGAAGGCGTGAAGTTTAAAGATGGAATCGAGGTAACTGAGGACGACAAGGTAGCCGCATGATCAAATTGTCAGAGACTACTTTTGACAATAGCTCTCGTATTACTTAATGGGATATATCCATTGCTTAAATTAAGGAACATCTGATTAATTAAGGATTTTCAAGCAAGTGGGCATCACTGTGCTCGATAGTAGCGAGCATTGAACGTCTTGCTCATTACGCTCTTTCATTTCTCTTGTCCCGGCCTACTGGTTTTCAGCTATCGCCCCTATTCCAGGCGTACTAAGCCACTGATAGCCGTAATAATTGTTTCTTTGATAGCATAAGATTAATCAGGGCACAGTGGGCAAACAGGTGGTCCGCATTCTTGCCTGGCCCTTTGAATCTGACTTTGGTAAATCCATATTGTCGCTGCATGATATGAAAGACATGCTCAACCTTGGCACGGACTTTGGATTTGTGCCGGTTTTTAGCCTTGTCCTGTTCGGTCAGTTTGCGGTGACGTGAGCCTTTGACCTGGGTGTAGTCTTTTGCCTTGGGGTCATTATCCTTGAGTACGGATTGCTGACCCGCATAGGCACTATCTCCCCAAAGACGGGTCTCTTCTCCATGCAGTAGGTCTCCAAGTACCTGTGAGTCGTGGACATTGGCTGGTGTGGCAACAACGCAGTGTATCAGTTTGGTTTTGCTATCCACACCGATGTGTGCCTTCATGCCAAAGTACCATGGCTTGCCTTGTTTGGTCTGATGCCTATCAGGGTCACGGGTGTTGCTTTTGTTCTTGGTGGCGGTAGGCGCATTGATGATGGTCGCATCAACAATAGTGCCTTTGGATACTTTCATGCCGTTTTCCTCCAGATAGACGGCAACAGCATCAAACAGGGCAACTCCGAGGTTGTTCTCCTCCAGCAGATGACGGAATTTACAGAGGGTGGTTGCATCTGGATATCTCTATTAATGACGCTATTTGTTACAATGTTCAAGTGTCCAAACTGCCAAAGAAACTTCCATGAGCAATGACATTTTCGGTTTCCTGTTTAATCTTCAAGACTATCGTCTCAAACAGTTGGGTAATCCTCTGCCTGAACTGGAAAAGGCGGTTGATTGGGAATCTTTTCGGTCGTTGTTGAACAAGGTTCATGAGAAACAACGTAAGCATCAGGCGGGCAACGCCCAACAGACGTAGTGATGATGTTCAAGGGACTGCTTGTGCAAAATCTGTATGGTCTTAGCGATGCTCAGTTGGAATACCAAATCGAAGACCGTAGCAATTTCCAGCAGTTTCTGGGTCTTGCTAGGCAGCAACGAGTCGCTGATGCCAAAACCTGCTGGGCATTCAAGCATCGGTTAGCGGTGCTGGGTCTGATGGCATTGTTGTTTGAGCAGTTGTCGTTGAACCAGGCGGCTTATATCGCTCGCAAGGATCAGATAGTTGCCTCCTCGATCATTCCGGCACTGTTGCCGCGTAAGCGTTGGGAAGACAATGCACGGATTAAGGCAGGTGCTGTCCTGGTGCGATAACAAAGGGTGTCAGAAAGATACCGAGGCCCGCTGGACAAAGAAACATAGCTGCCGCCATTTTGCTTACAAGAACCACAGCCAGATAGACCATGACAACAAGCTGGAAGCCTCTAAAAACCGTACATTTTGTGGTACGGTCTGATTCACTTGATGTGGGAGGATTTTGTTTATGCACGCACCTGGATTGTTTGATTTGACGGATCATTTGGCGCGGCTTTCGGCGATGGAATATCCGCTTGAGGTTTTGGAGCGGCACGTTGATTTCGAAGTGTTTCGCCCAGTTCTTGTTGAAGCACTTGGCTATGGGGAACGTCCCAAAGGTGGTCGCCCACCCTATGATGCCGTTGTGATGTTCAAGGTGCTGGTGTTGGCCTCGATGCACAATCTGAGTGATGAGCGGATGGAGTTTCTCATTCGTGACCGTTTCAGTTGGCTGCGGTTCCTGGGATTTCAAATCGGGGAGCCGACACCTGATCAGAAGACGATCTGGCTTTTCAGAGAGAAGCTGACCTAGGCGGGTGTCTTCAAGGCCCTGTTTGCCGCGTTTGAAGCTCAGCTGTGCGCGCGGGGATACAAACCGACCGGCGGTCAGATTATGGATGCCACGTTGGTCTTTGCCCCGCGCCAGCGGATGACGAAAGAAGAGAAAGCGCGCGCCAAGGCAGGTGAGGCCGCATCTGACATCTGGCCCGATGATCTGTCCAAGGCAGCGCAGAAAGACACCGATGCACGTTGGACGGTCAAGTATTCAAAGGCCAAGACGACCAAGGAGGGTGAGGAGGATACTGGCCTTGTCGATATTTCGGTTCCGCACTTTGGGTACAAGAACCACGTGTCCATTGATCGCAAATGGCGCTTCATCCGGGGTGAGACTGGCACGAATGCGGCTCGCTACGACGGGCATGAACTGTCCTCGGTTCTGGACGAGACAAACAGCTCGAAGGCAGTTTGGGCCTATACCAGGTACCGCTCGGCCAGGAATGAGGCTTGGCTGAAGGCGCAAGGGTACCGCTCACATATCCATCGCAAGAAGCCACGCGGCAAACCCATGGCCAGGCATATTCGTCGGGGCAACGCGACACGCTCCGCCATCCGCGCCTGTGTTCGGCTACGAGAAAGGGCCCATGGCTCTGACCATCCGCTCAATCGGCCAAACCCGTGCGAAGGCCCGCATGACCATGGCCAACCTGAGCTACAACTTCCGCCGTCTCATCTTCCACGAGCGACGACAGGCCACAGCCTGACTCCGCCCAAATTCCGGAAATACCCGACCTGGCGGACCCAAACAGCGCAACACAGCCTCAAATACCACCGACCTTGACCTTCACACCCACTATGCGGGTGACAACGACTGGTGCTCGAGTCAAAACCCATCCAGAATCAGCGTTGTTCGAGGTCTCCATCTTTTCACCCTCCACTTAAAACATTGCGGTATTATCGCATATTATGGAATTAATCAGAGGTTCATTAATTTAAGCAATGGATATATCCCATTAAGTAATACTAGAGCTATTGTCAAAAATAGTGTCTAACAAGTTAATCATGCGGCTGCCTTGTCGTCCTCAGTTACCTCGATTCCATCTTTAAGCTTCACGCCTTCAATCACCTTTGCCAGGTGTCTGAAGCCTCTCAATTTGCGCCAGGAATCTTCGGCGCATAATCCCATCTTGCAGATCATCGTCAGCATCGTTATTCGTGTGACACAACCTTTAGCCTGGCGTGTCCTGTGCCGGATTGTCGCAAAGCTCGACGGGGTGACATTCGTTGTCCTGATATGGCTCCAGTGCTCTGCTGGAAAGTCATAAAATGCCAGCAACGCATCACGGTCTTTCGATAAGCATGCCACTGCCTTGGGATACTTTGCACCGAAACGTTCCTCAAAGTCATCGAACACCTGCCCTGCGTCAACGCGGCCCTCTGCCATCCAGACCCTGCTTTGCTTTCTCCTGAACAGACTTGGGCAGATAGTTCAGCACATTGCCGGTCTTGTGCATCCAGCAACGTTGCACATCCGTCTCTGGATACACTGCCTCAAGGGCTGCCCAGAAACCCAAAGCACCATCGCCAATGGCCAGCTTCGGGGCTGACCCAAGCCTCTTTGTTGCAACGACAACAACACTGCTCGCCAGCGCTGTTTCGATTCCCTGACACCCTATTCAATCGACATAAAATGCTTCTGACCGCGACTGTTCACGCCGATGATGACCAGGCAACACAATCGACCATCGTCACCTCGAAGACCACTGTAGATGCCATCAGTCCAGATATAGACCCATTCATTAGACACGGAACGTGTACACCATTGCTTGTATGTAGTTGGAAGCCTCTAAAAACCGTGCATTTTTGGGTGTGATCTGATTCACTTGATGTGGGAGGATTTTGTTTATGCACGCACCTGGATTGTTTGATTTGACGGATCATTTGGCGCGTCTTTCGGCGATGGGATATCCGCTTGAGGTTTTGGAGCGGCACGTTGATTTCGAAGTGTTTCGCCCAGTTCTTGTTGAAGCGCTTGGCTATGGGGAACGTCCCAAAGGTGGTCGCCCGCCCTATGATGCCGTTGTGATGTTCAAGGTGCTGGTGTTGGCCTCGATGCACAATCTGAGCGATGAGCGGATGGAGTTTCTCATTCGTGACCGTTTCAGTTGGTTGCGGTTCCTGGGATTTCAAATCGGGGAGCCGACACCTGATCAGAAGACGATCTGGCTTTTCAGAGAGAAGCTGACCTAGGCGGGTGTCTTCAAGGCCCTGTTTGCCGCGTTTGAAGCTCAGCTGTGCGCGCGGGGATACAAACCCACCGGCGGTCAGATTGTGGATGCCACGTTGGTCTTTGCCCCGCGCCAGCGGATGACGAAAGAAGAGAAAGCGCGCGCCAAGGCAGGTGAGGCCGCATCTGACATCTGGCCCGATGATCTGTCCAAGGCAGCGCAGAAAGACACCGATGCGCGTTGGACGGTCAAGTATTCAAAGGCCAAGGAGGGTGAGGAGGATACTGGCCTTGTCGATATTCCGGTTCCGCACTTTGGGTACAAGAACCACGTGTCCATTGACCGCAAATGGCGCTTCATCCGGGGTGAGACTGGCACGAATGCGGCTCGCTACGACGGGCATGAACGCTCCTCGGTTCTGGACGAGACAAACAGCTCGAAGGCGGTTTGGGCCGATACCGGGTACCGCTCGGCCAGGAATGAGGCTTGGCTGAAGGCGCAAGGGTACCGCTCACATATCCATCGCAAGAAGCCACGCGGCAAACCCATGGCCAGGCATATTCGTCGGGGCAACGCGACACGCTCCGCCATCCGCGCCTGTGTTCGGCTACGAGAAAGGGCCCATGGCTCTGACCATCCGCTCAATCGGCCAAACCCGTGCGAAGGCCCGCATGACCATGGCCAACCTGAGCTACAACTTCCGCCGTCTCATCTTCCACGAGCGACGACAGGCCACAGCCTGACTCCGCCCAAATTCCGGAAATACCCGCCCTGGCAGACCCAAACAGCGCAACACAGCCTTAAATACCACCGACCTTGACCTTCACACCCACTATGCGGGTGACAACGACTGGTGCTCGCATCAAAATCCATCCAGAATCAGCGTTGTTCGAGGTCTCCAACTGGAAAGTGATTGCAATAGTTACCTCGATTCCATCTTTAAACTTCACGCCTTCAATCACCTTCGCCAGGTGTCTGAAGCCTCTCAATTTGCGCCAGGAATCTTCGGCGCATAATCCCATCTTGCAGATCATCGTCAGCATCGTTATTCGTGTGACACAACCTTTAGCCTGGCGTGTCCTGTGCCGGATTGTCGCAAAGCTCGACGGGGTGACATTCGTTGTCCTGATATGGCTCCAGTGCTCTGCTGGAAAGTCATAAAATGCCAGCAACGCATCACGGTCTTTCGATAAGCATGCCACTGCCTTGGGATACTTGACACCGAAACGTTCCTCAAATGCATCGAACACCTGCTCTGCGTCAACGCGGCCCTCTGCCATCCAGACCCTGCTTTGCTTTCTCCTGAACAGACTTGGGCAGATAGTTCAGCACATTGCCGGTCTTGTGCATCCAGCAACGTTGCACATCAGTCTCTGGATACACTGCCTCAAGGGCTGCCCAGAAACCCAAAGCACCATCGCCAATGGCCAGCTTTGGGGCTGACCCAAGCCTCTTTGTTGCAACGACAACAACACTGCTCGCCAGCGCTGTTTCGATTCCCTGACACCCTCTTCAATCGACATAAAATGCTTCTGACCGCGACTGTTCACGCCGATGATGACCAGGCAACACAATCGACCATCGTCACCTCGAAGACCACTGTAGATGCCATCAGTCCAGATATAGACCCATTCATCAGACACGGAACGTGTACACCATTGCTTGTATGTAGCTTCCCATTGCCGTTTCAAACGACCCACGACATTGGCCGACAGCCCTTTAGCCTCGGGTCCGACAATCGCTTCCAGTGCACTTTGCATCTGACCACTCGAAACACCTTTCAAATAAAGCCAGGGAATCGCCGCATCCAGGGTCGCTGTGCGCCGGATGTAGGGCGGTACAAGCAAAGATTGGAAGCTCGCCGGTTTACCCTCACGGCTACGGATATTGGGCACCTCGACGCTGACCTTGCCAACCCCGATGATGATCTCTCGTTCTGGATGATGACCGCTACGGACAACACGCTGGCATCCGTCAGCCGTTTTTTGATCATCATACTGCCTCATCAACTCATCTGGCTCTACCTGGACAGCTTCGGTGATTAACTGCCTCGCACCAGATCTGAGTAACTCTGTCAGTGGATCAATTCCCTCTGGTGTACCCAGATCAATCACAGTATTGTTTGTCATGTGTGGCGTACTCCTCTTGTTACTTTTGATTGCTAGACAAAACCGATTCCAGCAAGGCACGCCGCATACTTCAACCTCTTCAGACACTAGATTCGGTTATAACTCCCGAGCCAGCCCAGCCCAACCCCGACTTGACTCAGCCCAGATCGATCCGTCTCAACCTCAACCCAGCCCGACCGCATCCGACCCAGCCCTAGTCCGACTCAGATGTTCTGCTATAATGTTGCGTTTTATCCCTCTTGGGGGTACAGATTTTGAGCCTGTTCTCATAAACATGACCGATTATAACCTGACGCATCTCAAGCAACTCGAAGCTGAAAGCATCCACATTATCCGCGAGGTTGTGGCTGAATTTGAAAAACCCGTCATGCTTTATTCCATCGGCAAAGACTCCGCCGTGATGCTGCAACTGGCATTAAAGGCATTCGCACCAGGCAAGCCACCCTTTGCGTTAATGCACATTGATACCACCTGGAAGTTTCGGGAAATGATTACATTTCGAGACGAATTAGCGAAAAAATTGGACTTGGATCTGTTGGTGCATATCAATCAGGCCGGTGTCGTAGCGGGTATTGGGCCTTTCACGCATGGCAGTAAAAAACATACCGATGTGATGAAAACGGAAGCGCTGAAACAGGCCTTGCATAAATATAAGTTTGATGCGGCCTTTGGCGGTGCCCGGCGCGACGAAGAAAAATCGCGCGCCAAGGAGCGCGTGTATTCCTTTCGTGACAAAAATCATCATTGGGATCCCAAGAATCAACGACCTGAATTATGGAACATCTATAATGGCATGGTTGACAAGGGTGAAAGTATTCGTGTATTTCCCCTGTCCAACTGGACTGAACTTGATGTCTGGCAATACATCCATCTGGAAAACATTCCCATTGTGCCATTGTATTACGCCAAAAGTCGCCCGGTCGTAAAACGTGAGGGCACCTATATCATGGTTGATGATGATCGTATGCCGCTAGCACCTGATGAAAAAATTGAATATAAGATGGTGCGTTTTCGTACGCTGGGCTGCTATCCACTCACAGGTGCGGTTGAATCAACCGCCACCACCTTGCCGGAAATTATTCAGGAAATGTTGCTAACCAAAACATCGGAACGTCAAGGTCGGGTGATCGACTATGATCAAGCCGGTTCCATGGAAGCAAAGAAACGTGAAGGCTATTTCTGATGTCGCACCAATCGGATCTCATTAGCACTGATATTGATGCCTATCTAGCACAACATGAGAAAAAAGAACTGTTGCGTCTACTCACCTGCGGCAGTGTTGATGATGGTAAAAGCACGTTGATCGGCCGCTTATTACATGACTCAAAAATGATCTATGAAGATCAATTAGCGGCCATTACCGAGGCTAGTGTGAAGTCGGGCACCACAGGTAAAGCGGTCGATCTTGCATTGTTGGTTGATGGTTTACAAGCAGAGCGCGAACAGGGCATTACGATTGACGTTGCCTATCGTTACTTCTCTACGGCCAAACGCAAATTTATCATTGCCGACACCCCTGGCCATGAACAGTACACACGGAATATGGCGACTGGTGCCTCGACGTGCGATCTTGCTGTTATCTTGATCGACGCTAGACATGGCGTACAAGTGCAGACACGACGGCACAGTATGATTGCTTCCTTGCTGGGCCTGAAACACATTATCGTTGCCGTCAACAAAATGGATCTGGTTGCCTATGACGAGGGAGTTTATAAGCAGATAAAAAACGATTATTTGAATTTCATTACTAAACTGGATCACATTGATATTACATGCATTCCTATCTCGGCATTGACGGGCGAGAATGTCGTCAATCCAAGCCCGGCCATGCCCTGGTACGACAACCCGCCGTTGCTACCCATTCTGGAAAGCATTGAGATCGCAAATGATAGAAACCTCAAAGACCTACGGTTCCCGATACAATACGTCAACCGGCCTGATCCCAACTTTCGCGGCTATTGCGGCACGATGGCCGCGGGGATCATACGCAAAGGTGATCCTATAACCGTACTACCCGCTGGCAAGACCAGCGCCGTTAAATCTATTATCAGCTATGCCGGCGAACTGGATCAGGCATTCCCACCAATGGCGATCACATTGACATTGGATGATGAGATAGATATCAGCCGCGGCGACATGATCACACGACCGACCGATCAGCCATCGATCAGTTATACATTCACAGCCCATATCGTCTGGATGACCGAACAGACACTGATGGTCGGCAAACAATACTATATCAAGCTCGCGACCCGAACTGCGACCGGTGCTATTGCGAAAATTCATCACAGAATAGATGTTAATTCCCTGGCAAAATCGGCTACAAACGAGCTGCATCTGAATGAGATTGGTTATTGTGATATTACCCTCAACATGGCTGTCGTTTTTGATCCCTATCGCCTATGCAAAGGTACGGGTGCGTTTATCATCATTGATCGCTTAAGTAACGCCACCGTTGGTGCCGGTATGATTATGGGTGTTGTTGATGATGCCGACATACAGCCTGTCAGCATGGATGAGCGCATCGCGCGTTATGGTCAACAAGCGTTCACTGCCTGGCTGGTGGGAGCGAATAATTTACAAACAGCGCAAGAAATTGAACGTCAACTATTTGATAGCGGCCATGTTTGTATTGTTCTTAACCAGGCTGATATTGATGTCAATATTGAGAAAATCAGCCCGTTATTTAATCAGGCCGGTTTGATTTGTCTCTGTTGTGTCGCACATGCACCTAAAGAGACACACAATAATAGTGCCATTTTTCAATGCGCAACAGAATCCGCCAATGACATCTTGCGCCAGATTAGTGGCAAGGCTCAGCTACGTTAATACACTATTGCTTAACGATAATACGAAGGAAAATGATGAGACTGTTTTAGTAATTGATGATACCGAATGATGAAGCATTCTCTAACAGTGATCGCATTATCACAGATGGCAAAACCTACGAAGCCAGTAATGGTCAATGGGTTGCAGTTTAAACCGCTTGCCCCTACACCAGTGTCGCGATGAAATCATAACGACCATCCGTTTTTATGACATCGCCCGTGTGTAACTGAAAATGACCGCGACTCCTGTCATCGAGATAACATTTCAACGTTTCCTTTATGGTGGTGAATGCCAACTCGCCCCATGGAATGTCGTCTTCTTTAAATAGTTTCACTTCCAGACTTTCAATACTGGCCGAAAATTTCAGATCAACCAGCCGCGCTCGAAACATCATATAAACCTGATCAACGTACGGTAAATTAAACACGGCAAAGAGATCGTCAACTTCAACCCGCGCATTGGCCTCCTCCCATGTTTCGCGTATACCTGCCTCAAGACTCGACTCACCCAATTCCATAAAACCGGCTGGTAATGTCCAATAACCAAGGCGTGGCTCTATCGCGCGTTTGCAAAGTAATATCTGATCCTCCCAAACGGGTATGCAGCCAGCAACAATTTTTGGATTTTGATAATGCACAATGTCACACCGCTGGCAGATATAGCGATGGCGATTATCATTCTTTGGTATGTCATAGAACAACTCGGCACTACAATAACAGCAGAATTTCATTTACTTAATTAACGCCTCCAGGCTTGGCCAAATATTATCCAACATCATAACCTGTGCCGCTGGTAAGGGATGCAGGCCATCTGCTTGCATGAGGTTAGCATGTTGCGCAATATCTTTTAGAATAAATACCGACAAACTAACCGCCATCGATGCCGCCACAGATTCATAAATGGACATGAACCGTTGATTATACGTTGCACCATAATTGGGCGGTAACTGCATCGGCACCAGTAGCACATCCGCATTCGATTTTTTGATCATTGCCACAATACTTGACAGATTTTGTTCTATTTCGTCAAGTGCGAAACCACGTAAACCATCATTGGCACCGAGCTCAATAATAACCAGCGCTGGCCGATATGCTTGTAGCAACTTGCCTAATCGCGCCTTCGCGCCTGAGGTCGTCTCACCACTGATACTGGCATTTACAACCTTATAGTCTAATTCATGTTGCAGCAGACGCTGTTCCAGTAGGGATACCCAACCTTCTTGTATGGGTATACCATAAGCCGCACTCAGGCTATCACCCAAAACAAGCATTGTTTTTGCCTGTACATTAATAGTAAAAATAATACTATAAATAACCAAAAATATAATTTGATAATACATAAATATGGACTCTGAAAATAACTACATTGTGCAAGCCCTGGGGCTTGGAAAGCAAGTCGCTAGTCCTGAAGGGACGCTGATTATCCTTGATGCCATAAATTTGGCTATAAAAAAAGGGGAAAGTTTAGCGATTATTGGCATCTCTGGTTCTGGTAAATCAACATTACTTGGCCTGCTCGCTGGACTGGATCGGCCGACAACGGGTAAGGTTATCCTGAATGGAACTGACTTGAATCAATTAGATGAAGATGGCCGCGCTCTGATCCGCAATCAAGTGGTCGGCTTTGTTTTTCAATCTTTTCACCTGCTGCCGAATTTAACCGCGTTGGAAAATACCGCACTGCCACTTGAATTAGCGGGTGCCGAGCAGGCTGATGCCATGGCGATGCAGAAACTGCAAGCAGTGGGCTTAGCTGAACGTATACATCATTATCCAAATCAACTATCTGGCGGTGAACAACAACGTGTTGCTATCGCACGAGCATTTGCGGGTAATCCACAAATCTTGTTTGCAGATGAACCGACGGGCAATCTCGATCATAAAACAGCACAACGCATTATTGATCTGTTATTCGACTTAAATAAAGAAAATAGCACGACATTGATCATGGTAACGCATGACCATGCTATCGCTGATCATTGTGATCGACAGGTCGTTATGGCAGGTGGGCAACTGACTGAAAATTTATAATGAACACATTTAAGTTTGCATCCGTTTCACTAACAAGAGATTGGCACTCTGGAGAGTTACGTCTGATTGGGATCTCTATACTCATTGCTGTGGCCTGTTTAAGCTCGGTCAATTTTTTTACTGACCGTGTACGTCGTGCAACAGAACGACAAGCAACCGAGCTACTCGCCGCAGATTTAGTCTTAATCTCTTCGGCTAAAATTAGAAAGGAATATATTACAAAGGCCGACCAGGCTCATTTAACCGTTTCACTTAATGAAAGTTTTCGTAGCGTTGTGACGAAAGACGATAAACTTGAGTTAACCGAGGTCAAGGCGGTCGATACAAACTACCCTATTCGCGGTCGCTTGCGAACAAGTGACTATTTATTGGGTGCGGAACAATACAACGACTCAATTCCCGCACCAGGCTCGGTTTGGGTTGACAGTCGATTGTTGCAAGCACTACAAGTACAAGTCGGTGATTCAATCAACCTTGGCGCCATGGCATTCGTAATTGACAAGGTCTTGACTTATGAACCTGATCGCGGCGGCGATCTATTTAATATTGCACCGCGCTTGCTGATGAATCGTACTGATCTGGATGCGACTGGATTGATCCTGCCGGGCAGTCGTATTAAATACAGATTATTGCTAGGTGGCGACTCTGAGGCTATCGATCAATATCGTGCATACATTAACACCAATAAAGACGATCACATGCGGGTGCAAGGGATTAAAGACGCACGCCCAGAGATCAAATCGGCACTTGAACGCGCTGAACAATTTTTAGGACTCGCGGCCCTGGTGAGTATCGCACTGGCAGGCCTTGCCATTGCAATGTCGGCGCAACGTTTCGCCATACGTCATTATGACAACTGTGCCATCATGCGCTGTTTGGGATTACAGCAAAAACAGATTAGCCGCATCTATCTGTACCAGTTACTCATGCTCGGTTTAATCTGTAGTCTGGCCGGTTGTCTCATTGGTTATTTTGTACAGGCGGCCTTGACGCAACTCATGTCCGGGCTGTCACAGCAAACCTTGCCAAAGCCATCCTGGCTACCCGTGTTGTCAGGTCTATTTGCCGGCCTAATAACAGTACTGGCATTTGCACTACCACCGCTGATGCGTCTTGGCGCAGTATCACCACTGCGCGTATTACGCCGAGATCTGACACCCTTGCCGGTAAACAATTACCTCATCTATAGCCTCGCCGTGCTGGCCTTGATGCTGCTTGGCCCATGGCAGGCAGATAATATCAGTTTAACGCTTTACACGGTGTCTGGTTTGTTCTTAACCGCAATCCTATTGGCACTAGCGGCTAAATATATGCTTGCGTTGCTCGCGCGATTGCAGCCCCACCTCAAGATGGCAGCACGCTATGGCTTGGCCAATGTCACGCGCCGATCAAATCACAGTATTGTGCAAATCATGGGTATCGGTATCGGCATCACCGTCATGTTGCTACTCACCCTGGTACGCACCGATCTTTTAGAGAACTGGCAAAATAGGTTGCCCGAAGACGCACCCAATTATTTTCTGATTAATATTCAACCCGACCAGGTTGACGGTGTTAAATCTTTTTTAGCACACGCATTGCAATATGAAATAGAACTATACCCGATGATCCGTGGCCGCTTGACTAAAATAAATGATGTTGCCGTCAATCCCGATGACTACGAAAACCCGCGTGCTAGTCGCCTCGCCGCAAGAGAATTCAATCTGTCTTACGCTACAAAGATGCAAGCTGATAATCGCTTGGTGGCAGGCCGCTGGTGGACCGGGGAAAGCACTGTGGAGCCTTATTTTTCAGTCGAAGAAGGTATTGCCGAAACCCTAGGCATCAATATGGGCGACACCCTAACGTATTCGATTGCAGGACAGGAAATAAGTGGACATGTCATTAACCTGCGCTGGGTCGAATGGGACTCATTTCATGTGAATTTTTTCGTCGTATCAAATCCGGCAGCATTAAAAACCTATCCGGGCACATTCATAAGCAGTTTTTATATCCCTGAATCCAAACGATCAATACTTATTGGTTTGGTAGGAAAATATCCAAGCATTACGATACTTGATGTTGATGCACTGTTGGCACAAGTCAGAACGATTATGAATCAAGTTGTGCGTACTATTGAGTTTGTATTTATATTTACGTTGCTAACTGGCATCGCTGTATTATTTGCAACATTACAGAGCACGCATGATGCGCGCACTCAAGAATCTGCGCTCATGAGTGCCTTGGGCGCAAACCGCAAGCAAATCATTTCCGGACTGGTTGCCGAGTTCATGTTGCTTGGCCTCATCACGGGATTATTATCGGCTATCGCAGCTTCTGTCATTGAACTCGCACTTGCTGTGTTTATATTTAAGATGGATATCGTCATTAACCCACTCATCTGGTTAATTGCGCCGGTTGTTTGTTGTTTAATTATTGTACCCACCGGATTGTTTGGAACACGTAAAGTATTATCCGTTTCACCGATGTTGATCCTGAAAAAAACATAGCGTATTGAATTTTCTACCGATGTTACAATCTATATAGCAGTTATTTTTAGAGGATTTTTTATATGTCGAGAATATTACTTTTCTTCGCTATCAATATAGCAATCATGTTCGTCTTGAGTGTTAGCATGCAAGTACTGGGCATAAATACCATACTGGAACACCAAGGCGGTGGGCTAAACCTAACAGTCCTGCTGATATTGTCTGCTGTATTTGGTATGGCTGGATCGCTGATTTCGCTTGCCATCTCAAAATGGATGGCTAAAAAAATGATGGGGGTCACGTTAATTGAGATGCCCTCAAATCAACAAGAACAATGGCTGTTGTCTACCGTCGAAATGCAAGCAAGAGAAGCGGGTATCGGGATGCCGGAAGTCGGTATATTCAACTCACCGCAGCCGAATGCCTTTGCCACTGGCATGAGTAAAAACTCAGCCCTGGTCGCAGTCAGTAGCGGTTTGTTAGACAACATGCGTGAAGGTGAAGTCGAAGCGGTCTTGGGCCATGAAGTCAGTCATATTGCAAATGGTGATATGGTCACACTCGCCTTAATTCAGGGCATCTTAAATACCTTCATCATTTTTTTCTCGCGCATTATCGGACACTTACTAGATCGCCTTGTATTTAAAATTGAGCGCGGGCATGGGCCGGGTTACTGGATCGGCATTATATTTGTACAACTGATCCTGTGTGTATTGGCCAGCACCATCGTCATGTGGTTCTCGCGTCGGCGTGAATTCAAAGCGGATGCAGGCGGTGCTTATCTGGCTGGCCGAGAAAAGATGATCGCGGCATTGCGGCGGCTACAACAAGTCAGCGACCCACAACCGCTACCCGATGAAATGGCCGCCTTTGGTATCAGCGGTGGTATCCCGACTGGCCTTAAACGTCTATTCATGAGCCACCCACCGCTACAAGAGCGGATCGCCGCCCTGGAAAACAGTCAGCATTAAATCGACAACAGAATAATTTATCTGGCCCATATCATGCGGCAAATATATTTTGGTGATTTTCAACAATATGTCATCGCACATGTAAAAGAAATTGAAAAGGCAGGCATACAGCCCTATACCACTGAATGGTTTCTAGTCCGGTATTTGCATAAAATCATCAAACGCAGTGAAGGAACAAAAGACTACGGCACAGTCGAAGGTTCCATACATGCTTTGATTCGCTTTTATGTTGATAATATTGATGAAAATTCCGAGCTTGGTGTACGCTGCATAAAAATACACAGGCAATACCGTAAACTCCTGCGACAACAACAATCTTCCAAATATTCCTGAGCCTGTCGATGCGTTGTGGCCATTGTCCACTAACATATCCGCCCTTAAATTCCGCAATCATTATTGGGTCACCCCAGATGCCCATTAATATTTTTACAAACACACGAAAGTTCTATATAACGACTCCCATGGCAAAGTACACAGGCACGCGGAATTATAAACATGATCGCCCGACTTGTACGGGTGTCTTGGTCACTAATCTTGGTACACCCGATGCACCAACAACGCCCGCGGTCAAACGCTACTTGGCGGAATTTCTTTCCGACCCACGGGTTATTGAAACACCCAAATTTATCTGGTGGTGCATATTACACGGCATTATCTTGCGTACCCGTCCACAGCGTTCAGCCGCGGCCTATAAGAAAGTTTGGACAAAAAATGGCTCGCCGTTGCTGGACATTGCCAGCAGGCAGGCACGCAAGATTCAAACTGAACTCAATACACGCACAACCCATTCAATCAAGGTTGAACTTGCCATGCGGTACGGCAACCCATCTATCAAACAAGCCCTGGAAAAATTGCGCGATGCAAATGCAAACCGCATTTTGATATTCCCGCTCTATCCCCAATATTCAGCCGTGACCACTGCTTCGACATTCGACGCAGTGGCCGCTGTCTTGAAAACCTGGCGATTGATCCCGGAAATAAGGACCATCAATCACTATCACGACAATCCAGATTATATTAATGCCGTCGCAAACCGTATCAATCAATATTGGCAAACGCATCCCAAACCCGAAAAATTGCTCTTCTCTTTTCATGGACTCCCGAAAAATTATCTTCTGGCTGGCGATCCTTATTATTGTGAATGTCATAAAACTGCAAGGCTGATCGCAGACAGATTGGCGCTTAAAAAGGCAGAATGGCAGCTCACTTTTCAATCGCGCTTTGGCCCTAGGAAATGGTTGCAACCTTATACAGACAAGACGTTAAAAAAACTTGCAAAAAAAGGCACCCGGCAGGTCCAGGTCGTTTGTCCCGGGTTTTCCGCCGATTGCCTGGAAACCATTGAAGAGATTAACATGCAGAACCGAGCATTTTTTATTGCCGCCGGTGGTGAGGCATTTGCTTATATCCCGGCACTCAATGCTGATGATGGACACATACAAGTATTGAGTAATATCATAACGACACATTGCCAGGGATGGGGTGAAGATCAACACGACTTGCCGCAAAGATTAGAACGCGCACGGCAAGCAGGCGCGAAACAATAACACTACGAAAGCGATCATAGTCCAACGCGGTCAGCGACGGGCGGTCATGAGCAAGTGCGGTCGGTGGCGGTTTGTAGCAGGGCCACTGATTTATCTTATATCGGTCACAGTCCTGAAGGTGATCGACACCCGTCGCTGATAAGGTATTGTCGTATGTGGGCGGGTGGTTCGTTTTCGTATCTCATGGGTCCACTCGTATCGGGCGCGGCCTTGTAATAGCAGTAGTGAACCCACTGCAAGCGGTATTGCCATTTTATCGACTATCTTGCCATTTGACTTTTTGCAAAGCACCATCGGCCAACAATCGCCAAGTGAGAGGGTGGCGACAGTCGGGCCAAAACAGCCCCTGTCACTATGCGCGGCTATACCTTGCCCGGGTTGGTATTCATTGATAATGACCTGGTCTGGCGGTCGGTCAAACCAAGCGCGTGCGTGCAAGTCATGACCGATGGCCGCGATAAAATCGGGTATGGTGCCGACTTTCATCGCGGCGGTTATGTATTTTTGCTGATAATCATATTTATAACCGTAATGTTGTACGCGGCGACTTAGATCGTCCAGCCAGGGTTTTTTATCGATTTGCTTGAGTAAATCATCGCTGTCTATGCCAATGTTTCCAAGAAAATCGGGGATATACGTGGCACCAATATCGGCAAGCTGTTTTGCCTGCACTTCACGATCAGCAGCCTTATTGGGTGTAATCGGCAGGGCATCTGCTTCCTTATAAAAGAAATCTTGCTGCTTGTTATCGACTTGATTGGGCATGACAGTCATTGCGTAATGAAAGTGTTACAGTTTTATTATATGCGCCAGTCGTGGTCTTGAACGCTTAATTTTTGGCAACAGTCATAACGATTTTATCTTGTCATTGTACAGATACTTACCGTTTAAGCATTGGCAAATCGCATCAAAGCAGAGCTGCACCTGATCCCACCTGTAGCTTGGATGGGTGCCTGCTATCAAGATGGGTATGTTGTTTACGTTGTATTTTTGTAGTCGTTCAATGTCATTTATAATTTTAGCAAGAAGACGCTTATTTTGGAAACTGTCTTGCCCAAATAGTGCGTTTATAGTCACCAGCACGACATCGTACTTAACGCTGATATATTGCTCGATCCGTTTTCTAAACTTGGCTAGGTCTTGATCAACTTCAAAATTAGCCGGTATTTGCGGTTTTATTGCTTTTTTTATGTCGCCAGCCAATTTTAAGATATGTGGATTATGGTCATAGCCCAGGCTTGTCAAACGTTGCCCATTACATTTTTTCGCCAATCGCAGCAGTGCCCATAACGCAGAACCCGGGCCGCAACCAAAGTCGATATGCAGTATGGCGTTTATGGCGTTATGATTTAGCAGTATGGCCTTATGGTTGTTATGCTTCAGTAGGTGATACAATGCGATTGCGTGCGTCATGGCATAGCTTAACGTGTATTGACGACATGCCTGCTCGTTGGCATCTTGGCTGAGCTGACCTTGCTCAGTATGACCGTAGGTAGAATGATCCCACAGATAAGGTGTTCGTGATTGACCTGTTATGTATTTTTGTAACGAGGCTATAAACCCTGGCCAGGCTTCTTCTATGGCGACATCCACTTCATTTACATCCATTTAAATCCACGCCATCCATGTGTTTTTTATTACGACTATCACTGTCGAGTAACGGCGATTACGGGTTTGTGTTACATGCTACGCAGGCCAAGATCTGGGGGGTAATATTGCAGAGAATAAAAGGTACTTCAGATATTATCACATGCCTTCAGGGCGCGATATGCCTTGCTTCCCTTGTCGACGGTAGCACCTGATTCGGAACCATCGGTAAATATCGTTGCATTATCCTCATCGCGATATTTATGACCTTCTTCCCAATGTTTTACATCAGCATAAAACTCAAGCGCGACACGCATTATCTGGTTTTGTTTTTCCAGTTTTTCCAGTTTTTCCGCATTTTCTTTAGATGAACCATCATCATTCTTTTTGTGACCAAATATCATGGCGTTTCCTCAAAAAAGTCATTCTTTCAGGGATACTAACACTATTTTTTCGATTTACAATAATCATGTTTATAATTTGCAGACCACTCCCTATTTGTTATTCCCCTATTTTTATTCATTGATCACACACTTCTTCACACGATTCAAGTGCAAGCGGTCATGCCAGCTTGTGATGGCAAGCTATATATTGTAACCGCGTTCGTTGTGTAGCACGAGATCAAGACCTTCGGTTTCTTCGTCTTCGTCTACTCTCAGACCAACAACAGCATCCACCAATCGAAGTAAAATAAACGTAATGATGCCACACCATACTATGGTTGCGACAACGCCAATCGCTTGCACGCCTAGTTGTGATGCCATTGAATAGTTTGCATCGGCCAACCCACCCAATGAATTTGCGAAAAAGACCGCCGTCAACAAGGTCCCAAGAATACCGCCGACCCCGTGTACTGGAAAGACATCAAGCGAATCATCGATCTTCAATACCCGCTTTATATATTGTGTGGCAGAGAAGCAAACGACACCGGCTGCCAGACCAATGATTAAACCACCCACTGGCCCGACAAAACCTGACGCTGGTGTGATTGTACCCAAACCCGCGACCATACCCGTCACAATGCCGAGTACGCTCGGCTTATCATACTTAACCCATTCACACGTCATCCAGGCTAATGAACCCGCGGCGGCGGCAATGTGTGTGACGGCCATGGCCATGCCCGCACCCGTCCCGGCCGTCAACGCGCTACCGCCATTAAACCCAAACCAGCCTACCCAAAGCATGGCAGCACCTGTCACGACCAAGGTCATGTTGTGCGGTGGCATGGGTGTGTGTGGGAAGCCTTTTCTGTTGCCGATCATAAGTGCCGCCACAAGCGCCGCTACACCCGCGTTGATATGCACAACCGCACCACCGGCAAAATCCATAAACCCAAGATCACTTAACCAGCCACCTCCCCATACCCAATGACAAACGGGGGCATAAACCAGGATCAACCAAAGTACACTAAACAAGAGTACCGCAGAGAATTTCATTCTTTCAGCAAAAGCGCCTACGATTAATGCGGGCGTGATAATCGCAAACGTCATTTGAAATATGAAAAAAAGTATTTCGGGAATAGTCCCGCTCATGCTATCTGGGGTCATATCTGCAAGCATAAAATTGCCAAGGCCAATGATCTTATGCATCGAACCACCGTCACCAAAGGCTAAACCGTAGCCAACCACCATCCATACAATGGAGACGAGACAGGCGATAGCGAAACACTGCATTAAAACTGAAAGTACATTTTTTGTCCTGACCAACCCGCCGTAAAATAATGCGAGCCCTGGTAACGTCATGAACAGCACCAGCGCCGTTGCAGTCAATATCCATGCTGTATCACCACTATTTAAATCACTGGCAGCCGCGGTGCATGGCAATAATGTCATTAATAATATAAAGAGATGCATTGAATTTTCCTCATAGTTAATACTGATTATATTTTGTGGATTTTTATTTATAGTGCTTCGCTACCGGTCTCACCCGTTCTTATGCGGACAACCTGCTCCAAAGGGGAGACGAAGATTTTGCCATCGCCTATTTTGCCGGTATTGCCCGACTTCGTGATTGCTTCCACAACCGCGTCGGTCTGCTCATCACTAACAGCGACTTCAATTTTAATCTTTGGTAAAAAATCGACGACATATTCAGCGCCTCGATATAATTCCGTATGTCCTTTCTGTCGACCAAAGCCCCTGATTTCCGTCACCGTCATGCCTTGAATGCCTATTTTCGACAAGGCCTCACGAACATCATCAAGTTTGAAAGGCTTAATAACTGCAACAATCATCTTCATAATAAATCCCCTTTAAAATAGTAATACTGTTCATGCTCGTTTTCAGTCTGAAAAGCCTATCATAAATATATATTGCAATGCAACATAAATGTACTTACGATAAATATTTTTAGTAAGCTGGAAGCCTCTAAAAACCGTGCATTTTGTGGTACGGTCTGATTCACTTGATGTGGGAGGATTTTGTTTATGCCCGCACCTGGATTGTTTGATTTGACAGATCATTTGGCGCGGCTTTCGGCGACGGGAGATCCGCTTGAGGTTTTGGAGCGGCACGTTGATTTCGAAGCGCTCCGTCCCGTTTTGGTGGCAGCGCTTGGCTATGGGGACCGGCCCAAAGGGGGTCGCCCGCCCTATGATGCCGTTGTGATGTTCAAGGTGCTGGTCTTGGCCTTGATGCACAATCTGAGCGATGAGCGGATGGAGTTTCTCATTCGTGACCGTTTCAGTTGGCTACGGTTCCTGGGATTTCAAATCGGGGAGCCGACACCTGATCATAAGACGGTCTGGCTTTTCAGAGAGAAGCTGACCTAGGCGGGTGTCTTCAAGGCCCTGTTTGCCGCGTTTGAAGCTCAGCTACGAGACCGCGGCTACAAGCCCACTGGCGGTCAGATTGTGGATGCCACGTTGGTCTTTGCCCCGCGCCAGCGGATGACGAAAGAAGAGAAAGCGCGCGCCAAGGCAGGTGAGGCCGCATCTGACATCTGGCCCGATGATCTGTCCAAGGCAGCGCAGAAAGACACCGATGCGCGTTGGACGGTCAAGTATTCAAAGGCCAAGACAACCAAGGAGGGTGAGGAGGATACTGGCCTTGTCGATATTTCGGTTCCGCACTTTGGGTACAAGAACCACGTGTCCATTGACCGCAAATGGTGCTTCATCCGGGGTGAGACTGGCACGAATGCGGCTCGCTACGACGGGCATGAACGCTCCTCGGTTCTGGACGAGACAAACAGCTCGAAGGCGGTTTGGGCCGATACCGGGTACCGCTCGGCCAGGAATGAGGCTTGGCTGAAGGCGCAAGGGTACCGCTCACATATCCATCGCAAGAAGCCACGCGGCAAACCCATGGCCAAACACATCCGCCGAGGCAACGCGACACGCTCCGCCATCCGCGCCTGTGTTCGGCTACGAGAAAGGGCCCATGGCTCTGACCATCCGCTCAATCGGCCAAACCCGTGCGAAGGCCCGCATGACCATGGCCAACCTGAGCTACAACTTCCGCCGTCTCATCTTCCACGAGCGACGACAGGCCACAGCCTGAATCCGCCCAAATTCCGGAAATACCCGACCTGGCAGACCCAAACAGCGCAACACAGCCTCAAATACCACCGATCTTGACCTTCACACCCGCTATGCGGGTGACAACGACTGGTGCTCGCGTCAAAACCCATCCAGAATCAGCGTTGTTCGAGGTCTCCAACTGATGCGGAGGATACTGCAATATGAGCCAAACATAACCCATACCGAAGACGTTCAGTAGCAGAAGCATAGCCCAGCTCAGCCCGACTCACACCACGCCCGACTTGACCCATGTTGGGCATCCAGAAATTAAACCATGGCCGGGATAAAAATATTCAAATGCGGTATTTTGTGCAAAGGTCTCAATTCATGTACGCTTTTAGAGCGTGTTTTTGCTACATGAAGCATCTTGCTTCAAGTTGTATTATTATTTTTGCCAAACGGGGCCAACCGGGCGGATGTTGTTTTACATAAGGTATTCATAAAATTATATGAACAAAGAAAGCATAGAAGCATTTATACAACAAGCAACCAGGCTAATGCCGGATGATTTGTCGCGTTTTCAGACAGAAATTGAAGATAATCTACGTGCAACGCTGAATGCGACATTTGCGAAAATGGATTTGGTCACACGCGCGGAGTTTGATATCCAGACAGCGTTACTGCAACGAACACGCGCCCAGCTTGAGGTTCTGCTGACAAAAATAACAGCACTTGAAGATCAGCTTAATGATAAAAATAACGAGTAAGAAGGATGCTCAATCACCGAGTTCAAGCACATTCCAGTTGGAAATGCGTTTTTTGGTCTGCTCGCCCCCGGTGCGCAGGCGATACGACAACGTGCGTGACAGTGCTTTGTAGAAGCGTCCGTAGAAAAAGGGATCGACTAGAATATACTGGGCAATAGCGTCGATGCCGATACTATTTACAGTCGTATCGCTGCAAGCGCATACGTCCGCACTGGCAGGTTTATTATCAATAAACGACATTTCACCAATGACCTCACCCGGCCCCAGGCGATGCAACTCTATCTCATGCCCGGCAATGTTGGAAGATACACTCACTTCTCCCGCTACCACCGTGTAAATCGTTTTGTTTATCTCGCCTTCTTTCAGAATATAATCATTCTTTGCCAGCTTCAGCACGACCGACTCGGCGATAAGAACCTCGCGGTCCTTTTTATTGAGGAAATCCATAAATGTTTTGTTATCTGCCATTGTCGCTACCGTAAAAATTCTGTACTTTTCAGTCGTGCATCTAGTCAATCGCTTAATAACTCAACGGTTTTTACCAGCATTTTGTAAATTGCGTTTAAGTTGTTGTATCTGCTCCGCATCAAGTATGCGATTTTTATTTTTTTCATCATGCGGCGGACTAGCTACATTATTCATAGTATGGGTCTGTTGCGATTCTGATATAGCCTCTGCAATCATCTCATCAATATAAACGCCCGCTTCTTTTGACCGATTAGTGCTTCTTTGGAAACTTTTTTTGGCTTTATCCAGTTCATCCAAATCAAGGTATATTTTCGCCATTAACAAGTCTTTATCCTGGCTTATACGAAGTAATGTATCGAGCGTTTCCAGCGTGTTCGATAACTTAATATCGGTATTATTGTTGTTGCTTTCTCTATTTAATTCCGCTGCATGCTTTTTATTGGTCATTATAGAACGCAATAATGAGCGCACCTGAGTCTTGTATTGCTCATTATCGGAGGCCAGTATTGCAGACAGCAACGGCTTTATTTTAGGCAGTTCATCCAATTCAATATAAATTTTGACAAGCAACAGCTTGCGGCCAATAGGGTCGCGTGCCATGCGATTAATCTGTAGTAATTGAGTATGCGATTTCTTGGTCATATCGGGTTTCGGTGCCACAGATTCATTTCGCACTGCCAAACGCTACAAGTGCCCTTTGTTAAATTGACAGAAAATAATTGCTGATTCGGCACCAAATCTTTGCCCATCTTACATACAGCAGACCACTGCTTAGCGTTTGTAATATCAGCATTTTTCAGAAGTTTCACAACTTCTGCGCAAAATTCCTTTTGGGAATGCCCATCATGCAGAATTTGCAACCGCTGTATGTTTTTATCAACAGAGATGGGAGCATGTGTCATATCCGTGCTTATCCTGTTCACTAGTCACTTTATAATTCAGCTATTACTTACTGTAATATCAATGATAAAAATAAATTCTGAATATATAGCAACAATATAAAAATAATCAATAAATTTTATTAAGAAATGAGAATTTGTTCTGTTATCTGTTTTCAGATGACACGGCTCGTAACAGGCACTCTGCTAGTTTCTTGGTATCGCGGCCTTGCGTTTAAATAAGCACATGTAGCGTAAAGCCTGATTGCTACGCTACATAAATATAAGGAATACGCTATTTAATCCAGTCTAACCCTAGGATTACATCCCTGGCAGATTGAAACCGTTCATCCGGATCCTTCATCAATAAACCATCAATAAGAGGCTGATATTTAATCAATTTCGGAGGCAGTTTTGGAATGGGAGCATGTGTGTGCATTGAAATTAATTGCGTCACTGATGTAGCGTTGTAAGGACGTTTGTTTGTCAGCATCTGAAATATCATGATACCGAGGCTATACAAGTCGCTACGATGATCAAAGACCATGCCTGCACTCTGTTCTGGGCTCATATAGTAAGGTGTCCCGATTATATAATTATGCGTCGTAATATCGTCAGCACTATTGGTCAAGTTCTTGGCTGCACCAAAGTCGGTAATGGCCAGCGTGTCATTCGCTCTAAAAAGGATATTGCCAGGCTTTATATCACAATGAACGATATTCAATTCATGCACTGCGGAAAGACCTGAACATATCTGGTATATGTACTCAATGACCCGTTCTAATGCTATACCTTTTTTTAATTTTTGGGTTAAATCTCCGCCTGGAAAGTGTTCCATCGCGATGTACGCAAAATTAGATGCAAATGCTCTTTCGTAAATACGGGCTACATTCGGGTGGTTCAGGTATGAAATCAGAGCGTATTCCTGTACAAACCCTTTTAACGTAATTGGATTTTCATGGCCCTTAGTAAAAATAATTTTTAAAACGACTGCATTGTCATCCTCAATCGATCTGGCTAATAACACCGTCGACATACCACCTTGACCAATCTCTTCAATAATTTCATAGCCAGGGACAGTGAGTCCAAACTTTTCCAACTGTTCATACGTGCTTGATAAACGATCACTGGAAATATCAAAAAAATCATCTTCATCCTGAAAAAGTAATTCAGGCAACGGTGCGGCCTCGATATTTTTTTCTGACTCTGCTTGATTTGCAATTAAGGCCTGTTGTTTATCAGCCAACGAAAAAATAGCATCCAATGTTGTTTTGATGGTCTCTGTTGAGATATCTTCCTTGTCCATAAAATCAATTGCGCCCGCTTTCAACACACGCGTGGATAGTTCTGCATCCGCTACAGTAGTCAACATCAAGACCGGCGGTATGCCAATAATGGAATTAAAATGACGCATCCAGTCAAGGCCGTTTTCTCCTTCAAGACCCAGATCATAATCAAGGATGAGCAGATCAAAATCAGCCCATATAAAATCTGCTCCTGGTAATTTTTGGCTGATGGGATCGTATTCTACGCATGCTACATCGCCATATATGTTTGTTATGCAGTGTATTAGTAACTTCCTAAAATCTGCAGAATCGTCAACAAGTAATATGCGTGGCAACAGAAACTACCTTGTCATGGCGTATTAAAAGAAATGTAGCAATAGATTATGTTATCTAGTCGTGGAACCTACATAGGTTGTTCATGGAAATGGCTATCCGAGAGATGGGTGGTTGATTTCCTATACTACCGTGAGGTCGATGCCAGTGGTAGTCATGAATCCACGGTAGTAGTGTTTTGGCCCTAAGATGAGAAGTTGGAGACTTCGAACAACGCTGATTCTGGATGGATTTTGACGCGAGCACCAGTCGTTGTCACCCGCATTGCGGGCATGGAGGTCATGAGTTGGGGTATTTGAGGCAAAAGCGCGGCGTTTTGGGCTGCATAAGCAGGCAATTTCCGAATTTGGACAGAGTCAGGCTGTGGCCTGTCGTCGCTCGTGGAAAATCAGACGGCGGAAGTTGTAGCTCAGGTTGGCCATGGTCATGCGGGCCTTCGCACGGGTTTGGCCGATTGAGCGGATGGTCAGAGCCATGGGCCCTTTCTCGTAGCCGAACACATGCTCGACGCAGGCCCGAATGGCTGACCGCGTGGCGTTGCCTCGGCGAATGTGTTTGGCCATGGGTTTGCCGCGTGGCTTCTTGCGATGGATATGTGAGCGGTACCCTTGCGCCTTCAGCCAAGCCTCATTCCTGGCCGAGCGGTACCTGGTATCGGCCCAAACCGCCTTCGAGCTGTTTGTCTCGTCCAGAACCGAGGAGCGTTCATGCCCGTCGTAGCGAGCCGCATTCGTGCCAGTCTCCACCCCGGATAAAGCGCCATTTGCGGTCAATGGACACGTGGTTCTTGTACCCAAAGTGCGGAACAGAAATATCGACAAGGCCAGTATCCTCCTCACCCTCCTTGGTTGTCTTGGCCTTTGAATACTTGACCGTCCAACGTGCATCGGTGTCTTTCTGCGCTGCCTTGGACAGATCATCGGGCCAGATGTCAGATGCGGCCTCACCTGCCTTGGCGCGCGCTTTCTCTTCTTTCGTCATCCGCTGGCGCGGTGCTGAGACCAACGTGGCATCCACAATCTGACCGCCGGTCGGTTTGTATCCCCGCGCGCAGAGCTGAGCTTCAAACGCGGCAAACAGGGCCTTGAAGACACCCGCCTAGGTCAGCTTCTCTCTGAAAAGCCAGATCGTCTTCTGATCAGGTGTCGGCTCCCCGATTTGAAATCCCAGGAACCGTAGCCAACTGAAACGGTCACGAATGAGAAACTCCATCCGCTCATCACTCAGATTGTGCATCGATGCCAACACCAGCACCTTGAACATCACAACGGCATCATAGGGCGGACGACCACCTTTGGGACGTTCCCCATAGCCAAGTGCTTCAACAAGAACTGGGCGAAACACTTCGAAATCAACGTGCCGCTCCAAAACCTCAAGCGGATCTCCCATCGCCGAAAGCCGCGCCAAATGATCCGTCAAATCAAACAATCCAGGTGCGGGCATAAACAAAATCCTCCCACATCAAGTGAATCAGATCGTACCACAAAATGTACGGTTCTTAGAGGCTTCCAGTTTGATAACGCATCGCATAGGCCCACTCTCTGAGCATAGTTTGTATGCATCGCTCGGCCTTGCCGTTGGTTCTTGGTGTGTAAGGCCGAGTAAACAGGTGGGCGATACCCATTGCCTTGAGTACCATGTGATAACCTAAATTATCTTTCGCAAATATGAAGAGGCGGTTTTCCTTTATCTGGTTAAATAAAAAGTGACATAACCATTTATTTGACCAGGAGAAGAGTCGCCATGAGCGATGATACAAGCAAGCACTTGCACAACGTAGTCCCTATTGATGAACAGGAACTGCAGGGCCATCTCAACAAAGTGGTACTGAAGACTGTGGAAGACACCCGCAACCAGATTCTGGACGTTGAGGCTGATGCGCTGGTGGGTGCTGATCGATACGAACGCACTGAGACGCGCAAAGACGACCGGTCTGGTAGCTACACCAGGAAGTGCCACACAAGGGCTGGAGAGCTTGAGTTAAAGATGCCGAAGCTACGCAAGCAGACCTTTGAGATGGCCATCATAGAGCACTATCGGCACCGTGTAGCGTCAATTGAAGAGGCGTTGCTCGAGATGTATCTGGCAGGTGTTTCAGTACAACGTGTAGAAGACATTACCGCAGCATTGTGGGGTACCCGTGTTAGCTTAGGGACTATTTCAAAGCTCAACCAGCGTATCTATGGGCAGATTGAAGAGTGGCGTAATCGCCCCATAGGGAGTGATTTCCCTTATGTATACCTGGACGGTGTTGTGCTCAAACGCAGTTGGGGCGGTGCAGTGAAGAACGTTTCTGTTCTAGTCGCCATAGGTGTTGGGGACGATGGCTACCGCCGCATTCCAGGGATTGTTGAAGGTACTAAGGAGGATAAGGTGGGATGGTCAGGATTCCTGCGTCATTTGCAGGCACGCGGTCTCAAGGGCATCAGGTTGGTGCTCAGTGATGCCTGTCTTGGGCGCAAGGAGTCGATCGGTGACTTCTACCCTGATGCTGAGTGGCAGCGTTGTATTGTGCACTTCTACCGCAACGTCTTCAGTCATGTGTCTCGTGGTCGTGTCAAAGAAGTCTCTCGCATGTTGCAGGCTATCCATGCATCTGAATATCTGGAATCTGCCAGGCATAAGGCCACGGAGGTCGAGAAGAAACTCAGGGACATGAAGTTATCGAGTGTAGCGGATTGGCTGGGTAGTGCATGGAAGAGACCCTGACGTATTATCGGTTTCTGGCAGAGCACTGGATTCGCATTCGGACTAACAATCCTTTGGAGCGGATTATTCGAGAAATCAGGCGGCGAACACGAGTAGTGTGTGCATTCCCGGATGGCAACTCGGCGTTGATGCTTTGTGCGGCAAGGCTTAGACACATCGCGGGGAGCTAGTGGGGAACGCGGAAATATCTGAACATGGATTTGCTCCAAGAGATGGATAAAGAAAAGGATTTTCAGGTAGCGTAACAACCAGATTTAAGGGAAAGCCAAATCAGAAAGTGCGAAAGATTATTGACACTACCCCTGTTGGTTGAGCTTTGAAATAGTCCCTAAGCTGACACGGGTACCCCAGAGGGCTACGGTAATGTCTTCTACACGTTGTACTGAAACACCTGCCAGATACATCTCGATCAGTGCCTCTTCGACAGACGCTACACGGTGCCGATAGTGCTCTATGATGGCCATCTCAAAGGTCTGCTTGCGTAGCTTCGGCATCTTTAACTCAAGCTCTCCAGCCCTTGTGTGGCACTTCCTGGTGTAGCTACCAGACCGGTCGTCTTTGCGCGTCTCAGTGCGTTCGTATCGATCAGCACCCACCAGCGCATCAGCCTCAACGTCCAGAATCTGGTTGCGGGTGTCTTCCACAGTCTTCAGTACCACTTTGTTGAGATGGCCCTGCAGTTCCTGTTCATCAATAGGGACTACATTGTTCAAGTGCTTGTTTGTATCATCGCTCATGGCGACTCTTCTCCTGGTCAAATAAATGGTTATGTCACTTTTTATTTAACCAGATAAAGGAAAACCGCCTCTTCAAATTTGCGAAAGATAATTTAGGTTATCAAAAAAGGTAACGGTTTAGCCGGACTAATACCGGCACTTTCAATTATTTGATTCAGGCGATCAAACGAGTGGCACTGTCCAATATAGGGCTTTTCTGGATGCTTATGATAAGGGTATCGAGGATGGTTGCCAAATCGAGACGGCACGCCTGACAAAGCGCATAAAACACCGCTACGGTCATTGGACTGCAAATCGTATATTCGATCGAACCGCTGTTTTCTAATCCACTGAGCGAGTTTGATCGTATTCAATAATCCTTTACGCTCAAAACCGACAACGTTTAATGTTTCAAAATGTGTAAATAATTCAGTAAATGCGGGTGTTGTCAGCAAGCAGAGATCATCTGCGCGATGATGCGATAATATTTGCTTAATGATACTGGTTGAAATAATGACATCGCCCAGGGCACCTAACTTGATGATTAGAATCTTCATGACTGATGCACCGCCAGAATGGTTATTTATAAAGACAATGCGATTAGATTGTTCATAATATCAACCTATCGATAACGCTCTACAATGATGTTTAACAGCCCGCTTAAATACCCGAGCCCACTGGCAAACTTGGCGATGCTACTATCCAGTTTTTTATCATTGAATGTTATTAGAAAAGCGGTAAAAGCCAGCATGGCACCGATGGTTTTGCCGGTTATTTTTAACAGGAAGCGCGACCAGCTTTTAAGCCAGCCATTATGGAGTCTATATCGTACTACGTTGTTAATGCCGCCCGTAAAATGACGATAGAATAAATACTTTTTAGTGGTTCTCTCTTTCGTGATTGTTTCAAACACAATCCCATCTTCAACCCATACGTGCGTATTTCCTTGCCGTGATGATTTCTCAAAAAAATCCATGTCTTCTCCCCCACAAAAATTTAATCTTAAATCAAACGTGAGACCGTCTTCCTTGATCAGCTTCTTTTTAAATAAAACATTACCCGTCGCTACTTTCCTCGGTTGCTGGCCGGTTTGATATTTCCCGGCGGTGGATGACACAGCGTTCCCATCTTCGGTCAACCCAATGACCGGCCCGGTAACCACGTCTGCATCGTAACGCGATAGCCCCCGAAAAAGATTAAACAGCCAGTCTGATTGTGGAAATTCGTCATCATCAATAAACGCGATTAAATCAGCGTCGACATGCAACGCTTCTCTCAGCAGACGGTTTCTGGCAGAAGCTATGCCGCGCTCGGACTCTACGCAATAAGTAACATGGTCTGCATTAGCAATGTTCAGGTGCGCAACAGTTTCTCTGGCGGTTGCCTCATGGTCATTATCTGCGACAAGAACAAAGAGTCTGTGTTTTTCTGGGATTTCAAGTGTTGCGACGGCATTTAAGCAATTTAGTAACAATGCTGGCCGCTTATAGGTGGCAATACATAGTGCAATAATCGGATGAACAGGGGTATTCATGATAATGATTCTTGCGTTACGCTCTTTTCATACAGCGCGATGGTTTTGCTTATCATTGCCTGTCGTGTAAATGAATTTACCTTGTTCATGGTCGGCGGTGACTTGTAAAAAGCAACAATCTTCGCCGTGGCTGCATCAATATTGTTGGGGGGTGTAAGGCCGTTCGGAAATAATAAATCAAGCACTTCTGCAGCACCGCCATGATTGTAGGCGACAACCGGTGTGCCAAGACTAAGTGCTTCTAGTGCCACTCTTCCAAAAGCCTCGGGTTTCTTTGCCAGCGATAAAACAATATTTGATATGGACATAATTTCTTTCAGATCATCTCTGTGACCGATAAAGCTAACATCATTTTTTAAGCCGAGGCTTGCGACTTGTTTGTTTAGGGATTCTAAAAATTGGGTGTGCCTAGCGTGCGGCCCCCCAGCAATTAAACCATGAACGGGTAACCCGGCTCTTTTCAGCGCATCGATTATTAATAAAAAATCTTCCGGCCCTTTCCTGCGTGTGATGCGAGCCGGTAATGTAATAATAAATTTGTTTTTCAGGTGGCTATGTGTTTGTAGCCACTGTTTTATCCAGCCATCATGCGGAATATAGTTAAAGGGAAATTCACTCGCATCAATGCCCCGATGTATGAGCGTTAATTTACTTTTATCAACGCCTCGATAGTTGTCAATAACATAATCGTTAATGAATTTTGAAATGGCAATGATTGCGTCCGCTTTCGTCATGATGCCGCTGTAGGCATTTACCGTATAGGGTCCGTGAATAGTGCTGATAAATTTTGGCCGTTCCTGTTTTTTCATGCCTTTTAGCGCAAGATAACAAACCCACGCGGGCATTCTTGAGCGGACATGGAGGATATCCACGGAATTTTGTCTGAGTAAACTTCGGAGTTGCTTTGCCAAGGCAAATGTAAGTAGCGATTTTTTTCCGATAGGCCAATTTATATGTTGGCTTCCTTCGGCAAGCAATTGGCTCACAAGTCGGCCGCCTTCTGCAATAACGATAGATCGGTGACCTGCCATAACAAGCGCGGATGCTATCTCAAGCGTGCCTCTTTCAACGCCGCCAACCTCCAGTGCTGGCAAGACCTGTACAACCGTTAATGGCATATCTCGGCACCCATTAAATATGTTGTGCGTATGCTTTTAACGAGGGTTTAAATGAAAACTGTGTTTTTACTACAGTCAACCCATGTTTATTAAACAGTTTGTTTAAGGTGGCCTTGTTAAAATAATATAAATGTTCTGAAGGTTTTATTGCTTTCCAGTCAGCCAGCGGCTTTGTTACACATCGGTGACCAATATCGGGTGTAATGATATGTATCACGCCGGTTGTTGCTAAAATTCGTTTCAATTCTTTAACAAGCACGTTCAAGTTGGGAACATGTTCTATAACATCGTACAAGGAGATAACATTAAAATACTTGTCGGGGTAGGCCTGCTCTTCGATAGTCCCCGCCGTAAGGTTTTTGAGTTGAAGATGGGTTTTGCCATAATTAATCCCCCAGGGTTCAATATCAATTCCAAACGCATCAAAATTATTATCTTGCGCTACCTTCACCACAAATCCTGCCGAGCAGCCTACATCAAGCCAACGACCCGAAGAGACAAAGTTTTTTGTTATGAGGCGCACTCTTCGCAAAGAACGCTTTAATTTGGAAGCCGCTTTTTTAGCGTAATCGCGGCTATAGTCGTTGCCGTAAATTTGCTTAATTTTATCGTAGCTTGGTCTCGGGTTTATCAAAACCAAAGCGCAGTCATTGCAGATTACAAAGGGTTCATCATTCTTTTTAAACAGGGCGGCGAATGAATCACCATCACAAACGGGGCAAGAGATGGTTTCCCATTCAATTTTTTCATTCACGGTCATCGGTTTGTTTCCGTTAATTATAACAACAGGTTAATGATAGATTTCGTTTTATTTATATATTTTAACCCGTATTTTCCAAGTGTCGTTCTTATTGGGGGAAAAATCGCAAAATCGTAACAAATGATCGAATGAAGCTGGGTTGGGCCGAGTCGGGGTGTGGCCGGGTTGAGCTGGGTTGGTAGCCCCCCCCTGTCATTACTAGCCATCACCAGCTAGCAACATCACAGCACATCCGAAGTCAGTACGTACAACCAAGTCATGCTCAAGTGCAGGGTCACGCAGACTACTGTGTCATTGCCTTCGCCGCACTGCTTTGAACAGCTTGAACGGGTCATAGCCTTTGTTGTCACGGCGGTCTGTACGTGTCTTTACGCGTGCTCGATGTAATGTGTCGCCAAGCGTTTGTCAGTAGTTTGTCAATTCCAAACCGCAAAATCACTACAGAAACGACCGGTACTTACTATACAATCTGTGCATCACTTCCATTTAATTAAGCGATGAGCAAACAAACCAAAAATACCAACCTCCACGCGGCCAAAAACGCCAAAAAAGACGAGTTTTACACCCAGCTACCCGATATTGAAAACGAGCTCAAACACTACAAGCATCATTTCAAAAACAAGACCGTTTACTGCAACTGTGATGACCCACGTATCAGCGGGTTTTTTCATTATTTTTCATACGGGTTTGAGGCCTTGGGCTTAAAAAAACTCATCACCGCTTGTTATAAAAATAAGAGCATGGATTTATTTAGCACACACGATTGTGAACAGGCCATCTATTTGGAATACCAAGGCGACAAAAACCAAAGCAAAGTACCCGACCCGGAGGAGATAGGTGTTAAAGCCTTCAAAGGCGATGGCGATTTTCGCAGTCCAGAGGCAATTAAGCTATTAGAGCAAGCCGATATTGTCGTTACCAATCCGCCGTTCTCACTGTTTCGCGAATATGTGTCGCAACTTGTTGAATACGATAAGAAGCTCATCATCATTGGCAACGTAAACGCCATCACTTACAAGGAGATTTTTAAGCTGATTAAAGAAGATAGACTGTGGCTAGGCCCGAGTATTTCCAGCGGCGATAGAGAATTTGGAGTGCCCGATCATTATCCACTAACGGCCGCGGGGTTTAGAATTGACGAAAAAGGAAAGAAATTTATTCGGGTTAAAGGTGTGCGCTGGTTCACCAACTTAGACCACCAAAAGCGTCATGAAGAACTTATCCTCTACAAAAAATACACGCCTGCCGACTATCCAAAATACGACAACTACGATGCCATTGAAGTGAGTAAAACCAAAGACATCCCTATGGACTATGCGGGCGCAATGGGCGTACCTATCACCTTTTTAGATAAATACAATCCCGACCAGTTTGAGATTATTGGCATAGATAGAGTTTTGACAGAAGCAATCACGGGTAAAGTCAGCCGCTTTCGCTTAAATGGAAAAGAGCTGTATGCTAGAATCCTCATCCGCAACAAACACCCGCAAAAATGAAAGACATTGCGCCATTTATCATTGAACTGCGTCAGCAACAGGTCATTTTAGATCGTGATCTTGCCCGCATTTATGGTGTGGAGACCAGAGACATCAACAAGGCAGTAAAAAATAACCCCGATAAATTTCCCACTGGCTATATTATTAAGTTAAGTCCAAACGAGAAGCAAGAGGTGGTGGAAAATTTCCACCACCTCAAAAGCCTAAAGTTTTCCCCCAATTCCCCCAAAGCCTTCACCGAAAAGGACTTGTATATGCTGGCATTCTCATCCGCAATCAAGACTCGCAAAAATGAAAGATATTGCGCCATTAATTGTTGAACTACGCGGTCAAAAAGTGATTATAGATAGCGATGTTGCTGCTATTTATGGAGTAGAAACTAAAAGAGTGAATGAGGCCGTTCAAAGGAATTTAGAAAAATTCCCACGAGGTTATATTTTCGCTTTAGCAAAAGAAGAGTGGGATTCTTTGAAATCAGAAAATGGGATTTTATCTCATCAAAAGGGCGCAAATACTTTGAAGTCGCATTTTGCGACTTCAAAGGGAGGAAAAGTAAAACTCCCCAAGGCATTCACCGAAAAGGGCTTGTATATGCTGGCATTATCATCCGCAACAAACACCCGCAAAAATGAAAGACATTGCGCCATTTATCATTGAACTGCGTCAGCAACAGGTCATTTTAGATCGTGATCTTGCTTGCATTTATGGTGTGGAGACCAGAGACATCAACAAGGCAGTAAAAAATAACCCCGATAAATTTCCCGAGGGCTATATTATTAAGTTAAGTCCAAACGAGAAGCAAGAGGTGGTGGAAAATTTTCACCACCTCAAAAGCCTAAAGTTTTCCCCCAATTCCCCCAAGGCATTCACCGAAAAGGGCTTGTATATGCTGGCAACCATTCTCAAATCAAAAGAGGCGACCAAAGCCACGCTACAGATTATTGAGACCTTTGCCAAAGTAAGGGAGTTTAGTAAAGTGGCAAAAACGCTTGCGACCGAAAAAGAGGATTCCAAAAAAAAGCAGCTCGTTGAACAAAGTGGCGAATTAATTGCCGATATTTTGAATCAGGAATTTGCCAGCGATGCCAGCAGTGAAACAACGATTGAACTGAACTTGGCAATGATAAAGATAAAGCATACTATTAAAAAAAGCGGTAAGTAGATGAAAATAGACCCCGAAGAAATCACTGTCCGAGAATTGGCAGAAGGTTATGAAGACAAGCAAGAAGACGGCGTTCAGGGTTACGGCGGCAAGCTGGATATTCGCCCGCCGTATCAGCGTGAGTTTATCTACAAACCTGAACAGCGCGATGCCGTTATTGACACCATAAAAAAAGGCTATCCATTAAATGTCATGTATTGGGCCGTGCGCGATGATGGCAATTTTGAGATTATTGACGGACAGCAACGCACCGTTTCTATTTGCCAATATCTAAAGGGTGAGTTTTCCTTTGAAGGCCTATATTTTCATAATCTGCAAGACGACCAGCAGGAAAAAATCTTAAACTATAAATTAATGATTTACCAATGTAGCGGCACTGACAGTGAAAAGCTGGAGTGGTTCAAAACTATCAATATCGCTGGCGAAAAATTGACTGACCAAGAATTGCGTAACGCCGTCTATTCCGGCTCTTGGGTAACCGATGCCAAAAGATATTTCAGCAAAACCGGTTGTCCGGCTTATGGGGTGGGTAACAAATACTTAAGCGGCAGCCCCATCAGACAGGACTATCTGGAGACAGCCATCAAATGGTTTAGCAGTGACGCGATAGAATATTATATGGGTAAGCACCAAAACAAGATCGATGCAAAAAAACTGTGGGATTATTTTCAAAGGGTTATTGAGTGGACGCAAAAGACTTTCCCGAACTACCGTAAAAAAGAAATGCAAGGCGTGTCGCGGGGTGAGTTTTACAACACCCACAAAGACGAAACACACGACCCTGCCGCCTTAGCATCACGAGTCGTTGCATTGATGGAAGATGAGGATGTAGGCAATAAAAAGGGTATCTGCACGAAGTGTAATGGGCAATTCAAAATAGACGAGATGGAGGCCGACCATATCACGCCGTGGCACAAGGGCGGAAAGACTATTACCGAAAATTGTCAGATGCTATGCAAGGAGTGCAACCATCGAAAAACCGACCATTAAAACCAACTCACCACCCTCACCCGCTTGCAAATGCAAAACCCCGCCACCGCATTCATTAGTAAGACACCGCCAAAAGTATTAGCGTTATAAACAAATGCGACATGCCGCAATCACGATTAGAAACAATGAAAAAAGAAGAAACGATAGTATTCGCCCGTGAAGGAAATGCCAGGTTATCTGACAAACTCAAGCAGACTGGCGTAGGAAAACAGGTAATCACTCTCTGGCATAGGCACATGACAAGTAGCACATTCTAGTTTATTGTCTTTAGGTGTCCCATCTGCATTATATATTGCAAAACCCCAGTCGCCAGCGCGATTGTGCGCGCCAAAATTGGCATCCCAGTTAGATCTTTTTTCCATAACAGCGACGGCAGCAAGGGCACCTTTTTGAAAAATACCATCGGCGTTGGCCATTGGTTTGCCATCTTCACCCGGCAGAATTTTATAAATTTCCATTACTATTTTTGCACCATCACCCAACTTCCCACCACCCGCAGTGTCAGTGGCAATATTGTTTGCATAGAGAGTAGCAACCTGCTTCCCGTTAACCCTGTTGCGAGTGTCGTAGAGGGTAAATTCTGTTTGATAAGCGGCAGGATAACGCACATGCTCGGGATTACCGCCAGCATAAACGAGAATACTACCTGAAAAAACAAGGATCCCATAGATGATGCTTTTCATTTCATACCTCCCTTAATTTTATCGAGTGTGTGCATACAATGCGTGAAACAACCGTTACAAGCATAGTGAAGATAAAATCTTATCGCAAGTATTCAGCGCATGAATGTAAATTCAACGTTGTGATCCGCCAGATAGCAGGCGGTGCTATCGCAGATAAAGTCGACTACCCTGATGAAGCGCAAAGCATTAGAGATCGCCGTTGTTGATTAAGGCCACATCACAAGGCCTAAACTGCTTAAGAAGCGTACTCATGGCGACTCGTACACCCGCAAGCTGGAGAATATGCGCATTACTTACAATCACTATTGGCCTTACAACAGTCTGGCACTGGAGATAACGATGACGTATTATGAACAATACATGCGGGGCCTGATTATTTGCCTCACGGGTACTGAGCGCGAACAAAATCATCGACAAACCAAGGCAAATGGGGAAAACTAACGCCATGCCAGATGACATTGATGTCAAGCACTTAATAAGCAAGATGGCAGCCGCCATCCAATCTCATACCGACAGCCATAACAACATTGCACCCATTATGATCGGTATAAAAACCGGGGGTGCCTGGATAGCCAAAGCATTGCATCAACAGTTAGTCTACAGGGAGCCTTTGGGCGAATTAAATATCGCCTTTTATCGTGATGACTTCAGCACCTTGGGTATGCACCCGCGTGTCAGTCCAAGCGCATTGCCGATAGATGTTACTGATCGACATATTGTATTGGTTGATGATGTTTTATATACGGGCCGTACAATTCGCGCCGCCATGAATGAAATTTTTGATTATGGTCGTCCCGCGCGCATCACTTTGGCTGTATTGGTTGATCGCGGCGCAAGAGAATTACCCATACAGGCAGACATCATTGGAAAAACCATCGTTCTGCAAGCAGGGCAACAGCTTAAGCTCCTGGGCCCGGAACCCCTGACATTATCGATAGCTAATGTCGGCAGCAGGGGCAATTAAAAAGCATGATTGGTAACAATATTCAACTCGACAAAAACGGCAACCTGAAGCATTTTCTAACGACTGAAGGTCTTAGCCTATCATTACTCCAGAGTATTTTGGATCATGCCGAATCGTTTTCCAGTGTTGGCGAACGTGCTGTCAAAAAAGTCCCCTTGTTGCGTGGCAAAACCATTGCAAATCTATTTTTTGAACCCAGTACACGTACGCGTACCACGTTTGAACTGGCCGCAAAAAGGCTATCGGCTGATATTCTCAACTTGAACATCTCGACATCGGCAACCCACAAAGGCGAGACGCTCAGCGATACCCTACATACGCTCGAAGCCATGCACTGTGACATGTTTGTTGTCCGTCATGCTAATAGTGGTGCCGCCCATTACATCGCGACACAAGTCGCGCCACATATCAGCGTTATCAATGCGGGTGACGGATGTCATGCACACCCAACCCAGGCGATGCTGGATATGTTCACCATACGCAAACATAAACAGAGCCTTCGGAACCTGCGCGTGGCAATCGTGGGTGATATCCTGCATTCACGAGTCGCGCGTTCCGAGATTCATGCCCTCGGTATATTGGGGGTGCTTGAAACACGTGTTGTGGGGCCGCATACATTGATTCCTAAAGATGTTGAGAATCTGGGCGTTCAGGTTTTCCATGATATGGATGAAGGCCTGCATGGCGTTGATGTAGTGATAATGTTGCGCCTGCAAACAGAACGCATGAGCGGTGCCTTGTTGCCGAGTGCGTATGAGTATTTCCAGCGTTACGGCTTGACCCGTAAGCGGCTTGCGCAAGCAAAACCCGATGTGATCGTGATGCATCCCGGCCCTATTAACCGTGGTGTTGAAATTGCCTCTGATGTTGCCGATGGTGAACATTCAGTCATTCTGCAACAAGTCAGTCATGGCATCGCTATTCGCATGGCGATAATGGCCATGACCATGGGACGCAGTCCTGAAGACTCGGAAGACTCCCGATAATGCGCATAACAATAGAACATGGATGCCTGTTCGACCCAGCGGGTCAATTAGACGGCCAGCACGATCTCTATATTGCAGACGGCACCATAGTCGGCATAAAACACAGGCCCGACGGCTTTACCAGCGATTTACAAATAGACGCGAAAGGCAAACTTGTATTGCCTGGTTTGGTCGATCTCTGTGCGCGCTTGCGTGAACCAGGCCAAGTACATAAAGCAACATTCCAGTCTGAGTGTCGCGCCGCCAACAGTAGCGGCATTACCTCAATCTGTTGTCCGCCTGATACCCAACCCGTGATTGATAGCACGGCGGTCGTAGACCTCATTCACCAACGAACACGCGATACAAAGCGCGCTAATATTTATCCGCTAGCGGCACTGACCGTGGGCTTACAAGGACAGCAACTATCCGAAATGGATACCTTGCAGCGATCAGGCTGCATCGGTGTTGGCAACGCACTCGCGCCGATTGCAAGCGCCGAAGTGTTAAGGCGTGCGTTTGAATACGCGCATAGTTGTGGCTTGACGGTTTTCTTGTTTGCAGAAGATCACGCATTAAGAAAGCAAGGTGGTGTACATGAAGGTGCGATCAGTACACGACTTGGACTGCCAGCTATACCCGAAGCGGCTGAAACAGTCGCGCTAAGCCGCGCCTTGTTGTTCGTGGAACAAACGCAAGTAAAGACTCACTTCTGCCGTCTGTCCAGTGCCCGGGGCGTACGCATGATAGCTATGGCACAAGAGCAGGGGCTGCCGGTGAGTGCCGATGTTGCTGTTTGCAATCTACATCTCACAGAAATGGATATCGCGGATTACAACAGTAATTGTCACTTACAGCCACCATTGCGCAATGAACGTGACCGCCAAGGTTTGCTCAAAGGTATTAAGCAAGGTGTCATCACGGCGGTATGCTCTGATCATCAACCACACGATGCAGACGCGAAAGCGGCACCCTTTAGTCAAACCGAAGCAGGTGCCTCAACAATCGAGCATTTATTGCCACTGATGCTACATCTGGTCAAGCGCAAGGAATTAACACTTGAACAAGCAATCGGCGTACTAACATCGCAACCGGCCGCCATACTCGGCATTGATAAAGGCACGTTGGCCGTGGGCCGGGCGGCCGACATTTGCATACTCGACATGGAGTTGAGCGCTATTGTTGATGCGGCGACCTTACTCAGTGCTGGAAAAAATACACCGTTTAAGGGATGGGAATTGCCCGGGCAGGTTACGCATACCCTATACAATGGTGCCATCGTATTTAACCAAGATTAGCAATACTTTAATGACGCATCCGGTAACACGCAACACCCTCCATGTAGAGCAGGCGGCACTATTGTCGCAAGACGAATATGCCAGTGGGCAATATCATATACGCCTACAAGCACCCGCAACAGCAGCGCACGCTAAACCCGGGCAGTTTGTTCACCTGCAATGCGACCCGACTTTATACATGCGTCGTCCCATGTCTATCATGCGTAGCAATCCGCAAAGCAATACCATTGATGTGCTGTACAAGGTGCATGGTCAAGGCACGCGCTTACTGGCGAAACGAAAGATCGGCGATCAGATCGATCTGATTGGGCCTATCGGTCGGCCATTCAAAATGACTGACTACAAAAAACGACCCTTGTTAATTGGCGGTGGTGTGGGTATTCCACCGATGGTGTTTCTGGTCGAGCATATAAAAAATACGACACGGGATATAGGCCCACTGGTTATTATGGGATCTGAAATACCGTTCCCTTTTAAGAGTCGTCCAGCGCAAGCCATGTTGCAAGAAATGCCAGCGGACGTGATCGCCGCCATGCCGCTTTTAGATGATTGGGGCATACCCTCACGTTTGGCGAGTTTACAAGGTTATGCGGGTTGTTTTAATGGTTATGTAACCGATCTCGCGCGCCATTGGTTGGATAATCTTAATCCTGATGCGCGCGATCAAGTCGAAATTTTCTCCTGCGGGCCAACGCCAATGCTGAAGGCTGTTGCACAACTTGCAAGTGAATATGGGCTACCCTGTCAGGTTGCATTGGAAGAATACATGGCTTGTGCCGTTGGTGGCTGTGCGGGTTGCACCGTGTTGATCGAAACAAATAAGGGCCCGGCCATGCAGCGTGTTTGTGTTGATGGCCCCATCTTTGATGCCAGCACTGTCATGCAATTTCAGGATTCATGAACACACAAGCACCGTCACTGGCACGCAAACCGGCATTTATCAAAATGCGAAAAGGCGTTCCGACAGCCTGCGTTTGTTATGTAAATCACTTGTTGAGTGCTCTGACATGGCTGTAATTTACTTTCTTATAGGATTCGTAAGCCGTCCGTTTTTGACATTAAATTCCACGAATGTCTCGCATTCTTTGCAGTTACCACCCGACCAATACGAAATTATTAATCTATTACCTTTACAGGTTGCTTGGCCAACAAGATAAGTCGTGTTATCAGGGTAGTAATCCTTAAGGAACCTCTGATTAATGCCATAATCTACGATAATACCGCAATGTTTTAAGTGGAGGGTGAAAAGATGCAACAAAAAAGCCTGGCAGGTTCTGGATTCGAGAAATACCGCAAGCAGACACGCAAAGAGATATTTCTCGAAGAGATGAATCAGCTCATTCCCTGGAAAGCGCTGACTGCAGTAATTGAGCCTCATTACCCCAACCCCTGCTGGTCGCCGTCCGGTGGGCATGGAACGCATGCTGAGAATCTACTTCCTGCAACACTGGTTTGCCTTATCTGATCCTGCCACAGAAGCGGCTTTATATGACACACCTGCCATGCGGTGTTTTGCCCAGATAGACTTAGGTCAGGAACCCGTGCCAGATGCAAGCACCCGCTGTCAATGCCGTCATCTACTGGAGGAGAACAACCTCGGAGTTGCCCTGTTTGATGCTGTTGCCGTCTATCTGGAAGCAAACGGCATGCAAAGTATCCAAAGGCACTATTGTTGATGCGACCCTCATCAATGCGCCTACCGCCACCAAGAACAAAAGCAAAACCCGTGACCTTGATAGGCATCAGACCAAAAAAGGCAAGCAATGGTACTTTGGCATGAAGGCGCACATCGGTGTGGATAGCAAAACCAAACTGATACACTCGGTTGTTGCCACACCAGCCCATGTCCACGACTCACAGGTACTTGGAGACCTACTGCATGGAGAAGAGACCCGTCTTTGGGGAGATAGTGCCTATGCGGGTCAGCAATCCGTACTCAAGGATAATGACCCCAAGGTAAAAGACTACACCCAGGTCAAAGGCTCACGTCACCGCAAACTGACCGAACAGGACAAGGCTAAAAACCGGCACAAATCCAAAGTCCGTGCCAAGGTTGAGCATGTCTTTCATATCATGTAGCGACAATATGGATTTACCAAAGTCAGATTCAAAGGGCCAGGCAAGAATGCGAACCACCTGTTTGCCCACTGTGCCCTGATTAATCTTATGCTATCAAAGAAACAATTATTACGGCTATCAGTGGCTTAGTACGCCTGGAATAGGGGCGATAGCTGAAAACCAGTAGGCCGGGACAAGAGAAATGAAAGAGAGTAATGAGCAAGACGTTCAATGCTCGCTACTATCGAGCACAGTGATGCCCACTTGCTTGAAAATCCTTAATTGATCAGATGTTCCTTGTTTAATATCATTACTCCATCCCGTGTATTTCACTATAGGGTTCCACTGGACATGTACGCCATGTTTTAAATAATTAGTATGACCAAGACTTTCTTGGGCATTTACTGACAATCCATTGGATTTAAATATTTATTCCATATTTTTCTTGAATGCCGCCCGTATTTCGTGGAAAAAATCTCCTCTCGACTTGGTTGACTTCGATAAAGCGGCATCTATTGATTTCTCAATGATATTTGTAGGTATATTTATTTCGTAAATCTCACTCATTAAAATCTATCAACCAGTTACAGCCAGCCATTCATAGGCATCCTTGATCTCTTTGAAACGCTCATTCATCATTCTTCCAGACACTTTCACCCTTATCATGGTGCTTGTCCGGATAGATCTGTCACGGTTTTGTGCCGCATGGAACTCTCACTTTAACCCCGTTCTTCTCTCGAAGGCAACGGGGCTTTTACAACCCAGTGCCAAATGCATTCGATGTTAAGTTGTAAAACCATTGATGTACTGGCATATCCCCGTCTCGGCTTGCCGACGGGTTTTCCAGTCCTGCCACCATATAAGCTCGGCCTGCATCGTCTTGAAGAAAGACTCAACAACAACATTATCATAACAATCCCCTTTGCTACTCATAGACATCTGCAAGCCATGCTCACACAATATCCGCTGATAATTATACGCACAGTACTGACTACCCCTGTCCGTATGATGAATACTCCCCTTTGATGGTGTCCTGAGAGTAATGTAATCGCCATCTGCAAGGCCCTGATGGTCAACTCACCTTCCAGCCAATCACTCGCCTTTAATACAAATCAAGCACTACGGCCAGATATAACCATCCTTCTGAAGTCCAGATGTAGCTTATGTCCCCCGCCTACTTCTGGTTCGGGAACTCCGCTGCGAACTCTCGCTTCAGTAAATTCGATACCGTGGCGAACTTATGCTCGCTGTTCGTCGTCACCTTGAACTTGCGCGTCCTTTTCGGTGTGATGCCGTTTTCACGCATCAGACGGCCAACACGACGATGACCAACAGCTATACCGGACTGCTGCAACGCCTCGGTCATTCCTGGACGACCATAACTGTCCAGGTTCATACCCGAATGCTCCTTGATATAGGCCAAAACAACCTCATCCTGGCGTTGCCGGTCACTGGCCGGGTGTGAACTATACGCCCGGAACTTGTGCTCACATTCATGAGCGCACATAACCGTGTCACCGAAAAATGCCCCCTATGTTCTTCAACAAACCTAAACCTCACGGCTTTAGGCTCGCAAAGCACCGGGTGGCTTTTTTTAATATCTCCCTCTCCTCCCTAAGTATCCGATACTCACGCAGACACCGATCATGCTCAAGCGCAAAGCTCCGATCTGTATCCAAATCAACTTCACTCTCACGGTATGTGACTATCCATTTGCTTAAGCGCGACAGCCCAACACCCAAATCTTCCGCATCCTGACGACGCGATAAACCGCTTGTCAAAGCAATGCGTACCGCATCCTGACGAAACGCGTCCGTCCTTACTGTTCTTACTGTGCCCATAATCTTATCTCCTTTACTGCACGTTATGCTCTCATGCGTGCGGCATTAAACCGTGACAGGTCCAGTCGGGATAAAAAATCTTCATAATGGGTGTTTTGTGCAAAGGGCGCATACTATATCATAGTGTCCTGATGACGATGAGGTGGTGCGATGAGTGAAAATATCAGAATAGTTGAAAATGCAACATGCACATTCTGTGGGTGTGTTTGTGATGACATGATCCTGCATGTGGATATGGATGAAAAACGGATCACCAAGGCAAAAAATGCTTGTGTTCTTGGTCGGGCCTGGTTTGCCGAGCACACGATAGAAGAAAATGCGCCAGCGGCAATGATCGACGGCAAGAAAACGTCCGTTGCAGAGGCTATTGAAGCCGCAGCGCAAACACTTGTAAAGGCAAAATTTCCTATAGTCTATGGTCTTAGTGATACGACCTGTGAGGCGCAACGCCAGGCCGTTGCTATAACGGATTATATCAAAGGCACGATAGACACCACCACCTCGGTCTGTCATGGCCCGTCTGGCCTGGCATTTCAAGGTATCGGCGAAAGTACGAGTACGCTCGGTGAAGTCAAAAACCGCGCTGATTTGGTTATCTACTGGGGCGGCAACCCGGCGGAGTCTCACCCACGCCATTTTGGTCGCTATGCGGTCACGCCCAAAGGCATGTTTACACCTGGTGGCAAGAAAGACCGCACGGTTGTGTTAGTAGATGTGCGCAAGACCAAGAGTTCGCCTGTTGCAGATATCCTGATCCGACCCAAGCCAGGCAAAGACTTTGAAGTTTTGTGGGCATTACGTGCGCTGGTTAAAGGGAAAAGACTCTCATCTGCTATTGAGCAACAAACAGGGGTGCCGCTGACTGTACTACAAGATCTGTCCGATCGCATGAAGCGTTGCCGGTTCGGGGTATTGTTCTTTGGCATGGGCCTGACCATGACCCGCGGTCGTCATTTTAATTCTGGTGCCCTGCTCGCTTTAGCCACCGATTTGAATGAGTTTACCCATTTTGTTGCCAAGCCCGTGCGTGGACATGGCAATGTAACCGGTGCTGATAACGTCGTCTCCTGGCAAACAGGATATCCATTTGGGGTCAACTTTAGCCGCAGCTATCCGCGTTTTAACCCGGGCGAATTTACCACGGTAGACACCTTGGCCAATGGTCACGCAGATGCGGCCATGATAATTGCCAGCGATCCGGCATCAAACTTTCCTAAAAAAGCGATTGAACATTTAAAAAATATTCCAATAGTGGTGTTGGACACTAAATGCACTGAGACCAGCAAAGATGCTCATGTTGCGTTTCGAACCTCAACCTATGGCATCAATACTGCCGGGACCGTATATCGGATGGATGATGTTCCAATAACGTTAAGACCTGCCTTTGAGTCGCCGTTTCCGGATGATGAAACAATCCTGATAGGCATAAAAAAACGTGTACGCGAATTGATGTTTGAAAGACACGCACAAGATGCGAGCGACGCAACGCAAGTGGCGGCGCGGGCTTAAAAAGCGTTGCTTTAGTTTTATTGCGACCATTAAAATAGTCTGCTTTGAGTGTTATTGTGGGTGCATCAGGATTAACAGATCAGTGTGGCCTATGACGAGCGCATAAGCATTGATCAGCACGACAAGCTATCATGCCCGCGGCAGACGGACATAAATAATTTTTTGATGAATGATCAGTATTCAACGGCGGCGTAAATTGCGCATAAAAAATATAAAATAATAGGGGTATGTGATGTTGACTACCATGCGCATCGTAAATGGCAAAGTCTATGATCCGGCCAATAATATAGATGGCAAAATAAAAGAAATTTGCATCCAGAACGGTAAAATTGTTGATTCTGTGCCCGATGATGCGACTGTCATTGATGCGCAAGGCATGGTTATTATGCCTGGCGGTGTTGATATTCACTGTCATATCGCAGGCCCTAAGGTAAACGCCGCGAGGAAACTTCAGCCTGAAGATCATCGCCATGACGTGCATCCATCAACACCACTGACCCGTTCCGGTACGGGCGGCACCGTTCCCTCTACGTTTGCAACGGGTTACCGCTACGCCACTTTGGGTTATACAACCGCAATGGAAGCGGCCGTGACACCAATAGGGGCACGCCATACACTTGAGGAGTTTCATGATACCCCCGTTATTGATAAAGGCTTTTATGTCTTGCTCGGCGAAAACATATTTTTGCAAACCCTGTTACGTGAGAAGCGCATGGAAGAGTTCGACCAGGCTGTTGCCTGGTGGATCAACGCCACCAAGGCCTACACCGTAAAACTTGTCAATCCTGGTGGTGATGAACCTTGGAAGGGTAAGCGGAATTCCAACGTCTCCGACATTGACGAAAAAACAGACGAAGGCCTTAGCCCACGTGCGATTATTGAGGCCTTCATCATCTCCGTCAACAAACAGGGTTTCCCGCATCCGCCGCATATTCACTGCAATAATCTTGGTCATAGCGGCAACTATAAAACAACGCTGGAAACAATGAAGACCGCGGGCGATATGCGGGCCCATATCGCACACATACAGTTCCACAGCTATGGCGGTGAGTTAGGCAAGAACCCGACTTCCAAGGCCGCTGAGATTGTTGAGTACGTCGATAACCATCCCAATATTACCTGCGATGTCGGTCAGGTCATGTTCGGTAAATCAACCATCATGACAGCCGATGCCCCTTTAGCTTATGTCTTGAAAGGGCACAGTAAGGGCAAATGGGTGAATGCAGATACCGAGTGTGAAAGTGGTTGCGGTATTGTCCCGTTCCAGTATCAGGAGCATGTCTACATGCACACATTGCAGTGGGCGATTGGGCTGGAGATATTTCTGTTATCGAAAGATCCCTGGCGCGTTATCCTGTCTACCGATCATCCTAATGGTGGATCATTCATGAGCTATCCAAAACTGATTAAGTTACTTATGGATAAAGGCTTTCGACACGAGGAAATGAAGCGTGTCAATCAAAAAGCATTGGCAAATTGCTCCTTGCGCGATCTGGACCGCGAATTTACCTTGAATGAAATTGCGATCATAACGCGCGCCGGGCCTGCCAGAGCCCTGGGTTTGCCTGCCAAAGGGCATTTAGGGCGTGATGCCGATGCCGATATTACCATTTATGATGAAATGGATGACAAGGAAATGATGTTCAATACCCCACGCTATGTCATAAAATCAGGGGTTCCCATTATAGAAAATCACGAGTTTAGAAATGATCTTATTGGTAAGCTGTTACATATCACACCAGAATATGACAAGAAAATTGAAACGGTCGTACAACCGTTCTTCGAAAATTATTATTCTATTGAATTTTCCAATTATGCAGTTGACGATAGTTATCTCCATGATCATGAGATCATTACAACGGGGATAGCGAAGGGATAAGCCGGATATGAAAATTAATTCAACCGTCATAGTCGATACCTTTGCCGAAGCATTCAAGATGTATGGCAGTCGTATCATTATCACGGCTGAGACAAAAGCATGGGCACTGGCGGCCGCACAATCAATGACCGGCTTTGCGACCTCTATTATAGCGTGTCGATGTGAGGCAAATATAGAGGCTATTATTGATGCTGAAAAATCACCTGATCTAAGGCCTGGGATCAGTGTTTTACTATTTGCCATGACTACCAAGAGCCTTGGGCAACGCTTGGTGGAGCGTATTGGTCAATGCGTTATGACCTGTCCCACTACGGCTTGCTATAACGGTTTAGCGCAGGGTTCGCCCGTTGCTGTCGGTGGTCAATTACGTTATTTTGGTGATGGGTATCAAATGAGTAAGGTGCTTGGAGACAATCGGCACTGGCGTATCCCGGTGATGGATGGCGAATTCTTGGTTGCAGACAAATTCAATGTGCAAGAAGCAGTGGGTGGCGGTAATTTATTAATCTTGGGCAAGGATCAAAAAAAGACGCTAAAAGCCGCGAGTGCTGCTACAAAAATGATGCGTGAATTACCCGACATCATTTTGCCGTTTCCGAATGGTGTCGTACGCAGTGGTAGTAAGGTCGGCTCTAAATATAAGACATTGAATGCCTCTACCAACGATGCCTATTGCCCTACATTACGTGGTGTAGTGGCAGATTCAAAACTGGATGATGACATCAACAGCGTCCTGGAAATTGTGGTAGATGGCCTGTCGCTTGAGGCCGTAGAACAGGCAATGCGTGTCGGCATCACAGCCGCCGCTCAACCGGGCATCAGAAAAATAGCCGCCGGCAACTATGGTGGTGGGCTTGGTCAATACGCTATCCACCTACATAAACTCGATCTTGAAAAACAAGCAGGCTTGACAAATGGCACTTGAATTAAAACTGCATACTGAACCCGAAGTGCCGTTGGAGGCGGACTGTATATGTCCTGACAAATTGCAATCACTCAAAACATCTGCAATTGAAAATTTAACTGTTTTGCATGGCAATCGTCAGGTGCCATTAAAAGCGTTCTTTGAATGCCGCGGTGAGTTTGATGGTGAGATTATGATTGAAGGCGATCTTGTCAACGTCAAGCATATCGCCTCGGCTATGTCGTATGGAAAAATAACGATCAGCGGCAATGTTGGTACCCATACTGGTGCTGCCATGCGCGGGGGTGAAATTGTAATTGAAGGCAATGCGACCGATTGGCTAGGTGCTGAAATGCTTGGCGGCAGAATTATTGTCAAGGGTAATGCGGGGCATATGGTCGGCAGTGGTTATCGTGGCAGCACTATCGGCATGCAGGGTGGCGAGATTATCGTGCATGGGCATGTTAAAAACGAAACTGGCCATGTTATACGCCGTGGCTTAATTGTTGTTGGCGGCAACACAGGCGACTTTACCGGCGTTAATATGTGCGCAGGCACTATCATTGTGCTCGGTGAAATGGGGCTACGTCCCGGCGCGGGGATGAAGCGTGGTACAATCATCTGCCAAACAAAAACGGCGTTACTGCCTACATTTACACGGAGCTGCGATTATCAACCCATTTTTCTTCGCCATTATTTCAAATATTTAAAATCGATGGGGCTTGCAATCAGCGATTCATTCATGCGTGGCCCTTTTGAGAGATGGTGTGGCGATTCAGTAGAATTAAATCGAGGGGAAATTTTGCTCTATGCCGGGAAGCTACAATAAACTAACCTTAACACTAGAAAAAATGCCGTAATGGCTAAGGAGAATAAAGATGACAACAATCGTAACTGATAACTGTAAAGACTGCCGTTTTACTGATTGTGTGACAGTCTGCCCGGTTGCCTGCTTTCATTATGATGATGAAATGCTGTATATCGATCCAGATGTATGTATTGATTGTAGTGCCTGCATACCTGAATGTCCGGTACAGGCAATTTATGAAGGCGATGATATTCCAGAAGACAAAGAAATCTGGGTTGCAATCAATGCTGAAAAAGCACCAAACCTGCCGGTTTGTGAAGAACAAATGGAACCGTTACCTGGTGCAGAAGAACGCAAAACAGCATTAGGTTTTTAGGCACAGCCGATGCCGACGCTTGGTACAGAACAAAATCCATTATTAGTCGCCATTGTCGGTAGTGGCCCGAGTGGGTTCTATGCGGCAGAAGCATTACTTAAATCGGGCCTTACTGTAAAGGTGGATATGCTGGAAAGATTGCCTACACCTTTTGGTTTGGTACGCAGTGGCGTTGCGCCTGATCATCAAAAACTAAAACAAGCAATCAAACTTTATGAAAAGATTGCACATTCACCAGACTTTAATTTAATAGCGAATGTGACCGTGGGAGTGGATATTTCTGTTGCACAACTATGCGCTTCACACCACGCTGTCATTTTCGCATGCGGTGCTGAATCGGATCGGAAACTCGGCATTCCTGGAGAAGATCTAAAAGGGAGTTATACCGCGACTGAATTTGTCGGTTGGTATAATGGCCACCCGGATTACCGTGACTGTGTGTTTGATCTTTCACACGCGGTTGCCGTCATCATCGGTCAGGGTAATGTTGCCGCCGATGTCGGTAGAATATTAGCAAAAACAGTTGATGCGCTAAAACACACTGACATTGCCCAACATGCACTAGACGCATTAGCCGAAAGTAAAATAAAAGAAATACATATTATTGGTCGCCGCGGACCGACGCAGGCTAAATTTACGCCAAAAGAACTACGCGAATTTGGCGAGCTTCCAGACTGTCATTCCATTGTTTTGCCAGAGGACATGATCCTAAATCCTGAAAGCGAAAAAGAGTTGGCGGAGAAAAACAATATTGCCAGTAAAAAAATATACGACTTATTTTGTGCGTTTTCCAAATGTGATATTGACCATGCTAAATCTAGAAAATGTTTCTTCAATTTTTTAATGAGTCCAAAGGAATTAATCGGTCATGAACGCCTTGAAAAAATCATTCTGGAAAAAAACATTCTGTCGGGGGCATCTTTTCAACAATCTGCAAGTGCTACTGGCGAGACTGTTGAACTGGAAACGGGCCTCCTGTTTCGTAGCATTGGTTATCGAGGTGTGCCGCTAACAGGTGTGCCCTTTGCTGACAACCAGGGCCTTATCCCTAACGATAAAGGCAGAGTGCTGGACAGCAATGCTAACATCGTCCTGCAGATGTATGCGGCGGGTTGGATTAAACGTGGCCCCAGCGGCATAATCGGCACCAATCGTGCCTGTAGTGTTGAAACAGTCGAATGCTTATTACACGACCTGACAAGGCTGGATGATGGCAATAAAAAAGCCGGAGCAGATGCTGTTTTATCAATTTTGAATGATAAAAAACACCGTTATATTAATTATGATGAGTGGCAGAAAATAGATGCAAAAGAAATTGAGCGTGGCAAGATCAAAGGGAAGCCTAGAGAGAAATACACCTCTATTCGGGACATGTTGTCAGTGATCGATTAATACTATATTCTTCAGATCCTGCTTACACATTTCACAGATATATCCCAAGTTCCGTAGAATTGCTGTTATTGATGTGTGTTTATACAAACAGGCATTGTTGCATCAAAAATTTATCTTGCGCAAATTTTTATAAAAACTTAAGGAGTGAGTATTGAACAAAGCCCCGAATACCGTCGCTAGTATTACAAAGGAGGTTACTTGTCCATTCTGCAGCATTCTGTGTGATGACCTGGTAATCCAAAATCAGGGAGGTACGCTGAAGATACTTAAAAATGCTTGCCCAAAAGCGACAGTTGCTTTTGAAGCTGAACAAGCTGTCATTTCTGCAAAGATCAAAGGCCAGCCAGTCCCGCTTGTCGATGCCATAAATAGAATATGTGAGATACTCAAAAAATCACACAACCCTTTATTTGCCGGTCTTGGTACTGACGTTGGTGGGATGCGGCAGGTGATGCATCTTGCAGACAAAACAGGTGCCATAGTTGATCACATGCACGGGGATGCCCTGATACGTAACTCACTTGTGTTGCAAGATCTCGGTTGGATTACAACAACCATGACTGAAATTAGAAATCGTGCAGATTTAATTATTTTTGTAGGTACAGATGCCGCAAATTTCCCGCGTTTTTTTGAACGCACCATCTGGCATAAAAAATCCATGTTTAATCTGAAGCCTGCGCAACGACAAATTGTATACATAGGTGATAAACCAGATTGCAAAGCTGGCATAAGTCCAAATGGTCGGCATCCGACTGTGTTGAATTGTAAAACCGATCAGATTGGTGAAGTCATATCGAGTCTGCATGCCCTGCTTACAGGTGCCGCATTGGATGTAAAAGAAATTGCCGGTCTCAAAATTAAAACACTACAAACGCTGGCTACACAAATGCGTGCCGCCAAATATGGCGTTATTGTCTGGTCTCCGGCGGAGTTGGATATCCCGCATGCCGAACTTACAATCCAGAATTTTTGTGAGCTTGTTAAATATTTGACACGGTTCACGCGCTTTGCCGGATTTTCACTCGCGGGCAATGATGGTGCCACCAGTGCCAACAATGTTTGTGCCTGGCAAAGTGGTTATCCATTGCGTGTTAGTTTCAACAAAGGCTACCCCGATTATGCCGCGCAACGGTATTCAATGCGCAATGTTCTTAAGAAGAAAGAGGTCGATGCCCTAGTTTGGATCTCAAGTTTCAGTGCAAATATTAATGCACCACGCGCGTCTATACCAACGGTAGTACTTGGCACACCCGATACTAAATTAAACTTTAATCCCTCTGTTTTTATCCCGGTTGCAACACCTGGTGTTGATCACACAGGGCAATTATTTCGCACCGACAGCGTCGTATCACTACCATTAAAAAAAGTGCGGCAATCTAAATATGAAAGTGTTCATTCTCTCCTCAAACAGGTCGTAGCAAGGCTGTAGGCAGAATCAATGTATATAAAATTAACTAACGGTATTGTTTACGATCCAGTGCATGGTATTAATGGAGAACATCGGGATATCTACATCAATGATGCTTGCATCACCCGCAAACCATCAGGCAATGCAAAGATAGGTAAAACCTACGATCTGCAAGGCAAGATCATAATGGCCGGGGCCATTGATATTCATACTCATATTGGGGGCGGCAAAGTCAACATAGCCCGTATGATGATGCCAGAAGATCATGCCGTAGATTTAGTCGAGAAAACAGACCTTACCCGATCCGGCTGTGGTCATGCCGGGCCATCAACACTGACTGCGGGTTACCGTTACGCAGAAATGGGTTACACCGCTTGCTTTGAGCCCGCGATGCTACCGACCAATGCGCGCCATACACACATGGAAATGGCCGATACACCGATGGTCGATAAAGGTGCCTATGCCATGCTTGGCAATGATGACTTCTTTTTACGCATGCTTGCTTCCAAAAAAGATCAGGCCCTCATCAGCGATTATGTCGGCTGGATAATTAATGCGACACAGGCACTCGGGATCAAAGTCGTCAATCCTGGCGGTATAAGTGCATTTAAGTTTAATCAAAGACAACTTGAGCTGGATGCATTAAATCAACACTACGGTGTCTCTCCAAGAGATATTCTTAAATCCTTGATAAGAGCCGTTACTGAATTAGGCATACCCCATCCCTTACATGTACATGGTTGTAATCTTGGTGTTCCCGGTAATCTCAACACGACCCTGGACACGATTCGTGCTGTTGAAGGTATGCGTATGCATCTAACGCATATTCAATTTCATAGCTACGGCACTGAAGGCGATAAAAATTTTTCATCTGGTGCGGCAGAGATTGCTGAAGCAGTCAATAAAAACCCGAATATATCGATTGATGTTGGGCAGGTCCTATTTGGTCAAACCGTCACCGCATCTGGTGATGTAATGCAACAATATGCGGGTCATTGGCACGCACACCCTAAAAAATGGGTCATTATGGACATTGAATGTGATGCCGGTTGTGGCGTTGTGCCTTTTAAGTACAGAGACAAAAATTTTGTCAATGCCTTGCAATGGGCTATTGGTCTTGAACTATTCTTGTTGGTTGATGATCCCTGGAGAATTTTCCTCACGACCGATCATCCTAATGGCGCACCATTTACAAGTTATCCGCATCTGATTCGTTTATTAATGGATCTCAGTTTTAGAGGCGACATGCTGTCGACTATCAATAAAGAAGCGGCGGCGGCAAGCACACTTTCCAGTATCGATAGAGAATATTCCTTATATGAAATCGCAATCATGACCAGAGCGGCTCCAGCCAAAAGTCTCGGCTTAAAAAACCGTGGTCATCTTGGTCCTGGGGCGATTGCAGACATTACTGTCTATAGCGACAATAAAAATAAAGAGCGGATGTTCAGCAAACCAGATTATGTTTTTAAGGAAGGCGAGTTGATCGTACGCAATGGAAAAATTGTAAAGGTCGTCAATGGTGCGACGCACACATTACGCCCTGAATATGATAGCGGCATAGAAAAATCACTGAAACGTTATTTTGATAATTACCAGACGCTTAGTCTTGGAAACTTTAAAATTGGTGATGATGAAATCGTTGAACAGGGTAGTGGAAAAATTATCGTCCAGCCCTGTATGTAGATATTGATGATGCACATTAATGGCGTACAAATAGACGATACATTTGCGGAAGCGTTCCCGATGCAAGCAACGCGCATAATCATCACCGCGATGACACTGAAGTGGGCCTATCGTGCGGCAAATGCAATACGGGGCTTCGCCTCGTCTGTTATTGCATGTGGTATTGAAGCTGATATTGAACGCGAACTCAAACCATCAGAAACACCTGATGGACGACCTGGTATTGCAGTCATGATCTTTGCCATGTCAATGAAAGATCTGGAAAAACATGTCGCAACCCGCGTTGGTCAATCGGTTATGACAACGGCAACAACAGCGTGTTATGCGGGTTTAGACAGCGATAAAAAAGTCTCTGTCGGTAAAAGTCTGCGCTTTTTTGGAGACGGTTATCAAATATCAAAAATAATCAATGGCAAGCGTTTCTGGCGCATTCCTGTAATGCATGGCGAATTTATTTGTGAAGAAACAACGGGTGTAACAAAGGCAATCGGTGGCGGAAACTTTCTGGTCCTGGCAAAAACGGCGCGGCATGGACTTACTGCCTGTGAAAAAGCAGTTGCCGAGATCCGAACGGTGACGGGCGTGATTACGGCTTTTCCTGGCGGCATTGTCGGTTCGGGTTCAAAGGTGGGTTCAAAATATAAATTCCTCACCGCATCCACCAATGAGGCTTACTGTCCGACGCTTAAAGGTCAGGTAAAATCTGCATTGGGTGATGAGATAGGCTCCGTATTAGAAATTGTTATTGATGGTCTCAGTAAAGAATCCATCAATCAGGCAATGCGTGTTGGTATAAAAGCCGCGTGTTCTTTTGGCCCTGAAAATGGTATCTGCCGTATTAGCGCTGGCAATTACGGCGGTAATCTCGGTGCCCACTTATTTTATCTCAGAACATTACTTAAATGAGCGCATTAACATTTACATTAAAAAGCACACCGCTATTTACCTTGGATGCGACACCATTAACGCCTGAAAATCTAGCTGGCAAGACGCTTGCTGATATAAAAAAAATTAAGATTGTCTACGGGCGTGAAGCCGTCCGACTTGATGCCCTGTTTACTGTAAAAGGGACTAATACAAATGATATTCGTATTGAAGAAAGCACCAATAAACTCATTAATGTGGGCTATGGTATGGGCGCAGGTTCGATCATGGTCAAAGGTAATGTAGGCGATTTCCTGGGACAAGGAATGAAAAATGGCTGTCTTACTGTGCATGGTAATGTGGGTTCTTGGGCTGGCAATGCCATGTCTGGTGGGCGTATCAATATAAAGGGTAACGCGCAAGATTATGTTGGCGGCGGTTTGCCAGGCGATACATTCGGCATGACCAATGGCCTGATATATATTAAAGGTAATGCCGGTGACCGCGTTGGTGATCGGATGCGGCGCGGGACTATCCTCATTCAAGGAAAGTCCAAGGACTATTGTGGTAGCCGTCTTCATGCTGGCACAATCGTTGTTCTGGATAAAGTGGGCAAGCTCCCTGGTGCAGGCATGCGCCGCGGCTCACTTGTGTTAGCAAAGAAACCATTGCATTTGTCCGCAACATTCAAAAGTTGTGGCAACTTGAAGATGGCGTTTTTACGATTATTATTCACGCAACTGGCCCGTATTGAACCTGAATGGGCGCTGCTTGCTAAATATGCACCCGAAGCACATCGATTTTCTGGCGACTTGGCCAGAAATGGGAAAGGTGAAATTCTTATTTTGCAACGTTACAAATGATGCGCTGTAACAATAGGAGACCTATGCACTACAGTGGTACTTACCCACACTCAACGACCCACCTCAACCCCAACCCGGCCCGATCCGCCTCGACCCGACCCACACCCAGCCCAACCCGCGCGGTTTGGCAACCGGTACCCTATGGCCATGTGTCTGCGCGGACGAGAAGCTGGCAACAAGCGCAAGCCTGCTATTATCGATCTAAAGCACTTATAGCGGCATAATTGACTTTAGTATGGAACTAGATCAATATTGTCGACAATAGGATTGATGGAATTGAGATGATGTTCGTTTCCTTCAGAATCCGCTAACGTGGCCACAAGATGATAACTTAAAACCTATCATGCGGCGGGCGAGATTCTGTCCTGATTATGATGCACCAAGTGTCGGCTACATTAGGCGCTTGTTTATAATTTTAGAGCTCATAAAACGAATATCAATGAAACGCACTCGTGGAAAGAAAGGCCGTATTCAAGGCCGTACTACTCCCCATCAATCTTTGGCGGAAATCAAACAGCTCATCGGTGATACCCCACGTACCCGTGACATGCTGATTGAAAACCTGCATAAAATACAAGATCACTATCACCACATAACTCATCGACACATTCTTGCGCTTTCCATTGAGATGCGTATTTCAATGGCTGAAGTTTATGAAACAGCAACGTTTTATCATCACTTTGACGTGCTGAAAAAAAATGCCGCACCGCCACCCTCTAAAACAATAAGAGTGTGTAATTCACTGACCTGTGAAATGTTTGGTGCCAAAGCGCTAATTAAGCAATTAAAGTCAGAAAATTTTGATGACGTTCGTATTCAGGCTGTTCCCTGTGTTGGTCGCTGTAATACTGCGCCTGTCGCGATTGCCGGGACAAATCCAATTGTAGCGGCCGATGTAACAAAAGTTAAAAAAGCCATTGCAAATGATAAATTCGAAGATGACGCAACAATTGGCATAAGCTATGCCGCTTATAAAGAAAAGGGCGGATATGAAACCTTAAAAAATTGTCTTGCTGGTAAACATAAAAAAGAAGACATTATATCCCGCTTGGAAAATTCTAACCTGCGTGGTCTGGGTGGTGCCGGGTTTCCTGTTGGTCGAAAATGGCGAATCTTAAGTGAACAGCCAAAACCCAAGATGATTGCAATCAATATCGATGAGGGAGAGCCAGGGACATTCAAAGATCGCGTTTATCTGGAACAGGATCCCCACCGCTTTATTGAAGGCACATTAATAGCGCATTGGGCTATTGATGCTGAAAAAATTTATATCTATTTAAGAGATGAGTACGCCGGTTGCCGTAAGGCATTGGCAAGAGAGCTTAGTCTGCTTAAACAGAACCCGCCCTGTGATTTACCAGAAATTCACTTACGGCGTGGTGCCGGGGCATATATCTGTGGCGAGGAATCGGCAATGATTGAATCAATCGAAGGTAAGCGTGGTCTGCCTCGATTACGTCCGCCCTATGTTGCCCAAATTGGTCTATTTGGTCGCCCTACACTTGAACACAACATGGAAAGCATGCATTGGGTAAGGGATATTATAAACAAGGGCACTGCATGGTTTTCCAGTCATGGGCGTTGCGCGAGAAAAGGGTTGCGATCCTTTTCAGTTAGTGGTCGTGTACAAAAGCCGGGGGTCTATGTGGCCCCGACCGGTATAACAATATTGGAGCTGATCGATGAATTTTGTGGCGGAATGCTCGAAGGTCATGCGTTCTATGGTTACTTTCCGGGCGGTGCATCTGGTGGCATACTGCCGGCATCATTAGCTGATATTCCACTCGATTTTGATACCTTACAACCTTATGGTTGTTTCATTGGCTCGGCCGCAATTATTGTATTATCTAATAAAGACAGTGCCAGAAAGATGGCATTGAATGCCATGCGTTTTTTTCGGGACGAATCTTGTGGTCAATGCACACCGTGTCGCGTCGGTACGGCTAAGGCCGTTAAACTAATGGAAAAAGAAACATGGGATCAATCGCTACTGGAAGAATTAGCAACTACTATGGTCGATGCCTCTATCTGTGGTTTAGGGCAAGCCGCGCCCAACCCATTGCGCTGCGCCATAAAATATTTTCCTGAGGAATTTAAGTAATGGCTGCCAATCCAAAATTTATGAATGAAAGAATAATCACCTTCACACTCAATGGTAATGACATTAAGGCTTATGGTGAAGAGACAATTTTACAAACCGCAAAACGCAATAACATTGAAATACCACATCTTTGCTACAAAGAAGGTTATCGTCCAGATGGAAATTGCCGGGCCTGCATGGTTGAGATTGATGGCGAACGTGTATTGGCGCCTGCTTGTTGTCGTCAACCGACTGCAGGTATGACGGTAAGTAGTGATAATGAACGAGCACAACTATCACAAAAAATGGTATTGGAATTATTATTGTCCGACATGCCCGAGCAAGGTAAGTCGCCCTATAAATTAAATTCTGAGCTTGATTATTGGGCTGATAAATTCGAGCTATATAAGCCTCGTTTCGAGCAACGCGAACAACCAAAACCTGATAGTTCGCATCCAGCAATAGCTGTGAATCTGGATGCTTGCATCCAATGTACACGTTGTGTCAGGGCTTGTCGCGAAGAACAGGTGAATGATGTAATAGGGTTAGCATTTCGAGGCCAACACGCTGAAATTATATTTGATATGGCAGAGCCCATGGGAGAAAGTACTTGTGTTGCCTGCGGTGAATGCGTGCAAGCCTGTCCTACAGGCGCATTGATGCCTGCTGACAATGTTGGGCTGAATAAACCCGACAAAAAAATTGAATCAGTTTGTCCTTATTGTGGTGTGGGTTGTTTACTGACCTATAACGTGAAAGATAATCATATTCAATATATTGAAGGGCGTGACGGCCCCGCAAATAAAAGTAGATTGTGTGTTAAAGGTCGATATGGGTTTGATTATGTCCACCATCTGGATCGTTTAACAAAACCGCTCATCCGTCGTGAAGGCACTAAAAAAACATCCGCTTTAATAGATCCAGTAGAAATGCACACGTATTTTCGCGAAGCAAGCTGGGAAGAAGCGTTGGACTTCGCGGCCTGTAGTCTGGTTAATATTAGAGATAAAAAAGGATCAGAGGCACTCGCTGGTTTTGGGTGCGCCAAAGGCAGTAATGAAGAAGCATATTTATTTCAAAAGCTTGTACGCACTGGTTTTGGAACAAATAATGTCGATCACTGCACGCGCTTATGCCACGCCTCTTCTGTTGCCGCATTATTAGAAACTATCGGCTCTGGTGCTGTTTCAAATCAGGTTGCCGATGGTGCAGAAGCCGAAGTCATTATTGTTATCGGTGCGCGCCCTAACGACAATCATCCTGTCGCCGCAACTTTTATAAAAAATGCCACTGAGCGTGGTAGTAAGTTAATACTCATAGAACCGTATGGGTCTGAGATGTATCTTCATGCTAGGCATTTGTTGCAGTTAAGGCCCGGCACAGATGTACTGCTGCTAAATGCAATGATGCACACTATCATTACTGAAAATTTACAAAACCAGGTGTTCATAGACGAACATACGGATGGCTTTTCTGCATTGAAAGAAACTGTTCTTAGATACAGTCCTGAAAAAGTTGCCCCTATTTGTGCCATTCCACCAGAAACAATTAAAACGGTTGCACGCTTATACGCGACCGCAAAGAATGCCATTATATTTTGGGGTATGGGTATCTCGCAGCACATACATGGAACGGATAATGCCCGTTGCTTAATATCCCTGGCACTCATGACCGGCCAGATTGGCAGGCCAAGCACTGGCTTGCACCCCTTGCGCGGTCAAAATAATGTACAAGGCGCATCTGATGTTGGTTTAATCCCTATGGTTTACCCAGACTACCAACCCGTGGCAGATCCAGATGTCAGGGAAAAATTTGAGCGACTTTGGGGTCAAAAACTAAATCCAGATATTGGCAAAACAGTCGTAGAAATCATGCATGCTATTTATGATGGCGACCTGAACGGTCTTTATATCATGGGGGAAAATCCAGCCATGTCTGATCCAAACCTGAATCATGCACGGGCGGCCATAGCGAAACTCGATCATTGCATAGTGCAAGATATTTTCTTCACTGAAACCTGTAGCTATGCGGATGTCATATTACCAGCCAGTGCTTTCCCGGAAAAATCTGGCACCTTCACAAACACTGATCGTCGAGTGCAAATGGGTCGCAAAGCCATTGATCTACCTGGCGATGCTAAACAGGATTTATGGATTATCCAGGAACTCGCGAACAGAATCGGACTAAATTGGAATTACCAAAGCCCTAAAGATGTCTTTGATGAAATTAGAATAGCTGTACCGAGTATGGCTGGCATCACTTGGGAAAGATTAGAGCAGGAAGACTCATTAACCTATCCACTCCTGCAAGAAGGTGAGCCAGGTGAGTCCATAATCTTTAAAGAGGGTGTGTTCCCAACTGAAGATGGTAAAGGTCGATTTATTCCAGCCGAATATATCGAAGCTGCAGAAATGCCGGATATTAAATTTCCTTATGTATTTGTAACAGGACGGCAATTAGAACACTGGCATACGGGCACCATGACGCGCCATTCAAAGGTATTAGATGCGCTCGAACCAGGGCCTTGTATCATGATCAACCCTAAAGACCTAAAAAAGTTCAATTTGAAAACAGGCGATATGCTGGTTATTGAATCTCGACGAGGGAAAATTGCTGCGACTACACGAGCTGACGAACATATGTTGGAAGGTGTCGTTATGATGCCCTTTACCTTCAGCGAAGCGGCAGCAAACTTGATCACCAATGAAGAGTTAGATCCGTACGGGAAAATTCCTGAATTTAAATTTTGTGCTGTCAATCTAAAAGGCGGTTCTCGAAAAAATGATTTTCTTAGTAAGAATAAAACGGAAGTAATTGCTTCTTAGCTAAAGATAAAATCAGGACTCATTTTCCTTCACATCAACCAAAGTCAGCGTTTCCAGTATTAATGGTTCTGCATTTTCTTTAGTTTTATCGTTAATCACTGTTGTAATTTTATAAAGGCTACCTGGTATCTTATCTGAAAAAATAAACTCGTAATATTTATCAGCAAACTTTTCAAAATCACGGCGATGAGGATCATTCAAATAAGGCGAGAAATAAACTTTTTCCCCCTGATATTCTGCACCGTTAAAACTAATTGTTGTTGGCTCAACAACTGCATCATTTCTCAATGCAATTTTGATGGATTTCTGGAAATGTCTCCAATGCCCATCCGTCAATCGATTCATTTCATAAACATCGCCCTGCATATAAATTCCTATCGCAGGATTACCCGTTATATGGGTCACATTTTCGGGTGTTACAAGTTGTTCTTTATCTGCCGTAAAAAACTCCATCATGGCATTCTTGCTACCATCTTCATTTATTTTGAGAATTTTTAAATAGACTGAATCTGTAAATCCTTCCTCAAAGGACCCCGATTTTATAAATTCATAATATAAACTTATGGGTTTTTCTATGTTTGCCAGGTGGTCGGTATGCCATAATTGAGTTTCAGCTTCACTGAACTGAAAATCATCAGGAATTTCATCCACCTCACCAAAGCGACCGATTCTGGAATCAAGTGCCTCCTGAGTTAAGGGCACCCCTCCTCCAATAGACTCAACATCCGGCATGGGTTCAGCAGAAAATATATTCACACTCATTAGACTTAGAGTGCAAATTGAAGCTAATAAACAGAAATATTTTTTCATTTATTCGACTATTTAATCAACGGTACGCCATAATCCATAAGAATCTGTTCAATCTCCGTTTTATTTTCTTTAATTAAGTTATTAATTTTATCTTTCCACGGTTTTTCACCATATCTAACCGCCATGGAGAAACTATATTTAAACCGCATTTCTGGCTTCTCTGGATCATCTTTCAGCGGCATCATAATCAAATCTACTGTTCTTTTATCTTTAAATTGTTTGGCAAAGTAGCCCGCAGTTGGCCCCCAAATAATAGTGGCATCTATTTTACCTGCAGCCACATCTTCGATCATCTGTTGGCCAGGGTTTATTTTTGGATTGCCAGGATGGCCTTGGTATGTCACTATATTACCCATCAATTCATTGTAAAATACCCATAGTTGCTGTGGCCCACGATCAGGCAACCCAATTTTTATATCATTTCCACCCGCATTAACAAATTTATTTAACATATCAGGCTCTGTAATCGAATCCAGCTTTCTGCCTTTCGCATAAACCAGGACATAAGTTGATGTAAAATACGGATCGGTGGTTGCGGCAAGTTCAAAATTAGAAGGCACACTAATCACAAGATCACATTTATATCCGAGGCCATATCCTGATTCTGCCCTGAGTGTATTTCTAATAAAGCCCATACGCTGAGGGAAAAATTCATACTTCAACTTTAACCCCAGTTTTTTAGCCAATAACTGCGCAATTTTATTTTCGTAACCTTCTTCTTTTTTATTTGAAAACGGCAACATATATGGATCGGCACAGACCTTAAGATATTCGGAATCCGGCATCTCTTCATTGGCAAAAACCGATTGCAACAATAGCGCCGATAATAAAATTACGGCCATATTTTTCATAAGCATCAATTAATCCCCCATTTTACTGTGAGCACAATCCAACAGTGTGGCACATTTAAGAAACAGAATATCTACTTAGTCGCTTTTAGCTTGTTGACCAGACCAAGTAGTCTTCGGTATGGCCCTTCCAACGTATCAATGGCATGTTGTTTGTAGGCCGCGACTTCATCAGCATTGATATCACCTACCACGATAATTCCAAGCATGCCAAAACCAATATGCGGCACACATACGTAAGCATAAATACCCGGTTTTTCCAGTGTTAGGTTAATGTTTTCACCCAATTTTCCAGCCCAGGCTGTTGCACCCTCCGGGATCATCCCGTCAATTGATACAGAGTTATGGGAAACCATTTTTGAAAACATCACTTTATCACCTTCAGCAATGTAGATAATAGGCGGTTCAAATGCACGGGGGCCCGCCTTTATTACATGTTCTGCGGCGGTAACAAAATTAGGCAGTAAAAATACTGCGACCGCCAAAATTTTAATCAGTTTGTACTTTATTTGCATCTATTTTATCTCCAAATAAATGTTTTAATTTTCGTATATTTATTATTTCGCTGACCAGGATTGCAAGTTTTCACTTCAATTAATTAATGCGCAAAATTAGAGGAATCTTTGTGTTACTTGCTAATTTAAGCTAATAGACAAAATCAGTTTATTGCTCAAATTTGATGCCAGATATTAATAAAACCTTTACCTGAGACTTTATAAATATCGACAAGTTCTTTTAAAAGTATATAAACACTACACTTTTTACATTCTAGTAATTAAATTGCAGGATAAGCACTTAAAAAAAATCCCCGGCACTACAGTGCCAGGGACATTATATTAACAACAAACTGTCACGTTTGTTTAATGCTTATGGCAGTGCGAAAACCAGCAATACACCACTATTACGTGATGAGTTCAGTAGTTTGCGATAACCACCAACAGCACCCAATGCGGCTTCACCAGGCGCAGCAGCTAAACCAGGGATAGCGACAACCGCGCCAGCCCAACCGCCAATACCCGAGAGGATACCAACGTATTGCTTGCCTTTATGTGCCCATGAGTTGAAGTTGCCGATAATTCCAGAAGGTGCTTTGAACTTCCAGAGTAATTTACCTGATTTTGCATCAACTGCCTTAGCGTAGGCATCAAGCGTACCGTAGTACACAACGTCACCCGCTGTCGCCAGTACACCAGACCAGACAGACCATTGCTCAACAATGTTCCAGACGATCTTGCCAGTGCCTGCATCCCAAGCAATCATGTTACCCATATTGTCCTTTGCAGCATTGTTGTTCGGACAATCTGGACAAACAGCACCCGCAGGATACATGGTCAAGTTAGCGTTCACATAGGCTTGCCCCGCCGTGTATTGATTACCACCTGCGGCATAACTGACAGGCTCATACGTCATACACACATGGTTGGTTGGGACATAGAACAGTTTGGTACGCGGAGAGAAAGCAGCAGGTTGCTGATCTTTGGTACCCAGTGCTGCAGGACATATATCCTTAGACACCACGTCTTCACCTTGAAAATGGGTTGATTTGCTATCCACTGTCTGAGGATAACCCGTCTTCATATCAATGTGAGTTGCCCAGTTAACGGCTGGATCATACTTTTCAGCGACCAGTAACGCACCAGTTTTACGATTCATCGTATAAGCGAATCCGTTACGATCAAAGTGAACCAAAGCAGGGGTCATTTTGCCCTTCACTTTAATATCAGCCAGGATCATCTCGTTGATGCCATCATAATCCCACTCATCATGCGGGGTCATTTGGTAAACCCAACGAGCAACGCCCGTGTCAATATCGCGTGCAAACATGGTCATAGACCATTTGTTGTCGCCTGGACGAACCACTGGATTCCAGGTAGAAGGATTACCAGAGCCGTAGTACAGCAGATTTTCCTCAAAATCAGCAGGCCACCAGCCCCAAGTCGAACCGCCACCTGATTTCCATTGGTCACCTAACGTTTTACACTTGTTAGGACCTCTGGCAGGGGCCTTCCAATCAGAGTTTGCACACCAGCTGTCTAATGAAGAGTTCTTGCCAACTTTCTTACCCAATGAGGTGGTATTCTTGTCGAACAGGATATCTTCATCCGGACCCATGCTGTATGCTCGCCATGCCAGAGAGCCGTCTTTCGCATTGTAAGCCGCTAACCAACAACGCACACCAAACTCAGCACCAGAACAACCCGTGATGACTTTGTCTTTCATTGGATGCGGGGCATTGGTAGCGGTATTACCCGCCTTAGGACCGTAACCGACATCACGACCATTTTCTACTTTCCACTTCACACTACCGTCTTTAGCACTTAACGCAACTAAGGTAGTGTCAGCTTGTTGCAGGTAGATCTGGCCCATACTGTAACCCAAGCCGCGATTCACAATATCGCAACACATTACCGGCACGGTTTCAGCTTCATTTTGCTGTGGCTCATGATACCAAACGATTTCGAGCGTATCCAAGCTGATAGCAAAAACGTCATTCGGGAATGAAGAATGAATGTACAGGGTATCACCTGCCAGACCAGTAGCACTGCTAGGCAATACCAACGGTCCACCTTCATGACCTTGCAGACGGCCAGTTGAGAATGTCCAGGCTGTTACTACTTTGTTTGCATTATCCGTATTGATTTGACTCAACGGGGTATAACGCCAGTTATTGTAGTCGCCTCCAGGGAAAGCCCAATAATTAGGGTTATCGATCAGTTTGCGAACCTCATCGTTTGCCATAACTGAAGTAGATAATCCCAATGCCATTATGGCAATGAGCCATTGCTTTATCAAAAATTTACTCATGACCTCCTCCTCTTATATTAGTTGATCATGTAACTTTAGATCTCATTTTATATAACACGTAAACACATAGCACCTCGAGATCATTAAAGTGCTATAAAGTTTTGAAATTACTGCTGATAACTACCTTGGTAGTAGTCAATTGCAACCACTTCCTGCAATCAAAAGAACAGCACTCTGAAGAGAGTGCCAGATGTGGCGATACGAATAAATGCATATTTCTTTATTACCTATTACCAATTACCAATTTTTAGTCGTTATTGTATTTAGTACCCACAAGGATCTCAATGTCTGTTGCGTCCCTGTTTTGATTTTCTTATCTTTAAGGTATCAATACAGCGTTAAGTTCACTATACATGAAACAACACTATTCCAACTTCAGTATTTAACACGGTGCTGTTTAGTCAAGCTAGCGAGAGAGAGTCTAGAAAATTTTACACACTAGCGCAAGGTATTTTTTATTATTGCAAGCTTAAATTTTTAATGTCCTTAAAAATGCCGTAAACCGCCCGTAACGTTGAATCCAAAATATTATGTATTTGAAATAGGTGCCTCGTAAACTTAAAGTTCTGCTTGATAAAGCCGCTTGCCTGAGTTTTTTGTATAAGCGAGTTGAATCAGGCGATGGTCTTGTAATTAGGACATCAGTTTAATCAAGGCATTTTTCACATCAACATCTTCAACAGCCTGCATTGCAGCATTGAATGCGACAACATTTGTATCGTGCGCACTGAGCAGCTTTTCAAGTTGTAGCTTTTCAGCAATGCTCGCCGCACCCCCCGATTTATATTTAGTATCAATATCTTGCAAAAAAGTGAAGTAAGCCTGTTTACTTTTACGCATATCCTGAAAAGCCTGTAATGCAATTCTGGCTTCATCAGTCAATGCTTGTGTAGACATGAAATAATTTATCACGGTAATTTAAGCGTTACCAGATAGCGTTTCCATATCTGGGTTATAAGCGCCCCTACATGCGAGACTGTTGCATTTTTCGCGATGTAATAAGGCATTTTGTGCCACCGCAAGGTTGTCTTTTTTTCCGCCCCAGGCATTTAGACAAGTCTCTTGTAATGCGCGACCATACGAAAAACTCAATGGCCAGGGCAAGTCTGGATTATTTGCATTCATTGTATTGAGATGGGCTGTCGCCAATTCAGCGCGCTGTCCACCAGACAAGAACACAATACCCGGCAACTCAGCGGGCACATTATTGAGCAGACAGCGAACCGTCTGATCAGCGACTTCTTGAACATCCGCTTGTATTGGGCATTGTTTGCCAGCAATAACCATATTGGTTTTTAGGATAACGTGTGCAAGCGTTATATCCTGGCTATCAAGGGCTTTAAACAAAGCAGACAATGTCATTTCAGTCACTTCATAACAACGTTCAATCGTATTGTCGGCATCCATTAACACCTCTGGCTCTACCATGGGCACAATGCCTGTTTCCTGACATAAACCTGCGTAACGAGCAAGTGCATGGACATTTGCTTCTATGCAAGCATGGCTAGGGATATTCTCGCCAATGCTTATCACTGCTCGCCACTTGGCAAATTTTGCACCGAGTGTTTTATATTCCGCTAATCTGTCGCGCAGCCCATCCAGGCCTTCTGTTATTTTTTCACCTGTATGCAAAGCAAATGCCTTGGCACCAGTATCCACTTTTATGCCTGGTAAAATACCTTGATCGACTAATGCTTGCACGAAGGGCGTGCCATCACTACAGGACTGGCGTAGCGTTTCATCATACAGAATCATGCCGCTGATAAATTCATTACCGCCAGGATTTGTAATAAGCAAGTCGCGGTAAGCCCGCCGATTTTCTACATTCGATTCTAGATTAATGGTATCGAATCTTTTTTTTATGGTCGGCGTACTTTCATCAATAGCCAATATACCTTTGCCTTTTGCTACCATTGCTGTTGCTGTTGCTTCAAGTTCTGCTGCACTCATTTTGTGTCCCTCATTTAACGCTGGTTAATAATATTATGGCCTGTTTGAATAGACCATTAAAGTGTGTGTGCCAAGGTTTGTCCAACCCTGATAATTTTCATATTGTTCGTGCCACCACGTCTGCCACGTAGATCGCCTTTCGTTATAATGACAATATCGCCCTCTTGGACAGTACCTTCGGCTATGAGCAGATCGATCATTTGTTTATTTGCCTCCAGCGGGTCGGTATGGGTGATATCAAACTTCATTGGATATACCCCACGATACAAAGCAACACGTCTGCGCGTAGACGTATGGCGGGCAAAGGCAAATATCGGAATGCCGGAGCTGATCCGTGACATCCACAAGCAAGTACCGCCCGTTTCAGTTAAGGTGCAGATTGCTTTAGCACCAATGTGATTGGCTACATACATGCTTGACATGGCAATGGCTTCAGAAATAGTCTCAAAGCGTTGGTTGATACGGTGATCTGATACGCGGACGCTACGTTGTTTTTCCGCTTCTTCACAGACACGAGACATGGCTTCCACAACTTTGTCGGGGTAATGTCCAATACTCGTCTCGCCTGACAACATAACGGCATCCGTTCCATCAATAACGGCATTGGCAACATCAAATACTTCAGCCCGCGTCGGTATTTTATTTTCAATCATGGATTCCATCATTTGTGTCGCGGTAATGACTGCACGATCCATATTTCTGGCCATTGTTATCAATTTTTTTTGTACGGGCGGTAAAGCGGCATCGCCAATTTCAACACCCAGATCGCCGCGGGCAATCATTATTGCATCAGATGCCTCAATAATTGCTTCAATATGATCAAGTGCTTCAGCACGTTCAATTTTTGCTATTAATTGCGCGTTACAGTTACACGCTGCCATCATCTCGCGGGCTTTTCTTATATCCGCTACATCTCTCGGAAATGAAATCGCAATATAGTCAACCTCGATTTTAGCGGCATGCTTCATGTCTTCGACATCTTTCTCAGTGACGGCATTTGCAGATAGGCCGCCATTTTGTAGATTGAGGCCTTTGTTGTCGGTCAGTATGCCGCCTGTCGCCACTTCGCAATCAATGATGGTATCTTTGACTGATAGCACGCGGAGTACGACCCGGCCATCATCAACCATTAATTTATCATTGGGCTTAATGTCGTTAGGCAATGCTTTATAACTAACACCCACCTGGGTTTCATCACCCGCATCGCTGGCCAGTGCTGTATTGATTTTAAAGTTAGCACCTTCGTGTAATTGCGCTTTCCCGGTTTTGAAATGTTCGATGCGAATCTTTGGGCCTTGCAAATCTGCAATTACAGCTACTGTATGGTTATACTTAAGTGAAAGTTGGCGAATTGCTTGCATTCGCCGCTCGTGTTCAACATGCGCTTGATGAGAGTAGTTAAGCCTAAAAACATCAACCCCGGCAATAAGTAGTTTTTCCAACGCATCTAATTGATCTGTCGCCGGACCAAGCGTAGCAATAATTTTAGTTCTTCTCATTAAATTTTTTTATTATCAAGTGTTGATGTTTTACTTCCGCTATGCAAGGCATGAAATATTATAATTCTCTCGCTCGTTCCATGGCCGCCCAGGCACGTGCCGCTTCTTCCAGCATAGCAACCGCCGGTAATTTCTTACCTTCAAGAAATTCAAGAAACGCGCCACCGCCAGTTGAGATGTAGGCAATATTATCTTCAACATTGAATTTGGAAATAGCGGCAATAGTATCACCACCACCCGCTATGGAGTAGGCCTTGCTGGCGGCAATCGCCTGTGCCAGAGACTGCGTGCCATGGCTGAATTGATCAAACTCAAAAACGCCCAGTGGGCCATTCCAGACTATCGTATTCGCGTTCGCGATAAGCCTATTGAATTGTTGCGATGTTGCAGTACCCACATCCAGGATCATGTCATCTTCTGCAACATCATGTACAGATTTTGTAGTGGCTGTTGTCGTCTCGTCAAATGTCTTGCCGCAGACAACGTCGACAGGTAGCGGAATTTGACAGCCATTGGCGCGGGCTTGCCGCATTAAGCGGTGGGCGACCTCAACCAGATCAGCTTCATAAAGAGACTTGCCTATTTCATAACCCGCGGCTTTTAAGAACGTGTTTACAATACCGCCGCCCACTATTAACTGATCCACTTTTTCAGACAGTGTTTCGAGTATAGTGAGTTTGCTTGAGACCTTTGCCCCACCGACTATTGCCACTAATGGTTTACTTGGTTTGCTAAGTGCCCTGGTCAGCATCTTTAGTTCATTAATGAGTAACGGGCCGGCGGCCGATACGCCTGCATATTTAGCAACGCCATGGGTTGAGGCTTGTGCACGATGCGCAGTCGCGAAGGCATCGTTGATATAGATCTGACAGAGTTGTGCCATCTTGCGTGCCAGCGCATCGTCATTTTCATTTTCGCCCTTTTCAAAACGTACGTTTTCACATAGGACAATGCGATGATCTGCCATGTCGAAGCCATGGATCCAGTCTGTGATGAGTGGCACGTCAATATTAAGCAAATGACTCAATGATCTTGCCACTGGTGCCAGCGAAAAAGCCGCATCATAATGGCCCGCAACAGGGCGACCCAAATGTGACATTAGTATTATCTTGGCACCAGCATCTAGGACTTGATTGAGCGTCGGCAAAGTCGCCTGAATGCGTTTGTCATTGGTCACTACGCCCGCTTTTATCGGGACGTTGTAATCCTCGCGGATCAGTACAGTCTTGTCCGCAAGAGCCAAATCATTAACCTTTACTAATAGCGTCACGGCCTGTTATGTGGCATTCATTAATGCCATTGTAGTATCCAACATACGGTTGGAAAATCCCCATTCGTTGTCATACCAGGCGACTACTTTGGCAAGACTGCCCGCGATCACTTTAGTCGACAATGCATCATACGTTGCGGATGCTGGATCATGGTTAAAATCAACAGAAACCAGTGGCGCATCACTATAGGCGAGTACGCCTTGCAATGGACCGGTAGCGGCCGCCTGCATTAATGTATTGATCTCTTCAATACTTGTTTGCCGGGCAGCGGTGAAACTTAAATCGATGACAGAGACATTGATCGTTGGGACACGCATCGAATAGCCATCGAGCTTGCCGTTTAGTTCAGGCAACACTAAGCCAACGGCGGCAGCGGCACCAGTCTTGGTCGGGATCATGGACATCGTAGCAGAGCGAGCACGGCGTAAGTCGGCGTGATAGACATCTGTTAGTACCTGATCATTGGTATAGGCGTGGATGGTGGTCATGATACCGGCCATCATGCCAATGTTATCGTGTATTACCTTGGCCACAGGTGCCAAGCAGTTGGTTGTACATGAGGCATTGGAGATAACGGTATCGCTGGCTTTAAGCACGTCATGGTTCACGCCATAGACTATGGTTGCATCTACATCATTACCGCCGGGTGCCGAGATGATGACTTTCTTCGCGCCTGCTTCAAGATGCCGGCTGGCCTTGGCTTTAGTGGTAAAAAAGCCCGTTGCTTCAAGCACCACATCGACACCTAATTCGCCCCAGGGTAATTGGGCCGGATCACGTTCAGAGAGAACGCGTATCTTGTCGTCATTAATGACCATGTTGTCGCCGTCGACTAAAATGCTGCCTGGAAATTTTCCATGGGCCGTATCATATTGCGTAAGGTGCGCATTCGTATTTGCATCACCCAGATCATTAATTGCAACAATCTGCATCTCATCCGTGCGCCCTGATTCATACAAGGCCCGCAATATGTTGCGGCCGATACGACCGTAACCATTAATACCTACTTTAATTGTCATTGAACTATTCCACCTTTTTTATATTTTAATCAATTAGTAAATTGTTGACCGTTTGTTTCAAGTATGATTCGGTTAACCCAAAGTGTTCAAACACCGCTTTAGCCGGTGCCGACTCGCCAAAGGTATCAACACCCAACGCAATCCCATCTAGGCCGATATATTTTTTCCAGTAATCGGTCACGCCCGCTTCAATGGCCACCCGCTTGCGACAGTGATCAGGTAAGACACTTGCCTTATAGTTGGCATCTTGTTGATCGAAGACAAAGGTACATGGCATCGATACAACACGAATATGCCTCCCTACGCTATTTAATTGTGTTGCAGTAGCAACAGCCATCGCGACTTCAGAGCCGGTCGCGATAATAATAGCGTCAGGGTTTTCTGTCCCTTCAATTAGCACATAAGCACCGCGTTTAATATTATTTAATTGTGCCTGGGTTCTAGGTATATGCGCCAGATTTTGCCTGGAAAACACGAGACTTGTCGGCCCATCCCGTCGTTCTATTGCCAACTGCCACGCAATAGCAGATTCTACCGCATCACAGGGTCGCCACAAGGCCATATTTGGCATCAAGCGTAGTGTTGCCGCTTGCTCAACGGCTTGATGTGTGGGGCCATCTTCACCCAGGCCGATAGAGTCGTGGGTGAATACGAAAATATTTTGCAGCTTCATTAATGCGGCCATACGCAGGGCGTTTCTTGCGTATTCGGAAAACATTAAAAATGTTCCCGAGTACGTGATGAAGCCACCGTGTAAGGAGATGCCATTGCTAATGGCCGCCATGGCAAATTCACGTACACCATAAGCTATATAATTACCGTTTTTATTCTCCCTACTTATCGTAACCGAGCCTGACCAACGGGTTAAGTTTGAACCGGTTAGATCGGCCGACCCGCCTATCATTTCCGGTAAGTGTCCAGCGCATACCTCAATGGCATTTTGTGAGGCCTTGCGCGAGGCCATTGTTAGGGCCTGGTCATTGCTTGCATCGCAATAGGCTTTTGCCATATCACGCCAGCCTTCAGGTAGTGTGCCGCTCATACGCCGCTTATATTCAGCGGCGAGATCAGGGTACGCCGAGGCATAGGCGGCAAATTTTTCCAACCATTTGGCTTCTGCTGCTTGCCCGCGTTGCCTTGCATCCCAGGCTGCATAGTATGCATCTGGAATGACGAAGGCATCGTGCTTCCAGCCTAATTTTGCGCGTGTTAATTTTATTTCCGCATCACCAAGCGGCGCACCATGACTCGATGCGGTCCCCGCTTTATTGGGCGCGCCCCAGCCGATAATAGTATTGCAACAAATAAGGGTCGGTTGTTTGTCATGGGCTTTGGCGGCTACCAACGCCTGTCGTATCTCATCAGGGTTATGGCCATCAACAGCACGGATGACATGCCAGTCGTAGGCTGCAAATCGCCCGGGCACATCTTCAGTAAACCAACCTTCAATATCACCATCAATGGAGATCTGATTACTATCATAAAGCGCGATTAGTTTTCCGAGCCCCAAGGTCCCGGCAAGGGAAGCGGCTTCATGTGAGATGCCTTCCATTAAACAACCATCGCCAACCGTGACGTAGGTATGGTGGTCTACGATGTTAAGGTCGTCTTGATTAAACGTGGCCGCGAGCACCGCTTCTGCTAATGCCATACCGACTGCATTTGCAAATCCTTGTCCTAGCGGTCCGGTTGTCGTTTCGACACCTGGCGTCAGACCATATTCAGGATGCCCAGGTGTTTTGGAATGCAGTTGGCGAAATTGTTGCAGCTCAGAGAGTGGCAGATCATAGCCGCTTAGATGTAACAATGAATAGATCAGCATCGAGCCATGACCATTCGACATGACGAATCGGTCGCGGTTATCCCAACTAGGATTGCCCGGATTATGTTTTAGAAAATCATTCCACAATACTTCGGCTATATCAGCCATGCCCATAGGCGCGCCAGGATGTCCAGAATGCGCCTTCTGTACGGCATCCATACTTAATGCACGAATTGCATTGGCACGTTCATACCTGCTAAGCATAGTTTTCTCCCAATCAGGTTTAAGCCCGTATATCAGTGATCGTTAGTTAATGTTGACCACTATTTTAGTGATCGTGCATAGCACTTGATGTTCTTCAATCTAAGGGCGCGTTAATTAAGCCAGAGGTCCGAAAGCGACACAGGACGGACTTATGCAACGCTTCCTTAAATTAGCACTAATTAAAATGGGTATATTGATTAAGCCCCGATTGTGCACTCGGATCAGGCCGTATATTGTGTCTTAACCACCACTTCGGAGCAAGATGCTAATGCCTATTTTTTCCATTTTATAGAGCAACCGATGCTAGGTACTTGCGTGCGCGGACCTTGGCCGGTATCCGCTATTAATGTCATGGCCGCCAGCAATTCTCGCTTCGACTCTGCCGCCGCTGGTTTTATGCCGCTGTTATCAAGTCGGCCACGATATTGGAGTTCAAGTGCATTGTTATAGCCAAAGAAATCCGGTGTGCAGATGGCACCATAAGATCGAGCAACGTCTTGTGTTTCATCAAAAAGATAGGGGAACGGGTAGTTAAATTCATGGGCGATTTTCTGCATGTTTGCAAACGAGTCTTCTGGGTAATCGGCCGGGTCGTTTGACATGATGGCAACACAATTTATGCCGTGGTCGATTAGTTTTAATGTATCGTCAACCAGTCTTGTTTGTATGGCTTGTACATAAGGACAGTGGTTACAGATAAACATGACCAGCGTGCCATTCGCACCCATACAATCAGTCAATGACCATTCATTGCCATCAATACCAGGCAATCTAAAATCAATCGCTTTTTCGCCAAAGTTGCAAACAGGGGTTTCCATCAAGACCATTTTCGAGGTATCCGTATTTGTTGAGTTGATGTAAATTTTACTGTGTTTTGGAAAAATTTGTCATGATTTGATGTTATGACACCAATCAGGTTAGAATCCGCCGTTAAAATTTGCATACGATGGAAGACTATAATGGCTGTTGATTATTTATTTACCTCAGAATCTGTTTCTGAAGGACACCCGGACAAGGTAGCAGATCAGATATCTGATGCGGTTGTTGACCGTATATTTGCTGATGACAAGCAGGCACGTATTGCTTGTGAGACCATGATCAATACGGGCATGGTGATACTCTCAGGTGAAATCACGACATCAACGCATGTTGATATGCAAGCGGTGGCCCGCGAGACCATCCGTGAGATTGGCTACGACAGCTCACAGATGGGGTTTGACGCGGAATCGTGTGCCGTATTGGTCGCTATTGACAAGCAATCACCTGATATTGCACAGGGTGTGAATGAAGGCGAGGGGTTGAATTTGCACCAAGGTGCGGGCGATCAGGGCTTGATGTTTGGCTATGCCTGTAATGAGACGGATGTCTTGATGCCATTGCCCATTACGTATGCGCATCGGTTGGTTAGAAAGCAGGCCGAGGTGCGTAAATCAGGTCAGTTACGCTGGTTAAGACCCGATGCGAAATCACAGGTCACCGTTGTTTATGAAGCGGGGCGGCCGACAGCCATTGATACGGTTGTATTGTCAACGCAACATGACCCTGATATTGAACATAGTGCTTTGGAACAAGCGGTTATTGAAGAGATTATCAAGCCTGTCTTGCCGCCCGCGATGATCACCCACAAGACCCGCTATCTGGTGAATCCGACCGGACGTTTTGTTATCGGCGGACCGGTGGGTGATTGTGGCTTAACGGGACGCAAGATTATCGTTGATACCTATGGCGGCATGGCGCGACACGGCGGCGGTGCATTTTCCGGCAAAGATCCATCTAAAGTGGATCGATCAGCGGCGTATGCAGCTCGCTATGTCGCAAAAAATATCGTGGCAGCCGGTGTGGCCGATCGTTGTGAACTACAAATATCCTATGCGATTGGTGTCGCTGAACCCACCTCAATCGGCATAGAAACGTTTGGTACCAGTAAAGTTGAAGAAACTAAATTGATAGATACGATTCGGGAAGTATTCGATCTGCGGCCTAAAGGCATTATCAATATGCTGGATCTTTTGCGTCCGATCTACCGTCAAACTGCCGCTTACGGCCACTTTGGTCGTAGTGATATCGATCTGCCCTGGGAAAAAACCGACAAGGCAGCGGTACTGCGCGATGCGTTAGCATGATAGTAGCGTTGCACAATTCGATTCAATCATATACCTCACCCAGCTTGACCCGACCACGCTTGACTCAACCCAATCACGCCCAACCCGACCCAGCCACGTCCAGCCCGACCCGACTCACGCCCAACCCGACCCAGCCCAACCCAGCCACGTCCAACCCAACCCGACCCAGCCACGTCCAGCCCGACCCGGCCACGTCCAACCCGACTCGACTCACACCCAGCCCGACCCGACTTGACCTAGCCGCGTCCAACCTGGCCCGACCCAGCCACGTCCAGCCCAATCACGTCCAACTCAAGTCTCATTATTGATCAAGTGCGGATTAAGGCCAGGTGGATCACTCACCGTGACTGAAAATTGAACTATTGCCGGGATAAAATATTCAAATGAGACGTTTTGCATAAAGGTCGCCCTCTGTTTTATCAGGCCAACCGCCCGATTTAAGGGAACGTTTTACTTAATCTGTCCATGGTGGTGGCTTTGGCATTTTGCCAAGCTAGAGGTACAATATCGGCTTGTCGTCAGGAAATCATAGAAACTGACGAGGGGTTTTCAATCTCTCAGGTGCTTTGAGCCATCTCATTTTCTTGACCGATTTAAAAACCACGCCTTACAACAGCCCTGTAACGGCCAACATCTTTTGGACCGCTAAGGTAAATTCCCGAGCACACAGAGATGACCATGGATTCTTCAAACGCCTTTAAAGACCGGAAGCAAGAGATTATTGACCTTTTTGTAGCGAGCTTCACCGCTTCCGAGGGCAAGAAAGAAGGTACGCTTATCGGCGGTCTGGTTCGCAGCCTGTTGCAAGACACGGCGACAAACGACATTTTTGTCTTTACCGCCGAAGAACATGGCAAGGTGGTCGGCGCAGTCGTGTTCACCAAGCTGGTTTACGACAATGACAAACGCACGGTTTTTCTACTCTCACCGATGGCTGTCGCAACCAAACACCAAGGCAAAGGCATTGGACAAGCTGGAAGCCTCTAAAAACCGTGCATTTTGTGGTACGGTCTGATTCACTTGATGTGGGAGGATTTTGTTTATGCCCGCACCTGGATTGTTTGATTTGACGGATCATTTGGCGCGGCTTTCGGCGATGGGAGATCCGCTTGAGGTTTTGGAGCGGCACGTTGATTTCGAAGTGTTTCGCCCAGTTCTTGTTGAAGTGCTTGGCTATGGGGAACGTCCCAAAGGTGGTCGCCCGCCCTATGATGCCGTTGTGATGTTCAAGGTGCTGGTCTTGGCCTTGATGCACAATCTGAGCGATGAGCGGATGGAGTTTCTCATTCGTGACCGTTTCAGTTGGCTACGGTTCCTGGGATTTCAAATCGGGGAGCCGACACCTGATCAGAAGACGATCTGGCTTTTCAGAGAGAAGCTGACCCAGGCGGGTGTCTGCAAGGCCCTGTTTGCCGCGTTTGAAGCTCAGCTGTGCGCGCGGGGATACAAACCGACCGGCGGTCAGATTATGGATGCCACGTTGGTCTTTGCCCCGCGCCAGCGGATGACGAAAGAAGAGAAAGCGCGCGCCAAGGCAGGTGAGGCCGCGTCTGACATCTGGCCCGATGATCTGTCCAAGGCAGCGCAGAAAGACACCGATGCGCGTTGGACGGTCAAGTATTCAAAGGCCAAGACGACCAAGGAGGGTGAGGAGGATACTGGCCTTGTCGATATTTCGGTTCCGCACTTTGGGTACAAGAACCACGTGTCCATTGACCGCAAATGGCGCTTCATCCGGGGTGAGACTGGCACGAATGCGGCTCGCTACGACGGGCATGAACGCTCCTCGGTTCTGGACGAGACAAACAGCTCGAAGGCGGTTTGGGCCGATACCAGGTACCGCTCGGCCAGGAATGAGGCTTGGCTGAAGGCGCAAGGGTACCGCTCACATATCCATCGCAAGAAGCCACGCGGCAAACCCATGGCCAGGCATATTCGTCGGGGCAACGCGACACGCTCCGCCATCCGCGCCTGTGTTCGGCTACGAGAAAGGGCCCATGGCTCTGACCATCCGCTCAATCGGCCAAACCCGTGCGAAGGCCCGCATGACCATGGCCAACCTGAGCTACAACTTCCGCCGTCTCATTTTCCACGAGCGACGACAGGCCACAGCCTGACTCCGCCCAAATTCCGGAAATACCCGCCCTGGCAGACCCAAACAGCGCAACACAGCCTCAAATACCACCGACCTTGACCTTCACACCCACTATGCGGGTGACAACGACTGGTGCTCGCGTCAAAATCCATCCAGAATCAGCGTTGTTCGAGGTCTCCAGCTCTCCTGCGCCATGCACTAACAAAACTGTGCAAAGATGGCATAGATATCCTGATAACCTACGGTGATCCTGCCTTTTATGGCAAGGTCGGGTTCATGCCCCTGTCTGAAACCATTGCCCCCGCACCGCTGACGCTCAGCTATCCCCATGGCTGGCTCGGACAATCCTTGAACAAAACGAAACTCACGCCGCTTAAAGGTCCATGTAGCTGTGTTGCCCCGCTGAATAATCCCGTGTTCTGGTGATGGGTTGTGCGGATTGCAGAACTGTCTTCTGCCCAGAACCCCAGTTTCGGGATATTGGGCAAATAATAGCGGAGGGAGGGGGATTCGAACCTCCGAAAGGAGTTTCCTCCTTTAACAATTTAGCAAACCGCCGCCTTCAGCCACTCCTCCGCAGATTTTCGTAACGAAATCGGGATTGCTCCCCACGGAGTTTGCACTCTATCTTGCTAAACATGGATGTCCGACTGCCTTATCGTTGGCGCAAATTACTTATGAATGAAGCCCATGATCTTTAGCTACAGGGATAGCGCGATGATTTTATCAACAATGCGCTTGTATATATTTTTCGTGTTTCTCTTCTATAGCTTTACGTTCTTCGTCAGAAAAAATCCTTGGGTTAGACGGATCATCTGTTTTTTCATATAAATAACCCGCATCTCTGATTCTTTTAAGTTCTTTTTTTACCTCGGCACATTTTTGTTGTTGTTTTGCTTTTTTTGCTTTTTCTTCTTGCGCACGGGCAATTTTTTCATCGCGCTCTTGCTGCATGACATCCAGTAGTTTTTTCTGTTTGCTAAGTGTTTCTATTGATTTAGAATCTTGCGGCGGCATTTTTTTTATAGTCAATTTTTTGGCGTTATCGGACACTGGCCTGTCGCCATAGACCACTCGCCCATCGTCATCAACCCATTTATAGACATCAGCATGTGCCACAGATGAATAGAATAACTGTGTTGCAAATAATAGGGCTATGAACAAAAATTTATTTATAAGGAACATCTAATTAATTAAGGATTTTCAAGCAAGTGGGCATCACTGTGCTCGATAGTAGCGAGCATTGAACGTTTTGCTCATTACGCTCTTTCATTTCTCTTGTCCCGGCCTACTGTTTTCAGCTATCGCCCCTATTCCAGGCGTACTAAGCCACTGATAGCCGTAATAATTGTTTCTTTGATAGCATAAGATTAATCAGGGCACAGTGGGCAAACAGGTGGTTCGCATTCTTGCCTGGCCCTTTGAATCTGACTTTGGTAAATCCATATTGTCGCTGCATGATATGAAAGACATGCTCAACCTTGGCACGGACTTTGGATTTGTGCCGGTTTTTAGCCTTGTCCTGTTCGGTCAGTTTGCGGTGACGTGAGCCTTTGACCTGGGTGTAGTCTTTTACCTTGGGGTCATTATCCTTGAGTACGGATTGCTGACCCGCATAGGCACTATCTCCCCAAAGACGGGTCTCTTCTCCATGCAGCAGGTCTCCAGGTACCTGTGAGTCGTGGACATTGGCTGGTGTGGCAACAACAGAGTGTATCAGTTTGGTTTTGCTATCCACACCGATGTGTGCCTTCATGCCAAAGTACCATGGCTTGCCTTGTTTGGTCTGATGCCTATCAGGGTCACGGGTGTTGCTTTTGTTCTTGGTGGCGGTAGGCGCATTGATGATGGTCGCATCAACAATAGTGCCTTTGGATACTTTCATGCCGTTTTCCTCCAGATAGACGGCAACAGCATCAAACAGGGCAACTCCGAGGTTGTTCTCCTCCAGTAGATGACGGCATTGACAGCGGGTGCTTGCATCTGGCACGGGTTCCTGACCTAAGTCTATCTGGGCAAAACACCGCATGGCAGGTGTGTCATATAAAGCCGCTTCTGTGGCAGGATCAGATAAGGCAAACCAGTGTTGCAGGAAGTAGATTCTCAGCATGCGTTCCATGCCCACCGGACGGCGACCAGCAGGGGTTGGGGTAATGAGGCTCAATTACTGCAGTCAGCGCTTTCCAGGGAATGAGCTGATTCATCTCTTCGAGAAATATCTCTTTGCGTGTCTGCTTGCGGTATTTCTCGAATCCAGAACCTGCCAGGCTTTTTTGTTGCATCTTTTGACCCTCCACTTAAAACATTGCGGTATTATCGCATATTATGGAATTAATCGGAGGTTTCTTAAATGTGAGTGTGAGTAATGATTAAAGAGATTGATCCCATAGCGGCATTTAATATGCTTGATCTGCAAAAAGAAGCCATATTAATAGATGTCAGAAGCACGATGGAATATGAGTTTGTTGGGCACCCGTTGCAGGCGTTGCATGTCCCGCTGCAAGAGCCGCCGACATGGGAGATGCGGCCAGGGTTTGTTGACGAGGTAAGATTTGCTTTGACAAAGCGACAGAGCGTGGCCAGGGTCTTAGCCAGGGTCTTGGAAAATACGCCCTTGCTGATGCTGTGTCGTAGCGGGGCACGATCAAAGCGCGGCGGGGAATTGCTGATCGAGGATGGTTTTACGCATGTGTACAATGTGCTTAATGGATTTGAAGGCGATAAAGATGACAAAGGACATAGAAATACAATCAATGGCTGGCGGTTTCACGGTTTGCCGTGGGAACAGTCATAAAAACCACACCTCGGTCGGGCTTTCGTTGCTTCCAGCGGGGTTAAGACGGACGTGGGTCGGGTTGGGTCAGGTTGAGCCAGGTCAGGCCGGGCTGGGTGAATCGGGCCGGGTTGGGTGAATCGGGCCGGGTTGGGTCAAGTCAGGTCGGGTCGGGTTGGATCGGGCCGGGTTGGGTGAATCGGGCCAGGCTGGGTGAATCGGGCCGGGTTGGGTCAAGTCAGGTCGGGTCGGGTTGGATCGAGCCGGGTTGAGTTAGGTTGAGTCGGGTCGGGCCGGGTTGGATCGAGTCGGGCTGGGCGTGGTCGGGAGTGATCAGGTCTGGCTGGGTCGGATGTGGGTTGAGTCAGGTCGGGCTGGGTTGAGTCAGGTCGGGCTGGGTTGAGCCGGGTCGGGCTGGGTTGAGTCGGGCCGGGCTGGGTTGAGCCGGGTCGGGTTGGGCTGGGTTGAGTCGGGCCGGGCTGGGTGAATCGGGCCGGGTTGGGTTGGGTTGATGTGGGTCGGGCTGAAATTGCTTTATTGTCAAGGTCTCGGACTAAAGCAAACACGGGTCAAGTACCGCGATTAACGCATCAACCTGCATCGTCTTCATCGTCCTGCGGGGCACTGTTGGCAGTGTCTTTTTTATGATTGTAATATCTGCTCAGGATCAAGCCGCTCTCGAACAGCAACCAGATAGGCACCGCCAGTAATATCTGCGAAATAATATCCGGGGGCGTTAATAGCATCCCGGCAAAAAAGGCAAACAGAATTACATAAGGTCGGTTTTTAGCCAATTTGTCGGCACTGATAATGCCACTGCGCACTAATAAAAAAGTGGCGATCGGGATCTCAAATGCCACTCCAAATGCGAAAAAAAGTTTCAGGATAAAATCAAGATAATGATTAATGTCAGTCATTACCTGTATGCCTTCCGGGGCCGTAGAGGTTAAAAATGCAAACAAGAGCGGGAATACGGCGTAGTAGGCAAATAAAATGCCGACATAGAAAAGCAGGCTACTGCTGATCAACAAGGGTATCGCCAATTTTTTTTCATTGTTGTACAGGCCAGGCGCGATAAATGACCAGGTTTGATACAAAATATAGGGGATAGTAAATAATACCGCGCAGAATAAGGTTAACTTAAAAGGCGCGAAAAAAGGCGATGCCACCTCTGTTGCAATCATGCTGCTACCTTTGGGCAATTTTGCGATCAATGGTGTTGCTATAAAGCGGTATATAGCATTGGCAAAGGGCAACAGCAATAACAGCATAATAACGATGCCGGTAATGGCATGTAGCACACAGGCGCGTAGCTCTATCAAGTGTGCGATTAAAGGTTGTCCAGAATCGTTATCGTTATGAGTGCTCGTCATGAAACGTGGCGGCGGCTACGTACTTGATCCATTGTTGCCATCATTGCGGATACGATCGGGTGCTTCTTTTAGCAGATTATCGAGATGGCTAATATCTTTTTGCAGATCGTTAACCTGATCCAGCGCCAGTTCTTTTTCGATTTCTTTCCGGGCTTTTTGTACATAACGACGAAACTGGCCTACGAGGCGGCCCGCATCACGGGCGAATTGTGGCAACCGCTCAGGGCCGATGACCAGTAAAGCGATAATGGCGATGACCACCAGCTCCCAAAATCCGATGTCAAACATGATTATTGATGTCGCAGTAAATAATCAGGGTTTTGCAACGTCATCGGGTTTTGCAACGTCATCAATTTGCGGTTCAATGTCGCCTTCGATGATATGACCAGAGGCAGTATTACCCTTTGTTTCGTGCAACGGTTCCTTGCCTTCAGGCTCCTTTACGGCGCTGCGGAAGCTTTTTATTGCGCTGCCCAGGTCGCCACCCATATTGCGCAGTTTTTTTGTGCCAAATAAGAGCGCAACAATAAGCAGTAAGATTAGTAGTTCGGAGATGCCAAAACCCATACTCATATTCTCCAGATAGTGTTTATTTAAGATTGAATGCCAGTTGACCTGATTTTACGGCCACAGGCAAGCCCATATAAAAATAAAAAAGTACCCTGATCATTTTCTATGCTGAGTTATCTCGTCCAGCCTTTTCCGCAAGACCCGATAAACCGAATCGAGACGCAAGCTCCTTTAAGATATCCTCGTGATCCAGTTCATGGTACTTGAGTAATACTAGCGTATGAAACCATAAATCAGCAACTTCATGGATGATGGCCCGGTTGTCGCCCGACTTGGACGCAATAATTGTCTCGGTGGCCTCTTCGCCTATTTTTTTCAGGATGCTGTCTGGCCCCGTGCTAAAGAGCGTTGCTGTATAGGAGTCATCAGCGCTTGCCTGCTTTCTTTGCGCCAGTATTTCTGAGAGTAAATTAAGTATGTCTTGCTGCATGTCGGTCTATTTTTTGTAGATAAGGCTCGGATCTTTTAATACGTCTTCAGTCGTTTGCCATTCTTGATCGACAAGCGACATAAAAAAACAATGCCGCCGGCCCGTATGGCAGGCAATGCCGCCGGCCTGGTTGACAGTCAGCAGTAATGTATCGCAATCACAATCAAGTTGTATCGATTCAACGAACTGAAAATGCCCCGATGATTCGCCTTTGATCCAAAGCGATTGGCGTGTACGTGACCAGTACACGGCCTTGCCGCCAGCAACAGTCTGCGCCAGCGCTTCCCGGTTCATCCAGGCATGCATAAGTATTTGCCCAGAACCCGCTTCCTGTACGACCACCGGCACCAGACCGTCATTGTTCCAGCTAAGTTTGTCCAACCATGCGCTCATGTTTCACCGTATAGTTTTACAGTCGAACCGCTATGTTTTGTTTCGACATGTACGCTTTTGCGGCGGCCACCGTATGTTCGCCAAAATGAAAGATGCTGGCAGCCAAAACGGCATCTGCCTTGCCATAGCGTATGCCGTCAGCAAGATGTTCCAGCTTGCCGACACCGCCGGATGCCACGACAGGAACATTGACCGCCTCGCTGACAGCGCGGGTAAGATCAATATCGAAACCGTCTCTCGTGCCGTCCCGGTCCATGCTGGTGAGTAAGAGCTCACCCGCACCATGCGCCACCATCTTCCGAGCCCAGTCAACGGCATCGATGCCGGTAGTCTTGCGACCACCGTGAGTGAATACTTGCCAACGTTTTTCATTAGCGTCTGGATTAACGCATTTTGCATCTATCGCAACCACAATGCATTGCGATCCGAATTGTTTTGCTGCGCGGCGGACAAACGCTGGATCATGCACGGCGGCCGTATTGATACTGATCTTGTCGGCCCCGACCATAAGCAAGCGTTTTATATCATCAACGGTACGTATGCCGCCCCCGACCGTTAGTGGCATAAAGACCTGACTGGCGACGGCTTCGACAACATGCACCATTGTTTCACGGTCGTCGCAACTGGCCGTTATATCAAGAAAGGTAATCTCATCGGCACCTTGCAGATCATAGCGCATGGCTACCTCGACCGGATCGCCCGCGTCGCGGATGTCGGCAAATTGGACACCTTTAACGGTCCGGCCATTATCAACATCAAGGCAAGGTATTATACGTTTGGCAAGACCCATTAGTTTGTGTTGTCGGCGCAGATTGTGTCTGCTAATTGTTGTGCCTCGGCTAAATCCAGTGTGCCTTCATAGATGGCACGGCCGGTTATGACACCAAAAATGCCTTCTTCGCTGACGGCACATAATGCGTGTATGTCATCAAGATTACTGAGGCCGCCAGACGCGATGACCGGGATGCTGATGTTTTTGCAGAGGTCGACGGTGGCCTCGATATTAACGTTGTTCAACATGCCGTCGCGGCTTATATCGGTAAATATGATAGCGGCAACACCATCATGCTCGAAACGCACGGCCATATCATTGGCATCATGGTGCGATAGTTTTGACCAGCCATTCGTTGCCAATTTACCATTTCTTGCATCAAGCCCGACGATAATATGACCTGGAAATTCAAGACAGGCATCGGTCACAAAATGCGGGGTTGTTACCGCTCGCGTGCCAATAATGACATAGGCGGCACCCACGTCTAGGTAAGTCTGAATGGTGTCTTCGTCGCGAATGCCACCGCCAACCTGTATGGGCACGTCAGGATGAGCGGCGACCATCTCGTGGATGAGATCAACATTGCTCGGGACACCATTGACAGCACCATCAAGATCAACAATATGCAAGCGCCTGGCCCCGGCCTCAATCCAGCGGTGAGCCGCCGTGACCGGATCATCCGCATAGATAGTTTCTTTATCCATCTGGCCTTGACTAAGGCGTACGCATTTCCCGTTTTTAATGTCTATAGCAGGGATAATTAACATGGTGATTCGGCTCGGTGCAATCGATGCGTGGGTTAAGGCTATCTGTTGCAATTATGTATTGTTATAAATGGTTTGTTTAATAACAGCGTGATTATATGATCATCTTTGTTGCAGAATAAAGTATTTGTCCCGATTCCGTGCCGGTGAGACAGGTTGAGGCAGGTCGGAGGTCAGTCGGGACAGGCTAGGGTCGGTCGGGGTCGGTTGAGGTAGGTCGGAGCGGGTCGATGCCCCCGCGGTGTCCGTCTCCTCTCATGATGTTGTGTTGCAAAGTTATCGGCGTATGGCCGCTAAGCAGTACCTCAGAAGCGATAGCGTAGCAACCAAAGATTAGCCCCGTATGATTGATAGTTATAGTTGAATGACTCGTAGTGCTCGCTACTTAAGCTAACCAGGTGGCTGGCATAGCCCTCAATGCCGCTGGACAGTTTGTTATTCCAGGCATAGTGTACGCCCAATGCCAATCTCACTTTGCCAATGATATCTTGCTCTTCTGCTACCCACTGCCGCCAGTCTTTTTCGTCATTCAAAACACCCAACTGCCCATTGATCGTGCCTGCAAGATGCCATTGATTGCCCAAGAGACGTTTATAGCGGAGGCCGGTATGAACCGTGTAGATATCCACATCATAATAAAGATCAGGATACTCAGGAGTGCTGACCAATAGGGGAGGGACATCATCTTTCAATGCTCTTCCTCCTGTCAAATAGAACGGGTGTTTGATTGTTATTTGCATCCTTTCCCATTCAGCACCGACTGATAAATCCAGCGTACTATTGGCACTAAGGTCAATCTGTTTATAGGTGTAGTCAAGGCCAATAGTAAAGTGATCACCGGTCGTTGCGGCCTTGTATAACGAGTGTAGCGTGTTCTTGCTGGTGCCATACCAGTCGTAATCATCAAACTTGCCCGTGCCGTACTCGCCATAGCGGCCATACAGCTTAAGCGGTTTGCCGTTAGCCAGCTGGCCCGTCAACTGTAGCGAGAGGACCGTGCTGTCAAGGTCTTTGAAATGCAACCGGTATCTTGACGCAATTTGCGGCTCAGGGGGTATATTAAGACCCTCTCCAGTCGTGTTCGTTGATTCCATATCAATCGATGCGTAGCTTGTCCCTACCGCCGCCCCAAGTTCGACCTCTGTCAACCAGGGTGTAGCCATGGCGGGTGTGTGGATTGTTGATGCGAAGATACCCGTCACCAACAAGCCAGTCGCCATCTTATATTTGGACTTGACCATGAACAGCATGACGTTGCCTGTTTGAACCCTTGTATTATTGATAATAGTTGCAAGCATCATGCACTCCTATTGCTAAAAAATTTTAATGGCAGGTTGTGATTTTTGTCAATATCAGCACTAGCTATTGCGTTTGATACCGGTAAGGCAAATCAGGTTACCTGTGTGGCCGATGGTACACCATCACTTTTTCCGACACCAGTATGTGTTACGTTGAAGCTGGCAAGGTTAATACCGGATCAACCTAGTGTCAGAACTGATCTGCTTGCCATGAAACACCATTCGCACGCGGCTGTCGAAGTTGAGCTGGGACACCTACCTGTGATCTGGGCATAGGTTGTTCATGCGAGCCATGTGAGAGATTATATAAGTGACCAAACCAATAGGGTCAACAGAAACCCGCATGAACGTACACAAGCATGCCCCATTGACACTGGAAGGTCGACTGAGTATGGTCAGACGAGCCCAACAACCTGGTTTTCCAGCGACCCAGGTGGCGCAAGAGTTTCATACGTCAACTCACACTGTATTGAAGTGGAACAATCAATTTGATAAGGACGGTCTGGCAGGCCTGGAAGATAGTGGTTCTCGGCCAGTCAGCCGCCATCCCAGAGCACTGACAGATAGGCAAGTCCGCCGCATCTCTTTGCTACGTAAGCACCGCCGGACCATGGGCCAGATTGCCAGGAATGTCGGCTCGACCCCGCCACAATGTCTTCGCACCGCAGACGACTCGGTCTAAACAAACGCTCCGCGCTTGCACCCGCTAAACCCAATAATCGCTATGAGCGGTCTTATCCAGGCTCGCTTCTGCACCTGGACATCAAGACACTTGGGCGGTTCCGCAAACCCGACCACCGCGTCACCGGTGTGCGCAAAGGGAATTATGTATTTAACTTGACAAGATTACAATAATAAATATCAGTACAAAACTTGACAAATCTTTAAAATAATCAGATTATTTCATTATATCCATGTTAAATTATAGATTAAAATTAATGAGACAAAAAATAGGGCAAAAGTATTAAATCTGCATGAAATCATGAATACATACAAGACCAAGACTGATGCAATTCAGTATTTTGAAAAAATACGTTGGGGCAATAAACCTGTTTGTGCGAAATGTGGATGTAATGGAAAAATCACACCGCAGAAAAAATCAAGTGATTATTGGTGCGGTAATTGTCGTGGATATTTCAATGTTTTTACTAATACCCCAATGGAACGTAGCAAAGTAGATTCCCGCAAGTGGATTTATACTTCTTACACACTCATGACTTCACAGAAAGGTGTCTTCTCTTTACAATTATCTAAAGAACTTGGAATACAACAAAGAACTGCTTGGTACATGTTGCATCGATTACGATTAGTTTGTGGTGAAGACCTTGAAGTATTGAGTGGACACATTGAAATTGATAAAACCTACCTTGGTGGCAAGGAATCCAATAAACACGCAAACAAAAAGCTAAAAGCAGGACGTGGGACGGTTGGTAAATATGCGGTCATGGGCATGAAAGTACGCGGTGGTCATGTCAAGACAATGCCGATAAATAATACTGATAAGCATACCCTGCAATCTACAATTCATAAAATATCACCGCTGAAAGCCATTTATATACTGATGAGCATAAAGGATATTCAGGTTTTGAGAGGGATTATCAGCATGGTACTGTTAATCACAGTGCAAAGGAATTTGTAAATGGTATGGCACATACAAATGGTATTGAAAGCGTCTGGGCTGTGTTAAAGCGTGGCTATAATGGAATTTATCATAACTGGAGCAGAAAACATTGCCAGGCTTATGTGGACGAGTTTTTTTTCCGATTGAATAAAGGATCTTGTGAACGAGATACGCAGGAAAGATTGGATAGTTATTTAGTCGAATGACTGGCAAAACACTTACCTATAAAGAATTAACGGCGTAAGTATCACAAGGTTAATTTTTTTATAGAAATTATATGTTTAACTTCAAAAGTATAATAATAAAATAAGATAATAACCGATGCCTATACTTCATTTTCCTAGTAAAGATTTAATTTACGGGTATCACCTAACCATTCCCTACAGGATAATTAAAGTCCACAAGGGTAAATCTGTAGGCAATGGCAACCTGGATAACAACCTCATAATCAATGGCGATAACCTTGATGCCCTAAAGTTGAGCTATTGTCAAAAATAGTGTCTGACAAGTTGATCATGCGGCTGCCTTGTCGTCCTCAGTTACCTCGATTCCATCTTTAAACTTCACGTCTTCAATCACCTTGGCCAGGTGCCTGAAGCCTCTCAATTTGCGCCAGGAATCTTCTGCGCATAATCCCATCTTGTAGACCATCGTCAGCATCGTAATCCGCGTGACACAACCTTTGGGAGTTATAACCGAATCTGGTGTCTGAATAAATTTGAAGTATGCGGCGTGCCTTGCTGGAATCGGTTTTGTCTAGCAATCGAAACACCCTTCAAATAAAGCTAGGGTATCGCTGCGTCTAGAGTCGCTGTTCGCCAGATGTAGGGCGGTACGACCAAAGATTGGAAGCTCTCCGGCTTACCCTCACGGCTACGGATCTTGGACACCTTAACGCTGACCTTGCCAACCCCGGTGATGCTCTCTCGTTCGGGATGATGACCGCTGCGGACAGCACGCTGGCATCCGTCAGCCGTTTTTTGATCATCATACTGCCTCATCAACTCATTTGGCTCTACCTGGACAGCTTCGGTGATTAACTGCCTCGCACCGGATCTGAGTAACTCTGTCAGTGGGGTAGTGTCAATAATCTTTCGCACTTTCTGATTTGGCTTTCCCTTAAATCTGGTTGTTACGCTACCTGAAAGTCCTTTTCTTTATCCATCTCTTGGAGCAAATCCATGTTCAGATATTTGCGCGTTCCCCACTAGCTCCCCGCGATGTGTCTTAGCCTTACCGCACAAAGCATCAACGCCGAGTTGCCATCCGGGAATGCACACACTACTCAAGTTCGCCGCCTGATTTCTCGGATGATCCGCTCCAAAGGATTGTTAGTCCGAATGCGAATCCAGTGCTCTGCTGGGAACCGATAATACGTCAGGGTCTCTTCCATGCACTACCCAGCCAATCCGCTGCACTCGATAACTTCATGTCCCTGAGTTTCTTCTCAACCTCCGTGGCCTTATGCCTGGCTGATTCCAGATCTTCAGATGCATGAATAGCCTGCAACATGCGAGAGACTTCTTTGACCCGGGTTCGAGGTACAAGGCTGCCAGCCAGCATCAGGGTAGAAGTCACCGATCGACTCCTTGCGCCCAAGACAGGCATCACTGAGCACCAACCTGATGCCCTTGAGACCGCGTGCCTGCAAATGACGCAGGAATCCTGACCATCCCGCCTTATCCTCCTTAGTACCTTCAACCATCCCTGGAATGCGGCGGTAGCCATCGTCCCCAACACCTATGGCGACTAGAACAGAAACGTTCTTCACTGCACCGCCCCAACTGCGTTTGAGCACAACACCGTCCAGGTATACATAAGGGAAATCACTCCCTATGGGGCGATTACGCCACTCTTCAATCTGCCCATAGATACGCTGGTTGAGCTTTGAAATAGTCCCTGAGCTAACACGGGTAACCCACAATGCTACGGTGACATCCTCCACCCGACGGACCGAAACACCTGCCAGATACATCTCGAGCAGTGCCTCTTCGACAGACGCTACACGGTGCCGGTAGCCCTCTATGATGGCCATCTCAAAGGTCTGTTTGCGTAGCTTCGGCATCTTTAACTCAAGCTCTCCGGCCCTTGTGTGGCGCTTCCTGGTGTAGCTACCAGACCGATAGTCTTTGCGCGTCTCAGTGCGTGCATATCGATCAGCACCCACCAGCGCATCAGCCTCAGCGTCCAGAATCTGGTTAAGGGTGTCTTCCACAGTCTTCAGTACCACTTTGTTGAGATGGCCCTGCAGTGCCTGTTCATCAATAGGGACTACGTTGTGCAAGTGCTTGCTTGTATCATCGCTCATGGCAACTCTTCTCCTGGTCAAATAAATGGTTATGTCACTTTTTATTTAACCAGATAAAGGGAGCCGCCCCTTCAAATTTGCGAAAGATAATTTACGTTATCTCAGTGGGTCAATTCCCTCTGGTGTACCCGGATCAATCATAGTATTGTTTGTCATGTGTGGCGTACTCCTCTTGTTACTTTCGATTGCTAGACAAAACCGATTCCAGCAAGGCACACCGCATACTTCAAATTCTTTCAGACACCAGATTCGGTTATAACACTCTGCTGGAAGAGCAGATACTCTAACAACAATCCAGGCCACGAAATTATTTGCAAGATCGGTTAAGGAATGAATCGCATCTGCTAATATGGCAAGTGAACCCGTCGATAAACCGACAAGTAGCTTGACCACAAGTACCAGCAGGTTTGCACAGCCCTCAATAATGATTAGAGATTGAACCTTTCTGTCACGCTCGGAAAATTCTATTTGATTAGATTCATCTATCATTATATATCCGGGTATGTTAGTACTAACTAGCCGATAAATGATTAGCCATTATGCAGATACTATTGATTGGCATTTCTCAACAAAGGTCGTACAACGTTTAGTAAAGATACGAATACTGTCTGGAATGGGCACACGTAATGTTGCAAGTTTAATCAAAATCGCGCCGCCCTCTTTAATTAAACGATAGCCTTCCAGTGTTTGCAGGTTGTCAAAATTATTATCTGTTTTAAGCGTATTAAGACTGTCTTCATACTCTTCTTTTGCCGCAATATAGCGCGGCCAAACATCAAACATGACCGGATCAGTTCGAATGGTTTCGCAGGTCATTTTGGACATGGTAGCAAGTTCTAGTATCTTGTCATCAATACTGGAAAACAACTCAAACTGCGCAACAACACTACAAGTGGTATTTGCAACCTGATCAATCTCCGACATGGTTTGAGATATTTTTATATATCGGCTTTGGAAAAACTCCTCGATTGGCATTGAAAATACCTTAAACGGCTCTCCCCAAAGTTCGTCTACGCCCTCGCCACCATCAGCAAGTTTAATATTTTTACCGAGTGCTAGTGCTTCCATAAAACAGCGGCCACATTCACGCAATAACTCGTTACTCGTTTCTATCTTCACGCCAGCGTCTTCAAGATCAACGATTGCCGTTAATATTTGTCGGCCACGATTTAACAGCGACCCGGCCAACATTGCGCCTTTGACCCGTTTTCTTGACGGCACATCTTCAGCTTCATAAATCGCCCGAATCTCATCCAGACGATTACTAGGCGTATTGATCCCCTGTTCGGCATGGTGAAATACGCGGCGCGTTAATTGATCGATCATTTTTTTCTTATCAGCATAACTATCCTTATTTAAATTATAACCTCTGATCCAATAACCATCGTAATACACACACGATTTACCATTAATGTTGCGGGTTGTACCATTTGTTATTTCGTTCGACATAATAATATTCTTTAAGATTTTTATATTGCGACAATAATCCTCTCAGCATTAATCGCCAAGGAAAAAATTATAAATCGATCACGCATGTTGGCTGATCTCCACTTTACCGGCTGATAATCTTGATGCTTGACAACCGCTTTTAGGTGACGGTGATTCTTAATTCATAATTTTCCCTTATCAAGGGTCAAAGATACAAGAATCTTTAGTCAGTTTTTCATTTTTATGATCTGCAATATGTAATCATTATTTAAGGCGGGGCAACAAAGTTCTCAGATACCATCGCCAAAAATATTTATCCTCAATCACGATATCTGGTTTATTGATAAAGCCTCGCAACCAACCCATACTACGTCGTCGGTTTTACAGATTAGCGATAATGGCTACTTGGGAATGATTGCAGAAAATAAAACTTATGATCCTATGTATATATAGAGAAGCCGCCGGCAGACTTTGCCAGCATTGTCGCCGTGGTCTGGCACGCGCATAGTTGGGTTTAATTTTATAAAACTCGCTTTATAAAATATTGTTACCTATTTTCGTTATTTTATCCACCATAGCAGTTACGACCGCTATATTTTTCATACCATTCCATACCTTTTTCCATGACATCTGTTTTGGGTTAATAGCCGATATAAAACAACGCTCAAGAAATGGTTCCAATGCTTGTGTATTATTTTTTTCTTGTAATGCTTTTTTTATTAAACCAACCTTAATATCTGCATTATCAGTCTCTCGCAATTTTTTATTCTCAACCACAAGGCAATCATCAATATTATTGACATCAATTAAGTGAGGTGCGTGGGTGGAATATATAACCCGATTAGTCTTTGCTAACTTAATTAGATTTTTAAGTATCTTTTCTTGGGGGTATATATGTAAATTACTAGCTGGTTCATCCAATAAAAATACTGTTTTTTGATCATCTCGATAGCCCCGTATTTGAGTTTGTATCTTAAAACAAAAAAACCATTGGCACCCTTTACTACGCTCACTTAATGCAAACTCATTACCTTTCTCAAATACTTTAATTTCATAATCATCAAAACGATCATCTCGATTATCAGTAATCAAGCGAATCTCAAACCGATCAAATGAAGATTTAAGCCCTGATATATTATCCCAGTCCTTGGTTATATTATCGTTAATAAATTGGTTCATCCAGCCTATTCGCTGACGAACAGCAGCTTGATCCCCTTCATTATTATTAGCCCAAGAAGTTATTAACTCGTCAAAAAGCTTATAGGGCGTAAACCATGAACTCGGAAGATTATGCGTACCTTGTTTTTTCTTCTTTCTATCTTTTAGCTCAGCTCCTTTTAGCAGGTCTTCTAATACGAGTTGCCAAAATTTATTTTGCTTTGACCGTAGTAAGGCATCTTCATGATCCTGACCATCCCTAGCTATTCTGATGACTTCAGGAACCGTAAAACCAAAATCATCAAGGTATAAAACATCTGGAGATTTATCTTTTATAACTGACAAAACGGTATCTTTTAAGGAATTGTCTAACCCTACAATTTCTGTATTTTTATTTACTAACGCACTGCGTTTATATTCAAATACGAATTTTATTTTTATTATATTTTTTTGCGCCTTGACCGTTTTTTTAGCTGCTTCAATATCTTCATCTTCATCTTCATCATTTTCTTCACTAACCCAGTCATTTTTCTTAACCAATAGCTCAGCACCAAGACAAATATTGCCAGTAAATTCAATCCCTTTTTTAGGTCTGCAACTCGCTAGTTCACTATTTTTTATTTTATCTCCACGACAGAGTCTTGCTACTAGTTCAATTCCTTTTAGGATGGTCGTTTTACCACTCTCGTTATTACCTATGAGACAGACTGGGGATTTCCTGTTATCTCCTATGCCGATCTCAATAGGCCCCACAATCCCGCGATAATTTTCTAGTGTGAATTTTATATATTCCATCTCAAATACCTCAATTTATGTATTTATATTAACCTCTAATCCTTTTTTCAGCACCTTTGCGTTTCTTCTGCACGATGTGTTTAACTGGATGACCCGCATCCTTCCAGTAAAGTACCTTGCCGCATTTGGGTTTGCTTACAATCTTTGGGTAACCATCGTGCACAGCACGTGCATAAGACATGTTAGCACATAGCGCCGCACCCATGCGGCTTGACGACGTGGCTTTTACGCAAGTCGCCTTTATTAAAGGCATACCCTAGCGGGTTGCAATTTCGCACCGTTTTTCCGCGATTTTAAGGCTGAGTATTTGGGTGTTGATGGGCATGATCCTAAAATAACTATTACAAAAATCTACTAGACTTCGATGATGACACCCGCAGGTGCGTTTGCTAGGGTAAGCGCATCTGGTTTGCAGGAAAAGGACTCACCACAAGCCGATGATTTCAAACAGGTAGATCTGCTTTAAGACAAGCTACATCATTGACTATACGAGTTTGGTGTATGCAATAATATTCAGATACACTATCTGCCACATGCTATTGCCACAATCAATCATTCATGCCATTTCCTGATTATCCTTCTGCATCTTCCTGTTATATGTCGATTCATAACAGACAACTGCATTATCTTGAAACGGGCAAGGGTAAAACGGAAACGGTTGTGATGCTGCATGGCAACCCTAGCTGGTCGTTTTATTATCGCCATCTTTTTACTGCGCTTGGCCAACAATATCATTGCCTCGTGCCCGATCATATTGGCATGGGTTTATCCGATAAACCAAGGGCGGGTGAATACGATTTTACGCTGAAACAACGGGTTGATGATCTTGATACATTATTAAATTCTCTGCACGCTGACGAAAATCTAACGTTAATCGTCCACGATTGGGGTGGCATGATCGGCATGGCCTATGCCACACGTCATCCAAAAAAAATAAAGCGACTGGTGATTTCAAATACGGCGGCCTTCCATGTCCCAGATGGCAAACAGATCCCCTGGCAGTTGAAACTTGCTCGCACACCCCTCATTGGCGCTTTATTGATTCAAGGTCTAAATGCGTTTTGTCGCGGTGCTGTTATGCGCTGTATCACCCGTAAGCCCATGCCAGACGATGTAAAAAATGCCTATTTGGCACCTTATGATAGTTGGTCTCATCGTCTTTCAGTTTTACGTTTTGTTGAAGATATCCCGCTAGATAAGGATCATGTTAGCTATGCTGTGGTTGATGAAGTCGATAAAAACCTCGCACAATTTTCAAGATTGCCAATGCTGATTTGCTGGGGGTTGAATGATTTTATTTTTGATGTTCACTATTTGAATGAATGGAAAAAGCGGATGCCAACGGCTGAGTACCATGCGTTTGATGCTGGACATTATTTACTTGAAGATGCAGGCGATGCAGTCATTTCCGTTATTCAAGCATTTCTGCAAAATAACCCGCTTGGCTGATCTCTTATGATTACGGCAAATATTGCATCCCATTTACCCATGATGGCCGCGGCGCAACCGGATACTTATGCTGTCGTTAAACAAAATAGCAATAAGTCGAAAAAAGCGGCTTATAAAACTGCCTATACCTATAAACAGCTAGATGAGACCAGCAATCTTATTGCGCATGGTCTACAGGAATTTGGAATAAGAAAAGGTACGCGCACCGTATTGATGGTTGCACCAGGACTTGATTTTTTTGCTTTGGTGTTTGCCTTGTTTAAGCTCGAAGCGGTCCTGGTCGCCTTGGACCCGGGCATCGGTATTAAAAATTTAGGCCCGTGTTTAGCTGAAGCCGAACCAGCGGCATTTGTTGGCACCAGCACCGCGCATATTGCGCGTTTAGTATTCGGTTGGGGGAATAATACGATCCATAAAACCGTACTGGTCGGCAACAATCCTTTATTAGCCTGCTTTATTACTCGGCTTAAACAGATTAAAGCCAAGGCAAAAGATAATAATTTTAAGCGTACGGACACCAAAGCCGAAGATCTGGCAGCCATTTTATTTACCAGTGGCAGCACGGGTATACCCAAAGGCGCGGTTTACACACATGCCAATTTTACAGCACAGGTTGAGACCTTAAAAAAATTGTACGACATTCAACCTGGTGAAATCGATTTAGCGACATTTCCGTTGTTTGCATTGTTTGCGCCTGCATTAGGCATGACATCTATCATTCCAGATATGGATTTTACCCGCCCTGGTCATGTAGATCCGAAAAAAATTATTGATGCGGTTATAACGTATCAATGTTCCACCCTGTTCGGCTCTCCTGCTTTGTTAAACCGAGTGGGTAAGTGGGGAGATGCGAAAAACATTAAATTGCCATCGTTAAACCGAGTATTGTCGGCCGGCGCACCCGTAGCACCTATCATATTAAGACGTTTCAAATCCTTGCTTAATAATGATGTCGAGATATTTACACCTTATGGCGCAACTGAATCTTTACCCGTCAGTTCAATTGGGAGTAATGAAATTTTGCAAGAGACAGCACTAGCGACGGCCACGGGTAGCGGTGTATGTATTGGTAAACCTGTACCCAACCTGGATGTCAGAATAATTAAAATAAGTGATGAGATTATTGCCAGATGGGATGCGGGATTAGAATTAGCCACCCATGAAATAGGTGAAATATGCGCCAAAGGGCCACAAGTAACAAGAACCTATGTTAATCGAAAAAAAGCAACGGACCTCGCAAAAATAATGACTGACGACGGTTTCTATCATCGTATGGGCGATATTGCCTATATCGATGAACAAGACAGACTCTGGTTTTGTGGCCGCAAAAGTCAGCGCGTGATTACTAAGGATAAAACGTTATTTACAATATGTTGTGAAGGTATATTCAATACCCACCCGGCTGTATTTCGTACAGCACTTATCGGCAAGGATATAAACGGCGAGATTATACCTGTGCTCTGTGTTGAATTAGAACCTGAGCATAAAAAATGTAATAAAAAAATATTAACGGAAGAATTATTAGCGTTAGCAAAAAATAATGTTGTGAGTGAAGATATCAAGCACGTCTTGTTTCATCCGGCTTTTCCCGTTGATATTAGACACAATGCTAAGATTGGGCGGGAAAAATTAACCCTATGGGCGGCGGATAAAATAACGTGAAGGCCTTGGTGACCGGCGGCGGCGGTTTTCTCGGTAGTGCAATTGTAAGCGCATTGCGCAAACGAGGCGATACTGTATCAACAATACAACGTGGTGATTATCCTTTTTTAACAACACTCGGCGCGAAAGTCTTGCAAGGCGATTTGACCCGATTTGATGATGTTGACGCTGCCGCAAGTGATTGTGATGTGGTATTTCATGTTGCGGCCAAGGCCGGTGTTTGGGGCGACTATGAGGCGTATTATAAGGCGAATGTTGTGGCCACGAAAAATGTAATCAAGGCGTGTCAAAAACATAATATAAACCACCTTGTGTATACCAGTACGCCAAGTGTTGTCTTTGATGGCCGTAGCGAAGAAGGCATTGATGAATCAAAACCCTATACTAAAAAATTCTTTAATGCCTATCAAAAAACCAAGATGGAAGCTGAAAAACGCATATTGGATTTTAATAGTTCGAGTCTTAAAACAGTTGCCTTACGGCCACATTTAATCTGGGGGCCAGGTGACCGACATCTCGCGCCACGTATTATTGAACGGGCTAAAACTGGGCGTTTGCGATTAGTGGGCAAGCTGGAAAACCGGGTTGATTCCTGTTATATCGATAATGCGGTTCAGGCCCACTTGCTTGCCGCTGACAACCTACAAAAAAATGGGGTCTGTGCGGGAAAGGCCTATTTTATCAGTAATAATGAACCTGTAACGATGCCATATCTGATCAATAAAATATTAGCCGCTGCCAATCTGCCGCCCGTAACAAAACGACTTAATGAAAATATGGCTTATGTTCTAGGCGCGACATTTGAGCGTATTTATTCATTATTTAATATAACTCAAGAACCTGTTATGACACGGTTTGTGGCCAGACAATTATCCACATCACATTGGTTTGATCTAACAGCAGCCCAACAAGATCTTAAATATCAGCCATTAATCAGTATTGATGAAGGCATGAAACGTCTCCGTGAAGCACTCACAACTGCATGACATAATGATTAATATTGACCAGGTTTTAAATGCGAAGCCGATATTAACAAATCAAAAAATACACGTTTTCTTTTTCCAATTAAGTTTATTTTGTAGCAAAAATTTATTTCCTTATTTATCAGAAGATGAACTCGTCCGCGCCCATAAATTAAAGGTGGCGCAGAGGCAACAACAGTTTGTAATCGCAAGAGGGCTACTCAGAATATTGTTGTCAAATAGTCTGGGGAAAGAGCCGCCGGAAATAATATTTTCCTACGAGCAACATTGCAAACCTGTTATAAAAGATAAAGTTAATAATCAGTTAGTAGAGTTCAATATTTCACATTCTGGCGACTATATCCTTATCGCAATAACATTAGACAACAAAGTCGGGGTTGACATAGAAAAGATTGATCCCCGCATAGATTATCAATCTTTAGCAAATCGATTTTTCAGTGATATAGAAAACCAAGCACTCATTAATATGGACAAAGACAAACAACTGGCGTGTTTCTATTGCATCTGGGTGCGGAAGGAATCTTTTATCAAGGCAACCGGAAAAGGCGTTGCCTTTGGGCTTGAACGTTTTTCTGTGCCATTGACAACAAATAATGATGCTGGCGCGAAGGTCAATACGTCTATGCCATTAGATCATGACTGGTTTTGTTACAACCTGACGAGGCTTAATAATTATAAAGCCGCGCTCACTACCTGCCGGCAAGATTGCGATATTATTATTTATAAATAATCTGCCTGTCGGTCTTAAGTTGTTTGGTGCGTAAGCCGTGGTCGGCTTGTTCTTAGCTGGCCAGCACGTCTAAAACAATAGGTAAATCATCTTAGAAAAGTCTGATAGGCCGGGTTATCACGCTCATCCCAATATGGGATCCCGAGTGTATCGACAAACTGTAGAAATTCACCTTGCTCTTCTTGTTTGACCTGAAACCCTATCAGCACGCGGCCATAGGCGGCACCATGATTGCGATAGTGAAACAGGCTGATATTCCAGCGTTCTCCCATAGTTGTTAAAAAATGCAGCAAGGCGCCGGATCTTTCTGGAAACTCAAATCGATAGATGATTTCATTCTCTGCTTGCGGCGCATGACCGCCGACCATGTGGCGAATATGCATCTTGGCGATGGTGTCGCTACTTAGATCAGTGACCTTATAGCCCTTTGCTTTAAGGTTATTGAGCAACTTATCCTTTTCTTCAATACCTTGTTTGAGCTGCACGCCAACAAAGACGTAGGCATCATTATTATCTGCGTAGCGATAATTAAATTCTGTAATCAAGCGTGGTCCAAGGTCGTGGCATAAGTGTCGGAAACTGCCTGGGCGTTCCGGGATCATTATGGAGATCAATGCTTCCTGATTTTCGCCTAATGCGGCAAGTTCTGCGATATGGCGCAGTCGATCAAAGTTCACATTGGCACCACTGAAGATCGCCACTAATTCTTTATTTTTTATTTTTTCTCTTGCAACATACTGTTTTAAGCCTGCCAGTGCCAAGGCACCCGCGGGTTCAGGAATGGATCGCGTATCTTCAAAAATAGCTTTCACGGACGCACAAATTTCATCGACACTGACTAATAAAATCTCATCGACCAGTTCTTTTACGATTCGATAATTCTCTGCGCCTGCTTGCTTAACCGCCGCACCATCGGCAAAGATGCCGATTTTATCCAGTACGACACGTTCGCCTGCTTTTAAGGCCTGATGCATACAGGGTGCCTCATCTGGCTCTACGCCAATGACTGCTATGTCTGGACACTTGTCTCGGATATAGGCCGCAATGCCGGCGATCAAGCCACCCCCACCCACCGGCACAAAAATAATATCTGGTGTGCCTGGGTGCTGTTCTAATAACTCAACACCGACCGTTGCCTGGCCGGCAATAATCAACGGGTGATCATACGGCGGAACATAGCAAAGACCCGTTTCATGCGACATGTTGAGCGCATAATCCTTGGCATCATCATAGGTGCTGCCGTGCAAGATCACATCGGCATCCATCCGCTTGACGGCATCGATCTTGATGTCAGGTGTCGTCTTGGGCATGACGATGGTAGCCTTTATGTGTAGCCGCTGTGTCGCCATGGCAACGCCTTGGGCATGGTTCCCGGCAGAGGCGGTAATAACGCCGCGAGCACGCTCTGCCGCCGGTAGCGAGGCGATCATGTTGTAGGCCCCGCGTAGCTTATAGGAAAAAACCGGTTGCTGATCTTCGCGTTTTAACCAGATGTTGTTCTGGTGGCGCAGTGACAGTTGCGGCACATGATCTAGATCAGTCCGTTTCGCTACTGCATAGATACGATGACTGGCTTCATCAATTAATTTTTTATACTCATCAAACATCGACATAAGATAACATTAACGTCTTGGCAAATATATTAAACAACGGAGCAAGGTTATGTCACCAGATGATAAGAAAATGGAAGTCGCAAAAGCGGCCATTCGCTATATTGAAGACGACAGTATTGTTGGCGTAGGTACCGGCAGTACCGTCAATTTTTTTATTGCAGAACTGGCGCGCATAAAAGGCCGTATTGAGGGTGCTGTATCGAGCTCAGAGGCCAGCGAGACGTTGCTTAAACAACATAATATTCCAGTGCTTCCCTTAAACAGCGTCATCGAGATTCCGGTTTATATTGATGGTGCTGATGAGGCCACCCGACATCGGCATTTAATCAAGGGTGGTGGTGGTGCGTTGACCAGAGAAAAGATTTTAGCTGCCGCCAGTAGGCAATTCGTCTGCATTATTGACGACAGCAAGATGGTGCCCCGGCTCGGTAGCTGGCCGCTGCCGATTGAAGTCATCCCGATGGCACAAAGCTATGTTGCGCGACAGCTTGTGAAGTTAGGCGGTCAACCTGTATTACGTGAAGGCTGCACAACCGATAATGGCAACATTATACTTGATGTGCGTAACATGAAAATCGATACGCCTGTTGATATGGAGCAACAGCTAAACCAGATTGCAGGCGTTGTCACTAATGGCATTTTTGCACAAAGACCCGCTGATGTGTTGTTAGTTGCCAGTGCTGCCGGGGTTAAAATTATGGAACATCTGATTAATTAAGGATTTTCAAGCAAGTGGGCATCACTGTGCTCGATAGTAGCGAGCATTGAACGTCTTGCTCATTACTCTCTTTCATTTCTCTTGTCCCGGCCTACTGTTTTCAGCTATCGCCCCTATTCCAGGCGTACTAAGCCACTGATAGCCGTAATAATTGTTTCTTTGATAGCATAAGATTAATCAGGGCACAGTGGGCAAACAGGTGGTTCGCATTCTTGCCTGGCCCTTTGAATCTGACTTTGGTAAATCCATATTGTCGCTGCATGATATGAAAGACATGCTCAACCTTGGCACGGACTTTGGATTTGTGCCGGTTTTTAGCCTTGTCCTGTTCGGTCAGTTTGCGGTGACGTGAGCCTTTGACCTGGGTGTAGTCTTTTACCTTGGGGTCATTATCCTTGAGTACGGATTGCTGACCCGCATAGGCACTATCTCCCCAAAGACGGGTCTCTTCTCCATGCAGTAGGTCTCCAAGTACCTGTGAGTCGTGGACATTGGCTGGTGTGGCAACAACAGAGTGTATCAGTTTGGTTTTGCTATCCACACCGATGTGCGCCTTCATGCCAAAGTACCATTGCTTGCCTTTTTTGGTCTGATGCCTATCAAGATCACGGGTTTTGCTTTTGTTCTTGGTGGCGGTAGGCGCATTGATGATGGTCGCATCAACAATAGTGCCTTTGGATACTTTCATGCCGTTTTCCTCCAGATAGACGGCAACAGCATCAAACAGGGCAACTCCGAGGTTGTTCTCCTCCAGCAGATGACGGAATTTACAGCGGGTGGTTGCATCTGGCACGGGTTCCATGCCCACCGGACGGCGACCAGCAGGGGTTGGGGTAATGAGGCTCAATTACTGCAGTCAGCGTTTTCCAGGGAATGAGCTGATTCATCTCTTCGAGAAATATCTCTTTGCGTGTCTGCTTGCGGTATTTCTCGAATCCAGATACTGCCAAGCTTTTTTGTTGCATCTTTTCACCCTCCACTTAAAACATTGCGGTATTATCGTAGATTATGGCATTAATCAGAGGTTCCTTAAGTAGGCAGGTTTTCTGGATCGGAAAATATGAACAGCATCAATTTTGCGAGACGGTATAAACAGGCTATACAGAGAATTAACAAACCTACCCAAAACGCCGAAAAAATTTATTAATTAAGGGTCTTAGGAAGTCAAGCCATCAAATAGGCTTCTCACGAAGCAGTTTCAGTAAGACGGGGTAGAGGTTATCACGACGATGATTAAACCGAAATTCGGTTTCTTTAGATGGTAGTAAAACATATGTTTTTGAATGCCCTTTATCTTGCTCAGCCTCAATTTGGCGTAGGCCCAAAAGGACTCAATCCCGTTGCTATGGGATTGGTCATTGGCGAACTCATTGTTGCCATGTTCAACCTTCCAACCAAGCGTTGGCGCAAAACCAAGCGTTGGCGCAATTTGATGTAAATCGTGTTCATAGAGCGAACACTGATGTGGGTCAACCGAGCGGTATCCGAAGCCGACAAATCAAGCGAAAAATAGCGAATCAGCGGGCGAAAATGTCGCTCTGTGATTTGGGAACTGCGGTAATACCTGTTTTTATAAATCATTAGCTTAGCACCTATCAGCAGATGCTTAATTTCCTAAGACCCTAATTAATTGATTAAACAATAATCCAACAATGCTAGCTAGAGAAACAATAATACCCGAAGCAAACCCCCATCCCATATATAAACGCAATATTTTTATATGACAATTATATACTTGTGTGACCCACATATTGTGGTATAATGCTTCCATATTCTGAGGAGAGAAGCCATGATACAAGATTTTGATAGCCTATATTCAATAATGGAAGCGTTCCCAGATGAGCAGACTTGCATAAATGATCTAACCTCTATTCGATGGAATAAAGGCGCATACTGCCCTCATTGTGGTGGCACAAAGGTTTATCATTTTGCTGATAACAAAACACATAAATGCGGCGATTGTCGCAGGCGGTTTAGTATAAAGGTAGGTACAATCTTTGAGGATAGCAAAATCGCTTTGCGCAAGTGGTTTGTTGCTGTTTACTTAAATTACTTCTCATAAAAAAGGTATAGCTTCTACTCAGCTCGCCAAAGATATTAAAGTAACACAAAAAACAGCTTGGTTTATGTTGCAACGTTTGCGTTATTCCAGTCAAACAAGATCATTTAACCAACCTCTTTCTGGGTGTGTTGAAATTGATGAAACCTATATTGGAGGAAAAGAATCAAACAAACACAAACATAAGGAACCTCTGATTAATGCCATAATCTACGATAATACCGCAATGTTTTAAGTGGAGGGTGAAAAGATGCAACAAAAAAGCTTGGCAGTATCTGGATTCGAGAAATACCGCAAGCAGACACGCAAAGAGATATTTCTCGAAGAGATGAATCAGCTCATTCCCTGGAAAACGCTGACTGCAGTAATTGAGCCTCATTACCCCAACCCCTGCTGGTCGCCGTCCGGTGGGCATGGAACCCGTGCCAGATGCAACCACCCGCTGTAAATTCCGTCATCTGCTGGAGGAGAACAACCTCGGAGTTGCCCTGTTTGATGCTGTTGCCGTCTATCTGGAAGCAAACGGCATGCAAAGTATCCAAAGGCACTATTGTTGATGCGACCCTCATCAATGCGCCTACCGCCACCAAGAACAAAAGCAACACCCGTGACCCTGATAGGCATCAGACCAAACAAGGCAAGCCATGGTACTTTGGCATGAAGGCACACATCGGTGTGGATAGCAAAACCAAACTGATACACTCTGTTGCTGCCACACCAGCCCATGTCCACGACTCACAGGTACTTGGAGACCTACTGCATGGAGAAGAGACCCGTCTTTGGGGAGATAGTGCCTATGCGGGTCAGCAATCCGTACTCAAGGATAATGACCCCAAGGTAAAAGACTACACCCAGGTCAAAGGCTCACGTCACCGCAAACTGACCGAACAGGACAAGGCTAAAAACCGGCACAAATCCAAAGTCCGTGCCAAGGTTGAGCATGTCTTTCATATCATGCAGCGACAATATGGATTTACCAAAGTCAGATTCAAAGGGCCAGGCAAGAATGCGAACCACCTGTTTGCCCACTGTGCCCTGATTAATCTTATGCTATCAAAGAAACAATTATTACGGCTATCAGTGGCTTAGTACGCCTGGAATAGGGGCGATAGCTGAAAACAGTAGGCCGGGACAAGAGAAATGAAAGAGAGTAATGAGCAAGACGTTCAATGCTCGCTACTATCGAGCACAGTGATGCCCACTTGCTTGAAAATCCTTAATTGATCAGATGTTCCTTAAGAAGGAAAAAGGAACTCAAGGCAGAAGCACAAAAACAAAAACCGCTGTACTTGGAATGATCGAGCGTGGAGGGAGCCTACAGACACAAAGCATAACAAAAGTTGATTCTGATACTATATATGCCAATTATCATGGGCAATGTAGAATCTGGAGCAAGCGTTATGACAGAAGAGTTTAGAGGTTACCGACAACTATCAGCAGATTACAATCACCGTTACATCACTCACAGCATAGGAGAGTATGTAAATGGCGATATTCATACAAACACAATTGAGGGTGCTTGGTCATTATTCAAAAGAGGCGTGATGGGAATTCATCATTATGTTAGCCGTAAACATCTTGATAAATATCTTGGCGATTTTAATTACAGATATAACACTAGAGATTTAGGTGAAGGTGAGAGAGTTAACGATTTCTTATCTGGCTGTAATGGTCGTTTGACATACGAAGCGTTAATAGCATGAGCAAAGACAAAAAAGCATATGACAAACCAATAAGCCTTGATATGTCCTTGGATGAAACTCTGAGCAGATTTACGAAAGTAACCAAAGAGGAAATCCAAGGGAAAGGTAGCACGCAAGTCGCTCTGCTTAAAGAGGGAGAAACCCAGCTTGTCATTTTCAGAGGGAAAGAAATAAGACAGGTGTTTCATGATAATGAGTGGTATTTTTCTGTAGTTGATATTGTTGAAGCAATGACTGGGAGTGACCGTCCGGGCAAGTATTGATCAGACCTAAAGAAGTAGCTCATTGAAAAAGAAGGATTTTATGAGTTGTCCGAAAATATCGGACAACTGAAAATGCGATCATCTGACGGAAAGCTATATAAGACAGACGCTGTTAATACTGAAATGGCGTTTCGTATAGTCCAGTCAATCCCTCAAAAAAAGCGGAGCCTATAAAAAGGTGGCTAGCTAAGGTTGGCTATGAGCGGATTCAGGAAGCACAAGACCCTGAGATTGCGATCAAGAGAGCAATACTTACCTACAAAGCTAAGGGCTATTTTGACGAATGGGTTAATGCTCGGCTTCAAACGATAGCATCCAGAAAAGAGCTTACCAGAGAGTGGGCAACTCGTGGGGTTGATGAAGGGCTACAGTTTGCAATGTTAACTGATGCAATTTCCAGAGAAACATTTGGGTTAAAAACCAAGCAACATAAACAAGTTAAAAAGTTAAAAGGCCATCACAATCTGCGAGACCATATGTCTCCTTTAGAGCTTGCGTTAACGATGCTTGGCGAAACAACTACTGCTGAGATAGCAAGGACTACAAATGCTCAGGGATAACACAGAAAATGAACAAGCTGCCGAATCTGGAGGAGCAATTGCAGGAACCACAAGAAAAGACATCGAGAAAAAATTAGGCAGAAAGGTGGTAACGGAGGAGAACTTTCTTCCTAGTAGTAAACAAAAAGAATTCCGAGATAAGTAGGATTGGATCATACAAGTATATAATTACCTAAATTATTTTTATTTCCCAGTATTGCTTATAGGGGACTGTTTAACTAAACTATAAGAATTTATTCGTCAATATAAGATTAATCAGTGGGCATTAATGAATCAACCAATATATCAAAGGTGTTATAATGAAAAACAAGAATATTTGTACTAACAGTAATGTCAGTAATGTTGACTATGGTAACTGGTCGCGGGCGGGAATTGCTTTGTGTGCACGGGGTTTGGGTGTTGTCGTAATGGGCATTGGAGCTGTGGTCTATGCTACTGATACGTCAACGGTGGAGACGTTGCAAGAGGTGATGCAAGAGGTGGTATCACAACATCCGGTGATTGTCAGGGCGGGTGCGGAGTTAGAGGCGGCGCGCAAGGACATTAGTTCTGTCAGATCAGGTTATTTTCCGGTGTTGTCGTTGAATAGCGTTGGTAGTCGTAAACAGACGGAGAAGGCATTTTCGGATTCGAAACGCACTTTATGGGACCGTGAGGTCAATCTAACGTTGACCCAGCCTTTGTTTGATGGTTTTGAGACATCGTCGCGTGTTGCGCAAACGAGTGCATTGGCGCGCGTAGCTGAGCAGCGTGTTGCGCAAGTGAAGAATGTTGTCGGGGTAGATTTTGCGAGTCTTTATATTGATGTATTGCGTTACGAGATTTTGCTGGGTTCGGCGCAGGATTATATGTCGGCGGTGGAACAGGAGGTTGCGCGTTTAGAGGCACAAGCACAGTCTGATCCGGGTTTGGCATCGACGGTTTTGGTAGGTCGTCAGCAGGTAATTCAGGCGCGATTGCGGTTGGAGGAAATCCGTTCGCAGAATCGGTTTGTGCGTTCGCGTTATGCTGAGTTAGTGGGTCGTGTACCGGGTAAGTTGGCGGTGCCTGATGAGCCGACGTTGCCGGTGACGCAGGAAGATGCGTTACTTTTGGCGCGTAGTAATCATCCCTTGGTAGGTTTGGCTGATGCACAGATTGCGGAGCGCGAGGCGCTGGTGAAAGAGGCTAAGTCGCGGTTGTTGCCCAATTTAGATTTGGAGATCAAGGGTCGTCGAGCGCGAGACGTTGATGGTATTCGAGGTCAGGACAACGATGCTTCGGTTGGGATTCGATTGACATACGAATTTGCAACGGGTGGCGGTCGTTTCAGTGATGTGAGCGCGAGTCGCAAGCGGCTTTCGGCGGCGCTTTCTGGCAAGCATGAGACTTTTCGTTCTGTCGACGATGAGGTGTTGCGGGCCTATCAGAATTATCAGCAGCGGGTGGAAGCGGCGCAGTTGGCCGACAGTTTGCTTAAAAATAGTACACAGTTGACGGAGGTGTTTCGTGGACAATTTAAGGCTGGTCAACGTAGTTTGACGGACTTTATTTTTGTGTTGCAACAAGCCAATACCGCCAAGGAGCGTTCGATTAATACACGCTTTGATCGCTTATCTGCGGCTTATCAGTTAAATGCAGCAATGGGTGCGTTAGGTGCCAGTTTATAAATATCCTGTATATAGGAATTACTTTTAGAGATACTATTTTTATAGATGTAGCGGTGCCATTTTACTTAACAGCGATTAATCAGGAAATTTAGTTATGTCGATATCGATTCAAAATGCTCGCTTGTTGGTCGATACCGATGTTGGATGTTGACTTATGAAAGCACCATCATGAGATAGGCTAGATAAAAAAACAACGTAAAAAATTTATATATTGTTGACTTATGTGGGGAAATTAAATATCCAAGTGTTGTTGTCAATCTTACATATTTAATTAAGGTATGAATCGTATGAATTATTTTAGGCTTTTTATTATTAGCGTGTTCATTAAGTAACAATATCTACATGACGACAAAATCCGCCCAATTATGGCACCCAAAAGCCTGGCCAACTTGGGCGATACTGACCATAATGCGCCTCCTATCCTGGTTGCCTTATAAACAGCAAATGCGCCTCCGACGTGCTCTTGGCCAAGCTTTGCCAGCGCTCGCTAAACGCCGTTGCAATATCGCTCGAACCAACTTGTAGCTTGCCTTTCCTGATTTATCTAAAGAATCTCGTTCCAGGCTTCTCAAGCAACACTTCCAGGCAATGGGTATGAGCTTAATGGAATTTGGCATAGCCTGGTGGCGAATACCACGCTGGCGAGCACGTTCTTAACCGATGCCATTTACGGTAGAAATAATTGGAGTACGCGCTCTTGTCGCCGCCCAAGCTGAAACACTGGCGTATTACTCCTGACGGCGCATTTTAGTGCCTTTGAAATAGCGCTGGTATTTCTTCGGCATTACCGCGACAATTATGCTTTTATTCGGATCCAAAAAAATCTCATTCTTGAGCGTGCTATAGCATACGGCCGACTCCCAATCAGGTTCTGGTTTGATTTACCACCGCAACATCAGTCAACTGGTGCGTACACTCCGTAATGGCAAAACTGTTTGGTATGCCTCAGATCAGGACAACGCCAACAAACGTAGTATATTCGCGCCATTTTCCGGTGTGCCAGCGGCCACCACCACCGCTACTAGCCGTATCGCCAAACTTGTGAGCTATTGTCAAAAGTAGTGTCTGACAGCTTGATCATGCGGTTGCCTTGTCGTCCTCGGTTACTTCGATTCCATCTTTAAACTTCACGCCTTCAACCACCTGGAGACCTCGAACAACGCTGATTCTGGATGGGTTTTGACTCGAGCACCAGTCGTTGTCACCCGCATAGTGGGTGTGAAGGTCAAGGTCGGTGGTATTTGAGGCTGTGTTGCGCTGTTTGGGTCCGCCAGGTCGGGTATTTCCGGAATTTGGGCGGAGTCAGGCTGTGGCCTGTCGTCGCTCGTGGAAGATGAGACGGCGGAAGTTGTAGCTCAGGTTGGCCATGGTCATGCGGGCCTTCGCACGGGTTTGGCCGATTGAGCGGATGGTCAGAGCCATGGGCCCTTTCTCGTAGCCGAACACAGGCGCGGATGGCGGAGCGTGTCGCGTTGCCCCGACGAATATGCCTGGCCATGGGTTTGCCGCGTGGCTTCTTGCGATGGATATGTGAGCGGTACCCTTGCGCCTTCAGCCAAGCCTCATTCCTGGCCGAGCGGTACCTGGTATCGGCCCAAACCGCCTTCGAGCTGTTTGTCTCGTCCAGAACCGAGGAGCGTTCATGCCCGTCGTAGCGAGCCGCATTCGTGCCAGTCTCACCCCGGATGAAGCGCCATTTGCGGTCAATGGACACGTGGTTCTTGTACCCAAAGTGCGGAACCGAAATATCGACAAGGCCAGTATCCTCCTCACCCTCCTTGGTCGTCTTGGCCTTTGAATACTTGACCGTCCAACCCGCATCGGTGTCTTTCTGCGCTGCCTTGGACAGATCATCGGGCCAGATGTCAGACGCGGCCTCACCTGCCTTGGCGCGCGCTTTCTCTGCTTTCGTCATCCGCTGGCGCGGGGCAAAGACCAACGTGGCATCCACAATCTGACCGCCGGTGGGTTTGTATCCCCGCGCGCACAGCTGAGCTTCAAACGCGGCAAACAGGGCCTTGAAGACACCCGCCTAGGTCAGCTTCTCTCTGAAAAGCCAGATCGTCTTCTGATCAGGTGTCGGCTCCCCGATTTGAAATCCCAGGAACCGCAACCAACTGAAACGGGCACGAATGAGAAACTCCATCCGCTCATCGCTCAGATTGTGCATCAAGGCCAAGACCAGCACCTTGAACATCACAACGGCATCATAGGGCGGGCGACCACCTTTGGGACGTTCCCCATAGCCAAGCACTTCAACAAGAACTGGGCGAAACACTTCGAAATCAACGTGCCGCTCCAAAACCTCAAGCGGATCTCCCATCGCCGAAAGCCGCGCCAAATGATCCGTCAAATCAAACAATCCAGGTGCGTGCATAAACAAAATCCTCCCACATCAAGTGAATCAGATCGTACCACAAAATGCACGGTTTTTAGAGGCTTCCATCTGGCCACTCGAAACACCTTTCAAATAAAGCCAGGGAATCGCCGCATCCAGGGTCGCTGTGCGCCGGATGTAGGGCGGTACAAGCAAAGATTGAAAGCTCTCTGGCGTACCTTCACGGCTACGGATATTGGGCACCTCGACGCTGACCTTGCCAACCCCGGTGATGATCTCTCGTTCTGGATGATGGCCACTGCGGACAACGTGCTGTCGTCCGTCAGCCGTTTTTTGATCATCATACTGCGTCATCAACTCATCTGGCTCTACCTGGACAGCTTCGGTGATTAACTGCTTCGCACCAGATCTGAGTAACTCTGTCAGTGGATCAATGCCCTCTGGTGTACCCAGATCAATCACAGTATTGTTTGCCATGGGTGGCGTGCTCCTCTTGCTACTTTCGATTTCTAGACAAAACCGATTTCAGCAAGGCACGCCGCATACTTCAACCTCTTCAGACATCAGGTTCGGTTATAAGTCCTATACCTCTGGAACTACTGGCCGGGCCAAGGTTATCATGCTCACGCATGATAACCTTGCCTCTAATGCAACATCGCTAATGCAGATATGGGGCTTTAAGAATACAGATATACTCATTCATTCCTTGCCAATTTTTCATATTCATGGACTCTTGGTCGCAATTAACGTATCACTGTTTGCTGGTTCTAAAGTTTTATTACAAGAGAAGTTTGATGTAACCGATATTGTACGTTTATTTGATCGCGCAACGGTGTTAATGGGTGTGCCTACTTTTTATACTCGGCTATTAGGTTCGGGATTGCTGAGTAAAGATAAAATGAATAATATGCGATTATTCATCTCTGGATCAGCACCGTTGCTACCACAAACATGGGCTGAATTTGAAGAGAAAACTGGATATAAGATTCTTGAACGTTATGGCATGACCGAAGCTGGAATGATTGCATCCAACCCTTTACAGGGCGAAAGATTACCAGGGACAGTCGGATTTGCTCTCCCAGGCGTTACTATCAAAATAATAAATGAATACCATCAACCTGTGACTGACGACAATATAGGTCTCGTTGCCATTCAAGGACCCAATGTATGCAAAGGCTACTGGAACCTTCCAGAGAAAACTGCAGAAGAATTTACTGATGATGGCTATTTCATCACTGGTGATCAAGGCTTAATGAACAAGGAAGGTCGCCTCTCAATTGTGGGGCGAGAAAGTAGTGTCAATAATCTTTCGCACTTTCTGATTTGGCTTTCCCTTAAATTTAGTTGTTACGCGATCTGAAAGTCCTTTTCTTTATCCATCTCTTGGAGCAAATCCATGTTCAGATATGTCCGCGTTCCCCACTAGCTCCCCGCGATGTGTCTAAGCCTTGCCGCACAAAGCATCAACGCCGAGTTGCCATCCGGGAATGCTCCCACTACTCGTGTTCGCCGCCTGATTTCTCGGATGATCCGCTCCAAAGGATTGTTAGTCCGAATGCGAATCCAGTGCTCTGCCAGAAACCGATAATACGTCAGGGTCTCTTCCATGCACTACCCAGCCAATCCGCTACACTCGATAACTTCATGTCCCTGAGTTTCTTCTCGACCTCCGTGGCCTTATGCCTGGCAGATTCCAGATATTCAGATGCATGAATAGCCTGCAACATGCGAGAGACTTCTTTGACACGACCACGAGACACATGACTGAAGACGTTGCGGTAGAAGTGCACAATACAACGCTGCCACTCAGCATCAGGGTAGAAGTCACCGATCGACTCCTTGCGCCCAAGACAGGCATCACTGAGCACCAACCTGATGCCCTTGAGACCGCGTGCCTGCAAATGACGGAGGAATCCTGACCATCCCGCCTTATCCTCCTTAGTACCTTCAACAATCCCTGGAATGCGGCGGAATCCATCGTCCCCAACACCTATGGCGACTAGAACAGAAACGTTCTTCACTGCACCGCCCCAACTGCGTTTGAGCACAACACCGTCCAGGTATACATAAGGGAAATCACCCTCTATGGGGCGATTACGCCACTCTTCAATCTGCCCATAGATACGCTGGTTGAGCTTTGAAATAGTCCCTGAGCTAACACGGGTACCCCACAATGCTGCGGTGACATCCTCCACCCGTCAGACCGATACACCTGCCAGATACATCTCAATCAGTGCCTCTTCGACAGACGCTACACGGTGCCGGTAGCGCTCTATGACCGCCATCTCAAAGGTCTGCTTGCGTAGCTTCGGCATCTTTAACTCAAGCTCTCCGGCCCTGGTGTGGCGCTTCCTGGTGTAGCTGCCAGACCGGTCGTCTTTGCGCGTCTCAGTGCGTTCGTATCGATCAGCACCCACCAGCGCATCAGCCTCAACGTCCAGCATCTGCTTGCGGGTGTCTGCCACAGTCTTCAGTACCACTTTGTTGAGATGGCCCTGCAGTGCCTGTTCATCAATAGGGACTACATTGTTCAAGTGCTTGTTTGTATCATCGCTCATGGCGACTCTTCTCCTGGTCAAATAAATGGTTATGTCACTTTTTATTTAACCAGATAAAGGGGAACCGCCTCTTCAAATTTGCGAAAGATAATTTACGTTATCGGCGAGAAAAAGATATGATTATATCGGGTGGTTACAATGTCTATCCCAAAGAGATTGAGCTTTTAATTAATGAAATTGATAGTGTTGATGAGCCTGCTATATTTGGTGTACCCCATCAAAATTTTGGCGAGGGTGTAGTCGCGGCCATAGTGGCAAAGGGAGCGAATATTTCTGAGAAAAAATACAAAATTATATAAGGCCTAAGCTGGCTGGCTACAAGAAAGGTGGACCCCAGATTCTGGACAATCAAGGATGACATAAATTCTTTCCTCCATTAAGGTAAGGCAACCTCTATTAATGCAATCACTTTCCAGTTTATTGGCTCAGAGAGGTTAAAAATAACCAATTTGATCCAAAAAGCCGGTAGAGTCTCCGTACAGCCCTGTTCTCGGCTTTACTTCGTTTTCAAGACGCACTGACCCGTTCCAGAAAGCATAAACGCCTTATGTTGTACCTTAGATTCATCAAGCCGATATGCATGCTTGTTCGCGTAATGCAAATGCAAGGAACCGCTTTGCGGCGTAAATTGCGCTGTGCTCCAAACACAGGTTCGACCCGACTACGAACTTTGGAGCGCGTGCGCTTACCTTGCGCCTTGAGAAACGCTACTTTTTCCTCTGACCGATAGGCACTGTCAGCCCAGACATCTTTACTGGTATTGCTGTCATCTGGCAGGTCGGCAAAAACCTGCGCATCATGGACGCTGGCATCAGTGACCTGATAGTCACGAAGCAGCTGGAGACCTCGAACAACGCTGATTCTGGATGGGTTTTGACGCGAGCACCAGTCGTTGTCACCCGCATAGCGGGTGTGAAGGTCAAGGTCGGTGGTATTTGAGGCTGTGTTGCGCTGTTTGGGTCTGCCAGGGCGGGTATTTCCGGAATTTGGGCGGAGTCAGGCTGTGGCCTGTCGTCGCTCGTGGAAAATGAGACGGCGGAAGTTGTAGCTCAGGTTGGCCATGGTCATGCGGGCCTTCGCACGGGTTTGGCCGATTGAGCGGATGGTCAGAGCCATGGGCCCTTTCTCGTAGCCGAACACATGCGCGGATGGCGGAGCGTGTCGCGTTGCCCCGACGAATATGCCTGGCCATGGGTTTGCCGCGTGGCTTCTTGCGATGGATATGTGAGCGGTACCCTTGCGCCTTCAGCCAAGCCTCATTCCTGGCCGAGCGGTACCCGGTATCGGCCCAAACCGCCTTCGAGCTGTTTGTCTCGTCCAGAACCGAGGACAGTTCATGCCCGTCGTAGCGAGCCGCATTCGTGCCAGTCTCACCCCGGATGAAGCGCCATTTGCGATCAATGGACACGTGGTTCTTGTACCCAAAGTGCGGAACCGAAATATCGACAAGGCCAGTATCCTCCTCACCCTCCTTGGTCGTCTTGGCCTTTGAATACTTGACCGTCCAACGCGCATCGGTGTCTTTCTGCGCTGCCTTGGACAGATCATCGGGCCAGATGTCAGATGCGGCCTCACCTGCCTTGGCGCGCGCTTTCTCTTCTTTCGTCATGCGCTGGCGCGGGGCAAAGACCAACGTGGCATCCACAATCTGACCGCCAGTGGGTTTGTACCCCCGCGCGCACAGCTGAGCTTCAAACGCGGCAAACAGGGCATTGAAGACACCCGCCTAGGTCAGCTTCTCTCTGAAAAGCCAGATCGTCTTCTGCTCAGGTGTCGGCTCCCCGATTTGAAATCCCAGGAACCGCAACCAACTGAAACGGTCACGAATGAGAAACTCCATCCGCTCATCGCTCAGATTGTGCATCAAGGCCAACACCAGCACCTTGAACATCACAACGGCATCATAGGGCGGACGACCACCTTCGGGACGTTCCCCATAGCCAAGTGCTTCAACAAGAACTGGGCGAAACACTTCGAAATTCACATGACAGTCCAGAGCTTCAAGCGGATCTCCCATCGCCGAAAGCCGCGCCAAATGATCCGTCAAATCAAACAATCCAGGTGCGTGCATAAACAAAATCCTCCCACATCAAGTGAATCAGATCGTACCACAAAATGTACGGTTTTTAGAGGCTTCCAGCTTGTTGTCATGGTCTATCTGGCTGTGGTTCTTGTAAGCAAAATGGCGGCAGCTATGTTTCTTCGTCCAGCGGGCAGGGACAGCGCCTGCCTTAATCCGTGCATTGTCTTCCCAACGGTTACGCGGCAACAGTGCCGGAATGATCGAGACATCAACTATCTGACCCTTGCGAGTGATATAAGCCGCCTGGTTCAACGACAACTGCTCAAACAACAATGCCATCAGACCCAGCGCCGCTAACCGATGCTTGAATGCCCAGCAGGTTTTGGCATCAGCGACTCGTTGCTGCCTAGCAAGACCCAGAAACTGCTGGAAATTGCTACGGTCTTCGATTTGGTATTCCAACTGAGCATCGCTAAGACCATACAGATTTTGCACAAGCAGTCCCTTGAACATCATCACTACGTCTGTTGGGCGTTGCCCGCCTGATGCTTACGTTGTTTCTCATGAACCTTGTTCAACAACGACCGAAAAGCTCCCCAATCAACCGCCTTTTCCAGTTCAGGCAGAGGATTACCCAACTGTTTGAGACGATAGTCTTGAAGATTAAACAGGAAACCGAAAATGTCATTGCTCATGGAAGTTTCTTTGTCAGTTTGGAAACTTCAACATTGTACCAAATAGCGTAATTAATAGAGATACTCTTATGGACTTGCAACCAATATAGTTGGTAGCCAATAGCTAGATTTTTGACACTTAACTCGAAAAGGGTGTATAAAGACGTATTAAAGTAACGTGGTTAGTAGGAATAATGGTTGATATGGTAATAAATTTAGAGACTGTTGAATGCAATCCACGAAACTTGCAAGCAGAAAACATAGCTTGTATACTTGCCATTCTTTAAATATTGAGGTATTAATTGGAAATATGTATAGAAAATATTGGGTAATTTTTTGAGAAGTACGCAGTACTCTTATTAATATTAATGTGTTTAGTCGTTATGTGAATTTTTTAAAATAATTATTTTATAAAGTGGAGGATATTGTAATGAAAAGTAGAAAAAAATTGTACGGTCCTAATGGAGGTTTGTTTAAGACAGTCTTAATGGTTTGTGCTGTTGCTGGTTCGGTTCAAGCACTGGCTGCGGATGAGATTGATGGTAAGGCATTGGAAGAGGTTACTGTTACTGGTTCGAACATTCAAAGAGGACTATCAAATCTTACATCATCTGCCCCTGTCGTTGAGGTGGGTTCTGAGATTATTGAAGGGGTTGGGTCGATTTCCATTGAAGATGTTTTAAACAGAGTTCCATCAGTGACTTCTGAACTGACTGCGTCCAGTAATAATGTCTCGATTGGGGGATTTGCAAGTAATGTGGGCGTTAGTAGTACGTCATTACGTAATTTAGGCTCTGCGCGTACATTGGTTTTGGTTAATGGCCGCCGTTATGTATCGGGTGTTTCGGCTAATTCGGGTTACGGGGTAGATTTAAACACTATTCCAACATCTATGATAGAACGTGTTGATGTGCTGACAGGTGGTCAGTCTGCAATTTATGGTTCAGATGCGATTGCTGGCGTTATTAATATTATCACTAAAAAAGATTTTGAAGGTGTTGAGTTAAATGCCTTTGGTGCTTTATCTAAAGACGGTGGCGCAGAAAGAGGCAATGTTGATTTCAGCTTTGGAAAAAACTTTGATAGAGGTAATGCTTGGTTTTCTATCGGTTTGGCGGAACAAAAAGAGTTGCGCTCATCGAAAAGAGATTTTTCGTCGCATGAGTTGAGATTTCTTGATGATGATGGTGATGGTGTTAGAGAATCTATTGCTGTTAGGGATGGTCCTGCTCATGTGCCCGGTGCAGCACTGTTCGCGGGCAATGTGGCTGTTTTTGGTGATGGCTCGGATTTTAATATTAATCAGCCCTTACTTGATGGCGATTTCAACCCTCTTGGGGACACTGATTACGATAACCAGAATGCTGGCAGATATCTTGTCTCACCTTTTGACCGTTTTCATGTTGCTTCTGGTGTGACCTTTGATATTTCCGATAAATCATCTGCTGAATTCGAGGTGAATTTTGCACACACGACCGGATCAACTATATTAGAGCCTGCGCCACTTAGTGTTGTTGGTGATGTTTTTAAGGTTGGTGCAGGCGGTACTACTAATATCGATGTAGCCACCAGTCCGTATTTTGTTGGTAGTCGTGCAGGTGGACGACTGCTTACGGCACTAGGTGATACTACCTCACTGGATGGAGCAAGAACTTTCAGACGATTATCTGAATTTGGTGATCGTGCGGTCACTAATACCCGTGATGTTTTCAGGGTCGCTGGTATCTATAATTATGAGTTTAATGATGACTTATTATTAAAAACCAGTGTTGTTTATGGTATCACCTCTCAATCGCAAAAAAATAGTGGTGATGTTTACCTAGGTCATATTCGTAATGCCCTGAGCATTGAGTCTGATGGCGAAGGTGGCTATCAGTGCCAGGATGTTGTTGCAAGGGCGCAGGGTTGTGTTCCTGTTAATCCGTTTAATACTGCCGATAGTTTAGCGGGCAAGGCGGGGATTACTGGCTTTTCGCAGGAGGCGATTGATTACATTAAAATTGACACGGGTCAAACCGCAGAGATTAAACAAACGGTTCTAACCAGCGTTCTTTCTGGCGACTTGCCTTTTGCGATTACCAGTGTTCCTATTGGTTTTGCGGCGGGTGTTGAATATAGAGAAGAAAAAGCTACCGAGACACCTGATAGTTTCCGTCAATTAGGGCTTTCAAGAGATTTGGCGGTTACTGCTATTGACGGTGAATTTGATGTGATCGATGTTTTTAGTGAAATTTATGCCCCCGTGACTGATTGGCTCAACGTCGGTTTGGCAGCCAGATATGGTGATTATTCAACCATTGGTGAAGCCATAACCTATCGTTTTGGTTTGGATTCACCCATTAACGATATGGTTTTTCTTCGCGCCAGCTTCTCAAGATCAGTGCGTGCACCTAACATTAATGATTTGTTTTCTACAGGTGTAACAGGCGTTGCAGGAGATAATGTCGATGCTTGTAATGGGATAACAGCCGATACCCCTGGTAATATCGCGGAGAATTGTCGATCTATTGATGCGATTAACAAGCGTGTTACCACAGACGGTTCGTTTACTCTGGTCGCTTCTGAGGCAAATAATACCCGGTTATTAGAAACAGGTTCGCTTGATTTAGAAGAAGAAACTGCTGATGCTATAACGGCTGGTGTTGTCCTTACGCCGTTAGACAGTTTTTCGGTTTCAGTTGATTATTATAATATTGAAATTGAAAATGGTATTGACAGAGTTGGCGCAGACGTTTTTGTCGATCGTTGTTACAATGTTACCCCAGCTGCTTTTGATGCAACCTGTGGCGGTAATTTAATCAGGGATACTATTGATGGACCAATACTAAACCTGCGCTCTACGCTGATTAACGTAGGCACCATTAAAACTAGTGGTCTGGATTTTGAGGTGGCTTATGCACAAGATAACTTTAATGTTAGCTTTCTGGCTAATTACTTAAATAAATATGATGTTACTGATGTTGCTGGCAAGGTTGAAAAGTTTGAGGGGCGACCACAATTCCCTGAACTGAGGTTTACCGTTACAGGTTCTTATGATGTTACTGAACGGATGAATATTTTTGGTCAGTTAAGATATCGCGGCGAAACGGAAGCTTTTCTTGGCGATGCTCATGATTATTCTGAAGATTTAAATACGCTTGATTCAGTCGTTTATATGGATGTTAGAGCTAGTTTTCAGGCCCACGACATGATAAGTCTTTATATTGGTTCGAATAATCTTTTCGATACACAGCCAGATATTTTGGTGCGAGGTTCAATAGCAAGTACAATAGGAACTAACACCGAGCCTAGAGCTTATGACGTAATTGGCCGTCAAGTATTTGCTGGAGTAAAACTAACATTTTAACTTTGTTTAATTATTGTACTTTTGCCTTTGGATAAAAGTATGTAAGTGTTTTCACGGTGTTAGCTGTGATTTTGGCTAACACCGTGTGTAACACGATAGATTTATCTACCTGATGGTTCTTCATGAAAATGAGAACCATTTTTTTTGTGATAAGCGGCGTTAGGAGTGTTGTTTTTTTTGTCTTGAAAGGGAGTAATTTGGATTGGATATTAAGATAAACCAAGTGCAGCAATCTTTGATTGAAAATTTTGTTTGTGGAAGCGACGAACTAGACTTGTATGCTTTGGTCAAGAAGCTCAGTGATATTTCAATTTATACTTTGTTGCAAAAAATTAAAGAATGCGGTGAAACGCATGGTGTATCAGTTGTTACGGTGTTTCATCTTAGGCAGTTCGAAGATGTTTGGCATAAATTGCGTGAACAAGTTCCAGCTGAAGAATTGATGGCTGCAGTATGCAGTCAGATGTCAATGCTACAGACTGGCAGTATTGTGGGAAAATACTGCAACGACGAGAGTATCTACGCTTCTTTTTCTCAGTTAGCCGATGTGGTCATGTTTGGTGATTCTATTACTGAGGCTCCTCCTTGGCATGAGATATTTACCGATGTAAAAATCGTCAACCGAGGGATAGGTGGTGATATTACGCGTGGTATGTTGGCGCGTATAGATACGGTATTGAGGCTGAAACCCAAAAAAGTCTTTGTTATGGCCGGTATCAACGATCTCAATCTTGGTTATGATATTGATGGTATCTTGCAGCGTTATGAAAATATCGTAGGGGCTTTTGCTGATAATGGCGTAGAGGTTTTTGTCCAGTCCACCTTGTATGTGGGGGAACGTTTAAAAGCAGTGAATAAAAGTGTTGAACTTCTTAATAATAAACTTAGCATCATGTGTCAGTGCAGGGATATTACTTTTATTGATCTCGCCACGGTGCTTTGCCCTGGAGGTATATTGCCAATAACGCATTCCTATGATGATCTGCATTTAAATGGTGTAGCCTATGAAAAATGGTGTCGACTCATTTATGATTATGTCCATTGAGGCACTCAGCAGGTGAAGTCGACAAGTTTCTATTGATCGGATTATATTGACCAAGGCGGTGTGTTTCTGGTAGATAGGATATTTCTTCAACATAGAAACTGAACCTTAAGGATTAGATTAAACTTATTGTAAGAATAGTTTCGCTCAGTTACCTAAAATAGCCATTATTCTCAAAAGTGTATGAAACATAAAGCCTGTTTGTACTCCCCTAATAACTCCGTACCAAGAGATAGGTGTTAAAATCACTTAAATCATAGAGGTACAATAATAAAGCAACTAAGACATTTTAGTCCAGAATCCAAACGAAAAGTTGCTAGTCTGGTAATAAAAGACTAGGGCTATAGTATTTGGAAAGCCTGCGAAGCAATAGGTGCTAAGGACAACAGCATTATGGCGTTGGGTTAATCAGCTAAGACCTGAACGTGACGAGATCGTCCCGAACGGATATCAGACACTCACTAGGACGTAACAGAAGATACAAACACTGAACGCATAGAAGCAAACGGCTAACACAGAGAATGACATCCTAAAAAAGGCTACAGCACACTTAGTTTCAGACTTCGATAAGGTCATAAACAATTAAGCACTTAATAAAATCAAAGTAAATTATTACATGTGGTTGCGGTATCTCGTAGCAGTGTTGATTATTGTCATCAATCGGATGTCCGCTGAACGAACCCGCTTGAAGCGTCTGGCCTGTGATATCCATACAAGCAGTTGCGGTGCGGGACTGCGAGTTATTGTCAAAAATAGTGTCTGACAATTTGATCATGCGGCTACCTTGTCGTCCTCAGTTACCTCGATTCCATCTTTAAGCTTCACGCCTTCAATCACCTTCGCCAGGTGTCTGAAGCCTCGCAGTTTGCGCCAGGAATCTTCTGCGCATAATCCCATCTTGTAGACCATCGTCTGACACATTCTTTGGCCTGGCGTGTTCTATGCCGGATTGTCGCAAAGCTCGACTCAATGACATTCATTGTCCTGATGTGGCTCCAGTGTTCTGCTGGAAAGTCATAAAATGCCAGCAACGCATCACGGTCTTTCGATAAGCATGGCCACTGCCTTGGGATACTTTGCGCCGATAACGTAAATTATCTTTCGCAAATATGAAGAGGCGGTTTTCCTTTATCTGGTTAAATAAAAAGTGACATAACCATTTATTTGACCAGGAGAAGAGTCGCCATGAGCGATGATACAAGCAAGCACTTGAACAACGTAGTCCCTATTGATGAACAGGCACTGCAGGGCCATCTCAACAAAGTGGTACTGAAGACTGTGGCAGACACCCGCAACCAGATGCTTCATGCTGAGGCTGATGCGCTGGTGGGTGCTGATCGATATGCACGCACTGAGACGCGCAAAGACGACCGGTCTGGTAGCTACACCAGGAAGTGCCACACAAGGGCTGGAGAGCTTGAGTTAAAGATGCCGAAGCTACGCAAGCAGACCTTTGAGATGGCCATCATAGAGCGCTATCGACACCGTGTAGCGTCTGTCGAAGGGTAGTGTCAATAATCTTTCGCACTTTCTGATTTGGCTTTCCCTTAAATCTGGTTGTTACGCTACCTGAAAATCCTTTTCTTTATCCATCTCTTGGAGCAAATCCATGTTCAGATATTTCCGCGTTCCCCACTAGCTCCCCGCGATGTGTCTTAGCCTTGCCGCACAAAGCATCAACGCCGAGTTGCCATCCGGGAATGCTCCCACTACTCGTGTTCGCCGCCTGATTTCTCGGATGATCCGCTCCAAAGGATTGTTAGTCCGAATGCGAATCCAGTGCTCTGCTGGGAACCGATAATACGTCAGGGTCTCTTCCATGCACTACCCAGCCAATCCGCTGCACTCGATAACTTCATGTCCCTGAGTTTCTTCTCAACCTCCGTGGCCTTATGCCTGGCTGATTCCAGATCTTCAGATGCATGAATAGCCTGCAACATGCGAGAGACTTCTTTGACCCGGGTTCGAGGTACAAGGCTGCCAGCCAGCATCAGGGTAGAAGTCACCGATCGACTCCTTGCGCCCAAGACAGGCATCACTGAGCACCAACCTGATGCCCTTGAGACCGCGTGCCTGCAAATGACGCAGGCATCCTGACCATCCCACCTTATCCTCCTTAGTACCTTCAACAATCCCTGGAATGCGGCGGTAGCCATCGTCCCCAACACCTATGGCGACTAGAACAGAAACGTTCTTCACTGCACCGCCCCAACTGCGTTTGAGCACAACACCGTCCAGGTATACATAAGGGAAATCACCCTCTATGGGGCGATTACGCCACTCTTCAATCTGCCCATAGATACGCTGGTTGAGCTTTGAAATAGTCCCTAAGCTGACACGGGTACCCCACAATGCTGCGGTAATGTCTTCTACACGTTGTACTGAAACACCTGCCAGATACATCTCGAGCAACGCCTCTTCAATTGACGCTACACGGTGTCGATAGCGCTCTATGACCGCCATCTCAAAGGTCTGCTTGCGTAGCTTCGGCATCTTTAACTCAAGCTCTCCGGCCCTGGTGTGGCGCTTCCTGGTGTAGCTGCCAGACCGGTCGTCTTTGCGCGTCTCAGTGCGTTCGTATCGATCAGCACCCACCAGCGCATCAGCCTCAACGTCCAGCATCTGCTTGCGGGTGTCTGCCACAGTCTTCAGTACCACTTTGTTGAGATGGCCCTGCAGTGCCTGTTCATCAATAGGGACTACATTGTTCAAGTGCTTGTTTGTATCATCGCTCATGGCGACTCTTCTCCTGGTCAAATAAATGGTTATGTCACTTTTTATTTAACCAGATAAAGGGGAACCGCCTCTTCAAATTTGCGAAAGATAATTTACGTTATCTCGGTCATCACCTGCTCAATCTGGACACCCATTGATTCATAGTAGGCTTTCACGCTCTTGAAGAACGCGGTCACACGCTCTTTGCGTTCATCGGGCAGAATCTCAGCGTAACTGAGTCGGGAATGAGCATCGATGCAGATGTGTATGTACTCCCAGCCAGCCCCTGCAGACGGCTTACCTTTGCGAACACCGGTGACGCGGTGGCCGGGTTTGCGGAACCGCCCAAGTGTCTTGATGTCCAGGTGCAACAGTGAACCTGGAGACCTCGAACAACGCTGATTCTGGATGGATTTTGACGCGAGCACCAGTCGTTGTCACCCGCATAGCGGGTGTGAAGGTCAAGATCGGTGGTATTTGAGGCTGTGTTGCGCTGTTTGGGTCTGCCAGGGCGGGTATTTCCGGAATTTGGGCGGAGTCAGGCTGTGGCCTGTCGTCGCTCGTGGAAGATGAGACGGCGGAAGTTGTAGCTCAGGTTGGCCATGGTCATGCGGGCCTTCGCACGGGTTTGACCGATTGAGCGGATGGTCAGAGCCATGGGTCCTTTCTCGTAGCCGAACACAGGCGCGGATGGCGGAGCGTGTCGCGTTGCCCCGGCGAATGTGTTTGGCCATGGGTTTGCCGCGTGGCTTCTTGCGATGGATATGTGAGCGGTACCCTTGCGCCTTCAGCCAAGCCTCATTCCTGGCCGAGCGGTACCCGGTATCGGCCCAAACCGCCTTCGAGCTGTTTGTCTCGTCCAGAACCGAGGAGCGTTCATGCCCGTCGTAGCGAGCCGCATTCGTGCCAGTCTCACCCCGGATGAAGCGCCATTTGCGGTCAATGGACACGTGGTTCTTGTACCCAAAGTGCGGAACCGGAATATCGACAAGGCCAGTATCCTCCTCACCCTCCTTGGCCTTTGAATACTTGACCGTCCAACGCGCATCGGTGTCTTTCTGCGCTGCCTTGGACAGATCATCGGGCCAGATGTCAGATGCGGCCTCACCTGCCTTGGCGCGCGCTTTCTCTTCTTTCGTCATCCGCTGGCGCGGGGCGGAGACCAACGTGGCATCCACAATCTGACCGCCAGTGGGCTTGTACCCGCGCGCGCACAGCTGAGCTTCAAACGCGGCAAACAGGGCCTTGAAGACACCCGCCTAGGTCAGCTTCTCTCTGAAAAGCCAGATCGTCTTCTGATCAGGTGTCGGCTCCCCGATTTGAAATCCCAGGAAACGCAACCAACTGAAACGGTCACGAATGAGAAACTCCATCCGCTCATCGCTCAGATTGTGCATCAAGGCCAAGACCAGCACCTTGAACATCACAACTGGGTCATAGGGCGGACGACCACCTTTGGGACGTTCCCCATAGCCAAGCGCTACCACCAAAACGGGACGGAGCGCTTCGAAATTCACATGACAGTCCAGAGCTTCAAGCGGATCTCCCATCGCCGAAAGCCGCGCCAAATGATCTGTCAAATCAAACAATCCAGGTGCGTGCATAAACAAAATCCTCCCACATCAAGTGAATCAGACCGTACCACAAAATGCACGGTTTTTAGAGGCTTCCAGCTGGATAAGACCACTCATAAAGATTATTGGGTTTAGCGGACTCAAGCGCGGAGCGTTTGTTTAGACCGAGTCGTCTGCGGTGCGAAGACATTGTGGCAGGGTCGAGCCGACATTCCTGGCAATCTGGCCCATGGTCCAGCGGTGCTTACGTAGCAAAGAGGTTTGGCGGACTTGCCTATCTGTCAGTGCTCTGGGATGGCGGCTGACTGGCCGAGAACCACTATCTTCCAGGCCTGCCAGACCGTCCTTATCAAATTGATTGTTCCACTTCAATACAGTGTGAGTTGACGTATGAAACTCTTGCGCCACCTGGGTCGCTGGAAAACCAGGTTGTTGGGCTCGTCTGACCATACTCAGTCGACCTTCTGGTGTCAATGGGACATGCTTGTGTACGTTCATGCGGGTTTCTGTTGACCCTATTGGTTTGGTCACTTATATAATCTCTCACATGGCTCGCATGAACAACCTATGCACAGATCACAGGTAGGTCAAGTTCATTACCGACTGTTCCCTTGCTATATAACAAAAATCCCTTGCGTTGATTGTTTTCCATGTTTGTAAAATTTGGTGGGCCGTGTAGGGGTCGAACCTACGACAAATGGATTAAGAGTCCACTGCTCTACCAACTGAGCTAACGGCCCGAACATGGAGGTTAGATCTACGCCATCATGGATTAAGCGTCTGCCGCACTCGCGCATCCGCCACACTGACAACTACACTGGCAACTGAACTCACAACCCGGACAATGGGGTGAACGATGGGACTCGAACCCACGACGACCGGAATCACAATCCGGGGCTCTACCAACTGAGCTACGCTCACCATAAAAACTAAAGGAAATTATATACTTTACTCCAACTTCACTACAAAATACAAACACAATGATTTGTTAGTTTTTTCAAGTAACAAGCTCACCATGCTCACCTGTTACCTTATGCAATTTTTCAATTGCACTCCATTTTGGGTTAAACCATCTTTTCTTGTCTTTCGTTTGCACGCAACGACAATAAAAAGGTTTTTATCGGTTTTTTATCTTTGTTGAATACTGCAATATCAAGCGGATACTCTTTTTTGGTATCAGATGGCCTTACTTTTACACGCCACTGTGGTCGTGTTTGTAATTGTTCTTTGGGGTATCCGTAATCTTCGACAAGTGTTTCGGAAAAGACTTGTACTGCTTCTACTTCTTCTGGCGTAGCTTTTACTTCTTCACCACTTATATAGTCTTTGATGTAACCTGCTCTCATTATCGTCCTGTATATCCGCATTCTATTTCCATTGCTTTGCTCATGCTATCACCTCGCGATAGGTAATCCGTTTACCTATCGCGTTGCTTATAAGTGATTCTATACGTTGATTGGTTGGTAACTTACATTGTCCGTTATTCAGTCTAAAAGTCACTTCGTTCACATAGCGATGTAAGTGTTTAGTGCTGGCATGATGCCATACCCCATACAGACCGCGTTTGAGTAAAGCCCAGACACTTTCAATGCTATTGGTATGAATGTTGTTTGAACCCACATATTCTCCCGCACTATGGGTTACCGTACCATGCTGATAAGCAGACTGTAAATGCTGATATGACCTGTGTTCATCTGTGTAAATGGTGGCACCATATTCCACTGAACAGCCAATCTCTTTGTGCAGGGTCGGTATATCAGTTGATGGGATAGGCTTAGCCCTTGTGCGGCCACCGCGCTCACGCATTCCGACCACTACCTGCTTGCCAGCTACGCCACGGCCTGCGCGGACTTTCTTGTGTTTGTGTTTGTTATGTTCCTTCCCACCGATATAGGTCTCATCAATCTCAACAATGCCAGAAAGTAAATTATCTGTATTATCGTTACAGGTTTCACGAATGCGGGCCTGCATAAACCAGGCGGTCTTTTGAGTTACTCCGATTTGTTTAGATAACTGCAAGCTAGATATGCCCTTGCGCGAGGTGACAGTTAAGTAAATAGCATATAGCCATTTATGTAGTGGTACATGAGAACGTTCAAAGATAGTGCCGGTTCTCACCGTAAACTCACTCTTACAGTCCCGGCATAAGTAATATCCTGTCCGCTTTCCTTTGCGCGGGGTAATACGCTTAAATTCCCCACAATGAGGACAGGATATGTAATCTCTCCAGCGTTGTCCCTCAAAATACAATCTAGCGGCTTCAGCATCCGGAAACTGGCGAAATAACTCAAATGTGGATATGGTATTGTCTTTCATTGATGACCCTCCGTTTTATTGCATTTTTATGTTAGATTATATGAGTTATCTATTGGAGTAAAGTATATAATTCCCAAACTAAACCATAATCGAAAACTCAATCACGCAACAATGATGGACGGTACTGATTGGCGCGCCTGAGAGGACTCGAACCTCTAACCCCTGGCTTAGAAGGCCAGTGCTCTATCCAATTGAGCTACAGGCGCATCCGCATCTTTATAGCATACTGTAAATCAAATGGTCGGGGCAGAGGGATTCGAACCCCCGACCCTCTGCTCCCAAAGCAGATGCGCTACCAGACTGCGCTATGCCCCGATTACCTGACTCTCCTACCGCAACAGGACGTGAGATGATACGCAGTCCATGGTATCGCGTCAAATCCCAAAATTAAAATACGTAATATTATTAAAATCAATTAGTTACGATGCCATATTGTCCCTTGTGGTGTATCTTCAAGCCTGATGCCCAAACTTAAGAGGTGATCTCGAATTTGATCGGCTTTTACATAGTTTTTTGTTGATTTTGCAACATGCCGTTCATCTAAAAATGTCTGGATTTCTGCTTCATCCAAGGTGTTGTTGTCGGCATTTGTTTTTGCCTGGAGAAATGTTTGTGGTTCCTCTTGCAGCAATCCTAAAATCTTTCCGAGGTTTTTTAATGTGGCCGCGCATTCAATGGCTTTGCTTGCTGTCTTGTCAGCGTGTCGATTCAAATCCCGTGCCAATTCATGCAATAAGGCAATGGCGCAAGGCGTATTAAAATCATCATCCATATAAGCATTAAATGCGGCGATATAATTTTTGTTGGGTGTGGCTCTACCAACATCTACAACACCTCTTAACGCCGTATACAATCCACGCAGTGCCGCTTTAGCCTCTTCCAGATTATCAATAGCATAATTTAACGGGCTACGGTAATGGCTGGAAAGAATGAAAAAACGAATGACCTCGGGTTGAAATTTTTGTAGCACTTCTCTTATAGTGAAGAAATTGTTCAATGATTTTGACATCTTGTCTTCATTAACCCGGACAAAGCCATTATGCATCCAGACATTCGCAAACGCTGCGCCTGTTGCACAAACCGATTGCGCAATTTCATTGTCATGATGCGGGAACTGTAAGTCCTGGCCGCCACCATGGATATCAAAATGGTTGCCAAGGCAATAGGTTGACATGGCGGAGCATTCTATATGCCAACCAGGACGACCCTCACCCCACGGCGAAGGCCAACTAGGCTCATTGGGTTTGGCCGCCTTCCAGAGTACAAAATCCAGCGGATCATCTTTTTCTTGCTGAATCGCTACGCGCTCGCCGGCGCGTAACTCGGTTGTTTTCTTGCCCGATAAGCGGCCATAGTCAGCATACAAACTAACATCAAAATACACATCCTTGTTGTTGCCGATATAGGCGTATTTTTTATCGATCAGTTTTGCGACCATGGCGATAATCGCGGGCATATACTGCGTCGCTTGCGGCTCCTCATCTGGGCTTACAACGCCAAGCGCAGATGCATCCTCATTCATCGCCGCAATAAAGCGTGTTGTCAATGCATCAATCGTTTCATTGTTTTCACTTGCGCGCCTGATTATCTTGTCGTCAATATCGGTAATATTACGCACATAATGGACATCCAGACCGCTATGCCGAAGATAGCGTACAACCATATCGAAAACCACCATGACCCGGGCATGGCCTACATGACAAAAATCATACGCCGTCATACCACAAACATACATGCGCACCTTGCCCATATCTAGCGACTTAAAAACTTCTTTTTTTCGACTTAAACTGTTGTAAATTTTCAACACGTTGTTATTTTATCCAGCAATAATGGTGGCACGGATCTTATCCGAAAGGCTATTATGCGACAAAAGGAATTTGTCATTCGCATCAAACTGCGGGCATAATCACTGCGGGCATAATCAGAAATTAAATTCTACTTTATATAAGGGAATTATATACTTAAATACGCAATATATTTGTTAAAAGAGAATAGATGCTTATAAAAGGAACATCTGATCAATTAAGGATTTTCAAGCAAGTGGGCATCACTGTGCTCGATAGTAGCGAGCATTGAACGTCTTGCTCATTACTCTCTTTCATTTTTCTTGTCCCGGCCTACTGTTTTCAGCTATCGCCCCTATTCCAGGCGTACTAAGCCACTGATAGCCGTAATAATTGCTTCTTTGATAGCATAAGATTAATCAGGGCACAGCGGGCAAACAGGTGGTTCGCATTCTTGCCTGGCCCTTTGAACCTGGAGACTTCGAACAACGCTGATTCTGGATGGGTTTTGACGCGAGCACCAGTCGTTGTCACCCGCATAGTGGGTGTGAAGGTCAAGATCGGTGGTATTTGAGGCTGTGTCGCGCTGTTTGGGTCTGCCAGGGCGGGTATTTCCGGAATTTGGGCGGAGTCAGGCTGTGGCCTGTCGTCGCTCGTGGAAAATCAGACGGCGGAAGTTGTAGCTCAGGTTGGCCATGGTCATGCGGGCCTTCGCACGGGTTTGGCCGATTGAGCGGATGGTCAGAGCCATGGGTCCTTTCTCGTAGCCGAACACAGGCGCGGATGGCGGAGCGTGTCGCGTTGCCCCGACGAATATGCCTGGCCATGGGTTTGCCGCGTGGCTTCTTGCGATGGATATGTGAGCGGTACCCTTGCGCCTTCAGCCAAGCCTCATTCCTGGCCGAGCGGTACCCGGTATCGGCCCAAACCGCCTTCGAGCTGTTTGTCTCGTCCAGAACCGAGGAGCGTTCATGCCCGTCGTAGCGAGCCGCATTCGTGCCAGTCTCACCCCGGATAAAGCGCCATTTGCGGTCAATGGACACGTGGTTCTTATACCCAAAGTGCGGAACCGAAATATCGACAAGGCCAGTATCCTCCTCACCCTCCTTGGTCGTCTTGGCCTTTGAATACTTGACCGTCCAACGCACATCGGTGTCTTTCTGCGCTGCCTTGGACAGATCATCGGGCCAGATGTCAGATGCGGCCTCACCTGCCTTGGCGCGCGCTTTCTCTTCTTTCGTCATCCGTTGGCGCGGGGCAAAGACCAACGTGGCATCCATAATCTGACCGCCGGTCGGTTTGTATCCCCGCGCGCAGAGCTGAGCTTCAAACGCGGCAAACAGGGCCTTGCAGACACCCGCCTAGGTCAGCTTCTCTCTGAAAAGCCAGATCGTCTTCTGATCAGGTGTCGGCTCCCCGATTTGAAATCCCAGGAAACGCAACCAACTGAAACGGTCACGAATGAGAAACTCCATCCGCTCATCGCTCAGATTGTGCATCAAGGCCAAGACCAGCACCTTGAACATCACAACTGGGTCATAGGGCGGACGACCACCTTTGGGACGTTCCCCATAGCCAAGCGCTACCACCAAAACGGGACGGAGCGCTTCGAAATTCACATGACAGTCCAGAGCTTCAAGCGGATCTCCCATCGCCGAAAGCCGCGCCAAATGATCTGTCAAATCAAACAATCCAGGTGCGTGCATAAACAAAATCCTCCCACATCAAGTGAATCAGACCGTACCACAAAATGCACGGTTTTTAGAGGCTTCCAGCTGGATAAGACCACTCATAAAGATTATTGGGTTTAGCGGACTCAAGCGCGGAGCGTTTGTTTAGACCGAGTCGTCTGCGGTGCGAAGACATTGTGGCAGGGTCGAGCCGACATTCCTGGCAATCTGGCCCATGGTCCAGCGGTGCTTACGTAGCAAAGAGGTTTGGCGGACTTGCCTATCTGTCAGTGCTCTGGGATGGCGGCTGACTGGCCGAGAACCACTATCTTCCAGGCCTGCCAGACCGTCCTTATCAAATTGATTGTTCCACTTCAATACAGTGTGAGTTGACGTATGAAACTCTTGCGCCACCTGGGTCGCTGGAAAACCAGGTTGTTGGGCTCGTCTGACCATACTCAGTCGACCTTCTGGTGTCAATGGGACATGCTTGTGTACGTTCATGCGGGTTTCTGTTGACCCTATTGGTTTGGTCACTTATATAATCTCTCACATGGCTCGCATGAACAACCTATGCACAGATCACAGGTAGGTGAAAATGGCCGCATGATACTACTTTTAAATTCCACCACAGATGGGTAGGTTGCAATACCAACAAACGGTGATGATTATATCGTTGATTATGGTGATGGCGATGACTGGTTGGAGGGTGGCCGGGGCAATGATACCTATTTGTTTACGAGGGGTTATGGTCAGGACACGATATATAGTAAAGATGCGGCCGGTCGTGACAGTATTAATTTTGTCGGTCTTGATATAGATGATCTGATTTTTAACCGTGTTGACAATGATCTGGAAGCCTCTAAAAACCGTGCATTTTGTGGTACGGTCTGATTCACTTGATGTGGGAGGATTTTGTTGATGCACGCACCTGGATTGTTTGATTTGACGGATCATTTGGCGCGGCTTTCGGCGATGGGAGATCCGCTTGAGGTTTTGGAGCGGCACGTTGATTTCGAAGTGTTTCGCCCAGTTCTTGTTGAAGCGCTTGGCTATGGGGAACGTCCCAAAGGTGGTCGTCCGCCCTATGATGCCGTTGTGATGTTCAAGGTGCTGGTGTTGGCCTCGATGCACAATCTGAGCGATGAGCGGATGGAGTTTCTCATTCGTGACCGTTTCAGTTGGTTGCGGTTCCTGGGATTTCAAATCGGGGAGCCGACACCTGATCAGAAGACGATCTGGCTTTTCAGAGAGAAGCTGACCTAGGCGGGTGTCTTCAAGGCCCTGTTTGCCGCGTTTGAAGCTCAGCTCTGCGCGCGGGGATACAAACCGACCGGCGGTCAGATTGTGGATGCCACGTTGGTCTCTGCCCCGCGCCAGCGGATGACGAAAGAAGAGAAAGCGCGCGCCAAGGCAGGTGAGGCCGCATCTGACATCTGGCCCGATGATCTGTCCAAGGCAGCGCAGAAAGACACCGATGCGCGTTGGACGGTCAAGTATTCAAAGGCCAAGACGACCAAGGAGGGCGAGGAGGATACTGGCCTTGTCGATATTTCGGTTCCGCACTTTGGGTACAAGAACCACGTGTCCATTGACCGCAAATGGCGCTTCATCCGGGGTGAGACTGGCACGAATGCGGCTCGCTACGACGGGCATGAACGCTCCTCGGTTCTGGACGAGACAAACAGCTCGAAGGCGGTTTGGGCCGATACTGGATATCGGTCGTCCAAGAACGAAGACTGGCTCAAAGCGCAAGGGTACCGCTCACACATTCATCGCAAGAAGCCACGCGGCAAACCCATGGCCAGGCATATTCGCCGGGGCAACGCGACACGCTCCGCCATCCGCGCCTGTGTTCGGGTACGAGAAAGGGCCCATGGCTCTGACCATCCGCTCAATCGGCCAAACCCGTGCGAAGGCCCGCATGACCATGGCCAACCTGAGCTACAACTTCCGCCGTCTGATTTTCCACGAGCGACGACAGGCCACAGCCTGACTCCGCCCAAATTCCGGAAATATCCGCCCTGGCAGACCCAAACAGCGCAACACAGCCTCAAATACCACCGACCTTGACCTTCACACCCGCTATGCGGGTGACAACGACTGGTGCTCGCGTCAAAACCCATCCAGAATCAGCGTTGTTCGAGATCTCCAGTTTGATAGTGGACAGTTGGTTTAGTGGTGTCCGCTATCAGATGGACGAAATTCACACGGAAACGACGAAGATTTTGAATAATGAGGTAGCTGGTTTGGTTGTGCCAGATTCCAGTGTTATCTAACGGTTTGATAGACGACGGGCTAATGACTTGAGCACTGTAATACGTTCAATACCTGATGGATGCGAGGCGCTAAACGACGAGGATGCGACTTTTTTGAAGTATTTGTAGAGTACTGTTTGTAAAGCAACCGCGCCTTCTGGATCATAACCTGCTTCGACTGCCCATATTGTTCCGAGGTAATCAGCTTCGCGTTCATTATCACGACTATAACGTGTGTCAGATGCTGAAAAACTGCCGCCTTGATTGATGATGACTTGCTTTTTGTTGCTACGACCGTGATTCAATTTCAGATGCGCGAGTTCATGACCTAGTAAAGCCGCCGCCATATCCATATCCGTACCCAATATATCGAGCATTGCAAAATTTATAGCCACAAAGTCTTGATCCTTTTCCGTTATTCCGGCGAAAGCATTGGGCAACGTACCAGGGATGATAATAAAATCTGCCTGGATTTCTCCTGCTTCTGCAATACTGATCATGGCGGCATATAAATACACCATTTGTTGCACATTGATGATGTATAAAAATTGTCCCTGTTTATCGGTTAATTTTATTTCCTTTTCCTGCGCGCGGGCCAAGTCACTGACGTGCCAGGAGTAGATTGGGTTATCGGCATACGTCTTTGCCGTTATTGCGCAAAACAACAATGCCATTAAACAGATTCTTAATGATTGTAGTGTCATTATTTCAAGAATTTTTTAATGACTGAAAGCCAATACCCAATGTTGGATATAAACGAAGATTGCAATGTTAATGGATTCAACATCAGTTAAGTCCGATAAAGGTGCCCGCATTATTTTGGCTGATTTCTCGCATCAATGTGGCGAAGCGTTGGTTGGTGATCTGAAAATGTTCTGGCGCGTTTTCTGGAATGGGGAAACCGACACCGTGGATACGTATTTTGACATTACCATTGCTGTCCTTCGGGTTGAGTTTATCAATGGTTTTGCTAGCGTAGCGTATTGATTTTCCAGTAAATTCATCGCCAAATACATAGATACTTATTTTCTTGTTTGGATCATAAAAAATGCGAATCGCGTGGGTGATGCCTTCAACCGGACTGCTGTTACTAAAGGTGTTCCAAGCCCGAAGATTCTTGATTATGGACCGTCGACGTCTTGGGGTATCCGGGATCCATTTACCACGATATTGAGAAAATAAATAACCGCCCATATCACTCATGATTTGTAAGCCTTTTACATTTGGATAAACATCTAAAGTGGTCGTGAGTTGTTTGATCATCTTCTCCCAGTTTGCATTGATCATACTACCGGATGTATCAACGATAAAAATAATGTACTCACTATCAACCGGAATACCGCCGACCAGACTGGTGTCAGCATTTTTAAGTTTGGCCAATAGTCGTCGCATCTCTTTTGTAAGCATCTGCTTTGCCGTCTCGAATTGATTTGTGATGCTGGATTGGACGGAAGACTCATCTTGTAAATTGTCCAATTTATTTTTTGTGCTATTTTTATCGCGTTTTAAGCGGGCGATACGTTCAGTCCAGCTTGATATTTGTTCCTGTTTGTCTTTCAATTCACGATTGAACAGGGTTGTCTCGCCTCGGATCTCAAATAATCTGTTTTGCAGATCACGCACCAATCCATCCGTTTGCATATCAGGTGCGGGTTCGATGACGGTTGTTGGTATACCGGTTTTAGTGATCACCAATAACAGAATAATGGCACCAAAACCACAAGTGATGATGTCGAGGAAAGAAAGACTGAATAGGTCCGTATTGCGGCGTTTTTTCATATTATTATTTTACGGCCAATCGCTTGCCGGGCTCATAAAAGAACCTTGCGTTGCGCGTGCGAGTCGCCAATAGGTAATCGCCGCATTCGGATCACCTTCGATAGGCGTGAGGATTATATTCACGGGTATACGGTCGGAAAGTTTTTTTACGGCTTTATCGAAAAGCAACATTCTATCTTTGCTGGAGATAGTCGTATTGCGTGGTGGCTTTGCACCTTGCGTCGGTAAACCATCAGTGATGAGATAAATACTATCGGGTTTTGGATTAAGTCGATTAACCGCCATAAAGGCTTTTTCCAGATTCGTACCCTGAGTAGGTGCTAACTGCGCAAGGCGCGTAAATGCGTCATCCAATTTATTTTTATCCTTAACATACAGCCATCGACCCTGGCTATTGGTGACTAATGGTTCGACATCGGTATTGAAGTGATAGATCTGAAATTGGCTGTCGAGAGGAAATTTGGCGGCCAACCATTCTACGATCCTGATTGCATGTTGCCACTTCGGCGCGTTACGTTTCCGATCTTCCGACATATTGCGTCGGCGTATTATATTGACTATGGTTTTATCGAGCATACTAGCTGAGCTATCAAGCAATATTAATAAATATTTGCCGCTCATCTTTAGCCCCGAGACGTAGGCACGATCGCCATCACCCACAAACTTGCGTGAGGCAACACCCGCTTCATCCAGTTTTTTTTCCAGGTTTTTTTTCTGTTGTTCGAGTTTGATTAGATCGGATTTAAGGCTATCCACTTTGGCATCATCACGGGTTACGAGTAGGTCTTTCTGGCGGCCACTGAGTGCGGCTATTTCTTTTTCAATTTTCTGTGCTAGTCCTTGTGTTATCAAAATTTCTTGTTCAATCTCTTCTATCGTGTTTTTTATGGCAACAAGATTTTTTTCACCAAGGTGTATTTCCTCTTCGAGTAGTGATATTTCAGATTGCAGATCGGGTGCGGTGATGTTCAGCGGTGATGATATGTCGCTATCAATATTGTGTTTGATAATCAAAAACAGCAATACCGCGGCACCAAAACCACACGACATAATATCCAGAAATGACAAGTTGGAGGGCGCAATTTGCCGCCGGTTGCGGGCCATTGCGTTAGCGCACCTTAATCAGGATTGAAGCTGTTTTCGCCGCAGATGTTTTTATTTTGTCGCCCAGACTTAACAGCATCGTGTCTTTTAGGATCGTCTCATTGACAACGATTTGAGCATTATTTTCCGCTTGTATGAAATAATGCCCATTTTGCAATCGAATCGAATATTCGCTGTTGGTACTTAGTGTGGTTTCGAGTTGATGAACGGCAGAAAAATAAAAACATGGCCCATCAAGTCGGTGAGCGATATTCTCAATCAGTATATGCGTGATGTCTGGCGTAGATGCATTTATATTAACCTGGCTTGTTGGTCTTTCTGCTACGTTAAGTATGGGTAATTCGGATAAGTAGTTTGTATTCGGATCGATGTCACTAAAATATGCAGTGTAGTCTTTTGCTACGGCAAATATGGCAAATTCATCCAATATGCAAGCATTGTTGAGACCTTCTGAAAAGCCGGGTAAATCAGCAAAACGATGGCTTAATAACAATGGCGTGGTATGTTTTATATGTTTGTAGACAGCTTCATACAGCGGCGTTATCTGTCGCAGAATCGCCTCGCGCGTAATATTTGCACTATACGATTGCGCTTGATATTCAATATTTATCTTACTCATGGAAGCACTGGTCAACGTCCTGAGACAAGCAGGCACTTTTTCAAACAGCAGTTGCTCGGTCTCGGCATTGTGATGTGGATCAAAACGGGATTGGTTGATAAATTCATCGCTGATCAATTTCGCACATTGTTCATGGATGTTTAATATCCCGACTTCTGGTGAGATATCGGTTGCAACGACCTGATGCTTATCATCGGTTACGAGGCGTGTGAGCACAGTTTGATGTAGTTGCATATCCAGATGCTGTAGCTCACCTTTATGCAATGCCTTGATTGAGGCGAGTAACGCGCTATCAACGAGTCTGACCTCTTGAAAATTGGCCGCTTTAAGTAGACCGAGGAGCAATCCTAGTTGTTCGGGATTGAAGCTAGCAGGCACAGCAAACAGACAGCTTGCCGGTTTACCTGCTTGCTCATTGATCTCGGCTAGCTGCATATAAGCCAGATCGGCATTATGTCGGATCTGTTTTGACATTGATTGGATCGCTTCTTGACCAAGGCGATACCAAAAATCATTATGGCTACTGCGTGGATATAAGCGTGTTAGTCTTGCCGCTTGCGATCCTAAAGCAATCTTGTCGTCCTTGATGACGGCGTAACCCGGACTGCGCACCAGCACCTGTTCGTCTCTAGCAACACGTATATTGGCATCATTAAGATCAACCACAGTAAATGATTTCATAATCAGACTTTTTATAGTGCCTTAAGATGGCGTATCAGGCTTACATCGCAATAGCGTTGTGTATCGAGCACAAATCGTTCTTGCAAGAGTTGTAATTGATGCATTAAAAACATAATAAAAATGCTGATGATCAACGCCACAAAGGTTGAGTTAAAGGCCACACCCAAACTTAATGTAACACCGAGAATATCACCTTCAACCGCTTTGTGTGCTTGACCAAGGGCTGCACCAATACCGCGCACGGTGCCGATAAAGCCGATAGATGGAATAGCCCAGATGATATAGCGCACCATGGATAATTCTGAATCGAGCCGCTCAGATTCATGTTCACAAATATCCTTAATGGTTATGGCAACATCCTGAATATTTTTCGTTGAGCCAAAGCGTTGCAAACCCGACAGCAACGCTCGCGGTAATAAGTAGGTTTGTTCAATCTCATCCAGATTTTGTATTGGTCTCGAAAATTCCCGCGTGTCTTCAGGCAACAAGCTGGTGCCAGGGCTGATATTGATCAGGGTTCGAGATAATAAGGCACGTTCTTTCAGGATTGTCGCCGTTTTCAAACCCATAATCGCAAACACCCATAATGCCAATATAAAGCACGCTTCTTGTTCAAAATCTTTCAGCACTATGTATATGGAACGTTCATTTTCTATTGCCTGGCCTGCCGCTTGTTGTCTTGCTTGTTGCTCTAGTATGGCATCAGCATTAGGGCGAATGACGGTGACATATAGCGTGTGCACAATAATGAGTGATACAAACAAGGCCATTACTTGATATAAAAAACCAGATAGGGGATTGTGTTTATTCAGCATGATCAGCGCGTCCTTTTATATGTCTACCGGGAAAGCAATGGACACATCTTGAGATAGGGTTTCAGTCGGAACAAAAGTATCCGGTGTCTGGACTGTCGATGCGATAGGCGGCGTATTATCGGGTGCTGCAGTTTGCTCATTTTTTGTGGCGGATGTATTTTCGTCGCCTTCTCCTTTAGCAAGGACAGGACCCGATAACAGTAAAAATAAAAATAATATTTTAATCATGTCTTTATTTATGCATCTTATTCAAGATAGCGAGCGACTCTAAAACCAAGGTCTTCACGCGGTTTATCAGCATAATCCCGAAACGATAAGCGCAATTCAGTTATAGTGCCATGCGCCCATGACGAACCCCGAACAACATGAAACGTTCCTTTTGCACTCCCCATTGGATCGATGCTTGTATTACGGCTACTTGCCTTGACTGCATAGTAATCGTTGACCCATTCTGCAACATTGCCGCCCATATCATACAACCCTTTTTGGTTAGGGTCGAAGCTACCGACTGGCGCTGCGACAGCGAATCCGTCATTAAAATCAGCAATCGTATTGCCTAAAAAATCAGCAGCACTGCTGTCGGCATAGTTGCCGCTATTTTTGCCAGGCGGCATTTTGTCGCGTTGCGTGTTTCCCCAGGGGAATTTTAATAGCGCATCCGCCGCATTGATACTTCTAGCAGCCCAAGCCCATTCAGCCTCAGTCGGTAAGCGATAACCATCAGCAGTGGGGTCAAAAACACTCACCTTGTTGTCGATAATTTTATAAAAGGGTTGCAACGACTCCTGTTGGCTTAACCAGTTACAAAATTTCGCGGCATCTTCCCAGTCGACATTAGCGACAGGTTGTTTGTCATGATTCAAACTGTGGCCTTGCGAAGAGCCGGTGTCATGGTCACTTTTGAATAAACGAAATTCAGCGTTTGTAACCTCGTTTATGCCAAGATAAAAGGGGCGTTTCAATTCGATTTTTTGTTGGGTTTCGTTAGCCCGCCGACCTGGTTCTCGACGCGATGCCCCCATGGTAACAGCGTATGGATAAAACAGTTTAAGTTTTTGCCCGGCTTTACTTGTAATCACAGGTTTGATGTTTTCCAGCTTTTGTTGCCGCAGTGATTTTAATGTAGCGTTTACGCGTTGCTCAATTCCGGAGATGGGCGTAATGCTGGTGTTGTAATCAACATAGCCGTCTTTACGAATGGATATATTTTGTTGCGTTGCGGGTAATGCCAATGTCGATCCTGATAACTGAACAGGTTTATCGTTGATGTAGATCCTGGCATCGGTCGGCTTAATTTGAAATTCGACTTCGACAAGTTCAGGGGACATTGTTATATGTAGCTTCTTACTATGACCCGCATCAATCTTGACCTTGTTTATACGCGCAAGAAAACCTTGTTTATAGAGGCGTACAGTCGCTGTTTGCCCAGGATCAATGGCTGTTTCCAAAGGCGTTTTACCGACATAATTGCCATTAACAATCACATTTGCGCCAGCAGGATTAGATTCGACAAACAGCGTTGCAGCCGCCGGCTCAAGTTTTATATCTGTAAAGGCCGTGTTTTCCCCAGCAGTCACATGAATTTTTTTTTGCCAGTCCTTGAAACCAGATTTTTTGATCCTGACGTTATGTTTCCCTTCTCGCAGTTCTATTGTCGATGGAGTGTTTGCCAAGAATGTATCCGCTATCAATATGCGCGCTGTCGTTGGATCAGTCGCGAATGTAATGTCTGCCCAGGCCGGTTTAAGTGCAATATTTAAATTTTGTGTCTTGTCTTTACCTTCAATTTCTACAACTTGTTCATGCGGAAAATAACGTTCGGCCTCAATTCTGATCCTGTGTGTTCCAGCCTCAAGTCTCTCAAGTGTCATGGGTGATATACCTTGCTCAATATCGTCCATAAAAATTTTAGCGGGGGTAACATCAACGTCAATGTTCAAGTGGCCCGGCAGGGGCAGCAAGGTGTAGTTGAATGTCTGGTTTTGTTGTTCTCCAACCGGCAAGGTTTTATTGAGTGTCTGATAACCCGCCGCACGTATCTCGATGGCATACTCACCTTCCCTTAGCAGATAACGTTCTGCTAATGCTAGTTTTAGAGGCGCATGGATTGTGACAGTAGCCGTCTCCGCTTGTGTTGTGATACGTACTGACTTACTGCTAAGCAGGAACCATGTAATGAAAACAAGTATCAGTAATACAGAAAAAAGTGTGCTTTTCAATAAAAATGAGTGGGTTCTTACAGCGGCCGATTTCTGTGGCTTTGCGGGTTCAAAGTTGACAGGCTCAATATGCGACATAATCGTTAATTAATTTTTTCTTTTGCCGATATTTCTACTATCTGTCGACTGGTTTCTTGAGAAACTACAAATTCTACGCGCACATCTCGATAACCATTACGCCTGCCGACAGCAACATACTTGCCGGGTCGCAGACGCATCTCTTTAGTTTCAAATATTCCCATATCGCCAACCTTGTATATGACTACATCCGTTAAATTATCAGATTGTAGTCGTATCTTTACGGGTGTTGCGCTCACCTGTAACAGCATTTCAAGATCGGCTAATTGTTTGGCCAATATAATTCCTTTATTATCGAGCTTATCGATTTTATTGTAATAAGCACTTACTTCAGCGTGTATCTTTTTATCATTAAGCCGTTCTGGTTGTGACAGTATTTTCTCCAAGCGTTGCTTGATGGCCAAACGCGCTTGCGCTCTTTGTTTTCCTGTTTGCGCCACTGCAAGATTTTTTTCAAGCGTTAAGGCATGATTATAAAGATCAACGGCCATCTGCCATTGTTCATTTTTTTCGCTTGCGGCAGCTTTTTTCAAGGTGTTTGCAATATCAAATGCTGTTGCCTGGTGTCTGGTTTGCTGTAAGGCCTCTCTAGCATCATCTGCATCAGGTTGTATGGCCAAGGCCTTATTAAATTGACGTAAGGCCGTGGCAAAATTACCTTGATCCAAGGCAACATATCCGGCTGACATGACATCATTGAATTGTTTATCGACTAATAAACGATTTGTCTCCCGTAGTTTCTGTTTGGCAAGCAGGGTGGCAGGATCAAGTTCAAGTGCCGTTTGGTAAGCCTTCTTTGCCGCCGCTAGGCGACCATCGGCAAGTGCATTATCGCCTTGTTCAATGTTGCTAAAAACAGCATCGAGTGTTTGGGCGCGCTCAAGACCCTGTGCTGCTTGTTGCGACGCATCGGTAAATAATGATGCTGTCTCAAAAGCATGCTTTGCCAATGCAGCATCGCCTTGCTCCAACGCATTTAATCCACGGGCTATATTTTCTTGATATAACAGATCCATTTTATCGTACAGGGTATTAAAAATTGTCAAGGCTTGTTGATATGCCTCAACTGCTTTTGCGAATTGTTGCTGATTGTAAAATGTATCACCCCTCATCGTGTGGTTTAGACCGGTGGCGTATGCTTCCCCGGCCCAGACGAGGGCATTGTTTTCTTCGAGTATTTTCTGTTTTTCCAATACTGCTTGTAGAGATGTTTGTGCCTCTTTTCTAAACGCCATATTAGCGTCTTTTGACAGTGGGTTGGCAACGCTTTCAGAAGCGACAGACGCGGGTATGGGTAGACTAGGCGCGTTTGTTGCCAACGGCGGGGTCGTATCAACAGTAGGGTTAAGGGTCGTACTGTTATCTGCCACCCAGCGAGGTAAAAAGAAAATGGCAATAATAAGGCTGATGAATAGTGCCGCCATCGCGAATGCTATAGTGCGTGTTTTAAGGCTGAGACTATTTGCCTTGGATGATGCGGTCGGGGTCTTGCCGACACTACTAAATGGTGCTGGCTTTATTTCTTTAAAACCATTTTTTGAATCATTATCCAGGCGCATGGGGAGTTAAATGTCTGGTTAAATCCCACCCGTTTCAGCCCTGTAAATTTCACTCAGTACTGCACGCCATTGTGCGTATTGTTCAGTAACCGAACCGGTAAGCGTGACGGTACGCTCTTCAAGATTGACTGTATAAGGTTTTATTTCTGCATCAAGTGAGGCCGATATTTCTTGCAATGTCTCAACATGAATCTTGGCTTCTTCCTGTTTATGTATCCCGCTGGCAACAGCGACACCACCGGCAAGAATGCCTATTTCCCCGGCAGTACGGGTAACAGGAGAGTCGCTACCTTGCGCCAGAACCCCGGCTAATACAGCTAATACACCGCCCACTAGTCGCTTTGTCGCTTGTGATCTGACTTCGCGCAGGGCCTCGCCTTCTTCGTAATAAGCACGTCGCCATTCAAAATAGGGCTCGTTCATCTGCCGTGTAAAATTGGCATAATAATCTTGCAAGGTGTCCACAAATAAATGATCTCGCTCACGGACCGAATTTATGCGTTGTAACAGGGGATCGTTTGTAGCTGGCAACCGTTTAATGATCAAGCGGCCTTTATTATCAGTTTCTACATAGTCATCAAAGGCTACGGGTGAAAAGCGTCTGGCAAATTGTAGCTGTGAAATAGCCCTAATATTAGTAATTTTTTCGGGGTTTAATTTTCTGTAAAATAACAACATGTCATTGGCGATTTCGTTGTATAAATTTTGGAAAGGTTCTTTTTTATTTGAATTTATATTGTAAGCGGCCGCCCCAACTTTTTGTTTATAGCGTTTGTTATACCATTGGCTATTACTTGCATCACTGACAGTAATTTCAAGCTCCAGCAGGGCCCCGTTAGATTTTATTATTTTCCCATCAACCCAGACATCCATCTCGCTTTGTCGATTTGGAATAATACGTACCACGCCCCAATTACCACTGTTCTGAAGCGTTTCCATAAGTCTAAAAGGCATATAATTTGCCTCGGCTTCAAGGATCCCGGTATAGCCGCCCAAGTCTTTAGATTTCTGCTTCGTGATATTGGGTTCAAATATATTAACGCCTACATCAAGCAATAACGCTTCAGGCGTGACAACATCTGTCATCAGTGCGGATTCTGATTTTGTCGGTCTTATCGTGTTGGTACTACAGGCAGCCAATAATAAGCATGTACTGATGATGAATAAATTAATTGATTTTCGCATGGTGTATATACCTTGTTATATACCGCTTTTATATTTTCTATATTCGTCCCAAAGTTTTTCTCTTAGCACTGGATCTTGCTCTTTTAATGCCGCCTCGCGCAGTTGTTTGGCAACAACATCGTCCCCTTTAGCATTGACAAGATCAGCAGGTATATCGGTATTATTGCCCGGAAATCTATTCTGATTACCAGTCTTGTTACCAGTTTGGGGCAACGCTTTTTCGTTGTTAGTTAGCGTCGTGTCATCTGGCGGCGCAATGTCTTCGTAATCGCCAAGGTCGCCAAAGTCATCAAGCGCACCCGCACTACCGCTGGTTTGTGGTTCACCTTGTTGGTTTTGCTCTTTGACCAGAAAGTCTCGTTCACGCAATAATAATCTGTCAAAATCAGTAAAGCGATCATCAAGTTGTTGCTCAAGTTGCTGGATTTGCTCATCGCTGGTTATATTGACAGAAGCCGCGCCTGGCGCATTTGTTTGGATTGCAGGTTCTGAATTTTGTGCGGTTTCACTAGTATGGTTCTGCGGTGGTACATTTTGCGCAGTGGGTCCAGTATCAGACCGGTTTGCATTGCCCGGTTCTTGAGGAGACGCTTGACTTGAGATGGTCGGCATCGTTTTACACGCTGTTAAGCATAAAACGGTAGCCATAATAAATAAAATATTTTTTTTAAGGCTCATAATGATAGTGGCGCATTATTAAATTGTTTGTCTATGCCGCTATGCTTATTATGGCATCGGTCAGGACTTTGTTCCATTCCAAACATATCCGCCGAATGCCGACGGTAGTGCGGGTATGCTATTTGCGGACGTGTCAATTTAAGTGTTCCTGTAGTTTGCTTAGTAGATGACCCCTAATAGATAACAAGCTGCCGCACGATTTCAGTATGTCCCAATACCTCACTTATCTCGGCGTTGATTGCGGCTCTGGTTTGTTGATTTAGTGCAGGATCATCGCGCGTCAAAACGATAACGGTTGCCGGATGAACGAATAAGTCTTTCGTGTGGTAGCACTCGTTTGGTGCTTCAGGAAGTGCGCCATCATGATGGTAGTCTTTTTCCAAACTGGCAGGTGAAATTGTCTGAAGTTGATTTTTAAGCATTAACGTCTTTGCCAGATAGTCGTCGCATTGTGGCAACCTATATTGCGCACTTTCAATAACATCCTCAGACAACGCTAACAAAGCCTTTGCCTGATTGCTTATAGCAGTTGCATTACGGGTGTTATTTTTCAGATCAAGGATCAATTTTTTTGCGGCTATTTCGTAATCCGCTAATAAACCTGCCGCTATTGAGAGACGCAGGCGCGCTGCTTCATCCGTGACTTCAACACGGACAACGTTTTTTATCGCATCTTTGTTCATGGTGGTGCTAGCATTCGCCAGCGACGACAATCCAGTCGCTAACAGGACACTGATAAAAAGGGTGGTTCTTCCTAAACGCATTTGGGTTCCAAAAATGTATGCTGTGAATTAACAGAAATTGAAGATTTTAAGTGTACTCTAGCTGGATATTTTCTTGTGCAAATGCGGCAAAGACGATTTATCACCAGCCTTCATATAGCGCTTTTCTTCGCCAGTGGCGGTCACGTTTTCATAAACACCATCATCCCGTTTTACCAATTTAGTAAAGCCATGTTCCTTAAGTTTTGTATTGCCAATCGGGACACTGATTGAAACGGGCTTGATGACCAGCCTGACAGGTGCTGATACATCGGTTTCACCCAGCGGGATCTGTGCTGCAAAGCAGACTTCTCCCCACGTTTTTAATTGGTCATTGATCCCATGATAAACCTCTATGGTTTTACCATTGGCCGCACAGAAATAATCATAAGTAGGCATGGTGATTATATTTTATGAACGTGTTTGACGACCGAGAATTGTAGCATAAATTTATTCCCATTCCAGCTCGGCAAAGGCTTTAGAGACGTTAGCCGGGTGTTGATCTGCATGGAGTAGCCAGTTTGATTGATTGTTATTGTCTATCGTCTCTACCGCCTCATTTACAAATTGTCCAGTAGCAATCGCCGCCCGCGTTTGTTCCAGCAAACGTTGCAGATAATCTTGTTGCTGAACAATCGCCGCGGCCATTGAATTGGCTACGCTGCCGTGTCCCGGTATGACTGTATTCACCGGTAATTGTTGTATATCAGTCATTGCCTTTAGCCAACCGATGAGACTGCCAGCCAGTGTCGGGATACGTTCGCGGAAGATGAGATCGCCAGCCCACAGGGTGCGGGTTTTATTATCAATAATGATTAAATCGCTATGGCTGTGTGAAACAGGAAATGGCATCAAGGTCAACATGCGATTACCTAAGTCCAACTGCCGCGGTTTATCGATTAACAGATCCGGACTGATGATGGATGAGGTGTCTGGGTCCGGGCCTAAATCATTTTTGAATTGTGCTAAAAAAAATGGGCGATTTCTTTCTACCTCTACGGCAAGCTGCTGATGGCCGACAAACGCTGGACCCTCTTGCACAAACGCCTTATTCCCAAGTATATGATCAAAGTGTACATGCGTGTTGATCACATAACATATAGGCTTATGCGTCACTGTTTTAATGCTGGCCAACAATTTTTGCCCGGTACTGACTGAACCCCCGGTATCAATGACAGCAACACATTTCTCGCCGATTATAAAACCAATATTAGCGATGTCATCGTGCTCTGCATCATCAATCGCGACATGCGTGCCTTTGTGTAGATAATTGCCTTCTGCTACGAGCGTAATATTAAAGTCTTGTTCCGTACCAGCGGCCGCGACGACATTGGCAACGGTGAATAGTGATGCAAGCATGACATGATGGACAATACTCATGCGCTTATTATAGGCCTGAATCAGGCCTATGTTGTAAACATGACCCAATCTGGATACAAAATGCGTGATCAGACGGACTTGCCTACCTGTGGAACCTACATAGGTTGTTCATGGCAATGTCTATCCGAGAGATGGGTGGTTGATTGTCTATACTAGCGTGAGGTCGATGCCGGTTGTAGTCATGAATCCACGGTAGTAGTGCTTTGGCCCTAAAGATGAGAAGTTTGATAACGCATCGCATAGGCCACTCTCTGAGCATAGTTTGTATGCATCGCTCGGCCTTGCCGTTGGTTCTGGGTGTGTAAGGCCGAGTAAACAGGTGGGCGATACCCATTGCCTTGAGTACCATGTGATAACATAAATTATCTTTCGCAAATTTGAAGAGGCGGTTTTCCTTTATCTGGTTAAATAAAAAGTGACATAACCATTTATTTGACCAGGAGAAGAGTTGCCATGAGCGATGATACAAGCAAGCACTTGCACAACGTAGTCCCTATTGATGAACAGGAACTGCAGGGCCATCTCAACAAAGTGGTACTGAAGACTGTGGAAGACACCCGCAACCAGATTCTGGACGTTGAGGCTGATGCGCTGGTGGGTGCTGATCGATACGAACGCACTGAGACGCGCAAAGACGACCGGTCTGGTAGCTACACCAGGAAGTGCCACACAAGGGCTGGAGAGCTTGAGTTAAAGATGCCGAAGCTACGGCAAGCAGACCTTTGAGATGGCCATCATAGAGCACTATCGGCACCGTGTAGCGTCAATTGAAGAGGCGTTGATCGAGATGTATCTGGCAGGTGTTTCAGTACAACGTGTAGAAGACATTACCGCAGCCCTCTGGGGTACCCGTGTTAGCTTAGGGACTATTTCAAAGCTCAACCAGCGTATCTATGGGCAGATTGAAGAGTGGCGTAATCGCCCCATAGGGAGTGATTTCCCTTATGTATACCTGGACGGTGTTGTGCTCAAACGCAGTTGGGGCGGTGCAGTGAAGAACGTTTCTGTTCTAGTCGCCATCGGTGTTGGGGACGATGGCTACCGCCGCATTCCAGGGATTGTTGAAGGTACTAAGGAGGATAAGGTGGGATGGTCAGGATTCCTGCGTCATTTGCAGGCACGCGGTCTCAAGGGCATCAGGTTGGTGCTCAGTGATGCCTGTCTTGGGCGCAAGGAGTCGATCGGTGACTTCTACCCTGAAGCTAAGTGGCAGCGTTGTATTGTGCACTGCTACCGCAACGTCTTCAGTCATGTGTCTCGTGGTCGTGTCAAAGAAGTCTCTCGCATGTTGCAGGCTATCCATGCATCTGAATATCTGGAATCTGCCAGGCATAAGGCCACGGAGGTCGAGAAGAAACTCAGGGACATGAAGTTGGAAGCCTCTAAAAACCGTACATTTTGTGGTACGATCTGATTCACTTGATGTGGGAGGATTTTGTTTATGCACACACCTGGATTGTTTGATTTGACAGATCATTTGGCGCGGCTTTCGGCGATGGGAGATCCGCTTGAGGTTTTGGAGCGGCACGTTGATTTCGAAGTGTTTCGCCCAGTTCTTGTTGAAGCGCTTGGCTATGGGGAACGTCCCAAAGGTGGTCGTCCACCCTATGATGCCGTTGTGATGTTCAAGGTGCTGGTGTTGGCCTCGATGCACAATCTGAGCGATGAGCGGATGGAGTTTCTCATTCGTAACCGTTTCAGTTGGCTACGGTTCCTGGGATTTCAAATTGGGGAGCCGACACCTGATCAGAAGACGATCTGGCTTTTCAGAGAGAAGCTGACCTAGGCGGGTGTCTTCAAGGCCCTGTTTGCCGCGTTTGAAGCTCAGCTCTGCGCGCGGGGATACAAACCGACCGGCGGTCAGATTGTGGATGCCACGTTGGTCTCTGCCCCGCGCCAGCGGATGACGAAAGAAGAGAAAGCGCGCGCCAAGGCAGGTGAGGCCGCATCTGACATCTGGCCCGATGATCTGTCCAAGGCAGCGCAGAAAGACACCGATGCGCGTTGGACGGTCAAGTATTCAAAGGCCAAGACGACCAAGGAGGGTGAGGAGGATACTGGCCTTGTCGATATTTCGGTTCCGCACTTTGGGTACAAGAACCACGTGTCCATTGACCGCAAATGGCGCTTCATCCGGGGTGAGACTGGCACGAATGCGGCTCGCTACGACGGGCATGAACGCTCCTCGGTTCTGGACGAGACAAACAGCTCGAAGGCGGTTTGGGCCGATACTGGATATCGGTCGTCCAAGAACGAAGACTGGCTCAAAGCGCAAGGGTACCGCTCACATATCCATCGCAAGAAGCCACGCGGCAAACCCATGGCCAAACACATTCGCCAGGGCAACGCGATACGCTCCGCCATCCGCGCCTGTGTGCGGCTACGAGAAAGGGCCCATGGCTCTGACCATCCGCTCAATCGGCCAAACCCGTGCGAAGGCCCGCATGACCATGGCCAACCTGAGCTACAACTTCCGCCGTCTCATCTTCCACGAGCGACGACAGGCCACAGCCTGACTCCGCCCAAATTCCGGAAATACTCGCCCTGGCGGACCCAAACAGCGCGACACAGCCTCAAATACCACCGACCTTGACCTTCACACCCGCTATGCGGGTGACAACGACTGGTGCTCGCGTCAAAACCCATCCAGAATCAGCGTTGTTCGAGGTCTCCAGGTTCACTGTTGCACCTGGACAGCAAGAAACTTAGGCGTTTTTGCAAAGGTAAGCCGTCTGCAGGGGCTGGCTGGGAGTACATACACATCTGCATCGATGCTCATTCCCGACTCAGTTACGCTGAGATTCTGCCCGATGAACGCAAAGAGCGTGTGACCGCGTTCTTCAAGAGCGTGAAAGCCTACTATGAATCAATGGGCATACAGATTGAGCAGGTGATGACCGACTATGGCTCGGGGTATTGAGCAAAGTTCTTCAGCATCGTACTCAAGGCCATGGGTATCGCCCACCTGTTTACTCGGCCTTACACACCCAGAACCAACGGCAAGGCCGAGCGATGCATACAAACTATGCTCAGAGAGTGGGCATATGCGATGCGTTATCAAACTTCTCATCTTTAGGGCCAAAGCACTACTACCGTGGATTCATGACTACAACCGGCATCGACCTCACGGCAGTATAGACAATCAACCACCCATCTCTCGGATAGACATTGCCATGAACAACCTATTCCCAGATCCACAACTAGAAACCAAGAATATTATTATGACAGAAGGCCGTATCAACATCATTGATGCGACACCGATTGAAGCGGCACAGTCAGTACCAGGTAATGGCAAAGACGGTCAAGCCAGCAAAGACCACCCTGAAGCGGGCTGGCATGTAAAGCAAGACAGCCGTAATCGCCCAAAATCAACGTATGGTTATTCTGTGCATACCGGCGTGGATGAATATGGATTTATTCATAGCCAACAAGTCACGGCAGGGAATGTGCATGACTCACAAGCGTTGGATGACTTACTGCTAGGCGATGAAACAGCACTATACGTCGATGCGGCTTATTATTCTCAAAAAACACGGGATACACTTAAGCAACGGGGTATTGAAGACCAAGTGCAACGTAAAGGGTACCGAAACAAGCCGCTATCGAAAGCACTATACGCCGTAATGCCCGCATTGCGACCACACTTTCCACTGGAGAAAGGCCTTTTGCCACGTACAAATGGCACTATGGATTAGCGCGAACGCGCTGCATGCGCCTCGCCAAAACACGACCTTTTATGGCTTAGCAACAATGGCGGCCAATATTTGCAAAGGGGCAAAGTTTCTGGCTAAATATGACTTACCTGAACGTTGTTATGCAGGATAGATGTGTCCAAAAGCAGGAAAAGTGCTCAGTTAAAGCACCTACTTTTAGAAGCAAAGCCTATGGGATAAAAAATGATTTCAACGAAAAAACAGCAAGCCGGTTGTGCTACTATTCAAAATTGATAGATTACGCTGAGGTCTCAAGATGATAGAAAATGCGAATTTATTTTTAAGGCTATCTCTATTAATGACGCTATTTGGTACAATGTTGAAGTTTCCAAACTGACAAATAAACTTCCATGAGCAATGATATTTTCGGTTCTCTGTTTAATCTTCAAGACTATCGTCTCAAACAGTTGGGTAATCCTCTGCCTGAACTGGAAAAGACGGTTGACTGGGGATCTTTTCGGTCGTTGTTGAACAAGGTTCATGAGAAACAACGTAAGCGTCAGGCGGGCAACGCCCAACAGACGTAGTGATGATGTTCAAGGGACTGCTTGTGCAAAATCTGTATGGTCTTAGCGATGCTCAGTTGGAATACCAAATCGAAGACCGTTGCAGTTTCCAGCAGTTTCTGGGTCTTGCTAGCCAGCAACGAGTCCCTGATGCCAAAACCTGTTGGGCATTCAAGCATCGGTTAGCGGTGCTGGGTCTGATGGCATCGTTGTTTGAGCAGTTGTCGTTGAACCCAGCGGCTTATATCGCTCGCAAGGATCAGATAGTTGCCTCCTCAATCATTCCGGCACTGGTGCCGCGTAAGCGTTGGGAAGACAATGCACGGATTAAGGCAGGAGCTGTCCTGGTGCGATAACAAAGGGTGTCAGAAAGATACCGAGGCCCGCTGGACGAAGAAACATAGCCGTAGCCATTTTGCTTACAAGAACCACATACAGATAGACCATGACAACAAGTTGATTCGTGACTATCAGGTCACTGATGCCAGCGTCCATGATGCGCAGGTTTTTGCCGACCTGCCAGATGACAGCAATACCAGTAAAGATGTCTGGGCTGACAGTGCCTATCGGTCAGAGGAAAAAGTAGCGTTTCTCAAGGCGCAAGGTAAGCGCACGCGCTCCAAAGTTCGTAGTCGGGTCGAACCTGTGTTTGGAGCACAGCGCAATTTACACCGCAAAGCGGTTCCTTGCATTTGCATTACGCGAACAAGCATGCATATCGGCTTGATGAATCTAAGGTACAATATGAGGCGTTTATGCTTTCTGGCACGGGTCAGTGCGTCTTGAAAACGAAGTAAAGCCGAGACAAGGGCTGTACGGAGACTACCGGCTTTTTGGATCAAATTGGTTTTTTTAACCTCTCTGAGCCAATAAATTGGAAAGTGATTGCATTAATAGAGGTTGCCAATACTGTTTTCCAAAAATGCACGCTTCTCCGCCTCGGATATAAAACCAGTCGCAATCACAGCATCATCAAAACCCTCTCGTTTCAGGTAAGCCTTTATTCTACTATCCAGCCCGTGACCTACGAGAATGAGTTGTTGGTTACCCGAAGATTGTTTCTTCATTTCCACAAAACCATGCACTAGCCGCTCAATGTTTTTATGCGGGAGGCTGCTGGAAACAGAGAAGAAACATTCACCGCGGATGGCATATTTTCGTTTTACGGTTTGCCAGTTACTTGCTACGACTTTGTTGATATCTGCAAGCGGTCCCTCGTGCACCACGGCAATCTTATCACTAGCAACATTCAGCACTTCAGTGATGCGCTGCTTTGAGAATTGAGATACGGTGATAATTTGCGATGCTGAGCGAGTCGCACGCGGGATGACCAGGTGATAGAGACAACGCCTGATTAGCGGTACTGATTCTGAGATGTCGCAAAAGTTCATGTCATGTATAACGACAACCGTCGGCAGAGTTGTAAACATTGGGGCAAGGTTTCCTGGACAGCACAAAATGTCTGCGTTGTTGCTTTGTGTTGCGCGCCCGATAGCAAGCTGCTGGTACAAAAAGCGTGAGCATGGATTACTGCCGCTTACAGGAGAAACATAGCATTGAAAACTCAGCGTATCTTGATAATAAACATGATTGAGTCTATTAGTCAGACAGACGATATGTGTGTCCGGCAATAAACACAGTTCGGCCAACAGGCTATCGACATAGGTTTGTCCCCTCGGTTTTTTCCAGGCACAATGAACAGTAAATCCACCAGAATTTTCAAACGCCTTGCGCCAATATTGGACGGAATTTACTTGTGGTTGATGAGGCATAAGAACATGACTTCTTAAGCCTCAACCGGATTGTTTTTGTTGTGGTCGCTGGTTTTGACAGTGTCGCGTTTCCAGACTTCCAACACCGCCGCGAACGCCAGTATGATCCAAAAGTAACGACCCTCGGAGTGTATATCAACTAGATTGAATGTCAGTATGCCGATGAACGCGCTTGTGAATACAACTTTCCATATCCGTTGTGGTGGCGATAGTGCTGGCATGGGCCTTAACATAATGACCAGGGCGTATGCGAGCAACGCTAGAAACGGCACCATCCCCAGTAACCCCGCTTCCACGAGTACTTTAAGATAACCGCTGTGAATACCAGCTATCCCAAACTGATGAGATTCCACGTTATACATCCGAAACCCTATCCCCTTCACGGGATTATCCGAGAACGACTCCAGGGCAAACCGCCATCTTGCGGATCTGCCAACGTCCAAAGTGATTCCGCGTGTATTTCCGCGTGTATTGTACGTTTTTATCTTTGGCTTGGTAGGAGCGACTGCTACTTCCATCTTTGGTATGGACCACCAAAACACAAACACCGCTGCAAAAATGATCGGGATTGTGACAATGTGAACCTTGATGAGATGAGATGCTCGGTTGAACATGAGTAGTGCCGCGAGGACAGCCCAGAGTACGAGTACGACAAGTGTCGTAGCAGTAAGAATTGACCCAATAAGCACAAATGTTACAAGACCAGCAGCAATCAATTTGGGAAGAATGCGGTGGGAATTCAAAATTATACCCACTTTGGCTGAGTCGGAGCACCTGCTACTGCCGTCTTTGGCTCAGGGGCACTTGGAGTTTCTTTTGCCGAAAAAAGACGATCAAGGGAAGTGCTAGCGGTAGGCATGGCACGCCAGAACACAAACACCGCTGCAAAAATGATCAGGGTTGTGACAATGTGAACCTTGATGAGATGAGATGCTCGATTGAACATGAGTAGTACCGCGAGGACAGCCCAGAGTACGAGCATGATAAGTGTCGCAGATCGAGAACCAGTAAGAATTAACCCAATAAGCACAAGCGTTACAAGACCTGCGGCAATCAATTTGGGAAGAATGCGGCGGGAATTCAAAATGATACCGATTCCCAAGGAGTAACACACTACGGAAAGCAACCCTAATGTGTTCATGCCAGCGAGGCGTCCGGTTATTGTCCATGGCAGAGTCCTACCGAACGCGTTCAAATAGTAGCGCATATGACGCATACCAAGTTCTGTCTCAAACAACAAACCTTCCCAGTCCTTGCATAGCCAATACTGCTTCGTATCTCCACACCCCAATCCCAGCACACTGCTGCCGAAATAGAGTTCAATAAAAATTATCACATATAATAAACAGACCGAACCCAATATTGTCCAGGCAAGATAATATATCCGTTCTTCCCCTGCACGCATGGTCTCTACCATGATAGCGATCATAATCAGGTACGTAGGGAGTCGGAACCATGCCAAGATGGATTTGGTTGAGTGATCACCCCACAGGAATGAAAGTGCCAAGGCTAACAGAAACAAAGTAGCCAGACGCTGAGTCCAGGTGTCGGTTGCTATACCAACCAAACCTCTCAAACCCTTCAGGAGATATGTTGTGAGTAGAAATCCGCCAATAATAGTCAGAAACAAGATAATTTGGAGGATTTCTGACCCGGCTTTTTTGAGCAGGAGATAAAAAGTGCTCTGGACAACCAGGGCATGGCCCAGCAACCATCGCATCTCGCTCAGTAGATGCAGATTTCGTGTCGATAATGGCACCAGACTGCCAGTCGGCATGTCGTCTCTTTTCATTTTCATTTAACTAGCGCACCTCCCTTGCTGCCGACCTGGACAAACGGCATATCGTGGGATTCGATAAACTCAGTATATGCCTGTAGCGAACCGTCCCACTCTGTGTTGGCTTTCACGTCATCAACAAGGATCATGCCACCCGGTATTATATGCGGCCAGAGCTTGTCAAGCGTATGCTTCATGGGCAAGTATAAATCAACATCAAGCAGGCACACAGCAATGGGGCCGATTGCCGCATAGTCCACTGCCTGACAATCGCCAGTGATGATTTTGAAGCCATCGTATCCTAAAGGGCGAAGATTACGTTCGAAAATGTCGGCCGAGTTGTATTTGAACTGGTCTATGTCCGACCTCTTTTTGCCACGATGGGCAACCTCGTGTGCTATGGAACTTTCCACAAAACCTTCAAATGTATCAATCAGCACCACGGGGCGCGGGCTTTGGGAAGCGCGTAAATGTTCTAAAAGAAAAACGGATGTATGACCTCTTAAAATGCCGATCTCCACTATTGCCCCACCTTGCGCTTTTGTCGATTCGATGCCATTGATCAGGAAAGCCAGTTGGGCTGGCTCGATACCATAATAATAACGGAGTGGGTATACTACATAGCGTAGTGAGGTTCTACAGTAAGCATGCAACTTTTCCACAAAGTCCTTAACTGTTAGATTCCAGAAGTGTTTCATTTCAAGCATTCCTCCAATTTTTCCTCGTTTTTGTTTTCGGGCATACCGACTGTATGCCAGCGATGTTTACAAGACCGCCGTAGTTCTGTAGATGAAAAAATCGTCCCAGAAAATTATCGATACGCGCAAGTGTCATCATGGTTGACATAGGCAACTTAAAATACCCTGCACTTAGTTTCTCCAGTCCCAGGACTATGTAACGAAGCAAAGGGGCCTGCTGGCTGACCATCATGTCTGGGAACCACTTCTTCATTTTCATCAGTCGCTTCGGAGTGATGGGGCGGCAATAGAATTGTGGTTCTTGTTTGCCGAGTATTTTCGTTCCAATGGTGTGCAGGGGTGTTTTATAAGGGTCAGTACCTGCAAACTTTCCATCCTTGGCAAGAATTCGATGAAGTTCGGCACCTAAGTATTCCCAGCGCATATGATGAAAGCATCCAAAAGAGAAGGCAAGATCAATAACACCGACATCAAACGGTATCTGTTCTCCAACACCGAGAACGGCAGTGAATCTGTCCCGGACACCAAAATCTGTTGCAAGACACTGTGCATATCGCGCTTCTGCCAGCATTGGGGTGACTAAAAAAGCATGCCTTGCACCAGCTAGTAACAGCTTGACTGCATGTGATCCGCTACCACCGAGCTACAAAGCGATTTTACCAGCAACGGGTGCTAAATATTGATAGGCTTCAAGTTGTGCCAGTGTTTCATGCGGGGCATCAACCCACAAAATGGCTGGTTCGGGAAAGGTGGGCGCGATGGCAGCGATATCCTTGTATCCCGTCAGTGCCCCATAATGGGAACACGTGGACAGGGAGCTTGAGGAGGATTGTAGGACATCATTTCTTCATAGGCCTCGGCATATATCGGATCCTGAAGATCGATAACGGGATGATCGATAACGCTATCAGTCGGCAAGAGTTTTTCAGGAGCCAACAATACAGGGATATCATCCACTATTGGATAGATGAAGGATTCGTCCTCAGCGATCAACACTTGCTCAGTTGCCTCTAGCGCAATTGGCTTTACGTCACTGCCCTTTCGTGGCACGGGGGCAAAATTAGCCCTCTGCCCGCGTCCAATATCCACCAATCGCAAAGAGCTTCCCGACACTGGGCAACAGAGATATTCGACGATATCAGTTATATTCATAGTATTTTCCTCTTTTGAAAATGTTAAGTGATTGCCTGTCCTTGTAGTTTAATAGTAACAGATCCATAACTCAACAATCAATATTGGACACTATCCCCTTGACTCACGTAAACAACAGAAAAGCTCTTAGTGGCATGATAATAGCCGATATATTTCTTTAATAACGACACGCGGCCCCAATATTTACAGTGAGTAGTTCAGAGCCGAATAGGCACCAGAATCCTGAGAAAGGCGGGAAGTTTAGAAAGGTAGCGAACTTTTCTGGGGCTATTTCTGGAATATTATGGTTTATCACACTATGTTTTTGGATGGCAGATGAGCAATTCCACTTCCCCGCGGAAATTTTTAAATCAACTTTGTGCGATGATGAAGGAATTTGCGCGAATCAATATGATTTTATTTCATTGGCGGCATCCCTAGATATGATCTAGGGATAGGTTATTCATGCGAGCCATGTGAGAGATTATATAAGTGACCAGACCAATAGGGTCAACAGAAACCCGCATGAACGTACACAAGCATACCCTATTGACACCGGCAGGTCGACTGAGTATGGTCAGACGAGCCCAACAACCTGGTTTTTCAGCGACCCGGGTGGCGCAAGAGTTTCATACGTCGACTCACACTGTATTGAAGTGGAACAATCGATTTGAGAAGGAAGGTCTGGCAGGCCTGGAAGATAGCAGTTCTCGGCCAGTCAACCGCCATCCCAAAGCACTGACAAATAGGCAAGTCCGCCAAACCTCTTTGCTACGTAAGCACCGCCGGACCATGGAGCGGATTGCCAGGAATGTCGGCTCGACCCCGCCACAATGTCTTCGCACCGCAGACGACTCGGTCTAAACAAACGCTCCGCGCTTGCACCCGCTAAACCCAATAATCGCTATGAGCGGTCTTATCCAGGTTCACTGTTGCACCTGGACAGCAAGAAACTTAGGCGTTTTTGCAAAGGTAAGCCGTCTGCAGGGGCTGGCTGGGAGTACATACACATCTGCATCGATGCTCATTCCCGACTCAGTTACGCTGAGATTCTGCCCGATGAACGCAAAGAGCGTGTGACCGCGTTCTTCAAGAGCGTGAAAGCCTACTATGAATCAATGGGCATACAGATTGAGCAGGTGATGACCGACTATGGCTCGGGGTATTGAGCAAAGTTCTTCAGCATCGTACTCAAGGCCATGGGTATCGCCCACCTGTTTACTCGGCCTTACACACCCAGAACCAACGGCAAGGCCGAGCGATGCATACAAACTATGCTCAGAGAGTGGGCATATGCGATGCGTTATCAAACTTCTCATCTTTAGGGCCAAAGCACTACTACCGTGGATTCATGACTACAACCGGCATCGACCTCACGGCAGTATAGACAATCAACCACCCATCTCTCGGATAGACATTGCCATGAACAACCTATTTAGGTTCCACGACTAGTTGAGTTTCATGGCCAGTGTAACCTCACCAATTACCATATTAGGCTGGACATTGTTGTAAGCCCAGAGCTATTCCAAATTACTGTGACTGAAGAAATCTTACAGAAACAGTCTCTTGGGTGCTTTTTACAGCCAGCCGCAGACTATCGCCGTAGATACGAATTGCCTTGACATCCTGTCGATTTTTTTGTAAAAAATGGGTATTGGGCATATAGTAAATATAGAGTATATAGAATTGCTTTAATATAGTTGCCGATTCTTATATATTAGCTATATTTTTGTACGCATAAGATTAAATTATTGTTAAATATAAGAAATTTGGTCAAGATGAGAATGGGTAGCGTGCATCATTCAGTAGTACATTTAGTTATGTAATTAAGGGAGAGGGGACGTTGCGTAAAAAGCAGTTTTATTTTCTATTACTTAAAGGATTAGGCGATAATTTAATCACATTATCTTTAATATCAAAAGTTGCTAATGAAGTGAATATTTTAGGAACACAGCATACTAAAAATATTGCTGATTTAATTAAATTTAATAGTGAAATAACAACAATTTTTAGCGACATCCCAGCGTTTTATGATATAAAAAAGAAAGGTTTTATTAAAGCAATTAAAGATATTTTTTATTTACGCAAATATTTGAAAAATAATGTTAATAACTTAGTTTTTGAAACAAAAGATTGGAGAGTTAAAGTATTAACTTTTAACTTAAAAATAAATACTTTTTATCCACAATCAAATAAAGATATATACATAAATAGAAAGAAAATAATAGAAAGTATATACAATATTAAAATTGATTTAATCACAGATTATCCACGATATAATAATATTAAAACGATATTAATAAATCCAGCTACAAGGAAACATTATAAAAATATTACTCATAAAAATTTATCTGCTATTATTGATAGTTTGAAGTCAAAATATAATATTATTCTTATTGATCACAGTAAAGAGTATCAAAATTTCTTTAATAAAATTGACAAGTATGTAACAAATACAACATTAAATGATGTAAAAAATATAATGCAACAAGTTGATTTTTATATTGGAGGAGATTCTTTTTTAGTACATATGGCATATTATTTTAATAAACCGTATTTTATTGTTTTTAATCGCGAAACCGATGATTTTTTACCGCCTAATGCAATAGAGGAATGTTATATTAAAACACATAATGTAAATAATTTTAGAAATACCATAAACAATAAATTTCATAAATTAAATTTAATATGAATATATCATTACTAAATGCTGGAATACACATTATTATTGATGGTAAATAAATTGACTGTAAGAAGTGCTCCCCAAAATCTGGACAACGATTATAACCCCTTTCCGATTATGCAGGCATCTTTGTCTGCGTACTGGCAGTATACCGAACTTGGTGTCTGCTTGTTCAGTGATTGGTGTCGTCGACGCTCATTGTAAAACACAAAGTAACGCTGCAATGATTGCCGGGCTTGGGCTACCGTGTCGTACGCTTTGAGATAGACTGCTTCGTATTTCACGCTACGCCATGACCGCTCCACAAACACATTATCCACCCAGCGGTACTTGCCATCCATAAAACTGAACTTGATGGAGCTATTGTCAAAAGTAGTGTCTGACAATTTGATCATGCGGTTGCCTTGTCGTGGTAGTGTCAATAATCTTTCGCAAATATGAAGAGGCGGTTTTCCTTTATCTGGTTAAATAAAAAGTGACATAACCATTTATTTGACCAGGAGAAGAGTTGCCATGAGCGATGATACAAGCAAGCACTTGCACAACGTAGTCCCTATTGATGAACAGGAACTGCAGGGCCATCTCAACAAAGTGGTACTGAAGACTGTGGAAGACACCCTTAACCAGATTCTGGACGCTGAGGCTGATGCGCTGGTGGGTGCTGATCGATACGAACGCACTGAGACGCGCAAAGACGACCGGTCTGGTAGCTACACCAGGAAGTGCCACACAAGGGCTGGAGAGCTTGAGTTAAAGATGCCGAAGCTACGCAAGCAGACCTTTGAGATGGCGATCATAGAGCACTATCGACACCGTGTAGCGTCTGTCGAAGAGGCACTGCTCGAGATGTATCTGGCAGGTGTTTCAGTACAACGTGTAGAAGACATTACCGCAGCCCTCTGGGGTACCCGTGTCAGCTTAGGGACTATTTCAAAGCTCAACCAGCGTATCTATGGGCAGATTGAAGAGTGGCGTAATCGCCCCATAGGGAGTGATTTCCCTTATGTATACCTGGACGGTGTTGTGCTCAAACGCAGTTGGGGCGGTGCAGTGAAGAACGTTTCTGTTCTAGTCGCCATAGGTGTTGGGGACGATGGCTACCGCCGCATTCTAGGGATTGTTGAAGGTACTAAGGAGGATAAGGTGGGATGGTCAGGATGCCTGCGTCATTTGCAGGCACGCGGTCTCAAGGGCATCAGGTTGGTGCTCAGTGATGCCTGTCTTGGGCGCAAGGAGTCGATCGGTGACTTCTACCCTGAAGCTGGCTGGCAGCGTTGTATTGTGCACTTTTACCGCAACGTCTTCAGTCATGTGTCTCGGGTCGTGTCAAAGAAGTCTCTCGCATGTTGCAGGCTATCCATGCATCTGAATATCTGGAATCTGCCAGGCATAAGGCCACGGAGGTCGAGAAGAAACTCAGGGACATGAAGTTATCGAGTGTAGCGGATTGGCTGGGTAGTGCATGGAAGAGACCCTGACGTATTATCGGTTTCTGGCAGAGCACTGGATTCGCATTCGGACTAACAATCCTTTGGAGCGGATTATTCGAGAAATCAGGCGGCGAACACGAGTAGTGTGTGCATTCCCGGATGGCAACTCGGCGTTGATGCTTTGTGCGGCAAGGCTTAGACACATCGCGGGGAGCTAGTGGGGAACGCGGAAATATCTGAACATGGATTTGCTCCAAGAGATGGATAAAGAAAAGGACTTTCAGATCGCGTAACAACCAGATTTAAGGGAAAGCCAAATCAGAAAGTGCGAAAGATTATTGATACTACCAAAGGAGATAAGGGCAGGCATCAGCGGTAACAACGGACATATATCGTGATTGAATGTTGGACCATTGCCGGAATAATCTTCAAATAAGGTTTTTGTGCAAAGGTCTCAAACCTTAATCCCTCTCTTTGCAATAGATAATAAAGAACGAATACAAATCTTTGTTGCAAACGGGCATGATTAAAGCAGAATGAGAGTATATTAATAGCAAACCAGCCAAGAAAATTTAGCTGAGCAGACATGAAAACGTGACACCCTTCACAAATCAGCAATACTATGTTGCCTGGATAGTCTAGATTGTGATGTTAATCACAACAAAATCTAATCTTACCCATTACACTGCTTCGGAAATAATCAATGTTCCTCCTTAGCTTTATATTAAGCCTGGAGATGCAGATCATACCCTCCTCCCCCAAATGTTCTGCGTCTTCAGGCTTTTTTCTATTAGATTACAAATTACTAGAATAGACAAGCCCTGAAACGATTAACGCCGTTATTAGCGCACATAATATTTTTCTTTCATGTTAAAAATAATCTGGCGTTTTATGTTGCATGTATTGGATATATTTGACTATTTTGTTCCTAACACAATATCTTTTGCTCTAAAATCTTGCATCATTTCCAGACCACCCTTTATAACTATATCAGGATCAGGGTGATCTAGCTGCTTTGCAATGACATCAAGAATTTGCTTGCCAGTCTTGTCAATATTGCTTGTTAATTCCGCAATCAACTTTGCCGAGACTGGGTTTAATTCAATAAATCCTACCACATAATCTCTACTCCGATACACTAGCAAGTAGGTCTGTGCTAGCTTATCTTTGGGGATGTTTTGTGGACTAATCTTATGCACTGGCCATGCGTATGACAAGGCTATAGACAGAGGACTTAAGACGGGAACGCCTTCAAGTAAATTGCCCATCTTGTCAACGTTATCAAAATTAAGGAACATCTGATTAATTAAGGATTTTCAAGCAAGTGGGCATCACTGTGCTCGATAGTAGCGAGCATTGAACGTTTTGCTCATTACGCTCTTTCATTTCTCTTGTCCCGGCCTACTGGTTTTCAGCTATCGCCCCTATTCCAGGCGTACTAAGCCACTGATAGCCGTAATAATTGTTTCTTTGATAGCATAAGATTAATCAGGGCACAGTGGGCAAACAGGTGGTTCGCATTCTTGCCTGGCCCTTTGAATCTGACTTTGGTAAATCCATATTGTCGCTACATGATATGAAAGACATGCTCAACCTTGGCACGGACTTTGGATTTGTGCCGGTTTTTAGCCTTGTCCTGTTCGGTCAGTTTGCGGTGACGTGAGCCTTTAACCTGGGTGTAGTCTTTTGCCTTGGGGCATTATCCTTGAGTACGGATTGCTGACGAGTTATAACCGAATCTGGTGTCTGAATAAATTTGAAGTATGCGGCGTGCCTTGCTGGAATCGGTTTTGTCTAGCAATCGAAAGTAACAAGAGGAGCACGCCACACATGACAAAAGATACTGTGATTGATCTGGGTACACCAGAGGGCATTGACCCGTTGACTGAATTGCTACGTAGCGGTGCCAAACAGCTGATAACAGAAGCGATTCAGGCGGAGTTGGCCGAGTTGATGGCAAGTTTTGATAATCAGAAAACGAGTGAAGGCAGACAGCGTGTTGTGCGCAATGGCTATCACCCAGAACGAGAAGTATTGACCGGTGTTGGCAAAGTACCAGTGTCGGTGCCAAAGATCCGTAGCCGAGAAGGCGAGCCTGAGAGCTTCCAATCGTTAATAGTGCCTCCTTACATCCGGCGTACAGCGACCCTGGACGCGGCGATTCCCTGGCTTTATTTGCAGGGTGTTTCGAGTGGTCAGATGCAGAGCGCCCTGGAAGTGATTGTCGGGCCTGATGCCAAGGGCTTATCCGCCAATGCAGTTGGTCGCCTGAAACGTCAGTGGGAATCAGAGTACAAAACCTGGAGTACACGTTCAGTGACTGACGAATGGGTCTATATCTGGGCTGATGGCATCTACAGTGGTCTTCGAGGTGACGATGGTTGATTGTGTTGTCTGGTCATCATTGGCGTGAACAGCCGCGGTCAGAAGCACTTCCTGGCAATTAAGGATGGTGTCAGGGAATCGAAGCAGAGCTGGTGAGAAGTCTTGTTGTCGTTGAAACAGCGAGGTTTAAACCAACCACCGAAGCTGGCGATTGGCGACGGTGCTCTGGGATTCTGGGTAGCATTGGAAGAAGTCTATCCTGAGACAACAGCACAACGCTGCTGGATGCATAAGACCGGTAATGTACTGAACTATCTGCCGAAGTCTGTCCAGGAGAAAGCGAAACAAGGGCTACATGACATTTGGATGGCAGAGGGGCGCACTGATGCAGAGAAGGCATTTGATGCATTTGAGGAACGTTTTGGGGCGAAGTATCCGAAGGCAGTGGCCATGCTTATCGAAAGACCGTGATGCGTTGCTGGCATTTTATGACTTTCCAGCAGAGCACTGGAGCCACATCAGGACAACGAATGTCACCCCGTCGAGCTTTGCGACAATCCGGCATAGAACACGCCAGGCTAAAGGTTGTATCACACGAATAACGATGCTGACGATGATCTACAAGATGGGATTATGCGCAGAAGATTCCTGGCGCAAACTGCGAGGCTTCAGACACCTGGCCAAGGTGATTGGAGGCGTGAAGCTTAAAGATGGAATCGAAGTAACTGAGAACGACAAGGCAACCGCATGATTAACTTGCCAGACACTACTTTTGACAATAACTCATTGCTGACCCGCATAGGCATTATCTCCCCAAAGACGGGTCTCTTCTCCATGCAGTAGGTCTCCAAGTACCTGTGAGTCGTGGACATGGGCTGGTGTGGCAACAACCGAGTGTATCAGTTTGGTTTTGCTATCCACACCGATGTGCGCCTTCATGCCAAAGTACCATTGCTTGCCTTTTTTGGTCTGATGCCTATCAAGGTCACGGGTTTTGCTTTTGTTCTTGGTGGCGGTAGGCGCATTGATGATGGTCGCATCAACAATAGTGCCTTTGGATACTTTCATGCCGTTTTCCTCCAGATAGACGGCAACAGCATCAAACAGGGCAACTCCGAGGTTGTTCTCCTCCAGTAGATGACGGCATTGACAGCGGGTGCTTGCATCTGGCACGGGTTCCTGACCTAAGTCTATCTGGGCAAAACACCGCATGGCAGGTGTGTCATATAAAGCCGCTTCTGTGGCAGGATCAGATAAGGCAAACCAGTGTTGCAGGAAGTCAATTCTCAGCATGCGTTCCAGGCCCACCGGACGGCGACCAGCAGGGGTTGGGGTAATGAGGCTCAATTACTGCAGTCAGCGCTTGCCAGGGAATGAGCTGATTCATCTCTTCGAGAAATATCTCTTTGCGTGTCTTCTTGCGGTATTTCTCGAATCCAGATACTGCCAGGCTTTTTTGTTGCATCTTTTGACCCTCCACTTAAAACATTGCGGTATTATCGCATATTATGGCATTAATCAGAGGTTCCTTAATTTCTCTCGTATCAAGAGATAATGCTGTTTCAATCCATTCGTAATGCGCTAACTCAAAAAGAAAGGGGTAGTCATCTGGATGTTGATTACGCTCTAGTTCAAGATATTGTAAAAATTCCTGCGGCATTTTTGGAAACAATGGCGTGTGCGACTTATGACGATGCACATAATCACGCAACATTTCATGCCATTGTTTATCGGCTGTAATTTTTCTTAATACTGGAAAACTATTGGCTATAAACCCTTCTATATTGTTATAGACAAGTTCGCGATAAACCGCCATGCGACGATCTTCAACCCCTGTCGGCGCAGGATTATTTTCCGGGTCACGCAAATACTGAGTGAATACATTCTGAATGGCCTTAAAACTTTCAGTTTTGCTGCTGTTGTTTGACGGCAACATCGTTGCTCTCGTGTCTTGCTTGATATTGTTGAATGGTTTCAACTTCTTCCAACAAGGTCGGTAATGGTGGGATATTAAAATCTCTTTCCAGCAAAGTCGGAAACACGCCAAAATGCGCATAGGCCACATCAAGCAATTGCCAAACTGGATCAATAACGTCTGCGCCATGGGTATCGACGCGCAGATCTTCAGCTTCAACGTAGTGCCCGGCAATATGCCCATAGGCAATGCGTTCTCCTGGTAGTGCCTTGAGAAAGGCCTCTGCCTCATAGCAGTGATTGATGCTGTTCACATAGATATTATTAATATCAATATGGAGCAGACAATCCGCTTCATCCAATACCGCATTAATAAATTCTATTTCGGACATCTCCTGCCCCACCGCAGCATAATAAGACGCATTTTCCATTGCCATGCGCTGACCAATAATATCCTGTGTGCGCATAATTCTTTTTGCAACGTAATGCACCGCCTCTTCGGTGAAAGGTATCGGCATCAAGTCATAGAGATGTCCGTCATCTGCACAGAGTTATAACCAAATCTGGTGTCTGAAAGAATTTGAAGAATGCGGCGTGCCTTGTTGAAATTGGTTTTGTAGAACTAATTGAAACAAGAGGAACACGCCACATATGAAAAACAATACTGTGATTGATCTGGACAATCCAGAGGGGATTGATCCGTTGACCGAGTTGTTGAGCATCGGTGCCAAGAAGCTGATTGCTGAAGCCATCCAGGCAGAGTTGGATGAACAGATGACAAAGTATGAGGATCAAAAGACGGCTGATGGACGACGACGAGTTGTGCGCAGTGGCCATCACCCGGAACGTCAGATTATCACTGGGGTTGGCAAGGTCAGCGTCGAGGTACCGAAGATCCGTAGCCGTGAGGGTGAGTCGGCGAGCTTTCAATCTTTGCTTGTACCGCCCTACATCCGGCGCACAGCGACCCTGGATGCGGCGATACCCTGGCTTTATTTAAAGGGTATCTCGAGCGGGCAGATGCACAGCGCACTGGAAGCCCTTGTTGGACCAGAGGCCAAAGGTTTATCTGCCAGTGTTGTGGGTCGTCTGAAACGGCAATGGGAAGTTGCATACAAGCACTGGTGTACTCGTAGCGTGGCTGATGAGTGGGTCTATATTTGGGCTGATGGTATCTACAGCGGCCTAAGAGGCGATGATGGTAGATTGTGCTACCTTGTGATCATCGGCGTGAACAGCCGCGGCCAGAAGCACTTTCTGGCGATTGAGGATGGAGTCAGAGAGTCGAAACAGAGCTGGCGCGAGGTTTTGTTGTCGTTGAAACAGCGAGGTTTGAGACAGCCACCGAAGCTGGCGATTGGCGACGGTGCTCTGGGGTTTTGGGCAGCACTGGAAGAGGTCTATCCTGAGACTGCCGTTCAACGTTGTTGGATGCACAAGACTGGCAATGTGTTGAACTATCTCCCTAAGTCAGTCCAGGAGAAAGCCAAGCAGGGACTGCATGACATCTGGATGGCAGAGGGTCGGGCTGAAGCAGGCAAAGCTTTTGATGATTTTGTGGAACGCTTCGGCGCGAAGTATCCGAAGGCAGTGGAATGCTTAACGAAAGATCGTGACTCATTGCTGGCCTTTTATGACTTCCCGGCAGAACACTGGACACACATCAGAACAACGAATGTTATTGAGTCGAGCTTCGCGACGATCCGACATAGAACAAGACAAGCCAAGGGCTGTGTCACCCGCATCACGATGCTAACGATGATTTACAAGATGGGATTATGCGCAGAAGATTCCTGGCGCAAGCTGAGAGGCTTCAGGCACCTGGCGAAGGTGATTGAAGGCGTGAAGTTCAAAGATGGAATCGAGGTAACTGAGGACGACAAGGCTGCCGCATGATCAAATTGTCAGACACCACTTTTGACAATAACTCATCTGCACAATAGCTGAGATGTTCGCTGTATATACGAATGTTATGTGTCTTGAGAAACTGCTTAACACGATGTATAAAGGCCTCATCAAGCGGGGCCTGACCACCTATATTTAATGAAAGCCCATGACAAACGAGCGGAATTTTTTCTGAAATATTATGGAATTGATGGCCTAATTTACCACCGACATCAATCCAGTTCTCTGGTGCTACTTCCATAAAATCTATCGGAGGAGGAATGTCATCTGCAAGCGAACCGATGAAGGTTCGCCGCAGACCTAATCCTGCACCTTGTACAGGATAAGTTTTAGACATGTTGTGTAGCCTCAAACTTATTTCTTATCGCCGCACTTGCCTTCTCCGCACTTACCTTCAGCTTTCTTATCGCCGCACTTGCCTTCACCACACTTGCCTTCAGCTTTCTTATCGCCGCATTTGCCTTCACCACACTTACCTTCAGCTTTCTTATCGCCACATTTGCCTTTGCCGCGTTTGCCTCTGGCTTTCTTATCGCCGCACTTGCCTTCACCACACTTACCTTCAGCTTTCTTATCGCCGCATTTGCCTTCACCACACTTGCCTTCGCCGTGACCGTCAGCAACCATATAACCACCACTAAGATCAGTCATCTTAAATGGATTATCAGCCGCATTCACAATAGGGCTTGAAGTTAATGAAATAGCAAAGGTAGTACCTAACGCAACGGCCAATGGGTTCAATTTATATTTGTTTGACATATCTGCTTTCTCCTGAATTATTAAACAATAGTATCCCGTACACTGAGGTTATGACTTAGCTAATTTCGAAAAGTTTCTAGTACAGTTCAGAAACTTAACTTATGTAGCCTCTGCACAAGGCCAATATGGTGCATTATTTCAATCAATCTGCATAGTGGATTTTATGCCATAAACACTACAAAAAATGATTTTTGTAGTCTATCAAAAACTAAAATCATGTAAGTTTTGAAAATATATCTTGTGTCACATCATTGACAGTTTGCATACCATTTACACTGACATACTTCGTCTCGGACCCACTTTGATTAACTTGTTCAGCATAATATTTTATCAAGGGTGATGTTTGTTCATGATATACATCCAAACGTTTTTTTATAGTATCTTCTTTATCATCATCTCTTTGTATAAGGCGTTCTCCAGTGACATCATCCTTCCCGGCGATTCTTGGCGGATTAAACTCTACATGGTAAGTCCGGCCTGATGCTAAATGCACTCTGCGACCGCTCATACGGCTAATAATGAAGTTGTCTTCTACTGTTATTGCAACGACATAATCAACCTCTATGCCTAAAATAGTCATGCCATCAGCCTGTGCGATTGTCCTTGGGAATCCATCAAAAATATAACCGTTTTTACAATCATCTTGGCTAATGCGTTCCTTTATTAAATCAAGCATTAATTCATCTGATACTAAGCCCCCCACATCCATAACGGCCTTAGCTTTAACGCCTAGTGCTGTTCCAGCACGCACCGCAGCACGCAACATATCACCCGTTGATATTTGTGGAATGTTAAATTTTTCTTTTATCAAGTTGGCCTGCGTTCCTTTACCTGCACCTGGCGGACCTAATAATATTAATTTCACTTTTACTTACCTCCTGTTTTATTTTTAAATTTCATTTTGCTTTAGTATTAATGACTGCCAAGCCAAAAATAAGGTATAAAACTAATGAAAATCGAATTTGATAACGAACCTGCTATTGCAAACAAAATTATTTCCTATTCAAACAACGCCTTTAAATTAAAAGATGCGCTTATAAAAACAAATATTCTTATCTCCAAGGATCGTCTAATTGAAGACTGGCCTGTAAATTCTTATCAGAATCTTACATTGCAAGATCTTGATCCCATTATTTTATGGCAACCTGAACTTATAATCATAGGCACAGGTAAAATATCTGGCTTTCCAAATCCTGAAATGATCGCTTATGCCGCTTCTAAAAATATTGGTTTAGAGATCATGAACACAAGTGCGGCGTGTCGAAGTTATAATTTATTAATTGGTGAAGGCAGAGATGTCGTTGCCGGTTTATTCCTGCTTGATAATTAGTGTTCCATGTTCAATGTATCGAGCGAGAATCCTTCCCTTTGTAATATTTGTCGCAAGTGCTTAATCGCCTCAATCTGGATCTGTCTGACTCTTTCCCGAGTCAAACCCAGTTCCATACCAATCTCTTTCAACGTCAATACGTCACTATCATGTAGACCAAAACGCCGTTCAACGACAGCACTTTGTTTATCATTGAGTAAATTCAGCCAGACATCAATATATTTTTTTACATCGCTATTTTGTAATAATCGCGAGGGATCCAGGTCATGCTCATCCGTCAAAGTATCCAGTAATGTCGTCTCCGAATCCTGCGAGCTAGGGGCATCAACCGATGTAGTCCGTTCGTTTAATCCCAGCAAGTGCTCCACTACATCAATGGGTTGATCAAGCATTTCTGCTACATCTTCTGGGCTAGGTTCCCGACCCAGTGTTTGTGCAAGTTTTCGTGCGGCACGCAAATATATATTTATTTCCTTCACTACATGTACTGGCAAGCGCACCGTGCGCGTCTGATTCATCAATGCCCGTTCAATAGTTTGTCTGATCCACCAAGTAGCATACGTTGAAAAACGAAAACCTCTTTCCGGATCAAATTTCTCAACAGCGCGTATCAGACCAAGGTTGCCTTCTTCTATTAAATCAAGTAGTGCCAGGCCGCGGTTCATGTAACGCCGAGCAATCTTGACAACAAGGCGCAAATTGCTTTCGATCATGCGTTTTCTTGAGGCCGCATCGCCCTTAAGTACCTTTCTGGAAAAATAGACTTCTTCTGCGGCCGTTAATAATGGTGAGAAACCAATTTTATTCAAATATAAGCGCGTTGCATCTAGGTCGCCTTCTTTAATTGATACCTTGTCTTGCTTGATTTCAGAATGGCCTGCTTTGCTGTCTTCATCTACTTTTGATCCTGAGGATTGTGGATCTCTGTTTGTTGTAATTTTTTTCATGATGATAGTGCTTTTATACAATAGGCCAACCGCTCATCAGGCATGTTTTTTGGGGAGATATTGGGTAGGCTGTACTGGTTTTCCATGCCGGCGTATTTCAAAATGAAGCACGTTTCTTCCTGTATGGTCTTGACCCATTTCAGAAATTTGTTGGCCCGCATGTACGTTATCTCCTTCCTTGACCAAAAGTTTGCTGTTGTAGGCATAGGCACTCAAAAACGTTTCATTATGCTTAATGATAATAAGCTTACCATAACCGAGGAGCCCGCTCCCACTGTAGACAACTGCACCGGCTGCGGCAGCTTTAACAGGTTGCCCTGATTTGCCTGATATGTTGATGCCTTTTTTTGATGTAGGTGAATTGGACTTAACCAGTGCCCCTGATGACGGCCAGGACCATTTTATCGGTCCGTTTGATAATGTTGACTTCGGTCGGGGTTTTTTAATGGCACTCGTCGTTTTCTGCGGTGGCGATTCAGTAGCCGGTTGCGATAGCGTGGCTGGCAAGGTTTGTTTTACGACGGGTTGTGGTTTTAACGGCGTGTCTTTCTTTTTGGGTGATTGCTTTAAACGAATAAACTGACCCGGGTAAATGGTGTAAGGCGGATTGATTGCGTTCCAGTCAGCGACAGCTTTGTAATCAAAATTATAACGCCAAGCGATTGAATACAGTGTGTCACCTTTATTAACGATATGAAAACCCGGCGTGTTTTGTTGTGTGTCTTCAGCGGCAGACTTTGTGTTTGTATCGCGCTGCGTTATCGTAGCACTTGTTGCTGCCTCAACTTTGCCACGATTGACAACAGGCGCAACCCCAGCGCCAGAGCAGGCCTGGAGCAAGACCATAATCAGCAGATAAATAAAACTATGATAACAAGCGTCCATCCTATCGCTTTCAAGTATCTACACCACTCAGCATGGGGACAAAACTGACTGAATCAATAATTTCTTCCTCGAATCCCTCTTCTTTACGCGTAATCAATAATAATTTCTGATCGCCTGGTTTGCCAACGGGAATGATCAGGCGGCCAGCTATAGCAAGTTGTTCTAACAATGCCACAGGCACGCCTATCGGTGCCGCCGCGACAATAATGCCATCAAATGGCGCATATCTTAACCAGCCAATATTACCATCGGCATGTTTACTGCGTATATTGGTACAGGCCAGTTTTTGAAATTGTTCTCGGGCACGCATCAATAAACCGCTGATGCGTTCCACGGTATAAATCTGTTTTGTAAATTGCGCCATGATAACCGTTTGATAGCCACAACCCGTGCCAATCTCCAATACCTTTTGTAGATCCTTGCCTTTAATCAAGGCTTCGGTCATTTTAGCGACGATATAAGGTTGCGAGATTGTCTGGCTAAAACCAATGGGTAGCGCGGTATTCTCATACGCACGACTAGACAGAGCCTCATCGACAAAAAGATGACGCGGTGTATTACGGATAACATCAAGCACAAGATTCGACTTAATTCCCATCTCAACCAATGTCTCTGCCAAACGATCACGCGTGCGCTGTGATGTCATGCCAATGCCGCTATGTGCAGTCATTTACCAAAGCCTTCAGTCCAACGAGATAGTGCTTGCAGCGATTGGTGGCGTGTTAGATCTGTCTGTAATGGCGTAATAGAAACTTTACCCGAACGAATAGCATGAAAATCAGTCCCCTCACCCGCATCCTGTTCAGGGCCTGCCGGCCCCACCCAATAGATTTTCCTGCCACGCGGATCATGTGCTTGCAGTGCTGGCGCGGATTTATGTCGGTTACCGAGGCGCGTGACAACAAAGCCTTTGATGTCTTCGTATTCAATATCCGGAATATTGACATTCAACAATACATCTGCTCCCAGCGGTTTTTGCATCATTGACTCAATCATTTTCCTGGCAACAGCGACGGCCGGTTTATAATCAATTTGTCTTTCACCCGCCAATGAAAATGCGATGGCGGGACAACCTAGAAACCGTCCTTCCATTGCTGCTGCCACCGTTCCTGAATACAACACGTCGTCGCCTAGATTTGCACCGGTATTGATGCCGCTGATGACCATATCAGGCTCTTCGTCTAATAAACCCGTTACGGCCAAATGCACACAGTCAGTCGGTGTGCCATTAACATAATAAAAACCACGGTTATCTTGCTTTACATGAAGTGGTACGTCCAGTGTCAGCGAATTACTGGCACCACTACGGTCTCTATCTGGCGCAACTACGGTGACCTGGCCCAATGCAGCCAGCATATCTGCCAGCGCGGCCAAGGCCAGTGACTGATAACCATCATCGTTGCTTAATAAAAAATGCATTGTTAATCGATGCTATTGATAAAAATATTAATGTCGTGTCGGACAAAAAATACATTCCACAAAAAGACAGGTTTTTCCTCACCCCTGGTCAACATTGATGTCGGCAAACACCCTGAAATAATTGATTTTGAAGTATTGCCCATTGCCAGATTGTCCTATTGCAATAAAAATTCCAGTAAAGCCTTTTGTGTATGTAGTCGATTCCCAGCTTCCGCCCAAACCACACTTTGCGATCCATCCAGAACGGCTGCAGAAACTTCTTCACCGCGGTGGGCTGGCAAACAGTGCATGAACAAGGCATCGGCGTTGACGCATGCCATTAAATCGGCGTTGACCTGGTAGGGTAAAAATTTTTCTATGCGTTGTGCTTGTTCAGCTTCCTGGCCCATGCTGGCCCAGACATCGGTAACAACAAGATCGGCGTTTTTTGCCGCTTTTTTTGGATCACGCTCTATAGAAACAAACGCTTTTGTTGCCTCAAGCAATCTGGCATCAGGATCAAACCCCTCGGGACAAGCAATGATCAACTTAAAATCAAAAATCCTGGCGGCATTCATATAAGAGTGACACATATTGTTGCCATCGCCCAACCATACTACTTTTTTACCTTGAATCGAACCGCGTTCTTCATAATAGGTCAACATATCAGCCAATAACTGACAGGGATGATAACTGTCAGACAGGCCATTAATGACAGGCACATCAGAGTACATGGCAAAACGTTCCAATCGCTCATGCGCAAAGGTGCGCAACATAATACAATCAAGCATTCTTGATAACACCCGGGCCGTGTCTTCTAGCGGTTCACCGCGGCTTATCTGGCTACCAGTCGGCGCAAGATAAATGGCATGGCCGCCAAGCTGCGCCATACCCGCTTCAAATGAAACGCGCGTGCGCGTAGATGATTTCTCAAAGATCATGCCCAGCACACGATTTTTCAGTGTGGTTTCAAAGTTTTTCTCTATGAATTGCTTTTTTAGTATCGCCGCACGCTGAATAATCGACAATAGCTCATCACCGCACAAACTGCTCAGCGTTAAAAAATGTCGAACGCCCATACCCTTAGATACAACAAGTCTTGATCACGCCACTCAAAATCGTGACCATTTGATCTGCTTCGGCATCACTCATGATTAACGGCGGTAATAATCGAATAACATTGCCCGCGGTAATATTAATCAACAGCTTCTCTTTTAATGCCAACGCGGCTAAATCAGATGCGTCCTGTTCCAATTCTATGCCCAGCATCAATCCTCTGCCACGGATCTCTTTAATCCCCGGCACATCATGCAAGGTCCGCTTAAAACCCTCTAATAATCGATTGCCAAGTTGCGCTGCGCGTTGATCCAATAATTGGCTTTCTAACACCTCAATCACTGCTAATGCAGCCCTAGAAGCTAATGGGTTACCGCCAAAAGTGGAGCCATGACTGCCCGGCTGAAACAATTCGGCACTCTTGCCTTTTGCCAGACAGGCACCAATCGGCACCCCATTCCCTAACGCCTTAGCCAGAGTTATCACATCTGGCATGATCGCTTCATGCTGAAAGGCAAACCATTTTCCAGTACGACACAGGCCCGTTTGAATCTCATCAACCATCATCAAACAAGCATGATCATCACAGAATTTTCGTATCGCCGTTAAATAGCCCACATCGGGCAGGACGACACCACCCTCACCCAATATCGGCTCGACCATGACGGCCACAATAGTTGCGTTTTCATGCGGCAGTGCGTTCAGCGCATCAATATTATTATACGGGATATGTTTGAAGCCCCCTACCAGGGGATCAAACCCTTTTTGTATTTTTGGATTGCCAGTGGCACTCAACGTTGCCAACGTTCGGCCATGAAAACTTTTATCCATAACCACGATAACCGGATTTAACATATTTTTACTGCTCGCATACAAGCGTGCCAGTTTGATCGCGGCTTCATTTGCTTCGGCACCAGAGTTACCAAAAAACACCTTGTCCATACCCGAATGCTGCACCAGTTTTTCGGCGAGTTTTTCTTGTAACGGGATATGATAAAGATTGGAAGTGTGGATCAGTTTCCCCGCCTGATCAGAAATCGCCTCTTGTACTGCTGTATGTGCATGGCCTAAACCACATACAGCAATGCCACTCAGCGCATCCAGATAACGCTGTCCCTGCGTATCATACAGCCAGACACCCGAACCACTTATAAACTCAATCGGTAATGGTTGATAATTTGACATTAATGCACTGCTCATATTCTTAGCTTTAGCCTACCAAATATAATATGCGTTTATTTTACGCGACTCCTAAAATAATTGTTTCAGACTGTTCATCCTTTGCCGTCATACCCTCGCCGTATTTACCTATATGGCGGCAGGGGCTAAGGAATCGGCGGGGGAGATAGAACCCGTTATTACAATCCATAAATAATAAGCCCGGCACATAGCCGGGCTCAAATACATTATCTATAGCGACCGCTTATAAGGGCAAGCCATGTCCTTGACCGACCATGCACATCAACATCGGAATGGAGAGAAACGTATTGGTCCTAGATGCCATTAACGCAATAACCTTGCTTTTGGCAATCTCTTCGGCACTGGCATCAACTATACCCAGAATTTTTTTCTGATTTGGCCAGATCAAAACCCAGACATTAAACAACATAATCGTGCCCATCCATGCACCAAGACCAATGATCAGACCATTACCCTGCAACAAGAACGCATTCCCAAGACCAACGCCCATGATTTCTAATGCGGCAGCACCCGTCAACCACGTGGCTAATGCGCCCCAGCGGAACCACCACAATGCTCTAGGCGCAACATATTTATTGATCGCCGCCGGGCCAGGGCCACCTTCGTCGGCCACTGCCGCACCAACGGCGGGCACTTGTACAAAATTAAAATAATACAATAAGCCGATCCAGATCACGCCAAAAAAGACATGCAGCCAAACGGTTAGAGACCACATGTTCAGCGCAGTATCACCTATTAAAAATGTAAGAACGACCGCTGTAACAAAACCCAACGCCAGCGTGCCATGCACGGATTTAAGTGGATTCATGCTGATACCTCCAAGGTAAACTACAGTAAAAATTTATAACCAGGATTATACTGATGTCTGCGCCCACTTCCACCCCTTTCACATGCGGGTCAATTAAGACAAACCAAAACCGTCATCATTACATAAGCGCGTTGGCTTGGCTATTGTCGCGCGGCAAATTGATGATTATAAAATGTCTTTGTATTGCCATCTATTTTGTCAGTATATTTTCAGCAACGGTACTTTGGTGGGCTGGCTTGGGCTATATTTTGATTGCTTACCATGCGATTAAAAATCTAACACACGGCGGCGATGGCTGACTTAAACGCCAAGATTGAGACCTTTGCACTCAAGTGGTACTTACCCACACTCAGCTTGAATCAGCTCAACCCAGCCCAGTCACACTTGACTCGGTCCGTCTCGACCCGACTCAGCTTGACTCAGCCCGACCCAGCTTGACCCACACCCAACCCGCGTTGCTCACGAGTCGTATCTTGCAACATACACGCTGGCGGGCATACGATTTGGCATTACACATTAAACCTGAACAAGATGACATCGCCATCCTTGACACGATATTCCTTCCCCTCTGAACGCCATTTGCCCGCATCCTTCGCGCCTTGTTCGCCCTGGTACTGAATATAATCGGCATAGGCCATAACTTCTGCGCGGATAAAACCACGTTCAAAATCCGTATGGATAACACCTGCCGCCTCTGGTGCAGTCGCACCGACCGGGATAGTCCAGGCACGCACTTCTTTTGCCCCCGCCGTAAAATAATTTTGCAATCCCAATAACCTATACCCCGCGCGAATAACGCGATTCAATCCTGGTGCTTCCATGCCCAAGGCATCGAGGAATTCCTGTTGCTCATCTTCTGGTAGCTGTGATATTTCAGACTCGGCCGCGGCACATACCGAGATAAGTTCTGCGCTTTCATTTTCTATAAAACACTGTACTTTTTCCAGCCATGGATTGGTCTCAAGCTCAGCCTCTCCAACATTGGCAATATACAGCATCGGCTTTTGCGTTAATAAATGTAGATCATGAATCAAGACCTGATCATCTGCTGATAAATTCATCGAACGCACCGGCAAGCCCTGATCAAGATGCGCCAGCACCGCTGTTAATCGTGCCTGATCCTGTTTCGCTGTTTTATCACCACTGCGAGTCAACTTTGTAGCCTTTTGCAATACCCTGGTCACTGTTTCCTGATCGGCAAGACAGAGTTCTGTATTGATGATTTCAATATCGGACAGCGGATTAATCTTACCTGCGACATGCACAATGTTGTCATCTGTAAAACAACGCACTACTTGCGCTATGGCCTGTGTCTCGCGAATATTGGCGAGGAATGTATTGCCCAGTCCCGCACCCTTGGACGCACCCGCAACAAGACCCGCGATATCGACAAACTCCATATATGCCGGGACGATTCTTTCTGGCTTGGCAATCGTAGCCAACTGTTGCATCCGCACATCAGGCACAGCAACAATGCCCACATGTGGGGAGATTGTGCAGAAGGGGTAATTGGCGGCCTCTATCGCCGAATGAGTCAGCGCATTAAAGAGCGTTGATTTGCCCACATTCGGCAACCCCACAATGCCGCATTTAAATCCCACCGTGTGTATTCCGCATGCGTTAAGTCGGTGGACCTGCCTCTGGTTTATGTTTCTTATTCAGCTCGGTCATCAATTTATCTGGATGGTCCTGAAAAAATCGAGCGGACATCTCAAGTGCTAACGAAAATGAAGCAATGATTTGATCAGTCTCAGCGGCACTCGCACGACCCAAGACATACGATACAACCTTGTCTTTACTGCCAGGATGACCAACGCCGATCCTTAAGCGTAAAAAATTACGACTGCCTGTGCGTTGCATAATATCGCGCAGACCATTATGACCGCCGTGACCACCCGCTTTCTTAAGCCGGGTGGTGCCAGGCGGTAGATCAACTTCATCATGCACCACCATGATCTGATCCACAGCCATCTTGTAATAATGCATCAATGCCTGCACCGGCGCACCACTGTCATTCATATAGGTCTGCGGTTTACAAAGCCAGCAATCGACCGCATCGTCTTGATAACGACATACCTCGGCTTGAAATTTTTTATCCAGAGAGAAATTCAAGGAGAGTTTGTTGGCCAAGGCATCGACAAACCAAAAACCGGCATTGTGCCGCGTCATATAATATTCCGGGCCTGGATTACCCAAGCCCACAATCAATTTTAACGGTGTTGCCACTCACCCTCAGCTATCGCTGTCGCTGTCTTTAGCATCTTCTACAACCGTATCCGTCGTGGCCTCGTCGTCATCAACATCATCTACAACCGTTACTTTAGGCGCATGCACAGAGACAATTGGCTGAGAATCATCGCCACCGTGTAAGAGACTGTGAATCTGTACACCTTCGGGTAATTTTAGATCGGATAAATGCAAGGTTTCATTTAGCGCTACGTCCAACATATCGACTTCAATATATTCAGGCAGATCTTTAGGTAAGCAAACAATGTCGATGTCTGTCATGAGATGGCTGATAACACCCCCTTCATTTTTAACACCCGTGCATTTTTCTTCATTCATATAGTGTAGCGGAATACGCATCGTCAGCCTTTCGTTGGCATCAACCCGCAATAAATCAATATGTAATAGCGATCGTTTATAGGGATGGCGTTGCAGGTCTTTTAATACGACTTTTTCAGCATCATTTCCGATCTTGAGCGTCAGGATGTGTGAGTAGAAAGCCTCATGCTCAAGATGGTGCATGACAACATTATGTTGCAACGCGATCATGGCTGCTTCCTTGCCGGTACCGTAAACGATACCAGGCAATTTACCATCGCGGCGCAAGCGGCGGCTCGCACCTTTTCCGGCATCAGTCCGCACTTCGGCGACGAGTTCAAATTCATTCATTGTTAACTACTCCTTGGTATTGTTAGGCGCTTGGTATTTAAGGGTTATTGACCGCCTCCTGAACGCGACCAGCCAGGAGAACTGTTACATTCCGTTAATCTAAAAACATTGAACTTAAGGATTCACATTCTGCAATACGACGCATACTCTCGGCCAGCATGGCCGCAACGCTGAGTTGTCGAATACGATCACAGCTTGTAGCTTCTGGGCGTAGCGGGATTGTATCTGTTACTACCAATTCATCAAGTCTTGAGTCCTCAATGTTTGTGACAGCATTGCCAGAAAGTACTGGATGCGTGCAGTAAGCGACCACCTTAACCGCTCCAGCGTCCTTCAAAGCCCCGGCAGCATTGCACAATGTACCCGCAGTATCGACTAAATCATCAATAATAACGCAAGTACGACCCTCCACATCACCAATGATTTTCATAATCTCGGATTCGTTTGGATTGGGTCGGCGTTTATCAATAATCGCCAATTCCGTGTCATCCAGTCTTTTTGCCAAAGCCCGCGCCCGTACTACACCACCAACATCAGGCGAGACGACTATTAAATCAGGGTATTCATGCTTCCATACATCACCCAATAACACGGGCGATCCATAGACATTATCCAGTGGAATATCAAAAAACCCCTGGATCTGATCAGCATGTAAATCTACCGTCAAAACACGATCAATGGCGGCCGCGGCAATCATATTTGCAACCATTTTAGCCGTTATTGGCACGCGCGCAGAACGCGAACGTCGATCCTGCCGCGTATAGCCTAGATAGGGAATAACGGCGGTAATACGCGCGGCTGAAGCGCGCTTCAAGGCATCGGCGATGACCAGCAATTCCATCAAATTATCATTTGTCGGTGCACAAACCGATTGCATAATGTATGCATCGCAACCACGAACATTTTCATTGATTTCAACCATGACCTCGCCATCGCTGAATCGACCAACGGCTATCTTGCCCAATGGGATATTTAAATATTCCGCCGACTCAAGTGCCAGCTTTGGGTTGGCGTTGCCACTAAATAACATCATATTGGCAATGGGCATAAACTTGCAATCTCCAGATTATTTAAAAATATGGCTGGGGTGCCAGGATTCGAACCTGGGAATGCAGGGATCAAAACCCTGTGCCTTAACCACTTGGCCACACCCCAATTCAATCATTACTAAGTTTCATACGAATAAATTTAATCCCTGGACTGTTCGGTCGCCAATCGTTCCAATAAGGGAGATTGATTCACTCCTTTGACAACATAGCCCTGCCATATATCAGGCATTTGCTGTTTTACTCTCGTTGCGGCTTGTCTATCCGGGAATGCGGCAAATATACAAGCCCCTGTACCTGTAAGTTTCGCTGGCGCAAAATATGCCAGCCAATCCAAGGCTTGTGCCACTGCTTTGTAGTTCTTTCGTACTACAGATTCACAGTCATTAATCCCGCCTCTTTCGAGAAAGTCGCGTATTGTGATTGTCGATGTATTCCGTGTCAAATCATCTGCGTTAAATACGCTCGCCGTCGCAACACTGCAACCTGGATGTATGACGAGATAAATACATTCTTCTGGCGTTATCTGGATCAGATTTTCGCCGACACCTTCAGCCCAGGCCGCATGGGCCTGGACAAATACCGGCACATCAGCCCCTAGCGAGAGTCCTAAACCAGCCAATTCCTCTGTCGATAAGCCACAACGCCACAATTCATTTAACGCAACCAATGTTGTTGCCGCATCGGAACTGCCGCCACCCAAACCACCACCAACAGGAATTTTTTTACTGACATTAATATCAACGCCCTGCATACAACCGGTATTTTTTTTTAAGCAATGTGCGGCTCTTGCAACCAGATCATCAACAGCCGCAACGTTTTTCAAGGTTGAACGACACGCGATCATATCGGAATCTAAAATAGTAAAATCAAGCTCATCAGCCAGATCAATAAACTGAAACACGGTCTGTAGTAGATGATAGCCATCTGGCCGTTGACCTGTAATATGTAAAAATAGATTTAATTTTGCCGGGGCCGGCCATCCAGAACTACGCAATTTATCACCGTAATCAACTTTATTTTGAATGCCTCTAAAGATAATATTTTTTGTGCTAACGAGAAAGTGCCTTGCAAAGACGCAAACAGCCAGTACGCATGCAACGATCCTGGCTTTTTAATCATAACCATTATATCTCCCAGTTTTGCACAAGTAACTTTAACTGCAGATCATCACTCTTAATGGTTAATTTTTCGGGTAATGAGATGCCATCTTGCTCGGTATAGCGTGAGATATGAATATCGAAACCGGATTGTTGTACATGCGTGAGTCGGCCTTTATCGTCAAGCGCGAGTCCGCTATAGGTCGTAGCGGGCTCGGGTACACCGCGTATCCAGTATTGCAAGCCACCAAGGTGTAGTTTCCAGCCAAGTGCGGCATACAATAATTGGGCGGCCGTTTTTGCCGTCGTGGTATTATTTTCAGGATCACGCATCATGATGCCAGCACGAGTGCCTTGTAAAATGTAAGTCCCCTGTCCTAACGGTGCGATAATGCGCAATTCATAATCTGCAAAAGATTGATCCCATAACAAACTGGCGGTGCCGCTCTCTTGCTCGCTTTTAACCGCTACACGTCCATTGATATACCAACGATGAATACCGCTGATGGCGATTTGATGTTCCAACCACTGTTGCGATTTTAGGCCGGCATCAATCTTGGGCGCGGAACTACAAGCACTCAGCATCGATACCGCCAGTAATAGTGTTGGCAATGAGCGGATCACGGTTTGAATCGATCGATGACATCCAATAAATGATCATCTGTTGGCGTATCTTTGAGCGCGGTATCCCAAATTTCTTTAGCCGCCTGTTCATCTCCCTTGACCCAAAGCACTTCACCAAGATGAGCGGCAATTTCAGGATCGTTTCTCAATTTATGTGCCTTTTGCAGATATGCAACCGCTTCATCCAATCGTCCTAAACGATACAGCACCCAGCCCATACTATCTAATATATAAAAATTATCTGGCCTGATTTCATAGGCACGTTTTATATAGCCATAAGCCTCATCATATCGATCCGTCCGGTCGGCAAGCGTATAACCCAACGCATTTAATGCCGTGGCATTATTCGGATCTTCTTTAAGAATGGTCCTGAGATCGGCCTCCAGTATATCCAGCCGCCCCATATTTTCAGCTAACATGGCGCGAGAATAGAGTAGGTCAGCATGACTCTCATTGGCGATTGCCTCATCAAACAGAACCATGGCTTCTGGATAACGCTTTGCATTAATAAGTATTTCGCTTTCTGCCTGAATCAGGATTAATCGATTTGAATCCCCGGTTTTTTGAATAGCGCGGATATTGCGCAATGCTTTATCGACATCACCTTGCTTGGCAAGCACCAGACTCAAGCGTATGCGTGCGTCAAGATAGTTTTCACCACCGTGCACACCTTGGTATAGCGCATTCGCCTTATCTAATTCGTTTTTTTCTTCTGCAATACGGGCGAGGTAATAATTAGCGTCAAACACCCGTTTTTTTAATTTAGTCAAGCGCATGAAAGAAGATTCGGCGGCAGTCAGACGATTGTTTTGCAAATAGAGCAAGCCCAGCGCGTAGAGTACATCGACATTATTCGGTGCCTGAGCAGACAATATTTCAAATTGTCGTCGCGCATCATCAAATCTTTGCACTTCCGTCAACAACCTGGCGTAGGCCATACGCAGGTTAAAATCATCCTCCTTATCTTTAAGCGTAGACTCAATCCATGTCAGTGCTTTAGTTGGCTCTCCTTGCTTGCTTAATAGCGCAAGATAAGCCATCGCTGCCGCATCGTTGTCTGGTTTTAGTATCAGGACGCGCTCTAGTAAATCCTGAGAACGATCCAGCGCACCCATCCGTGCAGTCACATGCGCGAACGCAAACATTGCCTCTGGATCATCCATATAATTTTCCATCAATCTTTCCATCAATTGTAATGCCGCAATACGATCATCTTCACGATCAAGAAAATTCGCGACCATCCAAAGTTTTTGATCAAATTGCCCTTCACTACCCGCCAGGATGATTTCAAGATGACGTAATGCCTGATCAATATCGCCCTGGCGCAAGTTCATTATCGTCAACACCTGATGCGCGTCAGGATTTTCCGGGTCTACGGCAATCCACAGCATGGCTGCTTCATAAGCAGACTCATTATCGCGTGCATAAACAGATATCCGTGTTGCCCGCTCAATAACCACGGGGTCGCGAGTTGTTCTGGCCAAATTGAGATAATTTTCAACGGCAATCTGAATTTTTCCACGTTGTCCAGCTATTTCCGCAAGCAATATTTTGAACAAAATATCCTCGGTGAGCTCAATCTTTGGACGCTCTGGCAATACTCTCTCTGGGGCTGGATCAGGGGTCGCGACCGCCGCTGTTTCCGTTTCTGGTGTAATTGGAGTGCTTTCAGTAATAATCTCTTTTGGGGCCGTAACACAAGCACCAAGCAATAAAACCAGTAGTAATACAGGTAATTTAAGTAAGTCTGTGTAGGATAAATATCGAGACATTTTTGCTATATTAAAAACACTGTTTGTGAATCATTTTGTCAGATCAGAATGGAAAATAATAGTAGCGGGTTTATCTGTTAAGATCATGCGGCTAACGTTGCATTGTGCGATGCAATACTAGGGCATCTGTTTTGCTCAACGCTGTCAATTATATTCCGCGCTCTGGTAATCGGCACAATAATTAGTCTTGTTTTCCTTGTATTTGACCACATTCTGGCACAGAATTTTCGTATAAATAATATTTGATTGCCATAACCATGACGCTTATTGCCTGCGGAATTAACCACTCAACAGCACCGCTTGAAGTTCGGGAAAAAATCAATTTCGGTGGCGACGCCGTGTCTGATGCCTTGAGCGAGTTGAAACACCAAAATGGTGTACATGAAGCGGCCATCCTCTCAACTTGTAATCGCACCGAACTATATTGCAACGTCGATCAACAGAATAATCATAGTCCCATTGAATGGCTACACAATTTTCATGGCATGAAGCAAGATCAATTACGACCATTTTTGTATAAACACCCTGATCAAAACGCGGTTCGACATGTGTTACGTGTGGCAAGCGGTCTTGATTCAATGATTCTGGGGGAGACTCAAGTTTTAGGCCAGTTAAAAGAGGCTTACCAAAAGGCGATCAATGCCGGTAGTATTGGCCATCAGTTAAATCGCCTGTTTCAACATTCCTTTCATGTTGCAAAAGAAGTTAGAAACAGTACCACCATTGGCAATCATCCCGTCTCCATCGCCTATGCGGCCATGCGCCTGGCGCAACAGATATTCGGCGACTTAAAAAATCAAACCGCACTTTTGATTGGTGCTGGAGACACGATTGAACTCGTTGCCCGACATCTGCATGACAATGGTTTAAATCGCATGATTATTGCAAATCGTACATTAGCACGTTCACAACAATTAGCCCGTGAATATGCTGTCTATGCCATACAGATTGGCGATATACCAAAACATCTGGCCGAAGCTGATATTGTGATTTCATCCACAGCCAGCACTTTACCTATCCTCGACAAGACCATTGTTGAAAGTGCCATAAAAATCAGAAAACACCATCCCGTGTTTATGGTAGATCTCGCTGTACCACGCGATATAGCCGTTGACGTTGCTGATATGGACGATGTTTATTTATACAATGTTGACGATTTAAAAAACATCGTACAGGAAAATCTGAAAAGCCGACAAAATGCGGCAAGACAAGCAGAAAAAATTATTGATGCACAGACACGAGAATATATGGAATGGCTGAGTTCACTTGATGCTGTGTCGATCATCTGCGCATTACGTGGTCAAGCAGAGCAGATTCAGAACGAGGTCATACAGAAGGGATTGCTGAAACTAAAAAACGGTGCCGACCCTGAGACAACCTTACTAGAAACCACTCGCAACCTGACTAATAAATTAATCCATGTCCCCAGTACCAGACTCCGTGATGCAAGTGTTCAAAATCGGGACGACTTGTTACAGGCTGTTGAAGAATTATACGGTCTGAAAGCACACGCCAGCCATAAAGACAAGAAGCCGTAACCGTTGCCACTAGCCGTAATTGTATTGCCTGATCAGACGTGGTCGCCAATAACCAACAACATAACCATGAAAAAATCATTACATTTAAAACTTGAAAAATTATTAGAGCGACAGGAAGAGCTTGAGGGCCTACTTTCTGATCCAACAATAATCAGCAAGCAAAATAAATTCCGTGAATTGTCACAAGAATATGCAGAGGTGCGCCCTATAGTCAGTTGTTTCAAACAATATCTGAGGGTAGCAAATGATATTAAAAATGCAGACGAGATATTAAAAGACGGTGATAAGGAAATGCAGGGATTGGCGGCAGAAGAGCTAAAACAGGCCAAAATAAAACATGGCGGCCTTGAGGAAAAATTACAAATACTGCTACTACCCAAAGATCCTGCCGACAACAGTAACCTCTTTCTTGAGATCCGTGCTGGCACAGGTGGTGAAGAAGCGGCCTTATTTGTAGGGGACTTGATGCGTATGTATACACGTTATGCTGAAACCAGGTCGTGGACGGTAGAACATATCAGCGCAACCGAAAGTGGTCTTACAGGTTATAAAGAGCGCATCATGCGTATCATCGGTGAGGCGGCTTATTCAAGACTGAAATTTGAATCAGGCACGCATCGTGTGCAACGTGTGCCCGCAACCGAATCACAAGGTCGTGTACACACATCAGCCTGTACTGTTGCGGTACTACCCGAGGCAGATAAAATCGATGAAATAATAATCAATCCCGCTGATCTACGCATCGATACCTTTCGTGCATCCGGTGCGGGCGGTCAACATGTCAATAAAACGGATTCTGCGATCCGTATTACGCATATACCAACAAACACCATCATCGAATGTCAGGATGAACGCTCACAACATAAAAATAAGGCCCGCGCCATGTCTGTATTACAGGCAAAATTACGCAATCGCGAACACGATAAACAGCAAAATGAGGAAGCAGAAAATCGACGCCAACTGGTGGGCAGCGGTGATCGCTCGGAACGTATTCGTACTTATAATTTCCCGCAAGGTCGAGTCACTGATCATCGTATCAACCTGACGCTGTATCGACTTGACGAGTTTCTGGAAGGCAATGTAGACATAGTGATTGATCCTTTGATCAGTGAATATCAGGCTGATCTACTTACCTCGATCAATGCTTAAGTAGCAACGCTCATCAATACCATGCAAATCGTTACGGCACTAGGCCAGGCGCGACAAAAACTGACAGCATCTAGCAGTGCCAGACTCGATACAGAAATATTACTTTGTTCAGTATTGAAATGTGAACGCACCCAACTTTACACATACCCCGAACAAATATTATCCGCTACAGAGATTGCGTCATTTAATAAATTGATCGCTTTGCGTGCCGCAGGTCATCCCGTTGCCTACCTTTGTGGACAGAAGGAATTTTGGTCGCTGGCATTACAAGTCAATCCCGATACGTTTATTCCAAGACCTGAAACCGAATTATTAGTTGCGGTCGCGCTGGCACAGATACCTGAAGATGCTACAACCCGGATTCTTGAACTCGGTACTGGCACGGGTGCTATCGCCATTGCCATCGCATCTGAACGACCCCATGTAATAATTACGGCTACAGACGCAAATACAGGCACACTTAAGATCGCAAAATCAAATGCGGCAAAGCACAATATAAAACACATTGATTTTAAGCTGGCAAACTGGTTCAAAATCCCTGACATCAATACCTATGATTTGATCATCAGCAACCCGCCGTATATCTGTATAGACGATCCCCATCTAAACCAGGGTGATGTTCGCTTTGAACCGATCAGTGCCTTAGTATCGGGTGCAGACGGCCTGCATGATATACGCACCATCATCCAACAAGCACAGACATATTTAAATACGCCGGGTTGGTTGTTGCTTGAACATGGTTATAATCAAGCTGAACAAGTCCGACAACTGTTACGCGATAATGGCTATATCGCGACCACGATTAAAGACTACAGTGGCATAGAGCGTGTCAGTATGGGGTACAAGACCACTTGAAGATAAGTATAGACCAGCGTTAAGAACGAGGACTCTCGGGATCACAAACCTTGAACAGATTAGATGCATATTCTTGGCTTACATTAGACACACGATATGATGAATGACGATCAACTACTAAGATACAGTCGTCACATGATGCTACCGGAGATTGATGCCGGTGGACAAGAAAAGCTCAATGCAGCCCGTGTGCTGGTTATTGGGCTTGGTGGACTCGGCTCGCCCGTATCGATTTATTTAGCAAGTGCCGGCATTGGCCAACTCGTCTTAGTGGATTTCGATACCGTCGACATTAGCAACTTGCAACGGCAGATATTGCATACTACTCAAGATATGGGTCGGCCCAAGATTGAATCGGCAAAGCAACACCTACAAGCAATCAACCCAGATGTCCATATCGAATGTATCGATCATGTCTTGCAAGGCGAAGCGCTATGCAACGAGGCCATAAAGGCCGATGTTATTGTCGATGCCTCTGATAATTTTCAGACGCGGTTTGCGTTGAATGAAGTCTCTGTGAAAACGAAAACGCCGCTGGTCTCTGGTGCTGCAATTCGTTTCGAAGGACAAGTCACTGTATTTGATCCACGCGATGAGACATCGCCCTGTTATCGCTGTTTATACGGTGATGATGTGGCAGCTCAGGAGACCTGCACGGCCAATGGCGTTATGGCACCGTTATTAGGTATTATTGGCAGCATACAGGCCAATGAAACGCTGAAGTTACTAATGCGTATTGGCGATACCCTGCAAGGAAAATTAATGTTGCTAGATGTATTACACATGGATTGGAGCCAGGCCATACTTAAAAAAGATCCCGCTTGTCCAGTTTGTAATAATTAAAGTCGCTTTTGTTTAGCGGCGTAGCATCAGCATATATAATCGATCTCAACTACTGAAAACGATATGCCTTACCCTGCAAGGAAAATTAATGTTGCTAGATGTATTACACATGGATTGGAGCCAGGCCATACTTAAAAAAGATCCCGCTTGTCCAGTTTGTAATAATTAAAGTCGCTTTTGTTTAGCGGCGTAGCATCAGCATATATAATCGATCTCAACTACTGAAAACGATATGCCTTGCATCAGATGCCACTGACTTTAACCTAAAATATCACTTCGGATTGATTATATTTTCTACCTGTTTCAATCTTTCGTCCCTACCACAACGATAGCGATAGTATTTATAACGTATCGGATTCTTTAGATAATAATCTTGATGATAATCTTCGGCTGCATAAAACTTTTTAGCGGGCAGAATGGCCGTTACTATGGCCGCCTTACCGTCCAACTTTTCTTGTAGTGATGCTTTACTTTTATTGGCTAATTCTTTTTCTTCATCATTCCTGGTAAAGATGGCCGCGCGGTATTGTGGGCCTTTGTCACAGAACTGCCCGTCGGCATCAAACGGATCAATATTTTTCCAATAGACTGCCAGCAATTCATCAAAACTAACCTTGCTCGAATCATATTCAATTTGTACTGCTTCGTAATGACCGGTTGTACCAGAAGAGATTTGTTTATAGTTTGGATGCTCGGTATGGCCGCCCGTATAACCTGCGGTTGAGCTGATAACACCATCCATCTCATCAAACGGGCTTTCCATACACCAGAAACAACCACCCGCAAAGATAGCAACATCATTCGCCGCAGACGCGGTAAGTGAAAAATTGTATATCAATGCCGCAAGTATTAATCGGAGCATGGTTAACTGCGTAGTTTAGGAAGCGGTTTAGCGACCGGAATAAATTTTAGTGCCAAACCGTTATTGCAATAACGCAACCCGGTCGGTTCCGGACCGTCTTCAAACACATGGCCTTGATGACCGCCACAACGAATACAATGGTATTCTTTCCGTGGCCAGATCAATTTCAAGTCAAGTTTGGTAGCAACTCGACCAGCGATCACATTGTAAAAACTTGGCCAACCCGTACCGCTCTCATATTTTTTATCAAACTCAAACAACGGTAGATAACAGGCCGCACAAATAAAGGTACCATCTTCTTTTACATGATTCAGAGGGCTTGAACCCGACGGCTCGGTGCCTTCTTCAAAGAGTATGTTGTATTCGCTACTTGAGACCAAAGGGCGCCATTCATCGCGCTTTTTATCCAGCGGCGTAAGATCTAGCTCGTTATTAATTGGATGCGCCAAGACCCCTGATCCCATTACCATAAACCCGCCAACAATACTGCCAGCCTGTATGATGAATTGTCTACGCTGCATATTTTTTCTCCTCGAGACATGGTATGTGATTGCCGATCAATACTACAGTTCAGTTGAACAGAGATAAAATCGGCACTGCAACACATTTTCAGCATAGGCTTAAACCTCGATTATGCTGGCGACCAGCGGGATATAGTGGTCAATCAACAAACAGGCAAACAGCGCCATCAGGTAAACAATGGAGAAAGAAAACATCTGCATGGCCAGGCGGTCTGCATGATCAAACTGCATACGAATCGCATAGTAAAGAAACCCGCCCCCCAACAACACCGCGCCGATCAGATAAAAGAACCCCGACATGCCCACCAGATAAGGCAACAACGCTACGATGAACAGGATGATGGTATATAAAAGTATATGCAAGCGCGTGAACTCAACCCCATGCGTAACAGGCAACATGGGGATATCAACTTGCGCATATTCCTCTCGTCGATAAATCGCAAGTGCCCAGAAATGCGGTGGTGTCCAGGCAAAAATTATCAGAAACAATAGCAGTGAATTCGGATCCAATGTCCCGGTGACTGCAACCCAGCCTAATACGGGCGGGGCCGCGCCGGCTGCACCACCAATAACAATATTTTGCGGCGTTGCACGTTTTAGGTACATGGAATAAACAAAGCCATAACCCATTAGCGAAAGGGCGGTTAACCCCGCTGTAAGCGGATTGACGAAAAAAGCCAGGAAGCCCATGGCAAGCGTTCCCAGAAAACAGGCGAAGATGACCGCGTTTGGCAAATTGATCTTGCCTTTCGGAAGCGGCCGGCACTTGGTGCGCGCCATAATTGAGTCAATTTTATGATCGACAACATGGTTTATGGTCGCCGCCGCACAGGCCGCCAAGCCAATTCCGAGCACGCCATAAATCAAAATATCCCAAGGCACCATTGCGGGTGTCGCCAAAAACATGCCGACAACGGCCGTAAAAACGATGAGCGCGACCACCTTCAGTTTACAAAGCGCAAGGTAATCCCGCCAAGCAACGGCGGTTGTATCTGTTGTTACTAGCTGGTCTTCCAGAGGTAAACTCCTGATTATGTTTAGTCGTCTGGTAAACAATGGTGGAGCAACGTTACCAAAGACAATAATAATAACGCAGCTACCCCGTTGTGCGCCACCGCTACTGATAGCGGCAGGAATAATTTTATATTGGCGATGCCTAGAGAGACTTGCGCAAACAATAGTGCCGCAGTGACTCCGCCTGTCAGTCTGAGTAGCATCTTGCCGGACTTGATCGCGCAGGCGGCAACCCACAATAGCGTGATAAATGTGATCAGCGCACCTATGCGATGGGTCATGTGGATGGCCGTTCTTGCGCTCCCATGCAACACACCGCCCTCATAATCAACGCCCAATCCGCGCCATAGCATAAACCCTTCGTTGAAATCCATGCTTGGCCACCAAACGCCCTGACAGGTCGGAAAATCTGGACACGCGAGTGCCGCATAGTTTGCACTCGTCCAACCCCCCAATGCTACCTGCATCACCAGGATGGCCAGGCCAACTATCACCAGCGGCAATAACGCTTTATCGCCCGTGCCGATAAAGAGGCCCCGGCGTGACTGTTGTCTGAGTACCGACCAATAAAGCAAGGCAAGCAACGTTAATCCGCCAAGCAGATGCAACATAACGATGATGGGCTTCAGCAACAACGTGACCGTCCACATGCCCAATAAGCTCTGGAAAACAACCAGGCACAATAAAACGGTAGGCAATATACGTCTGTCTGATAGTGATGGCTTGCTCCAGACCATGATTGCCATGATCAAGATCAAGATGCCCAAGGCACCGGCCACATAGCGATGCACCATTTCTTTCCAAGCCTTAGCAGGTGCGAGTGGCCTTTCTGGATAGGCGACATGGGCCTCGTTTATTTGATCAGTAGCCGTCGGTACTACTAATTTTCCATAGCAACCAGGCCAATCTGGACAACCTAAACCCGCATCGGACAAACGCACATACGCACCCAATACAATAACGATCAATGTCAACGCACAGGCACTACGGGTAAGGTTTAGCAAGGCTGAATCTAGGCGCATAATTTTTATAGGCTAGCCGATGCGTGAGGCCCTTAATAATTTTTTTAGATCGGCCATGATATCCTTGGGGTTTGCAGTCGATTCAAATTTCATCATTAAATTGCCCATGGGGTCGACGATATAGATGCGGCCCATTGTTAATGGGTCATCTGTATTTTTTAACCTGAACACAGCAAGCAACGCATCACTATTCACCCCTCTGGTATTCACCACTTGCTGGCCCGCATAATCATTCAACAATCCGGATAATTCGTTTGCTTGTTGCCCCGTTAGTAGCAAGACTCTTTGCACACGCAATGAATGTTTATCCATTGCGATATGAATCTGTCGCATACGATAAACATTATCCATGCAAACATCGTCACACGACTGCGCCACATATACCATGCTCCACTTGCCATGCAGGCTTTCTTTTCGATCTGTATTGACAGGATCAAGCAGGGCAAGATCGGCTATGGGCCTGATGGGAATAATGAGATCACCATGGTTTGATGTCCCTCTTTTTTCAAGATAATCCGTATAATTAAAAACTAGCCATGACAATATAACTGGACTCAGAAAAACTGCTATGACCAAAATGAGTACCAGCCGGTTTTTTTTATTACCTTCTTCACGCATCCGTTTTTTTAATATTCAAGACTAAATAAATAACCAATACGGCCGCCGCAAAAGCAAACCATTGAAAAGCATACGCTAAATGCCGACTCTCTCCTGAGCCGGGAGGTTGCCATTTTCGACGATAGCCATGGGCTGATTCCGGCGACAATCTTATAATATAAGGCAACATTTTTTTATCCAGCAACACCTGTAGATCATCAATGCTAATGCGTTGCACACGATAGACTGTATCGCTTAAGACCTCGGGCTCGGCATCATTTAACAATAAACCGGTATTGGGTTCGCCTTTGATGATGCCGACTATGCCTACTTTGCCATTTGTTTTTGTCAATTCAGGCACCGTTTGTCTATAACGCCCCATCGGCACCCAACCGCGATTGACTAAAATAACAGGTGCGCCCGCCGCAAACACGAAAGGGGTATACACAAAATAGCCAATCTTGCCTTGAGCGACTTGGTTATCCAACAATATTTGGTATTGTTCCAAAAAAAAACCGTGCGCATTAACAGGTTGCCAGGTTAATGTGTCATCTAACGCTATTTTTTCATGGTTAAGATGTCTCGCAGCCCCCGCTTGTTTTTTTTCAAATTCAGCAAATAGCACTCTCTTTTGTTCGGCGCGGTCTAGTTGCCAGCCGCCCAGCGTTATAAATAAACCAACAAAGATCAACGCTAGGTAGCTGATGATTGGTTTCGGGCAAAACGACCATTTCCCAATAATTAAATTCATTTATGTAGAAAATCCATAAATGACATTTGATACCTCCTGGTGGAACATCGTGTTCCATTAGTGTTGTGATTCTGGCATGTATTTAAAACCAAAAGAGTTTATCCTGACTCCAGACATCATGCCATGAAATCTGAATCGTATACGGCTAAACTTTACCTGTTTAAAAAATCTTCTCTTCTCATAAGCAGACCCAAAAGTATAAGTAATCCAAGGAAACCAACTATTTCCTGAATCAGTGGAATACTCAACTGTTATGGTTCCACCCAAAGCTCTTATATCCAACCAATTAGAACGACTAGAGTAATCTGGGTTATAAAATTCTTTAGTTTCAATTAACCAATTTATATTGTCTTCTTCAAGTGACACCTACATTTACATGCTGGTTTATACTACCGCTATTAGCTAAGGGGTTTCATCCATGAGCATTGCTATTCTTTTCAAGATATTTATTGGTATTTTGTTTTTAATGATTATCGCCTCGTTGACCTCTGGTTTATTTTTCATGATCAATGATGATCCTAAGTCTAACCGTCTGGTTACCTCACTCACCTTTAGGGTAGGCCTTTCTATTATTCTCTTTATTTTATTAATTGTCGGTTATCTGCTTGGCTGGATACAGCCCCACGGTCTTGGACAATAACAGATTGAGACCTTTGCACAAAACACCTTATTTGAATATTATGCCTGCAATGATTCAAGCTGGATCGGCGGGGATCAAGCCGGGTTAGGCTGGATCGGGCTGGGCCAGGCTGAGTCAAGCCGGGTTAGGCGGGGCTAGTGCTTTAGTGCAAAGGTCTCAGTCTGCGCAAACAGAAAAGGCGCTGCATTTGCAACGCCTTTTAACCAAGGATAGCGTTTATCTAGAGCCAATAGACAAATACAAACAGGCCCAACCAGACCACGTCAACAAAATGCCAATACCAGGCAACGCCTTCAAAGGCAAAATGATCCTGTCTGGAAAAATGTCCCTTCATTGCCCTTATCAAAATAACCAGCAACATCATCGCGCCCATGGTCACATGAAACCCATGAAAACCGGTTAGCATGAAAAAAGTCGACCCATACACGCCTGAGTTCATCGTTAAATCCAAATCATGGTAGGCATGTGCATACTCGGCAATTTGAAAATAGACGAAGATAAAACCAAGCAACACCGTTGCGGCCAACCACCAGCAAAGCCCGGCGCGATTGTCTTTCTGTAAAGCCCAATGTGCAAACGTTACTGTCGCCCCGCTAGCTAACAGTATGGCCGTGTTGATGGCCGGTATATCAAAAGCCGGGATAATGCCCTTTATCGGTACAAAACTAGACGCGAGCGGCAGGCCCTTGTCATCAAGCAAGGTCATATCAGGTGTCATTAATAATGGCCACACTGCTTTGAAATCAGGCCACAGAAATGCGTTGGTTGTAAAACCCGAACCTTCACCACCTAACCATGGCACCGAAAAAACACGGATATAGAACAAAGCACCAAAGAAGGCCGCAAAAAACATGACTTCAGAAAAAATAAACCAGCTCATTCCCCAACGGAAACTTATATCAACTTGCTTGTTGTAATTGCCGGCAAGACTCTCACCAATCACATCTGCGAACCAACCACAAAACATATAAATCACGGCACCGATGCCAAGCCCGAGGATAAATGTGCCGAAACCCGATCCATTCAACATCATGCCACCGCCGATAAAAGAGATAAATAACGCCAAGCTTCCAACAAGCGGCCAGCGGCTCGGTTCCGGTATAAAATAAGTGCCGTGTGAGTCAGACATAACTACTCCTCATTTCAATCAATTATTGTTCAACTTTTTATATCTATCGCCTTGACAGTGTTGCTATCGGATTGAGCAACATTTTTACTATCTGCGGCCTCATAAAACGTGTATGAAAGCGTCATTGTATTTATTTTTTTCGGCAATTTTGAATCAACCACAAAACGCACCACTATTTCTTTACGCTCACCAGCGGTAAGCGTCTGTTTAGTAAAACAAAAACATTCTGTTTTGTTGAAAAACAAAGCCGCTTGCGTAGGCACGACGCTGGGCACCGCTCTTCCAATCACCGTTGCATTTGAATTATTCTCAACAACAAATACCGCTTCCGTGATGACACCTGGATGCACCTTCATTGTGTATTGCTGTGCCTTAAACCGCCATGGCAAGGCAGAGTTTACATTCGTATCAAACGCCACCGTCACCAGCCGATTTGGATCAACGTAAACCGTTGCGGCAACAGTCTCCGTTATCTCCCCGGTTTTACCCTTCAGCCGTAGCCCGGTGACATCACAAAAAACGTTGTACAAAGGCACCATGGCATAACCAAAACCAAACATCGCGATGGCAAAGATAAAAAGCTTTTTTGCGGTACGTGTGGCTGCAGCGGACATAACTAACTGTAATACATGATAAAGCCGACATAAAAACCAAACGCGACCAAAGCCAAAATAATGACGAGTCGCCTGTTCTTTGCCGCTAATTCCTTTGCCGCGACTGTTTGTTCTTTATCGCCCATGTCTTTCATGATTTATGAATGCGCCATCGCTTCCGTTACTTTTGGTGGTGTCGTAAAACTATGGAATGGCGGGGGCGATGGCAGGGTAAACTCCAAGCCATGGGCCCCTTCCCAGACCTGATCGGTTGCTTTTTCGCCACCGCGCACGCACTTGATAACAACCCAGACCAGAATTAATTGACTCAAACCAAATGCCAGACCACCAATACTGATGATCTGATTCCAATCGGTAAATTGCGTATTGTAGTCTGGAATGCGCCGCGGCATACCGGCCAAACCCAGAAAGTGCATGGGGAAGAACAACACGTTCACCGAAATAGTGGATAACCAAAAATGCCATTTGCCTAATGTTTCATCGTACATGTAACCAGTCCATTTCGGCAGCCAGTAATAAACACCCGCGATTATGCCGAAAACGATCCCTGGTACGAGGACATAGTGGAAATGCGCAACGATGAAATAAGTATCATGGTACTGGAAGTCGACAGGCGTTATACCCATCATCAATCCTGTGAACCCGCCCAAGGTAAACATGAATAAAACACCAATAGAAAAGAGCATGGGCGTTTCAAAGGTCATCGAACCTCGCCACATCGTTGCTGTCCAGTTGAAAACTTTAACACCAGTCGGCACGGCAATGGCCATGGTTGCGTACATGAAGAACAACTCGCCAGCCAGCGGCATACCGGCGGTAAACATGTGGTGCGCCCAGACAAAGAATGAGAGAAAGGCGATCGACGCGGTGGCGTAAACCATGGATGCATAACCAAATAATGGTTTGCGGGCAAAAGTCGGGATTATCTGCGAAATGATGCCAAATGACGGTAATACCAGAATATAGACTTCTGGATGACCAAAGAACCAGAACACATGCTGAAACAATACCGGGTCGCCGCCACCCGCCGCATCAAAAAAGGCCGTGCCAAAGTATTTATCCGTCAACAACATGGTGACAGCACCCGCCAGTACAGGCATGGCTGCGATCAGCAAAAACGCGGTAATAATCCAGGTCCAGACAAACAGTGGTAATCGCATAAAGGTCATGCCTGGCGCACGCATATTAAATACGGTCGCAATAATATTAATCGCGCCCATGATCGATGAGATGCCAAGAAAATGCACGGCAAAGATCAGAAAAGGCAAGCCATCGCCGAGTTGCAAGACCAATGGTGGATACATGGTCCAGCCACCCGCAGGGGCACCGCCTTGCATGAAGAAGGTGGATAATAATAAGGCGAAGGCAAACGGCAGGATCCAGAAGCTCATATTGTTCATGCGTGGGAATGCCATATCCGGGGCACCTATCATCATTGGGATCATCCAGTTGGCAAGGCCAACACCAGCCGGCATCACCGCACCAAAGATCATGACCAGTGCATGAACGGTGGTCATGGAGTTGAAAAACTGCGGGTCAACGAATTGCAAGCCGGGCTGAAACAGCTCCAAGCGAATAACCATCGCCATCGCGCCGCCGATAAAAAACATTATTAAGGCGAACACCATATACATGGTGCCAATATCTTTATGGTTTGTGGAAAACAGCCAACGGCCGATACCGGTTGGTTTGTGATCGTGGTGTACGTCGTCGTGGACAGCCGCGTAGCTCATTTATCTATCCTCATTTAACTATTCATTAAAATCCAAATATTTTTGATTATCTTGTTGCCTTCACATCAGCCGGTTGAACAACATCCGCATGACCTTTAGCAGTGATTTTTTCATAATTACCCCACTTGTTACGTTCAAAGGTAATAACCGCCGCTAGCTCCGCATCATTTAACTGTTCTTTAAATGCTGGCATCAGGTTTTTGCCGTTCAATACAATATCTATATGGTCTGCCGCCGGACCGGTAGCGATGGCACCGCCAACCAGGGAGGGGAACACCCCCTCGATACCTTGCCCTTCAGCCTGGTGGCAAGCGGCGCATTGCGTGGTATATATTTGTTCGCCTTTGCGCATAAGTTCATCCTTGGTAAATGTCTTGTTGGCACTCGCAGCCGAGGCGGCCTGTTCGGCCTTTTGTGTTTCTATCCAAGCCACATATTCTGCCTTGGGAACCGCATGCACGACAATCGGCATAAAGGCATGATCCCGGCCACACAATTCCGCACACTGGCCCCGGTAGATGCCTGGCTCTTTAATATTAGTCCAGTTGTCCGTGATGAAACCCGGGATCGCATCCCGTTTCCAGCCAAGCGCTGGCACCCACCAGGCATGGATTACATCGTCGGCGGTGGTCAGGATTCTAATTTTTGTATCAACGGGAAGCACTATCGGGTTATCAACCTCTAATAAATAATTTTCGACAGTTTCAGGATCGATGCTTGGGTCTCTTTGGCGGGCTTTATTGCTGTCTTCGTGCAGCGCACTCCAGATGGTGACACCTTCTTCGAGATAATCATACCGCCATTTCCATTGATAGCCGGTAACTTTTAATGTCATCTCGGCATCGCTGGTTTGTTCCATGAATACCAAGGTTTTCGTTGCCGGCACGGCCATAGCGACCAGTATAATGATGGGGATAATCGTCCAGATTATCTCGGCCGTGGTGCTGTGATGAAATTGCGCCGCGACCGCGCCTTTGGACTTCCTGTGGTGAAAAATTGACCAGCACATTACCCCAAAGACGATGATGCCAATCACTGTAACGATGTACAGAATGATCATGTGTAAATCGTAGACCCTTTGGCTGGTTTCGGTCACGCCTCGGGTCAAGTTGAGTGGCATATCAGTTAATGCGGCAAATACCGTGCCGCTTGCCAGATATAATGCAACGGCCAACACGCCACACATCGCTTTTTTTAATTTATCGACTGACATTACAACGTTCCTCAGCATTGATGGTTTTTATTTTTCTGTGCATGTTTAGAAATTAATTCTAAAAGCTGTTCCTGTGTAATTCTTGAATAAATATGTTGCCATACCATAGCCCCCGTTTTAAGGCGCAACGTTTAATAAATCACAGGATTATCAAGCAATTTATATTTTATATGGCGATGCGCCTTTTTGCCATTTACAGTGTATTTATCCCTTAACAAGCAGAATACAAAGTTTATTCTCTTTGGCATTCAATGTTATAAGCCGGGCGGTCCCATATATTTAACTCTTTGTCGCCAAATTCGATAATAACTTTGCCGCCCGCCTTTGGCAACCATCTCCGGTTTCTTATGTCTTGTGGTATAACAAACGCCCGACCACGAGGGGCATGATCATGTATTTTTATTTGATATGTGTGGACTTGTCGATATTGTCTGATTAAAATTATACAAGTCAATTTATAGAACGAGACGATAATAAAAAACATGGCTGTATGAAATTGCTTAAGCAAGATGAGCACACTGGCATGGCGTTTAATTGTTTTTATGCGGGTGATGCCGCTAGTCTATTGCGAAAATATAGCACTGATGTATTTGATTTGACCGTCACCAGCCCACCGTATGAAAACTTAAGAAATTATAACGGCTACAAGTTTGATGCGAAACAGATGTTATCTGCGGTCTATCGAGTAACTGCTCCTGGTGGCGTTTGTGTTTGGGTTGTTGGTGAGCGTATTGCCGGTAGTCGAAGCCTATCTAGCTTTGAACATGCTTTTATAGGACGTGATGTCGGCTGGTCGGTGCATGATGTCATGATATATCAGAAAAAAAACACGCCTTTCCCACGATCCAACGCTTATACCCCATGTTATGAGTTGATGTTGATATTCAGCAAGGGTAAGCCAAAAACTTTTAATCCGTTAAAAACGCCTACAGTACGAAACGGGTGGGAGACGGCCGTATACGGCAAAGGGCCTGATGCTGTTAATCGAAAACGCGCGGTTAAACTGAAAAAAGAAAAAGTTAAAAACAACATCTGGCAATATGCAGTTGGGTTTGGCGGTAGCACGGCCGACAAGGTAGCTTTTGAGCATCCGGCTATATTCCCAGAACAGTTGGCAAAAGATCATATACTCTCATGGAGCAACCCGGGCGACAGTGTACTTGATCCGATGTGTGGAAGTGGCACTACATGCAAGATGGCACATATGAATGGTCGAAACTGGGTAGGCATAGACATATCCAAGGAATATATTTTAATTGCTAAAAAACGCTTGGCATCAATAAACTTGTCAACGTGATATGGAAAATTGGATTTACTGCCCGAATGGAGAAGGCTACAAACATGAACAAGGCGTTGTCGAGAAGTATAAACAGCATTTCCCGGTTAATTCTGTAGGGATACTGCAAAAGCAAACAGACGGGTATGCAATAGTTTGGCTGATAGGGCCAGATGAGGTGTGGTCGGTAACAAAATATGATGTTATATCCGTTGATGTCTTGCTTACGGGGGATCAATATTCGTATAAGATTTGCAATATATGCCATTGTCTTTTAAGTATTGATAACTTTGCCCGCAACCAGAACAATATCAAAGGCATAGTACGGCGGCCATCATGCACAAGATGCCGGACGGATATTGACAAAAGAGCGCCGAAAAGCCGGCAAGCAAAACAATTTGAAAAACAACGCCCTAGCAAAGGCAGTAAATTCAAATGCCCGATATGTCAAAAAAGGTCTATTGTTGGCGTAACAGCTAAGATAGTAGCCGACCACAATCACCATACTGGAGATATTAGAGATTTTATTTGCGATAGTTGCAATACCGGATTGGGTAGATTCAAGAACGGTCAAGACTGCCTTAAAAATGCTTTATCCTATATTCAGGAAAGGGAATAACATCTTAAATTCCTAAACAGGGTTACTTAAAAATTAATCGATCATAAAGCTATATTTGTTCCTTCATTAAGACTTATTTTTAACGAAAGCAAAGAACCATGAACAAATATCTACCCGACAACATCACACCACAAGAACGCTTGATCGTAGCCCTGGACTTTGATACTACAGACGAAGCCATGTCGATGGTCGATGCGCTAGGCGATGCCGTATCCTTCTATAAAGTCGGATGGCAGCTCTTCATCGGCGCGGGATGGGGTATCATCAGAACGCTTGCCGAGCGCGGCAAACAAGTCTTTCTCGACTTAAAGATGAACGACATCGACACAACAATCACGTCCGCTGTCGCCAACATACCGCAAGCACTCAAGGGCAGCATTGCATTGCTGACCATTCACGGCAACGGGGCGACCGTCCAGGCCGCAAAGAAAGGCCGCAAGGGCAACGATACGCCCCGCCTCTTGATGATAACCGCACTGTCCAGCATGGATGAGGCCGACATGAGAGACGTGTACGCAACGATTGATGCGACCTTAACCACAGGCAAAGTGATCGACTATCGCGCCCGCATGGCATTGGATGCCGGTTGCGAGGGACTGATCGCATCGGGGGAGTCTGTGAGCGCACTGCGGCAACAGTACAGCGACCGCGAGTTCTTGATCGTAACGCCCGGTATCCGTCCGCCTGGTGCGCCGCATGATGAACACAAACGACACCTAACCCCTTACCAGGCAATCATTGACGGCGCCGATTACCTGGTTGTCGGCAGACCCATTACCCGAGCCGATGACCCGCTAAGTGCGGCGAAGGCGATAATCGCGGATATTGAACGGGGGCTGGGTTAGAATGAATCTATCAATGCCTAGAGACAGCATCAATAACAACGCTTAAAACTGCAACGGCTCATTAAAAACAAGCACGGCTTTATGCTATATGTAAAATATGTGGACTTATTGATAGTTCATAATTAAAATTATGACTGAGTAGAGGCGATTTACGCCCTACATCTGTAACCAAATTTCATAATGAAGTTGGAATAAAGGTAAAAAAATGATCGATCGAGAGTATCTAAATGCGTTTCTTGTCGGAGCGGGTTCTATTTTCAACATATATGAATATCCAGAGAGAAAAAGGCGATTTGAGTATTTTGAAAATCCCGAAGAAAGGATGAAGGCTGCCTGGGAGCGCACTGGCGATTCTTTGCGATTCGCCATCGGAGAATTCGAAAATGAGATCGAAGAAGAACAAAAAATATTTATCGAAGAAAAAATCACCTCAAGACATTGCCGCGACTAATAGCGAAAAACTAGTCGTTAGGCACCAAAGCAGTTCACTGGCGTTTTCTGGACCCATTCCACCACCAGAAGCACTGGAGAAGTATGAGCACATACTGCCAGGAGCGGCAGAACGCATATTATCCATGGCTGAAAAAAATAACGATCATAATATAAAAATAGAAAATAGACGTTTAGATATAGAGATAGATTTTCTTGGAAAATCACACAAATATGCAATCACAGGCCAATTTTTCGGGTTACTTGTTACAGTCATGTCGTTGTGTTGTGGCACCTACATTGCTTTATAAAGGCCATGAAATTGCTGGTGGAATTATCGGATCTATTGGTGTAGTAAGTTTAGCATCTGTATTTATTTCTGGCAGAAAATCAAATAAAGAATAAACGATTTAGCGTCATTAGCACGGCTTCATACTATCTAACAACCGAAGCTATCACTGATGGATCAATTTTCTTGGCCATTAGATCAGGATCAAAATCACTTATATAGTCCAGCTCGGCAATATTCGGGCTATTTATTTTATCTTTTAATAATGCAATGGTTTCTGCTTTGTATGGATACTCTTTTTCCAGTGGGGCGCTCACCCAACCACACAGATCTACGCCATCCGCACGGATTACTTCTGCTGTTAGAAGCGCATGGTTAATACAACCTAGCCGCAAACCAACCACCATGATCACCGGTATATCCAATGCGCGCACCAACGCCAACGTGCTTATTGTATCCGTTATCGGCACGCGCCACCCGCCCACCCCTTCTACAACCACGTACGCAAAGCGGGAAGCGAGCTGATTATAATTGGCCGTTATCTGCTTGATATCAATGATCGCGCCTGCCTCTCTGGCCGCAAAACAAGGTGCCACAGGCGGCTCAAAAACAGCCGGATTAATCAAGTCGTACGCGGTTGGTTGACTACAGTGCTGCATTATCAATCGCGCATCTTCGTTTATTAGCCGATCTTTTTTTAATTGTGCGCCACAAGCAACCGGTTTCATGCCACAGACAGGGTGTCCCTGGTTCTGCAATGCCTGCATTAACGCAATGGTAAACCACGTTTTCCCCACGCCCGTGTCGGTCCCGGTAATAAAAACACCTGTCATGACGCGCCTGATTTCCTGGCCTTGAGGTCTTGTTTTAATTGATCCAACGGGATCGTCTGGGAGGCACCAGTACGGCTATCTTGGTCTTGCAGTGGCCGCCAGGCATGGCCGTAGATAACCTCATAGGTCGCGGGCAATGTATTATTTACACGAAACTTTTCGTAATGTGCAACGACTTTATGCAGACGTTGCCTCCCCGTCAGTGTTTTTCTGCGGCCGGCATTTACATTATGTGCGCCAATGTTTTTTAAGTCGCGCAACAGTTGTTTGCATTCATCATAGGTCAGAACGATGTGCTCAACACTTAGCACGGGCGCACCAAGCCCATTACGGATCAATGAATCGCCAATATCATGCATGTCAACAAAGGCGTTTACATGAACATAATCGTCAACCTGCTGCCAGCACTCGCGCAACTCTTTCAGCGTATCGGGACCAAAACTTGTAAAAATAAATACGCCGCCTGGTTTAAGCATACGCCCAAGCTCGCTGAAGACGGTCTCAAGATCATTGCACCATTGTAGCATCAAGTTGCTAAACACCAGATCATGCTGATTCTCTCCAAATGGCATTTGCGCAGCATCCGCACATACAAAATGATCGTTTGAAAAAAAGAGCGGCGACTGTTTTTTAGCGACCGCTAGCATCTCCTCGGAAATATCGCTTTGATAATACTGTGCCTTTTTAAATCGTTGTCTTAGTTTTTTAGTGCCATAACCTGTACCGGATCCAAGATCAAGAATGGATGTCGGATTGATCTTGATAAGATCAAAGGTTTCAAATAATCGGTCGGCGACCGTTTTTTGTAATAAAGAGGCCGCATCATAATTTTTAGCGGCTCCGTCAAAAGATGCTGCAACATTACGCCTATCTATGGCATAACCGCTGCGATTAGAATCGGGCACAGGTAAACTCGTTAACTGATTTAAGCACACAGAAACGGCTCCCGCCATACCACAAGACATGTCCCGGCTTTTGTTTACGATTCATTTTAAGCTGTTACTGATTGTCGCCACGAGACGATCCACGTGTTCTTTGTTGTGGGCGGCGGTAAGACTGATTCTTAATCGTGATGTCCCTTTAGGCACGGTAGGTGGGCGAATTACGGCGGCTAATATTTTATTTTTATACAGCCTGTCGCCCAACGCGGTCGTCTTGACGATATCGCCCACAATAAAAGGTTGGATCATTGTGTCCGATTCACTGGTGGTTAATCCGTGTTGCATCATTTTTTCTTTATAGTGCCTAATCAAAACTTCGATCTGTTGACGCAAATCATTGCCACCAACGACCAGATCGATTGCCTGCGTAATGACAACCGCCAATGAAGGTGGCATCGCCGTTGTATAGATATAGGTTCTTGCTTTTTGTATAAACGCCTCTATATGCAAGGCATTGCCAGCAACGAACGCACCACTTGCACCAAATGATTTTCCAAACGTACCGACTAACAGCGGTACTTGTTTTTGATTGAGCCCCAGCATCTCCAACAAGCCAGCACCAGACTCGCCCAACACACCAAGACCATGCGCATCATCCACCATCAACAAGGCCTTATACTTAACACATAAGTCGCTTACTTCAAGCAACGGCGCATAGTCGCCATCCATACTAAACACGCCCTCTGTCATGACCATCAGATTATTGTTTTTATGTTTTTCTAATAATCGCTCAAGATGGCGTAAATCATTATGCCGGTAACGAACAAGATGTCCGTTAGATAAGCGCGCGGCATCAATTAATGAAGCGTGGTTGCGCTTGTCCTGAAGTATAACCGTGTTGGTATCAACCAATACGGATGCCACAGCCAGGTTTGCCTGGTAACCCGACGTAAAAACCAAGGCGGCATCCCGGCTTAAAAATGAAGCCAGCTTTTTTTCCAGTTTTTGGTGCGGCCTTGAATGCCCAACCAGCAGTTGAGAAGCGCCAGCACCAATACCATATCTATCGATGGCATCAATCATGCACGCCTTTAGCGATTCATGGTTGGCAAGACCTAAATAATCATTGCTGCTGAAATTTAAATACACTTCATTATCAATGCTGACCGAGGCACCTTGCGCTGATTGAATGGTCCGTCTTGATCTAAACAAACCCGCCTTCTTGCGCCGATCAATGTCGTCAACCAGATCCACTTTTTGATAATTTAACGGCTTATGCGATTACTGATAATGGCCTGATTGAATACCTAGGCGCGCAAACAATTTTTGATCTGCCTCTAACTGTGGATTATCTGTAGTTAGCAACTTTTCACCATAAAATATTGAGTTTGCGCCAGCCAAAAAACACAGTGCCTGCATCTCTTCGCTCATTGCGCTACGCCCAGCGGATAATCGAATATTTGATGTCGGCATCATAATTCGCGCACACGCAATTACTCTGACAAACTCAACCGGATCAATATCTTCCGCTTTATCTAGCGGGGTCCCTGCAACCCGCACCAAACTGTTTATAGGCACGCTTTCTGGCTGTACGTCCATATTGGCCAAACTTATCAACAACCCGGCTCGGTCGCGTACCCCCTCGCCCATACCAATTATGCCGCCACAGCAAACATTAATGCCGGCTTTTCTCACAAACGCCAAGGTATCGAGTCTTTCCTGATAGTCTCGGGTACTAATAATTTTCGAATAAAATTCCGGTGAACTATCAAGATTGTGATTGTAATAATCAAGACCCGCAGACTTCAGGTCCTGTGCCTGACTTTCTTGCAACATACCCAACGTCACACAGGTTTGCAGGCCCATGTTTTTAACCGCTGCCACCATCGCCATAACTGTTTCCAAATCACGCTGTTTTGGTTGTCGCCAGGCAGCACCCATACAAAAGCGGGTCGCCCCTTTTTCTTGCGCTGCCCGTGCCTGCGCCAGCACCGATTCTAACGCCAGTAGTTTTCCAGGATTTATGTCGGTATTGTAATGCGCACTCTGGGGACAATAAGCACAATCCTCTGGACAACCGCCAGTCTTAATATTCATCAAGGTGCTTAGCTGAATAATATTGGGATCAAAATACGTTCGATGGACTTCCTGGGCTTCAAAAATCAAATCATTAAAGGGTTTCGTCATTAACGAGACAACCTCTGATTGTGTCCAGTCGTTTCTAAATGCCTTCTTATTAGCTTGTTTCATATTGGATTAATTGCTTTATCATTGTTGATTATTCCCGTGCCGAAAAAAACAGCATCGGGCATAATTGTAAACTTTTTAATTACTAGCAGGTTAACAAAGAGACATGGAAAACAAAAGCCCTCATCTGCAAAGTGCCTGCTTTTTTTGCATGGCAAATACCCGTGGCTGTTGGTGTGAAAAATGTGAGCAAGACTTTATTCTGGACGCTTACAGATGCCCGGTTTGCGCTAAACGCACATTAACAACAGCACCTTGCGGTGCCTGTATAAAGCAACAACCGTATTTTTCCAGCACTGAAGTGTTGTGCAATTATCAGTATCCTGCCAGTCACCTGATAAAGGCCTTTAAGTTTAATAATCGCCCTGAGATCGCGTATTATTTCGCTCAAAAATTGGCCCATAAATTAATGGCCAAGCCGTGCTTGCCAGAGATGTTGATCCCCGTTCCATTACATACAATGCGACAACGCCAGCGCGGCTATAACCAATCGTTAGAATTGGCACTTAATCTTGGAAAGCTGCTAGAGATAACGGTTAATGCCACATTATGCAAGCGCACGAAAAAAACCGATCCGCAAAGCTCGCTACCCATGAAAACCAGAAAAAGCAATGTTAAAGGTGCTTTTCAAATACACAGCCCTGTCATCTTGCAACACGTTGCTATCGTTGATGACGTAATAACAACAGGATCAACCGTAAACGAGGTTGCGGCAACACTCAAAAAAGCGGGTTGTCAACAGATTGATGTTTGGGCTATAGCTAGAACCTGATTAGGTATCCAAGTTTTCAGCCACTAACGCATTATACTCAATAAATTCGCGCCGGGGCTCTACCTGGTCGCCCATCAAGGTTGTAAATATTTCATCAGCACCAATTACGTCTTCAATTTTGACCTGCAACAAACTTCGTGCTGAAGAATCCATGGTCGTCTCCCAAAGCTGATCCGGGTTCATTTCTCCAAGGCCTTTATAGCGTTGAATAGACAGGCCCTGCTCGGCTTCTTTTAACAACCAGTCAAACGCCTGCTTTAGTGAAGTGATTACTTGCTTCTTGTCATTGCGTCTAATATAGGCGCTTTCTTCTAAAATCAGCCATTCGGCCAAGGCCGACAGTTTTTTATAATCCTCCGACGAAAAGAACTCTGGCATAAAGACATTATTGGAAACCAAGCCATGAATTGTGACCGAAACACTGGCACCAAAAGATCCGTCAGCGGCAGGAAAAAGTGCGTAACTATATTCATTAATATGCGCATCATCGCTATTTAAATTATTTGTTAAATCGGCAAACCAATTCTCAACCACAACAGCATCTGTGCAATCTACCTCGCTCATTATCGGCATATAACCAACAGCATAGACGATCGTCGGGTGATAGCGTTTACATAATCGATTATAAGCACGGTTCATGTTGATATAACAATCAACCATGGCCTTCAATGACTCGTTCTCTATCGGGTCTTGTTCTGCCCCAGCATAAAGCTGGCTGTTTTCCAATGCTAGATGAAGTAAATAGGCTTCCCGTTCAGCTTCATCCTTGAGATAACGCTCCTGTTTGCCTTTTTTAACCTTGTAAAGCGGTGGCTGAGCAATATAAATATGCCCTCGCTCAATAAGCGCCAACATTTGCCGATAGAAAAAAGTGAGTAATAAGGTCCGGATATGGGCACCATCAACATCAGCATCTGTCATGATTATAATGCGATGGTATCTTAGCTTTTCTGGATCAAACTCTTCCCGGCCTATTCCACAACCCAATGCGGTAATCAGCGTTCCTACCTCGGCTGACGACAACATTTTGTCAAACCGTGCTTTTTCCACATTTAATATTTTACCTTTCAACGGCAGAATCGCCTGATTTTTACGATCTCGTCCCTGTTTAGCTGATCCGCCGGCAGAATCACCTTCCACCAGAAAAAGTTCTGATAAAGAGGGATCCTTTTCCTGACAATCAGCCAACTTCCCGGGTAAACCAGCAATATCAAGTGCTGTTTTCCTGCGTGTTAATTCTCGTGCCTTACGTGCTGCTTCGCGTGCACAAGCAGCCTCAATAACCTTCGCACTAATAACCTTTGCCTCAGCAGGCCTTTCTAATAAAAATTCCTGTGTTTTTTCAGAAACACAGGACTCAACAGTGGATTTGACCTCACTTGAAACAAGCTTGTCTTTTGTTTGAGAGGAAAATTTTGGATCTGGCAAGCTAATAGACAAAACGGCTGTCAAGCCTTCCCGAACATCTTCTCCCGTAATAGCAACCTTCGATCTCGCCGCTAAGCCTTCTCTATCCATATATTGGTTAAAACTTCGGGTTAGTGCTGCTCTAAAACCAGACAGGTGTGTACCGCCATCCTTTTGTGGAATATTGTTTGTAAAACAAAAAATGTTTTCCTGATAAGAGTCGTTCCACTGCATGGCCAACTCAACACCAACATCGTCTTTATTGGTCTTGATATCAATTACCGTCTCATGTAGCGGTGTTTTATTGCGGTTCAAATGTTTGACAAAAGCACTTATTCCGCCTTTATATTCAAACAAGTCGGTCTTTCCGCTACGCTCATCAAGTAATTCAATCCTTACGCCAGAATTTAAAAAGGATAACTCACGCAGTCGCTTTGCGAGAATGTCGTAGTGAAACGCCAGAAATTTGAATACCGCAATACTTGGTAAAAAAGTAATTTCAGTACCGGTTTTGTCCGAGGCCTCGCCTTTTTCCAAAGGTGCCACCGGATCACCTTTTTTGTAGGTTTGATAATAAACAAAGCCCTCTTGAAAAATCTTTAAATCCAGTCTATCTGAAAGTGCATTTACGACAGAGACACCTACCCCGTGTAAACCACCAGAAACTTTATATGAATTATCGTCAAACTTTGCACCAGCATGCAGGGTCGTCATTATCACTTCCGTTGCTGAAGGGCCCTCTTCGTGCGCTCCAACAGGTATCCCACGGCCATTATCAGTAACCGTTATAGATTCGTTGGCATGGATGGTTACCTTTATATGATCACAATGTCCTGCCAAGGCTTCATCAATACTGTTATCAACAACCTCGAACACCATGTGATGTAAACCCGTGCCATCTTCCGTATCGCCAATATACATTCCTGGACGCTTTCTAACGGCCTCCAAGCCCTTTAAAACTTTAATTTTTGATGAATCGTATACGTTTTCTTCAGACATATTTCTCCCTCATTAATACTAGGGTTATTTTAACATTGTTTAATATTTCCATGTTTCACGTGAAACATGCCGTTGTCCTTCTCCTGTCTCAACCAATCTGGTTTCATCAATGAAGAGACAAAGGTTTGCACATTATTAGCCAACAGCAAATCCAACATGCTACTAGCGGCATCTTCATCAAGCTCTGCTAACATATCATCAACCAGAATAATAGTATCCTTACCTGATGTCTTCAGCTTTTCCACTTGCGAAGACACAAGTGCCGCACTGAAAAGTTTTGTGTGTCCACGGGATAGGTGTTTTGCTACATTAAAATCATTATAATGAAAAGAAATATCTGTTCGATGGGGACCTAAGGCGGTATAACCCCTTTTCTCATCATTATGTCTATTTTCCGCTAATAGGTCAGCAAGATCACCATTTGCGTAACTTTCATTCAAATAATCAATCCTTATGGTTCCTGGTAAAACAAAGGATATAAATTTTTCATTGATCAGTTGATTTAAATCAGAAATATAGCCTTGCCGCATAATATCTATCTTTTTTGCCTCCGCGCTCATCAATCTTTCCCAACCTTCAATTTCAGCAATTTTGATCATACGTCCAGCTCTTAGTAGCGCATTTCTGTGGCGCAGGGCGCGATGATAACTTTTCCAAACCCCTAAATAATTTTGTTCCACGTGAAACAAAGACCAATCCAACCAGTGTCGCCGATTTTTTGGTGATCCACTAAACAAAACAGGGTGATCTGGCGTTAATATGTACATTGGCAATAACTTGGCCTGTTCTGAGGCTGTTTGAATAACCTCCCCATTAAACCTTATCAGCGTAATCCCAAAACCTTTTTCCACCCCTACTGAAAACGGATTCTCTTGGTTTATACCTTTAGCGAAGACTTGTAATTTAGTATTTCCGCGCTTAATTACGTCGTTTATTTTTTTGCTTCTGAATGATTTTATTCTTGATAATAAATAAATACTTTCAAGCACGGATGTTTTTCCACTCGCGTTGGGGCCATAGAAAAAATTAAGTTTTGGGCTTGGTTCAATACTAAATTTTTGCAGATTTCGAATTGAGCTGGCATTTAGCCGTTCAATATATAACATCCCTAAAGACGCATTGGCATTACAACATACTGGCAGATTGATTCGTCTTCAGGCAAGACTAAACAGCTACTATTTGGATCTAGGACACTCAATATCACCTTTTTACTCTTAATAATAGATAAGGTATCCAACAAATAAGATACATTAAATCCAATTTCAATCTCCGGCCCTTTATACGCCACCTCAAGTTCTTCTTCTGCTTCTTCTTGCTCGGGATTATGCGCTAAAGCATGCAAACTATTAGCATTGAATATCATCCTCACACCACGGTACTTTTCGTTTGAAAGTATTGAAGCGCGGGTGAGGCTATTTTTTAACGCTTCTCTATCTGCAACTACCGGTGTTTCGCTCAATGCGGGAATAACACGCTGATAGTCTGGAAACTGCCCATCTATCAATTTACTCGTAAAACAGGTGTTATTAATTTCAACCCTTATATGGTTAGTGCTTACCTGGATATCTATTTCACTATCATCGTCTTGAAGCAACCGTGTCAACTCTGTAATGCCTTTTCTAGGCACAATGATCTGCATCGGTTCACTCAAGTCTGTTTGTATCCCCGCTTCATCCAAGGCTAAACGATGACCATCCGTTGCTACTGCTCTAAGTTTATGATTGGATATTTCCAGAAGCAGGCCATTTAAATAATATCTCACATCTTGCTGTGCCATTGCGAAATGCGTGTTTTCAAGTAACTGTTCGAGTTTTTTCTGCTGTATCTTAAAGTTAGCAGTATTCGCTATGCTATCTATGACTGGATATTCTTCGGCAGGAAGTGTAGCTAATGTAAAACGGCTTTTAGCCGATTTAACCAATATCCGATCATTATGTATTTCAAAATTCAGTACTGCTGCTGGTGGTAGTGCACGGCAAATATCCAGCAATTTTCTTGCCGGGAGTGTCAATTTAACTATTTCTCCTAACTGCATATCCGAGGTAACAATTATCTCAACTTCCGTGTCTGTTGCCGTAATTGATAAAGATTTCTCTTTAATATCGATCAATAAATGGGAAAGTATGGGAAGTGTCTGGCGTTTTTCAACAACACTATTTACAGTTTGTAATATGGGTAATAGCGCATCTCTATCTATAGTAAACTTCATTTATTTAAACCTATTATTTATATTATTAAGATTGAAAATATGTGCATAACTTTAATTTTTACTATTTTTCAAATACTTATCTATATATTTTGTGTGCTTCTTTCCTGTGCATAAATTAAGCTAAGTTGTTGATGAATTGTTTATAAATTGAAATAAAAAATAATATAAACCTTATACACAGCACATACTTAACTTGTTAGTGTGTTTGTTAAATTTACATAATCTTCTTCAATTCTATGCTCTGTTTCTCTTAATGCTTTAATTTTTCTGCAAGCATGCAATACAGTTGTATGATCGCGGCCGCCAAACGCATCCCCTATTTCAGGTAGGCTATAATTGGTTAATTCTTTTGCGATTGCCATGGCTATTTGTCTTGGCCTGGTAACAGATCGACTACGTCGTTTAGATAATAAATCAGCGACTCTTATTTTGTAATACTCGGCTGTCGTTTTTTGAATATTTTCGATTGAAACTTGTTTGTCCTGGATTATGAGTAAGTCTTTCAAGGACGATTTTGTAAATTCGAGGGTTATAGGGTTGCCTGTTAAATTGGAGTTTGCTATTACGCGGTTCAATGCCCCTTCTAGTTCACGTACATTAGAACGGAAGCGTTTTGCTATAAAAAATGAAACTTCATCTGGAAGCTCTTTTTTTACGAGCATCGCTTTTTTTCGAATAATTGCCACCCGGGTTTCTAGCTCGGGCGTTTCTATAGCGACTGTTAGTCCCCAACCAAAACGTGATTTTAAACGTTCTTCTAGCCCATTCACCTCTTTTGGATAACGGTCACAAGTCAATACAATTTGATGTTGTCCTTCTAGTAAGGTATTGAAAGTATGAAAAAATTCTTCCTGAGATCGCTCTTTTTTAGCGAAAAACTGTATATCATCAAGCAAGAGTGTATCCAAAGAACGATAATATCGTTTAAATTCGTTGATAGCGTTGTGTTGCAGGGCTCTAACCATATCAGCAACAAATCTTTCAGAATGTAGGTAGGCAATGTTTGCGCCTGGTTTTCTCTCAAGGATAGCAGTACCAATGGCATGCATTAAATGTGTTTTACCAAGACCCACGCCACCGTATATGAATAAAGGATTATAAGCCTTATTTGGGTTTTCTGAGACCTGTATAGATGCTGCTCTTGCGAGTTGATTCGATTTACCTTCAACGAAGTTGTTAAATGTAAAGGCGGTATTTAAGTTGTTTGAGTGCTTTCTGGATTTTGCAGGACGAGTGTCGATAAAAGAAGCATGATTTTCAATCGTTGGTTTTTGATGGGCCTTTGTTTTATTTCTTTTATGGCTACCAATTTCGAGTTTTAAAGAAATGGGTTTGCCGTTTATTTTTTCATCTATCAGCAATTCCTCTATTCTTGAAAGGTAGCGCTCACTAACCCAATCTAGAACGAATTTATTCGGAGCGAGCAGATGCAAAGCCGCTTCACTTTCGATAGCATGTAATGGTCGGATCCAAGTACTGAATTGTTGCGACGATAATTCTCCCTCAAGCCGCTCCAAACAACGCTTCCATGGAGAAATACCCATTAACAAAACCTCGTGAAATTTAAATAGTGAAGATAGACAAAACAAGTCTATACCCGATTAAAATAGTTATCCAGAACAATAATTGACATCGCATATTTTGTCTTGTTTGTTTCTATGGCATCAGACACAGACATTGTAATTGACTTATTTATTGTTACAACAGTAACATATACGCCTTTTAAAAGACTCGTAACATTAACGCAGGTATTTGCATTTATGAAACAAACGTTCCAACCAAGTAAATTAAAGCGAAAAAGAAACCATGGTTTCCGTGCACGTATGCAGAGTCATTCGGGAAGATTAATCATAAAAGCACGGCGTAGCAAAGGCAGAAAAAAACTGTCGGCCTAAACACTTGGTGTATCCATTAGCGGGTGTCGTCTTTAGAGGGTCATTTTAGAACGGGCAACAGGTTAAAACGGCCAGAAGAATTCAAACAGGTATTTTCTTCTTCAAAGTGCCATTCCAGTGATCAATCATTCTTGTTTTTAGCCAGAAAAAACGGTTTAAACCAGGCACGTTTAGGATTGTCTGTGCCCAATAAATATATCAAAAAAGCAGTGAATCGCAATCGGTTAAAGCGCATTATCAGGGAAAGTTTTCGCTTGCGGCAAGAGAGACTTAAAGGAAATGACATAGTTGTTGTTATTAGAGGATCGGTAGACGTTAAGTGCAAGATGACGGGACCGGTTATCAGCAGACATTGGGAGAAGCTTGTAAATGAAACGTATCTTGACAAAGATTATTAATATTTATCAACTGTATATCAGTCCGTATACTATGCCCTGTTGCCGGTTTTATCCCACCTGTTCAGAATTTGCAGTAATTGCGCTTTCTGATCACGGCATAATTAAAGGCCTGTACCTCAGCCTCAAACGTATTTGTCGTTGCCATCCTTTTCATGAAGGTGGGTTTGATCCCGTACCTCAAAAAAAATAAAAAATGGAAACGACACGCTTTATTTTATTGATTGCGCTCGGCTTGGTTTTGACAATGATCTGGCAGAGCTGGCAAGAAGATTATGGTGATGCCCGCAACACAAGTAGCAACAATGAATCGGCTTCAGAACCATTAGCACTTGAAGCAGAAGATTTGCCCAATATACCAAGACCCACGACAACGGCCAACGATAAACCCGCTTTATATACGGCTGACAAAGGATCTGAGAAGGTGCAGCAGGAAGCTGTTATCCATGTAAAAACGGACTTACTAAAACTTGAGATAAATACTGTTGGCGGAACAATTCAACACTTGGAGCTATTAAAATACCCTCTGTCTAAAAAGCAGTCCGATGCGAAAGTGGTTTTGTTGGATTATGAGCCTGATAATTTCTATATAGTGCAGGGTGGTTTACTTAGTAAAGACGAGGCGGCAAACCATAAAACGCTTTACACATCACCACAAAGCAGTTACGAGTTATTAGAGGGAAAAGACAGCATCTCCGTTCCTTTTTATTGGGAATCAGAAAATGGCTTAAAAATAATAAAAACCTTTACTTTTTATAAAAACCTTTATCTTGTCGATGTTGATTATGCTATTCAAAATACGACCACGGCCGACTGGACAGGCAGTGCTTATGGGCAGATAAATCGGACTCAGTCAAAGGAGCCAGGATCGTTCTTTATCTATACCTACACGGGCGCGGTTATATCATCCCCTGAAAAACGCTATGAAAAAATAGACTTTGGAGACATTGAGGAAAACAATTTATCCATGGATATAACAAATGGTTGGGTTGCTATGCTCCAGCATTATTTTATTACCGCCCTAATCCCAGGGTCGACAGAAGAAAAATATCATTATTACACCCTGAATCCGAAAAAAAGTAGCTATGCAATCGGTGCTATAAGTCCAGCAAAGACTGTTGTGGTTGGTGCCGAAGAAAATTTAACCCATAAAATATACGTTGGGCCAAAACTTCAAAAACAACTAGAGCAAACAGCAGAAGGGCTTAATTTGACAGTTGATTTTGGCATTTTCTGGTTTCTTGCAAAACCACTCTACATAGTCCTGGATTATATTCATGGCTTTACCCATAACTGGGGCTGGGCAATTGTTCTGGTCACGCTCCTGCTAAAGATTTTTTTCTATAAATTATCCGCCGCTGGATATCGTTCCATGGCCAATATGCGTAAAGTTCAACCGCGATTGCTTTCGATCAGGGAAAGATATAAAGATGATCGAGCACGACTTAATCAAGCGATGATGGCTATTTACAAGGAAGAAAAAATCAATCCTCTCGGGGGTTGCTTTCCTATTTTGATCCAAATACCGGTCTTTATTTCTTTATATTGGGTTCTGTTGGAGAGTGTTGAGTTGCGGCAGGCTGATTTTATATTGTGGATTAACGATCTTTCTATTCCTGATCCTTATTTTGTTTTGCCTTTATTGATGGGCATAACGATGTTTATACAGCAAAAATTAAATCCAGCGCCCCTGGATCCAGTTCAAGAAAAAGTGATGTCTGTGTTGCCGATTGTATTTACAGTCTTTTTTGCTTTTTTTCCCGCTGGTCTGGTTTTGTATTGGGTTGTAAATAATGCGCTTTCCATCGCGCAACAATGGATGATTACTCGTAATATCGAGCGTGCTGGTACGCATAAATAATTTGCTTGAACACGCATGCCTGGATACACGGATACCATAGCGGCCATTGCGACACCACCCGGTCGCGGTGGTTTGGGTATCATTCGTGTCTCTGGAATGCAATCGATGGCGATCTTCAAGGCCTTAACGGGAAGCCAGCCTGCGCCGCGCGTGGCTAAATTTGTTGCTTTTAAATCTTCCGATCAAAAAATAATCGATAAAGGTATCGCCCTATATTTCAAAGCACCTGCCTCCTATACCGGCGAAGACACGATGGAATGTCAAGTACATGGTAGCCGTGTTGTTCTTGGCATGTTGTTGGATGAAATTATTTCCTTAGGAGCCAGACTTGCTTTGCCGGGAGAATTTACAGAAAGAGCCTTTTTAAATAATAAAATCGACCTTGTTCAGGCCGAAGCGGTTGCCGATCTCATAGACAGCAACTCAAAAAAAGCCGCGCGCAGTGCCATGCAATCACTCGTCGGTACATTTTCAAGCAGTATTCAATATTTAAGAGATCGTGTATTCAATGCCAAAGTTTTGCTTGAAGCGGCGTTGGATTTTCCTGAAGAAGACACCACCATTAACACACCGCCCGCGAAAAAAGAGATTCAAGAATGCGTAGACTTTCTTAATGCGCTATTAATTAAAGCAGAGGCCGGGAGAGTGCTTGATCAAAATCCGATGGTTGTTATTGTGGGTCGGCCAAACGTTGGTAAGTCGAGCTTGATAAACAACTTGTCGGGCGTTGATGCAGCGATTGTTTCTGCCACACCTGGTACTACGCGAGACCTCATCAAGGAAAAAGTATTGCTTAGTGGTTATGCTGTGACCTTGTTTGATACCGCCGGAATTCGTGAAACAGAAGATGAATTGGAGCGAGTGGGCGTTGATCTCGCTCATAAAGCACTTGCCCGGGCAGATATTGTTTTGTGTGTTCATGATAATACGCTTGGTACGGATAATATGCGTGGTGCGGTACGCGATCATGTCGCCCCTGGCGCAAAGATAATTACTGTCAGAAACAAGATCGATCTATGCGGCAAAAATGATTTTGTAAATACGGAAAACGAGGTTTTTATTTCCGCTAAAACAGGCGCAGGTATGGATACGTTGGTCGGGATGATATGTAATAATCTTGATGTTGATGAAAATGAAGAAGATTTAATTTTTTCACGACAGCGACACAGAGATGCCTTGCGCCGAATAAACAACGATCTGCAACAGGCGCTGTCTGATATAGACGATGGAGCGGGTCTGGAGATTCAAGCAGAATCGTTGCGACGATGTTTGTTGGGTTTTGATGAACTAACAGGCAGAACAACAAGTGACGATGTGTTGGGTGCTGTGTTTTCACAATTTTGTATTGGTAAATAGATAAAAAAGGAAATCATTCGTGAGCATCAGAATAGCTGTTTCTGTGGGTGAATTGTTAGATAAAATAACAATACTTCAGATCAAGTCGGAAAGAATTAGTGACTTTGCAAAGTTGGAAAATGTCAACAAGGAATACAAGGCATTACAAACAGAGTGGTTATCATCCTCGTACTTGAAACTTGAGCTTGATGATGACATAAAGGCTTTAAAGCGCATTAATGAAGAGCTGTGGGATATAGAAGATCAGCTCCGGGACAAAGAGAAAAAAAAGGCCTTTGACGAAGCGTTTATAGCGTTGGCGAGGGCGGTATATATTGCTAATGATAAACGCGCGGCGATCAAGCGCCGCATAAATAATAAAGCAGGTTCCGAACTTGTAGAAGAAAAATCGTATAGTGACTATTCTGTAAATCCCGCTTAGTGATTAGGTATAAATAGCTCGGTTTAATGTCCTAATTTAATGTTATGGTAGTCAAAAAAATACTCTTCATCGGACTAAGTAATGTCGGTGATGTCGTGATGACAACGCCTGCATTAAGGGTCTTGCACGACACATTTCCAGACGCATTATTTGATATCGTAACAGATAAGCGCGCCCTGTCTTTGTATGACAACTGCCCCTTCTTAAACAATCTTTATTTAAAAGATAAACATAAAACACTGCGCGGCGTACCAACGTTATTAAAAGTGCTACGGAAAAATTATTATGACATTATTGTTGATGTCCGGTCCGATGGGTTGGCCTATCTATTACGCGGCAAAAAAAGATACACTAAATTCAGGGCTAAAAGTTACGGGCCTCATGCAGTCGAAGAGATTATGGGTGTCGTGCAAAGCCTGCACGGCAACAAACCAATACCCGCTACGGAAGTGTGGCTGTCTAGCGAAAACCGAGATTATGCAACGCATAAACTATCCTTTTTCGACAATAAAGACCGGTTGTTATCGTTGTCGGTTGGCGATTACCGGCTACCTGAAAAATCGTTATTGACGGCTAATTTTATTAGCCTCATCAATTTTCACAAGCATGACTTTTCGGGCATGATTTTTTTGGGTGGCGGGTTCGAAAAAGAGGTAACAGAAGCAGTCTCCCGAAACATTGATATTCAACATATCAATACCGTAGGCAATAGTTTATTAGAAGCGGCGGCACTAATAGAAAAATCACATTTATACATAGGACCGGACTCAGGTCTTGGACATATAGCAGGTGCGGTAAAAACACCATCGATAAGTTTTTTTAGTTGCAAGAACCCAGATCGCTACCGGCCATGGGGAGAGCGAACGGTCTGTTTAGTCGGCAAAAATAATGATGCGCGCAATATATCTCCAGATGAAGTCAGCCGCGCCATAAGGAGTTTTCTTTAAATGAATGAGGCCTTACGTCTACTGGACAAATTTTTGAAAAAACGCGGATACGCGATTAAAAAGCACCCTGAATATAACCTGTTGCCGCTCAAGAATTTTGAAGGTTTTGACGATCAAAAAAGCATTTATGAATCATTTAACGCCTACAATGCAGCCGGCCTGAAAAATCCAGACAATGTGGATAAGCTGGAGATTTGTTTGCGGACATGTATCAATGAAAAACGTAGCAAAAAGAGGCGCAGTGAGCTAACGGGCGTTAGTCTTGAAGCGCATTTATTAGCATGTATAAACTCATTAATAGTTTCGGTTAATGCGGCCTGTACTAAAAATATAGATATCCGTTTTACGGTCTTTGATGATCGATCTGACGGCGCGGCACTTGATAAAATAAAAGCACTCTGCTCAAACCTTAAATGCGACTGGCAAATAACAAGCACAGAAAAACCCGGACAAGGTGCTTCGTTGCACAAACATTTTATGTGTGGAAAAGATCAAGAGCGCACGGTTTTGTTTTGTTGAAGATGGATAACCTAAATTATCTTTCGCAAATATGAAGAGGCGGTTTTCCTTTATCTGGTTAAATAAAAAGTGACATAACCATTTATTTGACCAGGAGAAGAGTTGCCATGAGCGATGATACAAACAAGCACTTGAACAATGTAGTCCCTATTGATGAACAGGCACTGCAGGGCCATCTCAACAAAGTGGTACTGAAGACTGTGGAAGACACCCGCAAGCAGATGCTGGACGTTGAGGCTGATGCGCTGGTGGGTGCTGATCGATACGAACGCACTGAGACGCGCAAAGACGACCGGTCTGGCAGCTACACCAGGAAGTGCCACACAAGGGCTGGAGAGCTTGAGTTAAAGATGCCGAAGCTACGCAAGCAGACCTTTGAGATGGCGATCATAGAGCGCTATCGGCACCGTGTAGCGTCAATTGAAGAGGCACTGATTGAGATGTATCTGGCAGGTGTTTCAGTACAACGTGTAGAAGACATTACCGCAGCATTGTGGGGTACCCGTGTCAGCTTAGGGACTATTTCAAAGCTCAACCAGCGTATCTATGGGCAGATTGAAGAGTGGCGTAATCGCCCCATAGGGAGTGATTTCCCTTATGTATACCTGGACGGTGTTGTGCTCAAACGCAGTTGGGGCGGTGCAGTGAAGAACGTTTCTGTTCTAGTCGCCATAGGTGTTGGGGACGATGGCTACCGCCGCATTCTAGGGATTGTTGAAGGTACTAAGGAGGATAAGGTGGGATGGTCAGGATTCCTGCGTCATTTAAAGGCACGCGGTCTCAAGGGCATCAGGTTGGTGCTCAGTGATGCCTGTCTTGGGCGCAAGGAGTCGATCGGTGACTTCTACCCTGATGCTGAGTGGCAGCGTTGTATTGTGCACTTCTACCGCAACGTCTTCAGTCATGTGTCTCGTGGTCGTGTCAAAGAAGTCTCTCGCATGTTGCAGGCTATTCATGCATCTGAATATCTGGAATCTGCCAGGCATAAGGCCACGGAGGTCGAGAAGAAACTCAGGGACATGAAGTTATCGAGTGTAGCGGATTGGCTGGGTAGTGCATGGAAGAGACCCTGACGTATTATCGGTTTCTGGCAGAGCACTGGATTCGCATTCGGACTAACAATCCTTTGGAGCGGATTATTCGAGAAATCAGGCGGCGAACACGAGTAGTGTGTGCATTCCCGGATGGCAACTCGGCGTTGATGCTTTGTGCGGCAAGGCTTAGACACATCGCGGGGAGCTAGTGGGGAACGCGGAAATATCTGAACATGGATTTGCTCCAAGAGATGGATAAAGAAAAGGACTTTCAGGTAGCGTAACAACCAGATTTAAGGGAAAGCTAAATCAGAAAGTGCGAAAGATTATTGACACTACCGCTGGTTGAGACCTCCACGCCCTACATTTCCTGAAACAGCGCGACAATGTCACAGGTGGTATTGCCTTTGGCATAGAGACTGAGAATCTGGAGACCTCGAACAACGCTGATTCTGGATGGGTTTTGACGCGAGCACCAGTCGTTGTCACCCGCATAGTGGGTGTGAAGGTCAAGGTCGGTGGTATTTGAGGCTGTGTTGCGCTGTTTGGGTCTGCCAGGTCGGGTATTTCCGGAATTTGGGCGGAGTCAGGCTGTGGCCTGTCGTCGCTCGTGGAAGATGAGACGGCGGAAGTTGTAGCTCAGGTTGGCCATGGTCATGCGGGCCTTCGCACGGGTTTGGCCGATTGAGCGGATGGTCAGAGCCATGGGCCCTTTCTCGTAGCCGAACACAGGCGCGGATGGCGGAGCGTGTCGCGTTGCCCCGACGAATATGCCTGGCCATGGGTTTGCCGCGTGGCTTCTTGCGGTGAATGTGTGAGCGGTACCCTTGCGCCTTCAGCCAAGCCTCATTCCTGGCCGAGCGGTACCCGGTATCGGCCCAAACCGCCTTCGAGCTGTTTGTCTCGTCCAGAACCGAGGAGCGTTCATGCCCGTCGTAGCGAGCCGCATTCGTGCCAGTCTCACCCCGGATGAAGCGCCATTTGCGGTCAATGGACACGTGGTTCTTGTACCCAAAGTGCGGAACCGAAATATCGACAAGGCCAGTATCCTCCTCACCCTCCTTGGTCGTCTTGGCCTTTGAATACTTGACCGTCCAACGCGCATCGGTGTCTTTCTGCGCTACCTTGGACAGATCATCGGGCCAGATGTCAGATGCGGCCTCACCTGCCTTGGCGCGCGCTTTCTCTTCTTTCGTCATCCGCTGGCGCGGGGCAAAGACCAACGTGGCATCCACAATCTGACCGCCGGTCGGTTTGTATCCCCGCGCGCACAGCTGAGCTTCAAACGCGGCAAACAGGGCCTTGAAGACACCCGCCTAGGTCAGCTTCTCTCTGAAAAGCCAGATCGTCTTCTGATCAGGTGTCGGCTCCCCGATTTGAAATCCCAGGAACCGCAGCCAACTGAAACGGTCACGAATGAGAAACTCCATCCGCTCATCGCTCAGATTGTGCATCGAGGCCAACACCAGCACCTTGAACATCACAACGGCATCATAGGGCGGACGACCACCTTTGGGACGTTCCCCATAATCAAGCGCTTCAACAAGAACTGGGCGAAACACTTCGAAATCAACGTGCCGCTCCAAAACCTCAAGCGGATCTCCCATCGCCGAAAGCCGCGCCAAATGATCCGTCAAATCAAACAATCCAGGTGCGTGCATAAACAAAATCCTCCCACATCAAGTGAATCAGACCGTACCACAAAATGTACGGTTTTTAGAGGCTTCCAACTGATAAAAATGTCCAACCAGCAACATGTATGACTCGATTATCATGTCAAACATATATCATTGATCAGCGGCATATTGATGATTGCGCCAAATAAGGGTGTGCGATTTTAGAGATGAATAGTTCGATTATCTACTGCAAGTGCAGCTTCATGTACAGCCTCGGAAAGTGTTGGGTGGGCATGTATGGTCCGCGCGAGATCTTCAGCACTGCCATCAAATTCCATTGTGATTACGGCTTCAGCAATTAACTCAGAGGCATTTGCGCCAAATATATGGATGCCTAATACACGGTCATTTTTGGCATCAGCCAGAATCTTGACCAGCCCATTCATCTCGCCCATTGCGCGTGCGCGTCCAGTCGCCATGAAAGGAAAGCTACCTGTGCGGTATTCTATCTCTTCCGCCTGTAGCTGCGCTTCTGTTTTGCCAACCCAGGCAATTTCTGGCCAAGTATAAATTACCCAAGGAATCGTTGCATAATTCATAAGCCCTGGTTTCCCGGCGATGCGTTCTGCGATTGCGACCCCTTCTTCGGATGCTTTATGCGCAAGCATAGGACCTCTGACGACATCTCCGATGGCATAAACATTGGCAAGATTGGTCTTGCAGTGCTCATCAACAACGATAAAGCCGCGTCTATCAAGTTCAATGCCGCACTCTGCTACTCCCAAGCCGGCAGTATTGGGCGAACGACCAACGGCGACGATTAACTTATCGACCGTGATTTGTTGCCTCCCTTGCAGGTCATTATAGCTGATGGTGACTTCGCGATTGTTGCTCCCGGTTCCAGTCACCTTGGCACCTAGTCGAATATCAAGACCTTGACTGCGTAATGATTTTTCAGCGGCGGCTGCCACTTGACGATCAACCAAGGATAAAAAATCAGGCAAGGCTTCAAGAATCGTCACCTCAGAGCCAAGACGATTCCAGACACTACCAAGCTCAAGACCAATAACGCCCGCACCAATGACACCGAGGCGGTGCGGCACTGCATTAAATGCAAGTGCGCCCGTTGAATCAACAATTAATTTATTATCAACCGTTGCGGGGGGTATTTTTGTCGGCACTGATCCTGTGGCAATAATAATATGACTTGCTGCAACGATTGTTTTCTCATCGTGCGTTTCGTGCTGGGGTGAAATTTCAATCTCTTTATTATTCAATAGCTGGGCTCGACCTTTCAGCCAATCAACTTTATTTTTATTAAACAGGGCACTGATCCCTTGCGTAAGCGTTGTTACAATCTTGGCCTTACGGGATACCATTTTATTGACATCTATCGTGATGCCGGTAAGGGTGATACCGTGATCATTGGAGGCGTGTTTAATGTGGTGAAAATGATGCGATGAATCAAGTAATGCTTTGGATGGAATGCAACCGACATTTAGACATGTGCCGCCAAGAGCCGGTTTTCCTTCATCATTGACCCAGCTTTCAATACAGGCCACACTCAATCCTAGTTGAGCGCATCGAATCGCTGTGACATAACCACCAGGGCCGGCACCAATAACAACAACATCATATTTTTTCATAGTGGTATACCTTCGGTTTTATCAGCAAAGCCGTAAAATCAACGACTGTTAAATTTGCAGTAGAAGACGCGCCGGATCTTCGAGTTGTTGTTTAATGGATACCAGAAATTGAACGGCTTCTTTACCATCAATAATGCGGTGATCATAGGACAAGGCAAGATTCATCATCGGCCGTATGACAACGACATTGTTTTCAGCAACAGGGCGATCTTTAATGGCATGCATACCTAATATCGCGCTTTGCGGTGGATTGATTATGGGCGTTGACAGGAGTGAACCAAAAATACCGCCATTGGTAATGGTAAATGTACCCCCGGTCAAATCATCCATAGTTAATTTTCCATTTCTTGCTTTTTCGGCAAAGTTTCTTATTTGAGACTCAATATCAGCAAGTGATAATGAATCAGTATCGCGCAAAACGGGTACCACAAGCCCTTTCGGGGAACTAACTGCAATCCCAATATCAAAATAGCCATGGTAAACAATATTGTCGCCCTCTACCGAGGCGTTGATAACCGGAAATTTTTTCAAGGCCTCAACTACAACGCGGGTAAAAAAAGACATAAAACCAAGTTTAGTGTTGTGTGTTTTTTCAAACTCATTCTTATAACGATTGCGAATATCCATAACCGGTTGCATGTTGACTTCGTTAAAAGTGGTGAGTATTGCATTTTCGTGTTGCGCACTCAGCAATCTTTCAGCGACACGTTTACGCAACCGTGTCATAGGGATTCTTTCTTCTGCCCGGTCACTGATGCTGTTTGTAAGCACTGGTATTTCTACAGATTCAGCTTTTGGTGAGGCTGGTTCTGGAGGAGGTGTCACGGCCTGCGGCATTGCATTCGGCTTTTCTCGTGCGGGTGCGGCGTTTGGTGCGGCGTTTGGTGTTGTTGAGTCGTTGCTAATATGTTGCACGACATCCGCTTTTGTAACTCTATCTGTACTTGTCGCAACATCAGTGGCCTCTAATTTGTGCTCTGCCAACATGTTACGAACAGCAGGACTTAGCTTGGGCGCGTCTGATGCGGGCCGTGGGGCCGCTGTCATTCCCATTGTCGGCAAAGATTGTTGCATCGGGTCTGATTCAGTCGCCGTCGGCTTTGGATTATCGCCACCGGCTTCTGCTTCAATGTGAGCAATGACCTCATCACTGCCTACTGTCTCACCATCATCTTTTAATATTGCAGAGATGATCCCATCATGCAAAGCGGCCACTTCAAGCGTCACTTTATCCGTTTCAATGTCTATCAGATTGTCGCCGCGTTTTACCTGATCGCCAACACGTTTTTGCCAGGTTATCAATGTCGCTTCAGCAACCGACTCCGCTAGAACTGGAACTTTTATATCAACTAACACGATCTTCTCCTTTTCTTATCTACTTAATTATCTGCGTAAGATTTATCAACTTGTTTATGCGTGGTTACTTCAAGTTTGTCAATTTGTAACGCATCCGATATCAGTTCTTTTTGTTGCGCAAGATGAACCCGCATTAAACCTGTAGCGGGCGAAGCAGAATAAAAGCGACCCGCGTAACCAAAAGTATGTTGATCTTTTAAGCAACCAATTATAGTGCCTCGCGATTGCATATAATACCAGGCACCCTGATTTTTCGGTTCTTCCTGTACCCATACGACTTCTTTCAAATTTACATATTGATTGATAAGTGCCCGCAAAGTATCTCTTGGGAATGGATAAAGCTGTTCTATTCTTGCAATAGCAATATTGTTAATGCCGCTTTCACGGCGTTGTTCCAGCAGATCAAAATAGACTTTGCCACTACAAAACAGTAACCGTTTGATTTGATCTTTATCGAGCGCATCGATTTCATCAATGACTGTCTGAAATTCCCCATTAACCAATTCAGTCACGGGGGACGTGGATAATTTTCTTCTCAACAGACTTTTCGGACTCATGACAATCAGCGGTTTACGATAGGGTCGTAGCATTTGTCTTCTCAGCATGTGAAACATTTGCGCGGCCGTACTTGGAAAACAGACTTGCATGTTTTGTTCTGCACAGAGCTGTAAAAAACGTTCAAGCCGTGCCGATGAATGTTCTGGCCCCTGCCCATCATAGCTATGTGGCAGGAATACGGTTAAACCGCAAAATCGTCCCCATTTAGCTTCGCAAGAGCTGATGAACTGATCGAATACAACCTGTGCTCCATTGGCAAAATCACCAAACTGGGCTTCCCATAAAACCAGTGCATTTGGTTCTGCGCTACTGTAACCATATTCATAAGCAAGAACGGCTTCTTCCGACAACGTTGAATTGATAACCAGAAAATCAGGCTGTCCATCTTTTATGTTGCGCAACGGTATATGTGTCTGGCCATTTTTCATATTATGCACGAGGGCATGACGATGAAAGAAGGTGCCGCGGGCGCTATCTTGCCCTGATATACGAATTGGGTAGCCATCATCAATCAAGGCGGCATAGGCCATGATTTCGGCATAGCCCCAATCCATCGGCATTTCACCATTACCCATTTTTTTACGGACATCTATTATTCTGTCAACGGCTGGACTTAACTCAAAATCTTTGGGTATGTTTGTAATCAATGCTGTCAATTTATCAACGGCCTCTTTTGTGATAGCCGTCGTCACCGGATCAGTCCATTTTGTGCCAAAATAACGTGTAAAATTGAGCAGATATTTAGGGTTGGCATGTTCAGTATGAGTGCCTGCAACGCGCTGGTTACTTTCTAGCGAAGCAATATACTCTGCGGCGATGGCTGTGGCTTGCTCCTGGGTGATGATGGCTTCCGCTATGAGTCTATCGGTATGTAATTTACGGACACCCGGGTGTTTGCGTACCTGTTGATACATTATCGGTTGGGTTGACATGGGTTCATCCGCTTCGCTGTGGCCATGTTTTCGGTAACAAACCATGTCAACTACGACATCCTTGTTAAACGCCATTCTATAATCAAGCGCGAGTTTGGCGACGAATACAACTGCTTCTGGGTCGTCGCCATTCACATGTAAGATGGGGGCCTGAACCATCTTTGCTACATCCGTGCAATACAGTGATGAACGTGAATCAAGCGGATCACTGGTTGTAAAACCGATCTGATTATTAACAATAATATGCACCGTGCCGCCCGTTGTATAGCCGCGTGTCTGTGACAGATTGAAGGTTTCCATCACCACGCCCTGACCGGCAAAGGCAGCATCACCGTGGATCAGGATGGGTAATACCTGGTTGCGTGCAAGATCATTGCGGCGGTCTTGCCTGGCTCTGACCGAACCTTCCACCACCGGGTCAATAATTTCCAAATGTGAGGGATTAAATGATAAAGTCAAATGGACGCTACCGCCAGGCGTGTTTATGTCAGACGAATATCCCATGTGATATTTGACATCACCTGAGCCGGTACTAGACTCCATGGTCTTACCCTCGAACTCATCAAACAGTTCACTTGGTTTTTTACCGATGGTATTGACCAACACATTCAAACGGCCACGGTGTGCCATACCAATAACCATTTCTTCAATTTTCTGTTCACCACCAGACTGCACTATTTCATCAAGCAAGGGAATGAGTGCTTCTCCACCTTCAAGTGAGAAGCGTTTTTGGCCAACGTATTTGGTGTGCAAGTATTCTTCTAGTGCATTTGCATCAATAATGCGATCTAAAATTCTTATTCGTTTGGCCTTACCAAAATTTGGTGTGCCGAGCGATTCTTCGAGATATTTTTGAATCCAGCGTTTTTGTTCTGTTTCATTGATGTGCATGTATTCAGCACCAATGGAGCCGCAATACGTTGTTTTAATGATATGAATGATCTCGCGTAGCGTGATTTCATCAGGCGCGAAAAGTGATCCTGTATTAAAGGTTTTATTCATATCGGCATCCGTCAGCCCATGGAAAGCAGGATCAAGCTCTGGAATATCAGGACGCTGATATTGTTTAAGGGGATCAAGATCGCTTTGTCGATGCCCATTAAAACGATGCGCATTTATTAATTGTAAAACGGCTGTTTGTTTCTGATGCGTGACGGCCTCAGCGGCAGGTACCTGGCTTTGTATACCATGCCGACGGTCGCGTGCGGTCTTTGCATAAGCCTGTTGTATCGGCCCATGCGCAATATCTTGTCCAGCAGTACCTGCTTGCAGTGAATCAAAATAGGCTCGCCATTCAGGCTCAATGCTTTCCGGCTTATTGAGATAAGCCTCATATAAGTCTTCTACAAACCAGGCATTGCCGCTATATAAGCACGAGGGTATTGTGTTTTGCATGCTTTAATTCCTTAGAAAATAACAATTTCTTATTATAATTTACGCTGGTCGGGTCAGTTTTCGTGTAAACACATAAACATACAGGAAAAATACATTACTCAATATCCAATCAGTGTAACTGAAATAAATATCACGTCTAACTATAAGATTTTCTGAACATAATTCCTATAACTTTAGACTATTTTAGCAAAAGTCCAATGTTGTTTTTACACAACAATCGGAGTCCATATCATATTACATCTTGCTGTAATGCCATAAAGACTTGTATGCTTATGCTGTAGTTTTTCAATCACTACCAATTTTAAGTTAAAAATAATTTAGGGAGACACTGAATGGCTGACACAGTCACGATCACTGATAATCGCACTGGCAAGCAGCTTGAATGCCCCGTCTTGACAGGGGTATACGGTGTGCCAGTAATAGATACGCAGGCACTCTACAAAGAACTTGAAGTATTTACATTTGATCCAGGTTTTACGACTACGGCAGCATGTAAAAGTGCCATTACTTACTTGGATGGGGAAAAAGGTATCTTGTTGCATCGGGGCTATGCCATCGATCAACTCGCTATCAACAGCACCTATCTGGAAGTATGTTATTTGTTGTTATATGGCGAACTGCCAACACAAGATCAATTTGACGGCTTTCGTGTGAATCTGAATAAACGCAATATGGTGCATGAACATTTGGAACGTTTTTATACCGGATATCTATATGACGCGCATCCAATGTCCATGCTGATTGGTGTAACTGGCGCACTTTCATCCTATTATCACGAAGCCATGGATATCCATGATCCAGTGGATCGTGAATTAACCGCGATTCGTATTATTGCAAAGATGCCGATACTCGTGGCGCATTGTTACAAGCATTCTGTCGGTCATCCTTTTGTCTATTCCAGAGACGATCTAGGTTATGTTGAAAACTTCTTGAACATGATGTTTTCGGTGCCCATGCGTGAATATATTCCAAACCCTGTTGCGGTCAAGGCACTTAATTTGATGTTGATTTTGCATGCAGATCATGAACAAAATGCCTCAACCTCTACGGTCCGGATCGCAGGCAGTGCCGAAACAAACCCTTTTGCCTGTATCACGGCTGGTATTGTCACGCTTTGGGGAAGTGCGCATGGCGGTGCCAATGAAGCGGTACTGAGAATGTTGACTGAAATTGAAACGGTGGCAAATATTCCAAAGTTTGTCGCCCGCGCAAAAGACAAGGATGATAGTTTCAGGTTAATGGGATTCGGTCATCGCGTTTACAAAAATTATGATCCACGCGCAACAATTATCCGTCAGGTCTGTCATGACCTTCTGGATGAAACGGATACGTTTGATCAACCGCTGTTTGAAATTGCGATGGCACTCGAAGAAATCGCATTAAAAGATGAATATTTCATCGAACGTAAACTTTATCCAAACGTTGATTTTTATTCAGGCCTTATTTTACAGGCACTTGGGATCCCAACCTCCATGTATACCGTTATGTTTGCGCTGGCAAGATCGGCCGGATGGATTGCCCAGTGGTTGGAAATGATGGGCGATCCTGACTTCAGGATTGGCCGTCCAAGGCAACTCTATACGGGCCAGGAAAAACGCGATTACGTGCCTATAAACAAGCGTAAATAATTAAATAAATTTAAGGGAGAAAAATATGAACCCCCCCGTTCGTGTTGCAATCACGGGTGCTGCTGGTCAGATTGGTTATTCATTGTTATTTCGAATTGCTTCGGGTCAGATGCTTGGAGCAGATCAACCTGTTATTTTACAACTACTGGAAGTACCGCCTGCCATGAAGTCCTTGGAAGGCGTGGTGATGGAAATTGATGATTGTGCATTCCCGCTTGTTGCTGATTTTGTGCTAGGAGACGATGCCGATGTGGTATTCAAGGATGTCGATTATGCGTTGTTGGTGGGTGCGAAACCACGTGGCGCGGGTATGGAACGTAGCGATTTATTAGAAGCCAATGCGTCCATTTTTAAGGTTCAGGGGCAAGCATTAAACTCGAATGCGAATCGAGATGTAAAAGTATTGGTCGTCGGTAATCCGGCAAATACCAATGCCCATACGGCGAAATGTAGCGCACCTGATTTAAATGCGCGTAATTTCACCGCCATGACGCGCCTTGATCATAATCGCGCACTTGCGCAGCTTGCCGCACAGACAAATGCCGCGGTGCGTGATATAAAAAAAATGACCATCTGGGGTAATCATTCGACTACACAATATCCTGATATTGCAAATGCCACTATCGCCGGTAAAGCAGCAAGAGATCTAGTTGATTTTGCTTGGTATAAAGATCAATATATCCCGCGTGTCGCTAAACGCGGTGCAGAAATTATTGATGCCAGAGGTGCGTCCAGTGCGGCATCGGCCGCAAATGGTGCGATTGATCATATACGTGATTGGGTTGTAGGCACTGCTGATGATGATTGGGTCAGTATGGGTGTGCCGAGTGATGGTAGTTATGGTATTTCTGAGGGTTTGATTTATTCATTTCCGGTTATCTGTAAAGAGGGCGATTATGCTATTGTGCAGGGCTTGGATATTGATGAATTTAGTCAATCAATGATGACTGCGACACAAAAGGAACTAGAAGCAGAAAGAGATGCGGTGGCAAAAATATTATTGTAGGCGCATTTTATTTACCTGTTATGTAAAGCAGATAGAGTCGGTTTTTTTATCATCTTAAACTAATAACAGGCCAAGCCTTTGCCTTTGCTTTTTTTTTCAATATCGCATCAGGATCAACAGCAATCGCATGATCAACAACAGATAAAAGCGGGATATCATTATGCGAATCACTATAAAACCACACTTCATCAGGCGTTTGCGCAAGGCTAGCCAACCAATGTTTGAAGCGTATCAATTTACCTTCCGCAAACGAGGGAATGCCAATAACTTCGCCAGTATACTGGCCATCAATTAACGCTGGTTCACATGCAATCAGATTATCAATCTTCAATTCATCTGCGATGGGTTGTGTAATAAAACGGTTCGTCGCTGTTATGATCATCAATTCGTGGTCTTGTCGGCGGTGATATTCAATTAGCGCTACTGCTTTTGGCAGAATTACAGGTCTAATTTTTTCTTCAAAATAAACTTCCCGCCATGCTTCCAGCTGCGTTTTGTCATTATCGGCCAAGGTCTTTAACTGAAATTTAAGAAAAGCATTAATATCAAGCTCTCCTTTCATATATTCAGCATAGTATTTTTCATGAATAGCTTGGTAGCGTTCTGCATCAACATAGCCGTGTTCACTCAGAAATTCGCCCCAAAGGCAGTCGCTATCGCCTGCTATCAAGGTGCTATCGAGATCAAATAAAGCGAGTTTCATCAAGGATTCATAATCGTTAATTGCAAAGCCGCTAGTTTAGAAGTTACGCGACAGAAGGCAATTATTTCTGGTCATTCGCTTATTTTATTGTAGACAATATTCCACTCGGTTTGCTTGTTTTGTCCTATTATTGGAAAATAGACCGATATAAGTCTTTGGAAAATAAATATGATTGATTCAGAAGGGTTTCGGGCAAATGTGGGTATCGTATTGGCTAATGGTGATGGTCGGATATTCTGGGCGCGTCGTATTGGCATGGATGCCTGGCAGTTCCCCCAAGGCGGTATCAAAAAAGATGAATCCCCGGAAATGGCTATGTATCGGGAACTTGAGGAAGAAACCGGGCTGGGATCTGATCATGTTGAAATTATCGGCTCAACCGATGATTGGCTGAAATACTGGTTACCGAAGCGATTTGTTCGCTACGGTACCTATCCCTTATGTATCGGGCAAAAACAAGTTTGGTATTTGCTTAGGCTTATTGTTGATGAGAGTTACGTCAACTTGACGCATTCTAAAAAACCCGAATTTGATCTGTGGAAATGGGTGGATATCTGGGATCCGATTGATGAAGTTGTGCCTTTCAAACGCGATGTTTATGAACAGGCATTAAAACAGTTTGCCCCTTTTATCTTAGCTGGTTTCGGTCACAGCTTGTGAACACAGGTTACTGACTCTGCGCGGCTTTATACCGCATGATATTAGACAGTAATTGATTTGCATATTTGTTACTAATACTGGTTACAAAGCGTTGTACAGCAACGGGTGCATAGTCCCCCAACAGCAAGTCTGCATAGAGATTTTCAAGATGAGTCGCGCATTTTTTCATGGCATGATCGGCAATGACTCTAACATCAGATTGGCCTTGAAGTTGTGTCATGGCAAATTCATTCAGGCACGCATTATACGCGGCTGACGATTCTCTTACCTTTTGATATTCTGCCTGAGTCATTTGTCCTGACATGTTATATTCCGCATAAACATTAAAACCAAACACCACTAGCAACAAAGTCAAACAGAGGCATGATTTAAGGTGCATCAGATTTTCTTATCCATTAATTTCATAGTACGAGAACAACAATAACATGAAAGATTCTGTTTTTCATAAGATTGAATTTACTCATCCCAACCGCATGCCTATGGATACGAGTTGATGCATATTCATATCTTAGGCATTTGTGGCACATTCATGGGTGGTTTAGCGCAAATCGCACGATCGTTGGATCATGAGGTCACGGGATCTGATCAAAATATCTATCCGCCGATGAGCGAGCAACTCGCTGCACTGGGTATTGAGATATGGCATGGGTATGAGCTGGCGCATCTTGATCCGAGACCTGATCTGGTCGTGGTCGGCAATGCCATTTCACGCGGCAACCCTGTACTTGAGCGTGTCTTGAACAGGGCTATTCCGTACGTTTCAGGGCCTGCATGGCTATATCGGGAAGTGCTACAAGATAAACACGTTTTGGGTGTTGCCGGGACGCATGGCAAGACAACGACAACGACAATATTGGCATGGATCCTCGAATTTGCCGACCTACAACCGGGCTTTTTGATTGGCGGTGTGGCGGAAAATTTTGGTTTATCAGCACGTTATTCCGATTCTGATTATTTTGTTATCGAAGCGGACGAGTATGATACCTGCTTTTACGATAAACGTTCTAAATTCATTCATTACCATCCCAAGACCTTGATCATTAATAATATCGAGTTTGATCATGCCGATATTTTTCATGATCTTGCCGCTATAAAACGCGAATTTCATCATTTACTCAGAACTATACCCGAGACAGGTAAGATTATCGTTCCAGAAAAGGATATTGCTGTAAACGCGGTATTAGAAATGGGCTGTTGGAGTGAAGTTGTCAAGTTTAATGATGCTGGCTCTAAGTGGATACTGACCGATTTTGATAAGGATTTTCAGCATTTTACGGTTCGTAACACCGATGGTGATTCGGGCAGAGTGGCCTGGTCGTTAATAGGCGAACATAATGCCCATAATGCCTTGGCAGCCATTATTGCCAGCCATGATGTCGGTGTTCCCGTTGCAAAAGCCTGTGCTGCCTTATCACAGTTTAAATCGGTTAAACGCCGTTTAGAGTGTATTTTTGATGCGGGTGGTATTCGTATTTATGATGATTTTGCGCACCATCCGACTGCCATTGCGGCAACACTGAAAGCCCTGCGACAACATACAGACAACGCGCGATTGATTGCAGTCATGGAACCGCGCTCAAACACGATGAAGATGGGGGTCCATGGTGAAACTTTGGCGGCATCTTTTGCTGATGCTGATCAGGTTTTGCTTTTCCAGGCTGAGAATGTCGATTGGGATATTGCTCGCCACACCCGTGGATTGGGTGATAGGTGTTGCGTCTTCTCGAATATAGACGATATTGTTCATGTGCTTGCAACACAGCAGCGCGTGGGCGATCATATCGTAATTATGAGTAATGGTAGTTTCGATGGACTTCATCTGAAATTAATTGAAGCCTTGCGTTAAGAACCATGAAAATCCCGCTTTTTCCCTTAAATACAGTTTTATTTCCTGAAGGAGAGTTGGCACTGCGTTTATTTGAGCCATGCTATCTTGATATGGTAAGTCAATGCCTGCGCGTGGGCAGCGGATTTGGTATCTGTTTAATTCGAAAGGGCAAAGAAACCGAACCAACGGCCTCATTTTTTTCCATGGGGACGTATGCCAAAATCATCAATTGGGATCAAACGAATGATGGCTTACTCAGGGTTACCGTGAAAGGCGAACAACGCTTCAAAGTGGAACAGACTGCAATACAGCGGGATAATTTGTGTTTGGGCAAAGTCACTTTTTTAGATGAAGATGATACGTTGGTGCCGATCGCATACCAGAATTTTTCTGATCTTTTGTAGCAGATAGGTAAGCGTTATGAACTCGCTTTTATGGAAGATCTGGCGCGATTTTCCCAAGCCGGCTGGGTCAGTGATCGCTTGGCCGAATTGCTGCCGTTTGCAATTACAGCCAAACAATCATTATTGGAAATGGACAGCGCATGCAATCGATTTGATTATATGCAAGCATTATTAGCGCAGATTAACGCCGGGGAACATGCGCAAAGTTAAACACTTATTTGCTACAACCAGATGAATCTGCGGCGTGACTTATCAAAGGGTTTTTCCTCAATTTTTCAGCCGAATATCGTAGCGGTTTTACTGTTATAAGTCTGATCCCGCTCTTTTAATTGTGAATTGTGATGCGATCAAAACCACTTGCGGTTCATCGCAAAATAAGTAAATGATGCTGTCCAGGCAATGAGCACTAGCCCCATGACACCTTCAACAACCGTCATGATCCGACCATGACCTGTGAGTACGATATCACCAAAGCCAACCGTGGTGTAGGTTGTGCCCGAAAAGTAGACGATATCGGTAAACGTGGGCGATTCAATCGAGAATGTAATAAGTCCCATGAAATACATTATCTGCCAGGCGACGGCAAATATTAATATCTCCATGAGATGTGCTACAACGGCCAGGAATAGCGCAAGTACGATACTTGCGGGATGTGCGCCAGGAAAGTGGTCAAGCAGTTTTGTGATTAAAATAAGCGCGGCATAATGAAGCCCAATCGCCAAAACAGCGGCCAATGTTGTGACAAGCGCAATATAAAGCATAATGTGAAATCAGTTAATCATCCCCGTATCGCCTGTTTTTTCAATACTGCCTAGCAGGTATTCTGCAACAGACGCATCTCGGCAATACGTAAAATAACCTCCCCGGTAATCCCCATTGTTGGGCATCGTAGCATTATGCGAACATTTTCCCTTGCTCAAGTTTCATGGCGCAAATTTCATGACAAGTGTGGCAACCTAGTGCCACTGGTGACACATCTTGACAGTCGGCTTTACAACGCCCAATCGAACTGCAACATGGCACTATGATCAATCGTTCTCCAGTTTTACGTTATTTAAGATTTTAATAAAAAATCACTCAAAGCAACATAATTGTATTGCGCATGATATTCAACACACGCGGGCGGGTATCAAGCAATCAACTGGCAAGACTGGCCAACAAATCGCTTTATAGTACAATCTCCCGCATTGCGCGAATAAAATTTTCCATATCACTGTCACTGATCTCACCCATACAAGATACTCTAAACAGTGATTTAACAAGGCCGCCCTGCCCGGCATAGATCACAAAGCCCGCGGATTTGAGTTTGTCATGCAGTTCGGCATAACTAATGCCCGCGGGCAACGGAAATGAATTGAGCACGCAAGAAGATGCATCGCGGGCAAAACTGGCCTGGATATTTAATTGTTGCAGACCCTCTCGAACAATATCCATGCGCCGCCAGTATTGTTGCCGGCGTATGACCCAACCACCATTATCACTTAATTCGTCCAATGCCTCTGCCAATGCGTAAAAGACTTGTATCGATTGTGTGTAGGGGGTGCCACCAGTATCCTGTGATTGCAGATAACGCACTAGATCAAGATAGAGCGTGCGGGCCGGCGTTGCCGCCATCTGCGTCATCGCTGCTTTGTTGACAATCACGAATGATGCACCAGGAACACCATGCAGACATTTATTCGCGGTTGCAGCACAGGCCACAATATTCCAGGCCGCAAACTTTATTTCTTCTGCGCCAAAGCTACTGACGGCATCGAGTAGGATTGGGATATTGTCGTACTTGTTGCAGAGTGCGGCGATGGCATCGATGTTATTCAAACGGCCTGTCGTTGTCTCATGATGCACCACTGCGACATGCGATAATTCATCATGATACTGTAATTCACTCTCAAGCCGGGCCAGATCAATTACATCACCCCAGGCGTGATGCAGTACGACATGATCAATACCATGCGTCTTTGCTATAGACGTTAAACGTTCGCCATAAACACCATTTTCGATAATCAACACTTTGCCGTGTACTGGGATGTGACTTGTCATCATCGCTTCCATGGCCGCCGTGCCAGAACCCGTCAAGACGATGCTGGCCCATTGCGTTGCCGGGAGATCATAGACGCTTAAAAGATCTGCTCTAATCTTGTTTTGCAGATCAATAAATTCCTGCTCACGGTGGCAAATATCCGGTTTCAACAATGCTTGCCGTACGCGCTCACTTAAGACAACCGGGCCGGGATTGAGTAATATCGCCATGCCTAGAACACATCCTCAATATGACTCATGAGGCGGGTTAAGACTGCATGCGGTGTGAGGTCGGGTCGGGGCAGGTTGTCGATTGTACCCGCGGCGGTTTTTACGTGGGCGAAGACCGGGCCTGCTTGTGGTTCTAATGCAAACAGCGCATCAATCAATGCCAGCTTATTGCCCGCAAGACAAACACTATAGCCACTTGCGGCAGCAATCCCGGCAAAATCGATATTACCGCCAACAGTCGCTTGCCCGCCCGTGGAATCATGTACCGCATTGTTCAACAGGATATGGATAAAATTGTCGCCAGCGTAGCTACCTATTGTTGCAAAATTGCCCATGCGCATCAGGCCAGCACCATCACCGTCAATGACCACGACTTTTATATCCGGTCGGGCCAGCGCAAGGCCTAGGCCGAGTGATGAGGCACAGCCCATGGAGCCGACCATATAGAGGTGATTAGGGCGATCGTTGATGGCAAATAACTCACGCCCGGTGAATCCGGTTGTCGCTATCAAGACTGTATTCTCTACGGGCGTATGTTCAATGATGCGCCGTAACACCACATTACGATAAATGGGTTTTGCAGCCGGATTATGCGATGTGCGCACAATAGCCCGTCGTTGTGAAATATCCGGCACTGGATTTTTGTGCAACGCTTGTGGTGCAACCGCATCTTTTTTCATGATGAAGGCATAGGGCCGCTGTTCTTGTTTCATATACGCATCAGCACGCTGCAAGGCAGGCACAATCGCTGCGACCCTAGATGGAAAAACTTCCCAAGGTATGCGCATTAAAGCCAGCAGTTCTTTTGTGATTTGTCCCATCAACGCATGTTGTGGCTCGTCTTGTACGCCCGGCTGCCCGCGGTGCGTGCTGATGAGTAAGCAGGGAATACGAAACACATGGGACAGTGATGTTAGGGGACTTACGGCATTACCCAGACCTGAGTTTTGCATCATCACAACCGCACGTTGACCGCCTATTGTTGCGCCAGCAGCAGTTGCAAGTGCGTCACCCTCATTGGCTGAAGACACATATTCAAGCATCTCATCATTGATCACATAATTGATCAACGGTGTTAAAAACGAACAAGGCACGCCTGTGTAACGACTAAAACCGAATGTTCTTGTAGCCTCGACAAATTCTCTTGCGGTTATCACGGTGCTCTTTACGCCTTAAATTGAAGTAGCACTCACTGCGTAAAGTCGCCAGCACGATCTAGATCAATCAGTGCATTTACATCCAGCCAATGCCCGTTAATATAATGTACCTGAATGAGCCTCCCTTGCTGTATTAAATGATTCAATAGATCGGGTAATATCAACTCATTAAAGTTTGCAGCTTGCTTTAATTCCTCAAGTGCGGCCTCTATCCATTGCCTGCCTCGCTTTCTAACACACATCATGCCAATCCAATAACCAGAGGGTGGCTGTGCAATCGCATCGGCAGATGGGGATAAGCGTGTCAGCGTAACGTCTTGCATAAATGGCGGTCGATCATCATCTTTACTGCAATAGGCGTAGTCTGGGGTACCCGTCATGTTTGGATTGTCAAGTGCTGAGTCCACGGTAACGACAATTTCGCCCTCTGTTTCAATCAAATCTCTGAGGATATATTCCCTGAATAATAAATCGCTGTAGAGTATCAACATATCATCATTGAAATTATCCTGTGCACAGACCAGTGTTTTTAACTCATCGCCGCTGGCATAATCATCATTGATACATTTTTCAATATCGGGTATGTCGATCGCCTCTGCCTTATAACCAGCGATAACCGTCAAGTTATTGATGCCGACCTTTTTCAGACCTTCTATCAAGCGACCTAATAAAGTCTTGCCGCCGATACTAATCATGGCCTTGGGTTTGTCGTGGGTTAATTCATACAACTCATTGCCTCTGCTGGCGGCTAAAATGATCGCGTGAATATCTGATTTTTGTGCAAGATATTTATCCTGTGCCTTACTCAATTCGTCAGCACCTTGTAACTTAAAAATATGTTCGACACTGGCAATTTTATCTTCCACATCAATTAATGATTCTGATTCATAAATAGTACGGCTGGTTTTTTCCATTGCCGCAACAGCCGTGCGAATCATGTGATTGGCCCAGATAACTAAATCGATACCGGCCTTACGCAAGGCCGCTGTCGGTGTACTGTAATATTTGGTCGGGACGATAACCAGCGGTGAACGGCCGGCCCATTCTTCTGCAAAAGCAAGTATTTCATCGGGCCTCGACGACTTGCTGTGGATCAATATTCCGTCAGCACCTGCTTGATGATAGGCCGCCGCTCTTTTCAATGCGGTACTTAAACCCCAACCGGCGATCAGTGCTTCTACCCGGGCCACGATACAAAAATCATCATCAGTCTGGCTGTCTTTACCCGCTTTAATTTTTCCACAGAACTCATCTATATCTGCCAAAGGCTGTTTGTTGCCATCGATAAAGCTATTCGTCTTTGGAAATTGTTTGTCCTCTATGCAGACCCCGGCAATATCACGCTGCTCAAGTTTAACAACCAGCCGTCGCATATTATTGAAGTTACCGTAACCAGTATCACCATCTAACAAAATGGGAATGGTAGTCGCATCGGACATGAACTCAAGCATGTCAACGACCTGGGTCCAACTGGCTTCATTATTATCGCGTACACCAAACTGTGCCGACATGGAAAGGCCGCTACCCCAGATGCCCTTAAAACCGGCACTCTCTACAATACTTGCCGAAATACCGTTATGTGCTTCCAGAATAAATTCAAGTTCGTTTGATTCGAGTAGCGTACGCAACTGCCGACATTTACTAATTACAGACATTTCAGGTTTGTATTGATTTATAAGTAACAGGTGACAATGCAGAGATTATCTCATTTTGTGCGCGCTCAATATCCCAAGGAAAATCTATTTCTATCCACGGGATACCGGTTACATCTTCATAGCCGAATTGATCAGGATATGCCAATAACAAGTCACGTATTGCTTCTTCATAAGGTGTGTTATTTGCGCCTTGGGCAAGGTAATCATTTATGCGTTCCAGTAAAGCGGCACCAATCGGTTTAGAAAATTTGAAAAAACCGACGGATTCACCCTGTAGTGCATAATCAATAGTCTCTGCAACTTGCTTCCTAAATTCATTTATCCGACCGTTTTTATCAACGCAGATTTTAACGGGTTCATCGCCAGAAATAAAATCGCGATCAAGCAACAGACAATTAGCGATATTTGTATTGACAAGACATCTAATCATTGCCTGATCATGGAGTACGTCAGCATCCATCAAGATGAACGCAGGTGCATTGCGCATTATTTCATGTGCGCAACCCAAGCTGATAATGCTGCCTTCAGTATAACGATCGTTGTAAATATAGTTTATCAGCATCGCCACATCTTGTAAGTGCGCCATTATTAATTCAGATTTATATCCGGTAATAATTGTTATTTCTTCAATATTATTTGCGTGTAGAATTTCAATATGACGTTGTAGCAGACTTTTTCCTGCAAATTCCAGTAGTGATTTGGGTTGATTGGCGGCATAATCGCCAAGTCGGTTACCGATGCCTGCGGCAAGAATAATCGCCTTCATGATATAGTCAGTGATACCTTTTTAATTGTAATTGGACAAATTTCGTTAGTTATCGGCAAACATGACAAAGCATGAACTTTATCATGGTTGCGGATCGCTCTTTGCTAAAAATTGTAGGTGAACGTAAAATAAATTGTGCAACTCAATTATAAGGTAGCGTATTTTGGACATTCCTGAAAAATTAGGCAAATACGAGATAATAGAAAAAATCGGTCACGGCAACATGGGTGTAGTCTACAAGGGCTATGATCCATTTGCAGATCGAGATGTTGCGGTAAAAGTGGCATTGTCTGATTTTTTGGAAAACAAGGAATCAGGTGAGCACTATCGAAAGATGTTTTTTAATGAAGCGCATACGGCAGGAACACTGCGACATCCTAATATTGTAGAAATATTTGATGCGGGTACTGATGACGAATATTGCTATATCGTGATGGAACTCGTCAAGGGTGGTGCAACGCTTAAACCATTTTGTAACCCACAGAATCTACTGCCGCTTAAAAAAGTTGTTGAGATTGTTTTTAAGTGTGCCAAGGTGCTGGATTATACTCATCGAAATGGTGTAATACATCGGGACATCAAACCTACCAATATACTCTTTACTGAAGATCAGGATGTGAAGATTGCCGACTTCGGTATCGCTCATATCATCACAGCCGATAGTAGCAACACGTTGCCCATGGGTTTTATCGGCTCGCCGCGATACATGTCACCAGAACAAGTGCAAGAAGATATTGTTACAAATCAAACAGACTTGTATTCGCTAGGTATCATCATGTATGAACTGCTAACCGGCAGACATCCATTTCCAGCCGACAGTTTCTCTCGTTTAATCTATATGATTATTCATGAACAACATGCACCCTTGTGTACTTATCGAAAGGATCTTCCAGATATTCTGGAACAAATTACTCGCCATGTCTTGCAAAAAAATCCGGAAAAACGCTACAAGATGGGACTAAACTTAGCGGCCGATCTGAGAATTTCCTTTGATCATCTCGAACAGCCAGCGCAAGATGTTGAAGCCCAAGAAAAATTTAATTCAATCAAAAAACTGGAATTTTTTACTGGATTTCCTGAATCGGAGATATGGGAAATAATCCACGCCTGCAACTGGCAAAAATTTGATACGGGTGCGCAAATCATTGTCGAAGGTGATATTGATGATTCATTTTATATTATTGTTGCAGGTGAAGTAGATGTCTATAAGGACGGCGCACGCATTGGCAACCTGCAAGCAGGCGACTGTTTCGGAGAAATGAACTATCTCAGTAAGGCTAAACGAACCGCAACCATTCTCGCCAGGAATAATGTTGAATTAATGAAAATTAATGCGACGCTGATCGAACAAGCGTCGCTGGAGTGCCAGTTACATTTTAGCCGTGTATTCATGCAGACTCTTGTTAAACGCTTATCTACGACAACCGCAATGTATGTGTCTCGACAAGACGACTGATAATCGCTATTGACGCGATTTAGTGTAGAGCTCAATCAGGTTTTGTGTGGATGAATCCAGGTCCCCTGCAACCTTTTTCCCGGTTAGATTTTGATATAATTCTACAGCCAATTTTTTTCCTAGTTCAACACCCCATTGATCAAAAGCATTGATCTGCCACAACAAGCCCTGAACAAATGTCCGATGTTCATACAATGCGATTAGCGCACCTAAGGTATGGGGTGTTAATGCAGAATATAAAATCGTGGTGCTCGGTCTGTTCCCGACACAATGTTGATTCGGATCGGTATGTGTTGCTCCCTGCATCAAGGCTCGACTTTGCGCCAGACAATTGGCCAGCAAAATTTCATGATGTTTTCTATTGCCTGTCGTCGTCAGTGGCACGAGAAAATCTATGGGTACTAGATGCGTTCCTTGATGCAACAGTTGGGCATAAGCGTGTTGTGAATTTAACCCCGTTGACCCCCAAGTAACAGGCATGGTTTTATGTTCAATAAAATGTCCATGCAAGTCTACTGATTTACCATTACTTTCCATAAATAGCTGTGATAAATAATCTGGAAATAATTTAAGCGATTCATCGTAAGGGATAAAGGCGTGTGTTTGTGCATCAAAAAAATCTGCATACCAGTAATCAATCAAGGCAAGTATGACAGGGATATTATTTTCCAGTGGCGTTTGTAAAAAATGTTCGTCCACTGCACGCGCACCCGTCAGTAAGCCCTTGAAATTATCGAATCCTATCGCTAATGCAATCGGTAATCCTACAGCCGACCATAATGAAAAACGCCCACCAACCCAGTTCCATAGTGAAAATATATTGTCTGGTTTTATGCCAAACTCCGTCGCTGCATCGCGGTTTTTAGTGATCGCAAAAAAATGTTTATGCAGATCATTGCAACCAAGCTGTTGCATCCATGCGATTAACGTTGTTGCATTTGTTATTGTCTCAATGGTATGGAATGATTTAGATGAGATTAAAAATAGTGTGGTTTCAGGGTTGATTGTTTTTTGTAAAGATTCAATTACCTGATAATCGATATTGGAAATAAAAAAAGAACGCGTCTCGCCCAAACGATAATCTACCAACGCATCGACTACCATTTTAGCACCAAGATCAGAACCCCCTATCCCAATATTAACAAAGGTATCAATGGACTTGTTGGTCCAGCCTCTATGACTTTTATCATGTATCGATATGACGAGCTGTTCCATCTTATCGAGTTCGGCATGTACTTGCGCAATAACATCAATATTATCAATTTTAAGATATTGATCGCGTTTAGATCTGAGTGCCGTATGCAGTACGGCACGGTCTTCAGAAACATTAATTTTTTCACCAGCAAACATTGCCCGAGTAGATTCTTCGACATTGGAAGCAATCGCCCACGCCACTAATAAAGACAAGGTCTCGGCAGAGATTATATTTTTAGAATAATCGATATTAAGCCCACATAAATGCCGTGAATAGTTTTTACCTCGATGTGTATCTTGTATAAAAAGATCACGTATATGAATATTTTTTATCACCGCATAGTGTGCGGCTAACTGCGTTCTTATGCTTTTCTTTACTGGAGACATGCGTTGGTATTTAGGCACTCATTGATTGATTTGAAAGGAAATTATATACTTAACTCCAGCTTCACTACAAAATACAAACACAATGATTTGTTAGTTTTTTCAAGTAACAAGCTCACCATGCTCACCTGTTACCTTATGCAATTTTTCAATTGCACTCCATTTTGGGTTAAACCATCTTTTCTTGTCTTTCGTTTGCACGCAACGACAATAAAAAGGTTTTTATCGGTTTTTTATCTTTGTTGAATACTGCAATATCAAGCGGATACTCTTTTTTGGTATCAGATGGCCTTACTTTTACACGCCACTGTGGTCGTGTTTGTAATTGTTCTTTGGGGTATCCGTAATCTTCGACAAGTGTTTCGGAAAAGACTTGTACTGCTTCTACTTCTTCTGGCGTAGCTTTTACTTCTTCACCACTTATATAGTCTTTGATGTAACCTTCTCTCATTATCGTCCTGTATATCCGCATTCTATTTCCATTGCTTTGCTCATGCTAGCACCTCGCGATAGATAATCCGTTTACCTATCGCGTTGCTTATAAGTGATTCTATACGTTGATTGGTTGGTAACTTACATGGTCCGTTATTCAGTCTAAAAGTCACTTCGTTCACATAGCGATGTAAGTGTTTAGTGCTGGCATGATGCCATACCCCATACAGACCGCGTTTGAGTAAAGCCCAGACACTTTCAATGCTATTGGTATGAATGTTGTTTGAACCCACATATTCTCCCGCACTATGGGTTACCGTACCATGCTGATAAGCAGACTGTAGATGCTGATATGACCTGTGTTCATCTGTGTAAATGGTGGCACCATATTCCACTGAACAGCCAATCTCTTTGTGTAGGGTCGGTATATCAGTTGATGGGATAGGCTTAGCCCTTGTGCGGCCACCGCGCTCACGCATTCCGACCACTACCTGCTTGCCAGCTACGCCACGGCCTGCGCGGGCTTTCTTGTGTTTGTGTTTGTTATGTTCCTTCCCACCGATATAGGTCTCATCAATCTCAACAATGCCAGAAAGTAAATTATCTGTATTATCGTTACAGGTTTCACGAATGCGGGCCTGCATAAACCAGGCGGTCTTTTGAGTTACTCCGATTTGTTTAGATAACTGCAAGCTGGATATGCCCTTGCGCGAGGTGACAGTTAAGTAAATCGCATATAGCCATTTATGTAGTGGAACATGAGAACGTTCAAAGATAGTGCCGGTTCTCACCGTAAACTCACTCTTACAGTCCCGGCATAAGTAATATCCTGTCCGCTTTCCTTTGCGCGGGGTAATACGCTTAAATTCCCCATAATGAGGACAGGATATGTAATCTCCCCAGCGTTGTCCCTCAAAATACAATCTAGCGGCTTCAGCATCCGGAAACTGGCGAAATAACTCAAATGTGGATATGGTATTGTCTTTCATTGATGACCCTCCGTTTTATTGCATTTTTATGTTAGATTATATGGGTTATTTATTGGAGTCAAGTATATAATTCCCATTTGAAAACTGGACTTTCTAGTTGTAGACGGGTCTACAATGTACCCAAGGACAAGCATCATGAATAAAAATATCAGGTGGATCAGCAAATGGCATTGATAACGTCTTGTTATAATCAGTACGCTTGTAACAAAACCAATGCCCGCCGTTTTTTGGTATTATGTACAAAACTTTCAAGTTGTATCCGTAATGTAATGTTCCAATTGTTCGATGATGAATTCCTTTTCGGAGATGATGCTTTTAACAACATCCATAATAGACAAAATACCAACAATTTTATCACCATCAACAACCGGTAAATGACGAATATGGTTATTCGACATGATAATCATACATTCATCAATGGTTTGCGCTGGATTAACCGTTTTTAGATCAGATGTCATTATTTCACTGACCATCGTGTCTGATGAACTGCGGTTATTGAGAATGACTTTCCTGCTGTAGTCCCTTTCCGAAAGTATGCCTACCAACCGATCATCTTCTATGACAAGTAAGGCACCGACCTCTTTTTCGTTCATCATCCTGATGGCATCAATGACGAACGAATCCGGTGTTACCGAATATATTTCACCATGTTGAGTATTTAACAGTTGTTTTGCAGTAATAGTCATAAATAATCGGCCTCCACTATCATGGCAGTGCATGTATCAGGTTTATATCATAGTATATATTTCAGTATAGTCGCCTAGCTATTAGGGTCAACATCATCGGCACATACACAATGATTTTTAGATTGTCGTTCCACAAATAAATACTGGTGACCGTTGGGATACAGCCACTATGCGTGCTATACACGGGATAGCATGATACGCGGCAACATGAGCAGGAATCATTGCGCTCTTTTTTACCTGTTGAAAAATATAAATCCATGAAGATGACGTTACTAATTGGTTTTATTGGTGCCGATGGGCGGACTCGAACCGCCACGGGATTGCTCCCACTACCCCCTCAAGATAGCGTGTCTACCAATTCCACCACATCGGCGTAAAGCTGATAAAAACTATTCTGTCGGCAAGCTGGGCAAATCGGAATCAAGTTCAGCATTTTGCTCATCCATAACAGCGGGGATGGCTTGTTCTGTCATGCTACTCGGTTGATCCAATAAACTGGTCGGTAATTTCTGAATATTTTGCGTTGCCAGATAAGCCAGCAGCAAACTATTCGAAAGAAATACAAACACTAAGCCAGCAGTCAGTTTAGTCAAGAAACTTGCCGAGCCCGAGCTACCAAAAACGGTTGCTGATGAACCGCTTCCAAAAGCAGCACCTGCATCAGCACCTTTGCCATGCTGGAACAAAATCAAGCCGATTAATGCCACAGCGACCAATGCTTGTAATACAAATAATAATGTGTTTATTGCCATCGTTTTACCTACCTCACAGAATGACAGATTGCCAGAAACTCTTTGGCGACGAGTGAAGCGCCGCCGATCAGACCACCATCAACATCGGCTAATTCAAAAAGCTGTTCTGCATTATCCGCTTTTATACTGCCGCCATAAATAATTCTGACACTGTCTGCGGTTTTATGATCATGTCTTGCTAAGCGCAATCTAATAAATTCATGTACTTCTTGAGCCTGTTCCGGCAATGCTGTCTTGCCTGTCCCTATTGCCCAAACTGGCTCATAGGCAATCACCGCCTGCCTGAAGGCCTTAATCCCCGCCACTTCAATGACAGTATCTAATTGTTTGGCGATAACTGCTTCCGTGCCACGAGCGTTGCGATCTTCCAACAACTCACCAACACATAATATGGGTATGATGCCGCTTGCCTGTACAGCGACAAACTTCCGAGCTATCTGCGTTGCGCTTTCATTATAAAGCATTCTGCGTTCTGAATGACCGACAATGACATATTCACAAGCAAGATCCTTTAGCATCGGCGGTGCGATCTCACCCGTAAAGGCACCACTTTCCATTTGCGACACGTTCTGTGCACCAAGACGGATAGTCGTCTTTTCAAGCAATTTGACCAGCTCGGCAATATACACAAACGGGGGGCAAATAAGTACTTCGCCCGGTACGTCTTTAATACCCGGCACTATTGCGCCAACAAGTCGACGGATGCTGTCAAGTGACCCGTTCATCTTCCAATTGGCTACAATCAAAGATTGACGTTTCAGCATGGTCTGATCGCCCTAATCGTAAAAGGTTGCAAAGACTACAGAGTGGGCGACATGAAATCAATATTTTCCCGATTTTTATTCTTTCACACTGAGATTAAGGCCTCGACCGCACAATGTTTACAGGTAGCATCGCCAGAACATTTTTCCTTGCCATGTCGCACAATCAGCGCATGGTATTCCTGCAACATTGGAACATCGTCCGCTAATACGGATGCAAATGCCAAACGCAGTGTTGCATAAGGTTCATCACCACTAATGAGCGTTAGTTTTTTGAATAAACGTCGTGCGTAAATATCAATCACAAACAGAGGGCGCTCAAAAGCGTACAGCAAGATGGTATCTGCCGTTTCCGGACCAATACCATTAACGCTCAACAAGTGCCGACGCAACACCTCATCATCCAGGCACTTTAATGTTCTGAAACAACCTGCATCGACAAACCAACGCGCATAGTTTTTCAACCGCTTTGTCTTGATATTGAAATACCCCGACGGACGGATAAGTGCGGCCAATTTTTCATCAGCCAATTCAATTATTGCATGGACATGCAAGGCCTTGGATTGTTTAAGGTTTTGCAGGGCCTGCTCAACATTAGTCCAAGCTGTATTTTGCGTCAGAATCGCGCCGACCATCATCTCAAAGGGCGAATCAGCCGGCCACCAATATTGGGGACCGTAAGCGGCATATAAGCGACGGTATAGTGCTTCAAGTTGATTGCCACTAATGCGCATTCTAAAAGACAAATAAGCCGATTATCCTGATCTTGCCTTTGCATCCTTGCGCGTCACATCCTTGCAAGTCGCCGAAAATAATGCCTCTACTTCATGATCGCCGAGATACCAATGCTGCCCTGGCTTCTTGCTACGCGGTAAAACGCAAGTGCCAAATCGTGTTCGGATCAAACGTGTTACCTGAAACCCTTGCGATTCCCACAAGCGGCGTACTTCCCGATTACGACCTTCCATTATGACGACATAATACCAATGGTTAGTGCCCTTACCACCCGCCTCAACAATATCGGTAAATTTTGCCGATCCATCTTCCAGATCCACGCCATCACGCAATGCCTGTAGATGTTTGTGCTCGGCCTTACCAAAGATACGCACCGCATATTCCCGTTCAATCCGACTTGATGGATGCATCAGTTTATGGGCCAGATCACCCGCTGTAGTAAACAACAACAGCCCCATTGTAGGCATATCCAGCCGACCAATGTTTATCCAGCGGCTATCTCTTAAACCAGGCAATGCCTTAAAAACAGTGTCCCGCCCTTTTTCGTCCTTGCGCGTGCAAACTTCACCTGCCGGTTTGTAATAGGCCAATACCTTGGGCTTGGATTCAGACTGACGGCGCAGTCGTATTTGCTGGGCATTGATGATGATGCGATCTGTGTTATCTATGGGTTGACCAAGGATTGCCAGCTTGCCATTAACGGTGATCTTGCCCGCACGTATTAAGGATTCAATGTCACGCCTTGAACCATGACCGGCATTGGCCAGAATCTTCTGAATACGTTCAGCCATAAACATTTACGCTCGGCGCAGGTCTGATGCTAATTGATCTGCGCTGGTGTCGGCTACATCGGCGGCAGTGGTCGCTGGTGTTGATCGATCTGCGCTGGTGTCGGCTATATCGGCATCAACCGCCTCAACCTGGCTACCGGCATGTACGTCTTCATTTTTTCCAGTGTCGGCTGTATCTTCTAGTGCTTCAAATAAATCAGCATTGATTGCGTCAAAGTTCTTGATGTCAGCCAATACCGGAAGATCAGATAACTTCTGCAGATTAAAATAGTTCAGAAAGGCCTTGGTGGTAACTAACAATTCTGGCTTGCCGGGGACATCACGATGACCAATACCTTTAATCCACGCACGTTCAAACAGCGTCTTGATAATGGTACCACTGATATTCACACCACGAATTTCCTCTATCTCGCCGCGTGTGATCGGTTGTCGATAAGCGATGATTGCAAGCGTTTCAAGCAAGGCGCGTGAATAGCGTGGTGGGCGTTCATCAAACAGGTGATTGATCCACGCGGCATATTCATCTCGGGTCTGAAAACTAAAGCCACTGGCGATTTCTGTTAAGGTTATGCCACGCCCCAGATAGTCTTGCCGCAATGCTTCTAGTGCCGCGCGAATCGCATCGCGTTCTGGCAACAATATCTGTTCCTTTTCAAACAAACCAGATAACGCGGCAATACTGAGTGGTTTTGTCGATACCATCAATGCTGCTTCGATAATGTTCTTAATTTTTTCCTGGCTCATGCTGCCTTAACATAAATGGGGCCGTTGGTTTCGTTCTGTACAAACTGAATTAATGCGTCCTTTACCAGTTGCAAAATGGCCAATAATGACACGATCACGCCACTACGTCCTTCTTCTACGCTAAACAGATCTTTAAAATCGATAAAGGCATCAGGAACTACTTTTTCTAATATCAGTCCCATGCGTTCGCGCACTGACAATACCTCACGATGCACCTGGTGATGAGAAAACAGCCGTGCACGTTGCAATACGTCTGCAAACACTTGCAAGATAGATTGCAACGACACTTCTGGTGGCTCCTGATTGCGCTTAGGGCCGGGGAATGTTGCAACTGCCGCAAATATATCCCGCTCATAGCGCGGCAGTGCGTCAATTTTTTCAGCGGCCTGCTTGTATCTTTCGTATTCCTGCAAACGCCGTATCAACTCGGCCCTTGGATCATCTTCGTCTACCTCCGGTGTATGCCGCGGTAACAGCATTCTGGACTTAATCTCGGCCAGCATCGCCGCCATTAACAAGTATTCACCGGCCAACTCAAGCTGCAATGTTTCCATCAGATCGATATAAGACAGGTACTGTTCCGTGATCTTGGTCAGCGGGATATCAAGTATATCTATATTCTGTTTCTTGATGAGATATAACAATAGATCGAGTGGTCCTGCAAACGCTTCGAGAAAAACTTGCAGGGCATCTGGCGGAATGTACAAATCTTTTGGTAATTCTGTTATGGGCGCGCCGAATACCAGGGCAAACGGCACTGCATCTTGTCCAGCACTGGTCGTTTCAATCGCTTCGTTCATGACAGACCTGGTTGCAGAATATCAACGATAAATCAGACTCATCGCATCACGCGCCTCTTCCAGGGTTTCTCGGGCAATATCACGCGCTGCTTCACACCCGTCAGCAATAATGCCACGAACCGTCTCTGGATCATTCATATATTCAAAGGCACGTTCTCGAATCGGTTGCTGTTCCTTCAATATGGCATCGATCAATGGCTTTTTGCAATCCAGGCAACCAATTTTTGCACTTGTACAACCATCAACAACCCAACTTTTCAGGTCATCATCTGCATAAACCTGATGCAAATTCCAAACAGGGCACTTATCAGGTTCACCAGGATCGGTGCGCCGGACTCTGGCTGGGTCGGTAGGCATCGTTCTTAATTTTTCTTCCACAACACTTGGATTCTCGCGCAAAGAGATGGTGTTACCATACGACTTCGACATCTTTTGTCCATCTAGCCCCATCATCTTTGCAGCCGGTGTCAAGAGGGCTTGCGGCTCTGGAAATATCGCTTTACCCGTACCATCCAAATAACCTGACAACCGTTCCCGATCACCGATACTGATATTCTGTTGTGACTCAAGTAAGGCACGGGCTTTTTCCAAAGCCTGTGCTTCACCCTGCTCCTGATAACGCCGCCGCAAATCATAATAGAGTCGGGCATTTTTCTTACCCATTTTTTTAGCGGCCATTTTTACCTTTTCTTCAAAATCATGCTCGCTACCGTAGAAATGATTGAAACGTCTGACGACTTCGCGCGCCAGTTCAACATGAGAGACTTGATCCTCGCCAACGGGAACATGCCCCGCCTTATACATAATAATATCAGCCGTTTGCAATAAGGGATATCCCAAAAAACCATAGGTCGTGAGGTCTTTATTGGATAATTTTTCCTGCTGATCCTTGTAGCTCGGCACTCTTTCCAGCCAGCTCAGCGGTGTGCTCATTGACAGCAATAGGTGCAATTCCGCATGCTCGGGGACACGCGACTGTATAAAAAGTTTGGCAGATCCAGGATTGATCCCGATCGCGAGCCAATCAATAACCATATCCCAGACATTCTTTTCTATAATTGAGGGATCTTCATATTCGGTTGTAAGGGCATGCCAATCCGCAACAAAGAAGAAACATTCATACTCCTGTTGTAATGTCAGCCAGTTTTTAAGCACACCATGGTAATGACCTAGGTGCAGTTGGCCTGTCGGGCGCATACCAGACAATACCCGCTGTTTAACATTTGTAGACAATAACAACCTCCTACGGGCGTTTTTTTATATAGGCATAAAGCAACATTATACTCGGACTGACTGATCGCGACAGATTTTTGTGCGGCTAATTAGGCGACAGATCAGCCGCACCAAGACCTTCACGTAGCACGACTGGCTCAACCCCGGTCATATCAAGAATGGTTGTAAAATCGAGACTGCCAGCTTCGCCATCAATAATTAAATCAACTTGATTGCCCAGTTTTTCCTTGATCTCTTCGGGATCGGTTTCCGGCAAGTCTGCGCCAGGTAACACCAGACTGATACTGATCATCGGCTCTCCAAGGGCAGACAACAAGGCCAGCGCTATTGGATTGTTCGGGATGCGGATACCAATCGTTTTACGCTTTGGATGTTGTAATCGTTTTGGCGCATCTCGTTTGGCCCGCAGTATAAACGTATAGGGTCCGGGAATCATGGATTTGATCATGCGGAAGGTCGCATTGTCCACCAACGCATAGGTTGCGATTTCTGCAAGATCGCGGCATAGCAAGGTCATATTCTGATCGGCGGGTAGTTGCCGTAATTGCCGGATTCTATCCAGCGCGGTTTTCTCACCTAGACAACAACCGAGGGCATAGGATGAATCGGTGGGATAGGCAATGACACCGCTCGCCCGTAAAATTTTGGCAGATTGGGTGACCAGACGCGCCTGGGGATTCTTGCTGTGTATTTTGAAATATTGAGCCATCTATGCCACTAGATAAAAATTAGGTTATGATTGCAGGTACATCCAACTTACGAAACCATTCATGAAATTCTTATTTGATTTTTTCCCGCTTGCCGCATTTCTTGTTGCCTTTTATTACCCCGAGAATAGAGAGCAAGGCATTTACCTGGCCACCTATACGATTATAGTGGCAACATTTATTCAGGTCTTTGCATATTGGTTATTATATAAGAAATTTGAAAAAATGCATTTAATCACATTTGTGGTGGTTATTATAATCGGGGGGCTGACTATTTATTTTCATGATGAACGATTCATCAAATGGAAACCCACGATTGTCAACTGGTGTTTTGCGCTGGCCTTGATCGGCAGTCACTTCGTTGGGGATAAGACACTCTTGCAACGGATGATAAATTTGGTAGAAAATAAACTTATATTACCCGATCAAGTATGGCGCAATATTAATCTGAGCTGGGGCATATTCTTTATCTTCACGGGTTTTGTCAATCTCTATATCGCCTTCAATTTCAGTACTGAGTTCTGGGTTAATTTTAAGGTATGGGGAATGACAGGATTGAATTTAATATTTCTAATTGGCATGGGCTTTTATATGTATCCTTATCTGAAAGAGTCTGAAGCAGACGCAACATCACAGGAATAACAACCATGTCCGACGCAATAATTGACCCTGATCCCGATGTTATTAAAAACAGTCTTGCCAAAAAAATGGGTGCCAGAACCGAATACATGCACAGGTTACAAACATTACAAGATGCAGACCGTCTGTTGCTTGCAGGCCACTACCCCAACATCAATAATGAAAACGCTAAACGGGCGGGAGGCAACGGGCGTTTGACTACCACAGAGTTTGACTCCGTAGCGACACAGATCTTGGCTGAGGCAGGTCCCGGTATTGCGGCGGGCGCGTATGCAAAGGTAACCGTTAAACCCTTCAAGCATGTGTTTCCCCGTGTCTGAAACGGATCGTATAACCCTGATCCGGGCGTGTATCGAATCGTCACTCGCACCCACTGAGCTTGATATCATTGACGAATCACACCTGCATATTGGGCATAGCGGTCATGGTGGCGCTGGACATTTTAAGATAAGGATCGTAGCAGATAAGTTTAACAACCAACTACCATTAGCGCGTCATCGTATGGTCTACGCTACTGTCGATAGTTTAATGCCAGCAGAAATTCATGCGCTGAGTATTGAAGCTATCGCAACTGACGAGATCAATTAACATGTCATTTATAAAGCCGTTCCTAAAATGGCCTGGGGGGAAGTTCAAGTTACTCGATCGAATACGCAATTGTCTCGACACAGGTAGCCGTCTGGTAGAACCATTTGTCGGATCGGGGGCCGTATTTCTAAACGCGGGTTTCAAACAACATTTACTGGCCGATACCAATCCTGACTTAATCAATCTTTATCGCCATGTACAGCATAACGAGTCTGATTTTATGCAATACTGCCAGTCATTCTTTACACCGACAAATAATTGTGAAGAACGTTATTATGATCTTAGAGCGCAATTCAATACAACGTCCGATGCATACTACAAGTCGGCACTTTTTTTATATTTGAACCGGCACTGTTATAACGGACTATGCCGTTATAATTCAAAACACAAGTTCAATACACCATTCGGCCGCTATAAAAAACCCTACTTTCCAACAAAAGAATTAACCGCGTTTCATAAAATATCACGGTCGGCCAGATTTATTCATGCCAATTTTGCCGACACCATGCAGCAGGCAAAACCAGGTGATGTCGTTTATTGCGATCCGCCTTATGTGCCGTTATCAAAGACAGCTTGTTTTACCGACTACTTCTCTGGCGGCTTTGCCTGGAAAGAACAAATCGAATTAGTCAAATGGGCCGAAAAACTTGCCAGGCGCGGAATCCCGGTCATTATTTCTAATCACAATACGGACAACACCCATGCGCTTTATAAGAATGCAGGTGCCGTTACCGAACGATTTATGGTAAGAAGAACGATCAGCTGTAATGCTGGTAATCGAGGCAAAGTAGAAGAACTATTAGCTGTATTCCAATAAAGAGACCATGTCCGAGACACTTGACCTGACAGCAGCATTAATTACTAAACCATCCATTACGCCTAATGATGCGGGCTGTCAGGAGTTGATTGCTACACGATTGAAAAAACGGGGATTCAAAGCGACCCACCTGCGTTTTGATGCGGTTGACAATCTATGGCTTACGCATGGCGATGGTGATGCCGGACCCGTGTTCGCCTTCGCTGGACATACTGATGTTGTGCCAACCGGGCCTGTGGATGAATGGATGACGGATCCTTTCGGTGCAGCAATCATTGATGGCTATCTATACGGCCGCGGTGCGGCGGATATGAAAGGCGGTATTGCAGCCATGGTGATTGCGGCAGAGCGATTTGTACAAGACAATCCAGACCATGGCGGCACAATTGCGCTCCTGCTTACCAGTGATGAAGAAGGCCCGGCAATCAACGGTACGCGCAAGGTCATCGAATACTTGAAGAATAACAATATAAAAATCAATTGGTGTATTGTGGGTGAGCCTTCCAGCGATAAACAACTGGCAGATGTCGTACGTATCGGTCGGCGTGGCTCTTTAACTGGAACACTCACTATCAAGGGCATACAAGGCCATGTTGCCTACCCGAATATGGCTGACAACCCCATACATAAAGCAAGTCATTTTCTAGCTGACATTACAGCAACTGAATGGGATCAGGGAGATGCCTCGTTTCCACCAACAACATTTCAAATATCCAACTTAAACGCTGGCACTGGTGCGGACAATATCATACCGGGTAGCATGAAATTGTTATTTAATTTTCGCTATTCGCCTGCAACAAGCCAGACAGAATTACAAGACAAGGTTGTTGAACTCCTAAATAAACATAACCTTGATTATGGTCTCGAATGGAAATTATCGGGACTCCCTTTCCTCACAGCGCAAGGCAAACTTATTGACACAAGCTATAGCGTCATACAAAAATTATGCGGCATAGACGCAATCCTTTCCACGGGTGGTGGTACATCAGATGGTCGTTTTATTGCCCCAACCGGTGCTGAAGTTATTGAACTCGGTTTAATTAACAAAACGATACACAAGATTAATGAATGCGTTAAGGTTGATGACCTGGAGACACTTACAAAAATTTTTCAAAATATACTCGAACAACTGCTGATTGAATAAAAAATGGAAAAAATAATCGAAAAAATGCTGTACGCCAGCCGTTGGTTATTAGCCCCGATCTATCTTGGCCTGTCACTATCATTAGTATTATTAGCAATTAAATTTTTTCAGGAATTGATCCACACATTCAGCATCGTTGTATCAATGAGTGAGTCTGATTTGGTGTTGTCGATTCTATCGATGATTGATATGACGTTGGTAGGTAGCCTCATCGTCATGGTTATGTTCAGTAGCTATGAAAGCTTCGTATCAAAGATTGATTTGGATGAAGGCGATGAAAAACTTGATTGGTTAGGAAAACTCGATGCCGGAACCTTAAAGTTAAAGGTAGCCGCATCCATAGTGGCGATATCCTCAATTCATTTGCTTCAGATTTTCATGGAAACCGATCAAATTGCTAACGATAAGCTACAATGGTATGTCATCATCCACATGACCTTTGTTGTGTCTGCTCTACTCTTGGCAATACTCGATAAAATTGCTTTTGCTAACCATAGAGAGCGGTGACTAACAGAAAACTCCCAAGAAAAATTCGATAGCAAGACTGCCCCATATAACAGACGTTATAGAAGACAGCCTTGAGTATTATTTTGGGATATTATTTTGCTTTGTCGAATTGTTCTTCTTCGGTAGAGCCCGTCAATGCAGTGACAGAAGATTGACCGCCTTGAATGACGGTCGTAACATTATCAAAATAACCCGCACCCACTTCCTGTTGATGACTCGCAAAGGTATAACCACGATCTGCGGCGGCAAATTCGGGTTCTTGCACTTTTTCAACGTAAGCAGTCATGCCGCGACGCACATAGTCGTAGGTTAAATCGTACATGTTGTACCACATATTATGAATGCCCGCTAAAGTAATGAACTGATACTTATAACCCATGGCACCGAGTTCTTTCTGGAATTTTGCAATGTCTGCGTCATCCAGATTTTTCTTCCAGTTAAAAGAAGGCGAGCAATTATAAGACAATAATTGATCCGGAAATTCTTTCTTGATGGCCTCGGCAAATTTTCTGGCTTCATCCATATCCGGTACAGCGGTTTCGCACCACAGTAAATCTGCATAAGGTGCATACGCCAAACCACGTGATATGGCCTGATCAATGCCGGCACGGGTTTCATAAAAACCTTCAGCCGTCCGTGCTCCCGTCACAAAATGCTTATCTCGGGGGTCCACATCTGAGGTTAATAACGCAGCGGCATTTGCATCTGTGCGTGCTAATACAATAGTCGGCACGCCCATGGTATCAGCAGCCAGGCGTGCGGCCGTCAATTTCTGCACTGCTTCCTGTGTTGGCACTAACACTTTCCCACCCATGTGACCACATTTTTTGACAGAGGCTAATTGGTCTTCAAAGTGGACACCAGCCGCCCCTGCTTCAATCATGTTCTTCATCAATTCAAAAGCATTCAGTACGCCACCAAAACCGGCTTCTGCATCGGCAACGATTGGGGCAAAGTAATCAATATCACTATTGCCTTTTACGCATTGGATTTCATCTGCCCGCTTAAAAGCATTATTGATACGCCTGACCATAGTCGGCACAGAATCAACCGCATAGAGTGACTGATCAGGATACATGGTCGCGGAAGTATTGCCATCAGCGGCAACCTGCCAACCCGATAAATAAATGGCCTTAATACCGGCTTTGACCTGTTGCACTGCTTGTCCGCCAGTGACGGCACCCAAGCAGTTGATATAGCCTTCTTCGTTGACCAATTTCCAAAGTTTCTCTGCACCACGCCGAGCAAGCGTATGTTCAATTTGTACTGAACCACGAAGTTTTACAACATCGACTGCACTGTAATCGCGCTTAACATTTTTCCAGCGCGGATTTTCCGCCCAATCCTGTTCAAGTTCCGTGATCCCTGCTTCTTCTTTTAGCTCCTTAAGCATCTGTTAGCTCCTTAAGCATCTGTTTAATCTCTTCTGGAGATATACCTTTAAGAGCTTCCATTGCTTTTTCTTTAGGCGTTTTAGTAACACGAGCTAAGCCCGGTTTCCAGTTAGCAACAGCTTCGATATGCACAATATCCTCTGAAGAGACAGGATAAATAACTCCGTCCTTGTCCTCAGTTATCATATTACGCCTAAGGGTACTTTGAAGGTCAATGATGGCAGCCTGTTTGAACTTTGAATGTACTACATCACTACCAAACAATTCACGCGCCTCCTCAAGAGTATCACTAAAGTCATATTCGATTGTTACTGCATGTTCACAGTCTCTACGTTTAGCACTTACCTCTGTTGGTTTACCCATAACTTCTCCTTACGCTTAAAATAGAACTAGTTTCAATGTTATTCATTAAAAAAACGTCCTCCAAAATAATTAGATTGATTTAATTCAGCCACTATAATTATATTTCTTGATGATTAAAAAGTCGCGTATCATGCCATTAGTTTTAAGTTCTGTGAATCCCTTAACTGCTATTTTGACAAATTTCGCATAGTTTGGGCTTGCACAATAAAAATAAACTTGAGTATTTGTTGGGGAATCATGTACAAAATATAGTGTATAAAGAATTATATAGCTGATTTCTGAAAGCTAAATTGGATGGCATTTTCAACTTTTTTAACATCAAGGCAAGGATTATGCAGATGGACAACTTGATGACAATTTGCGCACAATGACACTATGTTTTTTAGCGCTTCTTCCAAAAACTGTTCTTGTTGCACATTTTTATATTGACAGATGGGACGAATATGGTGCATTTCTATATAGCTTTTGTCAATATCCTTATAAAATTTGTCAAACTCAAAAGCACGACACGCTATAATTCCATTTTCTGTGTAGCGTCTAATCGCAAATTTTATCAGCTTGTCAGACCGTTTTCTAATATTTACAGCTCTTTTTCTAGTTTCGCCCTCAAAAATAGTGACGTTTTCTGTTAAAACTATTACTTCATCATCATTGTCTATCATATTTCCAAAAATAGAACTAGTTTGTTTGAGAGGGAATAAAAAAGCGATTTTAAATTATCTTTTTTTGATTCATAGAGCTTCATACCTTTTGGAGTAATAATAAAAGCGGCCTGCCCATATCCCGAAACCTCAGTTACTAATCCGTCTTTTGTTAGTGTGTCATGTGTCTTTAAGTTTCTAACTTTTTGAGAAAACTTATCATCTGTTCTTCCATGTAGAAGTTTTAAGTCTTCGCCAGAAGGCTGTAACAACTCTCTTAGCGATTTGATTAATGTAGACGTTGTAATTACTTTCTCCATTGACAATAAATGGAGTACAGGCAATATCAGTTCAGATTCAGATATTCGTGGCATAATTAGTAATCAACGCATGGTTCACATCGCGTTTGAACCTCCCTTTAAATATTGAACTTATATGTTTTTGGATAAACATGAGTATGTAAGATTTTATTATCATATAATTGTTTTATCAGGTCAGTATATTGAATCACTAACATGAAATTTCCTTTAAAATTCATCAAAAAAATTAGCTAGTCTTTTTTGATCGTCTATTCCAAAATCATCATCGTCATACTTGGAAAAAGAACAATTATAAGGTGGATCAACAAACATGAAATCGTTTTTTGTAAAATAAAATTTGGGAATTATATATTTAACTCCAACTTCACTACAAAATACAAACACAATGATTTGTTAGTTTTTTCAAGTAACAAGCTCACCATGCTCACCTGTTACCTTATGCAATTTTTCAATTGCACTCCATTTTGGGTTAAACCATCTTTTCTTGTCTTTCGTTTGCACGCAACGACAATAAAAAGGTTTTTATCGGTTTTTTATCTTTGTTGAATACTGCAATATCAAGCGGATACTCTTTTTTGGTATCAGATGGCCTTACTTTTACACGCCACTGTGGTCGTGTTTGTAATTGTTCTTTGGGGTATCCGTAATCTTCGACAAGTGTTTCGGAAAAGACTTGTACTGCTTCTACTTCTTCTGGCGTAGCTTTTACTTCTTCACCACTTATATAGTCTTTGATGTAACCTGCTCTCATTATCGTCCTGTATATCCGCATTCTATTTCCATTGCTTTGCTCATGCTAGCACCTCGCGATAGGTAATCCGTTTACCTATCGCGTTGCTTATAAGTGATTCTATACGTTGATTGGTTGGTAACTTACATGGTCCGTTATTCAGTCTAAAAGTCACTTCGTTCACATAGCGATGTAAGTGTTTAGTGCTGGCATGATGCCATACCCCATACAGACCGCGTTTGAGTAAAGCCCAGACACTTTCAATGCTATTGGTATGAATGTTGTTTGAACCCACATATTCTCCCGCACTATGGGTTACCGTACCATGCTGATAAGCAGACTGTAAATGCTGATATGACCTGTGTTCATCTGTGTAAATGGTGGCACCATATTCCACTGAACAGCCAATCTCTTTGTGCAGGGTCGGTATATCAGTTGATGGGATAGGCTTAGCCCTTGTGCGGCCACCGCGCTCACGCATTCCGACCACTACCTGCTTGCCAGCTACGCCACGGCCTGCGCGGGCTTTCTTGTGTTTGTGTTTGTTATGTTCCTTCCCACCGATATAGGTCTCATCAATCTCAACAATGCCAGAAAGTAAATTATCTGTATTATCGTTACAGGTTTCACGAATGCGGGCCTGCATAAACCAGGCGGTCTTTTGAGTTACTCCGATTTGTTTAGATAACTGCAAGCTGGATATGCCCTTGCGCGAGGTGACAGTTAAGTAAATCGCATATAGCCATTTATGTAGTGGAACATGAGAACGTTCAAAGATAGTGCCGGTTCTCACCGTAAACTCACTCTTACAGTCCCGGCATAAGTAATATCCTGTCCGCTTTCCTTTGCGCGGGGTAATACGCTTAAATTCCCCACAATGAGGACAGGATATGTAATCTCCCCAGCGTTGTCCCTCAAAATACAATCTAGCGGCTTCAGCATCCGGAAACTGGCGAAATAACTCAAATGTGGATATGGTATTGTCTTTCATTGATGACCCTCCGTTTTATTGCATTTTTATGTTAGATTATACGGGTTATTTATTGGAGTCAAGTATATAATTCCCTAAAATTTTTAGCGAAATCTTTAAAATCAAGATTATACAAAGCTGAATTTTTAAGTTTACTAACGACTTCTACCGAAGATAAGTGATCAATTTTCTTTTGAATATTCTTGTTAATGTATATATGGCCAAAAGGTACGTTGAACTCGCCCTTGACATTCAATCTAAACATGCCGCCGTAAGCGTATTCTCTCAAAATAAAAAAATCAACAGCCTTTTGTACACTTGTAACATTTGTGGAATTATACCGCTTTCTGACTTTCATATAGATAGATTGCTTATCATCAGATTCTTCCCAAACCAAGACAAACTCTTTTAACAGTGAATAGAATTCAGAATTTTCATTTCTTATACATTTGTAAAAAAACATCAAGTCCGCGTGTAAGTCATTAACAAAAGAAGTTTTTATAATTGTATTAAAAAATAACGCCCCGCCACCAAAAAACGGCTCAAAATATCTGCTATGTTCAGGTATTCTTGGAATAATCTCTTTTAATTCAGAAGTTTTTCCGCCCGGCCATTTTAATAATGGCTTACAATTTCCGTAAACATTAGGGGTATTGTCTATAGGGTGTTTTATGATTTTGCTAACGGATTCATCCAATAATATCTGATTCATCATTTGCATGGCCTTGTTAATGTTTAGTATTTATCCGACAATGGCTATTTTAGCCTTATTGATTCTGTCCTGCGTATCTTTGGTAATGCTTAGGAGAATGCTCGTTTTTTCCTTCCCTTCCCACCAACATAAATCTCATCCATTTCAACATTATTATCATTCATACTTGCTTTTCTTACTTTACACAATATGACTAAGCTGTTTTTTTTGGGTCATAAGCCCTTTAGACGCAAAGCTATTCCGTCTTCGCACAAAGAGAAGCAATATTGCCACCCCTCTAAGCCGCTCCATATAGTAGATAGCAGATTTTTTATCTGGAAATTTTTTATAAGTTCATCAATAAAGGAGTTATAACCGAACCTGGTGTCTGAATAAATTTAAAGTATGCGGCGTGCCTTGCTGAAATCGGTTTTGTCTAGCAATCGAAAGTAACAAGAGGAGCACGCCACACATGACAAAAGATACTGTGATTAATCTGGGTACACCAGAGGATATTGACCCGTTGACTGGATTGCTACGTAGCGGTGCCAAACAGCTGATAACAGAAGCGATTCAGGCGGAGTTGGCCGAGTTGATGGCAAGTTTTGATAATCAGAAAACGAGTGAAGGCAGACAGCGTGTTGTGCGCAATGGCTATCACCCAGAACGAGAAGTATTGACCGGTGTTGGCAAAGTACCAGTGTCGGTGCCAAAGATCCGTAGCCGAGAAGGCGAGCCTGAGAGCTTCCAATCGTTAATAGTGCCTCCTTACATCCGGCGTACAGCGACCCTGGACGCGGCGATTCCCTGGCTTTATTTGCAGGGTGTTTCGAGTGGTCAGATGCAGAGCGCCCTGGAAGTGATTGTCGGGCCTGATGCCAAGGGCTTATCCGCCAATGCAGTTGGTCGCCTGAAACGTCAGTGGGAATCAGAGTACAAAACCTGGAGTACACGTTCAGTGACTGACGAATGGGTCTATATCTGGGCTGATGGCATCTACAGTGGTCTTCGAGGTGACGATGGTTGATTGTGTTGTCTGGTCATCATTGGCGTGAACAGCCGCGGTCAGAAGCACTTCCTGGCAATTAAGGATGGTGTCAGGGAATCGAAGCAGAGCTGGTGAGAAGTCTTGTTGTCGTTGAAACAGCGAGGTTTAAACCAACCACCGAAGCTGGCGATTGGCGACGGTGCTCTGGGATTCTGGGTAGCATTGGAAGAAGTCTATCCTGAGACAACAGCACAACGCTACTGGATGCATAAGACCGGTAATGTACTGAACTATCTGCCGAACTGGAAGCCTCTAAAAACCGTACATTTTGTGGTACGGTCTGATTCACTTGATGTGGGAGGATTTTGTTTATGCCCGCACCTGGATTGTTTGATTTGACGGATCATTTGGCGCGGCTTTCGGCGATGGGATATCCGCTTGAGGTTTTGGAGCGGCACGTTGATTTCGAAGTGTTTCGCCCAGTTCTTGTTGAAGCTCTTGGCTATGGGGAACGTCCCAAAGGTGGTCGTCCGCCCTATGATGCCGTTGTGATGTTCAAGGTGCTGGTGTTGGCCTCGATGCACAATCTGAGCGATGAGCGGATGGAGTTTCTCATTCGTGACCGTTTCAGTTGGCTACGGTTCCTGGGATTTCAAATCGGGGAGCCGACACCTGATCAGAAGACGATCTGGCTTTTCAGAGAGAAGCTGACCTAGGCGGGTGTCTTCAAGGCCCTGTTTGCCGCGTTTGAAGCTCAGCTCTGCGCGCGGGGATACAAACCGACCGGCGGTCAGATTGTGGATGCCACGTTGGTCTTTGCCCCGCGCCAGCGGATGACGAAAGCAGAGAAAGCGCGCGCACAGCTGAGCTTCAAACGCGGCAAACAGGGCCTTGCAGACACCCGCCTGGGTCAGCTTCTCTCTGAAAAGCCAGATCGTCTTCTGATCAGGTGTCGGCTCCCCGATTTGAAATCCCAGGAAACGCAACCAACTGAAACGGTCACGAATGAGAAACTCCATCCGCTCATCGCTCAGATTGTGCATCAAGGCCAAGACCAGAACCTTGAACATCACAACGGCATCATAGGGTGGGCGACCACCTTTGGGACGTTCCCCATAATCAAGCGCTTCAACAAGAACTGGGCGAAACACTTCGAAATTCACATGACAGTCCAGAGGCTTCAAGCGGATATCCCATCGCCGAAAGCCGCGCCAAATGATCTGTCAAATCAAACAATCCAGGTGCGTGCATAAACAAAATCCTCCCACACCCAATGAATCAGATCGTACCACAAAATGTACGGTTTTTAGAGGCTTCCAGTTGCACTTCATCAGCGATGCTGAGCGTCTAAAAGACCAGAGGTCGCATCGGGTTCCGACGTTCTTTGGGTTGCTTGCGGCACTCTTGTTCATCAACGCCTACTGGCTTGCCTTTGGGAGGGCAAGACACGATGAGAGAAAGTTCATGTCCGAAAAGTACATTGAAAAGTACATTAAGAATTATTTTTGGCGATATCCGCAAGTTATTATATTGGACATCAAGAATACAATGCTTGTCTTTGATGAAAGTATATTCTTATCCGAGGCAAAAAACATATTGTATGGATATTTTTCGAAAAGGGATGAAACAGAGTCACATTTTGCAGCATTTCAAGCATATCTCTTAAACTACGTGAATGTTGGTGGGGATTGTGCTAGAAGGGTGAATATGTCTATGCAGGTTGTCTATAAGAGCATCTTGGATGGAAATGAGGTTTTAAACCAAAACACCAAGTTCTCATTTTCTGGAACGAATGTCAATGAAGCACTTGAAGGAATATTTACTGCGTACCACGAAACAACGCTTCGCAATAAGAATATCGGAAGGTTTGATGTGTCAGCAGTTCCTTTATCTTACGATAGTGATAACCTAATAATTAGACTTACGTATTACAAGAAAGATGGAGTTATGACAAAGTTATTAGAGAAGGATCCACCTGTCGATAGAGAAGCATTGCTTGAATCGAAAAAAATTAAAGAAATATTTGGTGATAGTAACGAAATGGTTATCTCGCTGTTCGACGGGCAAGCACTATTAAAGGTTACGCCATACACTACTAAATGGGTACTCCCGCAGTAAAGACCCAGCTTGACCCAACTCAACCCGACACGACCCACGGCGGGCATCCGGTTGGTCACTGGTGGTGGCGGTGCGGTGCGGCAACCGACATACCGATGGCGATGCGTCTGCGCGGGCCAGAAGCCAGCAACAAGTCGGCAACAAGCGCAAGCCTTTTTAAGGATCAGGCCGTCTGCAAAGCGGCTGTTTCTTTTGTCTTGTTTTCTATCCCAGGGTTCTCTATCTTAGGGTTTTCTAGTTTAGGGCTATTTACTTTTGTTGTGATCTCATATTATTAGGGCTTGATAAGAGGCTCCTAGATTAGTGAATATATGGTTTCCAACAATTCGCGCTGGTACGGGTGTGGATGTTTATACCACGCTGCTTGCCAACGGATTAAAACAAAACGGCATCGACGTTGTGATCACCTGGCTTCCACACCTCATCGAGATTGTGCCGCATCTGTTGCGGTGCGTTAAGCCGCCGCGGGGTACCGATATTATCCACACCAATAGCTGGTATGGGTTTGCCTTTGCCAATCAATCAATCCCGTTGTGCGTCTCAGCGCATCACTGGGTACACGAACCAAGGCTCACGCCTTATAAAAGCATCCTGCAAAGAGTGTATCACCAGCACCTTATCAAGCAATATGAGACACAAACCCTACAGCAGGCAGATGCCATCGTTGCCGTTAGCCGCTACACAGCCGGGCAGTTGGCGGCAGCACTCCCATTAAACAATAAACCACTGCACGTTATTCATAACGGCATCGATATTGATTCTTTTACACCCGCACCAAATAAACACAACAGCAATTTTAGATTGCTGTATGTAGGCTCACATATCCGTAGAAAAGGCTTTGATTTGTTGGCCTCGATAATGGCGCGCTTGCCTGAAGAAATCGTGCTGTATTGTACGGGAGGTGCTGTATTTAATAATGCCGATAGGATTATTGGGTTGGGCAAACTTGATCTCCCGGCACTTATACAGCAATACAGAGCTTGTGATGCGCTGATTTTTCCTACCCGATGCGAGGGTTTTGGTTATGTGGTGGCCGAGGCCATGGCCTGTGGCAAACCTGTAGTCGCATCAAATTGTACCTCGATACCGGAGATAATCGTTGATGGCGAATCAGGCTTGTTGTGTCCCGTGGATGATATTGCTTGCTTTGCGGAATCTGTCTTGCGCTTGGCCAATGATCAGTCATTGTGTAGCTTGCTTGGAAAGCAGGCAAGGGCGACTGTATTACAGAATTTTACAATAGAATCTATGGTTGCAGATTACTTGAAACTCTATCGTGATATGGTCTCTTAAGGGCTGGCAAAATACCTGATACGTTCAATGATAGTCAATATTAGATACGGCAAGATTGGCGGCCGTCAGGCCCATGCCATAAGCAATGCACTGACTGCAAAAGCGGGCCTTGTCTCAACAGGACAGATTGACTCAGCCCGACCCAGATCGACTCAGCCCGACTCAGCTCGACTCAGCCCGACTCAGCTCGACTCAGCCCGACCAACTCCGACCCAGCCCGACCGACTCCGACCCAGCCCGACCGACTCCGACCAGCTCGCACAAGCCGCGGGCGATACGCTACATACACATCGGTGGTCACACACGCTATAATCCTTACTCCCTGGAATGGCTGAAATAGATGGCGCAAGATAATAAAAAAAGTACAGTGCACAAGACCCAATGGAGTTTCCAGCAGTTGATATTTGCACTGCAACAATATTGGTCGGGGCATGGGTGCGTGATAGCACAACCGTATGATATGGAACTCGGGGCCGGCACCTTTCACCCCATGACCTTTTTGCGTGCAATCGGCCCTGAGCCTTGGCGGGCGGCGTATGTGCAACCCTCACGACGACCGACTGATGGTCGTTATGGTGAGCATCCAAACCGGTTGCAGCACTATTATCAGTTTCAGGTGGTGCTCAAACCATCCCCGGATGCTATTCAACAACTTTATCTGGACTCACTAAAGGCACTTGGAATAGATACCCATATTCATGATATTCGTTTCGTTGAAGATAACTGGGAATCGCCCACGCTAGGTGCCTGGGGACTTGGTTGGGAAGTCTGGCTGGATGGGATGGAAATCAGCCAATTTACTTATTTTCAACAAATCGGTGGCGGCGATTGCAACCCCGTCACGGGCGAGATGACCTACGGCCTCGAACGTATTGCCATGTGTTTACAAAATTGTAGTCATGTTTTTAATCTGATCTGGACACAGGATAAACAACAGCTTGTAACCTATGGTGATATTTATCATCAAAATGAAGTTGAGATGTCACGCTATAATTTTGGACAGGCGAACACCGAATCATTATTTAACTGGTTTGATGCCTATGAAAAAGAATCTCAAGCTCTGATTGATGCCGGTCTTGCGATACCCGCCTATGAAATGACAATCAAGGCATCCCATATATTCAACCTGCTTGATGCGCGCGGTGCTATCTCTGTCACTGAACGGCAAGGTTACATATTGCGCGTCAGGGTACTCGCATGTGCTGTTGCCAAGACCTATTATGAAAGTCGGGCGGCATTAGACTTTCCATTATTGCAGCGCCACGGCGCGACTGATGATTGTTATGCGTAGCAAACAGGACTTGTTGATTGAGATTGGAACTGAAGAATTGCCGCCTAAGTCTTTATCAGGGGTTGCACAGGCCCTGCATGATGAAATGTGCGATGCATTCAAAGAACATGCTTTAGATTTTGCTACAACAAGCTGGTATGCAACACCAAGGCGAATCGCCGTCATCATCAGACAGCTATCTACCTGCCAACCAGACAGACAAGCACAACGCCGAGGTCCGGCATTAAGTGCTGCTTTTGATGATGCCGGTAAACCGACACGTGCAGCGGAAGGCTTTGCCCGATCTTGCGGAGCGACGGTGGGACAGCTTGAAAAACTGGAAACAGACAAAGGGCGTTGGCTGATATTTGATGCGCGGGTTAAAGGCAAGCCGACAAAAACACTCATCCCGGACCTGCTTGAAACAGCATTAAAGCGTCTACCCATTGCCAGGCGTATGCGCTGGGGGGCTAGCAATGTTGAATTTATTCGCCCGATAAAATGGGTCGTGTTGTTGTTTGGTAGAGAAACGATTGCCAGTGAGATTATGGGCATTAAAGCAGGCCGACAAAGTTTTGGACACCGGTTTCACCACCCTGAAGCTATCCCTATAGAACAGCCCGATGACTATCCGGCGTTATTAAAAAAGCCAGGCATGGTGCTCGCCAACTACAATGAACGTAGTGCATTGATTCGATCGCAAGTGGAGCGGATTGCTGAGAAAAATAATGGCACTGCTGTAATCGATCCTGAATTATTGGATGAGGTAACGGCACTGGTTGAATGGCCGGTCAGCTTTATGGGCCATTTTAATCCTGATTTCCTAAAACTGCCGAAGGAAGTATTGATTGCCAGTATGCAAGATCATCAAAAATATTTTCCAGTGTTGGATAAAGCGGGCAATCTCCAGGCCTCTTTTATCGGTGTGGCGAATATTGAGAGCCTGCAACCAGCATTGATCAAACAGGGTAATGAACGTGTTATTCAACCCCGACTCAGTGACGCGACATTTTTCTGGAACCGGGATTTAAATAACGGTTTGGCAACACATATTGCAGGTCTAAAAAAGATTGTTTACCAGAAAAAATTAGGGTCTTTGTACGAAAAATCTGAACGCTTGCATAATATTATTGCGAGCTTGGCCATACCTTTAAAGGTTGATATCAATAACGCCCAACGTGCCGCTGAGTTATGTTTTTGCGACCTGCTGACGGACATGGTCTTTGAGTTTCCCAAGTTACAAGGCACCATGGGCAAATACTATGCCGCAGCAGATGGCGAAGACGCTACGGTTGCCGCAGCCCTGGAAGCGTATTACCTACCTCGGTTTGCAGGAGATGCCTTACCATCAACAAAACTGGCGCAGTGTTTAGCAATGAGTGAAAAAGTCGATACCTTACTCGGCATATTCGCTATCGGTAAAGTGCCGACGGGTGATAAAGACCCTTTTGGGTTACGCCGTACGGCCATTGGTTTATTACGGATCATCATTGAGTGTGAATGTGATATTGATCTAAAAGCATTACTGGATATTGCAGCCGATAATTATCCAGATGCAATCAACGCGAAAGATCGCGTTGACGATGTTTTTCAGTTTTTAATGGTGCGGTTACGGCAATACTATCTGGACGCGGGTGTCAGTTTCGACGTATTTGAATCGGTGCTTGCCATCAGAACCGGTAAACTGCTTGATTTTCACCAGCGCCTCACAGCCGTGACCGCATTTAGAAAGCGCCCTGAAGCGCAAAGTTTGGCGGCGGCTAATAAACGTATTGGCAATATATTAAAAAAATCTACGGGGCTTGATAACGATAAGATTGATGATGATTTACTCACAGCGGGATCTGAGACAACACTGGCTATTTCACTACAAGCGTATCAAAAAAAAGTGATGCCAATGATAGCGAATAGAGATTACCAAGCGACCTTAACGGAACTGGCTGGTTTGCGTGGAGATATAGATAATTTTTTTGATAATGTGATGGTGCTGTGTGACGATAATGATATTAAAAGAAATCGCTTGGCATTACTTAATAATTTGAGGTTGCTGTTTTTGAAAATAGCAGACATTTCTAAACTACAGGGTTAATCATGCCGCTAATCATTCTAGATCGAGATGGTGTCATCAATGAAGATTCTGACGACTATATAAAATCCCCATCTGAATGGATGCCTATTGCTGGCAGTATGGAAGCGATCGGTAGATTAACGCAGCATGATTATCGGATTATTATCGTGACTAACCAGTCTGGTCTTGGTAAAAAAATGTTCACGCTTGACGCACTCAATGCCATCCACATGAAAATGAATACACACCTTGCCCAATGCGGTGGCATCATTGATGCGGTCTTCTTTTGTCCCCATGCGCCAAAAGATAATTGTAATTGCCGCAAACCAAAACCAGGGCTTTACAATGAGGTATCGGAACGATTACGTATGCCACTAAGCAAGGTTTTTTGTGTTGGTGACAAAATGACTGATATCAAAGCCATCCAACGTGCGGGAGGTAAACCGATACTTGTTCAGACGGGTAAAGGCCAAAACGAGATCGATCAAGGTTTGGTGCCAGAAGGGATCCCAGTTTACGCCAACCTGGCGGCGTTTGTCGATGAAATAGTGATTGCTCAATAGTCAATGCTCCTCATTCGTTCGCTACTTTTCTATTGCGGCCAAATTATCAGCACGCTACTATTTGCACCACTTGGCATTATTGCTTTCCCATTAAATTTCAAAACTCGTTATCTCTTGATAATTCGCTGGACGATTTTTAATCTTTGGTGGTTAAAAATATGTTGTCAGGTGCGGTATAAAATTGAGGGCCTGGAGAATATCCCGAACCAGGCCGGCATTATTATGTGCAAACACCAATCGGCTTTTGAAACATTGGCGTTACAACTTATTTTTATACCGCAAGTTTGGGTACTAAAACGTGAACTATTAAAGATACCTGTCTATGGTTGGGGGCTTGCATCCATGCAACCCATTGCCATTGATCGTGGTTCTGCAATTAAAGCGTTTCGCCAAATTGTGGCGCAAGGCAGGCGGCGATTAAAAGAAAATATTTGGGTGATTATCTTCCCTGAAGGTACGCGTGTCGCACCTGGCGAAAAAGGCACTTATCTTCCAGGGGGCGGCATACTGGCTGCCAAGTCAGGCGCAAACGTTATACCTGTTGCGCATAATGCGGGGTATTTATGGCCGCGAAATAGCCTGTTAAAAAAACCCGGGACGATTACATTCGTTATTGGGCCAGTTATTCAATCGGCCGATAAAAGTGCCAAACAGATCACCGCAGAAGTCGAAAACTGGATTGAATCTACCGTGCGTAACTTGCCCAATCCAGCGGCAAACTAACGCTACCAATGACCAACCGGATGCCCATCATGGGTCGGAAGCGGTTGGGCTGAGTCAAGCTGGAAGCCTCTAAAAACCGTGCATTTTGTGGTACGATCTGATTCACTTGATGTGGGAGGATTTTGTTTATGCACGCACCTGGATTGTTTGATTTGACAGATCATTTGGCGCGGCTTTCGGCGATGGGATATCCGCTTGAAGCTCTGGACTGTCATGTGAATTTCGAAGTGTTTCGCCCAGTTCTTGTTGAAGCACTTGGCTATGGGGAACGTCCCAAAGGTGGTCGTCCGCCCTATGATGCCGTTGTGATGTTCAAGGTGCTGGTGTTGGCCTCGATGCACAATCTGAGCGATGAGCGGATGGAGTTTCTCATTCGTGACCGTTTCAGTTGGCTGCGGTTCCTGGGATTTCAAATCGGGGAGCCGACACCTGATCAGAAGACGATCTGGCTTTTCAGAGAGAAGCTGACCTAGGCGGGTGTCTTCAAGGCCCTTTTTGCCGCGTTTGAAGCTCAGCTGTGTGCGCGGGGATACAAACCGACCGGCGGTCAGATTGTGGATGCCACGTTGGTCTTTGCCCCGCGCCAACGGATGACGAAAGCAGAGAAAGCGCGCGCCAAGGCAGGTGAGGCCGCGTCTGACATCTGGCCCGATGATCTGTCCAAGGTAGCGCAGAAAGACACCGATGCGCGTTGGACGGACAAGTATTCAAAGGCCAAGACGACCAAGGAGGGCGAGGAGGATACTGGCCTTGTCGATATTTCTGTTCCGCACTTTGGGTACAAGAACCACGTGTCCATTGACCGCAAATGGCGCTTCATCCGGGGTGAGACTGGCACGAATGCGGCTCGCTACGACGGGCATGAACGCTCCTCGGTTCTGGACGAGACAAACAGCTCGAAGGCGGTTTGGGCCGATACCGGGTACCGCTCGGCCAGGAATGAGGCTTGGCTGAAGGCGCAAGGGTACCGCTCACATATCCATCGCAAGAAGCCACGCGGCAAACCCATGGCCAGGCATATTCGCCGGGGCAACGCGACACGCTCCGCCATCCGCGCCTGTGTTCGGCTACGAGAAAGGGCCCATGGCTCTGACCATCCGCTCAATCGGCCAAACCCGTGCGAAGGCCCGCATGACCATGGCCAACCTGAGCTACAACTTCCGCCGTCTCATTTTCCACGAGCGACGACAGGCCACAGCCTGACTCCGCCCAAATTCCGGAAATACCCGCCCTGGCAGACCCAAACAGCGCAACACAGCCTCAAATACCACCGATCTTGACCTTCACACCCGCTATGCGGGTGAGGCCGAGCGAAACTCGCTTCGTCCTCGTCCCAAAAACCAAGTTGTTCGAGGTTTCCAACTTGTCAGACACTACTTTTGACAATAGCTCTCAACTTTGGCACAGACTTTGGATTGGTTCTTGTTTTTAGCCTTTTCCTGTTCCGTTTTATTCACAGATAGATAGCAACGGCATCAAACTGGACTGCTCCCAGCTTGTTCTTTGCCATAAGTAGAAGTAAATAAAATGACGGTGTAGAACCCTCCCAACGCCTGGATACCGGTGTGTTACTCATCCTCACCCATCTTGGCAAAAATTGGCTCAAATAGTGGTTCTAGCCTTGCAAAGCCATGGAAGGATAGGTGGTGGCGGTCTTCATAGAAACTGCCATTAACATCTGTCATGGGGCAGCTTCGTTTATCACAAAACACATCTATGGGGTCTATTATATGGACTCTGTCATCACCTTGGGCAATCTCATCAAAAGCCCTCTTGTAGAATAAATTTTTTTGGGCATAAGCTTCTCTGGATACTGAGTATCTATTTGCCAACTCAAGAAACTCAGATGGGCCGCCTTTTTCATTTGTAATAAATTTTATGTATAGCATTTCTAGGTCAATCTTTGGCTTAGGGTGCTTCAGCAAGACCACAATTTCATCAGCACCTGCATTGAAATATTCATCAAAAATGTCTTTAGTCACTTTGATAAATGCCTCTTGTGGGGTTTTGGCTTGAATGCCGTTCTCTTGGGCTATTTGTAGCCACTTGGATTGTTCCCACCCACTCCAAGTAGATATTAAAAATACACTTGCTCCTTTGTTGTCTTTGAGTCGGCCCAAACTATCTTGGACGAGTTTAACGCACCTTCTGTAACGCGCTGTATTGTGCTTTTTTGATTCGGTATTAACCAGCGGAACGCACCCATTAGAAAAACTTAATGTCCCAGATTTATTGTATTTTAATGCCAATCTCTCAAACACATCGGCAGCTGGTAAGGTGTGGCTGTTGCCCAATACCACAAACGACTCGGCTTTGCTTTGGCTACCTACGGAACAAGTATTAGATTGATACCTCTTCTTAGAAACGGGGTTGCTGCATCTTTCTCCTCCATGGGCAAGCTTAGTTCCTTCAAAGTTAGATTTATAGGTATTTTGGTTAAATTGTTTGTTTTGTGCCGCAATCTTTTCATAGGTGGTTCTTTTCCATTCATTCACCCCCCACAGACTTGCTAAAACCAAAGCCACAGTAGAAAATACCGCAACCCTTGCTCCCTTAGACTTCAGTTTATGGAGTTTGAATCGCCTAAAAGGCTTTTCCACCAAGAAGTAACTAAACACCGCCAGCAACAGGGCAAGCCCCATGTATGTCAGTATCTCCAGGTCTGCGGTGGAACCGCCATAGGCGTATCCATCATCAATCCGCACCAGGGCAAATAGCGGTTGATGCCACAAATAAAAGCTATACGAAATCAGCCCCAGCCCCACAAATGGCTTAGAGGTGAGTAAGCGGGTAGTTGGCTCACCACTTGCACCGCCAAACCGTATAATCAACATGGTGCCTACCACCGGTATCAGGTTTAGCAGTGGTGGGTGGTTTAGCTCACCTTCATAAAAGTAAATGGGCAAAACGATCATCAGCAAACCCACCGTGGGTAGCAGCTTAGCCAGTCGGTTATGTGGGTTGGTATCAGGCGGATGGGTGAGTTCTAATCTGGCTAATAATGCCCCTGCCCCCAGCTCCCAAAAACGAGTGGGCAACAAGAAAAACACCTCATTGGGGTAATAAGTGCTGAGAATATGGGCGGCCAATAAACTGGCAAGCGATAACTCCGCTATAATCCAAAACATATACGCACGATAAAACCGCCACACCACCCACAACAAGGGGGCAAACACCAAGTAAAACTGAGCCTCCACCCCCAAAGACCAGGTATGAAGCAATGGCTTGAGTTTAGCGGGCGATGCCCAATAGCCATCTTCAAACAAAAACCAAAAGTTAGAAACAAACCCCAAAGCCGACCACACAGAGCCTACATATTCCTCAACCATTGAATAGGACATCACATAACCCGCAAAGGGCAAGGTGACTAACACCACCAACACCAAGGCGGGAACCAGGCGTTTGATTCTCCTAAGCCAAAAATCCCTAAGGCTGAAACTACCGGTAGAGACTTCTTGAAGAATAATAGAAGTAATGAGATAACCCGAAATAACAAAGAATATGTCTATGCCGATGAAACCACCCTTAAATGGATTCCAATCAAAGGACTTCAAATCCATCTCACTATGAAACAACACCACCGCCAAAACGGCTATGGCTCTTAGCCCATCTATTTCAGGGCGATATTTGATTGGATTGGATGACATTTAATGTTTAAGGTATATCTGATTAATTAAGGCACTATCTCCAAAGAGACGGGTCTCTTTTCCATGTAGCCGGTCTTCCATGACCTGTGAGTCGTGGACATGGGCTGGTGTGGCAGCAACAGAGTGTATCAGTTTGGTTTTGTTCTTGGTGACGGTAGGCGCATTGATGATGGTCGCATCAACAATAGTGCCTTTGGATACTTTCATGCTGTTTTCCTCCAGATAGACGGCAACAGCATCAAACAGGGCAACTCCGAGCTTGTTCTCCTCCAGTAGATGACGGAATTTACAGCGGGTGCTTGCATCTGGCACGGGTTCCTGACCTAAGTCTATCTGGGCAAAGCACCGCATGGCAGGTGTGTCATATAAAGCCGCTTCTGTGGCAGGATCAGATAAGGCAAACCAGTGTTGCAGGAAGTAGATTCTCAGCATGCGTTCCATGCCCACCGGACGGCGACCAGCACCCCGGGGGTTGGGGTAATGAGGCTCAATTACTGCAGTCAGCGCTTGCCAGGGAATGAGCTGATTCATCTCTTCGAGAAATATCTCTTTGCGTGTCTGCTTGCGGTATTTCTCGAATCCAGATACTGCCAAGCTTTTTTGTTGCATCTTTTCACCCTCCACTTAAAACATTGCGGTATTATCGTAGATTATGGCAGATTATGGAAGTAATCAGAGGCTTCTTAACTTTTATTGTGTCAGACGATTTGCGATCAAGCCATAAAATTGATTGTCGTTACTGAATAACCATCCGAGTTGTGCGCTACATGCACGACAAACCACAATCCGCCATTGATAGCCATTGAACCAAGTGTATTCATCCGTACTCGCACCGATAGCCCGGCAACCAGGTGCAGATTGAAAGCAGTGAATGGTGTAGACGATCCCGGCGGGGTTAGAGTATGTGTGCGTGTGCGTACCATGGACTGACATAGCGGCATCTAAATTGCTGATATGAGACTTGCAAAATACACAAAACAGCTTTTTATCCGCTTCTTTAAATGCATTAGTCTCATATCCCGCGCCCGTTAATGTTTTAGTTTTTAGATCGGTTGCTCTAAACTCATATTGTCCCGAGACGAGTTGCATCGGCTCAAACCTGTGCCAGCATCCTTACGCCAACAGACACGAGTACAATCGCAAAGATTCGTTTTAATGTGCGGATGGGTAGATAATGTGTCAGTTGTGCGCCAAGCGGTGCTGCAAAAAGTGTCATGGCACCCATAATGAGTGCCGCCGGCCAATACAAATAACCGAGGGAATATGGCGGGGTATTTGACTGGTCCCAGCCCGCCATAATCAATACCACTGTTGCCGCCACGGCAATTGGAAACCCACATGCTGAAGAGACAGCTACGGCGTTGCGTATCGTCACGTTACACCGCAACAAAAATGGTACGGTCAGTGTACCACCACCAATACCCATTAAAGTCGAGAACAGACCAATACCCGCGCCCGCTAACCCCAATGTTCCCGGCAATACGGTTTGTGTCTTCGGTTTCAAATCCAACCCGATCTGTATCCCGACCAATATCTCAAATATGCCAAAGATTATCTGCAAGGCACTGCTTGAGACCGAATCTGCCAATAGCCCACCCACACCAGCCCCGATGAATAATCCCGGTGCCAGCCGCTGCACCGTCGGCCATAACACGGCGTTTTTTTTATGGTGTGCATAGGTAGCCGCTGCAGACGTAATGATAATTGTTGCCAATGAGGTCGTGACCGCAAGCTGCATGAGTATGGATGGTGCCGCGCCCTGTTGGATAAATAAAAAATGTAATGCTGGTACAATAATCACGCCGCCACTTAAACCTGTCATGCCGCCGATAAGTCCGGCAGTAATCCCGGCCAATGCGTAGAACATGATGGTTTGTATGGTTATTTCAAGAAACATGGCACATTATAAGCCTATTTCTTAATTGCATATTTCAATATAATAAGCGCATGCAAATAACAGTCGGTACTCAATCAGACCCTATAGTCTTGCTAGCTACACGACAATCCATAGCTATATTTGCGTTGCTGTTCTTGCTTTGCCTCACAGGTTTATCTGTACCCGTATTTGCACAATCGCTGGAGTTGCAACGCAAAGACTACCTGGCCGCAAAAAAAGCATTGCACGCAAAGCAATACAAAACCTTTGATAAAATCGCTCACACACTTAAAGACTACCCACTCTATCCCTACTTGCGTTATGAATACCTGCGCAAACGATTATGGAAAATGAAAAATGAGGCGGTCGTGACCTTTCTTAAACAGTATAACGATTTACCGGTTACAGACAGTTTGCGGACATCATGGTTGAAGCTGTTAGCAAAACGTGGTCACTGGGATACGTTTCTTGACAATTACACGCCGCAAGCGACTGCCATCATGCAGTGTTACCAACTTCAAGCCAGGATGAAAACGCATAATAAAACGTTGTTACTGGAAGACATTCGCTCGTTATGGCTTACTGGTAAATCACTGCCGCCACAATGTGATACCGCATTTGCATTGCTGTATCAGTCGGACTTGATGACCAACGATCTAGTCTGGGCACGTATTCGCTTGTCCATGCAAAATAATGAGATCAATCTGGCTCGTTACTTAGCAAGCCGTCTTGATCCAGCGCACAAAACACTTGCAAAAAAATGGGTACAAATACATCGCAACCCTTATAAATATACCCACAAGCCAACGTTTAAGGATACGCCCGTCGGCAGAGAAATACTGGTGCATGGCATTTTACGACTGACAAAAATATCGGTTACCAAAGCGGTTAAACGTTTAGACGCACTAAAAAAACGGTATGCCTTTACGCCCGCGGCTATGGCACAGATGGAACGTACGCTGGCGCTACGCGCTGCTATTAAAAAACACCCGTTGGCAGCACAATTACTCGATAAAATTGATAATCAGCATGTTAATGAAAAAGTGTTTCAGTATCGCTTGCGCACAGCCCTGGCGCATCATGATTGGCCGCTCTTAAGGAAATGGACAACGGGCCCTGCGCCCGTTGCTGATTTTGCAATGCGTTGGCAGTATTGGCAGGCCCGCGCGCTGGAAGCAATGGGTATGCCGGATCAGGCAAACACAATATATGCCGCATTAGCAAAAGAACGCGACTATTATGGCTTTCTTGCGGCCGATAAACTTAATGTGCCTTATGCCATGAATCATTACCCGCTTCCAGAAAATAAAAAAGAGTGGGTACGTATTGAATCTTTGCCAGCGATAAAACGTACTTATGAGTTTTATAAACTTGATATGCACGGTTCTGCCACCCGCGAATGGACGCATGCGTTAAATAAGATGACAACATATCAAATGCAAATAGCGGCGGCCATTGCAGCACAATGGGGTTGGCACAGTCGGGCTATTTTTACCATGGGTCGCGCCAAGGCCTATGATGATCTGGTGTTGCGTTTTCCTGTATTGTTTAATGATCTGTTGGATAAATATGCCCAGAAACATAACATAGATGCTGGCTGGATATATGGACTCGTGCGCGCAGAAAGTGCCTTTGTCGAAAACATACAATCCCCTGCTGGTGCATTAGGTTTAATGCAGGTTATGCCTGCCACTGGACGCGATACGGCCAAGCGGATTGGCTTAAAAGGCTTTAAGGCACATAAGTTAAAACGGGCAGAAATCAATATCCCGATTGGTAGTGCTTATATGAAACAAATGTTGGACCGGTTTAATAGTCATATCACCTTGGCTACCGCCGCCTACAATGCAGGCCCTAATCGCGTTGTAAAATGGTTGCCGCAACGCGGTTGTGAGCAATCTGATATTTGGGTAGAGCAGATCCCATTCGATGAAACTCGTAAATATGTACGCCGCGTTTTAGCCTTTGCCAATGTATATGACTGGCGGCTGAATAGGGCGATAAAACCGATAACAGCACGTATGCCATACGTGACATCAAACAAAAATAATGCGGTCGCCAATCCAGGTTGCGCCGCTATTAAAATCGCAGATAAAAAACATGTTAATTAAACGTATTGCAATATTAGGTGGCACTGGTTTTGTCGGTCAATCGCTTTGCAACCAGTTATCGCAAGCAGGTTATGCGTTAAAAGTCCTGACACGTAACCGTGAATATAACCGCGATAATCTTATTTTGTTGCCGAATCTGGATTTAGTGCAAACCAACATACATGATGCAGATAAACTCAAACAACACCTTGCAGATTGTGATGCGGTCATCAACCTGGTCGGGATATTAAATGAGAAAGGCCGCAACGGTGTAGGGTTTAAGCACGCGCATGTCGAATTAGCAGAAAAAATCATGGCCGCTTGTGAAGCAAACAATATTAACCGCATTTTACAACTGAGTGCGCTCAATGCAGATGCTATAAATGGCAAGAGCTATTATTTGCGCACTAAAGGCGAGGCTGAAGATTTATTGCATGCAAACAACGCCGATATTCACGTCACGAGTTTTCGCCCCTCGGTTATCTTTGGAGAGAAAGACAGCTTTTTTAATCGATTCGCCTATTTATTAAAACGATCACCTTTTTTCTTCCCGTTAGCCTGTCATGCAACAAAGTTTGCGCCTGTGTATGTATTGGATCTTGTACACATGATGATACGCAGCCTGAATGATCCGGGCAGCTATGATCAGCGATTTCAATTATGTGGTCCCAAGACATACACATTAGCAGCATTAGTCGACTTTACAGCGACTGTGATGGGTATAAAACGCAACATTATCCCGCTCAACGATGTTGTCTCGCGAGCACAAGCGGCCATCTTCGATTTTGTACCCGGTAAACCTTTTTCGACTGATAATTATCTTTCAGCAAAGTCTGATAGTGTTTGTGAGTGTAATATTCTTGCACGCTATGCGATTCATCCGCAGGCAATCGAAAGTATCGTGCCGCAATACCTGACACATCACTCCTATCGTTCGCGTTACACGGAGTATCGCCGCAAGTCCCATTTGGCCCCGTCTCATGATCGCCAATATCCCTGAATAATGTGCCATTGCAATAGGTCAACTTAGGCATTTCGCCGCGTCGTCATCACTATCTTTTGCGCCGCGTTATTATGTATACCGATGCGGGATGTTATATGCCCAGTCCGACCACGCCATACCTAACCACGCTCGCCCCCGATCCGACTTGACCCAACCACACCCGCCTTGAATATAAATCAAGCACTATGGCCAAATATAACCACCGAAGTCCAGATGTAGCTTATGTCCCCCGCCCACTTCTGGTTCAGACGCTCCGCTGTGAAGTCTCGCTTCAGTAAATTCGATACCGTGGCGAACTTATGCTCGCTGTTCGTTGTCACCTTGAACTTATGCGTTCTTTTCGGTGTGATGCCGTTTTCACGCATCAGACGGCCAACACGACGATGGACAACAGCTATACCGGACTGCTACAACGCCTCGGTCATTCCTGGCCGACCATAACTGTCCAGGTTCATACCCGAATGCTCCCTGATATGAGCCAAAACAACCTCATCCTGGCGTTGCCGGTCACTGGCCGGGCGTGAACTATGTGCCCAGAACCTATGCTCACATTCATGAGCACACATAAGCGCATGACCGAAAAATGCCCCTTATGTTCTTCAACAAACCTAAACCTCACGGCTTTAGGCTCGCAAAGCACCGGGTGGCTTTTTTTAATATCTCCCTCTCCTCCCTAAGTATCCGATACTCACGCAGACACCGATCATGCTCAAGCGCAAAGCTCCGTTCCGTATCCAAATCAACTTCACTCTCACGGTATGTGACTATCCATTTGCTTAAGCGCGACAGACCAACACCCAAATCTTCCGCAACCTGACGACGCGATAAACCGCTTGTCAAAGCAATGCGTACCGCATCCTGACGAAACGCGTCCGTCCTTACTGTTCTTACTGTGCCCATAATCTTATCTCCTTTACTGCACGTTATGCTCTCATGCGTGCGGCATTAAACCGTGACAGGTCCAGTCCGACCCCGCTTGACCCAGCCCAGATCAACCCGACCCAATACCCGCCTGGCTTAGTATGATGTCGTATTGGCAAAGACGGGCACTATACTGATAACATAAATTATGAATGAACAAAATTTTCAAACCCGCATCGGCAAAGGTATGGTCATACTGGCCTGGATTGGCGTACTTGGCGTACTCACACTCTATTTTTCCAGATTTCTTGACCAACAACACAACCCCAACCAGGATCTGGAAACGGCAGCAACAACGCAATTCAAACAAGTACAATTACAGCGCAATCGCGCTGGTCATTATGTTGCAAATGGCATGATCAATAATAAAGCCGTGGTATTTATGCTTGATACTGGCGCGACTGACATCAGCATCCCGGCACATATAGCGCAAAAATTAAAATTACGCGCCGGCCTAAAAACACCAGCGCGTACAGCAAATGGACAAATATATGTTTATGCAACAACGCTAGATCGTGTCAGCCTCGGTGCCATAGCGTTAAATGATGTCAGTGCCAATATAAACCCTTATATGCAAGGCGACCAGATCCTTTTGGGCATGAGCTTCCTAAAAAAACTGGATTTCTTACAACAAGGCGATCAGCTTTTTATTCGACAATATTGAACGATAACGATTAAACTATACGCACGTATCAAGAATCGCGTCAAAGCAAACGAAAATAATTTATGCCTTGGTTAGAAGACAAGTTAAACATAATATCCAGCATTATCTGGGGAGAGTATTTGCTTGTTCCGCTACTGGCAATCGTAGGCGTTTACCTGACGATTGGACTACGGGCCATGCCGTGGCAAAAATTACCCCTGGCATTTCAAACCCTGTGGCGAGGTCGTACGGCCACGCCACAAAGCAAAGGTGATATCAGTCCATTTCGGGCCTTAATGACGGCACTCTCTGCGACCATCGGCACGGGCAATATTGCGGGCGTTGCCACGGCTATTTATTTTGGCGGCCCTGGGGCCATCTTCTGGATGTGGACTATCGCCTTATTCGGTATGGCGACTAAATATGCCGAAGCCGTTCTCGCTGTTAGTTATAGAGAAACCGACGCGCTCGGCAACTATGTCGGCGGGCCCATGTATTACATACGTAATGGTCTTGGCGAAGGCTGGCGTTGGCTGGCGGCATCATTTGCATTCTTTGCCATGATTGCCGCGTTTGGTATTGGTAATATGGTGCAATCCAATTCTGTCGCGGACGAGATTCAATCAAGTTTTAATATTCCGGCCTGGCAATCCGGCTTTGTCATGGCAATTTTGGCGGCCCTGGTCATTATTGGTGGTGTAAAGCGCATCGCTCAGGTTGCCGCAAAATTAGTCCCCTTCATGGCGGTTATTTATGTTGTTGCTGCCATGGTTATTATTTTTTTGAATATTGAAAAATTGCCCGCCGCATTTTTACTGATCATCAACAGTGCATTTACCGGCACAGCGGCCAGTGGCGGCTTTCTCGGCGCAACAATCTGGATGGCAGTGCGCTGGGGTTTCGCCAGAGGCATTTTTTCCAATGAGTCGGGGCTCGGCAGTGCCCCCATCGCCCATGCCGCTGCCCAAACAAACGATCCCGTCAAGCAAGGCCTGATCGCCATGCTCGGAACCTTTATAGATACCCTGATCGTATGCAGTCTGACCGCATTTGTCATTATCATAACCGGGGCATGGACCAGCGGCTTGCAAGGTGCGCCGATGTCAGCACTCGCATTTTCGACTGGACTCAACGGGTATGGCGGCTATATTGTCAGCTTTGGACTGGTGCTATTTGCCTTCACCACCATTATTGCCTGGAGTTATTACGGCGAGCGCTGTGCCAGTTATTTGTTCGGGATCAAGATAATCATTTATTACCGCATTGTATGGATCATCGCTATATTCACTGGTGCTGTCACAAAATTGGAAATAGTCTGGGCGTTTGCAGATATCCTCAATGGATTAATGGCGCTGCCAAACTTGATAGCATTGTTACTGCTAAGCCCCATTGTGTTTAGCAAAACACGCCAATACTTCAATAAAAAAATCTAACATGGCGGTCGATCAAACTGCAATAACAGCTAATGTAAAATCGGCATTAGCTGAAGACATAGGTGATGGCGATATGACCGCAACATTGATCCCGGCGACTACGCTGGCAAGCGCAACATTGGTAACACATGAGACTGCCATTTTAGCCGGATGCGCCTGGTTTGACGAGGTATTCAAGCGGCTTGATCAAGATATTACCATCACCTGGAATAGGGCTGACGCAGAGACGATTACGCCAGGCCAAACCTTATGCCGCATTGTCGGCCGAGCCCGCTCACTACTCGCTGGTGAGCGCGTCGCCATTAACTTTTTACAAACACTTTCCGGTACCGCCACCACAGTTGCGAATTTTGTCAACATCATAAAAGGCACCAAGGCAAAACTCCTCGATACCCGCAAAACAATACCTGGGCTACGCCATGCACAAAAATATGCCGTCACTTGTGGTGGCGGCATCAATCACCGCTTGGGGCTTTATGACTCCATTCTCATCAAGGAAAATCATATAATGCTGGCTGGCAACATTACACAAGCAGTAAAACAGGCAAATGTTAAAAACCTGCCAGTCGCCGTAGAGGTTGAAACATTGGATGAACTCAAAGAAGCATTAAATGCAGAGGCCCGGCGGATTTTATTGGATAATTTCACTATTGCGCAATTAACTAAAGCAGTGGCTATTAATCAGCATCGCGCTAAACTTGAAGCCTCGGGCAATATCAATGAGCATAATTTATATGCAGTTGCCATGACGGGCGTGGATTATATCTCCGTCGGGGCCTTAACCAAGCATATTCGGGCGATAGATTTTTCTATGCGTATGTCTTTGAACCTGTGACCGTAAACGATCATGTCAAAACAATTCCTTAGGTATGCTGATACAAAGCCACTCAGAAGCATTGGATGCAGACACAAATGGATAAGCATGGCAAAATCATGCAGGCACGTTAAAGTTTGATACGTTAAAATTGGGATTGCACCGGACGACATCGCACTTAAACATATAGAAAAATTATTAAAGCGTTTTTAGCCTCACTAAAAAACAGCATGGATATTAACTCACATAGTGACCATAATAGTAACGACTCCATGAACACGCATTTACAATATCTAAAGGCGGACCGAAAATTAGGGTTGCCGTTATCTTGCATCTTCTTCTGCCTGATTTGTTTTTTTTCGGCTTCAATTTATGCAGAAAATTATGCGGCTGGAAAACAGGCTTACCAGCGCAAAGATTATGATCGCGCATTAGCAATCCTTAAGCCCTTAGCAGAAGCGGGTGATTCACAGGCTCAAATTACCTTGGGATTTATGTATGACCATGGCCAAGGCGTAGAAAAAAGCCCCACTGAATCCATTAAATGGTATCGCATGGCCGCAGAGCAAGGCGTGCCATTTGTTCAGCATGATATGGGGGTAAAATATTTTCAAGGCCAGGGGGTAGAACAGAATTACCTTGAGGCCGCTAAATGGTGGGAGTTGTCGGGCAATGCCGGCATTGCCGACTCCCAGTTTAATCTTGGTCTGATGTATTATCGGGGCCTGGGTGTGCCAAAGAATTATGTAAAAGCAGCAACATTATTTGAGGCCGCCGCCGTTCAGGGCCATGGCAGTGCACAATACAGTCTTGCCGTGATGTATGCCTTTGGACAAAGTAAAAATAAAGACTATGCCACTGCCTTAAAATGGTTCAGGAAATCGGCCGCACAAAATATTGCACAAGCTCAGTTTAATCTTGGCGTGTTTAATGAGAATGGATATGGTGTGGATAAGGATCTTGAAAAAGCACGAACCTGGTACCAACTCGCCGCTGATCAAGGCCTGCCAGAGGCAGTACAAAAACTGCAAACGCTTGCTTATAGCCAAACGGAGACGGTGGCAAAGATAAATAACCAGACTTCAAGTACCACTGTTGACCCTACTGAAAACACAGAATCTGTGTCAACGGCAAACCCGCCGACTACTTCTGTAAGCCGCTTGAATTTAACTGGCTGGCTTCAACAACAGGCAACGGATAAATACACATTACAGCTAGCCAGCGTGACAGATGAAAATAGTATTATCCAATATATAAAACGATCTGGTTTGACCTCTGAAGTCGGTTATGTTGTGGTGATTGTTAATGGCATGACTCGCTATAATGCTGTTTATGGCATTTATGATGCCCATGCAGAGGCAAAACGCGCCATCAATGAATTACCTGCCGCTGTACAAAAGGCAAACCCATGGGTACGCAACATTGGTATCTTGCAAGGTTTATTGCAGTAAGCAAACGGAAAGATAACTGATCTTGGTCGCGTTTAAAGAAATTCTTGAGGCAAATGAAGAACAACTACTGCAGCTACTTTGTAAATTCAATGTTGCGGTAGAAAGTAATGCGGATAAAGCCGCAGCCATAGCGTTGCAGCTAAAATTACGCAAGGCGCAACTGGTCTGCGCAATTGGGTTCAATGGCAACATCAAGAACCTGCCCACAATACCATCAACCCTTGGGTTTAATAATTATGCCGAATTATTGAATGCCAGAAATGAATTCTTCACAAAAGACATATATAGACTAATAACGCTTGATAATATTTTATCGATATATTCTGTTGTAAAAAATGATGCTGAAAACAAACAGATAATAGAATACTTATTAGCAAATAGACTGCAGGCAATAGAAAACTGGATTGATAAAACTGTCGACTCGCTGATAATTGACAGATACAAGGAAGAAATGCGGGCTATCTATTCTGATGGCATTATTGGTATTGACTTTGTAGAAAAGCGTCTGGGATCGCCAGACAGTGGGTTTCGTGCCTTGTTGAACGAGGTCACATTAATTGTTGAAAGCAAGATCATCCCTGTTGGCGAACTTTTTTTCCGCAACTCCATATTACCTCAGGAAAAGCGGAAGCTACTGAGTAAAGGATTGATCCCTGTTTCCATCATAAAAACACGTCTTGAAGACCCAAATATTTCAGTTACTGAGAAAAAAATTCTGCATGATCACCTTGCATTAAGCCGTGCGCCTTAATGAAACGATGATGGTTGGTTTTACTGGAGATAGCCCCAAAAACTGTGTAACTGCTTATCATTGATTATTACCCTGAAGGGGCTGAGGATAAGCACATGCAACCCGAAGCAATCAAGTCACTGGCACGTGAAACTGCCAGGGGCATCAAAACCGAAGAAGACCTGTATACGTTCCGTCAGGCATTGACCAGGGTAAGCATTGAGGCAGCACGCACTGGGTAGTATCAATAATCTTTCGCACTTTCTGATTTGGCTTTCCCTTAAATCTGCTTGTTACGCGATCTGAAAATCCTTTTCTTTATCCATCTCTTGGAGCAAATCCATGTTCAGATATTTCCGCGTTCCCCACTAGCTCCCCGCGATGTGTCTAAGCCTTGCCGCACAAAGCATCAACGCCGAGTTGCCATCCGGGAATGCACACACTACTCGTGTTCGCCGCCTGATTTCTCGAATGATCCTCTCCAAAGGATTGTTAGTCCGAATGCGAATCCAGTGCTCTGCCGGGAACCGATAATACGTCAGGGTCTCTGCCATGCACTACCCAGCCAATCCGCTACACTCGATAACTTCATGTCCCTGAGTTTCTTCTCGACCTCTGTGGCCTTATGCCTGGCTGATTCCAGATATTCAGATGCATGGATAGCCTGCAACATGCGAGAGACTTCTTTGACACGACCACGAGGCACATGACTGAAGACGTTGCGGTAGAAGTGCACAATACAACACTGCCAGCCAGCTTAGGGGTAGAAGTCACCGATCGACTCCTTGCGCCCAAGACAGGCATCACTGAGCACCAACCTGATGCCCTTGAGACCGCGTGCCTGCAAATGACGCAGGAATCCTGACCATCCCGCCTTATCCTCCTTAGTACCTGGAAACCTCGAACAACTTGGTTTTTGGGACGAGGATGAAGCGAGTTTCGCTCGGCCTCACCCGCATAGCGGGTGTGAAGGTCAAGATCGGTGGTATTTGAGGCAAAAGCGCGGCGTTTTGGCCTGCATAAGCAGGCAATTTCCGAATTTGGGCGGAGTCAGGCTGTGGCCTGTCGTCGCTCGTGGAAAATGAGACGGCGGAAGTTGTAACTCAGGTTGGCCATGGTCATGCGGGCCTTCGCACGGGTTTGGCCGATTGAGCGGATGGTCAGAGCCATGGGCCCTTTCTCGTAGCCGAACACAGGCGCGGATGGCGGAGCGTGTCGCGTTGCCCCGACGAATATGCCTGGCCATGGGTTTGCCGCGCGGCTTCTTGCGATGGATATGTGAGCGGTACCCTTGCGCCTTCAGCCAAGCCTCATTCCTGGCCGAGCGGTACCTGGCATCGGCCCAAACCGCCTTCGAGCTGTTTGTCTCGTCCAGAACCGAGGAGCGTTCATGCCCGTCGTAGCGAGCCGCATTCGTGCCAGTCTCACCCCGGATGAAGCGCCATTTGCGGTCAATGGACACGTGGTTCTTGTACCCAAAGTGCGGAACCGAAATATCGACAAGGCCAGTATCCTCCTCACCCTCCTTGGTCGTCTTGGCCTTTGAATACTTGTCCGTCCAACGCGCATCGGTGTCTTTCTGCGCTGCCTTGGACAGATCATCGGGCCAGATGTCAGATGCGGCCTCACCTGCCTTGGCGCGCGCTTTCTCTTCTTTCGTCATCCGCTGGCGCGGGGCAGAGACCAACGTGGCATCCACAATCTGACCGCCGGTCGGTTTGTATCCCCGCGCGCAGAGCTGAGCTTCAAACGCGGCAAACAGGGCCTTGCAGACACTCGCCTGGGTCAGCTTCTCTCTGAAAAGCCAGATCGTCTTCTGAGCAGGTGTTGGCTCCCCGATTTGAAATCCCAGGAACCGTAGCCAATTGAAACGGTCACGAATGAGAAACTCCATCCGCTCATCGCTCAGATTGTGCATCAAGGCCAAGACCAGCACCTTGAACATCACAACGGCATCATAGGGCGGACGACCACCTTTGGGACGTTCCCCATAGCCAAGCGCTTCAACAAGAACTGGGCGAAACACTTCGAAATCAACGTGCCGCTCCAAAACCTCAAGCGGATCTCCCATCGCCGAAAGCCGCGCCAAATGATCTGTCAAATCAAACAATCCAGGTGCGTGCATAAACAAAATCCTCCCACATCAAGTGAATCAGATCGTACCACAAAATGTACGGTTTTTAGAGGCTTCCACCTTCAACAATCCCTGGAATGCGGCGGTAGCCATCGTCCCCAACACCTATGGCGACTAGAACAGAAACGTTCTTCACTGCACCGCCCCAACTGCGTTTGAGCACAACACCGTCCAGGTATACATAAGGGAAATCACCCTCTATGGGGCGATTACGCCACTCTTCAATCTGCCCATAGATACGCTGGTTGAGCTTTGAAATAGTCCCTAAGCTGACACGGGTACCCCAGAGGGCTGCGGTAATGTCTTCTACACGTTGTACTGAAACACCTGCCAGATACATCTCGAGCAACGCCTCTTCAATTGACGCTACACGGTGCCGATAGCGCTCTATGATGGCCATCTCAAAGGTCTGCTTGCGTAGCTTCGGCATCTTTAACTCAAGCTCTCCAGCCCTTGTGTGGCACTTCCTGGTGTAGCTACCAGACCGGTCGTCTTTGCGCGTCTCAGTGCGTTCGTATCGATCAGCACCCACCAGCGCATCAGCCTCAACGTCCAGAATCTGGTTGCGGGTGTCTTCCACAGTCTTCAGTACCACTTTGTTGAGATGGCCCTGCAGTTCCTGTTCATCAATAGGGACTACATTGTTCAAGTGCTTGTTTGTATCATCGCTCATGGCGACTCTTCTCCTGGTCAAATAAATGGTTATGTCACTTTTTATTTAACCAGATAAAGGAAAACCGCCTCTTCATATTTGCGAAAGATAATTTATGTTATCTTCAAGCTGGAAACACCCCGCGACAGAGAGGGTAGCTTGGCGCCAGCACTGGTCAAGAAGTGCCCATCTCGCTGCACCGGTATGGATGACAAGATTCTCAGTCTCTATGCCAAAGGCAATACCACCCGTGACATTGTCGCGCTGTTTCAGGAAATGTATGGCGTGGAGGTCTCAACCAGTCTGCTCTCGCAAGTGACAGGAGCTATTGTCAAAAGTAGTGTCTAACAAGTTAATCATGCGGCTACCTTGTCGTTCTCAGTGACCTCGATTCCATCTTTAAGCTTCACGCCTTCAATCACCTTCGCCAGGTGTCTGAAGCCTCTCAATTTGCGCCAGGAATCTTCGGCGCATAATCCCATCTTGTAGATCATCGTCAGCATCGTTATTCGTGTGACACAACCTTTGGCCTGGCGTGTTCTATGCCGGATTGTCGCAAAGCTCGACGGGGTGACATTCGTTGTCCTGATGTGGCTCCAGTGCTCTGCTGGAAAGTCATAAAATGCCAGCAACGCATCACGGTCTTTCGATAAGCATGCCACTGCCTTGGGATACTTTGCGCCGAAACGTTCCTCAAATGCATCGAACACCTGCTCTGCGTCAACGCGGCCCTCTGCCATCCAGACCCTGCTTTGCTTTCTCCTGAACAGACTTGGGCAGATAGTTCAGTACATTGCCGGTCCTGTGCATCCAGCAACGTTGCACATCAGTCTCTGGATACACTGCCTCAAGGGCTGCCCAGAAACCCAAAGCACCATCGCCAATGGCCAGCTTCGGGGCTGACCCAAGCCTCTTTGTTGCAACGACAACAACACTGCTCGCCAGCGCTGTTTCGATTCCCTGACACCCTATTCAATCGACATAAAATGCTTCTGACCGCGACTGTTCACACCGATGATGACCAGGCAACACAATCGACCATCGTCACCTCGAAGACCACTGTAGATGCCATCAGTCCAGATATAGACCCATTCATCAGACACCGCTCGAGTACACCATTGCTTGTATGTAGCTTCCCATTGCCGTTTCAAACGACCCACGACATTGGCCGACAGCCCTTTAGCCTCCAGTCCGACAATCGCTTCCAGTGCACTTTGCATCTGACCACTCGAAACACCTTTCAAATAAAGCCAGGGAATCGCCGCATCCAGGGTCGCTGTGCGCCGGATGTAGGGCGGTACAACCAGAGATTGAAAACATTCTGGCGTACCTTCACGGTGACAAATCTTCGGCACCTCAACGCTGACCTTGCCAAGCCCTGTAATCACCTCTCGTTCGGGATGATGGCCACTGCGGACAACACGCCGTCGTCCGTCAGTTGTTTTTTGACCATCATACTGCGTCATCAACTCATCTGGCTCTACCTGGACAGCTTCGGTGATTAACTGCCTCGCACCAGATCTGAGTAACTCTGTCAGTGGATCAATGCCCTCTGGTGCACCCAGATCAATCACAGTCTTGTTTGTCATGTGTGGCGTACTCCTCTTGTTACTTTTGATTTCTAGACAAAACCGATTTCAGCAAGGCACGCCGCATACTTCAACCTCTTCAGACACCAGATTCGGTTATAACTCCGTAGCCGAGACACCCGGGATAGCGGCCGATGTGTGCTAGGCTAATTCCTCCAGACCAATTAAATGCGCTATATTTTATTGACGGTTTGGTATGAAAATTTTTATTTTTGTTTTTATGTTGTTTTTTTAGGTTGCAGTAGTGATATTGATTACTTGCCAGGATTTAAGTTCGTTGACAGCCAGAGATTCCAAATAAAAAGCAATGAGTTTGAATCTCCGCTAATTGTTTACTTGGTGGAGGGTTACGATCTGGAAATCACAGATGATCGGCGTTTTATGAGAGAGATTCGTGAAGCGGTTACACGTGGGTGCAGTATTAATAAGCCTAATTCTGGTGGCTTATCTCCCTTAAATACAGCGATTTTTTTTCGCAAACCGAAATTGTTGGTGAACTTATTAAGCTTGGGGTAAATCCTAACTTGGTAATAAATAGTACAAGGAAGTCCATGTCAGGAAAAAATTCTTTTGAATTTTCGGAGTGGCTGACTCAAAATGATCCGTCACAAAAAAGAAAGGACACGAACGCATTGATTCAAAAATACAAATAGGAGATAGGTTAAAATGTGGGGTGTGATAAAAAATGCGATAGATGCCATGGTTGAGGCATTTGATGACGGAACTGAGCCGTACTCGCCTGATAATCGAGAAAATGCTGGCGAAACAATAGACGCTTTATTCAAATATTATTCCTTATGTGAAATTAGAGGGTGGTCTTGGGATAGGATGGTTGAGGCACACACAAATGGATGCATCGTCATCAGGAAGAGTCGGAACGACTTGACCGCGAAATGATGGGTGGATACCCAACTCCTGCACCAGCCCGACTCACGCCATGCCCAACCCAGCCCGACCCGCCTTGACCTACGCCACGTCCAACCCAGCCCAACCCACACCCAACTCAGTCCGACTCGACTCAGCTTGACCCGACTCAAACCGGCCCACGCCACGCCCAGTGGCTGAACATTGAATCATTGCAGCAATAATCTTCAAATGCGGTGTTTTGTGCAAAGGGCTTGTTTTACTGGCGTTTGACAATAAGAATATTATTCTTAAAAATAAAGAGGGGTTCCTCCAATTCATTAGACATTCCTTAAATAATATTAAGACATGGAAATAACATTATGTTAAAAAATTGTAATCTCGTAACTTTGACAACAGCACTATTTTTAACCGCCGTAGCGGCGGCCGCTTTAGCCGCAGATAATAGCCAAGAAATGGACCGCATTAAGGTAATCGGCATTACACCCACACATGGCATCGGTCTGCCAGAAAAGCTAATCCCCTATAACGTGCAATCTGCCAATAGCGAAGATCTCGAAAAGAGTCAAAGCCTCGATTTAACTGACTTCATGAATCGCAATCTGAGTAGCATCACGATCAATGAAGCGCAAAATAATCCACTGCAATCTGACGTGCAATATCGTGGCTTCACGCTCTCGCCTTTATTGGGTTTACCACAAGGGTTGGCTGTCTATCAAAATGGGGTGCGAATTAACGAGCCATTTGGTGATGCAATGAACTGGGATCTGTTACCTGAATCAGCGATTGGCACTATAAATTTGATCGGTGGTGCCAATCCGATTTTTGGTTTGAACGCTTTAGGGGGTTCATTATCAATCACGACAAAAAATGGTTTCACCCATCCGGGACATAACGCTGAAATCTATGGGGGTATGTTTGAGCGCATTGTGTCAACCATTGAAAGTGGCTGGAATAATGGGACTTGGGGTTATTTTTTTACGGGTAGTTATTTTGATGAGGCGGGCTGGCGAGATGCCTCGCCTTCCGATGCGCTCAATTTCTTTGGCTCCGTCAGCTATCGACAGCAAGAGACCGTTATGGATCTGAGCATCAATCATGGCAACACGGATCTGATAGGCAATGCCGCATCACCGGTTGAATTATTGGCGCTGGATCGAGCGGCTGTTTTTACATCTCCCGACAAAACACAAAATGCGTTGACCATGGTCACGCTGGAAGGATCACATTGGCTAAGTGACTTGATGCAACTAAGCGGCAATGTCTTTTATCGTCGCAATGACACGGATACATTTAATGGCGATGGCTCAGAATTTACGGCTTGTGCGGACGCAGACTCGGCCATGTTCCTATGTGAAGAAGATGATGATGATGGTGACAATGATGCAGATGCGGATGCCGATGAAGACGATGCAACGCCCATCACCGATCAACATGGCAACCCTATACATGCGGCTCCCGGCGGCATTGCGCGCAATGCGATCAACAACATCAGCAAGCGTGAGCAAGAAGGCTTTGGCATCAACTTGCAGACAACACTGTTACACGACCTGTTTGGTCACAAAAATCAGTTCGTATTAGGGGCGGGTTATCAGCAGGGATTGATTGACTTTATCTCTACTGTTGAGATTGCCTCGCTTAGCTGTACGGTCGCTGGGGCCGATTGTACTTTGCCAAATGCAGATCGATCGACGGTGGGAACGGGTATGTTTGTACCCGCTGATGGGACGAAGGTGAAAGCGCATAATCGCAACTGGTCGCTCTATGTCACCGACACATTCCAGCTAAACGATAAGCTAAGTTTAACGGCCTCGGCCCGATACAATAATACGCATATTGTGTTGGGTGATCGCAGTACACAAAGCGATCTAGTGGCGCCCGATGACCCGACTGCATTGAACGGTGAGCATGATTTTGATCGGATTAACCCGGCGGTCGGCATGACTTATTCTTTCGATTCGGACAACAATATGTATGCGAGCTACAGTGAATCGTCGCGCGCGCCAACGCCGGTCGAATTATTATGTGCTCATGAAGATGCCCCTTGTTCCCTGCCCAATGCCTTTCTCGCAGATCCGCCGCTTGAACAGGTTGTCACCGAAAGCTGGGAGGGCGGTTTTAGGGGGTTATTGATAGAAAATATAAATTATGAATTGGGTTTTTTCCATGCCACCAACAAGAATGACATCATATTTACCAGCACGGGTGGTCTGAGTTCAAATGAGGGTTTTTTTAGAAATGTTGGCGACACCAGACGCTTGGGAACAGAGATCGCATTTTCTGGCACCTGGCATAAACTCGCCTGGTTTACAAACTATAGTTACATTGAAGCCACCTTTGAGTCCGCATTCCAGGCCGCAAGTGCCAATCATCCCAAGGCCGATGACAATGGCGAAATCTCGGTAGAAGTGGGCGATCATATCCCCGGCATTCCCCAACATAGTTTAAAGATTGGCGGGGTTTACAGCTTTAGCGATCAATTTTCTGTCGGTGGCAATATGACATATAACGCTAGCCAATATGTGCGGGGGGATGAGGCCAATTTATTGAGTGATGTTGATGGTTACGCCATTGTCAATATCAACAGCACCTATAAGATAAACAACGCATTCACTGTATTTGCGCGTATTAACAATCTATTTGATACCGATTATGAATCGTTTGGCTTGCTCGGTGAATCTGATGAAATATTTGATGGCTCGGGCGCAACCGATGAATTTACCAATCCGCTGTTTCTCGGACCAGGCGCGCCCATCAACGTCTTTGTCGGGATTGCCGCGACTTTTTAGGATAAGGAGGATATAACTTAAACTCCGGCAATATTAATAAATACTCGGTTCTATCTAGTCTATTTTGACTTGCTTGTAGCATCAACATAACAACAGACAGCAAAGACAGGTGGATACAATTCATGGACTCGGAGTATTAAATAAAGAATATGGAAGCAATTATCAATGGAGTAGTAGCAGTACTAACAGTAGTAGGGCTACTAGTTTTCTGGAAATTCTGGAAACACTTTCTAGCTAAGAGGATAGTTCAAGCTCTAATTTGGGGCTTTATCGGTTCATTATTTTGGGGCTTTATCGGTTCATTATTCGGTGATGAGTGGAGAGTGTTTGGTGTTGTTTTCGGTTTTGTTAACGGTTTCATACGTGGTTTTATCGATTCTGAACAAAAAGAGGAAGAAAATAAGAATAAAAAAACTTCTCCCAGCTTTGAAAAAACACAACCCAATAATTCAATCGAATCAAGAATTATTTTATGTCCATCATGTAAAAACAAGATTCGTGTAAGTTTGCCATTACAGGGGGAAAAGGGTAAGTGCGTTGCTTGTTCAAACTATTTTTTAATACGCATAGATGCACATGGAAACTTAAAGGTTGATAAACAAGCAACTGAAAATACATCTAAACCAAATCAAGGGCATACTGCAACATTGGATCATTTCAAAGTACTAGGCGTTGAACCAACAGCAACGCCAGATGAAGTACGTGCATCTTATAAAAGAAAAATTCAAGAGTATCATCCGGACCGGGTGGCAGGTTTAGGCGAAAAACTCAAAAAAATGGCTGAAGGTGAATCAAAGGCCATAAATAAGGCATACTCAGCACTCAAGTCCAAAGGGCTGGCAAGTTAGAGCGATAATAGGAGAAATACGCATGAACAATATCATATGGAACGCTGGCCCATGTTGATGCTATTTTGATAGTAGCAAATATTTATCGGCTTTTTAGCAGGCGGCGATAATTTCGGAAAAGCGGATGGCCTGGCCCGAGCGCGGTGTCTACTTCTTCTTCGAGCCCGGCGAGCAGCGGGATGCCAACCCGTCTTCGCGGCGCGTGGTGCGCGTCGGCACGCACGCGCTGATCCCAAACGCGCGCTCAACGCTCTGGAAGCGACTGAGCCAACACCGCGGGACGAACAATCCGCGCGGCGGTAATCACCGCGGTTCGATCTTCAGGCTGTTGATCGGAGAAGCCCTGCTCAACGCCGAGACATCGCTCACCGTCGCAAGCTGGGGTCAAGGCTCAACCGCCACTCGTGATATACGCAACCGTGAGCGCGAGCATGAGATCAGGGTGAGCGACTACCTGAGCAACATGACGCTACTGTTCGTGGACGTGCCAGACGCGCCTGGCCCTGACAGTGCGCGCGGGATCATCGAACGCAATAGCATCGCACTACTCGGCAACTATGATGATCCTGCGCTGGATCAACCGCATGCTGATTGGCTTGGCCACCACAGCGGGCATGAGCGGATACGCAGATCAGGACTCTGGAACAACAATCATGTCGATGAAGCGTACGATCCCAGCTTCCTGGATCTTTTCGCAGATTTGGTGCGGCACATGGCGACCGTCCGCTGGTGAACACCACCGACAATATTGCCAGGCAATATTACCAGGGCGAGGGTGTGGTCGTCCTGTTTTTTAGAACGAATTCTAGCGATGAAGAGCTACGTCCAGCTCGGCCACATGCTCACTCTGATCGTGCCCGCTTTGAAATAGTCGTTGCCAGCGGTCTTGCATGTCGTTATTCCAGGCACGGCCGCTCCAATAAAGAGGTAGTGTCAATAATCTTTCGCACTTTCTGATTTGGCTTTCTCTTAAATCTGGTTGTTACGCGATCTGAAAATCCTTTTCTTTATCCATCTCTTGGAGCAAATCCATGTTCAGATATTTCCGCGTTCCCCACTAGCTCCCCGCGATGTGTCTAAGCCTTGCCGCACAAAGCATCAACGCCGAGTTGCCATCCGGGAATGCGATAACATAAATTATCTTTCGCAAATTTGAAGAGGCGGTTTTCCTTTATCTGGTTAAATAAAAAGTGACATAACCATTTATTTGACCAGGAGAAGAGTCGCCATGAGCGATGATACAAGCAAGCACTTGAACAACGTAGTCCCTATTGATGAACAGGCACTGCAGGGCCATCTCAACAAAGTGGTACTGAAGACTGTGGAAGACACCCTTAACCAGATTCTGGACGCTGAGGCTGATGCGCTGGTGGGTGCTGATCGATACGAACGCACTGAGACGCGCAAAGACGACCGGTCTGGTAGCTACACCAGGAAGTGCCACACAAGGGCTGGAGAGCTTGAGTTAAAGATGCCGAAGCTACGCAAGCAGACCTTTGAGATGGCGATCATAGAGCGCTATCGACACCGTGTAGCGTCTGTCGAAGAGGCACTGATTGAGATGTATCTGGCAGGTGTTTCAGTACAACGTGTAGAAGACATTACCGCAGCATTGTGGGGTACCCGTGTCAGCTTAGGGACTATTTCAAAGCTCAACCAGCGTATCTATGGGCAGATTGAAGAGTGGCGTAATCGCCCCATAGGGAGTGATTTCCCTTATGTATACCTGGACGGTGTTGTGCTCAAACGCAGTTGGGGCGGTGCAGTGAAGAACGTTTCTGTTCTAGTCGCCATAGGTGTTGGGGACGATGGCTACCGCCGCATTCCAGGGATTGTTGAAGGTACTAAGGAGGATAAGGTGGGATGGTCAGGATTCCTGCGTCATTTGCAGGCACGCGGTCTCAAGGGCATCAGGTTGGTGCTCAGTGATGCCTGTCTTGGGCGCAAGGAGTCGATCGGTGACTTCTACCCCTAAGCTGGCTGGCAGCGTTGTATTGTGCACTTCTACCGCAACGTCTTCAGTCATGTGCCTCGTGGTCGTGTCAAAGAAGTCTCTCGCATGTTGCAGGCTATCCATGCATCTGAATATCTGGAATCTGCCAGGCATAAGGCCACGGAGGTCGAGAAGAAACTCAGGGACATGAAGTTATCGAGTGCGGCGGATTGGCTGGGTAGTGCGTGGCAGAGACCCTGACGTATTATCGGTTTCCAGAAGAGCACTGGATTCGCATTCGGACTAACAATCCTTTGGAACGAATCATTCGAGAAATCAGGCGGCGAACACGAGTAGTGGGTGCATTCCCGGATGGCAACTCGGCGTTGATGCTTTGTGCGGCAAGGCTTAGACACATCGCGGGGAGCTAGTGGGGAACGCGGAAATATCTGAACATGGATTTGCTCCAAGAGATGGATAAAGAAAAGGATTTTCAGATCGCGTAACAACCAGATTTAAGGGAAAGCCAAATCAGAAAGTGCGAGAGATTATTGACACTACCATATAATGCAATCTGGCACGACGTAGATTTTTTCATTCATGCTCAAAACGCAATGGGTAAACTAAATGTGACCTCGCCAGTCTGCGTAAAGAGGCATGGTATTGTCGGTATCGAGTGCTATTTCCGATTCAAATAGCGCAATATATCCTTAAAATAAACCCGTATGAAAACAACCACGTTAAATGACCATGACCAAAAACGACTCGCAATAGAATTTTGTGGCTTAAAACTTAACTCGCCACTGGTTTTATTATCCGGTTGTGTCGGGTTTGGCGAAGAATATACACGTATAAATGGTTTTTCCAATGCCGATGTTGGCGCGATTTGTCTGAAGGGCACAACGCTAGAGCCACGTTTAGGAAACCCACCGCATCGCATATCCGAAACCTATATGGGTATGTTGAATGCCATTGGTTTGCAGAACCCGGGGGCAAGAGCTGTTGTTGATGCGTATTTGCCGAAGCTCGATTTTACCGAGACACGGTTTATCGCCAACCTGTCTGGCTCAACAGTTGCAGAATATGAAGAAGTTGCGCGTATTTTTGATGATTCGCCGATTGATGCCATGGAGATTAATATCTCTTGTCCTAATGTAGGCGCGGGTGGTGTTGCCTTTGGTAATGATCCGGCCATGTCGGCGCGAGTCGTTGCTACCTGCCGCAAAGCAACGCAGAAACCCCTGATAACAAAACTCTCACCTAATCAGACCGATATTGCTGAAAATGCACGACTATGTATTGAGGCCGGGACCGATGGCTTTGCGGTGATTAATACCTTAATGGGCATGGCCATCGATATAGATTCATGCATGCCAATCATAGGCAATAATCAGGGTGGTTTGTCAGGGCCTGCGATAAAACCGATTGCCTTGTTGAAAGTGCATCAAGTCTATCAGGCCGCAAAACAACACAACATCCCGATAATAGGGCAGGGTGGCATTACAACCGCCGCAGATGCGATTGAATTTATGATCGCGGGTGCCACAACCGTGGGGATAGGCACGGCCTTATTTTATGAGCCGCTGGTCTGCCCAAAATTAAATAAAGGGATTGTAGATTACCTAGATAGACATAATTTAAGCAATGTGTCCGCGTTGATTGGCACACTAAAGCTGCATGACTAATCTTTTTTGAGTCTTTTTAAGAATACGCGCATCTCCTTTGCGGCTTGCATGTCACCATTTTCTTCGGCGACACGTATACCTTTTTCATAAGCGATTATAGCTTCATTATCTTGTTTGTTTGCTACCAATGCCTTTGCGTATAACTTCCAGGCAGCGGAAAAAGAGGGGTTAAATTCAACCGCCTTTTGCAAATGTATTATTGCCTGTGCAAAGTCACTCTCTTTGACGTACGCACGACCCAGACTATAGCGGAGCAATTCATTATCATTGCCTTTTTTCAGCAAGGACTTAAAAGTGTCTATTTGATTCATAAGTAAATGGAGACCTCGAACAACGCTGATTCTGGATGGATTTTGACGCGAGCACCAGTCGTTGTCACCCGCATAGTGGGTGTGAAGGTCAAGGTCGGTGGTATTTGAGGCTGTGTTGCGCTGTTTGGGTCCGCCAGGGCGGGTATTTCCGGAATTTGGGCGGAGTCAGGCTGTGGCCTGTCGTCGCTCGTGGAAAATGAGACGGCGGAAGTTGTAGCTCAGGTTGGCCATGGTCATGCGGGCCTTCGCACGGGTTTGGCCGATTGAGCGGATGGTCAGAGCCATGGGCCCTTTCTCGTAGCCGAACACAGGCGCGGATGGCGGAGCGTGTCGCGTTGCCCCGACGAATATGCCTGGCCATGGGTTTGCCGCGCGGCTTCTTGCGATGGATATGTGAGCGGTACCCTTGCGCCTTCAGCCAAGCCTCATTCCTGGCCTAGCGGTACCCGGTATCGGCCCAAACCGCCTTCGAGCTGTTTGTCTCGTCCAGAACCGAGGAGCGTTCATGCCCGTCGTAGCGAGCCGCATTCGTGCCAGTCTCACCCCGGATGAAGTGCCATTTGCGGTCAATGGACACGTGGTTCTTGTACCCAAAGTGGGGAACCGAAATATCGACAAGGCCAGCATCCTCCTCACCCTCCTTGGTCGTCTTGGCCTTTGAATACTTGACCGTCCAACCCGCATCGGTGTCTTTCTGCGCTGCCTTGGACAGATCATCGGGCCAGATGTCAGATGCGGCCTCACCTGCCTTGGCGCGCGCTTTCTCTGCTTTCGTCATCCGCTGGCGCGGGGCAAAGACCAACGTGGCATCCACAATCTGACCGCCGGTCGGTTTGTATCCCCGCGCGCAGAGCTGAGCTTCAAACGCGGCAAACAGGGCCTTGAAGACACCCGCCTAGGTCAGCTTCTCTCTGAAAAGCCAGATCGTCTTCTGATCAGGTGTCGGCTCCCCGATTTGAAATCCCAGGAACCGTAGCCAACTGAAACGGTCACGAATGAGAAACTCCATCCGCTCATCACTCAGATTGTGCATCGATGCCAAAACAAGCACCTTGAACATCACAACGGCATCATAGGGCGGGCGACCACCTTTGGGACGTTCCCCATAGCCAAGCACTTCAACAAGAACTGGGCGAAACACTTCGAAATTCACATGACAGTCCAGAGCTTCAAGCGGATCTCCCATCGCCGAAAGCCGCGCCAAATGATCCGTCAAATCAAACAATCCAGGTGCGTGCATAAACAAAATCCTCCCACATCAAGTGAATCAGATCGTACCACAAAATGTACGGTTTTTAGAGGCTTCCAGCTTTCGCACTTTCTGATTTGGCTTTCCCTTAAATCTGGTTGTTACGCGATCTGAAAATCCTTTTCTTTATCCATCTCTTGGAGCAAATCCATGTTCAGATATGTCCGCGTTCCCCACTAGCCCCCCGCGATGTGTCTAAGCCTTGCCGCACAAAGCATCAACGCCGAGTTGCCATCCGGGAATGCACACACTACTCGTGTTCGCCGCCTGATTTCTCGAATGATTTGTTCCAAAGGATTGTTAGTCCGAATGCGAATCCAGTGCTCTGCTGGGAACCGATAATACGTCAGGGTCTCTTCCATGCACTACCCAGCCAATCCGCTACACTCGATAACTTCATGTCCCTGAGTTTATTCTCGACCTCCGTGGCCTTATGCCTGGCTGATTCCAGATATTCAGATGCATGTATAGCCTGCAACATGCGAGAGACTGGAGACCTCGAACAACGCTGATTCTGGATGGATTTTGACGCGAGCACCAGTCGTTGTCACCCGCATAGTGGGTGTGAAGGTCAAGGTCGGTGGTATTTGAGGCTGTGTTGCGCTGTTTGGGTCCGCCAGGGCGGGTATTTCCGGAATTTGGGCGGAGTCAGGCTGTGGCCTGTCGTCGCTCGTGGAAAATGAGACGGCGGAAGTTGTAGCTCAGGTTGGCCATGGTCATGCGGGCCTTCGCACGGGTTTGGCCGATTGAGCGGATGGTCAGAGCCATGGGCCCTTTCTCGTAGCCGAACACAGGCGCGGATGGCGGAGCGTGTCGCGTTGCCCCGACGAATATGCCTGGCCATGGGTTTGCCGCGTGGCTTCTTGCGATGGATATGTGAGCGGTACCCTTGCGCCTTCAGCCAAGCCTCATTCCTGGCCGAGCGGTACCTGGTATCGGCCCAAACCGCCTTCGAGCTGTTTGTCTCGTCCAGAACCGAGGAGAGTTCATGCCCGTCGTAGCGAGCCGCATTCGTGCCAGTCTCACCCCGGATGAAGCGCCATTTGCGGTCAATGGACACGTGGTTCTTGTACCCAAAGTGCGGAACCGAAATATCGACAAGGCCAGTATCCTCCTCACCCTCCTTGGTCGTCTTGGCCTTTGAATACTTGACCGTCCAACCCGCATCGGTGTCTTTCTGCGCTGCCTTGGACAGATCATCGGGCCAGATGTCAGATGCGGCCTCACCTGCCTTGGCGCGCGCTTTCTCTGCTTTCGTCATCCGCTGGCGCGGGGCAAAGACCAACGTGGCATCCACAATCTGACCGCCGGTGGGTTTGTATCCCCGCGCGCACAGCTGAGCTTCAAACGCGGCAAACAGGGCCTTGAAGACACCCGCCTAGGTCAGCTTCTCTCTGAAAAGCCAGATCGTCTTCTGATCAGGTGTCGGCTCCCCGATTTGAAATCCCAGGAACCGCAGCCAACTGAAACGGTCACGAATGAGAAACTCCATCCGCTCATCGCTCAGATTGTGCATCGAGGCCAACACCAGCACCTTGAACATCACAACGGCATCATAGGGCGGACGACCACCTTTGGGACGTTCCCCATAGCCAAGTGCTTCAACAAGAACTGGGCGAAACACTTCGAAATTCACATGACAGTCCAGAGCTTCAAGCGGATATCCCATCGCCGAAAGCCGCGCCAAATGATCTGTCAAATCAAACAATCCAGGTGCGTGCATAAACAAAATCCTCCCACATCAAGTGAATCAGATCGTACCACAAAATGTACGGTTTTTAGAGGCTTCCAGATGCATGGATAGCCTGCAACATGCGAGAGACTTCTTTGACACGACCACGAGGCACATGACTGAAGACGTTGCGGTAGAAGTGCACAATACAACGCTGCCAGCCAGCTTAGGGGTAGAAGTCACCGATCGACTCCTTGCGCCCAAGACAGGCATCACTGAGCACCAACCTGATGCCCTTGAGACCGCGTGCCTGCAAATGACGCAGGAATCCTGACCATCCCACCTTATCCTCCTTAGTACCTTCAACAATCCCTGGAATGCGGCGGTAGCCATCGTCCCCAACACCTATGGCGACTAGAACAGAAACGTTCTTCACTGCACCGCCCCAACTGCGTTTGAGCACAACACCGTCCAGGTATACATAAGGGAAATCACTCCCTATGGGGCGATTACGCCACTCTTCAATCTGCCCATAGATACGCTGGTTGAGCTTTGAAATAGTCCCTAAGCTAACACGGGTACCCCACAATGCTGCGGTAATGTCTTCTACACGTTGTACTGAAACACCTGCCAGATACATCTCGAGCAACGCCTCTTCAATTGACGCTACACGGTGCCGATAGTGCTCTATGATGGCCATCTCAAAGGTCTGCTTGCGTAGCTTCGGCATCTTTAACTCAAGCTCTCCAGCCCTTGTGTGGCACTTCCTGGTGTAGCTACCAGACCGGTCGTCTTTGCGCGTCTCAGTGCGTTCGTATCGATCAGCACCCACCAGCGCATCAGCCTCAGCGTCCAGAATCTGGTTAAGGGTGTCTTCCACAGTCTTCAGTACCACTTTGTTGAGATGGCCCTGCAGTGCCTGTTCATCAATAGGGACTACGTTGTTCAAGTGCTTGCTTGTATCATCGCTCATGGCGACTCTTCTCCTGGTCAAATAAATGGTTATGTCACTTTTTATTTAACCAGATAAAGGAAAACCGCCTCTTCAAATTTGCGAAAGATGATTTATGTTATCTATGGTTTTTGGGCAATTATCATAGCTTGATTTCTAAACCCCTGCTCAAGATTGCCCGTCGTCCCTTCTTCACAATAATAAATAATGTTCCAATCGCTAAAGAACTGTAAAAGCTCATTCTTGCCCAACAGGTAATTGGGATTGCGAGGCCCGGTATCAGCAACCTTGTCTTTAATGAAGGTTTGATAAAAGATTAAGCCATTAGACTTAATGGCATGTCTGATGCTTTCGATTAGGTCTCTTTCCAGGAATCGACTGACGACGATCACATCAAAAGTATCAGGTGCGGGTGGATATTGTGTGACATCTCTTGCTTCGGTCTTGATTGATATAGCCCTTTCTTTAGCAGTTTGCGCAAGGCGGGTTAGTGCCGCCGCCGCGATGTCCCAGGCAAAGACAGTGAGTCCATGTGCAGCAAGGCAAAGTGCATTGGCACCGTGACCACAGGCTAAATCAAGTGCGGTCCCATGTGCAGGTAAAAGATGCTGCTTATGTAGCAAGACCGCGGCTGGTAGCGGCAAATCATTTGTGCAGGAATTATAATGCTTTTCCCACTTATCTTTTATCGGGTTATTCAACGTCGCCAGAAAGTGGGGGTGAATAAAACGAGCAAGGTGAATATTTCCAACCGACCTAACAACATGGCAAAACACAAGATCCACTTAGCCACATCATTTATATCGGCATAATGTTGACTCACCTTACCGAGACCAGGTCCTAAGTTATTCATACAGGCGGCTAATGCCGAAAAAGCGGTAATCTGATCCAGATCGGTTGCCATTAATGCTAATAGTAACAGTGCAAAGACAGCGACATACGCCGCAAAAAACCCCCAAACCGCTTCTATAATGCGTTCAGAGATTGGTTTATTCCCAACTTTAATTATAAATATCGCGCTCGGATGAATCAGACGTTTTATCTCGCGCATACCTTGTTTGAGCACTAATAAAATACGGATTACTTTAATGCCGCCACCCGTTGAACCAGCACAGGCACCGATAAAACTGGAAAATAATAATAACAGCGGCATAAATCCAGGCCAATCTTGATAGGCTGTCGTCGTGAATCCGGTCGTTGTGGCGATAGAAACCGTATGAAATATACTGTCTTTAAGTGCTTCATCGAGGTTGTCATAATGATTACTAAAGGCATGGTGTAAGGCGCATACCAGACAGATGAACAATAAGATGCCGAAGTAGGTGCGCAATTCCGCATCATACCAGTAGGGTTTGATGCTTGTATGTCGCCAAGATATAAAATGCAAGCTGAAATTGATGCCCGATATAAACATAAAGCAGATGGCAACTGCCTCAATCCAGCCACTTTCAAAATAACCTATGCTGGCATCGTGCGTTGAAAAACCACCAATAGAAACAGTCGAAAAACTGTGGGCGACGGCATCAAACGGACTCATGCCGGCGTACCAGAAGGCAAGCGCACAGGCTATTGTTATGCCTAAATATACATACCACAGTGCTTTCGCTGTCTCAGTGATCCTAGGTGTTAGTTTCGTATCTTTAACCGGCCCCGGCATTTCTGCCCGATACAACTGCATACCACCAATGCCAAGCATGGGCAGGATTGCAACGGCCAGGACTATGATCCCCATGCCACCCAACCATTGTAATTCCTGACGATAAAAGAGTATGGATTTTGGTAAAAGATCGAGGCCCACAATAATGGTTGCGCCGGTAGTGGTAAGGCCTGAGATAGATTCAAATATGGCATCGGTCACAGATAGATCTGGTGTATGCGACAAGATGAGCGGCACACTGCCAGTCAAGCCAAGGGCGGCCCAAAAGAGGACGACCACGACAAATCCATCACGCAAGCGTAATTCATGTTTATCATTACGAACGGGAAACCATAGGGCTAAACCGATAGCAAGAATGAGAATAAAAGCGGCAATAAATGGCATGGCCGCACCATCACCCGTGCTCACTGATACCAGCAATGGTGGAAACATGGTCAAACTGAACAAACATAACAGTATGCCCAATATGCGTTGTATGACGGCGATTTGCATCGTTTTTAATCGTTAGTCGTGATGCCTCATTTATAAAAAGATAATGCCCACCTGAAACAACGCTTCCACTGCGGCTACATGTTTTTTATCAGAGACGATCAAAATGACATGATCTTCGGCTTCTATCACGGTTCTTTTTTTACCCATTAGCACTTTATCGCCACGTACTATGGCACCTATTGTTGTGCCCTGTGGCAAGTCAACATCACCGATGGCCTTGCCGACGACTTTAGAGGATGTTGTATTGCCGTGGGCGATAGCTTCAATCGCTTCTGCAGCACCACTGCGTAACGCATGTACAACAACAACATCACCTTTGCGGATATGTGCCAACAAGCTCCCAATAGTGGCTTGTTGAGGTGAAATGGCGATATCAATGGTATTACGCTGCATCAGATCGACATAGGCGGCCCGATTAATCAACGCCATCACTTTCCGGGCACCAAGTCGTTTTGCGAGCATGGATGAAATGATATTGGCCTCGTCGGCGTTTGTCAGCGCACAGAATACATCTGTCCTATCAATATCTTCATCCATGAGTAGTTCTTCGTCAGCGGAATCGCCATTCAAGACGATCGTATTTTTTAACGCTTCTGAGGCAATGCGTGCTGTTTCAGGATCCACCTCCAGTAGTTTTACTTTGTAATCAGCTTCTAGTGACTCGGCTAATCGTAGACCTATATTGCCGCCACCCGCAATCATAATACTTTTATAAGGTTTTTCTTTGCGCTGAATAAATTGTAATAACCGCCGAATGGATTTTCGTGAGCCTATGAAAAATAGTTCATCCTCTGCTTCAACAATCGTGTCACCATCTGGAATGATAGCCTGATTTTTTCTAAAAATTACGACTACCTTGTATTCGAAACCAGTCAGTTTGTCTCTTAGATCGCGTAATGAATACCCAACCAATACACTACTGTAAGCCGCTTTGAGAGCCACCATCAATGCAATACCATGGGCAAAGTCAAGTACTTGTAGCGCACCTGGATGATCGATTAATTTTTTAATGTACTCCGTTACGATTTGCTCAGGGCTTATCACGACATCTATGGGCAAAGCTTCTTGCGCAAATAATGTAGCATCGTTTTCAAGATATTCGATTTCACGGATCTGTGCGATTTTAGTGGGTGTATGAAATAAAGTATAAGCAATCTGACAGGCGATCATGTTGATCTCATCACTATTGGTCACAGCTATGACCATATCCGCATCTTTAGCGCCCGCTTTTGTCAAGGCAGATGGATGAGATGCAACGCCGGTAATGATTCTTAAATCGTACCGCTCACTAACCCGCTGTAGTGCCACCGGATTATTATCGACCAATGTAATATCATTATCTTCATTGACCAAATTGGCCGCTACAGATGTACCGACTTGCCCCGCGCCGAGTATAATGATTTTCATTTCAATTCAATTCCCAATGTTTTTAGTTTGCGGTAGAGATGCGTGCGTTCTATGCCAACGGCGTTGGCAACTTTACTAACACTACCTTTTGCTTTCTTTAACTGATACTCAAGATAGGCTTTTTCAAAATTTTCTCTGGCATCACGTAATGGCAGATCAAAATTAAGGACACTGGTAACCGTGCTATTTTGCTTTATATCCGCATTACCCAAGCTGGCATCAATCTCTTCGATACTTATATTTTCATCTGCACCCAGGATCAAAAGACGTTGTACAAGATTTTTTAATTCCCTTACGTTGCCAGGCCATGGATAACTTCTTAATCTGTTTTGCGCGGCCACACTGAATTTTCGATACGAGAGGCCTTCCGTTTCAATAAAGTGATTTACAAAGTGTTCTAGTAATGCCGGCATATCCTCATAGTGGTCGCGCAATGCCGGAATTGAAATGGACAATATATTTAACTGATAATATAAGTCATCCCTGAATTTACCTTCAGCAACCAGTGTTTTTATGTTGAATCGTGTCGCAACTATAATGCGCAGGTCCAGATCAATCGGTTCTGCACTTCCAATACGCGTGTATTTCTTTGTTTCCAAAATATCATTTAATCGTGATTGAAGCGTTGCGTCTAACGCACTGATCTCTTTTATAAAAAGTGTGCCGCCATGGACCCTGTCAAAATAACCTTCTGTTAATTGATTATCTGTTTGCAGTCCAAACAATTCTGTTTCTGCATGGTCTTTGCCTAAGGCAGATATGTTCAGTGATAAGAATGGACCCTTACTATGATTGCTTAGCGAATGTAAATAACGCGCGTACAATTCTTTATCCGTCCCGGATTCCCCAAAGATCAATACCGGCGTGTCATGTCTCGCTATTTTTTTTATTTGAGTCCGTAATTGCGCTATTTTTTCACTCTTCCCTACCGGTTCAAGTCTGGTAGATGCAATGTGCTGTAATTGTAGGTTTTCTTGTTGTAGAGAGGTTGTGTCGAGCGCATGTTTGATGGTTAATAATAATTTAGCAATTGAAAGCGGCTTTTCTATAAAATCGTAGGCTCCAAGTCGTGTTGCTTCCACCGCCGTTTCAACATTGCCATGCCCCGACATCATAACAACAGGCGCAGTCAAAACATTATTTTCATGCCATTCCTTTAACAAGGTAATGCCATCCATATCAGGCATCCAGATATCAAGTAATACCAAAGCGGGCTTAAATGACGCGGCTAGCTGGCGGGCCTCAGTGGCATTTTTTGCTACTGCAATATTAAAACCCTCATCTTCAAGTATTTCCTTTAACAGACTCCCGATATCAGGCTCATCATCGACAACAAGAATATGTCGAGCACTCATTGAGTCTTACGTCTATCAGCCGTTTGCATTGATTGCGTAATGGTAGCAGGCAACCTTACCACGGCACAGGCACCATTTTTATTTTTATTGTTCTCAATCCAGACCGTGCCAGCATGTTCGTCGATAATTTTCTTTACAATCGCCAACCCTAATCCCGTTCCTTTTTGCTTGGTTGTTATATAAGGCTCAAACAATTTGTTAATAAGCAGTTTATCGATACCAGAGCCTTCATCTGTGATGCGTATTTCAATCATATTATTACCATCAACGCTTATTTCATCCGCACTAATAATGAGATGATTATTGCCCCCGGCAGTATTTGCATCAATGGCATTTTTTAAAAGATTGTTGAAGACCTGTCTTAATTTTTTTTCATCACCCATAATTGACGGAAGATCAGGTTTGATATCTATTTCAATTTGATTGCCACTATCCATATTACTGAATAAATCACGACCTTCCCGCATGAGTTGTTCAAGTTGAATTTCTTCTGGATTAAATTCAGGGGGCCGCGCGTAGTCTGAAAAACTGTTTACCATTTCTTGCATCGTAGCAACTTGCTGAATAATGGTGTTCGTCATTCTATCTAGCATGCTTGCATCCGCTGGTGCCATGCTGGATAGATATTTATGCCGCAACCGTTCGGCCGCAAGTTGAATTGGAGTAAGCGGGTTTTTAATTTCATGCGCCAGCCGACGCGCCATTTCACTCCATGCTGCATCGCGTTGCCCACGAATCAAAGCAGTGATCTCATCAAACACAATAACATAACCGCTTGCTAACCCATCTGATCCTAAAAGCGTAGCACCATTGATCATCAGAATTTGATTGCCAGCCTTATTTGGTAAGGTGATTTGTTCATGCCATTCATCTAGTTGTTCTTCAATATTTGAAGATATACATTCAAAAAAATCCTTTAGCTTTGGAAATCTTGCTGTGAGTGTAGCGATATTTTCTCCCTCAAGCAGGTCTATTTCAGACTGCAATATTTGTGTGGCACTAATATTTGATTTTTCAAGATAACCCGTTTTATTAAAAACGATAACCCCGGAAGAAAGGCACGACAAAACAGTTTCCAGGAAGTTACGTTGAGCTTCAGTCTCTTGTTGACTTAGTTTTACAGTATCTCGTGCCTGCGATATTCTGTCGGTCATATCATTAAAAGAGGCGACCAGAAAACCAAGTTCATCATTCCCCGGCACCGGTAAACGCGCGCTATAATCGCCTTCTGCAATGGCTCTAGTACCCTCTGCCAGATTTCTAATCGGTGCTGACAGTTTGCGTGCTGAATAAAATGCGGCCCATACCGCACTGAATATACTGAATAATAAAACCAGTGTTAAAATTATGATGAAGCTCACTTTCAGTTGTTCGCGGAGATAAGAAAGTTCCTTATATTCAATATAGGATGACTGCACACTTTCGGCTAACTGATTCATGCGTTCCGAGATTGGATACAACACCTGAACAATGCGTGTTTCCTTGTCAATATCAACCGCCGGCATATTTGCCACCGCACGTATTAACAAGTCTGTATTTTTAATAACATCCAGACCAATGTAACTATTGCCTTGTAATAATTGGAGCAAAATTGTTTCACCCGGCATATCAGGCACAAGACTTTTTGTATCGCTTGAACTTGAAACAATAATATTTCCTTTTCTGTTTAATAGCGTAAGTTCATAAGCGTTAATCCGTTCTCTTACCTGGTCAACATCAAAGGGTAATTCAACATCACTAATTTCATTTAGTTCCTCTGCTATCTTTTCGGTTGTATGCAAAAGTTCACGCATTCTGACATCAAGCGCGAGTCGACTAAGTTCAAGCGAATCATCAAGGGCTTGCTCAACCTCAAGATCAAACCAGCTATCAATACCACGATGAAGAAAGTCCAGGGAAAAGTAATAGACGATTAATACGGGCGTTACCGATAATAGAGAAAATAGCATGACCATGCGGACTGTCATGCGGGAGCCAACAATTTTATTTTTGAACTGCCGTATCAGTCTCTTTATATTTAAAAGGATTAAAATCACAAGCCCCATTAACCCGGTCGCATTCAATACCAGTAAAACTGAATAATAGCGATCAAATAACGCTGAATTTTGCAGGGCCTGACTCATCATCACCAAAGATGCCAACATGAAAATAAACAGGCTGACACCTATCAGTATGATTAAATTGCTGCCCTTGGTCATCGATCTAATACCCATTCATGCCAGGCACTGGCCAGCACCCAGTCAGCAGAAAAATATGCCTGCGGTCGCATCGGTGGCGGTAATGATTCAATATCAAGAAATGCACGAATTCTGGCGATATATGTTTTATTGTCGACTAATAGTGCCTGATTAAATAACATCATTTTTGAAATCTTTTTGATGTGGTTTAAGGCCGCATCCAGATTGTTATATGAATGACGTAAGCCAGTCGTAAGATCTATGGTTAAAAAATTTTCGGTTAATGGTTTATGTGCCAGTTTATGGATAAAGGTTTTTTCAATAATGATTTTGTCCCATAGCCAGTCACGTTTTATGCGCAATTGAAAATGGACATGAATTTCGAATGTTATGCCTTGCCGTAATGCCTTATAGGCTTCTGCAGACAATTCAAAATCATACGCGGCATTTAGATAATAAGTATTATTTTCTATATATGTCTGTGCCTGCTTTATGTTGACGTTAGTTGCTGCAAGACAGGGAAACTGTATACATATAAGTATAAAAAGATGGCTCACTATCGTTAAACATTTATACGGTATAGACATCCAGGCTATTCCTTGATGAGACAAGCGTAGAAAAAACCGTCCATATTATCTTGCCCTGGTAAAATTTGTCTGCCATAACCGGTATCTGTACCCCATGTTGCCGGTATCGATTTAAGCAGACAGTCGTCATGATCTTTCATAAAATTTTTAATTACATCAACATTCTCCTGTTTAAGGATCGAGCATGTTGCATAAACCAGTAAACCCTTTGGCTTTAATGTTTGCCAAAGCGTCGTTAAAAGTTGCCTTTGAATGATGCAGATTGCATCTGCTGCTGCGGGTGTTCTGAGATACTTAATGTCTGGGTGGCGACGGATTACACCGGTTGCGGTACAGGGTGCATCGCATAATATGCGGTCATATTTTTCGTTATCCCACCAAGCTTCAATATTGATGATATCCGCTACTTTTATTATGGCAGTGAGATCAAGTCGCTTTAAATTGTCAAATAACCTTTTTGCCCGATTTGCATCTTTTTCAATCGCGGTTAATGATTTTAGCTTTGGTTGCGATTCGAGTATGTGTGCACTTTTTCCGCCTGGTGCTGCGCAAGCGTCAAGAACAGTTTGTCCGGGCCTTAAATCCAGTAATGTCACCGCTAGCTGGGCTGCGAGTTCCTGCACAGAGACATCGCCGCTGGCAAAACCAGGCAGTTGATTCACATCTATCGGTTGTTCCAAGCGTATCCCTTGTATTGCATACGGTGTTATTTGTCCACGCATACCGGCCCGCAGCATTTGCGTCAGATACTGTTCTCGATTTTGACGCAGTTGGTTGACCCTTAAATACATAGGCGGGTGTTGATTACCTGCCTCAACAATGCTTTCCCAAACATCCGGCCAATCTTGCTTTAGTTTTTCAATTAACCATGCCGGGTGTGCGGTTCGGAGACTATCGTCACTACTTTGCAAGGGGTCTAGCACCGCGGCCTCCCGAATATAGCGACGTAATATGGCATTGACCAGACCCTTGGCCCATTCCATTTTTATTTTTTTGCAGGCATTGACGGTTTCTGATACAACGGCATGGGCGGGTATACGCATATATCGTAGTTGATATAACCCTACAAGCATTAAATATTTAAGGCGGTTGTCTTTTTTCTTGATACGTTTTTCTAATAACTGATTTAGCAGGTATTCGAGCTGAATATACCACCTGAATGTCCCATAACTGATTTCCTGAATCAATGCTTTCGCACTGCCTGCCTGTGTAAATGATGCGTTATTATGCAACACCTGCGTCAGGGTGATTTTGTCTTCAACGACCTGTTCAATAATTTGGACCGCTATTAGACGCGATGACATGGCCGCTTAAATCAGTTGGCAATAATATTTTCGGTTATCAACTCAGGGTGGCCGTTCAGAAAATCTTTTGCAGAAACCATACGTTTCCCCGGCAATTGTAATTTAGTGACCGCCAATATATCTTTGCCTGTAACAATGTCCAAACTGGCTTTATTATGCAAAATTGTACCGACCGTCAGATCATGTATGCCGGGTTTGATTATAGCTTCCCATATTCTTATAGGCATGTTGTTGATGACCGTATGCGCAACAGGCGATGGATTAAATGCCCGCACTTTTCTTTCCAATACAACGGCCGGTTGAGTCCAATCAATTTTTGCCTCTGACTTACTTATCTTGTTCGCATACGTGGCTTTTGAATTATCTTGTTTTATAGCGACTACTGCGTGGTTGATGATTTTTGTCAGCACCGCATTGACAGATTTTGCAGCCAATCCAGCCAATCGATCATGTAGCGTACCAGCCGTGTCACTTGGCTGCATAGAACAACTCATCTGTTGCAGGATAGCACCAGTATCCAAGCCGCTGTTCATCCGCATAAAAGTGATACCAGTTTTTGTATCCCCATACTCAATCGCACGTTGAATGGGGGCGGCTCCTCGCCAACGTGGCAACAAGGAAGCATGTATGTTGATACAACCCAATTTTGGTACAGCTAATATCTCTGGTGGTATTATGAGTCCATAGGCAACAACCAGCATTAAGTCACAATTTTTTAAGCTATCAGGTTCAAGTTCTTTGGCGGTCGCGGGTTGCAGGACTGGAATGGCATGTTGCAACGCACACAGTTTGACTGCGCTTTGTTTCAATTTTCGGCCTCTTCCAGCAGGTCGATCAGGTTGCGTTAATACACATTCAATTGCTTGTCCACGATCGTGGATCAGTGATTCAAGTACCACGCCCGCAATTTCCGGTGTGCCCGCAAATGCCAGCCTTAATTTGGCAGGACTCACAATACAGACGGTTGCTGTTTTTCTCGCTTATCAAACTTTTTCTGTAAGCGTTGGCGTTTAAGAGGGGACAGGTAATCTATAAATAATTTGCCATTCAGATGATCTATCTCATGCTGGACACAAACGGCTAGCAAACCATCCGTCGTCGTTGTAACTAGCTTATTTTCAAGAGTTTTATAATTAAATTCTATGGCTTCAGCACGTTCGACAACCGCATAATAATCGGGTACGGATAAACAGCCTTCACGCATTGTTTCACAACCTTCAAGTTTTGTAATTTCAGGATTGATCAATACTAAAGGATCGTGTTTCTTTTCCGAGAGATCTATTACGACTACTCTTTTTTGAATATTAACTTGTGTTGCCGCAAGACCAATGCCGTTTTCTGCATACATCGTATCCAGCATATTTTCAGCAATGCGCCTGATTTCAGACCCGATTTTTTCTACGGGCATCGCTTTATTACGCAGACGTGCGTCAGGAAAACGTAAAACTTCGAGTATTGCCATCAGAATATTGACTCCAAAATTGTTATAACTACCTGAATAGTATATCGGAAAAATAATTTGTTGTAGTTAAACCACAATAATATAGCGTCATGGCTAACATTTTGTTAAACTTTTTGCTAATCTACATTAAGGAACTCACGTAAGGTAATAGCCATGTTGAAAAAAATTATAATTTTATGCTCAATTTTGCTAATAAGCATTGGTGCCAGATCGGATGAACTAACGATAAAACCAGATCATCCAGCACAATATACGGTCGTTAAAGGTGATACCCTGTGGGATATTTCTGCTCGATTTCTTACGCAGCCTTGGCGCTGGCCAGAAATTTGGGACATCAATCCCCAGATAAAAAACCCGCACTTGATCTACCCTGGCGATATCGTCTCCCTCACCTATCAGGATGGACAGCCTGTCTTGGAACTTGAAAGGGGAGGAATCGGAGACGGGCAAGTTATGTCAGGACGCAATGTAAAGTTATCACCCACTATTCGGATTACTGATAACGTTGAAGCCATTCATACTATTCCAATGGATGCAATCCAGCAGTTTTTGAAACGGCCTATAGTCCTTGATGAAGACGAGATGGATCAGTGGCCATACGTGGTGTCGAGCTATGATGAGCACTTAATCGCAACAACGGGTAATACCATTTATGTGCGTGGCATTCCTGAAGATTCAAACGCGGTCAAATATTCAATCTATCGAAAAGGGGCGGCGTATTTGGATAAGAAGAATGCAGCCGGCAAAGCTGAAGTGTTGGGATATGAAGCCATATATGTGGGCGATGCAACCCTGCAAAAAACAGGTGATCCCGCATCCGCTGTGATTACAACCGTAGACCGAGAAGTTTTAAAAGGCGATAGATTATTAGTGCAGTCTGATCAGGAAATCAGTGCGACGTTTATTCCTCGACCACCAAACAGCGATATGGAAGGGAATATTATCTCTGTCGTGGATGGTGTCTCGCAAGTGGGCCAATATCAAGTGGTTGTTTTAAATTTGGGTAAAGAGCAGGGACTTGAGGCGGGTAACGTGCTTGGTGTCTATCAAGCCGGCTATGTTGTGCAGGATACAATAGGGCCAAATATTATAAAAAGCAAAGCCTATAAAGAAGCTAAAAGAGCCAAGGCGTTAAATGAAGCAGGTGGTGTCAGTAGAGCCTTGTCCAGGATTGCGTATGCAATCGAAGATGGTGTTGATGCCTTTGACAAAACATTCCCTACCATCGCGAATAAACAAGCCAAGAGTGAAGCAATAACACTGCCTGAAGAGTATGTTGGTGTTGTCTTGATTTTTAAGACCTTCAATAGAATTAGCTATGCGTTGGTCATGGAAGCACGAGGCTCCATACATGTCGAAGATACGGTAAGGAATTTATAGAAAGCTAATATAGTTGATTGCTGTATAAAACTTTAGTGTATTTTAGAAAGCAAGCATTGATTGGGTGACTTGAAGTAGATCTGGATGTGGATAATGCGCAATACTGTACCGATTGGTTACGACTAGCAGAAGCCACTGGTATCGGTGCGGTTATCGCTAATAAGTTATTAGCCGAATTTAAAACGCCGCAGGCTGTTCTAGCCTGCGGCCGTGCAACACTAAGAAATTTTGGCTTAAGTGATGTATCAATAAATTCGCTTATCTCTCCTGATCTTAAACTAATTGACAGTATCTTGGCGTGGTTGCAACAACCGGCGCATCATCTCATAACCTGTCTTGATGATGATTATCCAGAACTTCTAAAATCTATTTATGCCCCGCCCGTCATTTTATACGCCATCGGACAGCGAGCAGTATTGGGCCATCCGCATTTTGCAATTGTTGGGAGCAGGAATCCGACGACAGGCGGTAAAAGATTAGCCGAAGAGTTTGCGGCTGAGCTATCATTAGCAGGTCTTACAATATGCAGTGGTCTTGCACTGGGCATTGATTACCATAGTCACGTAGGTGCATTGAAGGCTGGCTCTGTTACGGTAGCAGTATTGGGTAATGGTTTGAACAGTATCTATCCAGCAAGACATAAAAAAATCGCGAGTCAAATAATTGAAACTGGATTACTGCTCTCAGAGTACCCGCCCGATACTAAACCGAGTCCAGGAAACTTTCCTCGACGTAACCGTATCATTAGCGGGATGAGCACAGGCGTATTGGTCGTTGAGGCGGCCAAAAAAAGTGGCTCATTGATTACAGCAAATTATGCGCTGGAACAAGGTCGAGAAGTATTTGCCATACCAGGTTCGATTCATAATCCGCTGGCGCGCGGCAACCATAGTTTAATCAAGCAAGGTGCGAAATTGGTAGAGACTGTAGCTGATATCATCACCGAGCTGTCACCCATTGCTAATATTGTGTTGAATAAACCGCATACCCCTGGCTATGATCAACAACAGCATAATGCGCTGGAACCAGACTACCAATTATTGCTCGATAGTATGGGTTATGATCCAATGACGGTAGACAAAGTGGTAACGTTAACAGGATTGACGGTCGATGTCGTTTCATCCATGCTGTTAATATTGGAGCTTCAAGGCAGGATTGAATCGCAGCAGGATGGTAAATATTGTCGTTGCTCATAGGTTTCAGTTGCTAGGTGATTGGTTATACTATTGATGTTGCTCATAGAGGTTGGCTAATAGAAGATTGCAATTTATGAAAGAAACCGTTTTAGACGTACTCATTTATTTATTTGGTTATTATGTCGAGGAAGAGCTTGAAATAAGTCCCGATCAAGCCGATTTGAAAGCACAATTAGTTGCAGCTGGTTTTGCAGATTTACAAATAGAGCGGGCAATTGACTGGTTGGAAGGCTTAGTGACACAAAAAGATATGTTTGATACGGGTGTGCTTTGTTCCAGATCAATTAGAGTTTTCAACGATGTTGAAAATGAAAAACTTGATGTTGAATGTAAAGGCTTTTTATTATTTCTTGAACAATCGGGCGTGCTTGACTTGGAAGACCGTGAGCTTGTGATCGATAGAGTGATGGCCCTTGAGACTACGTTTATTGAAGTGCAACAGCTTAAATGGGTTGTGTTAATGGTATTGCTTAATCAACCCGGTAAGGAGGCCGCATTTGCCTGGGTAGAAGATGTTATTATGGATGAAGTCGGTGCCGTTATTCATTAGTAGCACATTATAGAAACTGATACCTTCATCACAAAAAAGTTTTTTATCTTTATATTTTATTCATCAGTAAGTGATATTGTCTTGTCTATGAGCCATTCCCTTGTCATTGTTGAGTCCCCGGCTAAATGTAAAACACTTGAACGTTACCTCGGTAAGGATTTCAAGGTATTGGCATCGTATGGTCATGTTCGTGATCTGGCAATAAAATCAGGCGCTGTTGATACAGAAAATAATTTTTCAATGCAATATGAAGCGATTGAAAAAAGTGCCCGTGCGGTTAATGCAATCGCAAAGGCCTTAAAAAATGCCGATATACTCTATCTGGCAACAGACCCGGATCGAGAAGGAGAGGCCATCTCCTGGCATTTGCATGAACTATTAAAAGAACGCGGGTGCTTGAAAAATAAGCAGGTCCACCGTGTCGTTTTCCATGAAGTCACTAAAAGTGCCGTTCAGGATGCAATCCAACATCCAAGAACATTAGCTACAAATTTAATCGACGCACAACAAGCGCGCCGCGCCCTTGATTATTTAGTTGGGTTTAATTTATCGCCCTTACTCTGGAAAAAAATTAAAAGAGGCTTATCTGCGGGTCGCGTGCAATCGCCCGCATTAAGAATGATTGTAGAACGTGAACAAGAGATCCTAGCGTTTGAGCCAAGAGAATACTGGACAATTGAAGCCCGTTTAGAACACAAACAAAATCAATTTACAGGCAAGCTCATTCTGTTTGAGAATGAGAAAATTAAACAATTTACCATACAAGAAGCGCAGCGGGCAGCAGCTGTTAAAGCGGCTTTGGAACAAGCGGCGGGCGGCGAGGTAGTGGTAGATACTGTTACCAAAAAACAACGTAAGCGTCAGCCCTCGGCACCCTTTACAACATCAACATTACAACAAGAAGCAGTCCGCAAATTAGGCTTCACGGCACAACGCGCCATGCGCACGGCGCAACAGCTCTACGAAGGCATTGATGTGGGCGACGGCACGGTGGGACTAATAACATATATGCGTACAGATTCCGTCAATCTTGCTAAGGATGCCATAGTTGAAATACGCGATTTTATTACCGCTCGATATGGCGAAAAAGCACTGCCCACAGCATCCAGAATATTTAAAACTAAATCCAAAAATGCACAAGAAGCGCATGAAGCCATTCGTCCTACATCTGTCACAAGAGTGCCCAAGGAAATAAAACGCAGTTTGAGCGTTGAGCAATTCAAGCTGTATGAGCTGATCTGGAAAAGAACGATGGCAAGCCAAATGCAACATGCAACAATTGATACGGTTGCGGTCGATATGTTATGTGGGACCGGAAACTTATTTCGAGCCAATGGCTCCACCATCGCTGATGCTGGATTCATGGCGGTTTACCTTGAGGGCAAAGATGATGCCAAGGCGGGTGATGGCGATGAAAAAATGTTGCCCCCGCTAACAGAAGGCGACGCAATCAAACTCAATGAGATACGCGATGAACAACACTTTACTGAGCCGCCGCCACGTTATTCGGAAGCGAGTTTAGTAAAATCGCTAGAGGAATACGGTATTGGCCGCCCGTCTACCTATGCCAGTATTATTTCAACGCTTCGGAACAGAGAATATGTCGAAATAGAAAACAAGCGTTTTCATCCCACTGACGTTGGCAAAATCGTCAATAATTTTCTGACCAGCAACTTCAAAAATTATGTTGATTATGAATTTACCGCCAATCTTGAAGACGACTTGGATGCCATTTCTCGTGGCGAAAAAGCATGGATTCCGCTCATGCAAACATTTTGGACACCCTTTTCTGAGCAAGTAAAACATATAGAAGAGAACGTCAGCCGGAGCGAAGTCGCACAATCAAGAGTCTTGGGAAAGCACCCAAAATCAGGCAAAGAAATTTCTGTTCGGATAGGACGCTATGGCCCTTATGCCCAGATTGGGACAAAAGATGACGCGGATAAACCCAAGTTCGCAGGGCTACGCCCAGGGCAAAAAATAGATAGCATTACACTCGAAGACGCGCTGGATTTATTCAAATTACCCAGGCTACTTGGTGCAACAACAGAAGGTGAGGAGGTTGCTACCAGCATTGGTCGCTTTGGTGCTTATATTCGCTATGGGAGTAAATTTGCATCGCTGACAAAAGCAGATGATCCCTACACGGTTACACTCGATCGCGCACTTGAACTCATTGCAGAAAAGAAAAAAGCTGATGCTGAAAAACAGATCAAGGTTTTTGTGGAAGAAGGTATTTCTATTTTGAATGGGCGTTATGGCCCGTATATTACAGATGGGACAAAAAACGCCAAAATACCTAAAGATCGGGATCCGGCTAGTTTAACGATCGAAGATTCAATGGCATTACTTGCGGCCACACCCACCGCCCGCGGGAAGAAGCAAAAAAAAGCGTCTGCTAAAAAGAAAGTCGGCAAAAAGACAGCCCGTAAAGCAAACTCATAAACTACCATTTGCACAGGATAATCCGCTACGGTAGATGAGATCATCGTATTTAACACAAGCCGTCACTGCTTGTAGAGCAGGCGGGGTTATTGCTTATCCCACGGAAGCTGTGTTTGGGTTAGGTTGTATTCCCTTATTACAGCATTCTATAAATCGTATTTTGCAGTTAAAGTGTCGGTCTGTTGAGAAAGGTTTGATTGTAGTGGCATCGTCTATTGCGCAGCTTGATGACTATGTTGATTTTGGCAAGCTGGCGATGCTTGATAAAATACGCGATAGCTGGCCTGGTCCTGTGACTTGGTTGGTCCCGGCCCGAGAGGCGACACCATCATGGCTAACGGGCGCGCATGAGACGCTGGCTGTCAGGGTGAGTGCTCATCCTGTGGTAGTTGCTTTGTGCCGAGAGCTCGGCCCCCTGGTTTCAACCAGTGCCAACCCATCGGGTGCCAGCCCCGCCCGATCCAGTCGGCGTGTGCGTGCCTATTTTGGGGCCGATGTTGATTATGTGTTTCCAGCATACATCAGCAATAATATGAATCCGACAGAGATAAGAGATGCAGAAACTGGTCGCATTATTCGTCTACGGTAATGCTACATAATAAACGACCCTAATCAACCCGTAGCCCTGCCCGACTCAGACCACGCTCAACGGTAGTATAAAGAATCTTTCGCACTTTCTGATTTGGCTTTCCCTTAAATCTGGTTGTTACGCGATCTGAAAATCCTTTTCTTTATCCATCTCTTGGAGCAAATCCATGTTCAGATATTTCCGCGTTCCCCACTAGCTCCCGGCGATGTGTCTTAGCCTTGCCGCACAAAGCATCAACGCCGAGTTGCCATCCGGGAATGCGATAACATAAATTATCTTTCGCAAATTTGAAGAGGCGGTTTTCCTTTATCTGGTTAAATAAAAAGTGACATAACCATTTATTGGGAATTATATACTTGACTCCAATAGATAACCCATATAATCTAACATAAAAATGCAATAAAACGGAGGGTCATCAATGAAAGACAATACCATATCCACATTTGAGCTATTTGGCAAGTTCCCGGATGCTGAAGCCGCTAGATTGTATTTTGAGGGACAACGCTGGGGAGATTACATATCCTGTCCTCATTATGGGGAATTTAAGCGTATTACCCCGCGCAAAGGAAAGCGGACAGGATATTACTTATGCCGGGACTGTAAGAGTGAGTTTACGGTGAGAACCGGCACTATCTTTGAACGTTCTCATGTTCCACTACATAAATGGCTATATGCTATTTACTTAACTGTCACCTCGCGCAAGGGCATATCTAGCTTGCAGTTATCTAAACAAATCGGAGTAACTCAAAAGACCGCCTGGTTTATGCAGGCCCGCATTCGTGAATCCTGTAACGATAATACAGATAATTTACTTTCTGGCATTGTTGAGATTGATGAGACCTATATCGGTGGGAAGGAACATAACAAACACAAACACAAGAAAGTCCGCGCAGGCCGTGGCGTAGCTGGCAAGCAGGTAGTGGTCGGAATGCGTGAGCGCGGTGGCCGCACAAGGGCTAAGCCTATCCCATCAACTGATATACCGACCCTGCACAAAGAGATTGGCTGTTCAGTGGAATATGGTGCCACCATTTACACAGATGAACACAGGTCATATCAGCATCTACAGTCTGCTTATCAGCATGGTACGGTAACCCATAGTGCGGGAGAATATGTGGGTTCAAACAACATTCATACCAATAGCATTGAAAGTGTCTGGGCTTTACTCAAACGCGGTCTGTATGGGGTATGGCCTCATGCCAGCACTAAACACTTACATCGCTATGTGAACGAAGTGACTTTTAGACTGAATAACGGACCATGTAAGTTACCAACCAATCAACGTATAGAATCACTTATAAGCAACGCGATAGGTAAACGGATTACCTATCGCGAGGTGCTAGCATGAGCAAAGCAATGGAAATAGAATGCGGATATACAGGACGATAATGAGAGCAGGTTACATCAAAGACTATATAAGTGGTGAAGAGGTAAAAGCTACGCCAGAAGAAGTAGAAGCAGTACAAGTCTTTTCCGAAACACTTGTCGAAGATTACGGATACCCCAAAGAACAATTACAAACACGACCACAGTGGCGTGTAAAAGTAAGGCCATCTGATACCAAAAAAGAGTATCCGCTTGATATTGCAGTATTCAACAAAGATAAAAAACCGATAAAAACCTTTTTATTGTCGTTGCGTGCAAACGAAAGACAAGAAAAGATGGTTTAACCCAAAATGGAGTGCAATTGAAAAATTGCATAAGGTAACAGGTGAGCATGGTGAGCTTGTTACTTGAAAAAACTAACAAATCATTGTGTTTGTATTTTGTAGTGAAGTTGGAGTTAAATATATAATTCCCAAAGTAATAACCATTTATTTGACCAGGAGAAGAACCGCCATGAGCGATGATACAAGCAAGCACTTGCACAACGTAGTCCCTATTGATGAACAGGAACTGCAGGGCCATCTCAACAAAGTGGTACTGAAGACTGTGGAAGACACCCGCAACCAGATTCTGGACGCTGAGGCTGATGCGCTGGTGGGTGCTGATCGATACGAACGCACTGAGACGCGCAAAGACGACCGGTCTGGTAGCTACACCAGGAAGTGCCACACAAGGGCTGGAGAGCTTGAGTTAAAGATGCCGAAGCTACGCAAGCAGACCTTTGAGATGGCCATCATAGAGCACTATCGGCACCGTGTAGCGTCTGTCGAAGAGGCACTGATCGAGATGTATCTGGCAGGTGTTTCAGTACAACGTGTAGAAGACATTACCGCAGCCCTCTGGGGTACCCGTGTCAGCTTAGGGACTATTTCAAAGCTCAACCAGCGTATCTATGGGCAGATTGAAGAGTGGCGTAATCGCCCCATAGGGAGTGATTTCCCTTATGTATACCTGGACGGTGTTGTGCTCAAACGCAGTTGGGGCGGTGCAGTGAAGAACGTTTCTGTTCTAGTCGCCATAGGTGTTGGGGACGATGGCTACCGCCGCATTCCAGGGATTGTTGAAGGTACTAAGGAGGATAAGGTGGGATGGTCAGGATTCCTGCGTCATTTGCAGGCACGCGGTCTCAAGGGCATCAGGTTGGTGCTCAGTGATGCCTGTCTTGGGCGCAAGGAGTCGATCGGTGACTTCTACCCTGAAGCTGGCTGGCAGTGTTGTATTGTGCACTGCTACCGCAACGTCTTCAGTCATGTGCCTCGTGGTCGTGTCAAAGAAGTCTCTCGCATGTTGCAGGCTATCCATGCATCTGGAAGCCTCTAAAAACCGTACATTTTGTGGTACGGTCTGATTCACTTGATGTGGGAGGATTTTGTTTATGCACGCACCTGGATTGTTTGATTTGACGGATCATTTGGCACGGCTTTCGGCGATGGGAGATCCGCTTGAGGTTTTGGAGCGGCACGTTGATTTCGAAGTGTTTCGCCCAGTTCTTGTTGAAACACTTGGCTATGGGGAACGTCCCAAAGGTGGTCGTCCGCCCTATGATGCCGTTGTGATGTTCAAGGTGCTGGTGTTGGCCTCGATGCACAATCTGAGCGATGAGCGGATGGAGTTTCTCATTCGTGACCGTTTCAGTTGGTTGCGGTTCCTGGGATTTCAAATCGGGGAGCCGACACCTGATCAGAAGACGATCTGGCTTTTCAGAGAGAAGCTGACCTAGGCGGGTGTCTTCAAGGCCCTGTTTGCCGCGTTTGAAGCTCAGCTCTGCGCGCGGGGATACAAACCGACCGGCGGTCAGATTGTGGATGCCACGTTGGTCTTTGCCCCGCGCCAGCGGATGACGAAAGCAGAGAAAGCGCGCGCCAAGGCAGGTGAGGCCGCGTCTGACATCTGGCCCGATGATCTGTCCAAGGCAGCGCAGAAAGACACCGATGCGCGTTGGACGGTCAAGTATTCAAAGGCCAAGACGACCAAGGAGGGTGAGGAGGATACTGGCCTTGTCGATATTTCGGTTCCGCACTTTGGGTACAAGAACCACGTGTCCATTGACCGCAAATGGCACTTCATCCGGGGTGAGACTGGCACGAATGCGGCTCGCTACGACGGGCATGAACTCTCCTCGGTTCTGGACGAGACAAACAGCTCGAAGGCGGTTTGGGCCGATACCGGGTACCGCTAGGCCAGGAATGAGGCTTGGCTGAAGGCGCAAGGGTACCGCTCACATATCCATCGCAAGAAGCCGCGCGGCAAACCCATGGCCAGGCATATTCGTCGGGGCAACGCGACACGCTCCGCCATCCGCGCCTGTGTTCGGCTACGAGAAAGGGCCCATGGCTCTGACCATCCGCTCAATCGGCCAAACCTGTGCGAAGGCCCGCATGACCATGGCCAACCTGAGCTACAACTTCCGCCGTCTCATCTTCCACGAGCGACGACAGGCCACAGCCTGACTCCGCCCAAATTCCGGAAATACCCGCCCTGGCAGTCCCAAACAGCGCAACACAGCCTCAAATACCACCGACCTTGACCTTCACACCCACTATGCGGGTGACAACGACTGGTGCTCGCGTCAAAATCCATCCAGAATCAGCGTTGTTCGAGGTCTCCAATTTGCCAGGCATAAGGCCACGGAGGTCGAGAAGAAACTCAGGGACATGAAGTTATCGAGTGTAGCGGATTGGCTGGGTAGTGCATGGAAGAGACCCTGACGTATTATCGGTTTCTGGCAGAGCACTGGATTCGCATTCGGACTAACAATCCTTTGGAGCGGATCATCCGAGAAATCAGGCGGCGAACACGAGTAGTGTGTGCATTCCCGGATGGCAACTCGGCGTTGATGCTTTGTGCGGCAAGGCTTAGACACATCGCGGGGAGCTAGTGGGGAACGCGGACATATCTGAACATGGATTTGCTCCAAGAGATGGATAAAGAAAAGGATTTTCAGGTAGCGTAACAACCAGATTTAAGGGAAAGCTAAATCAGAAAGTGCGAAAGATTATTGACACTACCATGCATAGAGACAAATTCAGAGTATTCATTTTTCATGTTGGCATCATATTTGTGTGCGTACAATTTGTAAAACCTCAAATTGTAATATACCCATTTGGCTATAATTCTTTTCGGTATAAATCAAATAATGCTATACACGATATAAAGGTGGTATAGATTAATGTCTGTCCAATAACAATACTGATATTGTCTGCTATTGCTGTCTGATATATAAGCCACTCCGTTTGGGTAAACTTATAAAGACTGGGTATAACATAAGCAATAATATCCAATAAGCTGTGCATAAATTTATTGCTGATTGAACCCATTGCGATAATAGGTGAATTACTTATTAATTGAATAGCCTCAATTGATCGGGATAAAACATAAAATCCCATAACAACGCTGAATGAAATAGTAATACTGTGCAAAGAAAATAAAGATAACAAACTCAATGAAATAATAATCAAAAGCTCACAAAATAATGAGAATGACCAAAGTAACGCTGAATCTGCCGGTGCGTATAAACACAAACAAACCCCATTCATCAGCGCAATAAGCAGTGCTACAAATGAAAATCCGATAAATTTTCCAAAATAATAGGATGAACGCGGTAGCTGCTGGGACAGTATTAATTCAAAGCCTTTATCATTAAATTCTCGAATCATGCTGGTGATGACAAACAGGCTCATTGTAAATACAGAAAACAGACGCAAAGTCGAAGCAAGTATGGCCGCTTGCATTTGCACACCTTCAGTAATAGCAAGCTCACCGATAAACAACGAAATACAGAAAAAAGCGATAATCCCCATAAAAATAAAAATAAAAAATTTATCCCGCACAGCTTCCAAAATTGAATACTTGGCTATGGTCAGTAATAAATTATTCATAAGTAACAATATAAGATTATGGTCAACATATTATGATTGAGAGTCAGTATCTTAATTAAGATGTCTATTTTGAATTGACGTGGCGACACGATAGAAGTTAAAAAAACTAGGGTAATACTTCTGCCTTGACCAATCTATTCATAAGTATAGGGTGCGACACCCACATTACAATGTCATCAAATTCGCATAAGAAATTTGATTCATTAGCATCATCTCTGCACCCGTCACCACCATTGGAAAATGTGCGCGAATAAAATGTCGTATTCGTGTCAGTATCCGCATTTTCATATTCATCTGTCCCGGCTGCAGCTACGGCCAATTTAACACCCGCAACCGTTGTTGCACCTAAGCTATTGTTACCGTGGGATATTACAACAGCAGGGACTTCAGTAGCAGCTTCGCTTTTAAATTTAGATTCAATGATACGGGTACCCGGATTATCACCTCTAGTATAAATTGTAATACTCCCAAATTCACATAAGTCTAAATTATCATCCTTCTCACAGGTGCCGTTATCCATAGTGGTAAAACCTGGTGTTGTGACATGATATTTGAAACGATTGCCCCAAGCATCACCTTGCATACCAAGACCTAATGTTTTCCACGGTAACCAGCCCGCACCACTTGTAGCCGTGCATGTTCCAGATCCTTCCAGATTAGAAGCACCATCACCTGTTGTGTCTGGACAGGGTAAATGTTTGTTGATGATGGCATACCCATATAATGATTCCATGATGTCGTGCATGGTATCGACAGCTTGCTGGCGTTTTTGTGATTTTATATGTGTGCCAACTGATCCAAGCAAGCCAACCATGAGTAAACTAATAATAAACAATACTACGGAGAGTTCGATTAAGGTAAAGCCTGTTAGCTTTTTGCACATTTATGGTGTCGTTGAAATAATGCGCGTTTGATCATTGTAAGTACCCGTCATGGTCAGGGTGGCCCCGGCGGACAATGCAATCGCACGAACATGCGCCATTGGCATACTTTTTTTGTTGACTGTAAAACAGGGTGTTGCAAGTGTACACAAGTTGTCAGGGCTGTCAGGTAGTGGTTTTCCAGCATCGGTAATATAAACTAATTTATGCCAATCATTCGCAACAAACCAAGGTAGTTTGGATGCAAACGTTGATGTGCCTGGTTCAAAAGAGGGACTTAACCATTTAGCGACTTCGGATAACACACGTTTTTCAACAAAGCGCATCAACTCTTGTCGTGTTATAAACATGAGATGATCATTCACAAGCACTGAACTTGAGATTACAAAATTTTCATCGAGATCGGCATTATCTGCCTCAAGATAATTGCTTATTTCTTTGGCGACCACTTTTTCAGCAGGATCCCTATTTTGTCCAGCTACTGGCGCACCAGGCGCGATAATAATGGCAACGATATCACTAATGTCACCATCAGTTACAGGCTCACAATCATCATCAGAATTGACATCTATACATAACTGACCCGGTGTATTGCTGTTTAATGGTTTTAATCCTGCAAAATTTCGAAAATTATCTGCCAGGACGTACCATAGTCTTTGACCACTTGCATCTTTTAATGCTTGTATATTTAATGTTCTATTTGGAAATCGTCCGATTGTCCGATTAGTGGGGCCTGCCAATGCACAACCGCCTTCTGCATTACCATCATTATCAAGATCGGGACAAGGCAAATAGCCAGGACCTTTATTAACATCTCGTGCATTTTTTTTCTCGGGATAAGTTATCGCATAACCCATCAGTACCTGTTTCGCTTGCGCTAATGCCCTGCTGGTTACCAAGTCCCTTGTGTAGGGTTTTGTAATAGCATTCAATTTATTTAAAAGCGCGTATGATGAAACAGAAATAAGCATCAATATAAAAACCAATAACGCGGCCCCTCGTTGTGATTTATATTTAACTGCAAAATTCAAGATCATCACTCTGATAAGTTGTTTTTAGTCTCTACTATCTCAACAACATCTCTTTCTATTGTGGCAGGGATAAAATTTTGACCGACCTTTAGCTCAACAGAGGTGTTATCATCTGACATAATAATAGTGACCTTATCGCGATTAATTTTATTGACAGGCACGTAAATAAACTGCGATTCCAGATCACCGTCAAAGGTATTAGTGTCATTAATCCAAGCCGTGTTTTTACCATTGCTACGATAAACAAGCCCTTTTAAGGTAATGGTATTGCGGGTCACGATTTCCTTCTTAGTCGCCACAAGTTCACTATTCTTTTCAATTTTTACTGTTTCGGGTTTCTTGATCTCTACTTTTTCATGCCGTATTTTTTCTAAGGTTTTTCTATCATCAGCAGATGTAAATAGTCGGCCTAAATTATCAGCATGGACTGGATTTATTATCGTAAAACTAACAATAATCAATAACATGGTTGAATAAATGACTCTCATCCAATCTCAATTTCCAGTGCATCAGAATGTTCAATTGTGATCCAATACAATAAACAGGAAGCAGAAATGTTGGCATGATTTTTTTCAAACCTAATCTCATCAGCATACATTCTAAATTTGCACTCGGCTATTGTATAAAACCCTGTCTCAGTCCTGTTTATATAATGCAATAACTTGAAGAAATCGCCTTCATGCAACAAATCCAAATTCAGTTCCATGCTACTATTGTATAATGTATAGCCATTGTAATTAATGTTATATTCAGGTATGTATTCTTTCCGTGCGTTTATTGAATAGCTTAAAGAAAGTAGATTATTTTCTTGGCTGGCCTTACGCAATACTTCTATCCATTTTAATCTTTTTTCACGCCCGATTATTCCTTGATTATATAAATTAATAAACTGCGGATAGTAATCGCGCAATATTTTTTCTTCCTGATCGACATCAAGATAACGACGACTGATAGATTGAAAAAAGCGTTTATTATTTTTATATTCTTTACTTTGGTGGCTATAAAAATAATAGCTTGCAGAGATGCATACACTCGCTATAACAAGGCACAAACAAAGCAAAATGAGCGGACTTTTAAGAATAATCCAGTCAATATTATTCTTGTTTTTCATGAGTTTATTGCAAGCACTGCTCTTAATGAAAATGAAGCTGTTTTATCCGATGCTTGCGTATTGCCTTGTAATGTAGCAGTTGAACTTATATCAAGTGGCCATGATTCAATACTGACTGAATAGGCAAGATCAGATTCACGCAGTGTTTCAGCAAACGCCGCAACCATCGCTATTGCTACACGATAATTACCAGTAAACGATTCAATATGTGCTTCAATATTAGCTATTTGATAATACTGTACCGTACTGTCAGTAGCAGGTAGATCAGTATTATTCTTAGCGGGTGATGCGTCAGATGATATGACCATCCCCTGGTTTGGATCGATGCTGAAGCTCCAGTCTAGACTATCTAGTTTGATGTTTGGGAATTGTTCCAATTTTTCACCCATAAAACTCAACATTTCATAGGGCGTTGATTTATATCTCTCCAGGGTAGCGGCTGTCTCAACGGCAAGTTTTATTTGTGTGGCTGAGACCGGTGTTTTCGGTAAACGGGTTTTGGCGAAGTCGTAACGTGCCTGATAGTAATCTGCTTTATTTTTAAATGACGCACTTTCCTGTTTGTAGATCAGTCCATTCATAAAATTTAAACCGCTAAATAGTATACTGAAACATAACAACGCGACACTGGCAGTATTCATTGCATAACGCATATTACGCATTTTTAAAAATCGTAATTCATGAAAAGACGCATAACAATTTTGCGGCTGTGTCTCTAACAAATAACCTAATAATAATTGATCACTAAACGGGGTAGTACCATGAGCACTTAATCGACTATATATAGGTAGTCTATTAATATTGATGTAATGATTCCGTAGCGTAGGGGATGAAATATTGCTCTCCTTTAATTCATCAAGTATTGTTTTATCGGCGAACACATAAACATCCAGAAAAGCATCGTCAGGTATTAAGCGCAGACTGTTTAAATAACGCTGTATTTTCTGTACTTCGAAATCAACGCTTGGCACATACGACTTTGTGCCATAGCGAGGCAATCTTGAAAGACGACTTATCTGTAATTCTTTGTTTTTGAAAAAGGTCTGTCTTAAACCACTCATACTCTGCATGGTGACAAGTAGTGCATTATCTGAAATATCAGGCCAGGTTTTAATATATGACTGGAGTAATAATGGAACAGAGAGTATGCCTTTCAACGGCACTTCATATTGATCAAGCAATTCTATCCAAGGCATCAAAACATCTTGCTTCGTTAATGCCGTAAACAATAAACGATCATCGCGACGTCCTTCTGCTACACGTCCTAGTTTTTGTACATGGATATAGTCTGTATCTCTGAATAGACGAGATTTTTTGCGCTCTATAAGTGCGTGTCTATCGGAACTAAAAACGTGAGGAATAGTATCTTGACGAAATTCTTCTTCAATAACGTCAAGTAAAATAGTCATTGGTGTGTTTGCAGATTCTTGCAAATAGCGCGCAAAATTATCGCGTCCTGCTACATTACGATCAAACAGAAAGGAATCACCCAGCTTACCTTTAGTCCAGTGATATACAGACATTTTATTGGCACTGATAAACAATGCGCGTCTGTTCAAAAAATCAAATTTTAACTTTGGTAATGAGATCATAAATCGGCCCTAAAACCGAAAACACAACCCAGGCAATAATAGTGCCGAGGACAATAGTCATGCCTGGTTCAATCATTGACTGAAGACGACCGATCGATTCTTTAACGTCTCGCGTATAAAAATAACTAATATTCGACAAGGCATTTTCTAATGCGCCCGTATTCTCACCAATACGGATCATACGCAATACAAGTGGCGGAAAAATTTTCGCGGCAGCAAAACTATCACTCAATGTCATGCCATCCGTAATTGATTGTTCAATCTTATCCATTGCCCGCTCAATCAATTTATTGCCGACAATCTCTTTCCCCGTTTTTATACATTCAATAATGGAAATACCAGATGCATACATGATGGCAAAAAAACTACATAGTCGGGTTAATATGATTTTTTTAAGTATGGGGCCTACTATCGGGATTCTTAGTTTTAATTCATCATATCTTAAGTGAAAAGTAGCATTGATCTTGATGCCTGTTTGCATACCCATAATCATCGCTACAGGTAAAAGTATTATGATATACCAATAGCTAACAAATATATCTGAAACAAAAATCAGCACTTTTGTATGCACAGGTAATTCTGCTTCTATTGTTTTAATGAAGTGTAATAATTCGGGAACCAGATATGTCATTAAAAAGAAAACAACACCCATAACAACAATGCCGACAAATATTGGATAGGTAAATAACTTTTTCGTGAGCGTAGCTTGCTCATCTTGCCATTTTAAGTTTGCCCCAAGCTCTGCGAATACCTTACTAATCTTGCCGGATTGTTCACCCGCTGCGACCAATTTAGTGAATATCTTGCCAAACACGTCTTCAAACTCCGACATGGCCTCTGCTAAAGTCCTGCCACCTTCAATCGACGCGATCATCGCGTTTGTTACTTCTGCCATTCTGGGGTTGTCACTACTGTCTCTCAAGTCCTGTAAACTATCTAAGACTGGCACACCCGCACGAGAAGTCTGTTCAAAATGGAAACAAAAAATAATAAGATCACGGCGTTTAACGCCAGAGCCTGTAATGCTTTTGCCAGAGGTGGAAACTTCTTTATAATTGACTAGATCGAGACTGAGCTTGTTAAGTCGCATTTCCAAATCAACAATATTTACAGCATCTATCCGTCCATTGTGTATACGACCTTGTTCATCTATCGCTTTATATTTATAAGCCGACATAGATTAATGCGTTTTTATTCTTGCCGTAAGATCGATCACTCTGGACATTTCTTCAAGACTGGTTGCGCCATCTAATACACAGCTCACCCCCACCTCCGCCAAAGGTTTAAACCCTTTTGACAGAGCCATCCGCAATAGATCTCGTTGCGTCCCTTCACGCGCGATTAATTCATCAATATCTGCATCAAAATACACTGTTTCCTGAAGTGCAATACGTCCTTTATAACCTTGTTGATCGCAGGCAACACAAGCGTTGGCCGTATAAATTGCTTGTTGTTTATCCGTTATTTTCAAGCCTAGTAAATTACATTCCAATGCATCCAAAGCGTGCGGTTTTTTACAAAATTCACATAGGCTGCGGACCAATCTCTGCGCAATAATACCAATGATGTTACCGGCAAGAATATCAGGCTTAACACCGATATCTCTTAATCTGGGAATAGCCCCCAAGGCTGAATTTGTATGTAATGTTGAAAACACCTGATGACCTGTCATGGCTGCCCGAAATGCCATACTGGCGGTGTCTTCATCACGTATTTCACCAACCAGTATGATATCTGGATCTTGACGCATTAAAGAACGTATACCGCTTGCAAAATCCAGCCGCACAGCATCGTTTACTGATGTTTGCCGAATCATGGTCATCGCATATTCAACGGGATCTTCCAGCGTCATAATATTGACAGACTCAGTATTTAGGTAATTCAAAATCGAATACAGTGTTGTTGTTTTACCACTGCCGGTCGGCCCGGTAACCAGGATCATACCCTCTGGTCTTGCAACCATTAATTTAAGCATGTTTTGTGCTTCTTCTTTTAATCCTAATTGATCAAAAGAAACGATGCCTTTGTGTCTGTCCAGGACTCGAAGTACGATATTCTCACCATGCACCGTAGGTAATGTTGAAACACGAAAATCAATCGGTCGGCCTGATAAGGATAAAAAAATGCGTCCATCTTGAGGTGCTCTTGTTTCAGCAATATCTATTCCAGACATTACTTTTAGCCGCACAGCAATAGCCGACCAATAATTTTTATGCAAACTGCGGACTTGCCTCAACACGCCATCAATGCGATAACGAAAACGAAGAAAGCCTTCTTCTGGCTCAAAATGTATATCTGAAGCATTGCGTTTCACTGCATCAACAAGTAAAGCATTGACCAGCCGCACAACGGGCTGGCTGTATTCGTCAAGCTCCGTATCCAGGCTCTGATAGTCAATCTCACCTGTTTCAATTTCATGTAAAATACCGTCAACAGAAAGTTCAAAACCATAGAATTGATCTATCGATTTCTCAATTTCTGCTTCGCCAGCAAGTACTAGCGCAACTTCAACGTTACCACCAAGGTGAGTATTAATTTGATCCAGCGCAACAACATTAAATATATCGGCCATGGCAAGCGTTAATATCTGTCGTTGGCTATTGTAAGTTAATGGTAGCACGCGTAAGCGCCGTGCCATTTCCTTTGGAATCATGTGCACCGCTTCTGCATCGGCAACGACGGTGTTGAGTTCAATACTTTCTTGCCCTATGACACCACCGATAACATCACGAATGATCGCGTCTGTCGCAAAACCAAGACGAACAAGAATTTTGCCGAGATGTTCTTTACTGTCTCTCTGTTCGGTTAAAGCAATTTCTATCTGATCGAGCGTCGTGACCCCCTTATTGACCAGGATTTCACCTAATCGCAACTGTCTTTTATGCGCATCGATCATCATTTTGTTGCAACTAATTTTGACAGCACAATAATGCGATTATTGGCTAGGGCGGGATTAAACCGTGCAAAGGAGTTCGTTGCTAAGTTAATTGCTGTTTTGTAAAAAACTAACGCGGTGTCGTATTGATCTAGTTGATCAAGACTGACAGCTAAATTGAATACATAATCGGCATTTGTAGCATCGAGTCGATAGGCATTAAAAAATGCCTGCTGTGCGGCGGCCCATCTCCTTTGTTTCGCATATACATTGCCCAATGAAAAATACAAATAAGGCATATCGCCTTCTTGTTTTATCAAGAACTTAATAGCACTTTCATCTTTGAGCGGATCAGAATGGTTTGATAACCCTATTAATGCGTTGAACGCGATTGCATCTTCGGGATTTAATGTTAGTAAGTGGGCATAGTGGTAATAGGCATTGCTTTGGTCTTGATTATTAATAGCAATTGCCGCAAGGCCAAGATGCGCATCACGATTGTCTGGATCGTTTTTTAACACAGTTTCATACATTGATTTTGCTGTATCAAAATGACTGTTCTGATAGGCTTTATACGCCTGATGCACCATTACGTTTGCTTGCTCTGAAGTTTTATTTTTGCTAATACTAATCATTGGTGAATCAGGATGGATTATTTTTGCTAACTGTTGTTGCAGATGACGAGACACAGGCCGAGTAGTGCTTAACGTTTCTTTAAAATCACCCGTAGCAATGTTATTACTTGTCTCATCTATTGATATTTTATTTGCATCTGGCTCGATGTTCTCGGCTGTAATAGCGGTTGCTACAGTCACTTGATCAGTCTCTAAAAAGTTATCAATCATTGCATCTGCAGCAGACGTTATCTGTTTTTCCGCTGATACAGGGCGAATAATGGTGTCTGTCATAACGTTGGACGCTGGTGCCTGTGCAATTACAGGCGGTAAATCCAGCTTAGATTCAATACCATGGGCGATCAATGGTGGCGGCAATTTTATAAAAATGGGTGTAATAGTAATATGATAAATAATGGCGGTTGCTACAGTCGCTAATACAGCCAGTATCAAAAACACAGACCATTTAAATAAACTTTGTTTGTTAGTGGATGATCTGCCAGTCATGAAAACAGTTTGCGCGGCGACTGGCGTTGGGTGCAACGCACCGCCACCCAAATCTTTTATAAGTTGATCGGCTGGCACGTCCAGCAAAGTTTCTTCATAAACACCATTGTTCTGATTTTTTTTCGCCAACAAAATATCCGGGGCCGGATCATCAAACGGCGTTGCGGACATGTTTGGACGCAAGCCTTCTGTGGCATTATTAAGGCCCGCAGTATCTTGTAATCGTGAAGAATTTTCAGCAACATATGCGAGACCCTTGGAATCTGTATTTTCCATAATCGGATTTTTTAAGAACGCGGCGGATGCTTCTACGGACTGGACATCTGTCCCATAAATACTGTCTTTATCGGCATGTGCCAGCGCCGCAGTGTGTGTTAGTGGTGCCAGTGAAAGCTTACCTGTTTCGGCAACGATTGCTGATGTTGATTTCTTTTCTTCAGCTTGATCATCACCCAACATATTATTTCCAGATACTGGCTCAGGCGTTGTTTCGGGTACCTTAACGTCGATTTTTTCTTGCGGTCGCTTTGCTGTTTGTTGCTTCTTTTCGTCTGCCTTTTTCAAGGCATCCAGCAACAGGCTCACAACGCTTTTGCTTCAGGAGAGTAATCTTTGGACAGGTATTTTTTATAATCTTTTAAATCATTATTGAGGCCTGGATTGTTAATGATTACCGGTTTTATAAAGATGAGCAGTTCTTTTTTAGCGTTTTCTCGGGCCGTTGACTTGAAAAGATTACCGAAAAAACCTACATCTTTGATACCCGGCAGGCCCGCATCATTGGTCTTTAATTCATCTTCCATCAAACCACCTAAGACACCAATTTGTCCATCACGCATTCTCAATACGGATTCCATTTCCCGGACGGCAATTTGTGGAATTTGATTTGTCGTTGTCACACCGCCTGCGGTGAAAGTCGCATTTGGATTTGGATCTGTAACCGCTTTAACAAACCGTGAGATTGTTGGCCGTACCACTAATGTTATTACGCCGTTGGAATCAATCTGTGGCGTAACCGACATGACGATGCCAACAGGGACCGTTAAAGCGGTTGTATCTATTGATGTGAAAGGCTCTCCGCCAGCACTTGTTGCAGGTGTCAACTCAGCATCAACTTCAAAATACACCAGATTTTCAACTACTTTCAACAAAGCAGTCTGATTATTCAAGACCATCATTTGCGGACTAGAGAGAATTTTCGCATCGCCAAACTCATCCAACAGCGTCACTGTGGCTGTTAGATTATCATCTCTGCCATCACTCTCATCGCTACGAATGATAAACGAACTTGCTGTAGCTGTCGCAAAACCTGGAAGACCAGCGGCTGTTGTTGACGCTATATTGAACGTTCCCGTACTTAGCACGCTCCAGTCAACACCTGCCTGGTATCGGTCATTGAGTGTCACTTCAACGATTGTCGTTTGAATTAGCACCTGGCGTTTCGCACTGACCAAGACACGATCAATAAAAGATTGTACCTGCGCATGTTGCGTTGCCGTCGCTCTGACTGTCAAAATGCCCGCTTCAGGGTTTGGAATAACGACACTGGTAACGGGTATATCTCCACCTGATGCAGATGTTGATTCTTGGCCTAATATTGCCGTGATGTTTGATACTAATCGGGCCCAGAAATGATGCGTTGACCGGGTACTGACAGCCGTTGTTGACGTATTCCCGCTACCGCCACTCGATGCAGCACCACCGCCACTGGTAGAAGAAATTTGCGTTGAAACAGAGCTGGTACTTGTCGTGTCTCTGGATAAATTAACGTAGTCAACTTTATAGGTTAGTAAAAACGGCGTGTCTTTCAAAATTATCAGATTATCATCTTGTTGCTCATAACGCATATCTACCTGATTTGCAATCCGCTTCAAAATCTGTGGCAGGGTTTGTTCAACGGCATTCATTGTTACGATGCCTTCAATACCCGGGTGGATATCAACATTCACTTTTGCATCGCGTGCCAGTGCAAATAACAACTCTTTTACGGGCACTTCATTCACGACAACAGTATAACGTTCTGCTGCTACCGAAGGGCGGGACGCTGGTAACGAGGGCACTTGTTCAACAAGCGGAGGAATACTTGAATCTATTGTAGCAGGTGCGGTTTCTGCAGTTATATGTCCCGTGGAGGGTACAAAGGGCTCAGGCTCAAACCTGGCACAGCCGCAGATCAGCATCGTCAAGGCAAACAGAATGATTTTTTTCATTATGATCAATATTTTCTCAATGCCTCAGTATTTGTACCGGTATTGAATTTATTTCTATCGTATTCTTTGGGCAAACATGGTTTTGGTGACGATCCAATATTGATCAAGGGTTTAACAGATAGATTCTGCAATAATAACTACACCTGTTGATAAGATGCAGTCGTAACTTATGTCAACGTCTCTTCCTAGAAAATAAAAAGCACACGGATGATAATGGATTATTAACAAATAATAACAAGCGTTTTTTTGGATATACACGCAATCAATCTTTGATAATCAAGTGACACAAGACATTGATTACTTAAATTTAGCGCACAAATTTAAAATCTGAGACCTTTGCGCTAAACATCTCAAGCTGGTTCGAGTGTAGCCGAGTCGGGTCGGGCTGGACAAGTATCGCTTTAGTGTGCAAAGATCTCAATCTTGTAGATAAAGCAACAAAGACTGTTCATGTCATTAACACGCGAGCGCAAAAAGATCGCTTGAGGTTAGCCCGCCGATTCCTTAATTTTTTTATCGATACCAATATTTTTACAAATAGCGATACTTGCCACGGACTGGTTCATGCTATAAAAATGTAGTCCTGGCACCCCATTAGCAAGCAGTTGTTCACATAGTTCTGTTGCGACATCAATGCCAAACTGCCGAATGGAGACACGATCATCACCAAATTCCTGCAAGCGTTTCAATATCCAACGAGGCACTTCTGCACCGCAAGCAGCAGAAAATCTCAGCAATTGTGTGCATGTAATAATCGGCATGATGCCGGCAACGATGGGAATATCCACGCCCAATTTTTCACAACTATCGACAAAACGATAATATGCAAAAGGATTGTAGAAATACTGCGTTATGGCACTATCAGCACCCGCATCAATTTTCTTTTTGAAATTTTCAATATCACTCTGCGCACTGCTGGCCTGCGGATGAAACTCTGGATAAGCCGCTACCTCTATATGGAAGTGGTCGCCAGTTTGTTCTCTAATAAATGCCACTAATTCATTCGCATAATGAAATCGCCCATAACCGATTGAACCTGATGGCAAGTCACCGCGCAGTGCGACGATCCGGCTGATGCCATGCTCAATATATTTTTCTAACAAAGATTTAATCTCGTTATCCTGACTGCCAATACAGGAAATATGTGGTGCCGCTTCAATACCTGTTTTAGCTTTGATATCCATCACTGTTTCAAATGTCATATCACGTGTGCTACCGCCAGCACCATAGGTTACTGAGAAAAAATCGGGGTTCATCTTGGCTAAGGCCGCCTGGGTTGACTGTAATGTCGCTACAGCTTCAGGCGTTCTCGGGGGATAAAACTCAAAACTGAATTTGGGCTTATATTGCTTTTGTGATTGCATGTTATAGAACTTGTTAGAGGGTGAACCTGGCGATAATTAAGGAAAAAATTAGGCTGGTCCCGGCAATATTTCTAATATTAATATCGATAATGTTCAGGTTTATACGGTCCGTCAACCGGTACGTTGATATAGTCGGCTTGTTCTTTGGTCAGGGTAGTCAAATGTACGCCAATTCTATCAAGATGTAGCCGCGCGACTTTTTCATCCAAATGTTTTGGCAACACATAAACCGTTTTCTCATATTTATCACCTTTGGTATACAACTCAATTTGAGCCAGTACCTGGTTGGTAAAAGAATTGGACATCACAAAACTTGGATGGCCAGTACCACAACCCAAATTAACCAAGCGGCCTTTAGCTAACAAAATAATGCGTTTGCCGTCTGGAAATATAACATGATCAACCTGTGGTTTGACTTCATCCCATTCATATTTTTCCAGGCTGGCAATATCAATTTCATTATCAAAATGACCAATATTACAAACAATGGCCTGATCTTTCATTTTTATTAAATGTTCGTGGCGAATGATATTAAAATTGCCCGTTGCCGTAACAAAAATATCGACTTGCCCGACCACCTCTTCCAACGTTACTACACGATAACCTTCCATAGATGCCTGTAAGGCACAAATCGGATCAACTTCAGTAACCCAGACGGTTGCGCCAAGACCACGTAGAGACTGTGCACTACCTTTACCAACATCGCCATAGCCTAATACTAATGCGATTTTACCAGCGATCATGACATCCGTTGCACGCTTGATACCATCCACAAGAGACTCACGACAACCATACAAATTATCGAATTTAGATTTAGTGACTGAATCATTTACATTGATGGCCGGGAACGGCAAATTGCCTTCCTTTTGCATCTGATAAAGACGTTTTACACCCGTCGTGGTCTCTTCGGTCACACCCTGAATACAAGCCAGCGTGCGAGAATAAAAAGTATTATCGGTGGCTAGTTTTTTCTTTATTGACGCAAACAAAAAACTTTCTTCTTCGGAATCCGGGTTTGCAATAACAGCAGGGTCGCGTTCAGCCTCAGTACCGAGAATTAATAATAGCGTGGCATCGCCCCCATCATCAAGAATCATGTTGGGCGCACCACCATCGGCCCAGGTCATAATGTGATGGGTATAATCCCAATATTCATCAAGTGTTTCGCCCTTATAGGCGAAGACCGGAATACTTTGATCGGCAATGGCTGCCGCCGCATGATCTTGAGTAGAAAAAATATTGCACGAGGCCCAACGCACCTCTGCACCCAGGGCACATAATGTTTCAATTAAGACGGCCGTTTGAATAGTCATATGAATCGAACCAGCGATACGCGCCCCTTTTAGAGGTTGTTCACTGCTATATTCTGCACGGAGAGCCATGAGCCCCGGCATCTCGGTTTCTGCAATACGAATTTCCTTATGACCCCATGTGGCCAAAGCAATGTCAGCAACGTGATACGTGGGTGCAACAGAGGTAGCAACTACGCTCATTATTGTTTCTCCTGTACAAAAATAAGCGAGTGCCGTTATACGAATGTGCCGTGTTTGTGCCTGAGCCTAGCAGATTAGAAATCTGTTGCAGCACTCCTCAGACCTACGGTTGTAAAATTGCAACGGGAGTATAGCCTTTATTTTCTATGGATTCAAAACCGACAACAATGCCCGTAATCGTTGTGCGAGTGAATATCAATGAATGCTTTTGTGGATTATTTAGATCAAATGCCCATATAAAAGGCAATAAAAAAGGGACTGTACAGTCCCTTTTTTATTTTCTGAGTATAGAAGTTTTACTTGTTATTGATGTACATTGTTACTTCAAAACCAAAACGGATGTCGTTATATTCAGGTGTTTCCCATTTCATTGTCTTAACCTCGCGATTAGTAATTAAAAGAATAAATCATTTGTGTTGTTTAATTAAGCAAAATGTGTGCCAACCAACAATTAAATCTATATTTATGATATATTTCAATTATTTAGATAATAAAAAACTAAATTACTGAGGCGTTATCATTATTAGTTTGGTTTATTATAACCAATCACGACAACCAACCCAACGCCTTTCATAAAGCGTATGTAACTGAAATATGGTAAATTCAGCCACTTTTGAATAGACTTCTTAATAAATGAGCCAAACTGAATCAAACTCTGAAAGTCGCAAGGTACCAGGTGGCCATCGTATTGGTATTGTCGGTGGTGGACAGTTAGCCAAGATGACTGCGCTGGCGGCAATGCAGTTGGGTTGTGAGATCATAATTCTCGAAAAAAATCAAGATGCACCTTCCAATAGTCTCGCTACAGAAACGCTGTATGGCGATTGGGATGATTCTGACACGCTGTTAAAGTTGGCCGAACGTGTTGATGTTGTGTCGCTGGAAAATGAATTTGTCGCGGCGAAAAGTTTGCAGGCGGTTGAGAATGCCGGCCACCGCCTTTACCCAAGTGCTAAAACCATCAATCTGGTGCAAGACAAGCTGATACAAAAACAAACCTTGGCCGCGGCGGGCATTGCCCTCGCACCCTTTATGCCAGTCCATTCCAAACAGGAAATTATCACAGCGGCAACGCAACTGGCGTGGCCGCTGGTCTTAAAGACCAGACGCAATGGATATGATGGTAAAGGTAACGTGACATTACAATCTGCCGAAGATATAGATGCGGCATGGGCAACGCTGGATGGCGATAACACAGCACTCTATGTTGAAGGGTTTTGTCATTTTTTGGCTGAGCTGGCGGTTATAGTAACCCGTGGCAAGGATGCGAAAATGGTCAATTATCCCGTTGTTGAGTCCGTCCAACGGGATCATATTTGCCATATTGTACGTGCCCCCGCGCGTATAGATGATGATCTGGCGCACGTAGCAGTTGAGTTGGCGCGTAAGGCCGTAATAGCAGTTGATGGTATCGGATCTATGGGCATTGAAATGTTTCTCACTGAAGACAAGCAGATTATCCTTAACGAAATGGCACCGAGAGTCCATAACTCTGGACACTATACGATCGAAGCATGTGCATGTTCGCAATTTGAAAATCACATCAGAGCCATATTAGGACTGCCACTTGGTGCAACCAAAATGATCACTTTAGCGGCCGTGATGATAAATATGCTTGGCGAAGAGCAGGGGACTGGCTATCCTGTCGGTATCGAACAGGCCTTGGCGGTGGCGGGTGCCAACGTGCATGTCTATGGAAAAACAAGGACTACGGTAGGGCGTAAGATGGGACATGTCACCGCCATAGGCCCAGATAGCGACAAGGCCGAAAAAATCGCCCATCAAGCAGCGTCTTGTATTCACTTTGGAGCACAAAAATGACAGCACATAATAACCCACTTGTCGGCATTGTTATGGGCAGTGATTCTGACTGGCCAAGCCTGCAAGCAGCAACAGAAATTTGTGCGCAATTTAAGGTCGTGCATGAGATACATGTCGTCTCCGCACACCGTACGCCAGATGACATGAGCCAGTATGCAAAAAATGCTTATAAAAAAGGTTTGAAAGTTATTATTGCCGGTGCCGGCGGGGCCGCACATTTGCCCGGCATGATTGCCAGTAACACGCCTTTGCCGGTGATTGGTGTCCCTATAAAAACGGACGGGTTAGGTGGCATGGATTCATTATTATCAATAGTGCAAATGCCGAGCGGTGTACCTGTCGCAACAGTCGCAATTGGGGCGGGTAAAAATGCCGGATTATTAGCCATGCAGATACTTGCGACCAGTAATACGAAACTCATGGAAAAGTTGATCGAATATAAAAATGCACTCTCTGTCGAATCGCGCAAGAAAGATGCAACACTCAATAACGCATTAAAAAAATAATGTTCGTATTTAATTTGGTATTAGATACCTGTCGTGTTTTAATCTGTAGTCTATGCTATTAAAACGGAATAATTTTTATTATAAAAGCTACCTCAGATCGCTAGTCATCATATAATTATCATCACGCTAGATATGTTTATTCTTGAAAAAATCACCCATGACTGTCCCGTTTGTTTAACGACCAACAAGGCCATTGTACACTGGCGCTATGATTGCCGATTGTTTAAGTGTACACGCTGTGCCTTGTTATACAGCGATCTATCCCCATCGGAACAATTGCTCAATGACTTCTACGAACAGGAATTTACTTTTTGCGATATTGATCTTGTTGGTAAAGCCTGTTTGGAAAAATGGATTGATGGGCAGAGACGTTTTTACCAAGATCACTACCCGCATATACTCAATTCGTTGCCCAGTTCGGCCAAGGTACTGGATTATGGGGGCGGCAATATGATTACTGCTACGGCCTTTGCTACAATGGGGTACGATTCATCGTGTTTTGAACCGTTTGCAAAGCCGAAAAATATCAAGGCATTGGAACAAATAGACAGGCCCTTGCCAACGTTGATCACCGACAAAGCGGCCTTGCCGAACAATCATTTTGATCTCCTGATTTCAGACAATGTTATCGAACACCTGCCAGATATCAGACAGGCGATTGACGATATTGTAAGCCTCTTAAAACCTGGCGGCCGCGCCATTGTCATCACACCACAAGCCGCTTCCTGGGATTTGTTTTTTGTCCCAACATGGATGGTTTATTTTCATAACGCATACCGATATAGAAAACAAGCAGGTGCTGTCGAGGCGTTGATAAACGCTATCCAGTGTATTCTACATCGGACCTGGTGCCTGGATCCGCCACGTCACTTATATGCCTTTTCTAAAAAGAGCATGGATATTGTCTTGCAGGATGTGGCGGTGCGTTACCGTATACGGGATATGGATATTAATCAATTTATTCAATACAAGGGCACGCAAAATGCGATCGAAGAGAAAAAATCAATCAGATTTTCTGTTCAGTCGCTGACCAATAAAATTGTGCATAAGTGTAAGGAGCAAAAACTAATCAAAACACTAATCAAGGTGTTTTTAAGGCGATTCTTGAGACTATTGACCCCATTAGCAAAAGCATTATTAAATCGTACCGGTCGCTGGGGAAATGTTCTGATCATAGAGCTTGAAAAGCCTTAAGCCGAGACCTTTGCACAAAACACCCATTATGAAGATTTTTTATCCCGGCAATGGCGCAATGTTCAGCCACTGGGCTGAGTCGGGTTAGACAAGTATCGCTTTAGTGCAAAGGTCTCAGACCGTTATTGTGTCCGAGAGACAGGGCTGACTTCTGCCGCAAGACAGGCTGAGTGTCAGCGTTGCCAGCAGTGATGTTGCGCAAAACCAAGCAATGACCTTGATACTGCCCCGATCAATAGGCATCGAATGCAGATAGATGTCCAAGGCATTCGATAAAACGCAAGGATATTGCTACTTTGCACTTTGCGTTGAGATAAGAATTAACAATACATAGTCGTTAAAATTGACCTTATAATCACAGATCAATTTGCGACAATAAATACGAATGATTTATATCACTTCGGCCAGTCTTGTACTGTTTGCTTATCTAACAGGTTCTATCTCATCGGCCATTCTTGTCTGTCGGTTATTTGGCCGGGCCGATCCTCGTAGTGAAGGCTCAGGCAATCCAGGCACGACTAATGTCATGCGCTTACACGGCAAAAAAGCGGCGGCTCTAGTGCTGGCGGGCGATATATTAAAAGGCGTGATTCCAGTGTTACTGGCCAGGATCCTCGGCGGCACTGAATTAATCATCGCACTTTGCGGATTGGCGGCCTTTCTTGGGCATCTGTTGCCCATTTTTTTCAATTTCAAAGGGGGCAAGGGCGTTGCTACCTTGATCGGTATTCTCTTCGCAACGCATTACTTATTCGGACTGGCTTTTGTTATTTCCTGGTTATTCTTTGCGCTTCTATTTCGTTACTCATCACTGGCAGCACTCATCGCGGCAGTACTTACGCCGTTGTATTCCTGGTTAATCCTGGAAGATAGCAGGGTTTTTATTTGCCATAGCTTAATGGTCATACTCTTGATCTGGCGACACCAGTCCAATATTCGCAAACTCATTGCCGGCACAGAAGATAAGATTGGATCAGCATGATCACCGATCGGCAAGTCAACGCCAGATTACAGTGTTGCTAATGGCCACCTTGGCCGTGCTTGGAAATTGAGAGTCTCCTTTTGCTTTGCCTTGATCCGCAGATAGCCCGCATAAGCGATCATCGCGCCATTGTCAGTACAAAATTCAGGCCGCGGAAAATAAACCTTGCCCGCTACCTCATCCATCAAACCCATTAAACCTGCCCGTAACTGCTTATTGGCACTAACACCGCCAGCGACAACGAGCTGTTGCAACCCGGTCTCTTTCAGGGCACGGCGACATTTAATAATAAAGGTATCTACCACGGCATCGACAAAGGCGCGGGCGATATCGGCATGCGTTTGCGCATCGTCGGCTTCAATATTTGCGGTATTACGAGCAAAGGTTTTTAGACCACTAAAACTAAAATTGAGCCCCGGACGATCTGTCATCGGCCTTGGAAAATGGAAGCGCTTGCTGTTGCCTTTTTCAGCCAAGGCCGATAAGACTGGTCCTCCAGGATAGGACAAACCCAATAATTTCGCGACCTTGTCAAACGCTTCTCCTGCCGCATCGTCAACAGATTCGCCGAGCAAGGCGTACCTGCCAGGACTTGTTACATGAACAAGCAACGTATGGCCACCAGAGACTAAAAGCGCCAAAAATGGATAGGTTGGGATATCTTTTTCCAACATGGGTGCTAATAAATGCGCTTCCATGTGGTGTACGCCAATGGCCGGTATCGACAAAGCATAAGCCAAACTCCGACCTAGTGCTGTGCCAACTAACAATGCGCCCATCAAGCCAGGGCCTGCTGTATAGGCAATTGCGTCCAGTGACTTAAGGTCAGTATTAGCCGCGGCGATGGTCTTTTTAATCAGAGGTAACAGACGTTGTACATGATCTCGAGAAGCTAATTCCGGCACCACCCCCCCATACTGCTCATGTAACGCAACCTGGCTGTAAAGGTGATGGGCCACAAGCCCGATTGCAGAATCGAATACCGCTACGCCAGTTTCGTCACATGAAGTTTCTATACCTAATACCTGCATTTATCTCAAGGGTGCCTGCATAATTTCTTGATTATTGGTTTGCAATTTCATTCATTCTTACTAAAATAGCCGCCTTTTCCCTATTGAGCAAAGAAATTAAGACTATGCCTTCAGTCAAGTTAAGAGACAATGAACCATTTGATATAGCAATGCGCCGATTCAAGCGCGTTTGTGAAAAAGCAGGTGTCCTCGCTGACGTTCGCAGTCGCGAATTTTACGAAAAACCGACCCAAGTACGCAAGCGTAAAGTAGCAGCAGCAGTAAAACGTTCAAAAAAACAGTCTTCCAGAAACACCCTCCATCGCATTCGCCCATTTTAAGGCACTTCGGGTTATATTAGAGATCGGCCATGGCTGATATCAAGTCAAAAATTAGCGAGGATGTGAAGACTGCCATGCGTTGCAAAGACAAGCCGCGTCTTGGTGCTTTGCGCCTTATTCAGGCCGCACTTAAGCAAAAAGAAGTCGATGAACGAGTGCAACTTAATGATGAACAAGTCATCATCGTCCTAGACAAAATGGCCCGACAACACCGCGATTCCATAAACCAATTCCAACGGGCCAATCGTACTGATCTCGTTGAGATAGAACAGTTTGAGCTCAATATTATTGAGGAATACCTGCCTGCCAAATTATCCGATGAGGAAATAAGTCACTTGATTGCGGCCGCTATTTCAAACACGGGCGCAACGTCTGTAAAAGACATGGGTAAAGTAATAGGGTCGCTGAAAACTAAACTTCAAGGTCGTGCAGATATGAGCAAAGTCAGCGGATTGATTAAAACTCAACTCAGCGGCTAAAAAACGCCCACTAAACGTCGCTGAGCCGACTAGCCTTGCTTATACTAATATTTAATTATGGCTGGCAAAATTCCTCAACAGTTTATCGATGAACTACTCGCACGAACCGATATCGTTGATATTATTGATGCCTATGTGCCACTTAAGAAGGTTGGACGTAATCATCATGCCCGCTGTCCGTTTCATGACGAAAAAACACCTTCTTTTACCGTAAACCAACAAGATCAGTTCTACCATTGTTTTGGCTGTGGCATGGGCGGGAATGCTATCAGCTTTCTGATGGAATACCTGCGTCTGGATTTCGTTGCCGCGATCGAAGACCTGGCCGCTCGTGCTGGTATGGATATTCCCCACGAAGCTGTTCAAACCTCACAACCCAACAAGCAATTTACCAAGTTATATGAACTCATGGAAATGACCGTTGCGTTTTATGCCAGACAGTTGAAAAAGCATCCTCAAGCAGATAATGCCATCAACTATTTGAAAAAACGCGGTATCAGCGGCCAGATTGCCGCTGAATTTGAAATCGGCTTTGCGCCGCCTGGCTGGGATAATTTAATGTCTGCATTGGGCAAGGTTGATAATTCAACAAAACAATTACTTACCATTGGCACCGTTATTGAAAATGATCGGGGCGGCTATTATGACCGGTTTAGGAATCGTTTAACATTTCCCATCCGTGATCAACGTGGCCGTGCTATTGGACTTGGCGGCCGAGTACTGGGCGATGACGAACCAAAATATCTCAATTCACCCGAAACGCCCCTTTTTCATAAAGGCCGCGAACTGTATGGTTTATTTCAGGCGAGAAAAGCACTCAGGAATATTGAGAGTCTATTTGTTGTTGAAGGCTATATGGATGTCATTGCGCTGGCTCAATTTGGCATAAGAAATGCCGTTGCCAGTTTAGGTACTGCTGCGACAACTGCGCATATCGAAAAAATGTTTCGACTAACCAACAAGATCGTGTTTTGCTTCGATGGCGATGTGGCGGGGGAAAAAGCGGCCTGGCGCGGGCTGGAAAACGCATTACCCTTATTAAGAGATGATAAACAAGTCTATTTTATGTGCTTGCCTGAAGGGGAGGACCCAGATACCTTTGTGCGCGATAAGGGCAAGGACGCTTTTCTTGATCCAGCGCTACAGACACCATTATCAGAATTCCTGTTTAATTCTGTCAGCCATGGCATTGACTTAAGTTCGCCTGAAGGCCAGGCCTCAATGGCAACAAAAACGTTGTCATTTATTAGTAAAATTTTATCAGCACCGGCCTTGACAGCAATCTTACTTGGAAAATTGAGTGGCATTACCAACATACCTGTTGATGAATTAATGTCGCAATTGGATGCGCATAAAAAAATAGAGTCTGCAAATAAACCACTACGAAAAAGTGAGCATGTCAACCAAAAAAATCATAAGCAACACAGCATATTAACTGAATCAATAAGATTAATACTTAGAAAACCAGCCCTTGCCCTTGATGATTCACTAAATGAGAAGCTGTCAGAAATAGAAGTGGCGGGCATTGAGTTTCTAATTGACATAGTAAAATATATCCAAAGCAATCCAAACACGACGATAGCAGGGATAACTGAATATTATCGCGACAAGGAGAAAATCAGAAAAAGATTAGTTGAACTCGTGCCGTCAGAATCGTTGTATGGTGAAGTTGAATTTTCTGACGCGGCCATTCGCGATAGTTTTCTTTACACGTTAAAAAAACTAAGGGCGATTACAATTCACGCAAAACTCCGTGAATTCGGAAAGATAGGTACGATAAAAGAATTAACAGAAGAAAAGAAAAAAGAATGGCGATTATTACTTGAAGCTGAAAAGAAACTTAAAATATGAAAACGCATTAAGAATTATCTGGCGGTTTTTCGCACATGTGTTATACTAGAGCGTTTTAGCCCAGACAAATGGGATTATATTAATCAAGTAGTTAGAAGTTGTTGCAAGCCTTTCAATCATTATTATTTGTATGATTAATTTAGAGCCAAATATCCTATGGAAACAATAGAAAAAATATTTAAAAAAGACGAAAAATCTCAACTTAAAAGACTTATTGCCAAGGGCAAGGAACAGGGTTTTCTCACCTATGGCGAGGTCAATGATCATCTTCCAGATGGCATTGTAGAACCTGAACAAATTGAAGACATTGTCAATATGATTAATGACATGGGGATTACAGTGTACGAATCTGCGCCTGATCTTGATGGACAAATAACCGACAACACCGACGTACCTGATGAAGATGTAGCCGCTGAAGTAGCGGCGGCGCTGGCCAATCTTGAAAATGAGTTTGGCCGCACGACTGATCCTGTCAGAATGTATATGCGCGAGATGGGTACGGTCGATTTATTGACCCGTGCAGGAGAAATTAAAATAGCAAAACGTATTGAGGAGGGGCTCCGCCAGATTCTTGGTACCCTATCAAGCTATCCCGGCACAGTTATTACGCTGCTAGATGCCTACCAGTTAATTTTAAAGGGTGAAATGAAACTCAGTGATGTCATTATTGGTTTCAACGATACTGAAGAATATCCCGATGAAGGCATAAAAGTTTCTAATCCAACAGAAGCTAATAATAACGATAAAGAGAAAGCCGAAGAAATACCTCCACTTACTGCTGAAGATTTAAGAGGGCATATCACTAAACTTGAAAAATTGCACCTTAAATTTATCAAGGCCGTTAAACGTTATGGTAAAGATAACCAAAAAACCAAAGTGCATGAACAAAAACTGGCGCAACAGTTCCTGGAGATTCGCCTCACGCCAAAATTTATTGACCTGGTAACAAAAAAATTACGGGATTTAGTTGATCAGATCCGTTATTCAGAACGCCGTATAATGGAACTTTGTGTGAAAGAAGCGAAAATGCCTCGCAAGGAATTTATCAATAGTTTTACTGGAAACGAAACTGATTTCAAATGGATAAAAAAGATTTCAAAAAATAAAGCGCCTTATGTAGAAAAACTTAAAGTGCATGAAAAAGAAATACTAAAAATACAAGGAAAATTGGCAGTTATCTTTGATGGTGCCTTATTAAATATTGCTGAAATAAAAGAGATCAATCGTAATATTTCCATTGGTGAAGCCAAGACTCGTCGCGCTAAAAAAGAGATGGTTGAAGCTAATTTACGACTCGTTATTTCAATTGCAAAAAAATACACCAATCGTGGCTTGCTGTTTCTTGATCTTATTCAAGAAGGCAATATCGGTTTAATGAAGGCAGTCGATAAATTTGAGTATCGTCGTGGCTATAAATTTTCTACCTATGCCACTTGGTGGATTCGACAGGCTATTACACGATCGATTGCTGATCAGGCAAGAACTATTCGTATACCGGTACATATGATCGAAACGATTAATAAATTGAATCGAATATCGAGGCAGGTTTTACAGGAAATGGGGCGTGAACCGACACCAGAAGAATTGGCGGAGCGTATGGAGATGCCGGAAGAAAAAGTGCGTAAAGTTTTGAAAATAGCAAAAGAACCCATCTCAATGGAAACACCTATTGGTGAGGATGAAGACTCTCATCTTGGCGACTTTATAGAAGATGTAAATATACAAGCACCGAATGATTTAGCGGCATTTGAAGGCTTACGCCGAACCACGCAAGGTGCGCTTGAAGGACTGAGTGCACGTGAAGCAAAAGTATTAAGAATGCGTTTTGGCATCGATATGAATACCGACCATACACTTGAGGAAGTTGGAAAACAATTTGATGTAACCCGCGAACGTATTCGTCAGATCGAGGCTAAGGCACTGCGCAAACTTCGTCATCCTTTACGATCAGATGAACTCAAGACTTTTCTTGATACATAAACAATCCGCATTATCAAATCAGTCAGGGCCTGTAGCTCAGTTGGTCAGAGCAGTGGACTCATAATCCATTGGTCGTAGGTTCAAGTCCTACCGGGCCCACCAACTTACTGTTTTAATCAGTATGCTTTGTGATTTATGGCAATACTGCTCATTTGGCGTAGCGTTCTTGATACATAGGAAACATAACGACTTTGGGCTTACATGTGGCTAATTTTTGGAGTCTATAATCAACCAAGCGGTTATACTTGACTGGACTAAATTAAAGGGAATTATATACTTGGCTCCAATAAATAACCCATATAATCTAACATAAAAATGCAATAAAACGGAGGGTCATCAATGAAAGACAATACCATATCCACATTTGAGTTATTTCGCCAGTTTCCGGATGCTGAAGCCGCTAGATTGTATTTTGAGGGACAACGCTGGGGAGATTACATATCCTGTCCTCATTATGGGGAATTTAAGCGTATTACCCCGCGCAAAGGAAAGCGGACAGGATATTACTTATGCCGGGACTGTAAGAGTGAGTTTACGGTGAGAACCGGCACTATCTTTGAACGTTCTCATGTTCCACTACATAAATGGCTATATGCTATTTACTTAACTGTCACCTCGCGCAAGGGCATATCTAGCTTGCAGTTATCTAAACAAATCGGAGTAACTCAAAAGACCGCCTGGTTTATGCAGGCCCGCATTCGTGAAACCTGTGATAATAATACAGATAATTTACTTTCTGGCATTGTTGAGATCGATGAGACCTATATCGGTGGGAAGGAACATAACAAACACAAACACAAGAAAGCCCGCGCAGGCCGTGGCGTAGCTGGCAAGCAGGTAGTGGTCGGAATGCGTGAGCGCGGTGGCCGCACAAGGGCTAAGCCTATCCCATCAACTGATATACCGACCCTGCACAAAGAGATTGGCTGTTCAGTGGAATATGGGGCCACCATTTACACAGATGAACACAGGTCATATCAGCATTTACAGTCTGCTTATCAGCATGGTACGGTAACCCATAGTGCGGGAGAATATGTGGGTTCAAACAACATTCATACCAATAGCATTGAAAGTGTCTGGGCTTTACTCAAACGCGGTCTGTATGGGGTATGGCATCATGCCAGCACTAAACACTTACATCGCTATGTGAACGAAGTGACTTTTAGACTGAATAACGGACCATGTAAGTTACCAACCAATCAACGTATAGAATCACTTATAAGCAACGCGATAGGTAAACGGATTACCTATCGCGAGGTGCTAGCATGAGCAAAGCAATGGAAATAGAATGCGGATATACAGGACGATAATGAGAGCAGGTTACATCAAAGACTATATAAGTGGTGAAGAAGTAAAAGCTACGCCAGAAGAAGTAGAAGCAGTACAAGTCTTTTCCGAAACACTTGTCGAAGATTACGGATACCCCAAAGAACAATTACAAACACGACCACAGTGGCGTGTAAAAGTAAGGCCATCTGATACCAAAAAAGAGTATCCGCTTGATATTGCAGTATTCAACAAAGATAAAAAACCGATAAAAACCTTTTTATTGTCGTTGCGTGCAAACGAAAGACAAGAAAAGATGGTTTAACCCAAAATGGAGTGCAATTGAAAAATTGCATAAGGTAACAGGTGAGCATGGTGAGCTTGTTACTTGAAAAAACTAACAAATCATTGTGTTTGTATTTTGTAGTGAAGTTGGAGTTAAGTATATAATTCCCAAATTAAAAATAGCGACATGAAAATATAGGTATTATGGACATTATTTATCTCAAAAATCTCAAGATTGATACAGTTATTGGTATTTACGACTGGGAACGCCGCATGAAGCAAACCATTATCCTCGATTTAGAAATGGGGGCCGATATTCGTAAAGCCGCCAGCACCGATAATATAGAAGATACCTTGAATTATAAGGCCATAGCAAAACGCTTGATGAGTTATGTTGGCGAGAGTGAATTCGAATTGGTTGAAACACTCGCCGAGAATATAGCAAAAATCATCATGTACGAGTTCAACGTACCCTGGTTGCGTCTCTCGTTAAATAAAAAAGGTGCTGTTCGTGAAGTGAGGGATGTCGGTGTCATGATTGAACGTGGCAATAATAAATGATCCCAACTCAGGTTTATATAGGAGTCGGTAGTAATATTGATCGTGAAACAAATATTCGGGGTGGCTTACGGGAACTTCAATCACGCTATGGTGAATTAACCGTCTCACCTGTCTATGCAAGTGCGGCCATCGGCTTTCAAGGCGATGATTTTTACAATCTTGTTGTGGGCTTAAAAACCCGGCTTGCTATAGCTGAGCTGGCGAAACAGTTGCGCGATATTGAATTTCAGTTTGGGCGTAATCGTAATGAAGCACGTTATTCTGACCGCACACTTGATGTCGACTTGTTATTATTTGGACACGACATTTGTAACAAATATCATGTCCCGAGATCGGATATCACTGAATTTGGCTTTGTCTTAAAACCGCTCTTCGATATTGAACCAGATTTAATACACCCGGTTGCAGGTAAAACAATGCGGCAATTATGGACAATGTTTGACTCGTCTAAAGCAGTAATACGCCCAATTTCTGAGACGTTCACTTTATGATCACTATCATTTATTGCTGATCGTAAACCATGATCATGCCGATATTATTGGATTAAGGGAACCTCTATTAATGCAATCACTTTCCAGTTTATTGGCTCAGAGAGGTTAAAAAATAACCAATTTGATCCAAAAAGCCGGTAGTCTCCGTACAGCGAGTTATAACCGAATCTAGTGTCTGAAGAGGTTGAAGTATGCGGCGTGCCTTGCTGAAATCGGTTTTGTCTAGCAATCGAAAGTAACAAGAGAAGTACGCCACACATGACAAACAATACTGTGATTGATCTGGGTACACCAGAGGGCATTGATCCACTGACAGAGTTACTCAGATCTGGTGCGAAGCAGTTAATCACCGAAGCGGTCTAGGCAGAGCTAGATGAGTTGATGACGCAGTATGATGATCAAAAAAAGACTGACGGATACCAGCGCGTTGTCCGCAGTGGCCATCATCCCGAACGAGAGGTGATTACAGGGCTTGGCAAGGTCAGCGTTGAGGTGCCGAAGATTTGTCACCGTGAAGGTACGCCAGAATGTTTTCAATCTCTGGTTGTACCGCCCTACATCCGGCGCACAGCGACCCTGGATGCGGCGATTCCCTGGCTTTATTTGAAAGGTGTTTCGAGTGGTCAGATGCAAAGTGCACTGGAAGCGATTGTCGGACTGGAGGCTAAAGGGCTGTCGGCCAATGTCGTGGGTTGTTTGAAACGGCAATGGGAAGCTACATACAAGCAATGGTGTACACGTTCCGTGGCGGATGAATGGGTCTATATCTGGACTGATGGCATCTACAGTGGTCTTCGAGGCGACGATGGCCGATTGTGCTGTCTGGTTATCATCGGCGTGAACAGCCGCGGTCAGAAGCACTTTCTGTCGATTGAAGAGGGTGTCAGGGAATCGAAACAGCGCTGGCGAGCAGTGTTGTTGTCGTTGCAACAAAGAGGCTTGGGTCAGCCCCAAAGCTGGCCATTGGCGATGGTGCTTTGGGTTTCTGGGCAGCCCTTGAGGCAGTGTATCCAGAGACTGATGTGCAACGTTGCTGGATGCACAGGACCGGCAATGTGCTGAACTATCTGCCCAAGTCTGTTCAGGAGAAAGCAAAGCAGGGTCTGGATGGCAGAGGGCCGCGTTGACGCAGGGCAGGTGTTCGATGACTTTGAGGAACGTTTCGGCGCAAAGTATCCCAAGGCAGTGGCATGCTTATCGAAAGACCGTGATGCGTTGCTGGCATTTTATGACTTTCCAGCAGAGCACTGGAGCCACATCAGGACAACGAATGTCACCCCGTCGAGCTTTGCGACAATCCGGCACAGGACACGCCAGGCTAAAGGTTGTGTCACGCGGAATACGATGCTGACGATGATCTACAAGATGGGATTATGTGCCGAAGATTCCTGGCGCAAATTGAGAGGCTTCAGACACCTGGCAAAGGTGATTGAAGGCGTGAAGCTTAAAGATGGAATCGAGGTAACTATTGCAATCACTTTCCAGTTGGAGACCTCGAACAACGCTGATTCTGGATGGATTTTGACGCGAGCACCAGTCGTTGTCACCCGCATAGCGGGTGTGAAGGTCAAGGTCGGTGGTATTTGAGGCTGTGTTGCGCTGTTTGGGTCTGCCAGGGCGGGTATTTCCGGAATTTGGGCGGAGTCAGGCTGTGGCCTGTCGTCGCTCGTGGAAGATGAGACGGCGGAAGTTGTAGCTCAGGTTGGCCATGGTCATGCGGGCCTTCGCACGGGTTTGGCCGATTGAGCGGATGGTCAGAGCCATGGGCCCTTTCTCGTAGCCGAACACAGGCGCGGATGGCGGAGCGTGTCGCGTTGCCCCGACGAATGTGTTTGGCCATGGGTTTGCCGCGTGGCTTCTTGCGATGGATATGTGAGCGGTACCCTTGCGCCTTCAGCCAAGCCTCATTCCTGGCCGAGCGGTACCTGGTATCGGCCCAAACCGCCTTCGAGCTGTTTGTCTCGTCCAGAACCGAGGAGCGTTCATGCCCGTCGTAGCGAGCCGCATTCGTGCCAGTCTCACCCCGGATGAAGCGCCATTTGCGGTCAATGGACACGTGGTTCTTGTAACCAAAGTGGGGAACCGAAATATCGACAAGGCCAGTATCCTCCTCACCCTCCTTGGTCGTCTTGGCCTTTGAATACTTGACCGTCCAACGCGCATCGGTGTCTTTCTGCGCTGCCTTGGACAGATCATCGGGCCAGATGTCAGACGCGGCCTCACCTGCCTTGGCGCGCGCTTTCTCTTCTTTCGTCATCCGTTGGCGCGGGGCAAAGACCAACGTGGCATCCACAATCTGACCGCCGGTCGGTTTGTATCCCCGCGCGCAGAGCTGAGCTTCAAACGCGGCAAAAAGGGCCTTGAAGACACCCGCCTGGGTCAGCTTCTCTCTGAAAAGCCAGATCGTCTTCTGATCAGGTGTCGGCTCCCCGATTTGAAATCCCAGGAACCGTAGCCAACTGAAACGGTCACGAATGAGAAACTCCATCCGCTCATCGCTCAGATTGTGCATCGAGGCCAACACCAGCACCTTGAACATCACAACGGCATCATAGGGCGGGCGACCACCTTTGGGACGTTCCCCATAGCCAAGCGCTACCACCAAAACGGGACGGAGCGCTTCGAAATTCACATGACAGTCCAGAGCTTCAAGCGGATCTCCCATCGCCGAAAGCTGCGCCAAATGATCCGTCAAATCAAACAATCCAGGTGCGTGCATAAACAAAACCCTCCCACATCAAGTGAATCAGATCGTACCACAAAATGTACGGTTTTTAGAGGCTTCCAGCTTTGTACTAAAGCGTTACTTGACCCGGCTCGTCTCGACCCAGCCCGACCTCGCCCGTCTGGCTCCGATCGGCTTCGACCCACGCCGACCCGACTTAGCCAAATCCAGCCCGCTTCGACCCATGCTGATAACGTAAATTATCTTTCGCAAATTTGAAGAGGCGGTTTTCCCGGGTAGTATCAATAATCTTTCGCACTTTCTGATTTGGCTTTCCCTTAAATCTGGTTGTTACGCTACCTGAAAGTCCTTTTCTTTATCCATCTCTCGGAGCAAATCCATGTTCAGATATTTCCGCGTTCCCCACTAGCTCCCCGCGATGTGTCTTAGCCTTGCCGCACACAACATCAACACCGAGTTGCCATCCGGGAATGCTCCCACTACTCGTGTTCGCCGCCTGATTTCTCGAATGATCCTCTCCAAAGGATTGTTAGTCCGAATGCGAATCCAGTGCTCTGCCAGAAACCGATAATACGTCAGGGTCTCTTCCATGCACTACCCAGCCAATCCGCCGCACTCGATAACTTCATGTCCCTGAGTTTCTTCTCGACCTCCGTGGCCTTATGCCTGGCAGATTCCAGATATTCAGATGCATGGATAGCCTGCAACATGCGAGAGACTTCTTTGACACGACCACGAGACACATGACTGAAGACGTTGCGGTAGAAGTGCACAATACAACGCTGCCACTTAGCATCAGGGTAGAAGTCACCGATCGACTCCTTGCGCCCAAGACAGGCATCACTGAGCACCAACCTGATGCCCTTGAGACCGCGTGCCTGCAAATGACGCAGGAATCCTGACCATCCCACCTTATCCTCCAGGGCCAAAGCACTACTACCGTGGATTCATGACTACAACTGGCATCGACCTCACGCTAGTATAGAAAATCAACCACCCATCTCTCGGATAGCCATTTCCATGAACAACCTATGTAGATTCCACACTTAGAGAATGATTTTTGCATGCCGCATTTTACCAAATTGATTGAACGATAGTTGAGTTATGCTGAGGTCTCTGTTTTATCAATCATTTTTATTCTCTTAATTATAAATCGATGAGCAAGCGTTGGGTTTTTGCACGAGAGCAACATAATGCCATTTGATCGTTATCTGCTTTTTCTTCATCTGTTAAAAAAGAATCGCGGTGATCAGGCTCACCTTCGAGCACATCGGTAATACACGTTCCACAAACACCTTGTTCACAAGATACTTGAACATTAATACCTGCTGCTGCAAGCGCCTCTACGATAGTTTGTTTTGATCCGACATGGACGGTGACATTACTTTTTGCACAATGAACGTCAAACTCTTCTCCGCTAGCGTCTACTTCTGCATTAAAATATTCAAAATGGATCTGCTTATCTGAGTAGCCACAACTTTTTGCATTTTCAATGACCCAATTCATGAAACCAGTTGGACCACAAACATAAATATGTGCGATTCCATTCCATCGATTGAATAATGTTTCTGGAGCGAGTAATTGCGCCTTTTCTTCATCATCGTAGTGAAAGATGACTTTATCTTTAAGCTGTTTTTCTAATTCATTGACGAATGCACCAGCACCTCGACTACGCAGACAATAATGTAATTCAAATTCTTTACCTTGATTTTCCAAATCATAAGCCATAGCGATCAGCGGTGTTATGCCAATACCTCCGGCTATCAATAACGATACTTCTGCTCTGTTATCCAATGCAAAGTGATTACGTGGAGCACTGATTTGAAATATTTTTCCCACCATAAAATAGTCATAAATTTTAACCGAACCACCACGCGAGTTAGCATCATTGAGCACACCAATTCGATAACCAGAGACAATGCCTGGTTTATTGCATAGTGAATACTGGCGAATAACATTCGAATCAACATGCACATCAATATGCGCACCTGCCGTATATATAGGTAATGCTTTTTCAGAATTGCTGTTCAATTCGAGCACAATAATGCCTGCGCCCTGTTCTTCTCTTGATGTCACAATCACATTTAATAACTCGGCGGTCATATCTTTTACTCCTTCATCTTTTTATCTTTCAACGAACATATTGGTTGTTGCACTTTAATTATCTAACATACGTGGTAACGCTATTTTAAACATATTCAACGCATAAAAATGCCGCCATTAACATCCCAGCAAGAGCCGGTTACCTTGTTTGCTAATAGGCGCACCATGTCAGCTATAAATGCTGGGTTACTCATTGCCTTAACGGGAATCATTGCATTGATAATTTCTTCTAGCTTTTCTGCCGACACTTTTTCACGAATCGTAGGCACATCAACCGGGCCAGGCGCAATAGCATTAACTGTTACTCCTTGATCAGCAAAATGAAGCCATATTGATAATTCGTCCATAGTTATTAGACGAAAAATATTCTCCAGTGATTTCCATCACTGGTGTTGGTGGTGTCATCGCTACGTTATTCACCAACACATCACAGCTACCAAACTCAAGCACAATTTTTTTCAAGGTTGTTTGAAAATCTTCTTCACTTAGAACATCTAACTTGAGACCAAGTGCCTCGCCTTTAACCACTATGTTTTTTGCTACAGCTTGTACCGCTACTTCATTCACATCGGTCAACGCGACCTTAAAACCAGCATTTAATAACGCTTCGGCAATGGACAAACCCAAACCCTGTGCGGCGCTTGTTATCACTGCAACTTTCATCATGTTCTCCTTCAGAATATGAAACTAATGGTCGTTAAGTGTTCTTTATGATCGCAAAATATCGACTACTTTTTTTCGATCTTGAAACCATCGTTTTCTATCCGTAACTTAAGGGAACCTCTATTAATGCAATCACTTTCCAATTTATTGGCTCAGAGAGGTTAAAACAATAACCAATTTGATCCAAAAAGCCGGTAGTCTCCGTACAGCCCTTGTCTCGGCTTTACTTCGTTTTCAAGACGCACTGACCCGTGCCAGAAAGCATAAACGCCTCATGTTGTACCTTAGATTCATCAAGCCGATATGCATGTTTGTGCGCGTAATGCCAATGCAAGGAACCGCTTTGCGGCGTAAATTGCGCTGTGCTCCAAACACAGGTTCGACCCGACTACGAACTTTGGAGCGCGTGCGCTTACCTTGCGCCTTGAGAAACGCTACTTTTTCCTCTGACCGATAGGCACTGTCAGCCCAGACATCTTTACTGGTATTGCTGTCATCTGGCAGGTCGGCAAAAACCTGCGCGTCATGGACGCTGGCATCAGTGACCTGATAGTCACGAATCAGCTTGTTGTCATGGTCTATCTGTATGTGGTTCTTGTAAGCAAAATGGCTACGGCTATGTTTCTTCGTCCAGCGGGCAGGGACAGTGCCTGCCTTAATCCGGGCATTGTATTCCCAACGCTTACGCGGCACCAGTGCCGGAATGATTGAGGAGGCAACTATCTGATCCTTGCGAGCGATATAAGCCGCTGGGTTCAACGACAACTGCTCAAACAACGATGCCATCAGACCCAGCACCGCTAACCGATGCTTGAATGCCCAACAGGTTTTGGCATCAGGGACTCGTTGCTGGCTAGCAAGACCCAGAAACTGCTGGAAACTGCAACGGTCTTCGATTTGGTATTCCAACTGAGCATCGCTAAGACCATACAGATTTTGCACAAGCAGTCCCTTGAACATCATCACTACGTCTGTTGGGCGTTGCCCGCCTGACGCTTACGTTGTTTCTCATGAACCTTGTTCAACAACGACCGAAAAGATCCCCAGTCAACCGTCTTTTCCAGTTCAGGCAGAGGATTACCCAACTGTTTGAGACGATAGTCTTGAAGATTAAACAGAGAACCGAAAATATCATTGCTCATGGAAGTTTATTTGTCAGTTTGGAAACTTCAACATTGTACCAAATAGCGTCATTAATAGAGATAGCCTTAAAAATAAATTCGCATTTTCTATCATCTTGAGACCTCAGCGTAATCTATCAATTTTGAATAGTAGCACAACCGGCTTGCTGTTTTTTCGTTGAAATCATTTTTTATCCCATAGGCTTTGCTTCTAAAAGTAGGTGCTTTAACTGAGCACTTTTCCTGCTTTTGGACACATCTATCCTGCATAACAACGTTCAGGTAAGTCATATTTAGCCAGAAACTTTGCCCCTTTGCAAATATTGGCCGCCATTGTTGCTAAGCCATAAAAGGTCGTGTTTTGGCGAGGCGCATGCAGCGCGTTCGCGCTAATCCATAGTGCCATTTGTACGTGGCAAAAGGCCTTTCTCCAGTGGAAAGTGTGGTCGCAATGCGGGCATTACGGCGTATAGTGCTTTCGATAGCGGCTTGTTTCGGTACCCTTTACGTTGCACTTGGTCTTCAATACCCCGTTGCTTAAGTGTATCCCGTGTTTTTTGAGAATAATAAGCCGCATCGACGTATAGTGCTGTTTCATCGCCTAGCAGTAAGTCATCCAACGCTTGTGAGTCATGCACATTCCCTGCCGTGACTTGTTGGCTATGAATAAATCCATATTCATCCACGCCGGTATGCACAGAATAACCATACGTTGATTTTGGGCGATTACGGCTGTCTTGCTTTACATGCCAGCCCGCTTCAGGGTGGTCTTTGCTGGCTTGACCGTCTTTGCCATTACCTGGTACTGACTGTGCCGCTTCAATCGGTGTCGCATCAATGATGTTGATACGGCCTTCTGTCATAATAATATTCTTGGTTTCTAGTTGTGGATCTGGGAATAGGTTGTTCATGGCAATGTCTATCCGAGAGATGGGTGGTTGATTGTCTATACTGCCGTGAGGTCGATGCCGGTTGTAGTCATGAATCCACGGTAGTAGTGCTTTGGCCCTAAAGATGAGAAGTTTGATAACGCATCGCATATGCCCACTCTCTGAGCATAGTTTGTATGCATCGCTCGGCCTTGCCGTTGGTTCTGGGTGTGTAAGGCCGAGTAAACAGGTGGGCGATACCCATGGCCTTGAGTACGATGCTGAAGAACTTTGCTCAATACCCCGAGCCATAGTCGGTCATCACCTGCTCAATCTGTATGCCCATTGATTCATAGTAGGCTTTCACGCTCTTGAAGAACGCGGTCACACGCTCTTTGCGTTCATCGGGCAGAATCTCAGCGTAACTGAGTCGGGAATGAGCATCGATGCAGATGTGTATGTACTCCCAGCCAGCCCCTGCAGACGGCTTACCTTTGCAAAAACGCCTAAGTTTCTTGCTGTCCAGGTGCAACAGTGAACCTGGATAAGACCGCTCATAGCGATTATTGGGTTTAGCGGGTGCAAGCGCGGAGCGTTTGTTTAGACCGAGTCGTCTGCGGTGCGAAGACATTGTGGCGGGGTCGAGCCGACATTCCTGGCAATCCGCTCCATGGTCCGGCGGTGCTTACGTAGCAAAGAGGTTTGGCGGACTTGCCTATTTGTCAGTGCTTTGGGATGGCGGTTGACTGGCCGAGAACTGCTATCTTCCAGGCCTGCCAGACCTTCCTTCTCAAATCGATTGTTCCACTTCAATACAGTGTGAGTCGACGTATGAAACTCTTGCGCCACCCGGGTCGCTGAAAAACCAGGTTGTTGGGCTCGTCTGACCATACTCAGTCGACCTGCCGGTGTCAATAGGGTATGCTTGTGTACGTTCATGCGGGTTTCTGTTGACCCTATTGGTCTGGTCACTTATATAATCTCTCACATGGCTCGCATGAATAACCTATCCCTAGATCATATCTAGGGATGCCGCCAATGAAATAAAATCATATTGATTCGCGCAAATTCCTTCATCATCGCACAAAGTTGATTTAAAAATTTCCGCGGGGAAGTGGAATTGCTCATCTGCCATCCAAAAACATAGTGTGATAAACCATAATATTCCAGAAATAGCCCCAGAAAAGTTCGCTACCTTTCTAAACTTCCCGCCTTTCTCAGGATTCTGGTGCCTATTCGGCTCTGAACTACTCACTGTAAATATTGGGGCCGCGTGTCGTTATTAAAGAAATATATCGGCTATTATCATGCCACTAAGAGCTTTTCTGTTGTTTACGTGAGTCAAGGGGATAGTGTCCAATATTGATTGTTGAGTTATGGATCTGTTACTATTAAACTACAAGGACAGGCAATCACTTAACATTTTCAAAAGAGGAAAATACTATGAATATAACTGATATCGTCGAATATCTCTGTTGCCCAGTGTCGGGAAGCTCTTTGCGATTGGTGGATATTGGACGCGGGCAGAGGGCTAATTTTGCCCCCGTGCCACGAAAGGGCAGTGACGTAAAGCCAATTGCGCTAGAGGCAACTGAGCAAGTGTTGATCGCTGAGGACGAATCCTTCATCTATCCAATAGTGGATGATATCCCTGTATTGTTGGCTCCTGAAAAACTCTTGCCGACTGATAGCGTTATCGATCATCCCGTTATCGATCTTCAGGATCCGATATATGCCGAGGCCTATGAAGAAATGATGTCCTACAATCCTCCTCAAGCTCCCTGTCCACGTGTTCCCATTATGGGGCACTGACGGGATACAAGGATATCGCTGCCATCGCGCCCACCTTTCCCGAACCAGCCATTTTGTGGGTTGATGCCCCGCATGAAACACTGGCACAACTTGAAGCCTATCAATATTTAGCACCCGTTGCTGGTAAAATCGCTTTGTAGCTCGGTGGTAGCGGATCACATGCAGTCAAGCTGTTACTAGCTGGTGCAAGGCATGCTTTTTTAGTCACCCCAATGCTGGCAGAAGCGCGATATGCACAGTGTCTTGCAACAGATTTTGGTGTCCGGGACAGATTCACTGCCGTTCTCGGTGTTGGAGAACAGATACCGTTTGATGTCGGTGTTATTGATCTTGCCTTCTCTTTTGGATGCTTTCATCATATGCGCTGGGAATACTTAGGTGCCGAACTTCATCGAATTCTTGCCAAGGATGGAAAGTTTGCAGGTACTGACCCTTATAAAACACCCCTGCACACCATTGGAACGAAAATACTCGGCAAACAAGAACCACAATTCTATTGCCGCCCCATCACTCCGAAGCGACTGATGAAAATGAAGAAGTGGTTCCCAGACATGATGGTCAGCCAGCAGGCCCCTTTGCTTCGTTACATAGTCCTGGGACTGGAGAAACTAAGTGCAGGGTATTTTAAGTTGCCTATGTCAACCATGATGACACTTGCGCGTATCGATAATTTTCTGGGACGATTTTTTCATCTACAGAACTACGGCGGTCTTGTAAACATCGCTGGCATACAGTCGGTATGCCCGAAAACAAAAACGAGGAAAAATTGGAGGAATGCTTGAAATGAAACACTTCTGGAATCTAACAGTTAAGGACTTTGTGGAAAAGTTGCATGCTTACTGTAGAACCTCACTACGCTATGTAGTATACCCACTCCGTTATTATTATGGTATCGAGCCAGCCCAACTGGCTTTCCTGATCAATGGCATCGAATCGACAAAAGCGCAAGGTGGGGCAATAGTGGAGATCGGCATTTTAAGAGGTCATACATCCGTTTTTCTTTTAGAACATTTACGCGCTTCCCAAAGCCCGCGCCCCGTGGTGCTGATTGATACATTTGAAGGTTTTGTGGAAAGTTCCATAGCACACGAGGTTGCCCATCGTGGCAAAAAGAGGTCGGACATAGACCAGTTCAAATACAACTCGGCCGACATTTTCGAACGTAATCTTCGCCCTTTAGGATACGATGGCTTCAAAATCATCACTGGCGATTGTCAGGCAGTGGACTATGCGGCAATCGGCCCCATTGCTGTGTGCCTGCTTGATGTTGATTTATACTTGCCCATGAAGCATACGCTTGACAAGCTCTGGCCGCATATAATACCGGGTGGCATGATCCTTGTTGATGACGTGAAAGCCAACACAGAGTGGGACGGTTCGCTACAGGCATATACTGAGTTTATCGAATCCCACGATATGCCGTTTGTCCAGGTCGGCAGCAAGGGAGGTGCGCTAGTTAAATGAAAATGAAAAGAGACGACATGCCGACTGGCAGTCTGGTGCCATTATCGACACGAAATCTGCATCTACTGAGCGAGATGCGATGGTTGCTGGGCCATGCCCTGGTTGTCCAGAGCACTTTTTATCTCCTGCTCAAAAAAGCCGGGTCAGAAATCCTCCAAATTATCTTGTTTCTGACTATTATTGGCGGATTTCTACTCACAACATATCTCCTGAAGGGTTTGAGAGGTTTGGTTGGTATAGCAACCGACACCTGGACTCAGCGTCTGGCTACTTTGTTTCTGTTAGCCTTGGCACTTTCATTCCTGTGGGGTGATCACTCAACCAAATCCATCTTGGCATGGTTCCGACTCCCTACGTACCTGATTATGATCGCTATCATGGTAGAGACCATGCGTGCAGGGGAAGAACGGATATATTATCTTGCCTGGACAATATTGGGTTCGGTCTGTTTATTATATGTGATAATTTTTATTGAACTCTATTTCGGCAGCAGTGTGCTGGGATTGGGGTGTGGAGATACGAAGCAGTATTGGCTATGCAAGGACTGGGAAGGTTTGTTGTTTGAGACAGAACTTGGTATGCGTCATATGCGCTACTATTTGAACGCGTTCGGTAGGACTCTGCCATGGACAATAACCGGACGCCTCGCTGGCATGAACACATTAGGGTTGCTTTCCGTAGTGTGTTACTCCTTGGGAATCGGTATCATTTTGAATTCCCGCCGCATTCTTCCCAAATTGATTGCCGCAGGTCTTGTAACGCTTGTGCTTATTGGGTTAATTCTTACTGGTTCTCGATCTGCGACACTTATCATGCTCGTACTCTGGGCTGTCCTCGCGGTACTACTCATGTTCAATCGAGCATCTCATCTCATCAAGGTTCACATTGTCACAACCCTGATCATTTTTGCAGCGGTGTTTGTGTTCTGGCGTGCCATGCCTACCGCTAGCACTTCCCTTGATCGTCTTTTTTCGGCAAAAGAAACTCCAAGTGCCCCTGAGCCAAAGACGGCAGTAGCAGGTGCTCCGACTCAGCCAAAGTGGGTATAATTTTGAATTCCCACCGCATTCTTCCCAAATTGATTGCTGCTGGTCTTGTAACATTTGTGCTTATTGGGTCAATTCTTACTGCTACGACACTTGTCGTACTCGTACTCTGGGCTGTCCTCGCGGCACTACTCATGTTCAACCGAGCATCTCATCTCATCAAGGTTCACATTGTCACAATCCCGATCATTTTTGCAGCGGTGTTTGTGTTTTGGTGGTCCATACCAAAGATGGAAGTAGCAGTCGCTCCTACCAAGCCAAAGATAAAAACGTACAATACACGCGGAAATACACGCGGAATCACTTTGGACGTTGGCAGATCCGCAAGATGGCGGTTTGCCCTGGAGTCGTTCTCGGATAATCCCGTGAAGGGGATAGGGTTTCGGATGTATAACGTGGAATCTCATCAGTTTGGGATAGCTGGTATTCACAGCGGTTATCTTAAAGTACTCGTGGAAGCGGGGTTACTGGGGATGGTGCCGTTTCTAGCGTTGCTCGCATACGCCCTGGTCATTATGTTAAGGCCCATGCCAGCACTATCGCCACCACAACGGATATGGAAAGTTGTATTCACAAGCGCGTTCATCGGCATACTGACATTCAATCTAGTTGATATACACTCCGAGGGTCGTTACTTTTGGATCATACTGGCGTTCGCGGCGGTGTTGGAAGTCTGGAAACGCGACACTGTCAAAACCAGCGACCACAACAAAAACAATCCGGTTGAGGCTTAAGAAGTCATGTTCTTATGCCTCATCAACCACAAGTAAATTCCGTCCAATATTGGCGCAAGGCGTTTGAAAATTCTGGTGGATTTACTGTTCATTGTGCCTGGAAAAAACCGAGGGGACAAACCTATGTCGATAGCCTGTTGGCCGAACTGTGTTTATTGCCGGACACACATATCGTCTGTCTGACTAATAGACTCAATCATGTTTATTATCAAGATACGCTGAGTTTTCAATGCTATGTTTCTCCTGTAAGCGGCAGTAATCCATGCTCACGCTTTTTGTACCAGCAGCTTGCTATCGGGCGCGCAACACAAAGCAACAACGCAGACATTTTGTGCTGTCCAGGAAACCTTGCCCCAATGTTTACAACTCTGCCGACGGTTGTCGTTATACATGACATGAACTTTTGCGACATCTCAGAATCAGTACCGCTAATCAGGCGTTGTCTCTATCACCTGGTCATCCCGCGTGCGACTCGCTCAGCATCGCAAATTATCACCGTATCTCAATTCTCAAAGCAGCGCATCACTGAAGTGCTGAATGTTGCTAGTGATAAGATTGCCGTGGTGCACGAGGGACCGCTTGCAGATATCAACAAAGTCGTAGCAAGTAACTGGCAAACCGTAAAACGAAAATATGCCATCCGCGGTGAATGTTTCTTCTCTGTTTCCAGCAGCCTCCCGCATAAAAACATTGAGCGGCTAGTGCATGGTTTTGTGGAAATGAAGAAACAATCTTCGGGTAACCAACAACTCATTCTCGTAGGTCACGGGCTGGATAGTAGAATAAAGGCTTACCTGAAACGAGAGGGTTTTGATGATGCTGTGATTGCGACTGGTTTTATATCCGAGGCGGAGAAGCGTGCATTTTTGGAAAACAGTATTGGCAACCTCTATTAATGCAATCACTTTCCAATTTATTGGCTCAGAGAGGTTAAAAAAACCAATTTGATCCAAAAAGCCGGTAGTCTCCGTACAGCCCTTGTCTCGGCTTTACTTCGTTTTCAAGACGCACTGACCCGTGCCAGAAAGCATAAACGCCTCATATTGTACCTTAGATTCATCAAGCCGATATGCATGCTTGTTCGCGTAATGCAAATGCAAGGAACCGCTTTGCGGTGTAAATTGCGCTGTGCTCCAAACACAGGTTCGACCCGACTACGAACTTTGGAGCGCGTGCGCTTACCTTGCGCCTTGAGAAACGCTACTTTTTCCTCTGACCGATAGGCACTGTCAGCCCAGACATCTTTACTGGTATTGCTGTCATCTGGCAGGTCGGCAAAAACCTGCGCATCATGGACGCTGGCATCAGTGACCTGATAGTCACGAATCAACTTGTTGTCATGGTCTATCTGTATGTGGTTCTTGTAAGCAAAATGGCTACGGCTATGTTTCTTCGTCCAGCGGGCCTCGGTATCTTTCTGACACCCTTTGTTATCGCACCAGGACAGCTCCTGCCTTAATCCGTGCATTGTCTTCCCAACGCTTACGCGGCACCAGTGCCGGAATGATTGAGGAGGCAACTATCTGATCCTTGCGAGCGATATAAGCCGCTGGGTTCAACGACAACTGCTCAAACAACGATGCCATCAGACCCAGCACCGCTAACCGATGCTTGAATGCCCAACAGGTTTTGGCATCAGGGACTCGTTGCTGGCTAGCAAGACCCAGAAACTGCTGGAAACTGCAACGGTCTTCGATTTGGTATTCCAACTGAGCATCGCTAAGACCATACAGATTTTGCACAAGCAGTCCCTTGAACATCATCACTACGTCTGTTGGGCGTTGCCCGCCTGACGCTTACGTTGTTTCTCATGAACCTTGTTCAACAACGACCGAAAAGATCCCCAGTCAACCGTCTTTTCCAGTTCAGGCAGAGGATTACCCAACTGTTTGAGACGATAGTCTTGAAGATTGGCAGTGTCAATAATCTTTCGCACTTTCTGATTTGGCTTTCCCTTAAATCTGTTTGTTACGCTACCTGAAAGTCCTTTTCTTTATCCATCTCTTGGAGCAAATCCATGTTCAGATATTTCCGCGTTCCCCACTAGCTCCCCGCGATGTGTCTAAGCCTTGCCGCACAAAGCATCAACGCCGAGTTGCCATCCGGGAATGCTCCCACTACTTGAGTTCGCCGCCTGATTTCTCGGATAATCCGCTCCAAAGGATTGTTAGTCCGAATGCAAATCCAGTGCTCTTCTGGAAACCGATAATACGTCAGGGTCTCTTCCATGCACTACCCAGCCAATCCGCTACACTCGATAACTTCATGTCCCTGAGTTTCTTCTCGACCTCCGTGGCCTTATGCCTGGCAGATTCCAGATATTCAGATGCATGGATAGCCTGCAACATGCGAGAGACTTCTTTGACACGACCACGAGACACATGACTGAAGACGTTGCGGTAGAAGTGCACAATACAACACTGCCAGCCAGCTTCAGGGTAGAAGTCACCGATCGACTCCTTGCGCCCAAGACAGGCATCACTGAGCACCAACCTGATGCCCTTGAGACCGCGTGCCTGCAAATGACGCAGGCATCCTGACCATCCCACCTTATCCTCCTTAGTACCTTCAACAATCCCTGGAATGCGGCGGTAGCCATCGTCCCCAACACCTATGGCGACTAGAACAGAAACGTTCTTCACTGCACCGCCCCAACTGCGTTTGAGCACAACACCGTCCAGGTATACATAAGGGAAATCACCCTCTATGGGGCGATTACGCCACTCTTCAATCTGCCCATAGATACGCTGGTTGAGCTTTGAAATAGTCCCTAAGCTGACACGGGTACCCCACAATGCTGCGGTAATGTCTTCTACACGTTGTACTGAAACACCTGCCAGATACATCTCGAGCAACGCCTCTTCAATTGACGCTACACGGTGTCGATAGCGCTCTATGATCGCCATCTCAAAGGTCTGCTTGCGTAGCTTCGGCATCTTTAACTCAAGCTCTCCGGCCCTTGTGTGGCACTTCCTGGTGTAGCTACCAGACCGGTCGTCTTTGCGCGTCTCAGTGCGTTCGTATCGATCAGCACCCACCAGCGCATCAGCCTCAACGTCCAGCATCTGCTTGCGGGTGTCTGCCACAGTCTTCAGTACCACTTTGTTGAGATGGCCCTGCAGTGCCTGTTCATCAATAGGGACTACATTGTTCAAGTGCTTGTTTGTATCATCGCTCATGGCGACTCTTCTCCTGGTCAAATAAATGGTTATGTCACTTTTTATTTAACCAGATAAAGGAAAACCGCCTCTTCATATTTGCGAAAGATAATTTATGTTATCTGAAGATTAAACAGGGAACTGAAAATGTCATTGCTCATGGAAGTTTCTTTGTCAGTTTGGAAACTTCAACATTGTACCAAATAGCGTAATTAATAGAGATACCCTGTTGGTAGCACATTTTGCCCTAATCTCGGAAATTGCTTTTGGTGAGCCGTTAAGAGAATACTTGAAATAAGTCGGTTGTTGTCCGTACCATGGAAGCTCAAGCAATACCGTGCTGGATGCTACAATTTTTGATATAGCAACAATGTCGTTATCGAAGTCTATAAACTTTGAACTCCAATCTTGAGTTAATGATACATTCTAGACGTTGTCGTTCCACCTAATACGAGTGCGAATCAGGTTGTAACCATATTCAGTCTCATCGTTTGCTAGATTTGGAGCATTATTAAAACCGAAGTAAACCCATTCGTTCTTTGCATCGTAGCCAACACCCAGCTATTTACATCATGGTATGGAAATTCCATTTTCTTGGAAGGGTAAGCAGTAGAAGACAATGCATATGCCGAAAATTTGCCTGTCATTTCATCCTTTGAGGTTAAAGTAGTCCATGAAGGTTTCGAGGGATCCACCTTTTTGGTGCTTTCAGATTTTTGTGATTTGCTTGATGTTGAAGAAGCCTTTGGCTTTTCATCATAAACGCCCGTGCTGGCCCGTTCTTTATCGACAAGTTGGTTAATCACTTTTAGTACATTCTCAAAGCTGCCAGCGGTAGAGCCACTGATCATATACTTGCCATTCACAATAACGGCTGGCACCCCCATGAGTTTATAACGCTGACCCATGACATAGGCTTGTTTCACCTTACGCTCAACCTCGCCAGATTCATATATTTTCATAAATTCGGCGCGGTCAACACCGTGCTGGACAAAGAATTTTTTTATGGCATCGTCGCCATGAATCTTTTTCTTGCGCTTGTGTATAGCATCAAATAATGCTGTATGGATAGTGTCCAGGACACCTAATTTTTCAGCCGTATAGTAGGCCTTGGCGTGCGGGATCCAGCTTTCGCGAAAAATACCTGGCATACGGCGAAATGCAACATCATCCGGTTTGGTTGCTAACCATTTGCTTATATAGGGTTCAAAATCGAAACAATGCGGACAGGCATACCAGAAAACTTCCAATACTTCGATCTTGCCCGCAGTTTGCGTGGGCTGGGTTGGCGTAATGCGCACATAGCCATCCCCCGCGGCTATTGATTGGCTACTTGTGAAAAGCAGTGAAATCGTAAAAAGAGTCGTGATAATTTTTTTCATGCGTATCCCTTAAAATTGCTGATTAATTTTCGAGTTTTATACCTTTAGCGACTTAAGACCTGTAAATCAGAGATTTTGCGTCAGCATTTTTGATCTTTTTAGTGTAAGCCCTGAATATATTCAGAGACGGCCTCGATTTGGCGATTCGTCATCGGCCCGGTAATCGTACGCATCATATTATTCGGGTCATTCTTACGTTCTTCAGCCTTGAACATTTTTAGCTGATTGGCAGTATAGGCCGCGTGTTGACCACTTAAAGCCGGGTACAAGGCAGTTGGGTTGCCAGCACCATTAGGCCCGTGACAGGCCATGCAGGCGGGGACACCCGTAATATAGTCGCCAGCGCGATAGATAAGTTGACCTGCTTCAACCAGCACCGGGTCTGCAACACCCGTGGTAATTTTTTGGCGGGCATAATAAGCCCCTAGATCATACATATCCTGTTCACTCAATGATGCTACCATCGGTGCCATCTGCGCATTGACGCGGTTACCCGCCTTGAAATCCTGTAATTGTTTAACAAAATAGTCGACATGTTGACCGGCAAGTTTTGGCCAGATTGGACTCACGCTATTACCATCGGCACCATGGCACGCAGCACAGGGTTGTGAAAGTGCCTTGCCCTTCACAGGATCGCCATCGGCAGCAAAACTAACACCAGCGTTTAGTAGCAATAGACTGATAACAGTGAAATAAAAATTATTCATAATGCTTACGATCCTTTAACTGACAAATATGTCAAGTAGTGACGATAAACTCATAGTATGATTACTGTTCAGGTAGCGCCCTGATACAAAATGAGTGGTTAATCATCTTCAGTAATGCGCGGCTCATTCTAACCAATAAGACAGAACCTGACAATTCAACGGAGTTAAAATCTATAAATATTGAACAAACATTACCCAATGGCTGGTACAGCCGTTTTGAATTTATCAAAGGCGTTGTATCGTTTAGTCAGCTTCCCTCTGTTACCAAGGCTGAGGTTGCCTTTGCAGGGCGTTCTAATGTTGGAAAATCGAGTGTCCTGAATAAAATTACCCACCGCCGTGCACTTGCAAGGACGAGTAAATTACCCGGCAGAACCAGAGAGCTGAATTATTTTGCGTACAATGATGCGACGCATATTGTTGATTTACCGGGCTATGGCTATGCGCGAGTCAATGCATCAACGCGCAATGCGTGGACAACATTATTAGCGCGCTATCTGCAAGAGAGAACGTCTCTTAAAGGGATATTTTTAATTATGGATATCCGCCATCCAATGGGAAAATTGGATCACGTTATGCTTGATTACTGCAAGCGGTGCGACTTACCGCTACATATCCTTTTGAACAAATCGGATAAGTTGTCTAAACATGCGGCCAATAAGGCTATGGCCAAAGTGCGCGCTGAATTACCCGCTATCAATGCCAGCGTTCAACAATTTTCTGCACTCACAGGTGTTGGGCTTGATGAGTCCCGCCAGAGACTCGCAGATTGGCTTTTTTAGACTGATGCTAACGCATAAAAAAACCCCGGATGTGCTAGGGAGGGGTAATTACATCCAGGGTCTATAATAATGATGGTCGGAAGATATGACTTTCCCGACGCTTTTCCTACCCAGGGGTAGGCAGGAAAATTTGCTTCTGCATTGTTAGAACATAGGTCTTATACAGAGTTCCCCTGTTTTAGTTTTTGTCAATAATAAATTTTTATGCACAGCGATGCAGCTAATCGCATTGGTAGCAACATAATAACGACTAAATTTCCCTGAAGACAAATAACAATAGTGTAAGCCATTGAATAATAAATAAATATTAATTATTGGTTAGTTTTTAACACTTTTGTCATAGAGGACATAACCATGGTCATATTGAAGCACTGTGAGCACAATATCCACAGCACTATCCACAGAAAATGTGGATAAGAAAGCAACTCTTAACAACAGCAAATACTTAGCTGAATTAAGCCAGAAATAACATGAAGTATGGCCGTTATTTATCAATGCCATCAATTATTCATTAACCGCTAATATCAACATCATGGTGTTGGAATTGTTTGTCTATATTACAAGGTTTGCATGGCGTTTCAGTCGCGGTACACGGTGTTGAGAAGCTGTAGCAGGATGAGACCGCTGCATTAAGCCCGTCATGGGCGGGGTTGGGTTGGACCGGGTCGGGATTGCTTTAGTACAAAGGTATCAGGATGGAAAGGCTTGAAGGGAATGGAATCGTGATTTTAAAAATATCGTGCGCTTGCCAAGTATTTTCGATGAATACATTCTGTTGCTTGTGCTAAACAGCAAAAAACGCGGGACGCTACCAGTCTAAAATGGCATAATCTTTATCGTAGAAAATCTGTTTACGGGTAGTGCGCCTATAATCTGTATCGGTCATCGTCCTGCAAAACAATCTGACCGTAATGGTGTATAAAAAGCCAGCTTAGGTAACTCAAATGCTGTAAGGTTTTTAAGGAGAGTGATATGTCAAACAAAAGTGATCTAATCAGCCCAATCGCAATCGATCTGGGCGCAAAAAATACTGGTGTTTATTTTGCACACTACGAAGCAGGTAAGACGCTGGGTGAGATCGAGAAAGCGGGCAGAGTCTATCAGCTAGAAAAAGACGCATACACCTTGCTGATGCAAGAGCGTACCAGCAAGCGTCACCAGCGGCGTGGTTTTGACCGGCGGCAGATAGTCAAGCGATTGTTCAAACTGATTTGGGTAGAATATTTCAAGCTACCCTGGAACAAGGATATCCAGCAGCTTATCAGCTTCTTGCTCAACCGGCGGGGATTTAGCTATCTGACCGAGGAATACGATGCCGATATCTTGCGTGAGTTTCCGCGAGAGTTGTTGTCTCAATTCCCCAAAGCAGTAATTGATGAATTGCCGAAAACGATAAAAGATGAGTTGGTAAGTAATGGAAACAGAGATAATGGTATCTCTATTAATGACGTTATTTGGTATAATGTTGAAGTTTCCAAACTGACAAATAAACTTCCATGAGCAATGACATTTTCGGTTCTCTGTTTAATCTTCAAGACTATCGTCTCAAACAGTTGGGTAATCCTCTGCCTGAACTGGAAAAGACGGTTGACTGGGGATCTTTTCGGTCGTTGTTGAACAAGGTTCATGAGAAACAACGTAAGCGTCAGGCGGGCAACGCCCAACAGACGTAGTGATGATGTTCAAGGGACTGCTTGTGCAAAATCTGTATGGTCTTAGCGATGCTCAGTTGGAATACCAAATCGAAGACCGTTGCAGTTTCCAGCAGTTTCTGGGTCTTGCTAGCCAGCAACGAGTCGCTGATGCCAAAACCTGCTGGGCATTCAAGCATCGGTTAGCGGCGCTGGGTCTGATGGAATCGTTGTTTGAGCAGTTCTCGTTGAACCAGGCGATTTATATCGCTCGCAAGGATCAGATAGTTGCCTCCTCAATCATTCCGGCACTGGTGCCGCGTAAGCGTTGGGAAGACAATGCACGGATTAAGGCAGGAGCTGTCCTGGTGCGATAACAAAGGGTGTCAGAAAGATACCGAGGCCCGCTGGACGAAGAAACATAGCCGTAGCCATTTTGCTTACAAGAACCACATACAGATAGACCATGACAACAAGTTGATTCGTGACTATCAGGTCACTGATGCCAGCGTCCATGATGCGCAGGTTTTTGCCGACCTGCCAGATGACAGCAATACCAGTAAAGATGTCTGGGCTGACAGTGCCTATCGGTCAGAGGAAAAAGTAGCGTTTCTCAAGGCGCAAGGTAAGCGCACGCGCTCCAAAGTTCGTAGTCGGGTCGAACCTGTGTTTGGAGCACAGCGCAATTTACGCCGCAAAGCGGTTCCTTGCATTTGCATTACGCGAACAAGCATGCATATCGGCTTGATGAATCTAAGGTACAATATGAGGCGTTTATGCTTTCTGGAACGGGTCAGTGCGTCTTGAAAACGAAGTAAAGCCGAGACAAGGGCTGTACGGAGACTACCGGCTTTTTGGATCAAATTGGTTTTTTTAACCTCTCTGAGCCAATAAATTGGAAAGTGATTGCATTAATAGAGGTTCCCTTAAGTGATGCTTACCCACGCTCGGCTCAGCTTGACTCAACCCACGTCCAACCTGATCCAGCCCCGCTTGACCTAGTTCGACCCACGCCCAGATCGACCCCGCCCAGCGGCTAAACATTAAACCAATGTAGGCATAATCTTCAAATGTGGTGTTTTGTGCAAAGGTCTCACGGTATCAGTTTTCTCGGTCTGGACAATATTGTTGTGTTCATCAGTCTCTCCGCGATCTAAATAAATAAACCATTTGGAGACCTCGAACAACGCTGATTCTGGATGGATTTTGACGCGAGCACCAGTCGTTGTCACCCGCATAGCGGGTGTGAAGGTCAAGGTCGGTGGTATTTGAGGCTGTGTTGCGCTGTTTGGGTCTGCCAGGGCGGGTATTTCCGGAATTTGGGCGGAGTCAGGCTGTGGCCTGTCGTCGCTCGTGGAAAATCAGACGGCGGAAGTTGTAGCTCAGGTTGGCCATGGTCATGCGGGCCTTCGCACGGGTTTGGCCGATTGAGCGGATGGTCAGAGCCATGGGTCCTTTCTCGTAGCCGAACACAGGCGCGGATGGCGGAGCGTGTCGCGTTGCCCCGACGAATGTGTTTGGCCATGGGTTTGCCGCGTGGCTTCTTGCGGTGAATGTGTGAGCGGTACCCCTGTGCTTTGAGCCAGTCTTCGTTCTTGGACGACCGATATCCAGTATCGGCCCAAACCGCCTTCGAGCTGTTTGTCTCGTCCAGAACCGAGGAGCGTTCATGCCCGTCGTAGCGAGCCGCATTCGTGCCAGTCTCACCCCGGATGAAGCGCCATTTGCGGTCAATGGACACGTGGTTCTTGTACCCAAAGTGGGGAACCGAAATATCGACAAGGCCAGTATCCTCCTCACCCTCCTTGGTCGTCTTGGCCTTTGAATACTTGACCGTCCAACGCGCATCGGTGTCTTTCTGCGCTGCCTTGGACAGATCATCGGGCCAGATGTCAGATGCGGCCTCACCTGCCTTGGCGCGCGCTTTCTCTTCTTTCGTCATCCGCTGGCGCGGGGCAAAGACCAACGTGGCATCCACAATCTGACCGCCGGTGGGTTTGTATCCCCGCGCGCAGAGCTGAGCTTCAAACGCGGCAAACAGGGCCTTGAAGACACCCGCCTAGGTCAGCTTCTCTCTGAAAAGCCAGATCGTCTTCTGATCAGGTGTCGGCTCCCCAATTTGAAATCCCAGGAAACGCAACCAACTGAAACGGGCACGAATGAGAAACTCTATCCGCTCATCGCTCAGATTGTGCATCGAGGCCAACACCAGCACCTTGAACATCACAACGGCATCATAGGGCGGACGACCACCTTTGGGACGTTCCCCATAGCCAAGCGCTTCAACAAGAACTGGGCGAAACACTTCGAAATCAACGTGCCGCTCCAAAACCTCAAGCGGATCTCCCATCGCCGAAAGCCGCGCCAAATGATCCGTCAAATCAAACAATCCAGGTGCGTGCATAAACAAAATCCTCCCACATCAAGTGAATCAGATCGTACCACAAAATGTACGGTTTTTAGAGGCTTCCAGTTGCGGCCGTGGTTTGTTTGACCGGTCAGATTTTAGTTTAATCTGATTTTTCTCTGCTCGTGTTTTTATCATCACGCATGATGCTATCTGATCGTTTTTTAATGACCTCATATTTGAAAGGCGGTATTTCATACCACCAGTTCAGTACGCGCGCATTCATGTTGGCGATAAATGTTTTAACACCTTCGATTTTTTCTGTGTCCGCATCCTCTGGCATCAGGCTTGCATCAAATCTGAATGCAAATGCACTGTATGGTATACCGTCATATTCAAAGGCCGTCATATCGACAACAATGCCTTCAAAAGTGTGGACCAGCACCTGGCTCGCGCTTTTTTGTTCCGGCAATTTATCTTTAGCACGGGCACCGTTAATCTGCATGTCTTGCAAGAGATTCCCATAGCGGGCAATGATCAGATCAGATGCTAATTTTTTGCCAACGGGGAGTCCCTCAAGTTGAAATTGTTCTTGACCTTGCTCATTTTTGAATAAGGTGTAGGCATCACCCTCTGCATGTTCAATGCGTATGGCCCTTACCGCGTCAGCCGGAATATCGAACAATGTGCGCTCAATCCAGTCGGTTTTGGTCGCAGTAATGTCCATCACGCCATCAACCAGATAAGATTGTGCGTCTTCAGGCTGACGAATATATAAGCCAGGCGTGCTTTGCGATGCACTACTGCGACGTTGCTTACCGACGATTATTGCAAGGATTTTATTTTCCTCAGCATCTTTTAAGGTAAATAATAAAGACGTTGAATCTTCGACCTCAGGGCCTTCTACACCCAGGCGGTTGTAAAGTCTTGGCAGGGCTGTTTTTTTAGCGTTAATCTTTAAATCAGCGGCCCCGAGCACCGCACTTTTTACTTTATCTGGTAGGGCCGGATAGCCATCAAATTCATCGACCCCCCAGTCATTGGCTACGCGCGAAAGGTTGACTTCTTCATCATAAGCCTTAATAGAAATGTGGTTGACGGACGCTATCTGTTCTGCCAATTTTGGGAAAAAAGGTATTTTTTCTTTTTCGGATTGGGGAGCGCGTAGTTTAACGAATATCGATGCAGTAATAATTACGATTGCTGTGATGAGTGAAAGTGCAATGAGTTTATTTTTAAACATGGCGTATCTTTAGGCGCGTTTGTTAGCGCGGTAAATGCCGACAAATAATGCCATCAGTGTTATCAATAATGGTATTAATACGATATTTATAAAGCGTAATTGCGCACCCAGTTTTTCAATGTTTTTCTTTAATTCGTGTTGCACATCACGCAATTCTTTTCTTATAGCAAGTCGGTCGGCTCTAAACTTTTCAATCTCTTTGGTTAACTCGTTGTTCAGCAAATAAGACTGTTCATTGCCTTGTTCTTGTTGCAAGGCCCGTATCTTTTTTTCAGTCTCTTCAAGACGGGTTTGCAACTCTGCCTCGCGTTCGCGAAATTTTGCTTCGGCTTCGCGACGTATATTATCGACGATTGCAAATGGCCGTGCATATTTTTCGCGTCCGCGCAGACTGATTAAATCGGTATTACCAGACAGGTTTTCAATGCTGTTTATCACGAAGTCACCATTGTTGGCGATGGGTTGTGGTACGTCTATACCAAACATGGTTTGTGGGCGGGTCCAGAAATGATCGGCCATGATATCAGTGTCAGATACCAGGATTACATTGATCTCACCGGTAGCGGTAAATGCTTCATCAACAGTTTCATCATCGGCCTCATCTGTCGCGGGTTTTCCATCAGGGAAATAACTTTTTGCCCGACCGCTAATGCGCGCCGCTATTAACATCTGTTTGTCTTCTGATTTGAAGTTATTCATGATGATGTTGGGATCACGTTGAAACAGGATTAAATCACGTTCCAGTTTCGTTGATTGCTTCGATGTTTGAATCAATGGCGTGATAGTCAGCCCTTTATCCTCTGTGATTTCCAAAGAACCGGCGGTGCCCAAGTGGATCAGGTTTAGTTCGCGGGTAGAAAAATCATCTTTATTAAAATTCTTGTCTGTTAATCTTAGCCAGGGCAGGTAATCAACCCCCTGTGGGTTGCGCACGTCATCTGAACGCACCCGCATCGCAGCGTTAATATCACCAACAATCTTGTCTTTGCTCATTTCCAGCCCCCAGCGTTCGAGTAACTCGGGTAAGTAAGAGGCAAGATCGGGCACGATATTCGGATTAGCCGGATCGGGTCGTGTTTGATCAAGTTCTGCAAGCGGGTCGATAAATATAATGGCCTTGCCGCCACGCAAGAGATATTGATCGATCGCGTATAAGACTTGAGTATTCAGCTTTTTGGGGTGTACTAGCATTAACACATCAAGACTATCTACGTCTATATTAGCGGCCAGCATGTCAGGATCCTGGCTCAGGTTTTTTACATCAAAAGAATCTTTCAAGGCACTGATAATCGTCCAGTCACGTCCAGCCGGGGTATCCGCTGTAGCCATAATGGGCAGTTGTGAGACAACACCAACAACACGTCTTTCTGGATAGGCCAGATCAAAGATGAGTTTTGTTATATCATATTCGAGTGCCACCTCACGGTTAGTCTGAAAAAAAGGAATCACCTTTTCGTCATCGGTTGCGTTTGTGCCGACCAGACCAAAGTAGGCTCTATCGCCAGCCGTGTTAGCAGCAACAGTACGCAGACCGCTGGCTACAGCCTGGTCTTCTGCTTCAGAAAACGTGTCTGGCTCAATAATGTTGAGGATTAATTTTCCATCAGCATAAGTGGCATATTCTTCCAGCATATCCCGCACCCGCACACCGTAGTTAACCAATAAAGGAAAGTCGCTCATGGCCTTTTGTGAGAAATAAAAATCAATTTGCACAGGTTCTTCAAGATTACGGAGAATATTCTTTGTGCCAGCAGAAAGCGTAAACAGATTATTTTCCGTTAAATCGATACGCCATGACGTTAAAGCCGTATTGGCCAGGATGATGGTAGCGACAAACAGGCAGGTGGCTAATATCAAACCGGTACCAGAGACAATTTTGTTTTTTACGGAGACCTTCATGATCAGCTTGCCTTCTTCATCTCGACCACGACAACGTTCACGTATAGCCAGAATATGATTAATGCGCTGAAGTAAATGACATCGCGAATATCAATAACCCCTTTTTTGATAGACGTGAAATGGGTTAAGAAACTAAACGAGGCGATCGCATCCAATACCGCTTGTGGTACCCAGCCCCGAAATAAATCCAGCACCATTGGGAAACCACTGAGTATGAACATGAAACAGATAACGACGCTGATGACGAATGCGATAACCTGGCTTTTGGTAAAGGCCGAGATACATGAACCTATGGCGAGAAATCCGCCCGCCATAATCAAACTGCCTGTATAGCTTGCCAGGATAACGGCATTATCCGGATTGCCAAGATAATTAACCGTAAGCCACATAGGAAAAGTCAAGGCCAGCGCAATAGCTGTAAAACTCCAGGCCGCAAGATATTTACCGAGCACAGCATCAGTAATGGATATCGGTAAGGTCATTAATAATTCTATGGTGCCGCTTTTGCGTTCATCAGACCAAAGACGCATAGAGATCGCGGGTATCAAAAACAAATATAACCATGGATGAAAGCGAAAAAAGGGTTCCAGATCAGCCTGATTTGTTTCAAAAAATGCGCCGATATAAAACGTAAAAATGCCCGTCATGAATAAAAATATGACAATAAATACATAAGCAACAGGGGTTACAAAGTAGCTGGTAAATTCGCGTTTATAGATTGCAAACAAGGTGCTCATGCGATCTCCTCTGTTTCCACGGGTTCTGTGGCCGCCGTAATCAAGCGAAAGGCATGGTCTATATCATGGCGATCAGATTTGGCAATCAGTTCGGCGGGCGTGCCATCGAATAATAATGCGCCAGATGCAATGATGATGGCGCGTGAACAAACAGCATGCACTTCTTCGAGAATATGTGTGGAGATGATAATCGCTTTGTCTTGAGACATCTCTTTGATCAGATTACGCACTTCATGCTTCTGATTCGGATCGAGTCCGTCAGTCGGTTCATCAAGGATTAGAACCTTGGGGTTGTGCAAGAGTGCTTGGGCAATGCCAACGCGGCGTTTAAACCCCTTGGATAAGGTTTCAATGCTCTGATCGATGACATCTTTAATATTGATGCTGTCGATAACCTCAGCAATGCGTTGTTGGCGGTGGCTACCCGTCAACTGCCGAATATCGGCGATAAAATTCAGAAAACTTCTTACGGTCATCTCGCCATAGGCGGGCGCACCTTCTGGTAAATAACCGATGGCACGTTTGACGGCAATCGGCGTGTCTTGCACATCACAACCATTAACTTCAACCGTGCCACTGGTCGGCTCCAGAAAGCCGGTAATCATTTTCATCGTGGTTGATTTTCCAGCACCGTTCGGGCCGAGAAAACCGAGGACTTCGCCATGGCTTACGTCAAACGACACTCCCCGCACCGCATGAATAGGGCCGAAAGATTTCGTCAACGATTTTACTTTGATTGTGACAGACATAGTGGTTTACTCAGACCCGTTCAAACATTATTTTTAAGCACGGAAGCACCCGCTTCCTTGATTCTACGCGGCGGACTATTGTGCATAAATAGGCCGCATCGTCAATTATTTTGGATAGACTGAAAATGGCTTGGGTCGTTCAGAAAAAATTAATTTAAATTATCCTGTTTCAGGCGCAACAGTGCGGAAATATCTTCGTCACCATAACCCGCATCCATCAGGCGTTGGTAGTGCATCAAGGTCATGGCCACGACGGGTAGGGCCTGCTTGCTGATTGATTGTGTCATTTCTTTGCAGATTGTAAGATCCTTATGGTGTAGGGCGAGCTTAAAACCAGGTGCAAAATTGCTCGCCAGCATGGACTTACCACGATGTTCTAAAAACCAGTTACCAGCAGCACCAGTTGCGACAATATCGACAACCTTATCCATGGGGAGATCCATGGCCTTGCCAAATGCGAGTGCTTCAGTGACCGCCTGATTAATGCCAGCGACCATGATTTGATTGACGGCCTTTGTTGCCTGCCCGGAGCCGCTAGCACCGATATAGACAATATTGGCGGCCATAGCATCAAGCGTTGCACGGGCTTTTTCAAGAATGGCTTCGGTACCACCGACCATCATCGCCAAGGTAGCATTTTTAGCACCTTCAACACCGCCCGATACCGGGCAATCAAGAAAATGCGCATTACTTTCTTTTAGGGAATTATATACTTGAATCCAATAAATAACCCATATAATCTAACATAAAAATGCAATAAAACGGAGGGTCATCAATGAAAGACAATACCATATCCACATTTGAGTTATTTCGCCAGTTTCCGGATGCTGAAGCCGCTAGATTGTATTTTGAGGGACAACGCTGGGGAGATTACATATCCTGTCCTCATTATGGGGAATTTAAGCGTATTACCCCGCGCAAAGGAAAGCGGACAGGATATTACTTATGCCGGGACTGCAAGAGTGAGTTTACGGTGAGAACCGGCACTATCTTTGAACGTTCTCATGTTCCACTACATAAATGGCTATATGCTATTTACTTAACTGTCACCTCGCGCAAGGGCATATCTAGCTTGCAGTTATCTAAACAAATCGGAGTAACCCAAAAGACCGCCTGGTTTATGCAGGCCCGCATTCGTGAAACCTGTAACGATAATACAGATAATTTACTTTCTGGCATTGTTGAGATTGATGAGACCTATATCGGTGGGAAGGAACATAACAAACACAAACACAAGAAAGCCCGCGCAGGCCGTGGCGTAGCTGGCAAGCAGGTAGTGGTCGGAATGCGTGAGCGCGGTGGCCGCACAAGGGCTAAGCCTATCCCATCAACTGATATACCGACCCTGCACAAAGAGATTGGCTGTTCAGTGGAATATGGTGCCACCATTTACACAGATGAACACAGGTCATATCAGCATTTACAGTCTGCTTATCAGCATGGTACGGTAACCCATAGTGCGGGAGAATATGTGGGTTCAAACAACATTCATACCAATAGCATTGAAAGTGTCTGGGCTTTACTCAAACGCGGTCTGTATGGGGTATGGCATCATGCCAGCACTAAACACTTACATCGCTATGTGAACGAAGTGACTTTTAGACTGAATAACGGACCATGTAAGTTACCAACCAATCAACGTATAGAATCACTTATAAGCAACGCGATAGGTAAACGGATTACCTATCGCGAGGTGCTAGCATGAGCAAAGCAATGGAAATAGAATGCGGATATACAGGACGATAATGAGAGCAGGTTACATCAAAGACTATATAAGTGGTGAAGAAGTAAAAGCTACGCCAGAAGAAGTAGAAGCAGTACAAGTCTTTTCCGAAACACTTGTCGAAGATTACGGATACCCCAAAGAACAATTACAAACACGACCACAGTGGCGTGTAAAAGTAAGGCCATCTGATACCAAAAAAGAGTATCCGCTTGATATTGCAGTATTCAACAAAGATAAAAAACCGATAAAAACCTTTTTATTGTCGTTGCGTGCAAACGAAAGACAAGAAAAGATGGTTTAACCCAAAATGGAGTGCAATTGAAAAATTGCATAAGGTAACAGGTGAGCATGGTGAGCTTGTTACTTGAAAAAACTAACAAATCATTGTGTTTGTATTTTGTAGTGAAGTTGGATTCAAGTATATAATTCCCTTCTTTTAATAGTGTCGCGGCCTGCCTGGCAGTGGCAGTGCTGACCGTAGAGGTATCAACAATAATCGTCTCGGGCATAATATGCGCTTTTATAGCATTGACCATCTCCAGCACATCCGCATCACGCGAGACACAGATTATGATGAGCTCGCATTGCTCGGCTAAAGCGGCGGGTGTTGTTGAGACTCTGCAAGCGCATTCGCGGGCGATTGCCGTAGCCTTTGCTAAGGTACGGTTGTAAACCGCAAGCAAATGCCCGGCACGGGCAAGATTCCTTGCCATATTCGCCCCCATTGCGCCTAATCCAATAACACCTGTTCTCATACAATTATCCAAGTAAATTACAGCCTGATTTTTATACTATTGTGCATGAGTTTGCCCGCGAAATCATGCTGTGTGTTCTGCCGAAGGCGGGCGGCTTGCAATATAATCGAACCAGCCCGGCCAACCGACTTTGGCCAACTCTGGCTAACCCTGACCAACCCCGACCCCACCCGCGTTTGCGCCACTGACTATGTCATACATTAAGTGGGGCAATCATCGCCTCAAACACCAACGGAGTTCTGCTGCGTCCGTGTGCTTTGGCTTGTTAGATTTATTCTGCGAAAAACTCATTCCAGCTAACCTTAGTTCTCATTGAAATGTGCATATCTTGAATAAATTCAGCTGTACGATTGAGTACATCGTCAAATTTTTGTTTGTTGAGCAGTGTAATTAAAGAGATGCAAAACGCATGATAGTCTACAAAATCAAATAACTTTCCTTTATTTATATGTATAACTACCGTTCTCTACTTCCAGCTCTTTTATATCGTAGGGCATCCTGCATATAAAAGTAACTGAGTGATTAAGATGTCCTGTAGATTTAAGTGCATCTAAGCTATCGTCTAATCTTTTCTTAGATACGGGCTTCACGGTAACTTCATAGAGGTTTGTTTGAGTATCATTATTTTCTAGCCAAATATCGGCTGGTTTTTTTGATGTAGTGTTTGTTCCAAAGACACTTTCTTCCCCACCCATTACTTGTGTCTCAGAAGAGTGAAATACATTAGATAGTAATTGGGCAACTAAAAACTGCGGCGGGTTTCCTGACTCTGGATGCTTTAGTGTAAATTCAATGAGCCTGTTTCCTAATTCTTGTCTTGAAGTTGATGAATCAATATCAACTATTTCACAGCTAGTTATGCTCTCAGCATATTTGCATAGCCTAAAGAAAAAATAAGGGAATTATATACTTTACTCCAACTTCACTACAAAATACAAACACAATGATTTGTTAGTTTTTTCAAGTAACAAGCTCACCATGCTCACCTGTTACCTTATGCAATTTTTCAATTGCACTCCATTTTGGGTTAAACCATCTTTTCTTGTCTTTCGTTTGCACGCAACGACAATAAAAAGGTTTTTATCGGTTTTTTATCTTTGTTGAATACTGCAATATCAAGCGGATACTCTTTTTTGGTATCAGATGGCCTTACTTTTACACGCCACTGTGGTCGTGTTTGTAATTGTTCTTTGGGGTATCCGTAATCTTCGACAAGTGTTTCGGAAAAGACTTGTACTGCTTCTACTTCTTCTGGCGTAGCTTTTACCTCTTCACCACTTATATAGTCTTTGATGTAACCTGCTCTCATTATCGTCCTGTATATCCGCATTCTATTTCCATTGCTTTGCTCATGCTAGCACCTCGCGATAGGTAATCCGTTTACCTATCGCGTTGCTTATAAGTGATTCTATACGTTGATTGGTTGGTAACTTACATGGTCCGTTATTCAGTCTAAAAGTCACTTCGTTCACATAGCGATGTAAGTGTTTAGTGCTGGCATGAGGCCATACCCCATACAGACCGCGTTTGAGTAAAGCCCAGACACTTTCAATGCTATTGGTATGAATGTTGTTTGAACCCACATATTCTCCCGCACTATGGGTTACCGTACCATGCTGATAAGCAGACTGTAAATGCTGATATGACCTGTGTTCATCTGTGTAAATGGTGGCACCATATTCCACTGAACAGCCAATCTCTTTGTGCAGGGTCGGTATATCAGTTGATGGGATAGGCTTAGCCCTTGTGCGGCCACCGCGCTCACGCATTCCGACCACTACCTGCTTGCCAGCTACGCCACGGCCTGCGCGGGCTTTCTTGTGTTTGTGTTTGTTATGTTCCTTCCCACCGATATAGGTCTCATCGATCTCAACAATGCCAGAAAGTAAATTATCTGTATTATTATCACAGGTTTCACGAATGCGGGCCTGCATAAACCAGGCGGTCTTTTGAGTTACTCCGATTTGTTTAGATAACTGCAAGCTAGATATGCCCTTGCGCGAGGTGACAGTTAAGTAAATAGCATATAGCCATTTATGTAGTGGAACATGAGAACGTTCAAAGATAGTGCCGGTTCTCACCGTAAACTCACTCTTACAGTCCCGGCATAAGTAATATCCTGTCCGCTTTCCTTTGCGCGGGGTAATACGCTTAAATTCCCCATAATGAGGACAGGATATGTAATCTCCCCAGCGTTGTCCCTCAAAATACAATCTAGCGGCTTCAGCATCCGGAAACTGGCGAAATAACTCAAATGTGGATATGGTATTGTCTTTCATTGATGACCCTCCGTTTTATTGCATTTTTATGTTAGATTATATGGGTTATTTATTGGAGCCAAGTATATAATTCCCTTCACGAATGCGGGCCTGCATAAACCAGGCGGTCTTTTGAGTTACTCCGATTTGTTTAGATAACTGCAAGCTAGATATGCCCTTGCGCGAGGTGACAGTTAAGTAAATAGCATATAGCCATTTATGTAGTGGAACATGAGAACGTTCAAAGATAGTGCCGGTTCTCACCGTAAACTCACTCTTACAGTCCCGGCATAAGTAATATCCTGTCCGCTTTCCTTTGCGCGGGGTAATACGCTTAAATTCCCCACAATGAGGACAGGATATGTAATCTCCCCAGCGTTGTCCCTCAAAATACAATCTAGCGGCTTCAGCATCCGGAAACTGGCGAAATAACTCAAATGTGGATATGGTATTGTCTTTCATTGATGACCCTCCGTTTTATTGCATTTTTATGTTAGATTATATGGGTTATTTATTGGATTCAAGTATATAATTCCCTATAAAGTCGCTCCTACATTGCGTGAAGTATTAATTCCTCTCGGACTGCCAGGTTCTGAAGGAAATGAACACATTTGCAATGCAAAGGTCACATTAGCAGCAAAACCTGTACTTAGAAAATCACCTTATGCGGGTATGTTATTCAATGAACAAGGCCGCCCCCTTAATCCAGACGGCTGGGCTAGTACTCTACCTGCTAGTATGGGTGGAAATCGAACGCCTATTATTGACAACCACCACCTTTACCATGGTGAGTATTCTTGGGTTGAGGAGTACCGCCAACACCTCATGAAAGGCGGGAAGTCTCAAGCCATGCATGACGCTCCAGCATATTTGAGGCGTTTAACCATTAATGAAGCTACGCTACTTCAAAGCTTTCCATCAGATTATGAATTCTTAGGCCCAAATAGCAAAATATACTCTCAAATTGGAAACGCTATACCTTGTGGGTTGGCAAATGTAGTAGCTAAATGTGTTAAAGACTCATTAAAAGGCGCGAATAAAAATTGCGATATTGCTGAAGAGGGAGAAAACCTAGAGCTGGCATTTGCTTGAAAAGAAATCTAACGATACATTTGATAATGTTTGGCGATCACTTCGGCAAGTTATAACCGAACCTGGTGTCTGAATAGGTTGAAGTATGCGGCGTGCCTTGCTGAAATCGGTTTTGTCTAGCAATCGAAAGTAGCAAGAGGAGCACGCCACACATGACAAACAATACTGTGATTGATCTGGGTACACCAGCGGGCATTGATCCACTGACAGGGCTACTCAGATCGGGTGCGAAGCAGTTAATCGCCGAAGCGGTCCAGGCAGAGCTGGATGAGTTGATGACAAAGTATGATGGTCAAAAAACGGCTGACGGACGCCAGCGCGTTGTCCGCAGTGGCCATCATCCCGAACGAGAGGTGATTACAGGGGTTGGCAAGGTCAGCGTTGAGGTGCCCAAGATTTGTCGCCGTGAGGGTGAACTGGCGAGCTTTCAATCTTTGCTTGTACCGCCCTACATCCGGCGCACAGCGACCCTGGATGCGGCGATTCCCTGGCTTTATTTGAAGGGTGTTTCGAGTGGCCAGATGCAAAGTGCACTGGAAGCGATTGTCGGGTAGTGTCAATAATCTTTCGCACTTTCTGATTTGGCTTTCCCTTAAATCTGGTTGTTACGCTACCTGAAAATCCTTTTCTTTATCCATCTCTTGGAGCAAATCCATGTTCAGATATTTCCGCGTTCCCCACTAGCTCCCCGCGATGTGTCTAAGCCTTGCCGCACAAAGCATCAACGCCGAGTTGCCATCCGGGAATGCACACACTACTCGTGTTCGCCGCCTGATTTCTCGGATAATCCGCTCCAAAGGATTGTTAGTCCGAATGCAAATCCAGTGCTCTTCTGGAAACCGATAATACGTCAGGGTCTCTTCCATGCACTACCCAGCCAATCCGCTACACTCGATAACTTCATGTCCCTGAGTTTCTTCTCGACCTCCGTGGCCTTATGCCTGGCAGATTCCAGATATTCAGATGCATGAATAGCCTGCAACATGCGAGAGACTTCTTTGACACGACCACGAGACACATGACTGAAGACGTTGCGGTAGAAGTGCACAATACAACGCTGCCACTCAGCATCAGGGTAGAAGTCACCGATCGACTCCTTGCGCCCAAGACAGGCATCACTGAGCACCAACCTGATGCCCTTGAGACCGCGTGCCTGCAAATGACGCAGGAATCCTGACCATCCCACCTTATCCTCCTTAGTCCCTTCAACAATCCCTGGAATGCGGCGGTAGCCATCGTCCCCAACACCTATGGCGACTAGAACAGAAACGTTCTTCACTGCACCGCCCCAACTGCGTTTGAGCACAACACCGTCTAGGTACACATAAGGGGAATCACCCTCTATGGGGCGATTACGCCACTCTTCAATCTGCCCATAGATACGCTGGTTGAGCTTTGAAATAGTCCCTAAGCTGACACGGGTACCCCAGAGGGCTGCGGTAATGTCTTCTACACGTTGTACTGAAACACCTGCCAGATACATCTCGAGCAACGCCTCTTCAATTGACGCTACACGGTGCCGATAGTGCTCTATGATGGCCATCTCAAAGGTCTGCTTGCGTAGCTTCGGCATCTTTAACTCAAGCTCTCCAGCCCTTGTGTGGCACTTCCTGGTGTAGCTACCAGACCGGTCGTCTTTGCGCGTCTCAGTGCGTGCATATCGATCAGCACCCACCAGCGCATCAGCCTCAACGTCCAGAATCTGGTTAAGGGTGTCTTCCACAGTCTTCAGTACCACTTTGTTGAGATGGCCCTGCAGTTCCTGTTCATCAATAGGGACTACATTGTTCAAGTGCTTGTTTGTATCATCGCTCATGGCAACTCTTCTCCTGGTCAAATAAATGGTTATGTCACTTTTTATTTAACCAGATAAAGGGAACCGCCTCTTCAAATTTGCGAAAGATAATTTAGGTTATCGCTGGTTGAGACCGCCACGCCCTACATTTCCTGAAACAGCGCGACAATGTCACAGGTGGTATTGCCTTTGGCATAGAGACTGAGAATCTTGTCATCCATACCGGTGTAGCGAGATGGGTGTTGCTTGACCAGTGCTGGCACCAAGCTACCCTTTCTGTCGCGTGGTGTTTCCAGCTCGAATGCGCCCTCTTCAGTGCACAGCATTTTATGACTGCGACCATTGCGGTTATTGGATTTTCCGGCCTACTCATGTCTGGCATAGCCAAGGTGTTCATCGAACTCGGCATTCAGTGCCGCCTCAATGCTTACCCTGGTCAATGCCTGACGAAACGTATGCAGGTCTTCTTCGGTTTTGATGCCCCTGGCAGTTTCACGTGCCAGTGACTTGATTGCTTCGGGTTGCATGTGCTTATCCTCAGCCCCTTCGGGGTAATAATCAATGATAAGCAGTTACACAGTTCTTGGGACTATCTCATACTGTACCCTACCCATTTTTAATCAAGTTCGAAAGTAGAATTATGTGGCCATTTTCACCTATTCAAGTTTCATGGTGGGCATGCGCCCACCATTTGCCATGTTAGGCCGGAACATTGTTGTAAGTCCAGAGCCATTCAAATCCTTGTTCTTGCGCCTCCTCTATCGTCTCAAAAATATTCTCCTCCAACCATTCTTGGCGCGAGCCATACGATTAAAACGTTCAATATATGCGCTTTTTGCTGCGGATTCCCAGAACGCTAACACCAACCACGCTAACCGCTTCTACAGCCATCTCAAGATGGTGAGATGGCCTCATAATTTTTTTCAAGCGGCATCCTTGATCAAATCATTCTGCATGCACACATCCGCATACATCCACTTCAATTGCGCATTCTCAGATAACAACCTCTTCAGCTGGAAGCCTCTAAAAACCGTGCATTTTGTGGTACGATCTGATTCACTTTATGTGGGAGGATTTTGTTTATGCCCGCACCTGGATTGTTTGATTTGACGGATCATTTGGCGCGGCTTTCGGCGATGGGAGATCCGCTTGAGGTTTTGGAGCGGCACGTTGATTTCGAAGTGTTTCGCCCAGTTCTTGTTGAAGTGCTTGGCTATGGGGAACGTCCCAAAGGTGGTCGCCCGCCCTATGATGCCGTTGTGATGTTCAAGGTGCTGGTGTTGGCCTCGATGCACAATCTGAGCGATGAGCGGATGGAGTTTCTCATTCGTGACCGTTTCAGTTGGCTGCGGTTCCTGGGATTTCAAATCGGGGAGCCGACACCTGATCAGAAGACGATCTGGCTTTTCAGAGAGAAGCTGACCTAGGCGGGTGTCTTCAAGGCCCTGTTTGCCGCGTTTGAAGCTCAGCTCTGCGCGCGGGGATACAAACCGACCGGCGGTCAGATTGTGGATGCCACGTTGGTCTCTGCCCCGCGCCAACGGATGACGAAAGCAGAGAAAGCGCGCGCCAAGGCAGGTGAGGCTGCATCTGACATCTGGCCCGATGATCTGTCCAAGGCAGCGCAGAAAGACACCGATGCGCGTTGGACGGTCAAGTATTCAAAGGCCAAGACGACCAAGGAGGGTGAGGAGGATACTGGCCTTGTCGATATTTCGGTTCCGCACTTTGGGTACAAGAACCACGTGTCCATAGACCGCAAATGGCGCTTCATCCGGGGTGAGACTGGCACGAATGCGGCTCGCTACGACGGGCATGAACGCTCCTCGGTTCTGGACGAGACAAACAGCTCGAAGGCGGTTTGGGCCGATACCAGGTACCGCTCGGCCAGGAATGAGGCTTGGCTGAAGGCGCAAGGGTACCGCTCACATATCCATCGCAAGAAGCCACGCGGCAAACCCATGGCCAGGCATATTCGTCGGGGCAACGCGACACGCTCCGCCATCCGCGCCTGTGTTCGGCTACGAGAAAGGGCCCATGGCTCTGACCATCCGCTCAATCGGCCAAACCCGTGCGAAGGCCCGCATGACCATGGCCAACCTGAGCTACAACTTCCGCCGTCTCATCTTCCACGAGCGACGACAGGCCACAGCCTGACTCCGCCCAAATTCCGGAAATACCCGCCCTGGCAGACCCAAACAGCGCAACACAGCCTCAAATACCACCGACCTTGACCTTCACACCCACTATGCGGGTGACAACGACTGGTGCTCGCGTCAAAACCCATCCAGAATCAGCGTTGTTCGAGGTCTCCAGCTACCCCATAAGCGATACATCCATCCCCGCATACTTCAAACACCACTTGTAAAACGTCGCACTTTAGGTTGTAGACACGCTTTTAGTAAGCAGTGTCCTAGTCTCAATGGCGGCTTGTCGTCAGGAAAAGCAGGACACGTTTTCGCATCCCTTGCGAATCAGGTCCTTGCGCAATATTTGGTTCTTGCTGAGATCGAGAAAGCAATTGCTGATGTTGGTAACGGATTTTGCATCAAAGTAAATGGCCCCCTCTCCACATACCTCTGGAAGACTGCCAAATTTTGATGCTACCAGCGGCAAACCACAGGACTGCGCTTCCAGTGCGGGTAAACCAAATCCTTTGTACAAAGACAGAAAAATAAGGGGAGATTATATACTTAAATAAGCAAACCAGCTAGTTATATCTTTATTATCAATAATTTACAATCAATTTCGATATCTCAATACTAATCGGTATAATAATAAGCACATTATATAAGGGTCTTAGGAAGTCAAGCCATCAAATAGGCTTCTCACGAAGCAGTTTCAGTAAGACGGGGTAGAGGTTATCACGACGATGATTAAACCGAAATTCGGTTTCTTTAGATGGTAGTAAAACATATGTTTTTGAATGCCCTTTATCTTGCTCAGCCTCAATTTGGCGTAGGCCCAAAAGGACTCAATCCCGTTGCTATGGGATTGGTCATTGGCGAACTCATTGTTGCCATGTTCAACCCTAAAATGCTTGGCATAGCCCACATCAACCAAGCCATGATAGTTGCGTCATCCGCATGAATGACGCTATCCATACCTACCTTGCCTCGTATAAGCCTTTGTAGCGTGCGTTTTTGCATATCTGGTATAATTTTTTGTCGATACCCAGCCGTTGCGTTTGAACAGGCCAAAGTACGATTCATCGACTGCAATGTGGTCACTAACGGGAGCATGCTGTTCGCATTCTTCCAACCAAGCGTTGGCGCAATTTGATGTAAATCGTGTTCACAGAGCGAACACTAATGTGGATCAACCGAGCGGTATCCGAAGCCGACAAATCAAGCGAAAAATAGCGAATCAGCGGGCGAAAATGTCGCTCTGTGATTTGGGAACTGCGGTAATACCTGTTTTTATAAATCATTAGCTTAGCACCTATCAGCAGATGCTTAATTTCCTAAGACCCTTACTTATTAAGATTGTTATCTAATGGTGTTGTAGCGTTGGTCGTTTGTTAGCGGTTTAATTTTTTTTGTAAAGAATCGTTGACCTGTTGCGGATTGGCCGTACCTTTTGACTGCTTCATGGCTTGCCCGACAAAATAGCCGATTAGCTTGCTTTGTTTATCAGGTTTGCTGTTTTGGTATTGCTCTACTTGCGCCTGGCTATTGGCAATAACATCATCAACCAGTTTCTCAATGGCGTTGGTGTCGGTGACTTGTTGTAAGCCCTTGCTTGCTATGATTGCGTCAGCGTCACCCTCGCCGTTCCACATGCCTGCAAAGACCTGTTTTGCCATCTTGCCCGAGAGGGTGCCATCCTTGATACGTTTGATCATGCCGCCGAGCAGTTCTGCGCTGACAGGGCTTTCGGTGATGTCTTTATTTTCTTTATTTAAGGCCGCATATAATTCTCCTGTAATCCAGTTCGCGCTGAGTTTGGCCTCACCTGCGGCCGTTGCGACACAAACTTCGAAATAATCCGCCATTTCTTTTTGCGCAGTTAATACGCCACTGTCGTAGTTTGACAGCCTAAATTCAGTCATGAAGCGTTGTTTTTTGGCGTTTGGTAATTCTGGTAATTCATTGCGTATTTTGGCAATGAGATCAGGTTTTATTTGCACAGGTAATAAATCTGGGTCTGGAAAATAGCGATAATCATTGGCTTCTTCTTTACTGCGCATCGAGCGCGTTTCGTTTTTAACAGAATCATATAAACGCGTTTCCTGAATTATCTCACCGCCATTTTCAATAATGTCAATCTGCCTTTCTATTTCGATATTGATAGCTTGCTCTACAAAACGGAATGAATTGATGTTCTTCAATTCTGTGCGCGTGCCAAGTGCTTTCTGATCTTGCGGTCGGACAGATACATTTACATCACAGCGCAAGGATCCTTCCTGCATATTGCCGTCACAAATTTCCAGGTAACGTACCAGGGCATGAATTTTTTTCATATAGGCGACAGCTTCTTTGGCATTGCGCATATCAGGCTCAGATACAATTTCCAACAATGGAATGCCAGCACGATTGAGATCAATGCCCGTTTGATCACCAAAGCCTGTATGCATGGATTTTCCGGCATCTTCTTCGAGATGCGCACGGGTGATGCCTATCATTTTTGTCGTGCCGTCTTCTAGCTGGATATCAATCCTACCCTTACTGACGATGGGTAATTCAAACTGACTGATTTGGTAGCCTTTTGGCAGATCAGGGTAAAAATAATTCTTGCGGGAAAAGATCGAACGTTCGGGTATTACGGCATTTATTGCCAGGCCGAACTTAATTGCCATTAACACGGCTTGTTCATTAAGCACGGGCAAGACACCTGGTAGCCCTAAATCTACGGCACAGGCCTGCGTATTAGGATCGGCACCATACGCTGTAGCGGCACCAGAGAATATCTTGCTCTTGGTGGCTAAGCGGCTATGGACTTCTAACCCGATGACGGTTTCCCAGGCCATGGTTATTGAAATTCCCGTGGCACTTGCTGGTGCCAATCTGTCATTTTCTGATATTGGTGTGCAATATTTAATAAGCGTGATTCAGTAAAGTAATTGCCTATTAATTGCATACCGACCGGCAGTTGTTTCACAAAACCCGCGGGTATGGAGATGGCCGGCAGTCCGGCAAGGTTCGCAGAGACGGTATAAATATCAGAAAAATACATGCTGATCGGATCATTTATTTTCTCATTGAGTTTGAATGCCGCGGCTGTTGTCGTTGGACTGGCAATGACATCAATATCGTTAAATGCAGTTTGAAATTCATCGCTGATAAGATGCCGTACCCGTTGTGCCTTTAAATAATAGGCCTCGTAATAACCGGCAGAAAGTACATAGGTGCCAATCATAATGCGTCGTTTTACCTCTTTGCCAAACCCTTCACCACGGCTACGCAAATATAGATCAGACATATCTTTAGGATCTTCGCAACGATAACCAAAACGCACACCGTCAAAACGTGATAAGTTTGATGAACATTCAGCTGGCGCTACAACATAGTATGCGGGGATAGATAATGCTGTATTAGGCAATTCTATTTCCCTGCATGTTGCCCCGAGTTTTTCCAATTCCTTGATGCCATCTTCAATAAGTTTTGCAATATCACTATCGAGTCCTTCACCAAAATATTGCGTTGGTAAACCAATCCTAAGACCTGCTACCGAATCGTTTAATCCGGCGGTGTAATCATCAACCGGATGTGCGGCTGAGGTTGAATCGCGTTGATCAAAACCGGCAATGACATTCATCATCAAGGCCGCATCTTCTGCGGTTTGTGTCATCGGGCCTGCTTGATCAAGACTGGATGCGAAGGCGATCATGCCATAACGAGAAACTCTGCCATACGTGGGTTTCAGACCGGTTACGCCACAGAACGAAGCGGGTTGGCGAATGGAGCCGCCCGTATCGGTGCCTGTTGCTGCGGGACAAAGGCGTGCCGCAACTGCACTAGCCGAACCGCCGGAGGAGCCACCGGGGACATGATTTTTATCCCATGGATTTTTAACCGGACCATAAAAACTGGTTTCATTTGACGAACCCATGGCGAATTCATCCATATTGGTTTTACCCAGAATGATTAAACCTGCGGCATTCATTCTTTCAATGATGGTTGCGTCATAAGGCGCAATAAAGTTATCCAGCATTTTAGAACCACAAGATGTTTTGATACCGTTGGTACAAAAAATATCTTTTTGTGCGACCGGGATACCTGTCAATGGCGTAGCGTTTCCCGCCATACGTTGTTTGTCTGCATATTTTGCTTGCTGCAACGCCAGCTCTTCATTAAGCGTAATAAAACAGTTTAAGGAATTATTAAATTTATGGCAGCGAGCTAGGTAAAGGCGCGTTAATTCCGCACTGCTGATCTGGCCTGATTCAAGTGCAGTGGATAATTGTGCCAATGTAGATTGATACATGGTTTATATTGGATGAACTTAATGTGCTGTATATTGCAAAGTTTGTATCGATAATTTATTCGATAACCTTTGGTACGAGATAACAGCCCGCTTCTGTTTGTGGTGCGTTCTGTTGGAATTGATCACGCTGATTCTGCTCGGTGACGGCATCGACTCGCAACCGTGTAGTCAAGTCTAATGGATGCGAAATGGGTGAAATGTCATCGGTATCGACAGCATCCATGCGCTCAAGCAAGTCTAGGATAGTCGAGAGTTCTTCGCTGTAAGTTGCAATATCTTGCTCATCGATGCCCAATCTGGCTAACCAGGCGATTTTTTGTACTTCTGCTTTATTGATGGACATAAACGGGTTGTTCGTATGTATTGAAAAAAGAAAGAATTTATCACATTCCTTGGCTTGCCCAAAGTCTCAGCCATTGTTAAAGTTACGTTCTTTTATTTTAGCTGATTTGGGCGGAACTTGGGATTGCTTAATGTATCATAAGACTGCTTTATTAAGTATTCTAGCTTAAGGCCGTTGTAGCCAATCCTGCTAAATACCCGCAACTACCGAGACTATATGGCAATGCTTTTACTAACTGGCCTGGCGCATGTTTAAACGATTAAGAGGATTTTTCTCCAGTGACTTATCTATAGACTTAGGTACGGCCAATACGCTTATTTATGTGCGCGGTCAGGGTATCATTCTTGATGAGCCCTCTGTGGTTGCCATTCGGAATAGTGACAATAAAAAAAGCTCAAAATCCATTATCGCCGTTGGTGCTGAAGCAAAGAAAATGTTGGGTCGAACACCAGGCTATATTACGGCAATACGCCCGTTAAAAGATGGGGTGATAGCGGATTTCACCGTGACTGAAAAAATGTTGCAGTATTTTATTAACCGTGCCCATGGATCATCTACCGTGTTCAAACCTAGTCCACGGGTGTTGGTTTGTGTCCCTTGTGGTTCTACGCAAGTGGAACGCCGCGCCATTCAAGAATCTGCCAGCAGTGCTGGTGCACGGACAGTACATTTAATTGAAGAACCAATGGCGGCGGCGATTGGTGCCGGTATGCCGGTGAGTGATGCGCAAGGCTCTATGGTGTTGGATATTGGTGGTGGTACCACTGAGGTGGCGGTTATCTCATTGAATGGCATAGTCTATTCAGATTCAGTCCGTATTGGCGGCGATCGGTTTGATGAGGCCATTATCAATTATGTACGCCGCAATTACGGTAGCCTGATTGGTGATGCGACAGCGGAACGCGTCAAACATGGGCTAGGTTGTGCCTATCCTAGCGATGAGATCCATGAAATGGAGGTCAGAGGTCGTAATCTTGCGGAAGGTATACCCAGGAGTTTTACATTGAATAGTAGTGAAGTTCTTGAGGCCTTGCAGGAACCATTAACAGGCATAGTTGATGCCGTTAAGAATGCCTTGGAGAAAACCCCGCCAGAGTTAGGCTCAGATGTTGCTGAACGCGGTTTGGTCTTGACTGGCGGCGGTGCTTTGTTAAGAGATCTGGACCGTTTATTGATGGAGGAAACCGGACTCCCCGTCATCATTGCAGAAGATCCATTGACCTGTGTTGCAAGAGGCGGTGGTCGCTATCTGGAAATGATAGACGAATTTGGGTTTGATATACTCACTTCGGAGTAACTACTAAAGGCGGAAGGCGTCTATTAACACCTTGTTTCAAAAAAGTTATTCTACTAAGGTCCGCTTTGTGATCTTTGTAGTGCTTTCGATCATATTAATCATCGTTGATCATCACCAAGGCCATTTAAATATTATCCGTACTGCCTTATCAGCTACCGTCTATCCCTTGCAAACTGTTGCGAGTTTGCCAGTCGAAGTGACGGAGTGGATGACCGACACACTGGTTACCCATAACAGTCTCTTGAAAGAAAACGATCGTCTAAAGCAAGATCATCTATTGCTGAGTTCCAAATTACAGCGCTATGCAATATTAGAGTCTGAGAATCGCCGTTTAAGAGAATTGCTGGAATCTTCATTCCGCTTTAATGACAAGGTGCGGGTTGCTGAATTAATTGCGATCGAATTACAATCATTTCGTAGACAGATCGTTATTAATAAGGGCCTTAGCGAAGCGGCTTATGATGGACAACCGATTGTTGATGCATCGGGCATCATGGGGCAGATCATTCATGTCGGGCCATTCTCAAGTACGGTGTTGTTGATTACTGATCCTAATCATGCGCTACCTGTTCAGGTCAATAGAAATGGATTACATGCGATTGCCGTCGGTACCGGGCAGGACGATAAACTCCTATTAGAAAATTTGCCTAATAATACTGATATCCGCATTGGCGATCTAATCATTTCCTCTGGTTTGGGTCATCGTTTTCCACCGGGTTATCCCGTGGGACAGATTGAAAAAATCTCTCGTGATCCGAGTGAGCCCTTTGCAAAAGTCATGATTAAACCTAGCGCACAATTAAGTCAAAGCCGTGAGGTATTGATGGTATGGCCATATAAGCAATTAGATGCAACCACCCAGCTTATACAATGATCCCACTGCACAAACCGCCTCAACAAGGCAACAGGATAATCGCTATGAGTTTTATGGTAGCAATCATGCTTACGGCCATACCTTTGCCAGACTGGGCTGGGAATTGGCGACCGGCCTGGGTTGCCATTGTCTTAATATATTGGTGTATGGCAATACCAGATCGGATTGGTATTTGTGTCGCTTGGTTTTTAGGTCTATTGCTGGATGTACAGCAGGGTACAGTGCTCGGTCAAAATGCGCTAGGCATGACGGTAATTGCATTTCTTACGATAACTTCATATCAACGAATGCGTGTTTATCCTTTGGCTCAGCAAGCAGTATTAGTTTGTTTTTATCTTTTACTTTATAAGTTAATCATGCTGTGGATATCGGGTTATTTAGGCATAAGTACACGAGATTGGACCTATTGGATGCCAGCCATTACCAGCATGGTGTTGTGGCCATGGTTATTCATTATCCTAAGAGATGTGCGCCGCAAGTATAATATTTTCTAAAATCATTCAAAAATAACGATGGCTAAGCAATTTATTCTAAAAGATCAAGATCATGAATCGTATTTGATAACAAGACGTATCTATATCTCAGCGATCATTATTTTGCTGTTGGTCATCATGATCATCTCAAAAATATTCTATTTGACTGTTCTGCAACATGAGCACTTCACGACACTGTCAAAATCAAATCGAATAAAAATCCAGCCCATACCACCCATCAGAGGTTTGATTTATAGTCGTGATGGCATCATTCTCGCTGAAAATAAACCTACTTTTAGTCTTGTGGTGACCCCGGAGCAGATAGAAAATGTTGATGAAGTTGTGGCTCGGCTCAAAAAAATAATTTCGATTGATGGTGCTGATATTGAAAGGTTTGAAAGTGCATTCAAAGCCGCACTTAATAAAAAAAGACGCTTTGAAAATATACCATTACGACTAAACCTGAAGAAAGAAGAGGTCGCGTTGTTTGCTGTAAATCGGCATCGTTTCCCGGGCGTTGATGTGATAGCAGGTTTAAGTCGATATTATCCGTTAGGCGAAAAACTCGTACATACCATCGGCTATGTCGCACGTATAGATAAAGACGACGTTAAGCAAATTGATAAAGCAAAATATAGCGGTACAAATTATATCGGAAAACTCGGAATTGAAAAATCCTATGAATCATTATTACATGGTGTAGCGGGTTATCAGCAAGTTGAGGTTAATGTCGAGGGCCGGGTCATCCGTGTCATGGATCGCACTGCGCCAAAGCCAGGTGCGAATCTTCATTTAACGATTGATCTTGCATTACAACAGATCGCTATAGATGCGCTTGAGGGTAGGCGCGGGGCAATTGTTGCAATGGATCCCAGAAATGGTGATGTCTTAACTTTTGCCAGTTCACCAGGCTATGATCCGAATAAGTTCGTAGATGGCATTGATGGCAAATCATACAATGCCCTGTTAGCGTCAAAAGACAAACCTTTAATTAATCGCATTCTCCAAGGTGAATACCCGCCTGGCTCGACGATTAAACCTTTTATGGGGCTGATTGGGTTAGATAATGGTGTGCGCACATTGCTTGATGAATCATGGTGTCCCGGTTGGTTCTCGCTCAAAGGTCACACACATCGTTATCGAGATTGGAAAAAACAAGGGCATGGTCATACCGGTCTGCATAAGGCGATTATGGAATCATGCGATGTCTATTTTTATGCGCTGGCCCATGAGCTTGGTATTGATCGTATCTTTGCAGGCTTGTCTGCATTTGGTTTTGGACAGGTGACTGGCATTGATATCGGTGGCGAAGCGGATGGATTATTACCCTCTAGGGAGTGGAAGCGCAAAGTATTAGATCAGGCCTGGTTTCCGGGAGAGACATTAATATTAGGCATTGGGCAGGGTTATGCGCTGTCCACACCCATGCAATTAGCAAAGGCGACAGCCTCTCTGGCGAATAGAGGGCGGGTTGTCCGACCACGGTTGGTCTCGGGTACAAGTCATCCAATTACGAATAAAGTTGATATGTTGCCAAACATGCTTGAAGGTCAAATTACTGTAACGGATAACACACATTGGGAGGCTGTAATCAATGCTATGCAAGAAGTGGTGCATGGTGTCGGTGGTACCGCCTGGCGCAGTGGCTTAAATGCGGCGTATCGGTTTGCTGGCAAGACGGGTACTGCACAGGTTATAGGCATAGCCCAGGATGAAGAGTATATAGAAGAGAGTATTGCTGAAGAATTTCGCGACCATGCCTTATTTATTGCATTCGCACCCGTGGCATCGCCAGAGATTGCCATTGCGATTATTGTTGAAAACGCAGGCGCGGGATCAAAAGTAGCGGCACCAATAGCACGCCGCATGTTTGACAACTTTATGAGTAATCGGGGCTTGGTCAGTAAAGGATAATACGCTTGAAAGAATTTAGTCTTGGACAACGCCTGCATATAGATTTCCCATTATTATTCGTAATTCTGGCGTTATGTGTTATTGGTCTCGCTGTTATATACAGTGCGGGCGGACAGGATATCAATCTGGTTTATCGGCAAGCGATAAAATTGTCGATTGCTATAATGGGCATGTTAATCATAGCGCAACTACCAATAACCGAGATCGCGCGGTGGTCATCTTGCTTGTATCTCTTTAGCATCATTTTATTAATTGTGGTCATTTTTTATGGTGATGTGGGGAAAGGCGCACAACGTTGGTTGGACTTGAAAGTATTTCGATTTCAACCTTCAGAGATAGTGAAGTTGTCAGTGCCAATAATGATTGCGTATTTTCTTGCTAATAAAACCTTGCCACCTGAATCGTCCAGCGTTATTGCGGTTTGTATCATCATCGCTATCCCGGTTTTATTGATAGCTAAACAGCCGGATTTGGGTACTGCTTTATTAGTCGCCGCGGCTGGTTTTTCCGTTTTATTTGTAGCTGGTATCTCTTGGCGTTTACTGATCTTGATGGGAATTTTGGCGGCCGCAGCTACTCCTATACTCTGGTATGTCATGCACGATTATCAGAAAAGACGAGTGTTATTCTTTTTAAACCCTGAAAATGATCCCCTCAATGCTGGATATCATATAATTCAATCTAAGATCGCTATTGGTTCTGGCGGCCTTTATGGTAAAGGCTGGCTGAATGGTACCCAGTCACGTTTGGAATTTTTACCAGAGCGTTCAACAGATTTTATCTTTGCAGTCTATTGCGAAGAGTTTGGAATGTTAGGTGTATTATTATTATTATGTATCTATCTGTTTATTATTTCACGTGGACTGTATATCGCTATTAACGCGCAAAATAACTTTGGTCGCCTATTGGCAAGTGGTTTAACACTCACTTTCTTTGTGTATATTTTCGTAAATATGGGGATGGTTATCGGGCAGTTACCGGTAGTGGGTGTTCCTTTGCCTTTGATCAGCCATGGTGGAACCTCAATGGTAACATTGATGGCTGGTTTCGGGGTTATAATGGCAATACATAGGCATAAACGTTTTCTTTCATTTTGAAGTCATGCAGAAATTTAAATACATAGTATTCATCTTATTATCTATATGTCTGTCACCCGCACTGGCGGATACGGATGTTGTCAGATTACAGGATGAATTTATAAAAAAAATGGAGTCTCAATATGGATTCGATTCCGCAGACTTAAAAAAGTTATTTGCTGAAGCTATCGTTTCAGAAACAATTCTTGATGCGATTTCAAGACCCGCAGAAAAAAGCCTACAGTGGCATGAATATAGAAATATTTTTTTAAAGGAAAAACGTATAAATGAAGGCGTTAAGTTTATGGTTAAAAACCATGCAACACTCAAAGCTGCGGAGCAACGATTTGGCATACCCCCTGAAATAATTACAGCAATCATCGGCGTTGAAACTTTTTATGGTCGAATTGTCGGCAGTTATCGTGTTGTCGATGCGTTGCATACGCTTGCATTTTATTATCCTAAGCGCGCAGCATTTTTTCGCAATGAGTTAGAACAATTTTTATTGTTAGCGCGTGAACAGGGATTTGATCCCATGTCATTAAAGGGATCTTATGCTGGTGCGATGGGCATGCCGCAGTTTATTTCAAGTAGCTATCGGCATTATGCGATCGATTTTGATGCTGATAATATTATTGATATATGGAACAACCCTGATGATGCTATTGGCAGTGTCGCAAATTATTTTGCAGAACACGGCTGGCAGAAAGATAAGCCGGTTATCGTAAAAGTGGAGGTTGTAGGTGATCAATATAAGAAAGTATTAGGTAACGGTCTGAAGCCGGATCTTAATAAGTCGGAACTGGCAAGTTTTGGAATAAAATCAAACTCTGTTTTTGAAAAAAATGAAAAATTAAAACTATTAGAATATAAGCAAAAAACTAATAACGAATATTGGTTGGCACATAAAAATTTTTATGTCATTACACGCTATAACCATAGTTATCTATATGCTATGGCGGTCTATCAACTTGCATTGGCGATAGCGGATAGATTCAATAATACATCTCATAATTTAGCGCAATAATAATGTTTTCAAATATAAGTATTCTTATTATGAGTAAGACGGTAAAGGTTGTTATTCTTGTGAGTACATTTTTATTGTCTGCCTGTGGAAGTGTCAGCCTGATTCCTGCCGCGAGTGATAGTGCCCCTGGCAAGAAAGTGAATGTCTTTAAAATTCCAAATGCAGTTCCCAAGAGAGAACCTAGAAGTCGTTCGGGCAACCCCAAGTCGTATGCAGTTTTTGGCAAGCGCTATTATGTACTGGAAGACAGCAAGGGTTTTGTTGAGAAGGGCATAGCCTCTTGGTATGGCACTAAATTTCATGGTCGGCGTACTTCTAGCGGTGAAACTTATGATATGTATGCGATGACGGCAGCCCATAAGAATCTGCCGTTGCCAACCTACGTCAAGGTCACCAATTTAGACAATGGTAAACATATTGTCGTTAAGGTTAATGATCGTGGCCCATTCCATGCAAACCGTATTATTGATCTCTCTTATGTGGCGGCGATTAAGCTGGATATTATAAAAAAGGGCACGGGTTTGGTTGAGGTGAGGGCGCTTGAAGCAGGTCAACCTATGCCTGTCAATATGGCTAAAGGAGCACCTGTTGAAAGTATCACAAAAGCTAATAGGGATAAAGGTTTCTATATTCAGGTAGGATCATTTATTAACCTAGATAATGCTAAAAAATTGAGGCAAAAACTGAGGTTGTTGGGTAAGCACTTGGTCAATATTAGTCAAACTAATATATTTGGAACTACCCTGCATCGAGTCAGGATTGGCCCGTTGACAGATATAGATCAGGCGGATTCAATTGTCACTGATCTGGTCAATTATGGTGTTTATGAACATCGCATTGTTATTAATTAGTATTTATAAATTATGAACATAAGCGTATTAAATATTTTATTTTTTCTGATATTTATTTCACTTAATACCTTGCAAGTCTCTGCCGGGGGAATGATTGTTCCTGCCCCACCTGCAATAAAGGCCTCATCCTACGTGGTGATGGATTTTCATAGCGGGAATGTATTGGTAGAGCATAATACAGAGCAAAAATTAGCCCCGGCCAGTTTAACCAAGATCATGACTGTTTATGTCGCGGCCTATGAATTGGCGAGTGGAAAAATAACACTGGAAGACGCGGTGCTGATAAGTGAAAAAGCTTGGCGAACGCAGGGCTCAAGGATGTTTATTGAGGTGAATAAGAGAGTCAAACTTGATGATCTACTACATGGTGTCATTATTCAATCGGGCAATGATGCCAGTGTTGCGTTGGCGGAGTATATTTCTGGCACAGAAGAGGCATTTGCAGATCTGATGAATAAACATGCCGAACGGTTAGGCATGACAAATACTCACTTTGTCAACAGTACCGGTTTGCCAGATCCTGAACACTACACAACCGCCAGTGATTTAGCGAAATTATCACAGGCATTGATAAGAGATTATCCTGAGGTTTATGAATTACACAAGATTAAGGAATTCACATTTAATAAAATAAAACAGCATAATCGCAACAATTTACTCTGGCGAGATAGTAGTGTTGATGGCATAAAGACCGGGCATACTGAAGCTGCGGGTTATTGTCTGGTTGTCTCATCTGTGCGTGATGGTATGCGACTTATTTCCGTTGTCATGGGGGCTGATGGTATGGAGGCACGGGCAAAGGCCAGCCAGGCATTATTAAGTTATGCTTATCGTTTTTATGAAACCCACAAACTGTATAGTACGGGTGATCTGGTAACGAATGTAAAAGTATGGAAAGCAGATAGAGATAATCTTAATTTAAGTGTTAATCAAGATATTTATATCACAGTTTATCGAGGTCAGTATGACAAACTTGAATCGGTGATAGAAGTTGGTGCAGAGATCGTGGCACCTGTTAGTCAAGGTGAACAAAAAGGCGTATTGAATGTAAGGTTGGTCGATAAAAATATTGTTCGTGTGCCTTTGCTGGCAATGGAATCTGTGCCAACGGGCGGCATTATTAAAAGATTAAAAGATGACATTCTCCTTTTATTTGATTAATCCTTAAACATGACGCTTGCCTATTTAAATGGTGAGTTTAAACCGCTGGCGGAGGCATCGGTTAATGTACTTGATCGTGGCTTTACGTTTGGTGATGGTGTTTATGAAGTCATGCCAGTTTTTAACCGAATGATATTTCGTTTTGATGAACATGTCCGAAGATTGGAAAACAGTCTACAAGCGATCTATATGACTAACCCTTATGCCGCTGAGCAGTGGTTGTCAATATTGCAAAAATTGGTTAGTTCAGTTGAGCAAACTGAACAATCAATTTATCTACAGATAACACGAGGTGTTACAGATCGGGATCATGCTATTTCTCTTGCTAAGAACCCAACAATCTTTGCAATGAGCAGGGCTGTCGAAAAAAAGAATTTTGCGGCCGGTATCAATGCCATTACGCACGAAGATATTCGATGGCAATATTGCGCTATCAAGGCCATTACCCTATTGCCGAGTGTACTGCTCAGACATAAAGCAAAAGAACAAGGTGCAAGCGAAGCGATACTGATAAGAGACACGTATGTAACAGAAGGTGCGGCCAGCAATGTATTCATTTGTAAAGATAATAAGATTCTAACCCCACCTAAAAATAATCATGTGTTACCAGGGATTACCCGAGATTTGCTTATTGAGATTCTAGACAAACATAATATTGCTTATGCCGAGATGCCTGTAAGTGAAGCAGCATTATTAGCTGCTGATGAGGTTTGGCTAACAAGTTCAACTTGGGAAATTGTACCGGTCGTGCAACTGGACAATAAGCCGGTAGGTTCCGGTAAACCAGGCCCGGTATGGCATACAGCAAATTTGTTATATCAGAAATTTAAGCGTAGTTATTGTTGTTAGCCATGGAAATATATAAAACCTTTACTATTGAAGCGGCACATCATCTACCAAACTTACCTGAAGATCATAAATGCAGTCGCTTGCACGGCCATTCATTTGTTATAGAAGTGCATGTTTCTGGCGAGGTTGGCGAAAGCACAGGCTGGGTGATGGATTTTGCAGATATCAGCGCTGCATTCAAACCATTATTTGAGCGACTGGATCATCATTATCTTAATGAGATAGAAGGGCTGGAAAATCCCACAAGCGAGAATATTGCCAAGTGGATCTGGCAATGCCTCGAATCCACCTTACCATTATTATCATCTATAGTCGTTCAAGAAACCTGTACAGCGGGATGTGTCTACGCTGGGGAATGACTTAACTTATAACGTGAATTGATCAAGACTTAATACCCACGCCTTTATTTAATAGCTGTAAAGAGATGCCGAATAATACGATTGAAAACACGAGTAGCATAATGAAGGCATGCGTTATGTTTATATCTGATTCGCCGAGCATACCGTAGCGAAAAGCATTCACTACATATAAAATTGGATTAAAGGCAGACACGGTTTGCCAGAATGCAGGCAGTAAATTTATAGAATAAAACACACCGCCTAGATAGATGAGAGGTGTCAACACAAAAGTTGGGATAATGGAAATATCATCAAATTTTTCCGCAAAAATGGCATTTATCAAACCGGCCAGGGAAAAAACAATCGATGTCATAAATACGACGACGATCATGATACTGAGACTGTGTAGCTTCAGATCTGTGAAAAAGAGTGCAACAATTGCGACTACCGCTCCAACCAGAAAGCCACGCACAACCCCGCCCGTAACATAGCCTGCCAAGATTACAAAATTCGGGATTGGTGCGACTAACATCTCTTCTATATGTCGTTGGAATTTGGCACCGAAAAATGAGGAAACAACATTGCCATAAGCATTATTTATGATCGACATCATAATGATCCCTGGTGCTATATAATCGATATAATCAAAGCCGTTCATAGTGCCAATTCTGGGTCCAATCAAGCTGCCAAAAATTACAAAATAAAGCGCCATACTAATTGCGGGAGGTAGGATAGTTTGCACCCAAATACGCATGAAGCGGCAGACTTCCTTTATGACAATCGTTATAAATGGAATCAATGAATTTTTATACATATTTAATCTGTCTTACTATTGTTGTCCAACAAATTGAGAAACAATTCTTCCAGACGATTGGATTTATTTCTCATGCTACATACATTAATGCCGTGGCTAGAAAGTATTTTGAAAAGCGCATTGATATTATTTTCACGTTTTATCTCAATTTCTATCGTTGAGAAATCTATTAACTTGGCTTTGAAGCCAGTTAGCTCAGGCAATGTTTTAATGGGTTCAATCAGATCAAATATAAATGTCTCCTTATTCAAATTCGATAGCAATTGCTTCATTGATGTATCTTTGACTATCTCCCCCTTATCAATAATGGCAATGTTTTTACAGAGACTTTCAGCTTCTTCAAGATAATGTGTCGTCAGCACAATCGTTGTACCTTGCTGGTTGATATCAATTAAAAAGCGCCATGTGGAACGTCTTAACTCAACATCAACGCCCGCTGTCGGTTCATCTAAAATCAACATTTTTGGTTCGTGTATTAATGCTCTGGCAATCATCAAACGGCGTTTCATACCGCCTGACAAATCGCGTGAATATTCGTGCCGTTTGTCCCAAAGTCCAAGTTTTACAAGGTATTTTTCTGCGCGTTGCATAGCCACTTTGCGATGAATGCCATAGTAGCCACCCTGATTTAATACGATGCTGAGGCAGGTCTCGAATTGCGAAAAATTTATTTCCTGGGGAACGATACCAATACAGGATTTTGCTACATTAGTGGCCGTATCTATGTCATGCCCAAAGACTTCAATGGTGCCAGATGTTTTATTTACCAGGCCACAGATTATACCAATGGCCGTTGATTTACCCGCGCCGTTAGGCCCTAATAAGGCAAAAAAATCGCCTTGGTTGATATGGAGATTAATCCCTTTAAGGGCCGTAAGTTTGTTGCGGTACGTTTTTTTTAAATTTTTTATTACTAATGCCGACATGATGAAATTATTGATTGATCAATATCAAGTAACGCTGGTCACAAGTACGATGACTAGAACGCAACAGTATAAATGAATTGCCTTGTAATAGCTTGAATGGGATAACGTAATGTTTGTCGCGCCTGGTTTACGGATGGCCCTTCAGCCTTGAGGGTTTTTCTTTTGTGTACCTATATTTTTATAAGACTATCGCTAAATACGTCACAAAACACAGGATTTTTGATTTAACGCAATATTTCACGATCAAGTAGCAATTTTGCACAACGCCGCGCTTCATTAAACACCGTTGTATTTGCGTCTAATGCAGGCCTTGCGTTGCTTTCATCGTATATTGTCACGAGTCCTTTTTTAACAAGATCGTCAATGCCTTTTTGGAGCCGGTTATTTTTCTTTTGAGGCAGATCAATCAGACCCACGCTGGCGCCAGAAGAAAGCGCTTCGTAAATCATGGAAATACTATCTCGTGTGACCCAGATAGGGCTGGCATTATAAATAAGTGCATGAATTTTGGTGCGGTCGGTTTCAGCGAAACGCAATATGCGTAAATTATTGTAGGATTTTTTATGCAGACCATCTAAAACCGTGTCGGGCGTACGCGGAGAATCTGCGATTGACCATTTGATCTCGGGATTATGCGAAATGATAGTGTCAATCTGAGTGATTATCGCCTCGCTATCCCAGTGATAATGTTTGGAAAGGCCGCCGAGCAGGATTAAACCTAATGCGGCCGATTTTTTATGACTAAACTGAATCGGGTTCAATGCGCCAACGGTTGTTATGACATTATTTTTTTCGGACACCAAATCATGTTGTGGGATTATGCAGACATCAAAGCATGATAAGGGCAGACTTGGTTTCATTAAGACAATGATTTTGCCTTTGCGGGTCTTACGTGCCGCCAACATTGCCAGATGCGTCCCGTGTCCAGCACCGATTATGAAGTTTGGATCCGGGAGGTCTGCGCCCAGCGGAAATCTGCCGGACAATAAACAGCCGATATTTTTTAATACAGGTGCAATCGGGATATCAAAGCAATGACAGCTTATTTGTTTTTCGATAGCGGCACATAACCCAATACTCTGCGAGTCGTGGCCAGGCTTCCCGTCCGTAAACCGCCAGATATTAAACGCCATGGCTGCTCAACGCTAAAGCGCGCTCTTAAGTCTCAAGAATAAATTCAGAGCCACAATAAGGGCATTTTGATTTACCCGTGTCTGCAATGGCTAGATAAACCCGCGGGTGTTGATTCCACAGGCTCATTGCTGGCAGGGGGCAATGTAAAGGCAGTTGATCCTGCGTGATGTAAAACGTTGTTTTGTCGCTGGTATAAACCTTTGCCGCATCTTGTACCGGTTCACGCATAGCCTTACCTCATGATATATAGTGCAACCAATCTTGGTGTTCGTCCAATCTTCCTTCGACGCAATCAAAATACTGCTGTTGTAATTTTGCTGTAATGGGGCCTCTTTTGCCGTTGCCGATTGGTCGATTATCCAGTTCCCGTATGGGCGTTACTTCGGCGGCGGTGCCGGTAAAAAAAGCCTCATCAGCAATATAAACTTCATCGCGCGTGATTCTTTTTTCTTTAACAACAATGCCGTTTTCCCGCGCAAACTGCATAATTGTATCGCGTGTAATGCCCTCAAGCGCAGAGGTCAAATCCGGGGTATACAGTACGCCATTGCGAATGATGAATATATTTTCACCGCTACCTTCTGCGACATAACCATCGACATCAAGCAATAAGGCCTCATCATAGCCGTTGGCACACGCCTCTTGCAATGCAAGCATTGAGTTTATGTAGTTACCGTTGGCCTTGGCCTTGCACAGGGTGACGTTGACATGGTGACGCGAAAATGAAGAGGTCTTTATTCTAAGCCCTTTTTCAAGCTCCTCTTTACCAAGATAGGAGCCCCAGTCCCAGGCCGCAATCATGACATGAACCGCCAGATTATCGGCCCTTAACCCCATGCCTTCTGATCCGTAAAAACACATGGGACGGATATAGGCGGTTGCAAGATGATTGTTTTTAACAACATCAAGACAGACCTGGTTGAGCATCTCTTTTGTATAAGGCATCGGCATATTCAATATTTTTGCAGAAGCAAACAAACGGTCGGTATGTTCGTGTAGCCGAAAAATAGCCGTGCCAGAAGCCGTTTTATAGGCACGAATACCTTCAAAAACACCCATGCCGTAGTGCAAAGTGTGCGTCAGCACATGGGTTTTTGCTTCTCTCCAGGGAACGAACGCCCCATCAAGCCATATCACACCGTCACGATCATCCATATTCATTATTTTATTACCGAAGCGTTTTGATTCGTACTTTGAATATCATACTTTTATTAGCGGGCTAATGGTAATGTGCCAATCAAACGCAATCAATAAAACTTTGCTTAAACTATTGCATGATTTAAGTTGTCTGGATTATAAATAAGAAACCTCTGATTAATTCCATAATATGCGATAATACCGCAATGTTTTAAGTGGAGGGTCAAAAGATGCAACAAAAAAGCTTGGCAGTATCTGGATTCGAGAAATACCGCAAGCAGACACGCAAAGAGATATTTCTCGAAGAGATGAATCAGCTCATTCCCTGGAAAGCGCTGACTGCAGTAATTGAGCCTCATTACCCCAACCCCTGCTGGTCGCCGTCCGGTGGGCATGGAACGCATGCTGAGAATCTACTTCCTGCAACACTGGTTTGCCTTATCTGATCCTGCCACAGAAGCGGCTTTATATGACACACCTGCCATGCGGTGCTTTGCCCAGATAGACTTAGGTCAGGAACCCGTGCCAGATGCAAGCACCCGCTGTAAATTCCGTCATCTGCTGGAGGAGAACAACCTCGGAGTTGCCCTGTTTGATGCTGTTGCCGTCTATCTGGAGGAAAACGGCATGAAAGTATCCAAAGGCACTATTGTTGATGCGACCCTCATCAATGCGCCTACCGCCACCAAGAACAAAAGCAAAACCCGTGATCTTGATAGGCATCAGACCAAACAAGGCAAGCCATGGTACTTTGGCATGAAGGCGCACATCGGTGTGGATAGCAAAACCAAACTGATACACTCTGTTGTTGCCACACCAGCCCATGTCCACGACTCACAGGTACTTGGAGACCTACTGCATGGAGAAAAGACCCGTCTTTGGGGAGATAGTGCCTATGCGGGTCAGCAATCCGTACTCAAGGATAATGACCCCAAGGTAAAAGACTACACCCAGGTCAAAGGCTCACGTCACCGCAAACTGACCGAACAGGACAAGGCTAAAAACCGGCACAAATCCAAAGTCCGTGCCAAGGTTGAGCATGTCTTTCATATCATGTAGCGACAATATGGATTTACCAAAGTCAGATTCAAAGGGCCAGGCAAGAATGCGAACCACCTGTATGCCCACTGTGCCCTGATTAATCTTATGCTATCAAAGAAGCAATGATTACGGCTATCAGTGGCTTAGTACGCCTTAAATAGGGGCGATAGCTGAAAACAGTAGGCCGGGACAAGAGAAATGAAAGAGCGTAATGAGCAAAACGTTCAATGCTCGCTACTATCGAGCACAGTGATGCCCACTTGCTTGAAAATCCTTAATTAATAATTCATAAGCAATCATTGGAGCTGTCACCATGCCAACGCCATCCCTTATGCCGGTAAGACTCAACCGCCCCGTTGTCCGGCCCCAGCCGCGCTGTCTGATTGTATCAGTGCTCGTCTTCGCTACAGACCACACGATAACACCATGGCGACCGTGACCCATGATGCCGCTGGCGCGGACACGCTTACCCTCATTGCTGGCGAGGTCGTGGATGCCCAGACCACTGACAACGACACCGACAACGACAATACCGTCATGGTCGCAGGCCGAATGGATAGCGAATGGATAACACTGGGGCCGCAAGTGCACGGTGTCGTGAGCGAGGGCCGCGAAGACGGCGACGATTGCGGATCCGCGTAGGTCTCCCTCTGTTAGTCTCTCTATAATCAGTAATGACAGCATGACAATCATCGATAAGGTCAACACCGTCAACACGGGTGCCAAGGCTTTGCTTGACATGGCTACTGACAACCGTATGGCGGTCATTGGGGACGGTCCTTGTTGCATAGTATGCCCATTAACGACCGGTTGCACTGTGCGGACGGCAGCACATGAACGACGCTTGCAGTCCTAGCCTGCGCAAGGCGTTGGTATACTGTACCGATGCGGCGATGCTACCCTTTGCCCTGTTCTCGGCACACGCGGCCATCGCATGCAATCCGGGGCGTGATTTCGATGTGTTGATCTGTAGCGATGTCCCACTGACGATCCCCGCGCCGCTGGCAGCACTCGGCATCGAGTCGCGTGTATTGTCCTTGCCCGAAGGCTTTAGCGAACATACCACGCCCGGGTACCGGAATCTGCCCGCGGTCGCCTTCATGCGGCTGTGGTTGGCCAGTGCGCTGGGCGGGGCGTATGATCGCATCTTGTATCTGGATGCGGATACCAAGGTATTGTCGCGGGCGCTAGACCGTCTGCTGAGCCTTGATATAGGCCCACACCCCATCGCCGCTGTTCGTGATGTCATACAATGGCGACACAGCACAACAGACAAGCCGATATATGACTTTGCCGAGCGCGGCATCACCGCTACCAGGTATCTCAACTCCGGCGTGTTGCTGATCGACACGCGCACCTTCAACGAACAGCAGTGCCTGGAGCGGATGTTGCACACCCACGCTATGCTGGGGCCGTTTTTTTATCATGATCAGTCGTTGCTGAACCTGACCCTCCAAGATCAATGGGCCGAGCTTAGCCCGGTCTGGAACTGGCATGGCATCGACTTGTATCCGTTTCTTAGAAAATACGCCGATCCAGAAGTTTTGCACTTCACGGCGAAACCAAGGCCCTGGGAATTTTCCGCAAACAGCCCGCTGTATTTTTGACATAGCCAAGCGTTGATTGCAGAGTATCGCGGATTCTTGCCGGGTTATTTCCCCGATCGGGTGTTTGTGGTGCCATCCCAATACGAGTTCAAGGTTCCAGTTAGTCAACGGGGCAATAAACATGTGTTTGGACGGAGGGTCGGGCGTGGCTTGAAACGGCGGATCAAAAAACATCTGCTGTTTGCACTGAGGGACGGGCGTGGCTTGAGACGGTATCTAGACCGTTTCCCGACCAAGTGGCATTGCATCACGTGAGCGGTACGCCAGTCTTGAGTCATCAATGCGGCAAGCACATGGCAAGGCCTAAGTCATTGCCAGATTTTCCAGAAACCGAGTGATGACGGTGTTCAAAGCGTACTCCCATTGTGTCAATGAGCGAGCTGAGACGGATTGTTGCAATATCACTAGCGAAGGAACAGTGCCTGCCACACCCATCGGCCCATCCATGTCCTATCTCGGATAAAACGCCATAGCGTACGCAGGAACAGGTATATCGGACGCAGGATGCGGTATAGATTTGGATGTTTCTTTTTTATATACATAAGAAGCTTTGATCTGGTATTCATTAACCAGAGTTTCCACATCCAAATAACAACCTTTCTCTGTTGCGCGCGATTGAGTTTAATCGTATCCAACAATGGGATAAAACGATTATCTGGTGCTGGGGCTGTATCTTGTATATCACCCGCCGCTAGCAGTTTAATACCTTTTACCTGCTGCCATACAGCAAGTGCTGGCTCGGTACAAAATACCGTCAGTTCAATGTCTGGATAAGCATCCAGTACGGCCTGGATGATGTCTATATCGGTTTGAATGCTGTGAATTGATATAACCATGCGGTCTGTTTTTTGATATGGCTGACCCTTATCCAGTGGTATATGAAGCCTGTCTGACAATAAAGGCTGACCCGATAACTTGCGTATTTTATTGAGTACCTGTCTCTTGAATGGTGCGTAGCAAAAGTTGTGCAAGTGTGCTGGCAGATCATGTAAGCCATACATGCTGTCGCCGCGATAAAAATCCAGCCCGACTATGCGTATGTCTCTAAACCCCATTGCGGCCGCTTGCGTGAATGCAAGGACAGCAGCAGTCGGATAAGTAGCGTTTTTCTGGTGTTTATTGAACATTGCCTGTACTCCCGTCGGGAGTTCTGACACAGCAAGCAAGTTGCGACCATGTTTTTCATACAGTTGTTGCACAAAGTCATCCCCGAAGTAGCGACGATACTGCTGTATATAGTATTCTGCTTGTAGTGGATTTTCATGGGCAATGAGTTGTTTAATGTCATAGTGTTCGCCTGCAATGACATGACGCAGTAAATATATTAAAACAGCTTCATAGAAACAGAGCATATGCCAATCCACTTGTCGGCCAAAGTTGATGGTGGGTTCCAAGAAAAACCAGTTGAGGCGAAAGACTTTTGTGTTGGCATCTTTAAGGTAAGCGGCCTTTGGATCAGCCGCAGACGGGCCATTGCCGACGATTAAAATAGAGTCCTTGTTTGTTGTTTGGTTTTTTTCCATCAGGGTAATATAACAAATAAAAGGGATTGAGTAATACCCTGCGTGATGACGGTGTTCAAAGCCTACGCCTATTGTGTCAATGAGCGAGCGGCGATGGATTGTTGCAATATCACTAGCGAAGAACAGTGCCTGTCACACCCATCGGCCTATCCATGTCCTATCTCGGATAAAACGCCATAGCGGACGAATGAACCGGTGTAGATGTGGGCAATGGTTTCTGATAAATATCCGGGTGTCCAACCTGAGTAGTCCATACCACACCCAAATAACAACCTTTCTCTGTTGTGCACGATTGAGTTTAATCGTATCCAACAATGGGATAAAACGATTATCTGGTGCTGGTGCTGTGTCTTGTATATCACCCGCCGCTAGCAGTTTAATACCTTTTACCTGCTGCCATATAGCAAGTGCTGGCTCGGTACAAAATACGGTCAGTTCAATATCTGGATAAGCATCCAGTACGGCCTGGATGATGTCTATATCGGTTTGAATACTGTGAGTTGATGTAAGCACACGGTCTGTTTTTTGATATGGCTGACCCTTATACAGTGATATATCAGTCCTGTCTGACAATAAAGACTGACCCGATAACCTACGTATTTTATTGAGTACCTGTTTCCTGAGCAGTCTGTAGCGAAAGTCGTGCAAGTGTGCTGGCAGATCATGTAACCCATACCTGCTGTCGTTGTGATAAAAATCCATCCCGACTATGCGTATGTCTCTAAACCCCATTGCGGCCGCTTGCGTGAATGCGAGGACACCAGTAATTGGATTTTTATTTTGTTGATTGAATATTGCCTGTACTCCCGTCGGGAGTTCTGACACAGCAAACATGTTGCGACCATGTTTTTCATACAGTTGTTGCACAAAATCATCCCCGAAGTAGCGACGATACCTCCGCATATAGTGCTTTGTTGATAAACTTTCACGGTAAATGAGTTGTTTAATGTCATAGTGTTCGCCTGCAATGACATGGCGTAGTACATGTATTAAAATAAGTTCACTGAAACTGGGCGTATACCAATCCACTTGTCGGCCAAAGTTGATGGTGGGTTCCAAGAAAAACCAGTTGAGGCGAAAGACTTTTGTGTTGGCATCTTTGAGGTAAGCGGCCTTTGGATCAGCCGCAGACGGGCCATTGCCGACGATTAAAATAGAGTCCTTGTTTGTTGTTTGGTTTTTTTCCATCAGGGTAATATAACAAATAAACGGGATTGAGTAACACCCTGCGTGATGACGGTGTTCAAAGCGTACTCCTATTGTGTCAATGAGCGAGCGGCGATGGATTGTTACAATATCACTAGCGAAGGAACAGTGCCTGTCACGCTCATCGGCCTATCCATGTCCTATCTCGGATAAAACGGTATAGCGGACGAATGAACCGGTGTAGATGTGGGCAATGGTTTCTGATAAATTTTATGCTGGCATCTATTAACCGAAGTTTCCACATCAAAATAACAACCTTTCTCTGTTGCGTGCGATTGAGTTTAATCGTATCCAACAATGGGATAAAACGATTATCTGGTGCTGGGGCTGTATCTTGTATATCACCCCCCGCTAGCAGTTTAATACCTTTTACCTGCTGCCATACAGCAAGTGCTGGGTCGGTACAAAATACTGTCAGTTGTATATCGGGATAACTGGACAGCACATGATTAATGATTGCTGTATCTATATCAACTGTATGGATGGAGTATCTTGAACTTGTGGTTTGTGGCCGCCAATAGTCTTCTTTTAGTAAAGGCTTCCCGAGTAGTTTGCGAACTTTATTAATCTGTTCAACTTTAAAGTCGCTTCTTCTATAATGAGCAAGGTGTTTAGGGAGCGGGTGGTATCCATAGAGGGTACTATCCATATAAAAATCAACCCCAGCCAATCGGATATCCTTAAATCCGGCATCGGCTACTTTAACAAGAGTCATAACTGCGGCGGTTGGCATTGTTGTTTTCCTAATGCTTTTAATTCCGAGGCGACGGTTATAATCAGTGACCAGATTGCCTATCGTTGCTGGCGTGGGCCAGTTAAAGCGTTGCCGTTTATAAAGCGACTGGAAATAATCATCACCAAAGTACTCTCGGTAAAATTGCGTATATTCTGTTATTGTTTTAGGTTTATCTGGACTAAAATGTAGCTGGTTAAATTCATAATACCTGCCTTCAATAACCTGGCGTAATAAGTGAAATAAAATTACCTCTCCACAATTAAACCAAAACCAATCGACTTGTTTACCAAAAACCAGATTGGATTCCAAGAAAAACCAACTCATGCGAAAGACTTTTGTGTTGACATCTTTAAGGTAAGCGGCCTTTGGATCAGCCGCAGACGGGCCACTGCCGACGATTAAAATAGAGTCCTTGTTTGTTGTTTGGTTTTTTTCCATCAGGGTAATATAACAAATAAACGGGATTGAGTAACACCCTGCGTGATGACGGTGTTCAAAGCGTACTCCTATTGTGTCAATGAGCGAGCGGCGATGGATTGTTGCAATATCACTAGCGAAGGAACGGTGCCCGTCACACCCATCGGCCTATCCATGTCCTATCTCGGATAAAACGGTATAGCGGACGAAGGATGGGGTATAGATTTGGGAAATGAGTTCTGATAAATATTAGGGTGTCCACCCTGAGTAGTAAATGCCGCATCAAAATAACAATTTTTCTCTGTTGTGCACGATTGAGTTTAATCGTATCCAACAATGGGATAAAACGATTATCTGGTGCTGGTGCTGTGTCTTGTATATCACCCGCCGCTAGCAGTTTAATACCTTTTACCTGCTGCCATACAGCAAGTGCTGGGTCGGTACAAAATACTGTCAGTTGTATATCGGGATAACTGGACAGCACATGATTAATGATTGCTGTATCTAGATCAACTGCATGGCGAGATTGTATTGAACTTGTGGTTTGTGGCCGCCAATAGTCTTCTTTTAGTAAAGGCTTCCCGAGTAGTTTGTGAACTTTATTAAGCTGTTCAATTTTAATGGCGCTTCTTCTATAATGAGCAAGGTGTTTAGGGAGCGGGTGGTATCCATAGAGGGTACTATCCATATAAAAATCAACCCCAGCCAATCGGATATCCTTAAATCCGGCATCGGCTACTTTAGCAAGAGTCATAACTGCGGCGGTTGGCATTGTTGTTTTCCTAATGCTTTTAATTCCGAGGCGACGGTTATAATCAGTGACCAGATTGCCTATCGTTGCTGGCGTGGGCCAGTTAAAGCGTTGCCGTTTATAAAGCGACTGGAAATAATCATCACCAAAGTACTCTCGGTAAAATTGCGTATATTCTGTTATTGTTTTAGGTTTATCTGGACTAAAATGTAGCTGGTTAAACTCATAATACCTGCCTTCAATAACCTGGCGTAATAAGTGAAATAAAATGACTTCTCTATAATTAAACATACACCAATCGACTTGTTTACCAAAAACCAGATTGGATTCCAAGAAAAACCAGTTGAGGCGAAAGACTTTTGTGTTGGCATCTTTGAGGTAAGCGGCCTTTGGATCAGCCGCAGACGGGCCACTGCCGACGATTAAAATAGAGTCCTTGTTTGTTGTTTGGTTTTTTTCCATCAGGGTAATATAACAAATAAACGGGATTGAGTAACACCCTGCGTGATGACGGTGTTCAAAGCGTACTCCTATTGTGTCAATGAGCGAGCGGCGATGGATTGTTGCAATATCACTAGCGAAGGAACGGTGCCCGTCACACCCATCGGCCTATCCATGTCCTATCTCGGATAAAACGGTATAGCGGACGAAGGATGGGGTATAGATTTGGGAAATGAGTTCTGATAAATATTAGGGTGTCCACCCTGAGTAGTAAATGCCGCATCAAAATAACAATTTTTCTCTGTTGTGCACGATTGAGTTTAATCGTATCCAACAATGGGATAAAACGATTATCTGGTGCTGGTGCTGTGTCTTGTATATCACCCGCCGCTAGCAGTTTAATACCTTTTACCTGCTGCCATACAGCAAGTGCTGGGTCGGTACAAAATACTGTCAGTTGTATATCGGGATAACTGGACAGCACATGATTAATGATTGCTGTATCTAGATCAACTGCATGGCGAGATTGTATTGAACTTGTGGTTTGTGGCCGCCAATAGTCTTCTTTTAGTAAAGGCTTCCCGAGTAGTTTGTGAACTTTATTAAGCTGTTCAATTTTAATGGCGCTTCTTCTATAATGAGCAAGGTGTTTAGGGAGCGGGTGGTATCCATAGAGGGTACTATCCATATAAAAATCAACCCCAGCCAATCGGATATCCTTAAATCCGGCATCGGCTACTTTAACAAGAGTCATAACTGCGGTGGTTGGCACTGTTGTTTTCCTAATGCTTTTAATTCCGAGGCGACGGTTATAATCAGTGACCAGATTGCCTATCGTTGCTGGCGTGGGCCAGTTAAAGCGTTGCCGTTTATAAAGCGACTGGAAATAATCATCACCAAAGTACTCTCGGTAAAATTGCGTATATTCTGTTATTATTTTAGGTTCATCTGGACTAAAATGTAGCTGGTTAAACTCATAATACCTGCCTTCAATAACCTGGCGTAATAAGTGAAATAAAATGACTTCTCTATAATTAAACATACACCAATCGACTTGTTTACCAAAAACCAGATTGGATTCCAAGAAAAACCAGTTGAGGCGAAAGACTTTTGTGTTGGCATCTTTGAGGTAAGCGGCCTTTGGATCAGCCGCAGACGGGCCACTGCCGACGATTAAAATAGAGTCCTTGTTTGTTGTTTGGTTTTTTTCCATCAGGGTAATATAACAAATAAACGGGATTGAGTAACACCCTGCGTGATGACGGTGTTCAAAGCGTACTCCTATTGTGTCAATGAGCGAGCGGCGATGGATTGTTGCAATATCACTAGCGAAGGAACGGTGCCCGTCACACCCATCGGCCTATCCATGTCCTATCTCGGATAAAACGGTATAGCGGACGAAGGAAACAGTATAGATTTGGGAAATGAGGCTTGATAAAATTTACGATGACATCTTTTAACAGGAATTCCCACATCCAAATAACAACCTTTCTCTGTTGCGCGCGATTGAGTTTAATCGTATCCAATAATGGGATAAAACGATTATCTGGTGCTGGGGCTGTGTCTTGTATATCACCAGTCGTCAACAGTTTAATACCTTTTACCTGCTGCCATACAGCAAGTACTGGCTCGGTACAAAATACGGTCAGTTCAATGTCTGGATAAGCATCCAGTACGGCCTGGATGATGTCTATATCGGTTTGAATACTGTGAGTTGATGTAACCATGCGGTCTGTTTTTTGATGTGGCTGACCCTTATCCAGTGGTACCTGAGTCCCGTCTGACAATAAAGGCTGACCCAATAACCTGCGTATTTTATTGAACACCTGTCTCTTGAATGGTGCGTAGCAAAAGTCGTGCAAGTGTGCTGGCAGATCGTGTAAGCCATACATGCTGTCGCCGCGATAAAAATCCAGCCCGACTATGCGTATGTCTCTAAATCCCATTGCGGCCGCTTGCGTGAATGCGAGGACAGTAGCAGTCAACATAAAGTTTTTCTGGTATTTGTCGAATATTGCCTGTACTCCCATCGGGAGTTCTGACACAGCAAACAAGTTGCGACCATGTTTTTCATGTAGTTGTTGCACAAAGTCATCCCCGAAGTAGCGACGATACTTCTGTAGATAGTGTGCTACTTGTACTGGGCCTTCACGACCGATAATGAGTTGTTTAATGTCATAGTGTTCGCCTACCATGACATGACGGAGTACATGTATTAAAACAGGGTTACTTAAAATGGGCGCATACCAATCCACTTGTCGGCCAAAGTTGATGGTGGGTTCCAAGAAAAACCAGTTGATGCGAAAGACTTTTGTGTTGGCATCTTTAAGGTAAGCGGCCTTTGGATCAGCCGCAGACGGGCCATTGCCGACGATTAAAATAGAGTCCTTGTTTGTTGTTTGGTTTTTTTCCATCAGGGTAATATAACAAATAAACGGGATTGAGTAACACCCTGCGTGATGACGGTGTTCAAAGCCTACGCCTATTGTGTCAATGAGCGAGGGGCGATGGATTGTTGTAATATCACTAGCGAAGAACAGTGCCTGTCACACCCATCGGCCTATCCATGTCCTATCTCGGATAAAACGCCATAGCGGACGAAGGATGCGGTATAGATTTGGGAAATGGTTTCTGATAAATATTGCGACATCCCAGCTGAGTAACCCATGCCACATCCAAATAACAACCTTTATCTGTTGTGCACGATTGAGTTTAATCGTATCCAACAATGGGATAAAACGATTATCTGGTGCTGGGGCTGTGTCTTGTATATCACCAGTCGTCAACAGTTTAATACCTTTTACCTGCTGCCATACAGCAAGTACTGGCTCGGTACAAAATACGGTCAGTTCAATATCTGGATAAGCATCCAGTACGGCCTGGATGATGTCTATATCGGTTTGAATACTGTGAGTTGATATAACCATGCGGTCTGTTTTTTGATGTGCCTGACCCTTATCCAGTGGTATATGAAACCCGTCTGACAATAAAGACTGACCCGATAACCTACGTATTTTATTGAACACCTGTCTCTTGAATGGTCCGTAGCAAAAGTTGTGCAAGTATGCTGGCAGATCATGTAAGCCATACATGCTGTCGTTGCGATAAAAATCCAGCCCGACTATGCGTATGTCTCTAAACCCCATTGCGGCCGCTTGCGTGAATGCAAGGACAGCAGCAGTCGGATAAGTATCGTTTTTCTGGTGTTTATTGAGCATTGCCTGTACTCCCGTCGGGAGTTCTGACACAGCAAACATGTGGCGACCATGTTTTTCATACAGTTGTTGCACAAAATCATCCCCGAAGTAGCGACGATACCTCCGCATATAGTGCTTTGTTGATAAACTTTCACGGTAAATGAGTTGTTTAATGTCATAGTGTTCGCCTGCAATGACATGGCGTAGTACATGTATTAAAGTAAGTTCCTTGAAACTGGGCATATGCCAATCCACTTGTCGGCCAAAGTTGATGGTGGGTTCCAAGAAAAACCAGTTGATGCGAAAGACTTTTGTGTTGGCATCTTTGAGGTAAGCGGCCTTTGGATCAGCCGCAGACGGGCCATTGCCGACGATTAAAATAGAGTCCTTGTTTGTTGTTTGGTTTTTTTCCATCAGGGTAATATAACAAATAAACGGGATTGAGTAACACCCTGCGTGATGACGGTGTTCAAAGCGTACTCCTATTGTGTCAATGAGCGAGCGGCGATGGATTGTTACAATATCACTAGCGAAGGAACAGTGCCTGTCACGCTCATCGGCCTATCCATGTCCTATCTCGGATAAAACGGTATAGCGGACGAATGAACCGGTGTAGATGTGGGCAATGGTTTCTGATAAATTTTATGCTGGCATCTATTAACCGAAGTTTCCACATCAAAATAACAACCTTTCTCTGTTGCGTGCGATTGAGTTTAATCGTATCCAACAATGGGATAAAACGATTATCTGGTGCTGGGGCTGTATCTTGTATATCACCCCCCGCTAGCAGTTTAATACCTTTTACCTGCTGCCATACAGCAAGTGCTGGGTCGGTACAAAATACTGTCAGTTGTATATCGGGATAACTGGACAGCACATGATTAATGATTGCTGTATCTATATCAACTGTATGGATGGAGTATCTTGAACTTGTGGTTTGTGGCCGCCAATAGTCTTCTTTTAGTAAAGGCTTCCCGAGTAGTTTGCGAACTTTATTAATCTGTTCAACTTTAAAGTCGCTTCTTCTATAATGAGCAAGGTGTTTAGGGAGCGGGTGGTATCCATAGAGGGTACTATCCATATAAAAATCAACCCCAGCCAATCGGATATCCTTAAATCCGGCATCGGCTACTTTAACAAGAGTCATAACTGCGGCGGTTGGCATTGTTGTTTTCCTAATGCTTTTAATTCCGAGGCGACGGTTATAATCAGTGACCAGATTGCCTATCGTTGCTGGCGTGGGCCAGTTAAAGCGTTGCCGTTTATAAAGCGACTGGAAATAATCATCACCAAAGTACTCTCGGTAAAATTGCGTATATTCTGTTATTGTTTTAGGTTTATCTGGACTAAAATGTAGCTGGTTAAATTCATAATACCTGCCTTCAATAACCTGGCGTAATAAGTGAAATAAAATTACCTCTCCACAATTAAACCAAAACCAATCGACTTGTTTACCAAAAACCAGATTGGATTCCAAGAAAAACCAACTCATGCGAAAGACTTTTGTGTTGACATCTTTAAGGTAAGCGGCCTTTGGATCAGCCGCAGACGGGCCACTGCCGACGATTAAAATAGAGTCCTTGTTTGTTGTTTGGTTTTTTTCCATCAGGGTAATATAACAAATAAACGGGATTGAGTAACACCCTGCGTGATGACGGTGTTCAAAGCGTACTCCTATTGTGTCAATGAGCGAGCGGCGATGGATTGTTGCAATATCACTAGCGAAGGAACGGTGCCCGTCACACCCATCGGCCTATCCATGTCCTATCTCGGATAAAACGGTATAGCGGACGAAGGAAACAGTATAGATTTGGGAAATGAGGCTTGATAAAATTTACGATGACATCTTTTAACAGGAATTCCCACATCAAAATAACAATTTTTCTCTGTTGCGCGCGATTGAGTTTAATCGTATCCAACAATGGGATAAAACGATTATCTGGTGCTGGGGCTGTATCTTGTATATCACCCCCCGCTAGCAGTTTAATACCTTTTACCTGCTGCCATACAGCAAGTGCTGGGTCGGTACAAAATACTGTCAGTTCAATGTCTGGATAAGCATCCAGTACGGCCTGGATGATGTCTATATCGGTTTGAATGCTGTGAATTGATATAACCATGCGGTCTGTTTTTTGATATGGCTGACCCTTATCCAGTGGTATATGAAGCCTGTCTGACAATAAAGGCTGACCCGATAACTTGCGTATTTTATTGAGTACCTGTCTCTTGAATGGTGCGTAGCAAAAGTTGTGCAAGTGTGCTGGCAGATCATGTAAGCCATACATGCTGTCGCCGCGATAAAACTCCAGCCCGACTATGCGTATGTCTCTAAACCCCATTGCGACCGCTTGCGTGAATGCAAGGACAGCAGCAGTCGGATAAGTAGCGTTTTTCTGGTGTTTATTGAACATTGCCTGTAATCCCGTCGGGGGTTCTGACACAGCAAACATGTGGCGACCATGTTTTTCATACAGTTGTTGCACAAAGTCATCCCCGAAGTAGCGGCGATACTTCTGCATATAGTACTCTGTTGATAAATTTTCACGGTAAATGAGTTGTTTAATGTCATAGTGTTCGCCTGCAATGACATGGCGTAGTACATGTATTAAAATAAGTTCACTGAAACTGGGCATATGCCAATCCACTTGTCGGCCAAAGTTGATGGTGGGTTCCAAGAAAAACCAGTTGAGGCGAAAGACTTTTGTGTTGGCATCTTTGAGGTAAGCGGCCTTTGGATCAGCTGCAGACGGGCCATTGCCGACGATTAAAATAGAGTCCTTGTTTGTTGTTTGGTTTTTTTCCATCAGGGTAATATAACAAATAAACGGGATTGAGTAACACCCTGCGTGATGACGGTGTTCAAAGCGTACTCCTATTGTGTCAATGAGCGAGCGGCGATGGATTGTTACAATATCACTAGCGAAGGAACAGTGCCTGTCACGCTCATCGGCCTATCCATGTCCTATCTCGGATAAAACGGTATAGCGGACGAATGAACCGGTGTAGATGTGGGCAATGGTTTCTGATAAATTTTATGCTGGCATCTATTAACCGAAGTTTCCACATCAAAATAACAACCTTTCTCTGTTGCGTGCGATTGAGTTTAATCGTATCCAACAATGGGATAAAACGATTATCTGGTGCTGGGGCTGTATCTTGTATATCACCCCCCGCTAGCAGTTTAATACCTTTTACCTGCTGCCATACAGCAAGTGCTGGGTCGGTACAAAATACTGTCAGTTGTATATCGGGATAACTGGACAGCACATGATTAATGATTGCTGTATCTATATCAACTGTATGGATGGAGTATCTTGAACTTGTGGTTTGTGGCCGCCAATAGTCTTCTTTTAGTAAAGGCTTCCCGAGTAGTTTGCGAACTTTATTAATCTGTTCAACTTTAAAGTCGCTTCTTCTATAATGAGCAAGGTGTTTAGGGAGCGGGTGGTATCCATAGAGGGTACTATCCATATAAAAATCAACCCCAGCCAATCGGATATCCTTAAATCCGGCATCGGCTACTTTAGCAAGAGTCATAACTGCGGCGGTTGGCATTGTTGTTTTCCTAATGCTTTTAATTCCGAGGCGACGGTTATAATCAGTGACCAGATTGCCTATCGTTGCTGGCGTGGGCCAGTTAAAGCGTTGCCGTTTATAAAGCGACTGGAAATAATCATCACCAAAGTACTCTCGGTAAAATTGCGTATATTCTGTTATTGTTTTAGGTTTATCTGGACTAAAATGTAGCTGGTTAAACTCATAATACCTGCCTTCAATAACCTGGCGTAATAAGTGAAATAAAATGACTTCTCTATAATTAAACATACACCAATCGACTTGTTTACCAAAAACCAGATTGGATTCCAAGAAAAACCAGTTGAGGCGAAAGACTTTTGTGTTGGCATCTTTGAGGTAAGCGGCCTTTGGATCAGGAGCTATTGTCAAAAGTAGTGTCTGACAAGTTGATCATGCGGCTACCTTGTCGTCCTCAGTTACCTCGATTCCATCTTTAAGCTTCACGCCTTCAATCACCTTCGCCAGGTGTCTGAAGCTCCTCAGTTTGCGCCAGGAATCTTCTGCGCATAATCCCATCTTGTAGATCATCGTCAGCATCGTTATTCGTGTGACACAACCTTTGGCCTGGCGTGTTCTATGCCGGATTGTCGCAAAACTCGACGGGGTGACATTCGTTGTCCTGATGTGGGTCCAGTGCTCTGCTGGAAAGTCATAAAATGCCAGCAACGCATCACGGTCTTTCGATAAGCATGGCCACTGCCTTCGGATACTTCGCCCCAAAACGTTCCTCAAATGCATCAAATGCCTTCTCTGCATCAGTGCGCCCCTCTGCCATCCAAATGTCATGTAGCCCTTGTTTCGCTTTCTCCTGGACAGACTTCGGCAGATAGTTCAGTACATTACCGGTCTTATGCATCCAGTAGCGTTGTGCTGTTGTCTCAGGATAGACTTCTTCCAATGCTACCCAGAATCCCAGAGCACCGTCGCCAATCGCCAGCTTCGGTGGTTGGTTTAAACCTCGCTGTTTCAACGACAACAAGACTTCTCACCAGCTCTGCTTCGATTCCCTGACACCATCCTTAATTGCCAGGAAGTGCTTCTGACCGCGGCTGTTCACGCCAATGATGACCAGACAACACAATCAACCATCGTCACCTCGAAGACCACTGTAGATGCCATCAGCCCAGATATAGACCCATTCGTCAGTCACTGAACGTGTACTCCAGGTTTTGTACTCTGATTCCCACTGACGTTTCAGGCGACCAACTGCATTGGCGGATAAGCCCTTGGCATCAGGCCCGACAATCACTTCCAGGGCGCTCTGCATCTGACCACTCGAAACACCCTGCAAATAAAGCCAGGGAATCGCCGCGTCCAGGGTCGCTGTGCGCCGGATGTAAGGAGGCACTATTAACGATTGGAAGCTCTCAGGCTCGCCTTCTCGGCTACGGATCTTTGGCACCGACACTGGTACTTTGCCAACACCGGTCAATACTTCTCGTTCTGGGTGATAGCCATTGCGCACAACACGCTGTCTGCCTTCACTCGTTTTCTGATTATCAAAACTTGCCATCAACTCGGCCAACTCCGCCTGAATCGCTTCTGTTATCAGCTGTTTGGCACCGCTACGTAGCAATTCAGTCAACGGGTCAATATCCTCTGGTGTACCCAGATTAATCACAGTATCTTTTGTCATGTGTGGCGTGCTCCTCTTGTTACTTTCGATTGCTAGACAAAACCAATTCCAGCAAGGCACGCCGCATACTTCAACCTCTTCAGACACCAGGTTCGGTTATAACTCTTGGATCAGCCGCAGACGGGCCATTGCCGACGATTAAAATAGAGTCCTTATTTGTTGTTTGGTTTTTGAGGAATTATATACTTAATGCCACAAGATATGATTTAATCTGTATTTTCAATAACTTTACCGTTTATTAGCTTAAACCTCCGCTCTAGCTCTTTTTTCAGTGGGGGTTGTTTGGCATTCGATAAGCCTTTTTAGGTTTGTAGGATGCTATTTTCTTAACTGTTTTAGCAAATTGCTTTTGTGTGATCATTGTTTAGTTACCCTTGTTGTTAAGGTACAAAACCACCCAAATACATTATTTTACAGGATATTGGGCGCAAGTTGAGAAGGATGCGTCAGATACCTTTTTTCTACCAATGCTCCCGTGATATATCAGTCAAATACTTCGACTGCTGTTTGTCTGATTTCAACAAGGCGGACAAGGCTGTCATAGACCTGATCTCGTGTGACACTCAGGCCAAAGGTTGTGTCACGCGGATTACGATGCTGACGATGATCTGCAAGATGGGATTATGTGCCGAAGATTCCTGGCGCAAATTGAGAGGCTTCAGACACCTGGCAAAGGTGATTAAAGGCGTGAAGCTTAAAGATGGAATCGAGGTCACTGAGGACGACAAGGCCGCCGCATGATCAAATTGTCAGACACTACTTTTGACAATAGCTCCCTTGTCCACGCCCAAAGCCCATCCCTTCAATCATAAACAGACTAATGGCACAGTTCAGTAAGGCATGGCACAGATCAAGATCAACTCCATCCTTGGCATTGAAACAAATGAGACGTTGATTAGCAAAGGCGGCGGGCACCATACGAGACACAAACAGCCTGTTACCGAAATTCAGTGGCATGACCAGATCGGCAAGCGCGTCCGTTCCCATCTCATACCAATGTAGTCCCCTGCGGGCCAATGTTTGGGTGAGGGTGGTGCCTGTTTCGTTTGTGGCATTTTCAAAACGTGCGTATCCAGTTTAACGCACCAGTATGACCAGCCTGTTCCAGTTCCGCAATGCTTAAGGGAACAACTAAAAGCATCGCTACCTGTGGTGGTTGTGTAGCGACTTATTTCTTTTGGGTTTTTCAGAACAGGGCGGATGTAGGCTACCTCGATGTCGTGACCTGCTTCTGGATAGAACAATCTGTCCCACCCTCTGCGCGCACCACGCCGGATTTGGAACAGTGACTTAACCGGCACAAGGGGAAAGTCTAGCACCCAATTGCAATCCACAAACTGAGCATTGCCACCTAATCCGTAGGACCGGAACTGTTGGATGCTGTCTCGCGCCACGCTGCGAATGGTCATCGTATCATCATGCTGATTTGCAAGCCGGATTTGTGAGGCAGTTAGGTTGATGTCTGCAATATCAGACAATTCTTCCAACGGGCGGGTAAGAACCACAAAATTAATCAGCTTATCCGCTTCGTCCAAGTTGTTCTTCTTCTCCATAACAAGAATATTCGTCACAACGGTGCTGTTTTGAAACCAGCGGCCTGCGTCAGATGTGATAACAAATCGCAAATGATAATAACGCCCCAAGAGATCAAAGAACGCTTCACCCCACGTAGTCGAAAGCCACGAATTTGTTATGATAACTCCCAGTTTTCCCCCTTCAACCAAAAGCGAACGCAATGCAAATGGCAAGTAAGCCGCAACATCAGCAGTTTGCGGCAACCTGCCAGTACCTGCCCCAAAAGATGCTGTGACCTGTGTAATAGCGTTACCGTATTGGGTGCGTCCCTCCTGTGCAACAAAGGGAAGATTGCTGGTGATAGCATTGAATTGCCCGGCCTGCTCGGTGAACGGTTGCCCAGTGCTAGGATCGCTAAACTCTAATGTGGTATCAGGCTTGAGGGAAAAAGCATCCCGCCGAAACAGACGCAAGGGGATGTTCATCAGGTCTGGCTTTGTCATTGCAAAGGCGGCAATCTGAATAGCCTGTGAGTCTTCATCTCCTGCAAATACGGATGATGATGCTTGTTCCGAAGCAACGCCAGCGGCTAATTTCTGCTCCAGTGCGGCGCGCGGAATAGTCCCGCTACCGCAACACGGGTCAAGCACCCTGTCATCTTCAATGTTATCCACGCATAGCTGTACCAGAAGGTTTGCCAGAGTTGGCGGGGTTGGGTATTGTCCACGCAACTTGCGAACCGCTACTTCAACCGTGGCCTCAAGAATCCTGGAAAACTGGCTTTGCTCAATTGCGCCAATTCTTAGGTCCGTAAGCAGCTTGTTCAGTTGCCGCATCTGTTTCCATGCTTGTTCCGGCATGACAACAAGATCGATATTGCCAAAAAAGATCGTCCAGAAATTGCAATCCTGTGACAGGCGTTCGAATATCTTCAGCGCCTCAAGCGGCGTAGTGATGTCCCCTATCTGGGTGACGGCCTGCGCTCGGCTATCCCGTCCTTGCAGGATATGTGCGAACAAGAATTTGCCAATCCAGTTGGCAATATTGGACTGTGCTAGTTTTTTATATAGGTCATCGCCGCCGCCGTATTCGGATTTATGCCGCTTCCACCACAGTGTTATTTCTGCCCCTAGATTGGAATTCCGCCGAGCCTCTGCTTCCAATGCATTGGCTACATCGTCCGTGTTTTCCATGATAAGAGAAGTAATGCCGCCGCTTTTGTAGGCTTCAACGAACTGCCTACCTTCCAATGACTTTCGGTCGAATAGGTCATTCACATAATTGATGATTTCTGTGGCAAGGGCTCCCCATTGCGCTCTGTTGCTGGAAACACTATTGCGGCTCTTGATATGAGCAAGAGTATCCCATTTTTTCCGGCAGGTGTATTTATCACCTTGTTTAATATACAAGTGAGCATAAGAAACATTCCACAAAACAAAGCTATCCAGCCCCAAGGCGATTGCCTTCTGTGTCGCGTTGTGTTGGAACTCGTGGTCGTCAATGCTCGTATCTGGCATTTTCAATTCCCACCCTTGCAAGATAAGGGCAAGGGAACGGTCTCCAAACAGCAACACATCCGGGAATAAACTCCCCCCGTCTGTTATGATTGTTTGTTCACCACCAGCATCTTTGATGGCACGATTCTGTGCGGATACCACAGATTTGATATGGCCAATTAGATCAATGGCCCACGACCGCTCGTTATACCTAAGCTCGATATTCATTAAACCTCATGCGCCTGCTTCAATATCTCATCCACATCAATTATCCCGCGCCGCTTGATTTTCTCGGTGCGGTACTAGGCTACAACGCTGAAAGAAGGGCGGGGGGGTGCCTCGTCTCGAGCAAACATATTCTTAATTTCTTCAAGGCGTTCTTGAGCAACGGCTATATAATCGATGCGCTCTTTTTTGAAGAGATGAACTTCTTCGTTTTTTTCAATGCCTATATAGCACCTTTCCTCCATTGCAACAGCAACAAGAAAACTGCCGCTACCAAAGGCATTGTCGAGAACAACATCTTCCGGGCCAGTGAACATGCGTATCAGATAGCGGCCCAAAGCAACAGGTTTCTGTGTTGGATGCCAGACACGCCCCCCAGCTTCGCTTTCGACAGTCTTGCAATACAGCGTATCGGTGGGGAATCTTTCCCCGTTACTCTTGACATGAACAGGCTTGAAGTCCCCATAGCTACCCGTATATTGATTCTTGCGAGTGCCTTTGTCGTAGGGTTCATCCTGTTGCATAATAGGTCGATAATCAGGCTGTTTACCGTAAAAAATGCACACATCCTCATGCTGTCGCAATGGCTGGCGGCGGGCGTTCAAAAAGTTGGTTGACTTACTTTATTATCCAAACAAATTTGTAACGAACCATGCTTCATTGCTCAGAATGAGTTTCGCGGTAAAAATACCCTGTGACGTAAGGGCTATAACGCCCCGTGGTTTGATGATGCGCTGATACTCTGCCCAAAGATCATCCAACGGAATAACGCTGTCCCAATTGTTTTGTGTGATCCCATAAGGAAGATCACACAAAATCATCCCAATCGACTGATCGGGAATATCTTTCATGACTTCCAGGCAATCGCCTTGATAAATGTTGCCTCCAAGAAACTTCATCAGACTCTACTTTCTTGTGGATGCCTTGGCAATCGGCTGAGATGAAGATGACTTGTGTTTTTTGGTGTAATCAAGAATAGCCTGACGGCCTAGCCATGAAAACGAACGCTCCTCTTGGACATTCAATTCCGAAAGCTGCTGATATTCTTCAGGCTCAAGATTAACTATTATGCGTTTTTTTATCTGACATAAGCGAATCCTCTCAGTGGTCATGATGCATAGTGCATCACTCTGAGTATTTATGCAAAAAACTAGGTAATATATTTTTGCTCATCATCCAGTTTGATCAAGCCGTCGTCAATTCCTTTTTGGCTCAGATTCATGCTTTTTTATTGCGTAAGATTTTCATAGGTCAATCGCTTACCAGTAATATTAGCTATTAAACTGCATACCCGGTTAATGGTATCAATCCGGCAATTACCATCATTTAATCTAAAAACAAACTCATTGATATACCGATGACAATGCTTTTTACTCCAGTTATGATAAGTGCCATAGAACCCACGCTTTAATACAGCCCAGACGCTTTCAATGCTGTTTGTGTGGGCCATCCCGTTTACAAACTCCTTGGCACTGTGATTAACCGTATCATGCTGATACAAACGCTCAAGACCAGCATATCCCTTATGCTCATCAGTAACTAGCTGGCTTCCAGCGGTGATATTTTTATGAATTGTAGACTGTATGGTATACTGGTCGGTATTGCTTATCGGAACTGCCCTAACAGAACCACCGCGTACTTTCATACCCATGACCGCAACCTTGCCAACCGTCCCACGTCCTGCCTTGAGCTTCTTGTTCTCATGCTTGTTCGCTTCCTTGCCACCAAGGTAAGTCTCATCAATCTCTATGATGCCACTCAACTTGTTGTCATTACCTCCACATGCTTCTCTAATTCTATGTGATAGAAACCAGGCAGATTTTTGGGTAATACCCAACTCTTTGGCTAAATGCAAACTGGATATGCCCTTGCGCCCAGTTTGCATTAAGGCATCTCTATTAATGACGCTATTTGGTACAATGTTGAAGTTTCCAAACTGACAAAGAAACTTCCATGAGCAATGACATTTTCGGTTCTCTGTTTAATCTTCAAGACTATCGTCTCAAACAGTTGGGTAATCCTCTGCCTGAACTGGAAAAGACGGTTGACTAGGGAGCTTTTCGGTCGTTGTTGAACAAGGTTCATGAGAAACAACGTAAGCGTCAGGCGGGCAACGCCCAACAAACGTAGTGATGATGTTCAAGGGACTGCTTGTGCAAAATCTGTATGGTCTCAGCGATACTCAGTTGGAATACCAAATCGAAGACCGTTGCAGTTTTCAGCAGTTTCTGGGTCTTGCTAGCCAGCAACGAGTCGCTGATGCCAAAACCTGCTGGGCATTCAAGCATCGGTTAGCGGCGCTGGGTCTGATGGCATCGTTGTTTGAGCAGTTGTCGTTGAACCAGGCGGCTTATATCGCTCGCAAGGATCAGATAGTTGCCTCCTCAATCATTCCGGCACTGTTGCCGCGTAACCTTCGGGAATACAATGCCCGGATTAAGGCAGGCACTGTCCCTGCCCGCTGGACGAAGAAACATAGCCGTAGCCATTTTGCTTACAAGAACCACATACAGATAGACCATGACAACAAGTTGATTCGTGACTATCAGGTCACTGATGCCAGCGTCCATGATGCGCAGGTTTTTGCCGACCTGCCAGATGACAGCAATACCAGTAAAGATGTCTGGGCTGACAGTGCCTATCGGTCAGAGGAAAAAGTAGCGTTTCTCAAGGCGCAAGGTAAGCGCACGCGCTCCAAAGTTCGTAGTCGGGTCGAACCTGTGTTTGGAGCACAGCGCAATTTACACCGCAAAGCGGTTCCTTGCATTTGCATTACGCGAACAAGCATGCATATCGGCTTGATGAATCTAAGGTACAATATGAGGCGTTTATGCTTTCTGGCACGGGTCAGTGCGTCTTGAAAACGAAGTAAAGCCGAGACAAGGGCTGTACGGACACTACCGGCTTTTTGGATCAAATTGGTTATTTTTTTAACCTCTCTGAGCCAATAAACTGGAAGCCTCTAAAAACCGTACATTTTGTGGTACGATCTGATTCACTTGATGTGGGAGGATTTTGTTTATGCACGCACCTGGATTGTTTGATTTGACGGATCATTTGGCGCGGCTTTCGGCGATGGGATATCCGCTTGAGGTTTTGGAGCGGCACGTTGATTTCGAAGTGTTTCGCCCAGTTCTTGTTGAAACACTTGGCTATGGGGAACGTCCCAAAGGGGGTCGTCCGCCCTATGATGCCGTTGTGATGTTCAAGGTGCTGGTGCTGGCCTTGATGCACAATCTGAGCGATGAGCGGATGGAGTTTCTCATTCGTGACCGTTTCAGTTGGTTGCGTTTCCTGGGATTTCAAATCGGGGAGCCGACACCTGATCAGAAGACGATCTGGCTTTTCAGAGAGAAGCTGACCTAGGCGGGTGTCTTCAAGGCCCTTTTTGCCGCGTTTGAAGCTCAGCTGTGCGCGCGGGGATACAAACCGACCGGCGGTCAGATTATGGATGCCACGTTGGTCTTTGCCCCGCGCCAACGGATGACGAAAGCAGAGAAAGCGCGCGCCAAGGCAGGTGAGGCCGCGTCTGACATCTGGCCCGATGATCTGTCCAAGGCAGCGCAGAAAGACACCGATGCGCGTTGGACGGTCAAGTATTCAAAGGCCAAGACGACCAAGGAGGGTGAGGAGGATACTGGCCTTGTCGATATTTCGGTTCCGCACTTTGGGTACAAGAACCACGTGTCCATTGACCGCAAATGGCGCTTCATCCGGGGTGAGACTGGCACGAATGCGGCTCGCTACGACGGGCATGAACGCTCCTCGGTTCTGGACGAGACAAACAGCTCGAAGGCGGTTTGGGCCGATACCAGGTACCGCTCGGCCAGGAATGAGGCTTGGCTGAAGGCGCAAGGGTACCGCTCACATATCCATCGCAAGAAGCCACGCGGCAAACCCATGGCCAGGCATATTCGTCGGGGCAACGCGACACGCTCCGCCATCCGCGCCTGTGTTCGGCTACGAGAAAGGGCCCATGGCTCTGACCATCCGCTCAATCGGCCAAACCCGTGCGAAGGCCCGCATGACCATGGCCAACCTGAGCTACAACTTCCGCCGTCTGATTTTCCACGAGCGACGACAGGCCACAGCCTGAATCCGCCCAAATTCCGGAAATACCCGACCTGGCAGACCCAAACAGCGCAACACAGCCTCAAATACCACCGACCTTGACCTTCACACCCGCTATGCGGGTGACAACGACTGGTGCTCGCGTCAAAATCCATCCAGAATCAGCGTTGTTCGAGGTTTCCATCTTTCGCATTTTCTGATTTGGCTTTCCCTTAAATCTGGTTGTTACGCTACCTGAAAATCCTTTTCTTTATCCATCTCTTGGAGCAAATCCATGTTCAGATATGTCCGCGTTCCCCACTAGCTCCCCGCGATGTGTCTAAGCCTTGCCGCACAAAGCATCAACGCCGAGTTGCCATCCGGGAATGCACACACTACTCGTGTTCGCCGCCTGATTTCTCGAATGATCCTCTCCAAAGGATTGTTAGTCCGAATGCGAATCCAGTGCTCTGCCAGAAACCGATAATACGTCAGGGTCTCTTCCATGCACTACCCAGCCAATCCGCCGCACTCGATAACTTCATGTCCCTGAGTTTCTTCTCGACCTCCGTGGCCTTATGCCTGGCAGATTCCAGATATTCAGATGCATGAATAGCCTGCAACATGCGAGAGACTTCTTTGACACGACCACGAGACACATGACTGAAGACGTTGCGGTAGAAGTGCACAATACAACGCTGCCACTCAGCATCAGGGTAGAAGTCACCGATCGACTCCTTGCGCCCAAGACAGGCATCACTGAGCACCAACCTGATGCCCTTGAGACCGCGTGCCTTTAAATGACGCAGGAATCCTGACCATCCCACCTTATCCTCCTTAGTACCTTCAACAATCCCTAGAATGCGGCGGTAGCCATCGTCCCCAACACCTATGGCGACTAGAACAGAAACGTTCTTCACTGCACCGCCCCAACTGCGTTTGAGCACAACACCGTCCAGGTATACATAAGGGAAATCACTCCCTATGGGGCGATTACGCCACTCTTCAATCTGCCCATAGATACGCTGGTTGAGCTTTGAAATAGTCCCTAAGCTGACACGGGTACCCCACAATGCTGCGGTAATGTCTTCTACACGTTGTACTGAAACACCTGCCAGATACATCTCAATCAGTGCCTCTTCGACAGACGCTACACGGTGTCGATAGCGCTCTATGATCGCCATCTCAAAGGTCTGCTTGCGTAGCTTCGGCATCTTTAACTCAAGCTCTCCAGCCCTTGTGTGGCACTTCCTGGTGTAGCTACCAGACCGGTCGTCTTTGCGCGTCTCAGTGCGTTCGTATCGATCAGCACCCACCAGCGCATCAGCCTCAGCGTCCAGAATCTGGTTAAGGGTGTCTTCCACAGTCTTCAGTACCACTTTGTTGAGATGGCCCTGCAGTTCCTGTTCATCAATAGGGACTACGTTGTTCAAGTGCTTGCTTGTATAATCGCTCATGGCGACTCTTCTCCTGGTCAAATAAATGGTTATGTCACTTTTTATTTAACCAGATAAAGGAAAACCGCCTCTTCATATTTGCGAAAGATAATTTATGTTATCCAATCATGTGGTCGGTCTCGGGCAAATACAGCACGTAGACAATATTGCTATTGCCCCAGCACTGGATGAACATAAAAGTTTCTGTCTGGAATGATGAAATAAATAGCTTGTGACAATAAAAACTACCACAGTCAGGGGTCCATCTGGAATAATGGAGTGGACACCAGATAGGCCTATAGTTGGTTGAGTTTGACGATTATTATTGTGCGTTTTTTATTATTTCAATGTTGATACTTCGGTGGTAAAACTAAGCTTTTAATTTGATGGTTACAAATATTGTAAGATCACCGAGTTAATGATCATTGAATGCCATAATGGGTAGCCACCGTCCAGCGAAGAGCAACACATACATTATCATTCCAGTCTCTGCTGGCACATAGAGTAAGCTTATAGTTGGTTGGCAGTTAACGATGCAAAACCTGATGTGTTACCTCTAAGAAACCTCTGATTAATTCCATAATATGCGATAATACCGCAATGTTTTAAGTGGAGGGTGAAAAGATGCAACAAAAAAGCCTGGCAGTATCTGGATTCGAGAAATACCGCAAGCAGACACGCAAAGAGATATTTCTCGAAGAGATGAATCAGCTCATTCCCTGGAAAACGCTGACTGCAGTAATTGAGCCTCATTACCCCAACCCCCGGGGTGCTGGTCGCCGTCCGGTGGGCATGGAACGCATGCTGAGAATTGACTTCCTGCAACACTGGTTTGCCTTATCTGATCCTGCCACAGAAGCGGCTTTATATGACACACCTGCCATGCGGTGCTTTGCCCAGATAGACTTAGGTCAGGAACCCGTGCCAGATGCAAGCACCCGCTGTCAATGCCGTCATCTGCTGGAGGAGAACAACCTCGGAGTTGCCCTGTTTGATGCTGTTGCCGTCTATCTGGAGGAAAACGGCATGAAAGTATCCAAAGGCACTATTGTTGATGCGACCCTCATCAATGCGCCTACCGCCACCAAGAACAAAAGCAAAACCCGTGATCTTGATAGGCATCAGACCAAACAAGGCAAGCCATGGTACTTTGGCATGAAGGCGCACATCGGTGTGGATAGCAAAACCAAACTGATACACTCTGTTGCTGCCACACCAGCCCATGTCCACGACTCACAGGTACTTGGAGACCTACTGCATGGAGAAGAGACCCGTCTTTGGGGAGATAGTGCCTATGCGGGTCAGCAATCCGTACTCAAGGATAATGACCCCAAGGCAAAAGACTACACCCAGGTCAAAGGCTCACGTCACCGCAAACTGACCGAACAGGACAAGGCTAAAAACCGGCACAAATCCAAAGTCCGTGCCAAGGTTGAGCCTATCTTTCATATCATGTAGCGACAATATGGATTTACCAAAGTCAGATTCAAAGGGCCAGGCAAGAATGCGAACCACCTGTTTGCCCACTGTGCCCTGATTAATCTTATGCTATCAAAGAAACAATTATTACGGCTATCAGTGGCTTAGTACGCCTGGAATAGGGGCGATAGCTGAAAACAGTAGGCCGGGACAAGAGAAATGAAAGAGAGTAATGAGCAAGACGTTCAATGCTCGCTACTATCGAGCACAGTGATGCCCACTTGCTTGAAAATCCTTAATTGATCAGATGTTCCTTAATTATTAGAATCAGTAATAAAAGCACTATTCCGATAATGGGACGGTACTGGAAGAGTAAAATAAGTGGTGGTGGATTCTCCTGCAAGTTGACACACAAGGATTAAGTTCGATGCCGTTGATATGTAGATTAATCATTATGAAAATACCCGTATTCATCGACCAGTGACTCGTGTTTTAAATTTACCCAGCGATAGTAATCTGACTCCTTCAACTCGCTAGCTGCATCCTCATCGAGAATAACAGTGGTGTATCTATGCATTTGTAATGCCGATGCTGGACACATTGCGGAAACTGGGCCTTCGATCGCTTTACGAATGCAGGATGCCTTTTGTTTTCCAGTGGCGAGTAACAGGATATGCCTCGCCTCTAGAATTGTTGCGATACCCATGGTGATGGCGAGCTGAGGTTGGAATTCTCCGCTAGCGAATAATCGGTTGTTATCTGCAACTGTTTGTTGCGTCAGGGTTTTGACCCTAGTTCTTGAGGCAAGGCTTGAATAAGGTTCGTTGAAGCCGATATGACCATTGCTGCCGATGCCGAGAATCTGTAAATCGATACCGCCGACGGCAGTAATTTTTTGTTCATATGCGTCTCCGATGACACGGGGGTTTTCGCCTGGAGGACATTCGGGTACATGAGTGCGGCTTTGGGCTATGTCTACTTTCTCAAACAAATGTGTGTTCATGAAGCTTCGGTAGCTCTGAGGATTTGATGGTTCAATTCCGATATATTCATCAAGATTAAAAGTTGTTGCGTCCTGAAAACTCAACTTGCCTTCGTTGTAAATCGCAACCAGCCGTTCATAGAGTGCAATAGGGGTGTTACCTGTCGCCAACCCAAGTACCACATCAGGTTTTTTAATCATAAATTCAACAATGCGTTTCGCCGCATGGACGGCAACATCGTCTGGGTTTTTAACAATGACGACTTCCATTTAAGAGTCTCCTAAGTTATGAGTTTAAAATTCTTGTTGAGTCAGATAAAAAATCTTCGACTATTGATCCGAGGTAGTCGCTATATTGACAATTTTGTTGCTTGAGTAAGGGTAGAAGGTCCATTGCGAGCGATACATATTCTGTGGTGTCTATAGTGTGTGACTGATCAAATGTGGCATTGGCACGGTGACGCGCCTCCGACGCTAAATCATAGCGCTTACCTCCCGCCACTTGGGATTTGAATAATCGGATCAGTTGATCATGCAACTGGCGGTGCTGTCCCACATCCAGACGGCTACGATAAGGATCTGGCAACCAGTCTAGGTTTCTCCAGCCCTCTACCCCAAGAACTTGCTCGGGAAATTCATTCTCCGGTATCAACTTCAATGCATCCAGAGCATGGATCGCTGTCCTGACATGTGTGTCATGACGGTCGGCAATATTGTGCAGATAGATGATCTGTGGCTTGGCTAATTTCATCCAGTTAGCAAGATCAACGATCAGTGAGTGATCACGCCGCCCTTTAATTTGAGAACTGCTGGCACCATACTGAATGACCAATGAATACTGGCCTAGTGACGCAGCTTGTTTTTGCTCCTCATTACGGATTGTCACCATTTCATCATCACTGACAGATGCGTAATACCCACCGCGAGGTGAGCCTGCACCATTGGTTATTACTATGCCGGTAAACCACAAGTCACTGCGTTGGTAACATTGGGCAATACCATGAAAGCAGTTTATCTCCAGATCGTCTTGGTGGGCAACGATGGCAAGGTGAGTCGTGCGCACGAGAGCATCTTGCAAGGGTCGTCCGTCGGGCACGAAAAAATCGATGTTGTTATCAGTCATGGGACTTCTTCGAGAAATTGTTTTGTATTGCGAATAATGCGGCACCGATGATATCAGCGTCCCTACCCAGTGCTGGCATTGCTAATTTTACCGCGTAAACTTCAGGCAGCTTAGCCAATGCCAGCTCTATTTTGCTCCGGAATATTTTGTTGAGTCCGACGCTACCGCCCAACACAATTAACTCAGTGCCAGTAACTGCCTTTATGTTGGCGATCATTTCCGCCACTGCCTTAGCGCAGTCTTCGATCAGAACAACAAGTTTTGGCTGACTGTCCAGACACTCAAATACTTCGTTGCAGCTTATATTTTGTGACAGCAGTTCGCTGGCTCGGCATCCAATAGCGTTACCTGATGCTACGGCTTCAACGCAGTTCCACCGATCGCAAACGCAGAGCATGTTGTTATCGTGATTGCGGGTCACTGTGAGGTGTCCCAGATGGGCGGAAAAGCCGTGCCGACTAGTGAGTAAACGACCATTCTGGATAATTCCACCACTGATACCAGTTGAGATGGTAACGTAAACCAGCGTGTCTTCAGGGGTGTGGTTGCCCAGGCAATGCTCACCCCAAGCGGCAGCCCAGGCATCGTTCAATATCAGAACTGGAAGGGAAAACATTTCAAATAAGAGGGATTTGAGTGGTAGTACCTTGTCTGCGCCTACGGACATAAAGCGTACTTCAGCGTCACTAACCAGACCAGTGCAACCAACGGCGATGCCGTTAGCCTGCCCCGTCCAACCTGTTAGCAAATGTGCTATGGTTGGCAGGAGTTGTGATAAATCATCGTGAATCGGTGACGCTGCGCTACGTTGCTCAACGATATGATTGTCATTCATCAGGGCCGCTGAAATTTTGGTGCCACCAATATCAATACCAATAATCATGTCGAAATCTTTAGACTTTCGCCGCTGTATTGTTAATGTCGGCTACAAACCAACTAGTGATATGTTCAATGCGTGTTATAGCCGAGCCAACGGTCACCGCCCATGCTCCAGCACTGATGGCCTGACTCGCTCGCTCTGGAGAGTTATATCGTCCCTCTGCGATAACGTTGTAGCCCAGTGCAACCCATTGTTCCACCAACTGCAGATCGGGAGTAAGCGGTGTGTTATCTGGATTCACATATCCGGATAAGGTGCTACCAATGAAAGTGCAGCCCATATCGGCCATGGCAACCCCTTCAGAATAGTTTGAGCAGTCCACCATGGCAACACAGCCTTTGGTGTGCACGGCGTTCAGTAATTCTTCGCAGGAGGTGGGACGAACACGGTCAGTAGCATCAAAGGCAATAATACTCGCACCAGCTTCGGCAAGCAGAACCACGTCTTCGACAAATGGGGTAATACGCACAGGGCTATCCGGCAAGTCACGTTTCACGATGCCAATTATCGGAGTATCAGTTGTAGCGGCTACGGCACGGACATTGTCAACACCTTCGATACGTAGTCCTGCGGCAGCACCATCGAGAGCGGCTAGTGCCATCGCGACTATATGATCCACTTTATCCATAGGTCCGTTATCTACAGGTTGGCACGATACAATCAGGGAATATTTTAACTGATCGAGAAGTTTACTCTCCAGCGTTGTGTTTACTGGTGTCACTAGTAATATACCTTTGGTTTATGCACGAGCATTATGCTGATGCTGTTGGGCTTTCGATCTCGCGATCTTGGGTGTTAAGGGTGTGTAGCGTCAAGCCATCTAGATTTTTGTTATCAGACGGCAACAACAGGCTTGCCAGATAACCCACCAGCAAACAAATGAGAATACCTATAGTAGCAAATAGGTAGCCGTTCGCCCATTGCATCAGCCAAGTTGTTACCATCAAACCAACTCCGGTAAAAAGGCCTATCAGTGCGCCCCAGCCGTTGGCTCGCCGCGTCGTAATCCCCAGTATGAACAGGCCACCCAGTGCGCCCATGAACATGCCGATAACCTTGAAGTATTCTTCCATCAGAGAACCAATTTTCGGGTTGATAAATAGCAGGCCGATCAGCGTACCTAGTATACCGACGGTGAAGGTAAGGAGACGAGCCGCATTCAAATATTTGTGTTCGTTCCGGCAAATGTTGAATGGCCTCAGAAAGTCAGTTACCAGTGTCGTGGAGAGCGAGTTCATGCTGGTGGACACGGTTGATTGGGCTGCAGCGAAAATGCCTGCGACGATCAATCCGGCAATTCCCACTGGTAGTTCGGTTGCAATAAAGGCTGGGAATATTTGATCGATCTGAATGAGGGGATCCAATTTGCCTGGTTGTGACTGATAAAATGCGAACAGACCGGTACCTATGCAGAAAAATAGTAGCGCACCGGGTATCGCCAATATCGCATTGGCCCAAATTGCGCGCGCGGCTACCCGAGCATCACTGGTTACCATATAGCGCTGGACTATCGCTTGGTCTGCCGTGTAGCTGGATATGTTTTGGCCAATACCCCCCAGTATGATCACCCATAGCGACAAAGTGCTGATACTACCTAGGCCAAAATCCAGATTTACCATCTTGAATTTGTCAGCCGTCATTCCCGCGTCAATGAAGCCAGTAAAGCCGCCATCAATACCGTTGAGCAGATAAAAGAAGCATACAATGGCACCTATCAGGAGCACCACAGTCTGGATAGTGTCAGTCCATACCACTGCCTCAATGCCGCCGAGAGTGCAATAGATCAGGCACAGCATTCCCATGATGAATACGCACTGCCAAGCATCCAGCGGGGTGACCGTCGCCAGTGCCAAGGCTGTGAGTGCCATCACAATTCCCATTCTGCCGATGTGGAACAGGGTGAAAAGGCTACTGGCAAAGAGTCGAACCGGCATATTAAAGCGTTTGGAGAGATATTCGTAGGCGCTGGTAGCATCAATTTGTCGGAAAAAAGGCATAACCACATAAATTGCAATGGGTGCCACCACCACAATCATCATAGTGCCTATGTAGACCAACCAGTCGGTGCGATAAACCAAGGCAGGCAGGGCTACGTAGGTGAGCGAACTGAGCATAGTGGCATACATTGAGCAGGCCGCAACCCACCAAGGAATATTCTGCCCACCACGAAAGTAATCATCTGTGTTTTTGTTCTTAGTGACGAAATAAACACCTACCATGACCATGGCTAGTAAGTAAACGAACAGCACCGTCATGTTTGTTAGACCAAAATCCGTTTGGCGGTCTTCGACCGCGATCTTCCAAATTTTCGGTGAACGCACTCGTGGACGTAGTTCACCTGATACCAAGACAATGCTACCTTCCCAGCTGACTGCGGGTGTCGTCACTGCGTTGGCGGCGACTTCATGTCCGTTTACACCCATGGGATCGGTGATCAGTGGGGCATCACCATAACTAGTCCATGCATCAGTAATAGCGTTATATGACAGAGTTTGGCGATTGAAGCCGGGATGAGTGGGGTAGTCCGCCCAGCCAACCTCCTGATCACCAAAAGCCTTGCGTAAATGGCTACCATCTGAACCGCTCAATAGCAATATATGGGATTGCCCAAAGGTAATGGCGGTACCAGCAGCACTACGCATGGTAGTGATACCGTCAATTGATATATCTGATTTTTTCGACCATGCGTCGGTTTTTGTTTTTGCCATGGGATTGAAGGCCCACACATCGCTGTAGTAGTGCAGGTAATAACGTTTGTCACCAAGCTCAACGGGGAACGCATCGGGATGTTCAAAAAGCGTAGTATTGCGCCGACCGCCCATGAGATAGAGCTTGTCTCCTCGTCCGTCATTTTGTGTTGTGAGCATCATGTGGGTTCGAGCTAGATTCTCTCCGTCAAATTCTGGTAAAGAGGGCAATTTTTGCCATGGTTTAATTTGTTCACCATACATGTCTGCTTTTTTCAAAATCGTGACGTGGTTGCCATTGCTTACGGGGACACCATTTTCATCCGTTTCAATGCGGGATAAATCAAAAGCATATAAATCACCAGTAGCGGATTCTCCGTTGCTGCCGACCATGACGTATAACACATTCCCGATTACCACTGCGCCACCGTTAACGGAAATACTTGGCAGGGGCGGTAGTTGCAGGACAGTAAGTTCTTGCGAATATTCGTTCCAGCGCAACAGGTAGGCATCGGAATAGTTGTTGTTTCCATCACTGCCGCCGACCATAATCATACCCAGTGAATGGCTCGCTGATGCACCGTAAGCGCGGTTCCCCGGCAGTGTAACATTGTTGTTATGCCATAGCAGCGGGCGTTCAGCAGCTGAAATTGTGCCGTTTTCATCGGTATCTGAACCAGGTCCTCGGGTCGCCACCCATATCTTATTATAATAGATTTTTTGTGTCTTTTTATCCCACAGACCTTGACCATTTGGTACGGGAAAGTTCGCTCCGCCCGCAACAATAAGAGCCCCTCTGTGAGTTCCCACGAAGGGACCGGCAACACCGAGGTTGGGTTGTTGTTCAGTTAACCCAGTCGCGTCCGGTAGATTGCCGATTTGTTGCCAGTAGAGTGTGTTGGTTTGTGCTTGCGCAAGGGCGGCGAGCGAGAATAACAACAGTATTGTGGCAATCTTTTTCCACCAGACCATCAATGTCTCCTGTAGTGATTGTGAGTAGGCGTATGCAGAATCTGCAGGATATCATACCATAATAAATGAGACTAATGCTTTCATGGAATTCAAGCTTCATCAGCTCTTACCACGCGGTCTACTTGTTGGTGCTGTCATAGAATAGGTCGTAAGCGTTCTAGAGGTGTGTTTGGAGTGTTCTGTCAGCACTTTAAAATATCATGGCTCTAGATTCTCTTCAGAATTTATAGATGTACCTCGTAGCCCATCTGGTTGTGTTTTTCTGACTTGTGAATATCCAACTGTGCACAATTACCTAATTGACAAAGGCACCAGTGAACTGGCAAGGAGATCGAGTTCCCCTAGATTTTAGCAAAAAATCAACGAAAATTGATATCTGTCTGTTTAATCACGTAGCGTAAATATCGGGGCTCTCCCTAAGTTTATTGGCTGATAATAGCATTAGCCATTGCAAGATGTCCTGTTTATGGCATTACAGACGAAATACGTATCATGTTTATAGGTTAATATCTCACTTTGTGGTAGTGTAAAGAATCTTTCGCACTTTCTGTTTCGAGCCTTTCCCGAATTCTGTGTAACTGCCGTTGGTTAAACGAAGTCCTTTAGTCGGTCTTCGAATTCGATCATAAAGCGATTCATCGCTGGTTTCCAATATTTAATCGACATAGTCCACTTCTTTGATGCATCTTGAATGGCCAGATAGTTCACCTTTCTGGTAGCGTTGTCGGTTGGAAACAACTTACGTTTTTTGATGGCTTTCCTGATGACGCTGTTGCGCGCTGCAATGGCGTTGGTGGTATAGATTGTCTTGCGCAAGTCCTGCGGGTAATCAAACAGGGTGTTGAGGTTTTGCCAATGACTCTGCCAGGAGCGGCTGGTCTTAGGGTATTTGGCATCCCATTCGTCACCAAAGACATCAAGCACCAACAGTGCTTCCGCCTCCGTAGCTGACTGGAGACCTCGAACAACGCTGATTCTGGATGGGTTTTGACGCGAGCACCAGTCGTTGTCACCCGCATAGTGGGTGTGAAGGTCAAGGTCGGTGGTATTTGAGGCTGTGTTGCGCTGTTTGGGTCCGCCAGGGCGGGTATTTCCGGAATTTGGGCGGAGTCAGGCTGTGGCCTGTCGTCGCTCGTGGAAAATGAGACGGCGGAAGTTGTAGCTCAGGTTGGCCATGGTCATGCGGGCCTTCGCACGGGTTTGGCCGATTGAGCGGATGGTCAGAGCCATGGGCCCTTTCTCGTAGCCGAACACAGGCGCGGATGGCGGAGCGTGTCGCGTTGCCCCGACGAATATGCCTGGCCATGGGTTTGCCGCGTGGCTTCTTGCGATGGATATGTGAGCGGTACCCTTGCGCCTTCAGCCAAGCCTCATTCCTGGCCGAGCGGTACCTGGTATCGGCCCAAACCGCCTTCGAGCTGTTTGTCTCGTCCAGAACCGAGGAGAGTTCATGCCCGTCGTAGCGAGCCGCATTCGTGCCAGTCTCACCCTGGATGAAGCGCCATTTGCGGTCTATGGACACGTGGTTCTTGTACCCAAAGTGCGGAACCGAAATATCGACAAGGCCAGTATCCTCCTCACCCTCCTTGGTCGTCTTGGCCTTTGAATACTTGACCGTCCAACGCGCATCGGTGTCTTTCTGCGCTGCCTTGGACAGATCATCGGGCCAGATGTCAGATGCGGCCTCACCTGCCTTGGCGCGCGCTTTCTCTTCTTTCGTCATCCGCTGGCGCGGGGCAAAGACCAACGTGGCATCCACAATCTGACCGCCGGCCGGTTTGTATCCCCGCGCGCAGAGCTGAGCTTCAAACGCGGCAAACAGGGCCTTGAAGACACCCGCCTAGGTCAGCTTCTCTCTGAAAAGCCAGATCGTCTTCTGATCAGGTGTCGGCTCCCCGATTTGAAATCCCAGGAACCGCAGCCAACTGAAACGGTCACGAATGAGAAACTCCATCCGCTCATCGCTCAGATTGTGCATCAAGGCCAAGACCAGCACCTTGAACATCACAACGGCATCATAGGGCGGGCGACCACCTTTGGGACGTTCCCCATAGCCAAGCACTTCAACAAGAACTGGGCGAAACACTTCGAAATTCACATGACAGTCCAGAGCTTCAAACGGATCTCCCATCGCCGAAAGCCGCGCCAAATGATCCGTCAAATCAAACAATCCAGGTGCGTGCATAAACAAAATCCTCCCACATCAAGTGAATCAGATCGTACCACAAAATGTACGGTTTTTAGAGGCTTCCATCTGGTAGATTTGCTACAAGTCGACTACAACCGCCTTGTAGTCCTTCCAGGTTCACGCCCAGTGCCAGATAGACAGCCTTGTTGATGACTTTCTTGTCCTGGCGGATTGTAACGACTATGCAGTCAAGGTATGTAATGGGGTATATCAGTGCTAGTGGCCGATTGCCACGCAATCACCTTTTCTGTCACACACGAGAGCAGGCTGATTGAGACCGCCACGCCCTACATTTCCTGAAACAGCGCGACAATGTCACAGGTGGTATTGCCTTTGGCATAGAGACTGAGAATCTTGTCATCCATACCGGTGTAGCGAGATGGGTGTTGCTTGACCAGTGCTGGCACCAAGCTACCCTTTCTGTCGCGTGGTGTTTCCAGCTCGAATGCGCCCTCTTCAGTGCACAGCATTTTATGACTGCGACCATTACGGTTATTGGATTTTCCGGCCTACTCATGTCTGGCATAGCCAAGGTGTTCATCGAACTCGGCATTCAGTGCCGCCTCAATGCTTACCCTGGTCAATGCCTGACGAAACGTATACAGGTCTTCTTCGGTTTTGATGCCCCTGGCAGTTTCACGTGCCAGTGATTTGATTGCTTCGGGTTGCATGTGCTTATCCTCAACCCCTTCGGGGCAATAATCAATGATAAGCAGTTACATAGTTTTTGGGACTATCTATAAAATTTTTGGAACCTCTGATTAATTCCATAATATGCGATAATACCGCAATGTTTTAAGTGGAGGGTCAAAAGATGCAACAAAAAAGCCTGGCAGGTTCTGGATTCGAGAAATACCGCAAGCAGACACGCAAAGAGATATTTCTCGAAGAGATGAATCAGCTCATTCCCTGGAAAGCGCTGACTGCAGTAATTGAGCCTCATTACCCCAACCCCCGGGGTGCTGGTCGCCGTCCGGTGGGCATGGAACGCATGCTGAGAATCTACTTCCTGCAACACTGGTTTGCCTTATCTGATCCTGCCACAGAAGCGGCTTTATATGACACACCTGCCATGCGGTGTTTTGCCCAGATAGACTTAGGTCAGGAACCCGTGCCAGATGCAAGCACCCGCTGTAAATTCCGTCATCTACTGGAGGAGAACAACCTCGGAGTTGCCCTGTTTGATGCTGTTGCCGTCTATCTGGAGGAAAACGGCATGAAAGTATCCAAAGGCACTATTGTTGATGCGACCATCATCAATGCGCCTACCGCCACCAAGAACAAAAGCAAAACCCGTGACCTTGATAGGCATCAGACCAAACAAGGCAAGCCATGGTACTTTGGCATGAAGGCACACATCGGTGTGGATAGCAAAACCAAACTGATACACTCTGTTGTTGCCACACCAGCCAATGTCCACGACTCACAGGTACCTGGAGACCTGCTGCATGGAGAAGAGACCCGTCTTTGGGGAGATAGTGCCTATGCGGGTCAGCAATCCGTACTCAAGGATAATGACCCCAAGGTAAAAGACTACACCCAGGTCAAAGGCTCACGTCACCGCAAACTGACCGAACAGGACAAGGCTAAAAACCGGCACAAATCCAAAGTCCGTGCCAAGGTTGAGCATGTCTTTCATATCATGTAGCGACAATATGGATTTACCAAAGTCAGATGGAAGCCTCTAAAAACCGTACATTTTGTGGTACGATCTGATTCATTGGGTGTGGGAGGATTTTGTTTATGCCCGCACCTGGATTGTTTGATTTGACGGATCATTTGGCGCGGCTTTCGGCGATGGGAGATCCGCTTGAGGTTTTGGAGCGGCACGTTGATTTCGAAGTGTTTCGCCCAGTTCTTGTTGAAGCGCTTGGCTATGGGGAACGTCCCAAAGGTGGTCGCCCACCCTATGATGCCGTTGTGATGTTCAAGGTGCTGGTCTTGGCCTCGATGCACAATCTGAGCGATGAGCGGATGGAGTTTCTCATTCGTGACCGTTTCAGTTGGCTACGGTTCCTGGGATTTCAAATCGGGGAGCCAACCCCCGACCAAAAAACGATCTGGCTTTTCAGAGAGAAGCTGACCCAGGCGGGTGTCTGCAAGGCCCTGTTTGCCGCGTTTGAAGCTCAGCTGTGCGCGCGGGGATACAAACCGACCGGCGGTCAGATTATGGATGCCACGTTGGTCTTTGCCCCGCGCCAGCGGATGACGAAAGCAGAGAAAGCGCGCGCCAAGGCAGGTGAGGCCGCGTCTGACATCTGGCCCGATGATCTGTCCAAGGCAGCGCAGAAAGACACCGATGCGCGTTGGACGGTCAAGTATTCAAAGGCCAAGACGACCAAGGAGGGTGAGGAGGATACTGGCCTTGTCGATATTTCGGTCCCACACTTTGGGTACAAGAACCACGTGTCCATTGACCGCAAATGGCGCTTCATCCGGGGTGAGACTGGCACGAATGCGGCTCGCTACGACGGGCATGAACGCTCCTCGGTTCTGGACGAGACAAACAGCTCGAAGGCGGTTTGGGCCGATACCAGGTACCGCTCGGCCAGGAATGAGGCTTGGCTGAAGGCGCAAGGGTACCGCTCACATATCCATCGCAAGAAGCCACGCGGCAAACCCATGGCCAGGCATATTCGTCGGGGCAACGCGACACGCTCCGCCATCCGCGCCTGTGTTCGGCTACGAGAAAGGGCCCATGGCTCTGACCATCCGCTCAATCGGCCAAACCCGTGCGAAGGCCCGCATGACCATGGCCAACCTGAGCTACAACTTCCGCCGTCTCATTTTCCACGAGCGACGACAGGCCACAGCCTGACTCCGCCCAAATTCCGGAAATACCCGCCCTGGCAGACCCAAACAGCGCAACACAGCCTCAAATACCACCGACCTTGACCTTCACACCCACTATGCGGGTGACAACGACTGGTGCTCGCGTCAAAATCCATCCAGAATCAGCGTTGTTCGAGGCCTCCAGTTTTTTTAAGCACGACAGCAAAAAATATCAAAGCTTTTATGCCCGCGTCAGAACCCATGTCAAAACTCCTTGAAACGGGAGGGGGGTTAAACGAAAAACGATTTGATGAATATAGCTAATACCAACACGATTAAAATTCGATTGGTAATACGAACTTCAGCAACAGCTATTTCTAAATTGGATAATCTATCATTAATAATTTTAATATTATTATCAAAACCATCAGCAACTTCCTTTGCTGTCTCTTCTTCAGCGCCAGCTTGAATCAATGCTCGATATAATGCTGTTCCACGCATGAGAGATCAAGGGTTAAACGAATGGTTGAATCAAGATAGCTGTATTCATAAGAACCAATGCAAGCAAAAATCGATTGGTCGTTTTAATCTCTGCAATGTCTTTTTCCATTGTGGGCGGTCAACTGATAGTGAGAAGTTTTACCAAAATGCCAATCACGACAAATAGAATGACGATGATGATGCGAACAGAAATTCTTACCTCAATCAGGATATTTTTCATGTCATCAATTTCCATAGCGGCCTCTTTGGCTAACTCTTCGTTACTGCCTGCATTGATCAATGCGCGATATAATGCTGTTCCACTCATGATGTGCTGATTATAACAACAATCTTTGACACTTGACACTGGTTTTTCTTTTCTGCCGTTAAGCTATCGTAGGCAATATCTTTTGATTTAAGGCATACCTTTTATCGTCTACATTTTTGCCGCTAGACGTAGTTGCCCAATCTTTAAACTTGTATTGTGGAAGCCATGCTTTCAAAAGCGACTTTGAATGCTCAATCGCTTGCTCAATATGATAAAGTTTTGCTGGGTCGGGTTGAGGTCGGACGTTGCATGGTCATGGCGTGGGTGATGACCCCGATGATAGCCCGGGTTGCGGTCGCGGGTTGCTTGGCAACAATAGATTGATCCGCCCCACCTGTCTGCTAAAGACAGCATGCGGCACGCCAAAGGCGGCTTTTAACTGCACATCGCGATCCCATTTATTGTCTATCTTGCCCAGGCGCCAGGCGTTTTTTATGCCGATATGCTTGAGGTGATACCAGGGCGAGACGATTGGAAACGACTGCAAGGGCCAATCAGTCCCGTAAATCATGCGCTCGGTTAGCCCCGGCTGCTTGAGTGCCCGCGCCAGATAGCCGCGTTTATTGATCTGCGTCAGGCTTGAAATATCAGCATAGAGATTGGGAAACTTGGCAAACATGGGCAAGATACGCTCAAAGTTATCCTGCCCCTCCGACTCGCCCGTTGTTGCGATATGCGCTGCGATAACCGTCACGCCGCTGTTTAATGCCAGCTCGAGTCGGCGCGGGTCGGCCAGGATATCATTGGCGTTGGGAAAGGATTTTTCCATGCCGGTGTGCGTGAGTAACGGCATATCTAGGGCGGCCAGCTTGCGATAAAACGCTGTGAATTGTTTATCCGCGGGATCAAAATGCATGATCGAGGGGATCCACTTGATCAAAACCGCGCCCTGGGCATGGGCCTGTTCTAAGCGTTCGATCGCATCAACACGACTCGGGTTAATGCTCGCACCAAATAATAAATTGGGATATTTTGCCGCCTCGCGCGCGACAAACGCATTGTCCACATAAAACTGGGTCGCGGCTTTATCGAGCTGTTTTGTTTCTTTATCAATCACCCCATCCATGGCGAGGATGATGGCCTGGTCGATATATTTTGCCTGCGCTATTTTTTTATGGAGCCGCGCCACCAAAATCTGGTCGCCGTGCTTTTGCAAGTCGGCTTCGGTGACGTTCATCCACTTTAAGAAAAAACCGAAACGATAATTGTTGTACATCACATCGTTGACAAAGTTTTTTGAATCGCCATAACCCAATCCTGCTACATGCACATGCCAATCGGTTATATTGAGTTGTGCCAGTGCATCATCGTTATCATTTGCCGCCACCTGGTTAGCCGCGCACAATATGCTTACAAGGATCAATAATACGGACTTAATTTTCATAGTTTCCTTCCTTTGTTTTTTGGGCATGACTGAATTGAATTTTCGCCAGCCGTTTGTATAACCCGCTCTTTTGCATCAATTCATGATGCTGGCCAATATCAACAATCTGCCCCGCATCCATGACCACGATGCGGTCGGCCTTGATGACGGTTGATAAACGATGCGCGATGACCAATGTTGTATGATCCTGCATTAGATGGTCAAGTGCTGTTTGGACTAATTTTTCACTCTCTGAATCAAGGGCGCTGGTCGCCTCATCTAGCAACATGATCGACGGGTTTTTCAAAATGGCGCGGGCAATCGCAATGCGCTGTTGTTGTCCGCCCGACAACCGCACGCCGCGCTCGCCTAAAAAACTGGCATACGCTTCGGGTTGCCGTTCAATAAATTCATCGGCGATGGCGGCGCGCGCCGCATTTTTAACGGCCTCATCCGTCGCTACTGGATTGCCATAACGAATATTTTCCATTGCTGTTGTGGCAAACAGGATGGTGTTTTGCGGCACGATGGCAATGCGTTGGCGCACGGCATCCGGGTTGGCCGTTTTAATATCAACACCATCGAGCAGAATACAGCCGGATTGTGGGTCATAAAAACGCAACAATAATTGAAACACCGTACTCTTGCCAGCACCAGAAGGCCCGACCAGTGCCACGGTTTCGCCCGGATTTATCTCAAGACTGAATTGTTCCAGCGACCGCATGGCCGGGCGCGATGGGTAGCTGAAACAGACCGCCTGAATTTGTATCCGCCCACGACTTGCGGCAGGCAATGGCACCGGGTTTGGCGGCACTTGAATCGCCGATTGTACATGCAGTAATTGCATCAAACGTTCCATCGCGCCGGCCGCACGTTGCACATCATTCCAGACCTCGCCCAAGGAGGTGGTACTGCCGGCAAGAAAGATCGCATACAACAAGAATTGCCCGAGGGTGCCAGGGCTCATAGAGCCATTGACAACCGCATGGGCACCCACCCACAACACGACCACCATGGCACCAAAGGCCGACAATATGATGGTGCCGGATAATAACGAGCTTACCTGCAAGCGTGTTCTTGCGGTTTTGAATGTTGCCTCTACCGAAGCACTAAAACGGTCACCAAAAAAACCAGCCAGGGTAAACGCCTGAATGATATGGATCGCATGTAATGATTCATCCGCAATGTTGCTGGAGTCGGCAATACGATCCTGATTGGCGCGCGACAGCCTCCTTACCTTGCGGCTGTACAGCATAACAGGTACGACGACGACCGGGATCAGCATGATGATCATTAACGTTAATTTTGGACTGGTCACGAACAACATGATCAAACAACCAACAACGCTGAACAGACTGCGTAGTGCGACCGACAGACCCGCACCAAATACTGTTTGCACCAGCGTGGTATCGGTGGTCAGCCGCGACAAGACTTCGCCAGTGCGCGTCACTTCAAAAAACGCCGGACTCATTTTTATGACATGCTTATAAACAGCGGCGCGTATATCCGCGACCACCCGCTCGCCTATCCACATCACCAGGTAATAACGCAGTGACGCAAAGATAGCAAAGCAGACGGCAAGGCCAAGCAAGGCCATGAAATATGTGTTGATTGAATCGATCTTGTCACTGGAAAAACCAAAATCGATGACGTAGCGGATAGCAACGGGCATGGCTAACATGGCAACCGAGGCCAACATTAAAAACAAGAATGCGCACAATAACCTTGTTATATAAGGTCGCATGAAGGGCAAGGCCAAGCGCAAAGGCTTAAGGTTACTGGCCTTGGGACGATCAATATTCTTTGCGTCGGATCTTGCCATCGTGTGCTTTAATCAATCGTTCTTTTTCTGATTTTGTCATTTTTTTTATAGCGGCCTCACGCTTGCTCGCAGTGGAACGATCAATGTGCGCTTCTTGATAGGCCAGCGTGACAGGTCGTCGGGCGCGTGTGTATGCCGCAGCAAGTCGATCATTGTGGTTATGTTCGCCTAATCTTCGCCTTAAATCGCGGGCAATGCCTGTATAGAGTGTGTTATCGGAACAGCGCAGGACGTAGACTATCCAGTCCATTGTATCTATTTTATGCGTGAGAAAACCGTGTTGCTGGCAAGATAGGCTGTTTAGACTACGGTCCGCCTAATAATTCTTCCGCATCGGCCCGGGCAATATAATACCAACCGATAGACTTCAGTCTTTCAAAAGCAACTACTTTTTCACGTTCGCCATCTATATAAAAGTATTGCCCTGATTGTTTTCTGAGTATTTTATTGGTGACATATTTATTAGGGAATATGTCAAGTTTCTCAACTACATTGTCCATCATGCCAAGATCGTACGTTTGGGACTTGTCTAATGAGGTGACAATAACTTCCGCCTTATCATTCACCAAATAAATCTCTTCCAGCCCTTCTATATTATATAAGGGCAGTAATCGTCTGCGGAGATAATCCAGTGTTGTTTCCACAACAGCAACACCAATAAATTTTCCATTATTATTAAATATGGGGCTGGTTGCAGGCAATAAGAGACCTTGTCCCCCTACATCAATATAAGGCGACAGCCACGTTATCTCGGCTTTATCAAGTGTGCCTTGGTACCATGGACGCTCTCTTGGATCTAGCGCATCGGGATAGCCCGCGCGGCCCGGGTAGGCCGCCATGACACCTTTTTCAAGACCGACATACGACCAAACTAGCGGTAATCCCTCTTGCATAATAATCTTACGAGCGGCCGCATCATCATCAATCGGCACAGGTTGTCTATAACTTTTTAACAACAGCGATTTGAATGAATGTCGCAAGGGATTCAAGCGTCGCAAGGTCGCCCCAACCGCTATTTCACTGACACCGGGTGCCAATTTATAGACGTGGTAATCGACACTGATGGGAAAATCATACGTTTTGGAAAACGCATAATCAGGTGGGCCTTTACCTGGAATGCCAATAGTATCATTGGTGTAATAAATTGAGCGATCAATGCTACCCTGATTTAACAGGTTAGTTGCACCGATAGTTACGCCCTCCAGAATGCCTGTATATTTAAGGAATTGTGCATCGATTTGCTGCGCCTTGTCCGCAACACTACTAACAAATTGGTTTATTATTTTATCTTCGCTTTGAGACGCTATCATCGCTTGCATTTGCATAACCAAAATTGCAACCACAGATAAAAAGCTGACCAACACAGAATAAGCCACTATGCTTACTGTCGCCTGTCTATGGTGCGTTATCCAACGCATGATTTTTTGTTTTCTTGTTTCTGGCCGGGCCTTGATTGCTTCGCCATGCATAAAGCGACGAATATCATCAGCAAACTCAGCAACCGTCGGGTAACGATCTTGTGGCAGGTACTCAGTCGCTTTAGCAACGATTGCTAATAGTTGCTCCTGATCATCTGCCTGTTTATTGTATGCTGGCGGCGGGTCGATATGCCCACGACGTGCCTTCATCATCACTTGACTTGAATCATCACCATTAATAGCACGATGAAATGTCACCAGTTCGAATAGGATCAAACCCAAAGCATAGAGGTCGCTACGATGATCAAGGATGTCATGTTCGCCTTCTGCCTGCTCTGGTGACATATAAGCTGGCGTGCCCATGACCTGTCCTTGCTTGGTCTTGTCATCAGCATCGACTTCTTCACGACCAACAAGCGCGGTTTTATCGTTAAATGTGTCTTTATCGACCTCAACCGTTTTCGCAATGCCCCAATCCATTACATAAACTTCGTTGTAAGGACCAATCATAATATTCAGCGGCTTCAAGTCACGATGGATCACGCCTTTGCGATGGGCATAATGCATGGCATCACACACTTTTAGAAAGTGTTCAAGTCTTGCATGCAAAGTATGATGTTCATCGGGCTCACCATTTTTTACATATTGATTCTGCGTCTCCTTGATATGTGCTTTTAATGTTATGCCATCAATCAATTTCATGGCGTAGCCGACAGAACTATCAGTTGTCATTAAATCATAGACGGGGACGATATTGGGATGTTGTAGCTGTGCTGTAACCTGCGCTTCCATATAAAAGCGGCCTAGATAACTTGGGAGTTGGGCAATATGCGAGTGTATTCTTTTATAGGCCACCGTGCGGTTTAGTTTATTGTCATGGGCTATCAGGATTTCACCCATGGCACCTTCATCAATCGATTCGAGGAGCGTGTAATTTTCATCACCATCAGTGGTGTCTTTGGTGTCTTTGGTGTCAGTATCGGTATAGACAGTCTCTTTAAAAGAGTTTTTAAGTTTCTGCTGAATTTTGTTTATATCATTTATATCGATTATGTTTGAAATAGTGGATACATGGATCCTTTCGTATGCTTGAATATTCTTGAATTCCTTGGCAGTGATACGTTTCGAGTTATAGAGATAGTGTACAAATTCTTCTCCTGTGCGCGTACTATTCTCGGCCATGAATTTCGCGAATAAGGCCTCCAATTCAGACAGGTTGATGGAAACAATATTTTGTTTAATAGCGTCGGTTAACATTTTTATACGATAGCGATAACATTCAACGAGTTAACTTGAGTAATAAAATACTATCTTTATAGTCATAAAGCTAGTGGCTGATAGGAAAATAGCTATAATATACATGACTATCTCACAAATATTTCAAGTAATTCATTCAAATATTGACGACCTTTTGCGGAAGGTTTTAATATGCTTGTTTGCCAATCAATGAATCCATGATCTTTAGCCATATTTAATTCTTTTCCCACACTTTCTAAAAATAGACCCGTTCGCTCAAAAAATAAATGCGTCTTTATGCCTGCGGTTAAACGCAAGGCATTCATCATAAACTCAAGCGGCAGTTCATTGTCTGTCAAGACCTTAGTGCTGGTAACAGCGGCCCGAGTCCCGGCCAACTCAATATATCGTTTAGGTATTTTGTGCCTTGTTACGCGTTCTATTTTATTTTCCGCGACCTGGGTAATCTTGCTGTGCGCTCCAGCACCGATGCCAAGATAATCACCAAACTGCCAATAATTAACATTATGCAAGGCGGTGAACTTTCCTTTTGCATAGGCAGAAATCTCATACTGCTTAAAACCATGCGCTTCAAGCAATAATTGCCCGCGTTCCTGCATGGCCCAAATATCATCGTCATTGGGTAATGTGGGTGGGCTTGAATTAAAAACCGTATTTGGCTCAATGTTTAATTGATACCAGGATATATGCGTAGGTTCTTGCGCTAGTACCTGTTCAAGATCATGCAAGGATTCATTCATTGTTTGTGCTGGTAAACCAAACATTAAATCAATATTAAAATTCAGAAAGCCAGCATCCTTGGCCAGCGTCAGTGCCCGGCGGGCATCAGTCGCATCATGAATACGACCTAAGGCCTTTAAGTGTTTATCGTTAAAACTTTGTACGCCGAGTGATAATCGATTGATGCCTATTTCTCTAAAACCTCGAAATTTTTCTGCTTCAGCCGTGCCCGGGTTTGCTTCTAGTGTTATTTCAATGGCCGGGTGCATGTGCAAGCGCGACTGTATTGCGCTGAGTAGTTTAGCCAATGCCGCGACTGAAAATAAACTAGGCGTGCCGCCGCCAATAAAAATGGTATTGATCGCTCGCCCCTCGATCCGCGGTAGCTCAAATTCAAGATCGCGGATTAACACTTCTATGTAATTATCTTCATCAAGGTTTGATGGTGAAAACGCATGGGCGTTGAAATCACAATAGGGACATTTCTTAATACACCAAGGCAAATGTATATAGAGCGAGAGTGGTGGGTTTTGATGGCAGGTCAAGCGCGTCATTATGTATCTGTAGACAGATCGTATGCTACCGGGCCGTCATGCGTTTTACATTTTATTTATCTGTTCGACGAGCTGTTTTAACGCCTGTCCCCGATGACTGAGTTGGTTTTTGATGGCAGGCGGTAGTTCGGCGGCGACACAATCATGTGTCGGCACATAAAACACGGGATCATAACCGAATCCATTTTCACCACGGGGTTTTGTGACGACAACACCATGCCAGATCCCGTGCGCTATAATCGGCGTTGGATCTTCGGCATGTCTTAAATAGACCATCACACACACAAAGCGTGCCTTTCTATCTGCCTTGGTAAGCGGCTTGATGGCGTTAATGAGTTTTTCGACATTTGCCTCATCACTAGCCCCAGCTCCGGCATAGCGTGCAGAGTAGATACCGGGGCGGCCTTTTAGCACCGGGACTTCAATACCTGAATCATCCGCTATCACTGGCAACGTTGCATATTGAGCGGCATTGCGTGCCTTAAGCAAGGCATTTTCGACAAAGGTTAAACCCGTCTCGGCTACTTCAACAACAGCAAAATCCGCTTGCGGCAACAGCTTAAACGCACTATCGGCCAGTAGGTCGTTAATCTCTTTGGTCTTACCCGGATTATTGCTTGCCAGCACTATCGCTTGTTTTTCCAAGTTATTTTCTCTTGTTTGTTTGCTGGCGGTTATTCCTGCAAGGCATTGCGTTGATGTTCAAATAGTTCGCTAATCCCTTTTTGGGCCAGTGCTAACATGCTGTTTAATGCGTCTGCCGAAAAGGCCGCGCCTTCGGCCGTTCCCTGTACTTCGATAAAATGGTTATCCTGATTCATGACGACATTCATATCTGTTGCGGCGGCGGCATCTTCTGCGTAATCCAGATCCAGCACCGGTACACCATTGTGCATGCCAACCGATATTGAGGCTACCATTCCTTTGAGCGGATCTGATTTAACCAATCGCTTTGCCGTAGCCTTGTCGAGTGCATCAACCAGCGCAACATAAGCCCCGGTGATAGCGGCTGTGCGGGTGCCGCCATCGGCTTGAATAACATCACAATCTATATATAGGGTATTTTCTCCCAAGGCTTGCATGTTGATGATGGCGCGTAAAGAACGACCTATCAATCGTTGTATCTCCATAGTACGACCACCCTGCCTACCCTGTGTCGATTCACGCCGCATGCGCGATCCGGTTGAGCGCGGCAACATGCCATATTCACCCGTCAGCCAACCTTGATTCTTGCCACGCAGAAAGCGGGGTACACCGGTATCAAAACTCGCATTGCAAATCACCTTGGTATTGCCAAACTCGATCAATACAGAACCTTCAGCATGGCAGGTATAATGACGCGTTATTGTGACTGGTCTCAGCTGATCTGACGCACGTCCGCTTGGGCGCATAAATCTTTCCCCATAAATAAATACTGCATTATAGCGATAAAATGCGCTTGTGTATTTCCCCTATAAGTAGCGCGCGGACGATTTTACAATGAATGGGAAATTTTAGGGCTGACGCAGAGGGTATGGATTCGGATCAGTATGCCAGGCTTAATTACAACGACAACCTGTGGGCCGCGTTGAAGGAGCGCAACACAGCTCGGATGCCGGGTTGTGGGTGATCGCAAGCTGGATGATGAAGCGCGGCCGGTTGGGTCGGGTTGAGCGTGGTTGGGCAGGGCTTGGTGTGAGTCGGATCGAGTTGGGCCGGGCTGGGTTGAGCGTGGTCGAGGCGGATGTGGGTCAAGTCGAGTTGAGCATGGTCGGACTAGGTTGGGCTTGGTCGGACTGGGCCGGGCTGGGTTGAGCGTGGTCGGACTAGGTTGGATTGAGCTTGGCTGTATGGATTGAGATCGAGATTGGCAAGGTTGGTAGTATCCTTATCTATACCAAAGGGATGGTGGCTATGGGTGGACTTGAACCACCGACCCCAGCGTTATGAGTGCTGTGCTCTAACCAGCTGAGCTACATAGCCATTAATGGATAACTGATTTCTATAAACTGGCAGGTTGCGGCGCGGGATTGTCTTTTCTTCAAAGGGGATTGTCAAGCATAGGTTGCGGGCCTTGTAGTCATCTCCTCTGCTCTCTTTAATCAACGTGTACCAAAGATCACCATGGTTTTCCCGGCGACAGAGATTAAATTATCCTCTTCCAGACTTTTAATTACGCGGCCAACCATTTCACGGGAACAGCCAACAATGCGGCCTAATTCTTGTCGGGTTACACGGATTTGCATTCCGTCAGGATGGGTCATGGCATCAGGTTCTTCGCATAAATCCAATAAGGCACGTGCGACACGGCCTTTTACGTCCATGAAGGCTAAATCGCTGACTTTACGATTGGTACGGCGGAGACGAATTGCCATTTGTGATGCAATGGAAAATAGCAACTCTGGGAAAATAGTGTGTAGATTTTTTAATTTTTCATAAGTGATTTTAGCGATATACGACTTTGATTTTGTGCGGACAAAAGCGGTACGGTTTGTGTCTTCTCCTACTTCAAATAGCCCAATTTCGCCAAAAAATTCGCCCGCATTAAGATAAGCTAATACAATTTCATGCCCTTTATCGTCTTCTGCCATTACGGTTACGGAACCGCTGATGATGTAATACAGATCATTGGAAGGATCGCCTTCTCTTATGATAAGTTGTTTGGCAACGTAGGTTTTTTGATGGCAGTGCTCAAGAAAGCGAGAAATTAACGCATCTCGCTGCAAAGGTGTTAATGTCGTCATATCTTTCCCCCAGTTAGACTATGACTGCTAGTAATATGTAAACTATGGTAGTTTTTTCAGTAAAAATCAAGTGTTTGGAGAGTAAAATTGGAAATCAAAGTAAATTGGGTTAGTAATGCCGCATTCGTGGGAGAATCTGGCACCGGACATAAAGTCGTAATGGACGGTCCTGCCGAAGGCGGTGGCCGGGATCTTGGCCCGCGGCCTATGGAAATGCTGTTATTGGGTACGGGCGCATGTAGTAGCTATGATGTTATCTCCATTTTGAAAAAAGCACGGCAAAGTATCAGTGCTTGTGATGTCGTCATTCGTGCTGAACGAGCCGACAGCGAACCGAGAGTATATACCCGTATCCATATCCACTTCAAAATCACGGGGCTCGGCCTGAAAGAGACGCAAGTCAAACGAGCGGTTTCTCTATCAGCAGAAAAGTATTGCTCGGCTTCTATTATGCTTGGTGCAACAGCCAAGATAAGCCACGATTATGAAATCCTTGATGAGGCCGAAGCCAGTTTGTAATGCTGTTTTTTACACTTTCAAAAACACCGTTGCAACAGGCTTGCTTTATCTGCGCCAGAAGCTGCAATTTGCCGGTATTTCTTGGTAGTTTGAATTGACTAAACCGGTATTTTATCTTTCTATAAGGCAAATATGCAGGCTTATGACGCATGATTTTAAGCAATCAATGCCGTTAAATTTTTTTAGGGTTGTTCGCGCGTTTTATAGAAAACTGATAGACCCCACTGTCAGACAACGTTGATTCAATAATCTTATGTCCCGTGCGAGCGCAATAGGCTTCAAAATCAACTTGAGAATGGGGGTCGGTTGCTTCTACAAGCAATGTCTTGCCGGGTTCCATTTTATTGAGAAGCACCTTGGTTTTCAGTATCGGCAAAGGGCAATGCAGGCCTTTCGCATCAAGGAATTCGTCATAATCTTCTATATTTACTGTAACCAAGGTGTTTCATCATTTATAGGTTGTTATTGTTATTCTATTAAAAACCGGCCTGGAACCCAACCGTTAAAGATCTCCCCATTATTGGCGCACGGTCTTTGATAAACGAGGTATGTAAACGGCCATCTTCATCCAGTAAGTTTGTTGCTTTGATAAAGATACTCAGATTCTGATCACCGTCAAAGACATCATATTTTGCATTGATGTCCAGCACAGAATAACCGCCCGTATCTGTTTCCAATGCCGCATTATCGGTTTGTGAAAGATAGCTTGTTAGACCCAAATCGGCACGAAATTTATGGTATTGATAGTCTATACTACCCCCAATTCGCGCTGGCGAAATGCGCGGCAGATTATCTCCATTGTCGCGTTCAGCATGAACATAATCGCCGAATACATTAAAATCCAGTTTGCCACTGCTACCTGCGTATAAGTTGATAGTGCTTGCTACTTCAAAGCCATATAATATGACGTTATCCTGCTGAAATTGGACTAATGTAAATTCATTGCCCGCAGCGCCTGTGTCATCGACTAAATCAACAATACCATTATTGTCTCTATCCAGACCTTGCAAGAAGATAAAATCTTCTATGTAGTTTGCGAAAAAATTGAGATTCCATTGGATAGTGCCTTTTTCTCGAGCCAGTGAGAAATCAATATTATTTGCTGTTTCGACATCCAGCTCTGATTGACCTATTTCAAAAGTGCCTGTTGCTACATGTGGGCCATTGGCAAATAATTCTTCGGCGGCCGGCGAACGTTGGCTACGACCAAGGCTCAACCCCAGTGCAGTAGCTTCGGTAAAATGCCAATGTATGCCAGAGGCGATGCTATACATATTCCGACTAACGGCGGCCGCGTTATCTGGATCATGCTTTTGATGCTCATAGCGCGCACCTATTTCAAAATGAAACGCGTCCGTAATATCGGTTTCTTCTAAAATAAAAACCGCAACTGTTGCGGTCTTTGTTTGTGGTATAAAGGCTTCTTCTCCAATTGCGCTGACATTGCGATAGCCAAATTGTGTACCAATAGCACCATTGAAGCGTCCTATTTTTGCATGTTGTATCTCTATTCTGCCATCGCGTTGTTCATTATCAAATACCGTTCCTGGCTCAGTAGCGTCCTCAAATTCAGTGTGTTGGTAATCGTTATACCCACCCTGAATATTGATTGCCTTAACGCCATTAAAAGGCGTATTGATTTGCGCCGCAAGGTCTATGCGATCCTGTTTGGTATCAATAAAGGGCAATTCATCTGGATCGTCCAGGTTGAGTGGCACACCATGCGTAGAGTCAAAACGACCATAGGCTAAACCGATGAAACCCCAATCGTCCACAAACGAACTGCCAAAATTAAAATTCCTTGCATCGTAAAAACTATTGTCGACTTGCCGATCCTTAGCTTCATAATCTTTGGCATCACGGTTTATGCCATCAAGATGGAAAGCTAATTTTTTATAGCCCCCGTCTGCTTGAAAGGAAAATAGCTTTTCTAAAGCATTGCTGTTAAAGCTGGAATATATATTGGCATTAAATGTATCTGGCACATATTCGGGGATACGGTTTGTTACTACATTCACCAAACCGCCAAACGCTTCGCTACCATAAAGTAAGGTTGATGGCCCACGAAATATTTCTATCTGTTCGGCCTGCATGGGATCAATAGTCACGGCATGGTCCACGCTAATCGTCGAAACATCAAGTGATCCGACACCGTTTTCCAACACCATTACCCGTGAACCACCAAGGCCGCGTATCACAGGACGGCTCGCCAATGGGCTGAAACGATTAGTCGTAACGCCCGGCACATTCGATAATGTCTCACCTATTGTAGATGATTGCTTTTTTGCGAGATCAGCATTATTTAAAACAGTGATCGGTTGTGCAATATGTTCCATGCTTTGTAGGCCGATAGGCCGTGCTGTGACTATATATTCATCTAAGGACATGGGCGCTTCTGCACAGGCATATTGTGCCATGCCAAATGGGATAATCATCCCGGCTAAAAATAATTTCATTTAAATAACCTCAATAATAATAAAAAGACTGGATTGAAATACAATCCAGAGAAAACTTACAGATTGCTATATGAGGCTTGGGGGAGGACTACGTGCGTGGTAAAGCGAGCCCGTATTTAAAGGATGTAAAATGTTTTGATGGTTGGTTATTGCATGACTTGAATATGCGTAATTATACTCAAAAGTCTTGTTTATCAACGCGCTTTTAGATGAAGTTTCATGAAAGCAGATGAAACATTGCGTACTTTCTTCAAAAACAAATTGATGTTCAATAGCATGTGCTAATGTCACAAATTGCGACAACAATAGAAATAAAACAAGTGTTTTAATTACGCGATGCATTTGTAATTTTATTTTTATTCCCGCATGGAAAATGTTACATTATAACGTAACATTTATATTGTCAACGAGTAAATGAACGCATGCAGAAAAACAAACTAAAAAATCCTTTTAAATCTGCCAATCACAAGCATAAAAAATGTCTTCAGACTGCTCTGGCGGCGGCAAAAAAACATTGTGATGCCTTTGGTTTACGCCTGACACCCATTAGATATCGTGTCCTTGAATTGGTCTGGCAAAATCATGCGCCAGTCAAGGCTTATAATATTCTCGATCAATTAAAGTTAGCAAAATCATCAGCACCGCCTACGGTATACCGCGCCCTGGATTTTTTGAAAGAGGAAGGCCTGGTACATAAGATTGAATCATTAAATGCTTATATAGGATGTGATAATCCGCAAGAGGGGCATAAGAGTCAATTTTTTATATGTGATGATTGTGGCACTGTTGCTGAAATTGCCGACCCCGATATTCGATATCTGCTCCGAAAAAAAGCCCATCAGTTTGGATTCAAGATTAAAGACGAGATGGTTGAAATCAAAGGCCATTGTCAGGAATGTCGTGGGTCAGCGGAGTAGCTGATATGTCTATTTTAAAGTCAAGTTTGTTTTTATTATGCGTCATGTTTTACATGCCACAGAGCACTTATGCCGATCAAAAAATCATTGCTTTTGTCAGCATACTGCCGCAGCAATATTTTGTGCAGCAGATCGGGAATGCGCATGTAGATGTACATGTCATGGTCGGCCCTGGTCAGAGTCCAGCGACTTATGAACCCACACCGCAACAAATGGCAAAGTTGGCTAATGCGGATATCTATTTCAAGATTGGCGTTCCATTTGAGTCCGCCTGGTTTGATAAGTTAAAAACTAATAACAAAAAATTAGTTGTTGTTGAGTGTTGTGAATCGCTTGCAACAATAAACAACCATGATCATGCACACAAACAACATACGTTTTATGATCCGCATGTATGGACTGCCCCTAAAAATGTTATCAAGATTGCCAAATTAATTGGTAGTGCAATGATTGCGTTAGATAAGCCAAACCGTGATTCATATAAGGCGGCAACAAAATTCTTTATTAAGAAATTACAAAAACTGGATGAGATTATTAGAGAAAAAACAAATAACTTAAAAAAAAGAGATTTGATGGTTTCTCATCCATCGTGGGGTTATTTTGCGGCAGAATATGGATTTACACAAATCTCGATTGAGCAACAAGGTAGGGAAATACAAGCCCGTTCAATGGTGCAGTTAATTAAACAAGTCCGGGAGAAAAATATTAAATCCATATTTGTACAACCACAATTTAACGACAAGGCGGCACGGGTTATTGCTGATGAAATAAACGCGAATATATTCATCTTGGACCCATTGGCATATAACTATTTTGATAATATGTATGCGGTTCTAGAAAATATTTTGCTAGGCCTGGCTGATGAATAAGGTTGTTATTGATATTGATAATGTCAGTTTTAGCTACGGCGGTGTGTCAGTACTTGAGGAGGTCTCACTGAAGATATATGAAGATGAATTCATAGGCATTATAGGGCCTAATGCTAGCGGTAAAAGTACATTATTAAAACTGATTCTCGGCTTATTAGAGCCTGATAAAGGCACAATATCAAAATACAATGCTGATACCAGGAATGTACATAATCATATCGGTTATGTTCCACAACACAGCGCATTTTCAAGAGACTTTCCCATTACAGTTGGCGAAGTTGTTATGATGGGACATATATCCGCTCCAGAAAAATTCTTTCGGTACAAAAAAAAAGAGATAGAACGGACTAAGCAGGTCCTACAAAAACTTGATATAGAAAGCATAGAAAAGCGCCACATTGAAAAATTATCGGGTGGCCAATTACAACGTGTTTTAATTGCGCGAGCACTTGTATGCCAGCCAGAGATATTAATCTTAGATGAACCAACTTCCAGCGTTGATATGCGCGTTGAAGAAGATATCTTCGCACTATTGAAAAATTATAGTGAACACATGACCATCATCGTCGTCTCACACGATATTGCATTTATATCAGGCTATGTTGATCGCGTTGCTTGCGTAAACCGCACGCTGGTTTGTCATGATACCGAGTCAATTAGCGGGAAGATGATTGAAGATTTGTACGGCACCCCTGTAAAAATAATCCAACATCATCATTGAAGATCATGAATGGATTTATAACCGCCTTGACCGGATACACGTTTTTACAAAACGCTATTATTGCATGTCTATTAGCCAGCATTGGTTGTGGTGTGATTGGTAGTTATGTCGTAGTAAAACGGATTAGTTTTTTGACCGGCGGCATTGCGCATTCTGTATTGGCTGGCATGGGAATGGCCTATTTTTATAATGCATCTCCGATCATTGGTGCTATTATTGCCGCGTTGATTTCCAGTGTTTTTATTGGTTGGATAAACCTGCGCTGGAAAGAACACGAAGATGTATTGATTGCTGCGTTTTGGTCTGCGGGAATGGCTATCGGCATTTTATTTCTGTCGCAAACAGCTGGCTATAATGTCGATTTAATGAGTTATTTGTTTGGCAATATATTACTCATCACGAGCAACGATTTATGGTTAATGTTATTGCTTGATCTCGTCGTATTAGTAGCCGTGTTTATTTATTATAAACAATTTCTGGCGAGTGTTTTTGATGAAGAGTTTGCGCGCTTGCGTGGCATAAAAACGGAGTTATTCTATATCCTGTTGTTATGTTTAATCTCTATTACAATAGTGACACTGATTCAGCTTGTCGGCCTAATTATGGTTATCGCACTCTTGACATTACCTGCTGCCATAGCAAACCAATATGTGGCCTCATTACATAAAATGTTTTTTTTGTCGGCCGTGGTTTGTGCAATTATCAGTGTCGTTGGTGTTGTACTATCCTTTGAACAGGATTTGCCTACGGGTTCAGTTATTGTACTGACAGCATGTTTCGCATATTTTTCATCAGTCATTTTCAAGCAATTCATAAACAATAAATAACCAGTCATTCACAATTTATTTACGCTGTCGAATCTTGCTGGCGTGGGCTAATTTTTTGATTAACGTCAGGCTGTCTTCCCAACCCAAACAGGCATCCGTTATGCTTTGCCCATAAATAAGTTCTTTCCCGTTAATAACATCTTGTCTGCCAGCAACTAAATGGCTTTCAATCATAGTGCCAATAATGCGTTTATCGCCATTAGCAATTTGTTCAGCGACATTATTGGCAACCTCTATTTGAGCATCATGTTGTTTGCGACTGTTTGCATGGCTACAATCAATCATGATGTTAGCGGATAGATCAGCGGCTTCGAGCTCTGTTGCTACCTTATTAGTACTCACACTATCGTAATTGGGTTCTTTGCCACCCCGTAATATGATATGGCAATCAGGATTCCCTTTGGTCGAAAATATGGCTGCGTTGCCTTCTTTTCGTAGCGATAAAAAGTGATGTGGGCGAGTTGCGGCACCAATGGCATCAATGGCTATCCTGGTAGTACCATCGGTGCCGTTTTTAAAACCAACCGGACACGATAAACCAGAGGCTAATTCTCTGTGAACCTGACTTTCCGTGGTGCGTGCGCCAATTGCCCCCCAACTGATCAAGTCCGCAACATATTGCGGGGTTATTAAATCGAGGAATTCTGTTCCAGCCGGTACCCCCATCTGATTAAGATCAAGCAATAATTGTCTGGCAACACGCAGACCTTTATTAATATTAAAACTGGCATCCAAATCTGGATCATTGATCAAGCCTTTCCAGCCAACAGTCGTTCGTGGCTTCTCAAAATATACTCGCATAATGATAAGCAAGTCATCTGCGTGGTCTTTGATAAGGGTACTTAATCTGGCTGCATATTCTTTTGCAGCAGTAGTATCATGGATTGAGCAAGGGCCGACAATCACAATCAACCGCTGATCCTGGCCATGTAGTATATTGTGGATCGCATTACGGGTTGCAGCGATTGTCTTTGCTACATTTGCGGTAATTGGAATTTCCTCACAAATAACCGAGGGTGAGGTCAATACTTTAATTGAGTCGATTCTTAAATCGTCAGTTTTAAAATTCATGGTATTCGTATCGATTTTTATAACAGTGTTGATATAAAGTTTATTTAACCAGGCGGCCAGTTGAATTGCCGACCAGCAAGTATATGTACATGCAAGTGGAAGACAGTTTGTCCGGCTGCTGATCCATTGTTTATTACCAGGCGGAATGCATCTTCATACCCCTGTTCTTTTGCAATAACGCGGGCTTTCAATAATAGATGACCCAACAATGATTGATCAGATTCAGCCGCATCCGCAATTTTCACAATGGCTTGCTTCGGAATAATAAGAATATGTACCGGTGCTTGCGGGGTTATATCATGAAACGCAAGGCAGAGATCGTCTTCATAGACTATATCTGCGGGTATTTCACGGTTAATAATTTTGCTAAATAATGTATCGGTCATAGCAGGCATATCTCTTAAATAATGTGTGTATTTTGTGAGCAACGATTATAGCGTCTAATGGCGCAGAATAAAGACAGTTGATCTTTCAGGTTAGGTTGCTACAGATGATGCGATACAGGAGCGCGAAGTATTTACGCCGTTATCTTGGGTTATTATTTTTTTCAATACTGTTCATAAGATTGAGATCTTATTTTTGTTACGGCAGACATTATATTATTAGAAACAAACTCAGGTTGATCCAAATGGATAATATGCCCGCTTTTTTCAGCGATAAAATGCCTGCTTTGCACGCTGATGTTTTCTAAATCATTCTGTAGTCTTCGCCATTGTTGCTCGCGACTTTCGCCTAATTTATCATTGTCCCAAACTCGTTCACCGCGCGTTAGAATAGTTACTGGAAATATATACGGTGGATGATTGGTTTGTCTTGCCACCTGTCGAGCACTGATTTCCATATAATCCATTTCATGGAACATTGTGTTTCTGGATTTCATTGTTGCCATCAAACGAAAAGCAATTTGTTTGTTTTCAGCAGGATAATTGTGCGCGATAATCGGATGTATTATCCGAACGGTATAACTATTTTCATATTGCGTCTCGGTATGTGTTTTTACAACACTCTTAAATTCATCAGTATTAAATTGTTCAGGATGAGATGAATCAATGAGTATCAAGCCGGCGGTAAGTTCTGGGTATTTGCTGGCAAAATAGCGAATGTTATAGCCGCCGAATGAATGTCCAACCAGGATATAGGGACCAGATATATTGGATGCTGTTAATAATTGCCGCAGTTCATTTGCAATACGTGCGGTTGTTCTAGGCAAGGGGCCAGGATCGCTCCAGCCATAACCGGCCCGATCATAGCTACAAACCTTAACGTTTTTGGCAAGATTATTTTGTATATTGAGCCATTCCAGAGAAGAACCACCAATGCCTGAATCAATGATTACAACGGGCGATTGATTACCCATACAGTTGATATATAAACGATGTGTGCCGATATTTACCAGCTTGCCTGGATAGACTCTATCTTTGGCAAGTGGCGTATCTGGAGTCGACAGAAGCGCCACAAAGACTAGCAAAAAAAGGCACTTAAGACGCGCCGCATCAGGTATCTTTGCCTCGTCTATAATCATCTCCATTCTCCCTTCGTTACATTAGGTAGGATTTATCAGTGCCTTGCCAGCCGAGTGTTATCAAAAAGCGCGGCATAATTGTGATAAATTTTTATATTGAGTCAATTAAAATATAGACAGTAATCTACTAAATAATAGCATATTCTTGAAACGCAACAACGTATGTCGTGCCACGATATATAAATATTGCATATAACATATAGCCTGCGATCTTTGCACTAAAGCGATACTTGACCAGCCCGACCCGACCATGCCCAGCCCAGCCCAACCCGACCCAGCCTGACCACGCCCGACCCAGCCCAACCCGACCCGGCCACGCCCAGCCCGACCCGACCACGCCCGACCCAACCCGACCCGACCCGACTCGATCCAGGCGCATTGCTCATAAAGCTATTTACACATCCAACTAACTTCATTAACCTTAATTTAATGTTTTGGTTAAAATCAATTTTAGGGAGTCGCTATGTCGAAGGTATATTGTTTGATACTTGCACTATTGCTGGTATCTTTGAACACACATGCGTATGAACCTGTATTGGATCATCAGGGCCTGCTTTACTTCAATCTAATATTTGATATTGATCAGTCGAAAAAAGCAGCGCATGACTTTGGATTCAGGTTTGATCGATCATTCGTTCAACCCCATGAACCGATTACCATGAATCAATTAAATTCTAAACCGGCCGTATTTAATCTAAAATTGAATAGTAATGGCTTACAGGCATTTAACGTCAATGGCATAGATTATTCATATACTGATAGTAACCGATATGTATATTACCAGGCGGAAGGCGGGGATGTTGAAAGTGGCGGGGAAGCCGAGGCACAACCGATTCCAGAGACAGATGAGGCACCTGAAAGAAAAATCGATATACCACTAGGCGTGGTGATTGGTGTCTTGATTGGCGCAATGGCAGCATTTCAATAGCCGCGTTTCTCTCAAGCCCCAGTGCTATCAAGCGATGTGTATATGCTAAGGTGAGACAATCTACCAACAGTCATTGAAAAGCATAGATTGTTGGCCTCCATGGGAATGACGGGAATGGATACAATCAGACATTTCCCTAAGATAATATGCAATTTATAACCACTGTTGGCGCGTTACCTTTGAAAAATGGAACCCTTGCTATAGGACAACATACAAGTTAGTAAGCACTTATTTACATACTTTGAAAATTTACATGTCTGTCCCTTACATTTATCAGCCGTCCCGCAAACCAAGATGATTAAAAAAACTTTGACCGCGCGATCTCTTAAATAGGGAATTATATACTTGACTCCAACTTCACTACAAAATACAAACACAATGATTTGTTAGTTTTTTCAAGTAACAAGCTCACCATGCTCACCTGTTACCTTATGCAATTTTTCAATTGCACTCCATTTTGGGTTAAACCATCTTTTCTTGTCTTTCGTTTGCACGCAACGACAATAAAAAGGTTTTTATCGGTTTTTTATCTTTGTTGAATACTGCAATATCAAGCGGATACTCTTTTTTGGTATCAGATGGCCTTACTTTTACACGCCACTGTGGTCGTGTTTGTAATTGTTCTTTGGGGTATCCGTAATCTTCGACAAGTGTTTCGGAAAAGACTTGTACTGCTTCTACTTCTTCTGGCGTAGCTTTTACTTCTTCACCACTTATATAGTCTTTGATGTAACCTTCTCTCATTATCGTCCTGTATATCCGCATTCTATTTCCATTGCTTTGCTCATGCTAGCACCTCGCGATAGGTAATCCGTTTACCTATCGCGTTGCTTATAAGTGATTCTATACGTTGATTGGTTGGTAACTTACATTGTCCGTTATTCAGTCTAAAAGTCACTTCGTTCACATAGCGATGTAAGTGTTTAGTGCTGGCATGAGGCCATACCCCATACAGACCGCGTTTGAGTAAAGCCCAGACACTTTCAATGCTATTGGTATGAATGTTGTTTGAACCCACATATTCTCCCGCACTATGGGTTACCGTACCATGCTGATAAGCAGACTGTAAATGCTGATATGACCTGTGTTCATCTGTGTAAATGGTGGCACCATATTCCACTGAACAGCCAATCTCTTTGTGCAGGGTCGGTATATCAGTTGATGGGATAGGCTTAGCCCTTGTGCGGCCACCGCGCTCACGCATTCCGACCACTACCTGCTTGCCAGCTACGCCACGGCCTGCGCGGGCTTTCTTGTGTTTGTGTTTGTTATGTTCCTTCCCACCGATATAGGTCTCATCAATCTCAACAATGCCAGAAAGTAAATTATCTGTATTATCGTTACAGGATTCACGAATGCGGGCCTGCATAAACCAGGCGGTCTTTTGAGTTACTCCGATTTGTTTAGATAACTGCAAGCTAGATATGCCCTTGCGCGAGGTGACAGTTAAGTAAATAGCATATAGCCATTTATGTAGTGGAACATGAGAACGTTCAAAGATAGTGCCGGTTCTCACTGTAAACTCACTCTTGCAGTCCCGGCATAAGTAATATCCTGTCCGCTTTCCTTTGCGCGGGGTAATACGCTTAAATCCCCCACAATGAGGACAGGATATGTAATCTCCCCAGCGCGTTGTCCCTCAAAATACAATCTAGCGGCTTCAGCATCCGGAAACTGGCGAAATAACTCAAATGTGGATATGGTATTGTCTTTCATTGATGACCCTCCGTTTTATTGCATTTTTATGTTAGATTATATGGGTTATCTATTGGAGTAAAGTATATAATTCCCCTTAAATAATTGCTCTATGGCCGAAATAATCCCCATGCTCAACCAGCAAAGCCTAAGTCGTATGACGAACGGTGAGAAGCGTCTGGCCCGGCGGCTGCAATCAATGCTCGAAAACGATTACCTTGTTTGGTATGACATACCGGTTGGCAAAAAACGCCGTTATCCCGATTTCATTATTTTGCATCCCTCCCGTGGCTTATTATTTTTGGAAGTCAAAGACTGGAAACCCAATACACTTAAAAAAATCAGCAAGACCGGTGTTGAGTTGTTGACAGGTAGCGGCTTGGTTAGAACAGCTCACCCACTGGATCAGGCGCGTCAATATGCTTATGCGGTGCTAAATGTATTGCAGCGCGACCCCAGGCTGATTCAATCATCCGGCAAACATAAGGGTAATTTGATTATGCCTTATGGCTGGGGTGCCGTATTGACCAACATGACTCGCCAGCAGATCCAAAAAGCAATTCCAGATGATAAGCGCGAAATCCTGTTGCCCGATCACCTAATCATTTATAAAGATGAAATGACGGAAAATGCCGATGCTGAAAAATTCCAGGAACAGCTATGGGGCATGTTTCATTATCAGTTTGGTAATAAATTGACATTGCCGCAAATCAATCAAGTGCGATGGCATTTATTCCCTGAAATTCGCATTGATAGCTCCCAGGAAGATTTATTCGTCGACGATTCGAAGCCGGATATTGAGCCAGCAGCGGCCTTGCCTGAAGTCATCCGCATCATGGATATTCAGCAGGAGCAGTTGGCACGCAGTATGGGAGCCGGGCATCGTGTCATTCATGGTGTTTCGGGTTCGGGTAAAACATTGATACTGGGTTATCGCTGTTTACAGTTAGCACAAACGATACCTAAGCCGATTTTGGTGTTATGTTATAACATTACCTTGGCCGCAAAATTGCGCGCTTTCATGAACACCAAGGGCATTGGTGGACAGGTTCAGGTTTATCACTTTCATGACTGGTGTGGTGAACAATTAAAAACCTATCATGTTGAGATCAAGAAATCGGATCATTCCTATTTTGAGCGGCAGGTTGAATCAGTCATTGACGCAGTGGATAAAGGGCGTATTCCACGGGCGCAGTACGGCGCACTGTTGATTGATGAGGGTCACGATTTTGAAGCAGATTGGTTGCGGCTGGTCGTACAGATGATTGATCCGGATACGGATTCTTTATTGCTGCTCTATGACGATGCGCAATCGCTTTATAGCAAGCCATCCGGTCTGGGATTTACGCTTTCCAGTGTTGGCATCAAGGCGAAAGGCAGGACCAGTATCTTGCGCCTTAATTATCGTAACACACGAGAAATCCTGGCGTTTGCTTACCGCTTCGTACAGCAATACCTAGACCCACACAGTGCCGATGACGACCATATCCCGTTGCTTGAGCCAAAGGCAGCCGGGACCAGCGGTTGTATGCCGGTCACCAGGCAGTTTGATAATTTCGATGGCGAGGTGCGTCATGCGATCAAGTGTGTACAAACGTGGCAGGGCAACAAAGTGCCGTTACGCGATATGGCTGTATTGGTTGTACAGAAGTGGCAGGGAGATGCACTCGCTAAGCAATTCAAAGCACAACATATCCCGCATACCTGGCTGGCCGATAAACAACGCAAGCAGGCATACGACTCTGCTATAGAGCAAGTCACGATATCGACCATTCATAGCAGCAAGGGGCTGGAGTTTTTGCGCGTCATGATACTGGGAATTGGCGCACTAAATACCCATGACGAGGAGAAGAGCAATAGTGCTCGCTTGTTGTATGTTGGTATGACAAGGGCACAGCAGTATTTATTAATGACTACATCAGCATCAGAAAAAGATAAGCATGAGTTCAGCCAAGCGTTACTTAAAAGCTAATCCAGTGCCTGGGTTTAATAGCTATGAGACTTCAAGCGATAAAAATAAAATAATCCGTGCGTCATTCAATTCACTAAGGAAAACGGTCGATGCAAAAAGTTGAACAGGCAAGATTGGTCGGTGGTAGTAACGTCATTTATGCGTATAGCTAGGGCGGCTACCAGGGGTTGGTCAATGTACAGCATTGCAGGCATCCCCCATGTGAGTTATAACCGAATCTGGTGTCTGAATAAATTTGAAGTATGCGGCGTGCCTTGCTGAAATCGGTTTTGTCTAGCAATCGAAAGTAACAAGAGGAGCACGCCACACATGACAAAAGATACTGTGATTAATCTGGGTACACCAGAGGATATTGACCCGTTGACTGGATTGCTACGTAGCGGTGCCAAACAGCTGATAACAGAAGCGATTCAGGCGGAGTTGGCCGAGTTGATGGCAAGTTTTGATAATCAGAAAACGAGTGAAGGCAGACAGCGTGTTGTGCGCAATGGCTATCACCCAGAACGAGAAGTATTGACCGGTGTTGGCAAAGTACCAGTGTCGGTGCCAAAGATCCGTAGCCGAGAAGGCGAGCCTGAGAGCTTCCAATCGTTAATAGTGCCTCCTTACATCCGGCGCACAGCGACCCTGGACGCGGCGATTCCCTGGCTTTATTTGCAGGGTGTTTCGAGTGGTCAGATGCAGAGCGCCCTGGAAGTGATTGTCGGGCCTGATGCCAAGGGCTTATCCGCCAATGCAGTTGGTCGCCTGAAACGTCAGTGGGAATCAGAGTACAAAACCTGGAGTACACGTTCAGTGACTGACGAATGGGTCTATATCTGGGCTGATGGCATCTACAGTGGTCTTCGAGGTGACGATGGTTGATTGTGTTGTCTGGTCATCATTGGCGTGAACAGCCGCGGTCAGAAGCACTTCCTGGCAATTAAGGATGGTGTCAGGGAATCGAAGCAGAGCTGGTGAGAAGTCTTGTTGTCGTTGAAACAGCGAGGTTTAAACCAACCACCGAAGCTGGCGATTGGCGACGGTGCTCTGGGATTCTGGGTAGCATTGGAAGAAGTCTATCCTGAGACAACAGCACAACGCTACTGGATGCATAAGACCGGTAATGTACTGAACTATCTGCCGAAGTCTGTCCAGGAGAAAGCGAAACAAGGGCTACATGACATTTGGATGGCAGAGGGGCGCACTGATGCAGAGAAGGCATTTGATGCATTTGAGGAACGTTTTGGGGCGAAGTATCCGAAGGCAGTGGCCATGCTTATCGAAAGACCGTGATGCGTTGCTGGCATTTTATGACTTTCCAGCAGAGCACTGGACCCACATCAGGACAACGAATGTCACCCCGTCGAGCTTTGCGACAATCCGGCATAGAACACGCCAGGCCAAAGGTTGTGTCACACGAATAACGATGCTGACGATGATCTACAAGATGGGATTATGCGCAGAAGATTCCTGGCGCAAACTGCGAGGCTTCAGACACCTGGCGAAGGTGATTGGAGGCGTGAAGCTTAAAGATGGAATCGAGGTAACTGAGGACGACAAGGCAGCCGCATGATTAACTTGTCAGACACTACTTTTGACAATAGCTCAATTAATCGCTAACCTTCTTCAATAAACCATAATCTAAAAACCTACTTTAAGGAGATATAAAAATGAATAAATATAACTTCGGTAAAATCTTGTTTTTTGTCTTGCCAATACTATTATTACTTGGCGGGCGAGGAGTCATGGCGCAAAGTCTACCATCTGATGGAGGTAAACTCTATGGGCTTCAGATAACAGTTAATAACGGTGGCGATAATACACAGACGCAATCATTTACCTTTGATGATGGCGTTGAGACGCTTGAGTTTTTTGAAGGTGATTCTCTAAGCGGAACATTTGCTACGATAGGAGCATTTACCGGGTATGATAGTATCACCTCGGCCGTTAATGGGTAGTGTCAATAATCTTTCGCACTTTCTGATTTGGCTTTCCCTTAAATCTGGTTGTTACGCTACCTGAAAATCCTTTTCTTTATCCATCTCTTGGAGCAAATCCATGTTCAGATATGTCCGCGTTCCCCACTAGCTCCCCGCGATGTGTCTAAGCCTTGCCGCACAAAGCATCAACGCCGAGTTGCCATCCGGGAATGCTCCCACTACTCAAGTTCGCCGCCTGATTTCTCGAATGATCCGCTCCAAAGGATTGTTAGTCCGAATGCAAATCCAGTGCTCTGCCAGAAACCGATAATACGTCAGGGTCTCTGCCATGCACTGGTCCAGCCAATCCGCTGCACTCGATAACTTCATGTCCCTGAGCTTCTTCTCAACCTCCGTGGCCTTATGCCTGACTGATTCCATATATTCAGATGCATGGATAGCCTGCAACATGCGAGAGACTTCTTTGACACGACCACGAGACACATGACTGAAGACGTTGCGGTAGCAGTGCACAATACAACGCTGCCAGCCAGCTTCGGGTAGAAGTCACCTATTGACTCCTGGCGCCCAAGACAGGCATCACTGAGCACCAACCTGATGCCCTTGAGACCGCGTGCCTGCAAATGACGCAGGCATCCTGACCAGCCCGCCTTATCCCCCTTAGTCCCTTCAACAATCCCTGGAATGCGGCGGTAGTCATCGTCCCCAACACCGATGGCGACCAGAACAGAAACGTTCTTCACTGCACCGCCCCAACTGCGTTTGAGCACAACACCGTCCAGGTATACATAAGGGAAATCACTCCCTATGGGGCGATTACGCCACTCTTCAATCTGCCCATAGATACGCTGGTTGAGCTTTGAAATAGTCCCTGAGCTAACACGGGTACCCCAGAGGACTGCGGTGACATCCTCCACCCGTAAGACCGATACGCCAGCCAGATACATCTCAATCAGTGCCTCTTCGACAGATGCTACACGGCACCGATAGCGCTCTATGATGGCCATCTCAAAGGTCTGCTTGCGTAGCTTCTGCATCTTTAACTCAAGCTCTCCGGCCCTTTGTGTGGCGCTTCCTGGTGTAACTACCAGACCGGTCGTCTTTGCGCGTCTCAGTGCGTGCATATCGATCAGCACCCACCAGCGCATCAGCCTCAGCGTCCAGAATCTGGTTGCGGGTGTCTTCCACAGTCTTCAGTACCACTTTGTTGAGATGGCCCTGCAGTTCCTGTTCATCAATAGGGACTACATTGTTCAAGTGCTTGCTTGTATCATCGCTCATGGCGACTCTTCTCCTGGTCAAATAAATGGTTATGTCACTTTTTATTTAACCAGATAAAGGAAAACCGCCTCTTCATATTTGCGAAAGATAATGTATGTTATCATATAGACCCATTCATCAGACACGGAACGTGTACACCATTGCTTGTATGCAGCTTCCCATTGCCGTTTCAAACGACCCACGACATTGGCCGACAGCCCTTTAGCCTCCAATCCGACAATCGCTTCCAGTGCACTTTGCATCTGACCACTCGAAACACCCTTCAAATAAAGCCAGGGAATCGCCGCATCCAGGGTCGCTGTGCGCCGGATGTAGGGCGGTACAAGCAAAGATTGAAAGCTCGCCGACTCACCCTCACGGCTACGGATATTGGGCACCTCAACGCTGACCTTGCCAACCCCGATGATGATCTCTCGTTCTGGATGATGACCGCTACGGACAACGTGCTGGCGTACGTCAGCCGTTTTTTGATCATCATACTGCCTCATCAACTCATCTGGCTCTACCTGGACAGCTTCGGTGATTAACTGCCTCGCACCAGATCTGAGTAACTCTGTCAGTGGATCAATTCCCTCTGGTGTACCCAGATCAATCACAGTATTGTTTGTCATGTGTGGCGTACTCCTCTTGTTACTTTTGATTGCTAGACAAAACCGATTCCAGCAAGGCACGCCGCATACTTCAACCTCTTCAGACACCAGGTTCGGTTGTAACTCTGAGCTACAAGGCGGTTGTAGTCGACTTGTAGCAAATCTACCAGTCAACTACGGAGGCGGAAGCACTGTTGGTGCTTGATGTCTTTGGTGACGAATGGGATGCCAAATACCCTAAGACCAGCCGTTCCTGGCAGAGTCATTGGCAGAACCTCAACACCCTGTTTGATTACCCGCAGGACTTGCGCAAGGCAATCTATACCACCAACGCCATTGCATCGTTCAACAGCGTCATCAGGAAAGCTATCAAAAAACGTAAGTTGTTTCCAACCAACAACGCTACCAGAAAGGTGATCTATCTGGCGATTCAAGATGCATCAAAGCAGTGGACTATGTCGATTAAATATTGGAAACCAGCGATGAATCGCTTTATGATCGAATTCGAAGACCGACTAAAGGACCTCGTTTAACCAACGGCAGTTACACAGTTTTTGGGAAAGGCTCTTATTGAAGTATATCATTCCCTTATTAAACGCTCATTAAACAAGGTTTCAAGGGCAGTGTGCCGCCGCCATACTAAAAAAATGATTTAATCAATATCGCTATTAACAATGCAATCGTAACTTTCGACATCGTTTTTAGTCGTGTTAAACGACTATCAATATTATTAAATTTATCCTCAACCATCGGCGGCCTCTTTGGCTTCGTCTTCGGGTGCGTCCGCATGAACCAAGGCACGATATAAAGCAGTGCCACGCATGGGGTTATCTAACATCATCTGTAGCTGACGCGGAAAAAATAGCTAGATTTCATCTTTCTTGCCGTTCCAGGTTGATAAAGCACACATTCTCGGCGTTAGCATCGGGTGTCTTTTACAGGCCTTTTTTACCCGTTACAACGCCCAATCAAGCCGCAACATGGCACCATGATCGGCCGCCGCATCACCCGATGCCTCACGACGCGCACCCTCAAAACTCAACTTGAACACAGACCCAATCTCAAGACGTGTGCCAAGCCGATAACGCTGCGCGCCCTCACCCACCAACGAGAAACCACTGTAAGGTGTCAACAACGCCCGTCCACCAAACACATCATAACCATACCCAATCTCACTGTCCAAACGCAAACGTGGCGTATTGTCCACGGCCGCCATGGTCGCACGGCTCACACCCTGATCCCACAACTGCGCGACCCCGCTCGTCGCCTCACCATACACCGGTGCCACACTAAGCGACAAACCGCGACCACGCCGACCCGAGTCAAACCGCATCAAACCACCCACACCCCATTCCTCATAATCATCCTCATGCGCAAGCAACACCCGACCATGTATATCCATCGTCACACCGCTAGCCGGATTCAAAAAGCGTATACTGCCGCCCAGCTCATAACCAATGCCCTGCACCCCGTCACCACTGTCATGACGCACACCCACCTCCAACGCCGGGGTCAACGTCTTACCTGAGTCCAGTGTGTGTACGTGACTGCCCTCCAACAACAAACGCAACCGCTGTATATCCGCAGTCAACGGGTTGATACGCGCACCATTACCATCAATATCAAGTTGCGATAACGCACCCTCGGCCTTCAGCTTCAGGATCGTCGTGCCGCCCACGATCAGATCATCCACCGACAACAACTGACCGCTCGCACCGACTGCCGCCATCGTCAACGTCGTATCACTTGACTGCGGTGCCGTCATCAGATTGTCGCCAATCTCCACATCACCCCAACCGTAACCCACGGTCGCCCACGCCTCAAAGTCCTTGGTCAAAGCAAAATTCACATACGGATGCACGCTCAACATCTCACTCTCATAGTTGCCGTCTATGGGACCATCTACCGCAGCACTGCTACCTGCTACTGTAGCCGACCGGTCGGTATAGTCAAACGAACCGCGCGACCACGCGACTGACAGACCCGCCAATATATTCTGGCTCAACCACATATCCGCACCGAGATGCGCCGTCGTCATATTGCCATCCCATTGCAATCGCTGGTCTGGGTTGCCCTTGAGATCGGTATAATCACCACTGCCCCAAAGTGCCAAACCACCCATACCATCCGCATCCCGAGCACCGCCACCAAACGCCTGCAACGGCAATACAAACGTACGGCCGTCCAGCAACACCTTCGGATCAAACGTACCCTGTTCCAGCGACCGCTCGTTAGACTTCAATACCTGCGCAACATTGGACGCATCAGTCAGGTTAACCGCCGATGACACACCCGAGGTCACCGACACGATACGACTGGTAATCGCCGACAATGGACTTGCCAGCATCGCTTGCGCCAGCCGCGGGGCAATATCATTGTTCACCTGATCAATCCGCTCACGCTCTGCCGTCGCAACATCATCATCGGTTACCGTGACCGCAACATAAGGCACACTCACTTGTGCCGCCGCCTCATTATTGTTACTCGCCAAGTCTTGGACAACATTAGCATTAACATCTATCGTTATGGCCGCAGTCGTACCCACATCCGGCGTGATGGTGGCGGTGTAGACGCGGTTGATCGTTGTTGCTACGAATTTACTGGCGGTCGCTTCCGCTAAGCGGATATCGCCTATCGCAAAGGGGTCGGTTGGGTCTAGGTCTTCACTAAAGGTAAAGGTCGCAGTAAAGGCCGTACTGCCATCATGGCTACCACCCGCATTGGTGGTGATCATTACCGTTGGGGGAGCGACATCAGCGTCGGTCGGTGTTTTTGATACCGAGACACTGGCCGCACCATCACCCGCACCATTGACCGCACGCACCTGAAAAGTATATCGAGTTCCGTTGGTCAATCCGGTGGTCACGGTAAAGCTGTCATCATTGGCACCCCCGGGGGCACTGTCAGCAATGGCCTGCCAAGCACCAAAACCAGCACCGTCATCTTGCCGATACTCATAGCGGGTAATCGGTCGACCACCGATATTGGCCGGGGAATTCCAACGTAAAATGACTTGGGCATTACCAGGCGTTGCCTGAATGTCTCTAGGCGCAGAAGGCGGGCCAATATAGGGTATTGTCACTTGCTGGCTCTGGACATTGCCGATGCCGCCTACAACACCTTGAGCAACACCTGCAGGCACAAGCAGCGTAATCGCATCCGTGCCCGCTGGCGCAATAAAAAAGTTGTATCTCGTGCCGCCATCAGCGCCGTTAAATCTTTCTACCGTTCCCCCCGTCACGCGCACATCGCTTGCGATAAAACCATTCACAGCCACATCAAAAATAACTGTAACCTCAACATTCCGGGCTGTCCTACCCCCATGGTCGTCTATTGTGGCAATACTCACCGTTGGGGCATTAGCAACGACCCTGGCTTGCGGTGTAGCTGATTCTTGATTACTGGCCGCACCCTTACCGGCGGCACTAACCGCCCGTACCGCAAAGGTATAGGCCGTGCCATTGACCAAGTTAGGTACGGTATAACTCGCCGCATTGGCACCCCCGGGGGCACTGTCATGTATCGTGTTCCAATCACTCCATACCCCAGCGGCCTGTTGCCGATACTCATAGCCGCTCATCGCCGCGGCGACGGCATCGACGGTGCCAGTATTGACCGGAGCGGTCCAGCTTAAGACTATCTCGCCATCACCGGCGGTGGCGGCACCAAGACCGGTCGGGGCATCGGGTGCGGCATCATCATCGGTGACCGTGACACTGATGGGAGGATCTATTCTAATGTTGCGCCCATAGTTTTGAACCTGTGTGATTAAACTTGCGGTGCGCCCATCGCCCGGGTTGTCGATTGCGTCATTCACACCCGTGACTGTGACTGTCTGGGCGGTGTTCCAGTTATCAGGCGTAAAGGTCAGCGTCCTGACCCCGTTTGCCGCCGCTGTCCCACTTCCAGAGAGGGTGGCGATGGCCGTTCCATCAATGCTAGGTGGTGTGATGCGAATAGTAACATCGCCGCCAGGTTGCGTGTTGAGCCTTAACGTGAAACTGACCGGGGTGCGGCCATTTTCGGGAACTACAAACACGCGAGGACGCATCACCGTGATTCCGCTTGGCACCGGCGTGGCTGACGCTGGCGCGCTGGCCACACTGGCACCTTGGGCATTGACCGCGCGCACGATAAAGGTGTATAGGTTATAGTCGATCAAGTTGAGTACGACAAAGTTGGTATTGGTGCTATCGGTGAGAGTCCAAGTCGTGCCGTCATCCGTTGAATACGCATAGTCGGTAATCGCTGAACCGCCATTGTTGGCCGGGGCATCCCAGGTCAGGTTTACCTCCTGAGTTTGGCGCGGGACAGCGGCCAGGTTTGTTGGGGCATCGGGGGGTCTTGCGCCTGCTGTCGGCGTGGCGGGTACTGCAGTGCTGGCCGCGCTGTTGCCTGCGGCATTGGCCGCGCGCACGGTAAAGCTGACTAGGTTGTCGTTGGCCAAGCCAGTTACGGTAACGCGGGTATTCGTGCCGGTACTGATCCAGGTGGTGCCGCCATCCGTTGAATACTCATACCTGGCAACCGCCCCGCCCGTAGTCGGGGCTACCCAATTCAGGTGTACCTTGGCATTGTCGGGGATAGCGGTAAGATTGCTTGGGGCATCGGGGGCGACATCATCATCGATGACCGTGATGTCCAGGGTAGTACTGAGGTTGTGATAGCTACTACGGCTACCAATGCTACCGCCATCCTGATCTCTAAGGAGTATCTGGACACGTGCCGTGCGGCGCGGGTCGGGATTGGCGATATCATCATCAACCCCCGTGATCCTGATCGTCTTGGGGATGTTCCAGTTAAGGTCGTTGATTAGGGTCCCGCCGATCACATTGGCGGTGACACCAGAATTGTTAGCCAATGGCTGAGCGATAACCAAGATAGGCTCGGTGGGTGGGCTGGAGAGCCGTATCGTGAACTCAGTCGTGCCGCCATTTTCGGCAACCGTGAGCCTCGCCTCGGAGACCGTCACCCCGGGTGCGACTTGCGCAAACAGCGACGGGCTTGCAACCAGCCATAGAAAAAAGACAATAACGGCTTGGAATGACGTAATGATTGCGGTGTTGGCACGTTGCATATTGCCCAGTTTCTTTGGGTTCAGTTTCTTTGGGTTCAGTTTCTTTGGGTTCAGTTTCTTTGGGTTCAGTTTCTTTAGTTCTTTGGCCAGTTTGGTTTGGCGTATTGTATGTTAATTTAACTATTAAGGGTAATTTTAATATAATTTTGTCAACAATTACCACCCTAGGTTACCGTTGTGGTCGCTACTTTCTTTTTCAATGGTTTTATGTACAATAGCGGCTTTTTCGGGCGAGGCATCTCCTGCGCGTTATTTACATTAGATGATTTTATGTATACATTTGTAATATCAAAATCTGATTTGAAAAAATGTGTGAAACGTTTGAATCCGTGCGGCGGAGAGCAAGAAACAGGTTTTTTAAGACATTTGCAAAAAATGGCTTATTTACGAGATAAATTCAAATGACCGGGGCAGAACTAAAGCAATTTATTAAAGATCGCGGTTGGACAGTAGACCAGGCCGCTATTGAATTTGGTGTCGGGCGCGCAACGCTGTTTGATCAATTTAACCGACCCTGCGTCAGCAAGCTCTATCAACTCGCTTGCGAATCACTTGCGCGCAAAGCTACACCACAAAACAATAATTTATAACATTATAATAGAGGTCGTAAGACGGATGGTAAAAATTAGATTGTCGAGAACTGGGGCGAAGAAAAAGCCTTTTTATCACATAGTCGCAACCGATAGCCGCAACAAGCGCGATGGCCGGGTACTGGAACGCTTAGGGTTTTTCAATCCAGTGGCGACCGGTGCGGAGGTTACCTTCAGATTGGATACGGCGCGTGTTGACTACTGGGTTACACAAGGCGCACAAACATCCGAGCGGGTGGCGCAACTGATTAAAAAACATGCGACAACGGTTGATGCCGCATAACGATGCGTGTTGTGTTCTGGATATTAAATAATGACCCTTTAACAAAACAACACCCACATTGTTGATGCGGGAACGGGAACACCTTATCGTCGGCCGTATTGGCGGGGTCTACGGGGTGCGGGGCTGGTTGAAGATAGATTCATACACACGACCAGAAAAAAACATTACTACCTATTCACCCCTGTTGATTCATGTACACAATCATTGGGAGAGGCTTGCAGTGGAAGCATTCCAACACCAAGGGCGGCGGCGGTTGCTGAAAATAACCGGCATCGATAATTCAGAAAACGCACGCCGACTCATACACTGCGAACTGGGCATAACACGCGGACAATTACCGACACTCACAGACGGCACATATTACTGGCACGATCTAATCGGGCTTGAGGTTGTTAATCAAGACGCAGTGCGGCTCGGCAAGATTAGCGATATTGTCGAAACTGGTGCGCACGACGTGCTTGTGATCCATGACGATAAGCAGGTCAAGACGCTGATTCCATTACTGATGGGGATATTCGTCAAACACGTTGATTTAACAACCCATACGATGCAGGTTGCATGGGCGCGTGAGGCGTAATGTACCAGCTTGATGTCATCACGCTGTTGCCGACGATGCTGACACCCGTACTGGAACACGGTGTCATCGGACGGGCGGCGGCGGCTGAGTTACTGGCATACAGAGTCTGGGATCTGCGGGACTTCGCGCAAGACAAACACAAGACCGTGGACGACCGGCCGTATGGCGGCGGACCCGGCATGGTCATTATGTATGCGCCAGTGCGCGCGGCCATTGCCAAAGCCAAAGAGGCGCAACCTGGAGCTAAGGTGATTTATTTATCACCACAAGGCCGCCGTTTGGATCAGGTCGGCATCGCTGAGCTCGCCGAGCGCGGCGGCATGATCTTGCTCGCGGGTCGTTATGAAGGCATCGATGAACGTATTATCGAATCTGCGGTCGATGAGGAATGGTCGATTGGTGATTATGTGCTAAGTGGCGGCGAACTTGCCGCAATGGTCTTGATAGACAGTGTTTGCAGAACACTGCCGGGGGTCTTGGGGCATCAAGATTCAGCGCGTGAGGATTCATTTGTTGACGGGTTGCTAGACTATCCGCATTATACGCGCCCAGAGCAGATTGATGGTTATCAGGTTCCCGCTGTATTGCGCAGCGGCAACCACGAGGAAATACGCCGCTGGCGCTTACAACAGGCACTTGGAAAGACATGGCAGGCGCGGCCTGATTTACTTGAATGGATTGAACTTGATGATGAACAAAAAGCGTTGCTACAAGCATTTATTACAGAAACCGGGCAACCCGATAATTGTGATTAGGAGTTATGAAAATGGCAAATATAATCGAACAACTTGAAGCTGAACAAATGACCCGCGATATTCCCGCGTTTGCGCCAGGCGATACCGTTGTTGTGCAAGTCAAAGTAAAAGAAGGACAACGCGAACGTCTACAGGCCTTTGAAGGCGTTGTGATTGCGATTAAAAACCGCGGTCTGAATTCATCATTCACCGTGCGCAAGATTGCTTATGATGAAGGTGTAGAGCGCGTCTTCCAAACATACAGCAACACCGTTGCGGATATTCAGGTCAAACGCCGTGGTGATGTCAGACGCGCCAAACTCTATTACATGCGCAATCTGCGCGGCAAGGCGGCACGCATCAAAGAAAAAATCAAGACAAAGCAATAAATGGGACAATGGCCTCATCTGGCCGCTCCCGTAGCTTGCCGTAAAAGCAAGCACGGGCCTTATTAAATAACCACGGCGGTGCCATCAACACTTGCAACATGCGCATCTAAGCTACCGACCGCGGCTGTATCCATGAATCGTTTAGGCATGACGTAATTGACCGAACAACACACAAACAGTGCGCCCGAATCGAGGCGCATTATCGACGCATTCCTTGATGCTTTATGGATGGAGCGCGGCTTGTTCGTAATGCTTGAGTGATTTGCTATCTTGGGTGTTGTTATATTAGCAAGCTGGTTTGTTCTTGCTGTTTCAACGTTTCGTTCATTTCGTCCGTTTCGTTTGTTTCGTTATTACCGTGTTGTATTTCGCAATTTGTTACAATGGCTTCTATCATCAGGTTTCTGTTTTTTTCGCTTGCACCGATATGGTAAAAATGCTCTCTTGTAAGCATATTAAACTGACCCCATAGACTCTTTATGTACTTATTTTCCCGGTATTGATTGTGATGCCATGTTGATAAAATAAACTGGCTATTTGTTTTCGCCAAAACATTAAAAAGACTTTTTTCCTGCTCAACATCCCAGCCATTAAAATAATCGGCATGTCTGTCTATATAGGGAGGATCACAGTAAATCACATCATCTGTATTAGCACGGGTTATTGTATCCTTGAATGATTGACATTTGAATTTGAATTTTTTTGTGGCCAGCAAGTGGCTCACATAAGCAACTTGATTGACAATTTTGGTTATGTAAGCTGGAGAGAACCTTTGCGGTTTTTTACAAAATGGCGTATTAAAATGGCCTTTTCTATTGAAGCGTATCATTCCGTTAAACCCCGCTCTATTTAGAAACAGAAAATCCAAAGGATTAAATTTTTTATTGAATCTTTCTCTTACGTGGTAGTAATGCGCTTCACCTCTTTTCAATAGATTAGCACCTTCACTACTTAAATATTCTCTGACGCCAGATGGGGTAATGTCTTGTTCGGCAACGGCTTGATAGAAATTGATTAAATGGGGGTTAATATCGCATAACAAAGCATGATGAGGAGCAATATTAAAGGCTACTGCCCCTGTTCCCATAAAAGGCTCTATCCATTTCCCGGTTAATTGATTGGGTACAACCGTTTTTATCCAAGGCACTAACTTGGTTTTTATGCCTTGTGATTTGATTGGTGGAGCCTGTAGTTTCATTGGTTTGTGGTTACGGCGGACTATTTCTTTTTGGCACTATTAACGATTTATCTCCTTTTCTATATTTCACAAAATCGCTTAAAGATGTGATTTTCTTGGTGCCGCCTTTGCCATCAGAAGCGGTAATTTTATTAAATTCATCCAGTAGTCATCAAACCACGACTCACCTAGTTTTGCAAACATCCCGTTGTTACTTACGATGTCGGCAATGTTGTTGATGCTACCGATATTGGCTGTATTACCACTGCCACTTTTATCGCCTGCAATCTTCCATTTTTCTGCCACAAAAAACTGAAAATTACTAATGACAGATACAATTGAGCGCAGCTCGTTTATATTGTAATTGATTGTTTCTTTTGTAGCGACCTTAGACCCTCGGTCATAGATAATCCCAAGGCAAAAATGACCTGCATATTCGCCGTAAGGAAATTGTATGTTTTTCTTGCTGGTTCGGTCTGTAAAGTATTTTCCGTGGGAGCCTAATGTAAAGCCGTTGCATAAAAATGGTTTTCTTGGGTTTCTATAAGTTGTTTTTAGATCCAGTGCAAATTTAACATCCTCATCATCAGTCTTTATAAATGATATATCGGGGTAGTAGTTTTGGTGTTCGGCAAGCACGATTTTGTAGCCACAAGTTTGCGCAAACTCCATGATTTTCGGAAATAAATGAATTTCTAAAATTTTAGAGATGATTTTGGTGTCTGCAGAAATCGTATAAATGTTTTGGAATACATCAATAAATCCCTTGATCGTCCACTGTTTGTTTTCTGTGCTTATATGTGCTTTGAGTCCTGCGACAAATTGTTTGAGATGCGCTTCAAACTCTTTTTTCATTGTATTTTCTCCTGATATTTAAGGCGTATATTGATGAAATTGTATCTGCTGTTTTTCTGATATTCATAATTTATGACTGGATAAGTAATTGTATATAATATGCTTATTCTTAAGTATATAATTCCCTTATTAACGTGGCGGTGCCATCAACACCTGCAACATGCGCATCTAAGCTGCCGACCGCGGCTGTATCCATGAATCGTTTAGGCATGACGTAATTGACCGAACAACACACAAACAGTGCGCCCGAATCGAGGCGCATTATAGACGCATTCCTTGATGCTTTATGGATGGAGCGCGGCTTGAGCAATAACACGCTGGCCGCCTATCGTAGCGACTTGACCCATTTTTCATGTTGGCTACAACAACAGCATGTGACATTGGCCAGCGCCGAGCCGAAAGATGTGCTGGCTTATCTCGCGGCTGCAAAGCATAGCTCGGCACGAACAGTGGCACGACGATTATCCAGCTTGCGGCGGCTGTATGAATACCTACTGCGCGAGGATCACATCAAACAAAATCCAGTTAGCCATGTCGATGCACCAAGGCTTGGACGCACACTGCCAAAGACCCTGACTGAATCTGAAGTTGAAGCACTGCTCAACGCGCCAGATACCGCACAAGTAGCCGGGGTAAGGGATAGAACGATGCTGGAATTACTGTATGCGACTGGTTTGCGCGTCTCGGAACTTGTTGCCTTAACAATGCAGCAGGTGAATCTGCGTCAAGGTGTCCTGAGAGTGACCGGTAAAGGCAATAAAGAGCGTTTGGTGCCAATGGGTGAAGAGGCTGGCGTGTGGCTTGAACGCTATCTTGCATCAGCCCGCAACGAGATTCTGAATCATACCTTAACCGATGCGCTGTTCCCGAGTAATCGGCGCACGGCGATGACGCGCCAAACTTTTTGGCATATCGTCAAACGCTATGCGGCCGTCGCGGATATTAAAAAAACATTATCGCCCCATGTATTGCGCCACGCCTTTGCCACCCATCTGCTCAATCATGGTGCTGATTTAAGAGTCGTGCAGATGCTGTTGGGGCATAGTGATATTTCTACCACGCAAATATATACGCATGTTGCAAGAGAACGTCTCAAGGATTTACATGCCGAACATCATCCACGCGGCTAAGGATTGCGGTTTAATGTTGCCGCTGCGGTAATACAGAATACGCTTCTTCAAGCGTCGTCAAGCCATTGGCAACTTTTTGGGCGGCGCTGATTTTTAATGGCCGCATACCACTTTTTAAGGTCGCCGCACGCAATAGGTCCAGATTCGTATGCATAGACACCTGTTCACGTATGGTTGCGTCCATTTTTAAGACTTCGTAAATAGCAGTGCGGCCTAAATAACCGGTATGCCGACACTCATCACAACCAACCGGTCGGCATATCTGGGGCGGCATTTTTAAGTTGTCGGGATAGGTAAATTCCGTCCAGCTTTGCTTGTCAGTCAGGATCTGCACCCGACAATGAATACACAACGTCCTTAACAACCGCTGGGCTATCACACCCTGTATTGTTGCGTTTAATAGAAAAGCCTGCAAGCCTAAATCTAGCAATCGTGTCACGGCAGAAGGCGCATCATTGGTATGTAAACTGGATAACACAAGATGGCCTGTCAAGGCCGCTTGTACAGCGATATCAGCCGTTTCCCGATCGCGGATCTCACCGATCATGATGATGTCGGGATCTTGCCTCAACAACGTCCTAACACCCGCCGAGAAGTCTATCCCTATAGATTGTTGAACCTGCATTTGATTAAACTGCGGTGTCACCATTTCAATCGGATCTTCAATAGTACAAATATTGATCTCTGGACAAGCAATCTGATTCAACGCCGAGTATAACGTGGTTGTTTTGCCAGAACCGGTTGGCCCGGTGATTACAATAATGCCATGTGAATTGCTCAACATGTCATCTAGTTTTGCTTGATCATGCTTGGTAAAACCAAGTTCCTGGTAATTCTTGACCAACATATCAGGATCGAAAATCCGCATAACGAGTTTTTCACCAAAGGTCGTCGGCATCGTCGAGAGTCGCATCTCGACTTCTTTTCCAGAAGGGGTTAGGGTCTTGACTCGCCCGTCTTGCGGGCGGCGGCGGTCTGTGACATCCATGCGACCAAGCGATTTCAGTCGGCTGGTAATGGCGACCATCAGCACCACCGGTAGTTCATGCACCGTATGCAATACGCTGTCTATCCTAAAACGGATGCGGCCTTTTTCCCGTCGCGGCTCAAGATGAATATCACTCGCGCGTTGTTCAAAGGCAAACTGCAACAGCCAATCTACAATGCTGACGATATGCTGATCATTCGCGTCTGGTTCGCCCGCTTTACCAACCTTGACTAATTGCTCAAAGTTTTGAATAAGCGCTATCGGCTCGTCTTTTTTTTGCCCGACCGCGCTCGATATGGATTTACTGACACCATAAAACTCGATTAAATAACGCTCAAGATCTCTGGGATTGATGATGACACGCTTGATCTTGAGTTTCGCAATGCGCGCCAACTCCGCTTCCCAAGCCGTAATAAAAGGCTCACATGTTGCAATCGTTAGCTCGGTTTTGTTCACCTCTACGGGTAGTATCTTAAGTTTTGCCGCATAGGCCTGCGAGACAACCGCCGTGATTTTCTGCACATTTATTTTAAGTGGATCGATCCGCAAATAGGTTTGATTGACTTTTGCGGCCAGCCACTTGGTCAGTGTTTCAAGACTCAGCGGATAGCTGGGGACTGTTGACGACTTCCAGCCTTGTTCGGCGATCGTAATCAAAGGATGAATATGCACTTTTGTCCGCTCCGTGCTGATATTGGATAGCTGGCTACGCTGTTGCTGGTTTATCAGTCCATCTTTCCCCAATAAGTTGAGGATGTAGTCAATCTCTAACTTGGCTTCAGACATTATTATGTAGATTCAGTTTAGTATCCCATGACTGTATCACGAAAAGAGGACGCATCGAATTATTCAATCGTTAAGGAACACAAACCCTGTATAATGGTCTGATGTTAAGGTTCTGCAATCGCTAAATACACGATAACCTAAATACACCATAACCTAAATACACCATAACCTAAATACACCATAACCTAAATACACCATAACCTAAATACACCATAACCTAAATACACCATAACCTAGGGAGCACACATGAAATTCAGTCCGTTTTTATTGCTGGGTATTTTTATCTCATCAGTAGCGCTGGCCGCAGATGACCGCAACGCTGAATTAAACGCCGCCTTGGCCAGATTGTTGCCGGATGTAGAAATTGACAGCGTGCAAGCGACACCGGTTGATGGTCTCTACCAGGTTGTCATCGGCACAGATATTATTTACATGACCGGCGATGGCAATTATGTATTCAGAGGTGATTTGCTCGATGCGAATGAACGTCGCAACCTGACCGAAGAAGTCCGATCCAATGCCAGAATAAAATTGCTCAAGACGATTGCGAAAGATGACTATATCGAGTTTGCATCGCAACATGCGCAAGACACTATCTATGTTTTTACTGATGTTGATTGCGGCTATTGCAGAAAACTCCATCTTGATGTGCCGACACTAAATGCGCTAGGGATTACCGTGCGCTACCTGGCTTATCCACGCACCGGCACCGAGTCGGCCATAGGTCGTAAAATGCGTCATGTATGGTGTGCTGATAACCGACAAACGGCATTGACAGCCGCAAAAAATAGAGAACCAGTAGCCGCCAAATCTTGTGATGATCCCGTCGCTGAACAATATGCCCTGGGGCAAAAATTAGGTGTGCGTGGCACGCCTGCAATCTATCTACAAAATGGCGACATGTTACCAGGCTATATGCCGCCAGATGAGATCGTGAGCCAGATTAACAACCGGTAAGTCCAGGTAGGGGATCCCTATACTTGGGAATTATATACTTAACGCCACAAATATATTTAAAACAGATTGATTTTTTATGTGTCATATAATGTATTACTGCTTAATAATGAGTAAACGCTGGTTATATGATAGATGAAAACAGCAAAAACAATATCAACATTTCAATTTATGACATTATTCCTTGATGAGGCTACAGCAGTGTCATTTATAGAAAAACAAGTATGGGGCGATCAAACAATATGCCCCCATTGCAACTGTATCGGCAATTCTACACCCAGACCCAAAAGACATGGGCATAGATGTAAGAATAAAACTTGCCGAAAAGACTTTACCGTGCGCATTGGTACAATCTTTAATACTTCAAAATTACCCTTAAGAAAATGGCTGTACGCTATCTATTTAATGCAAACTGGGCGCAAAGGCATATCCAGTTTGCATTTAGCCAAAGAGTTGGGTATTACCCAAAAATCTGCCTGGTTTCTATCACATAGAATTAGAGAAGCATGTGGAGGTAATGACAACAAGTTGAGTGGCATCATAGAGATTGATGAGACTTACCTTGGAGGCAAGGAAGCGAACAAGCATGAGAACAAGAAGCTCAAGGCAGGACGTGGGACGGTTGGCAAGGTTGCGGTCATGGGTATGAAAGTACGCGGTGGTTCTGTTAGGGCAGTTCCGATAAGCAATACCGACCAGTATACCATACAGTCTACAATTCATAAAAATATCACCGCTGGAAGCCAGCTAGTTACTGATGAGCATAAGGGATATGCTGGTCTTGAGCGTTTGTATCAGCATGATACGGTTAATCACAGTGCCAAGGAGTTTGTAAACGGGATGGCCCACACAAACAGCATTGAAAGCGTCTGGGCTGTATTAAAGCGTGGGTTCTATGGCACTTATCATAACTGGAGTAAAAAGCATTGTCATCGGTATATCAATGAGTTTGTTTTTAGATTAAATGATGGTAATTGCCGGATTGATACCATTAACCGGGTATGCAGTTTAATAGCTAATATTACCGGCAAGAGACTGACCTATCAAAATCTTACGCAATAGAATATATGCAAGGCAACTGCCTTAAAATAATGGCTAGTATGCCAGATTGTTTTGTTGACCTTGTGGTTACTTCTCCAACGAGTTTAAAGAGGTAGGAAAGCTATGATTGACAAACCGATTAGCGATAAGCAGTATCAAAAATATCTGGAAATTGAGAGCTTCTGGGCGATGCTCAAGCGTTGGTATTACGGTACCTACCACAAAACGAGTGAGAAGCACCTTGACCGTTATGTCAATGAGTTTGCCGAAAGGCAGAACAACCGTGATGCTGACACGACGGATCAGATGGCCTGTATCGTTATTGGGATGGGGGGAAAGCAACTTCGCTACCGCGAATTGATTACCGACAACGGACTATCAAGTGGTGCGCGGTCGTGATTGGCGGAGTTCAGACACCGCCAATACAAGGCATCAAGACCAGAAACAGGTCCAATAATCAGGGGCTTTCCCGCCAGCATGAAGAGGTGCAAGGGTCTAGGAAAGCGAAAGCTAACCTCCCGTTTAATCGAATTGTCACCGGGGACGCGAGAGACGTTTTACCCCAGATTCCTGACAGTTCCGTTGATTTGAGCTTCTGGTCGCCGCCTTACTACGTTGGCAAGTCGTATGAGCGCAATTTAACATTTGAAGAGTGGCAAGATATGGTGTGTGCAGTCATAGCTGGTCATGCCAGAATCATCAAACCTGGCGGATTCCTTGCGATTAACATTGGAGATATTCTTTGTTTCCCAGATAAAAGCATTCCGCGTTTCCGGGCTGACAACATGAGGCACAAAAAAAATCCTGTGACGCGCAAACAAATCCTGGAGACCATGACCGTATACCCAGACTACAACAGGAAAGAGATAGGTGCTGTTCTCGGCTGTAGCGAACAAACCGTTCAGAGGCGGCTGGAGCACAATAATGTACGGGGCGGGAAACGACAAACCCAAACCAAGCTATTGTTGACTGGATGCATGGTGGTGGAATGGGGGGAAGCGGCTGGATTATATTTGTATGATCAGCGCATCTGGCATAAAGACCCCTGCTGGATGAATAGCAGGTGGCATTCTAACAGTTATCGATCTGTGGATGAATTTGAGCACATTTATGTACTCCATCGGCCTGGCATCGTAACTTATGATCGTGCTCGGATAGATGATCACGAATGGTCTAGCTGGGGATCACGTGGTATTTGGCAGATAAGGTCAGTGGCGCGGAACAATCGGCACGAAGCAGAGTTTCCTGAAGAATTAGCCTCTAGAGTAATACGTTTATTCTCACCCGAAGGAGGTGTCGTTATTGACCCGTTTGTTGGTAGCGGCACCACTACGGCAGTGGCCAAGAAGCTGAATCGACAATGGTACGGCATTGATTCAGACCCAAAATATACGGCCATGGCGAGACTTCGTACCGATGCTGCCTGAGGAATTGGAACATCTTGAACAGGCTGTCATGGGGGTAGTGGTGCAAGCCATCACTGATTACTACGACCAAGCTGTTACCATCTTTCGAGAGGAGACCGATCTCCCTCAAGATATCGCTGAGGACGTAACCAGAGAGGCACTTGAAACCATGGGGGTATCTGCTATTGCCGAGCGCCTATACGGAAAAGTTGATTACAAGAAGGCAATATACGCCTTTCTCCCCAATCCTGTGCCTGTTGCGCTGATGCTGGACGCAAAAGCTGAAAAACGCAATGGCAACAGAACAGCAACCATTCAAATGTCGCAAACATCAATGACCGTGAAGATGCATCGTGCAGGAGAGTCTTTAGCTGAAGTCGGCAAGTTGGACCGCTTCATTGAACGGGGCGAGCGTAGGATGTATGTGGTTACCATGATTGCCAAGTATGTCTATGAAGTAGTGGGTAGTTCACAAAAACTAAACCGCATCATTATAGCTTGCATCCCAAACGGCGAACTACAGGACAGGTATAACCCGTCAGCCACTGATACTATTTGGCTTGCGGGTTGAAACGCACCAACTTTAGGGGAAGATTTCAGGGTACGGCTTAGTTTTGAAAAGCTTCGAAAGAAGGCGGACTGGAGAGTGATGGAGATTAATACAGATAGCCAACAGGGGGCTAAGCAATGAAAAAGCGTGTACCAATGCCTAGCCTAATAAATAATCAAAACATTGCACTATTACTGCCAACCTATCAATCAATATTGTGGAAAAGGACTGAAAGCATATTGTTACTCAGATATATAATTACCTAAGGAACATCTGATCAATTAAGGATTTTCAAGCAAGTGGGCATCACTGTGCTCGATAGTAGCGAGCATTGAACGTCTTGCTCATTACTCTCTTTCATTTCTCTTGTCCCGGCCTACTGTTTTCAGCTATCGCCCCTATTCCAGGCGTACTAAGCCACTGATAGCCGTAATAATTGTTTCTTTGATAGCATAAGATTAATCAGGGCACAGTGGGCAAACAGGTGGTTCGCATTCTTGCCTGGCCCTTTGAATCTGACTTTGGTAAATCCATATTGTCGCTGCATGATATGAAAGACATGCTCAACCTTGGCACGGACTTTGGATTTGTGCCGGTTTTTAGCCTTGTCCTGTTCGGTCAGTTTGCGGTGACGTGAGCCTTTGACCTGGGTGTAGTCTTTTACCTTGGGGTCATTATCCTTGAGTACGGATTGCTGACCCGCATAGGCACTATCTCCCCAAAGACGGGTCTCTTCTCCATGCAGCAGGTCTCCAGGTACCTGTGAGTCGTGGACATTGGCTGGTGTGGCAACAACAGAGTGTATCAGTTTGGTTTTGCTATCCACACCGATGTGTGCCTTCATGCCAAAGTACCATGGCTTGCCTTGTTTGGTCTGATGCCTATCAGGGTCACGGGTGTTGCTTTTGTTCTTGGTGGCGGTAGGCGCATTGATGATGGTCGCATCAACAATAGTGCCTTTGGATACTTTCATGCCGTTTTCCTCCAGATAGACGGCAACAGCATCAAACAGGGCAACTCCGAGGTTGTTCTCCTCCAGTAGATGACGGCATTGACAGCGGGTGCTTGCATCTGGCACGGGTTCCTGACCTAAGTCTATCTGGGCAAAACACCGCATGGCAGGTGTGTCATATAAAGCCGCTTCTGTGGCAGGATCAGATAAGGCAAACCAGTGTTGCAGGAAGTCAATTCTCAGCATGCGTTCCAGGCCCACCGGACGGCGACCAGCAGGGGTTGGGGTAATGAGGCTCAATTACTGCAGTCAGCGCTTGCCAGGGAATGAGCTGATTCATCTCTTCGAGAAATATCTCTTTGCGTGTCTTCTTGCGGTATTTCTCGAATCCAGATACTGCCAGGCTTTTTTGTTGCATCTTTTGACCCTCCACTTAAAACATTGCGGTATTATCGCATATTATGGAATTAATCGGAGGTTTCTTAGATGTGGAACCTAAATAGGTTGTTCATGGCAATGTCTATCCGAGAGATGGGTGGTTGATTGTCTATACTGCCGTGAGGTCGATGCCAATGGTAGTCATGAATCCACGGTAGTAGTGCTTTGGCCCTAAGATGAGAAGTTTGATAACGCATCGCATAGGCCCACTCTCTGAGCATTGTTTGTATGAATCGCTCGGCCTTGCCGTTGGTTCTTGGTGTGTAAGGCCGAGTAAACAGGTGGCCGCTACCCATGGCCTTGAGTACCCTATTGAAGAACTTTGCTCGATACCCTCAAGCCATAGTCGGTCATCACCTGCTCAATCTGTATGCCCATCGATTCATAGTAGGCTTTCACGCTCTTTGCGTTCATCGGGCAGAATCTCAGCGTAACTGAGTCGGGAATGAGCATCGATGCAGATGTGTATGTACTCCCAGCCAGCCCCTGCAGACGGCTTACCTTTGCAAAAACGCCTAAGTTTCTTGCTGTCCAGGTGCAACAGTGAACCTGGATAAGACCGCTCATAGCGATTATTGGGTTTAGCGGGTGCAAGCGCGGAGCGTTTGTTTAGACCGAGTCGTCTGCGGTGCGAAGACATTGTGGCGGGGTCGAGCCGACATTCCTGGCAATCCGCTCCATGGTCCGGCGGTGCTTACGTAGCAAAGAGGTTTGGCGGACTTGCCTATTTGTCAGTGCTCTGGGATGGCGGCTGACTGGCCGAGAACTGCTATCTTCCAGGCCTGCCAGACCTTCCTTCTCAAATCGATTGTTCCACTTCAATACAGTGTGAGTTGACGTATGAAACTCTTGCGCCACCTGGGTCGCTGAAAAACCAGGTTGTTGGGCTCGTCTGACCATACTCAGTCAACCTTCCGGTGTCAATGGGGCATGCTTGTGTACGTTCATGCGGGTTTCTGTTGACCCTATTGGTTTGGTCACTTATATAATCTCTCACATGGCTCGCATGAATAACCTATGCCCAGATCACACCTAGAAAATGATCACACAAAAACAATTTACTAAAACAGTTAAGAAAATAGCATCCTATAAGCCTAAAAAGGCTTATAGGATGCCTAATAATCCACCACCTAAAAAAGAACTAGAGTGCAAGTTTAAGCTAAAAAATGGCAAAACTATTGAAATCACGGATTGATTTATAGAGTTATAATCGAACCTGATGTCTGAAGAGGTTGAAGTATGCGGCGTGCCTTGCTGGAATCGGTTTTGTCTAGCAATCAAAAGTAACAAGAGGAGTACGCCACACATGACAAACAATACTGTGATTGATCTGGGTACACCAGAGGGAATTGATCCACTGACAGAGTTACTCAGATCTGGTGCGAGGCAGTTAATCACCGAAGCTGTCCAGGTAGAGCCAGATGAGTTGATGAGGCAGTATGATGATCAAAAAACGGCTGACGGATGCCAGCGCGTTGTCCGCAGTGGCCATCATCCAGAACGAGAGATCATCATCGGGGTTGGCAAGGTCAGCGTCGAGGTGCCCAATATCCGTAGCCGTGAGGGTGAGTCGGCGAGCTTTCAATCTTTGCTTGTACCGCCCTACATCCGGCGCACAGCGACCCTGGATGCGGCGATTCCCTGGCTTTATTTGAAAGGTGTTTCGAGTGGTCAGATGCAAAGTGCACTGGAAGCGATTGTCGGATTGGAGGCTAAAGGGCTGTCGGCCAATGTCGTGGGTCGTTTGAAACGGCAATGGGAAGTTGGAGACCTCGAACAACGCTGATTCTGGATGGATTTTGACGCGAGCACCAGTCGTTGTCACCCGCATAGTGGGTGTGAAGGTCAAGATCGGTGGTATTTGAGGCTGTGTTGCGCTGTTTGGGTCCGCCAGGGCGGGTATTTCCGGAATTTGGGCGGAGTCAGGCTGTGGCCTGTCGTCGCTCGTGGAAGATGAGACGGCGGAAGTTGTAGCTCAGGTTGGCCATGGTCATGCGGGCCTTCGCACGGGTTTGGCCGATTGAGCGGATGGTCAGAGCCATGGGCCCTTTCTCGTAGCCGAACACAGGCGCGGATGGCGGAGCGTGTCGCGTTGCCCCGACGAATATGCCTGGCCATGGGTTTGCCGCGTGGCTTCTTGCGATGGATATGTGAGCGGTACCCTTGCGCCTTCAGCCAAGCCTCATTCCTGGCCAAGCGGTACCCGGTATCGGCCCAAACCGCCTTCGAGCTGTTTGTCTCGTCCAGAACCGAGGAGAGTTCATGCCCGTCGTAGCGAGCCGCATTCGTGCCAGTCTCACCCTGGATGAAGCGCCATTTGCGGTCTATGGACACGTGGTTCTTGTACCCAAAGTGCGGAACAGAAATATCGACAAGGCCAGTATCCTCCTCACCCTCCTTGGTTGTCTTGGCCTTTGAATACTTGACCGTCCAACGTGCATCGGTGTCTTTCTGCGCTGCCTTGGACAGATCATCGGGCCAGATGTCAGACGCGGCCTCACCTGCCTTGGCGCGCGCTTTCTCTGCTTTCGTCATCCGCTGGCGCGGGGCAGAGACCAACGTGGCATCCACAATCTGACCGCCGGTCGGTTTGTATCCCCGCGCGCACAGCTGAGCTTCAAACGCGGCAAACAGGGCCTTGAAGACACCCGCCTAGGTCAGCTTCTCTCTGAAAAGCCAGATCGTCTTCTGATCAGGTGTCGGCTCCCCGATTTGAAATCCCAGGAACCGTAGCCAACTGAAACGGTTACGAATGAGAAACTCCATCCGCTCATCGCTCAGATTGTGCATCGAGGCCAACACCAGAACCTTGAACATCACAACGGCATCATAGGGCGGGCGACCACCTTTGGGACGTTCCCCATAGCCAAGCGCTTCAACAAGAACTGGGCGAAACACTTCGAAATCAACGTGCCGCTCCAAAACCTCAAGCGGATCTCCCATCGCCGAAAGCCGCGCCAAATGATCCGTCAAATCAAACAATCCAGGTGCGTGCATAAACAAAATCCTCCCACATCAAGTGAATCAGACCGTACCACAAAGTGTACGGTTTTTAGAGGATTCCAACTGATTCGTGCTGAGGCTGATGCGCTGGTGGGTGCTGATCGATATGCACGCACTGAGACGCGCAAAGACGACCGGTCTGGTAGCTACACCAGGAAGTGCCACACAAGGGCCGGAGAGCTTGAGTTAAAGATGCCGAAGCTACGCAAGCAGACCTTTGAGATGGCCATCATAGAGCACTATCGGCACCGTGTAGCGTCAATTGAAGAGGCACTGATCGAGATGTATCTGGCAGGTGTTTCAGTACAACGTGTAGAAGACATTACCGTAGCATTGTGGGGTACCCGTGTCAGCTTAGGGACTATTTCAAAGCTCAACCAGCGTATCTATGGGCAGATTGAAGAGTGGCGTAATCGCCCCATAGGGAGTGATTTCCCTTATGTATACCTGGACGGTGTTGTGCTCAAACGCAGTTGGGGCGGTGCAGTGAAGAACGTTTCTGTTCTAGTCGCCATCGGTGTTGGGGACGATGGCTACCGCCGCATTCTAGGGATTGTTGAAGGTACTAAGGAGGATAAGGTGGGATGGTCAGGATTCCTGCGTCATTTGCAGGCACGCGGTCTCAAGGGCATCAGGTTGGTGCTCAGTGATGCCTGTCTTGGGCGCAAGGAGTCTATCGGTGACTTCTACCCCTAAGCTGGCTGGCAGCGTTGTATTGTGCACTTCTACCGCAACGTCTTCAGTCATGTGTCTCGTGGTCGTGTCAAAGAAGTCTCTCGCATGTTGCAGGCTATCCATGCATCTGAATATCTGGAATCTGCCAGGCATAAGGCCACGGAGGTCGAGAAGAAACTCAGGGACATGAAGTTATCGAGTGTAGCGGATTGGCTGGGTAGTGCATGGAAGAGACCCTGACGTATTATCGGTTTCTGGCAGAGCACTGGATTCGCATTCGGACTAACAATCCTTTGGAGAGGATCATCCGAGAAATCAGGCGGCGAACACGAGTAGTGTGTGCATTCCCGGATGGCAACTCGGCGTTGATGCTTTGTGCGGCAAGGCTTAGACACATCGCGGGGAGCTAGTGGGGAACGCGGAAATATCTGAACATGGATTTGCTCCAAGAGATGGATAAAGAAAAGGATTTTCAGATCGCGTAACAACCAGATTTAAGGGAAAGCCAAATCAGAAAGTGCGAGAGATTATTGACACTACCCAAGAAACTACAGAAGCTAGGATACCTGGTCATAAAAGAAAACGAGATTACTTATACATTGCCAAAAACTTATCCTTGATACCGCGCCGCCAACCTCATGCCATGCTTGCTGGCCATGACCATGAAGCCAGCCCATCAACACCATGATATTTCGGATAACACTGGGTTACGTTACTACTAGAGTCCTGTCTGCTGGACCGAACCAGAGGCGATTGACACTAAGATAACCACGGTCATTAATGTGGTGTTTGAGGATTTTGCGCACGGACGCACCTTGGTGTGGTTTGCCAACTGGAAGCCTCTAAAAACCGTGCATTTTGTGGTACGGTCTGATTCACTTGATGTGGGAGGATTTTGTTTATGCACGCACCTGGATTGTTTGATTTGACGGATCATTTGGCGCGGCTTTCGGCGATGGGAGATCCGCTTGAGGTTTTGGAGCGGCACGTTGATTTCGAAGTGTTTCGCCCAGTTCTTGTTGAAGCGCTTGATTATGGGGAACGTCCCAAAGGTGGTCGTCCGCCCTATGATGCCGTTGTGATGTTCAAGGTGCTGGTGTTGGCCTCGATGCACAATCTGAGTGATGAGCGGATGGAGTTTCTCATTCGTGACCGTTTCAGTTGGCTGCGGTTCCTGGGATTTCAAATCGGGGAGCCAACCCCCGACCAAAAAACGCTCTGGCTTTTCAGAGAGAAGCTGACCCAGGCGGGTGTCTTCAAGGCCCTGTTTGCCGCGTTTGAAGCTCAGCTGTGCGCGCGGGGATACAAACCGACCGGCGGTCAGATTATGGATGCCACGTTGGTCTTTGCCCCGCGCCAGCGGATGACGAAAGCAGAGAAAGCGCGCGCCAAGGCAGGTGAGGCCGCATCTGACATCTGGCCCGATGATCTGTCCAAGGCAGCGCAGAAAGACACCGATGCGCGTTGGACGGTCAAGTATTCAAAGGCCAAGACGACCAGGGAGGGTGAGGAGGATACTGGCCTTGTCGATATTTCGGTTCCGCACTTTGGGTACAAGAACCACGTGTCCATTGACCGCAAATGGCGCTTCATCCGGGGTGAGACTGGCACGAATGCGGCTCGCTACGACGGGCATGAACGCTCCTCGGTTCTGGACGAGACAAACAGCTCGAAGGCGGTTTGGGCCGATACCAGGTACCGCTCGGCCAGGAATGAGGCTTGGCTGAAGGCGCAAGGGTACCGCTCACATATCCATCGCAAGAAGCCACGCGGCAAACCCATGGCCAGGCATATTCGCCGGGGCAACGCGACACGCTCCGCCATCCGCGCCTGTGTTCGGCTACGAGAAAGGGCCCATGGCTCTGACCATCCGCTCAATCGGCCAAACCCGTGCGAAGGCCCGCATGACCATGGCCAACCTGAGCTACAACTTCCGCCGTCTCATTTTCCACGAGCGACGACAGGCCACAGCCTGACTCTGTCCAAATTCGGAAATTGCCTGCTTATGTAGCCCAAAACGCCGCGCTTTTGCCTCAAATACCCCAACTCATGACCTCCATGCCCGCAATGCGGGTGAGACCGAGCGAAACTCGCTTCGTCCTCGTCCCAAAAACCAAGTTGTTCGAGGTTTCCAGCTTCAATACTGACCAAGGACATCAGTTTACGGGTGAAATCTTCACTTCGGTGCTAAAGGGCAATGACATCAAGAGCAGTATGGATGGCAAGTACCGCTGGGTGGATAATGTGTTTGTGGAGCGGTTATGGCGTAGCGTGAAATACGAAGCAGTCTATCTCAAAGCGTACGACACGGTAGCCCAAGCCCGACAATCATTGCAGCGTTACTTTGTGTTTTACAATGAGCGTCAACGACACCAATCACTGAACAAGTAGACACCGGGTTCGGTATACTGCCAGTACGCAGACAAAGATGCCTGCATAATCGGGAAGGGGTTATAAGCGTTGTCCAGATTTTGGGGAACACTTCTAGGAATGGTTGGACCAGAACATTTTTGCAACAATAAGGGGTGCAAGAACAGGGATTTCAATGGCTCTGGACTTACAACAATGTCCTGCTTAATATGGCGATTGGCGAAGTTACACTAGACATGTAACTCACACAAGTGAAAAAGGCCGCATGATTCTACTTTTAAATTCGACTACAAATGGGTGGATTGTAGGGTGATATATCAGTTAATACGGCGATATCCTGCAAGGATTAAACAACTCTCGATAATACTTCTTCCATTTTTTTCAACAAGATGTCTTTATTATATTTTTCATTAGATAATTTCAATCCTGAAACACCCATTTTAATGCGATTAGCCGGCAACATATTGAATATTTTTTTTATTGCATCAACAAGCGCAACAGGGTCGTCAGGCTCACAGTTTATAGCGCAACCCTGTTTTTCTAATGCTTTTGCATCCTCACCTCGCTTGGCAATAATAATGGGTTTGCCACATGCAAGGTATGCTTGAGTTTTCCCTGGTAAAGTTATTTCAAATAGCGGGTCGTCACGTAGTGACACTAACAAAACATCAGCAAGGGATAAGTAATAGACTATTTCATTTATAGGTTTTTTATCGATAAAGGAAATATTATCAATATCTAAATCCAATGTTTTTTGTTTAATTTCTTGAAGACATACACCATCCCCAATAAAGACATATTGAATCTCTGTTATATTTTTACATAAATTGGCTGCCTCAATAATATTATTAAGTCCTTGCGCAATTCCCATATTGCCAGCAAACATAATAATAAATTTATCTTGCAATTTATATTTTTTTGCTAATTCAATATCGTAATTAATGGGTCTAAATATTTTTTCATCGGCCCAGTTTTCAATAACAAATATTTTACTATATTCAACATTTCTCTCTATCAAACATGTCTTAAACCCAATATTTTGGACTGTAATCGCTGAAGCATATTTATAACCAATATTTGCTATTCCATTTAATAATTTTGTTAATACTCCGCGCCTTAACATTCCAGTAGCATAAATCGTATCAGGCCACATATCTGGAATTTCTAATACATAAGGAATCTTAAATATTTTATGCAAATAAATTACAGGCATCACAATAAAAGGGGTATATGCCCAGATGACATCTGGCTTTTTAATAAACCACGGTGCTATTAGTAAACATGATAAGGAAAAGCTTGCGTAATTAAGTACACGTTTGATTACTGATTTGCTGTGGTTTGGATATAGTGGCAAACGCAATACATTAACGCCATTTAATTTTTCCCACTGTCGCCATTTTATATTATAACCAGCATATATCCTGCCTATGGGATAATTAGGGAATCCGGTAACGACGGTAACGTCATGTCCAAGTTTAACCAGTCCTTCGGCAAGCGCACTTACCCTACCATCGGGCTCAGGGTAGTACCATTGTGAAATTATATATATATTCAAAATTTATTATAAAAAATTATGGAGAGTGCCAAACATTTTTATTTATGGAATTATATACTTTACTCCAACTTCACTACAAAATACAAACACAATGATTTGTTAGTTTTTTCAAGTAACAAGCTCACCATGCTCACCTGTTACCTTATGCAATTTTTCAATTGCACTCCATTTTGGGTTAAACCATCTTTTCTTGTCTTTCGTTTGCACGCAACGACAATAAAAAGGTTTTTATCGGTTTTTTATCTTTGTTGAATACTGCAATATCAAGCGGATACTCTTTTTTGGTATCAGATGGCCTTACTTTTACACGCCACTGTGGTCGTGTTTGTAATTGTTCTTTGGGGTATCCGTAATCTTCGACAAGTGTTTCGGAAAAGACTTGTACTGCTTCTGCTGGCGTAGCTTTTACTTCTTCACCACTTATATAGTCTTTGATGTAACCTGCTCTCATTATCGTCCTGTATATCCGCATTCTATTTCCATTGCTTTGCTCATGCTAGCACCTCGCGATAGGTAATCCGTTTACCTATCGCGTTGCTTATAAGTGATTCTATACGTTGATTGGTTGGTAACTTACATGGTCCGTTATTCAGTCTAAAAGTCACTTCGTTCACATAGCGATGTAAGTGTTTAGTGCTGGCATGAGGCCATACCCCATACAGACCGCGTTTGAGTAAAGCCCAGACACTTTCAATGCTATTGGTATGAATGTTGTTTGAACCCACATATTCTCCCGCACTATGGGTTACCGTACCATGCTGATAAGCAGACTGTAAATGCTGATATGACCTGTGTTCATCTGTGTAAATGGTGGCACCATATTCCACTGAACAGCCAATCTCTTTGTGCAGGGTCGGTATATCAGTTGATGGGATAGGCTTAGCCCTTGTGCGGCCACCGCGCTCACGCATTCCGACCACTACCTGCTTGCCAGCTACGCCACGGCCTGCGCGGGCTTTCTTGTGTTTGTGTTTGTTATGTTCCTTCCCACCGATATAGGTCTCATCAATCTCAACAATGCCAGAAAGTAAATTATCTGTATTATCGTTACAGGATTCACGAATGCGGGCCTGCATAAACCAGGCGGTCTTTTGAGTTACTCCGATTTGTTTAGATAACTGCAAGCTAGATATGCCCTTGCGCGAGGTGACAGTTAAGTAAATAGCATATAGCCATTTATGTAGTGGTACATGAGAACGTTCAAAGATAGTGCCGGTTCTCACCGTAAACTCACTCTTGCAGTCCCGGCATAAGTAATATCCTGTCCGCTTTCCTTTGCGCGGGGTAATACGCTTAAATTCCCCACAATGAGGACAGGATATGTAATCTCCCCAGCGTTGTCCCTCAAAATACAATCTAGCGGCTTCAGCATCCGGAAACTGGCGAAATAACTCAAATGTGGATATGGTATTGTCTTTCATTGATACCCCTCCGTTTTATTGCATTTTTATGTTAGATTATATGGGTTATTTATTGGATTCAAGTATATAATTCCCTTTATTTACGTAATCAATATAGCTTAAAACAATCCTGACTGCTTTTTTTGATACGGACCCCGCTTCATAATCAGTCACCACCCCTATATTTTTTTCGAGTTCTTTTCGCTGACTCTTAATTATCTTTATACCATCTTGTACCCGTTCTTGCTTTAAACCAGTCATAACCAGTGTTCCTGAATCAAAACCTTCTGGTCTTTCATGTTCATCTCGAATAGTGATTGCAGGAAAGTTCAATAATGCCGCTTCTTCCATAATAGTCCCACTATCTGAGATCACACAGTACGAATCAATCTGTAATTTTATATAATCTACAAAACCAAAAGGTTTGATAAATCTAATCAGACTATTTACTCCTATATCATCAATTTTATTTAACCGTTTTTGTGTTCGCGGATGAGTCGATACGATTATTGGAAACTTATACGTTCTGGCTAATATATTAAGTGTGTTTAAGAGCTCAACAAGATTTTCTGGAGAATCAACATTCTCCTCCCGATGTGCGCTCACAACGAAATATTCGTTTTGTTTTAGCTTATTATGTTGCAACACCTCTGATTTTTCTATTTCTGGAAGATAATATTCCAACACTTCTTGCATATGAGAACCCGTCTTAATTATTCTGTCCGCAGGGATGCCTTCTGCAATCAAACAACGCCTGGCGTGTTCACTTAAAACGAGATTTATATCACTTAAATGATCAACAATCTTACGATTTAATTCTTCTGGAACACATTGATTAAAACAACGATTGCCGGCTTCAAAATGAAATATAGGAATTTTAAGTCGTTTTGCAGAAATAACCGCAAGGCAAGAATTTGTATCACCATAAAGCAAAACAGCATCTGGCTTTTCCCTACGTAATATTTCATCGGAACTAATAATAACCTGACCTATGGTTTTTGCGGCATTTTCACTGGCAACATCCAGAAAATAATTTGGTTTTCGAATATTCATTTCATCAAAAAATATTTGATTCAATTCATAGTCATAATTTTGGCCAGTATGCACAAGAACATGTTCAGTTTGGCGATCAAACTCTACTATAACACGGCTCATCTTGATAAGCTCGGGTCGAGTTCCAACAATAGTCATAACCTTAAGCATCAAGCGCTTCTTTTACGCAATCAAGACTTAAAAGGAGTGCTTCAATCTCTTTAACATCCAACCTTTGTGTGTTGTGGGAGGTATAATCCTCTAATTGAGATATTCTTTCTTCTCCATTACTAAAATACATATTGTAATTTAAGTCGCGGGAGTCAGCAGGAATACAAAAATACTTATCCTTTTCATTTGCCCGTTCGATTTCTTCTCTAGAAATTAATGATTCATAAAGTTTTTCACCATGACGAGTGCCAATAATATTAATAGGATTCCCCTTGTTAAATATATTTCTTAAAGCCTCAGCAAGATCCATAACTGTTGCCGCAGGCGCTTTTTGCACAAAAATATCACCTTGTTGACTATACTTAAAAGCATGTAATACCAGATCTACAGAATCTTCTAATGACATTAAGAATCGCGTCATGTTTGGGTCTGTTATCGTCAAGGGTTCCCCTTGTTTCAATTGTGAAATAAACAATGGAATTACGGACCCTCGAGAAGCCATTACATTTCCATACCTGGTAGCAGAAAATATTGTTTCTCCTTCATTTTGTGAGCGTGATTTAGCTATCATTAATTTCTCCATCAATGCTTTCGATAAGCCCATCGCATTAATTGGATATACTGCTTTATCAGTGCTTAAAACAATAACACGTTTCACACTATTCATAGTTGCGGCCGACATGACGTTTCCCGCACCAATCACATTAGTGCGCACAGCTTCCATCGGATAAAACTCACAAGAAGGTACTTGCTTAAGTGCGGCCGCATGAAATACATAATCCACCCCTTTCATAGCATGAGCGATGCTATCAAAATCACGCACATCTCCTATGTAAAATCGTAGCTTGTCATTATTATGAATGAGCCGCATTTCCTCTTGTTTTTTTTCATCACGACTAAAAATACGAACCTCACTTACACCGGTGGGTAAGAAACGATTTAATACGGCATTACCAAATGAACCTGTTCCACCTGTAATCATTAATACTCTATTTTCAAACATCTACAATTTTCCATCTAATCAAATTCACGGCATATATTTCCACTTTTGTCTTTCAACTTTCTTTTAACCCACAAAGCACGGTGAGGCTCTTTAATACTTACCTGTGTCGCGGGACGATTTTCCTTAGTATAGTAATACAGTATTATAGATTTTCTCTGCTCCCCTTCAGGACACTTGATAGCCTCAGGAAGTCCATGAAAGCTATAATCGTGAGAGTCAAAAACAATCAATCTATTAAAAATAGGGGCTATTTTTTTTACAACTTCACTTCCATCATTATTATAAAGTCCAAACTCTCCTCCCCAACTTTCTTCCCATCTAGGGTTTAAATATATCAAAGCATTCATTCTTCTATTTAAGCCTGTTGCATCATGATAGTTACCGTCAACATGCACGCCAAGTAAACCACCTCTATTAGAGACATTTAAACCTCCGCCAGTAAAATAAGGATCAGGAACAAGTTTAGGAATACTGAACATTTCTGAAAGAGCATATAAAACTAGAGATGAATTTAATATTCTTACCGCATCAACAATATTTGATGGAATATCAAACTCTGATCTCCACATTGTCCTCGATTTTACTTCTACATCAAAGTCAGATTCATGCTCCCACACTGGATCATCTAAACTTGGAAAACTTTCCGTACACTTCTTCGCTAAATCAACAGGTAAAAAATTATCAACAACAAGGTGTTTATATGGCATGGCAAAAAAATCACCTTCCATAATTTTATTTACACATTCCTCAGCACAACTTTTTAGTTTTATTTGTTCCATTTTCTCACCCAAACTATTATAACACCAGAATACAATTTAAGGAACATCTAATTAATTAAGGATTTTCAAGCAAGTGGGCATCACTGTGCTCGATAGTAGCGAGCATTGAACGTCTTGCTCATTACTCTCTTTCATTTCTCTTGTCCCGGCCTACTGGTTTTCAGCTATCGCCCCTATTCCAGGCGTACTAAGCCACTGATAGCCGTAATAATTGTTTCTTTGATAGCATAAGATTAATCAGGGCACAGTGGGCAAACAGGTGGTTCGCATTCTTGCCTGGCCCTTTGAATCTGACTTTGGTAAATCCATATTGTCGCTGCATGATATGAAAGACATGCTCAACCTTGGCACGGACTTTGGATTTGTGCCGGTTTTTAGCCTTGTCCTGTTCGGTCAGTTTGCGGTGACGTGAGCCTTTGACCTGGGTGTAGTCTTTTACCTTGGGGTCATTATCCTTGAGTACGGATTGCTGACCCGCATAGGCACTATCTCCCCAAAGACGGGTCTCTTCTCCATGCAGTAGGTCTCCAAGTACCTGTGAGTCGTGGACATGGGCTGGTGTGGCAACAACCGAGTGTATCAGTTTGGTTTTGCTATCCACACCGATGTGCGCCTTCATGCCAAAGTACCATTGCTTGCCTTTTTTGGTCTGATGCCTATCAAGGTCACGGGTTTTGCTTTTGTTCTTGGTGGCGGTAGGCGCATTGATGAGGGTCGCATCAACAATAGTGCCTTTGGATACTTTGCATGCCGTTTGCTTCCAGATAGACGGCAACAGCATCAAACAGGGCAACTCCGAGGTTGTTCTCCTCCAGTAGATGACGGCATTGACAGCGGGTGCTTGCATCTGGCACGGGTTCCTGACCTAAGTCTATCTGGGCAAAGCACCGCATGGCAGGTGTGTCATATAAAGCCGCTTCTGTGGCAGGATCAGATAAGGCAAACCCGTGTTGCAGGAAGTAGATTCTCAGCATGCGTTCCATGCCCACCGGACGGCGACCAGCACCCCGGGGGTTGGGGTAATGAGGCTCAATTACTGCAGTCAGCGCTTGCCAGGGAATGAGCTGATTCATCTCTTCGAGAAATATCTCTTTGCGTGTCTGCTTGCGGTATTTCTCGAATCCAGATACTGCCAGGCTTTTTTGTTGCATCTTTTGACCCTCCACTTAAAACATTGCGGTATTATCGCATATTATGGAATTAATCAGATGTTCATTAATCATTAAGCACCCCTGATTGAACTAATTTTCGTGGGCATTATTCCCTTGACTCACAATGTTCGCTATGGCAAAGATCTAGAGTGTCCGAAGTGCAAGAAGAATTCTAAGTTTCACAGAGTTGCCAAGCGCCCTGTGTTCTCCTGTCAGTATTGCGACCGCCAGATCAGCCCTATGGCCGTTACTCCGTTTGCGGGGTCTTCTACACCATTACAGAAGTGGTTTTACGCGATCTACCTATTCACCTCTTCTCGTCATGGTGTGCCAGCTAAGGAGCTACAGCACCAACTCTCTGTCACTTACAAGACTGCATGGCGTATGGGGCACGAAATTCGCAAGTACATGGGTAAAATAGACGGTGATGACGAACTATCCGGCCATGTAGAGGTCAACGAAGCCCATGGATGCGACAAGGACAATGTGCGCGGTTGACCAACTGACATAAGATCTAAGAAAACCGGTATTCTCGGAATGGTTGAGCGCGGCGGCAAGATAATGACTAAAGTAATTCCCAATGTTAAACGTGAAACTTTAAGGCATCTCTATTAATGACGTTATTTGGTACAATGTTGAAGTTTCCAAACTGACAAAGAAACTTCCATGAGCAATGACATTTTCGGTTCTCTGTTTAATCTTCAAGACTATCGTCTCAAACAGTTGGGTAATCCTCTGCCTGAACTGGAAAAGACGGTTGACTGGGGATCTTTTCGGTCGTTGTTGAACAAGGTTCATGAGAAACAACGTAAGCGTCAGGCGGGCAACGCCCAACAAACGTAGTGATGATGTTCAAGGGACTGCTTGTGCAAAATCTGTATGGTCTTAGCGATGCTCAGTTGGAATACCAAATCGAAGACCGTTGCAGTTTTCAGCAGTTTCTGGGTCTTGCTAGGCAGCAACGAGTCGCTGATACCAAAACCTGCTGGGCATTCAAGCATCGGTTAGCGGCGCTGGGTCTGATGGCATCGTTGTTTGAGCAGTTGTCGTTGAACCAGGCGGCTTATATCACTCGCAAGGGTCAGATAGTTGCCTCCTCGATCATTCCGGCACTGTTGCCGCGTAACCTTCGGGAATACAATGCCCGGATTAAGGCAGGCACTGTCCCGGCCCGCTGGACGAAGAAACATAGCCGTAGCCATTTTGCTTACAAGAACCACATACAGATAGACCATGACAACAAGTTGATTCGTGACTATCAGGTCACTGATGCCAGCGTCCATGATGCGCAGGTTTTTGCCGACCTGCCAGATGACAGCAATACCAGTAAAGATGTCTGGGCTGACAGTGCCTATCGGTCAGAGGAAAAAGTAGCGTTTCTCAAGGCGCAAGGTAAGCGCACGCGCTCCAAAGTTCGTAGTCGGGTCGAACCTGTGTTTGGAGCACAGCGCAATTTACACCGCAAAGCGGTTCCTTGCATTGGCATTACGCGCACAAACATGCATATCGGCTTGATGAATCTAAGGTACAACATGAGGCGTTTATGCTTTCTGGCACGGGTCAGTGCGTCTTGAAAACGAAGTAAAGCCGAGAACAGGGCTGTACGGAGACTACCGGCTTTTTGGATCAAATTGGTTATTTTTAACCTCTCTGAGCCAATAAACTGGAAAGTGATTGCATTAATAGAGGTTCCATTAACACTATGAATTTTTTTATTGCTTAGAAACTTCGATTAGAAAACTCATTTCAGAGACACTTACTGATGCCGAAGGCGGAAATTGGTGGTCTTCAGATCGAGTGCCAGAGAAAATACGAAATGATGTGGCAAACCGAACTCAAAGGGAACTTGATAGTGGCATTACGCGACGATCAGATAACGAAATTGACTATACGACCTTTGGCGAACTTTCCGTGATAATTATTGACAGCTGGGACGTATTTGGCACTATCTTCAATAGCCGCAGGGCAGTCGAACGGGTAATGAGTAGTTTAAACCTACTTCGAGGCCCAATTGCACATTGCTGCCCTATCACAGAAGATGAAATTGATAGACTAAATCTCACAGTTAAGGACTGGTTCAGAACAATGGCATAGGGAATTAATTGGGAATTATATACTTGACTCCAATAAATAACCCATATAATCTAACATAAAAATGCAATAAAACGGAGGGTCATCAATGAAAGACAATACCATATCCACATTTGAGTTATTTCGCCAGTTTCCGGATGCTGAAGCCGCTAGATTGTATTTTGAGGGACAACGCTGGGGAGATTACATATCCTGTCCTCATTGTGGGGGATTTAAGCGTATTACCCCGCGCAAAGGAAAGCGGACAGGATATTACTTATGCCGGGACTGCAAGAGTGAGTTTACAGTGAGAACCGGCACTATCTTTGAACGTTCTCATGTACCACTACATAAATGGCTGTATGCTATTTACTTAACTGTCACCTCGCGCAAGGGCATATCTAGCTTGCAGTTATCTAAACAAATCGGAGTAACTCAAAAGACCGCCTGGTTTATGCAGGCCCGCATTCGTGAAACCTGTAACGATAATACAGATAATTTACTTTCTGGCATTGTTGAGATTGATGAGACCTATATCGGTGGGAAGGAACATAACAAACACAAGAAAGCCCGCGCAGGCCGTGGCGTAGCTGGCAAGCAGGTAGTGGTCGGAATGCGTGAGCGCGGTGGCCGCACAAGGGCTAAGCCTATCCCATCAACTGATATACCGACCCTACACAAAGAGATTGGCTGTTCAGTGGAATATGGTGCCACCATTTACACAGATGAACACAGGTCATATCAGCATTTACAGTCTGCTTATCAGCATGGTACGGTAACCCATAGTGCGGGAGAATATGTGGGTTCAAACAACATTCATACCAATAGCATTGAAAGTGTCTGGGCTTTACTCAAACGCGGTCTGTATGGGGTATGGCCTCATGCCAGCACTAAACACTTACATCGCTATGTGAACGAAGTGACTTTTAGACTGAATAACGGACCATGTAAGTTACCAACCAATCAACGTATAGAATCACTTATAAGCAACGCGATAGGTAAACGGATTACCTATCGCGAGGTGCTAGCATGAGCAAAGCAATGGAAATAGAATGCGGATATACAGGACGATAATGAGAGAAGGTTACATCAAAGACTATATAAGTGGTGAAGAAGTAAAAGCTACGCCAGAAGAAGTAGAAGCAGTACAAGTCTTTTCCGAAACACTTGTCGAAGATTACGGATACCCCAAAGAACAATTACAAACACGACCACAGTGGCGTGTAAAAGTAAGGCCATCTGATACCAAAAAAGAGTATCCGCTTGATATTGCAGTATTCAACAAAGATAAAAAACCGATAAAAACCTTTTTATTGTCGTTGCGTGCAAACGAAAGACAAGAAAAGATGGTTTAACCCAAAATGGAGTGCAATTGAAAAATTGCATAAGGTAACAGGTGAGCATGGTGAGCTTGTTACTTGAAAAAACTAACAAATCATTGTGTTTGTATTTTGTAGTGAAGTTGGAGTAAAGTATATAATTCCCAATTAATTTGATTCAACGGGTGCATAGCGATTATTTTAGATTCTCGCACAACTAAGTTGCAGAATGGCTTATAACAAGCGTATGCAGTCGGATCGCCCAAAGCCCGCTCCGCGGGTCTTCGATGGACCGCTGGATGCTAAGCGTTATGAGTATAAGGAGTACTAATGGAAATAATTCTCTTAATCGGTTTGATTACGCTAGTCATGTTTTTCTTTATAAAATTACAGCCTAAAAAAAAGTAATTGCTTCTAAAGAAATAAAAATCGACCACAGAAAAAATGAGTATTTAACTACTGAGAATGAAAGAAAGTTATTCTATGCTCTACGAAAGGCATTGAATGATAAATATTTAATTCACTGCCAAACTTCGTTAATCGCATTGGTTGAACCATGTGAATATAAATATAAAGCATGGTCTAAACGTATGGACTTTGTTATCACGGATACTGCAACAAAAGTAATTTGTATTATTGAGTTAGATGATTCAACACACGATAACATAAATTATCTTTCGCAAATTTGAAGAGGCGGTTCCCCTTTATCTGGTTAAATAAAAAGTGACATAACCATTTATTTGACTAGGAGAAGAGTCGCCATGAGCGATGATACAAGCAAGCACTTGAACAACGTAGTCCCTATTGATGAACAGGCACTGCAGGGCCATCTCAACAAAGTGGTACTGAAGACTGTGGAAGACACCCGCAACCAGATGCTTCATGCTGAGGTTGATGCGCTGGTGGGTGCTGATCGATATGCACGCACTGAGACGCGCAAAGACGACCGGTCTGATAGCTACACCAGGAAGTGCCACACAAGGGCTGGAGAGCTTGAGTTAAAGATGCCGAAGCTACGCAAGCAGACCTTTGAGATGGCCATCATAGAGCGCTATCGACACCGTGTAGCGTCTGTCGAAGAGGCACTGATTGAGATGTATCTGGCAGGTGTTTCAGTACAACGTGTAGAAGACATTACCGCAGCATTGTGGGGTACCCGTGTTAGCTTAGGGACTATTTCAAAGCTCAACCAGCGTATCTATGGGCAGATTGAAGAGTGGCGTAATCGCCCCATAGGGAGTGATTTCCCTTATGTATACCTGGACGGTGTTGTGCTCAAACGCAGTTGGGGCGGTGCAGTGAAGAACGTTTCTGTTCTAGTCGCCATAGGTGTTGGGGACGATGGCTACCGCCGCATTCCAGGGATTGTTGAAGGTACTAAGGAGGATAAGGTGGGATGGTCAGGATTCCTGCGTCATTTAAAGGCACGCGGTCTCAAGGGCATCAGGTTGGTGCTCAGTGATGCCTGTCTTGGGCTCAAGGAGTCAATAGGTGACTTCTACCCGAAGCTGGCTGGCAGCGTTGTATTGTGCACTGCTACCGCAACGTCTTCAGTCATGTGTCTCGTGGTCGTGTCAAAGAAGTCTCTCGCATGTTGCAGGCTATCCATGCATCTGAATATATGGAATCAGTCAGGCATAAGGCCACGGAGGTCGAGAAGAAGCTCAGGGACATGAAGTTATCGAGTGTAGCGGATTGGCTGGACCAGTGCATGGCAGAGACCCTGACGTATTATCGGTTTCTGGCAGAGCACTGGATTTGCATTCGGACTAACAATCCTTTGGAGCGGATCATTCGAGAAATCAGGCGGCGAACTTGAGTAGTGGGAGCATTCCCGGATGGCAACTCGGCGTTGATGCTTTGTGCGGCAAGGCTTAGACACATCGCGGGGAGCTAGTGGGGAACGCGGACATATCTGAACATGGATTTGCTCCAAGAGATGGATAAAGAAAAGGATTTTCAGGTAGCGTAACAAACAGATTTAAGGGAAAGCTAAATCAGAAAGTGCGAAAGCTGGAAGCCTTTTTTCTTAAGTCTGAAAAACGAAAAAAGTCCCGATAACGGCCAGAAATCCCGCATCGTGGCTGAAAATTGAACCATTGCCGGGAGAATATTCAAATAAGGTTTTTGTACAAAAATCTCAACCCGTCTGCAGACGGGAAAGCGATGCCTATGGACTTTTGTGCGTTTTTGGTGCCCGCCGCTCCGTTTTGGGCGACATCGATCAAGAAAGAAGCGGTTGATTATTTATTACAATTTTGTGATTTTTCCCCAATAAGAACGACACTTGAGGAACATACGGGTTAATCTGCAACAATCTGTTCCATGTGCTTAATACTGCTATGTCGCACGTCTTCGCCTTCCACCAGGTAAATAATGTTCTCACAAATATTACGTGAGTGATCACCAATACGCTCCAATGCGCGCGCGACCCAGACGGCATCGAGCGCACCACTGATATTGCGTGGATCCTCCATCATATAAGTGATGAGTTGTCGGAGTATTGCACCATACTGATCATCCGATTCTGCTTCTTTGCCGGCAACTTCTACTGCTTTTTTAGAATCCATGCGTGCAAACGCATCTAATGCCCCATGCAACAACTGGCTCACGAGATTACCCATTGCATTGATGCCAACATGATACGACTTGAGTCCATGTTTATCTGTTAATCCAATACCCATCATCGCGATCTTTTCTGCCTCATCACCGACACGTTCTAAATCTGTAATCGTTTTCGTTATCGCCATAACCAATCTCAGATCACCGGCCGCAGGCTGGCGTCTCGCCAGAATTCTTATACACTCCTGATCAATCGATACATCATAGGAATTAACCTGGACTTCCGTTTCAATAACTGTATTGCCAAGATCTATATCACCATCGATAAGTGATTTAAGCGCGTTATTGAGCTGTTGCTCAACCAACCCACCCATGGCAAATACCGTGGTGCGAATACGCTCTAATTCATCATCGAACTGTTTTGAAATATGGTGGCTTACTACGCCCGTGCTCATGCGACTCTCCTATAACTAATAACTAATAACTAATATTATCCATAACGTCCGGTAATATAATCTTCCGTCATCTTCTTATGTGGATTAGTAAATAATGTACTCGTGTCATTAAACTCGATCATCTCGCCCATATACATATAGGTCGTATAGTCTGATACACGCGCAGCTTGCTGCATATTATGTGTCACAATCACAATAGTATATTTATCTTTTAATCCATAAATCAATTCTTCAATCTTTAAGGTTGAGACGGGGTCCAATGCGGAGGCTGGCTCATCTAACAAGATGACTTCTGGCTCAATCGCAATCGCACGCGCTATCACCAGTCGTTGTTGTTGGCCACCCGACAACCCCATCGCTAAATCTTCCAGCCGATCTTTAACTTCATCCCACAGTGCCGCACCGCGCAATGATTTTTCCACGACCGTATCGATAGTCCGGCGATCTTTTATCCCTTGAATACGCAAGCCATAGGCCACGTTCTCATAAATTGATTTTGGAAACGGGTTGGGTTTTTGAAAAACCATGCCCACGCGGCGGCGCAAATCAGCCACATTTATACTCTTATCGAAAATGTCATTGCCTTCTAACTTGATGTTGCCTGCTGTAGTCACACCCTCAATGAGATCGTTCATCCGGTTAAAACAGCGCAATAATGTCGATTTACCACAACCACTAGGGCCGATAAATGCAGTCGCCCGTTTCTCGGGTATCGTCAGGCTAATATTTTTCAACGCTTGCTTGCCGCTATAAAACAAACTGAAATTGCTTACCGCAATACATGTTTTTTCGTTGGCAAGTTTCATATCAACCGCCGTATCGACGATGTTGTTCATGTCGATAGCATGTGTACGTGTGGCTGTGCTTGATTCAGTCACGGCAATATCCTCTGCGTATTTTTCAATTTTTTCAGCCGCCATATCAGGTTTGTTCTGCTGCGCGATATTTCTCTCTTAGACTATTACGAATTCGTATAGCTGTCAGATTTAAAATGATAATCAATACGACCAGTAACAGGGCTGTGGCATAGACTAACGGCTGTGCCGCCTCAACATTCGGGCTCTGAAAACCCACATCATAAATATGAAAGCCAAGGTGCATGAATTTTCTATCCAGATGTAAAAATGGCGCATTACCATCGACCCCCAGTGAGGGCGCGAGCTTAACCACGCCGACCAACATCAACGGTGCCACTTCACCCGCTGCTCTGGCTACAGCCAAGATCAAACCGGTAATCATAGCGGGTGTCGTCATCGGTAAAACAGTACGCCACAGGGTCTCGGCCTTGGTCGCGCCTAATGCCAAACTGCCTTCGCGAATGGCGCGCGGTACACGCGACAACCCTTCTTCGGTTGCGACAATAACAACCGGCACCGTCAATATGGCAAGTGTCAACGAGGCCCATAACAGCCCAGGCGTGCCAAATTTTGGTGCCGGTAATGATTCAGGAAAAAATAATTGATCGATTGATCCGCCTAGAAAATAAACAAAAAAGCCAAGACCAAACACCCCGTAAACCACAGACGGCACACCCGCAAGATTATTAACGGCAATCCGTATGAGGCGTGTAATCAGATTTTGAGTTGCGTACTCACGCAAATAAACCGCCGCAATAACACCAAACGGCGTTACTATGACGGCCATGATTATCACCATTAACACCGTACCAAATATGGCTGGAAAGATGCCACCCTCCGTATTGGCCTCGCGTGGATCATCTGTTAGAAACTCCCAAAACTTCTCAAAATAGAACAGGACTTTATCCGGCAAACTCATCGCATTTGGCCGGTAAACCCGAATCACTTTAGACAGCGCAATACTGACTGCTTGCCCATCAGCCGTTGTGGCGGTAAGGCTGGCACTGTTTAAGGTAGCGTAAAGCGTCTCTAATGTAGCAGTATGACTATTGTATGCAAGTTGCAACGCTTCCCGTTGCGCGATCAGCGCTTGTAAATTTACAGGCGTATTTTCTTCTTTTAATACCAATTCACGCTCTTTAAGGCGCAGTTTTTCCATTTTATAGTTGATGCCGCCAATCAGATTTTTTTCGATATATCTAATCTCATCAAAGACCGCATTGTTTTGTGTTATTGCCTGCTCTAAGGTAGCCCAAAGCGTTGCATTGTTCTGCAAGTTATGGCCATCTAATTGCACGCTGTTTAGAAAGCCATAAAAATTTCCCCACTCACGACGCTCAACAACCATTGCATCATCAGGGTACGTTTTATGCTTTATCCCGGCATCCAATATCCAACTAAAATCAAGTCCCGATATATCTCTGTTACCGGTCTTGAGCAAATGTCGTTTGATGGTCGCGCCCGCGTAAGCAGGATTACCGGCGCGTGCGCGCAAGACGGTTTCTTCATCAATGAACTCGCCCATCAACTGACTGCTTTCGCTATCTGGTGCAAAGGCATAATCAAACACGGCAATATCGGACGGCCAAAAATGGCCCAAACCGCGTACGGCAATCAACGCGATCAAGCCAACCACCATGACGACAGAAACAGAAACCGCACCCGCGTTTAACCAAACAAAGGGGGCACCTGAATCAAGCCAGTTTTTTATTTTTGATTGCATCAGAGCGAGCTGTATTTTGTACGCAAGCGCTGGCGCACAACTTCAGCAATCGTATTGAAAAAGAAGGTCACCACAAACAGGACGAACGCACCTAGAAATAAAATTCGATAATGCGTACTGTCTACTTCTGTTTCTGGCATCTCTACCGCTATATTTGCTGACAAGGCCCGAAATCCTTCAAAGATACTCATGTCCATGATGGCGGTATTACCTGTTGCCATGACGACGATCATCGTCTCCCCAACAGCGCGACCCAACCCGATCATAACAGCAGAAAATATCCCCGGGCTTGCGGTTAATAAAACAACCCGCACCATGGTCTGCCAGGCGGTGGCACCGAGTGCCAGTGAACCGGTCGTTAAATGCTTCGGCACACCATAGATCGCATCTTCGCTAATAGAAAATATTGTCGGGATTACCGCAAAGCCCATTGCCAGACCAACCACCATGGAGTTTCGTTGATCATACGTGATCCCCATTTCCTGGCTCAACCAAAGGGGTAGATTGCCCGCAAACAACAGATTCTCAACCGGTTGACTAAGTTTAATTGAAAGGGCCGCGGCGATGATGACTACCGGTATTAACAAGGCCGCTTCCCAACCCGCGGGTAGTTTATGTTTAATATTATCAGGAAAAAAATCCCAGATCGCAGCGGCCAATAAAATGCCGAATGGTACGAAAAACATCATGATGAACACGCCCGGTAGATGCAGTTCAACAAACGGTGCCAACCACAAACCGGCCAGAAACCCCAGAATAACGGTCGGCAGTGCTTCCATGATTTCAATCGTTGGTTTGACCACTTGTCGCATTTTGGGTGCCATAAAATAAGCCGTATACATGGCACCCAATATGGCCAGTGGCACCGCAAACAGCATGGCATAAAATGCCGCCTTAAACGTGCCATAAGCCAATGGTGTCAGACTGAACTTGGGTTCAAAATCACTACTGGCCGAAGACGATTGCCAGACATATTCTGGCTGGCCACGACTTTCATACCAGACCTTGCCCCATACTGACTGCCAGGAAATTTCCGGATGCTCGTTATGTACATACCAAAATTGTATTTGACCTTTGTCATTTTCAACTAATACGGCATTCGCACGAGGCGCGATACTGATTGTATTTAGCGCATGTCCATCTATTTTTTCAAGCAAGACGGTGCGGTGTGCAGTGGTGTGGTAAAGACCCATCTGGCCGCTGGCATCTATGGCAGCGAATCCCTTGCGTGCATGTTCTGCCGCGATCGCGGTAATCGGTGCTTTTTGTTTATCGAAGGTGCGTATTTTCTGTAAGGTGTAGTTATTGTCATCATCCCTGACTGGAAACCACTGCGCGATCCGACCATTGGTGTCGCCGACCAGAATTGAGATGCCACCAGCAAGGAATTCCAATGCAGTTATTTCGGCATTACCTGCCACTGCCCTTACCTTTTGCATGAGTCGCGGTGCGGTCTTTTTACTTACGTTGTAATAATAAATATTACCGGGCGTATCAGCGACATACAGCTCACGTTGTTCAATATCCAGTCTTAAATCAATAATTTTTTCCATTTCGATTAAAATGACACTTTTTTCACGTGTGATTTCTACATCGTCACTCAACATGGATTCTTCTTTAACAAAACTGACAAGGTTTATTGCTGCATGATTGCCATGTGCCACCAATGTAGCCCGCTCGCCATCATATTGAACACTAAGCTCGGTCACCGGTTCACCAATACCATTAATCTGAATCGGTGCCTCGCCATAGGGGAATATGATATTAGGTGTAATTAAGCGCACATCGTTAGGATAAGAGACATCATAAGTATGTTGAAAAAGTAAAACGCTACCATCTGACAGACCAAGACCAATTACTTTTTCTGTTTGATCGCCGGCTGCTATTGCGGTTACAACAACGCCATCAGGAATATTAAAATTGACTGTTTTGCGCATCTCGCCGTTGTTTGTTGAGAAAAATACGGCCTGACCCTGATCGCTGATACGCAAGGCGACTTCGCGCTGTTCTTCCATGGCATAAAGTAGCGTCTTGGCATTTGCCGCTCCCGGCACCGCGTAAGTCGCTATGGATTCAATCGCGGCCGACTTAAACATTGGAATGACGACATAGAGCAAATAAAATGCGATCAAGACTATGGCCATAATCACGCTGATACCACCGAACGCCATTAAATAACGAGTCGCCGCATCCTTTATATGTCGCCATTTACGATAATATCGAGCCGATTTTGAATTAAAATCATGGCTCAGAACATCAGTAATAATCTCATTTTTATCCATGCAGTCATTTTAGAATGGGTTTATGACAATCTTACAGTTGGCATAATAAGGCGATACGATCTTATTGCAACGCCCGTACTATTTATTGGTGGGCAATGTAACGGCAACGGCGGCAAACCTTACGCTATCGCCATCCATGGCGATGAAAGATGCTGGCACACGGTCGCAGTGTGCGCAAGGATTAAGCACTGACTTAATGATCTATTTTCTATTCCGCAAGACCAGCTCCGAGACCCAGCTTGGCTAATTGCGCGGCAGCTGATTTGGCGGGCAAAGGAATATAACCATCTTTTACAACGACGCGCTGTCCGGTTTTTGCAAGAATCATTTTTATAAACTCACGCTCCAAAGGTGCCAGCGGTTTATTGGGTTGCTTGTTTATATAAACATATAGGAGACGCGCTAATGGATAGGTGCCAGCCGAGGCATTGGCAAGGGTTGCTTGAATAAACTCATCTCCGTCTTTACGAGCCAAAGCAACCGCCTTAACCCCGGAAGTCTTGTAGCCAATACCAGAGTAACCTATGCCGTTTAACGACTTGGCTACGCCTTGTACAACAGAAGCTGAGCCAGGTTGCTCATTAACACTATCCTTGTAGTCGCCCTTACAAAGTGCCTTTTTCTTAAAGTAGCCATAGGTACCCGAAACCGAGTTGCGACCATACAATTGGATCGGACGACGGGCCCAGTCACCCGTTAAGCCAAGCTGTCCCCAGACGGTAATATCATTGGGATAATCACATTTACGTGTTGCCGAAAAGAGGGCATCGACTTGCGCGATAGAAAGACCTGTAATTGGATTATCCTTGTTGACAAATACAGCAAGCGCATCAATAGCGACAGCAACAGCGGTTGGTTTGTAGCCATGCTTGCTTTCAAAAGCAGCCAGCTCCTTGTCCTTCATTTTGCGACTCATGGGGCCAAAATTTGAGGTGCCCTCAGTCAACGCCGGAGGGGCGGTAGAAGAACCTGCGGCCTGGATCTGAATATTGACGTTTGGGTAGAGTTGTTTGAACGCTTCGGCCCAGAGTGTCATTAAATTTGCCAGTGTATCAGAGCCTATACTGCTGATATTGCCAGATACACCACTCGCCTTCACATACGCTGGCAAACCCGCATCAATCTTGTCTGCCGCCACGGCGTGCAGTGGCATTAGTGCAGATAACATAAGTAGTATTGCAAAGCATTTTTTGTTAATCATCAACGTTTATCTCCTTTGAAAAATATAATATGAAAAAACTATTATTGAATAATAAAATGACAATGTGATGACAAAAGTATTAAAGTTTCGTGACACCTAAAACTATAAATCTGGCGCATTCAAGCGCTTAAGGTTTTCTGGCTAATAGTCTCGGCGTTGACTACACATGATTTTGGTAAATCGCAACGGAATAAGCTACCTTTATCAAGATGACTCTCGATAAACAATTTGCCATCATATCGTGCCAACACATGCTTGACGATAGCAAGCCCCAGACCCGTGCCGCCTTTCTCTCTGGAACGCCCTACATCAACGCGATAGAAACGTTCGGTTAATCTTGGAATGTGCTGAGGCGCGATGCCAGTCCCGTTGTCATGCACACAAAAATGTGCCCCGGCATCATCTGCATACCATTTTAATGCAATACGCCCTTGCTCTGGCGTGTATTGCACCGCATTAAATACCAGGTTGGAAAATACACTGTATAGTTCATGCTGATTGGCATTCAGATACAAATCGTTATCCACATCAAGCGTGATTTCATGATCCATAAAACCGCTGAGCGCACGTGCTTCATTTGCTATTGTAAGCAACATATCGGGCACAAAAATAACAGCATGTTCGCTTTTTCCAACATTTGCTTCGAGACTGGAGAGATGCATAAGATCTTCTATCAAACGTTGCATACGGGTTGTGTGTAGTCGCATTTGCTTTATATACTCAATCCATTGTTCCGGACATTTTGGATCATCGACAAACCCTTCAAGATAGCCCGACAGCACTGTCAATGGCGTACGCAATTCATGCGAGGCATTCATGATAAAATCCTTACGCATCTGGTTCGTGCGTGAAATTGCGGTAACGTCTCTTGCGACAAATAATTTTTGTGTTTCACCGTACGGCGAAATGCGTATCTCAAGCACGCGTTTTAGATTGACAGGAGACGTGATTTGTAGGTCTTTTTCCAATTCAGCGTTACTGGCATCAAGGTATTTAATTAAGGTTGGATAACGTACCAGATTAGATAAACGCAAACCGCCGTCTTTTGGCCAGTGTACACCCATGTATTCTTGTGCCTTGGCATTCGCCCATTCTATTTCACCTTGCTCACCCAGAATAATAACCGCATCTGGCAACGCGCCCGTGCCTTTCTGAAAGCGTTTTAAGTAGCCGGAGAGTTTTAATTTACGTGATTTATTTCTATCGCGCAGATAATCAATTTCACGGCAAATCTCATCAACAATACCGGCTTGCGAAGGACTGCTGGCCTCGTGTCTCCTCTTCAGCCATAACAGTATTTTTACGAACTCTCTGTATTGCCACCAAATATAAAACAATAAGCCGACAATGAGGCATAAGAAGACGTGATTAAAGACAATCCCGGCCAGGCCACCAAGAAAGAGAACGCCTATAAAACGCCAGATGTCATACTTCATAGTGTTGCCTTAACGGGTGGAAAAAAAATAACCAACACTGCGAACAGTCCGTATAAATTTATCAAAATTAAATGACTCCGACTCCAGTTTTTTTCTCAGCCTGCGAATATGCACATCGACCGTACGTTCTTCAACGTAAATATGCTCACCCCAAACTTGATCCAGTATCTGCGACCGACTATACACCCGTTCCGGATGTGTGATAAAGAAATGCAGTAATTTAAACTCGGTGGCCGTCATGCCGATAACCTGATCATCCACCGTGACACGATAAGTATACGGATCCAGCACCAGCCCATTGACATTGATCACACCCGCCTCATTCGCATCGGCATAGCGTCTCAGCACCGCATTGACCCGTGCGATCAACTCCTTGGTTGAGAAGGGTTTAGTCACGTAATCATCGGCACCCGCATCAAGCGCTATCACCTTATCTGCCTCTTCACCTTTTGCCGTCAACATTATGATCGGGATGTCTTGTGTTGCCGAGGTGCTACGTAAACGTCGCGCATAGTCGATGCCACTCATGCCGGGCAACATCCAGTCCAGTAATATAAGATCGGGCGGGGTTGCCTCTATTATCCTCTTTGCCTCTTCGACAGCGGCCGCTGCAACACAATGGAGACCTTGTTGCGTCAAGGCATAGTCCAGCATGGCGCGAATCGCCGCCTCGTCTTCGACGATCAGTATTGTTGCTTTTGTTTTATGCAATGTGCGACTCATGCCTGCGGTGTATTAGAAAAGAATAATATTACAGCTTCATTACAAAAAAGACCTTAAATGATCCCCGTTCAGCAGACACGCTTCGATCGGCCTCGGCCCGACTCCGACCAACCTCGACCAGCTCCGACCGACTTCAACCGGGCCCTTGTCAAGTAGTTGCGCTACTTCTCGGCAACCAGGTAAGCAATCCATCCCGCATCTGCCTCACCTTCGGTCTCAGGCTCAAAAACACCATTACCCTCACCCGCGGCATCTGTTTGCTCCCAGTACACAGTCGGCTTAAAACCAGCGACAGACAGCATGTCGGTTAACTCTGGCAAGGTCCAGACCCGCCAGTCATAAGCAAAAGCCCGCCTCATCTCGGAGCCATCTTCAAACTTGAAGTGGATGTAGTTTTTAGCAATGCCGGTCACCGGGCTGTATTTATATTGCTCCCATATATAGGTACAAGTTTCGTTCTGGGTCTCTTCGGTCACTTCCTGAAAGGCCTCATAACCGCCATACGCATCCAGGAAAAATATCCCGTCATCAACCAATGCGTCCCGAACCCGCTTAAAATACCGAATGGTGGCGCGGCGTTCCAGCAAAAGCCAATAACTGAAATTCATGGCTAACACCATATCAACCGGATCCGTTTTTATTTTTAGTACGTCACCATTGACCATCGTCAGCCGCTTTGCCGGCCCGGGCGGTAGCTTGGCTACCTTGTTTTGTTTGCTCCAATCAAGCACTGACAGATCACGATCAACACTGATGGCGGTATTGGTGCGCCGCCGCCGTACCCACTCACAGGATGTATTCGCCGTTCCACAAAAATCTTCTCGCAGACGCTGGGCGCGGCGCTTGCGGAGTTCAAAAAAGGTCGCATCGACGAAATCAATCTCTGCTTCAACACATTGGACGGATGCCTCATAACAGATATATTTATCCGCCCGATCGGCCATTGTGGGTGTTGATGGTTTTCCGCGGTGCTTTTTATTATTTGTAGCCATGATGATTACCGTGCATAGGGGGTTAATGTGATTTTAGCGTGCCAGGCCGATAAAAAAGCGGCATTATAACGGATCGTTATGGCATTGAGTTAATGGCTATTTTTTATTACAGGGGAATGAAATGAGTTGGTGGGGGAAAATTTTAGGGGGTGCCTTTGGCATGATGATAGGTGGGCCTATCGGGGCCGTGCTCGGTGCTGCCATGGGGCATAACTTTGATAAGGGCCTATCGCAATCTGCAAATCGAACGGGCTTCGGGCAAGAGGATAATGTCATCCCTTTCCCGCGAGGTGGACGAGAACGTATTCAGACCCTGTTCTACACCACAACCTTCTCGGTAATGGGTCATGTTTGCAAGGCCGATGGACACGTTACCGACAGCGAAATTGTACTTGCCAAACAAGTCATGCAGCAAATGAACCTCGTTGAGTCACAGCGCAAAGCGGCCATACGCTTATTTAATGAAGGCAAAAAAGATACCTTCCCGTTAAATGCTGTACTCAAACAATTCAAACAAGAGATAGGTTTTAAGCCCAATTTGTTGCGCATGTTTATTGAGATACAGATTATGGCCGCCTATGCCGACGGTGTTATGGATCCGGCAGAACGCCGTGTCTTATTAAATATCTGTAAGATGCTGAATATCTCAAAACATACGTTTGATCACCTCTCGGCAATGATTGGTGGTATGGAGGGTGCCTCCCGTGCGGGAAATAAGGGTGGCCCCTCTTTGCAGCAAGCCTACAGCATACTGGGTATCAAAGAATCTGCCAGCACGAGTGAAATCAAGAAGGCCTACCGTCGCCTGCTAAGCCAACATCACCCCGATAAACTGGTCGCAAAAGGTCTGCCGGAAGAAATGATGAAAGTGGCAACCGACCGCACCCATGAAATAAGAACAGCGTACGAGACTATCAAGAGAGAAAGAAATTTTTAAGTTACGCATTCATTGCCTAATACCTAATGCTTGCCCATGCACGCCATAACTATGACGCGCACGTTTGTAGAAAGCATGGGCTGATGTGACCGTGGGGCGGTTAAGGTGGCCTGGCCACAGAGGCCGCGACTGCGGTTATGTAGCGAGGGCCGCGCGCAATTTCTTCATTGCGTTGTTTTCTATTTGCCTTATGCGCTCTGCAGAGACAGCATGGATGGCGGCAAGTTCATGCAGGGTCGCCTTGTCTTCTGCCAACCAGCGTCTCGTAATGATGTCTTTGCTGCGGTCATCAAGCAACGCTAATGCCTTATGCAAACCTGTGCGACGCTCGCCGTCGCATTCGGCAGCTTCGATAAACGCTTCCGGGCCGGCCGTTTTGTTCTTAAGATAGTAAGATGGTGTACAGATTGAGTCGTCATCGGCATCACTATCAAATCCATCGAAAGACGCATCGTAATTACCCATGCGTTTTTCCATTTCCACAACATCGCTAGGTTTCACGCCCAAGGTCTCTGCAATTTCATCAACTTCATGCTGATCTAACCAACCTAATCGTTTTTTAGAAGAACGCAGATTGAAAAATAGTTTGCGTTGGGCCTTGGTGGTCGCGATTTTTACAATGCGCCAGTTTTTAAGAATAAATTCGTGCATTTCAGCACGTATCCAATGTACGGCAAACGACACAAGTCGAACACCAACATTGGGGTCAAAGCGTTTGATGGCCTTCATCAGACCGATATTGCCTTCTTGGATTAGATCGGCTTGTGGCAGACCATAGCCGTTGTAGCCGCGCGCAATTTTTACGACAAAGCGCAAATGTGATAAGACCAAGCGGCGCGCTGCCTCAAGATCGCCTTCATCGCGCAGATGCCGCGCCAATATTTGTTCTTCATCCTGAGACAGGATGGGTATTTGATTGACCGATGCGATATAACATTCTATCGATCCTGTGGGCAATGCAAATTGTAGGTTTGTTAGCTGATTCATAATCTTTTCCTGTACTGTTAAGTTAGATCGGCTGTTGTTAGCGTAAGTTTAGCACTCAAAAGCATAGAGTGCTAATTTTTGACTGCATTCAGTCTGAATATTTCCCTAAGTTAATGAATATAATAAAGATTATAAATTTAAGAGCGCGGCTTTAGACTGGCTCAATAGCCCTTAAATGACGCTTGACGGCTATCCATGAACCCACTAATCCGAGTGCGATACCGACACCGAGCAGCACCAAAGAATGGCCAAAACCTAGCCCGATGAGTTGAAAATCGCTGGCATAGAGATTGGCCAGTTGTCTGACTGGCTGGCGCAGTATGTGCGTAGATATGACGATCAGTAACCAAGCAATAATGCCGCCAAACATGCCATACCAGAGACCACTATATAAAAAAGGGCGCTGGATAAAGCTGTCGGTGCCGCCAAAGAGTTTGCTAATTTCAATCTCTGCTCGATGATTATGGATAGCAAGGCGTATGGTATTGCCAACAACCAACAATACGGCAACGCCAAGTAGCGTCGATAGAATCACGATCAAGCGATTAACGATATCCAGCAACGACAGCAGACGTTGTAGCCAGCGGCTATCATACTGGGCGCTATCTACTGCTGGCATCGTTTCAAGTGCTTTGATCAAGGTCTTGATTTGGTCCTCGTTGGCATTGTCGAAGTGCGGTTTAACCAGTACGACGTTCGGCAGTGGGTTTTCGTCAAGGATCTCAAGGGCATCTGCAAAACCAGACAGTTGTCGATATTCAGCCAGTGCCTCAGCGCGTTTGATCAAGATGGTTTCACGCACGTTGTCGTTATTAGCCAAGGTGTTTGCAAACGCAAGTGCTTGTGTATCGTCTATCTCTGTTTGTAGGAACAAGGTTATTTGCGATGATCCATCCCAACCTGATGAGACGTGACGTACATTATCGAGTAGTAAATAAAAACTGGCGGGCAAGGCCAGTGAAATCCCTATTACGGCGGTGGTTAATATATTACTGACTGGGTGTTTGATGTATTGCCCAAGACTAAAAATAAAAGCCTGCGCATGTTGTAACAGCCATCGTTCAAAACGGTGTCTTAGCGCACTCTTGGCGGTCTTGTCGGGACGGGTATTGCGGCGCTTGGCGGCGTTCATTGCGTTGTCGGTGTGCCATCATGCGTTAGTATGCGCCCCTTTTTTAACGTGATGATGCGCTTGGACATGCGTCTAACCATATCGATATCATGACTGGCAATCAGCACGGTGACACCGACTTGATTGAATTGTTCAAACAACTTCATCGTATCCCATGATAAGGTCGGGTCCAGATTACCGGTTGGTTCATCAGCCAGTAATATGGCCGGACGGTGCACCACGGCACGAGCGACACCAACACGTTGCTGTTCACCACCCGATAACGCCATTGGGTAGCTATTGACCTTAGCTAACAGACTGACCTTATCCAGCGCGGCCTGTACACGTTTGCGTATTTCTCGATGCCGACTACCAGCGATAACCAACGGTAGGGCGACATTATCAAATACGGTGCGGTCATTAAGCAGGCGGTGATCTTGAAACATGAACCCAATATGCCGCCTGAAGATGGGGATCCGTGCATTGCGTACGCGCGCCAGGTTCTGGCCATTAACGATGATCTGACCGCGGGAATGACGATCAATCAAGGCGACTAAACGTAATAGCGTACTCTTACCCGCACCCGACCGACCCGCAATGTAAACCATAGCCCCTTGTTCTATATGCAGATTGATGTTGCGCAGGGCTTCGTTGCCGCCCGGGTAATTCATGTGTACATGGGTAAATTGAATCATGGCTTATCTCTGAGTAGGGCATCCATAAATTCGACGGCATTAAAGGGTCGTAAATCCTCAACCTGTTCACCCACACCAATAAATCGTATCGGGATGCCTAGTTCTTCGGCGAGTAAAAACACAATCCCGCCTTTTGCAGTCCCATCAAGTTTGGTTAAGACGATCCCGTCAACACCAATAATGTCATGGAACTGTTGCGCTTGTATCAACGCATTTTGACCGGTGCCAGCGTCTAATATCAATAACACTTCGCTGTGCAAGTCGGCATCAAACTTGCTGCCGATGCGATGGATTTTTTTCATTTCTGCCATCAAGTTGCTTTTATTGTGTAAGCGGCCGGCGGTATCGGCGATTAAGACATCAATATTATTGGCCCGCGCCGACTTTAAGGCATCAAAAATAACTGCGGCCGAGTCGGCCCCTGGTGCTTGCGCGACCACTCTAATGTTATGTCGTTCGCCCCAGACTTGCAGTTGTTCAATGGCCGCGGCGCGAAAGGTGTCGCCCGCTGCCAACATGACCGTCTTACCCTCACGCTGTAATCGTTTGGCAAGTTTGCCGATGGTGGTGGTCTTGCCGACACCGTTGACCCCTACCACCAAAATCAAATAGGGCTTGTTTGCAACAACCGGAATAGTCAGCCCTTTTGCGACTGATTGCAGGGTGGGTAACAGGATTTCTTTTAATTGTTCGAGCGGGTCTTTGAGCGTGCGCTTGTTTGTGTCAGTCTTGAGTAATTGCATGATCTGATCGGTTGTTTTGATGCCGATGTCAGCCAATAACAGGCGGTCTTCAAGATCTGCTAATGCGGCATTATCAATCACCGTTTTATTGTGTTTGAACAACCCGCCAAACATACCCGTACGGGTACGTTTCAGGCGTTCTGCGAGTGTTGCCTTTGCATCCGAATTGATAGTTGTATCAGCAATGCTTTTTTTCTTAAAACCAAACACCCGTAATTTTTCAATATGCTGTCAGTTAGATTGCCATATCCTACCACTAAGTAATATCGAACTCATAAAGAGAAATACATACTGAGACCTTTGCACTAACGACTCAACCCGGCCCAACCCGACCCAGCCCGATCCAGCTTGGCCCAGCCCGACCCAACTCGACCCAGCTTGACCCAGCCCGACCCAGCTCGACCCGACTCAACCCACGTCCGACCCAACCCGGCCCAGCTTGACCCAGCTCGATCCGACTCAACCCACGTCCGACCCAACTCGACCCAGCTTGACCCAGCTCGACCCAACTTGGCCCAGCTTGACCCAGCTCGACCCAGCTTGGCCCAATCCGACCCAGTCCGACCCACGGCGGGCATCCGAAAATGGCATCATTGCCGGCATAACCTTCAAATAAGGTGTTTTGTGCAAAGGCCGCACGCTATAATGTCCACAACATAAAGATTTGATTTCTTAAATTTAAGACATATAAAAAATGAAATATTCTTATCGACCCCTGAAAATAGTTTTACTAAGTCTGGTTTTAATCACCCCCGTGTTTGCTGATGCAACAGTGACTGAATTTCGCTTGGAAAACGGCCTTAAATTGCTGGTTAAAGAAGACCATCGCGCCCCTATCGTCGTCACTCAAGTCTGGTACAAAGTAGGCGGCAGTTATGAACATGATGGTATTACTGGCCTGTCCCATGTGCTGGAACACATGATGTTTAAAGGTACAGAAAAATTTCCAGACGGTGCGTTTTCTCGCATCATTGCAGAAAATGGCGGTAGTGATAATGCCTTCACCGGGCCCGATTACACGGCATATTTTCAAACACTGGAGAAATCACGCCTGGCAATCAGTTTTGAATTAGAAGCCGATCGTATGCGTTTTCTAAGCCTGCCTGAGACCGCGTTTGCCAAAGAGATCGAGGTCGTTAAAGAAGAACGCCGTTGGCGTACCGATGACAGGCCGCAGTCATACCTTTATGAAGTCGCGATGGCAACGGCATTTCAGACGAGTCCTTATCGTTTCCCGGTGATCGGTTGGATGCAGGATCTAGATAATATGACCGTTGCGGATTTGAGTGTCTGGTATAAAAAATGGTATGCGCCCAACAATGCAACGCTGGTGGTGGCGGGCGATGTAAAGCCAGAGGCCGTGTTGACCCTGGCTAAAAAATACTTTGGCCCCTTGCCGGCAGGCCCAGCAATGACCCCAAAATCACTCAAAGAAGTCGCACAAAAAGGGACCAAGCGAGTAACGGTTAAACGTCCCGCAGAACTACCTTATTTGATGATGGCGTATAAAACACCGGTCGTGAAGCCAGCCGACGGCGAAGCACAAAACCCATTGGCCTGGGAGCCTTATGCCCTGGAAGTGTTGGCTGGAATACTCGATGGCGGTAGCAGTGCCCGCATTGCCAGTCGTCTTATAAGAGGTGCGGAGGTTGCAGCAGGTGCCAGCGCGGGTTATCGGATGATTTCCCGTTTGGATAATTTGTTTATCCTGTCCGGCACGCCGGCAAAAGGTAAGACGGTAGCAGCACTTGAAACAGCATTACGCAACGAGTTATTGGATTTACAACATAATCCTGTCAGCGCGGAAGAGTTGCAACGTGTTAAGGCACAGGTTATATCAAGTGATGTTTATGAAAAAGATTCGGTTTTTTATCAAGCGATGATCCTTGGAATATTGGAGACCGTGGGGTTGTCCTGGCATCTTGCAGACCGCTATGTTGATAATGTTAAAGCGATAACGGCGGAGCAGGTGATGATGGTTGCAAAAAAATATTTGGTTGATGATCGTCTAACCGTAGCGGTGCTGGATCCTCAACCCATGACCAGCCAAACACAGCGGCAACAACGAGGGGATCCTCATGATCGTTAAGCGTACGTTTACCAATAGATTTATCCAGCGATTGTTGCATCGATTTAGTGTTCGGGTAAGTGTAAGGCACGGTGGTTTTAGGCATAACCTATCCCTTCCGACTCTGTTATGTACACACAAAAAAACTACTATTTTCAATGGCATTGTAAAATTTATTTTGAGTGTCGTGTTGCTTACAAGTGGGGCGGCTATTCAAGCTGCGCCCAAGATTGAACATTGGCAGACAAAAAACGGTGTGGCCGTTTATTATGTCTACACGCCTGAGATACCGATGGTTGATTTACAAGTCGTGTTTGATGCGGGCAGTAGTCGCGATGGTGATTTACCCGGGTTAGCAACCTTGACCAGCGGCCTGTTGGATCAAGGTGCGGGCGGGCTGGATGCGGATACGGTCAGCACGGGGTTTGAATCGCTTGGTGCGGTGTTTGGTGCCAGTGCCGGTTATGATTTTGCAACCGTTCAATTACGATCACTTACCGATGACACACTATTAACGGCAGCCATAGAAAACTTTAAACGTGTCTTGTCAAAACCTGATTTTCCGGAAGCGGCGTTAGCGCGCCACCGTGCGCAAAGGCTGATTGGAATACAAGCAAAAAAACAATCGCCGAGCGCAGTGGCTAAAGATGCTTTTATGCGGGCGGTCTATCAATCTCATCCTTATGCTAATCCCGGCGAAGGCACGCAGGCATCTGTGAGTGCTATCGGGCGGCGCGATATAACGGCTTTTTACCAGCAGTATTACGTCGCTAACAACGCGCTTATCGCCATTGTTGGTGCGATTGATCGAAGCCATGCCGAGAAGATTGCCGAAGATATAACCCGTGATCTTAACCCCGGCGAGAAAGCCGAACCTTTACCGCCAGTCAATAATCTGCACCAAGCCCATAACGTATTTATAGAACACCCATCAACACAAACCCATATCCTGATCGGACAACCTGGCCTTAAACGTGACGATCTGGATTATTTTCCGCTATATGTTGGCAATCATATCTTAGGAGGGGGTGGCATGGTTTCGCGTTTATTTGCCGAGGTGCGTGAGAAACGCGGTTTGTCTTACAGCGCATACAGTTATTTTTCACCCATGCGTTTTGCAGGCCCTTTCATTGCCGGATTACAGACCAAAACAGAACAGGCCAATGCGGCCTTGTCTGTCTTAATGGAAAATATAAAAAGTTATATAGAAACAGGCCCCACCGAGGCAGAATTAATTGCCGCCAAGAAAAATATTACCGGTAGCTATCCAATGCGCATAGACAGCAATGCCAAGATTCTTGGCTATGTGGTCGTTATTGCTTACTATAAATTGCCGTTGGATTATCTCGATACGTTTAATGCCAATGTCGATGCCGTGACGATTGATCAAATCAAGCGCGCATTTAGCCAACGTCTGTTGCCAGACAAGCTGGTTACTGTGATGGTGGGTGCGTCAGCGGAAAAACAAAAGCAGGCTCCTAAATAGCATTGTCTGCACCTGGCAGGATTCGGATTATTGCCGGCAAGTGGCGTGGCAGAAAACTTGATGTGATCAACACCTCAGATCTGCGGCCTACGCCCGGCAGAGTTCGCGAAACATTATTTAATTGGTTACAACAAGAGATCATTGGCGCACGGTGTTTAGATCTGTTTGCCGGTACCGGCGCACTTGGGTTTGAGGCACTGTCACGGGGTGCGGCAGATGTGATCATGGTTGAATCGAATCCAGAATTAATCGAAGTTTTAAGGCGACAGGCGATAACATTAGGTAGCGAAAATCATACTATCTGGCTCGCCGATGCCATAAATTGGTTGCGGCTATGTACTTGCAAGTTTGATATTATTTTCCTCGACCCGCCGTTTGATCAGGGGTTTGCCGAACAATGTTGTGCCGCAATCTGTGAACAATGCTTATTAAATACGAATGGCCTGGTTTATATTGAATCAGAAAAAAATCTGGCATTACCCGCCGGGTGGGAATTAAAGAAACAAAACCGGGCAGGTAATGTACAATCAATGCTCATAAAACAAGTTGTTTAAATAGCAAGAGACAATGATAACGGCAATTTATCCCGGCACATTCGATCCGATTACTAAAGGTCATGCTGATATTACACAGCGGGCCGCGAACCTGTTTGATAAGGTGATCGTCGCCGTTGCAGATACCGGTAATAAAAAAACATTATTTACGGTTAATGAACGAGTTCGGCTTGCGGCGGGTATATTGACGACATTTAAGAATGTTGCGGTGATCCCATTCAACACGTTGGCAACAGATTTTGCGCGTAAAAAAAATGCCCGGGTCATTGTGCGCGGGATCCGTGCCGTATCAGACTTTGATTATGAATTTCAAATGGCTGGCATGAACCGACAGTTAAACGCCGATATAGAAACCGTGTTTTTAACCCCGGCAGAAAACCTGGCCTGTACGAGCTCAAGTCTGGTGCGTGAGGTGGCATCTCTAAACGGTGATGTTAGTTTATTTGTGGAGCCGATAGTGGTTGCGGCGTTAAAAGAAAAATTCTCTACATAATTTGAGGGCGGGTCTAATGAAATTTTATTTTTTGTTTATTTTAGTTTTTTCGGCTTATGTCAGTGCTGAACCAAAACAAGCGGCGATTGCAACCGCGCACCCCTTAGCAACACAAGCCGGTATCGACATACTACAGCAAGGTGGTAATGCCTTCGATGCGGCGGCGGCGATTACGGCATCACTCGCCGTTGTTGAGCCTTACAGCTCCGGGATTGGCGGGGGTGGCTTTTGGTTGATCCATCGCGCCTCTGATCATAAACAAGTCATGATCGACGGCCGTGAGCGAGCACCTATGCGTAGCACGCATGATATGTACCTAGATAAGGCGGGCAACACGATTAAGGGCTTGTCTTTGAATGGCCCGCTGGCCGCTGGCATACCGGGGGTGCCGGCGGGTATTGAGCATCTGGTTAAGCACTATGGGCGCTTGTCCTTAAAGGAAGTCCTGGCCCCGGCGATTAAACAAGCGCAAGCAGGTTTTGCGGTTACGGCGCGCTATCGAAAACTCATGGCCTACAGAATTGAAGTCATTAAACAGTACCCCGATACGGCACGCGTCTTTCTTGATGAATACAAAATCCCCGCTCTTGGAAGTTTGATCGTGCAGGCAGATCTGGCACAAACATTAACGACAATGGCCAAGCATGGCAGCCAAGGGTTCTATCAAGGGGCGGTTGCGGAAGCGATGGTGGCGAGTGTTAAAGCGAATGGCGGTATTTGGGAGCTGGATGATCTGGATAAATATCAGGTTGTTGAACGCGCGCCCATCATTATTGATTATAATGGGATCACGATCACCTCGGTGGCACCACCTTCCTCTGGTGGGATTGTCATGGGTCAGGCACTGCATATACTTGGGCAATTTGACCTGGCGCAATATGATCCTGTCACACGCAAACATATCATCATCGAAGCGATGCGTAGGGCCTATCGTGATCGCGCGGCCTATCTTGGTGATCCAGACTTTGTCAAGGTTCCAGTTGAGCGCCTGTTGGATGAAGAGTATACCGAGGGCCTCGCCTTATCCATTGATCTGGACCGCGCAACACCGAGCCATGATCTCAGCGATATAACAACAACCGATCAAACCGGAACCGATACCACCCACTTTTCAGTTGTTGATACCGATGGTAATCGGGTGGCGGCAACCTTGAGCATCAACTTACCCTTTGGCTCTGGTTTTATTGCGCAAGGGACCGGGGTTCTTTTGAATAATGAAATGGATGACTTCTCGGTTAAGCCATTAACAGCCAATGCCTATGGTTTGGTTGGTGATCACGCCAATGCCATTGCGCCAGGTAAACGACCGTTATCGAGCATGACACCGACTTTTTTAGAAACAGATGATCGCATTGGCATTCTCGGTACGCCAGGCGGCAGTCGCATTATCTCTATGGTGCTGTTGGGTGTATTGGACTTCGCCAAGGGCAACCCACCTCAATCGTGGGTCAGTCTGCCACGCTATCACCATCAATATCTGCCCGATGAAGTGCAATACGAACAAGGCGGCTTGAGTAGTAGCGAGCAAGCCGTGCTTAAATCTAAAGGGCATGTGCTTAAAGAAAAAAATCGTCAGTATGGCAACATGCAAGCGATTATGATCTGGAAAAAAAGAGGGCTGATTTTCGCTGCTAGTGATCCGCGTGGCGAAGGTCGGGCTAACGTTTTTTATCTGCCTTGATATTTAACGGGTTTGCCGATTCATGCGGTGGGTAATGCCGATCAGTTTTTCTGGTTACTTACTTTTGATACCAGGTTCCTTGTTAAAAACTGTTTCAAAATCTTGGTGCAGAGCTGGGTTCAATAAAACCTGATATGCCGCTTTTTCGCAAGCTAGTACAAGTGCTGGCACGAACTGCTTAAAGTCTAGCTAGCTAGTTAAAATGACTCGGTATTGGGAATATCTCTTCCAACTCTTCCCCTGTCTTATATCTCAATTTTTTAAACCTTTGTTGAATTTTTTGCCAAGTGCTATTTCTCCGATAAAAGGTCTTCACAGTGATCCCGCTTTTTTGGGATTCCGCATATTCTGGCTTGACGAGCGAGTCTAGTACTTTCTTTAGCCACTTTTGCACCATCTTATCAATCAATACTTGATTTTGAAAGAGACCAGACTCATTACCAATAAAGGTTTTGATGTAGTCGCATTTATCTAGTATCAAATGAAAAATGCTTAAGGTTAAGTAATTGCCGTGTGAAAAAAAAGCATATCCCTCAACTTCTTCACGCAAACTGTCTTTCTCGTCAAAAAAATTCTTTATATCACCACAGTCTTTTTTTATTGGATCATTAAACAAATAACTGCCACCAATAATCTCGCTGATATTTGTCAGCTTCTCTGACAATTTAGTATCGTCCCGCTCTAGCTGGGATATTTTACTGACGATCTGTCCTTTTTTCTTGCCAGTCCCGTATATATCAGACTGCATTTTGATTGCATGATACAGATGCCAAGCCAAGATCATCTCTTTGACATAGCACTCATCCATCTTATCTTTACTAGAAAATACTTGCTCATAATAGCGGTCATTAGCGTGACCAAAGATGTTGGCCTTCTGACATTTATCTAACGCTGGATCAATTTTGTAGGCCATCTGGATACTGGCCAGTTTTTCCATTGTGATTTTTTCATCCCAGTGCTTAAAATCTGTCCGCTTTTTTTCAAGCAAATTATGGGTGTTATTTTCCTTACCTTCTAAAAACTTCCTATCGCCACGCTTGATTTCATAAAAATAACCATACTGACAAAACAACCTTTGTAGTTCAATCTGTTCCTCATTGTTGGCATAAAAATCACTTTCTTTAATTGAATTTTGGCTGTTGTTATAGCGGACGACATTTTCTTCAAAGGCCGATACTTTACTACTTATTGATGTTTTTTCTTGCTTTTCTTGAATGACTCTAAATAATAAACAAATCTTCTTAAACGCCTCTTTTGCTGCTTGCTCGCTGTCCTTTTCAGGGTGTTTTCTTTCAATTTTATTTTGTTTCTCTTTATATGCTTCATATAACGCATTGACCGTTTGTGCGCCATTGATGATCTGTGGATAATCTATCTTCAACTTACTATTGGTTGGTTTATATTTAAACCCAGCAGAAGTAATGGTAATGCCGTTATTGTAAAAATAAAAAAGCTCTGGTTCACCTTTTGCCGTTTGTGTTATGTTTTTATTAATCTTGTTTTTTCCAAGACTAAATCTTAAGTTTTTATCAAACAATTTATACCGATGCTGCCCTCGGAGATTGATCAGTTCATCACCCGTCATAATAGAGATTAAGGTTTTGTGTTTGCCCCATGATGCTTGAATAGGATCATGGGAGAGATTAATTTCAATGTCCTCTGGTTCGGTTCTATCATCTTTAGAAAGGTATTCTTGGTATTCTTCTTTTATCTTATCCCAATCGTAGTATTTAATGTTGTCATGATGTTCAAGAACAGTTTTATTGCCGCAACGACCTAAGTGAAAAAAATGCAGTGCCGTCTTATAGCCGTTATGGTCGGCTTCTATGTATTCGGCCGCAATCTCTTTAATCCGCTCATTTTTATGCTTATCAATGTAATCATGATCTTTAAGTTTCTGTGGGGCTGCTGCTAAATAAGCCAACCATTCTTTTTTAAGTGCCTGCCTACTTTTGTATGATTGGCAAGACTTACACTGGATGATATTGATTTCTTGGTTTTCCTCATCAATAAAAAACCCATCAATGGATTCATCATTTGTCTCTAGAGCAACTATTGCATTTTCAATATCATCATCTGATAGTTTATGTGTCCAAAATAATTCTAGGCAAATCGCCGGGAAACTGTTGGCTATATCATCACCATAACTCTTATCTTTGCCCAGTTTCACAAGCTCTTTGAAAAATGTTTTATCATTCATATTTATATTTTCCCTGATTTGGTAATACAGTAGAAACCAACAACGCTACCCGCAACTATAAAGTTATTAGACACCAAAATCTATGCGCAAATGGCTCCAATACATACCATCATTTTTTATCTCTGCTATCAAGCCTGGCAAGGCTATTTGTTGTTTGTTAAAAAGCCTCGTCGTGCTTTTGCTCCGATAACATAAATCATCTTTCGCAAATATGAAGAGGCGGTTTCCCCTTTATCTGGTTAAATAAAAAGTGACATAACCATTTATTTGACTAGGAGAAGAGTCGCCATGAGCGATGATACAAGCAAGCACTTGCACAACGTAGTCCCTATTGATGAACAGGCACTGCAGGGCCATCTAAACAAAGTGGTACTGAAGACTGTGGAAGACACCCTTAACCAGATTCTGGACGCTGAGGCTGATGCGCTGGTGGGTGCTGATCGATACGAACGCACTGAGACGCGCAAAGACGACCGGTCTGGTAGCTACACCAGGAAGTGCCACACAAGGGCTGGAGAGCTTGAGTTAAAGATGCCGAAGCTACGCAAGCAGACCTTTGAGATGGCCATCATAGAGCGCTATCGACACCGTGTAGCGTCTGTCGAAGAGGCACTGATTGAGATGTATCTGGCAGGTGTTTCAGTACAACGTGTAGAAGACATTACCGCAGCATTGTGGGGTACCCGTGTCAGCTTAGGGACTATTTCAAAGCTCAACCAGCGTATCTATGGGCAGATTGAAGAGTGGCGTAATCGCCCCATAGGGAGTGATTTCCCTTATGTATACCTGGACGGTGTTGTGCTCAAACGCAGTTGGGGCGGTGCAGTGAAGAACGTTTCTGTTCTAGTCGCCATAGGTGTTGGGGACGATGGCTACCGCCGCATTCCAGGGATTGTTGAAGGTACTAAGGAGGATAAGGCGGGATGGTCAGGATGCCTGCGTCATTTGCAGGCACGCGGTCTCAAGGGCATCAGGTTGGTGCTCAGTGATGCCTGTCTTGGGCGCCAGGAGTCGATCGGTGACTTCTACCCCTAAGCTGGCTGGCAGCGTTGTATTGTGCACTTCTACCGCAACGTCTTCAGTCATGTGCCTCGTGGTCGTGTCAAAGAAGTCTCTCGCATGTTGCAGGCTATCCATGCATCTGAATATCTGGAATCTGCCAGGCATAAGGCCACGGAGGTCGAGAAGAAACTCAGGGACATGAAGTTATCGAGTGCGGCGGATTGGCTGGGTAGTGCGTGGCAGAGACCCTGACGTATTATCGGTTTCCAGAAGAGCACTGGATTCGCATTCGGACTAACAATCCTTTGGAACGAATCATCCGAGAAATCAGGCGGCGAACACGAGTAGTGTGTGCATTCCCGGATGGCAACTCGGCGTTGATGCTTTGTGCGGCAAGGCTTAGACACATAGCCGGGAGCTAGTGGGGAACGCGCAAATATCTGAACATGGATTTGCTCCAAGAGATGGATAAAGAAAAGGATTTTCAGATCGCGTAACAACCAGATTTAAGGGAAAGCCAAATCAGAAAGTGCGAAAGATTATTGACACTACCGAAAATTGACACTACCCAACCCAATGGCCTTGGCCATATATTGTTCATTGTTCATCGGCGGTTATCGGTTTTAAATAACTGACCTCTCATGCCAGATTGAAGTACAGCGATTGCTATCGGTCGAGAAAGATGGAAGTCGGCAATAACGAATAGACAACCTTTTTACAGATCCTTAAGGAATAATCCCAATCAACACCAACGGCACGGCTGGTACCCCGCGTCCTTCCCTAATGAGATTATACAGTTCGCCTTCATAGTACGAAATACCCGATGACATTTCCGATTGCAATGCTTTCATTGGTAATATTTCTATCCCTACATCAATCATATCACGAACATAAAAAGCTAAGTGTTTGACAAATAAATCAAAAGCAACAAATGCGTATTTTCCAAATTGGACTTCTACTGCAATGCGATTTTTTAAGAAATCGGTTTGATTGTATGAAGAGATTGCTCTGTCACCTATACGCTCAATTTCTGCCTTTTGTTCATCTGCTGTCATATGCATCGTTTTTCTTATCAAACTGGCTTTTTCTGTTACCCAATAAGACACCTTACTCTCTTGCCAATCACAGGTTTCAAAGCCCTTTTTCATTGCTTTATTCATCTCTTTGGGAGCGTACAACAACCGGCCCTTCATTTTTTCTTCTTTGGAAACTTTAGTTTTACACGCTGCCCCATCAACCGCTTTAATAATACTTTTGATTTCTTTCCAAATAGCAGGCTGATGAACCTGCAAATACTCAAGGCCGTTCAAGTGAGAGTAATAAGCCGCTATTTTCATTGGCCGCCACCAGGTAAAGCAGGGTCGTAAATAACCTTACCCATCGGGCGTAGCTTAAGATTGCCTTTCTTAAATTGACCAATTCTTTCTTTGGCAATTTCAATATATTGTTTCTCAGTATCACAACCATAGCCAATACGGTGATGTTTGATAGCCGCTATGATACTTGAGCCAACTCCAACAAATGGATCAAAAACACGATCACCCGTATCGGTCATGGCAAGCACCAATCGCTCAACCAGTTCGACAGGAAACTGACATGGGTGAATCGTTTTTTCGCAATGGTTTGATTTAACATTAGGTATTTCCCAAACATCCGATGGATTTTTCCCTTTAGGGTTGCCAGACAGCTTACCTTTATTAGGTCCTTTGAAATGCTTTTTATTAGGGTATTTGGAAGGCACCCGTACCGAATCAAGATTAAAGGTATATTTATCTGATTTCGTAAACCAAAGAATCGTCTCGTGTCGACCCGATAATCGGTTAGTACAATGTAAGCCATGCCCAAAATGCCAAATAATGCGATTACGTAATTTTAGTCCATAGTCTTTGAATAGCGGATATAAAACCATATCCAAAGGAAATACTTCTCCTTTACTGACATGGTTACCCAACTGCCAGCATAATGAACCCGTTGGATGTAGCAGGCGAACACACTGGGCAATAATTTTTTTCTGACATTGGATATAGTATTGCAAAGATATTTTCTTTTCGTATGCCTTAGCCATGTTGTAAGGCGGTGAGGTAACAATCAGTTTCATAGAGTTATCAGCTAAGCGTTTGGTAAAGCTCAGGTTATCCTCACAAGCAATAAAAACATCTTGATCGGCAACATTTTGCGAACTCTGTAAAGCCGATTTCATCATGCTATTCCCAAACAAGCTGATCTTAAATTCATTAACATGCTATTTTTCATCAATTAAATCAAGTTGGCGATTTTTTAGCTCAGGCGATGGCGTGTTTTTGAATTGCTCCACCTCGCTGGTAAACTCATCAATAAATGAGTACCTATGTCAATCCACATGATTGTAACAGGATAAAAAAACGCACTCAGCAATTACTGGCTCGTCAATTTTTGAAAACTTTTGCAGTTGAGTAATTCACTCCAGCGCTTACTCAAGCCAAATGCTTGCTTCAGCGTTTGCATCAGTCTTCTTACATCAAGCGCGGTGTATTGTTTATTTTCAACCAGTAAGTCTATGCTTTTGCAATCGACTTCGTGTTCATCATCGCTTTGCAGGGCTAGATGCGCACATTCATGGTAGTAAATAAAGTGCTGCACATTGTCAGGCAATTTCAGAAAGGCATTATCGTCAATCACTATGGTCGGATAACCCAAGGGCCATTGTGCGGTAGCCAGCTTGCCGCCAGGCAGACTAGATACAGTTTTTACCGTAACGAGATCGTCCGTATATAAATGTTTGGCGAGGCAAGCAAGGCGTTTGTTGCTCACATTGGTTTGTGCTGTTACATAAAGCGGCAACAAGCATATCATCAAGATGATAGTTTTATTCTTTATAGGGGCGTGCATCTAGGTTTGGCAGCTTGCACAATAAAAAGTTGAGCGTTGACCAAGACGCGCTACTTTTATTGGCCTCTGGCAGTTATTACAGGGTTCGCCGCCTCTGCCATACACCTGCAATTCATTTTTAAAATACCCCGGCTGGCCGTCACTGTTAATGAAATCACGCAACGTTGTACCCCCTTTTTCTATGGCTCGGTTCAGCACATCTTTAATCGCGACGATTAATGTGCCGTAACGCGCCTTCGAGATTGTGCCTGCTTTTCGGTTTGGATTTATGCGAGCCAGAAACAATGACTCACTCGCATAAATATTCCCCACGCCAACAACAATGCGACTGTCTATGATAAAAGTCTTGATAGCTTGTGTGCGTTTTCTGGATCGCGCGTATAAATAATCTGCTACAAATGCGTCGCTTAAGGGTTCCGGTCCGAGTTGATTGAGTAGCTTGTGATCCATCGGATCGCCTTTAGTCCAAAGCATTGATCCAAACCTTCGCGGATCATGAAAACGCAATGCCCGACCCGATGCAAACACAATATCCACATGATCATGTTTTGCAGGCGGCCATTTATTATCGATGATCCTTAAACTGCCAGACATGCCCAAGTGCAAAAGCAGGCAACCATTGTCCGTATAGAAAAGCAGGTATTTTGCCCGGCGCCGTAGTTTTCTTATAGCTTTATTTTTGAGCGATCGTTTAAGACCCGCGGGTATCGGCCAGCGTAATCGTCGTTCGCGAATAATCACGTCTGTTACCCTTTTACCGACGACGTATGGGGCGATACCTTTGCGTGTTGTTTCAATTTCCGGAAGCTCAGGCATTATGATGACGCTGGTAAAACACGTGTTGCCGCCTGTTCCTTTAATAATAATTTATCGGGCTCATCACTGCCGAGGTGGTACTGTATGCCCAATGCTTTGCGGCCAAGAATCAGATGCGGTTCTTTGGAGACGATCATAAACGCTATATTGTCGCCGTTTGTAGAGGAGACGATAATGCTTGATTCAACCGCAGGTGTGGCATACGCGGACACTGAGATGGCCATAGCATTATTCCAGTTATATGCGATCCGCTGTAACTGATCTGGACTGATGTCCAGCCCTGTTTGCGACTGCCATTGTCCGTTCAATAATTCAATTTTATGCTCTGGAAATTGAATCGCACTGATTGCAAAATCAACCGGCAAGATTTTTGGATCGGCAAAAAAAGCCGCGTTCGTAGTCAGTTGTTTGTAAAGAAAATCGTTCGTTAGATAAATCACGTCCGCAAACATGACATAACGGCGTTGATCGATAGCATCCGTATTCCCAAACTGGAAAACATAATCATTGAATTTTATGGTAATGCTTGGATCGGCCAGATTAAAGCGCGCCAGATCAACTGCGGTCGGGTTTAACTGGCCGTGTGATTCCGACTTTAATAGTCGGAGCATGGCGTTGATACGCGCATTGTTGACGCGGAATTGATGCGGCGAACGCATCTGCCAGATTGCACCTTGTTTATGAAAAATTAAGTTCTCACGATCTTTTCTTAATACTTCGATTTTGTTGATATCTTTTGGATCAATATCTGCGATCTGCGGTAATGTTGGTTCCGCTTCATCCTCTGTCAGCAACAAAACAGCGGACAACAAAATAATAAAGAAAACCAGGCCGATATTGACCCAGATACGCTTATCCATCTTATTGTTTCTTTCTTCGCAGACCAATAGTAATACCAATAACCAGCAACAGTGCCGGCAAGACAAACAAAAAGCCTATGCCTGTAATACCTAGTAGGGTTGGTGAAATATTTAATTGCGTGTCTTTGGCTATTTTGGGCGGGATGACGATAAATTCATCATCGCTACTCAACCAGTTTATTATGCGCGTACCTAATTCGTTGTTGCCGCTATTGGCAAGATAGGTGTTCGACAAGAAATCGCCATCGCCCATAACAACTATGCGTTGTTGAATAGCAATCAATGCTTCGCCCTCTGCCGTGTCAAGTTCACGTTCCAGACTGATGCCCATGGTTAACGGCCCTTGTGTATCACTGCCTTCATTAAAGGCTATTTCACCCTCCAGTTTTGCTGTCTCGTTCCAGGTGTGATCGCCTGTACCGAGCAACGTTTTAGCATTCCATTTATCCGCGGGTAATAATTCTATCGCCGCCGCCATAGGGAATAATGTTGTGAATTCAAAACCATTGGTAATGGCATGTGGCGCATATAAGGTTTTGGTAATGAGTGCTATGGTCGGATCGTTTATACCGATTAATTGACCAGCATAATCAATGATCGCGCCGGGGTAAAAATTCAGAGAAAGCGCATCTGCCAGCCTATCCAGGTTATAAAGTGGCCCGGGATCATGTAACCATAATAAATTACCGCCCCGATTTATATATTGCAAAATTATGTCTACTTCACCCGGGAGATAATCAATGCGCGGGCCGACAATGACGAGAATGCTCGTATTGTCTGGGATCACTGGTGTTTCACCAAGGTTGAGCGGCTGTATACGATAGCCTTGATTGAATAGCTGTTTAACCCATTCCCCCATATCGTGATTCGCCTCACCTATGGCACGGCGTTCGCCATGGCCTTCGACAAAGGCTATCCAGCGTTCCTGATTACGTGCTAATCGTTGCAATGCGTTAGTGAGCACTTGCTCCTTATCAGACTTCACATGCTCAACGCGCCCCTGATAGTGTACGACCATCTCACCATCAACACTGATACCAAGATTACGCACCTCATCAGGCACTGCATCTGGATTCACAAAACGCAATACAATGTCGGTTTTATGGCGTTGATACTTGCCAACGATTTTTTTAACGGCATCACGTAATTGCGAATTTTCACGCGCATAGGAGGTGATCTCGATCTTGCCCCGCATCTTTGCTAATAGATCACGACTCGCCTGCGACAAGGTATGTCGTCCGGTTGCCGTCCAGTCATATTCTACCGCATGGTTATGACTCAGCCACGCTAACAAGGCGACACTGACGGTCAACAGACACAACATGACTATACTGTTAAGTCGGTTTTTTAACCTGCTCTTGGTCGTTACAAACATATCAATTTAACCATACGTTCGTTCAGCATCCAGCCGCCAGATACTTAATATAATAAAAAAGACCGAGACAATAATATAAAACAAGACATCCGTAGAATTGAATACGCCCGTCAATAAATGCGTGTAGTGCCTGAGCAATGACAGATAAGCAAACAGGGCGGCCATGCCTGCTGAGGCATTGGTGCCGGCAATGTTTATGATCCAGAGTAAAAACAGCACGCCAAACGTGCTGATGGCGGCAATGGCGGGTGAATCTGTTAATGATGAAATAAACAAACCGATAGCCGCGAATGCCGACAGCAACAGTAACACGCCGATTAAGCCCGCCGCAATTTGTCCGAGGTCGAGTTGTGTACCAAAAGCTAACGAGGCGGGCATCAAACTGATCATAAGCAGCATCAAACAATAAAAAACCATTATGCCAACATACTTACCAAGCACTAATTCAGTGATGCTAACGGGTGATGACAGCAATAATTTTAGCGTGCCGTAGCGCCGCTCTTCCGTTACTAAGCGCATGGTCAGCAGTGGCGACACCAGTAGCATGACAACACCGGCAATCTGATACAGGCCGGAGACCACAACCGCCGTTAATCCCGCACTCGCCGCCGACGGCTGCATATACTGCGCCAACAATAGATAGAAGAAGATGGCCAACAGTAATTGCACAACAGCAAGCATGACCCAGGCTAGCTGCGACTTGAACAGACGGCGTAACTCATTGCCAGCGATTAGACCTATCGTACGGATCATGCCGCATCCTCTGCGTCTACGTGGGCTTCATTATCGCCCGCCGTCAGCCGCATGAAGACCGTCTCAAGTGATGTGCCGCTGGCATTGAGTTTGTATAAACCCCAACCATCTGCCACGGCTTTGGCACGGATCATGCTGCATCCTCTGCGTCTACGTGCGCTTCATTATCGCCCGCCGTCAGCTGCATGAAGACCGTCTCGAGCGATGTGCCGCTGGTATTGAGTTTGTATAAACCCCAGCCATCTGCCACGGCTTTGGCAATGATTGCATCCGTCGCATTAACAGCGGGATGAAAGTCTATGCGCAAGGTGTCTTCAGTGATGCGGGTCACCGAGGCGACACCGTCTAGGCCTAGCAATGTGTCCACTGCGGGTGGCGTGTGTAGGCTAACCTCTATGCCACTTGGCAGGCCGTTATTAGTGTCTATTTGAGCCAGCGGCTGATCCAGGACGATGCGGCCCTGGTTTATGATCAGGACGCGGTCACACAGGCTTTGTACTTCCGATAGGATATGCGTTGACAATATGACGCTGTGGTCTTTACCGAGCGCGCGCATTAACGCCCTTATTTCCCGGATCTGTATCGGGTCTAGGCCTGCCGTCGGTTCATCAAGTATAATGACCGATGGCGAGTGAATGATTGCCTGGGCAATGCCGACACGCTGTTTATAACCCTTGGACAGATTGGCTATCAGCCGTGCGCCAGATGTTTCGAGTCCGCAGCGTTGCTTGGCAATAGCCGTCGCGGCAGTAACGGCGGCCGACCTGATACCCCGTAATCTTGCGGCGTAGTGCAAGTATTCATCAATCGTCAGATCGTTATACAGCGGCGGCTGTTCTGGTAAAAAACCTATATGTTGTTTTGCCAGCCGTGGTGCTTCATGAATGTCATGCCCGGCGATGCTAACCGCACCATGGTTGGCGGCCAATACGCCACAAATAACCTGCATGGTCGTTGATTTGCCAGCACCGTTTGGCCCGAGAAAACCGAGGATTTCACCGCGATGGACATTAAAACTGACGTTTTCCATAGCGCGTTGTGGTCCGTAAAAGCGTGATAATTCCTGCACTGATATAAGTATTTCATTTTCCATTGGTCGCTTATTATTCTTATAATTGTATGACTTGCAAGCATCTTTCCTGCATGTTTTTTAGCATCAGGGCGGCATATTACGGGCGTAGATCGTACATTTCGATTACACTAGCGTAGCTGGCAATTATAATTATATAAGCGGGAGGTACTAGGAAATGTTGAATGGTTTGATCAGCCTGCCCTGGTGGGGCTACATTCTGGTCTTGCTGGGATTAACGCATATAACAGTCGCGGCGGTTACGATTTATCTGCATCGTTATCAAGCACATCATGCACTGGATTTACACCCCATAGCGTGCCATTTTTTTCGATTTTGGTTATGGTTTACAACGGGCATGGTGACCCGCGAATGGGTGGGTGTCCATCGCAAGCATCACGCCAAGGTTGAAACTGATGCTGATCCACATAGTCCGGTCATGGTCGGGATCAATCAGGTCTTGTGGCATGGTCTGGCGTTATATAAAGCGGAAACCATGAATCAGCAAACCCTCGATCAATATGGACGCGATGCGCCCGATGATTGGATAGAACAAAAGCTCTATAGCAAATTTACCAACCTCGGTATTGTAAGTTTATTGATTATCAATTTTCTGTTGTTTGGTGTTTTGGGTGTCTCTATATGGGCACTACAAATGGCCTGGTTTCCTTTTTTTGCAGCGGGCGTGATCAATGGTGTTGGGCATTGGTACGGTTATCGGAATTTTGAATCAGCGGATGCCTCGACCAATATTATGCCTATCGGAATTTTTATTGGTGGCGAAGAATTGCATAACAATCACCACGCCTTTGCCAGCTCCGCGAAATTTTCCAGTAAGCCGTGGGAGTTTGATCTAGGCTGGCAGTACATTCGGATGTTGAGTCTGGTGGGATTGGCCAGGGTGCGGAAAATTGCGCCAAGGCCGATACTCAACAGCGATAGCCCATTGATTGATTATGATACCGTCAGCGCAGTTATTTCTAATCGATGGCATGTGCTGTCTGATTATGCCCATGAAGTGATCAATGCTGTTTATAAACAAGAAATGCGCAAGGCGAATACCGCCAAGAGAAAATTATTGCGCCATCGCCGTAAACTGCTGAGTCGGGCGGATATGCTGATGGATGCAAGTGCCCGTGCGTATCTGGAAAATATCCTTGCGCAAAGTGATGCCCTGAAAGAAGTCTATGAGTTCAAACAACGCTTGCAAGCTATCTGGGAAGAGAAATCAGCAACGCGGGAATCCTTGGTGAAACAACTACAAGAATGGTGTCATCAGGCCGAGCAGACCGGCATAGATGCCTTAGAAGAGTTTTCGCGGAATATCAGGATTTATACTTTGCAACCAGCCGGAGATAGTCCCAAGAACTGTGTAACTGCTTATCATTGATTATTACCCTGAAGGGGCTGAGGATAAGCACATGCAACCCGAAGCAATCAAGTCACTGGCACGTGAAACTGCCAGGGGCATCAAAACCGAAGAAGACCTGTATACGTTCCGTCAGGCATTGACCAGGGTAACCATTGAGGCAGCACTGAATGCCGAGCTCGATGAACACCTTGGCTATGCCAGACATGAGTAGGCAGGAAAATCCAATAGCCGCAATGGTCGCAGTCATAAAATGCTACGCACTGAAGAGGGCGCATTCGAGCTGGAAACACCACGCGACAGAAAGGGTAGCTTGGTGCCAGCACTGGTCAAGCAACACCCATCTCGCTACACCGGTATGGATGACAAGATTCTCAGTCTCTATGCCAAAGGCAATACCACCTGTGACATTGTCGCGCTGTTTCAGGAAATGTAGGGCGTGGCGGTCTCAACCAGCCTGCTCTTGCGCGTGACAGCAAAGGTGATTGCGTGGCAATCGGCCACTGGTGCTGATATACCCCAGCGCATACCTTGACTGCATAGTCGTTAAAATCCGCCAGGACAAGAAAGTCATCAACAAGGCTGTCTATCTGGCACTGGGCGTGAACCTGGACAGGCACAAAGCGCTTTTAGGGCTGTGGCTGTCAGAGCACGAAGGTGCTAAGTTCTGGCTCAATGTCTTGACCGAACTTCATAACCGCGGTGTACGAGACATCCTGATTGCCTGTGTTGACGGACTCAAGAGTTTTCCTGATCTCATCAATACCGTCTACCCGCAAAGAGTTATAACCGAATCTGGGGTCTGAATAGGTTGAAGTATGCGGCGTATCTTGCTGGAATCGGTTTTGTCTAGCAATCAAAAGTAACAAGAGGAGTACGCCACACATGACAAAAGATACTGTGATTGATCTGGGTACACCAGAGGGCATTGATCCACTGACAGAGTTACTCAGATCTGGTGCGAAGCAGTTAATCACCGAAGCTGTCCAGGTAGAGCCAGATGAGTTGATGAGGCATTATGATGATCAAAAAACGGCTGACGTACGCCAGCGCGTTGTCCGCAGTGGCCATCATCCAGAACGAGAGATCATCATCGGGGTTGGCAAGGTCAGCGTCGAGGTGCCCAATATCCGTAGCCGTGAAGGTACGCCAGAGAGCTTTCAATCTCTGGTTGTACCGCCCTACATCCGGCGCACAGCGACCCTGGATGCGGCGATTCCCTGGCTTTATTTGAAAGGTGTTTCGAGTGGTCAGATGCAAAGTGCACTGGAAGCGATTGTCGGACTGGAGGCTAAAGGGCTGTCGGCCAATGTCGTGGGTCGTTTGAAACGGCAATGGGAAGCTACATACAAGCAATGGTGTACACGTTCCGTGTCTGATGAATGGGTCTATATCTGGACTGATGGCATCTACAGTGGTCTTCGAGGTGACGATGGTTGATTGTGTTGCCTGGTCATCATCGGCGTGAACAGTCGCGGTCAGAAGCATTTTATGTCGATTGAAGAGGGTGTCAGGGAATCGAAACAGCGCTGGCGAGCAGTGTTGTTGTCGTTGCAACAAAGAGGCTTGGGGTAGCCCCAAAGCTGGCCATTGGCGATGGTGCTTTGGGTTTCTGGGCAGCCCTTGAGGCAGTGTATCCAGAGACTGATGTGCAACGTTGTTGGATGCACAAGACCGGCAATGTGCTGAACTATCTGCCCAAGTCTGTTCAGGAGAAAGCAAAGCAGGGTCTGGATGGCAGAGGGCCGCGTTGACGCAGGGCAGGTGTTCGATGACTTTGAGGAACGTTTCGGCGCAAAGTATCCCAAGGCAGTGGCATGCTTATCGAAAGACCGTGATGCGTTGCTGGCATTTTATGACTTTCCAGCAGAGCACTGGAGCCACATCAGGACAACGAATGTCACCCCGTCGAGCTTTGCGACAATCCGGCATAGAACACGCCAGGCCAAAGGTTGTGTCACGCGGATTACGATGCTGACGATGATCTACAAGATGGGATTATGCGCCGAAGATTCCTGGCGCAAATTGAGAGGCTTCAGACACTTGGCAAAGGTGATTGAAGGCGTGAAGCTTAAAGATGGAATCGAGGTCACTGAGAACGACAAGGCAGCCGCATGATTAACTTGTTAGACACTACTTTTGACAATAGCTCCAAGTTAAATACATAATTCCTTTTTTCTTATATAATTGGGTAATTCGGTTTGCACGGACGATTTTGTGACATATCAAAGTCGTCTAATTTCCAGTACTATACATGAATATGCTCAGCAACTTGGCCAGCAACCTGGATTTAAAACATTCGCAATCTTAGAAAGGTAACGCATAATCATCTGCTAACGTTAAGCAATTAGGAGGGTTGGAATGAATTGTCATTAATAGGCACACAGCCTACAATTTATTCTTATCACGTATCATTGAGATACATTAAAAAATCATATTATCAACCTTGTCATGATATCTGAAAGTCAGTGTTGACTAAATTTAATATAAAATTTATAGCCTATTTTTATAACCACTAAGAACGATGTCGGAAATAAATAAACAGTTGCATGAGCAGATTAAAGATCTTATACCAATCAATGAGCTATCTGAAAATATGCAAGAAAAACTGCTCGAATGCGCGCAGGTCATGGAGGTCAAAGAATCGAAATATATCTTCAAGCAGGGCGATAAAGACAACTATTCTTATTATCTGTTGGAAGGTGAAATTGAACTACAAGCGGATACACAGCCCAGTAGCATAATCCAAAGTGGCAGTGACAGAGGTAAGTATGCGCTGGCTCAGCTACAACCACGACAATTTTCAGCAAAAGCAAATACGCCGCTGAAGGTTTTGTTGATTGAACGCAATGCGCTTGATCAGCTTATTTTGCTTGCGCAAGAGGCGATAACTCTCTCTGGAGGAATCTCTGTATCCGGCATACAGGCTGATGAGGTTGATGGCGATGACATTGATTGGATGACGCAGATGTTGCAATCGGAATTATTCTCCAAAATACCTATGGCGAACATTCACCAGCTCTTTGCTTTGTTAGAACCCATGGAATACAAAGCTGGAGATGTTGTTATCTCTGAAGGTGAGCCAGGCAAACATTATTACATTATTTCAGAAGGGCGGTGTGCAGTATCAAGGAAACTGTCATCCAAGAGTGATGATATAAAATTAGCCGAATTAAAAAGTGGTGACAGTTTTGGTGAAGAGGCATTGATTTCAAATGCAAAGCGTAATGCAACGGTTACCATGCTGACTGATGGTGTCCTGATGCGACTTGCGAAAGATACATTCATTGAGTTGATAAAGAACCCAACATTGCAATCATTGGACTTTGCCGATGCAAAAGTGTTGGTTGAGCAAGGTGCTAAATGGTTGGATGTCCGGTTTCCGAATGAATATGAAGAAGGATCGATCAAGAGTAGCATCAATATTCCATTGATGTCCTTACGTCAACAGACAGACAAATTAGATCCCGCAGGTAATTATGTGCTTTATTGCGATACTGGGGGACGCAGTTCAACAGGTGCGTTTTTATTAGCTGAACGTGGTTATAGTGTTTCATTTCTTGAAGGTGGATTAGTCAATAATCCTGAGGCACTCAGTGTATAAAAAAATAGATCTAGACATATCAGTAGTAGCATCGCTTGCTGTGAGACAACAAAGGATATTGAAACCAAACCCGAGCCTGAGGCTGAGTCCGATTCTTGAACCTGATGACGAAGTCGATGCAGATATTCGGTTTGAGATGTTGAGTATTGATCTTAATAACCCCAAGGAGTAGAAAAACATGAATGATTGTATTGTTATGCGTGTCGGTGAAGCATTGGTTGCGGGCGGCCCACCAGGGACCGCGGCCGAGCCTGAAGTCGTGATTGGTGAGCTTGATGGGCCTGTTGGTAGTGCGTTTGCGAATCTGATTGGTGATCAGGTCAAAGGGCATACACGTGTATTAGCCATCATGAATACCGATATTATGGTTAAACCGGCAACGCTGATGGTTAGTAAAGTCACTGTAAATAAAGAACGATATACCAATATATTGATGGGTACAGTGCAAGGTGCGATTGCAAATGGTGTACTTGATTCAGTCAGAAATGGCGATATTCCAAAAGCAAAGGTTGATGATTTGGGCATTATCATTTCTGTTTGGTTAAATCCTCTGGTTGCTAAAGCCGATGACCTGGATCATAAAATATTATTTGATATTCATCGCAAGGCTACTGCGGCGGCGATTCATAAGGCTATGAACAATGAACCGAACATTGATTGGCTATTGGAAAATCAGGAAAAAATAGTGCATAAGTATTATCAAATGGGGCTTGATGGCAAGATATAATGCACCTTCAAGATGGTTTTAATGAGATGGGTATAATAATTGCTGTGACAGCAAATACAGAACCCGATAGTTAAGACACCAGCCGAGTCTTGGTCGTAGATGCTCCCCAATCAGAAGTTGTGTGAAATACAATAAAAAATTAATCATGCACTTTAAATGTAGCTTGAAAAAGAGAATTTAATCCCAATATGAACAGGTTGTAAATTTCTTATAAACAGGAGTTTGAATAGATATGTCTGTAGCAGCAAAAAAGAAAACACTGGGTTTTCAAACTGAGGTTAAACAATTACTGCACCTCATAATCCACTCTCTATACAGCAATAAAGAGATATTCTTGCGTGAATTGATCTCCAATGCCTCAGATGCGGCTGATAAGTTGCGTTTTGAAGCACTTAAAGATGATGGCCTCTATGAAGGTGATCCTGAGTTAAAGATCAAAGTTGAGTTTGATAAAAAATTAAAGACGATCACCGTGATTGATAATGGGATTGGCATGTCACATGACGAGGTTGTCGAGAATCTTGGTACGATTGCTAAATCAGGCACCAAGCAATTTTTCGATTCGCTGACGGGTGATCAATCTAAGGATTCACAGCTAATCGGCCAGTTTGGTGTAGGTTTTTATGCTTGTTTTGTTGTTGCTAAAAGAGTTGAAGTCATTACCCGTCGTGCCGGACTGGGTAAGAATAAAGGGGTGTGCTGGGTTTCAGAAGGTGAAAATGACTACACTATTGAGGCTTTGGATAACACCAAGCGTGGTACAAAAATTGTATTGCATCTGCGCGATGGCATGGATGAGTTTTTAAACGATTATCGTTTAAGAAATATTATTAAGAAATATTCTGATCATATCTCCTTGCCTATTGTCATGGACAAAGAAGAACAGGTTGAAAAAGAACAAGACGAAGTAAAAAAGGATAAAGAAGGTAAGCAAAATAAATCTAAAACAGTTGTCAAAGAAGAGACGGTCAACAATGCAACCGCACTTTGGACACGTAGCAAAAAGGACATAAGCAAAGAAGAGTACAACGAATTTTATAAGCATATAGGCCATGATTTTGAAGATCCAATGGCACATGTTCATACGCAAATCGAAGGTAAAGTCGAATATACCTCACTCTTGTATATACCTGCACGCGCCTCATTTGATCTATGGGATAGACAGCGGCACCATGGCGTAAAACTTTATGTGAAACGTGTCTTTATCATGGATGATGCAGAGCGACTGATTCCCGCGTGGCTAAGATTTGTGCGCGGTGTAGTAGATTCTAATGATCTTCCCTTAAACGTGTCGCGCGAAATTTTGCAACACAACAAAATTATTGACTCAATTCGGTCGGGATGTACGAAAAAAATCCTTGGCTTGTTAAAAAAGATGGCCAATAAAGAGGCCGATAAATATGCCGAATTTTGGAAAATATTTGGCAAGGTACTCAAGGAAGGTGTCATTGACGGAGATGATTATAAAGATGATTTAACCACGCTATTCCGTTTCAACAGTACGCATGAAGATATCGAAGAGCAGAAAGTATCCATTAAGGATTATATTGAGCGTATGCATGAAGGCCAGAAGGCAATTTATTATGTCTCTGCTGATACTTATGCAATGGCAAAGAATAGTCCTCATTTAGAGATCTTTAGAAAGAAAGAAATTGAAGTCTTGTTAATGTCTGATCCTGTCGACGAATGGGTGACATCCCATTGGCGAGAGATCGATGGTAAACCACTACAATCGGTGAATAAGGGTGAATTGGATCTGGGCGATATTCAGGATGCAGATGAAAAGGAAGAAAAAGAAAAGAATAACAAAGCCTATGACAAGTTGATAAAACGGATCAAGAAAGTATTAGACAGCAAGGTTAAAGAGGTTCGCGCAACATCACGCTTGACTGACTCACCTGCCTGTTTGGTTGCTGATGACAATGATATGGGTCGTCAGATGGAGCAAATTTTAAGAGCCTCGGGACAGAAAATTCCAGCCTCAAAACCCATTCTTGAAATAAACCCAGAGCATCCCATTGTTAAGAAAATTGATAATGAAGCAGATGAAGATTTATTTGCTGATTGGTCTCATATCCTGTTTGACCAGGCTTTGTTGAGTGAAGGCGGTCAGTTGGAGAATCCTGCCACTTTTGTAAATAAACTAAATAGTCTGATAGTCACGCTGGCGCATTAAGTTTAAGAGTCGCATTATATCTTTGCAATGCGACTCTATATTTCCGACGCTTGCGTTTGTATACTCTAAAATGAAGTAGAACATCTAAGATTGTATATGGATTATCCGCAAGAAAATATATCGAAGCTACTACGCGATCTTAATGAGATCGGGATCGCGCTTTCCGCAGAAAAAGATCACGATCGTTTATTAGAACTCATTCTCGTGAAAGCCATGCAGCTCACTAATGCAGATGGCGGCACGCTCTATACATGCACGGATGATCAACGATTGAAATTTGAAATCCTGCATAATCTTTCGTTGCATGTTCACAAGGGCGGTACCAGTAATGAAGCGATCAGTTTTTATCCAATCGCCCTGCATGACAGCGACGGTAAACCCAACACACATATGGTTGCTGCCAGTGCAGTTATCAACGGTAAAACGTTTAATATTCCTGATGCTTACGCCAGTGAAGAATTTGATTTTTCCGGTACTCGTAACTTTGACAAAAAAATGGGATACCGCTCAATTTCTTTTCTAACGGTACCCATGACAAACCATGAGCATGAAATCATTGGTGTTTTACAATTAATCAATGCCATGGAAAAGGATTCAAATACTGTCATTCCTTTTTCGTCATTAGATCAGCAATTAGTAGAATCGCTGGCCTCACAAGCTGCCGTTACGATTACCAATAAAACCTTGATCGACGCACAACGAAACCTGTTTGACTCCTTTATACAACTGATCGCCAATGCGGTAGATGAAAAATCTCCATACACTGCGGGTCATTGTCGACGTGTGCCAGTGATTACCAACATGTTGGCAGATGCAGTCAACAAGATTGATGTAGGCCCATTAAAAGACTTCAGTATGACCACTGATGAAAAGTATGAACTGGAGGTGGCGGCCTGGTTGCATGATTGTGGAAAGATTACGACACCTGAATATGTGGTTGACAAGGGCACGAAACTTGAAACGATCTTTGATCGTATACACCTGGTAGATGCGCGGTTTGAAATCTTAAAACGGGATATGGTCATTGAATCACTTAAATCCCGTTTAAGAAAATTAGGGGATGTGGGTGAACTAGACAGGGCCTTAAAGAATGATGCGTCATTGCAAGAGGCATTTAAAAAACTGGCAAAAGAGAGGGAAGATATTCGGACCTATAATATCGGTGGTGAAGTGTTAGCCGATGAAGACTTTATGCGGATTGAGGAAATTGCCAGCAGAACATATAACCACAATAATGAGACGGTCAACTTGTTGACTGATGAAGAAAAACAAAATCTACAAATCAGCCGAGGTACCCTTTCAGTCAGGGAAAGGGAGATTATTAATAATCATGTCGCGGTAACGATCAAGATGCTTGAGTCCCTACCTTACCCCAAACATCTTGCCAAAGTGCCTGAATACGCAGGCGGTCATCACGAAAAAATGGATGGCACAGGCTATCCGAACCAATTAACGAAAGAACAAATGTCGCTACAGGCAAGAATGATCGCTATTGCCGATGTATTTGAGGCCTTGACTGCTGCTGACCGACCTTATAAAAAAGCGATGCCCTTATCGCAGTCATTAAAAATCTTAGGACAAATGAAACTGGATAATCATGTTGATGCAGATTTGTTTGATATTTTTGTCAATGAAAAAGTCTACCTTGACTATGCCTATCAATATCTTGATAAAAGTCAAATTGATGAAATAGATTTCAATACCATTCCTGGACATGTTCCATTTAACTAACGCTTCATAAATCATGCGATGGGTGTCGGATTGATTTCGTGTGTTGAAAACAGGCTTATCTATGCGTATGGCAAGCCGCTTTATCAATGCAATCGATGCGTAAATTTAATGTATTTCAATTAGTTGACAAAGATGAAATGTATTGTTTGACTATCGTTTTAAAACACTTGAGTGGTTGCAAGCCATTGCATTTTTTAAATTACAGATTATCCTTAAAATATGAATGCAAGGCAAAGCGTTGGCTACAGGCAAAGGCACTGGTAAATATTATTTACACCATTATGAAATCGTATTTAATCAATGCTATGCTGGTAAAATATAGCAAGTCTAAAGAGGCGATGATGATGAAAAAATCAAGTATAAAAATCTGTGCGCTGAATGTATTAATCAATATTGTCTTAATACAATTTTCCCCTGCGATTTTAGCTGATGTGCAACCGGCAGATTACCGGCACAAACTATCCGATGAAGTATGGGAAAAAAATATCAGGCAACAAAATTTTCAAGATAGAGAAATAATTGAAGGGACCGAACAGAACATTTTGCAGTTAAAGGCACCCGTTGCGGCTGAAGATGCCACAGTAGTACCTATCTCTATTCATACCCATATTCCGCAGACCCCTGAACTATATATCAAGAAGATATCAATCTTTGTTGACAAAAACCCGATGCCCGTTGTGGGTTTTTTTGAGTTTACCCCAGATAGTGGCAAGGCTGATTTAGCGATGCGCATTCGTGTCGACACTTTTAGCTATGTCCGTGCTGTTGCTGAATTGAATACGGGCGAATTGTATATGACTAAGCGTTTTGTGAAGGCAAAAGGTGCCTGCTCAGCCCCACCGCCAGCCAATATGGAAGATTCAAAAAAATTTCTTGGCAAGATGAAAATGAAAATTGTGGGTAACGTAAAGATGGATAAGCCTAACTTGGTGCAAGTAAAGATATTGCATCCTAATATTACAGGCATGGCACCGTTAAGGATTGGCTCCCGTGTGATTCCGCCCGCTTTTTTTATGGATACCTTTGCAGTTGAATATAACAACAAGTTGATTGTCAAAGCTACTTTGACCTTTTCCATCAGCATGGATCCGGCTTTTCGCTTTTATTTTGTCCCAGAAAAAAATGGCGTAATGACAGTCAGAGGAACCGATACAAAAAAGAATGCGTTTAGTACAAATTATGATGTGAAGCCTTCCTGAAAAATTAGCGATCTTAGGTTGGTGCTCCCCGGCGACCCCCAGCGATCCAGAGAAAGAGAGGGTCAACGGCTAAGAAATGTCGCGTCAATACCGCTTTTTTCAAGCGTGGTTACTACAATTTTTCTCACTTCCTCAAATGATATACCTTCTAGCCATTCTAGCTTGCGACCTTTTGGACTGGTCATGCGATATTGTGCCAGCTCGTCCATGACTGCCCCTTTGCTGTTGCCGAGTCTGCCTTTGCAAGTAAGGCAATAGGTGTGAATATGACGTTATCCTGATCAAAGGTATTCCAGTAATTTTCTCTTCTATTGAATAAGTTTTCAGCTTTACCGACTTTTACATGATCTTTCGTTACTTTTGCACATGTATTTACATGTCGCTTGTCACGTGTCACAGGCATTGGTTATTCTGATTTGATAGCAACAATATAGATGCCCGATGATTTGGGTATGTTGCTATTCATGCGTATTTTATCGTTTATTGTTTATGGCATGGGGCTGTTGGCAGACCTCTGAACCTATGCAGTTCAGCGTTCTAGGTGTTCTAGTTTGCCAGCTTTGTCTTTCCATTCATCCGCATCTTCAGGCGCTGCCTTCATGGCATTGATAACCGGCCAATTTTTGGATAGTTCAGCATTTAACTCAATAAAACTATGCATCTCTTCGGGTACATCTTCATCTGCCATAATTGCTTCAACAGGGCATTCTGGCTCGCAGAGCGTGCAATCAATACATTCATCGGGGTCTATGACCAACATATTAGGTCCTTCGTGGAAACAATCAACGGGACAAACTTCCACACAATCGGTGTATTTACATTTAATACAGCTTTCAGTCACAACAAATGGCATGAGATTTACCTACTAAATTCAAATATAAAAGCCCGATCATACTCGTTCTGGTGCCAGCATAAAAGGCTATTTATTTAAGGTAATATCCAAATTTATTACTTGTGGGACAAACCAGACAAGCTGGAGACTTCGAACAACGCTGATTCTGGATGGGTTTTGACGCGAGCACCAGTCGTTGTCACCCGCATAGCGGGTGTGAAGGTCAAGGTCGGTGGTATTTGAGGCTGTGTTGCGCTGTTTGGGTCCGCCAGGGCGGGTATTTCCGGAATTTGGGCGGAGTCAGGCTGTGGCCTGTCGTCGCTCGTGGAAGATGAGACGGCGGAAGTTGTAGCTCAGGTTGGCCATGGTCATGCGGGCCTTCGCACGGGTTTGGCCGATTGAGCGGATGGTCAGAGCCATGGGCCCTTTCTCGTAGCCGAACACAGGCGCGGATGGCGGAGCGTGTCGCGTTGCCCCGACGAATATGCCTGGCCATGGGTTTGCCGCGTGGCTTCTTGCGATGGATATGTGAGCGGTACCCTTGCGCTTTGAGCCAGTCTTCGTTCTTGGACGACCGATATCCAGTATCGGCCCAAACCGCCTTCGAGCTGTTTGTCTCGTCCAGAACCGAGGAGAGTTCATGCCCGTCGTAGCGAGCCGCATTCGTGCCAGTCTCACCCCGGATGAAGCGCCATTTGCGGTCAATGGACACGTGGTTCTTGTACCCAAAGTGCGGAACCGAAATATCGACAAGGCCAGTATCCTCCTCACCCTCCTTGGTCGTCTTGGCCTTTGAATACTTGACCGTCCAACGCGCATCGGTGTCTTTCTGCGCTGCCTTGGACAGATCATCGGGCCAGATGTCAGATGCGGCCTCACCTGCCTTGGCGCGCGCTTTCTCTTCTTTCGTCATCCGCTGGCGCGGGGCAAAGACCAACGTGGCATCCACAATCTGACCGCCGGTCGGTTTGTATCCCCGCGCGCACAGCTGAGCTTCAAACGCGGCAAACAGGGCCTTGAAGACACCCGCCTGGGTCAGCTTCTCTCTGAAAAGCCAGATCGTCTTCTGATCAGGTGTCGGCTCCCCGATTTGAAATCCCAGGAACCGCAACCAACTGAAACGGTCACGAATGAGAAACTCCATCCGCTCATCGCTCAGATTGTGCATCGAGGCCAAGACCAGCACCTTGAACATCACAACGGCATCATAGGGCGGGCGACCCCCTTTGGGACGTTCCCCATAGCCAAGTGCTTCAACAAGAACTGGGCGAAACACTTCGAAATCAACGTGCCGCTCCAAAACCTCAAGCGGATCTCCCATCGCCGAAAGCCGCGCCAAATGATCCGTCAAATCAAACAATCCAGGTGCGTGCATAAACAAAATCCTCCCACATCAAGTGAATCAGATCGTACCACAAAATGTACGGTTTTTAGAGGCTTCCAGCTTGATACACTGACCGTTGTTTCCTATATAAGGAACCTCTAATTAAGGATTTTCAAGCAAGTGTGCATCACTGTGCTCAATAGCAACGAGCATTGAACGTTTTGCTCATTACTCTCTTTCATTTTTCTTGTCCCGGCCTACTGTTTTCAGCTATCGCCCCTATTCCAGGCGTACTAAGCCACTGATAGCCGTAATAATTGTTTCTTTGATAGCATAAGATTAATCAGGGCACAGTGGGCAAACAGGTGGTTCGCATTCTTGCCTGGCCCTTTGAATCTGACTTTGGTAAATCCATATTGTCGCTACATGATATGAAAGACATGCTCAACCTTGGCACGGACTTTGGATTTGTGCCGGTTTTTAGCCTTGTCCTGTTCGGTCAGTTTGCGGTGACGTGAGCCTTTGACCTGGGTGTAGTCTTTTGCCTTGGGGTCATTATCCTTGAGTACGGATTGCTGACCCGCATAGGCACTATCTCCCCAAAGACGGGTCTCTTCTCCATGCAGTAGGCCTCCAAGTACCTGTGAGTCGTGGACATGGGCTGGTGTGGCAGCAACAGAGTGTATCAGTTTGGTTTTGCTATCCACACCGATGTGTGCCTTCATGCCAAAGTACCATTGCTTGCCTTGTTTGGTCTGATGCCTATCAAGATCACGGGTTTTGCTTTTGTTCTTGGTGGCGGTAGGCGCATTGATGAGGGTCGCATCAACAATAGTGCCTTTGGATACTTTGCATGCCGTTTGCTTCCAGATAGACGGCAACAGCATCAAACAGGGCAACTCCGAGGTTGTTCTCCTCCAGTAGATGACGGCATTGACAGCGGGTGCTTGCATCTGGCACGGGTTCCTGACCTAAGTCTATCTGGGCAAAACACCGCATGGCAGGTGTGTCATATAAAGCCGCTTCTGTGGCAGGATCAGATAAGGCAAACCAGTGTTGCAGGAAGTAGATTCTCAGCATGCGTTCCAGGCCCACCGGACGGCGACCAGCAGGGGTTGGGGTAATGAGGCTCAATTACTGCAGTCAGCGCTTGCCAGGGAATGAGCTGATTCATCTCTTCGAGAAATATCTCTTTGCGTGTCTGCTTGCGGTATTTCTCGAATCCAGATACTGCCAAGCTTTTTTGTTGCATCTTTTGACCCTCCACTTAAAACATTGCGGTATTATCGCATATTATGGAATTAATCGGAGGTTCATTAAACATAACAACAAACAATAACCAAAGGGGAAGCATGGCATGAACTCAGGTGCCAATCAAGATAAGCAATACCAAATCAAGCAATTGAAAGCCGCGCCCGGTAATGATTTCAGCCTGTATCGCGCTACGGGGTGTTCTGAAGAGAAAGCCACAGCCGTTTCCGCACGGCCTTGTAAATCAATCACCCAAAGGTCGCAACGCATGAGGCGGCCACGACACATAATCCAAGGCCCATTACGCACGCTGGCCCTGGTACTCACCCTCACCCTCGGCACCACAACGGCACAGGCGATGAGTGAGGCCGAAGCAATCGAGATTGCCAAACAAACCACGCCGACCACGTTGCAAAGACTGATCGATGCGGTCGCTCAATATAATGCCGAAGAAGATAACTAGTACACCGCCTTGCACTGGGCGGTGGGTTTTAGTAATCTCGACGTGATCAAGGCACTGCTTGCCGCCGGTGCCGATATCCATGCCCAAACTGAGTATGGCAAAAACCCCGTGGATATGGTGGTCTCTGAAGAAGCTAAGCGATTGTTGACCAATGGCATCAGTGCCGCCGATAGGGAGCGCATCCTGGCCGAGATTGCACAAATCCGTACCGAACTCCAAGGCGGCGGCGAGACAGTCGCGCAAACCCAAAACCAAAACACCGGCCAAAACACGGGCGATGACGGGATAGGGATTATGCAAATGACCATCACTGATGCCTGTGCCGAAGGTCGCGGGATACAATATCGCCTCTTCGGCTATGCGAACGCCCAGCCGCAAGGCGAATATATTGGTATTTTGCCCTCTGGTGACAAGGTCTTTACCCTGCCCGAAGGCGGCACCGCCACCGTAACCCGCAATTGCAAGGTAGAACAAACCAACAAAATCGTAAAATCCTGGTGTTTTGGCGGCACCCCCAAACCCGACGATGGCGACCGCTATTGGGGTGTTGGCACCGAGGGCGATAAAGGTTGCGAAGACTGTTGCGGCATCTGCCCAAGCGAGGGCACGGCGGAGTTTGCCTATAATTTTACTTGCGACCGGGGTGTGCAACGAGCTAGCACTGAACCCTCTTATTCGTCCTTCGCCGGCGGTAGCGGTGGCTTCGGGTATGCCCTCGGTCATGCCTCAAAGAGCGAAGCCGATAAGGCGGCTATTGAGCGATGCCAACAATATGGCGGTGGTGACTGCATTGTCAGTCAACGCTTTCGCGGCAAAGGCTGTGCGGCCCTTGCTAAATCCAACCACAATGGTGCCATGAGCTACGAGCTGGACTTCAGATACAACAGGCCTCTGTCCAAGCTTGAGGAAAGAGCGCTGTTGATGTGCGGCAACGTTACTATTGGGACCTGCCATGATCAGGGTGATTCATGCCCTACAGAAATGGCGTATGAATCCTGCCACGTTACACATAGCGATTGCACCGATGGATAATTTTATTACAAACTTTGATTACAGGGGATAGAAAATGGCAGTGTCTTTTTTAGTAGGCAATATCCTGAAAGAGGTCATGGAAAAGGTCATAGGAAAGCCGATTGAAAATAGGCTTGATAAGATAAAAGAGGCTTATAGCAAGCTCATTAACGGTATGGTCGATCTGCAAAAAAAGAGGATCAATGTTGAGTTTGACAAGCTCAAGGGTGGGATAAAAGCCACTGCTGATATTAATGCCCGTCTGGAAGAACTTGAGATCGAGATGAGAGCAAAGGCAGATGAGGTTATTGACAGTATTAATAATGAAATTGACAAAGAAAAAAAGCGTTTATTACTGATCTAGTTGTAATCTGGAAATAGGTTGTTCATGCGAGCCATGTGAGAGATTATATAAGTGACCAAACCAATAGGGTCAACAGAAACCCGCATGAACGTACACAAGCATGCCCCATTGACACCGGAAGGTTGACTGAGTATGGTCAGATGAGCCCAACAACCTGGTTTTTCAGCGACCCAGGTGGCGCAAGAGTTTCATACGTCAACTCACACTGTATTGAAGTGGAACAATCGATTTGAGAAGGAAGGTCTGGCAGGCCTGGAAGATAGTGGTTCTCGGCCAGTCAGCCGCCATCCCAGAGCACTGACAGATAGGCAAGTCCGCCGCATCTCTTTGCTACGTAAGCACCGCTGGACCATGGGCCAGATTGCCAGGAATGTCGGCTCGACCCTGCCACAATGTCTTTGCACCGCAGACGACTCGGTCTAAACAGATAACCTAAATTATTTTTCGCAAATTTGAAGAGGCGGTTTTCCCTTTATCTGGTTAAATAAAAAGTGACATAACCATTTATTTGACCAGGAGAAGAGTCGCCATGAGCGATGATACAAGCAAGCACTTGAACAATGTGGAAGCCTCTAAAAACCGTACATTTTGTGGTACGGTCTGATTCACTTGATGTGGGAGGATTTTGTTTATGCACGCACCTGGATTGTTTGATTTGACAGATCATTTGGCGCGGCTTTCGGCGATGGGATATCCGCTTGAGGTTTTGGAGCGGCACGTTGATTTCGAAGTGTTTCGCCCAGTTCTTGTTGAAGCGCTTGGCTATGGGGAACGTCCCGAAGGTGGTCGTCCGCCCTATGATGCCGTTGTGATGTTCAAGGTGCTGGTGTTGGCCTTGATGCACAATCTGAGCGATGAGCGGATGGAGTTTCTCATTCGTGACCGTTTCAGTTGGCTACGGTTCCTGGGATTTCAAATCGGTGAGCCGACACCTGATCAGAAGACGATCTGGCTTTTCAGAGAGAAGCTGACCCAGGCGGGTGTCTTCAAGGCCCTTTTTGCCGCGTTTGAAGCTCAGCTGTGCGCGCGGGGATACAAACCGACCGGCGGTCAGATTATGGATGCCACGTTGGTCTTTGCCCCGCGCCAGCGGATGACGAAAGCAGAGAAAGCGCGCGCCAAGGCAGGTGAGGCCGCGTCTGACATCTGGCCCGATGATCTGTCCAAGGCAGCGCAGAAAGACACCGATGCGCGTTGGACGGTCAAGTATTCAAAGGCCAAGACGACCAAGGAGGGTGAGGAGGATACTGGCCTTGTCGATATTTCGGTTCCGCACTTTGGGTACAAGAACCACGTGTCCATTGACCGCAAATGGCGCTTCATCCGGGGTGAGACTGGCACGAATGCGGCTCGCTACGACGGGCATGAACTCTCCTCGGTTCTGGACGAGACAAACAGCTCGAAGGCGGTTTGGGCCGATACCGGGTACCGCTCGGCCAGGAATGAGGCTTGGCTGAAGGCGCAAGGGTACCGCTCACATATCCATCGCAAGAAGCCACGCGGCAAACCCATGGCCAGGCATATTCGCCGGGGCAACGCGACACGCTCCGCCATCCGCGCCTGTGTTCGGGTACGAGAAGGGACCCATGGCGCTCACGATCCGCTCAATCGGTCAAACCCGTGCGAAGGCCCGCATGACAATGGCCAACCTGAGCTACAACTTCCGCCGTCTGATTTTCCACGAGCGACGACAGGCCACAGCCTGACTCTGTCCAAATTCGGAAATTGCCTGCTTATGCAGCCCAAAACGCCGCGCTTTTGCCTCAAATACCCCAACTCATGACCTCCATGCCCGCAATGCGGGTGAGGCCGAGCGAAACTCGCTTCATCCTCGTCCCAAAAACCAAGTTGCTCGAGGTTTCCATGTAGTCCCTATTGATGAACAGGAACTGCAGGACCATCTCAACAAAGTGGTACTGAAGACTGTGGAAGACACCCGCAACCAGATGCTTCATGCTGAGGTTGATGCGCTGGTGGGTGCTGATCGATATGCACGCACTGAGACGCGCAAAGACGACCGGTCTGGTAGCTACACCAGGAAGTGCCACACAAGGGCTGGAGAGCTTGAGTTAAAGATGCCGAAGCTACGCAAGCAGACCTTTGAGATGGCCATCATAGAGCGCTATCGACACCGTGTAGCGTCTGTCGAAGGGTAGTGTCAATAATCTTTCGCACTTTCTGATTTGGCTTTCCCTTAAATCTGGTTGTTACGCGATCTGAAAATCCTTTTCTTTATCCATCTCTTGGAGCAAATCCATGTTCAGATATTTGCGCGTTCCCCACTAGCTCCCGGCTATGTGTCTAAGCCTTGCCGCACAAAGCATCAACGCCGAGTTGCCATCCGGGAATGCACACACTACTCGTGTTCGCCGCCTGATTTCTCGGATGATCCTCTCCAAAGGATTGTTAGTCCGAATGCGAATCCAGTGCTCTGCCAGAAACCGATAATACGTCAGGGTCTCTTCCATGCACTACCCAGCCAATCCGCTACACTCGATAACTTCATGTCCCTGAGTTTCTTCTCGACCTCCGTGGCCTTATGCCTGGCAGATTCCAGATATTCAGATGCATGGATAGCCTGCAACATGCGAGAGACTTCTTTGACACGACCACGAGACACATGACTGAAGACGTTGCGGTAGAAGTGCACAATACAACGCTGCCAGCCAGCTTAGGGGTAGAAGTCACCGATAGACTCCTTGCGCCCAAGACAGGCATCACTGAGCACCAACCTGATGCCCTTGAGACCGCGTGCCTGCAAATGACGCAGGAATCCTGACCATCCCACCTTATCCTCCTTAGTACCTTCAACAATCCCTAGAATGCGGCGGTAGCCATCGTCCCCAACACCGATGGCGACTAGAACAGAAACGTTCTTCACTGCACCGCCCCAACTGCGTTTGAGCACAACACCGTCCAGGTATACATAAGGGAAATCACTCCCTATGGGGCGATTACGCCACTCTTCAATCTGCCCATAGATACGCTGGTTGAGCTTTGAAATAGTCCCTAAGCTGACACGGGTACCCCAGAGGGCTGCGGTGACATCCTCCACCCGTCAGACCGATACGCCAGCCAGATACATCTCGATCAGTGCCTCTTCAATTGACGCTACACGGTGCCGATAGCGCTCTATGATGGCCATCTCAAAGGTCTGCTTGCGTAGCTTCGGCATCTTTAACTCAAGCTCTCCAGCCCTTGTGTGGCACTTCCTGGTGTAGCTACCAGACCGGTCGTCTTTGCGCGTCTCAGTGCGTTCGTATCGATCAGCACCCACCAGCGCATCAGCCTCAGCGTCCAGAATCTGGTTGCGGGTGTCATCGCTCATGGCGACTCTTCTCCTAGTTGTGGAACCTACATAGGTTGTTCATGCGAGCTATTGTCAAAAGTAGTGTCTGACAAGTTGATCATGCGGCTACCTTGTCGTTCTCAGTGACCTCGATTCCATCTTTAAACTTCACGCCTTCAATCACCTTGGCCAGGTGCCTGAAGCCCAGGGCGCCGTCTCCAATCGCCAACTTCGGGGGCTGGTCCAGACCCCGTTGTTTCAGAGACAACAACACTGCTCGCCAGCGCTGTTTCGATTCCCTGACACCCTATTCAATCGACATAAAATGCTTCTGACCGCGACTGTTCACGCCGATGATGACCAGGCAACACAATCAACCATCGTCACCTCGAAGACCACTGTAGATGCCATCAGTCCAGATATAGACCCATTCATCAGACACGGAACGTGTACACCATTGCTTGTATGTAGCTTCCCATTGCCGTTTCAAACAACCCACGACATTGGCCGACAGCCCTTTAGCCTCCAGTCCGACAATCGCTTCCAGTGCACTTTGCATCTGACCACTCGAAACACCTTTCAAATAAAGCCAGGGAATCGCCGCATCCAGGGTCGCTGTGCGCCGGATGTAGGGCGGTACAACCAGAGATTGAAAGCTCTCTGGCGTACCTTCACGGCTACGGATATTGGGCACCTCGACGCTGACCTTGCCAACCCCGATGATGATCTCTCGTTCTGGATGATGGCCACTGCGGACAACGCGCTGGCGTCCGTCAGCCGTTTTTTGATCATCATACTGCCTCATCAACTCATCTGGCTCTACCTGGACAGCTTCGGTGATTAACTGCCTCGCACCAGATCTGAGTAACTCTGTCAGTGGATCAATGCCCTCCGGTGTACCCAGATCAATCACAGTATCTTTTGCCATGTGTGGCGTGCTCCTCTTGCTATTTTCGATTGCTAGACAAAACCGATTTCAGCAAGGCACGCCGCATACTTCAAATTTATTCAGACACCAGATTCGGTTATAACTCCGTTTTTTTATCCATTCAAGTGTTGTAAAGCAATACGGGCACTATTTTGAAAACACCAAATATGTGGGCATAAAGAAAAAACGGCATTTGGGCTCAGAGAAGAAAACGACGAATAAACTATTTAATCATATACACGGCTTTTCCCCTATCCCGGCCGTAGCGGTGCATTTTCAAACCAAAGCCTGTTAACCGTATTAATTTCACATAACATAATCATATAAGGTTTCGTGTTTTAAGTTTGTCCACAACCCGATCAAGGGAAATGGTTGCAATATCTGAAGGTTTAAACGCATGGTCATTGATGGCCATGTGATCATGAGGGCCGATAATATTGTCTAACTGCCCTAACGCATGTGTTCTGCGCGGATAAGTGGGTCCAAACAAACCAAATACAGGTATGCGGGCGCAAGATAAAATGTGCATGGGAGCAGAATCATTCGTAACCGCAAACTTTGCATTTTTACCCAGCGCAACTAATCCAGCGATACTAAATAAATTCGTCGCATTAATGCCGATTTTGGAACTTAATTCGATATTTATCTCTAAGTCGTCTTCTCCACCTATCCAGACAACAGCCAGTGATTTACTTAATATTGAAGCCAGCTCTTTGAAATAAGGCCACCTTTTCTCCATGTGCAATAGGCTGGACCCAGCATGTAATATTGCAAAAGAATGCGCCGATAAATTTTGTTTATCCAGCCAGCTAGATACCTTGCTACTTATTTTATCCGGGACGGGTAAAAAAGGTAACGGTTTAGCCGGACTAATACCGGCACTTTCAATTATTTGATTCAGGCGATCAAACGAGTGGCACTGTCCAATATAGGGCTTTTCTGGATGCTTATGATAAGGGTATCGAGGATGGTTGCCAAATCGGGACGGCGCGCCTGACAAAGCGCATAAAACACCGCTACGGTCATTGGACTGCAAATCGTATATTAGATCGAAGCGTTGTTTTCTAATCCACTGAACGAGTTTGATCGTATTCAATAATCCTTTACGCTCAAAACCGACAACGTTTAATGTTTCAAAATGTGTAAATAATTCAGTAAATGCGGGTGTTGTCAGCAAGCAGAGATCATCTGCGCGATGATGCGATAATATTTGCTTAATGATACTGGTTGAAATAATGACATCGCCCAGAGCACCTAACTTGATGATTAGAATCTTCATGACTTATGCACCGCCAGAATGGTGATTTATAAAGACAATGCGATTAGATTGTTCACACTATCAACCTATCGATAACGCTCTACAATGATGTTTAACAGCCCGCTTAAATACCCGAGCCCACTGGCAAACTTGGCGATGCTACTATCCAGTTTTTTATCATTGAATGTTATTAGAAAAGCGGTAAAAGCCAGCATGGCACCGATGGTTTTGCCGGTTATTTTTAACAGGAAGCGCGACCAGCTTTTAAGCCAGCCATTATTGAGTCTATATCGTACTACGTTGTTAATGCCGCCCGTAAAATGACGATAGAATAAAGGCAACCTCTATTAATGCAATCACTTTCCAGTTTATTGGCTCAGAGAGGTTAAAAAAATAACCAATTTGATCCAAAAAGCCGGTAGTCTCCGTACAGCCCTTTTCTCGGCTTTACTTCGTTTTCAAGACGCACTGACCCGTTCCAGAAAGCATAAACGCCTCATGTTGTACCTTAGATTCATCAAGCCGATATGCATGCTTGTGCGCGTAATGCAAATGCAAGGAACCGCTTTGCGGCGTAAATTGCGCTGTGCTCCAAACACAGGTTCGACCCGACTACGAACTTTGGAGCGCGTGCGCTAGCCTTGCGCCTTGAGAAACGCTACTTTTTCCTCTGACCGATAGGCACTGTCAGCCCAGACATCTTTACTGGTATTGCTGTCATCTGACAGGTCGGCAAAAACCTGCGCATCATGGACGCTGGCATCAGTGACCTGATAGTCACGAATCAGCTTGTTGTCATGGTCTATCTGGCTGTGGTTCTTGTAAGCAAAATGGCTACGGCTATTTTGCTTCGTCCAGCGGGCATCGGTATCTTTCTGACACCCTTTGTTATCGCACCAGCGGGCCCGGACAGCGCCTGCCTTAATCCGTGCATTGTATTCCCAACGGTTACGCGGCAACAGTGCCGGAATGATCGAGGAGGCAACTATCTGACCCTTGCGAGTGATATAAGCCGCCTGGTTCAACGACAACTGCTCAAACAACAATGCCATCAGACCCAGCGCCGCTAACCGATGCTTGAATGCCCAGCAGGTTTTGGCATCAGCGACTCGTTGCTGCCTAGCAAGACCCAGAAACTGCTGGAAATTGCTACGGTCTTCGATTTGGTATTCCAACTGAGCATCGCTAAGACCATACAGATTTTGCACAAGCAGTCCCTTGAACATCATCACTACGTCTGTTGGGCGTTGCCCGCCTGATGCTTACGTTGTTTCTCATGAACCTTGTTCAACAACGACCGAAAAGCTCCCCAGTCAACCGTCTTTTCCAGTTCAGGCAGAGGATTACCCAACTGTTTGAGACGATAGTCTTGAAGATTAAACAGGAAACCGAAAATGTCATTGCTCATGGAAGTTTCTTTGGCAGTTTGGAAACTTCAACATTGTAACAAATAGCGTAATTAATAGAGATACTCTGAAGATATTCAGCATAGAATATTTGAATGGAGGAGCGGTTGGAAGCGGCTATTACTTGACGTAATCTCTACAGACCGTTTTAATGAGCATCTTTTTGTTCATCATCAATCAACGACTGGGCATGTTTTTATGCACTCTTAGGGTGTTAGCAGTAGGCCTGGATGTTGGGAACAATCTAAGAAAATAACCATTCATAACAATAATGGCCAGGTAGCTCAGTCGGTAGAGCAGAGGACTGAAAATCCTCGTGTCGGCAGTTCGATTCTGTCCCTGGCCACCAACCATGTTCTTAAGGGCGTACTGATTTTTGGATTAACTTTATAAAAATATCAGCGTTTTTAGGTGATTGGCTTGAATCTTGTTAGTATACTGCTAGTTATAATTCACGCTTAACTTAAGAGTTTTTAAAACAAGTAAATGCTGGTAAATTATTTTCCAATCCTTATTTTTACCTTTGTCGGCTTGGCACTCGGCATAGTGCTGATTGTACTCAACCTGGTCTTGGGTAAATTGCTGGGTCATGCTCGTGCCGATTCGGAAAAGCAATCCCCTTATGAGTGTGGTTTTGAGGCCTTTGAAGATGCCCGTATGAAATTTGATGTGCGTTATTATCTTGTTGCCATTTTGTTTATTATTTTCGATCTTGAAATAGCATTTCTATTTCCCTGGGCTGTTGCGTTGGAAGGCATTGGCATGGCTGGATTTTGGGCGATGATGATGTTTCTTGGGGTGCTCGTGGTCGGCTTTATCTATGAGTGGCGTAAAGGCGCACTGGAATGGGAGTAGGGGGTTAATGGGATCGGCAGAAAAGATACATGAGGCGGGTATTGTCACTACCAGCGTAGACAAACTGATTAATTGGGCAAGAACCGGCTCCATGTGGCCCATGACGTTTGGACTTGCTTGTTGCGCTGTTGAAATGATGCAGGCGGGTGCTTCGCGTTATGATCTGGATAGGTTTGGTGTCGTATTTCGACCTAGCCCAAGACAGTCCGATGTCATGATTGTTGCCGGAACACTGGTCAACAAGATGGCACCCGCGTTGCGCAAGGTCTACGATCAGATGGCCGAACCACGCTGGGTCATTTCTATGGGCTCATGTGCCAATGGTGGTGGTTACTACCATTATTCCTATGCGGTTGTCAGAGGTTGTGATCGTATCGTGCCAGTTGATGTCTATGTCCCTGGGTGTCCACCGACAGCAGAAGCACTTTTATTTGGCATAATACAATTACAAAAAAAGATAAAACGAACTAATACAATCGCTCGGTAACGCCAATTACAGCATGACGGAATCTGTCACTCATCTTGCAACAACACTTGCAGAACGATTCAGTGATGTATTGATCAGTTGCGTGACTGATCGAGATGAAACCACATTGGTAATCCCCGCCGAGCATTTGTTATCAGTGTGTGGGGTGTTGCGCGATGATGCACTGTTTGCTTTCACGCAACTTTCTGATTTATGTGGTGTTGATTACTCAACCTATGGGCAGGTTGATTGGGCGACCAATGAGGCAACAACAACCGGGTTTAGTCGCGGGCGCAGTGCTAATACCCCTCAGCACAGTGCCAATGTTGACGATAATGCTGTTGACGATCATGCTGTTGATCAGCGTTTCGCTGTTGTCTATCACTTATTATCGATACAACATAATACGCGCTTACGGCTACGTTGTTATTTGACTGGCGAACATCCTCGCATTGCATCAGTCGTCAATATCTGGTGTTCGGCAGACTGGTTTGAACGAGAAGCATTCGATTTGTTTGGTATTCTGTTTGAAGGCCACCCTGATTTGCGTCGTTTATTGACGGACTACGGGTTCATCGGCCATCCCTTTCGCAAGGATTTTCCATTAGAGGGCAATGTAGAAGTACGTTACGATCCAGATAAAAAGCGCGTTGTTTATCAGCCGGTAACCATTACTAATCGGGTGTTGGTGCCAAGGGTTATCCGTGATGACACACGTCATGTTGCCGCAAAAGAGGATCAAAGCGATGCCTGAAATTCGTAATATGACAATGAATTTCGGTCCTCAACATCCGGCGGCACATGGGGTTCTGCGATTGATTTTGGAAATGGATGGCGAAGTGATCGAAAGAGCCGATCCACATATTGGTTTATTGCATCGCGGGACTGAAAAACTGGCTGAAAGCAAGCCGTTTAATCAAAGTATTGGCTACATGGATCGGCTTGATTATGTTTCCATGATGTGTAATGAACATGCCTATGTCATGGCGATTGAAAAATTGCTCGGCGTAACACCACCCCGACGCGCACAGTATATACGCGTCATGTTTGCCGAAATCACGCGCATTCTAAATCACTTGTTGTGGTTGGGTGCGCATGGCCTGGATATCGGGGCAATGACTATCTTTCTGTATTGTTTTCGGGAACGTGAAGACTTGATGGATTGTTATGAGGCGGTATCAGGTACGCGTATGCACGCGACGTACTTTCGCCCTGGTGGTGTCTACCGAGACCTGCCCTTGATGATGCCAAAATATGAAGCATCCAAATGGCATACACAGGCAGAAGTAGATCGCCTGAATATCAATAGACAAGGCTCGTTGCTGGATTTTATAAGCTCGTTTACCGATCGGTTCCCGGGCTGTATTGATGAGTATGAAACCCTGTTGACGGATAATCGCATCTGGAAACAACGCACCGTTGGCATTGCTGAAGTCACACCCGAACGGGCACTGCAATTGGGTTTCACTGGCCCCATGTTGCGTGGCTCGGGCATTGCCTGGGATTTGAGAAAGAAGCAACCTTACGATGTTTATGAGCAACTGGATTTTGATATACCGGTTGGTACCAACGGTGATTGCTATGATCGCTATCTGGTGCGCGTGGAAGAGATGCGACAATCAAATCGGATTATCCAGCAATGTACCGACTGGTTAAAACAAAATCCTGGTCCGGTTATGCTCGATGATCACAAATTGGTACCGCCGAGTCGTGAAAAAATGAAAGATGATATGGAATCTTTGATTCATCACTTTAAGTTATTTACGGAAGGTTATTGTGTCCCGGCAGGTGAAGTTTATGCAGCCGTAGAACATCCCAAAGGCGAGTTTGGTATTTATCTGATAGCAGATGGTGCCAATAAACCATATCGCTTGAAAATACGCGCCCCTGGTTTTGCCCACCTGGCATCTATGAATGAAATGGTCAAAGGACACATGCTGTCAGATGTGGTTGCAGTTATTGGCACCCAGGATATTGTTTTCGGGGAAATTGATCGATGATCCGCTTGTCTGTCCATATTATATGGTGCCGATCTGCGTATTCCTTAGGGCTTAATAAGGCACGTTCAAAACCGCCTGTCTTGCCTGCAAAATACGCCCGCATCAATCTATTTGCAATATATTGACACATGACTGTAACAGCGAAAACGGTACTTTCCGAGCACACTCGATCAGAAATAGACCGGTGGTTGAAAAAATATCCTGAAGACAACAAGCAGTCCGCGGTCCTTGCCGCCTTGCGCGAAGCACAGCATCAAAATGAGGGTTATCTAACGACGGCATTAATGGATGCTGTTGCCGAGTACCTTGGCATGTCGAATATCGCAGTCTATGAAGTGGCATCTTTTTATTCCATGTTTGAAACAAAGCCTGTGGGTCGTCATAGTATTTCAGTGTGTACAAATATTTCCTGTTTGCTAATGGGTGCTGATGACATCGTCGATCGATTAGAAAAGAAACTCGGCATTAAGACAGGCGATACGACCGCCGATGGGAAGTTTTATATAAAACGTGAAGAAGAATGTTTAGCGGCCTGTTGTGGCGGCCCCATGATGATGATCGACCATAAATATTATGAGAATCTGACACCAGATAAGATGGACGAGATTTTGGATAATCTGGATTGATTTTATGGAAATAAACAGCATTTGTTTCGCCACACTTAAGTTTGATGAACCTTGGACGTTTGACAACTATTTGAAGGTTGATGGCTATCAGGCATGGAAAAAAATTATCAACGACAAGATGCGGCCTGAAGACATTATTGCCGAGGTCAAGACTTCGGGGTTAAGAGGCAGAGGCGGTGCTGGTTTTCCGACTGGACTGAAATGGAGTTTTATGCCGCGCAATGCGACTGATCAGAAATACATTGTCTGCAATTCTGATGAGAGTGAGCCTGGTACATGCAAAGATCGAGACATATTGCGCTACAACCCACATGCGATTGTTGAAGGTATCGCCATTGCTTGTTACGCCACGGGTGCCAGTGTTGGCTACAACTATATCCGTGGTGAGTTTATGGATGAACCCTTTCTGCGTTTTGATACTGCATTAAAAGAAGCCTATCAAGCGGGGTTGTTAGGCAAACATATTTTAGGCACTGATGTCAGTATTGATATCCATGCCAGCTTGGGGGCTGGCGCTTATATCTGTGGCGAGGAAACAGCGCTACTTGAATCCCTGGAAGGTAAAAAAGGCCAGCCAAGATTTAAACCGCCGTTTCCAGCTAATTTTGGTTTATATGGCAAACCGACGACCATAAACAACACGGAAAGTCTCGCATCAGTCCCCAACATTATTCAAAATGGGGGCAGTTGGTTTGCAGAAAAAGGCGTACTCAACAGTGGTGGCATGAAATGTTTTTCTGTTAGTGGACACGTTAATAAACCCGGTAATTTTGAGATCCCACTCGGTACGCCGTTCTCAACGCTGTTGGAAATGGCAGGCGGCGTACGCAATGGGCGTAAATTAAAAGCCGTTATTCCTGGCGGTTGTTCGATGCCGGTTGTGCATGGCGATGTCATGCTTGCAACCAATATGGATTACGATGCCATTGCCAAAGCTGGTTCGATGCTGGGATCAGGTGCGGTCATAGTCATGGATGATACCACCTGTATGGTCAAGGCACTGGAGCGACTATCGCGATTTTATTTTTCCGAGTCTTGCGGGCAATGTACGCCGTGTCGCGAAGGTACCGGTTGGTTATACCGCGTCGTTAAACGCATAGAAGCGGGCAATGGTGCGCCAGATGATCTACATAAACTTGATGATGTTGCAAGTAAAATAGAAGGGCGAACAATTTGTGCCTTTGGCGATGCTGCGGCCTGGCCAGTGCGAAGTTTTATTAAACAATTCAGAGCTGAATTTCAGTATCACATTGACCATAAACGTTGCCTGGTTGATGCCGAAAGAGCTAGCGATAATCAAAATATGTAATAATCATGTCAGACGAGCAAATAACGATTGAAGTAGATGGTCAGTCCTTAAAAGCGAACAAGGGACAAATGCTGATCGAGGTAACCGATGCAAATAACATCCATGTGCCGCGCTTTTGTTACCACAAAAAATTGACCGTTGCCGCCAATTGCAGAATGTGCCTGGTTGAAGTTGAAAAGATGCCGAAACCATTACCCGCCTGTGCGACACCCGTGATGGATGGGATGAAGGTTAAAACCCGTTCCGCGATCGCTGTTGATGCACAAAAATCCATTATGGAATTTTTGTTGATCAATCACCCATTAGATTGCCCAATCTGTGATCAGGGTGGTGAATGTGAATTACAGGATATGGCCATGGGTTATGGTGGTGACGTTTCGCGTTATCAAGAGAAAAAGCGCGTCGTCAAGGATAAAAATATCGGTCCGTTAATACAAACCGATCTCACCCGTTGTATTCATTGTACTCGCTGCGTTCGATTTGGTGAAGAAGTGGCTGGTTTACGTGAAATCGGGGCGACTGGTCGCGGCGAGAATATGGAGATAGGCACGTATATTGAAAAAAGTGTTCGCTCGGAAATGTCGGGTAATATTATCGATCTCTGTCCAGTTGGTGCATTAACATCAAAACCTTTTCGTTATACGGCCCGCACCTGGGAATTGATACAGAAAGAGGGCATCGCGCCGCATGATTCGGTCGGATCTAATATCCATTTACATATCAAAGGCGATCGTGTTAAACGTGTTGTGCCGGCCAGCAATGAAGCCATTAATGAAGTCTGGCTTTCTGATCGTGATCGATTTAGTTATGAAGGTATTTACAGCGATGATCGCTTACAGGTGCCAATGATTAAAACAGAGGGTGTCTGGAAAGAGCTTGATTGGGAAACGGCATTGACGTTTGCTAAAGACAGACTAAGTGACATCATTGCAGCGCATGGTGCAGAGCAAATAGGTTTTTTAGCGGCACCTTCGGCAACAACTGAAGAGCTGTATTTGTTACAAAAATTTGCGCGGGGGCTTGGTACTGACAATATTGACGGGCGGCTAAGGCAGGTTGATTTTTCAGATCAAGATTCAGTGCCACAATTCCCCTGGCTGGGAAAATCCATTGCCGGGATTGAAACAGTACAATCCGCTTTTCTGATCGGTAGTCATGTTAGAAAAGAACAACCCATCATAAATCATCGTTTACGCAAGGCCGCACTAAAAGGTGCTGCCATCATGCTGTTGAATCCCATTGCTTATGACTACAACTACCCAATTGCAGAAAAACGTATTGTTGCACCCGGGCAGATGGCAATGGAATTGGCTGCTGTTCTAAAGGTGCTACTTGCCTCATCTACACAGTCAATTGACGATCAGATACAACAGTGTATCAACAATGCAACCGTTTCTGATGCGCATAAAAAAATTGCGAAAAGACTGCTTGAAGCCGACAACGCAATTATATTATTGGGTAATATTGCAACGGCCCATCCACAATTTTCATCTCTGCGCGCACTTGCTGGACTGCTTGCCAAATACAGCCATGCACAATTTGGCTACCTGTCTGAGGCCGCAAACAGTGCTGGTGTCTGGTTAGCGGGTGCTGTTCCGCATCGAACCGCTGGCGGTAAGAAAAATTCACAGACGGGTATGGACGCAAATAAAATGCTGCAAGCAAAATTAAGGGCTTACATGCTTATGGGGGTTGAGCCAGAACTGGATTGTTGGGACAGCCGCGCAGCGCGCACAGCAATGCAAGAGGCCGAGCTGGTTATTGCATTAACGGCCTATCGCAGTGACGAAATTGAAAATTATGCAGATGTCATGTTGCCCATTTCAGTCTTTGCAGAAACCGCGGGTACTTACATAAATAATGAAGGTAATAGCCAAAGCTTTACGGGTGTTGTGCCGCCACTTGGTGAGGCAAGACCGGCCTGGAAAATACTCAGAGTGCTGGGCAACATGTTTGAGCTTAACGGTTTTGATTATCAATCTGTAGAGCAAGTCTATAACGAGGTCCGGCAACAAATAGGTGATATCAAGACTGATAATATGGATCGATGGCAGTTGCCGGCAACGATTGAATCTAATGCAACAGGCTTGCAACGTATTACGGAAATACCGATGAATATGATCGATCCGCTTTGTCGACGAGCGACTGCGTTACAACAAACAAAAGATGTTGCTGACGGTGCTGTGCATATCAATGCAACACTGGCCGCAAATAATAAACTGGATAATGCGGATAATGCAGAAGTCATGCAAGATGAAAAATCGGTGATTATGAAAGTAATCATTGACGACAGAGTGCCTGATAATTGCGTCCTGATTCAATCAGCACATCCGGCGCAAATTGATCTAGGTGCCGCTTTTGGCTTGATCAAAATTGCAAAGGCTTGATGTATGTTAGAAACAATCTACCAATTCATCAGCCAGAATGTATTGTTGCCGCTGACAATGTTTGTCATGCCGACTGATTATCAAACAGAAGCAATGACGGTTTTGCAAACAATCGTGAAAATTGTGGCGATATTAGTACCGGTCTTGATAACGGTTGCGTATTTTACTTATGCGGAGCGCAAGGTAATCGGGTTTATTCAAGGACGTATTGGCCCGAATCGGGTGGGCTTTTTCGGATTTAGTTTATGGGGGCTAGGGCAACCCATTGCCGACGCAGTTAAATTGATCGTGAAAGAGATCGTCATTCCCACTGGATCCAACCGATCATTGTTTGTCATAGCACCGATATTATCTTTAGCGCCCTCACTCGCTGCCTGGGCCGTGATTCCATTTGATGATACGAAAGTACTGGCAGATATTAACGCGGGCCTGCTGTATGTCTTGGCGTTAACGTCATTGGCGGTTTATGGTGTGATCATTGCAGGCTGGGCCTCAAATTCTAAATATGCCTTCTTGGGTGCCATGCGCTCGGCGGCGCAAATAGTGGCGTATGAAATTGCCATGGGTTTTGCCCTGGTGGGTGTGTTAGTTGCCGCTGGCAGTTTAAACCTTGGCGATATTGTAAATGCGCAAGCGGGTAGCGTGGTTCACTGGTTTTGGTTGCCGCTGTTCCCCTTGTTTGTTATCTATTTCATATCAGGTCTGGCAGAAACAAATCGCGCGCCCTTTGATGTTGCTGAAGGCGAGTCTGAAATCGTTGCCGGTTTTCATGTTGAATATAGTGGCATGGCTTTCTCGGTATTCTTCATGGCCGAATACGCCAATATGATTCTAATTGCCATACTCTGTGCGCTCATGTTTTGCGGGGGTTGGTTATCGCCCTTTCAAGGGATCCCTGTTTTTTCATATCTATTTGCCTGGGTACCGCCCCTGTTCTGGCTATTAGCCAAGACATCCTTTTTTATGTTGCTGTTTTTGTGGTGCAGGGCAACGTTTCCACGTTATCGTTATGACCAAATTATGCGTTTGGGCTGGAAGGTGTTCATTCCTATTACCATAGTCTGGTTAGTCGTTGTATCAGTATTAGTCGTCATGAATACGCCACCCTGGTTTTAATAATCCATGCTGAACAAAATTAAAAATTACATAAGCAGCTTATTCCTTTGGGAGCTATTGAAGGGTTTACGTTTGACCGGCCGCTATATGTTTAAACGAAAAATAACCGTGCAATATCCAGAAGAAAAAACACCGCAATCGCATCGTTTTCGTGGTCTACATGCCTTGCGCCGTTATCCGAATGGCGAAGAACGCTGTATCGCCTGTAAATTATGTGAAGCAGTCTGCCCCGCTGTTGCCATAACAATCGAATCTGAAGGCCGCGATGACGGTAGTCGGCGTACAACAAAATATGATATTGATTTAACTAAATGTATCTTTTGCGGATTTTGTGAAGAATCATGCCCGGTAGATTCTATAGTCGAGACGCGAATATTCGAGTATCACGGCGAGCAGCGTGGTGATTTGCTGATGACAAAATCAAGGTTGTTGGAAATAGGTGATCTGTATGAAAAACAAGTTGCTGAAGACCGGGCTAAAGATGCGCTCTATCGATAATAACGACAGACTAAACGATAAATAAACAATAAAAAACTGTATCAATGATTGAACAAATCGTCTTTTATTTTTTTGGTGGGATATTGCTTTTATCTGCCGCTATGGTCGTGTCTATGCGTAACCCAATCCATGCTGCTTTATCGCTGGTGTTGTCTTTTTTTGCCTCGGCGGCAATCTGGTTATTATTACAAGCGGAGTTTCTGGCGATTGCCCTGATATTAGTCTATGTCGGCGCGGTTATGGTGTTGTTTTTATTTATAGTTATGATGTTGGATATTAATCTGGTCGCCTTACGTGCAGGCTTTGCGCGATTCTTGCCCGCCGGTATTACGATCGCTGTATTGCTGGTAGCGTCTATGGGCCTGGTCGTTGGCGCAGATTATTTTGCGTCTGATACCTATATGGCAATGCCAACTGTCGCGGCCGAATATAGTAATACGAAAGCATTAGGCCTGACGCTCTACACAGAATATCTCTATCAATTCGAAATTGCGGGTGCGATATTGTTGGTTGCAATCATTGCCGCTATCTCGCTCAGTATCAACAAGACTAAAATCAACAAGACTAAAAACCCTGAAGATCAGGTGTTTGTTAAAAAACAAGACCGATTACGTATTATTAAGATGCAACCCGAGTCCAGTACCAGGCATAAGGAACCCAAAGCGTGATTACCTTACCTGAAGTTTTATTATTAGCTGCAATGTTATTTTGTATCAGCGTTGTGGGTATTTTTTTAAATCGAAAGAATGTGATTATTCTCCTGATGTGTATTGAGTTGATGTTACTGTCGGTCAATATGAACTTTATCGCCTTTTCTCATTTTCTTGGTGATATACATGGACAGGTTTTTGTATTCTTTATTTTGACCGTCGCCGCGGCTGAATCGGCGATTGGCCTGGCCATACTGGTTGTTATGTTTCGCAACAAGGATACGATTAATGTTGATGACCTAAATAGTATGAAAGGATAGTACGGATAAAGATGGCAACATATATGGAACAAATTTATCTCACTATCGTGCTGGCACCGCTGATTGGTGCGTTGCTTGCGGGTCTTGCAGGCAAGATCATAGGTAGAAGCGGCGCTCATTGGGTAACGATCACGGGGGTGGGAGTGTCGAGTATCCTCTCCATGATTGCTTACAAATATCATGTATTTGATGGTGGCGAAACCTACAATCAAACACTCTATACCTGGTTGAGTAGCGGTGGCATGGATTTCAAGATTGGGTTTTTGATAGATTCGTTATCTGTCACCATGATGGTCGTTGTTACATTCGTGTCGTGGATGATACATATCTATACCATCGGCTATATGTATGATGACCCGGGTTATCAACGCTTCTTCAGTTATATCTCACTGTTCACCTTTTCTATGTTGATGTTAGTCATGTCGAATAATTTCCTGCAATTGTTCTTTGGCTGGGAAGCGGTTGGCCTGGTGTCTTATTTATTGATTGGTTTTTGGTATAAAAAAGAGACGGCTATATTTGCCAGCATGAAGGCCTTTTTGGTAAACCGGATAGGTGATTTTGGCTTCTTATTAGGTATAGCTGCTATTTTTATGGCGTTTAATACGCTTGATTACGCCGCTATTTTTAGCAACGTTGCCCAACATGCCGACTCCACAATCGTCATTTTAGGTGATGAGCCGTGGTCTTTAATGACCGTGATCTGTATTTGTCTATTCATAGGGGCGATGGGTAAATCTGCTCAAGTTCCACTACATGTCTGGTTACCAGACTCAATGGAAGGCCCGACACCTATCTCTGCCTTGATCCATGCCGCGACGATGGTTACTGCTGGTATCTTTATGGTGTCAAGGATGTCGCCGCTGTTTGAGCTGTCTGACACAGCATTAAGTTTTATTCTGGTGACCGGTGCTATAACTGCCTTATTGATGGGTTTATTAGGGTTGGTACAAAATGATATTAAACGTGTGATTGCTTATTCTACTTTATCGCAATTGGGTTATATGACTGTTGCGCTCGGTGCCTCGGCCTATGCGGCGGCCATGTTTCATTTGGTGACACATGCCTTTTTTAAGGCACTGTTATTTCTCGGTGCAGGGGCTGTGATCATAGTTATGCACCATGAACAAGATATGCGAAAGATGGGAGGCTTATACAAAGTGATGCCCATTACATGGATATGCTGTTTATTTGGAACGTTAGCATTGATCGGATTTCCCGGTACCGCTGGTTTCTTTTCCAAAGATGCCATTATTGAAGCCATTCGTCACTCTACCCTGGCAGGATCAGATTTCGCTTATTTCTCGGTAGTCGTTGGTGTGTTTATCACCGCTTTATACAGTTGCCGATTATTTTTTATGACTTTCCACGGTGAACAAAGAATAGATATTGAGACCTGGAAGCATCTGCACGAAGCACCCTTTGTTGTGACAGTGCCATTAATCGTATTGGCAATTCCGTCTTTAATATTGGGGGCGTTCTTGATAGAACCCATGTTGTTTGGTGACTATTTTGGTGATGCTGTCCATGTTGCTGAAAGTCATGATGTATTAGCGCACATGGGAGGCGATTATCATGGCATTAGTGGATTTTTACTACACGCTATCCAACATCCTCTGGTGCTACTCTTAATGAGTGCCGGCATTTTCGTTGCCTGGTTGTGCTATATCAAGTTTCCAGATTTTCCTGCAAAACTGGTGAGTAAATTTGGCTTTGTTCACCGTATATTGCTCAACAAATATGGCCTTGATGATCTTAACCAACGCCTCTTTGCAAAAGGGGCGATCCGAATTGGGCAACTACTGTGGCGGTTCGGTGACATTAATATTATTGATGGTTTTTTTGTCAATGGCACGGCAAGAAGCGTGCGGGTTTTTTCGAGTATGGTGCGTCATCTTCAGTCGGGTTACCTCTATCATTATGCCTTTGCAATTATTATAGGATTACTTGTGCTACTGGCTGTGTTTGTCCATGGTATTTTGAATTGATCAGTGCCTGATTTAGATAATAATTTTAGACAATGACATTTAACAGCTTACCCCTTTTAAGCCTGCTTATCTGGACACCGATTATCGGTGGGATATGGGTCTTGATTGCGGGCGACCGTCAGGAACAAACGGTCAAATATTTTGCCTTTGCTGTTGCCATTCTCACCTTTATATTTTCCGTCATATTATATTGTTGGTTTGATCCTGATTATGCGGGTATGCAGTTTGTTGAAGAAGCAGACTGGATTACGACTTTTAATATTAAATATCATTTGGGTGTTGATGGTATTGCGTTGCCATTAATACTGTTAAGCAGTTTTACGACTATCCTGGTTATATTGGCCGCCTGGGAAGTGATAGAAAAACATATCTCCTATTATATGTGCGCCTTCTTAGTACTGACTGGTTTGATGAACGGTGTCTTTGCTGCGCTAGATGCCATCTTGTTTTATGTGTACTGGGAAGCCATGCTGATCCCCATGTTTTTGATTATCGGCATTTGGGGTGGCCCGAACCGCGTTTATGCCACCGTAAAATTCTTTCTTTACACCTTCTTGGGTTCAGTCTTCATGCTGGTGGCCTTTCTTTATCTATACTCTGCCGCAGACAGTTTTAATATACAGGCATTGCACGATGTACCATTGAGTTTAACTGCACAGAAATATATTTTTATCGCCTTTTTTCTGGCCTTTGCTGTAAAAATACCCATGTGGCCAGTACACACATGGTTGCCTGATGCGCACGTAGAAGCACCAACGGGTGGTTCCGTAATACTGGCCGCACTCATGTTGAAGATGGGCGGCTATGGTTTTCTCAGGTTTAGTTTGCCGATTACACCCGATGCCAGTTTGTTTTTTAATGAGGCCATGATCGTCTTGTCATTAATTGCCATTGTCTATATTGGTTTTATTGCCCTGGTTCAGGAAGACATGAAAAAACTGATCGCCTACTCATCTATTTCGCATATGGGTTTTGTGACGCTCGGATTTTTTATACCGTTCAGTATTATGGCGGCATCAGGTTCACCAGCTAGCGCAATAATGGGTATGGAAGGTGCCATGATGCAGATGATATCGCACGGCTTCATTTCTGCTGCCATGTTCCTCTGTGTCGGTGTCATGTATGACCGTATGCATAGCCGCATGATTAAAGACTATGGGGGTGTCGTAAATAGTATGCCGTACTTCGCCGCTTTTATGATGTTATTTGCAATGGCCAACGCGGGATTACCAGGCACATCAGGTTTTGTCGGCGAGTTTCTGGTCATACTCAGCAGTTTTGAGGCAAATTTCTGGATCGCATTTACGGCCGCATTGACGTTAATCCTGGGCGCGGCGTATACCCTATGGCTGTATAAACGTGTTGTCTTTGGTGAGATTACGCAGGATGCCGTGGCTAAGTTGCAGGATATTAATGGGCGCGAAACATTTATCCTCTTCCTGCTGGCAATCGTGGTGTTGATATTTGGTATCTGGCCAGCACCGCTATTTGACATCATGCATGTAACAGTAGAACAGCTTGTTCAACATGTGTCCCAAACAAAGATTTTATAGTCAATTATGAATGCCGACTTAATCATTGTACTGCCAGAAATAACGCTACTTGCGCTCGCATGTCTCATATTGATAATTGATGCGTTTAGTAAAGACCCGGCACATTTATTGACGTATTGGACCACACAAGCAAGTTTATTGATTGTACTGGCCCTGATTTTATTTGACTTCCCAACAAATACCGCTATCGCATTTCACGGTAGCTTCGTCAGTGATGCTATGAGTGCCACTCTCAAGGCGTTTATGTGTGGTATTTCATGTGTCGTGTTTTTTTATTCGTATGAATATGTAAAAGAACGTAATTGTGTACAAGGTGAATACTTCGTGCTTGGCTTGTTTGCTGTACTCGGCATGATGATCATGACCTCTGCCTATAGCTTGTTATCCGTTTATCTTGGCCTCGAATTATTATCACTTTCATTATATGCCATGGTAGCCATGCAGCGCGATTCAAGTTCTGCTTCGGAGGCCGCAATGAAATACTTTGTGTTGGGCGCATTGGCATCGGGCATGTTGTTATATGGTATTTCCATGATCTATGGACTCACCGGTTCCCTGCAATTAATGACTATTGCCGAGACGATCAATGTCGATGCTACAAATAGAATGTACTTTGTCTATGGCATGATCTTCATGATCATTGGTATTGCATTCAAATTGGGTGCAGCACCTTTTCATATGTGGGTGCCAGATGTTTATCAAGGCGCACCCACATCGGTCACCTTATTTATCAGTACGGCACCAAAGATCGCGGCCTTTGCAATGGCAATGCGTGTACTGGTTGATGGCTTAATGCCGCTAATAAGCGATTGGCAGTCGATATTAATCATTCTGGCAGTGTTATCAATGGCAACCGGCAATATTATTGCCATTGCACAAACCAATATAAAACGTATGTTGGCCTACTCGACGATAGCGCACGTCGGTTTTTTATTCCTGGGTTTGATTGCTGGCACACTATCTGGTTTTTCGGGTTCCATGTTTTACATTATCAGCTACGCATTAATGAGTATGGGTGCCTTTGGTATGATTATCCTGCTGGGGCGTAATGGCTTTGAAGCCGATCTGCTTGAAGACTTTAAAGGTCTTGCAGAACGCAATCCCTGGTTCGCATTTGTCATGCTTTGCATTATGTTTTCGATGGCGGGCGTGCCCCCCTTCCTGGGATTTTGGTCAAAATGGTTTGTGTTAAAAGAATTGGTTGCGTCTGGCTTTGTCGAACTCGCCGGCATCGCCGTTGTATTCTCGATTATTGGTGTTTATTACTATCTGCGTATCATTAAACTGATGTACTTTGATACACCAAACGCAATGACATCGGTAAAATCGTCAAAGCAAATGCGGTTTGTATTGAGTATGAACGGTTTGTTAATCCTGGCATTAGGACTTGCGCCAAATATATTGATGGCTTTGTGTTTGACGGTGTTGTCTGGTTAATTTTTTCTTGTGCTTCTGGCGTTAAGCAATTAGAGGCGCAAATAATATTCATGGGCCCTGTTTTAATTTTTGTAATCGATACCAGGTGAGCAATGCAAAAAGGGGTGCCCCAACTGATGCGCCAATAAGAAAAAGGAAGTGCCAGTCCAACCAAACAATTGGAGCGAATAAATATAGAATATCATCGAAATCAAATCCAGCGAAACCCGCATAGGCTTTCTCACCAGTATCTTTTTGAGCCTGATCAATCACTTCTGCCAGCATTTCTGCGGCAACAACGCCCATTGCAGCACTGATCCCTGTCGCGATAGACCACACACCTAAAACGTTATCACGTGCGCCGATGCCGATACCGATAAAGAATAGTGCTGTCACGGTGACATCACAAAAATAATCAAACTTATGTCCCCATGCACTGCTTGTACCTGAGACCCTTGCGAGTTCGCCATCGGCACGGTCGAGAAATGCAGAGATTAACCATAGTACGCCACCCCATAGGTTGCCTGCTGCTGAACCTATGGCAAGTGCGCTACAAGCTACCAGGCCTATTACCAAGCGCAGCATTGTAAGGTGGTTTGGTGTTATTGGCGTGTTGACTAAAGGCAGTATGCAAACGCGCGCTATTTTATGTGTCCAGGAATCGCCAACCATGTTTGACAGGATAGATTAGGGGCTTGACATCCGCCCCGCATTATTAAATCCACAGAGTTTAATATTGAATTTATCAACGGTGCGTATTACGCGCGCGTGTATTAAAGCCTTGAACTCAGCTTCAAATTCATAATCATTTGCAGCAGGGTCAATATTATCCCAGCGTTCAGTTGCAGGGTGCATATAAATCTCGGTAATGCCATCAGGTGTATGGGGAATAATACGAATTAGCGTATCTATATTCATGTGACCGCTATCATGCAAACCATAAATGATGTCATTGAATGTAATATTATTTTTCACACATAGTCTCTTCATACGTGAAACAAAAGGCTTAAAAAAGATCCAACGAAGATAACGTTGTAATTTTTCTTTCCGACTATTGATGATTGATGCCAGCGGTGGTTCATTGGGGATACGAATTGCGGTCATGTTAAATTCTTTACCAATGTTAAGCATTAGATCGAACACCGTTGGATGTAAGTGCATATGATTATGAGCGTTAACATGATCCAATTTAAGCCCCGTTGCCTTGAATGCTGCAAACTGTGCACGAATTTCTTTTTCAAGTTGAATTTTCGTTTCAGCATTGCAGAACATCTTGATGCCACTTGCCAACGGATTGTTTGAAAACTCGCCATTACTGTTGACCAGCGCGGGAATGTCTGTAGCGGCTGCAGAAGCTTTGCCGTTACTCAATACCAAGTGCAACCCAACGTTTAGGGAAGGCTTGTCTTTTGCGCGAGAAACTGCATCCTCAACAGCAGGTGCTGCTACCATTAAACTGGTAGTTGTCAGGATGCCTTTTTCGTATGCCGTTACTACCGCATTATTTACTGGAATAGAAAGGCCAAAATCATCACCAGTAACAATCAGCTTCTTCAGGCTGTGCTCTCCCGACGAAACAAGAATTTAAAGAACTCTACGCCTTCACGAAGCCGACGTTTCATGATCTCCCAATCACGACACATTTCGAAAAACAGCGTGGCCATTTTCCATGGGCGGAAATAAAAGCGTTTATAAAAATTATCAACGGCGGCGAAGATATCTTCGCTAGGCAGATGCGGATAGTTTAATACGGAGTGTTGCACGCCATCATCACCAACCAAATCTTCATCAACAACCAACCAACCATTTTCAACAGCTTGCTTATATAAGAAAGTGCCAGGATAAGCCGCTGGCAACGATACTTGAATAGTTTGCGGGTTCAACTCCTGTGCGTAGCGAATTGATTCTTCAATAGTGTCTTTAGTCTCGCCCGGCAGTCCAACGATAAACGTGCCGTGTATTACGATCCCAAGTTTATGACAATCCGCTGTAAATTGACGTGCGATATCGGTACGGATGCCTTTCTTGATATTAACCAGGATCTGTTGATTGCCTGATTCATAACCCACCAACAATAAACGCAGACCATTGTCTTTCATAATCTTTAATGTTTCGTAAGGCACATTCGCCTTGGCATTGCATGACCAGGTAATACCCAGCTTGCCAATTTCTTTGGCCAGGGCTTCTACGTTGGGAATGTTATCTGTCAGTGTGTCATCGTCAAAAAAGAATTCTTTGATTTCAGGAAAGTTGTCACGGGCATAGCGTAGCTCACCAATGATATTTTCAATGGAGCGCGTACGGTAATTATGACCTGAAATAGTTTGCGGCCAGAGGCAGAACGTACAACGTGATTTGCAACCGCGACCGGTATAGAACGACATGTAAGGATGTAGCATATAGCCATTGTAATAATCTGTTGTAACCAGATTTTCTTTATACACTTTAGTTACCCACGGCAAGGTATCCATGTCTTCAATCAAGGCGCGTGGTTTATTGTGGACTGGCTTGCCGTCTTTCTTGTAGATTAAGCCATCTATTTCTGCAATGGGCCTACCTTCTGCTACTTCCTTAATCGTAAAATCAAACTCGTGTCCTGCAACAAAGTCTATCGTAGCAGAAGCCAGCACGGAATGATCTGGATTTACGGCGACATGCGCACCACAAAAACCGATAATCAAGTCAGGATTTTTTTCTTTGAAGGCCTCAGCAATTCTTACATCGTTAGGGAAGGAAGGCGTACTGGTATAGAGCACCAGCAACTCATAATCTGTCGCCAATGGTAATACATCTTCAAGCGACATATTCCGTGCGGGTGCATCAATTAAACGACTGCCTTCAACCAATGCCGCTAACTGTGCTAACCACGTTGGATACCAGAATGATTTTACTTCACGGGTACATTGATAGCGCGAACCAGCACCGCCATCAAAGCCGTTAAACGATGGTGGATTAAGAAATAATGATTTCAACATTTAGGTATATTCCTCCAGATTAGTAATCTTGTGAAGTTGTTAGATCGGGTATCTTGTCTTCCGTATCCGGCTTGAGTTGTGAGTCTTCTGTGGTGTGCATCAGTCCTGCCGCATCGACATTGAATGAATGATTACGCCACCAGATTGATGTGCCAGTGAAACTGATGACTCTAATGCCGAAGGATAAAATATCTCTTAACGGAATTAACCAGATCGAACCAGCATTATTTGAACCGGCAATCTGATGCGTACATAGATGCAATATGATGCGTATCATTAATGCCCACAGAACGGGTATTAATGACAAGGCTAGACTTGTTGTCACCATGTAACACGTAACCGCTGCCAGGCTACTGATGACGAGCGTATCTGTCAGGAATGTAAGCGCATAGCCCAACGGTTCAACGTTTCTTAATGTTCTTGCCCAGCGTAGTTCATGCAAAAATAAATCCTTTAGTGAGGCCTCTTCAACAATGTTTTCAACGATAAAATCTGACAGATGAATTTTATAGCCCAAGTCTGAAATAAACTTACCAAGCATATAATCATCGGCCAGAAACTTAGATAAGGCCTTAAACCCGCCGATCCTGTTTAGCAGATCATGACGGACGATCATAGTCGCACCCAGACAAAATTTAACCGGTTGCAACACACGGGAGATTAAAACAGACGGTAAAAACCATTCATTAATAAGCATGGCATTCAAGGATGAGGCCATCTTGCCGCGCGCAGAACCAGCGTAGAGGCAAGTCACAGCACCCACCGTTGGATCAGCAAAGGGCGACATCACCGCAGAGAGATAATTTGCCGAGACACGTATATCGCTGTCGGCGATAAGCACGTAATCATGTTTTGCGGCCGGACAGATATTAATCAAGTTTGAGACCTTATGATTAGTGCCGTATAGGCGCGAATCGACAATGTAACTTACATCGATATTTTTAAACTCGTTTACTATGTTTTTAATAATAGGTAGTGCTGGATCATTTTTATTGTGCAATCCAAAGATGATTTGATATTCGGGATAATCTTGCTGGCAGAAACTCCGCAGGTTTGCGGCTAATTCACAATCAAGCCCATAGACAGGTTTCAAGATGGTGACTGCGGGTTGGAAATTATTCGGCGTGATTGAAGCCTTGTTAGAAACCTGGGTAATTGAGATATTACGTTTGTGATTGAAGCGCACGACAGCAAACACGGCAAACATGAGATAGCCTACTGAACACAAGCATATCAATGTAATAAAGATGTGATAAATATTGAAAAATTCAATCTGCATCGGCAAACCATAATTACTGTAATCAAGATTCTGCTTGTCTTGCCCCCAAGCGTAAACCAGGGCGTAGAATCTTTTAATTAATAAATCAAACGGCCAAGTATAATGCTTTTTAGGTGCATTAGACAAGAACGATGAGTGCTCTTAATATCTGCGGGGAATTATCGAGATTATCGATGTTGGGGGCGGTTTAATCAAATGTGGGTCATTTTATTTGTTTCGCCTTATCTTTTCGTCTTATCTGGCAGGTCTGATTTTCAGGTCTTTTTTTAGCATATATTTAGCTTCAACATGTTGCCAGTAGAGCAGGCCTGGGAGGTCGACGATCAATTCTCGTATACGTGTTGCGAGAGAAATAGCGAGAGAAAATTCTGGTGTTAAGCCGATCAACATACCCAACATCACATAGCCCCCTTCCTGGATGCCATAACCATTCGGAATAACAAAAGCGATATCGGTGATGATTGAGGTCAGACTTTTCAGCATCAGTGCCTCAATAATAGTAATGGGATATCCCAAGAGGTAGCAGGCCAGATAGACTTCGGTTGTTTGGAGTATCAGGCCAGTGGTCCGCCATAGTATCGAGATTAGAAAACGTTTTTTATTACTGTAGATTTCTTTTACGACGGCATCGACATCATGTGCGTTATGCGTGATTTTGCCCCAACCATCGGAGGTATTAAACTTGCCAACAAGCCGGGCAATAAAGCCAAAAAGACCCGCTCTTTGCACCAGCACAAACCCGACAATACCCAACCCTAGGAGCAATGTTCCAAGCATGATGAACTTGGCCAATTCATTATCCATGGCAAGATAAACCAGCAAGCCAGTACCGATAATAGCCCACGGTACTAAGGCTATGGCCTGTACAGTCTTATCGACCAGAACCGAGGCACTGGCATCGACCCCATCGCGGCCCCAGAGTATAAGTAACCGCGCCTTGGCGATTTCTCCGCCAATCGATGCGACGGGTAATAAAGTATTGATGGCCCGACCCATCCATAACGAAAGAAATATCTCTTTGCATGGCGGTATGCGCTTAACCGGAAACAGAAAGTGCCAGGAGACAACCGCTACAATTAAACTCGGGAACCAGACGATGGGCAATAGCAACAAAGCGAAACCAGAATTTTGTAACAGTGCCAGTATCTCATCTATTCCTTGCCATACGATAAGCCAGGTCAGACCTAATAACCCGACAAATAAGCCGATATAGGAAGCAATGCGAATCATGGGCGAATCATGGGTTTGAACTTTTATAGAATTTATAACACTTGATGAAGCATTAGATTTGTAAAGTGTTTCTATTTTTCAGCAACCTATTAGAATACCAAGTAGATTAGTAGCATACCAGACAATTTAAGATAGATACTTGATCATTATGTTATGACCTCAACACGCAACGCACCGACCCACATATTTCCTTTAGTGCGTCATTTGTCATATCGATTGACACCACTCTTCCTGAAGACTGCGATCACGCCGAATCAGATCACGGCGGCATCTTTATTGTTTGGCTTATTGAGTGCTGTTTGTTTTACCTCGGGCAATTATATCGGTGGCATTATGGGTGCCTTATGTATGACCGCAAGCTACATTTTTGATAATTGCGATGGTGAGGTTGCGCGCGTAAAAAACATGTCGTCTGAATTTGGTGCCAAGTTTGACGATATGACGGACTGGCTGGTGGATGCCAGTTTTTTTGTTGCGTTAGGTTATGGCACTAGCCAGACGATGGGACAAGCATTTTGGTTTTGGTTTGGTTGTGCGGCGGCGGCGGGTGCGTCCATTGATTATGTTGTTGATTTGTTTTATCACGCACAAAACAAAGAAAAAAAAGATTCAAAGACGAGAGCAGCAGTCGCCGCCTCTGCGGGGAAAAAACCAGCGGATACGCTAGATTGGATTATTTACATTTTCCATAAATTAAGCCGCGCCGATTTTTTTATGATTGTTTTAGTACTCGCATTATTTAATGTTGTATGGATTCTATTGCCGTTTGCCGCCATTGGGGCGCAGGTGTATTGGATTACAGATTTATTTGATCGGGCGCGGGGCTTTCGTACATAGGCTATTTTGTGTCTGTTGACCAGAGGGTTGATTTCTTTATCCGGAGGGTTGATTTCTTTATATTGGTTCATTATTATCATTGGCAAGAAGGTACGATGGCCAACACATCAGGGCGGGATGTTTTTCCAGATTGATGCATGTCTAGTCCCTGAACTAGACACATATAATTAAACTTGAGGACTAATACTAATGAGTAATGATGACAAGGTGCTACATGGTGGCGATGGTGATGACTGGCTGTTTGGTTGGGCTGGCGATGACAAGCTGTATGGTTGGGCTGGCGATGACTATCTGGATGGTGGCGATGGCCATGACAAGCTGTATGGTGGCAGTGGCGATGACGGACTGTATGGTGGCAGTGGCGATGACAAGTTGTATGGTGACGATGGCAATGACTGGCTGTATGGTAGAAGTGGCGATGACAAGCTGTATGGTGGCAGTGGCAATGACTTTCTGAATGGTGGCGATGGCGATGACAAGTTGTATGGTAGTTGGGGCGATGACACGCTGTATGGTGGGGCTGGCGATGACACGTTGGATGGTGGTGGTGGCAGTGATATTTACCTGATTGCCAAAGGCGATGGCAATACCACTATAGTTAACAGCAATTACGACAATAACCGCAGTCCTGATCATGATGTCATACGTTTCCTCGCTGGTATTACGCCAGAGGATGTCAAGGTAACGCGTGACACGGCAACGCGTGATAGGGGTAATCTGATACTCACCATAGAAAGCACTGGAGAGACGGTTACTGTAGAGAAATTCTTTGTGAGTGATAGATTCGTCGATGTAGGTGCATTTGAAATCAATGCAGTTGAGTTTGCCGATGGTACTGTTTGGAATACTGATAAACTGAAACAACTGGCTATTGCATCAACCGAGGTTAGTGACCCGTTGCATGGTGGTGATGACTGGCTGTTTGGTTGGGCTGGCGATGACAAGCTGTATGGTTGGGCTGGCGATGACTATCTGGATGGTGGCGATGGCCATGACAAGCTGTATGGTGGCAGTGGCGATGACGGACTGTATGGTGGCAGTGGCGATGACAAGTTGTATGGTGACGATGGCAATGACTGGCTGTATGGTAGAAGTGGCGATGACAAGCTGTATGGTGGCAGTGGCAATGACTTTCTGAATGGTGGCGATGGCGATGACAAGTTGTATGGTAGTTGGGGCGATGACACGCTGTATGGTGGGGCTGGCGATGACACGTTGGATGGTTGGGCTGGCGATGACTATCTGGATGGTAACGATGGCCATGACACGCTGTATGGTGGCAGTGGCGATGACAAGCTGTATGGTAGAAGTGGCAATGACACGCTCCATGGTGGCAGTGGCGATGACAAGCTGTATGGTTGGGCTGGCGATGACTATCTGGATGGTAACGATGGCCATGACAAGCTGTATGGTGGCAGTGGCGATGACGGACTGTATGGTGGCAGTGGCGATGACTATCTGGATGGTAACGATGGCCATGACAAGCTAAATGGTGATGCGGGACATGACACGCTTTATGGTAGAAGTGGCGATGACAAGCTGGATGGTGGGATTGGTGATGACACGCTGAGTGGTGGCGATGGCAATGACACACTGAAGGGTGGCATGGGCAATGACGAGTTGCATGGTTGGGCTGGCGATGACTATCTGGATGGTAACGATGGCCATGACACGCTGTATGGTGGCAGTGGCGATGACAAGCTGTATGGTGGCAGTGGCGATGACTATCTGGATGGTAACGATGGCAATGACAAGCTGTATGGTGGCAGTGGTGATGACAAGCTGTATGGTAGAAGTGGCAATGACACGCTCCATGGTGGCAGTGGTGATGACACGCTCCATGGTGACGATGGCAATGACGCGCTCCATGGTGGCGATGGCAATGACACGCTGTTTGGTTGGGCTGGCGATGACAAGCTGTATGGTGGGATTGGCAATGACAAGCTGTATGGTGGCAGTGGTGATGACGCACTGCATGGTGGCAGTGGTGATGACGCACTGCATGGTGGCGATGGCAATGATAGTCTGCATGGTGGCGATGGCCATGATGTTTATCTGATTATCAAAGGTGATGGCCATACCATTGTAGTCAACCATGACACCAATACTAGCAGTCATGATGTCATACGTTTCCTCTCTGGCATTACGCCGCAAGATATCAAGGTAGCGCGTGATGGGGGTGATCTGCTACTCACCATAGCAAGCACTGAAGAGACGGTTACTGTGCGGAAGTTTTTTGAGGGTAGTGATTATGAAATCGATGCCGTCAAGTTTGTGGACGGTACTGTCTGGAATACTACTACACTGAAACAACTGGCTATTGCATCAACCGAGGTTAGCGACCCGTTGCATGGTGGCGATGGTGATGACACGTTGAGTGGTGGCGATGGCGATGACAAGCTGTATGGTGGCGATGGTAATGACAAGCTGAATGGTTGGGCTGGCGATGACTATCTGGATGGTAACGATGGCCATGACAAGCTAAATGGTGGTGCTGGCAATGACAAGCTGTATGGTAGAAATGGCGATGACAAGCTGTATGGTGGGATTGGTGATGACACGCTCCATGGTGGCGATGGCGATGACAAGCTGTATGGTGGCGATGGTAATGACAAGCTGAATGGTTGGACTGGCGATGACAAGCTGGATGGTGCCAGTGGCAATGACACACTGGATGGTCACTTGGGTAATGACAAGCTAAATGGTGGTGCGGGCCATGACACGCTGTATGGTAGAAGTGGCAATGACACGCTGGATGGTGGGATTGGCGATGACACGCTAAGTGGTGGCGATGGCAATGACGCGCTCCATGGTGGCGATGGCAATGACACGCTGTTTGGCGACTTGGGCGATGACAAGCTGTATGGTGGGATTGGTGATGACGCACTGTATGGTGGCAGTGGCGATGACAAGCTGTATGGTGACGATGGCGATGACTGGTTGCTTGGTCGGACTGGCAATGACGCACTGTATGGTGGCAGTGGCAATGACTTTCTGGATGGTTACGATGGCCATGACAAGCTAAATGGTGATGCGGGCCATGACACGCTGTATGGTAGAAGTGGCGATGACAAGCTGGATGGTGGGATCGACGATGACAAGCTGTATGGCGGCAGTGGCAATGATAATTTGAAGGGTGGCGATGGTAATGACAAGCTGTTTGGCGACTTGGGCCATGACACGCTGTATGGTGGCAGTGGCAATGACTTTCTGGATGGTAACAGTGGCGATGACAAGCTGTATGGTGACGATGGCCATGACACGCTTTATGGTAGAAGTGGCGATGACAAGCTGTTTGGTGATGCGGGCCATGACACGCTATATGGTGGCGATGGTAATGACAGTCTGCATGGTGGCGATGGTAATGACACGCTGGATGGTTGGACTGGCGATGACAAGCTGTATGGTGGCAGTGGCAATGACTTTCTGGATGGTTGGACTGGCGATGACAAGCTGTATGGTGACGATGGCGATGACGCGCTTTATGGTAGAGGTGGCGATGACAAGTTGGATGGTGGTGCGGGCAATGACTGGTTGTATGGTGGCGATGGCAATGATGTTTACCTGATTGCTGGAGGTGATGGCAATACTATTGTAAACAACCTTGATTACAATACCAGCAGTCATGATGTCATACGTTTCCTTGATGGCATTACGTCACAGGATGTCAAGGTAGCGCGTGATAGGTATAGTAATCTGCTACTCACCATAGAAAGCACCGCAGAGACGGTTACTGTGCAGAAATTCTTTACGGGTAGTGACTATGAGTTCGATTCTGTTGAGTTTGCGGACGGCACTGTCTGGAATACTACTACACTGAAACAACTGGCTAATACACCAACCGAGGGTGATGACGTGCTGTATGGTGATACCAGTGCTAATACAATCCGTGCCTTAGGTGGAGATGATGTCGTTTATGGTGATGCGGGTAATGACAGGCTTTATGGTGATGATGGTAATGACGTGCTACGTGGTGGCGATGGCGATGACAGGCTGGATGGTGGCGATGGTCATGATAGTCTGCATGGTGGCGATGGCAATGACACGCTGTATGGTGGCGATGGCCATGATGTTTACCTGATTGCCAAAGGTGAAGGTAATACTATTGTAGCCAACCATGACACCAATGCCAGTAGCAATGATTTCATACGTTTCCTCCCTGGTATTACGCCGCAAGATGTCAAGGTAGCGCGTGATGGAGGTGATCTGCTACTCACCATAGCAAGCACTGAAGAGACGGTTACTGTGCGGAAGTTCTTTAAGGGTAGTGATTATGAAATCGATGCCGTCAAGTTTGTGGACGGCACTGTCTGGAATACTACTACACTGAAACAACTGGCTATGACAAAACCAACCGAGGGTGATGACGTGCTGTATGGTAATACCAGTGCTAATACAATCCGTGCCTTAGGTGGGGATGATGTCGTTTATGGTGAGGCGGGCGATGACAGGCTGTATGGTGATGCGGGCAATGACCGGCTACTTGGCGATGCGGGCAATGACACGCTGTATGGTCATGCGGGCAATGACCGACTGCATGGCGGCACTGGCGATGACGAGTTGCATGGTGATGTGGGCGATGACAGGCTGTATGGCGATGTGGGCGATGACACGTTGCATGGTGATGCGGACAATGACAAGCTGTTTGGTGATGTGGGCGATGACAAGCTGTTTGGTGGCGACGGCAATGACAGTCTGCATGGTGGCGATGGCAATGACAGGTTGTATGGTGATGCGGACAATGACAGCCTGTATGGTGATGCGGGCAATGACTGGTTGCATGGTTGGACTGGCAATGACAGGCTGTATGGTGGCGATGGCAATGACTGGTTGTATGGTGGTGATGGTAAGGACAAGCTGTATGGTGGCGATGGTAATGACATTCTGTATGGTGGTGATGGTAATAGCATTCTGCATGGTGGCGATGGCCATGATGTTTACCTGATTGCCAAAGGTGGAGGTAATACTATTGCAGCCAACCATGACACCAATGCCAGCAGTCATGATGTCATACGTTTCCTTGATGGCATTACGCCGCAAGATGTCAAGGTAGCGCGTGATGGAGGTGATCTGCTACTCACCATAGCAAGCACTGAAGAGACGGTTACTGTGCGGAAGTTCTTTAAGGGTAGTGATTATGAAATCGATGCCGTCAAGTTTACGGACGGTACTGTCTGGAATACTACTACACTGAAACAACTGGCTAATACACCAACCGAGGGTGATGACGTGCTGTATGGTGATGCGGGTGATAATACAATCCGTGCCTTAGGTGGGGACGACATCGTTTATGGTGAGGCGGGTAATGACAGGCTTTATGGTGATGATGGTAATGACGTGCTACGTGGTGGCGATGGCAATGACACGCTGTATGGTGGCGATGGCGATGATGTTTACCTGATTGCCAAAGGTGAAGGTAATACTATTGTAGCCAACCATGACACCAATGCCAGCAGTCATGATGTCATACGTTTCCTTGATGGCATTACGTCAGAGGAGGTCAAGGTAGCGCGTGATGGGGGTGATCTGCTACTTACCATAGCAAGCACTGAAGAGACGGTTACTGTGCGGAAATTCTTTAAGGGTAGTGATTATGAACTTGATGTCGTTGAGTTTGTGGACGGTACTGTCTGGAATACCGATAAACTGAAACAACTGACTAATACACCGACCGAGGGTGATGACCTGCTGTATGGTGATGCCAGTGCTAATACAATCCGTGCCTTAGGTGGAGATGATGTCGTTCATGGTGAGGCGGGCGATGACCGGCTGTATGGTGAGGCGGGCAATGACCGACTGCTTAGCCGTGCGGGCAATGACAAGCTGTATGGTGGCGACGGCGATGACACGCTGGATGGTGGCGATGGCGATGACACGCTGGATGGTGGCGATGGCGATGACAAGTTGTATGGTGGCGATGGCGATGACAAGTTGTATGGTGGCGATGGCGATGATATTTACCTGATTGTCGGAGGTGGTGATAGCAATATTATTGTAAACAACTACGACCGCACTACCAGCAGTCATGATGTCATACGTTTCTTTTATGGCATTACGCCGCAAGATGTCAAGGTAGCGCGTGATGAGAATGATCTGCTACTTACCATAACAAGCACTGAAGAGACGGTTACTGTGCGGAAATTCTTTAAGGGTAGTGACTATGAAATTGATGCCGTTGAGTTTAACGGAGCTGGTAGCTGGCATGACATTTATGCCATCTGGAATACCGATAAACTGAAACAACTGGCTAATGCACCAACCGCGGGTGATGACGTGCTACATGGCGATGCCAGTGCTAATACAATCCGTGCCTTAGGTGGGGATGATGTCGTTTATGGTTATGCGGACAATGACAGCCTGTATGGTGATGCGGGCAATGACCGGCTGTTTGGCGATGTGGGCAATGACACGCTACATGGTGGTGATGGCAATGACAAGCTAAATGGTGATGCGGGCAATGACCGGCTGTTTGGCGATGTGGGCAATGACACATTGCGTGGTGGGGACGGCGATGACACGCTGGATGGTGGTGATGACAATGACACGATGTATGGTGGAAACGGCGATGACTGGTTGGAGGGTGGCCGGGGCAATGACGCGCTATATGGTGGCCGGGGCAATGATACCTATTTGTTTACGAGGGGTTATGGTCAGGACACGATATATAGTAAAGATGCGGCCGGTCGTGACAGTATTAATTTTGTCGGTCTTGATATAGATGATCTGATTTTTAACCGTGTTGACAATGATCTGCATATCAACATCACGGGTACGGATGACAGTTTGATAGTGGACAGTTGGTTTAGTGGCACCCGGTACCAGATGGATAGCATTGACACGGAAACGACGAAGATTTTGAATAATGAGGTAGCTGGTTTGGTTGTGCCAGATTCCAGTGTTATCTAACGGTTTGATAGACGACGGGCTAATGACTTGAGCACTGTAATACGTTCAATGCCTGATGGATGCGAGGTGCTAAACGACGAGGATGCGATTTTTTTGAAGTATTTGTAAAGTACTGTTTAAGACAGCCCCAAAAACTATGTAACTGCTTATCATTGATTATTACCCCGAAGGGGCTGAGGATAAGCACATGCAACCCGAAGCAATCAAATCACTGGCACGTGAAACTGCCAGGGGCATCAAAACCGAAGAAGACCTGTATACGTTTCGTCAGGCATTGACCAGGGTAAGCATTGAGGCGGCACTGAATGCCGAGTTCGATGAACACCTTGGCTATGCCAGACATGAGTAGGCCGGAAAATCCAATAACCGTAATGGTCGCAGTCATAAAATGCTGTGCACTGAAGAGGGCGCATTCGAGCTGGAAACACCCCGCGACAGAGAGGGTAGCTTTGCGCCAGCACTGGTCAAGCAACACCCATCTCGCTACACCGGTATGGATGACAAGATTCTCAGTCTCTATGCCAAAGGCAATACCACCTGTGACATTGTCGCGCTGTTTCAGGAAATGTAGGGCGTGGCGGTCTCAATCAGCCTGCTCTCGTGTGTGACAGAAAAGGTGATTGCGTGGCAATCGGCCACTAGCACTGATATACCCCATTACATACCTTGACTGCATAGTCGTTACAATCCGCCAGGACAAGAAAGTCATCAACAAGGCTGTCTATCTGGCACTGGGCGTGAACCTGGACAGGCACAAAGCGCTTTTAGGGCTGTGGCTGTCAGAGCACGAAGGTGCCAAGTTCTGGCTCAATGTCTTGACCGAACTTCATAACCGCGGTGTACGAGACATCCTGATTGCCTGTGTTGACGGACTCAAGAGTTTTCCTGATCTCATCAATACCGTCTACCCGCAAACCCGCATCTAGCGATGCATTGTGCATAGGATCAGGCACGCGATGCAGTATGTTACCTGGAAGGACTACAAGGCGGTTGTAGTCGACTTGTAGCAAATCTACCAGTCAGCTACGGAGGCGGAAGCACTGTTGGTGCTTGATGTCTTTGGTGACGAATGGGATGCCAAATACCCTAAGACCAGCCGTTCCTGGCAGAGTCATTGGCAGAACCTCAACACCCTGTTTGATTACCCGCAGGACTTGCGCAAGGCAATCTATACCACCAACGCCATTGCATCGCTCAACAGCGTCATCAGGAAAGCCATCAAAAAACGTAAGTTGTTCCCAACCGATGACGCTACCAGAAAGGTGAGCTATCTGGCCATTCAAGATGCATCAAAGCAGTGGACTATGTCGATTAAATATTGGAAACCAGCGATGAATCGCTTTATGATCGAATTCGAAGACCGACTAAAGGACTTCGTTTAACCAACGGCAGTTACACAGAATTCGGGAAAGGCTCTCTTTGTGCCCGTCCAGGTTCACGCCCAGTGCCAGATAGACAGCCTTGTTGATGACTTTCTTGTCCTGGCGGATTTTAACGACTATGCAGTCAAGGTATGCGCTGGGGTATATCAGCACCAGTGGCCGATTGCCACGCAATCACCTTTGCTGTCACGCGCAAGAGCAGGCTGGTTGAGACCGCCACGCCCTACATTTCCTGAAACAGCGCGACAATGTCACAGGTGGTATTGCCTTTGGCATAGAGACTGAGAATCTTGTCATCCATACCGGTGTAGCGAGATGGGTGTTGCTTGACCAGTGCTGGCACCAAGCTACCCTTTCTGTCGCGTGGTGTTTCCAGCTCGAATGCGCCCTCTTCAGTGCGTAGCATTTTATGACTGCGACCATTGCGGCTATTGGATTTTCCTGCCTACTCATGTCTGGCATAGCCAAGGTGTTCATCGAGCTCGGCATTCAGTGCTGCCTCAATGGTTACCCTGGTCAATGCCTGACGGAACGTATACAGGTCTTCTTCGGTTTTGATGCCCCTGGCAGTTTCACGTGCCAGTGACTTGATTGCTTCGGGTTGCATGTGCTTATCCTCAGCCCCTTCAGGGTAATAATCAATGATAAGCAGTTACACAGTTCTTGGGACTATCTCAGCGTAAGCCTTTTGCTGATATACCAGACAGTGTTATTGACTGGCAAGATGATATAAGTATGCAAATAGCTTGTAAGCTATCTTTGTCTGCCACGATGATGCTATTCAAAACATACTTATTTGACAATATCCGGTTTCCGGCTGGTTATTATGAGGATATGCCTATTGTATTTGAGCTACTTCTGAAAACACAGTCAAGCTTCATTCATATTCCTGATGCTTTGTATTATTATGTGCAAAGAGAGGGCAGTACCATAAACTCGTCAATTGATGAAAAAAAGCGGTAGTGTCAAGAATCTTTCGCAAATTTGAAGAGGCGGTTCCCCTAAATCTGGTCATGACCCAAGCTGAAACGCTTTCTCCTTATCCATCTCTTGGAGCAAATCCATGTTCAGATATTTCCGTGTTCCCCACTAGCTCCCGGCAATGTGCCTCAGCCTTGCCGCACAAAGCATCAACGCCGAGTTGCCATCCGGGAATGCACCCACTACTCGTGTTCGCCGCCTGATTTCTCGAATGATCCTCTACAGCAGATCGTTCGTGCGGATACAGTATCCAGTGCTCCGCTGGAAATTCATAGTAAGTCAGCGTCTCTGCAACGTGTTGGTGCACCCAGTCCGCTACCACACCCAGCTTCATGTCTCTCAGCTTCGTCTCAATCGCAACAGTTTTGTTCCTGGCTGACTCAAGGTCCTCAGAAGCGTGGATCGCCTTCAACATTCTGGAAACTTCTTTGACCCGTGTTCGCGGCACATGGCTGAAGATATTGCGATAGCAGTTAACAATACAGCACTGCCAGCCAGCATCAGGGTAAAAATCTCCAATCGATTCTTTCAATCTCAGACAGGCATCATTGATCACAAGTCGGATACCCTTCAACCCTCGTTCTTTCAGGTGTCTAAGTGTGATCTGGGAATAGGCTGTTCATGCGAGCTATCCGAGAGATGGGTGGTTGATTTCCTATACTACCGTGAGGTCGATGCCAGTTGTAGTCATGAATCCACGGTAGTAATGCTTTGGCCCTAAGATGAGAAGTTTGATAACGCGTCGCGTATACCCACTCTCTGAGCATTGTTTGTATGAATCGCTCGGCCTTGCCGTTGGTTCTTGGTGTGTAAGGCCGAGTAAACAGGTGGGCGATACCCATTGCCTTGAGTACCCTATTGGAGAACTTTGCTCGATACCCTCAAGCCATAGTCGGTCATCACCTGCTCAATCGAGTTATAACCGGATCTGGTGTCTGAAGAGGTTGAAGTATGCGGCGTGCCTTGCTGAAATCGGTTTTGTCTAGCAATCGAAAGTAACAAGAGGAGTACGCCACATGACAAACAATACTGTGATTGATCTGGGTACACCAGAGGGCATTGATCCACTGACAGAGTTACTCAGATCTGGTGCGAAGCAGTTAATCACCGAAGCGGTCTAGGCAGAGCTAGATGAGTTGATGACGCAGTATGATGATCAAAAAAAGACTGACGGATACCAGCGTGTTGTCCGTAGCGGTCATCATCCAGAACGAGAGAGCATCATCGGGGTTGGTAAGGTCAGCGTCGAGGTGCCCAATATCCGTAGCCGTGAGGGTGAGTCGGCGAGCTTTCAATCTTTGCTTGTACCGCCCTACATCCGGCGCACAGCGACCCTGGATGCGGCGATTCCCTGGCTTTATTTGAAAGGTGTTTCGAGTGGTCAGATGCAAAGTGCACTGGAAGCGATTGTCGGACTGGAGGCCAAAGGTTTATCGGCCAATGTCGTGGGTCGTTTGAAACGGCAATGGGAAGCTACATACAAGCAATGGTGTACACGTTCCGTGTCTAATGAATGGGTCTATATCTGGACTGATGGCATCTACAGTGGTCTTCGAGGTGACGATGGTCGATTGTGTTGCCTGGTCATCATCGGCGTGAACAGCCGGGGTCAGAAGCATTTTCTGTCGATTGAATAGGGTGTCAGGGAATCGAAGGTAGTGTCAATAATCTTTCGCACTTTCTGATTTGGCTTTCCCTTAAATCTAGTTGTTACGCGATCTGAAAGTCCTTTTCTTTATCCATCTCTCGGAGCAAATCCATGTTCAGATATTTCCGCGTTCCCCACTAGCTCCCCGCGATGTGTCTTAGCCTTGCCGCACAAAGCATCAACGCCGAGTTGCCATCCGGGAATGCACACACTACTCGTGTTCGCCGCCTGATTTCTCGAATGATTTGTTCCAAAGGATTGTTAGTCCGAATGCGAATCCAGTGCTCTGCCAGAAACCGATAATACGTCAGGGTCTCTTCCATGCACTACCCAGCCAATCCGCTACACTCGATAACTTCATGTCCCTGAGTTTCTTCTCGACCTCCGTGGCCTTATGCCTGGCTACTTCCAGATATTCAGATGCATGGATAGCCTGCAACATGCGAGAGACTTCTTTGACACGACCACGAGACACATGACTGAAGACGTTGCGGTAGAAGTGCACAATACAACGCTACCAGCCAGCTTCAGGGTAGAAGTCACCGATCGACTCCTTGCGCCCAAGACAGGCATCACTGAGCACCAACCTGATGCCCTTGAGACCGCGTGCCTGCAAATGACGCAGGAATCCTGACCATCCCGCCTTATCCTCCTTAGTACCTTCAACAATCCCTAGAATGCGGCGGTAGCCATCTCCACCCGTCGGACCGATACGCCAGCCAGATACATCTCGAGCAGTGCCTCTTCGACAGACGCTACACGGTGTCGGTATCGCTCTATGATGGCCATCTCAAAGGTCTGTTTGCGTAGCTTCGGCATCTTTAACTCAAGCTCTCCGGCCCTTGTGTGGCACTTCCTGGTGTAGCTACCAGACCGGTCGTCTTTGCGCGTCTCAGTGCGTGCATATCGATCAGCACCCACCAGCGCATCAGCCTCAGCGTCCAGAATCTGGTTAAGGGTGTCTTCCACAGTCTTCAGTACCACTTTGTTGAGATGGCCTTGCAGTTCCTGTTCATCAATAGGGACTACGTTGTTCAAGTGCTTGCTTGTATCATCGCTCATGGCGACTCTTCTCCTAGTCAAATAAATGGTTATGTCACTTTTTATTTAACCAGATAAAGGAAAACCGCCTCTTCATATTTGCGAAAGATAATTTACGTTATCCGCTTTTACAAAAGTCGCATTATCAGACATTTACATTGCTGGCGAAAATAAATTAAGTTGGTTTCAATTACAACAAGGGCAAGCGGCAAGAGGATTTTGTAAAACTTGTGGTTCCAGTTTATTTTGGAAACCAGGCAATAATGACGGGCTATGCGTATCTGCGAGCACGTTAGATGAGATAGTCCTAAACGGAGGTTCAGCTCTGCATTGTGCATCAAATACGCAAATCGCTACGCTATGTTGGCTCGAAGCATCACAAGGCCTTTTTAACCGACCTGAAGCGTGTTTATCAGGCGCTGAACAAAGAGGTTGCGGAGGCGACACTTGATGAACTGGAGGTGCTATGGGGCGATAAATATCCCATTGTGATTCAGTCTTGGCGAAAGAAGTGGGACAGCTTATCCATTTACTTCCCCTACCCTGAGGCTATCCGTCGCGTAATTTACATCACCAACTCGATTGAGGCCGTACACCGCCAGTTCCGAAAATTAACGAAAACCAAAGGCGGTTTCCCCAATGACAACAGTTTACTCAAGTTATTGTACTTGGGCATACAGAATGCCAGTAAAAAGTGGACGATTCCGATCCATACCTGGAATTTAACCTTATCTCAGTTGGCTATCTTCTTCGAAGGTCGGCTGGATGGTGCACTGGATATATGACCAAATAGATGCGATACTTCTACCTTGACACAAAATTATGAATAGTCTCTTTGACTTCTTACGTTGTAACCGCTGTCATTATGATCCTACCTATATGCCGATTATTTGGACACTAGATATTCATTGATAGTGATGCCTAAACTTTCTTTTTTGCCTATATTTAGAAAATCAATGTTAGATTAGTACTTCACCAAGGCACAATACTTGTTTCATCATCCTACCAAAAGATGTGATACCGTGATCATCATGCCAAACCGAATTATGTTTTAAATACTATTTTGCGCTGGCGACACGATTGCAGAAGTCAAAAAAGTTAATAGCTTCTAGTTCAGCTTTCATGCTGTCATATTCAGCACTGGTCAAACCTTGGAATGGCACACGGTTCGGACCCAAATCCAGCCCTATTAACTTCATGATTTGTTTGCCTCCCACGATATTGCCACGGTAATTACAGATAATG
>CATOTD010000001.1 GCA_951812995.1 uncultured Gammaproteobacteria bacterium | reverse complement strand
CTCTTTTTTAATTTCATACCACCTTGCAGATATAATTCAATGGCGCGTTCATCCTCATTGCGTAGCGCATCAAGGAAATTGTCGTATTCCCAGCGCATACCCATATTGGCGATTTCTTTACGCGGGTCAAAACTGGTTTCCTGCTTTAGGTTGTTTAATTTGTTGTTGATATCTTGCAGGCTTCCATCTACAGAAGAAACGGAACGTTCAATTTCGGCGATATTAGTGTCTATAGAGGATGTAGTGTGCGCTATTTTTTCCAGTTGCTTATTGGTTATACCTAGCAGTCTTTGTAACTCGGCAAATTCAGATATCTCTGATGCAATTACTCCATGTTCAGAGGCACCGACTGATTGTGTTTGAAAGACATATAAAGTACTGGATAGGGCAAAAAGCCCTGCTGAAAAATAGGTAGAAATGGCCATTTTTTCATTCCACATATGGGCTATAATTTTGGACAGTATCAATATTATCAGCGAGATAGCCGATGCTCCCATAACATAGGTTGCTATGGGGGCAAGCGGTTGAGCGATATCTGAAATTGTGGCAATTATTCCTGCCAGGCCGAATGTTTTGGCAAAAACTAACTGTGTTTTTCTATGCATCGTTCAGTTCTTATATAAGGCTTAAAGTTTTTAGAATTTATAAGAATATGAAAGTTGAAACCCTTTAATATCGTTTTCTGCAAACAGGTAGGAGACATTGAGTCCCTGCCCTCGCCCAAATAATTTTTTCTTTGCTGACGCAAAAAAGACACCGATCTCATTATAACGCTCGGAGTAGAGTGCATCGCCAAAGAAACGGGTATCAGTGAAGTATGCCTTTATATTTATAGGATAATTAAATAGATTTTTCTTGGCATCAAGAATGAGACCATTTTTGATGATTTGGTTGCTCAGATCAGGGTCGGTAGTTATATCACTGATAGTAAGCGAGAAAGTTTTGTAATAACCCCCATATTAGCAATACTTAACGACCAATCCTCACCACCGATGATTGATTTGTCAAACGTATATAAACTGGTAAGCGAAACGGAGCCGACTTGCGTACCTGTCAACAATTCTTTGGAAGCAATTAGTCCATAACCAATCCCTGGGGTTAATTTCCACTGTTTATTAATAGGGTGCGTATAGGCAACTTCCAGGCCAGCTTTGTAGGTTTTCGCATCGCCAATGGTGATATAACTCAGTGGCAAGGCAATGTTGATTTTTCTGCCATCCGACCATTCGTAGCCATAACGCAAAGGTACGGTATAGTTATCGACATCCTTACCTCTTTGGCTATAACGCCCAAACCGAACACCGACAGGGATAGCATGATTGGTGGTTGTGGTACCGCCATCACCACCCCCTATATTGATTCCAGTGCTGGTATCGATACCAGCACTAAAAGCACTGTCGGCAAGTGTACTCTGCAAACTGCTAGGGTTACCCGCTATTGGGCTGGTCGGTGATGCTACTGCTAAATAGGCGTTTAGTTGATTGGCAAAGTCACCGTCTTTCAGATAATCCTCCAAGGCTTGTTCTGAGTCATCACGAGTGCCTTTACCAGAGCTTGTTGAAGCGGCAGTGCGCGTAGAGGCGCAACCAGCAGGGCCACAATATACCTCAAGATTAGCATCGACCGCCGCAAAGCGAAGGACATCATCCCCTAGGGCATATTGGAGCGTGACCAAAACTCCCTGATAGTTGACCCGCGCATCAACGGCCGAGGAAATACTATCATACCCGGTAAATGCCCCTATCGCAGCAAATGTTCCGCTTAGAGAATCACCTTCAAAAAACTCAAGCGTCTCAACGCCATCATCAAAGGTAAATGATTGCGTCTGTGTATTATCGCCACCGTTATTAACTGTTATCTGAAGCCCATAGAGTTTACCTCCATCAGATGGTAGACTTTGCGCCATGACTCCTCGCCCGCCAAGTAATAATAGTATTGGCAAGACAAAAAACAAGATTTTACCGAAGTTATATTTATTCATTTTTATATCTCCTTAAAGTGGGTTTTTAGATTATGGTTTATTGAAGAAGGTTAGCGATTAATTTGTTATAAGCATCCTGAAAAGCGAAAGCAGTGAGTTTACCGATATCGGTGTCTTCGTAGGCACTCAGTGTTGCTGCCCCTAAACCAAACCCGATTAATCCAGCTAGCCCCATGCCATAACTTGTATCCCGCTTTTTAGCTGATCCTTCGGCAATACTCTCCTGTATTCCAGTGCGTACATTGGTCAGTGATAACAAGGTTTGTGCCTCCAGATTGGTCGTATCAATGCCACCTGCAAAGAGACCAAGGACACTATCTAGCATACCGCCCAAACCAAACTCCATAGAGTGCCCTCCTGCGTCTTCATCCTGAAATATGATATCGGGTGTAATAAGATAATCTGTTGCAATCATTTGTCCAGAGGCAGGACCGGTACCTTCTTGCAGCTCTCCTTTTTGTAGAAGTTCGCGTTCCTTGCGCATAATATCGCTGGCACGACCTCTGTCGACTACCTGGAAACAGCCGCTGTTTATCATCATCAGACGTAAAAGCGGGATGGGGCTAGGAAGCCCGACCTGAGTGAGACCGGGTATATCGTTTTCTACTAAGGCTGCGGTGCCTAAAGGTGCCTTACATTGTATTAATTGTGACTGAGTTTGGTCACCTATCGTGTTCTCAACTGTACCTAACTCGGGTTTGGTATCCTCATGCGGGGGGAGTATTTTATGCCCAGAACAACCTGCCAATAGCGCGAAACTGAGCACTAATGACAGGTTATGTAAAAATATTCTCATTGTTAGTATTTCGTATCAAACATAAATAAAAAGGTCTGGATACAATCCAAGGATAGAATCAATTTTCTCTCGTCATCAATTAGTAGTGGGGTTTTATATTTGATGTAAATAAAGATGTCAACAAAAAACGGGAATATACTCTTTTATATTATGACTTCAAAGCTGAAGCCGTAGCGCCAGCCGCGGCGGAGGTAATCTTGAGATACCACCCTTCTGCGTTTTGCTGTCTAACCGCGGCCAGTGAAGCCTGGCCCGAGACCCTGTATGCAATGGCACAGTCTGAGTGACCCTGAGCTTGAATATGCCTTAGCTGTACGTGCTGACTTTCGGGTGTTTTGTGATTTTGATAGCTTGTGATAATAGGGGGAACTCCCCGACCATTCCGCACGCTGTCGTTATTGGCAATGGCTCATGCCAGGCGAGTTGCTAAAACGCTTGTTGCAGGCGGTCAACACGCAGTTTGAACAACACCTCAAAATCAGCAAGGCCAAGGCGGCGGTGGTTGATGTCAGCATTATTGAATTGAATTGACAGGACTAAAGCGATTGCTGTTGATGATGTAGTGGTGACACCAGCCCAGCCACACCCGACCCGGCCCTGCTTGACTTGACTCAACCCACGTCACACCCAGTGGCTGAAAATTGCGCCATTGCCGGGATAAAAATCTTCAAGTGCGGTGTTTTGTGCAAGGTCTCAGGATTATAGTGGCGGTATGAATTTTATTTACCTATCTTGAAAAAAAATAATCAATCCCCATCTTTTTTATCAAGCAAAAATGACAAAAATTTCGGAGGTGTAAAAAATGTCTTTAAATTATGAACCATGGAGTTTATTGGATAGATTCCAACAGCAATTAAACCCGTTGAGTTATGCGGATAAAGCATTGACGACCGGTCATGACAATGATTATTCTAATGTCGTGACCAGCCGTTGGCGGCCATCAGTTGATATTAAGGAAGAGGCGGATCGTTTCTTAATCACAGCAGATTTACCTGGTGTTGATCCAAAAGATATCGAGATAACCATGGATAACGGCATATTGACTATCAAAGGCGAACGTCAATCAGAAACGCGTGGAGAAGCAGAAGGCTATAAGCGCGTTGAACGTGTGAGTGGTGCCTTTTATCGTCGCTTTAGTCTACCGGATACGGCTGATGCAGAGCGCATTGAAGCAAAAGGTAAAGACGGTGTGCTGGAGGTAGTATTACCTAAGCACGAAAAAGTGCAGCCGCGTAAAATTGAAGTTAAGAGTTAACTTTCTTTTTATCTTTAGTCGGCACAAAGGCGGATATTTCCGCCTTTGTGCCGACTGGTAGCATTGCATTCATGATATCACATGAAGCTAAAATGAACGCTTTCCAGCGCCATACTTGCCCGCTGATAAACTTAATAAAAACGGAATACATGCTTATGATTAATAATTTTTCCAAACAGCTCGCGTGTCTTATTTGTAGCGTCTTTTTTTTATTCGGCACGATTGCAAATGCAGCATTGCCACAGCGGGTAGATGCAGAGGCATTACCTAGCCTTGCACCCATGCTGGAAAAGGTCACCCCGGCGGTGGTTAATATTGCAACCGAAGGGCGGGTCAAACAACAATTAAACCCTTTGTTTGCAGATCCCCTGTTTCGTCGTTTTTTCAATGTTCCCGACCAGCTTGTTGAACGCAAAACCAGTAGTCTCGGATCAGGTGTCATAGTCGATGCAAAGCAAGGTCTTGTCCTTACTAATAATCATGTAATCGCAAACGCTGTACAAATAACAGTAACGCTACGCGACGGACGTCAGCTTGAGGCCGAGGTAGTGGGAACCGATCCGGAAACGGATGTTGCCGTTATTAAAATGCCAGCGGACAGCTTGGCCGATATAAAACTGGCTGATTCAGATGCACTGCGCGTTGGCGATTTCGTTATAGCAATCGGTAATCCATTTGGTCTTGGTCAGACTGTAACATCAGGTATTGTGAGTGCGTTGGGTCGCAGTGGATTAGGCATTAAAGGTTATGAGGATTTTATTCAAACCGATGCGTCAATAAATCCTGGAAATTCTGGTGGTGCTTTAGTCAATCTTCGTGGCGAATTAGTGGGTATCAATACGGCTATCTTTTCACAAAGTGGCGGTAATATTGGCATTGGTTTTGCCATTCCTATCAATCTTGCCATGCAAATCACCGAGCAGATTTTAGCGACGGGCGAAGTCAAACGCGGGTTTCTGGGTGTTAAAATGCAGAATATCAGTCCAGCACTTGCAGAAGCCTTTGGTCTTAAGCAGCAAAATGGTGTGGTTATCAATGAAGTATTGGAAGACTCTCCAGCCGCTAAAGCTGGATTAAAAACAGGTGATATTATCGTTTCTGTTGATGGTAAGAAAATTCGTAACGCTAATGATCTTGGTAACCGCATTGGTCTCTTGCCAATCGGTGCAATCATTAAATTCGACGTGTTACGAGATGGGAAAAAATCCAAGTTCATCGTGACTATCGATGAAAAGTCTCAGTCCAGCACGAAACCAAGATCAGTGAATGAATTGCTACAAGGCGTATCAGTGAGTGATATCGAGCAAAGCAGCCCCTATTTTGGCAAGGTTGAAGGAATCGTCGTTGTAAATGTAGAACGTGGCAGTATTGCCTGGCGTCGTGGTTTAAGGGCTGGAGATGTGATTACGTCGGTTAATAAAGTACCCGTTAAAAATCTGGATGCATTTTTAAACGCGGTAAATAAAAAAGAAAACTCTCTCTTGTTTTTGATTATTCGGGGTAATTCAACCGCATTTCTTGTGCTTAAAAAATAAGTCCTAAACAATCAATTTGCAGTCAATTATTGATTGTTTTATAAGTTTAACCGCTTGCATTCGTGGAAAAGATTTTCGATAAGCAATAATAACTTCACGATAAGGCACGGGCTTGGCGAAGGGTCTGTATTCCAATAAACCTTGCAGACTAGGTTGCGTTGCAATTGACGAGCTAGGCAATATTGTAATGCCCGTACCTGTTGCCACCATTTGCCGAATCGTCTCAATTGAACTACTTTGCAGTGTTTTCTGGATAGGTTTGTTTTCCCCGGCAGGATTGACACAGGAAGGACAGATCCGGATAACTTGATCTCTGAAACAATTACCTGCCTTTAATAACAGCATTGTATCGTTTAATAAGTCAGCGGGTTTGAGTTTTTTCTTGTTCGTCAGAGGATGTTTGCTTGGTAGGGCAACTATAAAAGGTTCTTGATAAAGGATTTCAGTACAAATCCCTAACTGGTCGAATGGGTTTGCAAGAATAACGATATCAATATCCCCCGCTTTCAACTTATTAGATAAATTCTCTGTATAGTCCTCCTCTATGGTTAAAGCGAGCTCCCCCACCTGTTTATTAATCATCGGTATTAACTTAGGTAGTAGATAAGGGCCGATGGTGTAAATGACACCAAGTTTCAATTCGCCGCTTAACGAGTCTTTATTTTGTCTTGCGAGTTCCTTTAAGGTATAGGTTTCATATAAGATTATTTCCGCCTGCCTGGTTATTTTTTCGCCGATGGGTGTAATAGAAACTTTATGCTGATGCCGTTCAAAGATGATTACGCCGAGCTCTGCTTCGATTTTTTTTACAGCAATGCTGAGTGTTGGTTGGCTGACAAAACATTTCTTTGCAGCACGTCCAAAATGTAACTCCTTTGCGACTGCCACAATATAGCGAAGTTCAGATAGCGTCATAGTCATTCTCTACGCAATGCAATGGAGAGAGCCAGCAACATAAACAGCCTGCTTGTATGATACAGGATTGAACAGGCTTAATTCATATTTGATGCCAGTCTCGGGAGATCATCAATAGCGATCTCTGTAACATCATTGCCGACGATGTTATTTAGCAATTCTATATCAACGTAAGATCTATCGTAAGCATAGCCCTGTGCGACCTTGAACGCATTATCAGGTTCGCCCAGGTGATTAACAACGAGTGATGCGCCGGTAAAGTCGTTATCAATTGTATAGGCGTGTGTCGTAATGATGGTGTTTAGGCCCGCTTCACGCGCCGCCAGATTGCCATTTTTTGTATCTTCGATAGCCACGCAGGTCTCTGGTGTTAGACCAAGGCCCGCAAGGGCGCATTGATATGCAATCGGCGATGGCTTTTTATCCATAATGGTGTCGCCACTGACTATCATGCTGAATATTTCTTTGGGGTCGATATTCAAAGTCACATTAATAAGTGTATTGAGATTAGCTACACATGAGCTGGTCGCTACGGCGAGTTGTATGCCGCTTGCTTGTGCCTCTTTGATCAGCCTATGAATACCGGGACGCAGTTTAATGCGATCACTTGCCACCATGGCACGATAATGCTCCGACTTACGTTGGTGCAGTGCTTTAATGAATTGACCTGGATCGTCTATCTGGCTTTTGAGGTCCTGGTCTTCATTCAAACATTGTTTGAAACGTTCCCTACCGCCTGAAATCGAGAGCAGTTTATGATAATCAGATTTTGACCAGTGCCAATTAAGGTCAAATTCATGAAAAGTTTGGTTGAATGCCTGGCGATGAATTTCCTCGGTATCTGCCATGGTACCGTCAACATCGAATATAATACCTTTTAATTTCATTGGTTTTTGAATAAAAAATGTGAATATACATTAACAATAGTGCTTCTAGGGCTTGATTATAAACGAGAAATAAAATGAAACAACGGTATTTTTAGGTATATTCCCATGTATTGCACCCGCAACAGTCATTTAATATTAGGATTTCATCAGGTATGGTGAGCACGCTTAAATCAATTGACTAAAACAGGGGTAATACCGCTGAAGGAAAATACAGACATGATTGAACTCTTTACACATGAATACATATTGCAGGCGGCGATTATTGGATTTGTATCAGGCCTTGCTATCATGTGGTTATGCTACAAAAACAAACTGCGGCGCTCATCTGATACTAATATTGAACTACAGCGTACATTAGCAGTAGTGACGGAGCGGACAGAGCATAAGGACTCCCGTATAGAAGAATTAAAAAACACGATCTGTGTACGCGAAGAAGCAAATAAATCTCTGCAAGAAGCGCTTGAAAAAAATAAGACCAAACTCGCCGAGTTGCACACCAGACTTGATGAACAGAGAAAATCGGCACAAGAGAAATTGATTTTGTTGGAACAAGCCGAAAGCAAGATGACGGCAGCTTTCGAGAACTTATCCAATAAAATACTCGAGGAAAAAAGCAAGAAATTTACTGATCAAAATAAACTTAATATTGGTCAAGTGCTCAACCCATTGAGAGAACAGTTGGGAGATTTTCGTAAAAAAATTGAGGATGTTTATGATAAGGAAACAAAGGATCGAACATCCTTACATCATGAAATTATCAATCTAAAATCACTGAATGCACAGATGAGTGAGGACGCTATTAATCTTACTAAAGCACTGAAAGGTGAAAGTAAAAAACGAGGTGATTGGGGAGAGGTTATCCTGGAGAGGGTGCTGGAAGATTCAGGTTTACAAAATGGGCGGGAGTATGAAGTACAAGGTAGTTACCGCGATGTTGCGCACAAGTTGCGTCATCCAGATGTGGTCGTACATTTACCCAATAAAAGAGATGTCATTATTGATTCCAAAATATCGCTGGTTGCGTATGAACGTTATTATGCTACAACAGACGAGGCGGACAAACAGCTTGCGCTTAAAGAACATCTCGCATCTATCAAGCAACATATTAGCGATCTTCGCACAAAAGATTACGCTGCATTAGTTGGCGTTAATTCATTAGACATGGTGCTGATGTTTGTCGCCATTGAGCCGGCACTAATGCTAGCGTTTGAACACGATACAAACTTGTTTCAGGATGCCTTCAAAGAGGGCATTTTTTTGGTAAGCCCATCTACATTGACCATGAATCTTCAGATCATTCAAAATATGTGGCGTTATGAATACCAAAATCAAAATGCACAGGAAATAGCCAAACAGGCGGGGAATATGTATGACAAATTTACCGGTTTCGTTTCGGCATTGGAGGATATTGGCAATACGTTGGGTAAGGCACAGTCGGCCTATAAAACGGCACATAATCGGTTAATTGATGGTAGGGGCAATCTGGTCGCAAGGGTTGAGGCGATAAGAAAATTGGGCGACTTAAAAACTAAACAGTCATTGCCTGACACGATTACCAGGCAGGCTGCGCTTGGCGAAAGAGAACCTGATGACTAATCAATGTTTGATTTTGATCAACGTCTGAGTATTGCCCACCAACGATAAAAATTGAGCAGGCTGGCAAGAGATGCAGACACATACGTGAGTGCTGCTGCCATAAGTATCTTTTTTGCGATTGGCAGGGCCGATGCAGGAATATAACCGCCTTCGCTTAGTACGGGTAACGCCCGCTTAAAGCTGGCATCGAATTCAACGGGTAGCGTACAGGCATGCAGGATAATAGGAAGACACATAATAGTGAGGCCAGCGAGCAACATGATGAGGCTGACTGCGGGTAGTTTCATCATCAGGGTAAATGGTGAACTGACCAGAATAAGAGATGCAATCTTCTCAGCGATGGCCGCTTTTCTAACGAGACTTGTTCTCAATAATAATGGTTTGTAATACGTATGATGTTGCAGTGCATGCCCAAACTCATGCGCCGCGACCGTCACAGCGGTTAATGATTTGCCATCGTGATTAGTCTCAGAAAGACGAATCGTTTTTGACTCAGGATCATAATGATCATTGCCATTTTCAGTTTGCTCTACTGAAACACCCGCTAATTGATAACGCTCCATCAGGTGTTGAGCAAGTTCTCCACCCGTGCCTGGCAGTTCATTAATCGGTTGGCTGTATTGTTTCATCACTCGCTGCACCCAGAATCGGGGCAGGAATACAATCACCATCAATAGCAATAATCCTAATACTGGAAGCATATTGGGCACATGATATTATCTAAATCAAAAATTACAAAGTTCATAATGTATACATAAGCAATAACATGCAGACCCCGTTAGATAAATATAAAAACGATCTCCGCGCAAAAGAATTTAGGGTCGACCCGGCGCAAGAAATTGCAGTTTTGTATTTGCAAAATTTATATGACGATTTATGTGCACTTGCGCATATAAATAACAGCTTGATAAAAAAGATTAAATTATTATTTGGCTTAAAATCAAAAAAGCGCATCAAGGGGCTCTATTTGTGGGGTGGTGTTGGACGCGGCAAGACCTATCTGGTGGATTGTTTTTATGCGTGCTTGCCGTTTGAAAAAAAAATGAGAATACATTTCTATCGCTTTATGCAAGGCGTACATAAGGAATTGAAGTCGCTTGGTAATGTTGAAAATCCATTAAAGATCGTGGCTGATCGATTAGCCGAAAAAACGCAAGTCCTTTGTTTTGATGAATTTCATGTTGCTGACATAACCGATGCGATGTTGTTGGCCGGTTTAATGGAGGCTTTATTTGAACGTGAGATCGTATTGGTGGCTACGTCAAATCAACATCCCGACCAGCTCTATCAAGGTGGTCTGCAAAGAGATCGGTTTTTACCGGCGATTGCTTTGTTAAAAAGATTCACTGACGTGGTTAATGTTGATTCTGGTATAGATTATCGCTTGCAGTTTCTTGATCAAGCAGCGATATACTATGCACCACTTGATGATCGGGCACCTGCCATGCTACACGATAATTTCATTCATATTTGTCCAGATGCGGGTACTGCAGGCGTTATGCTTGAGATTGAAGGCCGCTCCATACAAACAGTGCGTCGTGGCGATGGCGTGGTTTGGTTTGACTTCATGGACATCTGCACCGCACCTAGAGGTGCGGCCGACTATATTGAAATTGCCAAGCAGTATCAGACCGTGTTATTGGCTGATACGCCGATCATGGATGATAATGCCAACGACATGGTGCAACGATTTATAACATTGGTTGATGAATTTTATGATCGCAACGTTAAATTGATTATTACGGCCGCCGCTGATCCTGATGCGATCTACCAGGGAACCCGACTGCTTGAACCGTTCAAGCGTACGATTAGTCGCTTAGAGGAAATGCGCTCGCACGACTATCTGGCTAAACAACACCTTCCTTAAAGACATCGTTAAAACCTTTATTGGTGACCATGCTGACGGATGCCCGCCGTGGGTCGGGCTGGGTCAAGCGGAGTCGGGCTGGATGTGAGTCGGGTCAAGTTGGGCCAGGTCGGGTTGGATGTGGGTTAAGCTAGGTCGGGTCGGGTCAAGCCAGGTTGAGCTGGGTCGGGTGGGATCGGGCCAGGTTGGGTCGAACGTGGTCGAGTCGGGCTGGATCGGGCGTGGTCAAGTCGGGTTGAGCTGGGTCGGGTCAAGTTGGGCCAGGTCGGGTTGGATGTGGGTTAAGCTAGGTCGGGTCGGGTCGGGTCAAGCCAGGTTGAGCTGGGTCAAGCGGAGTCGGGCCAGGTTGGGTCGAACGTGGTCGAATCGGGCTGGGTTGAGCTGGGTCAAGCGGAGTCGGGCTGGGTTGACCTGGGTCGGGTCGAACTTGGTCGGATGCGGGTCGGGCGTGAGTACCACGCTAGTACAAAGGCCGCATGCTGGTTTTATGCGCCTCTTCAACAATGATTGCTTTATTGTGTGTGTTATCATTTTAGTTTCTATATAGCTATTACGAATAAATATAGTAAAATCTATTCCTGTTCCATCTTGAAACTTATTGCTATCTTTCGCAAACGCTAAACCTGCCAGGACACATTAATCCTATGTACAAGTACGATAATTATGATCAGACCATTGTTGATGAACGAGTCGCCCAGTTCCGTGACCAAACCGCACGGTTTTTAGCGGGTCAACTGAGCGAGGAAGAATTTCGACCGTTGCGACTGATGAATGGACTCTATATCCAGCGCTATGCGCCGATGTTGCGCGTGGCTATTCCGTATGGCCTATTATCCAGTCAACAGCTAAGAATGTTGGCGCATATCTCAAGAAAATATGACAAGCATTATGCCCACTTCAGTACGCGGCAAAATGTGCAGTTTAATTGGCCAGCACTTGAAACAGTGCCTGATATACTAGCCGATCTTGCCCGTGTTGAAATGCACGCTATCCAGACCAGTGGTAACGATATTCGTAATACGACCTCGGATCAGTTTGCCGGAATTGCGGTAGATGAGCTTGAAGATCCAAGGCCGTATTGTGAAATAATCAGACAATGGTCGACGTTTCATCCCGAGTTTTCATTCTTGCCAAGAAAATTCAAGATCGCAGTCACGGGCGCGGTACATGATCGTGCAGCGGTTAAAGTGCACGATATTGGTCTTTTTCTGGTTAAAAATGACGCGGGGGAGATTGGTTTTAATGTGGTAGTCGGCGGTGGTTTGGGTCGCACACCTTTTATTGGCCCTAGCATAAGACCTTTTCTTGAAAAACAACATTTACTCTCCTATCTTGAAGCCATTCTGCGTGTCTACAATCGTTTTGGTCGCAGAGACAATATCTACCGAGCACGGATAAAAATATTGGTTAATGATCTCGGCAAAGAAGAATTTACCAGACAAGTTGAAGCAGAATGGAACCATATAAAAGACAGTGTTTTGAAACTTGATCAACAAGAAATTGAGCGCATGAAAAGTTTTTTTACAGCCCCTGATTATGATCAGAATGCGGCTGAAGATAACAGTTTCGAGGCGGCAGAAAAATCAAACAAAGCCTTTGCAACCTGGGTAAAACGCAACTTGTTTGTGCATAAAATTGCAGGTTATAAGGCGGTCATTATTTCCTTGAAAGCACCCGGCATTGCGCCCGGTGATGCAACAGACGAACAAATGGATCATATCGCCGATCTTGCAGATCACTATAGCTATGGTGAAATTGTTGTAACGCATGATCAGAATCTGGTGTTACCCAATGTAAAACAAGCCGATTTATTTGATCTTTGGCAAAAACTTTCCGCGAAGCATCTGGCGACGGCAAATATAGGTTTGTTGACAGACATGATTTGTTGCCCTGGTCTGGATTTTTGTTCGTTAGCGAATGCGGGATCAATCCCCATTGCCAATCAAATTAATGAGAAGTTTGATGACATTGATTATTTACATGATATTGGCGATATAAAGATCAAAATGTCGGGCTGTATGAATGCCTGTGGACATCACCACGTTGGTCATATTGGCATTCTCGGTGTTAGCAAGAAAGGCGAGGAATTCTATCAGTTGACACTCGGTGGTTCCTCTGAAAATGATGCCTGTTTGGGGGAACGGCTTGGCCCTGCTGTTGCAAAAAAAGAAGTTGCAAATGTGATCGCGCGGCTACTTGATGTTTATGTTGAGCAACGCCAGGAAGAAGAACGCTTTCTGGATACCTTTCGTCGTATTGGCATTAAACCCTTCAAGGATCGTGTTTATCCGAAGCAACCCGTTAAGGAGGAAGCCTGTGCGAATCATTAAAGATAAAAAAATAATAGACGATGATTGGTCTTTGGTGCGTGATATTGACAGCTCGGCACCGCTTCCTGATGGGAATGTCATCTTGCCATTTATGTATTGGCAGGAAAACCGTGATGCATTATTAAAGCAGAACGCAACACATGCCGTCTGGATTGATGGTGATATAGAGACGGAAAAATTGGTTTCTTATCTGGAATATTACGCCCTAATTGCGCTTGATTTTCCTGTCTTTAAAGATGGCCGATCCTATACCCACGCGCGCCTCTTACGTGAGCGTTATGGTTTTAAGGGCGACTTGCGTGCGATTGGCGAGGTCTTACGTGATCAATTATTTTTTCTACAGCGTTGCGGTATAGACAGTTATCAATTACGTGAAGATAAAGATGCGGAAGATGCGCTTAAAGGATTTGAAGATTTTACGGTGTGTTATCAGGCCGCAGCAGATGATGTTGTGCCTGTCTACAAATCAAGGCGATAGTCTGAAACCTTGACCCAGCCCAGGCCGACGCGACCACGCTCGACCACGCTTGACCCGACCCGACTCATGCCAGGTTCGACCCAGCCCGATCCGACACGACTCATGCCACGTTCGACCCAGCTCAGCTTGACCCAGCCCGATCCGACACGACTCATGCCACGTTCGACCCAGCCCGACCCAACCCGCCGCGACTCATGTCAGCTCCAACCCGACTCCGCCCGATCCAACTTGACCACGCCCGACCCAGCCCAGTCAGAGATCAAGGGCAATAACGATCAGCAATCACGCACCGTGGCTAAAAATTGAATCATTGCCAGCGGGATATGCAGTTTTTATGCAAAGGTCGTGGTCTGAAATATAAAACTAAAGGGTCAGCACGGTGACAGAAGGCGTGTTCAAAGTACTGTCGCTATGCAGGCCGCGTACCAATAGAATCTTGTCTCCCGCCGTTGCCAGCCCTTTATCAAGAATAACCTGGCCCGCTAAAATATTCGGGTTGGATTTGCCCGCACTTTCAGAAACAATCGGTATGACGCTCCAAAGCATTGCCATCCTTCGATAAACAGCCGCACGGCCAGTGATGGCGACAACGGGGGCCGCTGGTCTTGCTGAGCTCATAGTCGCAGCAGACATGCCGCTTTGGGATATAACAACAACAGCTCGAACTTTAAGATTTTGCGCCATTTGCGCCATCGAATTTGCAACCGCATCCCAAACTGGCATCACAGTTGCAGACTTACTATCAGCAGGTTGTGCACTGTAGGCATCATGTTGCCAGAGGTATGACTCGGTTTGTCGCGCAATGCGATCCATCATTTTCACTGCCTCAACTGGAAACGCCCCGACCGCCGTTTCACCAGATAACATAATGGCATCAGTCCCAAGCGTTACTGCATAGGCAACATCCGTTACCTCGGCACGCGTTGGACGTGCATTCTCAATCATCGATTCCAGCATCTGTGTTGCCACTATAACGGGTTTGAATTTTTTTCTGGCTAAATCAATTAATTGATGTTGCGCGACTGGCACTTGTTCAAGATTGAGTTCAATGCCTAAATCACCACGCGCAACCATAATGCCATCAGCAGCATCAAGGATCGCGCTTGCTGCCTCAAGTGCCTCGGGCTTTTCAATTTTTGCAATTATTTGTGTGTTTGCACCCTGCGCGGTTATCAATTCTCTTAATTCGATAATATCCGCCGCCGACCGCACAAAAGAGAGTGCTAGAAAATCGACCCCTAAATCGAGCGCCAGTTTTGCATCCGTTTTATCTTTATCCGTCAGTGATGGCGTAGACATTTTTACACCAGGTAAGTTGATGCCTTTGTGATCGCCTAGTTTGCCACCATAGATGACCGTACAGCTTATTTCAGTCCCCTCAATTTTATCGACCACTAATTCAAGAATCCCGTCAGCAAGTAAGATTCGGTCGCCCCGTTTTACATCATCGGCTAATGCAGAATATTGAGAATGGATCAAACCGGGTTTGCCTTCAACATCGCGTGTTGTGATGATGACGGTTTCATTGTTTTTTAAATCGATGTTGCCATTTTTGAATTTCCCAGTGCGTATTTTAGGTCCACACAGATCTGCCAGAATACCGACCGGCCGATCTAAATCTTCAGCTATTTCACGAATCCTGGCATAGGTTTCGGTATGATACGCATGGTCGCCATGCGACATGTTTTGGCGAAAGATATTAACGCCCGCTTTGATTAGTTTGCGGATTTGATCCGGCGCACTACTAGTCGGCCCCAGCGTTGCAATAATTTTGGTACGCCGGTTTTTAAGTAAATTAATGTGCGTGGCTATCGACATAATCAGTACATTCTGTGTCAGTAAGCTGGTTAATGTTCCAGATCATCATAACTATATGGCTTTTGCAATATCTCTCAACTTGCATTATACAGTGACAACGATTCATGGACGATCAATTTATTTTAGGGTTGACAAGCGTATGCTACTGATGAGCCTGAAGCCACTGCTAAAACGGGATATCGTCATCAAAATCATCCTCTTTTGCAACGGTTGTTGATGCAGTAGCGGCAGGTTGAGGCTCTGGGGCACGGTATTGCTCAGATTGGGCGGCTGGTGCATAATTTGCTGAACTGTCAGACTTGCTACCTAGCATCTGCATCTCATTAGCTATAATCTCCGTGGTATAGCGGTCAGCACCTTCCTTATCCTGCCATTTGTTGGTTTGCAAGCGACCTTCAACATACACTTGAGAGCCTTTTTTAAGATATTCGCCAACAATTTCAGCAAGCCGTCCGAAAAAAACAACACGATGCCATTCGGTTCGTTCCTGTTGTTCGCCGCTGTTTTTATCTTTCCATGACGTGGTGGTAGCAAGACTGATATTGGCTATCGCCGCACCACTAGCAGTGTATCGAATGTCTGGATCGTTACCCAGATTACCAATTAGAATGACTTTATTGACACCTCTTGCCATAATTTTATCTCCTGTAAATTATTAAAAATTATCGAACTATTTATCACGGTATTAACTCACATTGCATAAAAGACTATGTGTTGTGATCACATTGTGAACTTCAGGGAACAAATCATTTTCGCTTTAATCCGTCTATTCTACAAGTCTATTTTTATGCGCAATTTTTGTTATGTAGCGGGGACATAATGATACGGAATCATGGCATGAAAATATAAATGCTTGTTCAGATTCAGTGCCTGGACAGGTATTGACTTTTATTAAATGTCAGTCGAAACTCACAAAAAGCATACAATGGATTTTGCGTATATTGCAACTTAAGACGCTTTGCGAGACCAACACTGTTTATTTTATTACGAAACGGCCTGTTGCTTGATAATCTGTACGTAACACTCACCCGTTGATGTAAAAATTGACGAGACAACAGCGAAATTCAATAGATCATTTCCAGTGACACATTCTAAAAACATCATCTTGATAGGCTCAATGGGTGCCGGGAAGACGACTATAGGTCGGCGATTGGCGAAAAGACTTTCGATCGATTTCTATGATTCTGATCATGAAATTGAACAGCGTACTGGTGCAGACATCGCTTTAATCTTTGCCATCGAAGGCGAAACAGGATTCAGGAAACGTGAGGCTCAAGTTATCAGCGAACTTACAATGCTGAATAATATCGTATTAGCAACAGGTGGCGGTGCTGTCGTTCAGCCTGAGAACAGGGAAAATCTTAAACGTAGCGGATTAGTCATCTACCTTAAATCAAAGCCCGAGAGGCTGTGTAATCGGATCGCTAATGACAAACGCCGGCCGTTATTGCAAGGCGATGACCGTTTACAACGAATAAGAACAATCCTCAATGAGAGAGAATCCCTGTATACTGCTCTGGCAGATGAAATTGTTGATATTGATGCAATGACCGTAAGGCAAATAATACGGACGATAATAAAATTGATTGACGAAGCATGAAAGTAATAACGGTTGATTTAGACGAACGCAGTTATCCCATTTATATTGGCGCGTCCATGCTTGTTGATGCAGCGTTAATAAATAAACAGATTACGAGCAAGCAGATATTGATCGTGACTAATGAAACCATTGCGCCTTTATATCTGCACGTTATAGAAAATAATCTCTCTGGCGTGGACTATGACGTTTTGATATTGCCAGATGGTGAACGTTTCAAGTCTGTTGACAGTTTGAATCTGATTATCACGCGCTTAATAGAGAGAAAATTTAATCGAACCTGCCTATTGATCGCTTTAGGCGGCGGGGTTATTGGCGATCTAACTGGTTTTGCGGCCGCCTGTTATCAACGCGGTGTTAAATTTATGCAAATACCAACCACATTGCTCGCACAAGTTGATTCATCAATGGGTGGTAAAACCGCAATAAACCATCCGCTCGGTAAAAATATGATCGGTGCATTTTACCAACCCTGTGCTGTATTTGCAGACACGACGGTACTCGGCTCTTTGCCCGATAGAGAATTATTGGCCGGGTTGGCCGAAATTATAAAATACGGTCTGATTAGAGATAAAGCATTTTATGAATGGCTAGAAGCTAATATGTCATTATTAATTGACCGTGATAATGATGCGCTAACTTACGCTATAGAACGTAGTTGCCTTAATAAAGTGGCCGTCGTCGTGCAAGATGAAAGAGAGACGGGCATCAGGGCTACATTGAATCTAGGGCATACTTTCGGCCACGCAATCGAAACTGCCCTGTCTTATAAGGAATGGTTGCATGGCGAGGCGGTCGGTTGCGGCATGTTGATGGCGGCAGATTTGTCAATGCGTCTTGGGTTCATAGGTCAAGCACAGGTTGACAGGATAAAATCACTATTAGAGCGGGCACAATTACCGACTAAAATTCATAAAAATATAAAACTCGAACAAATGCTTGAAAACATGAAAGTTGATAAAAAATCGAAAGAAGGCGTTTTATATTTAGTCTTGTTGGATGATATTGGTGATGCCATCATTACTGCCGACTATACGCGGCAGGCATTAACGGAAACGATTAACTATTTTCTGGGATGAGAGGTTGACGGTGGTAAATGATCTAGCCGTATATGCTGCACATGCCGATAACTCGAAGGGACGCGTATATCTGGACGACGAGGCAGTGTATCGAAGTCAATATCAACGTGACCGTGACCGCATCATACATTCCTCCGCATTTCGGCGTCTTGAATATAAAACCCAGGTTTTTTTAAACCACGAAGGCGATATGTTTCGCACTCGCCTGACGCATTCCATTGAGGTTGCTCAAATAGGCAGGACTATTGCCCGGGCCATGAATGTGAATGAAGATCTAACAGAAGCGATATGTTTGGCACATGATCTTGGCCACACACCGTTTGGACACGCAGGCCAAGATGCGCTCAATATCTGTATGCGAGAATACGGCGGGTTTGAACATAATCTCCAGTCAATCAGGATTGTCGATAAATTAGAGGCGCGTTACGCCAGTTTTCCTGGTCTAAACCTGACATTTGAAACACGAGAGGGGATATTAAAACATTGTTCACGTAGCAATGCGGCCACCCTTGGTGAACTAGGGAAGCGGTTTATCAATAATGATAAACCTGGCATTGAAGCACAAATAGCGAATATCGCCGATGAAATTGCTTATAACAATCATGATATAGATGATGGATTAAGAGCTGGTCTACTCGATAGTGAAGCATTAAGAGACTGTGAATTGTTTGATGTTCATTACAAAATAGTCCGCGATAAATGGCCGAATCTAGTAGCAGATCAGCTACGGCATGAAATTATTAGAAGAATGATCAACAATGTTGTAGACGATCTTATCCAGACTAGCGCAGAGATGATCAATAGTGTCAAACCTGATGCGATTGATGCGGTCAGAACATGTGGCCAATCGCTTATAAAAATGAGCCAGCCCATTGAGACCATGCATCAGGCATTGAAAAAATATCTGCGGCTGAATTTATACCAACATGAGCGCGTCAAAACAACGGCCGATAGGGCCAAGGAGATTATCAGTTATCTATTTCAGGCCTACATGAAAAATCCTGGTTTGCTGACAAATAAATTACAATCCGCTATGGACAATAACATAGACCTTAAAGATGAAACCGCTAAAGCCAGAATGATTGCTGATTATATTGCTGGCATGACAGATCGTTTTGCTTTTACAGAAATAGAAAGAATTACAGGCAAATCACAGGAAAAATATTTTAAGGGTAGCATTGAAAATCGGCTAAAATAGCAAAAAAATAGGCAGGTATTAATCCCGATCAAATAGATATAGAACAAGAAAAACACGCATTAATAATCATTAAATTACTATATTTAACGCTAAATTAGGTGAACTTCTTATATACGCACTTAAAATAGAATGTCTGCCACGTTTTATGTAGCCCGTGACATGCATCGGGTGCTTTATTATAATTGCCGTTTCCTTAACTGGCGGGAATGGGGAAAGTCGGGTTAAATAATAACAATAAAAAGAGCATGTAGTGTTTTCTTGGGCGTGGTTTCTTGGCTTGTTTCAGCATAACCCACATGAACGGTTTTGTACTTGGGCGAGCCAACCAAACAATAGAGTAAATCCAGTATGAAGAAAGTGCCAGAGCAACAGGGTTTATACGACCCTTCGACAGAACATGATGCCTGTGGCCTCGGTTTTGTTGCACACATGAAAGGGCAAAAGTCCCATCAGATTATTGAAGATGCCTTAACTATTCTTGGCAATTTAACGCATCGTGGTGCTTGTGGGTGTGAAGAAAATACGGGTGATGGTGTTGGCATACTGATCCAAAAACCGCATACATTTTTCCAGCGTGTCTGTGCAGAAATCAATATTGCGCTTCCTGATGCCGATAGCTACGGTAGCGGCCTGGTATTTCTGCCAACCGATGCCGCACAATCAACACAATGTATGCGCGTCTTTGCAAGCGTGGTTAAAGAGGAAGGTCAAACATTGTTAGGTTGGCGGGTGGTGCCTACTGATGATTCATCATTAGGTGCAACAGCCGTTGCGAGCGAACCTGCCTGCAAACAGATTTTTATCGGCAAGAACAGCGCTATTGATGCCGCCACATTTGAACGTAAACTGTATGTTATACGTAAGCGCGTAGAAAATGAGATTTGGCACCGAGGCCTGTCCGAGCAAAATTTATTCTACGTACCTTCGCTGTCATACCGCACCTTCGTGTATAAAGGTATGTTGACAGGCAGCCAGATCAAGCCGATGTTTCCCGATTTATCTAATACTGATGTCGAATCAGCAATAGCATTAGTCCATCAACGTTTCTCAACCAATACCTTTCCAGCCTGGCATCTGGCGCATCCGTTTCGATACATTGCACATAATGGTGAAATCAATACCATACGCGGTAATGCCAATTGGATGCATGCCCGCGAAGCGTTATGCCAGTCTGATCTATGGGGTGATGATTTGCAGAAGCTGTTTCCCATTGTTATCGAAGGCGGCAGTGATTCTGCGATCTTTGATAATGTCATGGAGTTTCTGCACATGGCCGGTCGGCCATTACCACTGGTGGTTTTAATGATGATCCCGGAGGCCTGGTCGGGCCATGAAACCATGGATGACGAGCGTCGGGCATTTTATGAATACCATGCGACGTTAATGGAGCCTTGGGACGGGCCGGCATCATTATCCTTTACCGATGGTGAAGTCATTGGTGCCGTACTCGATCGCAACGGTTTACGTCCCTCACGCTACTACGTAACGCATGATGACATTGTCATCATGGCCTCTGAAGTTGGTGTGCTGGATGTGCCGCCAGAGAATATAAAAATAAAAGATCGCCTGCACCCAGGTCGTATCTTTATGGTTGACACCAAACAGGGCCGCATTATTGAGGATGATGAAATCAAGCAACAATTCACCCGCGCACATCCGTATGGCGAATGGCTGCAACAAAATATGATCTTGATTGAAAACCTGCCAAATCCAAAACAGATCCATGGCTCTGATCCAGACACGCTTTTGCAGCGTCAACAAGCCTTCGGCTACTCCCACGAAGACCTAAAAATATTAATGAAGCCCATGGCGGCGCAAGGCATGGAAGCCATCGGGTCAATGGGGACCGATGCGGCATTGGCTGTGTTATCAAACCGTTCGCGCTTGTTATACGATTATTTCAAACAATTATTTGCACAAGTTACCAATCCACCCTTGGATAGTATCCGCGAGCAACTGGTTACCCAAGTCAGCTCAACCATAGGCCCGGAAAAGAATCCGCTTGTACCTGGCCCTCAGCATTGTCGTCAGATCAAATTGAAATCACCAGTGATTACCAATGAAGAACTGGCACGTATCAGAGATATGAATTTACCCGCATTCAAATCGAGCATTATTCCTATTTTGTATCCGGTTGTTGAAGATGCGCAAGGACTTGATGAAGCATTGCAAAAAGTATATGCCGCAGCAGATGCGGCTATCAAAGATGGTTATACCTATCTCATTTTGTCGGATCGTGGTATTGATAAAGCGTATGCCGCTATCCCGGCCTTGCTCGTCACCGCTGGTTTACATCATCATCTTGTAAAAAATGGCACCCGTGCACAGGTCGGCATTGTCCTGGAATCCGGTGAGCCGCGAGAAGTGCATCACTTTGCGGTTTTACTGGGCTACGGTGTAGGCGCAGTAAATCCTTACCTCGCATTTGAAACCCTGGGTGAGTTAATCGATAACGGCCACTTACCGGCAATGGAACATAAAAAAGCCGTGGCCAATTTTATTACGGCCGTGAACAAGGGCGTGATCAAGATCATGGCCAAGATGGGCATCTCGGCCATCCAGTCTTATCGCGGTGCGCAGGTCTTTGAAGCCTTGGGTTTGCATAAGGAATTTGTGGATAAATACTTCGCCCGGACCTCCTCGCGCATCGGTGGCATTGGACTAAAAGAAATCGCAGAAGAAACCCGGCGGCGGCATCACAATGCCTTTCCAGAGCGGAATATAAAAGATCCCGATCTGGCGGGCGGGGGTGAATATCAATGGCGGCGCGATGGTGAGTATCATCTGTTTAATCCGAACACCGTCTTTAAGTTACAGCATGCTACACGCTCAGCGCAATACAATATATTCAAAGAATATACGGCACTCGTTGACAAGCAAAGCGAATACCTGGCAACGTTAAGAGGGTTGTTTGAGTTTAAGCAGGATGGCCAATCAATCCCACTTGACGAAGTTGAGGCGATTGAGAACATAATGAAACGTTTTTCAACGGGCGCGATGTCCTATGGTTCCATCAGTAAAGAAGCACATGAAACGCTGGCGATTGCAATGAATCGTATCGGCGGTAAATCAAATACGGGCGAAGGCGGGGAGAGCTCAAGTCGTTATAAACCCGATGCGAATGGCGATCTGAGACGCAGTGCAATCAAGCAGGTTGCGTCTGGTCGCTTCGGTGTGACCAGCGAATACCTGGCCAATGCCGATGATATCCAGATAAAAATGGCACAGGGTGCAAAGCCGGGCGAAGGTGGACAATTACCGGGGTCAAAGACATATCCATGGATTGCCGAGGTGCGTCATTCAACCCCGTGGGTCGAATTGATTTCGCCCCCACCACACCATGATATCTATTCGATAGAAGATCTGGCGCAACTGATCCACGACTTGAAGAACGCCAATCCAAAGGCACGTATTCATGTGAAACTGGTTGCGGAAGTAGGTGTTGGTACCGTTGCTGCGGGTGTTGCTAAGGCGCATTCCGATGTGATTTTGATCTCGGGTTATGATGGTGGCACTGGCGCATCACCGATCAGCTCACTCAAACATGCCGGACTGCCATGGGAGTTGGGCGTTGCCGAAACGCAACAAGTACTGGTTATGAATGGCCTGCGTGATCGCATTGTTATGCAAACGGATGGTCAGTTGAAGACCGGGCGCGATGTGGTTATCGCGGCCTTACTCGGCGCGGAAGAGTTTGGTTTCTCAACCGCACCGCTAGTCGTATCGGGTTGTATCATGATGCGTGTCTGTCATCTCAATACCTGTCCAGTCGGTATTGCGACACAAGATCCAGAACTCACAAAAAAATTTAGTGGACAGCCTGAGTTTGTCGAAAATTTCTTTAGATATATTGCTGCAGAAGTGCGTGAGTACATGGCCGAACTTGGGTTCAGAACTATCGATGAAATGGTGGGGCAGGTCGATAAACTAGAAACCCGAAAAGCTATCGCTCACTGGAAGGCAAAAGGCCTGGATTTTAGCCACATATTACATAAACCAACACCGCGCCCAGGCGATGCGATCTATTGTGTCAATAAACAAGATCATGGACTAGAAAAATCTCTCGACATGAACCGATTGTTGCCGTTGAGTAAGCCAGCCTTGGCGCATAAAAAGAAAATCGACATCATATCGCCGATCAAGAACACCGATCGTACGACTGGCACTATCCTTGGCTACAATATCACCACGCGCTATGGCGGTGCCGGTTTGCCCGATGGTACGGTAAACATTCATTTTAATGGATCAGCCGGCATGAGCTTTGGTGCCTTTGTTCCAAGCGGTGTCACCATGACACTGGAAGGCGACGCGAATGACTACATCGGCAAGGGTTTATCTGGCGGCAAGATCATCGTCTATCCACCACGTAAATCAACCTTTGTCGCAGAAGACAATATCCTGGTCGGGAATGTCGTGCTCTATGGTGCAACCAGCGGCGAGGCTTATTTTCGCGGGCTTGCCGGTGAGCGCTTCTGTGTACGCAATAGTGGTGTCAATACGGTTGTTGAAGGTGTTGGTGATCATGGTTGTGAATACATGACGGGCGGGCGCGTTGTGATTATCGGTAAGACTGGACGCAACTTCGCGGCGGGGATGTCGGGAGGTATCGCCTATGTACTCGATGAGGTTGGCGACTTTGCGATCCATTGCAATACCGGCATGGTCAATCTCGAAACGCTGGCAACCACAGAAGATGTCGATCTCGTGAAAAGCCTACTGACAAGACATCTGCAATACACACAAAGTACCGTTGCCGAACAGATCCTGAACAACTGGAAAGAATATCAAACTAAATTTGTCAAGGTCATGCCAAGACAATACAAACGTGTATTAGAAGCCATCAAACGCGGCAAAGAAAGAGGGCTGTCTGAAGCAGAGGCCATCATGGAGGCAGCCCATGGGTAAGATAACCGGATTTATGGAACACAGCCGGATCAAACAACCTTATCGTCCCATAACAGAACGCAAGCAAGACTGGAAGCAGGTTATGCAACCGTGGCCAGTCGCGGCGTTAAAAGAACAAGCCTCGCGGTGCATGGATTGCGGCATTCCTTTCTGCCATCAAGGTTGTCCGTTGGGCAACTTGATTCCAGACTGGAACGATCTGGTCTATCGCGATCAATGGCAGGCCGCGATCAAACGTCTACATGCCACGAACAACTTTCCTGAGTTTACCGGCACCCTCTGTCCAGCACCCTGTGAAGGCTCGTGTGTGTTGGATATCAACGACGATCCGGTGACCATCAAGGCCGTTGAACTGGCTATTATTGATAAGGCCTGGGAAAACGGCTGGATCAAACCTGAGATACCGACAAGGAAAACGGGCAAGAAGGTTGGGGTGATTGGCTCGGGGCCGGCCGGTATGGCCGCCGCACAACAACTGGCACGCGCTGGACATGATGTAACCTTGTTTGAGAGAGATGATCGCATCGGTGGCTTAATGCGTTACGGCATTCCGGAATTTAAGATGGAAAAGAGTCGCCTTGACCGCCGCATGGAACAGATGGCGGCCGAGGGGGTGATCTTCAAGCCAAACAGCCATATCGGCATCGACATCGATGCAACAGAACTAAAAAAAACATTTGATGCGCTCGTGTTATGCGGTGGTGCCAGCGTGCGCCGCGACTTACCTATCCCGGGTCGCCAGTTAAAAGGCATCTACCAAGCGATGGAGTTCCTGTCACAATCAAATCGTGTTTGTATGGGCGATGTGATTTTGGGCGAAGAATTGATCAATGTAAAAGACAGACACGTCATCATTATTGGCGGGGGTGATACGGGTGCCGATTGTATTGGTACCGCGCACAGGCAAGGTGCGGCCTCGGTAACCTCACTGGAAATCATGCCGCGTCCACCGCAAGCACGTGCAGCAGATAATCCATGGCCGCAATGGCCGTTCATCTATCGTACTGCCTCCGCGCACGAAGAAGGTGGTGAACGGGTTTATTCAGTGCAGACGAAAAAATTCCACGGCGATGCCGATGGTAATCTGACCGCGCTTGAATTAACTAAAGTAACCCTGCAACGCGAGGCGGGTCGTACAATATTCAACGACGTGCCGCATAGCAAAGAAATGTTGAAAGCAGATTATGTGTTTCTGGCAATGGGTTTTGTGGGTGCCGAAAAAAATGGTTTGGTCGAACAACTCGGAATCCATCTCAACGATCGTACCAACGTTTGGCAAGAAAACTGGCAAACGAGTGTAGCGGGCGTGTTTGTTGCTGGTGATATGCAACATGGTCAGAGCTTGATTGTATGGGCGATTGCGGAAGGCAGAAGCGCGGCGGCGGCCGTTGACGCATATCTGATGGGAGCATCAGACTTACCCGCACCCGTTTAGCTAAGAACCCTCTGATTAAAAGCCTGGGTTTACAAATTATTATAAGGTTCTGTGCATGATTTTATGCGCACAATAATGCGTTTTATCCTGTTGCTACTAACCTTTTTCTCTTCCAAGCACAATCACTAGACGGATCTATCCTCAAAGCCTGAGACCTTTGTACTAAAGCGTTACTTGCCCCGGCTCGTATCGACTCAGCTTGACCCGCACCCAGGCAACACCAGGCGGGCCCAGCCTAGATCAGCGACACGGTTGACACCCGACCCACGCCCGACTTGACTCAGCCATACTTGACCCTGCTTAACTCGTTTCGACTCAGCTTGACCCTAATCCAGCCATGCCCGATCCCGCTTGACCTCGCCCGATCGACTCCGCTCGGTCTTGACCCGCACCTAGGCAACACCAGGCGGACCCAGCCTAGATCAGCGACACGGTTGACGCCCGACCCACGCCCGACTATGCCCAGCCCGCCTCAACCCACACCCAGCCATACCCGACCCGCTTGACCCGCATCCAGTCTGGATCGACCCAGCTTGACCTCGCCCGTCTGGCTCCGATCGGCTTCGACCCACGCCGACCCGACCACGGCGGGCATCCGGTTGGTCACTGGCATCTGCGCGGGCGAGAAGTCGGTAACAAACGCAAGCCTTTTTAAGGATTGTCCCGTCTAAAAAACGGTAAAAGGCTCTGGTCAGGACAAAGATCAGGGGTAACAACGACCAGACATCACGCACAATGGCTGAACCTTAAACCATTGCCGAGATAAGAATTTTCAAATAAGGTGTTATGTGCAAAGGTCTCAGGACTTGATTAGAGCTTCCTATATATGATTAGAAAAATGGATCAAAAAGCAGGAGAGTAAATGATGGTAGCGACGTATGATCCAAATGTATTTAGTGTAAAAAATGAACGCCAGGCTAAAGATATTATTCTTACGCCAGAAGGTCAGTCGACAGACGAACGTTGGGAGAAAGAAACTCCTTTTTTGGTAGCAGATATTAGCCAGTTTATTAGCCCCGGAAAAGATACGTTGATTGTCGATTTTGGTTGTGGGATAGGGCGTGTTGCTAGAGAAATTATTAAACAACATGGTGCTTGTGTTATGGGTGTAGATATGAGTTTATCTATGCAAATTTTAGGTTTGCAGTATGTTCATGATAGTCGTTTTTCTGTGGTGACTCCTGACTTAATTCGCTTGATGGTGAAAAATGGTTTGACGGTTGATGCTTGTTTTTCAATTTGGGTATTACAACACTGTCCTAATGTAGAACAAGAAATATTTTTAATTAGATCGATGCTCAAACCGGGAGGTTATTTTTATATACTCAATAATAATATGCCTGCAATACCAATGGATAAAGGTTGGGTTAATAATAATGTTAATATTAGACCGATGTTAGAAGAGCATTTTAGCGAGATTAGCTATTCACTCGTTCCTTAAGATGTCTCCAAGGTTGTGCGCGAGTTTAGTTTTATTGCGAAGTTAAGAAAATAATATATACCCTTAATTTACCCTTGGTACACTGCGATAATCAAGTCGACGACGGGTATACCTTTTCCCAATCGGCTATGTCGCCTGCTACCTCTTGGAATAGAGGGTGGGGTAATATTGTTTTTGTGCGCATTAAATTCTGATGCCTGTCAGGGTCGCGCACTTGCAATTTGTTTAATAGATGTCTGTACTCATATTGTAGTTGTTTAGTGGTGATTGTGAGCCTTATGGCATCGGAGCTGAAAAGTATTTTACCAGCATCAAAACAATAACCACGATTGTCTGCTTCCGCCTGCACGACGGTGAGATAACTGGCAATCGCAGACAAGGGGTTGGCGGTCTGTTTGAACCGTAACAGTTGCGGATGGTTTTTATAACCACGGGTTTTGTTCTCCAATACTTTCTGTGCCAACAGCCCTTCTCGCCAAAGGGCAACTAAGCCTTTTTGATCCAGATATTGAGGATGTAATGACCAAAGTCTCATCGTGCGTTAAGTGCGTCCGCGCCATCAAGCGTTGTCATTGGTTCATCATCACGAACACGTAAAAAAACGGGAAAGCGCGGCTTGCCTTTGCTGGTTAAACCCTGAAATTGATAGGTGATTGTGGCACCCATCGGCGGCGGCGTTTTGCGTAGCTCATCCATCAAACCACTCCCGACACTAAACACCACACCTGCGGGCGTGCGCACCCGCAAAGAACCTGTCATGCCAGTATATTTCCCCTTGCCTGGGTTGTAGCCGATAACCATTGCCTCGGCATCTGCAAACGGTTTGTATTTAAGCAAATCATCATTGCGGCCGCTACGATGCACAGACTCAATGCGTCGCAACATAAGGCCCTCGCCACCCGCTGCTAGTACAGCGGCATATTCTTTATCCAACGCTGCCGCCGATGCGATTGGCAATTGCTGTACGACTTGCCAATACGCGTTGTCGCTGGACATCTGCAATACCAACAAAGCGGCATAACGCTGGCGAAACGTACCTGTGTGGGTGGGCAAATCGAAAACCAGATAGCGGATTTTTTGCCAGCCGTCGTGCGGTTGTTGGCGGCGAATAATAGACATCGTCTCCTCAAATTGACCGCGCGCCAGCCACAATTCGCCGTCTAACTGTGTCTTCGGTAAACCCGCGGTAAACCAGGTGGGTGCCGCATAGACTGTACGGGGACATCTGAATTGATCATTCGGGACATCTGAATTGATTACTCTTTTTTAGGTACTTATCCATAGAGTTATACACAGATAGGGCTGATATTTGGTTGATTTTGGTGGTCATTTTTTGGGTCTTTTTTAGGCCTTTTTAAGGGTATTTAAGTGCCCCTTAATCATCCCTTAATTTGGGGTTAAATCAAGCCCAATATTTGGGTCGATTTTGGCGGCCTTTTTGAGGGTGATTTTTGTCCTGATTTTAAGGCTTATGGATTGCCTAAAAATGACGGTATCCCCGTCTCAATTTCATCAACCGGATAGTTGTTATTTCCGGTGTAGTTTTCCTGCAAGGTGCCGGTGTCCGGCACTGGATTTTCAGTATAAATGGGGTCGGTCGTTTTTGATAAATCAGGGCAAGATATGTATGTTTGATAATTTGCATTGTCTGGTTACTTTTTAACCACAGCCTTGAAACATCCAATCGCCCCAAAAATGTTCCCACCTTTACAAAGTTATCCACAGGCAATATCCCTGATTTTCTGTTGTTTCTATGCTTTTTAATCAATAAAAACAATGATTTATTAAAGTGGTGCGCTTTATTAGGTTAATTATTAACCACCGCACCGCTTTAAACGCCTTTTTTATACATTTTAGAGCGCTATTAAACGCATAAAGTGCTTACTTTTCAATAACTTAAATGCGCCTAAAGATGCTCCGCCGCGATGATCAATTCAGTTGTCCCTGAACCCGCAAAAATCGGCTATTTTTTAAATCCGCACTACTTTGTACCCACCTTTTTCGCACTTAGCACAGGCTTAAGTGCTTGATTATACGGCCTTATTCGCTGATTAAGCTAACAGTGATCAATTCAGTTGTCTCGCGGCGGCTTAAATCGACTATTTTCGCCCTTCGTTGCGGCTTCTATCGGCTTCTTAAACCCTTGCTATAAAAGCCTTTCCATTCCATCCCATGTCACCTCATTCCGCCTCATTCCACATGATCAATTCACATGTCCCCCCACACGATGGTTGATTGTGTTGTCTGGTCATCATTGGCGTGAACAGCCGCGGTCAGAAGCACTTCCTGGCAATTAAGGATGGTGTCAGGGAATCGAAGCAGAGCTGGTGAGAAGTCTTGTTGTCGTTGAAACAGCGAGGTTTAAACCAACCACCGAAGCTGGCGATTGGCGACGGTGCTCTGGGATTCTGGGTAGCATTGGAAGAAGTCTATCCTGAGACAACAGCACAACGCTACTGGATGCATAAGACCGGTAATGTACTGAACTATCTGCCGAAGTCTGTCCAGGAGAAAGCGAAACAAGGGCTACATGACATTTGGATGGCAGAGGGGCGCACTGATGCAGAGAAGGCATTTGATGCATTTGAGGAACGTTTCGGTGTCAAGTATCCCAAGGCAGTGGCATGCTTATCGAAAGACCGTGATGCGTTGCTGGCATTTTATGACTTTCCAGCAGAGCACTGGAGCCATATCAGGACAACGAATGTCACCCCGTCGAGCTTTGCGACAATCCGGCATAGAACACGCCAGGCCAAAGGTTGTGTCACGCGGATTACGATGCTGACGATGATCTGCAAGATGGGATTATGCGCAGAAGATTCCTGGCGCAAACTGCGAGGCTTCAGACACCTGGCCAAGGTGATTGGAGGCGTGAAGTTTAAAGATGGAATCGAAGTAACTGAGGACGACAAGGCAACCGCATGATTAACTTGTCAGACACTACTTTTGACAATAGCTCGACGCTGCCAGAAAGGTGAGCTATCTGGCGATTCAAGATGCATCAAAGAAGTGGACTATGCCGATTAAATATTGGAAACCAGCGATGAATCGCTTTATTATCGAATTCGAAGACCGACTAAAGGACTTCGTTTAACCAGCGGCAGTTACACAGAATTCGGGAAAGGCTCTAAGGATTTTCAAGCAAGCTGGCCTCACTTTGCTCTATATCAGTGAGCATTGAACGTTTTGCTCATTACTTGCTTTCATTTCTTTTCCCCCTCTATAAGAAGTAGTCCCCCAAAATCTGGACAACGCTTATAACCCCTTCCCGATTATGCAGGCATCTTTGTCTGCGTACTGGCAGTATACCGAACCTGATGTCTGCTTGTTCAGTGATTGGTGTCGTCGACGCTCATTGTAAAACACAAAGTAACGTTGCAATGATTGTCGGGCTTGGGCTACCGTGTCGTACGCTTTGAGATAGACTGCTTCGTATTTCACGCTACGCCATAACCACTCCACAAACACATTATCCACCCAGCGGTACTTGCCATCCATACTGCTCTTGATGTCATTGCCCTTTAGCACCGAAGTGAAGATTTCAGGACAGCCATAATTTTCAATAGCCTCTTCAAGTGCGTCAACACAAAAGTCCGCATCCATGGTTGTGGATACCCGCCGTGACAGAACGCATCGAGAATACCAGTCCATCACAGCTACCAAATAAACGAATCCTTTCGACATTGGAATATATGTGATGTCAGTTGACCAGACTTGATGGGGACGACCAATCTCAAGCCCACGCAACAAATACGGATAAATTTTATGCCGCTGATTGACCATACTGAGATTGCGCTTCGGATACAGGGCTGCTATCGCCAGAAGCCTTCTCAGACACTGTATACGCTTCCGGTTGACCACGCGACCATGGTTATCAAATAACCAGTCCTTGATACGCCGTGTACCATCCTAGCAACTTCATCAACGCCAGTTCTTCGTCGCTGACAGGCTCGGGGACGTAGTAGTAAGTTGACCGCCCTACATCCAGTAGCTGGCATTGACGTGAAATCGGTAGCGCTTCTTCCTTGCTCACCATCTCTTTCCTCTTAGGCCGTGTATTCTTTCTAACCCGCGTTCTAAAAAATCATTCTCCATGGTCAATTGGCCAATTCTAGCGCGCAACTCAAGCACCTCTTGCCGATGATCATCCGCTACTTTGTCTACCTTATCAAACGCCGCACCAGTGCTGAACAAAAGTTGTTTTTTCCACTGTGTTATTTGGCCAGGTTGAACGTCAAGTTTTTCGACCATATCAGCCATCGTCATTTCGCCTTTGATGGTCGTCAACGCGACCTTTGCTTTGAACTCTGGTTTATGCAAGCTTCTTTTCCTTCTCATGAATAAATTGCCTCTTTAACTTAATGGAGGAAAGAATCTATGTCATCCTTGATTATCCAGAATCTGGGGTCTACCTTTATTTAAGCAATGGATATGTTATAATAGCAACACTGTTGAGTCTATAGTGTGGGATGTCATGGCAGAATGATTACTGTTTTAGAGAAACCAATTCCATTTGGTGGCGGTGTTGATATTTTGCCGAACAAGAAAATCTCACTCGAGCGGCCATTAGCCAAAGCGCACTTACCCGACTCGATAAAAATACCTTTACGTCAACACGTTGGACTGCCAGCAAGATCAATAGTTAGTGTGGGCGATCATGTTTGCAAAGGCCAGCTTATAGCAGTGCCACAGGGTCCAATCAGCGCCCCTGCACATGCGAGTACTTCCGGTAGTGTCAGGGAAATTGCCGATCATAGTGTGCCAAACCCTTCTGGCACGATGTCTCCTTGTATCGTAATAGAAGCAGATGGCAAAGATACCTGGATTGAAGATCGAACACCCATTGACGATTTTTATAGTTTAAGTCCAGTTACAATCCAGCAAAAAATACTAGCGGCCGGGGTCGTGGGTCTAGGCGGTGCCGGGTTTCCTTCTGCGGTAAAAATTATTCCTGGTTTTAATTTGGATATCGAATTATTAATCCTGAATGCGGCTGAATGTGAACCTTATATTAGTTGTGATGAGGCTTTGATTCGCAATTTCGCAAGCGAAGTTATCACGGGCATTGAAATATTAGCACATGCCTTACAGGTGGATGAATGCGTTATTGCTATCGAAGATAATAAGACTCAGACAGTCAAAATTTTGCAAGCCGCATTGGCTAATTATGCAAACCTTGATATCAAGCTGATGTTAATTTCCAGCCGCTATCCGGCAGGTGGTGAGAAACAACTCATAAAGTCTATTACGGGTATTGAAATAGCCGCCACTGGTTTGCCAGTTGATATTGGTGTTGTTTGTTACAATGTGGGCACGGCCCTGGCTGTTAAAAAAGCAATTATTGATGATGCGCCCCTGATCAGTCGTATCGTCACAATAACGGGTGCCGGGATCAAGCAACCGTGCAATCTGGCGGTGTTGCTTGGGACACCTATCAATGAAGTCATTGCACAATGCGGGGGTTATAATGATCAATTTGAGTATTTAATTATGGGTGGTCCCATGATGGGTTTTCGTTTGCATGATGATCATGCCCCCGTCATAAAAACCACAAATTGTTTATTGGCATTGGGTGCGGATGTCAATGCTTCAAAGAATGTAGAATCGCCTTGCATACGCTGTGATGAATGTGCGTCTGTATGCCCCATAAAGCTACAACCACAACAATTACATTGGCATAGTAAAGAATTTAATATCGACCGACTACTGGATTATCACCTGTTTGATTGCATAGAGTGCGGTTGTTGTTCGTATGTTTGTCCGAGTCATATTTCATTAGTAGATGAATATCGATATGCAAAAAATCGCATCTGGTATAATTGGCGCAAACAATGGAAAGTAGAACAAAATAAAAAACGCTATGTAAATAAACAAAAACGGGTAGCACAACAAAAGCGCGATAAGCTACATGAACGATTAGCCTCTGACACTGGAAAGATAGGAGAAGGATTAGCCCTACGGACTAAACAAGATGAAATTATGGCCGCAGTCAACCGGGTTAAGGAAAAACGCAAAGCAAGGGATACGTAATTATTTGGTAAAAAATTGTTGCCTATAAGAGAGCAACACAGGTTCATTAGTACCGGCTGGCATTACATCCAAATCAAAAATAAGCGTTTCTTCATGGCTAACGGGTAGTTCGCCAATATAGTAAATTGCGACGGGGTCGGTTTCTTTTATCTCTCTTAATTTAACGTTCTTTAATTGGCTACTCAGATTTTTAGCGACTATATTTACTGTGGCCGTAACGGGCATCTCACCATCGGCGTGTTTCTCACGCACTGAGATATTAATCATAGCGCGATTTTTACTCCGGGCAATCTTGTACCCGCGAGCGACCTCTGTTGATAATTGATCGGTCGTTAAGGCATTAACATGGATAATGTAATTACCAAATGTTTTTTCGTGGACGTTGACACCGTATGTGATTCTGCTTGGGTTTGTCTGATTGCTTGGGTTTTGTTGTTCACAAGCACTTGATAAAATTAATGGTAACAAGAGAAATATGAGCGTAACGGGCCTGTTTTTATTCATTATTTCAGTCTCCAATCAGTGTGTAACTAAGTAATTATAGACGATTTTTAGAGTCATAACGAGTAGTCAAGTTTGGCTATCCTGTCTTTCCAAAGATAAGAAAAACCTCTGATTACTTCCACAATCTGCCATAATCTACGATAATACCGCAACGTTTTAAGTGAAGGGTGAAAAGATGCAACAAAAAAGCCTGGCAGTATCTGGATTCGAGAAATACCGCAAGAAGACACGCAAAGAAATATTTCTCGAAGAGATGAATCAGCTCATTCCCTGGCAAGCGCTGACTGAAGTCATTGAGCCTCATTATCCCAACCCCCAGCGACACCCGCTCGGCATAAAACGCATGCTGGGAATTGACTGCCTGCAACACGGGTTTGCCTTATCCGATGCAGAGTTATAACCGGATCTGGTGTCTGGAAGAATTTGAAGTATGGGGCGTGCCTTGCTGAAATCGGTTTTGTCTGGAAATCGAAAGTAGCAAGAGGAGCACGCCACCCATAGCAAAAGATACTGTGATTGATCTGGGTAGACCGGAGGGAATTGATCCACTGACAGAACTACTCAGATCGGGTGCGAAGCAGTTAATCGCCGAAGCGATCCAGGCAGAGCCGGATGAGTTGATGACAAAGTTTGATGGTCAAAAAACAACTGACGGACGACAGCGCGTTGTCCGCAGTGGCCATCATCGCGAACGAGAGGTGATTACAGGGGTTGGCAAGGTCAGCGTCGAGGTGCCGAAGATCCGTAGCCGTGAAGGTACGCCGGAATGTTTTCAATCTCTGGTTGTACCGCCCTGCATCCGGCGAACGGCGACGCTGGACGCGGCGAACCCCTGGCTTTATTTGAAGGGTGTTTCGAGTGGCCAGATGCAGAGCGCACCGGAAGCTATTGCCGGCCCCGAGGCTAAAGGGCTGCCGGCCAGTGTCGCGGGGCGTTTGAAGCGGCAATGGGAAGCTGAATACAAGCAATGGTGTACTCGAGCGGTGTCTGATGAATGGGTCTGTATCCGGGCTGATCGCATCTACAGTGGTCTTCGAGGTGACGATGGTCGATTGTGTTGCCTGGTCATCATCGGCGTGAACAGCCGGGGTCAGAAGCATTTTATGTCGATTGAATAGGGTGTCAGGGAATCAAAACAGAGCTGATGCAGAGAAGGCATTTGATGATTTTGAGGAACGTTTTGGGGCGAAGTATCCGAAGGCGGTGGCATGCTTATCGAAAGACCGTGATGCGTTGCTGGCATTTTATGACTTTCCAGCAGAGCACTGGACCCACATCAGGACAACGAATGTCACCCCGTCGAGTTTTGCCACAATCCGGCACAGGACACGGCAAGCGAAAGGTCGTATCACACGAATAACGATGCTGACGATGATCTACAAGATGGGATTATGTGCCGAAGATTCCTGGCGCAAACTGCGAGGCTTCAGACACCTGGCCAAGGTGATTGGAGGCGTGAAGTTTAAAGATGGAATCGAGGTAACTGAGGACGACAAGGCCGCCGCATGATCAAATTGTCAGACACTACTTTTGACAATAGCTCCCGAGCTATGGCCCCGTAGCCAAAGTGATTTGGCGATTTTACCGGCGACTTGTCCAGAGTGAAACGGTGCTCGGCGATAGTTTGCAAGGCCTTATCCAGCCGTTGGATAGTAGCCCGTTCTACCCATTAGATAAGGGGTTATATCAAGCGGCTGGGAGGGCGTACAGATCAAGACCCTTGCACTAAAGCGATACTTGTCCAGCTCAGCCCATCCATGCGCAGCACTACGCAGCTCAGCCCGACTCAGTCCGACCTGGTCACACCCAGCCGTGGCCCAGCCCAACCCGACCCAGCGACACGCAACCCCGGCCTGACTACATCCCCATCCACGTTACCGCCGTGGCCGCGTATGAAACCATTTTGTGATCTATGGCCACCAGTATAACCAGACCAAATTCGCTGGGGACGCATCAACACCCACGCCAGGTCTATGACCTGTCATGGCGGTTGAACAGGCACAATTGATCGGCACGTGGTTACAGTGGAACCACCCTATCTATGTGCATTGACCGCCAATTATTTTTACCGTACGTGATAATATTCGCACTCAACAGCCAAACAAGCGTACATTTATCACGTACGGTAAATATTTATTGATCTTACGCCATATGCCTGCTATTTTTTATCGTACGGTAATTTTTATCAGGTGAAATATGAGCGACGACCAGGCGCAATACGGTGTGATTCGATCGGCTGAAGATCTCGACAAGTTGGTGCGTACACATCGAAAACAACGAAAGCTGACATTGGAAACAATTTCCGGATTGGGAAACCTGAGCACTCGCTTTTTATCTGAATTTGAGCGCGGGAAGGAAACCGCTGAACTGGGCAAAGTGTTAAAAGCGTTACGCACCCTGGGACTGGAAGTGGTCATTCAGCCCCGCGGGGGCACGCTGTCCAGACCCTCACCAAAACAAGATGGAGGAAGCCATGCTTGATCCCGATGGCCTCAATGTCTGGAGCGATCAACGACTCGTCGGCTACCTGTGGCGGAATACCCAGGGGCTGATCGGTTTCCGGTATGGAGAGGAATGGCTGGCGCAAGGTGAATTTGCCACCTCCCACACACTGCCTCTTCAACAGAAAGGTTTTATGCCAGAAGATGGTCTCGCTCGCCGCTTTTTCGCCAATCTGCTGCCAGAAGGAGGTGTCCGTGATCAGATAGTTCGCGACCTCAAAATCGCCAATACCGATTTTAATCTGCTTCGAGCCATAGGTGGCGAATGTGCAGGCGCGCTTTCCATATTACAAGCGGAGCATCAACCATCAACAGAACATGGATACCACAAAGTCCCGGATGAAGAGCTGGCCAATCTGGTTGCCCGGCGTGGCCAGGTCTCTACATGGACTGAGAGAATGAACGCCCCCGCCTCTCCCTGGCCGGCGGCCAGGATAAGTGTCCTATCCTGGTTAACGAAGGCACCTACTGGTTACCAAAAAAAGAATCACCCTCCAGCCATATCCTGAAGTTCGAGTTATCGGGTTACCGCTACCTGCCTGCCTACGAGACTTTTACGACCCTGCTGGCGGAAGCTATCGGCTTGCCAGTGGTCGACATTCAGCTACGTTCGATTGCGGGCACGCACTATGCGTTGATTGAGCGCTATGATCGATACCCGCTTGAAAGTGGCCAGATTGCCAGGTTGCATCAGGAAGATTTCTGTCAGGCACTGGACTCCGGGCATGAACGCAAATATCAGGAAGACGGTGGCCCTACATTTGCGGACTGTTATTGACTGGTTCAGGATGTCTCCACTGACCCTGCCAACGACGTACAACATTTGCTTCGCTGGCAAATCTTCAACGTCCTGACAGGCAACTCGGATGGCCATGCCAAAAACCTTTCTCTACTATACCAGCCCGATGGCGAAGTTCACTTAGCTCCTTTTTATGACCTCGTTTGCACCCGCGCCATTGAACGTATTGATTATCATCTGGCATTTTCCGTCGGCGACGAAAGAAACCCCAGTGTCGTGTCGCTGAAACACTGGGATGCTCTGGCACAGCAGTGCGGTTTGCGACCCCGGTTTCTTCAGCAACAGGTTCAGGATATTGCTATAACATTGTTGGAGAACCTGCGGCCATCAAGAGATAGGTTTGCAAGCCTTTATGGCGAGTATGGCGCGCTACAACGGATAGAACAGGTCGTGACTAAGCAGTGTCAGCGCACAATCGGCGAATAGGTGCGGAGGTCTGCCCCCGACGAACCCCGGTCCGATGCCCGCAAAAAACTGAATGAGGGGGAAACTTTCATGCATCCGCCTGTGCGTTAACCTGTGAACTCAACATGATCACCAGTTTTCTGCCCATCAGCAACACACGTAGCAGGACGATAATGACGATGGTAATAGGACGTTCCAGCAGATAGTACCACTGGGCTACTGATCTGATAGGAGTAGATCAAGTCGCTTTCAGCCATGTTGTCAAGCAGGATGCCAATTACCGCTGCTGGCACTCAATGAATACTCGAAACGCTTGAACAACCAGCCAATAAGCGTAAAGACCATGACCGTGGCGGGTACTGTCATGATCCCCGTGAGACCGAAAGCACCAAATACCGCTAGCGACAACACTGAGGGTATCAGGGTACATCATGGTAGTGCCAATAATCTTTCGCACTTTCTGATTTGGTTTTCCCTTAAATCTGGTTGTTACGCTACCTGAAAATCCTTTTCTTTATCCATCTCTTGGAGCAAATCCATGTTCAGATATGTCCGCGTTCCCCACTAGCTCCCCGCGATGTGTCTAAGCCTTGCCGCACAAAGCATCAACGCCGAGTTGCCATCCGGGAATGCTCCCACTACTCGTGTTCGCCGCCTGATTTCTCGGATGATCCTCTCCAAAGGATTGTTAGTCCGAATGCGAATCCAGTGCTCTGCCAGAAACCGATAATACGTCAGGGTCTCTGCCACGCACTGGTCCAGCCAATCCGCTACACTCGATAACTTCATGTCCCTGAGTTTCTTCTCAACCTCCGTGGCCTTATGCCTGGCTGATTCCAGATATTCAGATGCATGGATAGCCTGCAACATGCGAGAGACTTCTTTGACACGACCACGAGGCATATGACTGAAGACGTTGCGGTAGAAGTGCACAATACAACGCTGCCAGCCAGCTTCAGGGTAGAAGTCACCGATAGACTCCTTGCGCCCAAGACAGGCATCACTGAGCACCAACCTGATGCCCTTGAGACCGCGTGCCTGCAAATGACGCAGGAATCCTGACCATCCCACCTTATCCTCCTTAGTACCTTCAACAATCCCTAGAATGCGGCGGTAGCCATCGTCCCCAACACCTATGGCGACTAGAACAGAAACGTGGAGGCCTCGAACAACGCTGATTCTAGATGGATTTTGACGCGAGCACCAGTCGTTGTCACCCGCATAGTGGGTGTGAAGGTCAAGGTCGGTGGTATTTGAGGCTGTGTTGCGCTGTTTGGGTCTGCCAGGGCGGGTATTTCCGGAATTTGGACAGAGTCAGGCTGTGGCCTGTCGTCGCTCGTGGAAGATGAGACGGCGGAAGTTGTAGCTCAGGTTGGCCATGGTCATGCGGGCCTTCGCACGGGTTTGGCCGATTGAGCGGATGGTCAGAGCCATGGGCCCTTTCTCGTAGCCGAACACAGGCGCGGATGGCGGAGCGTGTCGCGTTGCCCCGACGAATATGCCTGGCCATGGGTTTGCCGCGTGGCTTCTTGCGGTGAATGTGTGAGCGGTACCCTTGCGCCTTCAGCCAAGCCTCATTCCTGGCCGAGCGGTACCCGGTATCGGCCCAAACAGACTTCGAGCTGTTTGTCTCGTCCAGAACCGAGGAGCGTTCATGCCCGTCGTAGCGAGCCGCATTCGTGCCAGTCTCACCCCGGATGAAGCGCCATTTGCGGTCAATGGACACGTGGTTCTTGTAGCCAAAGTGCGGAACCGAAATATCGACAAGGCCAGTATCCTCCTCACCCTCCTTGGTCGTCTTGGCCTTTGAATACTTGACCGTCCAACGCGCATCGGTGTCTTTCTGCGCTGCCTTGGACAGATCATCGGGCCAGATGTCAGATGCGGCCTCACCTGCCTTGGCGCGCGCTTTCTCTTCTTTCGTCATCCGCTGGCGCGGGGCGGAGACCAACGTGGCATCCATAATCTGACCGCCGGTGGGTTTGTATCCCCGCGCGCACAGCTGAGCTTCAAACGCGGCAAACAGGGCCTTGCAGACACCCGCCTGGGTCAGCTTCTCTCTGAAAAGCCAGATCGTTTTTTGGTCGGGGGTTGGCTCCCCGATTTGAAATCCCAGGAACCGCAGCCAACTGAAACGGTCACGAATGAGAAACTCCATCCGCTCATCGCTCAGATTGTGCATCAATGCCAACACCAGAACCTTGAACATCACAACTGCATCATAGGGCGGGCAACCACCTTTGGGACGTTCCCCATAGCCAAGTGCTTCAACAAGAACTGGGCGAAACACTTCGAAATCAACGTGCCGCTCCAAAACCTCAAGCGGATCTCCCATCGCCGAAAGCCGCGCCAAATGATCCGTCAAATCAAACAATCCAGGTGCGTGCATCAACAAAATCCTCCCACATCAAGTGAATCAGATCGTACCACAAAATGCACGGTTTTTAGAGGCTTCCACGTTCTTCACTGCACCGCCCCAACTGCGTTTGAGCACAACACCGTCCAGGTATACATAAGGGAAATCACTCCCTATGGGGCGATTACGCCACTCTTCAATCTGCCCATAGATACGCTGGTTGAGCTTTGAAATAGTCCCTAAGCTGACACGGGTACCCCACAATGCTGCGGTGACATCCTCCACCCGTCAGACCGATACGCCAGCCAGATACATCTCAATCAGTGCCTCTTCAATTGACGCTACACGGTGCCGATAGCGCTCTATGATCGCCATCTCAAAGGTCTGCTTGCGTAGCTTCGGCATCTTTAACTCAAGCTCTCCAGCCCTTGTGTGGCACTTCCTGGTGTAGCTGCCAGACCGGTCGTCTTTGCGCGTCTCAGTGCGTGCATATCGATCAGCACCCACCAGCGCATCAGCCTCAGCGTCCAGAATCTGGTTAAGGGTGTCTTCCACAGTCTTCAGTACCACTTTGTTGAGATGGCCCTGCAGTGCCTGTTCATCAATAGGGACTACATTGTTCAAGTGCTTGTTTGTATCATCGCTCATGGCGACTCTTCTCCTGGTCAAATAAATGGTTATGTCACTTTTTATTTAACCAGATAAAGGGGAACCGCCTCTTCAAATTTGCGAAAGATGATTTATGTTATCTCCAGAATCTGGGGTCCATCTTTGAGCTTTAGTGCACAGGTCTTAGAATGCCTAACGTTAGATTATCTTTGGCGGCACCGAATACATGTCCGCTTCGTTGGTTAGTCGGCGGATCTTGCCCAACGGCTTGTTACGGCGACTTAATTATTTCAAGCGCAACTTCAATAAATTGAGTATCAATGTTTTTTAACGTAGGCCATGAGCCGTTTACGTTTTGCGATTTGTCTTTGGGTTAGAATATTCTTTTTGCCTTTGAATGGATTATCGCCGTGTTTGAAATCAATGAGTACATTTGTGCCGATCAACTTCAGGCGTTTACGATAGACGCTGGCAAGGTAGCGTTTGTAGGCATCGGATACTTTGTTTGTTTGATTGCCATGGATGATGATGCGAATAGGGTTGGTACTGCCCAAATGAGCGTAGCGTAATTTTATACGACGACCTTGTACCATGTGCGGCGGGTGTTTTGCGACAGCGTCTTCAAGTATGCGGGTCATGTCAGATGTCGAGACATTGATATTCAGCGATGTTTTTATTTTGTTTATGGTCTTGAATAAATTGCCGACACCAGTGCCATGCAGTGCCGAGATGAAATGATATTGTGCATAATCAACGAAATTGAATTTGCGTGACAGCAAAGCCTTTACTCTTTCTTTATCCGCGGCCTCCATGCCATCCCATTTATTCACAGCGATAATGAGCGACTTGCCGCTATCTTTGATCATACCTGACAGGGTCGTGTCTTGTTCGGTTACACCTTCGTTGGCATCAAGAACGAGAATAATAATATTCGCCGCATCAATTGCTGCAAACGATTTTAAGATACTGAACTTTTCGATCATGTCATGCACTTTGCTTTTTCTACGCACACCCGCGGTATCGATCAGGACATAGTTTTCACCATTCTTTGCAAAGGGTATTTTTATACTGTCGCGTGTGGTACCTGGATGATCGAAAGTAAGTAAGCGTTTTTCACCGATCATGCGATTTAGCAATGTTGATTTACCGACATTGGGGCGACCTAAAACAGACACCGTCAGTCCTTTTAATACTTTCGCATCCTCGACAGGTGTATCTTGGATCTCGGCGACGATGGCATCGAGTAGTTTTCCTACGCCATCGCCACGTTTGGAAGAGACCGGCCAGATGGAGTCTGTGCCGAGGCGATAAAAATCACTCATAATGCCCTCTGGCTCATAGCCTTCAATCTTATTAACGGCAAGAAATATCGGTTTGTTCAATTTTCTAAATTCGGCATATAAAATCTCATCTACAGGTGTCAGTCCATCGCGACCGTCAACGATCCATACCAACACCGAGGCTTCGCGTGCCGCCAGCATGGATTGCTCGGCCATTAAATTTGCAACATCTTGGCTGTCATGATCTTCTTCACCAATGCCGCCCGTATCAATAATCAGAAACGATCGTGACGCATGCTGTGTTATGCCATATTGACGGTCACGCGTGATGCCAGGCCGATCAGCGACCAAGGCATCTCGACTTGATGTCAGACGATTAAAAAAGGTAGATTTGCCAACATTGGGGCGGCCAACGATAGCGATAAGGGGTTTCATGGTTGTTGCTGGCGTTTTGTTGTTACGTGCTTCATGAGTCATGGTCAAACGCTCATCAAGGTTTATTCTTTCGTATCATCACCCGTGAATATACCCAGAAATTTGCAGCGATCTTATTGTTTAATCGTCTCCGGTCGCGTCGGCAGTATTTTCTGTTTTGGGTTCTTTTTTTACGATGGGTTTGTTGGGTCTGCCGGTCGCGTCATTGTTCACATAGGTGTAGGCTGCAAGCCTGCCGCCGCTGGAATAGGCAAATAAGGTGTCGTTTGCAATCATAGGTTTTGTGAGTATCGGATCGCTTCCGACTTTAACACGCGCTGCAAAATCGCCAGTCGCTTTGTCCAGCCAATGTAAATAACCTTCCAGATCGCCCACAATGATCTTGTCGCCTAGAATGGCCGGACCGGTTACGTTCCTATGCGCTAATCCTTCCTGTTTCCAGATGGAAGCACCAGAAAATCGATCTAAAGCCCAAACATTTCCGCCATGATCAGTGACATATAAATTTGTGCTGTCCGCACTTAGTTCAGCGTATGAAGATATATCACGTTGCCAAATTATCTGTCCATTTTCCAATGATAATGAAGATACATTGGACTGAAACGCGGTGACATAAATAGCGTCGCCAAAAATCAAGGGTTGGGAGTCGATATCAACCATACGTTCAAGTTGGCTTCTACCCCTTGCAATCGCCACCTTTGTTTCCCAGATCAATTTACCGGTTTTTAACTCAAGTGCGGTGAGACGACCGCCATCAAAACCGACTATAACGCGATCATTTGCAATAACGGGTGTACTTGTGCCGCGCAATGTCAGCACGGGCATTGTGCGATCGTAGATCCAGAGACGTTTACCGGTGCTGGCATCCAAAGCGAAGATTTTACCGTCGATGGTTCTAACGACAACAATATCATCTGCTTCGCGTGGTGATGACAGTATTTCGCTTGATACTTTTGTGCGCCATATCTCCTCGCCAGTTTCACTCGCCAGGCTAACGACATCACCTTCACGGGTACCGACTATAACCAGGTTCTCATCCGCTCCCGGCCCTCCCGTAATAGGCAACTCACTGTCGTTACGCCAGATATCCTTACCCGTTTCAGTGTACAGTGCTACAATATCACCGCGTGTATCGGCGATAAAGATTTGATCGACTAAAACGGCTGGCGTAAGTTTGATGAATAACTCATCAGTACCTTTGCCAATATTTTCCGACCAGCGTTTTGTTATATCAGCCGTAGCAACAATATCGATCAGGGGTGTGGGCGGTTCAGCATTATCTGTATTGCCACCCATCCAACCGGCCACGGTCTGTTTAAGACCACAGCCGACACACAGTGATAGAACAAGTAATAAGCCTGGAATGCGTAATATTGTAGTCAACTCAACCTCTGCCTAAATTATCAAGTTTCATTTGCAATATCGATTGCGTGTCTGTAGCAGTACTGCTGTTAGCCAGTGATTTTTTGTAGGCTAGGCGCGCTTCTTCATGTTTGCCTTGTCTGACAAGAATGTCACCGCGTAATTCTTCATATTGGGCTATAAATTCATCTGGTTTACGTGCATTAAGCGTTGTTGTTGCAAGTTCGAGTTTAGCACCAGCAATTAACACCCGCACCAGACGCAAGCGGGCGATATGTTCCAGCCCTGCTAGTGAATTATTATCGAGAACCCAACGCAGATGTGCCTCTGCTTGTTCAAGATCACCCGCCTCAGCGGCAATTTTGGCACGCATCAATGATGCGAATACGGCATAGGTGCCAGTTTTATGATCTTCGATGATGCGGTTAGCGTAAATACTGCTGTTCTCAGTATCATTGTCACGCGCGGCATCCAGCATTTGCGCATATAATGTTGAAGCTGCCTCAGCCTGAAGCACTGCATAATGCTCATATTCGCGCCAACCCAAAAGTGCTGCAATACCAATGACAATGCCAGCAATGATGGATTTACCATTTTCATGCCACCACTTTTTAAATGCTTTGACTTGCTCTTCTTCTGTTTTGTAGATATCCACTTCTTAAAATCTCCTGGCAACACTTCAATTACTTAGCTTGGGATCACTTGCCCACAGAGGGTGCGCATTATAACGCGGGTTTTATGTTTGTTTAGTGGCAAGCGCGTGTTATTTTATTTTATTTGGCTAGATGGATAGGTGGGCACTGAGAAAATTGGATATTTCAGTCCATTTGATGGTAATTTGCGCAGCATCCGACCGTAAAAACTTGATGGCAACCTGGTTTTTTGTGAGTTCGTCTTCTCCTAAAATGAGTGCGAGCTGTGCGCCAGATTGGTCGGCTTTCTTAAATTGGCGCTTTAGACTACCCCCGCCGCAGTTACTCAATATTCTAAGTGTGGGTAATTGATCGCGCAGTTGTTCGGCCAACAGAATACCACGCCTAGCCGCTGACTCTCCCGCCATCAATAAATAAACGTGCGGCGACTGATTATCTGGCAGACCCTTGAAATCGGCTAATGCCAGTAGTCGCTCAAGGCCGATGGCAAAACCGATGGCAGGCGTAGAGGATGCGCCGTGATGCTCAACCAGGCCGTCATAACGCCCGCCTGCACAGACCGTGCCTTGCGTACCGAGTTGATCACTTATCCATTCAAAAACAGTTCTACCATAATAATCCAAACCGCGAACCAGCCTGGGGTTCACCTTGTATTTGATTCCGGCACTATCCAAGACTGTTTTTAATCTGGCAAAATGATCGACCGATTCACTATCGAGATATTGATCCAGCGTTGGTGATGCGTTGACTAATGGTTGCATCTCTGGGTTTTTACTATCGAGTATGCGTAAGGGGTTTTGTGTTAGTCGTACCCGACTGTCATCATCAAGTTGGTCGCTGTGAGATGAAAAATAATCGACCAGTATTTTTCGATATTTAGCGCGTGCTTCGCTGTTGCCAAGAGAATTTATTTCAAGGCGGATAGCGTCCAAGTTTAATATTTTCCAGAAACGGGCACACATTAATATGTGCTCAGCATCTATATCCGGACCCGGGCAACCAAATGCTTCAACGCCGATTTGATGAAATTGTCGGTGTCGCCCTTTTTGCGGACGTTCGCGTCGGAACATGGGGCCGATATACCAAAGCCGTTGGATTTTATTATGTAACAAACCATGTTCAATGCCAGCACGTACACAGCCAGCCGTACCTTCTGGCCTTAAGGTCAAGCTGGTCTCACTACGATCATCAAAGCTGTACATTTCTTTGGAAACAACATCTGTATTATCACCTATAGATCGTTTGAATAACGCTGTCTTCTCAACGATAGGTATGCGGATTTCCTGGTAGGCATACTGCTTAAGAACAGCGGTTATGGATTGCTCGAGAAATTGCCAGCGTGGTGTGTCGTGCATGAGAATGTCGTGCATACCACGAATCGCTTGTATCCTTGCCATCAATAATTCTCCAACAATGTCATCAAGAAAAAGCGCAGGCCGCAAGACTAGAACGGGGATTAATTACGCACCACTCAATCTGTTATTCAGGTAATTTAAATCGCGCAACGTTTTTATTAGCATAACGCAAATGGTCGAATACTTTACCGTTAAACTTCATTGTGATGCCAGATGAAAAACCAAACAATATGTTGAACGGAGCTGTGCCGCGGATGGAATATTGTTCCCCGCCAAGTGCCAAGTCATGAAAAATTTTTTTGTTCTCAGCATCTTGTATTGCAACCCATGAGTCGCGCGTCAATTCCAATTCAATTACATCTGGACCGGATCCAATACTGATAGACTGTTTTTTATCAAAATCTTCTGCTGTTATGATGTCTGGTGTTTGCGCATCATTATTTGGTTGCAATTCAGATAGATCGTTTTCGCTATGCAATGTTGGAATGACTGGATCAAGCCCCGTTTTTTTTTCTGGAGCACTAACAGGAAATTGCCATGAATCAGGATGGTGTATAACGGCGTAGGTTATATCAACGCCATTAATCATGTTTGTTGTATTATAGTTTTCAGGTTCACTGCGGTCGACTACAAACCTACCTTGATACCAAATCAACGATAACAACACGAGACCTAAGGTCAGCAAGTAGGTGAATATTTTAACGGGTTTGTCGTCACTACTCGCCTGCGTTGGCGGTTTCACGTCAGGTAATATTTTTGGCAGCGACGAGGATGAATCAGTGTCATACAGCGATATGAGATGATCTGCATCAGCACCTACTATCTTGGCGTAACTGCGTAAATAGCCGCGCACATAAGTTGCAGCAGGCATCCCTTTGTTATGGTCTTTTTCGATGCCCTCAACGAGTTTAATATCAAGCCGAATACGTTGCGCAATATCTTGGGAAGACAGGCCTAATTTTTCACGATGAGCACGTAATATTTGTCCTGGTGTTGCAAACTCAACGTTATTATTCAATGATGTTGCGGTCATTACTGAATCCCTGAATCAAATAATAGTGCGGCTTCTTCGGAATCAGGAAAATTATTTTTTAATGATAGCGCATAACTCGAAACCGCATCTTTATCACCGAGCACTTGTTCTATTTGAATACCAAGCCAGAGACTTTGTGGCGTATGCCGCGCTACTTGCTGGTAGCGTTGCAAGTAAGCCCTTGCTGATAAATAATTGGGCGATTTGAAAGATATTTCACACATCTTTATCAAGGCTTGTGGAATTTGAGGATTTAATTGTAGTGCCTGTCTAAAGTATTTCTCTGCGGCGGCTTCCTGTTGGTTATTGTGCAGGCAAATGCCCGCATTAGTAATCGCGATTTCTGGTGCATCGTATAATGGGTTTGCAGTTGCTGCTATAAACGTTGCTTCTGCCTCTTCGAGCCGATTTTGCTGACAGAGAAAGCTGCCATAATTATTGAGTGTGGAGGAGTCGTTACTATTTAAACTTAAAGCGTGCTTAAAGTTTTTTTCAGCGTTATCCATATCCCCTAGTTTTTGATAAAGCAAGCCCAGCATATTGTAGGTTGGTGCATACGCAGGATCGGCTTGTTTCGCTTTCTCCAGATTTGTCAAGGCATTCTCATAAGCACCTTGTTTTATATATTCAATACCAAGATCAAGATTAGTAGCCGTAATATCATTGGTTGTTTGTGCGGTCTGTATATTTTGCTTTGATCTTTGCATTTGACTGCAAGCACCAAGCGTTATGACCAGTATTAGTATGAATATTAGTTGTGATACAAGTTTCGGCATTACATTTGTCCTACCTGATTTTTTTGATACCTAATTGCCCTGGCCATGACTTTCCCCACAAGCTGACCACAGGCTGCATCAATATCATCGCCACGGGTTTTGCGTGTAATGGTCACGATGCCAGCCTTAATCAATATATCCCTGAACGCATTAATTGTTGTTCTATTTGAGCAAGTATAATTTGTTCCGGGGAATTTGTTAAACGGTATCAAATTTACTTTTGCCGACAAGCCTTGTAGACATTTAACCAAACTATGCGCATCGTCTGCACTATCGTTTACACCATTTAGCATGACGTACTCAATGGTAACAGTCGCATAGGCCCTGCCTGTAGAATAACGTCTACAGGCAGCTAGGAGATCGGCCAACGGATATGAGCGATTGATAGGGACAATACTGTCTCGCAGTGCATTGTCACTGGCATGTAATGAGATTGCCAAACTGACATTCGCGTCATCTTTTAATCTATCTATACCAGGAATTATGCCTGATGTACTGACAGTCACACGGCGACGCGCAAGGCCAAAACCAAGGTCATCTGTTAATAAATGGATGGTTTTTAGCACATTGTCATAATTGAGTAATGGCTCGCCCATACCCATAAAGACAATATTTGTAATGATGCGTTTACCGCTTTCAAAGTAGCCAAGTGTCTTATTGGCGATCCAGATTTGTCCAATAATTTCGGCAGTCGACAGATTGCGGTTGAATCCTTGTTGTGCGGTTGAGCAGAATTTGCAGTCAAGGGGGCAACCTATCTGTGAAGATATACATAAGGTGCCGCGATCATCTTCAGGAATAAAGACCATCTCAACTGAATTTTTATCGTCGATCCGGACCAGCCATTTACGTGTACCGTCTTCAGATCGTTGTTCTGTAATAATTTCCGGGAGTTTTATGATGGTGTTTTCTGCAAGATAACGGCGTAAGGTCTTACTCAAGTTGGTCATCAATTTGTAATCAACAACACCATGATGATAAATCCACTTGGCGACTTGTTGGGCGCGAAATGACTTGTCGCCAATCTCATTAAAATAAGATCCCAGCGCATTCAGATCATAATCAAGCAGATTGATTTTGCCCGTCATGTTAATGTTGGCGTGTTCTCGGACAAATCTCATGCGGGGCAAAGAAAAAATGAATTTCTCTTTTTGCACTCGCAACACTATCCGAACCATGTATTACATTCTCAAGTGCATCACCTATTAGATCATGGTTGGCATAAAGATTACGTATCGTTCCAGGAGCGGCTTCTTTAGGTATCGTGGCACCCATGATGTTGCGTAAATTTTGCACAGCATCCTCACCTTCTAGCACAAGAATCATGACCGGACCTGATGTCATGTATTTCTGTAATGATGGATAAAATGGCCGTTCTGTATGTTCGGCATACAATTCGTTTGTCTTATCCCTGGTTAAATGCAACATTTTTGCCGCAATAATACGCAACCCCACAGCTTCTATCAGCGTTAATATCTTGCCAGTAAGATTCGATGCAATTGCATCGGGCTTCAGTATCGTGAGCGTTCTTTCAAGGGCCATGCAGTAAAATCTCCTTAAAACATATTATGATTAAACTACGCGATTATACACGTTCTGCCGAGGTGCAGTACCTGCACGACGAAGCTACCAGCAGGCCAGCGATTTGCCGGTTGTAGATTATGGTGAGCGTGGGTGAGCGTGGGTGAGTGCGGGGTGAGTACGACTGAGCATGGGTGAGTGCGTATAGGCAACGTGCAATAGCCTGGTGTAGATACACGTCCTTGTGCATCAATTTTTACTCCTTGAAACTATCCCGGGAGGATAATCTATCGCTTAGTTCCAACTCTGAAATTTAATTTTCCAGTTGCCGTCGTCTTGTCTTTCCATGACATTGGTAATATTGCCGCCAAGTTTGATCTTATTGCCATCAACATCAATTCGGACGGCTTCCCAAAGCGCGGTCGCATAAGCGGTAGTACCGTTAGCCTGCAAATCTACATTCGCAATTGAGTATTTGTTAAAACCGGCATTTTTCAAATCTCGAAAATAGGCATCAATCGCCGTTACGCCTTCAAGTATCTCGCTGCTAGGTGGAAAAACCACGGCGTTTTCAGCGTATAGCGCCATGAGTTCATTTGTATCGCCTGCCTCGATACTGCTTATCCATTTTGCATTGATCTCATCAAGACTCGTTGACGAAGCAGGTGCTTCAAAAGCGCAATTCAATGCTAAAACCGGAAGATTAGGTGCGGGTAGTGTCGGCCTCCCGGATGGTTCTGCAAAAGCGCAATTCAATGCTAAAATCAAGATCAAAAATGTATATCTAATATTTTTCATAAGTTACTCCTGTTAAATGATAAATTTGTGCGTTGCAACAAATATAGTTATGATCGCCTACATTAACAACCCTGTTTATGTTCATGGACTCATTCTAAAAAAGACATAATCACATACAAAACATGATTGCATAAGAATTTCACCCAGGAATAAAGCGATGGATAGACTCACCAGTATGAAAGTGTTTGCTGCGATCGCGAGACTCGGTAGCTTTGCTGCGGCCGCCGAAGAGATGGCTATATCGAACACGATGTGTTCTAAATTCATTCGGGATTTGGAAAATAGTCTTGGTGCAAGACTCTTGAATAGAACTACACGTCAACTCAGCTTGACTGAAGTCGGCAGTGCTTATCATGAAAAAGTGGTCGCCATCTTGACAGATGTAGAAGAGGCAGAACAATGCGTATTGGATCTGCAACATGATGCCGTCGGCACATTACGTATTATGGCACCGCCTTCGTTCGGGTCGTTTCATCTCGCAAGAGCGATTAAAGGTTATAAAAAACAATATCCAAACGTTGCCATCGAACTCATCTTGTCTGATGACTTTGAGAACGCAATCGACAGAGGCATGGACCTCTCTTTGCGGGTAGGCAAACTGGCAGACTCAAGTGTTATTGCATTAAAGTTATCCTCTAGTCGCTTGATAGTATGCGCTTCAGCAGACTACTTAAAGAAAAACGGCACGCCAAAAACACTGGACGATTTAGCCGAACATGTTTGCATGGGCATGTGCCATAATCTTGTACTACCCTCCGATTGGAGCTTCAAAGAAGAGGGACATGAAAAAAAGGTGGCAATAAGACCTTATCTGAAATCTAACATCGCCGACGCATTGCGGGTCGCTGCCATTAATGGTAGTGGCTTAATACAGTTGCCCTCCTATATGATAGGCCTGGATATTCAATCAGGCAGACTCCTACCGGTTTTGGAAGCGTATGAACCCGCACCAATAGCTATAAATTTAATTTACGCACATCGAAAACATATGTCGACCAAGATCAGAAGCTTTGTTGATTACATGCAGGGTTATTTTGAAACACCGGCTTATTGGGACAAATGGATGTTTGATGGAAAGTGATTTATAGCGTCTAATGAGGGATAAGGTTTTTAACAACCAAGCGGTTTTGTTGTGGGCGTACATATTAACGCTTAGGTAATTAAAGTGTCATAAATAATGATTTTGACCCGATATTTTTTTACGCATGAAGGTGTGAAGGTATGACTTCCTTTCCAGAACCACCAAGCGATGATTACGCAATGCTGTATCTTGGAAATACCGATAAAGCACTCCCGCTAACACTTGATCAAAATATGCGTTATGCCTATTTTAAGACCATCGCTACTGGTGGAAAAACCATCGTTCAATCCTGCAAGGATTTACATCTGTCGCGCACCGTTTGTTATAAAAAACTGCGTCCTGAATTTGCCGATGACCCGATAGAACAAACACGTTTCCTGCGAGAAGCACGCGTGAGTGCTTTGTTACAACACCCTAACACTGTTCCCACGTATGAGCTTGGCCGCGATTCAAAGAGCCATTACTACTTTACGATGAAGTTCGTTTTTGGCTATACATTGCGTGAAATCCTGAATTATCGTGAACGTTACGATCTTAGACAATTAATTAATGTCGTTATCCAGGTTGCTCATGCGCTGGCCTATGCGCACAGTCATCGCGTCATTCATCGCGATATAAAACCGGAGAATATTCTAGTAGGTCCGTTTGGCGAAGTGCTGTTATTGGATTGGGGTTTGGCAAAGGTCTGGAATCCTGACGGAACCAGTGCCGAACCCTACGAAAAGCCAGGCTCGCTCACGAATGAGAAAGTATCGTCGATGACCGACACAGAAAAATTGCAAGGCACGATAAGCTATATGTCACCCGAACAGATTCGACGGGATCCCGATATTGATTTTAGAACCGATATTTTTAGTCTGGGGGTTTTACTGTTTGAGATTTTGGCTGGACGACTGCCTTCAATAGCAGAAACTGTTGATGAAGTTGCCAAACAGATTTTAGACGACCTACCATCAAAACCATCAAACCTAACATCGATCCATGTTCCTCCTTTATTGGAAAATACTGCCATGCAATGTATCGCAAAATCGGTAGATGAAAGAATACAGAGTTGTGCAGAATTCATCAGACTGCTTGAAGAAGACTGGTCATAGTATTATGTTTCAGTTGCTAGGTGATTGGTTATACTACTGATGCCTTATAAATGCAGAAACGATTGCAAAAGAAAAAGATTTTCATGACGAGATGGAAATGGAAGAGTACCAATTAATCCCTGAGATTATAAAAAAGGTACGGTATTCAGACAGACCAGCCGCAATATGGTTTTTTATTACCTGTCTAAAAGATTAAATTCAGATGGTGACAGGCAACACTACAAATTAGTGTTACATGCTCTCGGCAAAGGCGATAAAGATTACAATAATTATGTCGCGACATTTTATAGATCAAACATACACAACTTGCGGACGGCAAATAAGAAATTCAAGCTGGAAGCCTCTAAAAACCGTACATTTTGTGGTACGGTCTGATTCACTTGATGTGGGAGGATTTTGTTTATGCACGCACCTAGATTGTTTGATTTGACGGATCATTTGGCGCGGCTTTCGGCGATGGGATATCCGCTTGAGGTTTTGGAGCGGCACGTTGATTTCGAAGTGTTTCGCCCAGTTCTTGTTGAAGCGCTTGGCTATGGGGAACGTCCCAAAGGTGGTCGTCCGCCCTATGATGCCGTTGTGATGTTCAAGGTGCTGGTGTTGGCCTCGATGCACAATCTGAGCGATGAGCGGATGGAGTTTCTCATTCGTGACCGTTTCAGTTGGTTGCGTTTCCTGGGATTTCAAATCGGGGAGCCGACACCTGATCAGAAGACGATCTGGCTTTTCAGAGAGAAGCTGACCCAGGCGGGTGTCTTCAAGGCCCTGTTTGCCGCGTTTGAAGCTCAGCTGTGCGCGCGCGGGTACAAACCGACCGGCGGTCAGATTGTGGATGCCACGTTGGTCTTCGCCCCGCGCCAACGGATGACGAAAGCAGAGAAAGCGCGCGCCAAGGCAGGTGAGGCCGCATCTGACATCTGGCCCGATGATCTGTCCAAGGCAGCGCAGAAAGACACCGATGCGCGTTGGACGGTCAAGTATTCAAAGGCCAAGACGACCAAGGAGGGTGAGGAGGATACTGGCCTTGTCGATATTTCGGTTCCGCACTTTGGGTACAAGAACCACGTGTCCATTGACCGCAAATGGCGCTTCATCCGGGGTGAGACTGGCACGAATGCGGCTCGCTACGACGGGCATGAACGCTCCTCGGTTCTGGACGAGACAAACAGCTCGAAGGCGGTTTGGGCCGATACCAGGTACCGTTCGGCCAGGAATGAGGCTTGGCTGAAGGCGCAAGGGTACCGCTCACACATTCACCGCAAGAAGCCACGCGGCAAACCCATGGCCAGGCATATTCGTCGGGGCAACGCGACACGCTCCGCCATCCGCGCCTGTGTTCGGCTACGAGAAAGGGCCCATGGCTCTGACCATCCGCTCAATCGGCCAAACCCGTGCGAAGGTCCGCATGACCATGGCCAACCTGAGCTACAACTTCCGCCGTCTCATCTTCCACGAGCGACGACAGGCCACAGCCTGACTCCGCCCAAATTCCGGAAATACCCGCCCTGGCAGTCCCAAACAGCGCAACACAGCCTCAAATACCACCGACCTTGACCTTCACACCCACTATGCGGGTGACAACGACTGGTGCTCGCGTCAAAACCCATCCAGAATCAGCGTTGTTCGAGGTCTCCAGTTGGCTCAAGTAATAAGTCGTTGGCAAATATAGTATTGATAGTTGTCTAAAATATTGATGATTTAACGATTGGCAACTTGATCAAGCCGCACAGAGCCAGGCAATGTACCCCGTAGTGAATTGGATAATGCTTCGGTGATCTGAATATCAACAAAGTTTCCTGTTAAATTCGATGGCCCGATGAAATTAACAACTCGATTATTCTCTGTTCTACCGCGAAGCTGTTGCGGGTCTTTTTTTGATTGTCCTTCAACAAGGATAGTCTGAATACTGCCCACCATAGCGGCACTAATCTCAGCCGCTTTTTGGTTTATGCGTGTTTGCAATATTGCCAGACGTTTTTTCTTGGTTTGCATTGGCGTGTCATCTGGCAGGCTGGCCGCTGGCGTTCCTGGTCGCTGGCTATAGATAAAACTAAAGGATTGATCAAAACCAATATCATTTATCAAGTTCATTGTATCTGCAAAATCTTCGTCTGTTTCACCCGGGAACCCAATTATAAAATCAGATGACATACTTAAACCAGGTCTTGCCGCACGTAGGCGTTTAATCTTGTTTTTATACTCAAGCCGGGTATGTCCACGTTTCATCAATGCCAAGATCCTATCTGAACCACTTTGTACAGGCAGATGTAGATGACTCACCAGTTCGGGTACACGATTATATACTTCAATCAAGCTATCGGAAAATTCAAGCGGATGTGAGGTGGTAAACCGAATGCGATCAATACCTTCGATAGCAGCGACATACTCAATAAGTAACGCGAGATCTGCAATTTGACCCGTATCCATGATGCCACGGTAGGCATTTACATTTTGCCCTAGAAGATTAACTTCGCGCACGCCTTGTTCTGCGAGTTCGAATACTTCTGCGATGACATCATCAAACGGACGGCTGACTTCTTCGCCACGCGTGTAAGGTACGACGCAGAAGCTGCAATATTTACTGCAACCTTCCATGATTGACACAAACGCACTTGATCCTGCGGCCTTTGGCACCGGCAGATTGTCAAATTTTTCAATCTCGGGAAATGAAATATCAACGATCGATTTTCGGTTTTTTCTGATCTCAGAATACATCTTTGGCAAGCGGTGTAATGTTTGTGGACCAAAGACTATGTCCACAAACGGTGCCCGCTTGAGTATGGCAGCACCTTCCTGACTTGCAACACAACCACCAACACCTATGATCAGGTCTGGATTGCGCTTCTTGTAGGGCCGCCAACGGCCGAGTTGCGAGAATACTTTCTCCTGCGCCTTTTCTCTGATAGAACAGGTATTTAGCAAGATCAGGTCGGCTGTTGCCGGATCTGCTGTACGGATCATCTGATGAGTTGTTTGGAGAACGTCTGCCATTTTGGCTGAATCGTACTCGTTCATCTGACATCCCAGGGTCTTGATGTATAGTTTTTGGTGCATTAATTATCCAGTTTACAGCGGTTAAAAAGGAGCTAGTTAAGCGACACGTTCTATGGTTTTTCCGTATAGCCGTGAATACAATGCCAGGGCGAAATATGTCTGTGATTGATCCAGGCCCGCATGCTTAAAGATAGCATCCATCAGTAATTTAAATTTACGGGTTTTCTGATAGCCATTAATATTTGTTGCAATTTCAGTCTTCATCCGAGTGGTTTGTTTTCGTACTCGCTAAAAGCATAATTACTATAATATTCAAGTCAAGCAAAGACGTTGCATTATCATGTGATAAAATTATGCAGATTATCCGAAAACTCAACATGGCGTTGTTCTTGTGTTCAATATTTTCTTTGACACATGCTGAAGCCAACACGTTACGTCTGGCGATAACAACGACAACAGAAAATTCTGGTTTAATGTCATTATTAAATCCAGTTTTTGAAAAAGAACACCGTGTAAAAATCAATATTATTACAACCAGTTCCAGCCAAGCTTTGCGTTTGGGCGAACAGGGTGATGTTGATGTATTGTTGACGCATGTTCCAGAAGATGAGGCGCAGTTTATAAGTGCGGGGCATGGGATTAAACGTTATCCAGTGATGCATAATGATTTCATTTTGCTGGGTCCGGCAAATGATCCAGCAAATACAATGCGGGCAAATTCTATATTTGATGCATTCAATAATATCTATACTGCGGGTAGTCAATTTATTTCAAGAGGTGACAACTCCGGCACACATCAAAAAGAATTATTGCTTTGGCAAGACAATAATCTATGGCCTAAACCAGACTGGTACGTACAAGCAGGCGCAGGCATGGCATCGGTATTGTTATTGGCAGACGACATGCAAGCATACACACTAACGGATCGTGGCACTTACCTAGCCTTTAAAGATAAAATAAATCTGACTATTCAATACCAGGGCGACGCTGTCTTATATAACCCCTACCATGTGATTGCGGTTAATCCGAAACGCCATAGTCACGTCAATAATCGGCTGGCAGAACAATACATTAAGTTTTTAACGGGTGCCAAAGCACAAGCAATCATTAAGAAACCTCTGATTAATGCCATAATATGCGATAATACCGCAAGCAGACACGCAAAGAGATATTTCTCGAAGAGATGAATCAGCTCATTCCCTGGCAAGCGCTGACTGCAGTAATTGAGCCTCATTACCCCAACCCCTGCTGGTCGCCGTCCGGTGGGCCTGGAACGCATGCTGAGAATCTACTTCCTGCAACACTGGTTTGCCTTATCTGATCCTGCCACAGAAGCGGCTTTATATGACACACCTGCCATGCGGTGTTTTGCCCAGATAGACTTAGGTCAGGAACCCGTGCCAGATGCAACCACCCGCTGTCAATGCCGTCATCTACTGGAGGAGAACAAGCTCGGAGTTGCCCTGTTTGATGCTGTTGCCGTCTATCTGGAGGAAAACGGCATGAAAGTATCCAAAGGCACTATTGTTGATGCGACCATCATCAATGCGCCTACCGCCACCAAGAACAAAAGCAACACCCGTGACCCTGATAGGCATCAGACCAAACAAGGCAAGCCATGGTACTTTGGCATGAAGGCACACATCGGTGTGGATAGCAAAACCAAACTGATACACTCTGTTGTTGCCACACCAGCCAATGTCCACGACTCACAGGTACCTGGAGACCTGCTGCATGGAGAAGAGACCCGTCTTTGGGGAGATAGTGCCTATGCGGGTCAGCAATCCGTACTCAAGGATAATGACCCCAAGGTAAAAGACTACACCCAGGTCAAAGGCTCACGTCACCGCAAACTGACCGAACAGGACAAGGCTAAAAACCGGCACAAATCCAAAGTCCGTGCCAAGGTTGAGCATGTCTTTCATATCATGCAGCGACAATATGGATTTACCAAAGTCAGATTCAAAGGGCCAGGCAAGAATGCGAACCACCTGTTTGCCCACTGTGCCCTGATTAATCTTATGCTATCAAAGAAACAATTATTACGGCTATCAGTGGCTTAGTACGCCTGGAATAGGGGCGATAGCTGAAAACAGTAGGCCGGGACAAGAGAAATGAAAGAGCGTAATGTGCAAGACGTTCAATGCTCGCTACTATCGAGCACAGTGATGCCCACTTGCTTGAAAATCCTTAATTGATCAGATGTTCCTTAAATAAGCAAAGTAATTAATTATATATTTATTATCAATAATTTACAATCCATTTTTATATTTAAATACTGATCGGTTAATAATTAAGCATATTATATACAATTACTTATCCAATCATAAAGGTAGTGTCAATAATCTTTCGCACTTTCTGATTTGGCTTTCCCTTAAATCTGGTTGTTACGCGATCTGAAAATCCTTTTCTTTATCCATCTCTTGGAGCAAATCCATGTTCAGATATGTCCGCGTTCCCCACTAGCTCCCCGCGATGTGTCTTAGCCTTGCCGCACAAAGCATCAACGCCGAGTTGCCATCCGGGAATGCACACACTACTCGTGTTCGCCGCCTGATTTCTCGAATAATCCGCTCCAAAGGATTGTTAGTCCGAATGCGAATCCAGTGCTCTGCCAGAAACCGATAATACGTCAGGGTCTCTTCCATGCACTACCCAGCCAATCCGCCGCACTCGATAACTTCATGTCCCTGAGTTTCTTCTCGACCTCCGTGGCCTTATGCCTGGCAGATTCCAGATATTCAGATGCATGGATAGCCTGCAACATGCGAGAGACTTCTTTGACACGACCACGAGACACATGACTGAAGACGTTGCGGTAGCAGTGCACAATACAACGCTGCCAGCCAGCATCAGGGTAGAAGTCACCTATCGACTCCTGGCGCCCAAGACAGGCATCACTGAGCACCAACCTGATGCCCTTGAGACCGCGTGCCTGCAAATGACGCAGGGATCCTGACCATCCCGCCTTATCCTCCTTAGTCCCTTCAACAATCCCTGGAATGCGGTGGTAGCCATCGTCCCCAACACCTATGGCGACTAGAACAGAAACGTTCTTCACTGCACCGCCCCAACTGCGTTTGAGCACAACACCGTCCAGGTATACATAAGGGAAATCACTCCCTATGGGGCGATTACGCCACTCTTCAATCTGCCCATAGATACGCTGGTTGAGCTTTGAAATAGTCCCTAAGCTGACACGGGTACCCCACAATGCTGCGGTGACATCCTCCACCCGTCAGACCGATGAGCTGTTGTCAAAAGTAGTGTCTAACAAGTTAATCATGCGGCTGCCTTGTCGTTCTCAGTGACCTCGATTCCATCTTTAAGCTTCACGCCTTCAATCACCTTTGCCAAGTGTCTGAAGCCTCTCAATTTGCGCCAGGAATCTTCGGCGCATAATCCCATCTTGTAGATCATCGTCAGCATCGTATTCCGCGTGACACAACCTTTGGCCTGGCGTGTTCTATGCCGGATTGTCGCAAATCTCGACGGGGTGACATTCGTTGTCCTGATGTGGCTCCAGTGCTCTGCTGGAAAGTCATAAAATGCCAGCAACGCATCACGGTCTTTCGATAAGCATGCCACTGCCTTGGGATACTTTGCACCGAAACGTTCCTCAAAGTCATCGAACACCTGCTCTGCGTCAACGCGGCCCTCTGCCATCCAGACCCTGCTTTGCTTTCTCCTGAACAGACTTGGGCAGATAGTTCAGCACATTGCCGGTCTTGTGCATCCAGCAACGTTGCACATCAGTCTCTGGATACACTGCCTCAAGGGCTGCCCAGAAACCCAAAGCACCATCGCCAATGGCCAGCTTCGGGGCTGACCCAAGCCTCTTTGTTGCAACGACAACAACACTGCTCGCCAGCGCTGTTTCGATTCCCTGACACCCTCTTCAATCGACAGAAAGTGCTTCTGACCGCGGCTGTTCACGCCGATGATAACCAGACAGCACAATCGGCCATCGTCGCCTCGAAGACCACTGTAGATGCCATCAGTCCAGATATAGACCCATTCATCCGCCACGGAACGTGTACACCATTGCTTGTATGTAGCTTCCCATTGCCGTTTCAAACAACCCACGACATTGGCCGACAGCCCTTTAGCCTCCAGTCCGACAATCGCTTCCAGTGCACTTTGCATCTGACCACTCGAAACACCTTTCAAATAAAGCCAGGGAATCGCCGCATCCAGGGTCGCTGTGCGCCGGATGTAGGGCGGTACAACCAGAGATTGAAAACATTCTGGCGTACCTTCACGGTGACAAATCTTCGGCACCTCAACGCTGACCTTGCCAAGCCCTGTAATCACCTCTCGTTCGGGATGATGGCCACTGCGGACAACGCGCTGTCGTCCGTCAGCCGTTTTTTGATCATCATACTGCGTCATCAACGCATCTGGCTCTGCCTGGACAGCTTCGGTGATTAACTGCTTCGCACCAGATCTGAGTAACTCTGTCAGTGGATCAATGCCCTCTGGTGTACCCAGATCAATCACAGTATTGTTTGTCATGTGTGGCGTACTCCTCTTGTTACTTTTGATTGCTAGACAAAACCGATTCCAGCAAGGCACGCCGCATACTTCAACCTATTCAGACACCAGATTCGGTTATAACTCTTTGATCACGCCGCTCTCATATTTTTTTACGCGCTGTACATTCCTCGCCTGCGATTCAGGGCTCATATTTTTATGAATAATGCCGATCCCACCCGCCTGCGCCAAGGCGATTGCCAGACCAGATTCAGTCACCGTATCCATGGCCGCCGATATTATTGGAATGTTCAGGGTTATGTCGCGTGTCAACAGGGTTTGTAATGAGGTTTCGTGCGGCAAGATGGCAGAATAATTCGGCATTAATAAAACATCATCAAAGGTAAGTGCTTCTTCGGCAATAATCATGGCAGGTATATATTAAATAAATTGACTGGCAATTATAGTCCCAACTCGCATAACGACAAACCGCTAATATTTTGTTCAGCCTATTTTTCCCTTAATATAAAAGCATGGTATCCAATAAAAATAAATTACCCGATAGCAATGATGTTTACACAGTCAGCCGTCTAAATCGTCAGGTAAAAAGTGTGCTTGAAGATGTCTTTCCGGCAATCTGGGTGCAGGGTGAGATGTCGAACCTTGCGAAACCCGCATCAGGGCATCTCTACTTCATCTTAAAAGACAGCACCGCCCAGGTTCGATGTGTCATGTTCAAGAATCGTCAATCTGGAATGCGTTTTAATCCTGAAAATGGTATGCAGGTAATGGCCCGAGCCAATATTGGATTATTTGAAGGCCGTGGCGAATATCAACTGATTATCGAAACATTGAAACCCGCGGGTGCCGGCGCATTACAAATCGCATTTGAGGCCTTGAAACAAAAACTCGCAGCCGAGGGTTTATTTGCCGAGGCACATAAGAAACCATGCCCCCAATTCCCGAAAACTATCGGCATCATCACGTCCAAAACAGGTGCCGCTGTGCAAGATATACTCAGTGTACTCAAACGCCGCTATCCTTACGGCAAGGTGATCATTTTTCCAGTGCCCGTGCAAGGAGCAGGTTCCGCCATAAAAATAGCCGAGGCAATTAATCTCGCCGACCAACGTAAGGCGTGTGATGTGTTAATTCTGGCGCGTGGTGGTGGCTCCATAGAAGATCTTTGGTCATTTAATGAAGAAATCGTCGCCCGTGCAATATTTGATGCGGTTATACCCATTATCAGTGGCGTAGGGCATGAGGTCGACTTTACCATTGCCGACTTCGTTGCTGATTATCGGGCTTCAACACCATCAACGGCAGCAGCGTTAGTGAGTCCTGACTGCGCTGAAGTCCTGGCAAAATTGCAACATCACGAAGCACGACTAATTCACCGTCAAAAACAATATATTCAGAACCTGCAACGTCGGGTTGAATTATTATCGATGCAATTACCACATCCGCAACAACGACTTACTGAATTAATGCAACGCACTGATGCGTATGCCATGCGGATTAAATATCAGGTTGAAAATAACTTATCTGCCAGGAAAGTTGAACTCTCCAGATGGTACAACAAAATAAATGCACTCAATCCCGCACACACAATTTATCAGCAAATTGAAACAGTAAAACACCTCCAGTTGCAGTTTGAAAAAGCGATAATGCGGGTGCTTGAAAAATATAATAGCGAACTATCCAGGCTGGCGCAGATACTGCAAACAGTCAGCCCTATTGCTACCCTGGAAAGAGGTTATGCTATTGTCACAGCGCTTGAAACAGGCGCGATCATTAAAAATACAAGCAATCTTTGCCCAGGTGATGGGCTCCGCATACGACTGGCAAAAGCAGATATCGATGCAATCATTAACAAGATTCATGAAAAGTAAATGATTTTTCCTGATTGCCTACTTAAATAGCGAATAACAATGCTGGTTGCGCATAATGTCTAAAAAGATCCGCCCACGGCCTGTAAATCAGCATGATAAGAAGATCTCACCATCGGCGCACTGGCTACATTATTAAAACCTAAACCTGTTGCAAAGATGCGCAGATCTTCAAACGCTGCAGGGCAGACATAACGTTCGACGGGCAAATGATAAGGGCCGGGTTGCAGATATTGTCCAATTGTCAGCATATCACAGTCGTTTTTTCTTAAGTCTTTTAATACTTGTTTAACGTCTTTTATCGTCTCTCCAAGCCCCAACATCAATCCAGATTTAGTCGGGACCGCCGGGTTTTTTTGTTTGAATTTTTTGATCAGCGCGAGTGATGCCGCATAGTCTGCCCCAGGTCTTACTTTTCGATACAAGTCTGGCACTGTTTCAAGATTATGATTAAAAACATCGGGGGGTGCTTTTTGTAATATATCCAGTGCAATATCAATCTTGGATCGAAAATCGGGTACCAGTATTTCAATTTTTGTCGCAGGACACGTGGCTCTTATGGCATTAATACAATCAACGAAATGACCTGCACCACGATCCAATAAGTCATCGCGATCAACTGAAGTAATGACGACGTACTGCAACTGCATTAATTTTATTGCATGCGCCAAATTTGCGGGTTCTTCAGGATCAAGTCCCTTGGGTTTACCGTGCGCGACATCACAAAACGGGCATCGCCGCGTACAAATATCACCCATGATCATGAAAGTCGCTGTACCGCGACCAAAACATTCGCCAATATTGGGACAGGCAGCCTCTTCGCAAACGGTATGTAATTTATGCTCGCGTATCAACTTTTTAAGATCTAATACTTTTTTAGCGGTAGGTGCCTTTGCCCTTATCCAGTCTGGCTTTCTCGATGGCCTACCTTCACCAACCACAATCTTGACTGGATTTTTAGATGTTTTCAGCTTGCCGCGTTTATCGCGGGCGGGTTGTTTATAAAGATTATCTTGATACATGAAGCGTCCTTTAATTAACAAGCAACATCAGACAAAACATCTCTGTTTATATCCAAATAGTTAAGCAGGTGATTAGATAGGCGCGTCTTTACTTCAGAAAATTGAATATCTTGCTTATGGTCAATTAACTGAGTACACACCATGCCTTCATAACCACAGGGGTTTATCCCGGCAAAGGGCCTGAGATCCATGTCTACATTTAATGCCAGTCCATGATAAGTACAGCCTTTTTTTATCCGTACACCCAATGCCGCAATCTTTTCTCCGTTGATATAAATGCCTGGTGCCCCTGATTGTCGCTCTGCTGTAACGCCAAAGTCACGTAAACAGTGCATGATAGACTCCTCTATCAATGCCACAAATTGCTTTATGGCGTAGGGACGTCGATGCAAATCAATCAGTAAATATGCAATTAACTGGCCCGGCCCATGGTACGTTACCTGCCCGCCGCGGTCTGTTTTTACCACTGGAATATCAACGGTATTTAATAAATGTCTTGTCTTCCCGGCAAGCCCTAATGTATATACGGGAAAATGCTCTAAAAACCATATTTGATCATCCGTTTGCTCTCCACGCTTTACACTGAATTCACGCATACTGTTACAGGTTGTAGGATAATCCTGCAATCCTAGATATTTTAAGTGTATGGTCATATTGCCATCAACACCTTTTCATGCGCTGTTAGTTCAAGATAAATATTGTCCAACTGTTGTCTGCTCGTCGCTTCCACAGTAACGGTTATAGAAATATATTTGCCTGCCTGACTGAGGCGACTCCCTACAGCATCTTCAGGTAAATCAGGGATATGTTTTCTTACGATTTCAGCTACCAGCGTATCAAATCCAGCGACTGCCAATCCCATGGCCTTGATGGAAAACTGACAGGGAAATGACATAATGCTGGCATCATGATTATCTTGCATTGGGTTGTACTTTTGTTCAATATTTGACTGCTAGATTAGCATATTATCAAACGCTTGCATGAGATGATGCATGATCAGGTCTTATCTGCGTGCTGATTATGCCGCTATTGGCGGATTGGACTGGATAAACGTATGTTATTGTCGGAATTATAATGATTTATTGATTGCGATTTTCTACACCATGACGAATTATTGACTACAATAGATAAGAAAAACAACCTGGAGGTAAAGATGGATATTAAAAAGAACACCAAGAATATAAATGTATGGACTCGTGGCCTGTTTATACTGATTTATGGCATCATATTTTATTTTGTTATTTGCCTGGTTTGGCTGATTGTTGCCTTTCAATTTTTTATGAAATTGATCACGGCAGAATTAAATACCCCATTACTTGACTTTATCGGTTCTTTAACAAAGTACGTCTCCCAAATACTGCACTACATAACATTTAAGTCTGAAGAACGTCCATTCCCTTTCAACTCATGGCCTGAAGCTGACAACACCCCGAGTGTTAGTAGCGATAGTAAAACCAGTAAGAAAGAAACGACTAAGAAAAAAACGACTAAGAAAAAAACGACTAAGAAAAAAACGACTAAGAAAAAAACGACTAAGAAAAAAACGACTAAGAAAAAAATTACCGAGTAAAAAATCGACACTGGAGATCATTGTTAGCGGTTAATGTCAATGGCGACTAGAAAATATCAGATACCAAAATTCCTAGACGGCATAGTAGACCAATCACGCTATGAGAAATGGCTAGATAGAAAGGCAAGTTCTCACAAAAGACGGGATCGAAACAGAGGCAACTCAACCGCAACAAACAAAGAATACAAAGAAGAAATACATTGAGCAGTTAGCAAGTCTCGTGGCCGAGATTATTACACGGAAGAAAAGCTGGACTGGGACCTACTAAGTAAATACGACAATGAAGAGTCTAAGCAACATGGTCGCGAGTATAAGAGCCGATTCGCACTATTGCCTTCGGTTGATCATGTTGATGATGGTAAGGGCCCTGCAAACTTTGTAATTTGTGCCTGGAAAACAAACGATGCAAAGAACGATCTCTCATATAAAGAGTTTGTGAAATTGTGTGAGCGAATCGTAAAAACCGCTAACAAACGCAAGCCAGACGCGGCGGAGTCGCGCCGCTGATGCGGGCGTTAGGCATACCATGAAAATCCCCTTCATATTCTTAGCTAGCGTATTTTGTGTGTTTCTTTCATCATGTGCTTGGAATAGCAATTCCGCAATCATTCAGCGAGGAGAAGCTGAATTTAGCGAAGTGTTGCAGCCAGGGACTGAAAAATCCCAAATAATCAAATTTTTAGATTCCAAGGGTTACTATTATTCTGAAGTCTCGAAAGAAGACACTGATCGATACTATCGGAAGGGAGAGTGCCCGAAATTTAGTAAAGGTGATTTCAAATGGAGCTGTCAATATTATGGTTATGTGTTTACTAGAAGGGATGCAGGTTTTTTATCAATAACAGATCCATCCTTCTGGATTTATTTTTTTATCAATAAAGACGGGGTTCTAGTTGCTCATAAATCTGGTGTTACCCATACGTTCCTATAATCCGCCTAACAAGTGTGTCAATTTGATGCATTTACGCTACGCTCCAATGCACAAACTACACAAGCGTTAGGCTCAGCAATCAACAATGAAGTATTAAATGAGTAATCAAAATAAATTCGTAGCTGGCGATATCGTAGTAATGATATCTGGCGGTACTGAAATGACTGTCAGACATGTGCAAGGAGAAACAAATTCAATCAACTTCGCTTCGGCAACTTAGCCGAGCCTTATGTAACTGGAAGCCTCTAAAAACCGTACATTTTGTGGCACGATCTGATTCATTGGGTGTGGGAGGATTTTGTTTATGCACGCACCTGGATTGTTTGATTTGACGGATCATTTGGCGCGGCTTTCAGCGATGGGAGATCCGCTTGAAGCTCTGGACTGTCATGTGAATTTCGAAGCGCTCCGTCCCGTTTTGGTGGCAGCGCTTGGCTATGGGGAACGTCCCAAAGGGGGTCGCCCGCCCTATGATGCCGTTGTGATGTTCAAGGTGCTGGTCTTGGCCTTGATGCACAATCTGAGCGATGAGCGGATGGAGTTTCTCATTCGTGACCGTTTCAGTTGGTTGCGTTTCCTGGGATTTCAAATCGGGGAGCCGACACCTGATCAGAAGACGATCTGGCTTTTCAGAGAGAAGCTGACCTAGGCGGGTGTCTTCAAGGCCCTGTTTGCCGCGTTTGAAGCTCAGCTGTGCGCGCGGGGATACAAACCGACCGGCGGTCAGATTGTGGATGCCACGTTGGTCTTTGCCCCGCGCCAACGGATGACGAAAGAAGAGAAAGCGCGCGCCAAGGCAGGTGAGGCCGCGTCTGACATCTGGCCCGATGATCTGTCCAAGGCAGCGCAGAAAGACACCGATGCGCGTTGGACGGTCAAGTATTCAAAGGCCAAGACGACCAAGGAGGGTGAGGAGGATACTGGCCTTGTCGATATTTCGGTTCCGCACTTTGGGTACAAGAACCACGTGTCCATAGACCGCAAATGGCGCTTCATCCGGGGTGAGACTGGCACGAATGCGGCTCGCTACGACGGGCATGAACGCTCCTCGGTTCTGGACGAGACAAACAGCTCGAAGGCGGTTTGGGCCGATACCGGGTATCGGTCGTCCAAGAACGAAGGCTGGCTGAAGGCGCAAGGGTACCGCTCACATATCCATCGCAAGAAGCCACGCGGCAAACCCATGGCCAGGCATATTCGTCGGGGCAACGCGACACGCTCCGCCATCCGCGCCTGTGTTCGGCTACGAGAAAGGGCCCATGGCTCTGACCATCCGCTCAATCGGCCAAACCCGTGCGAAGGCCCGCATGACCATGGCCAACCTGAGCTACAACTTCCGCCGTCTCATTTTCCACGAGCGACGACAGGCCACAGCCTGACTCCGCCCAAATTCCGGAAATACCCGCCCTGGCAGACCCAAACAGCGCAACACAGCCTCAAATACCACCGACCTTGACCTTCACACCCACTATGCGGGTGACAACGACTGGTGCTCGCGTCAAAATCCATCCAGAATCAGCGTTGTTCGAGGTCTCCAGATTTGTATAAATGCACTATGCGTGCCATACTCAAAAGTCAAAATGAAGCGGTCACATAACAACAAGGTGTTGCAGTCGGGCCAAACCATTCGCTGAGCCCGCGGTTTGGCCGCTGATGCATAGCGTTAGGTGCAACAAATATGAATAAACCATTTCAAAGAATCGGTTCATTATCAAATGCCCATGCAGGTCGAGATTTTGAAATCTCAGCAAAAAACTTTTTTCAAACACAAGGCTTGATACTTGAGTTAAATGTAAAAGTACCTGTAGGTGTCAGCACTTTGAAAAAAGGCCATGCTTTTGATCTTGGCTGTCCAGACAAGCAAATTATCATTGAATGTAAGTCACATAAATGGACTTCAGGTAATAATGTGCCGAGTGCAAAACTTACTGTTTGGAACGAAGCCATGTATTATTTTTTAGTAGCTCCTTCAGGTTATCGAAAAATAATGTTCGTGTTACGTGATTTTAGTCCTAAACGAAATGAAACATTAGCTCAGTATTACATCAGAACATATCAACACCTAATTCCTGATGATGTTGAATTTTGGGAGTATGATGAGACAACAAATAATGCACAGCAAATTAAAAGCACTTAACAAAACACTCAAGCGGACTGCGCTAACCCGTAGCCGCTTAGCTTAATCGTTGGGCATAAGAAATAATGAGCATCTACGAAGCAGAGGAGCAACTATTTCAAAAATGGCAAGAGAACCGGGAGGGTTTTGTTCGTGATGGTGTTGTTTCAGAAGAAGACTATATAGCGTCCACTCCAAAAATCGCTTTCATTCTTAAAGAAGTAAATGATCCAGGTGGGGGCGACTGGGATCTGAGAAAATACGTATCTGAAGGCGGCCGTCGCCAAACATGGAATAACATTGCCAGATGGGTTTATGGGATAAGAAACATTACTTCAATTCCTGAATGGAATTTTTTTGAAAATATTTCAAAGGAATTTCGCATCAAAACATTACAGGGTATTTGTGCTCTTAATTTGAAAAAGTCACCTGGTACGCATACTACAGATCACGCATCGTTGAAAGCAGTAGCAAATGAAGATAGAGAGTTGATACAGAAGCAATACTCCCTCTACGATCCAGATATAACGGTTTGTGGGGGAACTGGAGATTTATTCAAATGGGTAGTCGGCCATGACTCACCAGAATGGAAAAAGACGACAAGAGGAATATGGTGGTACGAACGAGAAGCCGACAAAATTGTTGTTTCTTTTGCCCATCCTGAAGCAAGAGTTCAGGATTCTCTTGTTGTTTATGGGCTATTGGATGCAATCCAAGAAATATACGCATAACAAAGCAAATGCACGCGGACTTGGTAAAGCCGCTCCTTTGTCGCTTACGCAAAAAAGTTGCCAACTTCTTGCGTTGCATTGAGTTGCCCAAGAAGATAGCCAACAGGTCGTTGTCCAGCCTCCAGCTCAAGCTGGGTTGGGTCGGGTCAGGCGTGGCGTGGTCAGGCCAAGCGAGGCTGAGTAAGTATCGCTTTAGTGCAAAGGTGGCAATCTGTCAATTACGATCACCGCCATCATCTGCCTAACCCTCCCGGATATCCTCAACAAAGCAAGTAAAAACGCAGGACAGGCCACCACCGTCTGTGCCTGGGAAGCTATGCCTCGGATATGGGCTTTTGTGAGTTTTGGTAGTCGCCGCTCCGTTTCGAGCGTTTTCTGATCCAACATCGGTCAAGAAATTATTATTTGTTACGACTTTGCGATTTTTTCATCAATAAGCATAATACTTGGGAAATGCGGATAAAAAGGATAATTGAATGATTAAGAGCATGACCGCCTATGGCCAGGCCGAGCGTTCTGGCGCATTGGGCACGGCAACTTGCGAAATACGCAGTGTCAACCACCGCTATCTGGAAATGGCGATTCGCCTGCCAGAAGAGTTGCGTCTATTTGAACAAACGATTCGTGACCGCATATCCAAACAATTAAAGCGCGGTAAAGTAGATTGTAATATCCGTTTTGAACAGCGCGAAAACTTACAAGCACCCTTGCCCGTCAATCAGGCACGGCTTGCTAAAATAATCGCAACTATTGAGAGGACAAATGCGCAAGTAACATCACCCGCGCCCATCAATGCGCTTGAATTATTAAATTGGCCGGGTGTTTTGGCTAAAGATATGCCTGATCCTGAAACAATGGGTGACGCTTTGCTTGATTTAGTTGATAAAGCCCTTGCGGCGGTAGTCGATACACGTCAACGTGAGGGTGATAAAATAAAAACCATGATCCAGGAACGTAGTCAATCCGCTAAAAAAATCGTTACCCGAGTACGCGCACAAATGCCCGCCATACTGGATGATATCCGTGTAAAATTAACACTGCGTGTACAAGCACTTGATGCTGAGCTTGATCATAATCGTCTTGAGCAGGAATTATTGTTTTTATCACAAAAAATGGATATTGCAGAAGAAATGGATCGTCTGGACGCGCATATTGATGAAGTACAAAGCGTGCTTGACCGCAATGAGCCGGTCGGGCGACGGTTGGATTTTCTTATGCAAGAGATGCATCGTGAAGCAAATACGCTGAGTTCAAAATCGGCTCACCTCAACACAACGAACGCGGCGGTTGATCTAAAGGTCTTGATTGAGCAGATGCGAGAACAGGTACAAAACATCGAATAGTCTACAGTGATATGAAAAATAAAAGCGGCACAATGTTTATTATTGCGGCACCTTCCGGTGCGGGGAAGACAGCACTCATAAAATCATTGTTGTTAGAAATAGATAATATTGATGTCTCAATCTCATACACCACGCGCACACCAAGAGCCGCTGAGAAAGACGGCGAGGCTTATTATTTTATCGATGAAGCTGAATTTAAAAGTCTTATCAAGCAAAACTTCTTTCTTGAATATGCCAAAGTCTATAATAATTATTACGGTACGCCTAAAGCCTGGGTGGAACAGGCGATGCTTTCCGGCAGGGGCTTTATTCTTGAAATAGACTGGCAAGGTGCCCGGCAAGTGAAAGCGCAATTACCCAATAGTGTGGGTATTTTTATACTGCCGCCTGACTATCAAACGTTGCGTTCAAGATTAATAGCACGCCAAAATGATGCATTGGAAATCATTGAACGAAGAATGGATGCAGCCCGTGGGGAAATTTTCCATTACAAGGATTTTGATTATGTCGTTATAAACGATGATTTTGACCAGGCCTTGGCAGAGATAAAAGCCATTATTACCGCCACTTATCTCGGTAGATACCGCCAATCTGCGTTTTATGATAATTTTGTCAATCAAATGATGGCGCAAGCGCGTTGAATTGAAGTAGAATAGCCCACGAAATATGGGTTGTTTTCTAACCGATTAAACATTGAAACTACTTTTAAGCATGAGAGGATCATACATGGCCAGATTAACCGTTGAAGATTGCCTTGAGAATGTTGCTAATCGCTATGATCTGGTTTTATTAGCTAGCAAGCGTGCGCGTCAAATTGCAATGGGTGCCGATCCCTTGGTATCTGCTGCAAATGATAAACCGGCTGTTATAGCGTTACGCGAGATAGCTGCAAATCTGATTAACAATGATAATATCGATAAAATAAACAAATTTGAAGCCGAAGACGAATTCTCCGAAGCTGATTTTCAGCTACCCTCACAGAATAATAACTAATCTATTCTTCCTATCAGAAAGGCGCAACATGCGCCTGTTGCTGTTGTATCATACAGTGCCCGTACATGTCGTACGCTGGCATAAACAACACTGTTGACGATACCCCCCCTAGTACTGATAATCAATACTGACAATTAATGCTGACAATTAATGACCTTAGTAAACTCATAGGCACCTATCTACAACCAGATCAGGTCATAAAAATACAGCGTGCTTATTACTTTAGTGACAAGGCACATGCAGGTCAAAGGCGAATCAGTGGTGAACCTTACATTAATCATCCACTCGAAGTCGCCCGCATACTAGGTGAGATGCACATGGATCATCAAACCCTCATGGCCGCTATTTTACATGATGTAATCGAAGATACGCCAACGGCTAAAACGCAGATAACACGAAAATTCGGCAAAGGTGTCAGTGAACTGGTTGATGGCGTTAGTAAGCTGGACAAGATTAAGTTTGAAAGTTCTGCCAAAGCGCAGGCAAGCAACTTTCGCAAGATGTTGATGGCAATGAGTAATGATATCCGTATTATCCTGATTAAACTTGCTGATCGCCTACATAATATGCGCACTCTCGGGGCATTAAAGCCGGAAAAGCGAGACCGCATAGCGCGCGAAACCCTTGAAGTTTATGCCCCTATCGCATTACGACTGGGTGTCAACACAATACGTTTGGAACTAGAAGAGCTGGGTTTTGAAACTTTGTACCCAATGCGTTACCGGATATTGAATGCACAGATCGAGCAGGCACGAGGTCATCGCAAGGAGGTTATTACCAAAATTCGGACCTCTTTGAAACGTCGTATGCGTCAGGAAAAGATCCCTAGTCGAATCCTGGGTAGAGAAAAACATCTCTATGGGATATACCAAAAAATGCGGGAGCAACATTTATCATTCTCGGATATTTTTGATGTCTATGCCTTTCGCTTAATCGTTGATAATGTTGATACTTGTTACCGTGCATTAGGTGCCATCCATAATTTATATAAACCAGTACCGGGCAAATTCAAGGATTATATAGCGATCCCGAAGACAAACGGCTATCAATCACTGCACACGGTTTTGTTTGGCCCTTATGGCGTACCCATTGAGATACAGATCCGCTCTAAAGATATGAATGATGTGGCAGAAGTCGGTATTGCCGCCCATTGGCTCTACAAGGCGGAGGGAAAATCCAAAAAATCAAGTCGGGTCGATAGTGATAGGAGTCACGTCCATCGCCGCGCCAGAGAATGGCTACGCAATATCGTAGAGATGAATAAAGCGGCCGGCAACCCAGAAGAATTTTTCGAGAATGTAAAAATAGATTTATTCCCTGACGATGTTTATGTCTTCACACCAAAAGGCAAAATTATGGAATTACCAAGAGGTTCAACAGTAATAGATTTTGCTTACGCCATACATACCGATATTGGTAACTGCTGTGTCGGTGCCAGGATTAACAGAAAACTTGTACCGCTTGGTACACACTTGACCAGCGGCAAGACGGTAGACATTATTACTGCGAAAAGTGGACGACCCAATCCAGCCTGGTTGAATTTTGTTGCAACCGTCAAAGCCCGGACTCAGATCCGGCACTTCCTGAAAAACCTACAAAATCACGAGGCAATTGCATTAGGCAAACGTTTGTTGAATCGAGAATTAGAATCTTTCGGCATCACCTATCAAGATATAAGTGACGCGGATATGGCATTTTTACTTGGCGAAAACAATCTTGAACACGTTGATATTTTGTTTCAAGAGATCGGGCTCGGTAATAAAATGGCTCCTTTGTTTGCTAGACAAGTGGTCGCTACTGAGAAATTGACGTTACTAAAAAATAAAAATAGCACTCAAAACGAAACCATCCCGCTACCTATTAAAGGCACTGAAGGCTTGGTGATCAGTTTCCCAAAATGTTGTTATCCCATACCAGGCGATCCAATCCATGGCTTTGTAACCGCCGGGCGCGGCATCGTCATACACCGGCAAGGTTGCAGAAATATTGCTGAACTCCGAAACCAGCAAGAGAAATGGATTCAGGTTGAATGGGAAGCAAATATTGATCGTGAATTTCAGGTCATGATCCGTTTAACTTCCAGTAACCAACGTGGTGTATTGGCAAATATTGCCGCTACAATTGCCGATGCAGATGCAAATATTGACAAAGTTGAGATGATGGAGCGTGATGATCGTTATGCTGATCAACGGTTTACGATTAATGTGAAAGATCGGATACATCTCGCGAATGTAATAAGGAAGATAAGACAGATCAAAAATGTGACGCAGATTATGCGTGTTTGACAAACAATAAACATAATACAGGGGGCAATAAATGCAGCGGGAAATTATATCGACTGAACAGGCACCAACCGCGATTGGAACTTATTCTCAAGCAGTGAAGGTGGGTAATACTGTATACCTGTCTGGACAAATTCCATTGGTTCCAGCAACAATGAAACTGGTTGAAGGTGATATGCGCGCCCAAATTACACGTGTCTTTGACAATCTCACGGCTGTTGCAACCGCCGCCGGTGGAACATTGGCCGATATTAGTAAGTTAAACATCTTTCTGACCGACTTGTCGCACTTCTCTTTGGTGAATGAAATCATGGCCGAATACTTCTCCACACCTTACCCGGCCCGCGCCGCTGTTGGTGTTGCCAGTTTGCCAAAAGGCGCACGGGTTGAAATGGATGCAATAATGACCCTGTAGGTCAGATAATGCTTAAAAGCCTGTCTAATTGCGTCTATCGCTCGGCTCTGCTTTGACAACCATCACACCGCATTCACTTTCAGATCCAATTACGGTATTGGACGGTGTTGGTATTCGCTTGGCAGAAAAACTTGAGCGCATCGGCATCAACATGATTCAGGATGTATTGTTTCACTTACCACATCGTTACATTGATCGCACACATTTAACGCCGATCGGTGCGTTGCGACATGGGTATAGTGCCTATATTCACGGCGAAATAGAGCTCACCCAAGTTCGTTATGGAAAACGCCGTTCGCTATTGTGTCAGATCAGTGATGGCACGGGTGCGATCGTGTTACGTTTTTTTTATTTTTCCAAGGCGCAAGAAAAGGGTTTACAGCGCGGCTTGCCGTTACGTTGTTATGGTCAGGTTCGACGCGGGCCAAATTCACTGGAAATGATTCATCCTGAATATCGTGTGCTTGGTAAGACACCCGATGTTGAATTGGAAGAGCAATTAACAGCTGTTTACCCAAGCACTGAAGGGTTACAACAATCGCGCTTACGCAAGCTGACCGATCAAGCCTTGTCGACGCTGAATAATGACAAGCAACATCTGATTGAATTGTTGCCGGCGACTATTTTAGCCGAACAAAAATTACCCACATTAGTTTCTGCATTGGAATACGTGCATCGTCCACCCCCGGATGCCGATATTAAAAGTCTTACAGCAGGGCACCATCCGGCACAGCAAAGACTCGCGTTTGAGGAACTGCTGGCACAACAATTAAGTTTGCTTATGTTGCGCGATGAGTTTAGATCCGGGCGGGCACCTGCTTTTAATATCAGCCAACGCCTGGTGCCGACTTATCTGCAAGGGTTGCCGTTTACATTGACGCATGCGCAACAATTAGCCTGCGAGGCTATCGCATCTGATTTATCCAGAACCATGCCGATGCTGAGGCTGATTCAAGGTGATGTTGGTTCCGGCAAGACTGTTGTCGCCGCATACGCTGCACTGCAAACGATTGAAGCGGGTTATCAAGTAGCCATTATGGCACCCACGGAGCTACTCGCTGAACAACATTATCATAATTTTTTGTCGTGGTTGGAACCGTTGGGTATCGATGTTCGGTTGCTAACGGGCAAGCTGAAAAAGTCTTTGCGCAAGGCCGCTACCGCGCGCTTGCAAGATGATGCACCCGTAGTCGCAATTGGTACACATGCCTTATTTCAGGAAGCCATCAGCTTTGCAAAATTAGGCCTGATAGTGATTGATGAACAACATCGATTTGGCGTGCATCAGCGACTTGCGTTGCTGGCGAAGGGTCAACATCACAACACCTATCCACACCAATTGATTATGACCGCAACACCTATCCCAAGGACCTTGACCATGACTGCTTATGCGGACTTGGACCACACTGTGATCGATGAACTCCCACCCAATCGTAAGCCTGTCAGCACCTGTGTTATTTCAAATGCCCGCCGCGATAACGTCATAGAACGCATAGAACACCTATGTGCAGAAGGTCGTCAGGTATTTTGGGTCTGTACCTTAATTGAAGAGTCAGAAACATTGCAATGTGAAACAGCAATAGATACAACAGAGAAACTTAAAGACCGATTAACCACCATTGAGATTGGATTGATACACGGTCGTATGAAGGCAAGTGAAAAAGAGTCGGTAATGCAGGATTTTAAGAATGGCAAAATTAGCCTGCTGGTCGCCACTACGGTTATAGAAGTGGGCGTTGATGTACCTAATGCTAGTTTAATGATCATAGATAATGCTGAACGATTGGGCCTTTCGCAGTTACATCAATTACGCGGCCGCATCGGCCGTAGCGCAATAAAAAGTGATTGTATTTTAATGTACCAAGCCCCTTTGGGCGATCTGGCCCGGCAACGACTTGCGGTGATGCGCACCAGCAGTGACGGTTTCCTGATAGCGGAAAAAGACCTTGAATTACGTGGCCCGGGTGAAGTATTAGGCACGCAACAAGCCGGGTTGCCCGATATGCGTGTCGCTAATTTGCTACGTGATGCGCATTTATTACCAGACGTTCAAAGCACCGCTAAATTTTTACTGAAACACCACCCCGACCAGGTAAAATTACTGGTTCATCGTTGGCTGGGAAACAGTCTTGAATACAGTAATGTTTGATGAACAAGGGCCTATTCATTGGATCTAGACTGGCAAGATAAATCGATCGTTGCAAAAGAACTTACAGATAGCAGGCTGACTGTTTTTCTATTTCAGAATGGTTCGCTGTCGCGTTTTATCGAGGATAATTGTAACGGGAAATTTCATATTGAATTAAAAAATGAGTCATGGTGCCAAGCACTGGCCAATGAAATTAATGTACTCTCTTTAGTCGATGATGCAATAACATTTATCCGGGAATCGTGGCTGAAATGTGATGACCGTCGGTTAGTCTATGCCAGGACCGTGATACCGCAAACAACATTTGCAAGAGAACGCCGGACCTTGCAACAACTTGGCAATAAGCCCTTAGGCAATATTTTATTCAGCGACAGCACGTCTCATCAAACAAGCAGGCGGTATGCTAAAATTCCTTTAGGTTGCAACCTTCATCAACAAGCAACCGCTGGTAGTAAAATAGCGTCTAATTTGTGGGGTCGGCAATCCATTTTTAATATCAACAATAACCCGTTACTGATCACTGAAGTATTTTTACCGTCTATATTGACATGCACAAAAAGCTAAAAAACAGTTTACTCAATGCCAGACTGCTCTTATATGTATGCCGCGTAATTATTGTCCAATTCAGCCATACATTGTTGATTGCCCTTAAAGCGCGTTGGCCCTTTGTACGCGAACGACTACAACAATATGCCCTACTCATCAGACTCGACCGACCGATTGGTATTTGCTTATTATTATGGCCAACACTATGGGGTTTGTGGGTCGCTGCCGAAGGGTTTCCGGATACGGGCGTATTGCTTGTCTTCATAGCGGGTGTATTTTTAATGCGATCAGCAGGTTGCGCCCTCAATGATATTGCCGATAAACGTTTCGACCCAGCGGTGTCTCGAACGCGCGCACGACCACTAGCAACAGGCAAGGTGTCACCGGTTGAAGCACTAATGGTCGCTGGTAGCTTGATCTTTGTTGCCTTTTTATTGGTACTGACAACGAATATGCTGACGATGCAGATGGCTTGTATCGCAGTCATGCTGGCCGGAATATATCCCTTTATGAAACGTTTTACTTACCTACCACAGTTTTTTCTGGGTCTGACGTTTGGGTGGGCAATCCCCATGGCTTTTGCAGCTCAAACCAATACGATACCGCAGATTGCCTGGTTATTACTCGTTGCCAATATTCTCTGGTCAGTGGTCTATGATACGATGTATGCCATGGTTGATCGGGCTGATGATCTGAAGATTGGTATCAAATCAACGGCTATTTTGTTTGATGATACAGACCGGATTTTCATCGCTATCATTCAGATCTTGATGCTGATAGCGTTACTATTTGTCGGAAAAAAAACAGAACTTGGACTTGGTTTTTTTATCAGCCTTGTTATTAGCGGTTGCTTTTTTATATATCAATTACATTTGATTTGGAATAGAGAACCTGAGCAATGTATGCGTGCATTTCAAAACAATAATTGGGTTGGACTCGCTATCTTTACAGGCTTGTTTCTGGATTATCAATTAGCGGCATGAAAACCAAGTCGTAAATAATATTACGATTCCGACCCAAGTTACATGTCTCAACATACATGAAAAAAATCAGGTGACGGCACCTTCATAAATAATCCGCCAATGTCCATCCTCCTCCAAACGCCAATACTGACGGGTGGTAAATTTTTTATGCAAATGGTCACGGGTATAGTCCTGCACAAACGTAATAACCAGTAATTGTTCCTTGCCTGGATATAGAAACATGCTGATATCAGTTACATTGACCTTGATAAATTTTTTCGATGGGCCCGCGCTACGTTTATACTCAGCCCATAGTTTATAATTTTTGTCTGGGCCTATATATGCTTTTGAATAATGGCGAAGGTATAAATTCACATCCAGACTTTCCCAGTCTTGCCGCCATGTTTCAACGAATGCTTCATAATCAACACGCCGTTTTTGCCATGCCTGTTTTGAAATCCAATGTATCGAATCGGCAATGATGACGGGCGTGCGACCTTTTGTTATGAAGGGTGCTAAAACATTCAAATCTTGATTGCTGACAATCACACAACCCTTACTATCTTTGGGCGGCCTGCTATAGGTCTTACTAGGTGTCCCGTGTAACCAGATCCCATAACCTGTGCGACCATGATGCTGATCCCACACATTGGGATAATTAATAGGAAATGCGCCATCGCCATAACGATCTGGTAATGTTTCAGGACTAATAAAGTCGACAACAAAATACACGCCGATGGGCGTTTTCTGATCGCCTTGGATCTGTTTACCAGTCCCATTTTTGCCGATAGTGGCATAAAAGTCTTTTATTACCGTGGGTATACCATTTTGATTCTTGAACAAAAACAATCGTGAACGAGACGCATCGACAACGATAATATGATCTTGTGTATTTGTGATTTTAACTAACGCGGCCGGGATTTTATTTCTATCAATCGGCGATTTATGATTTAACCAACGTGCTCGCACCTCATCGCGCAGGGCCGTAATGCGTGCAAAAGGCACATTAGGAGTATTACCAAAATCAGTGATCTCTTGCGCACGAGCCAACATCAAATCAGCGTAGACTAATTGGGCTGCCTTAAAATTCGGATTGATCGTTATCAACTGCCTCAAATCCTTTAGGGCCTGCGCCGTATTATTATTTTGAATGTTTTCTATGGCATTGATTAATAGTTTTTCAGGGTGTGTTGATAGATGTTGATCTGATGCAGTTTTTGCAAGTAAACCGCCCGCATTTGCTGGTATTGCGCTATGGCCAAGGTATACGATAAATAAAAGATGATAGATTTTCATGGTCACTCACTAAATCAGCGTGTTCGCTCCTGCGTTATCAACCATTTATCTGCGACTTTACGCATGAATATCTCTTTTCTAACCTTATCGTTATAGGTATCCGACTCAAAAGCCTGAGTAAACTCGATTTCTGCATAATCTTTTCCATGCGCATTTATCTTTATATCAGATACTGCGACCTTGATAAAACGGGGTTGGCGTATGCGTTGATTCCGCTCTGTTTTCCATTCACTACGGCTCCATTGATTGGGTGGGATAAACGCTGGCGCATAACTTGCCAGATAGCGGTCAACATCCTGTGCCGACCAAACATCTGCCCACTGTTTGATAGCGTCTACAACTTGTTCAATGCTGTCTTTAACCAACTCTGTTTCATGTTTGACAGTCGACATAATAGCGTCTGGTTGCGGGGCCGGGTGTATTGATTCCATCTCGGGTGGCACCGTGATTAACGCATTGAGCAGTGTTAATTTTTCTTTAGCGATGTTGTGGCTAGCCTCCAACGCCAATGCTTGATTGTAGGCACGATGCGCCATTTCGGCATAAATATCGCCAAGGTTTTTATGTACAACCGCATAACTTGGATGGGTATTGACAGCGCTTTTAAGTGCCTTTTCTGCTGCTTTATATTTTCCCTCGGCCGCATAGATTACAGCCAGGTTATTGAATGGTTCTGGCCACTTGGGATGAGCTGTCGTTAATCGAACAAAAATGTGTTCGGCATCGCGATAACGATCTAGGTGCGTCAGTATCACGCCTTTCATGAATTGTAATTTTATATCTGCCACATTGACTGCAAGTCGGGCTTCGGTCAGATCCAAGGCTTCTTGATACTGTGCTTGATTGATCAAGTGTTTAATATCACCGTATGTTGATTGTGCAAACACATTGGACAAAGACAACATCAGACTCAAAGAAATTGAGATTACGATTTTATGACATGTCATGGTAAGTTCCGTTGATGATGGCGTGATAGGCGCATCCCGGCCCCAAGGCTGGAGCCCCGAGAGGGAATCGAACCCCCAATAGGTGATTACAAATCACCGGTTATACCATTTAACTATCGAGGCAATAAACACCATTGTTATAAAGTAAATCTAATCTATATTTGTATGTGGAGACGCTACGCAACTATTCTAGAGATTTCCCTATTGCATGGCAATTTCATTGCAATCAATCGGTAATGCTTTGAATCGTGCTGGAAACCCAGTGAAAAAATCACTCACATAATGCGATTCTTTTACAATGCTCACATCAAGCCAATGTATTTTTTTCTCCTTGGAATGCGGTATCACAACCGATTGGTAACCCGTTACCTTAATCCCGTTTAAGCGTCGATTGACGGCTGCCTGACTGGAAAATAATCCTAATGAAATTGCATTTGACAGGTCGCCTGCGTTGGCCGACCGCATATCAGTCACATCTTTTGATTTTATATCCTGTACGACCGCCTCTGCTGAGGCACGCGATCCTTGTGGTGTCAGGTATACCCAAAATAACTCCTTATCTTGCTCATCCGTTTGGCGTTGACGATATTGAATACCTCGCTCATCCAACCAGTCAGATAATAAGCGAGATTCTTTCAGACTTGGGATCGGCCCATAGGTATAGCATACTGTTGCCGTAGGCGATACATACGTTGCCCGGCCAGCATTTTCATTATTTGTCTTGTTTGTTGAGCTATCTTCCTGCACAGGTGACGTTGTTAGGAATGTCTCAACGAGACTCTCTGTGTTTGGATTCAATGCAACAGGCAAAACCGGCTCTGAATTAAAATTTTCTACAGAAAGTCGGGTATTGAGTTTGCTGTTGCTTCTCATTTCCGGGCGTTTTTCAAGTTCGCTTAACAACTGTAGTCTTGGCGTACCAATCGGTACGCGGATTGCCGTTGATATATGTTTACGGTTTAATTGTTGTTCGCGGTCCATCTCCCATACCAAATAGAGGACGTTTGTGATGAGCAATAAAATAAATACCCACTTCATGTTGTAGCTCGATACAAAATTAAAAGTCCAGATAACACCAGATCAGGTTCGTATGCAAATTTTGTCTGTAGCAGCGGGTTGATCAATGTTGCCATACCGCCTGATATTATACATTCTGGATGACTATTTAATGCGTTTGAAAAATCGCTTACAACACGATCTATCATGGCCACGGTCGCCAGAAACGCGCCATTATTAATGGCCGCTTGCGTATTTTGTGCATACTGAAGTGAGCTTTTTTTATCGACAGCAACATTAATATGTTCGGCTTTGTTTATCAGTGCCTGCTGCATTAATTCAATACCTGGGGCGATATAGCCTCCCAAGTGCTTACCTTCTGCATCGACAACATCTATTGTCAACGCGGTACCACAACCTACAAGGCAGAGTGCTGACTGATGTTTTTCCCAAGCGGCTATCATGGCTAACCAACGATCAATACCCATCTGTTGCGTATCATCATAGCTGTTTTTAAGTGCGTTAAAGTTTGCACTGACACAAGGTTGCCAGAGTGGCCGTTGCCATGTTTTTTTAACCCAGTCATCAAGACAATCTAAAACGTCATGCCCCCCCACATTGGCAACTAATACATGAGAGGGTTTTTGCAGAGATGATAGATTTTTTTGCAGGCGGTTTTGTAGATTATTTTTTTTATAAGCAAACGTCCCCACGTTGGCAAATTGGTTATTTTGCGCCATCGCCCAATGCACTGTTGAGTTTCCAATATCAAGCAGGAGTTTCATGCTTCCAGCCTGAGACTAATCTCACCCGTGGTATAGCGCGTTAGTTGCCCATCAACATCCATTAATAGTGAACCCTGATTGTCTATACCTTTTAAGGTGCCTTTTATTTCCATGCCCGGTAATATCAGTCTTGCCTTGCGCCCGACATATCGATCATATCGCCGCCATTCATCTATTAGGTCTGAGGTTATACCCGATTGCAATTCCTGGAGTACTGCAAATACATTGGATAATAATATCGCTGCAATTTTGTTTCTGGATAAACGCTTCTTTGTCAGGCTACATACATCAATAACAGCTTGGTCTATAGTTGCAATAGCCGTTTCCGGCAAATCATAATTAATGCCAATACCGATAATGACATCAATTGGGCCGCTGGCCTCACCGCGTAATTCAAGTAATATGCCTCCCAATTTTTTATCGCTAACGACAATATCATTCGGCCATTTTAATCCAACCCGCTCAATTCCCAATGCTGATAATGTACGAGCCGTTGCAACGCCGATAGATAAAGATAGCAGACCTGGTGTACTCGGTGCGACCTCAAAACGCCACGCCACACTGACACAGATGCCACTGGCGAGCGGTGAAAGCCATGGATTACCGCGGCGACCTCTGCCATGTGACTGATATTCTGCTAACACGACATTGCCATGGATCTGTTCAGAATCCAGTCGCTTTAACAAATAGGAATGGGTTGATTTTGTTGCAAACAACACATCAATGCCAGTACAGCATTTGTTGGCAATGGCCGTTAATGAGGCTTTTATTTTTTTTGCAGAATACAGCTCTATTTGATGCGGGGTTTGATAACCTGTACCTCGAATTGCGACAATCGGAAGGCCGAGGGATTGAATCCGTCTTATGGATTTCCAAATGGCGGCTCTGGAAACATTCAACCTGGCTGCAAGTGCTTGTCCTGAGTGAAGGTTGCCATCAGCGATTATGGCCAACAAAGCGGCGTGTCCTTTACGCATATATCAGCTTGGTGTTAAACGTATAGTGTGAAATTGTATGGCTGGACCTCAAACACTATCAACGCATGTCCAAAATAGACAATAAACTCTCAATGACTATCATGATGAGTAATCAGACATAATATAGTGTGAGTGTATCTATGTTGATTATTTATTACGACGCGGCGCAGGTCATTTGCTTATATCAAAGTCGTCGTTGTCATCGGGCATATTGGACTCATCTCCAGGATCCAGCACAATCGTTTCATCTCCAGGTTCTACCGCGTCTGTATCTTCATCTAAAATGAATTCTGGTTTGGCAATATTGTGATCCATGTCTGACGTATTGGAGATGATTGTTTCTTCATTGCCAGTCGGTATTAATGTCTCTTCGTTGCCCGGCTCGGGTTTAGATGGATCTGATAATTCATCCACAAGATCAGATGCAGTTAAATTAAAATCTATATCCGGATCGGATGTGTCGCCAACGTCATCGTGTACGCGGATTTCTGTGACGGCATCAGGCGCTGCCTCCATAGTAAGGGAATTTGCTGCTATTACTGTATTTGATATGGTGGTTATGCCGCTATCTTCCAGTTCTGGCATGATGAATTCAAAAATACACTTGTGCAATCTAATGCGATCGCCGTGTTTCAATCGCACTTCATCCCGTACGGCTTCGCCATTAACAAACGTACCATTAATACTGCCCTGATCAATAATCCAATATGAATAATCTTTATATTCAATTAAAGCGTGTCGCCGACCGATAGTGGTTTCGTTCACCACGATATAATCAAGCCGGTCGGTATCTTTGCCGACCACACGACCAAACATGGTCGGCTTGGTACCTAGCTTATGCGTTTCTTTATTCGTATTGCCTTGTAAGTCATTGATATAAGCCTCCTCCTGTTCGGCCGCCGCACCACTTGCCTTTAAGTCCTGTTTATTGCGCCGCCAGAGTAAAATTAGAATACCCAACAGGGTAACAGCCAATAAGATGGCGGCTGCAATCATGATGATTGAACGGATACGTTCTTCCGGCCCCATTGTTTGCACGGGCACTTCAACGATAATGGGCGCGGGTGCGGGTTGCACGATTGGTGGCGGTATTACTTCAACAACCGGGGGTGTTGCAACAACCTCGGGCACTGATTCTGGTGGTGTGTTGATGATAGTATCGATTTTCTCGAAGACATTTCGCAGATCACTGGCTACCAACGCACGATAATACTCACCGGATGTTTTTTGGGCGATGGATTGGATTAGTTGAAAATCTGCACCGTCGGTGAAGGCAATGCCAAAGATTTTAATTTTGTTATCCGCCGCATCGGCCGCTAAATCTTCACGCAACCACCTGGATTTTTCCAGATCACGATCGACCGCGCCGGTATCAACGATGCCGTCTGTCATGAAAATGATGGATTTTTGCGCAGTATCGCGGCCGTTATTCTTCAGTTCATAGATAGCGCGTTCAATACCCGCGGGACTATCCGTAAAAAGTCCTTTGTAGTTTATCGCATCTAGGCTATTGAGAATGGTCTCACGATTGGCGATTGAAGCGGCCATCAAGGAGATGGGCAGTTGCACATCCTGATCAAATATGACAATACTGACTTGCGTATTTTCATCTTGTTGACTGATGAATTCCCGGACGGCCTTGCTAACCAGAAAATCAGGATCGTTCTTTTTCATGCTGCCTGAATTATCAAGGACTAATACAACGTCCTTGTTTAATGGCAGTGCTGCTTCAGTTGGCAACGGATCGGTATCAAACGTATCGATTGTTTCGGCAAGAATAGCCACTTCAGCAGGTAAAGATTCTATCGATTCTAGCTCGGCATGACTATTTGAGCACAGCGCAATGAGTACAATTTTTAGAATTATTCTGAACATATTATCATTATGAAGCATTTGCATACCGCTTGAAATGCTTTTTATTATATGTTAATTCATAATATATCGTAATATTGCACATGAGCCGTTCGCAAGTTTCTGTATGCACTGATAGTTATCAATTTTCTTGACGTAGTGGCTTGCACCAATGGCGTTGCCGCGCGCAAACTATCTCATACCATCACTGCAAACCAAAATACACGAGCATCTCTTTTAGGAGGCCGGCACCTCAACCCCGCATAGTGCCGCAATACAGGGCGGTTTTTCAAGTCTTATGAGATATGACAGAAAAATAAAAGCAGGCGGTCAAGTGCCCAAGATTGATGTTATAATTAGCCCATGACTGGAACATCATTATTATCGTGCACTCGTTCATGCTGGTGCGCCAGAAGACGAAGCCAAAGAAGCGGCAAGTAATTTTGATGCGATGGATAAAACCTTAACAGAAGTTAAAGTTTTAGTACGCATCAATACAGCTATGAATATGTTTCTCATATTTTTGGTTTTGAAATATATTGTAAATTGAGTCGGTGCCACCAGTAAAAAATCGACACGATTGAAAAATTTCTCATTATCTTCATTTCGGTAAACCGTCTCATTTGATCCAGCACTGGAGGCCTCGGACACCAGGTAACATGGTACTTGACCGCCTGTTTTTATTTTTCCTGGTATAAACAAGGGTCTTAGGAAGTCAAGCCATCAAATAGGCTTCTCACGAAGCAGTTTCAGTAAGACGGGGTAGAGGTTATCACGACGATGATTAAACCGAAATTCGGTTTCTTTAGATGGTAGTAAAACATATGTTTTTGAATGCCCTTTATCTTGCTCAGCCTCAATTTGGCGTAGGCCCAAAAGGACTCAATCCCGTTGCTATGGGATTGGTCATTGGCGAACTCATTGTTGCCATGTTCAACCCTAAAATGCTTGGCATAGCCCACATCAACCAAGCCATGATAGTTGCGTCATCCGCATGAATGACGCTATCCATACCTACCTTGCCTCGTATAAGCCTTTGTAGCGTGCGTTTTTGCATATCTGGTATAATTTTTTGTCGATACCCAGCCGTTGCGTTTGAACAGGCCAAAGTACGATTCATCGACTGCAATGTGGTCACTAACGGGAGCATGCTGTTCGCATTCTTCCAACCAAGCGTTGGCGCAATTTGATGTAAATCGTGTTCACAGAGCGAACACTAATGTGGATCAACCGAGCGGTATCCGAAGCCGACAAATCAAGCGAAAAATAGCGAATCAGCGGGCGAAAATGTCGCTCTGTGATTTGGGAACTGCGGTAATACCTGTTTTTATAAATCATTAGCTTAGCACCTATCAGCAGATGCTTAATTTCCTAAGACCCTAAACAAATATAAACTCATGTAAACAATTCTCGCCGACCCGTCACAAAAGTTACCTGCCATAACAGAAGATAACGTAAATTATCTTTCGCAAATTTGAAGAGGCGGCTCCCCTTTATCTGGTTAAATAAAAAGTGACCAAACCATTTATTTGACTAGGAGAAGAACCGCGAGTTATAACCGAACCTGGTGTCTGAAGAGGTTGAAGTATGCGGCGTGCCTTGCTGGAATCGGTTTTGTCTAGCAATCGAAAGTAACAAGAGGAGCACGCCACACATGACAAAAGATACTGTGATTAATCTGGGTACACCAGAGGATATTGACCCGTTGACTGAATTGCTACGTAGCGGTGCCAAACAGCTGATAACAGAAGCGATTCAGGCGGAGTTGGCCGAGTTGATGGCAAGTTTTGATAATCAGAAAACGAGTGAAGGCAGACAGCGTGTTGTGCGCAATGGCTATCACCCAGAACGAGAAGTATTGACCGGTGTTGGCAAAGTACCAGTGTCGGTGCCAAAGATCCGTAGCCGAGAAGGCGAGCCTGAGAGCTTCCAATCGTTAATAGTGCCTCCTTACATCCGGCGTACAGCGACCCTGGACGCGGCGATTCCCTGGCTTTATTTGCAGGGTGTTTCGAGTGGTCAGATGCAGAGCGCCCTGGAAGTGATTGTCGGGCCTGATGCCAAGGGCTTATCCGCCAATGCAGTTGGTCGCCTGAAACGTCAGTGGGAATCAGAGTACAAAACCTGGAGTACACGTTCAGTGACTGACGAATGGGTCTATATCTGGGCTGATGGCATCTACAGTGGTCTTCGAGGTGACGATGGTTGATTGTGTTGTCTGGTCATCATTGGCGTGAACAGCCGCGGTCAGAAGCACTTCCTGGCAATTAAGGATGGTGTCAGGGAATCGAAGCAGAGCTGGTGAGAAGTCTTGTTGTCGTTGAAACAGCGAGGTTTAAACCAACCACCGAAGCTGGCGATTGGCGACGGTGCTCTGGGATTCTGGGTAGCATTGGAAGAAGTCTATCCTGAGACAACAGCACAACGCTACTGGATGCATAAGACCGGTAATGTACTGAACTATCTGCCGAAGTCTGTCCAGGAGAAAGCGAAACAAGGGCTACATGACATTTGGATGGCAGAGGGGCGCACTGATGCAGAGAAGGCATTTGATGCATTTGAGGAACGTTTTGGGGCGAAGTATCCGAAGGCAGTGGCCATGCTTATCGAAAGACCGTGATGCGTTGCTGGCATTTTATGACTTTCCAGCAGAGCACTGGAGCCACATCAGGACAACGAATGTCACCCCGTCGAGTTTTGCCACAATCCGGCACAGGACACGGCAAGCGAAAGGTTGTATCACACGAATAACGATGCTGACGATGATCTACAAGATGGGATTATGCGCAGAAGATTCCTGGCGCAAACTGCGAGGCTTCAGACACCTGGCCAAGGTGATTGGAGGCGTGAAGCCTAAAGATGGAATCGAAGTAACTGAGAACGACAAGGCAACCGCATGATTAACTTGTCAGACACTACTTTTGACAATAGCTCAAGAACCGCCATGAGCGATGATACAAACAAGCACTTGAACAATGTAGTCCCTATTGATGAACAGGAACTGCAGGGCCATCTCAACAAAGTGGTACTGAAGACTGTGGAAGACACCCTTAACCAGATTCTGGACGTTGAGGCTGAGGCGCTGGTGGGTGCTGATCGATATGCACGCACTGAGACGCGCAAAGACGACCGGTCTGGCAGCTACACCAGGAAGCGCCACACCAGGGCCGGAGAGCTTGAGTTAAAGATGCCGAAGCTACGCAAGCAGACCTTTGAGATGGCGATCATAGAGCGCTATCGGCACCGTGTAGCGTCTGTCGAAGAGGCACTGACCGAGATGTATCTGGCTGGCGTATCGGTCCGACGGGTGGAGGATGTCACCGCAGCATTGTGGGGTACCCGTGTTAGCTCAGGGACTATTTCAAAGCTCAACCAGCGTATCTATGGGCAGATTGAAGAGTGGCGTAATCGCCCCATAGAGGGTGATTTCCCTTATGTATACCTGGACGGTGTTGTGCTCAAACGCAGTTGGGGCGGTGCAGTGAAGAACGTTTCTGTTCTAGTCGCCATAGGTGTTGGGGACGATGGCTACCACCGCATTCTAGGGATTGTTGAAGGTACTAAGGAGGATAAGGTGGGATGGTCAGGATTCCTGCGTCATTTAAAGGCACGCGGTCTCAAGGGCATCAGGTTGGTGCTCAGTGATGCCTGTCTTGGGCGCAAGGAGTCGATCGGTGACTTCTACCCTGAAGCTAAGTGGTAGCGTTGTATTGTGCACTTCTACCGCAACGTCTTCAATCATATGCCTCGTGGTCGTGTCAAAGAAGTCTCTCGCATGTTGCAGGCTATCCATGCATCTGAATATCTGGAATCAGCCAGGCATAAGGTCACGGAGGTCGAGAAGAAACTCAGGGACATGAAGTTATCGAGTGTAGCGGATTGGCTGGGTAGTGCATGGAAGAGACCCTGACGTATTATCGGTTTCTGGCAGAGCACTGGATTCGCATTCGGACTAACAATCCTTTGGAGCGGATCATCCGAGAAATCAGGCGGCGAACACGAGTAGTGTGTGCATTCCCGGATGGCAACTCGGCGTTGATGCTTTGTGCGGCAAGGCTTAGACACATCGCGGGGAGCTAGTGGGGAACGCGGACATATCTGAACATGGATTTGCTCCAAGAGATGGATAAAGAAAAGGATTTTCAGGTAGCGTAACAAGCAGATTTAAGGGAAAGCCAAATCAGAAAGTGCGAAAGATTATTGACACTACCAATTTTCCTGCAAGGTGCCGCTGTCCGGCACTGGGTTTTTCAGTGTAAATTGGGTTGCCGGATTGTGATAAATCAGGGCAAGATATGTATGTTTGATAATTAGGGAACCTCTGATTAATGCCATAATTTGCCATAATATGCGATAATACCGCAATGTTTTAAGTGGAGGGTCAAAAGATGCAACAAAAAAGCCTGGCAGTATCTGGATTCGAGAAATACCGCAAGCAGACACGCAAAGAGATATTTCTCGAAGAGATGAATCAGCTCATTCCCTGGAAAACGCTGACTGCAGTAATTGAGCCTCATTACCCCAACCCCCGGGGTGCTGGTCGCCGTCCGGTGGGCCTGGAACGCATGCTGAGAATTGACTTCCTGCAACACTGGTTTGCCTTATCTGATCCTGCCACAGAAGCGGCTTTATATGACACACCTGCCATGCGGTGCTTTGCCCAGATAGACTTAGGTCAGGAACCCGTGCCAGATGCAACCACCCTCTGTAAATTCCGTCATCTGCTGGAGGAGAACAACCTCGGAGTTGCCCTGTTTGATGCTGTTGCCGTCTATCTGGAGGAAAACGGCATGAAAGTATCCAAAGGCACTATTGTTGATGCGACCATCATCAATGCGCCTACCGCCACCAAGAACAAAAGCAACACCCGTGACCCTGATAGGCATCAGACCAAACAAGGCAAGCCATGGTACTTTGGCATGAAGGCACACATCGGTGTGGATAGCAAAACCAAACTGATACACTCTGTTGTTGCCACACCAGCCCATGTCCACGACTCACAGGTACTTGGAGACCTACTGCATGGAGAAGAGACCCGTCTTTGGGGAGATAGTGCCTATGCGGGTCAGCAATCCGTACTCAAGGATAATGACCCCAAGGTAAAAGACTACACCCAGGTCAAAGGCTCACGTCACCGCAAACTGACCGAACAGGACAAGGCTAAAAACCGGCACAAATCCAAAGTCCGTGCCAAGGTTGAGCATGTTTTTCATATCATGCAGCGACAATATGGATTTACCAAAGTCAGATTCAAAGGGCCAGGCAAGAATGCGAACCACCTGTTTGCCCACTGTGCCCTGATTAATCTTATGCTATCAAAGAAACAATTATTACGGCTATCAGTGGCTTAGTACGCCTGGAATAGGGGCGATAGCTGAAAACCAGTAGGTCGGGACAAGAGAAATGAAAGAGCGTAATGAGCAAGACGTTCAATGCTCGCTACTATCGAGCACAGTGATGCCCACTTGCTTGAAAATCCTTAATTAATCAGATGTTCCTTAGCAATTATCAATTATTTGATGAGCAATTATTTTTCCCGGAAACGACTGTAATGGAAACGATAGTAGCGGATCATGCAGATGATGCTCCCCGAAGTTTTTTTATGGGTGCGGCAATTTCCTCTCTCAATCTTATTTTTAATTTTGACAGCACCTTATTTTATGTTGTCTGGACTTCGTTGTATGTATCTTTGATTGCAGTTCTGATTGCAACATTGATAAGCCTGCCTTTAGGCGTTGTTGTCGCACTGCATGATTTTAAAGGCAAGCATTTCTTACAGGCTTGCTTGAATACATTAATGGCTCTACCAACCGTTGTCGTCGGTCTGTTGCTGTACGGTGTGATGAACCGTCAGGGCTTATTAGGCGACATGGGATTGTTGTATACGCGAGCGGCCATCATTATTGGTCAATGTATTTTGATTATTCCGGTTATATGGAATTTAAGCATTGCTGCTGTTAACAGTGCCGATCCGCGATTGGCAAGGACTTGCGCATCACTCGGTGCAAATTATTTCCAGAGAATCCTTATTTATATGAGCGAAGTCCGCTTTGCTTTAATTGCTGCTGTTGTCACTGGTTTTGGTCGTGCGATTGGCGAGGTGGGTATTGCCATGATGCTGGGCGGCAATATTGATGGCTACACGCGCACTATGACAACAGCGATAGCATTAGAAACCAGTAAAGGCGATTTTGAGTTTGCACTGGCTCTGGGGTTTATGTTGTTGTTGGTTGCTTTTGTCATTAATACGGTGCTGCAACAATTTCAGCAGAAAACAAAATGACCAATCTGTATACATTAAAAAATGTTAACTTTAATTATGATGCGCATTTTAGTCTCGTTGATGTATGTGCTGAAATAAAAAAAGCAAATATCACGGCCATTGTTGGTCCTAATGGTTCGGGTAAAACCAGCTTGCTGAATATACTTTCTTTTATGATCCACCCTCACAGTGGTTCTCTTCATTATGATGGAGAGCCACTGTCTGCAAATAATATTGCAACATTCAAAAGGACTGTTGGTTATATACAGCAGAACCCCTATTTGTTGCTTGGTACGGCATTCAAAAATATCGAGCTGGGGTTAAAGCTACGACATATTGATAAAGCAACACGTATAAAAAAAGTGTTCGATGTAATGCAATTATTAGGCATAGCGGCACTCTCAAATCGTGATGCAAGGACCTTATCTGGGGGTGAGGCACAAAAAGTTGCCATTGGACAAGTGCTGGTCTTGGCACCAGAGGTGTTAATACTTGACGAACCCTTTACGCATCTGGATAAAAAATCCATCTATGAACTAGAACAATTAATTTTAAAATTGAAAGATGATTTTGGTAAAACTATAGTCTTTACTACGCATAATCAATATCAGGCGCAACACTTGGCAGATGCTGTCTTCAGCGCGATAAAGGGGAATATATTTACATCGCAGGCGATCAATCTTTTTAGTGGCGATCTTGATTTTGAAAAGCACAGTTTCAATACAGGCAAACAACTAATCATTCTCCCTGAAGGTGTAAGTCATGCGGAGAATATCGCTATTGATTCAAAACAAATTGTGCTGTCAAACCATAAACTTGATTCCAGCATGCAAAATAGTTTTCGGGGAAAAATAACCGGTTTGGTTGAAGAGATCGAGCAAGTCAAGATCAGTGTGGAAGCGGGTGAAACCTTTCAGACAATAGTGACGCATAAGGCATTTGCAAAATTAGGTTTGTCGATAGGTGCCGATGTCTGGATCAGCTTTAAAAGCTCATCAATACGCATATTCTAGCCCGTGGTATTTATGAAGGCGTTCATGGTTTGTGGTCGAACGGAGTCGGGCTGGGTTGAGCGGAGTCAAGCTGGATCGATCTGGGTCGGACGTGAGTCGCGCTGGGTCGCAGCGGGTTGGGCTGGGTCACGCTGGGTTGGGCATAGTCGGTCAAGGTCGCGGCGGGTCTAGGTGGGTGCCCTTATGCCAAGGGTGTTTCTGGCAATGTAGCCAGCGAAAATGTATTGTATCTGTTACAGGGAATGGGTATTGAAACAGGTGTTGATCTGAATAAGTTGATTGCAGCCGGGAATTATATCAGCCAACAACTCGGTAGAACTTCAAGAGCGAAAACGGCCATAGCCAGGCATTGAATGTCGCCTATCTTTAAGGTATAAAAATGTTGAGTATAAATATTGAACCACGCATTTCCGAATCGGATGGTTTGCAACATATTAGCAATACGGTGCTGCCAGTCTGGTTTGAAAAGGGTAGGGAACCCATATTTAGATTATTCACAAAAAATCTATTTTTTAATGAATGGGCTTTAATTCTCGCGCACATTGACATCGATTACAAACAGCAAATTTATTATCAATTTCCGGTTACGGTGTATACATGGATTGAAGCTATCGGTAGCACTTCGTTTACGGTTGGGCATAGTGCTGAACAACAAGATCAAATGTACTCGTCTGGTACCACGGGGAAACCCAAGTGTATTGTGCATGGCGCAGGTGGCACCCTATTGCAACACAGTAAGGAACATTTTTTGCGTACAGACATAAGCCGCGATGATGTATTATTTTATTTTACGACCTGTGGCTGGATGATGTGGCACTGGTTGGTCAGTGGTCTTTATAGCGGTTGTCAGGTCGTTCTTTATGATGGCTCACCCTTTGCACCAGAGAAAACCAGTTTAGATGTACGAATCGTCCTGTTTGTTATTCTGACACCTGGACTTAACCTTAATGATGAGTTATCCGAGCGGATTAAATTGACTATACAAAAAACACGACAGTAAGGCATGTCCCGAACCGAATTATAGCAGTGTCGGATCTTCCCCGAACCTTAAGTGGTAAGATTGCAGAAACGACCGTACAAAAATGTGTGCATCATGAAGAGATTAATAATAAAGAAGCATTATCTAATCCACATGTATTGAATTATTTTCAGGAACTCGGTAACTTGGAGCCTAGGGCATAGGCTAGGGTATGGACTAATGTACAGCAGAAAATTAAATGACTTGAATAATTAACCAGTAATAAAAAGGCAATAACTTATGACTAAACTAATCGATCATTATATAAAACATATATTTTTGATATTCTCCACAGTGTTTTTTATTAACACCAGTGCGGCCAATTTAGAGCAAGTGCAGGCTACGGGAGAACAAAAACTGAAAGAAGCTGAAATATCCCAAAAGAATATAGACAAAATTGTTGAAGGTGCGCAGGAACGTTTAATTCGATACCGTGCCTTATTAAAACAGATTGAAGGGTTGCAGGCATATAATCAACAACTTGCAACACAGGTTGCGAGTCAAGAAGACCTCATTACACGTTTTGATGAATCCATTGCACAGGTGGCTTTAATTGAACGACAAATGTTGCCATTGGTTACCAAGATGACAAACAGTTTGGAAGATTTTGTTGGATTAGATCTGCCATTTCATATTGAAGAACGCCAAGAACGATTGGCTTTTATACGCGATAACCTGGCTGCTGCCGACGTTGATGTTGCAGAAAAATTTCGTCAAGTGATTGAAGCCTATCAAATTGAAAACGAATACGGCCGTAAAATTGATAGCTACCAAGCCATTGTGCCTTTAAATGGCAGTCAACAGGAAGTTGATGTCTTACGCATTGGTCGTACTGCCATGGTCTGTCAAACCAAGGACACGAAAACATCAGCACGTTGGAATAATAAGAACAAAAACTGGGAATTACTCGACAATGTTGTTTATCGTAATGCGATACGTCAGGGTATAAAAATGGCCAAAAAACAGGCATCGATCAATATTTTAACCCTGCCCATCACAGCACCGGAGGAGGCACAATGAAAAACCAAGTTGCAACAGCACACTATTCAATCATCACACCGGTTGTTCTATTCTTGTTAGCGATAGGTATGCCTTCCATCACGATGGCGGCGGATGATGATTTATCAATGAATAAATTACTGCAACAGGTAAAAGAAGGCCGTTCAAAAGATGCGGCAGATAATAAAAAACGCGAGCAAGCCTTTATTGCGGAGAGGCAACAACAAGAGGCACGTATAAAAAAAGCCATGATGGACGTGCGGTCACTAGAAGCAAAAAGTGAGCTGCTTGAGCAACGTTTTAATGCTAATGAACTGTTGGTTGAAGAAAAACGGCAACAACGTAACGAACGCTTAGGCTCGTTAAAAGAATTATTCGGTCATTTAACAGGTGCCGCGGGTGATATGCGTAGTCGTTTTCGCAACTCAATTACCACGAGCCAATTTAGAGATAGGGAACTGTTTTTAAATAGCCTGATTAAAAAAATGAACAGTGATGCAGACTTACCAACCTTGGAAGAAATCGAACGTGTTTGGTTTGAATTGCATCGAGAGATGACTGAGTCTGGTAGAATTGTGAAATACGGTACCGTGGTAGGAACAGAAAAGGCACGCGAAGTCGTTCGCATAGGGCTTTTTAATCTGGTTTCAAAGGGCGATTATTTAGCTTATGACGCGGATACACGTAGTGTCTCAGTATTGCCTAGACAGCCGCAGGGTCTCTTGCAAAGTGCTAAAAAATTGCAAGCCTCCTCCTCGGGTGATGTTATTCCGGTTGGTCTTGATCCGACCGGTGCTGCTGGCGGGGGCTTTTTAAAGGCGATTATAAATACACCCACTTTGGAAGAGCGTTGGCAACAGGGACGTCAGGTTGGGTTCATTATTACCATTGTAGGTGCCTTTGCTGTGTTGGTTGCCGCGTGGCGTTTTCTTATGTTGAGTTTGATTTCCATGAAAATAAGCAGTCAATTGAAGCGCAAAGAAATCAAAACGAACAATCCCTTGGGGCGTATTCTTCGGGTTGCTGAAGACAACAAAGCCTCAGATACCGAGAGTTTAGAATTGAAAATAGGCGAAGCGATATTGAAAGAAAGCCCTAAAATTCAATCGGGGTTATCATTACTCAAGATCATTGCCATGGTAGCACCATTATTAGGTCTTTTAGGTACGGTTACAGGCATGATTATCGTTTTCCAGGCGATTACCATCTATGGTGCGGGCGACCCGAAAGCAATGGCTGGGGGCATTTCCAGTGCATTGGTAACAACCGTGCTGGGTTTAATTGTTGCGATTCCTACCTTATTAATGCACACACTGCTAAACAGTAAAGCGCGGAAACTGTTGCATGTGCTCGAAGAACAAAGTGCGGGTATTGTGGCAGAACGATCAGGGCGATAGCGGCAAGTTAAACCGGGAGATTTAGTCATGACCTTGTATTTACTTGATGCATTAGAAGCCATTAATAATTTTTTTAACGCCGGTGGCCCGGTGTTGTATTTGATTGCGGCATTGACCTTCATTCTATGGACATTGATGTTGGAACGTAGCTGGTATTATTTTTTTGGTTATCAGTCTGATGCACAAGCAGTGGTGGCGACCTGGGAAGCACGCAAGGAGCGTACTTCCTGGTATGCACATGCCATCCGTGACAAATTGATTTCCGAGACGCATATCAAAATAAACCAAAATCTACCCTTGATAAAAACGTTAATTGCGCTTTGTCCCTTGTTTGGTTTACTCGGCACGGTCACTGGCATGATAGATGTATTTACGGTGCTATCGATTACCGGTGGTGGCGATGCCAAATCAATGGCGGGGGGTGTATCGCGTGCGACGATTCCTACCATGGCAGGGATGGTGGCGGCCTTATCGGGTGTATTTGCCAATATCTATATCACACAAAAAGCGACACGCGAACGTAAATTGATTGAAGAACACTTAACCCTGGATCATTAATACAGGATAAAATTATGAGAAGACGAAGTTTTAGTTCCGATACCCATGGCGAAGACGAGAGTGCGGTTGATCTGACACCGATGCTAGATGTCGTGTTCATCATGCTAATATTCTTTATTGTCACGGCGACTTTCATTAAAGAAACAGGTGTTGAAGTCAACCGTCCGGATGCCAATACTGCAGATCAAAAAGACAACACCACCGTTCTGGTGGCGATTAATGCCGACAATAGTATCTGGATTGATAAACGTCGGGTTGATATCCGTTCAGTGCGCGCCAACATCGAACGCTTGCATGCCGAGAATCCAGAAGGAGGTGTGGTTATCCAGGCGGATGAATTGGCTTCTATCAAAACATTTACAGGCGTTCTGGATGCAGCGAGAGAAGTGGTAGCGCATGAGAAAGTATCGCTCGCGACGACCGAACAATAGTAAGTTGACAAGTCGCTATTGGTAGATTTTGAACCTTTAAATAATGATGAGACATTTTTTAAGAACCCTATTTGTTATTCCGCAAGCGGCTTTGGCAACCTTGTTGTTGTTAACCTTGATGGTGGCCTTGATTGAATTTGCAGACAAAAATCTTAACTCAGAAAAACGGATTAAATTACCCGATATTCATATGCCGGAAGTCGAAATAGAAATCCAGCGACTCATAGAAAAACCGGAAAAACCGGAAGTTGATGAGACCCCACCACCGGAAATTCCAGAGCAAGACTTTGACAAAGTGGATGGTAATGCGGCCGTGGGTCAAGTCGGCGCACCCGGCAAGATACAAACACAATTAGATTTGAATATTGGTGCCGGATTGCAAGCCACTGATGGTGAGTACTTACCTATTGTTAAGGTTGCCCCGATATACCCTAGACGTGCATTGAGTCAAGGCCGGGAAGGGTACGTTATTTTAGAATATATCGTGACCAAACAAGGGACCGTTAGAGATGTGGTGGTCGTTGAGTCCCAACCGACAAGAATCTTTGATAACGCCGCGATCAAATCGGCCTTGCGTTATAAATACAAACCGCGTGTCGTAGACGGCCAACCCATAGAAGTAAGGGGCGTACGCACAAAGATTACTTTCCAATTAGAAAAATAGTTGGTAACCATAAAATTATGAATGGGCATTCAAATTCACGTTATTACATTTTGTATCAATTTATCGTTTTGTTGTTGATAACATTCTTGTTTTTGTCGCCAGCAGCACTTGCAAGAAAAGACGATACGAAAGCTACGGGGGCGATTGATGCGAAGACCTTTGAAGTGTTGACCAAGGCTCAGGAATTAACAGAAACGGGTCAATATAATGAAGCAATACAAACACTGGATAGCATTAAAAATAGCGATAAATTAAATGGTTATGCAAAAAGCCAGATGCTGAATTTCTATGCTTTCATTTATGCAAGTCAGGAAAAATACAAAGATGCGATCGGTGCTTATAAAAAAATAATTGCTGAACCTGAGGCACCAGATGGTTTGAAGTTAACGGCCAAATACACCTTGGCACAGCTTTATTTTCAGATAGAAGATTATAAATCTGTCATTAGTTTTATGGAAGCGTGGTTAAAGGAAATACCCAAGCCAACAGCGACAGCACACATCATGCTGGCGCAAGCCTACTTCCAAAGCAGTGCTTATAATCCTGCCTTAACGAATTTATTAAAAGCAATGGAAATAGAAAAGGCTGATGGTAAACCGATAAAAGAGAATTGGTTGCGGATGAAAGTTGCCATCTATTTTGAGAAGAAAGACAATAAAAATACCTTACTTACTTATAAAGAGTTGCTACAGCATTTTCCGAAACTCGTCTACTTAAAACAAATAGCGGGGCTTTATGGTGAATTGAATAATGAGCGTAAACGGCTGACTGCCTATGATGCTATCTATCTGCATGGTGGTTTGGAAAAAGAATCCGAAATATTGAACCTCGCTTATATGTATCTCGGCCAAGAAATCCCTTACAAAGCGGGCAAGATTATCGAAACCGGCATGCGACAAGGTTTGATTAAAAGTTCTCCCAAAAACGTGGAGACGCTGGCCAATGCCTGGGCACAGGCGAATGAACATAAAAAAGCGATACCGAGTTTAGAAAAAGCAGCAACGTTATCTGACAAAGGTATTCTTTACGCACGTTTGGCTGGTGTGCACTTTGATGCAGGTGATTTTAAGCAGGCGGCGGCGGCGGCAAAAAAGGCTGATGAGAAGGGTGGTCTAAAACGTAAAGATAGCAACCTGATGTTAATGGGCATGGCGTTGTTTAATATAAAGCGTTTTGAAGACGCGTTGCAGGCATTTCGACGAGCGAAACAGTCCAAGAAAAGTTTTAGTGATGCACGTAAATGGGAAAATTATACTTTGCGTGAAATAGAACGCCTCAAGGCATTAGAGGCGAGTAAGTTTCAATTGGCAGAAAAAACAAAAGAAACATTAGAAGCCGATGATAATAACACTGAAGCTATAGGGGGCAATTTGCTAAAAGACCAAATGCAGAGTACTCAACCACAAAAATCGACTGAAACTAAATAGAAAAACGTTTAATTAAAGCAAGTTTGTCAAGATTAAAATAATTGCCCTCAAATCAGAAGCATAATCTTTTATAAATCATCACGCTATGCCTTGTTGCCTTACTTCTTTAAGGCTAAGTTTGAAAAATGGTGCTGTTTTATCTTCTATCGCATATATTCTGAGACCTTTGCACTAAAGTTACTTACCCACGCCCGACCCAGCTTGACCCAACCACATCCGACTCAGCCTGGCTCCAGCTTGACCCAACCCGGCCCATCTCAACCCACACTCGATCCGACCTAGCCTGATCGATAACGCCTTATTTTAACCAATTGGAGACCTCGAACAACGCTGATTCTGGATGGATTTTGATGCGAGCACCAGTCGTTGTCACCCGCATAGCGGGTGTGAAGGTCAAGGTCGGTGGTATTTGAGGCTGTGTTGCGCTGTTTGGGTCTGCCAGGGCGGGTATTTCCGGAATTTGGGCGGAGTCAGGCTGTGGCCTGTCGTCGCTCGTGGAAGATGAGACGGCGGAAGTTGTAGCTCAGGTTGGCCATGGTCATGCGGGCCTTCGCACGGGTTTGGCCGATTGAGCGGATGGTCAGAGCCATGGGCCCTTTCTCGTAGCCGCACACAGGCGCGGATGGCGGAGCGTATCGCGTTGCCCCGGCGAATATGCCTGGCCATGGGTTTGCCGCGTGGCTTCTTGCGATGGATATGTGAGCGGTACCCTTGCGCCTTCAGCCAAGCCTCATTCCTGGCCGAGCGGTACCCGGTATCGGCCCAAACTGCCTTCGAGCTGTTTGTCTCGTCCAGAACCGAGGAGAGTTCATGCCCGTCGTAGCGAGCCGCATTCGTGCCAGTCTCACCCCGGATGAAGCGCCATTTGCGGTCAATGGACACGTGGTTCTTGTACCCAAAGTGCGGAACCGAAATATCGACAAGGCCAGTATCCTCCTCACCCTCCTTGGTCGTCTTGGCCTTTGAATACTTGACCGTCCAACGCGCATCGGTGTCTTTCTGCGCTGCCTTGGACAGATCATCGGGCCAGATGTCAGACGCGGCCTCACCTGCCTTGGCGCGCGCTTTCTCTGCTTTCGTCATCCGCTGGCGCGGGGCAAAGACCAACGTGGCATCCACAATCTGACCGCCGGTGGGTTTGTATCCCCGCGCGCACAGCTGAGCTTCAAACAGGGCCTTGCAGACACCCGCCTGGGTCAGCTTCTCTCTGAAAAGCCAGATCGTCTTCTGATCAGGTGTTGGCTCCCCGATTTGAAATCCCAGGAACCGTAGCCAACTGAAACGGTCACGAATGAGAAACTCCATCCGCTCATCGCTCAGATTGTGCATCAAGGCCAACACCAGCACCTTGAACATCACAACGGCATCATAGGGTGGGCGACCACCTTTGGGACGTTCCCCATAGCCAAGCGCTTCAACAAGAACTGGGCGAAACACTTCGAAATCAACGTGCCGCTCCAAAACCTCAAGCGGATCTCCCATCGCCGAAAGCCGCGCCAAATGATCCGTCAAATCAAACAATCCAGGTGCGTGCATAAACAAAATCCTCCCACATCAAGTGAATCAGATCGTACCACAAAATGTACGGTTTTTAGAGGCTTCCAGATTCTGTGCACTGAAGAGGGCGAAGTCGAGCTGGAAACACCCCGCGACAGAGAGGACAGCTTTGCGCCAGCACTGGTCAAGCAACACCCATCTCGCTACACCGGTATGGATGACAAGATTCTCAGTCTCTATGCCAAAGGCAATACCACCTGTGACATTGTCGCGCTGTTTCAGGAAATGTAGGGCGTGGCGGTCTCAACCAGTCTGCTCTCGCGCGTGACAGCAAAGGTGATTGCGTGGCAATCGGCCACTGGTGCTGATATACCCCAGCGCATACCTTGACTGCATAGTCGTTAAAATCCGCCAGGACAAGAAAGTCATCAACAAGGCTGTCTTATTTGGCACTGGGCGTGAACCTGGACGGGCACAAAGTGCTTTTAGGGCTGTGGCTGTCAGAGCACGAAGGTGCCAAGTTCTGGATAACGTAAATTATCTTTCGCAAATTTGAAGAGGCGGTTTTCCTTTATCTGGTTAAATAAAAAGTGACATAACCATTTATTTGACCAGGAGAAGAACCGCCATGAGCGATGATACAAGCAAGCACTTGAACAATGTAGTCCCTATTGATGAACAGGAACTGCAGGGCCATCTCAACAAAGTGGGAGCTATTGTCAAAAGTAGTGTCTGACAAGTTAATCATGCGGTTGCCTTGTCGTTCTCAGTTACTTCGATTCCATCTTTAAGCTTCACGCCTCCAATCACCTTCGCCAGGTGTCTGAAGCCTCGCAGTTTGCGCCAGGAATCTTCGGCACATAATCCCATCTTGTAGATCATCGTCAGCATCGTTATTCGTGTGATACGACCTTTCGCTTGCCGTGTCCTGTGCCGGATTGTGGCAAAACTCGACGGGGTGACATTCGTTGTCCTGATGTGGCTCCAGTGCTCTGCTGGAAAGTCATAAAATGCCAGCAACGCATCACGGTCTTTCGATAAGCATGGCCACTGCCTTCGGATACTTCGCCCCAAAACGTTCCTCAAATGCATCAAATGCCTTCTCTGCATCAGTGCGCCCCTCTGCCATCCAAATGTCATGTAGCCCTTGTTTCGCTTTCTCCTGGACAGACTTCGGCAGATAGTTCAGTACATTACCGGTCTTATGCATCCAGTAGCGTTGTGCTGTTGTCTCAGGATAGACTTCTTCCAATGCTACCCAGAATCCCAGAGCACCGTCGCCAATCGCCAGCTTCGGTGGTTGGTTTAAACCTCGCTGTTTCAACGACAACAAGACTTCTCACCAGCTCTGCTTCGATTCCCTGACACCATCCTTAATTGCCAGGAAGTGCTTCTGACCGCGGCTGTTCACGCCAATGATGACCAGACAACACAATCAACCATCGTCACCTCGAAGACCACTGTAGATGCCATCAGCCCAGATATAGACCCATTCGTCAGTCACTGAACGTGTACTCCAGGTTTTGTACTCTGATTCCCACTGACGTTTCAGGCGACCAACTGCATTGGCGGATAAGCCCTTGGCATCAGGCCCGACAATCACTTCCAGGGCGCTCTGCATCTGACCACTCGAAACACCCTGCAAATAAAGCCAGGGAATCGCCGCGTCCAGGGTCGCTGTACGCCGGATGTAAGGAGGCACTATTAACGATTGGAAGCTCTCAGGCTCGCCTTCTCGGCTACGGATCTTTGGCACCGACACTGGTACTTTGCCAACACCGGTCAATACTTCTCGTTCTGGGTGATAGCCATTGCGCACAACACGCTGTCTGCCTTCACTCGTTTTCTGATTATCAAAACTTGCCATCAACTCGGCCAACTCCGCCTGAATCGCTTCTGTTATCAGCTGTTTGGCACCGCTACGTAGCAATTCAGTCAACGGGTCAATATCCTCTGGTGTACCCAGATTAATCACAGTATCTTTTGTCATGTGTGGCGTGCTCCTCTTGTTACTTTCGATTGCTAGACAAAACCGATTCCAGCAAGGCACGCCGCATACTTCAAATTTATTCAGACACCAGATTCGGTTATAACTCCAAAGTGGTACTGAAGACTGTGGAAGACACCCGCAACCAGATTCTGGACGCTGAGGCTGATGCGCTGGTGGGTGCTGATCGATACGAACGCACTGAGACGCGCAAAGACGACCGGTCTGGTAGCTACACCAGGAAGTGCCACACAAGGGCCGGAGAGCTTGAGTTAAAGATGCCGAAGCTACGCAAGCAGACCTTTGAGATGGCCATCATAGAGCGCTATCGGCACCGTGTAGCGTCAATTGAAGAGGCACTGATCGAGATGTATCTGGCAGGTGTTTCAGTACAACGTGTAGAAAACATTACCGCAGCATTGTGGGGTACCCGTGTCAGCTTAGGGACTATTTCAAAGCTCAACCAGCGTATCTATGGGCAGATTGAAGAGTGGCGTAATCGCCCCATAGAGGGCGATTTCCCTTATGTATACCTGGACGGTGTTGTACTCAAACGCAGTTGGGGCGGTGCAGTGAAGAACGTTTCTGTTCTAGTCGCCATCGGTGTTGGGGACGATGGCTACCGCCGCATTCCAGGGATTGTTGAAGGTACTAAGGAGGATAAGGTGGGATGGTCAGGATTCCTGCGTCATTTGCAGGCACGCGGTCTCAAGGGCATCAGGTTGGTGCTCAGTGATGCCTGTCTTGGGCGCAAGGAGTCGATCGGTGACTTCTACCCTGAAGCTGGCTGGCAGCGTTGTATTGTGCACTTCTACCGCAACGTCTTCAGTCATGTGCCTCGTGGTCGTGTCAAAGAAGTCTCTCGCATGTTGCAGGCTATCCATGCATCTGAATATCTGGAAGTAGCCAGGCATAAGGCCACAGAGGTCGAGAAGAAGCTCAGGGACATGAAGTTATCGAGTGTAGCGGATTGGCTGGGTAGTGCATGGCAGAGACCCTGACGTATTATCGGTTTCTGGCAGAGCACTGGATTCGCATTCGGACTAACAATCCTTTGGAGAGGATCATCCGAGAAATCAGGCGGCGAACACGAGTAGTGTGTGCATTCCCGGATGGCAACTCGGCGTTGATGTTGTGTGCGGCAAGGCTAAGACACATCGCGGGGAGCTAGTGGGGAACGCGGACATATCTGAACATGGATTTGCTCCAAGAGATGGATAAAGAAAAGGACTTTCAGATCGGGTAACAACCAGATTTAAGGGAAAGCCAAATCAGAAAGTGTGAAAGATTATTGACACTACCGACGAATGGGATGCCAAATACCCTAAGACCAGCCGTTCCTGGCAGAGTCATTGGCAGAACCTCAACACCCTGTTTGATTACCCGCAGGACTTGCGCAAGGCAATCTATACCACCAACGCCATTGCATCGCTCAACAGCGTCATCAGGAAAGCCATCAAAAAACGTAAGTTGTTCCCAACCGATGACGCTACCAGAAAGGTGAGCTATCTGGCCATTCAAGATGCATCAAAGCAGTGGACTATGTCGATTAAATATTAGCAACCAGCGATGAATCGCTTTATGATCGAATTCGAAGACCGACTAAAGGACTTCGTTTAACCAACGGCAGTTACACAGAATTCGGGAAAGACTCTTAAGAAGTAACATATTAGTTGATTGTCATGAGCATTTTATCTGTACGTCACCTCTCAAAATCGTATCGGTCGAGACAAGTTGTAACGGATGTGAGTCTATCGATCGAAAGTGGTGAAACCGTTGGCTTGCTCGGCCCGAACGGTGCCGGTAAAACAACCAGTTTTTATATGATCGTCGGATTGGTGCCGTCAGATGGTGGCACAATACACCTCGACAATCAGGAAATCAGCAGGCTGAGTATGGACCAGCGTTCACACCTTGGTCTCGGTTATTTGCCACAAGAGGCCTCTGTGTTCAGAAAATTGACGGTCGCAGATAATATTATGGCAATACTCGAAACCCGTCGGCCACATGATCGACGTAAAGCAAAACAACGACTTGAATCTTTATTGCAGGAGTTTCATATTGCCCACCTCAGAGATAATCTGGGGATGAGTCTTTCAGGCGGAGAACGGCGGCGACTAGAAATAGCAAGGGCGCTTGCTTCAGAACCGCGTTTTCTTTTGCTAGATGAGCCTTTCGCGGGGATAGATCCTATTTCAATTACTGATATTCAACATATGATACAGCGACTCTGTGAACACGGTATCGGCATCTTAATCACTGATCATAATTTTCGTGAAACCCTGGAAACCTGTGGTCGGACGTATATTGTTGATAATGGTAGCGTGCTTGCTGAAGGTACGCCAGAACAAATATTAAATAATCAGCGAGTCAGGGATGTCTATTTAGGAGAACAATTTTCACTGTAACACGGTCACTTGCCAGTATTAAACCAAACCAGTCAATTTTGAGCTAAACTTATTCAATATGAAGCCATCATTACAATTAAGAATCGGGCCAAGCCTGACAATGACCCCACAGTTACAGCAGGCAATTCGCCTGTTGCAGCTATCTAGTATTGAGCTTCAGATCGAGATTCAAGAAGCACTAGAATCCAATATGATGCTGGAATTGGATGACAGCGACCAGAAAAAAACAGACGACAGCGCAAATGGCAGTGAAACAGAAACGCTGGAACCTGATCTGATAAAAGAGACTGATGCTACTGATAATGTGACAGATTTAAGCCAAACAACGATACCCGACGAACTCCCGGTAGATAGCGGCTGGGATACTATCTATGACAGTATACCCAATTACACAAAGAACAGCGGCGACAAGAGCACCTACGATGGTTTTGAAAATCAGGCGCCCGGTAAAAACTCTCTGCGCGAACATCTTGAAGAACAACTTAATCTGCTAAAAATAACCGATAGCGACAAAGTGATCGCGCTAACAATTATAGATTCGCTTAATGATGATGGTTATTTAAACGGCAGTCTCGAAGATATACTAGCAGTCGTTGCCGAAGCACTCGACGATGTGGGTATTGAAGAAGTGGAAGCCGTCTTAAGCATGATCCAGGGACTAGGGCCGCCTGGCGTGGGTGCCAGAGATATTAAGGAATGCCTAAGCCTGCAGCTAAAGCAATATGACGTAGCCACACCGCGACTGCCAGAAGCTGAACGATTGATCACCCATTATCTGGATCTGCTGGCAGCACATGATTACAAGCAACTCATGCGCAAGATGAAACTGGGTCAAGCGGCGTTGACTGAAGTCATCACACTTATCCAGTCCATGAATCCACGCCCTGGCAATGCAATCAGTGATGCCCACACAGAATACGTCATGCCGGATGTGTATGTTAAAAAAGTAAAGGGGGTCTGGAAGGTCGATCTGAACACGGATGGTATTCCAAACTTGCGCGTAAACGTAGCCTACACTAATCTTATTCGTCGTGCAGATAACAGTAATGACAATGTCTCGCTTAAATCACATCTGCAAGAAGCACGCTGGTTTATTAAAAGCATACGCAGCCGTAGCGAGACTTTATTACGTGTCGCAACGTGTATAGTAGAACGTCAGCGTGCGTTTTTAGAATACGGGACAGAAGCGATGAAACCTCTGGTACTGCATGATGTTGCGGAAACACTTGGTATGCATGAATCGACTATCTCTCGGGTTACCACACGCAAATATATACATACGCCGCGGGGTATATTTGAACTTAAATACTTTTTTTCCAGTCATGTCGGGACCAATTATGGGGGTACTTGTTCTTCAACAGCCATACGCGCACTGATTAAAAAATTGATAATTGCCGAAACGCCAGACCAACCACTAAGCGACAGTAAGATAGCAACTATATTAAAAGATCAAGGCATTAATGTTGCCAGAAGAACCGTCGCAAAATACAGAGAAGAAATGGCGTTGCCGCCATCAAATAAGCGAAAAAGACTTGCTTGAATATAACAATCAATATCAGGAGATATTATGCAAATTAATATAACGGGCCATCACGTTGATATTACTGACTCACTAAAATTATATGTTGAAAAAAAATTTGAACGGTTGGAGCGTCATTTTGAACATATCACTAATATTCATGTCATCTTAAGTGTCGAAAAAGAACGACAAAAAGCAGAAGCGACAGTACATGTCAACCGCGGTAATTTGTTTGCGGGCAATGAACAAACGGATATGTATACTGCTATCGATGGATTAATCGATAAACTCGATCGACAATTAAAAAAACACAAAGAAAAGTTGAGCAACCACCATCGTGGCGAAGGTCGATTGACAGATCAAAACATTGAATAAGCAGTCTATTTAAACTTGATAATACATTTATTAACAGCGTGAAGATTGCAGATATTTTATCATCTAAACGCATTCTGCTCGACATGGACTGTCGCAGCAAAAAAGATGCGTTGGACACATTAGCAAAAAGCATTGCCGATGCTGATAACAGCACATCACAAATAGAAGTTTTTGATTGTTTGTGTGCCCGCGAAAGACTCGGTAGCACAGGTCTTGGCAACGGTATTGCAATTCCGCATGGTCGTTTGAAAGACAATGAAAAAACCATTGCTGCATTTCTAAAACTTGGCGTAGGCATTGATTACGATGCCGTTGATAAAGCCCCGGTCGATCTGATCTTTGCACTTATCGTTCCAGAAAATTCGACCGATGAACATCTGCAAACACTAGCGACCTTGGCCGAGATATGCAGCAATACAAAAATGATCAGTCGGCTCAGACAATCGTGTTCTGCGATGGAAATATTTTCATTATTAACAGGCTGACAATATGACCGGACTCACTAATCAGTTAAGTATTGATGATCTCTATGCCACACATCATAAAAAATTAGAACTTAAATGGGTAGCCGGCCAACAGGGCGCGAAACATGCCATTGTTCGTGATGAAGAAGCCACAAAAAAACCATCCAAAAAGAACACCCGCAAACGCTCATCATCACTCGACGCTGTGGCTACGCAAAGCCTTTCCCTAGTGGGTCATTTAAACTTGATTCACCCACACCAGATACAAATTATTGGCAATATGGAAATCCAATATCTTGACAGCTTGAGAGATATTTCCATGCGCGATGCCATCGCCCAGATATTTCGTAGCCAACCTGCTTGTGTCATTGTTGCAGATGGTTGCAAGGTACCCACGCTGCTCAAGCGCAAGAGCAATGAACACAGCATTCCGTTATTCACTTCACCCATCAACGGTAATCAGTTAGTGGATATACTCTATTATTTTCTAAGCAACCTGTTTGCCGAAGTATTGACACTGCATGGTGTTTATATGGAGGTCATGACGATAGGCGTATTAATAACAGGTTCTAGCGGGATAGGTAAAAGTGAACTGGCATTGGAACTGATTTCTCGCGGACATCGGCTCATTGCAGACGATGCACCCGTATTTTCCAGGATTGCACCCGACATCATCAACGGCACTTGCCCGAAAACATTGCAAGATTTTCTTGAAGTCCGAGGATTGGGCATTATGAATGTGCGCGAACTATTTGGTGACAGTGCTATCAAGAGAAATAAATATCTTAATTTGATCGTGCAGTTACAATCCATGGACTCAAAAAAATTACTGGCATTTGATCGGCTTGAAGGGAGTTACAGCACACGGAATATTTTAGACGTGGAGATACCTGAAATAACCCTACCAGTCGCATCAGGCCGTAATCTTGCTATTATGATGGAGTGTGCAGCACAGAATCATATTTTACGTGTCAGCGGTTATAATGCGGCTGAAATATTTGCAAAAAGACAAGCCAGATTCATGCAATCAGCGAAAAATAAATGAATGTAAAAGATCGTCGACTTATCATTGTCAGCGGTTTATCAGGTGCTGGTAAAACAGTTGTCTTAAATACGCTTGAAGATCTTTCCTATTACACTATCGACAACCTTCCGCTGAGTCTGTTCAATGAACTCATCAGGCAATTTTCCGAGCGTGCTATGGGTCTTGCGCCTCTGATTGCCATAGGCATAGATGCGCGTAATAGTAGGGCTGATCTTGTCAGCCTGCCAAAGCGCGCTAAATCCTTACTGAACAAGCACGTATTAACAGAATTGATTTTCATTGATGCTGATGATGATACTTTGACTAAACGGTTTAGTGAAACACGTCGTAAACACCCACTCTCATCTGATTCTTTATCCTTGCTTGATGCGATACATAAAGAACGCGAACTCACGCTCAAGATAGCGCAAGCTGCAGATCTCAGAATCGACACCAGTTACCTGGATTTAAATGGACTGCGTGACATTGTGTGCGAACGTATTGCCTGCAGAGAAAAAACAACTTTGTCATTACAGATCATTTCTTTTGGCTATAAAAATGGCATCCCTAGAGATGCAGATTTTGTGTTTGATCTAAGATGTTTGCCAAACCCCTATTGGAAAAAACACTTGCGTCAATTCTCTGGCAAGGATCAGCCCATCATTGATTTTTTATCAACACAAGAGCGTGTTTTACAAATGCTGAATGATCTTGGCGGTTTTTTCGAGCGCTGGATACCACAGTTTGAGTCAGACGATCGTAGTTATTTGAGTATTGCCTTTGGTTGCACAGGCGGGCAGCACCGTTCTGTATTCGTAGCTGAGCATCTCGCGGAAAAACTTAAAAAACAAGACAAGCAAATCATTATACGACACCGGGATCTATAACATGGGATTGATAACATGAGTGTAGGGGTTTTAATAATATCGCATGATGGGATTGGGGCAGCGTTATTTGGCACCGCAACCTTTATGGTCAAGCATAATCCATTGCGCGTAAAACTACTCGCGGCAAATCGAGAAAGTGAACCTGAAGAATTATACGAAACCGCAATATTATTAATCAGGGAACTTAATGATGGTGATGGCGTGCTGGTATTAACGGATCTATTTGGGTCAACGCCGAGTAACATTGCGCAACGTTTACAAGAACATGAAAATATCAATATTGTATCTGGTTTAAATCTATCGATGCTCATTCGCTTATTTAATTATGCCGACTTAAATCTTATAGAAATGGCTGAAAAAGCCTACAGTGGTGGTATTGAAGGCATCATTAAGCGCCCGTGACCAGCCTCACATGAATCATAAAACGATAACTATAATAAATAAATTGGGATTACATGCGCGCGCTGCGGCTAAATTTGTTCAGATCGCCGCGAGTTTTCAAGCAGAGATTCATGTTGTTTCAAGTCATCGAGCAGTGAATGGCAAGAGTATTATGGGGATCATGATGCTGGCAGCGGGTAGGGGATCAGAGATTGAAATCAAGACCATCGGTGCCGACGAAGATGCCGCCATGGCCGCACTTGAAAACTTGATTAACGATAAATTTGGTGAAAGCGAATGACGATATCGATACAGGGCGTTAGTGTCTCGCATGGGGTCGCGATTGGGTCGGTGCATATTATCCAACATGATCAACTTGATGTGTATGAATATAAAATACACAAGTCACAGATCAATGATGAAATATCCCGGTTTAATGATGCCGTAGCCAGTGCTCGTCAGCAACTACGTGCAATTCGCGATCATATTCCGGCCTCAACTTCTGTAGACATATCGGCATTTATCGATACTCATTTGTTGATGTTGGAAGATATTACGCTGGCAGAAGAACCGAAACGAACGATTAAAGAGCGCCTGTGTAATGCTGAGTGGGCACTTAAATTACAACGCGATGCGTTAGTGAACGTCTTCAATGAAATGGCGGATTCTTATCTTAGCACCCGCCGCGATGATGTTGATCATGTCGTCAATAGAATCTTGCGGGCGCTATTAAAACAAAAACCTTTATTGCATGAAATTCCTGATAGCCATCTAAAAAACAGAATAATAGTGGCTGATGATCTAACGCCCGCAGATACTGTACTTATGCAACACTATGGTATCGCTGCATTTGCAACAGAGTATGGCGGACCAACATCACATACGGCCATTCTTGCACGCAGTCTGGGTATTCCGGCGGTTGTTGGTTTACACAATGCACAGTGCTTCATTAAAAATGATGACTTGGTTATCATTGATGGTAGCACTGGCGTGGTGCTGGTTGATCCTGATAAATTAACCATTGCTTTTTATGAAAAAAAGCAGCTCGGTGAAAAACGCTACTATTCATCGCTGGGAAAACTCAAGAATGTCCCAACAGCAACAGAAGACGGCATCGCGGTCACCCTGACTGCCAATATTGAGTTGCCTAAAGACTTTGAATCTGTAAGGGATGTGGGTGCCAAGGGCGTTGGTCTGTATCGAACCGAATTTCTTTATATGAATCGCGAAACATCACCGGATGAAGAAGAGCACCTAGAGGCTTATGTAAACGTACTCAAAATATTGCGCGGCTTACCTTTAACCATACGCACCCTTGATTTGGGTGCTGACAAACAGGTTGATGGTGCTGGCAACCAAACAGGCCCTATCCGATCAAACCCGGCCCTCGGTTTACGCGCAATACGTTTATGCTTAAAAGAAACTGAACTCTTCAGGACACAATTACGCGCAATATTGAGAGCCTCCGCTTACGGGTCGGTGCGCATCATGATCCCGATGCTGACCAATATTCAAGAACTACAGCAGGTCTTACAAATGCTTGTTGATCTAAAGGCCGAGCTCGATAATCAATCGAAAGCGTATGATCCTGATATAAAAATTGGCGGTATGATTGAAGTCCCGGCGGCGGCAATATGTGCCCACATATTTGCTAAAAAACTCGACTTTCTTTCTATCGGCACAAATGATCTGATCCAGTACACCATGGCCATTGATCGTGTTAATGATGAAGTCAATTATTTATATGACCCTTTACACCCGGCTGTTTTAAGATTAATTCACATGACGATAAAAGCCGGTGAAGAAGCCAATATCCCGGTTTCAATGTGTGGTGAAATGGCCGGCGATAAGGAACATACACAATTATTACTTGCTTTAGGCCTTAGAGAATTCAGCGTACACACGGCATCATTATTGGAAATTAAAAAAATTATAGCCCATACCAATACCAGCAAATGGATACCCTTGACTAAAAAAATACTCAACGCTGCAACGGGTGCCGAAGTTAATCTTTTGCTACAACAGATGAACACGCCGCCAGCGTAAACCCAACGTAAACATTCTACCTTATCTTTCCCAAAGCAATATTGGAAAATTTCAAAAACGGCTCAATGTTCAGCCACTGCGGTGATTTCTGGTCGTTATTGCCTGGTGTTGGGTCGGGCGTGATCGGGTGAGGCCGAGCCGATAACGTGAATTATTTTTCGCAAATTTGAAGAGGCGGTTCCCCCCTTTGATCTGGTTAAATAAAAAGTGACAAACCATTTATTTGACTAGGAGAAGAACCACCATGGGCGATGATACAAGCAAGCACTTGAACAACGTAGTCCATACGGCAAAAATAAAATCCCTTGCGCACACTCGATCTAATATAATAAGCCATGTTTGCCAGCATATTCAAATTTACCTGGTTTGATACTCTTCAGCGTATCATTTTCAGATCCTTGTTATGCCATCATCGTGCATAATATACAGTAATGGAGTCATCATGAAAGTAACTATCTATCACAATCCCCGTTGTTCTAAATCCAGACAAACCCTGGCTTTACTTGAAGCGCAGGGTCTTGATCTGGAGATTATCGAATATCTGAAAACGCCACCTGATCAACAGACTTTGGTAGCAATTTTGACCAAACTTGACATCCCGCCTCTGGCATTAATGAGAAAAAATGAAGCCGCCTTTAAGGCGGTGCAGCAAAATAACCAGCCTCACGACACGCAAGCCTTGTTGGATGCCATGGTAAAAAATCCTATTTTAATCGAACGCCCAATCGTACTTGCCAATGGTAAAGCTGCCATTGGTCGGCCGCCAGAATCCGTACTGAAGATACTTTAAAGATGCACCAGATACTCGTTCTGTATTACAGTCGCAGTGGCAGCGTTGCTGAAATGGCACGTCATATCGCCCATGGCATCGAGTCTGTTAGCGGATGCGAGGCGTGTATTCGGACCGTGCCGCCCGTTTCCACGACAACACAAAGCACTGCACCAGACATTCCTGATTCAGGCCCACCTTATGCAACGCATGACGATCTCATAGACTGTCATGGTCTGGCACTCGGTAGTCCGACCCGGTTTGGTAATATGGCAGCACCGATGAAATACTTTCTTGATTCGACTTCCGCTATCTGGGCCTCAGGCGGTTTGATCGGGAAGCCGGCAACCGTTTTCAGTTCAACGGCGAGTTTGCACGGTGGGCAGGAAACCACGCTGTTGTCCATGTTGTTGCCGTTACTCCATCACGGTATGTTGATACTCGGTTTGCCCTATACCGAGTCGGGGTTGTTTGCCAACACGGGCGGCGGCACACCCTACGGCGCAACCCATGTGGCAGGTGATAAAGAGCAGTATCCAGTCAGCGACAATGAGAAAAAACTTTGCTTTGCGGCAGGAAAACGCCTGGCTGAAATCACACGGAAATTAAATGCTAGCCAATCAAACTTTTAACCAACGGTATTGTTATTTTGCGCTGGGCTGCAAGTGATATATGGTCGATCTCATCAAGTATTTTAATCAATGATGCCAGATCGCGATCAGCCCGGCGAATGATATATTCAATCACATCATCACTTAAATCAAAGGCCCGTGCCGTCGCCTTTTGTTTGAGAATACGCATTTTCAATTCATCGCCAGGTGCCTTTATTTGACAAACTTGATCCGAGGCTAGCCTGGATTTTAGATCGTTAATTTCAAGCGCTATATTTGTCGGGGAGATATTAGCGCTGATTATCAGTGAATGACGGTTATCGCGTAGCTCGTTATAAAGCCAGACTAACCCTTGCTGCCATTCAAGTCGGCCAGACACATATTCAAGATCATCAATACAAACAATATCTAACGCACCCAAATCATGCAGTATCTCGACGCTTATAGCATCTAGTTGTTTTAACGGAATATAAGCAACATGGAGGTTTAATTCATTTGCTTGTTTGCAGACGGCCTGCAAAAGATGCGTCTTGCCGATACCTGATGCACCCCATAGATAAAGACAATGCGGGGTTTCATTATTGGCGATCGCAGTTAATAACTTTAATAAGGTATCATTCTTGCCAGGCAAGAACGACGCGAGATCATATTGCTGACTATGGCCGAATTGAAAAGGTAATTGTGTGACAGAGGCAGGTTCTGAAGTCATGGGGTATAGAGGCGGCTATGCAAATATTGCTGATGAAAATGTCTGAGCAGGACTGTCACCACTGCCGCCACAGGGAGGGCAATAAGCATCCCGAAAATACCGAATAACTGCGCACCTGCCATAACAGAAAATATAACGGCTACCGGGTGTAAACCGATACGATCGCCAATTAGTAATGGTGAGAGCACCATCCCTTCGAGCATTTGTCCTGTTCCAAATACGATTAACACGTATATGACGGGCAAAAAATCCTGGAACTGTATTACCGCAGCAATGCCGGCGATCATAATGCCAACGCAAATACCAAGATAAGGCACAAAACTAACCAGACCGGCAGTCAAACCAATCAATAATGAAAATTCCAGACCCACAAGCCATAGACCAATGCTATAGAAAATACCCTGCACCAGCATCACCAACAGTTGGCCTCTAAAAAATTCAGCCAATACCGCATCACAGTCCTTGATTAAATCAGAAATGACCGGATTATATTTTCTGGGGATCAATGCGCCAATCTGTTGGATGAGTACATCCCAATCCCTGAGCAAATAAAACGTAACCACCGGGATCAACAAGATATAACCCAGCCAAAGCAACACGTATTGACCTGAAGCGGAAATCTCGCCAAGCAATGTAACCCCCGCACTGCCAAACGTCTGCCACTGGCCTAGCATAGATTGCTGTATCTGTTGCAGATCAATGTTACTCAGATCGACCCCAGAGCGTTGTGATAGCCAGGGAATAAAATTTGACTGTGCCCAATCAATCATGTCGGGGATATGCGTAAATAAACGCCTGATTTGTTCTTCAATGAGGGGAAAAATGATGAAGAAGCAACAGATCCCAATGATAAACATCAGGAAAAATACAAAGATAACAGATACTGTGCGTGAAAGTTTAATAGTTTCTAATCTATCAACGGCAGGATCACCAAGATACGCAAGAAACGCGCTAATCAAAAACGGCGTTAATATGGGTGCCAGCAAATATAACAAATATCCAGAAGCTATTATGATCAAAAATAATAACCATTTCTGGGTGTCCGTTATGTGCGTGTTCATTTTGGTAGTAAACGATAGATAAGTTGTCCCCCATTGCCAACAGGCGCAAGTGTCTTACCGAGTGCAATGGATTGATTGATGGCCGCAAGCCCACCTTGATTGACCACATCGAATACGACTTTATCGACAGCGACAAGTTTGACTTGCACCGACTTGATAGATTGCATTGACGCCAGATAGGATAAAGTCTTGGCATATTCATCCAGATTATTAATGTCAGTTACTGTCATTTGGATATTTTCGGTTATCGTTGAACCTGGTATTGCATATTGTGCCGCAAGCCTATCGGCAAGCTCATCAACCCCCGCTGTCAGCGCTGTTGCAACCGATGTTCCCGCCGTTGTCCAACGCAGGTCCTGATTGTGAGAATAAGCGGACCAGCGTGCCTCCCATATATCTGGTGATGTCTGGATGATCTTTCCAATCAGCAATACATCTGCCTGATATCTGCTGGATGCTGCTAACAAGGGTTCCTTAAAATCGCCCCATACATCACTTACGCGTATCCGTGTATTATCTTCGAGATCAAATAATGGAAACAATATTGCAACACCTCTAGCGACGGCTACTTGGTCTATCGTGTTTAGATACTCGGGGTGGTCTTCAAAGCTGGCAAGCCGTCTGATCCTGTTATCCTCATGGGCCAACCACACCAGCACCGACGGTCGTTCGCTGCCCCAAATCGGGAGTCCATAAGTGTCGAGTGCTTCATTCAGGGCCGCTTCTTCAAATTGCACCCATAATATCAGCGATGGGTTTTGCTCACTTTGTGTTACATCTGCTTGTCGATAGCGAAATTGTTGGACGAGATGCTCTGGCCGCGCAAGCAGGGTGCCAATATTAGCGTTGTTACTGATATTTCTGTCTCCGGTCAATTTTACCAGAACCTGTATCAGTGCCTGTTTAATAGCGTACCTGTGCGATGATGCGGTCTCATCAACAACCGGCACGGTTGCCTGATAAAGATCTGAGACTTTAATGGCAGCGGCATTGTGCGCGAGCAAGGTACAAAAAAATATCAAAACAATGATTATTGATTTCATGTTGGACACGCTAAGTAAGACTCGCCCGTAAGTCAAGGATTGCGATAAAGTAGCGACACCGATACCATAAGTGCCATGAATCAACCGACTGGAAAAAAACTTGGCTATGAAGATGCAGGGGTCAGCATAGCGCAGGGCAATGCGCTGGTTCAACGTCTGCAAAAGACCGTCGGCCATACCTATCGGGAAGGCATGATGGGTAAGCTAGGCGGCTTCGGGGGCTTGTTTGATCTTGGCGCATTGCATTACAAACACCCAGTACTGGTATCGGGTACAGATGGTGTGGGTACCAAAATCAAGCTCGCCATTGAACACAATAGGCACGATACCATTGGCATAGACCTGGTCGGCATGTGTGTGAACGACTTGATTGTACAGGGCGCAGACCCTTTATTTTTTCTTGATTATTTTGCCTGTTCCAAACTTGATGTTGATATTGCCGAAACCGTTATCAGTGGTATTGCGCAAGGATGCAGATTAGCAGGTTGTAGTCTGATTGGTGGCGAGTCGGCTGAAATGCCGGGTATGTATCAGCCGGATGATTACGATTTGGCTGGATTTTGCGTTGGCGTTGTTGAAAAATATGCCATCATTACCGGTGAAAAAGTAGCTGCGGGCAATGCTGTCATTGCACTTGCTTCGAGCGGTTGTCATGCCAATGGATACGCGCTGATCAGAAAAATTATCGATGATACTCATCAGGATTTGTCTGCAAGGCTGGACGGTAAATCCTTGCTCGAATGCTTGCTGGAGCCGACACGTATCTATGTAAAACAGATTCTTGGACTCATTCATGCCGTCCCGGTTAATGCCATTGCCCATATTACTGGCGGTGGTCTAATCGAGAATGTGCCGCGGGTTATACCGGATAATTTATCTGTAGAAATTGATGCGCATAGTTGGCAGCGCCCCCCTATTTTTAACTGGCTCCAGGAACAAGGTAATATTGACCCGCATGAAATGTACAAAACATTTAATTGTGGTGTTGGTATGGTGGTATGCGTAGCACAAGAAAATAAGCAGGCGGCCATAGCCTATTTAAGCGGCATTAATGAAACTGCCTGGGAGATAGGGAGCATTACATCTGGTCGTGGCAGTGCCAAAGTGATTTTTTAAGCGCATGGGTATAAAGACTGGGACCTTTCACTAAGGTGATACTTGCTCGGCCCAACCACGCCCGATACAGCCCGACCCAGCACTACCCAACCCGACCGACCCGTCTCAGTCCAACTCAGCCCAGCCCACCTCGCCTCACCCCGGCCGCCTCTTTGAGTTTGAGCACCCTGGAACAACCAGCGTAGTTGAATCTAGTGATGGCAAGTTGAGTATTAACGTCCCTATTAACTTGAAGCGACGTAGTGGGCGGCACTTGATCACGCTGCTGGATGGTTAATCTGACTACGTTGGTGCCAGATATCGTCAAGGTCATACTGGATGTAATCTGGGCATAGGTTGTTCATGCGAGCCATGTGAGAGATTATATAAGTGACCAAATCAATAGGGTCAACAGAAACCCGCATGAACGTACACAAGAATGCCCCATTGAGTTATAACCGGATATGGTGTCTGAATAGGTTGAAGTATGCGGCGTGCCTTGCTGAAATCGGTTTTGTCTAGCAATCGAAAGTAGCAAGAGGAGCACGCCACACATGACAAACAATACTGTGATTGATCTGGGTACACCAGAGGGAATTGATCCACTGACAGAACTAATCAAATCGGGTGCGAGGCAGTTAATCACCGAAGCTGTCCAGGCAGAGCCAGATGCGTTGATGAGGCAGTATGATGATCAAAGGACGGCTGACGGACGACAGCGCGTTGTCCGCAGTGGCCATCATCCCGAACGAGAGGTGATTACAGGGGTTGGCAAGGTCAGCGTCGAGGTGCCCAATATCCGTAGCCGTGAAGGTACGCCAGAGAGCTTTCAATCTCTGCTTGTACCGCCCTACATCCGGCGCACAGCGACCCTGGATGCGGCGATTCCCTGGCTTTATTTGAAGGGTGTTTCGAGTGGTCAGATGCAAAGTGCACTGGAAGCGATTGTCGGACCCGAGGCTAAAGGGCTGTCGGCCAATGTCGTGGGTTGTTTGAAACGGCAATGGGAAGCTACATACAAGCAATGGTGTACTCGAGCGGTGTCTGATGAATGGGTCTATATCTGGACTGATGGCATCTACAGTGGTCTTCGAGGTGACGATGGTCGATTGTGTTGCCTGGTCATCATCGGCGTGAACAGTCGCGGTCAGAAGCATTTTATGTCGATTGAATAGGGTGTCAGGGAATCGAAACAGCGCTGGCGAGCAGTGTTGTTGTCGTTGCAACAAAGAGGCTTGGGTCAGCCCCAAAGCTGGCCATTGGCGATGGTGCTTTGGGTTTCTGGGCAGCCCTTGAGGCAGTGTATCCAGAGACTGATGTGCAACGTTGCTGGATGCACAAGACCGGCAATGTGCTGAACTATCTGCCCAAGTCTGTTCAGGAGAAAGCAAAGCAGGGTCTGGATGGCAGAGGGCCGCGTTGACGCAGAGCAGGTGTTCGATGACTTTGAGGAACGTTTCGGTGTCAAGTATCCCAAGGCAGTGGCATGCTTATCGAAAGACCGTGATGCGTTGCTGGCATTTTATGACTTTCCAGCAGAGCACTGGAGCCATATCAGGACAACGAATGTCACCCCGTCGAGCTTTGCGACAATCCGGCATAGAACACGCCAGGCCAAAGGTTGTGTCACGCCGATTACGATGCTGACTATGGTCTACAAGATGGGATTATGCGCAGAAGATTCCTGGCGCAAATTGAGAGGCTTCAGACACCTGGCCAAGGTGATTGAAGGCGTGAAGTTTAAAGATGGAATCGAGGTAAACGAGGACGACAAGGTAGCCGCATGATCAACTTGTCAGACACTACTTTTGACAATAGCTCTCTCAAGAGGAGTTTGTAGATATTGCCGACAGCTTCTGGCTTTGAAAGCCGAGCAACGGGCCGTTAGTGAGTGCAATACGGCAGACGGCGGCGGTAATAACTGCGACGTTACCGACCGCGATTGCACCGATGAATAACTTACATTGATTACAGGGGGTAAGAGATGAACGTGTCATTAGGTTTAGGTCATTAGGTTCTGCTCAATTTAACCCCGCCCTTGGTTAGCATGGCCGTGGGCGGGCTGTTTTCTTTGCAATCCTTTTTATTAGTCGCATACCAGGTTTTGCCGAGGTTCAGGGTCATAGATTGCTTTTAGGCACGTTTTAATGTCTTATCCAAAATATTGCGAAACACCAGACCGATGATTAGACTCATGCCTATGGCTTTTTAAGACATCTTTAAAAATACCTATAAGTTGCAAGCGTTAATTGTAGCTACCGTGCAGTTTAACGCACATCATGATGTACAAATAAATGGAGGAATTCTAATGCCCAAAGTTTCGATGGAGGACATGATTGTAGACAAAATATTAAGCGGCATAGTCAAAGCTCAGAATAATTATGCTGAATGGTCAGGTGGTGATTGGCTATCTGATGTACCTGAATATATGTTGAATATTCATATAGCTCAAAAAATAAGATAACGTAAATTATCTTTCGCAAATTTGAAGAGGCGGCTCCCCTTTATCTGGTTAAATAAAAAGTGACATAACCATTTATTTGACCAGGAGAAGAGTCGCCATGAGCGATGATACAAGCAAGCACTTGAACAATGTAGTCCCTATTGATGAACAGGAACTGCAGGGCCATCTCAACAAAGTGGTCTTGAATACTGTGGAAGATACAAGCAACCAGATTCTGGACGTTGAGGCTGATGCGCTGGTGGGTGCTGATCGATATGCACGCACTGAGACGCGCAAAGACGACCGGTCTGGTAGCTACACCAGGAAGTGCCACACAAGGGCCGGAGAGCTTGAGTTAAAGATGCAGAAGTTGTGCAAGCAGACCTTTGAGATGGCCATCATAGAGCGATACCGGCACCGTGTAGCATCTGTCGAAGAGGCACTGATTGAGATGTATCTGGCAGGTGTTTCGGTCTGACGGGTGGAGGATGTCACCGTAGCCCTCTGGGGTAGCCGTGTCAGCTCAGGGACTATTTCAAAGCTCAACCAGCGTATCTATCGGCAGATTGAAGAGTGGCATAATCGCCCCATAGAGGGTGATTTCCCTTATGTATACCTGGACGGTGTTGTGCTCAAACGCAGTTGGGGCGGTGCAGTGAAGAACGTTTCTGTTCTAGTCGCCATCGGTGTTGGGGACGATGGCTACCGCCGCATTCCAGGGATTGTTGAAGGTACTAAGGAGGATAAGGCGGGATGGTCAGGATGCCTGCGTCATTTGCAGGCACGCGGTCTCAAGGGCATCAGGTTGGTGCTCAGTGATGCTTGTCTTGGGCGCAAGGAGTCGATCGGTGACTTCTACCCTGATGCTGGCTGGCAGCGTTGTATTGTGCACTTCTACCGCAACGTCTTCAGTCATGTGTCTCGTGGTCGTGTCAAAGAAGTCTCTCGCATGTTGCAGGCTATTCATGCATCTGAATATCTGGAATCTGCCAGGCATAAGGCCACGGAGGTCGAGAAGAAACTCAGGGACATGAAGTTATCGAGTGTAGCGGATTGGCTGGGTAGTGCATGGAAGAGACCCTGACGTATTATCGGTTTCTGGCAGAGCACTGGATTCGCATTCGGACTAACAATCCTTTGGAGCGGATCATCCGAGAAATCAGGCGGCGAACACGAGTAGTGGGAGCATTCCCGGATGGCAACTCGGCGTTGATGCTTTGTGCGGCAAGGCTTAGACACATCGCGGGGAGCTAGTAGGGAACGCGGACATATCTGAACATGGATTTGCTCCAAGAGATGGATAAAGAAAAGGACTTTCAGGTAGCGTAACAACCAGATTTAAGGGAAAGCTAAATCAGAAAGTGCGAAAGATTATTGACACTACCGGAAATAACAAGAATGCGTGGATCAAAATATCTAACACTAGAACATTATGTAAAATCTGCAATGGATGATGCTCGTGCAGTGGAAAGAGGCAGATTGCATAGTAAAATTAGGGCAAAGGGTTCGGTTGACATGCTTTTATGGTGAGACAATGAGACACCAAGAGCAGTAATTGAAGGCAACCTCTATTAATGCAATCACTTTCCAATTTATTGGCTCAGAGAGGTTAAAAAAACCAATTTGATCCAAAAAGCCGGTAGTGTCCGTACAGCCCTTGTCTCGGCTTTATTTCGTTTTCAAGACGCACTGACCCGTGCCAGAAAGCATAAACGCCTCATGTTGTACCTTAGATTCATCAAACCGATATGCATGTTTGTGCGCGTAATGCCAATGCAAGGAACCGCTTTGCGGCGTAAATTGCGCTGTGCTCCAAACACAGGTTCGACCCGACTACGAACTTTGGAGCGCGTGCGCTAGCCTTGCGCCTTGAGAAACGCTACTTTTTCCTCTGACCGATAGGCACTGTCAGCAGGTCTGCAAAAACCTGCACGTCATGGACGCTGGCATCAGTGACCTGATAGTCACGAATCAGCTTGTTGTCATGGTCTATCTGTATGTGGTTCTTGTAAGCAAAATGGCTACGGCTATGTTTCTTCGTCCAGCGGGCAGGGACAGTGCCTGCCTTAATCCGGGCATTGTATTCCCGAAGGTTACGCGGCAACAGTGCCGGAATGATTGAGGAGGCAACTATCTGATCCTTGCGAGCGATATAAGCCGCCTGGTTCAACGACAACTGCTCAAACAACGATGCCATCAGACCCAGTGCCGCTAACCGATGCTTGAATGCCCAGCAGGTTTTGGTATCAGCGACTCGTTGCTGCCTAGCAAGACCCAGAAACTGCTGAAAACTGCTACGGTCTTCGATTTGGTATTCCAACTGAGTATCGCTGAGACCATACAGATTTTGCACAAGCAGTCCCTTGAACATCATCACTACGTTTGTTGGGCGTTGCCCGCCTGACGCTTACGTTGTTTCTCATGAACCTTGTTCAACAACGACCGAAAAGCTCCCTAGTCAACCGTCTTTTCCAGTTCAGGCAGAGGATTACCCAACTGTTTGAGACGATAGTCTTGAAGATTAAACAGAGAACCGAAAATGTCATTGCTCATGGAAGTTTCTTTGTCAGTTTGGAAACTTCAACATTGTACCAAATAGCGTAATTAATAGAGATGTCATTTAATCATAAGTTATTGTCTTTAATATAAAAATAATAACTTAGTTGTGTAGAATATTAGAAAAACAAGTATGAATAAAGGTACATTTCCCCGGCGGATAACTGTTTAAATGGTGTGGTTAAAAAGCAACCAGTCGGGGCGCGGGGATGGGCGCAAAATTGGGAGGTCGGTAGACGGGGAAAAGGGCGGATTTTTAGGGTATTTTGAGGGCTAAAAATGGTATAGGTGAGCCGATTCTACATAAAATTAGTGATGATAATTACTTTAGTGTACGATCTTCTACCTCTGGGAAGATAACCCCAAATTTTGGACGGGTGATAACTGCTGGCGACACCTGGGTTGACGGCTTTGAAATATCTCCATTAACACCAATCACAAAGGAAGTAACTGATCAAAACGTTGTTACTGACAAAGCTATCGCCAGCGTTGGAATCACAGGCGACACTTAATAATGCCAAAAAATTGCTGACGAGACCGCTTGGCGGGCGGCTTGGATGCGTTATATTTGGGACTCAAGTACGAATTATAAAACCTACATTTCTTGCCCAGATTTATCAGAAACTGGAGACTCAATTTATACTGAAAATCCAGTGCCAGATACAGGCACTTTGCAAGAACAATATACCGGAAATGACGATTATCTGGCTGATGAAATTGAGACTGGAATATTATCATTTTTAGACAATCCATAACGCCTAAAAATAAGGCCAAAAAACATCACCAAAATTCCCTCCAAAATAGACCCAAAAACCACTCAAATATTGGGCTTGATTTTACCCCACTTGATTTTACCCCAAATTAAGGCATTATTAATTATTAAGGGGCATTTAACCTCCCTTAGAACGGCCTAAAAAAGACCAAAAAATGCCCATCAAAAGATACCGATATGCACCCATAACTATGGATAAATCTGTGGATAAGTGCCTAAAAAAGAGTGATCAATTCAGATGTCTCCGTACACGATTGTGCTGTCTGGTCATCATCGGCGTGAACAGTCGCGGTCAGAAGCATTTTATGTCGATTGAATAGGGTGTCAGGGAATCGAAACAGCGCTGGCGAGCAGTGTTGTTGTCGTTGCAACAAAGAGGCTTGGGTCAGCCCCGAAGCTGGCCATTGGCGATGGTGCTTTGGGTTTCTGGGCAGCCCTTGAGGCAGTGTATCCAGAGACTGATGTGCAACGTTGCTGGATGCACAAGACCGGCAATGTGCTGAACTATCTGCCGAAGTCTGTTCAGGAGAAGGCGAGGCAAGGTCTGCATGATATCTGGATGGCAGAAGATCGAGCTGATGCAGAGCAGGCGTTCGATGCATTTGAGGAACGTTTCGGTGCAAAGTATCCCAAGGCAGTGGCATGCTTATCGAAAGACCGTGATTCATTGCTGGCATTTTATGACTTTCCAGCGGAACACTGGAGCCATATCAGGACAACGAATGTCACCCCGTCGAGCTTTGCGACAATCCGGCATAGAACACGCCAGGCCAAAGGATGTGTCACGCGGAATACGATGTTGACGATGGTCTACAAGATGGGATTATGCGCAGAAGATTCCTGGCGCAAACTGCGAGGCTTCAGACACCTGGCGAAGGTGATTGGAGGCGTGAAGCTTAAAGATGGAAGCGAGGTGAACAAGGACGACATGCCAGCCGCATGATTAACTTGCCAGACACTACTTTTGACAATAGCTCTGCTACTTGTTCAGTGATTGGTGTCGTCGACGCTCATTGTAAAACACAAAGTAACGTTGCAATGATTGTCGGGCTTGGGCTACCGTGTCGTACGCTTTGAGATAGACTGCTTCGTATTTCACGCTACGCCATAACCACTCCACAAACACATTATCCACCCAGCGGTACTTGCCATCCATACTGCTCTTGATGTCATTGCCCTTTAGCACCGAAGTGAAGATTTCAGGACAGCCATAATTTTCAATAGCCTCTTCAAGTGCGTCAACACAAAAGTCCGCATCCATGGTTGTGGATACCCGCCGTGACAGAACGCATCGAGAATACCAGTCCATCACAGCTACCAAATAAACGAATCCTTTCGACATTGGAATATATGTGATGTCAGTTGACCAGACTTGATGGGGACGACCAATCTCAAGCCCACGCAACAAATACGGATAAATTTTATGCCGCTGATTGACCACACTGAGATTGCGCTTCGGATACAGGGTTTCTATCACCAGAAGCATTCTCAGGCACTGTATACGCTTCCGGTTGACCACGCGACCATGGTTATCAAATAACCAGTCCTTGATACGCCGTGTACCATCCTAGTAGCTTCATCAACGCCAGTTCTTCGTCGCTGACAGGCTCGGGGACGTAGTAGTAAGTTGACCGCCCTACATCCAGTAGCTGGCATTGACGTGAAATCGGTAGCGCTTCTTCCTTGCTCACCATCTCTTTCCTCTTAGGCCGTGTATTCTTTCTAACCCGCGTTCTAAAAAATCATTCTCCATGGTCAATTGGCCAATTCTAGCGCGCAACTCAAGCACCTCTTGCCGATGATCATCCGCTACTTTGTCTACCTTATCAAACGCCGCACCAGTGCTGAACAAAAGTTGTTTTTTCCACTGTGTTATTTGGCCAGGTTGAACGTCAAGTTTTTCGACCATATCAGCCATCGTCATTTCGCCTTTGATGGTCGTCAACGCGACCTTTGCTTTGAACTCTGGTTTATGCAAGCTTCTTTTCCTTCTCATGAATAAATTGCCTCTTTAACTTAATGGAGGAAAGAATCTATGTCATCCTTGATTATCCAGAATCTGGGGTCCATCTTTTACATATGGCTAATTTTTGGAGTCTATAATCAACCAAGCGGTTATACTTGACTGGACTAAATTAAAAATAGCGACATGAAAATATAGGTATTATGGACATTATTTATCTCAAAAATCTCAAGATTGATACAGTTATTGGTATTTACGACTGGGAACGAAACCATTATCCTCGATTTAGAAATGGGGGCCGATATTCGTAAAGCCGCCAGCACCGATAATATAGGGAACCTCTGATTAATACCATAATCTACGATAATACCGCAATGTTTTAAGTGGAGGGTCAAAAGATGCAACAAAAAAGCCTGGCAGTATCTGGATTCGAGAAATACCGCAAGCAGACACGCAAAGAGATATTTCTCGAAGAGATGAATCAGCTCATTCCCTGGAAAGAGCTGACTGCAGTAATTGAGCCTCATTACCCCAACCCCTGCTGGTCGCCGTCCGGTGGGCATGGAACGCATGCTGAGAATCTACTTCCTGCAACACTGGTTTGCCTTATCTGATCCTGCCACAGAAGCGGCTTTATATGACACACCTGCCATGCGGTGCTTTGCCCAGATAGACTTAGGTCAGGAACCCGTGCCAGATGCAACCACCCTCTGTAAATTCCGTCATCTACTGGAGGAGAACAACCTCGGAGTTGCCCTGTTTGATGCTGTTGCCGTCTATCTGGAGGAAAACGGCATGAAAGTATCCAAAGGCACTATTGTTGATGCGACCATCATCAATGCGCCTACCGCCACCAAGAACAAAAGCAACACCCGTGACCCTGATAGGCATCAGACCAAACAAGGCAAGCCATGGTACTTTGGCATGAAGGCACACATCGGTGTGGATAGCAAAACCAAACTGATACACTCTGTTGTTGCCACACCAGCCCATGTCCACGACTCACAGGTACTTGGAGACCTACTGCATGGAGAAGAGACCCGTCTTTGGGGAGATAGTGCCTATGCGGGTCAGCAATCCGTACTCAAGGATAATGACCCCAAGGTAAAAGACTACACCCAGGTCAAAGGCTCACGTCACCGCAAACTGACCGAACAGGACAAGGCTAAAAACCGGCACAAATCCAAAGTCCGTGCCAAGGTTGAGCATGTCTTTCATATCATGCAGCGACAATATGGATTTACCAAAGTCAGATTCAAAGGGCCAGGCAAGAATGCGAACCACCTGTTTGCCCACTGTGCCCTGATTAATCTTATGCTATCAAAGAAACAATTATTACGGCTATCAGTGGCTTAGTACGCCTGGAATAGGGACGATAGCTGAAAACAGTAGGCCGGGACAAGAGAAATGAAAGAGAGTAATGAGCAAGACGTTCAATGCTCGCTACTATCGAGCACAGTGATGCCCACTTGCTTGAAAATCCTTAATTAATCAGAGGTTCCTTAGAAGATACCTTGAATTATAAGGCCGTAGCAAAACGCTTGATGAGTTATGTTGGCGAGAGTGAATTCGAATTGGTTGAAACACTCGCCGAGAATATAGCAAAAATCATCATGCACGAGTTCAACGTACCCTGGTTGCGTCTCTCGTTAAATAAAAAAGGTGCTGTTCGTGAAGTGAGGGATGTCGGTGTCATGATTGAGCGCGGCAATAATAAATGATCCCAACTCAGGTTTATATAGGAGTCGGTAGTAATATTGATCGTGAAACAAATATTCGGGGTGGCTTACGGGAACTTCAATCGCGCTATGGTGAATTAACCGTCTCACCTGTCTATGCAAGTGCGGCCATCGGCTTTCAAGGCGATGATTTTTACAATCTTGTTGTGGGCTTAAAAACCCGGCTTGCTATAGCTGAGCTGGCGAAACAGTTGCGCGAGATTGAATTTCAGTTTGGGCGTAATCGTAATGAAGCACGTTATTCTGACCGCACACTTGATGTCGACTTGTTATTATTTGGACATGACATTTGTAACAAATACCATGTCCCGAGATCGGATATCACTGAATTTGGCTTTGTCTTAAAACCGCTCTTCGATATTGAACCAGATTTAATACACCCGCTTGCAGGTAAAACAATGCGGCAATTATGGACAATGTTTGACTCGTCCAAAGCAGTAATACGCCCAATTTCTGAGACGTTCACTTTATGATCACTATCATTTATTGCTGATCGTAAACCATGATCATGCCGATATTATTGGATTAAATAAAACCAATGTTTAGTGATGGAATTGTTTTGTAGAGATTGTAATAATGACATTTGTCAAGATGGGGTGCTTAAGAAATGAATGTCAACTTATTTGCTAGATTAGTCTTTATCGTTCTGATTGCCTCGCTTGGCGGATGCAAACAATACACGGTAAAAAAGCGCGTGAATAATATTGAGGTGGCCATATCCAATTATGCTGTTGCCATGCGCTGGGGGCTATACCCGACAGCGTATGCCTATCATGTTTTGCCGAATGGCACGCAACCTCCTGCCGATTTAGATTATCTCAAGAGTCTCAGTGTAACCAGTGTCAAGATTTTAGAAAAAAATATTAATGAAGATCAAACTGAAGCAAATGTAAAAACTGAAATCAGCTACTTTTTTAAAGATCAAGGAACGGTCCGGAAGCTCAAACTTGAGCAGCGTTGGTGGGTTAATGAAGAAACCAATCAGTGGTTTATTGATGGTGAGTTTCCAGTTTTTAAGTAGTGCTTCCTAAGAATATAAAGTTCTGCCGCCATCAATATTAAGCACTTGTCCGGTTATGTAATCCGCATCTTTTATTAAAAATAGTATGGCTTTTGTAATGTCTTCCACATCGCCTGCTCTTTTCATCATTGTTTCATTTAGAATCGCACTCTTTTTATCATCTGCAAGATCATCTGGCCACATTATCACCCCTGGCGATATGGCATTAACACGTATCGCGGGGGCCAATTCTTTTGCCAGCGATTGCGTCAACATGACCAGCCCGGCTTTGGATACGCTATAAATAGAGTGATTCTTTAAAGGCCGCACGGCATGAATGTCAGTGATATTAATAATGCAGCCTCTAGTTGAGCGTAGTGATTGCGCCGCAAACTGTGACAGAAATAGTGGTGCCTTAAGATTAGTATTCATGATTTTTTGCCATTGCTGATCATGCAGAGATGCGGTTGGGGTAGGGAAATAGACGGAGGCGTTATTGATCAAGACATCGAGCTGGCCTTTGAAATTGAGGGCGGCATCGATCAATGCGGCGTAATATTCTTTATGTTCAAAATTGGCCTGGATCATAATGGCCGAATCAGGTCGAATACCATTTAATTTTCGCACGAGTTCATGTGCTTTCTTGGCGGCGGTGTTGTAGTGAATGATAACATTCATGCCAGATGAATGCAGGTGTTCAGCTATGGCCGCCCCGATGCGTTTTGCAGCACCCGTAATCAATACCGTTTTATTTATCACTCTGTTTCAATTTTTATAATGTTGCGGGATTCAAGTTGCTAATACAACGGGTGGATTAATGCTTAAAAATACCTGATTAAGCGTTTTTATGCCAAGACATTCTGGTTGTTTCAATGTATTCAATTACAACTACAACTTGCACTATACCCACAAAAATACTGTAGCATTATGTAAGGCCTGCCAATTGTATGTTGCTACTAAAATCGTCGGCGCTCAAAGTATATGGCTTAAGGTGTCTCTGATTAAGCCAATCTCGGTCATTTCCATGGTTGCGGCGGCAGGAATTTATATTTTTTCAATGGCCATGGATATCCACTTTCACAGGAATGACTATTAGTCAGAAATTTCCTAAAATAGCGATGGTACTCGGAATAAAGTCTTGCTCTGTTGCCAGATAAATTGATTAGAAAATATATTTATGACTGTTCAGGCTTAATGCTCACGCGGATAATGGACTCAATTATTGAGTGAACGGACAATTACTTTTTAAGCGCGATTCTATGGCTCCGTTAATGTCGGGCTTGGTAAATGAACGCTATCCTGAAATAATAGGACTACGCCAATAGGATAAAACATAATATACTAGAGATAAGTGTCATAATATTGAGTATCGGAGAAACACCTCAAAGTCGATATTAAATGGGTGAATAGTGGCTAAAAAATTGCGTAACTGTTTAAATAATATAAAATAAATGATGAACTTGTCGGCTAAACTTGAAATTGTGAATCAATCTGATGTGGGGAGGATGCGTCCACATAATGAAGATAGCACGATTACTGATGGCCGCAATGGCTTAGCCATCCTTGCAGATGGCATGGGTGGCTATAAAGCTGGAGAAATCGCCAGCACTATTGCCGTTACAAATATTCTATTTGGCATAACTAACAAGCTAAAAAAAATTAAAAATAGGAAAATTGACACCTCCGCAGGTTTTTGTAATGCATCCATACTCATTCGTGATGCAGTAATCCATGCAAATTCGGTCATTTATGATGTCGCCAAGGCGGACCTACAGTGCCAGGGAATGGGCACAACAATCGTTGTAGGCCTCTTCCACAACAACATTTTATCTATAGCACATGTGGGTGACTCGCGCTTATACCGTATAAGAAACAATAAGATAGAACAGGTTACCAAAGATCATTCATTAATTCAGGAGCATATTGATCGAGGGCTTTATACGGCAGAAGAAGCACATGAAAAAATACCTAAAAACATGGTCACACGGGCAATGGGAATGGAGGCTCATGTAGATGTTGATATAATTGAAGAGGCTGTTTTACCGGATGATATATATCTACTTTGTTCAGATGGATTAACAGATTTAGTAAAAGATGAAGAAATTCACTTAACGCTAAGTAAATACAGTGTTAATCTTGCACAAACAGCAGATGAATTAGTAAGATTCGCGAACGAAAGAGGGGGGTATGATAATACCTCAGTAATATTGGTCCGTATCTTGGAAGAATATTCTTCATCTAAGGGTTTTTTGGCAAAAATTAAGAATTTATTTAAATAAAACAAGAGGATAGGAATTAGCAATGTCGAAGTTAGTTCTGAGCATGAATGGTGCAGTTCAAGGTGAATACGAGCTCAATCAAGAGCGATTGAGTATCGGGCGTAAACCTGACAATGATATACCGATAGACAACCTTGCGGTTAGCGGAAAACATGCCGTGGTCATTACCATACTTGACGACTCTTTTTTAGAGGATCTTGGCAGTACAAATGGTAGCTACTTAAACGGTAAACTCGTTAAAAAACATGTGCTTAAAGATGGTGACATCATTTCTATCGGTAAACATGAGCTTAAATATGTAAATGAACTTGCCACCGAGGATGAGGATGATTTTGAAAAAACCATGATCATCACGCCAGGTTCAGCCAGTGCTGCAGTAAAGACTGCCAAAGCGGCCGAAAAAGCTGTCAGAGCCGTTACGTCTGCAACAGCGACAGCCGCCAGCGGTGGTCGTATGCCGCTCGGACGTTTAATGGTCTTAAATGGACCCATCGCTGGCAAAGAACTAGCGTTAACCAAGGCACTAATTACTTTAGGTGTGCCTGAGGTTCAAGTTGCTGTTATTTCCCGCAGACCTCAGGGTTATTTCTTGACCCATATTGATAGTGATGGTGATGGAAAACGCTATCCTGTTGTCAATGGAGAACCTATTGGTGCTAAAGCGTATCAATTAAAGGGCAATGACCTTATTGAATTGGCAGGGATAAAAATGGAATTTTCATCTGCTTAGGGAAGCGGTGAATGGAGAGTTTTTTACCTAAAGATACATCTATAAATCGTTGAAAAAATATTCATTGCCATATAAGAATGGCATAAGCCGACACATTCATATATTCCCTAGCAATTCTTCTTTGGCAATTCTTCCCTGGCAATTGAAACGTCTAGTGGCACGGGAGAGGTTGCCTATTGCGCTTTCTTTCACAAGTGAAATGCGTAAGTTGCCACAGTCCCGTATATAAGGTTTATGGCTGTCACCAGGTGTCAATGATAGGCAGGTATTAATGATGCCTGGGTTGATGATAGTAGCAATGACACGCAACGTGTCGCCACAATACCGACAGAGAGTCCCACCACCGCATTTGCAACCTCGTTTGAACCGCTGTGCTTAGTATTAGGTGGAAGGGTGGTCGGATTATCTGATTCGTTGCGCTCCTTGCGTGATTGATGGCCCGTGCGGTACTTTTTCGATTACTTCTGCTTGATCGTTTGTTATGTACACGACATCTGAGTTGAGTACCAATTTAAAGTATCCTTCAAATATATGATCACACAACCATTGATTTTACATATTGCGATTGCAACGCCATTACGGCGGTTGTTTGATTATTTGCCTGCAACGACATCTGAATCAGACAACCTGATGCCTGGTATTCGTGTGGCGATACCATTTGGCCATCGAGATCTTATCGGTATCGTGGTATCGACGAGTAATAAGAGTTGTCGTCCGCAAGATAAGTTAAAAAAAATTCACCATGTGATCGATGCCCAACCTATCTTTGATGATAATCACATGGACTTATTAAAATGGGCTAGCCATTATTATCACCACGCTATCGGGGAAGTTCTCTTTGCTGCATTACCCGCGCCGTTCCGAAAAAACAATGCCATAACTGAATTTGACGAAAAAATCTGGTGTTTAACAGAAAATGGCCTTGCTCTTGATCTGAATCTGCTAAAAAAAACGCCCAAACAAGCACAAATATTAAGTTTTTTACAACAACGCCAATCAGGTATCGATGAATCTGCATTAACTACTCTCTATCCAAGGGCGAAACCATCACTCGCGGCACTTGAGAATAAAGGTTTAATTGCAAAAAGTGCTAAGCATGATCCAAATGATTTTATAAAAATAAACATGAGTCCTTTTGAATTAAATAATGAACAAAAATCAGCGACGACTGCCGTATTAAAGTCAATGGACCGTGCTTCAGTATTTTTGCTGGATGGTCTGACGGGCAGTGGTAAAACCGAAGTCTATATGGCACTGATGGAATCCGTTATACGGGCTGGCAAGCAATGCTTGATCCTATTACCTGAAATTGGTTTAACGCCACAACAATTACAACGTTTTAAAGATCGCTTTGAAGTCAGTATTGCCATACAACATTCAGGACTTTCTGATAGTGAACGCACGCAATATTGGCTGAATGCAAAATCCGGAAAAGCAAAAATAATCATAGGTACTCGCTCCGCTGTCTGGACTCCCCTGGCAAACCCGGGTTTATATATAATTGATGAAGAGCATGATCTTTCATACAAACAGCAAGACGGTTTTCGTTATTCAGCCAAGGATATGCTAATCATGCGTGCTACTCGCGACAAGGTGCCAGCAATATTGGGTTCTGCGACACCTTCGTTAGAGACATTGTATAACGTTAAAAAAGGCCGCTTTAAACATCTGCTATTATGCCGCCGGACAGCCACCGCAAAACCCCCTCAATACCGTTTATTGGACATACGTGGGCGGAAAATGTATGGGCCATTATCACAGCCATTAGTGGATGAGATCACCCAGCATTTAAATAATAAGAATCAGGTATTATTATTTTTAAACCGCAGAGGTTATGCGGTTCATTTATTTTGTCATTGTTGCGGCTGGAAAGCCGAGTGCAATCGTTGTGAATTGCCTTACACCTACCATAAACATATTGACCGGCTGGTTTGTCACCATTGTGGCGTAACGAAACCTTATCTTCAGAATTGTCCTGAATGTGATGGAAGTTTGATGCTGATGGGGCATGGCACAGAACGTATTGAAGAGGTGCTTGCCGCTTTATTTCCCAGCGCAGTCATTGCCAGGATTGACCGTGACACAACACGTAAAAAGAATGCGATACATAATTATCTAGCGGCAATACAATCGGGGAAGATTGATATCATGATAGGCACACAAATGTTAGCTAAAGGTCACCATTTCCCAAACGTTACGCTAACCGGCATCGTTGATGCTGACCGAGGATTATTCTCAACCGATTTCCGTGCCAGTGAACGATTGGCGCAACTCTTCATGCAAATCAGTGGTCGAACAGGCCGAGGGAGAAAAGCCGGGACTGTTATTGTACAAACTTACAACCCTGGACACCCACTATTTCAGCAACTGATAAAGTATGGCTATAATCACTTTTGTAATTCTCTTTTACAAGAAAGGAGTGATGCATCATTGCCGCCCTATTCATATATGGTTTTCTTAAGAGCTGAGGCTCATTATGCCAATGATGCCAAAAACTTTATCGTTAAGGCCACAATGCAGCTAAAAAAAATTGCAAATAACGCATTGTTGTTATTCGGACCAATTCCTGCCTTAATTGAAAAACGCGGTGGCCGTTACCGCTATCAACTCATAATACAATCACCAGACAGAAAATCATTACATAAGCACATAGCGCGCTGGTTGGATGATATTGAGTCCCTGAAAGATGCAAAAAAGGTGCGTTGGTCTATTGATGTTGATCCACAAGACATAACATAAATTATCAAACACTATATGAAGAAAAAACATTTACTTTTTATCGCTTTAGCCACATTCATATCCAGCTCAGTATGCTCATCGACCGGGCTTGATGTAAAAATCAGCAAAGAAATCAGTTTTGTCGATGTAAAACATAACGGCAAAATAGTCAGAATCCAAAGAACGCAAGCCCCCGACGCTGTAATCAATGCAGATTATGCGAAGACATCCAGAAAATGCCCGCCATTTTGTATTCAGCCGAGCAAACTTGCTGAAGGAGTCGAAACCATTGGGGAATTGGAGTTGCTGAATTACCTGCAACGCATTGCAAATGGTGATGAGAGATTGCTAGTAATAGATTCACGTACTGCAGACTGGGTAAAAAAAGGGACTATCCCAGGCGCGATAAATATCCCATGGACAGCATTAAAACCAGAAGCTGGTGCCGACCCATTTCAAATAGCGGCTATATTGGAAGATCGGTTTGGTGCCATCAGCATTGAAGACCTATGGGATTTTTCTAACGCCAAAACACTCATTTTATTTTGTAACGGATCATGGTGTGGACAATCACCTTCTAATATCAAAACCTTGCTTAGATTCGGTTATCCTGCTCATAAAATTAAATGGTATCGTGGCGGTATGCAAGATTGGGAAAGCCTGGGCTTAACGGTAGTCAAATAAACTGTTTCTCCCAAGTCGGTAAAAACACTAGAATGTGCGATTTTTCGCGAGGGGCTAAATTGAAAAAGCAAATCTGGGCGTTACTTGTCCAATCATTAACAGCACTACAATCAAAAAAAATAATTCCTGTATATGATACCTCCTGCATAAAAATAGAGACCTCGCGGGGTTCAGAACATGGAGATTTTGCATCTAATATTGCAATGCTTTTGGCGCGGATTGTTAAATCAAATCCGCGTGATATGGCTCAAAATATTATTGATCACCTGCCCGAATCTGAAATTTTGGAACGTGTTGATATAGCAGGTCCCGGATTCATTAATTTTTATCTAAAACCAAATGTTCATCAATCAATCATCCATGAAATTTTGACCAGCGATCACCAATATGGTGATTCCAAGATAGGTGCTAACACACCAACACTGATTGAATTTGTATCGGCAAACCCCACAGGTCCGCTACATATTGGCCATGGTCGTGGTGCCGCATACGGTGCCGCAGTTGCAAACTTATTGAAAAAAACAGGCTTCGATGTCAGTTGTGAATACTATATAAATGATGCTGGACGGCAGATGGACATTCTTGCGGTAAGTGTCTGGCTACGTTATTTACAACATTGCGGTGTGGATATATCTTTCCCGGATAATGCTTATCAAGGCGATTACATTATTGATATAGCCGTTAAATTACATGCGGATCATGCTGAAAAATTCATCCTTTCTTCTGACAATATAATAGTCTTGCTTGCGGAAGAAGATGCCGAATTAAGGCTTGATCAGCTAATCAGATATTGTATTGATAGCCTGGGCGAGATGAATTATCGAACCATTTTTGATGCAGGTCAGCATTCAATCTTGATAAGAATTAAAGAGGATCTGCGCGATTTTGGTGTTGAATTTGATAATTGGTTTTCAGAACGTTCATTGATAAACAGCGATGCCATCAATAAACACATCACAAAATTATTTGGGCATTCCTTGATCTATGAGAAAGCCGGGGCGCAGTGGTTCAAATCCAGTAAACTTGGCGATGAAAAAGATCGCGTACTCATAAGAGAGAATGGTCAGGCTACTTATTTCGCCTCAGATATTGCATATCATCTGTCAAAGGTAGAACGTGGCTATGAAAAAATTATTAATATCTGGGGCGCAGATCATCATGGTTATATTGCAAGAGTAAAAGCCGCTATGCAGGCATTCGAATGGCCGTTGGAAAAACTTGAGATATTGTTAGTCCAGTTTGCAACGCTTTATCGCGGCAAGGAAAAACTGCAAATGTCTACTCGTTCAGGAGAATTTATTTCCTTAAAAGAGCTTCAAGATGAAGTAGGAAAAGATGCCGCCCGTTTCTTTTATATCATGCGAAAAAGTGAACAACATCTCGATTTTGATCTGGCACTGGCAAAATCGCAGTCAAATGCCAATCCCGTTTACTATATACAATATGCCCATGCCCGGATCTGTAGTGTGTTTAGACAAATACCGGCCAAAAATTTTGAATATCATCAAGCGGAAGCGCTAAGCAATTCGGCAAATCTCACGGAGCCACATGAAATAAAGTTACTTGCAACGCTTGCCAGATATCCTGATGTAATAGAGAACGCGGCTATTCATTATGAACCGCATCAGTTGGCTTATTATCTTAAGCATCTGGCCCATGATTTCCATACCTACTACAACGCAAAACAATTTTTAGTTGAAGATAAAACCATCAGAAACGCCCGCCTCACATTGATAGAGGCAACGCAGCACGTTATACAAGATGGATTGCGCCTGTTAGGTGTCAGTTCTCCAGAGATAATGTAGTGCAAAGAGATTATAAAAATATAGAAAAGAAGCCGTCGGTGCCATTTTGGCGGCGTTTTAGAAGCACGCTTATGTTTTTAAGCGGTTTGGGGTTGGGTTTATTCATTGCAGTGATTGTTTATTTCCATGAACATAGTGCCACGATAGAAAATAACAATCTGCTTACCGCGAGCGAATCTGTTGTAGATGATAAAAATAATGTTGATATTGCGCCATTGCCAGAGTTGCAGTTTGAGTTTCATAAAATTTTACCCAATAAAAAGGTCAATATTTCTGAATGGGAATCAGTTGCAGCAGATGATATCGGCGAGCAAAGGGAGGATAAGCCAGTCATGTTTGTTCTACAGGTTGGCTCCTTCAAGGAATTGGCCGCGGCTGATGAAGTAAAAGCCAAACTGGCCATGATGGGCGTTACCGCTGATATTCAGCGCGTGGTTATTAATGGTCAGGACGTGCGCCACCGCGTCAGAATAGGGCCTTACGAAGACACCGAAAAATTACAACAAGTTCGCGCGAGACTACTAGCCAATGATCTAAGTTTTATGTTACTAAAACTCAAAATGGAAGACATATAAGCAGCGCGATTGAATGAAAAAGTCGATTAATTGTTTTGTGAGCGGTCGGGTGCAAGGGGTCTCTTTTCGTATGTCGGCCAGCAAGCGGGCTACATCATTGGGTGTCGCGGGCTGGATCAGAAACTTGGCTGATGGACGGGTCGAAGTTTTAGCAAGTGGTGAAGATGCGGTACTGGAAGCATTTCGTACATGGCTGGCGCGTGGTCCTGGTATGGCAAAGGTCGTCAAACTAGAATGTGTCGCCGTTGCATATCAGACCTATCCTGATTTCTCTATCCGCTAGCCTGAGACCTTTGCACAAAATACTGCATTTGAATCTGGAGACCTCGAACAACGCTGATTCTGGATGGGTTTTGACGCGAGCACCAGTCGTTGTCACCCGCATAGCGGGTGTGAAGGTCAAGGTCGGTGGTATTTGAGGCTGTGTTGCGCTGTTTGGGTCTGCCAGGGCGGGTATTTCCGGAATTTGGGCGGAGTCAGGCTGTGGCCTGTCGTCGCTCGTGGAAAATCAGACGGCGGAAATTGTAGCTCAGGTTGGCCATGGTCATGCGGACCTTCGCACGGGTTTGGCCGATTGAGCGGATGGTCAGAGCCATGGGCCCTTTCTCGTAGCCGAACACATGCGCGGATGGCGGAGCGTGTCGCGTTGCCCCGACGAATATGCCTGGCCATGGGTTTGCCGCGTGGCTTCTTGCGATGGATATGTGAACGGTACCCTTGCGCCTTCAGCCAAGCCTCATTCCTGGCCGAGCGGTACCCGGTATCGGCCCAAACCGCCTTCGAGCTGTTTGTCTCGTCCAGAACCGAGGAGAGTTCTTGTACCCAAAGTGCGGAACCGAAATATCGACAAGGCCAGTATCCTCCTCACCCTCCCTGGTCGTCTTGGCCTTTGAATACTTGACCGTCCAACGCGCATCGGTGTCTTTCTGCGCTGCCTTGGACAGATCATCGGGCCAGATGTCAGATGCGGCCTCACCTGCCTTGGCGCGCGCTTTCTCTTCTTTCGTCATCCGCTGGCGCGGGGCAAAGACCAACGTGGCATCCACAATCTGACCGCCGGTCGGTTTGTACCCCCGCGCGCAGAGCTGAGCTTCAAACGCGGCAAACAGAGCCTTGAAGACACCCGCCTAGGTCAGCTTCTCTCTGAAAAGCCAGACCGTCTTCTGATCAGGTGTCGGCTCCCCGATTTGAAATCCCAGGAACCGCAGCCAACTGAAACGGTCACGAATGAGAAACTCCATCCGCTCATCGCTCAGATTGTGCATCGAGGCCAAGACCAGCACCTTGAACATCACAACGGCATCATAGGGCGGGCGACCACCTTTGGGACGGTCACCATAGCCAAGTGCTTCAACAAGAACTGGGCGAAACACTTCGAAATCAACGTGCCGCTCCAAAACCTCAAGCGGATCTCCCATCGCAGAAAGCCGCGCCAAATGATCTGTCAAATCAAACAATCCAGGTGCGGGCATAAACAAAATCCTCCCACATCAAGTGAATCAGATCGTACCACAAAATGTACGGTTTTTAGAGGCTTCCAGATTTTTATTTCGGCGATGGCTCAATTTTCAGCCACTGGGCATGATTGGACTAGATCGAGCGGGATCGGACTGGGTCAAGTCGATCTGAGTCGCGCGTGGCGTGGGTCAAATATCGCTTTAGTGCAAAGGTCTCAGGCTGTCATACTTCAGGCTAGGCGTTCTGTTATAAATTGTAACGCATTATCCAGTGCTATATTTTGATGCGTGGTATCCGTTCGTGCCTTATATTCAATCTCACCCGCATCAAGTCCTTTTTCACTAAAAACAAAACGATGGGGTATGCCGATCAATTCCATATCGGCAAACATGACACCAGGACGTTCATGCCGGTCATCCAGAATGACTTCAACGTTGGCCGCCAGCAGTGTCTTGTATAAGGCCATCACGGCTGCTCGCAAGCGGCTGGACTTGTGCATATTGATTGGAATAAGTGCTAACTGAAAAGGCGCTATTGCAAGCGGCCAGATAATGCCCTTGGCATCATTATTCTGCTCTATCGCCGCCGCCACAACACGAGATATACCAATACCATAACAGCCCATGGTCAATGTCACCGCCTTGCCTTGTTCATCCAGACAATCAGCCTTCATGCTGGCACTGTATTTTGTACCGAGTTGAAATATGTGTCCCACTTCGATGCCACGGGCAAAGTTCAGTTTACCGGATCCATCAACGGCCCTATCACCCGCACAGACATTGCGTATATCGACCGTGGTTGTGAGCGGCCTATCTCTCCCCCAGTTCACGCCCGTTAAATGTTTGCCATCGATATTCGCACCACATATAAAATCACTTATATGGCCCGCACTATGATCTACATAAACGGGGAGCGTCATCCCGATCGGCCCAATTGACCCGACCTCACACCCGATAGTTGATTTGATTTCTGCGGTATCGGCGAAAGTCAGCGGGTGCATCACGCCGATCAATTTTTCTGCCTTCATGGCGTTCAAATCATGATCGCCTCTTAACACCAGCGCGATTAGTCCGCCATCATCAGATTTAACAATCAATGTCTTCAAACACTGCCGCGGTTGTACCTTCAAAAAAGCACTGACTTCTTCGATAGTATGTTGTCCTGGCGTATCGACTATTTTCTTTGCTTGCTTGGCTGTGGGTCGTGGGGACAAGGGCAACAATGCCTCGGCCTGTTCGATATTGGCGGCATAGTCACTGTGTTCGGAGAAAACAATCTGATCCTCGCCCGAATCTGCCAGGACATGAAATTCATGTGATTTACTACCGCCAATATTGCCCGAATCTGCCATCACCGCCCGGAATTTTAACCCTAGGCGGTTAAATATCTTGGTATATGTTGCAAACATCGCCGCATAAGTTTCCTGTAATGACGCATCACTCAGGTGGAATGAATAAGCGTCTTTCATCAGGAATTCGCGGGCGCGCATGATGCCAAATCGTGGCCGTATCTCATCTCTGAATTTAGTCTGGATCTGATACAGATTGATGGGGAGCTGTTTATAACTTCGGACCTCGCGCCGCACCAGATCCGTTATGATTTCTTCATGCGTAGGGCCGAAGCAAAATTCACGATCATGACGGTCATTGATGCGGAGTAATTCTGGGCCATATTGCGCCCAGCGTCCAGATTCTTGCCACAGCTCAGCGGGTTGGATAGCAGGCATCTGTATCTCTTGTGCGCCAGCCTGGTTCATTTCATCCCTAACGATGGCTTCTACTTTACGCAAAACGCGTAACCCCAATGGCAACCAAGTATAGAGCCCGGCAGCCAGTTGTCTGATCATGCCGGCGCGCAACATAAGGCGATGACTGACGACTTCTGCATCGGCCGGTGCGTCACGTAAGGTTGCCGTTAATAACTGTGATGTTTTCATATCTATTGCTATTTGATTCTGGGCTATTTGATTCTGGATGATGCTTGCTGTTTATGTGGCGAATGTCATCAGCACGGTACTATAAACGGAATCAATCGGTAGTGTAAATGATACAACGTTGAATCCAACCGCCTGACCACACCCAACCCAGCTCAACCTCGATCCGCCGCGCTCCCGCCCGGCCACGCTCGACTCGGCCCAGCTCAACCCGGCTCCAGCTTGATCCAGCCACGCCCGACCCGGCTCCGGTCCGCCGTGCTCCCGCTCGGCCACACCCGTCTTGACCCAGCCCGACCCAACCCAGCCTGACCCATACTCGATCCGGCCATCATCTATTTTGATCGCCTGTGACAGGTGACGCATCGTGCGCCTATTTTCTATGGTAGGGATGATTTTGTATGATTGTCCAGGCCCTATAAATTTGTTCAAGCATGATGACTCTGACTAAACCATGCGGCAAGGTCATGTTAGAGAGCGACCACAGTCGCTGTGCTTTGCCTTTTAATGCCGCACTTATACCATCGGCACCGCCTATAATGATGCTGATGTGTTGTTGTTCGTCATGCCAGGTGTTAAGTTGCGCGGCGAGTTGTTGACTGCTGACTGTCTTACCGCGTTCATCTAAACAAACAATAATACTGTTTGCTGCAAGTATTGCTTCGATATTTTCTTGTTCCCGCTGCCTGAAGTTTTCTGCGCTATTATTTTTTCTGCGTGTGGCGGGTGTGATTTCAATTAGCTTAAATTGAATGTTTTCAGGTAAACGCCTGACATATTCCTTAACGGCGGTTTCTATCCAGGGCGACATGCGCTTGCCGACGGCAATCAAGTCTATCCGCATTTCTTAGGCGCTACCTATTGACGTGCTTCGGCTTGTTCGGCTACCAGTGTGCCTGCATGCCAAAGTTTCTCAAGTTGATAATATTCTCGTGTCTCAGGGCGCATAATGTGAACAATGATGTCGCCTAGATCGATGAGCACCCAATCGCCTTCCTTCTGACCTTCCGTACCCAGCGGTCGCAGACCATTTTGTTTTGTAACCGTGATGACTTTTTCTGCCATTGCATTGACTTGCCGACTTGAACGTCCGCTGGCAATAATCATGTGATCACAAATACTGGTGAGCTTACTGACATCAAAGACGATGATATCAAATGCCTTGGCATCTGCTAATGTTGCGAGAATGGCATCTATACATTTTTTAATATTCATGCAGTGTCCAGATAGAGATGGTTGTCTTTTATATAGGTTAATGTTGACGCGGGTAAACATGCGTTGACTACTTCGTGTTTTGCGTATTTTTCCCGGATCATGCTTGATGAAATGTCCAGCATAGGAATGTCGAGAAAATAAATAACCCCGGCTAATTTTTCATTCATTGATGCGGCTCGATTAGTTTGGTGTTCTGCTATCCATGCTGTTAATGTTGGAGAAACCGTCTCCTTCGTCTCACCAGGCCTGTTGGCGACGATGATGTGTGCATAATTCAATAACGCTTGCCATTCTCTCCAGCTATCGATCTTGTTGAAGGCATCTTTTCCGAGGATTAAACAAAATGTTACGTCTGGAAACTCCTGGCGTAATGATCGCAGTGTATTGATCGTATACGAGCTTGCATCGCTATCTGTTTCACGTAAGTCCATACGCAAACCCGCATCGCCCTCGATTGCCCGCGCGATCATGTTGCGTCTGTGCATTGAAGAGGCGACAGGCATGGAACGATGCGGCGGTATGTTGGCAGGTATTAGGCGCACATGATCAAGGCTGAGTTGTTGCCGGGTTGCAAGCGCAAGACGTAGATGCCCATTATGGATCGGGTCGAAGATGCCGCCCAAAATACCAACTACAGGCATTGAATTGAATGTAGGTATAAATCAAGCATGATAAGAAATACCGCAACAATTATATATTATTACGTCCTAATATGACCCTCTCCGAGCACGATATATTTTTTTGAGGTGAGTCCTTCCAGACCAACAGGACCACGGGCATGAAATTTGTCGGTGCTGATTCCGATCTCCGCGCCCAAGCCATATTCAAAGCCATCAGCAAACCGCGTTGAGGCATTGACCATGACCGAGCTGGAATCAACTTCTCTTAAAAACCGGCGGGCGGTGGTTATATTTTCAGTCACAATCGCATCGGTATGCTGGGAGCCGAATTTAGCAATATGTTGCATGGCTTCATCAACATCCGTCACTATCTTCAGTGATAAGACAGGTGCCAGATACTCAGTGCCGTAGTCTTCATCTGTGGCAAGCCTGACATCATTGAACATACTGGCAGATTCTTTGCAACCACGGATCTCGACACCTGCGTCCTTATAAAGCGGTGCCAATTTATCCAGTGTCGCAGACGCAATAGAACGCGCGACCAATAAACACTCCATCGTATTACAGGTGCCATAGCGTTGTGTCTTGGCATTCAAGGCAATACGGACAGCCTTTTCAATATCGGCATCTTTATCGATATAGACATGGCAGATCCCGTCCAGATGTTTTATCACCGGCAGTCGTGCTTCTGCACTAATACGTTCTATCAGGCCCTTGCCCCCACGCGGGATGATAACGTCAATAAACGCTGACATGTTGAGTAATTCGCCAACCGTTGCCCGATCGGTCGTTGCAATCATCTGTACGGCATCCTGTGGCAAGTCGGCCGCTATCAATCCCGTGTGGATACACTTGACGATGGCCTGATTTGAGTTAAACGCCTCTGAACCACCGCGCAAGATAGTAGCATTACCAGATTTGATACAAAGACCTGCCGCATCGGCGGTGACGTTGGGCCGCGACTCATAAATAATGCCAACAACCCCCAGCGGTACGCGCATATTGCCCACCTGGATACCCGTTGGGCGCATTGCAAGATCGGTAATCGTGCCGACAGGATCGGGTAGCGCGGCGATTTGATTAAGGCCTTCTGTCATGTCGTTGATACGACTATCGGTCAGTTCCAGGCGGTCAAGCAATGTAGCGTCAAGGTTATTTGCTTTTGCACGTTTTAAGTCTTCCACATTGGCCTTGATCAGGGCCACGCGATGTTCTTGAATGTTGTCGGCAATCGCGATTACGGCATTATTTTTCTGTGTCGTTGTTGCCTGCACCATGACTCTCGCCGATACTTTAGCGCGTTGCCCCAAGCCCTGCATATACTGTTTTATATCCATCTTTTATGCCATAAATGGATGTTGCAGTCGGGTCGTATTAATACCCGCTATGGCTAAAAATACCGCATGAAATTGATCCCATGCCTGTAATTTGTGAGTGCTTTTCAAGGTTTTGTCTATTGTTGCGCAATAGTTTAATAGTGCGTCCAATGAGTTACATGAATGTCGTTGTAAAACTACATTCAGCGAACGTTTTTTTTGCTCCCAGATACGGTTTGATCTAAACAGGTGTTCGATATCTGTTCCGGCTTCATGTTGATGGGCGATAGTGCAGAGCCTTCTTAACTCCCACATCAAGATACCAAATAAGGCCATGGGTTCGATGCCTTCATTTTTTAAACCGTTGAGCATTATTAAGGTTCTGTCTATGTCGCCAAGACATGCGCTTTCGATCATGTCGAAGACATTAAATCGGGCGCTATCGGCAACGGCATTCATGACATCTTCAATATCAATATCGTCTTTATGGATGAGCAACGCCAGTTTTTCTATTTCCTGACGTGCGGCAAGCAAGTTGCCTTCGACACGTAGTGCTATAAATTTGGCGGCTTCTGGTGTGATTCGTTTGTGTTTGGTTTGAGCGCGTTTTCTTATCCAGCCCGGTAATTGTGCTGAATTAATTGGCCAGATTTGTATCAAGATGCCTGCTTTTTCTACGGCCTTTACCCATTTATTATTTTGCGTTTTCTGGTCTATTTTATCTGCACTTATGATAAGTAGATTGTCCTTATTTAGTTGTTCAGTATATTTTAATAAAACACGGCTACCTTCATTGCCAGGCTTTGGTGTAGCCATGCGTAATTCAATGATTCGTTGCTTTGCAAACAAAGACAAGTTGCTGGCTGCTTGATTGATTGCATTCCAATCAAACGGTCCATCAACATCAAACACCAATCGCTCATCATAACCTTTGGCACGGGCTGCATTTCGTATTTGATCAATACATTCCAGTTTTTGCAACGGTTCATCACCACTGACGAAGTAGATTGGAGCCAACGTTGGGCCTTGCAAGTGCCGCTCAAGTCCTTCAGGACGCAATCGCATTTTTATATATCAATATTATTTTATAGTCGGCAATAGTGCTTGTAGTCGCCGCAGAACCTGGCTTGCAGCAATGCGGATCAGATCGTCTTCAACGATGCCTTCTTCTGAAAATTTACCCAATACTTCATTTTCATCAAAGGTAAAATCACGCGCCACACTGACTGGATTGTTGTCTATTATGTTGTGTCCGTCGGCATCTACAGCATCTATCCTCGCGTTATAAACGATTTGATATTCTTCAACTTTACCCGTGTCTGCCGCGACGCTGAGTACCGACTTTTCAAAGTTTTCTTCTTTAAGGGTCACTCTATAGGAAGCACTCTCGGGGGTATTTGCTAATGTAACGCCTGTTGCCGAAATCTGTGTAGCCACTTCTCGCGCAAGCCTTGGAGCGTTGACAGAATGGATATAAATACTGCTGCTACTGATACCCGTTTCGGCAACTTGCGTGCCGCGCAGATGGAATCCACAAGCGGTGGTTAGTAACAGCATACATATCATTAATAGGCGCGCCTTCATTGCATATCCTCAAACAGATTATTTGGCTATTTAGTTTGCATATTACCCTATGATACCACTATGTTCACCAAGCGCCCTGGAATTACGATAATTTTTCTGACTGTTTTACCTTCGATATTACGTTTGATGTGTTCGTTATTTAGTGCCAGGTCTTCGATGTGTTTTTGATCAGCCCCGTCGACGACGATGATTTTACTACGTAGCTTGCCGTTGACCTGTACTACCAGTTCGACTTCACTTTGTTTCAGGGCTTCGGGATCGGATTTTGGCCAAGCGGTATCGATGAGTCGCCCATCATGACCCAAGGCGACCCAGAGTGTATCGGTAATATGCGGTACAATGGGTGACAAGAGTAATATTGCTGTTGCAATGCCTTCGCGCATGATGGCATGGTCGTTGTTATCGTTTAATGGGGCACGCGACAAGGCATTACACATTTCCATGACCGCTGCAATGGCCGTATTAAATGTATAGCGGCGGCCAAAATCGTCGCCTACTTTATCGATAGTTAGATGAATCTTTCGACGTAATTGACGTTGGCTGTCGGTCAACGTGGCTTTATCAAGCGCGACTATTTTCCCTTCATTGATGTGATTGCTGGCCAATTTCCACAACCGTTTTAAGAAACGGTAAGCACCCTCAACCCCCGCATCTGACCATTCAAGGCTCTGCTCTGGCGGCGCGGCGAACATAATAAACAGGCGTACAGTGTCGGCACCATATTGATCAATCAAGGTCTGCGGATCAACTGTATTGCCTTTTGATTTTGACATTTTGCTGCCATCTTTCAGTACCATGCCCTGCGTGAGTAAGTTGACAAAGGGCTCATCACTTTTTAATAGTCCAAGATCACGCATTAACTTATGAAAGAAACGGGCATAGAGTAGATGCAAAATAGCATGTTCGATGCCGCCGATATATTGATCGACTGGCAGCCAGTAATCAGCACGTTTGTCCAACATGGCCTGCTCATTATCTGGACAGCAGTAACGCGCAAAATACCATGACGATTCAAAAAATGTATCAAAGGTATCGGTTTCTCTTGCCGCAGGTCCACTGCCGTCCGGGGCTTCTACATGAATAAACTCAGGCATGGATTTTATCGGCGAGCTAATCCCTTCAAATTTAATATCTTCTGGTAGCTCTACCGGTAATTTATCCGCTGGCACGGCCAGGGCCTCACCGTCTTTTTTATTAATCATGGGGATGGGGCAACCCCAATAGCGCTGCCGCGAGATACCCCAGTCTCTGAGGCGGTAATTTACCTTGCGCTTACCACAATTATTTTTTACAACAAAATCAGCAATCGCGTTGCATGCCGCAGCTGAGGTTAAACCATCAAATTGCAACGAGTTCTGTAAAATACCTTTTTCGGTGTAGGCCGCTTGCGTTAGATCAGGCACACTACCTTCGGCAGGAATAATGACTTGTTTGATTGGTAAATTATATTTTTGTGCAAATTCCCAATCGCGTTGATCATGCCCTGGCACCGCCATGACAGCACCCGTGCCATAGCTCATTAAGACAAAATTCGAGACCCAAAGCGGAATAAGTTCACCGCTTACAGGATGGCACAGATGAATATTCAGGGGCTGACCCTTCTTTTCCATGGTATCAAGTTCGGCAGTGCTGACGCTTTTGCATTCATTAATAAACGCCCGCAAGCTGTCATCATTTTCGGTCGCGGCTTTGGCTAATGGGTGTTCGGCCGCAACCGCCATATAACTAACACCCATAATAGTATCGGGGCGGGTTGTGTAGATGCGTAAGGTTGCATCCGTACCATCAACCTTAAAATCTATTTCAAGGCCTTCCGAACGACCTATCCAGTTAGCTTGCATCATTTTGACCGCATCAGGCCAACCCGGCAATTTTTCCAGATCTGCTAACAACTCGTCGGCATAATCCGTTATTTTTAAAAACCACTGCGGTATTTCACGACGTTCGACGGGCGCACCAGAACGCCAGCCCTTGCCATCGATGACCTGTTCATTGGCCAATACGGTTTGATCTACAGGATCCCAGTTCACAACGGCTGTTTTTTTATAAACCAGTCCTTTTTCATAAAGCTGTGTAAAAAACCATTGTTCCCAGCGGTAATATTTCGGGCTACAGGTCGCAAGTTCTCGATCCCAATCATAGGCAAAGCCAAGGCGCTTTAACTGCCCACGCATGTAATCAATATTGTCGTAAGTCCATTTTGCTGGCGGGACATTATTTTTTATTGCCGCACTTTCAGCCGGCAAGCCAAAGGCATCCCAACCCATCGGCTGCAATACGTTTTTCCCCAACATACGTTGATAGCGGCTGATGACATCACCAATCGTATAATTGCGGACATGCCCCATGTGTAGTTTGCCGCTAGGGTAGGGAAACATGGAGAGACAATAAAATTTTTCTCTATCAGAGTCTTCAGTGGCCTTGAAGACCTTGCTGTCTTCCCATTTTTTTTGCAGTGTCGGCTCAATCTGGCTCGGTTGGTAATCGTTGTCCATAATCCTGCTTTGATTGGTATAAAAATTTTGCGCAAGGATACAGTAGTGCAGAGTAATGCGACAAGAGAGGATCTGAATTTATTGCAGGCACCACGATAATGTATTGCTGACATTACCTAACGATTTTGCGTCGCGGTATTGATTGCTATGATTATCTACAACAAAATCATTATACCCGGCGCATAAAAAAGGCCTCTATAGAGACCCTGATTGGTCTTAGAGTGAAAAGTATATTTGATCTATTCTGTACTCAACATATCTCGGTGTTCATCAACCATGGTAGCACTCACACCTTTTATATTTGTGAGTTCATCAACTGATTTAAAGGCACCATTGGCCTCTCTGTAAGCAATGATTGCTTCTGCCTTTTTTTCACCAACGCCCTTAATCATCGACATCAGGGTTTCTTTATCAGCAGTATTAATATTGACAGGCTCTACACTAAAACCAATCACAGGTAATGTGAGTAACAAGGTAAGCAAGATAGAATTTATTAGTTTCATGATAGATTTTCCTATTTTAATGGTATTCAAATGAATACGTTGATACTAACATCATTGATGTGTTGATACTAGCTGGCAAGTATGTTTTGCCAATAATACTTAGATTGTATAGTTAATATTCAAGTTTTTAATTTTTATTGAAGCCATAACAAAAATCCCACACTTTGTGCGCAAGGCGCAAGCCCCGCAATTCATAACGTGTATGAATACGCCAATTTGGTCGAGGGGCATATTGGGCCTTGTTTCCTGACAAGTTGATTAGTTCAGGATCTGCAAGACACAATGTTGTAATGTGATCAGCATAATCTTGCCAATCAGTCGCAATATGTATGCGGCCATGGGCAACGATTTTTCTCTTGATTAAATCCATTAACCGTTTATTAATCAGGCGGCGTTTGTGGTGTCTGGTCTTGGGCCATGGGTCGGGAAAAAAAATAAATATCTGGCTAATGGCATGATCCGGGATCTGGTTTTTTAGGACGGTCACGACATCCTGGTTACTAATTTTTATATTAGTTAGATTATGTGATTGAATATTATTCAATAATTGACCGATACCTGGCCGATGCACTTCTATGGCAAGATAATTGTTTTCAGGATGAGTCTCGGCATGATTGAGAGTCGTATCGCCCGTTCCAACACCAATATCTAAAATAAGCGGTGCTCGTCGTCCAAATAGAATATCAGGGTCGATAAGCTCTAAACTAAAATCAACACCATGTTGCGCCCAATAGTTATCCAGTGCGTATTGTTGCGATTTCGTTAACCGGCCTTCACGTTTGACATAACTACGAATGCTATTTTGTTTTGCGGGGATTGTATGCAAGGGACGAGATGGGTTGGATGCAGGCCGGTTTTTCTGGAAGCTCAAAAAAAATACCCATCCACTGGCGATGATGCACTTGCATACGCGCGTCTTGGCATTCTTTCTGCCAGGTAGGCTTCGCGGCCAGCTTCAATGGCTTTTTTCATGGCACTGGCCATTAAAATCGGATCCTTGGCCTCTGCAATCGCCGTATTCATTAATACCCCATCACAACCGAGTTCCATGGCAATCGCTGCATCTGAAGCAGTACCAACACCTGCATCAACTAAAATGGGCACAGAAGCATTTTCAACAATGGTACGAATATTATACGGATTCTGAATACCCAGCCCCGAACCAATTGGTGCTGCAAGCGGCATTACAGCAACGCAACCCATCACTTCAAAATGTTTGGCCATAACCGGGTCATCGGTCGTATAAACCATGACCTTGAAGTTATCATCTATCAGTCGTTTTGCGGCCTCTAGTGTTTGCGTAATATCTGGAAACAGCGTTTTTTTATCACCCAAGACTTCAAGTTTTACCAGATCATGCCCCTCTAATAACGTTCTGGCTAAACGGCATGTTCTGACTGCGGAATCTGCATCATAGCAACCTGCGGTGTTGGGTAAAATCGTATATTTATCGGGTGAAATAACATCAAGCAGGTTGGGTTCGTCTTTATTTTGGCCAATATTTGATCGGCGAATAGCAACGGTGATTATTTGTGCACCGCTACTTTCAATAGCATTTTTCGTCTCTTCCAAATCTTTATATTTACCGGTTCCAAGCAATAATCTGGATGAATAAGCAGTGTCGGCGATTGAGATAGTGTCTGATTGTGTTTGTGACATAATTAAATTGCGATCAACCGCCGCCTATAGCTTGCACTATTTCAATGTTATCGCCAGGGCGTAGTGCTGTCTTGGGGTACTCGCTTCTAGGGACGATGTGCCGATTTAACTCAACTGCAAATTTACCATCTAAATGCAAACTTGTGATCAAGTTTTCGATGGTGAGGTTGTGTGCCACCGTGCGTGGGTTACCATTGAGCAAAACTTCCATGGAATGCAATTATGAAACTAATCAGAAGCGGTCATTGCGCAATCATGCGAGGTTTATTTCCAGGCCTTCTCGAGCGACATGACATTTTAACAATGCCCCTCTTTGTTGAATGATTGTCTGGCAATTCTCATAAATTTTGTCGATAGCGTCATCATCATTACAGGGATCATGATGATAAAGATATAATTCTTTTACTCTGGCATCAATGGCGTAGTTTACAACATCAACATAACATGAATGGCCCCAGCCACGTTTTTTTTCGTAATCTTCGGGCGTATATTGCGCATCATGAATCAGAATATCAGCATCCTGTATTGCCTTTAATTCGTGTTTATATTCTTCCTGGTTCATCGTCTTGAACATCTGTTGTTCTTCTTCACTAAACTCGATCATTTTTTGTTTGATGGATTTGTCGAGAAATTGACATTCATTATCAGAAACGTAGATGATAGTTTTGCTACCAGCCTTGATTTTATAGCCATAGGTAATGCCTGGATGATGGACGTTATAATAGGTTATCTTGATAGGTCCGCTACTTAATTCTGTCGTCCTGGGATTGATGTAATCAATGTTGGCCATCCAGTTTTCGGCCCCGACTGGAAAATAGGGTGTTTGCATTTGGGAGTTAAGTGTTTGTTTCATTTCCCGAATTGATTCGCCAGGACCGAAAAAATTGATATTCCAATCGGGTATAAAGGCTGGCTTAAAGAAGGGTAATCCGCATATATGATCCCAATGGTAATGTGTGAATACAATCAATAGATTCTTGTTTATGCCCTCTGCTATAATTTTATCGCCGAATGGGATGATGCCCGTGCCCGCATCACAGATAAGCACATGATCATCTACATTTATTTCAACACATGATGTGTTGCCGCCAACTTTAAGGTGCGTTAGAAAGGGTGAAGCATACGATCCTCGTACACCCCAAAAGCGGAGATAGGATTTGATCATGGGTTATTATTGGCTAATTAATGATTATCTTCATTAAAATGCTCCATGATTATATCGGTAATTGCTCGCATTGGCATCGGTTTAGTAATAAATTTTAATGCCCCTAGTTCATTTGCAAGCATTCTATCCTGTGCATAATCTTTTGAAGTAATCATTATTACGGGGGTATCTCGATGCAACGGTAATTTTCTTAATTCTGACAAAAAAGTAAGGCCATCTTTGTCGGGCATAATAATATCCAGAAAAAGCAGGCCTGGTTTGTTATCCGTGAGGTATTCCATAGCCATCGCTGCGGATTCAAAATCAATTAAGTCGACTGCCAGATTTTCCGTACTACGCTTAAATAGTGCTCGTACAGTAATATTGTCATCTACCACCACTACTGTTTGTTTTGAGTCGCCCATATTTGAAATTTTACTTATTCGTATTTTCTATACCAGACAAATATTCTAGGTTTTTGTTGTATATAGTTTATATCTATATAAATATTCGATAATTCTGTTGCCAGCGCAACCGTTCATTTAGCCCACATTTTCAGCATGGATACTACACCAAAATAAGTGATTACACCAAAAATAAGTATATAAACAAGCAAGTGTCAATCACTCTCTAACAATGTATCTTAAAGACCGAATCGCTTTGAGTGTATGTCGCTGTCGGATATAAACCAGGTCCGTGGTACAAACCTGTCTTGAACTTGCGTTAAATATACAATATCAAGTTACTGCGCGTGTGCTCCGATGGTGAAAAACATATTCTGGATGCTTGTTCACTCCCGCCAGAACACTGTACCCGCATTTCCCAAGTGTCGCACTTATTGAGGTAAAAATCGCAAATTTTCATTATGAACCGTATTGTTGGCCTCTGTGCGGACGGTTTTGATGACCATGCAAAGGGGGAGGGAAGGGTGCTAACGATTTTTACAATGGATGGTGAAGTTTTATGACCTACGCAGAGGGCACAGATTCGGATCAGTATGTCAGGTTGCCAAGTTGGAGACCTCGAACAACGCTGATTCTGGATGGGTTTTGACGCGAGCACCAGTCGTTGTCACCCGCATAGTGGGTGTGAAGGTCAAGGTCGGTGGTATTTGAGGCTGTGTTGCGCTGTTTGGGACTGCCAGGGCGGGTATTTCCGGAATTTGGGCGGAGTCAGGCTGTGGCCTGTCGTCGCTCGTGGAAAATGAGACGGCGGAAGTTGTAGCTCAGGTTGGCCATGGTCATGCGGGCCTTCGCACGGGTTTGGCCGATTGAGCGGATGGTCAGAGCCATGGGCCCTTTCTCGTAGCCGAACACAGGCGCGGATGGCGGAGCGTGTCGCGTTGCCCTGGCGAATATGCCTGGCCATGGGTTTGCCGCGTGGCTTCTTGCGATGGATATGTGAGCGGTACCCTTGCGCTTTGAGCCAGTCTTCGTTCTTGGACGACCGATATCCAGTATCGGCCCAAACCGCCTTCGAGCTGTTTGTCTCGTCCAGAACCGAGGAGCGTTCATGCCCGTCGTAGCGAGCCGCATTCGTGCCAGTCTCACCCCGGATGAAGCGCCATTTGCGGTCTATGGACACGTGGTTCTTGTACCCAAAGTGGGGAACCGAAATATCGACAAGGCCCGCGTCCTCCTCACCCTCCTTGGTCGTCTTGGCCTTTGAATACTTGACCGTCCAACGCGCATCGGTGTCTTTCTGCGCTGCCTTGGACAGACCATCGGGCCAGATGTCAGATGCGGTCTCACCTGCCTTGGCGCGCGCTTTCTCTTCTTTCGTCATCCGCTGGCGCGGGGCAAAGACCAACGTGACATCCACAATCTGACCGCCGGTCGGTTTGTATCCCCGCGCGCAGAGCTGAGCTTCAAACGCGGCAAACAGGGCCTTGAAGACACCCGCCTAGGTCAGCTTCTCTCTGAAAAGCCAGATCGTCTTCTGATCAGGTGTCGGCTCCCCGATTTGAAATCCCAGGAACCGCAACCAACTGAAACGGTCACGAATGAGAAACTCCATCCGCTCATCGCTCAGATTGTGCATCGAGGCCAACACCAGCACCTTGAACATCACAACGGCATCATAGGGCGGGCGACCACCTTTGGGACGTTCCCCATAGCCAAGCGCTTCAACAAGAACTGGGCGAAACACTTCGAAATCAACGTGCCGCTCCAAAACCTCAAGCGGATATCCCATCGCCGAAAGCCGCGCCAAATGATCCGTCAAATCAAACAATCCAGGTGCGTGCATAAACAAAATCCTCCCACATCAAGTGAATCAGATCACACCACAAAATGCACGGTTTTTAGAGGCTTCCAGTTGAGTTAAAACGGCAACGGCAATCTGCGAGCCGCGTTTAAGGACGAGCAACGCAGTGCGAGACCTTTGCACTAAAGCGATACTTGTCCGACCCGGCCCAGCCCAACCCAACCCAACCCGACCACACTCAACTCAGCCCCGGCCCGACTTGACTCAGATCAACCCAGATCAACCACATCCCGGCCACGCTCAAACACATCCCGGCTCGACCCAACCCAACCCGCCCCGACCCAACCACACCCCTGGCCAACGCCGCCCCGGCCTAACCACACCCAGACCAGCTCAACCCAACCACACCCCTGACCAACCACGCCCTGGCTCGATCCAACCCGACTCAGCTCAACCCAGCTCAACCCACGCTCGTCTTGACCACACCACCCCTAATGGCTTAAAATTGAGCCATAGCCAGAATAAAAAATCTTCAAGTGTGGTGTTTTATGCAAAGTTCTCAGCTCGGATGGTAGGTTGTGGGTGGTGCGCAAGCTGGATGAGAGGCTTGACCAGTCGGCTATCGCATCGTCAGTCTGAGCGATAACCGTGTCGGCAAGCACAAGGTTCATCATCATATCAGGTTATTGCAACAGTCGGTCTACGGACGGACGGCTGACCAGGCTGATCTGGCTAGTCTGATTTGGTGAAATCGATCCCCTTATCCGTGTAGGCATTGTGTATGTTGTGCATGGCCTGCTCCCAATTTTCACCACCCCATTGGTTCGAGAACGCATAGGTGCGCCCACCGAAGTACACCAACTCGTCGTCTTTGCTAAAGAAACGTGTGAGATTGGAACTCCGTCCCTCCTTGGCTAGGGCCTCCTTCGCCAAGCGAGAAAATTCATCTCCCACCACCTCGCCATCGACCGACACGAGGGCATGCTTGGCCATCTTGCCGCATTGCTCGGCGATCTGCGCCGGGGCAACGCCGTTTTCCACGAGATAGCGGAATATCTGATAAATGGCGTGCCGCTTCCAAAGCATTGACAACTGGCGCTCACCGAGGGTGACATCATAGCGGGGGTCTTTTATGCCCGAGCGCGGTGCACGCCCCTTGCGTTTCTTCTCGCTGATCTGGACTTGATATTCTGCCACCTCGGGCAACGGGATGATCTGCTGAACGTCAACCAGCACTCGGTCATCAATACTATAGGGCTGAAGGCGCACGCAGCGAATGTCAACGGCTCGTTCGATGAGCCAGAGCACCGAGGTGGTCAGCTCGCGGCCAAACTCGGCCGCGGTCAGGACAATCCGCACGTCCTGTGCGAAGGCATCTTCATCGGGCTCATCCCACCCAAGAAAATCGAGCAGTTCGGCCTCTGCATCCGTCTCAGTTTGGTCGATCTTTGTGAGATAGCGTTTGAATGCCTCGGCGGCCTGGTCGAAGGTCATGGTTGAGACCATCGCCGCATAGCGGACCGCCTGTAACTCCATGTGGCCGCCGTCTTCCGTTCGCTTGAGTTCGATCACGACGAGGTTGGCATCGCGGTCGATGCCGAGGAGATCGATGCGCCGCCGCGACTCGTCCCAGTCCCCAAACTCTTCGGCAATCACCAGAACATCGGGCGCGATCACAGCGATGTTGGCCCGTAGCAGGCGTTGCAGGTCGTACCGCTCCTGTAGCTGTTTCTGGCTGAAGGTGGTCTTGTGGATTGGGCAGATTGCGTCGCTGGTAAACTCGTAGATAGGCATGGGTGTCTAGACCTTATCGCAAATTGCGCCCATCATAGCGTAGCGGCACAGCTCGGGTAAGTGTCAGCGGCCGCATCCTTGGCCAACGCCGCCCGGCTCGACTTGACTCAGCTCAACACAGCCCAACCACACCCCCGGCCCGGCCCGACTCAGCCCAACCCAAACCGACCCCGGCCCGACTCAGCTCAACCCGGCCACACCCCAGCCCAACCACGCCTAGCCTACGAGGAGCGACACTAGCCCGACTCAACACAGTCGCGGATCTGCAAGATGTAAAGGTAGGCTTAGCATAACTAGCGTATCCTTAATTTATAATTAATTTCTATTTTGGTTTACTTAAAATAGTGTTTTTTCTATGATTGGCTGGCGTAAGCTGAAAATAAAAGAAAAACATCTGCTTTAGCGAGGGTTTCGATGGGGTCATCACAGTAAAAAAGGAGTCTTTATATGCGTCATTATCATAATTTACTTTATGTCAGCCATGGCACTATGGATGAAACCGAGGGGCTGAAACAGGCACTCAACTTGGCACGCAACAATGGGGCTCCATTAAAAATATTGATTGTACGCCCGGCATTTCCTGATAAGTTTCCTGAGCATCGGAAAAAATACGAGGAATCATTGCTGGAACAGACTAAAACTTTGGTCAAAGCGACGCAGGCAGCCATTAAGATAGAAGCAGGCTCGGTCGATATTTCCATGGCACTGGTGGGCGATAAAACACCGACCATCAACATTATCCAGCATGTGCTACAACAGGGGCATGATCTGGTCATTAAAGAAGCTACGCCACGGGATAAAAAAAGCGGCTTTAAAGCGATTGATATGGATTTACTGCGTAAGTGTCCAGTACCCGTATGGTTGTGCCGCCCGCTTAACCAGTCACGCCAACATATTCAGGTGGCAGTAGCCATTGATCCGGAAAGTCAAGAGCCATCAGCGGCGCATTTATCCAGACGCATGTTGGAACTTTCGCGCCGACTGGCAGATAGCTGTAGTGGCGAGCTACATATTATTGCCTGTTGGGATTATGAGTTTGAAGCGTATCTGCGCGGTAATATGTGGATTAAAACATCGGATGACGAAATAACGCAAACAGTGCTTAAAGCGCAGAATCAGCATCGCGCCGCCTTAGATGAGCTGATTAAATCTTCTGAAATTGTTGGTGCGCAACATATTCACCATTTGCGTGGAAAAGCGACAACACTGATTCCTGATCTTGTTCAGGATAAAGGTATCGATATTCTGGTAATGGGAACGGTGGCGCGCACCGGCATTCCCGGATTTATAATCGGTAATACGGCAGAAAATATCATACAGAAACTGACCTGCTCGCTCATAGCGCTGAAGCCGCAGGGATTCGTATCTCCAGTCAAGGCACTCAATAAAGGTGAGTATGCAGGGGGCAAGACCGTAGGGGATTAAACCCATACAGCATACTATCTAAGTGAAAATACGCTTGATCCGCTAGACGTTAGCACTTCCGGACTAAGCCAGAATGAAGTTGAAAAGCACCTTGCTGAACGACAGTCCCAATAGTGTAGATTGTCGAATAAAACTGCATTTTTGCCGCCAGTTTGCCCGTATTTGAGTGCAATCAAGCGTTTTTAGGGCGTAATTTAAAATCTGCCACGCATAACCGTTTTTATTCGACTTGTGGTGAGTTTTCCGAAACCATGCGACATTTTCCGAAAAAAGCGGCCCTGAAAGATTGGGCAAAATTCTGAGACATTATCACCGATAATTTTTCCACTATCGCCATTGAAAATGGCAATATCATTTGGTATGAAGAAGTATATTTTAAGAGACTCATAAATAGAGGTGAACATGAATAACTATCGTGGGCGACAACCTATTGAAGACAGCAAAGACGACAGTCTCGGCTTTTCCGAGATGGCAAACCAATTGGCTGCATCCCTTGCCAATGATCCAAAATTTGAGGATGGCATAGTTTTAGGTCTTGAGGGCAAGTGGGGCTCTGGCAAAACCAGCCTGCTTCAATTGACGCAAAACGCATTGAAAGAAAAAGAAGATAACTCACCCATTGTTGTGGATTTTCGGCTAACGCAAAACGCATTGAAAGAAAAGAACTCACCAATAGTTGTAGATTTTCGGCCCTGGCTTATTAAGGATCGTGACGCTCTGATCGCTTTGTTCTTTGCTGAGCTTTCCACGGCAATCGCAACGAAACCGGGGGAGAACGCTAGCGATGTAAAGCGAATGATCGGCGGCTATGCTGGACGCTTGATAGGTGTTGGCTCAACTATAGCTGACCTTGCTGCAAGTGCCGAAGTCCCGTTAGCCAAACCGGTACAAAAAACATTAGATGTCGCACAAAATATTGTCAACGAGGAGAATAACATCCGCCCACTAGCAGAGATAAAATCCAAATTAGACGAAAAACTTAAAAAATTAGATAGACGCATTATTGTCACTATAGATGATGTGGATAGGCTGGAGCCGCGGGAGGTTTCTGAGATTTTGCGACTGGTTCGCGCCGTCGCCGATTTTGGCTCGATCATTTACATTTTGTGTTATGACCCGAAAATCATTGCAGAGGCCATTTGCAAAGATATTGGCGTATCTCAAGGACGCGCATTTTTGGAAAAAATTGTTCAAATCTCTATACCAATCCCTAGACCAGAACCTTTTGCACTTCGAAATATGTTGCACAAGGGCTTGGATCAGTTTGCAAAAGGCACTAGAAACGAAGCAATTTACCGACTTGAAAGTGTAATGGATTATTCTGCTGGACTATTTCTACAGACACCAAGAGATGTAAATCGGGTACTTGACTCAGTTGAGTACTTCTGGCCCGCCCTAAGCGATAAAGTCGATCTTGCGGATATGGTGTGGCTGCAGATGGTTCGAGGTGCTAACCCAGAGCTTTACTATTGGATCGAGGAATACTGCATGGAAATGGCGGCCGCTGCCGACGGAAATACATATATTCCGGATGGTCAGAAAAAAAAGCGTATGGCTGACGAATTAGATTCAATATTTAAGCAAGACAGAGAGTTACAAGACGACCGCTTCAGGGTTTTTCTAGACGGAATATTACCAGGTACACAAATATTCGACTTGATCAAAAATGATGAAGATCAACAAGAGCGTAAGATATTTATGAAAGTAGACCCTGAAGTAAAAAACGCAAATATTCAAGCGCAGCGATTAGCAAGCCCTGATCACTTTCGCTTATACTTTGCTCTAGCAAATCCAACAGGGGCATTTACAGAAACAGAGCAGAGCGAACTTCTAAGTGCCGCTGACATCGGGCACGCAGATGTCAATAAAATTCTAGCAAAGTGGTTTTCTGAAAAAACGATTGGCGGCGGAATCAAGGCAGTCACGGCCATCGCACGTCTTGCTGATTTTCAGCCGAGCGGTCTGAATGCCAAACGTTCAGCCATGATTCTGCGTAGCCTGGCCGATGTAATGGATACGGATGTAAAAAATCAGGGACGCGGTTGGCATGAAGCAGAGAAACTGCTTCAGGTTTTGCGTGCGCGTATCGGAGAAAATGCTACTGATGTAACAAAGGCCGCATTTGAGGATGGTAAAGCCATAGGCTGGCTGGTTGACTTATTGAGACGTGAAACGTTCGCGCACGGAATATATGGAAACGACAAGCGGCCAGAGAGCAAGTGGCTTTTTGACGAGAAAGAATTCACGAGCATCGCAAATATCCTAAAGACGCGCTTTGAAAAAATGACTTTTGAGCAGATTTTTCAAACGCCGCGACCAGGCGAACTACTCTGTGGCTGGAGCCAAGTAGATGATAATGGTCAAATTCGGAAAAAATTTCGTGAAGATACTTCTGAAGACACTCAATTTGTGAAATTTATAGATGCCTGGAGCAATCAAGTCTCCTCATCAAGTAGAAACTACTTCACCAGACAAAAAGAAAATATAAATCTGTTACTGCCATACGATAAAGCAATTGAACGCCTTGCGAAAATTCAAAAAAATAACGCGCAGTTAAAGGATCAGGTCGAAGATATTTTTAAGAAAATCAAAGCGGAAAATAGATTTTAACAAAGGATGTGGACTGCAAAAACCTAAACGCAATGGCTCATCTGCCAGTTGGTTCCGTACTATTACAAAACTGCCTGGCGAAACCCCTCATCAGGCTATCTCTATTAATTACGTTATTTGGTACAATGTTGAAGTTGTCCAAACTGCCAAAGAAACTTCCATGAGCAATGACATTTTCGGTTCTCTGTTTAATCTTCAAGACTATCGTCTCAAACAGTTGGGTAATCCTCTGCCTGAACTGGAAAAGACGGTTGACTGGGAATCTTTTCGGTCGTTATTGAACAAGGTTCATGAGAAACAACGTAAGCGTCAGGCGGGCAACGCCCAACAAACGTAGTGATGATGTTCAAGGGACTGCTTGTGCAAAATCTGTATGGTCTTAGCGATGCTCAGTTGGAATACCAAATCGAAGACCGTTGCAGTTTTCAGCAGTTTCTGGGTCTTGCTAGGCAGCAACGAGTCGCTGATACCAAAACCTGCTGGGCATTCAAGCATCGGTTAGCGGCGCTGGGTCTGATGGCATCGTTGTTTGAGCAGTTGTCGTTGAACCAGGCGGCTTATATCACTCGCAAGGGTCAGATAGTTGCCTCCTCGATCATTCCGGCACTGTTGCCGCGTAACCGTTGGGAAGACAATGCACGGATTAAGGCAGGCGCTGTCCCTGTCCGCTGGACGAAGAAACATAGCCGTAGCCATTTTGCTTACAAGAACCACATACAGATAGACCATGACAACAAGTTGATTCGTGACTATCAGGTCACTGATGCCAGCGTCCATGATGCGCAGGTTTTTGCCGACCTGCCAGATGACAGCAATACCAGTAAAGATGTCTGGGCTGACAGTGCCTATCGGTCAGAGGAAAAAGTAGCGTTTCTCAAGGCGCAAGGTAAGCGCACGCGCTCCAAAGTTCGCAGTCGGGTCGCACCTATGTTTGGAGCACAGCGCAATTTACGCCGCAAAGCGTTTCCTTGCATTGGCATTACGCGAACAAGCATGCATATCGGCTTGATGAATCTAAGGTACAACATGAGGCGTTTATGCTTTCTGAAACGGGTCAGTGCGTCTTGAAAACAAAGTAAAGCCGAGAACAGGGCTGTACGGAGACTACCGGCTTTTTGGATCAAATTGGTTATTGTTTTAACCTCTCTGAGCCAATAAATTGGAAAGTGATTGCATTAATAGAGGTTGCCTTATGATGCTAAGGGTTGGGATAGCGATCCGTTTACGCTGACAAAAGCAAATGACAATTATTATGGTCTCGGCACGGCCGACATGAAGAGCTGGAGACCTCGAACAACGCTGATTCTGGATGGGTTTTGACGCGAGCACCAGTCGTTGTCACCCGCATAGTGGGTGTGAAGGTCAAGGTCGGTGGTATTTGAGGCTGTGTTGTGCTGTTTGGGTCTGCCAGGGCGGGTATTTCCGGAATTTGGGCGGAGTCAGGCTGTGGCCTGTCGTCGCTCGTGGAAGATGAGACGGCGGAAGTTGTAGCTCAGGTTGGCCATGGTCATGCGGGCCTTCGCACGGGTTTGGCCGATTGAGCGGATGGTCAGAGCCATGGGCCCTTTCTCGTAGCCGAACACAGGCGCGGATGGCGGAGCGTGTCGCGTTGCCCCGGCGAATATGCCTGGCCATGGGTTTGCCGCGTGGCTTCTTGCGATGGATATGTGAGCGGTACCCTTGCGCCTTCAGCCAAGCCTCATTCCTGGCCGAGCGGTACCCGGTATCGGCCCAAACCGCCTTCGAGCTGTTTGTCTCGTCCAGAACCGAGGAGCGTTCATGCCCGTCGTAGCGAGCCGCATTCGTGCCAGTCTCACCCCGGATGAAGCGCCATTTGCGGTCAATGGACACGTGGTTCTTGTACCCAAAGTGCGGAACCGGAATATCGACAAGGCCAGTATCCTCCTCACCCTCCTTGGCCTTTGAATACTTGACCGTCCAACGCGCATCGGTGTCTTTCTGCGCTGCCTTGGACAGATCATCGGGCCAGATGTCAGATGCGGCCTCACCTGCCTTGGCGCGCGCTTTCTCTTCTTTCGTCATCCGCTGGCGCGGGGCGGAGACCAACGTGGCATCCACAATCTGACCGCCGGTCGGTTTGTATCCCCGCGCGCAGAGCTGAGCTTCAAACGCGGCAAACAGGGCCTTGAAGACACCCGCCTAGGTCAGCTTCTCTCTGAAAAGCCAGATCGTCTTCTGATCAGGTGTCGGCTCCCCGATTTGAAATCCCAGGAACCGTAGCCAACTGAAACGGTCACGAATGAGAAACTCCATCCGCTCATCGCTCAGATTGTGCATCAAGGCCAACACCAGCACCTTGAACATCACAACGGCATCATAGGGCGGGCGACCACCTTTGGGACGTTCCCCATAGCCAAGCGCTTCAACAAGAACTGGGCGAAACACTTCGAAATCAACGTGCCGCTCCAAAACCTCAAGCGGATCTCCCATCGCCGAAAGCCGCGCCAAATGATCCGTCAAATCAAACAATCCAGGTGCGTGCATAAACAAAATCCTCCCACATCAAGTGAATCAGACCGTACCACAAAATGTACGGTTTTTAGAGGTTTCCAGTTGACTTTGCTGATATTTAATAACGTTTTTTCATGTTTTTCAATGACGCTAACAGCAGAGAGTACGGTATGCGTTTTACCCGATAATTGTTTAAGCAGAACCGCCGCCATATCTTTATTTTGCGCCTTACCTAAAATAATACCCGCTAAGATGACGGCCGTATCCGCGGCTAATACAGGATATTTTGCACTACTAAATGCCTTGCCCGCGCGCGCTTTTTCCAACGCGATTCGCGTTACATAATATTCTGGTTTTTCTTTACCGTCCCAGCTTTCATCAACCTCAATATCGACGACTTCAAATTCAATCCCAATTTGTTCAAGTAACGTACGTCGTCGCGATGCTCGTGAGGCAAGATAGATCTTCACGGCGACAACCTAGTCTTATTTTTCCAGACCACCAAACGCTTCAAGTAATGCTGTAATGAGTTCGTGTATTTGCAAACTCATTAACGCAAAATCTTGATCAAACTGCGTGGCTCGGTCGTTATTATCATCTGCCGCTTGTTCTTCGATAATATCCTCGAAGCGTAAGCGTTTAATCGAGCAATCATCATTGATAACAAAACGCATTGCAGTACGCCAAATCAAGGCCAATTGAGTAACACGTTTGCCTGCTTTTAGATGGTTTACAATCTCGGCACTTTCCAGTTCCTGATTCTTGCAACGGATAATATTTTTGCTTTCCCTTGGATTTTGTAATTCGCATTCATTATCAAGTTCGAAATTATTGGGTGGCTTATCTTGGAGCCAATGTGTCATGACAGTAGCCGCATCACCCTGGCACTTAAGCGGCACTACCGGCAAACTACCCAAGGTAGCACGCAGATGATCCATAAACTCTTCTGCTTTATTCGAGCTGGCAGAATCAATGATCAGCAATTTGTTTTTTATATCAAAATAGGCATAAACCAGATACGAGCGCGTAAGCGCACGCGGCAACAGCGTATTCATGACCATTTCCTTAATTGTATGCTTTTCCTTTCGGTAAACGCGGCGCGCTTGTGCTGTTTCAACATCAATGATCTTTTCCTCAACCATCTCATTGATTGCGGCTGGCGGTAAAATTTTTTCTTGTTTACGGGCGCAGATCATGGTGTAAGCACCGCAGCTATGGGTATATTGCGTATTGTCTTTGCCCAACGGCGCAACCCAGCCGTAGCGGGAAAAATCCATATTTGTACAAGGCGTGAAGTCTTGTTGATGTAAGGCTACCTCCAACGTATCAGGTGTCAGATCAATGTCTCTGGTAAAGCGGTAAATTCTAATATTTTTGAACCACATATTATTTTTATAGCGTCGAAAAAAGATTCATTATCCCGTGTCTGTTCACATACAAGCAAGGAGAATATCGAGCCGGGTGCGAGTGCGATCCGGTTTGTGTCCGCCGTGGTCGGCGTGCGCCTCTGGCACGCTACAATCTGTTACGGCCAGTCTTGCCTGGTGAGTCTTGCTTGGCGTGTTAAAATAAAACGCATGAGAAAAACACCTGAATTTGAGGATTGCTTTGCCGAATTGATCCGTTTGCCTTCTGTTAGTTGCATCGATCCAGAACACGATCAGAGTAATCGCGCGGTCATTGATGTGCTTGCCAATTATCTGGCTGAGCTTGATTTTACCTGCGAGATTATGCCAGTCAGTGCTCATCCGGAAAAATGTAATCTTATTGCCCGTCGGGGAGGTAGCGGGCATCAGCCCGACAATAATGCTGGTCTGGTTTTATCAGGCCATACTGATACCGTCCCTTATGATGCTAAGGGTTGGGATAGCGATCCGTTTACGCTGACAAAAGCAGATGACAATTATTATGGTCTCGGCACGGCCGACATGAAGAGTTTTTTTCCTATTATTTTTGAAACCCTGAAAAGATTGCCTGATATAAAATTTAAGCAACCACTTACCGTCGTCGCCACCGCAGATGAAGAAAGTACGATGTCAGGTGCGCGTGCGATACAGCAAGCAAATACGATATTGGGGCGTTTTTGTATTATAGGCGAGCCCACTGGACTCATACCTAGACATATTCATAAAGGTATTATTCTCGAAACGATTCATATTCAAGGACGTTCTGGCCATTCCAGCGATCCGACCCTAGGAAATAGTGCTTTAGAAGGGATGAACGATGTCATCAATGCACTACGACAGTGGCGCCATGAATTACAGGTTGAGTTTCAAAATAATGAATTTAAAGTTTCTGTACCAACCTTGAATTTTGGCAAAATCAAAGGTGGTGACAGCGCGAACCGTATTTGTGCAAATTGTGAGTTGGTAATCGATCTTAGAATGTTGCCTGGCATGGATATATCAGCATTAAAAGAAAAAATGCGGCGTGTTGTAAGAACTGCACTGGCAGATTCGGACTTGAAACTCAATTTCAACACGATATTTGATGGGATACCACCCATGCAGACTGCTATTGATAGTGAGATCATTCAAGTGAGCGAAAAGATAACACAACAAAATTCAAGTTCAGTTGCATTTGGTACAGAAGGCCCATTTTTTAATGCGATGGGATTAGAAACCGTTATCCTTGGCCCGGGCGATATTGATGTCGCACATCAACCGAATGAATTTTTACAGATTGACAGAATTGAACCGATGATAAATATCTTATCAAAGCTACTGATTCATTTTTGTCAGCCAAAACAATAAACTAAAAAAGTGGAAGATAAAAACGCCTTTGTAAAGTGCTTTAGAAACGCAGCACCCTATATACATGCACACCATGGCAAGACTTTCGTCTTGCAAATGAGCGGTGATATTGTTGCGTCTGCAGGCTGCTCTAATTTAATACATGATCTTGCCTTGTTAAACAGCCTGGCGATAAAACTGATTGTTGTCTTTGGCGCAAGACCGCAGATAGATCAATTATTAAAGGAAAGAAAGCTAAAACCAGCGTATTGCGGGGCTTTACGTGTAACAGACGAGGCTTCAATCAGCAGTGTCACGCAAGCAGTGGGTGATGTGAAAATTAAAATTGAAGCCTTGTTGTCCATGGGGTTACCCAACTCGCCTATGGCAGACTCGGCCATCAAGGTTGCCTCGGGCAATTATGTCACAGGCAGACCTTATGGCATCCTTAATGGTGTTGATCTGAAACTAACCGGCAGGGTGCGCAGTATAGAAAAAGAAACCATCAATACGCGACTTGGCGCGGGTGAAATAGTTTTGATAACCCCATTGGGTTATTCCGCCACAGGCGAGATTTTCAACCTGAGTTCCATTGAAGTTGCAACACAAGTCGCTATCGACCTGGCGGCAGATAAACTCATTATGTTTAATAGTGATCAAATTTTGCAAGATGAAAATGGCGAAACAATAAGGCAAATTACTTGTGCAGAAGCTAAAAAGAAACTGGACGCTGATAGTCCATGTAGTATGGATGAAATACCTACTGCATTTGCGCAAGGCATCAAGGCCTGTGAAGCTGGTGTTAAGCGTATCCATTATATTGCGCAAAATACGGATGGTAGCCTTTTACAAGAACTTTTTACACTTGATGGCGTAGGCACATTATTAACCCATACGCCATTCGATACGGTTCGTCAGGCGCATGTTAATGACATAACTGGCATCTATGAACTAATAGCACCTTTAGATCAAAATGGCATACTTGTGCAACGCTCGGTAGCGCAAATTGCAATGGATATTGATAATTATGTTGTTTTGGTTCGTGATGGGACTGTCATCGCCTGCGCTGTATTGCATGAATATGCAGAAGAAAAGATAATGGAATTGGCCTGTGTGGCAGTGCATCCCGATTATCAAAATCAGTTTATGGGTGAGATGTTATACCAATATATTGAATCACAAGCGCGAGCGACAGGCGCGAAAGAAATTATAGTATTGACCACACAAACAGCGCATTGGTTTATAGAAAGAGGCTTTGTCGAAACAGCAATCAACGCCTTACCCGTCGAAAAACAAAAAGCCTACAATTACCAGCGTAATGCAAAAATCCTGCTTAAGTCATTATAAATGCGTGCATGTTTCAAAATGGGGTTTATACAGCATCCGTGAGTGCTTCCTCTTTTATTACAATCACAATAGCATCATCTTTTAGCGCAACAACAACATGCCCCCCATGTTCAAGTTTGCCAAATAGTAGTTCTTCCGCTAACGCGCGTTTAACTTTTTCCTGAATCAAGCGCGCCATGGGCCGTGCGCCCATGACCTTGTCGTAGCCGTGAATGGCAAGCCATTCACGCGCTTCATCGGTAACATCAATAGTGACTTTCTTTTCATCAAGCTGTACTTCGAGCTCAATGAGGCATTTATCTACGATATTAGCAATCGTTCTTTTATCCAACGCATTGAACTGAATAATTGCATCCAGACGGTTCCTGAACTCGGGACTGAATATTTTTTTTATGCTCACCATGGCATCACCCGCATGGTTTTGTGTGGTAAAACCGACGGAGGCACGGCTCATGCGTTCCGCACCAGCATTGGTGGTCATGACTATAATGACATTGCGAAAATCTGCTTTACGCCCATTAGCATCGGTCAAGGTGCCACGATCAAATACCTGCAACAGGATATTAAATACATCCGGATGTGCTTTTTCGATTTCATCAAGCAATAAGACACAATGGGGTTGTTTGTTTATGGCATCGGTGAGTAGGCCGCCCTGATCAAACCCAACATAACCAGGCGGTGCGCCAATTAGTCTGGAAACAGTATGACGTTCCATGTATTCAGACATATCAAAGCGCACTAACGCTACACCCATTTGTATTGCAAGCTGGCGGGTGACCTCGGTTTTACCGACACCGGTGGGGCCTGCAAAAAGAAAACTGCCTATCGGTTTTTCAGGACTGCCCAATCCCGAACGGGACATCTTTATCGCATTAGAAAGTGTATTGATAGCTTCGTCTTGCCCAAATACAACCATCTTGAGATTGCGTTCAAGTTTCTTGATGATATTTTTATCAGAAGCCGTGACTTTTTTGGCTGGAATACGCGCAATCTTGGCAATGATATTTTCTATATCCATCACGCCCACCGTTTTTTTACGTTTTGCAGGTGGCAATAATTGTTGTGCGGCCCCAGCCTCATCAATCACATCTATTGCCTTGTCAGGCAAGAAACGGTCGCTAATGTAGCGTTCGGTGAGTTCGGCTGCGATGCGCAATGCTTGATGCGTATAGCGGATTTGATGGTGCTCTTCAAAGCATGATTTTAAGCCCTCAAGAATTTTAACGGTTTCATCAATAGACGGTTCAGCAACATCAATTTTTTGAAAGCGTCTTGCTAACGCGCGATCTTTTTCAAAGATGCCACGATATTCTTGATAGGTGGTAGAGCCGATACATTTTAACTCACCCGATGCCAACACGGGTTTAATAATATTGGAGGCATCCATCACACCACCAGAGGCAGCACCTGCGCCAATGATGGTATGAATTTCATCAATGAACAGGATAGAACCGGGTTGTTTTTTTAATTGCTTAATGACACCTTTTAGGCGTTTTTCAAAATCTCCCCGGTATTTTGTACCGGCCAACAAGCCCCCTAAATCAAGTGCGTAAATGACCGAGTCCAGCAACACCTCGGGCACATCACCATCGGCAATCAATTTTGCCAGGCCTTCGGCAATGGCTGTTTTTCCGACACCTGCCTCACCCACGTACAGCGGGTTGTTCTTACGGCGACGGCACAATATTTGAATCGTTCGCTGGGTTTCAACTTGCCTACCAATTAGAGGGTCAATTTTTCCCTGCCTAGCCGCTTCATTTAGATTAACAGCGTAAGTGTCAAGGGGGCCGGTCGCGGTGTCATCCGCTTGAGAATCCTCGTCAATCTCGTTGATGTTGTCTTCGTCATCATCATCGTTTATTTTGGCTATGCCATGCGCGATATAGTTGACAACGTCCAGCCGAGCGATATTTTGCTGGCTTAGAAAATAGACCGCGTGTGATTCACGCTCTCCAAAGATAGCAACTAAAACATTTTCACCTGATACTTCTTTCTTGCCAGAAGACCGCACATGAAAGACGGCACGTTGCAAGACCCGCTGGAAGCCTAAAGTAGGTTGCGTATCGTAGTCATCATCGTCATCGTTGTCGATGACAGGCGCGTTTTCTTGTATAAAACTTACCAGATCACTGTGTAGACTATTCAGGTTCGCCCCACACGCCTTTAGTATGTTCGTGGCCGACAGGTTGTCAAGCAAGGCAAGCAAAAGATGTTCAACAGTCATAAACTCATGACGTTGTTCTCTTGCTTCCTGGAATGCATTGTTTAGTGTTTGTTCCAATTCTTTATCAAGCATATTGGTTTCCTTTCAGGCTTGTTCCATTGTGCAAAGCAGCGGATGCTGGTGTTCTCGTGAGTAGTCATTAACCAGCGATACTTTGGTTTCTGCGATTTCATGGGTAAATATGCCACATACGCCTTTGCCGTGTGTGTGAACCTCTAACATGATGCGGGTAGCGTTTTCTCGATCAATCAAGAAAAATGATTCTAGTATGTGTACTACAAATTCCATGGGCGTGTAGTCATCATTGAGAATGACGACTTTGTATAATGGGGGTCGTTTGAGCCGTGGCTTTTCCTCTTGCACAACCAAGTCGTTATCGTATGTGTTGTCAACTTCATCTGACATACTTTGCAGAACTCCAGCTTAAGATTATTGAGGTATAATTATAACTTGTGACATAACAGAATTCATCATTATTTTGGTCATGAAATGTGATAGACCGCAAAGTTTTTGATACGTAAATTTTATTACAAACTGCATGTTGCATATCTGTTGAATGACTTGATCTATCTTGAATTTTAGTCTGATTTAATTCTTAAGGAACATCTGATCAATTAAGGATTTTCAAGCAAGTGGGCATCACTGTGCTCGATAGTAGCGAGCATTGAACGTCTTGCTCATTACTCTCTTTCATTTCTCTTGTCCCGGCCTACTGTTTTCAGCTATCGCCCCTATTCCAGGCGTACTAAGCCACTGATAGCCGTAATAATTGTTTCTTTGATAGCATAAGATTAATCAGGGCACAGTGGGCAAACAGGTGGTTCGCATTCTTGCCTGGCCCTTTGAATCTGACTTTGGTAAATCCATATTGTCGCTGCATGATATGAAAGACATGCTCAACCTTGGCACGGACTTTGGATTTGTGCCGGTTTTTAGCCTTGTCCTGTTCGGTCAGTTTGCGGTGACGTGCGCCTTTGACCTGGGTGTAGTCTTTTGCCTTGGGGTCATTATCCTTGAGTACGGATTGCTGACCCGCATAGGCACTATCTCCCCAAAGACGGGTCTCTTCTCCATGCAGTAGGCCTCCAAGTACCTGTGAGTCGTGGACATGGGCTGGTGTGGCAGCAACAGAGTGTATCAGTTTGGTTTTGCTATCCACACCGATGTGTGCCTTCATGCCAAAGTACCATTGCTTGCCTTGTTTGGTCTGATGCCTATCAGGGTCACGGGTGTTGCTTTTGTTCTTGGTGGCGGTAGGCGCATTGATGATGGTCGCATCAACAATAGTGCCTTCTGGATACTTTCATGCTGTTTTCCTCCAGATAGACGGCAACAGCATCAAACAGGGCAACTCCGAGGTTGTTCTCCTCCAGCAGATGACGGAATTTACAGCGGGTGGTTGCATCTGGCACGGGTTCCATGCCCACCGGACGGCGACCAGCAGGGGTTGGGGTAATGAGGCTCAATTACTGCAGTCAGCGCTTGCCAGGGAATGAGCTGATTCATCTCTTCGAGAAATATCTCTTTGCGTGTCTGCTTGCGGTATTTCTCGAATCCAGATACTGCCAGGCTTTTTTGTTGCATCTTTTCACCCTTACTTAAAACCTTGCGGTATTATCGTAGATTATGGCATATTATGGCATTAATCAGAGGTTCCTTAGTGTTGATAACTATCTTATTGTTTCCCCTATCCATTGCGTCTTGCATTATTGATTGAATAGCAGACACCACAAATTCAGAGCACTCCTGATAGTCATCAGACTCTATCGATTTCTTTAAATCATGGCTTTCGTATGTCATATTTTCCCCAGTATCTGGCTCAATAACAGTTAAGACAAATCAGGTAGCCTGCCTGCATTGTTTGATAGTACGCCACCAGTGTTAATTATAAACTATCGTGATTGCAAGCCTGCTGATACTCGCCAGGTTTCCAGTTCACGGCATCAACTATTCTTTGTCGGGCTGTGCGGTGTTTCTAAAATACGTCGGTAGTGGGTGTCTTGCTGTTCTCTCGCATTACCGGCGCATTACGGGTTAATCCGCGTTGCCGTGCTGATTGTCATGTTTGCAAGTACAATCGGTCAGACACGTTTTAATAACAGATACATTGCACCAGTCCCACCATCGGCCGCTTTTGCCGAGCAAAATGCCAAGACTATGTCTATTTTTCGCAACCATTGATTGACTTTATTTTTAAGAATCGGCTGCTGGTCTATTGAACCTCGCCCTTTGCCATGAATGATTTTAACGCAGCGCAGAGAGTTGGCGGCGCATTGCTCCAGGAAGCCCGCGAGTTCTGTTTTAACCATCTCAACCGTCATGCCATGCAGATCTAGTTCCGCTTCAATTTCATAATCCCCACGCCGCAATTTTCTTAATATTTTTTTTTGAATGCCAGCGCGGACATAACACAATTCATCGCCTCCCGCCAACACATCAGCGTCAAAATCGTCAAGTCTTATCGCTTCCATAGCGGCCGCATTATCGGTTGCTGTTGTAGACTGCCGCATGTTTGGTTTTGGTTTTGGGACAATGAAATTATCTTGTTTCAGCGGTTTGGTATTGCCCGCTACCTTACGAAACAGGGCGCTGTCTTCATCTGAGATGTGTCTGTATTTTTTCATAATAGACGATTAAAAGCATGTTGTTTGGCTGAAGTCTAGCAGAAGATCTGAATGAATTTCAGCTATGCCAAGTCTGAATACATGCGTTTTAGACTGCGGCAACGTTACACTTACGACAAAACGGCCTTTGCTGTTAAGCAAGCCAGTTTCGTGCATTGAGGAATAGTTTTATCCACGGGCTGTATTCGTTATTCCAGGCGGGCGGCAAATAAGAGTATTGCTTACGCAAGAACACACGTTCTGGATGCGGCATCATGATCGTGACACGGCCATCGTCATTGGTAAAGCCGGTTAAGCCGTTGGCAGAACCATTGGGGTTGTGTGGATACGTGACGGTCGGTTTTCCACTATTATCGATATAACGCAGCGTAGCGGTTGTTGTGGCCGCCGTTGCAATACGCCCTTCGCCGTGTGCGACCACCACCGGGATCTTGGAGCCTGCCATACCATGCAATAATATTGACGGTGATGGCATGACTTCAACCATCACGAGGCGGGCTTCAAATTGCTCAGATTGATTACGCAGAAAATCAGGCCATGTTGCAGCACCCGGGATCAAGTCCCGCAGTTGCGACATCATCTGACAACCATTGCAGATACCCAATGCGAAAGTGTCTGTGCGGTTGAAATATGACGCAAACATTGTGCTGAGCCGGTCATTATACAAAATAGTCTTTGCCCAACCACCGCCGGCACCTAAAACATCGCCATAGGAAAATCCACCGCAAGCGACCAGTCCATTGAATGAATCAAGATTGATGCGGCCATCAATGAGGTCTTGCATGTGGATATCGACGCATTCAAACCCGACGCGATCAAAGGCGGCGGCCATTTCCAGTTGCCCGTTGATGCCTTGTTCGCGCAATATCGCTATCTCTGGTGGCGCGCCAGTATTGATAAAAACGAGTGGATTACTATCGAGCGTAAAGGTGGTATCAACAAATAAACCCGTGTCATCGCTATTGCCAAGGTCGGCAAATTCCTGTTTTGCGCAGGCCGGATTGTCGCGCAATGCTTGCATCTCGAAACTGGTAGTAGACCATTTTTTATGCAGCACATCGACCGCTACAGACAATCGCTCTGTATTATTGTGTTTGAGATTAAACCGGTACTCATGATTGAGTGCGCCGATTGTTTGTATCGCTTGTTCATCAAGCCCCGCATTAACAAAAGTCTGCTTTACATTTTGTGCGTGTCTTGCGCTTATTTGAATAACCGCGCCTAACTCTTCATTGAATAAAGTAGCTACAAGATTGTCTGCATTGTTCAGATCGACATCTATGCCGGTATGTCCAGCGAATGCCATTTCAACCAGCGTGACAAACAATCCGCCATCCGAACGATCGTGGTAGGCCAACAATAGATCGGATTCATTGAGTATTTGCAAAGCATTAAAGAAGCCCGTTAATAAAGACGAGTCTTCCAGATCGGGTGTTTCATTACCGAATTGTTCATATACCTGGCACAGGCAAGAACCACCAAGGCGTTGTTTGCCGTGCGCGAGATCTATGAACAACAGCAGAGTATCGTCATCTTGCTGTAGTTGTGGTGTTAGTGATTGCCGCACATCTGCAACCCGTGCGAAGGCGGTAATATTTAATGATAATGGTGCCGTGACTTTTGTTTCCAATGCACCCGCTGACCAAGTAGTGTGCATAGACAAGGAATCCTTACCGACCGGGATCGCTATGCCAAGCTCTTTGCAGAGATCACGCACGGCACTGACCGTGCTGTATAGTTTTTCATCCTGGCCCGGCTCGCCGCAGGCCGCCATCCAGTTTGCGGCAAGGGCAATATCATCAAGCATGAGTATACGTGCTGCGGCTATATTCATAATCGCTTCAGCAACCGCCATCCTGCCAGAAGCGGGCGCATTTATAACCGCTATAGGCGGGCGTTCGCCGATGGCAATGGCCTCGCCGGTATAGTCGAAATAGGACGCACTGGTAACGGCACAATCGGCGACCGGTACTTGCCAGGGGCCGACCATTTGATCGCGCACAACCAGGCCAGATATGGATCGATCGCCAATGGTGATTAAGAAACGCTTGCTGGCAACAGCCGGTAGTTGCAAAATCCGATCGATCGTTTCTTGTAATGCCAATCCTGAGCCATCGAATGCAGTTTGTTGAGAAGTGACACCAACCGCCGTGCGCTGCATTGTTGGCAGTTTGCCAAACAACACCGACATGGGCATATCAATCGGCCGATTATTGAAGTGTGCATCGTCTACAATCAGTTGTTCTTTTGTTGTTACCTCGCCGAGGATGGCGCAAGGTGCGCGTTCGCGTTCGCAAAGCGCGGTAAAGCGCGCAACGTGTTCAGCACGCACCGCAAGCACATAGCGTTCTTGCGCTTCATTACACCAAATGCCCAACGGCGACATACCGGGATCAGCATTCGGTATCTTGCGCAACGCCAGTTGTGCGCCGCGTCCGCTGGCATTGACAAGCTCTGGTATGGCATTGGCAAGACCGCCGGCACCGACATCATGGATACTGATGATCGGGTTGTTGTCCCCCATTGCCCAACACTGGTCTATGACTTCCTGACAGCGGCGTTCCATCTCCGCGTTAGCGCGTTGTACTGAGGCAAAGTCAAGCGCGGTGTCGCGCATGTTGGCAGACTTGGAAGATGCGGCACCACCCCCAAGGCCAATCAACATCGCTGGCCCACCTAGCACCATTAACTTGGCACCCGCGGCAATCACCTGTTTTTGTACGTGCGATTCACGAATCATGCCGTAGCCACCGGCAAGCATGATGGGCTTGTGGTAACCATAGATGCAAGACTCATCTGCGCGTTGTTCATAGGTGCGGAAATAACCACACAAACCCGGGCGACCAAACTCATTATTGTAGGCAGCAGTACCAATCGGCCCGGCAAGCATGATATCCAATGCTGATGCAATATGATCGGGTTTGCCATTATCTGTTTCCCAAGGCTGTTCAAAGCCCGGGATTTTTAGATTGGACACCGCAAAGCCGCATAGGCCAGCTTTCGGTTTCGCGCCGCGGCCCGTTGCCGCTTCATCGCGTATCTCTCCACCCGCACCCGTTGCCGCACCAGGATAGGGCGAGATTGCAGTTGGGTGATTATGCGTTTCGACTTTCATCAATATATGTATGGCTTCATCGTGATAGCCATAGTGATGATTATCTGGATCGGCAAAAAAGCGGGCACCATTGAAGCCGGCCATGACCGCCGCATTATCATGATAGGCCGACAAGACCTTGCCCGGGTTTGTTGCGTGCGTCTGTCGTATCATCTGCAACAAGGAATGCGCTTGCCCGATAGTATCGATCGTCCATTCGGCATTGAATATTTTATGCCGACAATGTTCAGAGTTGGCCTGGGCAAACATCATTAGCTCAATGTCGGCCGGATTACGGCCAAGCCTCTTGAATGCGGTCAATAAATAGTTGATCTCATCATCCGACAATGCGAGCCCCATTGCGCTATTGACTGCCGCCAACGCTGCTGCGCCACCATTGATGATATCAACCTGATTGAATTGAGTCGGCTCGGTGTGTGCGAATAAAGCGGCGGCATTTTCATTGGTGATGAGGACTTCTGTCATGCGATCATGTAAGAGTGGCTTGATGCAGGCGATTTGCGCTGCAGTCGGGGTATGGTTTTTGTCAAGTTGCAATGCATAGACTGTGCCGCGTTCTATATGGGCGACTTTATCAAGCCCGGCGTTATGCGCAATATCGCGGGCCTTGTCAGACCAAGCTGAGCGGGTGCCGGGCCTTGGGATAGCGACTTGTTTGAATGAATGATGATGAGTGTTTCCAGACGCTGTTCCATACTGCAACAGATCATCAAGCTGGACTTGTTCTTTTTTGTCGAGATCGGCATGGGTCTTAACAAAATGAATATAGTGCGCTCGAACCGATACGATTGCCGGGACATACGACTGCAAGGCAGCCAAGAGTTTATTGACACGAAAGTCGGAGAGTGCGTTACCGCCTTTCAGTATCAACATGCAGCGGCTGTGATGGCGTTTTTTTGTAGGGACTTAATCGCTATCGCTCCCGCCCCCGCTCTAGCAACAGGGTTGAAAAGAATGCAGATTAACAGATCGGCCAAGATTGATTTTTTCAAATAGACATCCTGCGAAAGTTTGGATCGGGTTCGGATGCCTCCCAGATATTATTAAATACTTCCAGCATGTGTTTGGAATTGCGACGGTCGTTGAAGTTGACGCTACCATTATAACGATCTGCATTTTCTCGAAATAAATAGCCCGTATCATCGACTATCAATAGTGCTTCATTGAATGATTGATATTGCTTTGCAGGTTTCCGGATTTCAATATGACTACTGATTCTGCCCGCCAAATCAACGAGTTTGTGTCCGCGTTGGACAATGATTTCAGGTTCAAAGGCCAGAATGCGGACCGCAACATTCCGCCTTTTAGTCACGAGCTGCCTGACGGCCTTGATAAATTCAGGTTGTTCATAAATAAAGGGATCCAGATCTTTCGAGAGGATGGCGAGTTTCGATTTACATTGTCTGACCAACGCCAGTGCGGCCTTGGCATTGTCTTCGCGCGTCTCAAGTTTGGCCGCACCAGCAGAAGATGCATCGTCTTCGCGCGTCTCAAGTTTGGCCGCACCAGCAGAAGATGCATCGTCTTCGCGCGTCTCAAGTTTGGTCGCACCAGCAGAAGAATCGTCTTCGTGCGTCTCAAGTTTGGCCGCACTAGGAGAAGATGCATCGTCTTCGTGCGTCTCAAGTTTGGTCGCACCAGCAGAAGATGCGCCTGATATACCATCATCAGACTTACGCGTGGGGGTTTTTACCGCGCGGTTATTTGCATTCTTTGCAACAAGACGCGCTTGTGCTACGGCATTACCCGTGTAATTTTGGACGGTGAGCTGTTGTAATTGTGATTTAACAGCGTCTGGCAGGTCGAGTTGTTGAATAAATTCATTCAGGGTTGTCTGATTTATATTTTGGCCGCGGGTTAATGCTTTTAATTGTTCATACGCATCATCAATGCCGTAACGGCGCATGACTATTTGTATCGGCTCAGCCAATACCGCCCACGACTTTTCCAGATCAGCGTTGATCGTATTTGCGTCAACATCAAGTTTCGACAAACCTTGTACGCATGAATCAAATGCGATAAGGCTATGCGCTATACCCACGCCCATATTTCTTAACACGGTCGAATCCGTTAAATCCCGCTGCCAACGGGATATTGGTAGTTTTTGCGCCAGATGCAGAAATAGGCTGTTGGCAAGACCAAGATTACCTTCAGCATTTTCAAAATCAATGGGATTGACTTTATGTGGCATGGTGGACGATCCCGTCTCGCTTGCTTGCAACTTCAGCTTGAAGTAACCGAGCGCAATGTAAGCCCAAATATCTCGGCTGAGATCAATCAAGATCGTATTGATACGCGATAGGACCTGGAAATACTCCGCCATATAATCGTGTGATTCAATCTGGGTGGTGTGCGGATTCCAGGTGAGTCCAAGACCTTCGACAAAGTTCTTTGACACAGCCATCCAGTCCACATCAGGGTAGGCAACGAGGTGGGCATTGAAATTACCCACCGCGCCATTCATCTTGCCGAGTATTGCTATTTGTTCTAATTGCGTTTGTTGTCGCGCCAGACGATGCACGTAAACGGCAAACTCTTTACCCAATGTGGTGGGTGATGCACTCTGGCCATGTGTTCTACTCAACATCGGCAACGCAGCATGATCGCTGATCAGGGTGCGCAAGTGCGTTATCAGCACTTGTAGCTTTGGCACCAGCACCTTTTTGCGTGCTGCTTGCAACATTAAGGCGTGGCTCAGGTTGTTAATGTCTTCCGAGGTACAGGCAAAGTGAATAAATTGACCAACATTCAGATGCGGTGCGTCTTTTTTTATGCGGTCGCGGATGAAGTATTCAACCGCCTTTACATCATGCCGAGTCGTTTTTTCTATGGCCTTGATGGCGGCCGCATCTTTAACCGTGAAGTTATTCTTAATCTTGTCAAGCAAGCCAAGATCAGTCACTGAAAAATTCGCTATTTCAGTAATGTCTGGATGTCTTGCCAGTGTTTTCAGCCATGCAATCTCAACTTGTACACGAAAACGAAACAGACCATATTCGCTGAAAATTGGTTTTAAGGGATCTGTTTTTTTTTGATAGCGACCATCAATAGGAGAAATAGCGGTCAGTGCTGATGTAGCCATAGTGTCTTAAGCGTGATATTCAATAGATAGATTATACATATTTTATAATAATAATTAACGACCGGAAAACGCATTATGGTGATGGATTCTGGATTTCTTCATGAATCGCATCAATGGCATGGACGATTTTTTTCGAGAGTTTGATATCGATGCTGTCGATATTGCTTTTTAGTTGCTGCATTGATGTAGCACCAATGATGTTACTGGTCAAAAATGGCCGACTATTCACATACGCCAAGGCCATTTGTGCGGGATCAAGATCATTTTCTTGTGCCAGTTTGACGTAGGCTGCGGTTGCCGCGTCTGCCCGCGGGTTGGTATAGCGGGAGAATCGATCCCACAATACCAGGCGCGTGGCGGCCGGTCTTGCACCGTTTAAGTATTTACCACTCAAGACACCAAAGGCAAGCGGTGAGTAAGCCAGCAAACCAACGTGTGCGCGATGGGCAAACTCGGCAAGGCCGATCTCAAAGGTGCGGTTCAATAGATTATAGGGATTTTGAACACTTACAATTCGGGGTAATCCTTGCGCCTTGGCAACACGCAGATATTCAGCGCAGCCCCATGGGGTTTCATTCGAGATACCCACCATTCTTATCTTGCCTGCTTGCACCAAACCACCTAGCACGTCCAGTGTTTCGGCAATGGTGATGCCGTCTTTTTCCGGGGCATGGTGATAACCCAACTGCCCAAAGTAATTGGTCTCTCGGTCAGGCCAATGCGTTTGATAAAGATCGATGTAGTCTGTTTGCAGTCGTTGTAGCGATGCGTCCACAGCCTGGTGGATATTCTGTTTATCCAATTTGACCTTGCCATCCCGTAAATAAGGAACAAACAGGGCTTTGCCACAAACCTTGCTGGCAATAATGAGTTTATCGCGATCGGATCGGTTGGCCAGCCAGGTGCCAAGATAGGTTTCAGTCAAACCTTGCGTTTCTTTGAAAGGCGGCACTGGATACATCTCTGCGGTATCAATAAAATTAACCCCGGCGGCCACGGCATAATCAAGTTGTTGATGGGCCTCGGCCTCCGTGTTTTGTTGACCCCAGGTCATCGTACCAAGACAGAGCCGACTGACTTCGATATTTGTGTTGCCCAATGTTGTGAACTCCATCGTGTCCTCCTCGTTATAAATACTAAACAACTTTGTATCAATTATATGTTAATTTCCATAACCGACATGCAGACATTATCCATAACAAAACCTGATGATTTCCATCTCCATCTACGTGACGGCATGGCATTATCCAACGTTGTGAATCATACCACAGCACAATTTTCGCGCGCGATCATCATGCCCAATCTTAAACCAGCGGTGATTGATACCAAAATGGCATTAGCGTATCGGCACCGTATCTTGCAGTGTGTTGATAAAAACTATAATTTTGAGCCCTTGATGACCTTATATTTGACAGACAACACAACCGTGGATGTCATAACAGAAGCGGCAGAGTCTGGCTACATCAAGGCCTTGAAATATTACCCGGTCGGTGCCACGACTAATTCAGCGCAAGGCGTGACGCATATCAGGAAAACCTATGCCGTGCTGGAAGCGATGATGAAAACGGGTTTGCCGCTCCTAGTGCATGGTGAAGTAACGGATGATGATGTTGATATATTTGATCGTGAAGCCGTCTTTATCGATAGGGTATTAACACCCCTGATAAACGACTTTCCAGAATTAAAGATCGTCTTTGAACATATCACGACCGGCACGGCGGTTGATTTTGTAACGCATGCCAGTACTTATATTGCCGCAACGATTACACCGCAACATATAGCATTAAACCGGAATGATTTATTCAAAGGCGGGCTACAACCGCATCATTATTGTTTGCCGGTATTGAAGGCCGAGGCAGATCGCCTGGCCGTATTAACTGCTGCCACAAGCGGGGATCCTAAATTCTTTCTCGGCACCGATAGCGCCCCACATGCGCGTAACGCAAAAGAAGCCCGTTGCGGTTGTGCCGGAATCTATTCCGCTTATAACGCATTAGGCATATATGCCGAAGTATTCGATAAGATCGGGCAACTCGACAAACTTGCAGCCTTTGCCAGCCGTTATGGCGCAGACTACTACGGCATACCGCATAATAAAGAACAAATAACCTTAATCAAAAAAGAACAAACGATTCCAGCGACATTACCGTTTGGTAAGGAGACGCTGGTTCCCTTTCGTGGTGGGGGTACATGTGCATGGCAACTGAAAAAATAATCGAAACAGACACAAAATCGTATGTCGCGAAACGCTTTCGCGGATTCTTGCCGGTTATTGTTGATGTCGAAACAGCCGGTTTTAATGCTGCGACCGATGCCTTGCTGGAGATCGCCGCGGTCACCGTTACGGTCAATGACGAACAGCAATGGTGTATTGATGAGATTATATCAAGACATATCAAACCGTTTGCCGGTGCCAACCTTGATCAGGCTTCACTCGATTTTACCGGCATTGATCCGAGCCATCCCTTTCGCCAGCAAATTGCAGTCAGTGAAGTGGCCGCCCTGCATGCAGTATTCAAGGCCATACAAGCAAAAATAAAAAAACACGATTGTAGTCGTGCCATATTGGTCGGGCACAATGCCGCATTTGATCTTGCTTTTTTAAAGGCGGCGGTGGCACGCAATAATATCAAAAGCAATCCGTTCCACCCTTTCAGCACCTTTGATACCGTCACTATGGCAGCACTTGCCTATGGTCAAACCGTATTAGCGCGGGCGGCGGCGGCGGCGGGACTAACATGGGATGCCAAAGAAGCGCATTCAGCACGTTATGATGCCGAACAGACGGCGTTATTGTTTTGTGAGATTGTAAATAGATGGCATGAGTATTCGGGGGTTGTTTAATAACCAAGTATAATCCTTTCGATAAATATATTCTTTGCGCTTTTTTACGTGCTAGACAGCAGGCAATTGTGAAAAAGAAAGTGGGTCGTATAAATAATTATTTATGATTAAAACTAAAACGATATGATATGTTTAATGTATAAATTAAAAACAGCAACATAGATATTTCACATATCGAGCGCTTATATTTTAAACATTTTATCTCAGTGATACGGAGGCTGTTCGTTATGTTCTTTTGCAAAGTATATAATATAAATTATGCGGCAACTTGTTCTATAATGCTTAGGGAACCTCTGATTAATGCCATAATTTGCCATAATATGCGATAATACCGCAATGTTTTAAGTGGAGGGTCAAAAGATGCAACAAAAAAGCTTGGCAGTATCTGGATTCGAGAAATACCGCAAGAAGACACGCAAAGAGATATTTCTCGAAGAGATGAATCAGCTCATTCCCTGGCAAGCGCTGACTGCAGTAATTGAGCCTCATTACCCCAACCCCCGGGGTGCTGGTCGCCGTCCGGTGGGCATGGAACGCATGCTGAGAATCTACTTCCTGCAACACTGGTTTGCCTTATCTGATCCTGCCACAGAAGCGGCTTTATATGACACACCAGCCATGCGGTGCTTTGCCCAGATAGACTTAGGTCAGGAACCCGTGCCAGATGCAAGCACCCGCTGTAAATTCCGTCATCTACTGGAGGAGAACAACCTCGGAGTTGCCCTGTTTGATGCTGTTGCCGTCTATCTGGAGGAAAACGGCATGAAAGTATCCAAAGGCACTATTGTTGATGCGACCATCATCAATGCGCCTACCGCCACCAAGAACAAAAGCAAAACCCGTGATCTTGATATGCATCAGACCAAAAAAGGCAAGCAATGGTACTTTGGCATGAAGGCGCACATCGGTGTGGATAGCAAAACCAAACTGATACACTCTGTTGTTGCCACACCAGCCAATGTCCACGACTCACAGGTACTTGGAGACCTACTGCATGGAGAAGAGACCCGTCTTTGGGGAGATAGTGCCTATGCGGGTCAGCAATCCGTACTCAAGGATAATGACCCCAAGGTAAAAGACTACACCCAGGTCAAAGGCTCACGTCACCGCAAACTGACCGAACAGGACAAGGCTAAAAACCGGCACAAATCCAAAGTCCGTGCCAAGGTTGAGCATGTCTTTCATATCATGTAGCGACAATATGGATTTACCAAAGTCAGATTCAAAGGGCCAGGCAAGAATGCGAACCACCTGTTTGCCCACTGTGCCCTGATTAATCTTATGCTATCAAAGAAACAATTATTACGGCTATCAGTGGCTTAGTACGCCTGGAATAGGGGCGATAGCTGAAAACAGTAGGCCGGGACAAGAGAAATGAAAGAGAGTAATGAGCAAGACGTTCAATGCTCGCTACTATCGAGCACAGTGATGCCCACTTGCTTGAAAATCCTTAATTGATCAGATGTTCCTTATATTGTTTTAAGCTGTCTCTGGCATTTTCAATATCTTTTTCTATTTGTAAGACCAGTGCCTTTTCTGAATTAATATCACTATCACCGCGTAGCTTCTCCAGCAATTCAACCTGCAAATAACGGCCATACAAATCCGCATCATAATCCAGAATATGGACTTCCAGTATGTTGTGATCACCATTATAAACAGGCCTTGATCCAACATAGACAACCGCATCTAAAGGTGTCTTGGGAAGACTATAAACACGACCAGAAAATATACCCTCAACGGGTGAGAGGTATCGATGCAGTGCTATATTTGCCGTTGCGAACCCCAGTTTTTTCCCGCGTTTATCACCGTGTATGACCCGCCCGCTTATTTTGTACGGTCGGCCTAACAACGCTCCGGCCTTCTGCATATCACCATCGGCCAATACCTGGCGAATCAAGGTACTGCTGATACGATTGTTGTTAGCGTTGAAGGTCTCCATTATCGCAACCTCAAATCCTTTTGTCTTTGCCGCATTAAGCAAATATTGAACATTGCCCTGACGGGCCTTACCGAAGCGAAAATCATCACCAATAATTAATTTTTTCACGGCCAATGCGTTTAATAAAATAGTATCAACAAACGCGGCGGCCGATAAATTTGCAATCTGTTCATTGAACCTAAGACAGACAATGCGATCGATGTCGTGGCATGAAAATTGTTGCAACTTTTCACGCAAGCGTGTTAATCGTGATGGTGCCTTTTCTGGGGAAAAATATTCAATGGGTTGTGGTTCGAATATTACCACCGTTGATATTAGCCCCGCCTTTTTTGCAGCCTCTTTTAACTGCGCTAATACTTGCTGATGCCCTAAATGGACACCATCAAAATTGCCTATCGTAGCCACACAATGTTGTCGCCGACGTTGTAAATTTATGAGTCCGCGAATAAATTCCATCAGTCATCAAAAGCTATGGATTATACCGATCAGTGCCGCGCTGTCATACTGTGCCAGCGCATCCCTGTCATCCACAGCATGGTGAGATAACAAACAGTGCCAGCAAGAATCGCCACCGCTAACTGCCCGGCACGTTGGTGCATTTCCCAGGCAAACCATTGTTCTGGTGCTGCTACAAAATAAATAATCAAGAGCACCATGGCGGTCGCTGCAACAATGATCTGCAAGATAAATTTTATCCAACCGGATGCTGGATTATAAACGCCCGCTTTTTTTAGCAGACAAAATAATAAGCCAGCTTGCAAGATAGCCGATAATGATGTCGCCAAAGCCAGCCCAACATGGGCCAACTGCGCAACTAACAAAAAATTGAATAGTATATTTGCCAGCATGGCAACAGCACCGATCTTGACGGGTGTTTTTGTATCCTGTCTGGAAAAAAAGCCCGTTGCAAAAACCTTGATCAGGATGAATGCCGGTAAACCTAATGCGTATGCCAATAAACTTTTTCCTGACATGATAGCCGCATAGGGTGTGAATGCGTCATATTGAAACAGGGTCGTCAAAATTGGAACCGCCAGCACGGCGAGGCCGGATGCAGCCGGGATCGCCACTACAAAAACCCAGCGCAAGGCCCAATCCATCATGCTGGAAAATTTTGCCGCCGCATTTGTCGCATGAACGCTGGATAAATGCGGTAATAAAACCGTCGCCAATGCGATCCCAAAGACACCCAGAGGAAATTCAACCATACGATCAGAAAAATATAACCAGGAAATACTGCCATCAACCAGAAACGATGCGAACAACGTATCGACCAGCAAATTGATCTGGACGATAGAGACAGCAAATAATGTCGGCAGCATTAATTTTAATATGCGCTGCACGCCGGCCTGGTCTTTATTGAAGCCAGGTCGTGGTAATAGATTCATGCGGAATAAAAAAGGTAGCTGAAACAAGAGTTGCGCAATACCTGCAATCAAAACGCCCCAGGCCAATGCGGTAACCGGAACAGCCATTTTGGGTGCCAACCAGACAGCACAAATAATGAGAGAAAGATTCAACAATACGGGTGTAAATGCCGGGACGGCAAATTGTTTATAGGTATTCAAAATGCTGCCCGCAAAGGCCGTCAAAGAGATAAACAAAATGTAGGGAAAGGTGATTTTCAAGAGATCGCTCGCCATGATATGCCTGGTGTCATCAAAACCCATGGCAAACAACTTAACCAGCAACGGCGCGGCCAGTACGCCAATCAATGTCACCAAAAACAAAACCACTCCCAACGTAGCGGCCGTTTGATCAACCAGAGATTTAACCGCGGCGGCATTACGTTGTTCTTTATATTCAGCCAAAATGGGGACAAAGGCCTGAGAAAAACCACCTTCGGCAAAGAGACGGCGCAGAAAATTGGGTATACGAAAGGCCACAATAAAGACATCAACACCCACGCCTGCACCAAACAGTCGGGCGATTACAATATCGCGTATCAGTCCTGAAATGCGTGAGATCGTTGTCATCCCACCCACTATAAAGGTTGATTTCAATAACCTGTTGCTCATTCAAGTAATTCCCATAGTCAATTTCATTGTTAAGTATATGACCTATCTGCTTGTTTTTATTTCTAATTAAACCAAACCGTTAAAGGATAGCATATACGGCACAAGCGTTGACAAACAGACTTAATATACGTATTATGGCGTGCCTTTAAATATGATCAGGAGTTTGTAAGAGTGGCCAATATTGCATCAGCGAAGAAGCGTGCGCGGCAAAATGAAAAGCTACGCCTGCACAATGCGAGTCAGCGTTCCATGTTGCGTACGCAAATCAAGAAAGTGGTCGCAGCGATTGCAAAAAAAGACAAAGAAGCGGCACAAAATGCTTATCAAGCGGCTGTTCCTGTTATTGATGCGATGGTTTCAAAAGGAATAATTCACAAAAACAAGGCCGCCAGACATAAATCGCGCTTAAATAGTCATGTAAAAGCACTTTAGAAAGTCAAACGGCACAATGGATAAAAACCGGCTTAAATGCCGGTTTTTTTAGGCCGAGACCTTTGCACAGCACAACAGATTGGTTAAGGTTTTGAAAAAGTGGTCACTAAACCAAAGGTCATAGCAAATAAAACAAGTCCGCTGCGATCCTGTTAAAGTTGGTTGCTTGCGGCTGACTCTTAACGTCTTACTCCGTGGCAAATTTGGAGCACCGCAGAAAATTTGTCCGCATGTAGTGCCTTGTTGGGCATTTTTAATGGGAATTATATACTTGACTCCAACTTCACTACAAAATACAAACACAATGATTTGTTAGTTTTTTCAAGTAACAAGCTCACCATGCTCACCTGTTACCTTATGCAATTTTTCAATTGCACTCCATTTTGGGTTAAACCATCTTTTCTTGTCTTTCGTTTGCACGCAACGACAATAAAAAGGTTTTTATCGGTTTTTTATCTTTGTTGAATACTGCAATATCAAGCGGATACTCTTTTTTGGTATCAGATGGCCTTACTTTTACACGCCACTGTGGGCGTGTTTGTAATTGTTCTTTGGGGTATCCGTAATCTTCGACAAGTGTTTCGGAAAAGACTTGTACTGCTTCTACTTCTTCTGGCGTAGCTTTTACTTCTTCACCACTTATATAGTCTTTGATGTAACCTGCTCTCATTATCGTCCTGTATATCCGCATTCTATTTCCATTGCTTTGCTCATGCTAGCACCTCGCGATAGGTAATCCGTTTACCTATCGCGTTGCTTATAAGTGATTCTATACGTTGATTGGTTGGTAACTTACATGGTCCGTTATTCAGTCTAAAAGTCACTTCGTTCACATAGCGATGTAAGTGTTTAGTGCTGGCATGATGCCATATTCCACTGAACAGCCAATCTCTTTGTGCAGGGTCGGTATATCAGTTGATGGGATAGGCTTAGCCCTTGTGCGGCCACCGCGCTCACGCATTCCGACCACTACCTGCTTGCCAGCTACGCCACGGCCTGCGCGGACTTTCTTGTGTTTGTGTTTGTTATGTTCCTTCCCACCGATATAGGTCTCATCAATCTCAACAATGCCAGAAAGTAAATTATCTGTATTATCGTTACAGGATTCACGAATGCGGGCCTGCATAAACCAGGCGGTCTTTTGAGTTACTCCGATTTGTTTAGATAACTGCAAGCTAGATATGCCCTTGCGCGAGGTGACAGTTAAGTAAATAGCATATAGCCATTTATGTAGTGGAACATGAGAACGTTCAAAGATGGTGCCGGTTCTCACCGTAAACTCACTCTTACAGTCCCGGCATAAGTAATATCCTGTCCGCTTTCCTTTGCGCGGGGTAATACGCTTAAATTCCCCACAATGAGGACAGGATATGTAATCTCTCCAGCGTTGTCCCTCAAAATACAATCTAGCGGCTTCAGCATCCGGAAACTGGTGAAATAACTCAAATGTGGATATGGTATTGTCTTTCATTGATGACCCTCCGTTTGATCGCACTTTATGGTAGATTATACGGGTTATCTATTGGATTCAAGTATATAATTCCCAAAATTTATATCCTAGCATAAGATGTTTTCCGTTTGATCTGCTTGTTAGGCAAACCGTAGGTGGTCTGGCGAGTGGATATCATCCGCGACCCCCGTTCGAGCCGACCACATTGATTAATGCGACAATCGTTTGAACGCTAGCATAGGTTGAGACCTTTGCCCTAAAGTGGTACTGGTTTATTACAATAAAGTCCCGTTCCTTGAAGATCATTTTTCATCCTGACTCGACTCTACCACGCCCGGCCCGACCCAGCTCAACCCGACCCACGTCCAACCCAGCCCGAACACGCTTGACCTGATTCGACTCAGATCAACCCAGCCCGAGACGACAGCAGGCGAGACGGATAAGCCACTGCGCATCGCTGGTCAGTGTGGTGCCGCTTGTACTGGTCGTAGACGACGATACCCGACCCACGTCCAACCCAGCCCGACCACGCTTGACCCGAGCCGACGACACCCAACCGCACACCGCGCAGTGATTACGTCAGGATCAAATTATCCCTGTGTATCAACGCCACTTCATCAAGCTGACCGAGTAATATCTGAATCTCTTTGGTCGATTTACCCATCACCAGTCTGGCCTTTACAGAATCATAGTTTGTCAATCCACGTGCGATCTCTTGCCTGGCTTGATCCAAACAAGCAATAATTTCACCACGCTTAAACTCACCTTCAACCGCGCTGATGCCAACCGGCAGTAGACTCTTGCCATGTTTCACTATGGCGGCAACGGCACCGTTATCGAGTATCAGGGCACCTTGTACATGCGTCTGATTAGCCAACCACCGCTTACGCGCCTGCGTTGGTTCTGTCGATGTCGTCAACAGCGTCCCTATGTTCGCTCCATCTGCAATATTGCGTAATATATCGCGGGTACTGCCAGAAGCAATAACCGTTTGCGTACCCGATTTCGCAGCAATCAGGGCGGCTTTCAATTTAGTCCGCATACCACCCCGACCAAGACCACTGCCCGCACCCGCATAATCTGCTAAGGATGTATCAGTGACAGCCGCTTGTTCAATTAATTTTGCCGCACTGTTTTTTTTCGGATCCGCTGTGTATAGACCTTCCTGATCAGTCAATAAAACAAGTAATTCTGCATCGATCAAATTGGCTACCAAGCCCGCTAGCGTGTCGTTATCACCGAAACGAATTTCGTCTGTCGCGACCGAGTCATTCTCATTGACAATGGCCGCGACACCCAACTTGAGCAAAGTCTTTAAACTGGTACGCGCATTTAAATAACGGGCGCGATTGGCAATATCATCATGCGTTAGCAATATCTGTGCCGTGTGTTTGCCGTATTTTCGGAAACAGGCTTCATAGGCCTGTATCAATCCCATCTGCCCTACAGCGGCGGCGGCTTGTAATTCATGGATGACATTAGGTCGAGATTTCCAGCCTAAGCGGGCAATACCTTCGGCAACCGCACCTGATGACACGATGACAACCTCAATGCCACGTTTATTGAGCGCAACAATCTGTTGTACCCAGTTATCGAGCAATTCGTGTTTAAGACCGCAGCCATTATTGGTAAGCAATGCACTACCAATCTTGATAATCCAGCGGTGCGCGTCTTTTATTTTCTTGCGTTCGTCGCTCACTTATTGTTCTCGACTTGATAAATAATCATGTACAGCATGGGCCAACGCCCGACAAGCGTCTTTTGTGACAGCAGAAATAACAAATATTTTACGGCTGTGACCTTGTTTAGTTTGTAACGCCGTGATCAATGCATCAAGCAACTCGGCCGCTACAACATCAGATTTATTCAATACCAGCCAGCGTTCTTTTTTTGATAATGTTTCATCATAGCAAAGCAACTCTTTTTCAATTGTTCTGATGTCTTTAAGCACTTGTGCAAGATCATGACTGGCATCAACAATATGTAGCAATAAATTCGTGCGACTCAAATGTTTTAAGAACGCAATCCCCAACCCCGTGCCAGCAGCGGCACCTGCAATCAAGCCCGGTATATCGGCCACGACAAAACTTTTTTCAGTATCTATCCGCACTACGCCAAGGTGGGGATACATTGTCGTAAACGGATAATCCGCAACTTTAGGTGTTGCCGAAGATACCGCCCGTATAAAACTCGATTTACCAGCATTTGGCATCCCCAGTAAACCAACATCGGCCAAGACTTTTAATTCCAGCCGTAGATTCCTACTTTCACCCAAAGCCCCTTTTGTTGTTTGTCTTGGCGCCTGGTTAATACTGCTTTTGAATCGCGCATTTCCCAAGCCGTGGAAACCCCCTTGCGCTACCAGCAGTGCTGCACCGTCAGCGACCAGATCAGACATTAATTCATCCGTATCATCATCATAAACCAGCGTACCTGAAGGTATCTTGATATATAAATTGTCTGCTTTTTTTCCAATACGTTTACGACCGGCACCTGACCGACCATTTTTAGCGCGAAATAAACGGCGATGACGAAAATCTACCAACGTATTTAACCCCGCATCGACGACTAAAAACACGCTACCGCCATCCCCGCCATCACCCCCATCGGGGCCACCGTTGGGAATGAATTTTTCACGCCGAAAACTGAGACAACCATCGCCCCCTTTACCCGCCTCAACCCTGATCGTTGCTGCATCAACAAATTTCATTTAATTTTCTGTTCATCTTTTTTGAGGAATTATATACTTAATGCCACAAGATATGATTTAAGGAACATCTGATCAATTAAGGATTTTCAAGCAAGTGGGCATCACTGTGCTCGATAGTAGCGAGCATTGAACGTCTTGCTCATTACTCTCTTTCATTTCTCTTGTCCCGGCCTACTGTTTTCAGCTATCGCCCCTATTCCAGGCGTACTAAGCCACTGATAGCCGTAATAATTGTTTCTTTGATAGCATAAGATTAATCAGGGCACAGTGGGCAAACAGGTGGTTCGCATTCTTGCCTGGCCCTTTGAATCTGACTTTGGTAAATCCATATTGTCGCTGCATGATATGAAAGACATGCTCAACCTTGGCACGGACTTTGGATTTGTGCCGGTTTTTAGCCTTGTCCTGTTCGGTCAGTTTGCGGTGACGTGAACCTTTGACCTGGGTGTAGTCTTTTACCTTGGGGTCATTATCCTTGAGTACGGATTGCTGACCCGCATAGGCACTATCTCCCCAAAGACGGGTCTCTTCTCCATGCAGTAGGTCTCCAAGTACCTGTGAGTCGTGGACATTGGCTGGTGTGGCAACAACAGAGTGTATCAGTTTGGTTTTGCTATCCACACCGATGTGTGCCTTCATGCCAAAGTACCATGGCTTGCCTTGTTTGGTCTGATGCCTATCAGGGTCACGGGTGTTGCTTTTGTTCTTGGTGGCGGTAGGCGCATTGATGAGGGTCGCATCAACAATAGTGCCTTTGGATACTTTGCATGCCGTTTGCTTCCAGATAGACGGCAACAGCATCAAACAGGGCAACTCCGAGCTTGTTCTCCTCCAGTAGATGACGGCATTGACAGCGGGTGCTTGCATCTGGCACGGGTTCCTGACCTAAGTCTATCTGGGCAAAACACCGCATGGCAGGTGTGTCATATAAAGCCGCTTCTGTGGCAGGATCAGATAAGGCAAACCAGTGTTGCAGGAAGTAGATTCTCAGCATGCGTTCCATGCCCACCGGACGGCGACCAGCACCCCGGGGGTTGGGGTAATGAGGCTCAATTACTGCAGTCAGCGCTTGCCAGGGAATGAGCTGATTCATCTCTTCGAGAAATATCTCTTTGCGTGTCTGCTTGCGGTATTTCTCGAATCCAGATACTGCCAGGCTTTTTTGTTGCATCTTTTCACCCTCCACTTAAAACATTGCGGTATTATCGCATATTATGGCATTAATCAGAGGTTTCTTAATCTGTGTTTTCAATAACTTTACCGTTTATTAGCTTAAACCTCCGCTCTAGCTCTTTTTTCAGTGGGGGTTGTTTGGCATTCGATAAGCCTTTTTAGGTTTGTAGGATGCTATTTTCTTAACTGTTTTAGCAAATTGCTTTTGTGTGATCATTGTTTAGTTACCCTTGTTGTTAAGGTACAAAACCACCCAAATACATTATTTTACAGGATATTGGGCGCAAGTTGAGAAGGATGCGTCAGATACCTTTTTTCTACCAATGCTCCCGTGATATATCAGTCAAATACTTCGACTGCTGTTTGTCTGATTTCAACAAGGCGGACAAGGCTGTCATAGACCTGATCTCGTGTGACACTCAGGCCAAAAGCCCTGATAACGGTTGCATCAAAATGCTTGCGGTCGTTTTTTTCCAACTCATCGGCTACCTGCTGCAAGTCACGTCTCATCAAAGGGGCAAAGGCTGCCTTGATTTGGTTTGCTTGTTCAGTATCCAACTGGAAGCCTCTAAAAACCGTACATTTTGTGGTACGATCTGATTCACTTGATGTGGGAGGATTTTGTTTATGCACGCACCTGGATTGTTTGATTTGACGGATCATTTGGCGCGGCTTTCGGCGATGGGATATCCGCTTGAAGCTCTGGACTGTCATGTGAATTTCGAAGCGCTCCGTCCCGTTTTGGTGGTAGCACTTGGCTATGGGGAACGTCCCAAAGGTGGTCGCCCGCCCTATGATGCCGTTGTGATGTTCAAGGTGCTGGTGTTGGCCTCGATGCACAATCTGAGCGATGAGCGGATGGAGTTTCTCATTCGTGACCGTTTCAGTTGGCTACGGTTCCTGGGATTTCAAATCGGGGAGCCGACACCTGATCAGAAGACGATCTGGCTTTTCAGAGAGAAGCTGACCCAAGCGGGTGTCTTCAAGGCCCTGTTTGCCGCGTTTGAAGCTCAGCTCTGCGCGCGGGGATACAAACCCACCGGCGGTCAGATTGTGGATGCCACGTTGGTCTTTGCCCCGCGCCAGCGAATGACGAAAGAAGAGAAAGCGCGCGCCAAGGCAGGTGAGGCCGCATCTGACATCTGGCCCGATGATCTGTCCAAGGCAACGCAGAAAGACACCGATGCGCGTTGGACGGTCAAGTATTCAAAGGCCAAAACGACCAAGGAGGGTGAGGAGGATACTGGTCTTGTCGATATTTCGGTTCCGCACTTTGGGTACAAGAACCACGTGTCCATTGACCGCAAATGGCGCTTCATCCGGGGTGAGACTGGCACGAATGCGGCTCGCTACGACGGGCATGAACGCTCCTCGGTTCTGGACGAGACAAACAGCTCGAAGGCGGTTTGGGCCGATACCAGGTACCGTTCACACATTCACCGCAAGAAACCGCGCGGAAAACCCATAGCCAGGCATATTCGCCGGGGCAACGCGACACGCTCTGCCATCCGCGCCTGTGTTCGGCTACGAGAAAGGGCCCATGGCTCTGACCATCCGCTCAATCGGCCAAACCCGTGCGAAGGCCCGCATGACCATGGCCAACCTGAGCTACAACTTCCGCCGTCTGATTTTCCACGAGCGACGACAGGCCACAGCCTGACTCCGCCCAAATTCCGGAAATACCCGCCCTGGCAGACCCAAACAGCGCAACACAGCCTCAAATACCACCGATCTTGACCTTCACACCCACTATGCGGGTGACAACGACTGGTGCTCGCGTCAAAATCCATCCAGAATCAGCGTTGTTCGAGGTCTCCAGCTTTGTCGTATCGGAAATACGAACTTAGTCGACAGCCTAATCCCCGCAATGAGGCCTTGCCGATATAGAGTAATTGCTACTGGCTAAAAATTGCATATATCCCGTTCCTGTTGCTATGTGGCCAAGTATCTGGCCAAAATAGCTCAGCATTAAGTCCCTCAATTACTTTGGTTTTATCGAGACTATAGATTTGACTCTTCTCCAACTCCGGCAGATCAACTTTCCTGTATTTATCGCAATACTCAGCGATTGCATTTCGAAGTTCTACTACTGTCGCCACTATGATTCTCCTATGATTAGTTTTTCGTTGCCCAACATTTAGGGAACATCTGATTAATTAAGGATTTTCAAGCAAGTGGGCATCACTGTGCTCGATAGTAGCGAGCATTGAACGTCTTGCTCATTACTCTCTTTCATTTCTCTTGTCCCGGCCTACTGGTTTCAGCTATCGCCCCTATTCCAGGCGTACTAAGCCACTGATAGCCGTAATAATTGTTTCTTTGATAGCATAAGATTAATCAGGGCACAGTGGGCAAACAGGTGGTTCGCATTCTTGCCTGGCCCTTTGAATCTGACTTTGGTAAATCCATGATCCACTGACAGAACTACTCAGACCGGGTGCGAAGCAGTTAATCGCCGAAGCGATCCAGGCAGAGCCGGATGAGTTGATGACAAAGTTTGATGGTCACAAAACGGCTGACGGACGACAGCGCGTTGTCCGCAGTGGCCATCATCGCGAACGAGAGGTGATTACAGGGGTTGGCAAGGTCAGCGTCGAGGTGCCGAAGATCCGTAGCCGTGAAGGTACGCCGGAATGTTTTCAATCCCTGGTTGTACCGCCCTGCATCCGGCGAACGGCGACGCTGGACGCGGCGATCCCCTGGCTTTATTTGAAGGGTGTTTCGAGTGGCCGGATGCAGAGCGCACCGGAAGCTATTGTCGGACCCGAGGCTAAAGGGCTGCCGGCCAATGTCGCGGGGCGTTTGAAGCGGCAATGGGAAGCTGAATACAAGCAATGGTGTACTCGAGCGGTGTCTGATGAATGGGTCCATATCCGGGCGGATGGCATCTACAGTGGTCTCAGAGGCGACGATGGCCGATTGTGCTGCCTGGTTATCATCGGCGTGAACAGCCGGGGTCACAAGCACTTCCTGGCAATCGAAGATGGTGTCAGGCAGTCAAAACAGAGCAGGCGCGAGGTGTTGCTGTCCCTGAAACAACGGGGTCTGGACCAACCCCCGAAGTTGGCAATTGGAGACGGCGCCCCGGGCTTCCGGGCCGCAGTGGAGGAAGTGTATCCAGAGACGGATGTTCAACGTTGCTGGATGCACAAGACCGGCAATGTGTTGAACTATCTGCCGAAGTCTGTCCAGGAGAAAGCGAAGCAGGGTCTGCATGATATCTGGATGGCAGAAGATCGAGCTGATGCAGCAAAGGCGTTCGATAATTTTGAGGAACGTTTCGGTGCAAAGTACCCCGAGGCGGTGGAATGCTTATCGAAAGACCGTGACGCGTTGCTGGCATTTTATGACTTTCCAGCGGAACACTGGACCCATATCAGGACAACCAATGTCATTGAGTCGAGTTTTGCGACGATCCGGCATGGAACACGCCAAGCCAAAGGTTGTGTCACGCGCAATGCGATGTTGACGATGGTCTGCAAGATGGGATTATGCGCAGAAGATTCCTGGCGCAAATTGAGAGGCTTCAGACACCTGGCAAAGGTGATTAAAGGCGTGAAGCTTAAAGATGGAATCGAGGTCACTGAGGACGACAAGGCCGCCGCATGATCAAATTGTCAGACACTACTTTTGACAATAGCTCCCTTGTCCACGCCCAAAGCCCATCCCTTCAATCATAAACAGACTAATGGCACAGTTCAGTAAGGCATGGCACAGATCAAGATCAACTCCATCCTTGGCATTGAAACAAATGAGACGTTGATTAGCAAAGGCGGCGGGCACCATACGAGACACAAACAGCCTGTTACCGAAATTCAGTGGCATGACCAGATCGGCAAGCGCGTCCGTTCCCATCTCATACCAATGTAGTCCCCTGCGGGCCAATGTTTGGGTGAGGGTGGTGCCTGTTTCGTTTGTGGCATTTTCAAAACGTGCGTATCCAGTTTAACGCACCAGTATGACCAGCCTGTTCCAGTTCCGCAATGCTTAAGGGAACAACTAAAAGCATCGCTACCTGTGGTGGTTGTGTAGCGACTTATTTCTTTTGGGTTTTTCAGAACAGGGCGGATGTAGGCTACCTCGATGTCGTGACCTGCTTCTGGATAGAACAATCTGTCCCACCCTCTGCGCGCACCACGCCGGATTTGGAACAGTGACTTAACCGGCACAAGGGGAAAGTCTAGCACCCAATTGCAATCCACAAACTGAGCATTGCCACCTAATCCGTAGGACCGGAACTGTTGGATGCTGTCTCGCGCCACGCTGCGAATGGTCATCGTATCATCATGCTGATTTGCAAGCCGGATTTGTGAGGCAGTTAGGTTGATGTCTGCAATATCAGACAATTCTTCCAACGGGCGGGTAAGAACCACAAAATTAATCAGCTTATCCGCTTCGTCCAAGTTGTTCTTCTTCTCCATAACAAGAATATTCGTCACAACGGTGCTGTTTTGAAACCAGCGGCCTGCGTCAGATGTGATAACAAATCGCAAATGATAATAACGCCCCAAGAGATCAAAGAACGCTTCACCCCACGTAGTCGAAAGCCACGAATTTGTTATGATAACTCCCAGTTTTCCCCCTTCAACCAAAAGCGAACGCAATGCAAATGGCAAGTAAGCCGCAACATCAGCAGTTTGCGGCAACCTGCCAGTACCTGCCCCAAAAGATGCTGTGACCTGTGTAATAGCGTTACCGTATTGGGTGCGTCCCTCCTGTGCAACAAAGGGAAGATTGCTGGTGATAGCATTGAATTGCCCGGCCTGCTCGGTGAACGGTTGCCCAGTGCTAGGATCGCTAAACTCTAATGTGGTATCAGGCTTGAGGGAAAAAGCATCCCGCCGAAACAGACGCAAGGGGATGTTCATCAGGTCTGGCTTTGTCATTGCAAAGGCGGCAATCTGAATAGCCTGTGAGTCTTCATCTCCTGCAAATACGGATGATGATGCTTGTTCCGAAGCAACGCCAGCGGCTAATTTCTGCTCCAGTGCGGCGCGCGGAATAGTCCCGCTACCGCAACACGGGTCAAGCACCCTGTCATCTTCAATGTTATCCACGCATAGCTGTACCAGAAGGTTTGCCAGAGTTGGCGGGGTTGGGTATTGTCCACGCAACTTGCGAACCGCTACTTCAACCGTGGCCTCAAGAATCCTGGAAAACTGGCTTTGCTCAATTGCGCCAATTCTTAGGTCCGTAAGCAGCTTGTTCAGTTGCCGCATCTGTTTCCATGCTTGTTCCGGCATGACAACAAGATCGATATTGCCAAAAAAGATCGTCCAGAAATTGCAATCCTGTGACAGGCGTTCGAATATCTTCAGCGCCTCAAGCGGCGTAGTGATGTCCCCTATCTGGGTGACGGCCTGCGCTCGGCTATCCCGTCCTTGCAGGATATGTGCGAACAAGAATTTGCCAATCCAGTTGGCAATATTGGACTGTGCTAGTTTTTTATATAGGTCATCGCCGCCGCCGTATTCGGATTTATGCCGCTTCCACCACAGTGTTATTTCTGCCCCTAGATTGGAATTCCGCCGAGCCTCTGCTTCCAATGCATTGGCTACATCGTCCGTGTTTTCCATGATAAGAGAAGTAATGCCGCCGCTTTTGTAGGCTTCAACGAACTGCCTACCTTCCAATGACTTTCGGTCGAATAGGTCATTCACATAATTGATGATTTCTGTGGCAAGGGCTCCCCATTGCGCTCTGTTGCTGGAAACACTATTGCGGCTCTTGATATGAGCAAGAGTATCCCATTTTTTCCGGCAGGTGTATTTATCACCTTGTTTAATATACAAGTGAGCATAAGAAACATTCCACAAAACAAAGCTATCCAGCCCCAAGGCGATTGCCTTCTGTGTCGCGTTGTGTTGGAACTCGTGGTCGTCAATGCTCGTATCTGGCATTTTCAATTCCCACCCTTGCAAGATAAGGGCAAGGGAACGGTCTCCAAACAGCAACACATCCGGGAATAAACTCCCCCCGTCTGTTATGATTGTTTGTTCACCACCAGCATCTTTGATGGCACGATTCTGTGCGGATACCACAGATTTGATATGGCCAATTAGATCAATGGCCCACGACCGCTCGTTATACCTAAGCAACCTCTGATTAATGCCATAATTTGCCATAATATGCGATAATACCGCGATGTTTTAAGTAAGAGTCAAAAGATGCAACAAAAAAGCCTGGCAGTATCTGGATTCGGGAAATACCGCAAGCAGACACGCAAAGAGATATTGCTCGAAGAGATGAACCAGCTCATTCCCTGGCAAGAGCTGACTGAAGTCATTGCGTCTCATTACCCCAACCCCTGCTGGTCGCCGTCCGGTGGGCATGGAACGCATGCTGAGAATCTACTTCCTGCAACACTGGTTTGCCTTATCTGATCCTGCCACAGAAGCGGCTTTATATGACACACCTGCCATGCGGTGCTTTGCCCAGATAGACTTAGGTCAGGAACCCGTGCCAGATGCAAGCACCCGCTGTAAATTCCGTCATCTGCTGGAGGAGAACAACCTCGGAGCTACCCTGTTTGATGCTGTTGCCGTCTATCTGGAGGAAAACGGCATGCAAGTATCCAAAGGCACCATGGTTGATGCGACCATCATCAATGCGCCTACCGCCACCAAGAACAAAAGCAAAACCCGTGATCTTGATAGGCATCAGACCAAAAAAGGCAAGCCATGGTACTTTGGCATGAAGGCGCACATCGGTGTGGATAGCAAAACCAAACTGATACACTCTGTTGCTGCCACACCAGCCCATGTCCACGACTCACAGGTACTTGGAGACCTACTGCATGGAGAAGAGACCCGTCTTTGGGGAGATAGTGCCTATGCGGGTCAGCAATCCGTACTCAAGGATAATGACCCCAAGGTAAAAGACTACACCCAGGTCAAAGGCTCACGTCACCGCAAACTGACCGAACAGGACAAGGCTAAAAACCGGCACAAATCCAAAGTCCGTGCCAAGGTTGAGCATGTCTTTCATATCATGTAGCGACAATATGGATTTACCAAAGTCAGATTCAAAGGGCCAGGCAAGAATGCGAACCACCTGTTTGCCCACTGTGCCCTGATTAATCTTATGCTATCAAAGAAACAATAATTACGGCTATCAGTGACTTAGTACGCCTTAAATAGGGGCGATAGCTGAAAACAGTAGGCCGGGACAAGAGAAATGAAAGAGAGTAATGAGCAAGGCTTTCAATGCTCGTTGCTATCGAGCACAGTGATGCCCACTTGCTTGAAAATCCTTAATTGATCAGATGTTCCTTAGTTCTTTACTTAACTGTAAACTAGATATGCCTTTGCGGGCTGTAACAATAAGATATAGGGCTATAACCCATTTAGTCACTGGTATTTTACTAGCGTGCATAAAGGTGTTTGTCTTTATCGTAAATATCTTTCTGCACGCTTTGCACCAATAACCATGTTTATGTGATGGTAAGCTCTTTATATCTGTTTGAGTGCCACAAAACCCGCATATAGGTTTTTTGTTGTTCCATCTGATTTTTTCTAGCCATTTAATGGCTTTATGCTCTGTTGAAAATAGTTTAAATAAATCTGTAATACTGATTGTATCTGCTATTTTTCTGATATTCATAATTTATGATTGGATTAAGTAATTGAATGCAATATGCTTATTATTAACCGATCAGTATCTAAATATAAAAATGTATTGTAAACTATTGATAATAAATATATAATTAATTGCTTTTTTTATTTAAGTATATAATTCCCATTTAAATCCACTCCATCCATGTGTTTTTTATTATGACTATCACTGTCGAGTAACGGAGTTATGGGCTTACCCCTTTTTGAAACGAATAAAATTTTAAGATCATTCTAGGAGCGGGGCTATTCCTGCTGTTTCGCTAAGGCTGGAGATCGCGCGATTAGTTGTAAGGGTTGTCTTAACGAATTTCCCTGACGACACGTATGCCTACATGGTCATAAACTTTATCCGATCTGAACTTGTCTCGCTTTGCATTGCGGATTGATTGTGCGGGCGTGCTGTATGCGCCGCCTCTTACGACACGGAAGGTGCAATCACCGCCTTCCCATATTTCGGCATATTCGGGTGCGCCCTTATAATTATTGTGCCAACAGTCATGCACCCATTCTGCAACATTACCAGCGGTATCATAAATGCCAAAGGCATTGGGTTCAAAGCTGCCTATTTTTGTGGGTTTTCGAGGATTCAGGTTCGTACCACAACCGAAGCAATGCGCTCGATTAGGTTCTTCATCATACCCCCACCAAAAGGGCAATTTTTTACCAGTTGAAGCCATATATTCCCATTCAGCCTCATTTGCAAGGCGATATTTATGGCCTGTTTCAGAGCTTAACCATCTCGTGTAGTTATAGGCATCATCCCAAGAAACGGAAACAACCGGATGTGTTTTTCTATCTAAAAAGAGCGAATCAGGTAGTTTACGCCCGTTCGCTTTAGCGAACAGATCATATTGCGCAAAAGTAATCTCATACTGGCTGACAGCGAATTGTTCAACGACAACATCATGGCGCGGCCGCTCATTTGAGTTTCTGGAACTGGTGCTACCCATGGCAAATTTACCCGCCGGGACGACGACCATCAAAGGTCCTTTTCCGCCAGATTTGAGATCATCTTGAATTATTTTGTCCGCAACAATTTTTTCAGGTTGCGTTGCAACGACTGGCGCTACTTTTTCTGCTTTAGTGGTTGTGGCTTGCTCAGCACTGTCAACAACGGTTGCCTCAACCTGAGCTTCATCATCAATCCGGTCCGCCACAGTCTCTGTTTCTATGTCTTCCACGTCTTCCATGTCCATTTCGACATCAGCAACAGTCGGCTCGGTTTGCGTCCCCATCTCCATCATATTGAAGGCAACAATACCACCGATAGCCAAAATGACAGCCACTACGATACCTATCATCATGCCTGTTTTGCTTTTAGGCTCATCAGGGATGGTGGTCTCTTGTTGAAGAGATGCGGGTTGACTCAGTTGCGCATCCGCTTCTCGTGTTGTAGCAGCGAACATGCCAGTCGCTGTTAAGTCAACCGCCTCTTTAACATTCACCACGACCGCAGTCGCATTGTCCTGGCGCGGTACATTAGCCTCTTCAATTGCGGCCATAAGCGCATCAGCATATTCTTTTGGTGATTCAGCACTTTCTGAGTGTTGCAGGATCGTTTCAGCACTCAAGCTGTCAAGGCCATCACTACACAAAATAATTCTATCGCCCATCTCTAATGCAAACGGTTCCGACGATATATCAATTTCATTGATGTCTTTCCCAGTGAGCGCACTCATCAACATGTTGCGTGCTAAACCAGGCTCTGGTTCCATCGGGACACCTTGAGCTTCCATTCTATCAAGAAAACCACCATAACTATGGTCGTCGTTTTTCTTAATTAATTCTTGATTGCGTATTAAATAACAATGGCTATCGCCAACACTGCCCCACCAGATATTGCCATCTTCCAAAATGGCGGCGACCATAGTGCATCCCATGCCCGATAATGCAGGTGTCTCAGCAATTGTTTCTTTAATAGAATTATTAGCCTTGATTACGGCCTGTTCAAGGATTTCAGCAATATTCGTGGTGGGATAGTTGGCAGATATATGCTTGTTAAATGCCTGTACGGCCATGTTGCTGGCGACATTTCCAGCAGCATGCCCCCCCATACCATCGGCAACAATAACAAGCGCACTTGGCCTGCCGTCTGCATCGGTTAAATTAGTAATAAGAAAGGCATCTTCTTGATAGTCTCTAGCACCATCAATTTGCACTCCAGCCAATTCAAAATCAAGCACCATAGACTTAAGAGAACCTCATTCGAGAGAGTGTAATGTATACAAAAGATTGTTTATTACTTTGTATTATTTACACGTAGAAAAATCTGTTCAAAATTTATATTTTATGCTTCGCCATCCTACCAGTCCATCAAGAAATTACAAATAAATACTTGATTAAGGCCATAAAATTGCGCTAGCTAAAAATCAATGCCAGGAGTTTGTAAGCGCGGTTGTGAGTACATCAAATTAAGAAAACCATTTAAGAAAACCATGGACTCTTTATACATCTATCAAAATGTATTGCCGTTTGGCTAAAATGCGAACGCTTTGCCAGCGTACAGTCGCTTCTAGTCTATGCTACATAAACCTGTCAATGCGACTGTGTAACCCCGTACAATTTTGCATAAAGGCCATCTTGGGAAAGCAGTTCTTGATGAGTGCCTTGTTCCCCGATCGCCCCGGCTTCAAACACGTAGACATGGTTAGCTTGTTTAATCGCGCTCAGCCTATGTGCAACAATGATAGTTGTCTTATCTTCCAGGAAATCGGCCAGCGCAGCGTGTAAATGATATTCAGTTTCGACATCCAATGCGGAGGTTGCCTCATCAAGAATAACAACATTCGGTGCACTCAAGATCATGCGTGCAATAGCGAGCCGTTGCCGTTGTCCACCCGACAAGCGTACGCCTTGCCGACCAACAATGGTGTCAAGTCTATGCGGGAGCTGGGCGACGGTTTCTTGTAACTGTGCGGTCTCTAACGCATGCCATAATTGATTATCATCAAGTTCACGTCCTAGGGTTAGATTGATCCTGACGCTGTCATTGAATAAAACCGGATTTTGTAGCACCGTGGCCACATGTTCGCGTACTACGTCCAACCCAATTTGCGTGACTGGCACATTATCATAAAAAATATTGCCGCTCTTGGCGGGATACAAGCCAATTAACACTTGCACCAAAGTTGATTTCCCGCCCCCACTAGCACCCACAAGCGCAATTTTATCCCCTGGGTTTATAGTAAGATTAATGCCATTTAGTATATCTTGATGGCCGCTCTCAAGAGTGTCGTCGTAATAAAAATGTAGATCAGAAATAGTAATACCCACTGTATTCTTGTTCGCAAAAGGATTAGCAATATGGGGATAGCAGGGTTCTTGTGCAAGTTTTAATAATTTATTGATACGCGATAGCGCCGCCGTAGCATTATAAAATGCGTATTGAATATTTAAAATTTCCTGAACTGGTCCCATCATAAACCAGAGATAACCAAAGACAGCAAACATCTGACCAATACTTAATCCAGAAAATATAACCATCAGCATTGCAACCGCACGAAAAATATCAAAGCCAAAAAGAAAGATGACAAAACTGAAACGATTAGCTGCATCACTCTTCCAGGCAAATGCAATACCGTGATTCTTAACTGCTTCGGCGTAATCTATTATGCGTTTTAAGTAATGTTTTTCTCGATTACTGGCACGGATCTGATGAATCGAATCCAGCGTTTCGATTAATGCTTGCTGAAAAATGGCAAAGGCCGCGTTTTCATTTTTCTTCAAATCCTTTACGCGCTTACCTAACACCGTTGTGAAATAAATGACGATTGGGTTAGCAAAGAGTATTAACAACGCCATCTGCCAGTGCATGATGAGCAAGATGATGGCAACACCCATGATGGTTAATACAGCGACTAATAATTTACTGACGGTTGATGCGACAAACTCATCTACTGTCGCAAGATCGGTCACAAAATAAGATGCCACGGTGCCGCTACCCAATGTTTCGTATTCAGACATTGATATACTATTTAAATGCGATAATAAAGTTCGCCGCATCAGGAAAATTGCATCTTTGGCAATAATAGTAAATTGTCGTGTTTGAAAAACATTCAAAACCAATGCCGATAGACGTAACAAAAAGGTAAGGATGAGAATACAAAGAATATACAAGACGGGTGTGTGCCATGCTGTGGGAGTCATGTTATTAATGGATTGAACGACAAAACCGGGTTTGTTCAGCAGCACTTCGTCAACTAATAATGGCATTAACAACGGCACTGGCACACTCACCAGCATCGCAATAACGGCAATAATATGCGCAATAATTAACGGGCGTTTATGTTGTCTTGCGACATTGATTATGTATTGCCAATTATATTCCTTTACTGCGCCATTGCCGCTTGCAATGTTAGTCGCAAGTTGATTTGAATTTACTGCTGTTGCCATACGATTGAAAACTCTTTCATCAATGATATTTATGCGCGTAAATCTTAAGTATCTGTGTTACCCAATATTGCTGTGCGTCAAAAAAGGGGGCCCACAAGAAAAGCCAGATTGTGCCAACGCTGTGTCGGCCTACTGCGTAATGTATCTATCCTGAGTGCTTCGATTAAATGTAGTGCCCTGGTTTGAAATCCCGAAACTCGGTATATCCTGTCACAAAATCATTTAGCCCCGCGTTATGTCATTGCGATTCACATACAGTTTTAATACCTTGTGATTATGCGTTTGTTAGTGGCCGTCGTGATGCGCCCTGATAATAAATCATCACAACGTGCTGAATAGACAGTTTACAAATAATCGGGGTAATAATGATTGTCCCGCTTAATTATTGAACCGATTTAATTGCAAAGTTATCAACACTATATGCTCTTTATTTCTCGGACAGCCTGTATCTGTATTAGGGAACCTCTGATTAATGCCATAATTTGCCATAATATGCGATAATACCGCAATGTTTTAAGTGGAGGGTGAAAAGATGCAACAAAAAAGCCTGGCAGTATCTGGATTCGAGAAATACCGCAAGCAGACACGCAAAGAGATATTTCTCGAAGAGATGAATCAGCTCATTCCCTGGAAAGAGCTGACTGCAGTAATTGAGCCTCATTACCCCAACCCCTGCTGGTCGCCGTCCGGTGGGCCTGGAACGCATGCTGAGAATCTACTTCCTGCAACACTGGTTTGCCTTATCTGATCCTGCCACAGAAGCGGCTTTATATGACACACCAGCCATGCGGTGTTTTGCCCAGATAGACTTAGGTCAGGAACCCGTGCCAGATGCAACCACCCGCTGTAAATTCCGTCATCTGCTGGAGGAGAACAACCTCGGAGTTGCCCTGTTTGATGCTGTTGCCGTCTATCTGGAGGAAAACAGCATGAAAGTATCCAAAGGCACTATTGTTGATGCGACCCTCATCAATGCGCCTACCGCCACCAAGAACAAAAGCAAAACCCGTGATCTTGATAGGCATCAGACCAAAAAAGGCAAGCAATGGTACTTTGGCATGAAGGCGCACATCGGTGTGGATAGCAAAACCAAACTGATACACTCTGTTGCTGCCACACCAGCCCATGTCCACGACTCACAGGTACTTGGAGACCTACTGCATGGAGAAGAGACCCGTCTTTGGGGAGATAGTGCCTATGCGGGTCAGCAATCCGTACTCAAGGATAATGACCCCAAGGTAAAAGACTACACCCAGGTCAAAGGCTCACGTCACCGCAAACTGACCGAACAGGACAAGGCTAAAAACCGGCACAAATCCAAAGTCCGTGCCAAGGTTGAGCATGTCTTTCATATCATGCAGCGACAATATGGATTTACCAAAGTCAGATTCAAAGGGCCAGGCAAGAATGCGAACCACCTGTTTGCCCACTGTGCCCTGATTAATTTTATGCTATCAAAGAAACAATTATTACGGCTATCAGTGGCTTAGTACGCCTGGAATAGGGGCGATAGCTGAAAACCAGTAGGCCGGGACAAGAGAAATGAAAGAGAGTAATGAGCAAGACGTTCAATGCTCGCTACTATCGAGCACAGTGATGCCCACTTGCTTGAAAATCCTTAATTGATCAGATGTTCCTTAGTATTTACCAGATCCAATTATTGCATCACTAAGATAAGTCCCTTTAATTGCCAAGAATAATGCACAGTAAAATTGTAATCGTTTAGATATGCCAGAAAACACTTGCCGTAACAGATTGTACCGCGACTCAAACCACATTCAAACCTGTACAGTGCCGCAAAGCTGCCGCTGATTTTACCGGTGACATCACCCGCAATGGCGGTATTTTCCGGCCTGTGCTCAAGTTGCAAACAAAATTCCGCGGCTGGCACTGAAGCCACCGAGCCTTTCCCTGATTCTGTGTAACTGCCGTTGCTTAAACGAAGTCCTTTAGTCGGTCTTCGAATTCGATCATAAAGCGATTCATCGCTGGTTGCCAATATTTAATCGACATAGTCCACTGCTTTGATGCATCTTGAATGGCCAGATAGATCACCTTTCTGGTAGCGTCATCGGTTGGGAACAGCTTACGTTTTTTGATGGCTTTCCTGATGACGCTGTTGAACGATGCAATGGCGTTGGTGGTATAGATTGCCTTGCGCATGTCCTGCGGGTAATCAAACAGGGTGTTGAGGTTCTGCCAATGACTCTGAGTTATCGTCAAAAGTAGTGTCTGACAAGTTGATCATGCGGCTACCTTGTCGTTCTCAGTGACCTCGATTCCATCTTTAAGCTTCACGCCTCCAATCACCTTCGCCAGGTGTCTGAAGCTCCTCAATTTGCGCCAGGAATCTTCTGCGCATAATCCCATCTTGTAGATCATCGTCAGCATCGTAATCCGCGTGACACAACCTTTAGCCTGGCGTGTCCTGTGCCGGATTGTCGCAAAGCTCGACGGGGTGACATTCGTTGTCCTGATGTGGCTCCAGTGCTCTGCTGGAAAGTCATAAAATGCCAGCAACGCATCACGGTCTTTCGATAAGCATGCCACTGCCTTGGGATACTTGACACCGAAACGTTCCTCAAATGCATCAAATGCCTTCTCTGCATCAGCTCGATCTTCTGCCATCCAAATGCCATCCAGACCCTGCTTTGCTTTCTCCTGAACAGACTTGGGCAGATAGTTCAGCACATTGCCGGTCTTGTGCATCCAGCAACGTTGCACATCAGTCTCTGGATACACTGCCTCAAGGGCTGCCCAGAAACCCAAAGCACCATCGCCAATGGCCAGCTTTGGGGCTACCCCAAGCCTCTTTGTTGCAACGACAACAACACTGCTCGCCAGCGCTGTTTCGATTCCCTGACACCCTCTTCAATCGACATAAAATGCTTCTGACCGCGACTGTTCACACCGATGATGACCAGGCAACACAATCGACCATCGTCACCTCGAAGACCACTGTAGATGCCATCAGTCCAGATATAGACCCATTCATCAGACACGGAACGTGTACACCATTGCTTGTATGTAGCTTCCCATTGCCGTTTCAAACGACCCACGACATTGGCCGACAGCCCTTTAGCCTCCAATCCGACAATCGCTTCCAGTGCACTTTGCATCTGACCACTCGAAACACCTTTCAAATAAAGCCAGGGAATCGCCGCATCCAGGGTCGCTGTGCGCCGGATGTAGGGCGGTACAAGCAAAGATTGAAAGCTCGCCGACTCACCCTCACGGCTACGGATATTGGGCACCTCAACGCTGACCTTGCCAACCCCTGTAATCACCTCTCGTTCGGGATGATGGCCACTGCGGACAACGCGCTGGCATCTGTCAGTCGTTTTTTGACCATCATACTTTGTCATCAACTCATCTGGCTCTGCCTGGACCGCTTCGGTGATTAACTGCCTCGCACCCGATTTGATTAGTTCTGTCAGTGGATCAATGCCCTCTGGTGTACCCAGATCAATCACAGTATTGTTTGTCATGTGTGGCGTACTCCTCTTGCTACTTTCGATTGCTAGACAAAACCGATTTCAGCAAGGCACGCCGCATACTTCAACCTATTCAGACACCAGATTCGGTTATAACTCGCCGGCTAAAGAATGGGAAATGACGAAGTGCAAAGAATGTGGAAAGAAAGTTTTAACAAGTGCCAAGGCGTGCCCACATTGCGATGTTAAAAACCCTGGTGTGTCGGCCACGAAGTGCAAAGAGTGTGGAAAGGAAGTTTCAACAAGTGCCGAGACGTGCCCACATTGCGGTGTTGAAGATCCTGGTCTGTCGGCTAAGGAGGAACTTGTAATCAGAATTATTTTGATTGCCATTCTTTTGGGACTCCTGGGCCTCCTCGCTTGGGGCTTCGTCAAATGCACGGGCGGTGGTGATGATGAAAAGTCAGAAGCATCAAAACAAGCGGCAGAGGCGGTTTGTAGGCAAGACCTGCAGTGTTGGGGCGATAAGCACAACCTCTCGGCTGGCATGTATTACGATATTTATGTTGAGAAATTGGCAAAATATTCACATGAATGGACCGATGGAATGCTTGAGCCAAAGTTCAGTCAATTTCAATGGAAGGATAAAAGCAAAGGCTACATCACATACATAGGTGACAAGATCAAATTCCAAAATGGATTTGGTTCATGGGAAAACTATATATATGAGTGTGATTTAAACCCGAAAACGAAAAGGGTGCTTGATGTCAGAGTTAGAGCTGTAAGACTGTGAAAAATCGCATAACAAGGCCAGCCAAACCGCTGCTTCTCTATGGTTTGTCAACCCCTACTGGCGGCGTTAGATATCATAAGGAGCGTATATGCCTGATGTAACCTTAATCAAAAACTGGAGACCTCGAACAACGCTGATTCTGGATGGATTTTGACGCGAGCACCAGTCGTTGTCACCCGCATAGCGGGTGTGAAGGTCAAGGTCGGTGGTATTTGAGGCTGTGTTGCGCTGTTTGGGTCTGCCAGGGCGGGTATTTCCGGAATTTGGGCGGAGTCAGGCTGTGGCCTGTCGTCGCTCGTGGAAGATGAGACGGCGGAAGTTGTAGCTCAGGTTGGCCATGGTCATGCGGGCCTTCGCACGGGTTTGACCGATTGAGCGGATGGTCAGAGCCATGGGTCCCTTCTCGTACCCGAACACATGCTCGACGCAGGCCCGAATGGCTGACCGCGTGGCGTTGCCCCGGCGAATATGCCTGGCCATGGGTTTGCCGCGCGGTTTCTTGCGGTGAATGTGTGAACGGTACCCTTGCGCCTTCAGCCAAGCCTCATTCCTGGCCGAGCGGTACCCGGTATCGGCCCAAACAGACTTCGAGCTGTTTGTCTCGTCCAGAACCGAGGAGCGTTCATGCCCGTCGTAGCGAGCCGCATTCGTGCCAGTCTCACCCCGGATGAAGCGCCATTTGCGGTCAATGGACACGTGGTTCTTGTACCCAAAGTAGGGAACCGAAATATCGACAAGGCCAGTATCCTCCTCACCCTCCTTGGTCGTCTTGGCCTTTGAATACTTGACCGTCCAACGCGCATCGGTGCCTTTCTGCGCTGCCTTGGACAGATCATCGGGCCAGATGTCAGACGCGGCCTCACCTGCCTTGGCGCGCGCTTTCTCTTCTTTCGTCATCCGCTGGCGCGGGGCAAAGACCAACGTGGCATCCACAATCTGACCGCCGGTAGGTTTGTATCCCCGCGCGCACAGCTGAGCTTCAAACGCGGCAAACAGGGCCTTGAAGACACCCGCCTGGGTCAGCTTCTCTCTGAAAAGCCAGATCGTCTTCTGATCAGGTGTCGGCTCCCCGATTTGAAATCCCAGGAACCGTAGCCAACTGAAACGGTCACGAATGAGAAACTCCATCCGCTCATCGCTCAGATTGTGCATCAAGGCCAAGACCAGAACCTTGAACATCACAACTGGGTCATAAGGAGGGCGACCACCTTTGGGACGTTCCCCATAGCCAAGCGCTTCAACAAGAACTGGGCGAAACACTTCGAAATCAACGTGCCGCTCCAAAACCTCAAGCGGATCTCCCATCGCCGAAAGCCGCGCCAAATGATCCGTCAAGTCAAACAATCCAGGTGCGTGCATAAACAAAACCCTCCCACATCAAGTGAATCAGATCGTACCATAAAATGTACGGTTTTTAGAGGCTTCCAACTTCAATACAGCAATGGAGGATATCTATCGTAGTGCACTATCCGAAACCGGCTATCAAGCATCAAGATTTCTAAAAATGCTCCATGAGCTTGGAGGGCTAGAAACAGCTCGTAGATTAATTCATTCACGGACAGTTTCTGACGGTTATACAGCATTGTGGGAGCTTGGACGGTTAGACCTAAACGTTGAGGCACTTATTGTAGAAAACATCGAATGGCACGAATTGTTTTCTCCCGAAGAGCTTGCAATCTGCCGGAATAGATTAAAGGAATATCACTATGTGCCAAAGGAAATCTAACAAGTTTGTCAACGTTCGCCTTTTATGCAGGCGTTATGTAACTGAATAAAACCCTTGAAATACGATAATTACCAACGCAATCATGTGATTATTCCAGGTCGATAGGAAGCGTTGCGTTCATTCCTCAAGCAAGACTACAAGGGAATGCAACATAAGATTGCAAACGCTTTCAGCTCAAATAGTGAGGATGCCCTCACCTGGTCATGCTTTGATACGCTGGCTCATTTCCCATGCCTGGACAAAGTTATTGCCTTGGATGAATTGCTAGAGGACGCATATCAGGGCAAGAGTCCCTTATTGTTTCGAGACCGCGGCATTGGTAGCGATGATATAAATATACATATCGGAAAGACCTACAAAGGTAACTTGACGAAAGAATCAACCGAGGTGGACGCAAGTATTGAGGCACCTGGGGTATTAGTGTTTGTCGAGGCGAAACTATATTCTTCGGTAAGCCCCGCGGCTCCACCTGAAAAGCCGCACGATCAGATCGCCAGGAAGCTGCGGGTTGGCCTAGATTCGCGCATCGGTAGTAACCAGGAATTTTACTTTTATTCTTGGACATTGCGCCCGCCGATATGATGGTGCAACGGAAAAATAAGACAACCGCAATGGAATCACCAGGCGGTGGCTACAAATAGTAAGTGGCGGAGTGCGTGGATATTTAAATACTACAAGGAAGGCAGGAACAATAGCTTGCGACCACTACAAGAAGCCCTTAATGGCATTAAATCCCGCCTGTTGAATTAGTAGCAAATAATATGGGCTGGCTAACGTGGGCAGATTTGTATAAATGCACTATGCGTGCCGTACTCAAAAGTCAAAAATGAAGCGGTCACATAACAACAAGGTGTTGCAGTCGGGCCAAACCATTCGCTGAGCCCGCGGTTTGGCCGCTGATGCTTGACGGTTAAAACCACTTGTTTTAAGGTCTGAGTAGCTGGAGACCTCGAACAACGCTGATTCTGGATGGGTTTTGACGCGAGCACCAGTCGTTGTCACCCGCATAGCGGGTGTGAAGGTCAAGATCGGTGGTATTTGAGGCTGTGTTGCGCTGTTTGGGTCTGCCAGGGCGGGTATTTCCGGAATTTGGGCGGAGTCAGGCTGTGGCCTGTCGTCGCTCGTGGAAGATGAGACGGCGGAAGTTGTAGCTCAGGTTGGCCATGGTCATGCGGGCCTTCGCACGGGTTTGGCCGATTGAGCGGATGGTCAGAGCCATGGGCCCTTTCTCGTAGCCGAACACAGGCGCGGATGGCGGAGCGTGTCGCGTTGCCCCGACGAATATGCCTGGCCATGGGTTTGCCGCGTGGCTTCTTGCGATGGATATGTGAGCGGTACCCTTGCGCCTTCAGCCAAGCCTCATTCCTGGCCGAGCGGTACCTGGTATCGGCCCAAACCGCCTTCGAGCTGTTTGTCTCGTCCAGAACCGAGGAGCGTTCATGCCCGTCGTAGCGAGCCGCATTCGTGCCAGTCTCACCCCGGATGAAGCGCCATTTGCGGTCGATGGACACGTGGTTCTTATAGCCGAAGTGTGGGACCGAAATATCGACAAGGCCAGTATCCTCCTCACCCTCCTTGGTCGTCTTGGCCTTTGAATACTTGACCGTCCAACGCGCATCGGTGTCTTTCTGCGCTGCCTTGGACAGATCATCGGGCCAGATGTCAGACGCGGCCTCACCTGCCTTGGCGCGCGCTTTCTCTTCTTTCGTCATCCGTTGGCGCGGGGCGGAAACCAACGTGGCATCCACAATCTGACCGCCGGTCGGTTTGTATCCCCGCGCGCAGAGCTGAGCTTCAAACGCGGCAAACAGGGCCTTGCAGACACCCGCCTGGGTCAGCTTCTCTCTGAAAAGCCAGATCGTCTTCTGATCAGGTGTCGGCTCCCCGATTTGAAATCCCAGGAACCGCAGCCAACTGAAACGGTCACGAATGAGAAACTCCATCCGCTCATCGCTCAGATCGTGCATCGAGGCCAAGACCAGCACCTTGAACATCACAACGGCATCATAGGGCGGGCGACCCCCTTTGGGACATTCCCCATAGCCAAGCGCTGCCACCAAAACGGGGCGAAACACTTCGAAATCAACGTGCCGCTCCAAAACCTCAAGCGGATCTCCCATCGCCGAAAGCCGCGCCAAATGATCCGTCAAGTCAAACAATCCAGGTGCGGGCATAAACAAAATCCTCCCACATCAAGTGAATCAGACCGTACCACAAAATGCACGGTTTTTAGAGGCTTCCAAGTCTGTCCAGGAGAAAGCGAAACAAGGGCTACATGACATTTGGATGGCAGAGGGGCGCACTGATGCAGAGAAGGCATTTGATGCATTTGAGGAACGTTTCGGCGCAAAGTGTCCCAAGGCAGTGGCATGCTTATCGAAAGACCGTGATGCGTTGCTGGCATTTTATGACTTTCCAGCAGAGCACTGGACCCACATCAGGACAACGAATGTCACCCCGTCGAGATTTGCGACAATCCGGCATAGAACACGCCAGGCCAAAGGTTGTGTCACGCGGATTACGATGCTGACGATGATCTGCAAGATGGGATTATGTGCCGAAGATTCCTGGCGCAAATTGAGAGGCCTCAGACACCTGGCAAAGGTGATTAAAGGCGTGAAGCTTAAAGATGGAATCGAGGTCACTGAGGACGACAAGGCCGCCGCATGATCAACTTGTCAGACACTACTTTTGACAATAGCTCTCAATAAAGACTGATAGTACTGCTGTGTTTTTATTTTTGGGTGTCTTTTTTACAGAGTATACACAATTAATTGGGATTCATACTTGAGAAGTATAAAGTATACAATATAAGGAACATCTGATCAATTAAGGATTTTCAAGCAAGTGGGCATCACTGTGCTCGATAGTAGCGAGCATTGAACGTCTTGCTCATTACTCTCTTTCATTTCTCTTGTCCCGGCCTACTGGTTTCAGCTATCGCCCCTATTCCAGGCGTACTAAGCCACTGATAGCCGTAATAATTGTTTCTTTGATAGCATAAGATTAATCAGGGCACAGTGGGCAAACAGGTGGTTCGCATTCTTGCCTGGCCCTTTGAATCTGACTTTGGTAAATCCATATTGTCGCTGCATGATATGAAAGACATGCTCAACCTTGGCACGGACTTTGGATTTGTGCCGGTTTTTAGCCTTGTCCTGTTCGGTCAGTTTGCGGTGACGTGAGCCTTTGACCTGGGTGTAGTCTTTTGCCTCAGGGTCATTATCCTTGAGTACGGATTGCTGACCCGCATAGGCACTATCTCCCCAAAGACGGGTCTCTTCTCCATGCAGTAGGTCTCCAAGTACCTGTGAGTCGTGGACATGGGCTGGTGTGGCAACAACAGAGTGTATCAGTTTGGTTTTGCTATCCACACCGATGTGCGCCTTCATGCCAAAGTACCATGGCTTGCCTTGTTTGGTCTGATGCCTATCAGGGTCACGGGTGTTGCTTTTGTTCTTGGTGGCGGTAGGCGCATTGATGATGGTCGCATCAACAATAGTGCCTTTGGATACTTTCATGCCGTTTTCCTCCAGATAGACGGCAACAGCATCAAACAGGGCAACTCCGAGCTTGTTCTCCTCCAGTAGATGACGGCATTGACAGCGGGTGGTTGCATCTGGCACGGGTTCCTGACCTAAGTCTATCTGGGCAAAACACCGCATGGCAGGTGTGTCATATAAAGCCGCTTCTGTGGCAGGATCAGATAAGGCAAACCAGTGTTGCAGGAAGTCAATTCTCAGCATGCGTTCCATGCCCACCGGACGGCGACCAGCAGGGGTTGGGGTAATGAGGCTCAATTACTGCAGTCAGCGCTTGCCAGGGAATGAGCTGATTCATCTCTTCGAGAAATATCTCTTTGCGTGTCTGCTTGCGGTATTTCTCGAATCCAGAACCTGCCAGGCTTTTTTGTTGCATCTTTTCACCCTCCACTTAAAACATTGCGGTATTATCGCATATTATGGCAAATTATGGCATTAATCAGAGGTTGCTTAAACATACAACCCAATAATAATAAAACGATGACGAATTACAAAGACACACTAAACTTACCGAATACGGCATTTCCCATGAAAGCCAATCTTGTCCAACGTGAGCCTCGTATGTTGCAGCATTGGCAAGAAAACGATCTCTATGGCCAAATACGAAAAAAGAAAGCGGGCGCGAAAAAATTTATTCTGCATGATGGGCCGCCGTATGCGAATGGTGATATTCATATTGGTCATGCGGTCAACAAGATACTTAAAGACATTATTGTGAAAGCACAGGGGCTGAACGGTTTGGATGCGCCTTATGTGCCAGGCTGGGATTGCCATGGTTTGCCCATTGAGTTGCAGGTCGAAAAGAAAATTGGCAAAGCAGGCGTAAAAGTTGAACCTGACAAGTTTCGTTGCGCCTGTCGCGAATATGCACTCAAGCAGGTTGACCGTCAACGCGAAGATTTCATCCGCTTGGGTGTTTTGGGTGATTGGGAGCGACCTTATCTGACGATGGATTTCAAGACCGAAGCAAATATCGTGCGCTCCTTGGGTAAGATTATTGATGCCGGGTATCTGCATAAAGGCGTGAAGCCCGTGCATTGGTGTACAGATTGTGGCTCTGCACTTGCTGAGGCGGAAATCGAATACGAAGACAAACAATCAACCGCTATCGATGTTCGATTTAAAGTGATCGAACAAACTGCAATTTTGCAATGTTTTGCCGTTGCCGCACAACTCGATGCAGTCTCTGTCGTAATCTGGACAACAACCCCATGGACCTTACCCGCCAACCAAGCCGTGGCATTAAACGCCGGGTTTAATTATGTACTGGTGCAAATTGGTGATGAGGCCTTGGTGGTAGCCGCAGACTTGCACCAGGCACTGATGTCTCGCTGTAGTATTGATGCGTATAAGGTATTGGGAACGTGTACGGGTGCCACCCTTGAAGGTATAAAACTCCAACACCCCTTTTATGATCGCATGGTGCCGATCATCTCAGGCGATCATGTCACGTTAGAAGCTGGCACAGGTGCAGTACATACAGCCCCGGGACATGGCCAGGAAGACTATGTAGTGGGTCTACGCTATGGCCTGCCGGTTGATAATCCGGTTGGCGACAATGGTTGTTTCTTGCCAAATACAGAACTGTTCGCGGGCGAACATGTGTCCAAGGCCAATGCCTCTGTGTTAAACGTCCTGCAAGAAAAAGGCGCTTTGTTACATCAGGAAACGTTGCGCCATAGCTATCCACACTGTTGGCGGCATAAAACCCCTATTATTTTTCGTGCCACACCACAATGGTTTATCAGTATGGACGCGAATGGTTTGCGTCATCAGGCCTTAACAGCAATCAAAGACGTACATTGGGTGCCGGCCTGGGGCGAGGAACGTATCCATGACATGATCACCAATCGACCGGATTGGTGTATCTCGCGACAACGTACCTGGGGGGTGCCCATTACAGTCTTTATCCATCGCGAGTCACAGGCGTTACATCCCGACACCGCCACGTTGATTGAGACAGTAGCCGACTTGATTGAAGAACAAGGCATTGAGGCCTGGTTTGATTTGGATGCGTCGAGCTTGCTGGGGGATGCGTCTTGTCTATATGTCAAAGTGACCGATACGTTAGATGTCTGGTTTGATTCAGGTGTGACTCACTATAGCGTGCTAAATGAAAGAGAGGATTTAAGCGTTCCTGCTGATCTCTATCTGGAAGGATCCGATCAGCATCGGGGCTGGTTTCAATCATCATTATTGACATCGGTAGCGATGCACAAGGGTGATGCACCCTATCGCAATGTGCTGACGCATGGGTTTACGGTCGATGCCAAAGGCATGAAGATGTCCAAGTCCAGGGGCAATATCGTGGTCCCGCAAAAAGTGGTAAACCGGCTCGGTGCTGATGTTTTACGACTATGGGTGGCCGCCGCCGATTATCGTACGGAGATGAGTGTTTCTGATGAAATACTGCAACGGATGGCAGATGCCTATCGACGTATCCGTAATACAGCGCGTTATTTTCTATCAAACTTGAATGGTTTCAAGCCCGCAGAGAACAGTGTGCCCTATGCAGAAATGTTGGCGCTGGATAAATGGGCTATTGAACACGCCATGCGTTTGCAGGAAAAGATTATTGTTGCCTATGATCAGTTTGAATTTCATTTAGTTTATAAAATGGTACATCAATTTTGTGTGATTGAGATGGGTGGCTTTTACCTGGATATTGTAAAAGACAGACAATACACAGCGCCTGAAAATAGTTTGGCACGGCGATCTGCGCAAACTGCAATGTATCATCTTGTTGAAATGATGACGCGATGGTTGGCACCCATTTTAAGTTTCACCGCAGATGAGATCTGGCAGTATATTCCTGGTAACCGTAGTGATTCTGTTTTTCTGGAAGGTTGGTATACGCTGACGCTCGATGTAGCGGCATCACGGCAGCGCAAAATCACTTGGGATGCAATCATCCCAATGCGCGATGCGATTAATAAACAGCTAGAAAAATTGCGTGTTGCAGGTGGTATTGGTTCATCATTAGATGCGGAAGTTGATCTTTATTGTAATGCCAGGATTTTGCAGCAGCTTGAAAAAGTGGGGGATGATTTACGTTTTATCTTGATTACATCCGATGCGCGCTTGCATACCGAAGCACAAAAACCAACCACTGCGGTTGCGTCTGAAATACCCGGTCTGTTTGTGCTTGCGACCGCATCAAAACATATAAAATGCGCTCGTTGCTGGCATCATCGAGAAGATGTTGGAACACATGAGGCGCATCCTCAGTTGTGTCATCGTTGTATTGAAAATATCAGTATGACACATGAAAAGTGATTAACGATGGTTAAATACTTGAGTTTGTCATGCATAGTTATTGTGCTTGATCAAATAACAAAATATTACGCGAATCAGGAATTGCATCTACATCAAGCAGTTCAGGTTATGCCGGGGTTTAATTTGACCCTAATGTATAATACGGGTGCCGCATTTAGTTTTTTAAGCGAGGCCAGCGGGTGGCAACGGTGGTTTTTTATCGGTGTGGCCACATTAATAAGCATTGCAATTATTATCTGGATGCACGGTTTGCCCGCAAACAAGCGTTGGTTATTAACAGCTCTCGCCTTGGTGTTGGGTGGCGCAATCGGCAATGTTTGCGACCGGGTGCTTTTGGGCCATGTTGTAGATTTTATTGAAGTTTATTATCAGAACAGCTACTGGCCGACCTTTAATATTGCAGATTCAGCCATTACAGTTGGCGCGGTGATGTTGCTTATTGATGCTTTTTTTTCTAATGAAAAAAAGATTGATAATTGACTTACATGATACACTCGTCGCCAGCCTGGCTTACGTCCAGTATGTTTAGCCTGGGTTTAGCTTGGGCATTTTAAGTTTTCTAAAGGATAAAATGTGATGCAAATATTACTCGCTAATCCACGTGGTTTTTGTGCGGGCGTAGATCGCGCTATAGAAATTGTTGAACGGGCCTTGATCTTGTTTGGTGCCCCGGTCTATGTCCGGCATGAGGTCGTGCATAACAAATATGTCGTGCGTTCCCTGCGCAATAAAGGAGCTGTTTTTGTCGAAGAACTAGATGAAGTGCCTGATGATTCAACCGTCATATTCAGTGCCCATGGCGTTTCAAAAGCAGTGCGTGAAGTAGGCGCACATAGAAAGCTCCGGATCTTTGATGCCATTTGTCCCTTGGTCACCAAGGTGCACATGGAAGTTGGCAAATATCAGGATGAAGAAAGAGAATGTATATTGATTGGTCATGCAGGTCATCCTGAAGTTGAAGGCACAATCGGGCAATATCGATCCAAAAACGGCAATGGCGGCATGTATCTAGTTGAGTCAGTTGCAGATGTGATGAAGCTGAAGGTCAAACATCCCGAATTTCTTGCCTTTGTAACGCAAACGACTTTGTCAATGGACGACACGGCCCTGATTATCAATGCCTTAAGAGAACGATTTCCAAATATCGAGGGTCCTAAAAAAGAAGATATTTGTTATGCGACCCAGAATAGACAAGATGCAGTCAAAAAACTGGTATTAAACTGTGATCTGATCCTGGTCGTCGGCTCACCCAACAGCTCAAATTCAACACGCTTAATGGAGTTATCTCAAAAAGCGGGGATTCCTGCCTACTTAATCGATGCGGCCGCCGAGATTCAAAAAGAATGGGTGGACGGGAAAGAAAAAATTGGCCTGACTGCTGGCGCATCAGCACCAGAAATTCTGGTTGAAGAAGTTGTCGCTAAACTCGAAAAATGGGGTGCGACCCTGGTTGAAGAAAACCCGGGCATCACTGAAAAAGTAGTATTTTCTCTACCAAAAGATCTTATCCAGGAAAATGAGACTGTTTAAGAGTTGTCATCTTCTTCCTGATATCCAGATGCCTTGAGTGCTGTTTTTAGTTCAGATCGGTTATACCCGATAATGACTGATTCCCCTATTGTTGTAGTGGGCACTCTCAATCCGCCTGTTAATTCAGTCAACTCTGTTTGCAATTTCAAATCTTTATCGACGATTTTCTTTGTTATGGTTACATTTCGGGCTTGTAAAAACTCTATCACTTCGTCACAGGTATCGCAGTCAGGAACGACATAAAGCGTAGCGCTGATATTTACGCCATCGCTATTTTTATTGTTCTTGCCAGTGGATAGCTTTTTCTTGCTTACCATTTTCGACCCGGGGGGACAGGTTTTCTGGAAACTTCGATTGCCTTCTTTATCCTCACATTCAACAATATTGACCGCTGCAATGGTATTACTGGCAGTGAAAATAAATGTTAATAAAAGCAGTATGGGTGTGAATAATTTCATTATTGGCTCCTTAATGGCTATCTCAGATAAATAATTTTGCATCTACGTTGCGTATTATACTATTTGATCTTATTTATGTTAATTCAATAGTTACAAAATATTATTTGAATCGTATAATTTTGCGTTACATAATCGGTTAAGGTCTCAAATATGGTTAAAATTCTATCTTATATTGTCGGCATCGTAATACTGTCTGGTAGTTGTATGATTGCCAATATTGCCCACGCTGAAATGTATAAATGGGTGGATGAAAATGGTAATACACACTACACACAAAATCCACCGCCACCCAATATTGTGCCCGATATTATTGCGCCGCCGCCATCAATAAATTCCGAAGCGGCAACTAAAAAGGAAATGTCTACTATCGAAAAAGCCAATAAACTTCGAGAAGAAAGAATAAAAAAAGCTGAAGATACAGCAAAAGAAAAGTCGGAATTGGCACAAAAAAAGGCGCAATGTGAAAAAGCGAAAAAGGTGCAGGCCAGTTATGAGAGACCGCGTGTTAATTATGTGGATGATGATGGCAATCGCCGACGTGCCACTGAAGAAGAACGCCAGGCTGATCTTGCCAAGGCGAAAGATGAGGTAAAAAAACTGTGTCATAATTTGTAGCATCTTGTAGGGTTAATCAGGCAACTTGATCTAGCCTTTCCCGAATTCTGTGTAACTGCCGTTGCTTAAACGAAATCCTTTAGTCGGTCTTCGAATTCGATAATAAAGCGATTCATCGCTGGTTTCCAATATTTAATCGACATAGTCCACTGCTTTGATGCATCTTGAATGGCCAGATAGCTCACCTTTCTGGTAGCGTCATCGGTTGGGAACAACTTACGTTTTTTGATGGCTTTCCTGATGACGCTGTTGAGCGATGCAATGGCGTTGGTGGTATAGATTGCCTTGCGCAAGTCCTGCGGGTAATCAAACAGGGTGTTGAGGTTCTGCCAATGACTCTGCCAGGAACGGCTGGTCTTAGGGTATTTGGCATCCCATTCGTCACCAAAGACATCAAGCACCAACAGTGCTTCCGCCTCCGTAGCTGACGGGTAGATTTGCTACAAGTCGACTACAACCGCCTTGTAGTCCTTCCAGGTAACATACTGCATCGCGTGCCTGATCCTATGCACAATGCTGTACGGGGACATCTGAATTGATCATCATTTTTTAGGTACTTATACACAGAGTTATCCATAGATATGGGCAATATTGGGGTGATTTTGGTGGTCATTTTTTGGGTCTTTTTTAGGCCGTTTTAAGGGTGCTTAAACATCCCTTAATTTGGGGTTAAATCAAGTCCAATATTTGAGTCGATTTTGGTGGTGTTTTTGAGCCTGATTTTTGGGCTTAAGGATTGCCTAAAAATGAAGGTATTTCGGTCTCGATTTCATCAACCGGATAGTCATTATTTACGGTGTAATTTTCCTGCAAGGTGGTGCTGTCCGGCACTGGGTTTTCAGTGTAAATTGGGTTGCCGGATTGTGATAAATCAGGGCAAGATATATATGTTTGATAATTAGCGTTTGAATTCCATATATACCTCATCCAGGCCGCTCGCCAAGCGGCCTCATCAGAAGTTGGAAGCCTCTAAAAACCGTACATTTTGTGGTACGATCTGATTCACTTGATGTGGGAGGATTTTGTTTATGCACGCACCTGGATTGTTTGATTTGACGGATCATTTGGCGCGGCTTTCGGCGACGGGAGATCCGCTTGAAGCTCTGGACTGTCATGTGAATTTCGAAGCACTCCGTCCCGTTTTGGTGGCAGCACTTGGCTATGGGGAACGTCCCAAAGGTGGTCGTCCGCCCTATGATGCCGTTGTGATGTTCAAGGTGCTGGTGTTGGCATCGATGCACAATCTGAGCGATGAGCGGATGGAGTTTCTCATTCGTGACCGTTTCAGTTGGCTACGGTTCCTGGGATTTCAAATCGGGGAGCCAACACCTGATCAGAAGACGATCTGGCTTTTCAGAGAGAAGCTGACCTAGGCGGGTGTCTTCAATGCCCTGTTTGCCGCGTTTGAAGCTCAGCTGCGAGACCGCGGCTACAAGCCCACTGGCGGACAGATCGTGGATGCGACCCTGGTCTCAGCACCGCGCCAACGAATGACGAAAGAAGAAAAGGAGCGCGCTAAAGCGGGCGAAGGCGCGTCCGACATCTGGCCCGATGATCTGTCCAAGGCAGCGCAGAAAGACACCGATGCGCGTTGGACGGTCAAGTATTCAAAGGCCAAGACGACCAAGGAGGGTGAGGAGGACGCGGGCCTTGTCGATATTTCGGTTCCCCACTTTGGGTACAAGAACCACGTGTCCATAGACCGCAAATGGCGCTTCATCCGGGGTGAGACTGGCACGAATGCGGCTCGCTACGACGGGCATGAACGCTCCTCGGTTCTGGACGAGACAAACAGCTCGAAGGCGGTTTGGGCCGATACCGGGTACCGCTCGGCCAGGAATGAGGCTTGGCTGAAGGCGCAAGGGTACCGCTCACATATTCACCGCAAGAAACCGCGCGGAAAACCCATGGCCAGGCATATTCGTCGGGGCAACGCGACACGCTCCGCCATCCGCGCCTGTGTTCGGCTACGAGAAAGGGCCCATGGCTCTGACCATCCGCTCAATCGGCCAAACCCGTGCGAAGGCCCGCATGACCATGGCCAACCTGAGCTACAACTTCCGCCGTCTCATCTTCCACGAGCGACGACAGGCCACAGCCTGACTCCGCCCAAATTCCGGAAATACCCGCCCTGGCAGTCCCAAACAGCGCAACACAGCCTCAAATACCACCGACCTTGACCTTCACACCCGCTATGCGGGTGACAACGACTGGTGCTCGAGTCAAAATCCATCCAGAATCAGCGTTGTTCGAGGTCTCCAGCTTTTCTGGCGACGTAAGTGTCGCCCATAATTTTAAGGAACATCTGATCAATTAAGGATTTTCAAGCAAGTGGGCATCACTGTGCTCGATAGTAGCGAGCATTGAACGTCTTGCTCATTACTCTCTTTCATTTCTCTTGTCCCGGCCTACTGTTTTCAGCTATCGCCCCTATTCCAGGCGTACTAAGCCACTGATAGCCGTAATAATTGTTTCTTTGATAGCATAAGATTAATCAGGGCACAGTGGGCAAACAGGTGGTTCGCATTCTTGCCTGGCCCTTTGAATCTGACTTTGGTAAATCCATATTGTCGCTACATGATATGAAAGACATGCTCAACCTTGGCACGGACTTTGGATTTGTGCCGGTTTTTAGCCTTGTCCTGTTCGGTCAGTTTGCGGTGACGTGAGCCTTTGACCTGGGTGTAGTCTTTTGCCTCAGGGTCATTATCCTTGAGTACGGATTGCTGACCCGCATAGGCACTATCTCCCCAAAGACGGGTCTCTTCTCCATGCAGTAGGTCTCCAAGTACCTGTGAGTCGTGGACATGGGCTGGTGTGGCAACAACCGAGTGTATCAGTTTGGTTTTGCTATCCACACCGATGTGCGCCTTCATGCCAAAGTACCATTGCTTGCCTTTTTTGGTCTGATGCCTATCAAGGTCACGGGTTTTGCTTTTGTTCTTGGTGGCGGTAGGCGCATTGATGATGGTCGCATCAACAATAGTGCCTTTGGATACTTTCATGCTGTTTTCCTCCAGATAGACGGCAACAGCATCAAACAGGGCAACTCCGAGGTTGTTCTCCTCCAGCAGATGACGGAATTTACAGCGGGTGGTTGCATCTGGCATGCGTTCCATGCCCACCGGACGGCGACCAGCAGGGGTTGGGGTAATGAGGCGCAATTACTGCAGTCAGCGCTTTCCAGGGAATGAGCTGATTCATCTCTTCGAGAAATATCTCTTTGCGTGTCTGCTTGCGGTATTTCTCGAATCCAGATACTGCCAGGCTTTTTTGTTGCATCTTTTCACCCTCCACTTAAAACATTGCGGTATTATCGCATATTATGACATTAATCAGAGGTTTCTTAACGCTGGCGGTGGCATTGTCACCTATTACATTTTGATCTGTTTGATCTGTTGCTTTGTTTGTAATTGGTGTTAATGGTGATATTTCAAACCCATCGACCCAAGTATCGCCAGCGGTATATGCAAATGTAGCTGAATCTTTATAATCAGGGAGATCGGGACGAACATAGTAATAAATCCCTTTTCTATTAAATGCATCATCAACAACCCTGTTTATTCTGCGGTGTGGATATCGTTCAGCATAAAAACGCCTCAACAAAGCCTCGCCGTTTTGGCTATGATATTGATCCGCATTATTACTCACCCACCAAACCCAATCATGCCCAGCATTTGGCTTGACGTTATTTGATAAAAGTATAGCTGTAAAATTAGGGTTACTATAAGAACCAATATTATATGCATTGGTGCTGGTGCCTTCTTTCCACAACATTGCATAACGTTTGCCTAGGCGATTAGTTCGATGTCGTACTTTTTGATATGGATCATCTGTAGTACCAACCCAACCTTTGTAGTCACCAGCCCCACCCTCGCCTGCGATTCCAGACCGAAAACCAGCCCGAAAATCACCCCAAAAATCCGCCCTTTTTCCCTACCCACCGCGTCTCCAATTTTCCGCCCAATCCGCGCCTCGGATGGTTACTTATTAAACACTCCATTACATAAGTTATATACCCTAAAATTGTAGATACCTTTATAAAATTATCCACAGGCAATATCCCGTATTTTCTGTTGTTTTTATGTTTTTTAATAAATAAAGACAATAAGTTATGAAAATGATGCGCTTTATATGGTTAATAATTAACCACAACACCGCTTTAAACACTCTTTTTAGCCGTCTTAATGCCATCTTAAACGCATAAATTGCTTTTTCTCAATAACTTAAATGCGACAGGAGATGTGCCGCCGTGATGATCAATTCAGTTGTCTCGCGGCGGCTTAAATCGGCCTTTTTCGCCCTTCGTTCCGGCTTCTATGGGCTTCTTAAACACTTGACATAAAAGCATTTTCATTTCATCCCATGCCACCTTATTCCGCCTCATCCCGCATGATCAATTCACATGTCCCCCCCCACAAGATGAGCAGACTTGCATAAATGATCTAACCTCTATTCGATGGAATAAAGGCGCATACTGCCCTCATTGTGGTGGCACAAAGGTTTATCATTTTGCTGATAACAAAACACATAAATGCGGCGATTGTCGCAGGCGGTTTAGTATAAAGGTAGGAACAATCTTTGAGGATAGCAAAATCGCTTTGCGCAAGTGGTTTGTTGCTGTTTACTTAAATTACTTCTCATAAAAAAGGTATAGCTTCTACTCAGCTCGCCAAAGATATTAAAGTAACACAAAAAACAGCTTGGTTTATGTTGCAACGTTTGCGTTATTCCAGTCAAACAAGATCATTTAACCAACCTCTTTCTGGGTGTGTTGAAATTGATGAAACCTATATTGGAGGAAAAGAATCAAACAAACACAAACATAAGAAGGAAAAAGGAACTCAAGGCAGAAGCACAAAAACAAAAACCGCTGTACTTGGAATGATCGAGCGTGGAGGGAGCCTACAGACACAAAGCATAACAAAAGTTGATTCTGATACTATATATGCCAATTATCATGGGCAATGTAGAATCTGGAGCAAGCGTTATGACAGAAGAGTTTAGAGGTTACCGACAACTATCAGCAGATTACAATCACCGTTACATCACTCACAGCGTAGGAGAGTATGTAAATGGCGATATTCATACAAACACAATTGAGGGTGCTTGGTCATTATTCAAAAGAGGCGTGATGGGAATTCATCATTATGTTAGCCGTAAACATCTTGATAAATATCTTGGCGATTTTAATTACAGATATAACACTAGAGATTTAGGTGAAGGTGAGAGAGTTAACGATTTCTTATCTGGCTGTAATGGTCGTTTGACATACGAAGCGTTAATAGCATGAGCAAAGACAAAAAAGCATATGACAAACCAATAAGCCTTGATATGTCCTTGGATGAAACTCTGAGCAGATTTACGAAAGTAACCAAAGAGGAAATCCAAGGGAAAGGTAGCACGCAAGTCGCTCTGCTTAAAGAGGGAGAAACCCAGCTTGTCATTTTCAGAGGGAAAGAAATAAGACAGGTGTTTCATGATAATGAGTGGTATTTTTCTGTAGTTGATATTGTTGAAGCAATGACTGGGAGTGACCGTCCGGGCAAGTATTGATCAGACCTAAAGAAGTAGCTCATTGAAAAAGAAGGATTTTATGAGTTGTCCGAAAATATCGGACAACTGAAAATGCGATCATCTGACGGAAAGCTATATAAGACAGACGCTGTTAATACTGAAATGGCGTTTCGTATAGTCCAGTCAATCCCTCAAAAAAAGCGGAGCCTATAAAAAGGTGGCTAGCTAAGGTTGGCTATGAGCGGATTCAGGAAGCACAAGACCCTGAGATTGCGATCAAGAGAGCAATACTTACCTACAAAGCTAAGGGCTATTTTGACGAATGGGTTAATGCTCGGCTTCAAACGATAGCATCCAGAAAAGAGCTTACCAGAGAGTGGGCAACTCGTGGGGTTGATGAAGGGCTACAGTTTGCAATGTTAACTGATGCAATTTCCAGAGAAACATTTGGGTTAAAAACCAAGCAACATAAACAAGTTAAAAAGTTAAAAGGCCATCACAATCTGCGAGACCATATGTCTCCTTTAGAGCTTGCGTTAACGATGCTTGGCGAAACAACTACTGCTGAGATAGCAAGGACTACAAATGCTCAGGGATAACACAGAAAATGAACAAGCTGCCGAATCTGGAGGAGCAATTGCAGGAACCACAAGAAAAGACATCGAGAAAAAATTAGGCAGAAAGGTGGTAACGGAGGAGAACTTTCTTCCTAGTAGTAAACAAAAAGAACTCCGAGATAAGTAGGATTGGATCATACAAGTATATAATTACCAGAAATTTATTATGATTGTATATGTTAATCATACCTTTAAGCAAAATATGCTGTCTTTGGAACTCACACATTCAATAATCAAGCCAGTCCTGTGGTTTTAGGAAAACAGCATACAGCTCTGCTTCTGCTGATCCGGGTTCAGGCCGCCAATTATATTCCCAACGCACGAGCGGGGGCATGGACATCAAGATGGATTCTGTCCGACCACCCGATTGCAGACCAAACAACGTACCCCGATCATGGATCAAATTGAACTCAACATATCTACCGCGTCGATAAAGCTGAAAGTCTCGCTCACGCTTGGAATAGGGCGTGTCCATGCGCTTCATCACGATAGGCATATATGCTTCCAGAAAATGGTTGCCTACACTTTGCATAAAAGCAAAACACTGCGCATAACCCCATTCATTTAAATCGTCATAAAATAACCCGCCTATGCCACGCGGTTCATCTCGATGTTTAAGATAGAAATATCTATCGCACCAGGCTTTATATTTTTTATAGGTATCCTCTCCGCCAAAACCAGCGCAAGCTGCCTTTGCCTTTTCATGCCAATAACAAGCATCTTCCTTGAATCCATAATACGGCGTAAGGTCGAAGCCACCACCAAACCACCAAACGGGTTCTTCCCCGGCTTTTGCTGCAACAAAAAAACGTATATTCAGATGCGTTGTTGGTACATAAGGGTTTAACGGATGAATCACCAGCGAATTACCAAGTGCCTGGAATGAACGACCGGCTAGCTCCGGCCTATGTGCCATTGCCGTCGGCGGTAGATTATCGCCGTAAACATGTGAAAAATTTATGCCTGCCTGTTCAAAAACCTGACCCTGCTGCATAACCCGACTTTGCCCACCACCACCGCTGGCACGATCCCAATCGTCCTGTCTTAAAACCAGATCGCTATCTAATTGTATGAGTGCCTTACAAATTCGGTCTTGTAAGGCCAGCAAATAGTGTTTGATGCCGTCAATATCGATCATTTTTAATCCGTCTGTTGGTAATCACGCCGCTGAAGGTTATCCTATCATGCTAATTTTTTCAGGTGGTAGCCCATGAACAATCGTCGTGCAACGGTTAAACGCAACACAAAAGAAACACAAATTGAGGTGTCATTAAATCTTGATGGCACCGGGAAGTCGGAACTTGATATAGGTGTACCCTTTTTGGAACACATGATCGATCAAATTGCACGGCATGGCATGTTTGACATCAATATCAAAGCCACTGGCGATCTCGATGTTGACGCTCACCACACGGTTGAGGATGTCGGCATTACACTTGGCCAGGTATTCACCAAAACCCTGTCCGACAAAAAAGGTATTCGTCGCTATGCTAACGCGTATGTGCCGCTCGACGAAGCACTGTCCCGAGTCGTGGTTGATTGCTCTGGACGGCCTGGGCTTGAGTACAATGTAAATTACCCGCGGGCGCGCATTGGCGATTTTGATGTTGATCTGATCTTTGAATTTTTTCAGGGGTTTATCAATCACGCGATGATGTCGTTACATATCGATAATCTTCGTGGCCGCAATGCACACCATATCGCAGAAACTGTCTTTAAGGCCTTTGGCCGAGCCTTGCGTGTTGCTGTGGAACAAGATCCACGCATGGCCGGGATATTGCCTTCTACCAAAGGTACGCTTTAACAGCTAAACCGCATCATGTCTAAAGTGGTCGTTCTTGATTACGGCAGTAGCAACTTGCACTCTGTTGCCAAGGCACTGGAGACGGTCGCGGGCAATGATCACAGCATCACTGTTAGTAATAATCCAGCAACAATACTGAAAGCGGATAAAGTCGTCTTTCCAGGTCAAGGCGCGATTGGACAGTGCATGGCTCATCTTAACGAACAGGGGCTGGATCAGGTCATCCGTGAATGTGTTCTTAATAAACCTTTCTTTGGTATTTGTCTTGGGCTGCAATCACTAATGGCGCACAGCGATGAAGATGGTGGTGTCAAAGGCTTAGGTATTTTGCCTGGCAATGTCATTCGTTTTCATGATAAGCAAAAAGATGAAAATGGTGACTCATACAAAATACCGGCAATGGGCTGGAATCGGGTCAAGCAGACACAATCCCATCCACTATGGGCGGGTATTGAAGAGGATTGTTGGTTCTATTTTGTACACAGCTATTATGTAAAACCAACGCTTGAATCAGATATTGTCGGCACGACCGAGTATATCTGCCGCTATACCGCGGCGGCGGCACGAGATAACTTATTTGCGACTCAATTCCACCCTGAAAAAAGTCAACATGCGGGACTTGCGTTATTGAAAAATTTCCTTAACTGGCAGATCTAGTCTTAGGCTTCTTGGCCGACTTGATGCGTTTCTTTTTTACAATGGCTGATTGCTTTGCCTTCTTTTTTTCAGATCGATCTGACATTTTTACTTTATTGCCCAACCGCGTGATATTTAATTGTTGTCCCGAAACCCAAACTTTTTTCATGGCCTTAAATAAATCGTGCGGCATACCTGTGGGTAGATCTACCGTTGCATAATGTTCATAGATCGTGACATTCTTGATGTAGTGGCTGTCAACGCCTGCCTCATTGGCAATGGCACCCACAATATTATGCGTCTTCACACCATGATCCTTGCCGACTTCTATCCGAAACCGCTCCATATTTCGATCCAGCCTTAATTGTCGAGGTGCGTCTTGTTTATCAATACGCGACTTGTCGCTATTGGTTTTTCTTTTATTTTTCCTTTGGCCTTCTTTATGTAATCTATTTTGCGGGCGATCACTGTGATCTGAATCACGTCGCTCATTATTGCGGGATCGACCGCTTTGTTCTGGCTGCGATTTCATCAAGAACGGTTGATCGCCTTGCGCTATCTTTGCCAAGGCCGTGGCGATATCCATCGCTGAACGGCCTGATTCGAGTTGGTATTCTGTTATGATCGAATGAAATAGCTCGGTATGCGCACTGTCTAAGGTGTCGGTTATTCGTTGTTTGAAGCGCTGTATGCGCTCTTGGTTAATAGCATCCGTTGTCGGCATAGTCATGTGTTCAATCTTTTTGCTGGTGACTTTTTCTATCATACTCAACAAACGTTGTTCACGATTTGTGACAAATAAAATCGCCTCACCCTCACGACCTGCTCTTCCCGTGCGACCAATGCGATGCGTATACGCCTCTGGATCACTCGGAATATCATAATTAATAACATGACTGATACGTTCGACATCAAGTCCGCGTGCCGCTACATCCGTCGCGACCAACATGTCAATTTTGCCAGACTTTAATTTACTGATCGTTTGTTCGCGTAATTTTTGCGTAATATCGCCATTCAAAGCAACACAGGCATAACCGCGTGCCGCCAATTTTTCCGCCAAGCCAATGGTTTCAATCTTGGTTCGCACAAAAATCAGAATCGCATTAAAGGTCATGCCTTCAAGAATCCGGGTTAGCGCATCGAGTTTCTGTCTGCCATTGACCCGTATATAGCGTTGTCGAATTGTATCGGCGGTAAGACTTTTTGTTTTGATTGTGATCTGTTCTGGATTGCTTAAATATTTTTTCGATATTTTACGAATCTCCAGCGGCATGGTTGCCGAAAATAAAGCAATCTGGCGGCTCGATGGTAATTGTTTGAGCACCCACTCAACATCATCAATAAAACCCATACGCAACATTTCATCGGCTTCATCCAAGACCAGGCACGTTAATTTATCCAGCAACAATGTACCACGACGCATATGATCCATAACCCGGCCTGGTGTGCCAACAACAACATGCACGCCACGCTTGAGTTGACGCAGTTGCACGCCGTATTCCTGACCACCATAGATAGGCAATACATGAAAACCAGTTAGAAAACTGGCATATTGCTGAAAGGCTTCTGCAACCTGAATCGCGAGCTCGCGCGTAGGTGCCAAAATCAGGACTTGCGGTGTCGTTAATTTAAGATCCATTTTTGATAACAGCGGCAACGCAAACGCAGCCGTCTTGCCAGTCCCGGTTTGCGCTTGCCCAATAACATCCCGACCAGCTAATAGGTGTGGAATAATTTCAGCCTGAATGGGAGAAGGGGTTTCATAGCCCACTTTCTTTACGGCTTTTACAACAGATGCCAAGAGTGACAAATCGTCGAAAGATACATTGGGGAAATTCGTGTTGCTCATGGGAGACTACCTTTGCGCCATTACGCAATAATCAGTTTGTTATCCGTATTGTGCTGTTTCGGACAAACAGGAACAGCGAGTATACGGGCTTATTGGCTTGTTACAAGCTGAAATCTGGCTAGGGGCGGGTGTGTTTCCATTAGTAATCAAATTGAGGCAAGACATCCTTTTTTAATTCCTTGAGATAGATTGATATCTTTGCACAAAAACCGCCCGTGAAGATGGAGACCTCGAACAACGCTGATTCTGGATGGGTTTTGACGCGAGCATCAGTCGTTGTCACCCGCATAGTGGGTGTGAAGGTCAAGGTCGGTGGTATTTGAGGCTGTGTTGCGCTGTTTGGGTCTGCCAGGGCGGATATTTCCGGAATTTGGGCGGAGTCAGGCTGTGGCCTGTCGTCGCTCGTGGAAAATCAGACGGCGGAAGTTGTAGCTCAGGTTGGCCATGGTCATGCGGGCCTTCGCACGGGTTTGGCCGATTGAGCGGATGGTCAGAGCCATGGGCCCTTTCTCGTAGCCGAACACAGGCGCGGATGGCGGAGCGTGTCGCGTTGCCCCGACGAATATGCCTGGCCATGGGTTTGCCGCGTGGCTTCTTGCGATGGATATGTGAGCGGTACCCTTGCGCCTTCAGCCAAGCCTCATTCCTGGCCGAGCGGTACCTGGTATCGGCCCAAACCGCCTTCGAGCTGTTTGTCTCGTCCAGAACCGAGGAGCGTTCATGCCCGTCGTAGCGAGCCGCATTCGTGCCAGTCTCACCCCGGATGAAGCGCCATTTGCGGTCAATGGACACGTGGTTCTTGTACCCAAAGTGCGGAACCGAAATATCGACAAGGCCAGTATCCTCCTCACCCTCCTTGGTCGTCTTGGCCTTTGAATACTTGACCGTCCAACGCGCATCGGTGTCTTTCTGGGCAGCCTTGGACAGATCATCGGGCCAGATGTCAGACGCGGCCTCACCTGCCTTGGCGCGCGCTTTCTCTGCTTTCGTCATCCGCTGGCGCGGGGCAAAGACCAACGTGGCATCCATAATCTGACCGCCGGTCGGTTTGTATCCCCGCGCGCAGAGCTGAGCTTCAAACGCGGCAAACAGGGCCTTGAAGACACCCGCCTGGGTCAGCTTCTCTCTGAAAAGCCAGATCGTCTTCTGGTCAGGGGTCGGCTCCCCAATTTGAAATCCCAGAAACCGCAACCAACTGAAACGGTCACGAATGAGAAACTCCATCCGCTCATCGCTCAGATTGTGCATCGAGGCCAACACCAGCACCTTGAACATCACAACGGCATCATAGGGCGGGCGACCACCTTTGGGACGTTCCCCATAGCCAAGCGCTTCAACAAGAACTGGGCGAAACACTTCGAAATCAACGTGCCGCTCCAAAACCTCAAGCGGATCTCCCATCGCCGAAAGCCGCGCCAAATGATCCGTCAAATCAAACAATCCAGGTGCGTGCATAAACAAAATCCTCCCACATCAAGTGAATCAGATCGTACCACAAAATGCACGGTTTTTAGAGGCTTCCAGGTGCAAAGAACATCGGGCTTGAACCTCCGAGCGAGTCTCGGCTTTGAGCGATAATTCGCAAGGCGAGCGACGACGACCAACGTAAGGTGCTCAAGTGGTTGCAGAGAAAGTTTATGGAGACAGGAAATGTCAAAGCAGAAAAACAAGATTGAGTTACCGCCAAAAGATTATCAGCCAAGCAAATCTGAGTTGGAACTAGAAATCGATATGCCAAGCGCGGACAACGAAATGTTACGCCGCACGATCTTCAACGCTGAGATTGTCAGAAAGCCAAGGCCTGACAGGTATTAGCACCCCGCAATGTTACTTTGCAATATAATTCTCTTATTTTCCCTTGCAACCGCTCTATACCCAATATCTCTCCTATAAAACAGACCGGCATAATCAATGTTCGCGAGTGCCGCATAAACTTCCCGCTGTGCTTCTGTCACTGTTTCCCCTAAACCGGTTACACATAACACGCGGCCACCAGCGGTAATAATGTCACCCGCACGGTTTGCCGTACCCGCATGAAACACCTTGATGGTGTCTTTGTATATATTATCCAGCCCTTTGATAACAGCACCTTTACACGCACTTCCCGGGTAACCAGCGGCGGCCATAACAACCCCTAAGGCAGCGCGATCATCCCACTCGGCATGACATTCATCCAAGACTCCATTTGTTGCCGCAAGACACAGGGAAACCAGATCACTCTTGAGGCGCATCATGATTGGTTGTGTTTCCGGATCACCCAATCGACAATTAAATTCCAGGATTTTGGGTGTGCCATCTGGCGTAATCATTATCCCCGCATAAAGAAAGCCGGTATAGGTTCTGCCTGCACGCTCCATGCCCTGAACGGTTGGAATAATCACTTCATTCATTATTCGATCATGCACCACGGCATCAATAACCGGAGCCGGCGTATAGGCACCCATGCCACCCGTGTTCGGCCCGGTATCGCCTTCATCACGCGCCTTGTGATCTTGTAGGCTCACAAGTGGCAAAATATTTTTACCATCGGCCATAACCATAAAACTGGCCTCTTCGCCTTCAAGAAATTCCTCTATCACAATCCGTCGGCCCGCTGCACCAAACTTATCAGCGACCAACATGTCATGCACTGTGTCGATAGCTTCTGCTTCGCTGTTTGCGATAACGACACCTTTGCCTGCCGCTAAACCATCGGCTTTGATAACAATCGGGATTGTTTTAGATTTTATATATTCAATCGCCAGCTCAACCGCTGTAAAAACACCATAGTCGGCAGTCGGGATATTATATTTTTTTAGAAACGCTTTGCTGAATGATTTAGAACCCTCAAGGACAGCGGCCGCTTTAGATGGGCCAAAACAAGGCAGATCAGCTTGTTGAAAAACATCGACAATACCATTGACCAAGGGTATTTCTGGCCCCACAATAGTGAGTCCGATGTGCTTAGTTTCAGCAAATGTCTTTAACCCAATAATGTCATCGGCACTTATTGCAATGTTTTCAACCTTGTCCTCGGTTGCAGTACCGGCGTTGCCGGGCGCAACATAAACCACCGCCACTTGATCAGATTGTGCCGCCTTCCAGGCCAGGGCGTGTTCACGACCACCACTACCGACGATAAGTATTTTCATTAATGCAGGAAATGCCGAAGGCCCGTAAAAACCATGGCGATGTCATGTTCATTCGCTGCCGCAATCACCTCATCATCTTGCACCGAGCCGCCCGGCTGAATGACTGCTTTTATACCCGCGGCCACCGCCGCATCCAGGCTATCGCGAAAAGGCAAGAAGGCATCAGAGGCCATTACTGAGCCCGCCATTTCCAATTTTTCATCAGCCGCCTTAATGGCCGCGATACGCGCACTGTAGACACGACTCATCTGACCAGCACCGATACCAATGGTCTGATTATTCTTCGCATATATAATCGCATTTGATTTAACATACTTGGCAACATGCCAGGCAAAGATAAGGTCATTCAACGCCTGCTTGTCAGGCGTTCTGTTTGTCACGACTTGCACATCTTTTTTCGTAATCATGCCCCGGTCATTGTCTTGAATCAGCAAGCCACCACTGACGCGCTTCATGTTTAATTGATGAATAGCCCCTGCACGTTGCCCGGCTTCCAACAAACGTATGCCTTGCTTGCGCGCTATAATGTCAATACAGTCAGGTGCAATAGTCGGCGCAATAATAACCTCGACGAATTGACGCGCAATAATTTCTCTGGCGGTTGCGGCATCGAGTGTTTTATTAAATGCAATGATCCCGCCGAAGGCTGATGTCGGATCAGTCGCATAGGCACGACCGTAGGCTTCGAGTACCGTCGCACCGATGGCCACACCACAGGGATTTGCGTGCTTTACTATCACGCATGCGGGCTCTGCAAACGACAACACGCATTCCAATGCGGCATCGGTATCGGCAATATTATTGTACGACAGCGCTTTGCCCTGTATTTGTTTGGCACTGGCAACAGTCCCAACCGGCGGCGCAGGCTCGGTATAAAAAGCGGCCGACTGATGCGGGTTTTCACCATAACGTAATACCTGATGTTTTTTGAATTGGGTGGTGTAAGTCAATGGAAAATCGATTGGTTGCCTGCTTGCATCTAACGCACCAAGGTAATTTGCAACATTGGCATCATAGTTCGCTGTATGCGCGAACGCTTTTTGCGCTAATCGAAAGCGCGTTGCATCACTAATACTCACAGCGTTTTCTTTTAACTCATTTAATACAACAGCATAATCGGCTACATCAACCACAACAGCGACAGCGGCATGATTTTTTGCCGCCGAGCGCAACATGGCAGGGCCACCAATATCGATATTTTCAATCGCTTCTGCAAAGGTGCAATCGGGTTTGCTGGCCGTCTTTGCAAATGGATACAGATTAACAACCACAAGATCAATCGCCTCTATGCCGTGCTGCTGCATAATCTCATCATCCATACCACGCCGCCCTAAAAGTCCGCCGTGGATCTTGGGATGCAAGGTCTTGACGCGACCGTCCATCATCTCCGGAAAACCCGTATGATCAGAAACCTCAACAACATCTATATTATTTTCAGCTAACAATTTCGCCGTACCGCCCGTTGAAAGAATATCAATACCAAGCGCATTTAAACCTCTGCACAATTCAACAATACCCGACTTGTCGGATACGCTGACAAGCGCACGTTTTACGATAGGCATAGTATCAATTCCTCGCGTTGACAATCATTCGCATGCGTACGGATTTATTTGTAAATAGATTAACCCAAGTCGTACTTTTTTAATCGGTTACGCAAGGTCACCCGATTAAGGCCTAGTAGTTTTGTAGCATGTGTTATGTTCCCCTGTGTGTATTGCATAACAACCTCAAAAAAAGGTTTTTCTACTTCTTCCATAAACAGCGCGTACAGATTACTTGTTTCATGTCCGTCGAGATCATCAAAATAAACCTGGATTGAGCGTTTGACATTGTCTGCCAAACATTTTTCTGGCGCTACGTTACGGTCTATCGTTGTTTGCGTTTCAGGTTTTGCTTTTATCATGCTGCTAATGTTTGTTGTTGTTGAAAATAATGTTGCAATAATGCTATTTGTTGATGGGCTGTTTCCACCTGATTTATCATGGCCCGCAATGTATCCGCATCTGGTCGCAACTTGCAGTACCAGCCTATATGCTTGCGTGCAATACGTACGCCTTGCAATTCTCCATAAAATTGGTGCAAGTGCATTATATGATTCAGCAGTGTCGTGCCTACCTCATCGGCATCCGGCAAATCAAGTTTTTCACCGGTAGCCAGATAATGGTTTATTTCTCGAAAAATCCATGGGTTTCCCTGTGCGGCCCGGCCAATCATAAGACCGTCTACATTATATTTTTTTAGTATTTCTGCGGCTTTTTCTGGTGATGTTATATCGCCATTGGCAATAACCGGAATGTTGACCTGTGATTTTATTGCGCCAGCCGTCTCATGCTCGGCCCTGCCAGAGAAGGCACAGGCGCGGGTGCGGCCATGCACGGTCAACGCTTGTATACCGGACGCTTCGGCAATCTTCGCAATATTGACGGCATTGCGATTTTCTTTATCCCAACCTGTTCTTATTTTCAATGTGACTGGCACACTGACCGCACCAACAACAGACGCAAGAATGCGCGCTACAAGTTTTTCATCTCTTAATAACGCAGAACCCGCCATAACATGGCATACTTTTTTAGCTGGGCAACCCATATTAATATCAATAATCTCTGCGCCTAGATCGACATTAAACACGGCGGCTTGCGCCATTTGCGCTGGGTCGGCACCGACAATCTGCACCGCTCGTGGCGCGGACGCTTCTGTATTGCGCAAACGTAGCTGGGTCTTGCGCGTGTGAAACAAGGCCGGGTTTGACGTGATCATCTCGGAGACAACAAGCCCCGCTCCCAACTTGCGGCACAACAACCGAAACGGTTGATCCGTGACACCTGCCATCGGCGCAAGTACCAGATTATTTTTAAGATGATGGGCCCCTATCAGCATGAACGGCAACGTTGTTAAATAAGAATGACCGGTACAAATTATCTTGTGGCTTATGATAACGGTAATTTTTTGTATGTGAAATCATTGTTGTCCCGTTAAGTCGAATAAACGGGTTTTGCGGCCATTTTATTTTTTTATCGCCGTAAATGACAGCGTTGCGGTTATCGCTTGAGTCCTTTGCACAAAACACCTCATTTGAATATTATCCCGGCAATGGTTTGATTTCCAGATGCCCGCCGTGGGTCGGGCCGGGCTGATCGGGGTCGGGTTGATCTGAGCTAGGCGGGGTTCGAGTCGGGTTGGGCTGGGTCAAAACGGGTCGGGCTGAGCTGGGTTGATCTGAGTTGGGCGGGCGGAGTCAAGTTGAGCTAGGTTGATCTGAGCTGGGCTTGATTCGAGACGGGCCGGATTGAACGTAGGTCAAGCCAGACTAGTAGTGCTTTAGTGCAAAGGTCTCGATATATAAAAAACCCTATTAGCTTGGGCAACGTTACGATCTGTGCAAGCTATCTTGCGGTCGTTTGCTACGGACAAATAAACTGTATAGCGGTTCTGGTACGCCCTCGCACCACAAGCATACTAATCGCTCTGTTGATCGATTGATTTTCTGGTTGCGGCGGCTGAATCTCGCAAAATGCCTTCTACTTCACGGGCTTTGTTGATGGTGTCGGTTTGCGCTTTCCAGACATGATCCTTATTAGTATCTGCCGTATTACTCACATCGGAGCATCCTGTCATCGGCACCATGAAAACCAATATCAGGATGATTTTATATAGGTTTTTCATATTATTGCCTCGTTATTTAATTGCTGATCTGGGTATCGTTAATATGCACAAATTGATCGCCCTGTTTAGCCAATAAAACGCCGGTCTCTATGTCGAAATACCAGCCATGTATGAATAAAGTACCTGCGCCATGGCGCTCTTTTATCCAGGGAAAGGTCAGCAAATTATGCAATGATATTTTTATGGCCGCCTGTTCACCATAGGCACATTGTTTGGCAAAATCCGCTTCCCCATGCCGTTTTATGACATCATCTCTTGCCGCCTGCGCAATCTTCATCCAGGGATCGATGAAACTATAGTCTGGATCAAGATGCTCGCCTTCCATCAAACTTTTAATGCCGCCACACTGACCATGGCCAAAAACAATGATGTGTTTTACGCCAAGATGTTTAACTGCAAATTCCATGGCAGCACTGGTGCCATGCGGGCGGTCATCGACTGCATGGGCCGGAACCAGGTTTGCAACATTGCGAATAACAAAAATATCGCCCGGCTCCGTGTCTAATATCTGCGCTGGATGAACGCGCGAATCGCAACAGGCAATCACCAGAATCTTGGGTGCCTGGCCTTGTTCAAAAAGACTGTTATATATTGCGGGCAACTCCTGGAAATATTTTTTATGAAACCGCCGATACCCATCAATTAACTGTTTTACTTCATTCATTTTTATACCTCAAAATCCGCTATGTTATAAGCCTATTTCTCGCCTCTGTATATTTTCGCGCCGTATTTTGGATGACCGTATCAGGCAAACGTGGGCCTGGTGCTTTTTTATTCCAACCGGATTTTTCCAGATAATCACGTACATACTGTTTATCAAAACTGGGGGGGTTAGTGCCTGGTTTATAAGATGCCATGGGCCAGAAACGCGACGAATCCGGGGTCAGTACTTCATCAATCAAAACGAGTTGATTATTTTCATCAATCCCAAACTCAAACTTGGTATCGGCGATAATAATGTTTTTTTTCAAGGCGTGTGCTGCGGCTTGCGTGTAAAGTTTTAGGCTTATATCGCGCACTTGCTCCGCAAGATCTAGGCCTATTCGATCAACCGTCTTGCTAAAATCAATATTCTCATCATGCGCACCGACAGCGGCCTTGGACGCGGGCGTAAAAATAGGTGTGGGTAATTTTTCAGCCTGTTGCAAACCTTGCGGCAAACGGATACCACAAACCGAACCAGACACTTGATACTCTTGCCAGCCAGAGCCGATCAAATAGCCACGGATGACCGCTTCAATCGGTAGGGCCTGCAACTTTCGGACAACCATTGAGCGACTCTCCAAGCCTGCAAGCTCATCTTCATGCCAGATAACATCTTTAACTGCAATATCGGTTAGATGATTAGGGATAATGTCTTTGCAACGATCAAACCAGAAATTTGCAACCGCCATCAAAACCGATCCCTTACCAGGAATCGGATCTGGCAAAACCACATCGAAGGCCGATATCCGGTCGCTGGTAACAATCAACATATATTGATCGTCGATATTATAAATATCCCTGATCTTACCCTTCGCAATGAGCGGCAAAGACTTAAGGTTAGAATGATAGAGTGTGTCTGATTCAGATCTCATAATTAACAAGTAACGGGTTCTCTTGCATAGATATTATTCTCCCATACTCCTGCTAATTCGGCTATTGCCAGCACTGGTTAGCCAGTGTAATGTCCGCAACCTTGTCACCGCATTCACTTGATAAATAATGACAAACAAAACGCACAAGACCCGTCTATTCGGGTTTAATAATCTTACAAAAACGCTGAGCTTTAATATCTATGATGTACGTTATGCCGCAACGGAAGACGATGTTAAAACGTATATGGATTATATTAAAAGTACCTCTATTAATGACTCTATTTGTTACAATGTTGAAGTTTCCAAACTGACAAAGAAACTTCCATGAGCAATGACATTTTCGGTTCTCTGTTTAATCTTCAAGACTATCGTCTCAAACAGTTGGGTAATCCTCTGCCTGAACTGGAAAAGACGGTTGACTAGGGAGCTTTTCGGTCGTTGTTGAACAAGGTTCATGAGAAACAACGTAAGCGTCAGGCGGGCAACGCCCAACAGACGTAGTGATGATGTTCAAGGGACTGCTTGTGCAAAATCTGTATGGTCTTAGCGATGCTCAGTTGGAATACCAAATCGAAGACCGTTGCAGTTTTCAGCAGTTTCTGGGTCTTGCTAGGCAGCAACGAGTCGCTGATACCAAAACCTGCTGGGCATTCAAGCATCGGTTAGCGGCGCTGGGTCTGATGGCATCGTTGTTTGAGCAGTTGTCGTTGAACCAGGCGGCTTATATCACTCGCAAGGGTCAGATAGTTGCCTCCTCGATCATTCCGGCACTGTTGCCGCGTAACCTTCGGGAATACAATGCCCGGATTAAGGCAGGCACTGTCCCGGCCCGCTGGACGAAGAAACATAGCCGTAGCCATTTTGCTTACAAGAACCACATACAGATAGACCATGACAACAAGTTGATTCGTGACTATCAGGTCACTGATGCCAGCGTCCATGATGCGCAGGTTTTTGCCGACCTGCCAGATGACAGCAATACCAGTAAAGATGTCTGGGCTGACAGTGCCTATCGGTCAGAGGAAAAAGTAGCGTTTCTCAAGGCGCAAGGTAAGCGCACGCGCTCCAAAGTTCGTAGTCGGGTCGAACCTGTGTTTGGAGCACAGCGCAATTTACACCGCAAAGCGGTTCCTTGCATTGGCATTACGCGCACAAACATGCATATCGGTTTGATGAATCTAAGGTACAACATGAGGCGTTTATGCTTTCTGGCACGGGTCAGTGCGTCTTGAAAACGAAGTAAAGCCGAGACAAGGGCTGTACGGACACTACCGGCTTTTTGGATCAAATTGGTTTTTTTAACCTCTCTGAGCCAATAAATTGGAAAGTGATTGCATTAATAGAGGTTGCCTTTAGATAATGACAACTTTATTAGTATCAGGAGCACTAGGTTTGTGAAAAACACTGCAACGGGGCACGATTTCTTGGCCACAACATTTTTTGATGTGAGTGTTAAAAACAGCATTACAATGCGTTTACTACCCCTATAAATTGCCACAAATATGTCATCCAAGCCAATCAAGTATCGCCCTGAAATAGATGGGCTAAGAGCCATAGCTGTTCTGGCGGTGGTGTTGTTCCATAGTGAGATGGATTTGAAGTCCTTTGATTGGGATCCATTCAAGGGTGGTTTCATCGGCATAGACATATTCTTTGTTATTTCCGGTTATCTCATTACTTCTATTATTCGATAACATAAATTATCTTTCGCAAATTTGAAGAGGCGGTTTTCCTTTATCTGGTTAAATAAAAAGTGACATAACCATTTATTTGACCAGGAGAAGAGTCGCCATGAGCGATGATACAAACAAGCACTTGAACAACGTAGTCCCTATTGATGAACAGGAACTGCAGGGCCATCTCAACAAAGTGGTACTGAAGACTGTGGAAGACACCCGCAACCAGATTCTGGACGCTGAGGCTGATGCGCTGGTGGGTGCTGATCGATACGAACGCACTGAGACGCGCAAAGACGACCGGTCTGGTAGCTACACCAGGAAGTGCCACACAAGGGCCGGAGAGCTTGAGTTAAAGATGCCGAAGCTACGCAAGCAGACCTTTGAGATGGCCATCATAGAGCGCTATCGGCACCGTGTAGCGTCAATTGAAGAGGCACTGATCGAGATGTATCTGGCTGGCGTATCGGTCCGACGGGTGGAGGATGTCACCGCAGCATTGTGGGGTACCCGTGTTAGCTCAGGGACTATTTCAAAGCTCAACCAGCGTATCTATGGGCAGATTGAAGAGTGGCGTAATCGCCCCATAGAGGGCGATTTCCCTTATGTATACCTGGACGGTGTTGTACTCAAACGCAGTTGGGGCGGTGCAGTGAAGAACGTTTCTGTTCTAGTCGCCATCGGTGTTGGGGACGATGGCTACCGCCGCATTCCAGGGATTGTTGAAGGTACTAAGGAGGATAAGGTGGGATGGTCAGGATTCCTGCGTCATTTGCAGGCACGCGGTCTCAAGGGCATCAGGTTGGTGCTCAGTGATGCCTGTCTTGGGCGCAAGGAGTCGATCGGTGACTTCTACCCTGAAGCTGGCTGGCAGCGTTGTATTGTGCACTTCTACCGCAACGTCTTCAGTCATGTGCCTCGTGGTCGTGTCAAAGAAGTCTCTCGCATGTTGCAGGCTATCCATGCATCTGAATATCTGGAATCTGCCAGGCATAAGGCCACGGAGGTCGAGAAGAAACTCAGGGACATGAAGTTATCGAGTGCGGCGGATTGGCTGGGTAGTGCGTGGCAGAGACCCTGACGTATTATCGGTTTCCAGAAGAGCACTGGATTTGCATTCGGACTAACAATCCTTTGGAGCGGATCATCCGAGAAATCAGGCGGCGAACACGAGTAGTGTGTGCATTCCCGGATGGCAACTCGAGTTATAACCGAATCTGGTGTCTGAATAGGTTGAAGTATGCGGCGTGCCTTGCTGGAATCGGTTTTGTCTAGCAATCAAAAGTAACAAGAGGAGTACGCCACACATGACAAACAATACTGTGATTGATCTGGGTACACCAGAGGGCATTGATCCACTGACAGAGTTACTCAGATCTGGTGCGAGACAGTTAATCACCGAAGCTGTCCAGGCAGAGCCAGATGCGTTGATGAGGCAGTATGATGATCAAAGGACGGCTGACGGACGACAGCGCGTTGTCCGTAGCGGTCATCATCCAGAACGAGAGATCATCATCGGGGTTGGCAAGGTCAGCGTCGAGGTGCCCAATATCCGTAGCCGTGAGGGTGAGTCGGCGAGCTTTCAATCTTTGCTTGTACCGCCCTACATCCGGCGCACAGCGACCCTGGATGCGGCGATTCCCTGGCTTTATTTGAAAGGTGTTTCGAGTGGTCAGATGCAAAGTGCACTGGAAGCGATTGTCGGACTGGAGGCTAAAGGGCTGTCGGCCAATGTCGTGGGACGTTTGAAACGGCAATGGGAAGCTACATACAAGCAATGGTGTACACGTTCCGTGTCTAATGAATGGGTCTATATCTGGACTGATGGCATCTACAGTGGTCTTCGAGGTGACGATGGTCGATTGTGTTGCCTGGTCATCATCGGCGTGAACAGCCGAGGCCAGAAGCACTTCCTGGCAATCGAAGATGGTGTCAGGGAGTCAAAACAGAGCTGGCGTGAAGTGTTGTTGTCGTTGCAACAAAGAGGCTTGGGGCAGCCACCAAAGCTGGCCATTGGTGATGGTGCTTTGGGTTTCTGGGCAGCCCTTGAGGCAGTGTATCCAGAGACTGATGTGCAACGTTGCTGGATGCACAGGACCGGCAATGTGCTGAACTATCTGCCCAAGTCTGTTCAGGAGAAAGCAAAGCAGGGTCTGGATGGCAGAGGGCCGCGTTGACGCAGAGCAGGTGTTCGATGACTTTGAGGAACGTTTCGGTGCAAAGTATCCCAAGGCAGTGGCATGCTTATCGAAAGACCGTGATGCGTTGCTGGCATTTTATGACTTTCCAGCAGAGCACTGGAGCCATATCAGGACAACGAATGTCACCCCGTCGAGCTTTGCGACAATCCGGCACAGGACACGCCAGGCTAAAGGTTGTGTCACACGAATAACGATGCTGACGATGATCTGCAAGATGGGATTATGCGCCGAAGATTCCTGGCGCAAATTGAGAGGCTTCAGACACCTGGCGAAGGTGATTGAAGGCGTGAAGTTTAAAGATGGAATCGAGGTAACTATTGCAATCACTTTCCAGTTGGAGACCTCGAACAACGCTGATTCTGGATGGATTTTGACGCGAGCACCAGTCGTTGTCACCCGCATAGTGGGTGTGAAGGTCAAGGTCGGTGGTATTTGAGGCTGTGTTGTGCTGTTTGGGTCTGCCAGGTCGGGTATTTCCGGAATTTGGGCGGAGTCAGGCTGTGGCCTGTCGTCGCTCGTGGAAGATGAGACGGCGGAAGTTGTAGCTCAGGTTGGCCATGGTCATGCGGGCCTTCGCACGGGTTTGGCCGATTGAGCGGATGGTCAGAGCCATGGGCCCTTTCTCGTAGCCGAACACAGGCGCGGATGGCGGAGCGTGTCGCGTTGCCCCGACGAATATGCCTGGCCATGGGTTTGCCGCGTGGCTTCTTGCGATGGATATGTGAGCGGTACCCTTGCGCCTTCAGCCAAGCCTCATTCCTGGCCGAGCGGTACCCGGTATCGGCCCAAACCGCCTTCGAGCTGTTTGTCTCGTCCAGAACCGAGGAGCGTTCATGCCCGTCGTAGCGAGCCGCATTCGTGCCAGTCTCACCCCGGATGAAGCGCCATTTGCGGTCAATGGACACGTGGTTCTTATACCCAAAGTGGGGAACCGAGATATCGACAAGGCCAGTATCCTCCTCACCCTCCTTGGTCGTCTTGGCCTTTGAATACTTGACCGTCCAACGCGCATCGGTGTCTTTCTGCGCTGCCTTGGACAGATCATCGGGCCAGATGTCAGATGCAGCCTCACCTGCCTTGGCGCGCGCTTTCTCTTCTTTCGTCATCCGCTGGCGCGGGGCAAAGACCAACGTGGCATCCACAATCTGACCGCCGGTCGGTTTGTATCCCCGCGCGCAGAGCTGAGCTTCAAACGCGGCAAACAGGGCCTTGAAGACACCCGCCTGGGTCAGCTTCTCTTTGAAAAGCCAGATCGTCTTCTGATCAGGTGTCGGCTCCCCGATTTGAAATCCCAGGAACCGCAGCCAACTGAAACGGTCACGAATGAGAAACTCCATCCGCTCATCGCTCAGATTGTGCATCGAGGCCAACACCAGCACCTTGAACATCACAACGGCATCATAGGGCGGGCGACCACCTTTGGGACGTTCCCCATAGCCAAGCGCTTCAACAAGAACTGGGCGAAACACTTCGAAATTCACATGACAGTCCAGAGCTTCAAGCGGATCTCCCATCGCCGAAAGCCGCGCCAAATGATCCGTCAAATCAAACAATCCAGGTGCGTGCATAAACAAAATCCTCCCACATCAAGTGAATCAGATCGTACCACAAAATGCACGGTTTTTAGAGGTTTCAATTCATCAACATTCTTGAATTTATACGGCTTGAACCCGCGATTGTATGATTTTTCAGTTTGCGGATTGAATATGTAGTCTCTATTTTTAGAATACCAAAAGATAGTATCGTGTTTTTTGCTGAAATAGCGATGAGGACTCGCGCCTCCGGATTTATAACACCACACAATCTCATTCCTAAAATTGCCCTACCCAAATATCCTATCCAGGATAATTTTAGGGAATTATGTATTTAACTTGACAAGATCACTAATTATTTGACTTCTTTTAGTGTGGGTTTTCCACACTGGTCTATCCGCAGGACAAATCGCCGTTTCAAATCTTTTGCACTGGGTATTGGCCGCTTATGATTGGGAAGCTGACCAGCATTTAGAAGTATTTTGGTAGCTTTATCTATATCTTTTTGTTTCATTTGTTATTTATCTTACGCACATAGTTTAAATTATTTGGTTCTTGTTTAACGGGAATTAAAGATTTGACAATTCACCAATACTTTGTTCCCAGTTTTGCTGGAAGAATAGTTTTATTTTGAGGTTATTGGTTACGGGTTTTGGCTCTTCCATTGGGTTATGTTCTTCCACTAATGCTACCTCGCCCACTTCATCGTAATGATCTTCTAGCTCTTTTATCACTTCGGCTTTGTAGTTGGTGTCTTCGTTGCCCGCTAGGTGATCGCCTTTGGTTCGGCTACTATTAACCACTTTTTATTCACTGGTTCGTTGTGATTCCAAGCAAATAAAAAATCCGGGTAAATGGTATCCTTGAGCCAACCTTGAATACCGTAATCTCGCCTAGAAAGCATTTTCCACCACCAATCCACGGAGGTTTGTGCGCCCAGGTAGAGGGCAACTTGCTTTTCAAATTTATTAACCCCTGCTTCGTATTCGGTTTCAAACAAAGATTTTTGTAAGGGCTCGCCATTTGTTTTTAGTAAAGGGTTGGATGCTTTAGATGAACCATATAGGTGTTCGGCTACTTCATAGTAGAGGTCTTTATTCTCCATTACATTTTTAAATACGAAGTTTTTGTTTTTAAAGTTATTTAGGTAAATATCTTTGGTATAATTATCTATTTCTTTTTTTAGGTTTTCTCTCAAGTAATACACTAGGGAACCTCTGATTAATTCCATAATATGCGATAATACCGCAATGTTTTAAGTGGAGGGTCAAAAGATGCAACAAAAAAGCTTGGCAGTATCTGGATTCGAGAAATACCGCAAGCAGACACGCAAAGAGATATTTCTCGAAGAGATGAATCAGCTCATTCCCTGGCAAGCGCTGACTGCAGTAATTGAGCCTCATTACCCCAACCCCCGGGGTGCTGGTCGCCGTCCGGTGGGCCTGGAACGCATGCTGAGAATTGACTTCCTGCAACACTGGTTTGCCTTATCTGATCCTGCCACAGAAGCGGCTTTATATGACACACCTGCCATGCGGTGCTTTGCCCAGATAGACTTAGGTCAGGAACCCGTGCCAGATGCAACCACCCTCTGTAAATTCCGTCATCTGCTGGAGGAGAACAACCTCGGAGTTGCCCTGTTTGATGCTGTTGCCGTCTATCTGGAGGAAAACGGCATGAAAGTATCCAAAGGCACTATTGTTGATGCGACCATCATCAATGCGCCTACCGCCACCAAGAACAAAAGCAACACCCGTGACCCTGATAGGCATCAGACCAAACAAGGCAAGCAATGGTACTTTGGCATGAAGGCACACATCGGTGTGGATAGCAAAACCAAACTGATACACTCTGTTGCTGCCACACCAGCCCATGTCCACGACTCACAGGTACTTGGAGGCCTACTGCATGGAGAAGAGACCCGTCTTTGGGGAGATAGTGCCTATGCGGGTCAGCAATCCGTACTCAAGGATAATGACCCCAAGGCAAAAGACTACACCCAGGTCAAAGGCGCACGTCACCGCAAACTGACCGAACAGGACAAGGCTAAAAACCGGCACAAATCCAAAGTCCGTGCCAAGGTTGAGCATGTCTTTCATATCATGCAGCGACAATATGGATTTACCAAAGTCAGATTCAAAGGGCCAGGCAAGAATGCGAACCACCTGTTTGCCCACTGTGCCCTGATTAATCTTATGCTATCAAAGAAACAATTATTACGGCTATCAGTGGCTTAGTACGCCTGGAATAGGGGCGATAGCTGAAAACAGTAGGCCGGGACAAGAGAAATGAAAGAGAGTAATGAGCAAGACGTTCAATGCTCGCTACTATCGAGCACAGTGATGCCCACTTGCTTGAAAATCCTTAATTGATCAGATGTTCCCTAGGGAAATTTCTTGTGGGCTAGTTTATCCATATCCAGTTTGTTGTCGGCTAGCCAATCTTGAACTATTCTTGCAATTTGGAATGGATTGGGGATTATATCTGCTAACTGACGACAGAAAAAATCAATGCTCACAGGCCCACTATCTAGCAACCTTGTGGAAGTAAGGCGGGCACTTCCGCCTATATCTACAGCAGTGGTATTAGTATTAGGATGACTATTACGGGTGTTGATGGGGATATCACCTGCTTGTATTTTTTCGTATGGCACTTTAGCCAATAAATCGGCTTCATAATCTAGTTGTTTATATTTACCATTCTGTTTTACTAACACCTTTGGCAAGATAATTTTAAGGTTCTCAAATTTCTTACGGCGGTTAATCTTTTGCTTTGGGTTTGGGGTTTTTTCTGTGGTGGTTATATAACGGCGAAGGTCTTTCATCCCCTCTTCGGCTAAGCCTTTGCTTATTGCCTCAATAGCATTGCCCGTTTGCTTGTTGGAGCTATTGTCAAAAGTAGTGTCTGACAATTTGATCATGCGGCAGCCTTGTCGTCCTCAGTTACCTCGATTCCATCTTTAAGCTTCACGCCTTCAATCACCTTCGCCAGGTGTCTGAAGCCTCTCAGCTTGCGCCAGGAATCTTCTGCGCATAATCCCATCTTGTAAATCATCGTTAGCATCGTGATGCGGGTGACACAGCCCTTGGCTTGTCTTGTTCTATGTCGGATCGTCGCGAAGCTCGACTCAATAACATTCGTTGTTCTGATGTGTGTCCAGTGTTCTGCCGGGAAGTCATAAAAGGCCAGCAATGAGTCACGATCTTTCGTTAAGCATTCCACTGCCTTCGGATACTTCGCGCCGAAGCGTTCCACAAAATCATCAAAAGCTTTGCCTGCTTCAGCCCGACCCTCTGCCATCCAGATGTCATGCAGTCCCTGCTTGGCTTTCTCCTGGACTGACTTAGGGAGATAGTTCAACACATTGCCAGTCTTGTGCATCCAACAACGTTGAACGGCAGTCTCAGGATAGACCTCTTCCAGTGCTGCCCAAAACCCCAGAGCACCGTCGCCAATCGCCAGCTTCGGTGGCTGTCTCAAACCTCGCTGTTTCAACGACAACAAAACCTCGCGCCAGCTCTGTTTCGACTCTCTGACTCCATCCTCAATCGCCAGAAAGTGCTTCTGGCCGCGGCTGTTCACGCCGATGATCACAAGGTAGCACAATCTACCATCATCGCCTCTTAGGCCGCTGTAGATACCATCAGCCCAAATATAGACCCACTCATCAGCCACGCTACGAGTACACCAGTGCTTGTATGCAACTTCCCATTGCCGTTTCAGACGACCCACAACACTGGCAGATAAACCTTTGGCCTCTGGTCCAACAAGGGCTTCCAGTGCGCTGTGCATCTGCCCGCTCGAGATACCCTTTAAATAAAGCCAGGGTATCGCCGCATCCAGGGTCGCTGTGCGCCGGATGTAGGGCGGTACAAGCAAAGATTGAAAGCTCGCCGACTCACCCTCACGGCTACGGATATTGGGCACCTCGACGCTGACCTTGCCAACCCCGATGATGATCTCTCGTTCTGGATGATGGCCACTGCGGACAACGCGCTGGCATCCGTCAGCCGTTTTTTGATCATCATACTGCCTCATCAACTCATCTGGCTCTACCTGGACAGCTTCGGTGATTAACTGCCTCGCACCAGATCTGAGTAACTCTGTCAGTGGATCAATTCCCTCTGGTGTACCCAGATCAATCACAGTATTGTTTGTCATGTGTGGCGTACTCCTCTTGTTACTTTTGATTGCTAGACAAAACCGATTCCAACAAGGCACGCCGCATACTTCAACCTATTCAGACACCAGATTCGGTTATAACTCCTAGAGGGAGCCAGGTAAAAATAAGTTGAAGCCGTGGTTCTCCCCTCGGACGTTTAATTTGGGTTGTTAGCCCAATGGGTGCACTCTAACTAGATCAAATAATACATAAAACTCTTTACAGCAATACATTTAATATGTTTATACTCCCCATATCTTGAGAAATGGAGATTATCTATGACGAAGAACATCGCTGTATCTAATGAAACCTATGCTCGATTGCAGGCCCTCGCTCGACCTTTTGAAGACCGAGAGCCGGAAGATGTAATAGTAAGACTTCTAAATGGAACAAAAAACGATGGACCTAAGCCTGTCCTAGTGGCAGGCAGTAGTGGTGAATCCCGGATTGCACGGGCACCGAGAGAGAGAGGTGCAGTGGTTGAACTTGACGGTCATCGAATTTCAGCAACAACGGTTCCCGACCTCTGTACCCAGGTTATGGAACACATTAACTCCAAAGGTCTTTGGGAGAGGTTAGAGAAGATGGCTCCATATAAAACCAGCTCAAGGCGATATCTATTCTCTAAAACCCCGAAACATCCGAAAGGCAACGATTTTTTGTACCTTTGAAATACAAGAACATCTATATGGAGGCTCACAAAAACTATGACACAACGATTACGCAACTAGGGCATCTTCTGATCCAATTGGACATTAAATTTGAATACATTCGCTGAGGTGAGTGCAGCTAACATACAGTTGAAGTCGTACGTTTTACTCACGTCGCTGTTTAACTGGGTGTGAATTGCCCATTCGAAAATCTCAGTAGCTGCCGATGATTGACCTTAACGCACTCTTAAGTAGCAACCTGTTCTGGGGTTTGTTGTCGCTCATTGTTGCGATATTGATCTTTATGGCGGGTCTCCGTGTTAAAAGACCCAAACTCATTGCGAATGGTAGTGGGTCTGGTGGGGCACCCGGCAAACTCGAGTTATTGTCAAAAGTAGTGTCTGTCGAGTTGATCATGCGGTTGCCTTGTCGTTCTCAGTGACCTCGATTCCATCTTTAAGCTTCACGCCTTCAATCACCTTTGCCAAGTGTCTGAAGCCTCTCAATTTGCGCCAGGAATCTTCTGCGCATAATTCCATCTTGTAGATCATCGTCAGCATCGTATTCCGCGTGACACAACCTTTGGCCTGGCGTGTTCTATGCCGGATTGTCGCAAAGCTCGACGGGGTGACATTCGTTGTCCTGATGTGGCTCCAGTGCTCTGCTGGAAAGTCATAAAATGCCAGCAACGCATCACGGTCTTTCGATAAGCATGCCACTGCCTTGGGACACTTTGCGCCGAAACGTTCCTCAAAGTCATCGAACACCTGCTCTGCGTCAACGCGGCCCTCTGCCATCCAGACCCTGCTTTGCTTTCTCCTGGACAGACTTGGGCAGATAGTTCAGTACATTGCCGGTCTTGTGCATCCAGCAACGTTGCACATCAGTCTCTGGATACACTGCCTCAAGGGCTGCCCAGAAACCCAAAGCACCATCGTCAATGGCCAGCTTTGGGGCTGACCCAAGCCTCTTTGTTGCAACGACAACAACACTGCTCGCCAGCGCTGTTTCGATTCCCTGACACCCTATTCAATCGACATAAAATGCTTCTGACCGCGACTGTTCACGCCGATGATGACCAGGCAACACAATCGACCATCGTCACCTCGAAGACCACTGTAGATGCCATCAGTCCAGATATAGACCCATTCATTAGACACGGAACGTGTACACCATTGCTTGTATGTAGCTTCCCATTGCCGTTTCAAACGACCCACGACATTGGCCGACAGCCCTTTAGCCTCCAATCCGACAATCGCTTCCAGTGCACTTTGCATCTGACCACTCGAAACACCTTTCAAATAAAGCCAGGGAATCGCCGCATCCAGGGTCGCTGTGCGCAGGATGTAGGGCGGTACAAGCAAAGATTGAAAGCTCTCTGGCGTACCTTCACGGCGACAAATCTTCGGCACCTCAACGCTGACCTTGCCAACCCCTGTAATCACCTCTCGTTCGGGATGATGGCCACTGCGGACAACGCGCTGGCATCCGTCAGCCGTTTTTTGATCATCATACTGCGTCATCAACGCATCTGGCTCTGCCTGGACAGCTTCGGTGATTAACTGCTTCGCACCAGATCTGAGTCACTCTGTCAGTGGATCAATGCCCTCTGGTGTACCCAGATCAATCACAGTATTGTTTGTCATGTGTGGCGTACTCCTCTTGTTACTTTTGATTGCTAGACAAAACCGATTTCAGCAAGGCACGCCGCATACTTCAACCTCTTCAGACATCAGGTTCGGTTGTAACTCTGCTTGTTGTGGCAAAACACATAGGCAAAGGGGCAATCCCACCCCTCTTTGAGGGCATCTTTGGTGATGATATAGCGGATGGTGCTTCTAGGCGATAGCAACCCACCGTCATCGGGGGCAACCCACCGTCATCGGGGGGTATGTCCTTGAGTTCGTCATTCTCGCTGGTTTTAAGGGCTATTTGGTTTTCCTCAATGCCTAAGTTGGTTTTTAGATATTCCTTCACATCTTCACTGTGGATGAATTTTCCTTCGCGTTCTTTATTGCCCGTTCGCTCCACCCGTATAAGCAATATGGGGCGAATGTATTGTCCTTTTTTGGCGGCAAGTTTCTTAGCCTGCTACTCTAGTTTGTTGCGTTGCTCAAACGCCTGGTTAAGGGTTTCTTTCCAACTGGTGTCTTGCAGGGTAGTAGATACATTGATGGGTTGTTTTATCATTTCCTCGCTTTTGAGGTCTTCGCCCTTTATATCTACTAAGATATTGCTTAGCTCCGCAGCAGGGGTGCGGTTAGTTCCAACACCATTTTAGGATTAAACTTGTTTATGCCAGCACGGGCTTTTTCGCTATAGGTTTTATGCCCTTCGTCTAGCACCACCAACGGGCGACACATTTTAAACACATTCACTAGGCTTTGCCTCACAGAAACCCCTGGGAAGTTGGCATACTCATCTGCATCTTTTTCAAGGTCGGGGTAATGGCTTAGTAAATCGTTTAAGGCTTGGTAATCAGACGCATTGGGGAAAAAAGATTGATACTTTTCATCGGTTCTGAAGATTCGCAAAAAATCCTTATTGGTGCGGTAGGATGCTTGAACCATCACCACCATCATACACAGTTTATCTTGGATGTCTAAACGGGTTATGCGGTCGTTTTTACGAAACACCTGCACCTTAGTTATTAAAGTCTTGGTCTATGGCTTGGCGGTATGGGTGGTTGCGGTTTCTAAGGGCATCGTAGGTTTGGCTAAAAATGGCATTGGTGGGGGTGAACCACAAAACCAAGCCATTCATCTGCCCTGCTAAATCGCACTGAATAGGTAATAAACACTTAGCCGCTAGTAAAGTCTTACCGCCGCCCGTAGGCACTTTGAGGCAAAGGTGTGGGATGGGCTCACCACTTTCAGTATGGCGTGGTATCCATTGGTGGGTGAGTTTATTTTTATCCCATGCCCGTTTGGCAAAATCTTTCATCTGTATCAATACATCATCGGGCAAACCTTTACGAGTTATAACCGAATCTGGTGTCTGAAGAGGTTGAAGTATGCGGCGTGCCTTGCTGGAATCGGTTTTGTCTAGCAATCGAAAGTAGCAAGAGGAGCACGCCACACATGACAAAAGATACTGTGATTAATCTGGGTACACCAGAGGATATTGACCCGTTGACTGAATTGCTACGTAGCGGTGCCAAACAGCTGATAACAGAAGCGATTCAGGCGGAGTTGGCCGAGTTGATGGCAAGTTTTGATAATCAGAAAACGAGTGAAGGCAGACAGCGTGTTGTGCGCAATGGCTATCACCCAGAACGAGAAGTATTGACCGGTGTTGGCAAAGTACCAGTGTCGGTGCCAAAGATCCGTAGCCGAGAAGGCGAGCCTGAGAGCTTCCAATCGTTAATAGTGCCTCCTTACATCCGGCGTACAGCGACCCTGGACGCGGCGATTCCCTGGCTTTATTTGCAGGGTGTTTCGAGTGGTCAGATGCAGAGCGCCCTGGAAGTGATTGTCGGGCCTGATGCCAAGGGCTTATCCGCCAATGCAGTTGGTCGCCTGAAACGTCAGTGGGAATCAGAGTACAAAACCTGGAGTACACGTTCAGTGACTGACGAATGGGTCTATATCTGGGCTGATGGCATCTACAGTGGTCTTCGAGGTGACGATGGTTGATTGTGTTGTCTGGTCATCATTGGCGTGAACAGCCGCGGTCAGAAGCACTTCCTGGCAATTAAGGATGGTGTCAGGGAATCGAAGCAGAGCTGGTGAGAAGTCTTGTTGTCGTTGAAACAGCGAGGTTTAAACCAACCACCGAAGCTGGCGATTGGCGACGGTGCTCTGGGATTCTGGGTAGCATTGGAAGAAGTCTATCCTGAGACAACAGCACAACGCTACTGGATGCATAAGACCGGTAATGTACTGAACTATCTGCCGAAGTCTGTTCAGGAGAAAGCGAAACAAGGGCTACATGACATTTGGATGGCAGAGGGGCGCACTGATGCAGAGAAGGCATTTGATGCATTTGAGGAACGTTTTGGTGTCAAGTATCCGAAGGCAGTGGCCATGCTTATCGAAAGACCGTGATGCGTTGCTGGCATTTTATGACTTTCCAGCAGAGCACTGGACCCACATCAGGACAACGAATGTCACCCCGTCGAGTTTTGCCACAATCCGGCACAGGACACGGCAAGCGAAAGGTCGTATCACACGAATAACGATGCTGACGATGATCTACAAGATGGGATTATGCGCAGAAGATTCCTGGCGCAAACTGAGGGGCTTCAGACACCTGGCCAAGGTGATTGAAGGCGTGAAGCTTAAAGATGGAATCAAGGTGAACGAGGACGACAAGGCAGCCGCATGATTAACTTGTCAGACACTACTTTTGACAATAGCTTGGCGGACAACCGCTATGCCTATAACGATGTGCCAACGCGGGCGAGAAGTTGGAGACCTCGAACAACGCTGATTCTGGATGTATTTTGACGCGAGCACTAGTCGTTGTCAGCCGCATAGCGGGTGTGAAGGTCAAGGTCGGTGGTATTTGAGGCTGTGTTGTGCTATTTGGGTCTGCCAGGGCGGGTATTTCCGGAATTTGGGCGGAGTCAGGCTGTGGCCTGTCGTCGCTCGTGGAAGATGAGACGGCGGAAGTTGTAGCTCAGGTTGGCCATGGTCATGCGGGCCTTCGCACGGGTTTGGCCGATTGAGCGGATGGTCAGAGCCATGGGCCCTTTCTCGTAGCCGCACACAGGCGCGGATGGCGGAGCGTGTCGCATTGCCCCGACGAATATGCCTGGCCATGGGTTTGCCGCGTGGCTTCTTGCGATGGATATGTGAGCGGTACCCTTGCGCCTTCAGCCAAGCCTCATTCCTGGCCGAGCGGTACCTGGTATCGGCCCAAACCGCCTTCGAGCTGTTTGTCTCGTCCAGAACCGAGGAGCGTTCATGCCCGTCGTAGCGAGCCGCATTCGTGCCAGTCTCACCCCGGATGAAGCGCCATTTGCGGTCAATGGACACGTGGTTCTTGTACCCAAAGTGCGGAACCGAAATATCGACAAGGCCAGTATCCTCCTCACCCTCCTTGGTCGTCTTGGCCTTTGAATACTTGACCGTCCAACGCGCATCGGTGTCTTTCTGCGCTGCCTTGGACAGATCATCGGGCCAGATGTCAGACGCGGCCTCACCTGCCTTGGCGCGCGCTTTCTCTGCTTTCGTCATCCGCTGGCGCGGGGCAAAGACCAACGTGGCATACACAATCTGACCGCCGGTCGGTTTGTATCCCCGCGCGCACAGCTGAGCTTCAAACAGGGCCTTGAAGACACCCGCCTGGGTCAGCTTCTCTCTGAAAAGCCAGATCGTCTTCTGATCAGGTGTCGGCTCCCCGATTTGAAATCCCAGGAACCGTAGCCAACTGAAACGGTCACGAATGAGAAACTCCATCCGCTCATCGCTCAGATTGTGCATCGAGGCCAAGACCAGCACCTTGAACATCACAACGGCATCATAGGGCTGACGACCACCTTTGGGACGTTCCCCATAATCAAGCGCTTCAACAAGAACTGGGCGAAACACTTCGAAATTCACATGACAGTCCAGAGGCTTCAAGCGGATATCCCATCGCCGAAAGCCGCGCCAAATGATCTGTCAAATCAAACAATCCAGGTGCGTGCATAAACAAAATCCTCCCACATCAAGTGAATCAGACCGTACCACAAAATGTACGGTTTTTAGAGGCTTCCAACTTGTCAGACACTACTTTTGACAATAGCTCGTTTGCAGGGGCTGGCTGGGAGTACGTACACATCTGCATCGATGCTCATTCCCGACTCAGTTACGCTGAGATTCTGCCCGATGAACGCAAAGAGCGTGTGACCGCGTTCTTCAAGAGCGTGAAAGCCTACTATGAATCAATGGGCATACAGATTGAGCAGGTGATGACCGACTATGGCTCGGGGTATTGAGCAAAGTTCTTCAGCATCGTGCTCAAGGCAATGGGTATCGCCCACCTGTTTACTCGGCCTTACACACCCAGAACCAACGGCAAGGCCGAGCGATGCATACAAACAATGCTCAGAGAGTAGGCCTATGCGATGCGTTATCAAACTTCTCATCTTAGGGCCAAAGCACTACTACCGTGGATTCATGACTACAACTGGCATCGACCTCACGCTAGTATAGAAAATCAACCACCCATCTCTCGGATAGCCATTTCCATGAACAACCTATTTAGGTTCCACAGCTAGTGCCGGATAATCGCTGTATAGCTTATCCAGATAAGCCATATCCACATCCTGCCAGGCCCAGGTATCCTTGAACATCGCACCGGCGGCTTTGCTTCCTATCGGTGCATTGTAAAATCGTTTACTGTTAAACGGTGGGTCAATATAAATTAAATCCACTGACTCACTGTTCATGCCATTCATGATATACAGGTTGTCCCCGGTATAGAGCAGGTTGGGTTTTATATTACTCATCTAGTCAAATCCTGGTATGTAAATGATTGCCTGGTATATAACGATTGATCATAAAGATACAATGATTCAGTTTGCTTATTTTCAGCATATTATACCCTTAAACATTCCTTGATTGGCCTTCCGATTGGCCAAGGGGGTGAGGCAACTTAAGATAATCAAATGTCGGCATTACTCACATCAGCGGAATCGGGCGTCGTGCAGTCGCCAGTAGACATCGCCGCGTAGTGGGGAGTCGTTGGGATCAGGTCAAAAAAGGTTTTGCCATATGTAGCCGATGCGTTTGGGTCTGCGCCCGCGTTCAAAAGGGCGATGACAACTTCAGGTGTTTGGTTCCACTTCGTCGCCCAATGCAGTGGGGTTTGGCCATCATGATCCCGTGCGCCCACGTCTGCACCTGCGTCCAGACGCTGGCGCACATCCTGAGTCGTCGCCCGCTGGAAATAACCCGCAGTATTCCAGTTTTTTCTCTTGTTCATCGCGGTGACTATATAATGGCCTGTTGGAAATAATCCGGGGTGGTAAGCCATCCCGCTTGCCAACCCCGGCGTTGTTATTTGGGTGGATATGGCTGACTGAGAACCTCTTGAAGGGAGATATCTTTGAGCGCATAAAGTGGATGCTTTGGCTGACCAGACTTGTTTATTTTTAGACAGTACATTGGATTTGGAATCAGATCAATAACCTGCTGTGGTCGTCCCCTATATGCACCATCATTACCCCAAGCGGCAATAATGATGTCTGCCTTTTTGGCTAATTTTTTTAGCCACTTGTCGTTTTCTTCACCGATAGGAACCTTAGGGTCCCAAGGGGTACATGCAAATAAATTTGCCATACACACACCGCCAAACTTTTTCCATGATTTTGCATAGTTGATACACCTCCTCAGCGTTGGGTCATCTTCAGTTTCGTCTGCGGTGGATGGATTTACTCCAATAAACAGAACGTATGGCTTTTCGTCATCCCATATTCGCCATAAGGCATAACGGTATTTTCTGCAGTTAGAAAATTTAGCATTATATCCTATTATCTTAGTACCTTGTTCCATCGTAAACCTCCTATGATTGTTATATCTTTAGTATAGACTACGAGTGACATATTGCCGATATGTACGGCCTTGTCTATGTTCTTGGGCCTTGTCAACCAGGCACACGCCTATAACAAGGCGAGCGCGGCATCGTAATTGGGTTCTTGTGCAATTTCCGGTACCAACTCGGTATAGACGACCTTGTCATCCGCATCAATGACGACAATGGCGCGCGCGGTAATACCCGCGAGCGGCCCATCTTCAATCAGTACCCCATAATCTCGGGCAAACTGTTTTCCGCGCATCATGGATAAGGCAATGATATTTTCCGCACCTTCTGCGGTACAAAACCGTGACATTGCGAACGGCAAGTCCGCCGCAATCATTAGAAAAACCGCATCTGCTTTTGTTTTTGCCGCGGTATTAAACTTTATTGTCGAAGTAGCGCAAACCGGTGTGTCTAAACTAGGCACGATACTCAATAGTTTTTTCTTGCCCTTGTATGTTGCCAGTGAGACATCCGCCAGATCAGCATTCACCAAAGAAAAATCTGGTGCCGCATCACCTACTTTAGGTAGCACGCCATTAGTATGAATTTCTGTACCACGTAATGTAATTGTTGCCATTTTATAACTCCTATTCTGTTAAGTGTGAGTAATTTTCCGCATCTATCAATTCGTCCAATTCGGAAGCATTGTTCGCTTTTAGTATGAATATCCAACCTTCATTATACGGATCTGAATTGATTAATTCGGGCGCGTCTTCCAGGGCCAGATTGACCGATATTATGATGCCGCTCAATGGGCAATAAATATCAGACGTTGATTTTACCGATTCCACGACAGCGCATTCGTCATCTTGTCCGAATTCATGATCAATGTCGGGTGTTTCCACAAACACCACATCACCTAACTGATCTTGGGCAAAGTCTGTAACGCCCACGCGATAGGTATCATCACCCAAATATTCGACCCATAAATGCGTACTTGTGTATTTTAAGTCAGCCGGAATACTATGCACTCGTTCAATCATCCGTTTTTAAGTTGAATCATTCTATTGTAAGACAGTCACGGGCTATGCGCTACCCGCCGTATATTTTTCAGGCTCAGGGAATATAACCAGATGTTCTATTTCCAAGCGAATGCCAATCGGCTCATTTTTTGGATGATCATGATGGCTAGGCACCAGGCTTAGTAGACATAGGCCGCTGTCAAGTTCAAGCGTATACAGAAACTCGGCACCTCGGAACGCCTTGTCTTTGACCCGTGCCGTCATGGCGCTGTCATCATCGTGCAATATATCATCGGGTCTTATGAGTACCCGCACTTTTTCGCCAGTGGTCGTGCCATGGTCCACATCGCTTTTAATAATACCAATTTCCGTTTTGACTGCTTTGTTGTTGATAACTACACCGGCGATAAAAACGCCTTCGCCAACAAAATCTGCGACCATCGCCGTGAGCGGTTTGTGATACAGATCAATCGCCGTATCCCATTGTAAAAGCTGACCATTATGCATAACGCCGATAATATCAGCCATGGCAAATGCTTCTAATTGATTGTGCGTGACCATGATGGCGGTGATGCCGTCGTGTTTTAATATTTGGCGTAATTCACGGGCAATTTGTTCGCGCAATTCAACATCCAGACTTGCGAACGGCTCATCCAACAACAGCACCCCCGGACGCGGTGCCATCGCGCGTGCCAAAGCAACCCGTTGTTGTTGGCCGCCTGACAGGCTATGCGGGTATTTATTGATATGTTTTTCAAGTGCAAGCAATGTCACCAATTCATCCAAACGCTGCGCCTGCATGGCCGCATCCAGGTTTTTTAGGCCAAAGGTGATATTGTCTTTGACGCTCATGTGGGGAAACAAGGCATAATCCTGAAACACCATGCCGATTTGTCGTTTTTCGACTGGCAGATGATGTACCGGATTGCTGACTCTTATACCTTTGATCCAAACCTCTCCCTGCCGCTGTTTTTCAAAACCAGCGATACAACGCAACAGGGTAGTTTTGCCACAACCACTCGGCCCCAGCAAACAGGCAATGTCGGCCTCGCATACATCAAAGCAAATGCCATTGAGTATGTCGCGTCCTTCTATCGCAAGCGCAACATCTTTTATTGCGATAGCGTGATTCATGATGATGGTTTATGGCCCGGGCGTGAATGTGAGATTGAATTGCTAATCAGGATCACTGGAATAATGCCGGCGATAACAATGGCCAGTGCTGGCACGGCGGCATCCGCTAATAATTCTTCATTGGCAAGTTCATAGGTGCGAACCGCCAGCGTGTTGAAATTAAAAGGTCGCAAGATTAATGTCGCGGGCAATTCTTTTAGAACATCGACAAACACCAACAATAAGACGGCCAGTAAACTACTGCGCATCATCGGGATATGAATACGCCGCACAATCGACATTGCCTGCATACCCGTTGTCTTTGCGACTTCATCGAGTACGGGTTTTATTTTAACCAGTGCCGCTTCTGCTGTATTGATAGACACCGCCAGAAACCGTACAAGATAGGCAAAGATAAGTGCCACCACCGTGCCACTCACCAATAAACCGCTACTGATATTGAATTGCTTTACTAAAAATGAATCCAGTGCATTATCAAACCAGGCAAACGGGATCAACACGCCGACGGCAATAACAGTGCCGGGAATCGCGTAACCCATGCTGACAAACCGCACCAGCACACGATTTACGAATGAGCGACTATTTCTATTTGAATAGGCCATGAACAAGGCAATGACCAAGGCTAAAACAGATGTTATGAGTGCCAGTAATAGGCTATGGAATAGCAATAGGTAAAAATCCTTGCCGATGACGTGCGCGTAAGTATCCATAGCCCCGTTGACTAAAAGAGACACCGGTATGATAAAACCAAAGACGAGTGGCATTGAGCAGATAAAAAAAGCAATGATACCCTGACCCTTGCTTAATTTTTGTTGCATTAAAGTGCTGTAACGATTGCTGGTATGGTGGAAACGTGCCTGCCGTCGTGATCGTTTTTCGAGATATAAGAAGACGGCTACAAACATTAACAACAAAGCAGATAATTGTGCGGCAACAATACTATTGCCCAAACCAAACCAGGTTCTGAAAATACCTGTCGTAAAGGCAGACACACCAAAGTATTGTACAGTACCATAGTCCGCCAGCGTCTCCATCATGACCAACGACAAACCGACTATGATCGCAGGTCGTGCTAATGGCAAGGCCACCCGCATGAAGGCATCAAGCACATTGCAACCCAGCGTACGCGACACTTCCAAAACACATATTGATTGTTCTATAAATGCGGCCCGTGCCAATAAATAAATATAGGGATATAAGACCAGTGCCAACATGGCTATCGCACCCCCCAATGATCGGATTTCTGGAAACCAATAATCACGATAGTGCCAGCCGGTAAAATCGCGTAGCATGGTTTGTAGTGGGCCTGCCGCATCCAACGCCCCCGTATAACTATAGGCAATAATATAGGCCGGCATGGACATCGGTAACAGCAAGGCCCATTCAAGTTGTCGGCTCATGGGAAAGCGATACATGGTCACTATCCACGCCGGGATCACACCCAGCAATAAACTACAGCAACCAACCCCGACTAATAGCATGAGCGAGTTGCCGATATAATCTGCCAGAACGGTGTCGCTTAGATGCGACCACACTTCTCGTTCGGGGAAGAACACTGAGCCAAAGACGACGGCCACAGGAATACTGAACAGTAATGAGACGCATACTAAAGCAATATTCCATGGCGTTGGTTTGCGTGCGTGGAGATTAAAAAAGGAGGTATTGGGCAATGTTTGCACAGTGCGTGATCTGCCTCAAACCGCCTGTATTATTTCCAGCCGACTCGGTCCATCAACAATACCGCGGCGGCGTTATATTTGCCCAGCAAACCAAGATTGAGGTTATCAGCCTTGAAATCACCCCAGCTTTGCAAGACTGCACTGCTTTCAATGGCCGCATTTATCGGGTATTCATGGTTGGTATCGGCATACCATTTTTGTGCCGTGTCGCCCACTAGGAACGCCAGTAATTGTATGGCTTCCTTTTTATGTCGCGCGAATTTAAGCACACCGGCCCCACTCACATTCACATGTGCCCCCGGCCCTGTTTGATCAGGCCAAAATAATTTTACTTGTTTAGCGATAGCGACTTCCTTTTCTTGCTTAGACGCAAGCATTGCCGCGAGGTAATAATTATTAACCAGCGCAACATCGCAAACGCCCGCCGCTACGGCTTTTATTTGATCGCGATCACCGCCTTTTGGGGATCTTGCAAAATTATCTACCAGGCCTGCGGCCCAGCGTTCTGTTGTGTTGAGGCCATAATGGGCGATCATGGCCGCCACCAGCGATTGGTTGTAGACATTGGCAGAGGAGCGGACACAAATACGTTTATGCCATTTATCAGCGGCCAGATCGAGGTAGCCGTCAAGATCATTTGCCTGCACGCGATCAGGCGCATAGACAATCACACGGGCGCGTAATGACAGCCCGAACCATTGTTTGTCGGCATCACGATACTGTTCAGGAATGACGCTTGTTAATACGGGGGAGTTTATCTGTTGCAACAATCCCTGGTCCTTGGCCCTTACCAACCGTGCTACATCAACTGTTAGCAGGATATCAGCGGGCGTGTTTCTGCCTTCCACCGCCAGGCGTTTCAGCAGGGTGTCCGCCTCGCCAGTGACAAGATTGACTGCGATGCCGGTTGCGTTCGTGAATGTGTCTAATAGGGGCTTGATCAAACCCTCTTTGCGCGCCGAGTAGACATTTACCTCAGAGGCCGCGAGCGACTGACAATAGATCAGGATCAATAACAGGGCGAGTTGCTTTTTCATTATTCTTTTGTTTGTAAAAATTATTGTAAGTATAAATGATAATGATTCCGAATTACATTTTTATCATGCTGAAACCTTTGTACAAAATATCTCATTTGCAGATTATCCCTACAATGGTGCAATTTTCAGCGGTGGTGCGGGTTGGGCGTGGCTGGGTCGGGCTGGGTCAAGCCGAGTTGAGCGTAGCCGATCGTGGTTGGGCGGGGTTGTGTTGAGCGTAGCCGATCGTGGTTGGGCGGGGTCGGGTTGGTCGGGGTTGGGCTGGGCTGGGTCGAGCATGGGCGGGGTGAGTTAGGTTGGTCTGGGCTTGGGCGTGGCTGGGCGGGATCGGCTGGGCTTGGGGCGGGGTTGGGTTGAGCCGGGTTGGGCGTGGCTGGGCGGGATCGGCTGGGCTTGGGGCGGGGTTGGGTTGAGCCGGGTTGGGCGTGGTCGGATCGGGGCGAGCGTGGGTTTAGTGCAAAGGTTTCATGCTATTTCCGTTGCCACCACATCCACACACCTGTGCCTGACAATGCCAGCAGGATGATGGCGATAAGATCAAAAAAATAGACTCCCCAAGCACCAAAGATTCGCCCACTGTGCAGATCCAGCAAGACCCTTTCCAGCGTCAAACCACGACCACGGTATTGCTTTAGGAGACGCTGGCGTAAATCATGCGGAATGCTGGCGGCCACTGACCAGTCGGCATCAAGATAAGCGTGCTCTTTCCATTTGAGAATATCGAGATTGACATGGTAGTAGCCATGCGCGGCTTGAATAACAATATCGCCGTGTGCATCGCGGCCTATGCGTTTCATCCCGGCCGGCACACCCTCGGCACCTTCGATGCGCTCAATAGTCGCTCCGTTGTTTGCAACAAGCTGTAACTTACCATCAAACGCAATTATATGCGTATCCTGGGTGCTGATGACACCAATCAGACGGCCAACATCGGTTGCTATCTCAAGTTCATTAAAATAGAGACGTTCGCCAACCTGACTTACCCACATACCACGATTATGAAAACCCACCGGATCATCACCCGGATCAATTTGATAAAGATCAAGTAACCACGATGCCTGAATATAGCTGCGATTGAGTTGTAATTGTTCGCTATGATTTAAGGCGATACCGCTGGCCGCCAGCAAGAGGATAAACAAGGCCGCAAACAGCCCCAGCCTTTTATGCCATTTTTGAATTGTTGCAGACAACATGATTTAATTATTTTGCATTATCTTGAATATAGGCATCCAAATATAATGCCAGTCGCGCCAATTTTGTTAATGCGCCAACAGACAGGGTGGCACCAGATATGCCATCAATCTTGCGGTCTAATGTATGATCGGTTGTCAATGCCGCAGCCTTAAATTGATCGGTAAAAAAAGGATATTTCACCTCCCAACCACGCGATTCGCGGAATATTAAAACATTGACTTGCTCAATTTTGTGCGCCTTCACTACAAACCCGACCGTTATCGGCTTATCGCGGCCTATCGCTTCCAAAATCCATGCTGTCTTGATCCCATCATGCCAATAGCGCAACCGTATAACGGGCAGATCATGCCCAAGAATATTGTTGATGCCAGGTTGCAACGCTTTTGTGATCCAGAGTTTATCGGGCGGCGGTGGATTATTGTCGAATGTTTGTTGTAAAAATGCTTCGGGCGCAAGATAAACGCCTTTTGCAACCGTCACGGTGCCCCACGGTAAAAAACACATAGCGAAAAAAACACTGGCTATAATTTTTTTCATAAAAATATAGATAAACCGTCGAAAATTACAGCGGGTTTCAACATAGCAAGCGTCGATGACATAAAGCCGCTAGAATTGATAACCCATACCGAGGTTAATCCCGTCTTTCACGGCATCTGCGTCGGCATCACCACTTTCATTTTGATAATCGATCTTGAAAGAGACATTTTGATGCGGCCACCAGCTCATGCCGACATGCCAGCTTTCAAACCGTACATAGCTACCATCGGGCACGGTGCCGCGGCCGCGCTCATCCCATGTTGCATAACGCGCGAAGATGCCCATATCGCCCGGCATGAAAGCCGGTGCCTTGAAGCGATAGGCCGGTTCAATATACCAGCCGGCAATGTCATCTTGCGTAAATACGATGCCGGAAGGCGGCGTTATATCCCAACGCGCATAGAGCGCGCGCAACCCGAAACCGCTGTTATGTTTATAGTCAATATGACCTTCAAATAAGGTTGCATCAACGTCAAACGCGTCTGCGGTTCCCGTCATGTCTGCTTGATAATGTCCAGAAAAACCCGCTTCCAGACCCGGTATGCCGGTATAACGGATCCGGCCTGTTAGCGCGATATCCTGATTGTCGGCATTGGTTACTTTTGAACGACCGCTTCTTGGTCTTAGGGTGTCGGCACCGGTTGTCTTGCTCAACAAACCGCCGTGGACGACAAGATCGTAATTCCAGCCCGGGGCCACCTCACCATTGAGCCCAACACCCGCTTCCCACCAGGTCGCCGGAATAATTTCACTTTCTACCTTATTGCGCTCCACACCGTAAAAGGTATCAGGCTCATGCGTTGGATTGATAATACCGATAGGCAACACATCAAGGCCGGCCCGAAAACGATGATTGTCGTTGATATCTATTTCGATCCATGCCTGTTCAAGCTCAATCTCACCTGGCGCGCCGTCTCCCGCCAGGGCGTGTTCCAACTCAAGCTCTGAAAAGAAGCGGATGCTGTCTGTAAATTCATGGCCAAAATACAAAACGAAACGATGAAAGTCGACTCTGTTGAGCGCATCATCGCCGCCGATAGTCGCGTTATTATCACTTAGGTTGTTGTAGTGTAGTTCGCCATACCCGCCGATGCTGGTTTTATCAAACCAGGCCGCCCCGCCCGTTGATGTTTGTGCAATCGCCATTGCCTCTGTTGCCGCTTCAACCGTTTGCACCGTCTTATCTACTTGCTGCTCGGTTACCTGCATCTGTTGCTCGGTTTTTTCCAGCTTTTGTTGGAGCTGCTCAATCATTTTTTGTTGTTGCTGAATAATTTCCCACATTTCGGCCGCATCAGGGGTTGCGGCCTGGGTTTCAGCCCATGACCCTGTTATAAAAAATGCGCTTGATATAATCAATATCAAACCTTTCAGTAATGAGTATTTTATCATTTTTGTTTCCCTTAAAAATATAATTGTTAATATAAATAATAATCGTAATGAGAATGATTATCAATTAAAAAATAAATATTATCCAGTAGGTCGTGTTGTGGGCCGTGTTGTAGGCTTAAAAAATAATGATGCGGTGGTAACAAAATAACTACATTCAGACCTTTGTGTGAAAGCGATGCTTGCCCTGCTCAGATCGGCTCAACACAGCCCGGCACCGACCACGCCCGGATCGATCTAACCCGATCCGACCCCGACCGGCTACGCTCAACCCAGATCAACCACAATCCAACCCGGCCTGACCCAATTCGATTCGATCCAGCCCAGCCACGATCAACTCGGCTCGACCCCGCCACGACTCCGCTCAACCTAGCCGACTCAACCCACGTCACACTCAACCCGACTTGACCACGCCCAACCCAGATCAACCACAACCCAACCCGGCCTGACCCAATTCGATCCGATCCAGCCCAGCCACGCTCAACTCGGCTCGACCCCGCCCAGATCGACCCGGCCTACAACACACCCAATCACGATCGGCTACGCTCAACCCAACTCAATCCGACCCGGCTCGATCCGACTCGACCCATGCCCAACCCCGGCCGACTCAGCCCAACCCGACCATGCCCGATCAGAATCATGCCCAGTAGCTGAAAATTGAGCTATTGCCCAGATACAAGATATGTTTTGTGCAAAGGCCTCCCTATTATTGCTCAGCCTGTTTATACTACGGTAGCAATGTGGCACTAGCCGCTTATTATTCACTACCTCGATAAATGAGTATGAACAACCCGCTTTTAGAGACAGCAGATCTGCCTGCTTTTGAATCGATTCAGGCCGAACATATCGAACCAGCAGTCGATCAATTACTGGCAGAAAATAGAAAGACAATGCGCTCGCTGTTGGCAAATACACAAACCTATACGTGGGAAAATTTATTGCAAAAAATAGAAGACCTGGACGATCGCTTACACCGTGCCTGGTCACCGGCCAGTCACTTGCACGCCGTTGCAGATAATGATCGCCTGCGCAAGGCCTATAATGCCTGTATCGCCAAACTCGCTGATTACGCAACCGAAATGGGACAAAATGTAGCCCTGTTCCATGCTTATGAACAAATAGCGGCCAGTCAGGCGTTTCATGCTTTGACGAGGGCGCAGCAAAAAATCATCACCAATGCACTGCGTGACTTTCAATTATCGGGTGTTGCGCTGAAGACAGAAGCAAAAGAGCGTTATAAATTTATTCAGCAACGGCTGTCAAAATTGCAAACCCAATTTGAAGAAAATTTACTCGATGCGACACAGGCCTGGAAAAAGTTAGTCAATAATAAGGATGAACTATCCGGTTTGCCGGCATCATGTCTCGAATTGGCGGCGCAAGCGGCAAACAATGAAGGCAAAGAGGGCTGGTTATTCAGCCTCGAATATCCATCGTATATGCCCGTCATGCAATATGCCGATAACCGCCGGTTACGCCAGGAAATCTATACGGCTTATGTCACCCGCGCCTCCGATAAAGGCCCGCATGCAGGCACCTTTGATAACAGCGAAATCATGGTTGAAATCCTGCGCTATCGAACTGAAAAAGCCAAACTGCTCGGCTTCGACAGTTACGCGCATTATTCACTCGCAACAAAAATGGCAACACATCCAGATGAAGTGCTGGCGTTTTTATATGATCTTGCTGAAAAAACAAAGGCACAGGCCGCACAGGAGGTTAAAGAATTAACCGCGTTTGCCAAAGAGACGGCCAACATATCCCGACTTGAGGCATGGGATATTGCCTTTTATGCGGAGAAACTAAGACAGAAAAAATTCGCTATCTCACAAGAAGCATTACGACCTTATTTTCCAGTACATCAAGTTGTAGCAGGTTTATTTGCCATTACCGGCAGACTCTATGATGTCGCGATTAAACAACGTGACGGGGTACAAGTCTGGCATGAAGAGGTTATGTTCTTCGATATTTTTGACGCGCAAGGTGAGCTACGCGGCAGTTTTTATCTGGATATCTATGCCCGTCAACATAAACGGGGTGGGGCCTGGATGGATGAATGTATTGTTAGAAAAAAATCCAACACGGGCATCCAGGTGCCCGTTGCCTATTTGACCTGCAATTTTACGCCGCCAGTTACGGGTAAACCCGTTTTGTTGACACACGATGAAGTAATCACCTTATTTCATGAGTTTGGCCATGGCCTACATCACCTGCTGACGCGGGTTGAATATAGCGGTGTTGCGGGCATCAATGGCGTGCCTTGGGATGCCGTCGAGTTACCAAGCCAATTTATGGAAAACTGGTGTTGGGAAAAAGAAGCCCTCGACCTATTTGCCCGTCATATCGATACGGGCGCGCTTATGGATGACGACTTATACACGAAAATGAGGCGGGCAAAGACCTTTCAAGCCGGTATGCAGATGGCCAGGCAGCTCGAATTTGCCCTGTTTGATTATCGATTGCATATAGATTTTGCATCAGATGCAACACTTGATATACAGCAGTTGCTAGATGAGGTGCGCGAAAAAATTGCGGTTGTCTGTATGCCTGACTTTAATCGTTTCCAACATGGTTTTGCCCATATCTTTGCTGGCGGTTATGCAGCCGGTTACTACAGCTATAAATGGGCCGAAGTGTTAGCGGCCGATGCCTTTTCAAAATTCGAGGAAAAAGGCATATTCGACAAAACGACAGGGAAGGAATTTCTGCAATCGATTCTTGAACAAGGTGGGAGTCGTGAGCCGCTGGATTTATTTATTGAGTTTCGTGGGCGCAAACCGAGCATTGCACCGCTACTGCGGCACTCGGGTATTGCGCATAAGGCATAACAACGGCGTTAAACCCATGCTGAATAAGTGCTGTGGTTATTGACGCTCAGCATTGGGCATCGCAATAGATTCAAAAGCAAACGCTGTATTGCTATTCCCACAGGAAACAAATAATAATAGGCTTTTGTTTTTATCATCGGGAGGGTGCTTTATTCTGTATTTTCAGAATCGGTGCCGCCATGGTAGATTGCGCGTTTTATCATTGCGGTTTTACGACAGACGAATATTTAACACACACATACCCATTGAAGTATTATGTTCAAAATAGCGACCTGGAATGTCAATTCTCTTAAAGTCAGGCTGCCGCATGTGTTGCAATGGCTGGCAACTGAAAATCCCGATGTCTTGGCCTTGCAGGAAACCAAAACGACAGATGAAAACTTTCCGGTAGAGGCCATACAGAAAGCCGGCTATCACGTTAGTTTTAGCGGCCAGAAAACCTACAATGGCGTAAGCACGCTATGCAAGTCGCCAATGACAACGATCGCCACAGCCTTGCCCAATTACGATGATACGCAACGCCGCGTCTTAGCCATTAATGCTGAACAAGTGACCGTGTTGAATCTTTATGTTCCTAATGGTTCAGAAGTGGGTTCTGATAAATATCGCTACAAACTGGAATGGTTTTCCAAACTGCATCCGTTTATTAAACAACTACAGGCCAATAATCATCGTGTCATCATTTTAGGTGATTTTAATATTGCGCCTGAAGATCAAGACGTACACGCACCAGAGGAGTGGGAAGGGTGCAATCTGGTCAGTCCACTTGAAAGAGAGGAGTTGCACAAAATCATTGTCAGTGGTTTTAGCGATTGTTTCCGTTTATTTGAGCAGCCGGAAAAGAGTTTTTCCTGGTGGGACTACCGTGCGGGTGGATTTCGGCGCAATCGAGGTCTTAGAATTGATCTGATTCTGGCTACCGATAGTTTAGCCAAAAACTGTCGTGCTTGTTATATCGATAAAGAACCGCGCAAACTTGAACGCCCATCGGATCACACGCCAGTCGTCGCAGAATTTGCACTGTAGTGGTGTAAGACTGAATGACTTCCCTGGTTCAGGGCTGAAACTATGGCAACCTGATATGGTGACAGACTATATTGCGCCCGTCATGCAACGCGAACAAATAAAACGGCCGCATAATACTACTTTCACAATTTCTCAAAAATGGTGGCGTGCTCAAGGCGACTGATCTTGATGAAATATTTCATCGTGCTTGTTTTCGATAGCCTGAACTTCCTCGTCAGTCAGTCCACAGAACTCCTTGTTGCGTGCGCGATTCGACAATTGACCACCATTTTGGTTTAAAAATCTGATGAGCAGAGCAACCAGTCTATCTGAGCTATTATCAAAAGTAGTGTCTGACAAGTTGATCATGCGGCTGCCTTGTCGTCCTCGTTCACCTCGATTCCATCTTTAAGCTTCACGCCTCCAATCACCTTCGCCAGGTGTCTGAAGCTCCTCAATTTGCGCCAGGAATCTTCGGCACATAATCCCATCTTGTAGATCATCGTCAGCATCGTTATTCGTGTGACACAACCTTTGGCCTGGCGTGTTCTATGCCGGATTGTCGCAAAGCTCGACGGGGTGACATTCGTTGTCCTGATGTGGCTCCAGTGCTCTGCTGGAAAGTCATAAAATGCCAGCAACGCATCACGGTCTTTCGATAAGCATGCCACTGCCTTGGGATACTTTGCGCCGAAACGTTCCTCAAAGTCATCGAACACCTGCCCTGCGTCAACGCGGCCCTCTGCCATCCAGACCCTGCTTTGCTTTCTCCTGAACAGACTTGGGCAGATAGTTCAGCACATTGCCGGTCTTGTGCATCCAGCAACGTTGCACATCCGTCTCTGGATACACTGCCTCAAGGGCTGCCCAGAAACCCAAAGCACCATCGCCAATGGCCAGCTTTGGGGGCTGACCCAAGCCTCTTTGTTGCAACGACAACAACACTGCTCGCCAGCGCTGTTTCGATTCCCTGACACCCTATTCAATCGACATAAAATGCTTCTGACCGCGACTGTTCACACCGATGATGACCAGGCAACACAATCAACCATCGTCACCTCGAAGACCACTGTAGATGCCATCAGTCCAGATATAGACCCATTCATCAGACACGGAACGTGTACACCATTGCTTGTATGTAGCTTCCCATTGCCGTTTCAAACAACCCACGACATTGGCCGACAGCCCTTTAGCCTCCAGTCCGACAATCGCTTCCAGTGCACTTTGCATCTGACCACTCGAAACACCTTTCAAATAAAGCCAGGGAATCGCCGCGTCCAGGGTCGCTGTACGCCGGATGTAAGGAGGCGCTATTAACGATTGGAAGCTCTCAGGCTCGCCTTCTCGGCTACGGATATTGGGCACCTCAACGCTGACCTTGCCAACCCCGATGATGATCTCTCGTTCTGGATGATGACCGCTACGGACAACGCGCTGGCGTACGTCAGCCGTTTTTTGATCATCATACTGCGTCATCAACTCATCTGGCTCTACCTGGACAGCTTCGGTGATTAACTGCTTCGCACCAGATCTGAGTCACTCTGTCAGTGGATCAATGCCCTCTGGTGTACCCAGATCAATCACAGTATTGTTTGTCATGTGTGGCGTACTCCTCTTGTTACTTTCGATTTCTAGACAAAACCGATTCCAGCAAGGCACGCCGCATACTTCAAATTTCTTCAGACACCAGATTCGGTTATAGCTCAGTCTATCTGGCATGTCAATGTAGTTCTTTATGAAGCCATTCAAAAGCTCATACTTTGCAAGGTAGTCTACTTCTTCGGGTAACGTTTTATTGACAGTCTCTTCCACGCATTCAAAGAAAAACTCAGCCTGTCTGGTTGCATCAAAATAGCGATAAAGGTTGATCGTCTCATTCAGAACTTCAACGTTACCCTTGTTCGTTGGGCGCCATTTAGCCAGTTCAAGTCGAGGTTTGGAGTAATGTTCCAATGTGCGTCTGTAATCGTCGATTCGATCCAGAATGACGGCGGATACTGGAAAGACCAGTCCTTTTGGAACAAAGCCCTGCTCTGCTAAAACATGATGAAACAAATACCGATGTATCCGACTATTGCCGTCTTCAAAGGGATGAATAAAGACAAAGGGTAGTGTCAATAATCTTTCGCACTTTCTGATTTGGCTTTCCCTTAAATCTGGTTGTTACGCGATCTGAAAGTCCTTTTCTTTATCCATCTCTTGGAGCAAATCCATGTTCAGATATGTCCGCGTTCCCCACTAGCTCCCCGCGATGTGTCTAAGCCTTGCCGCACAAAGCATCAACGCCGAGTTGCCATCCGGGAATGCGATAACATAAATCATCTTTCGCAAATTTGAAGAGGCGGTTTTCCTTTATCTGGTTAAATAAAAAGTGACATAACCATTTATTTGGCCAGGAGAAGAGCCGCCATGAGCGATGATACAAGCAAGCACTTGAACAACGTAGTCCCTATTGATGAACAGGCACTGCAGGGCCATCTCAACAAAGTGGTACTGAAGACTGTGGCAGACACCCGCAACCAGATGCTTCATGCTGAGGCTGATGCGCTGGTGGGTGCTGATCGATATGCACGCACTGAGACACGCAAAGACGACCGGTCTGGCAGCTACACCAGGAAGCGCCACACAAGGGCCGGAGAGCTTGAGTTAAAGATGCCGAAGCTACGCAAGCAGACCTTTGAGATGGCCATCATAGAGGGCTATCGGCACCGTGTAGCGTCTGTCGAAGAGGCGCTGATCGAGATGTATCTGGCAGGTGTTTCAGTACAACGTGTAGAAGACATTACCGCAGCATTGTGGGGTACCCGTGTCAGCTCAGGGACTATTTCAAAGCTCAACCAGCGTATCTATGGGCAGATTGAAGAGTGGCGTAATCGCCCCATAGGGAGTGATTTCCCTTATGTATACCTGGACGGTGTTGTGCTCAAACGCAGTTGGGGCGGTGCAGTGAAGAACGTTTCTGTTCTAGTCGCCATAGGTGTTGGGGACGATGGCTACCGCCGCATTCTAGGGATTGTTGAAGGTACTAAGGAGGATAAGGTGGGATGGTCAGGATGCCTGCGTCATTTGCAGGCACGCGGTCTCAAGGGCATCAGGTTGGTGCTCAGTGATGCCTGTCTTGGGCGCAAGGAGTCGATCGGTGACTTCTACCCTGAAGCTGGCTGGCAGTGTTGTATTGTGCACTTCTACCGCAACGTCTTCAGTCATGTGCCTCGTGGTCGTGTCAAAGAAGTCTCTCGCATGTTGAGGGCTATCCATGCACCTGAATATCTGGAAGCCTCTAAAAACCGTACATTTTGTGGTACGATCTGATTCACTTGATGTGGGAGGATTTTGTTTATGCACGCACCTGGATTGTTTGATTTGACGGATCATTTGGCGCGGCTTTCGGCGATGGGAGATCCGCTTGAAGCCTCTGGACTGTCATGTGAATTTCGAAGCGCTCCGTCCCGTTTTGGTGGTAGCGCTTGGCTATGGGGAACGTCCCAAAGGTGGTCGCCCGCCCTATGATGCCGTTGTGATGTTCAAGGTGCTGGTCTTGGCCTTGATGCACAATCTGAGCGATGAGCGGATGGAGTTTCTCATTCGTGACCGTTTCAGTTGGTTGCGGTTCCTGGGATTTCAAATCGGGGAGCCGACACCTGATCAGAAGACGATCTGGCTTTTCAGAGAGAAGCTGACCCAGGCGGGCGTCTTCAAGGCCCTGTTTGCCGCGTTTGAAGCTCAGCTCTGCGCGCGGGGATACAAACCGACCGGCGGTCAGATTGTGGATGCCACGTTGGTCTTTGCCCCGCGCCAGCGGATGACGAAAGAAGAGAAAGCGCGCGCCAAGGCAGGTGAGGCCGCATCTGACATCTGGCCCGATGATCTGTCCAAGGCAGCGCAGAAAGACACCGATGCGCGTTGGACGGTCAAGTATTCAAAGGTCAAGACGACCAAGGAGGGCGAGAAGGACGCGGGCCTTGTCGATATCTCGGTTCCGCACTTTGGGTACAAGAACCACGTGTCCATTGACCGCAAATGGCGCTTCATCCGGGGTGAGACTGGCACGAATGCGGCTCGCTACGACGGGCATGAACTGTCCTGTGTTTTGGATGAGACAAACAGCTCGAAGGCGGTTTGGGCCGATACCAGGTACCGCTCGGCCAGGCATATTCGCCGGGGCAACGCGACACGCTCCGCCATCCGCGCCTGTGTTCGGCTACGAGAAAGGACCCATGGCTCTGACCATCCGCTCAATCGGCCAAACCCGTGCGAAGGCCCGCATGACCATGGCCAACCTGAGCTACAACTTCCGCCGTCTCATCTTCCACGAGCGACGACAGGCCACAGCCTGACTCCGCCCAAATTCCGGAAATACCCGCCCTGGCAGACCCAAACAGCGCAACACAGCCTCAAATACCACCGACCCTGACCTTCACACCACCCGCTATGCGGGTGACAACGACTGGTGCTCGCGTCAAAACCCATCCAGAATCAGCGTTGTTCGAGGTCTCCAGTTATCGAGTGTAGCGGATTGGCTAGACCAGTGCATGGCAGAGACCCTGACGTATTATCGGTTTCTGGCAGAGCACTGGATTCGCATTCGGACTAACAATCCTTTGGAGCGGATCATCCGAGAAATCAGGCGGCGAACACGAGTAGTGGGAGCATTCCCGGATGGCAACTCGGCGTTGATGCTTTGTGCGGCAAGGCTTAGACACATCGCGGGGAGCTAGTGGGGAACGCGGACATATCTGAACATGGATTTGCTCCAAGAGATGGATAAAGAAAAGGACTTTCAGATCGCGTAACAACCAGATTTAAGGGAAAGCCAAATCAGAAAGTGCGAAAGATTCTTTATACTACCCTAGCTTCTAATCCGCACCGATACATGACCATAGGTATACCGGTTGCCGCACCGCACGGGTTGGGCGTGGTTGGGGTTGGGTCGGGTGTGGTTGACCCCGAGTCGGAGCGGGTCAAACGTGATCGGGTTGGACTAGGCGCGGGCACAGGTCATTAACAGGCCATTAAAAAGCATAGCTAATTGCCTTGTTTTTTGAATAAATTATCAGGCCTTTTAATATATTCACCGCTTCATAAAGTTGATAGTCTGTCTCGGCAAGAGAGGGTTCGTTATTTTTTTCCTTTACACTATCGCCTTTTTTCTCATCTTCGTTTTCGTTCAGACCGTTATCTAAATGACCGCTCAAATCAGATTCCTTGATTTGCGCTGAAGTGGTATTTGGCGTGTTATTGACACGAATATTGTCTATGATGATATCAGGTTCTATGCCAGATGCCTGAATAGAACGACCTGATGGCGTGTAGTAGCGTGCCGTTGTTAATTTCAATGCGGCTTCATTATTCATGGGTAAAACGGTCTGTACAGAGCCTTTGCCGAAGGTACGTTGCCCCATGATAAGCGCGCGATCATGATCTTGTAGGGCACCTGCGACAATTTCAGATGCGGACGCTGAACCACCATTGACCAGAACGATCATCGGCGCATCTTGCAACATGTCGGCAGGTTTTGCGGTGAAGGTTATTTTTGAATCCTTAATCCGTCCTTCGGTATATACAATCAAACCGCTATCGAGAAATAAATCAGAGACCCCCACCGCGGCATTAAGAATGCCACCCGGGTTATTTCTCAAGTCAAGTATCAATCCGTCTAAACCGTTGTTGTTTTCCTGTTTTATTTTTTCAAGCGATTTGCGCAGGTCTTCGGCCGTATGGTTTTGAAAATTTGAAATGCGGATATAACCCAAACCAGGCTCCAGGGTTTTGCCGCGTACACTTTTGATCGTAATAATATCGCGAACAATTGTTACCTCTAACGGCCTCTCCAAACCTTCTCTTAAAATAGTAATCATGATGGCATTGCCCGGCTTACCACGCATGTGTTTAACAGCATCATTCAGCGTCATGCCTTTGACAGATTTTTCATCAAGTTTGATTATTAAATCGCCTGCTTTAACGCCCGCACGTTGGGCCGGGGTATCGTCAATAGGCGATATGACGCGGACAAAACCATCTTCCATCTCTACTTCAATACCGAGACCGCCAAATTCACCCGACGTGCCTTCTTGCAACTCAATATAGTGCTCCTTGTCCAGATAAGCTGAATGCGGATCCAGCCCTTCTAACATGCCTCTTATGGCATTTTCAATCATCTGTCTGTCATCGATAATTTCTACATAATCATCTTTAATCTTGGCAAACACTTCCGAGAAGATGCGCAATTCGTCCAATGGCAAGGTATCTGCATCGTTGTCCAGCGCAGTATTTGCGATTGTCATGGGTATCCATGACAGCAACAGTACATTGATGAGGTTTTTGAATAATGACATCCTTTATTCCACTCAAACTGGCGGCAATGTCTTTTTTACTTATGCAACCAGCCTTATGAGAGATGCAGCATTTTTTTCAATTTTTTTCACCACTTTCTTGTCCATGGTGTCCTCACCAAGCAACATCTCATAGATTACTGCACATATTTTCGCGACTCCCTCATGCCCTACTTTCTTATTTGACCGATCAATAATATCTAACCCGATCTTAATAGAAAACACTAACTTATCAAAGTCAGAATACTCTTTCGTAGTATTCGTGATATTCTTAGTATTCGTAGTATTGGTAGCATGCGTAGTATTGGTATTATGATCCGTACCCATCCATCCTGATGGTTTTTTGAACGCTTTTTCCGTTTTTTCAGCCAATGCTCTACTAAACTTGCTTTTATGTTTTTTGCTGAAAATCTGGTAAATATAACTCTTATGCGTGTTTAATTTTCTGGCAAAGGCAGAGGTATTGCCTCCGCATTCGTTTTCTATAATAAATTTAGCGTTTTCAATATAAATTTGATTTGTGTCTTTCATTTTTTATCTCACTTATGTATTAGTTAGTCTGAATTTTTCAGGTTTGCGTTTATTACGCAACCATATATCTAAGCATAACCCTACTTTACTATGTCTGACAAGTCGATAATGTCTATTGTTTACACCAGAGCGATGGGTTGAGGGGTTCCACCCCTTTTCTGATCTCAAAATAAAGTGCCGAAACACTTTGTCCGCCGCTGTCACCAACAGTGGCTATCTTTTCATCGGTAAGTACCCAATCGCCCGTATTTTTCAGTAGCGCCTGATTATGTCCATACAGACTCATATAACCATCACCATGATCTATAATGATCAATTGACCAAGGTTGCGAAACCAATCGGCAAATACAACTTTGCCCGTACTAACAGCACTCACGCCGACACCAGTTTCTGCATCAATCAGAACACCTTGCCACTTGAGATTGCCGCTTTTTTTATTGTCACCATAGCGTTTTAATACATTGCCTTTTACCGGCCAGGTCAGCCGACCCTTAAGACTGTCAAAAGGCGGCAATTCTTCATACATTTCGATTGTGGCTGCCTTTTTTTTCAATCCTTGCAACAGCGTTTCTAACTCGCGCTCGTTTTCCTGTAATGTTTGCAGTTCAATACCCTGCTCGGCTATAAATGTTTGCAACCGTGTACTGATGTCACGCCGCGTGGCGCGAAACTGGTGGAGAGTATGCAACTTTTCTTCGTGTTGCAATTTCAATGTTGCCAATTGTGCCGCCTCGTTTCTGATTGCGACCTGGAGCTGTTCGAGGTTTGTCAAGGTCTGTTTAATGCGATTGATACGTTCAGAACGCACTTGATTATGGTAGTCGTAGTAAGCCAGTGTACGACCGAACAAAGCCGGGTCTTCCTGATTCAAGATCAATTTAATATAGTCGTTTCGGCCCATTTGATACGCAGTGCGAATTTGATACGCCAGTTTCTTTTTTTCCATATTCAACAACTCGGTATGTTTTGCTTGTTCAAGCAGGCGTGCTTTAAGCTCGTTGTTCTTGTTTGAAATATTTGATTCAATATCATGCAGTTGACGCGCAGTCTTGGCGGTGGTGATTTCATTGTCACGCAATTCTATTTGTAATTTTTCAGCCTCATCCCGGGCCGACTCAATACGGCTTGTTACATCTTTTATACGGGTGCGGATGGTTTCCAGATCGGATGTTTTTGTGGTCTCGGTTGCAGCCGCCACAACAGCATTGGCTACTAAAAAAAACAGCAACAGGATCATGCATGTATTAACGCTCATCTTGTCAACCAGCAAGTTCATATCTAATTCAGTCGCCACTAACCGCAGGCAGACCCTCGACTTGTAATTGCAATAAAGACTTACCGGTCATCTCTTTTGGCTGCCGAATACCCATGATATTAAGTAGTGTAGGCGCAATGTCAGATAATGATCCCGTATCTGTGAGAAACCTGGCTGATCTGCCAATATAGATTAATGGTACTAAATTGCTGGTATGTGCCGTATGCGACTGCGATTGAATCTTTTCAGTTGTATAGGCCTTTAATTGCTCTGCATTACCATGATCGGCCGTGATTATAATTTCACCGCCCACTTTTTGCGTGCATTTAATTATCTTGCCAAGACATCTATCAATCGTCTCTACAGCCGAGATCGTGGCCTTGAAGTTACCGGTATGACCAACCATATCGGCATTGGCAAAATTACAGATAATAACATCATATTTTTGATGACTGACAGCTTCGATCAAGCATTCGGTAATTTCATCCGCACTCATTTCTGGTTTTTTATCGTATGTTCCAACATGCGGTGAGGGTACTAATATACGATCCTCACCTTCAAAAAAACGTTCTTCACCCCCATTGAAAAAAAATGTGACATGGGCATATTTTTCCGTTTCTGCTATGCGGAGCTGCTTCAAACCAAGATCAGCGATGTATTCGCCAAAGACATTTGACATACCAACAGGTGGAAAAGCAACTGGAAACTCATAATCGGCTTTATACGATGTTAGACTGATGAAGGCGGCGAGTTTTGGTATACGCTCACGCTCAAAGGCCTTGAATTGCGGTTTGGTAAACGCGCGCGCTAATTGGCGGGCACGGTCGGCTCGATAGTTGGCAAAGACTATTACATCGTTATCATTGACTACTATCGGATCTGCGCCAGGCTTGGTAATGGCTGTTGGTTTGATAAATTCATCTGATTCGCCGCGGGCATAGGCCCTATCAACCGCAATCAATGGATCCGTTGCGTGATACGTCGCCTTGCCCTGACTGATAAGATCATAAGCCTGCCTGGTTCGATCCCAGTGTTTATTGCGATCCATGGCATAGTGCCGACCGATAATAGAGGCAAAATGACCCACGCCCAATGCTTGCATTTTTAGCTGCGCTTTATGGATAGATTCCTCGGCACATTTTGGCGGGGTATCTCTGCCATCCATAAAGGCATGGAGGTATACGGTCTGTACACCACATTGAGTAGCCAACGCCATGAGTGCGAAGATATGATCTTCATGGCTGTGGACACCGCCGTTAGAGAGTAGACCTAACAGGTGCACAGCATTATTCCCTTTTGCCGCCGCCTTGAATGCCGAGTTCAGATTTTCATTGTCATAAAAACTACCATCGTCCAGCGTGCGCGTAATACGTGTAAATTCCTGATCGACTATGCGACCAGCACCAATATTCATATGCCCTACCTCAGAGTTTCCCATCTGTGATGCAGGTAATCCAACATCAACACCCGATGCACTTATAAGGGTATGCGGGTAATTTTCCCAAATCCGATCCCAGTTGGGTTTGTGTGCCGAATAAATAGCATTATAGAACGTATTGTCTGTATGACCCCAGCCATCGAGAATGATCAAAATGGTGGGCTTATGGCGAGTTTGCATTGCAGGTTTTAAGAATAATTGCTGAAAATAAAGTGGGCGATGGCGGCGGCAGTGACTGCTACGGTTTCAAGATAGATATGTAACTTAACTAGGCTTTAGATCCTAATGCTCATATTTCAGTGCGCGAATACTAACATAAAACTGAAGCAGGCTGCATCTTAATCAATCATGCTAATCGGATCACCATAAATGTTTTTTCAGTAGGCGATATGGCGTATGATTCAGCCCTCATCAAATAAGAGATTACCATCAAATATAGAGATTACTAAACATGGAACGACTCCCGGAATTTATAGCGAATCACCTATTTTTATTTTCGCTACTGCTTGCCATATTGATTTTATTAATATGGAATTTATACGGTGATATGCTAAGTGGTATTAAAATGATATTGCCAGATGAAGTCACCCGACTGATTAATCGCGAAAATGCCAAAGTGGTAGACTTGCGTGGCCAAAAAGAATTTGCAAACGGACATATTATTGATGCGCTTAATATCAGTTCGGATCAATTAGAAAAGTCGCTTGATAAATTGGCAAAGTTCAAGGAAAACGGAATTATCTTTTGTTGCGCAACAGGTGCTACCTCGACAAAAAAAGCACGCACATTAATGCATGCTGGCTATCAAAAAGTGTATGCCCTGAAAGGTGGCATAGGGTCGTGGCAAAATGCAAACTTGCCTTTGACGAAGGGCATTAAATAAGATTGAAAATTATATTCACAGGAACAGATCATGGCAGAGCAAGATAAAAATTTAGAACAAAAAAATGAAACGCAAGGGTCCGAAGAGGTACAATTTTTAATTCACAAAGTTTATGTCAAAGACATTTCTTTCGAGACCCCCAACTCTCCCGAAATATTTAAAATGCCGTGGCAACCTGAAGTCGATATGAATCTGTCCAATAAGGCAACGCCGATGGGTGATGATCACTTTGACGTAGTATTATCTATTACCTTGACGGTTAAACTTGGCGACCAGATTGCCTACCTTATAGAGGTGGATCAAGCAGGTATATTTTTGCTTAAAAACCTACCCGAGGATGTCATTAGTCGTACGCTGGGAGTAACCTGTGCCAACATCCTCTTTCCCTTTGTACGTGAAACGATGGCAGATGTGATAACGCGCGGCGGTTTCCCACAGTTATTGCTCGCTCCAGTCAATTTTGATGCGTTGTATGAGCAGCAAAGTCAAGCCGCAACTATTCAAGCCGGGCCGAGCAGTACAACGCATTGATACCTCAACGATCCGTGTTGGTGCTTGGTGCTGGCTCATGGGGCACAGCACTGGCGTTGGTGCTGGCGCGTAACCGCCATCCCGTCTATCTATGGGATATTGATACCGATCTCATCAATATTCTGACCAATGAAAAATGTAATACGCGCTACATTCCAGGTATCGTGTTGCCCGATAACCTCATACCTGTCAGCACGATTGACGCGGTGCCAACGGATATCAAGATGTGCGTTAATGCGGTGCCGTGTCATGGGTTGCGCAACAGTCTGCAATTATTGAAATTGTTTTCTGACATTCCTATATGTATTGCCTGCAAGGGGTTTGAGCCAGGCACCCAAAAACTTAACCATCAAGTCGTCAAAGAAGAACTGCCAGATAGCGCTGTCGCTGTACTTTCCGGCCCATCATTTGCGCAGGAAGTGGCAGCCAGCCTGCCAACAGCGGTGACTATTGCCGCCGAAGATCAACATACGGCGCAAGCCTTTGCTGATTTATTTCACAGCGATGTATTCCGCATTTATACCCACAATGATGTCATCGGTGCACAAGTTGGCGGTGCGGTGAAAAATGTCATGGCCATTGCCGCCGGTGTTGCAGATGGTTTAGGGTTTGGTGCGAATACACGATCGGCATTGATCACGCGCGGATTGGCTGAGATCATACGTTTGGGTCTGGCCATGGATGCGCGGCAAGCAACCTTTATGGGTTTGGCCGGCTTGGGTGATCTGGTTTTGACGTGTACTGACGATCAATCGCGTAATCGCCGTCTGGGTTTGTTGTTGGCTAGTGGCTTATCGGTCCAAGAAGCCCGCGATAACATTGGCCAAGCCATAGAAGGCCTCAAAACAGCCTTTGAAGTAGACGCATTGGCAACACAATATGCGATTGAAATGCCCATCACAGAGCAGGTCAGCAAGTTGTTACAAGCGCGGTGTTCCCCTCGTGAAGCCGTACAAAACCTGTTGTCGCGCGAACCAAAAGCGGAGATGTAATATCCATAAACCACAAGCCGACCACACTCAACCCGACCAGACCACACTTGACTCAACCCGACCCGACTCAACCCAACCACGCTTGACCCAACTCAGATCGAACCGACTCCGGCCACACTCAACTCAACCCGACCACGCCCGTCTTGACTCAACCCCGACCACATCCGTCTCGACTCAACCTGACTCAACCCGACCCGACTTGACTCAACCTTGACCACGCCCGATCACGCTTGACTCAACTCGACCACGTTTGACCTGACTCAACTTGACCTGATGACTCAGCCCCAACCACATCCGTCTCAACCTGGCATCCTGTTTTCTTTACAATCTCATGTTTATTTGCCAGATCAGATATGCGCAGTACAGATTATCCCAAAGCCAATTCAGCCTGTTTGCAACATTTTAGAAAGCCCATCTCGAATATGGCGCGCCCGGAGGGACTCGAACCCCCAACACCCGGCTTCGAAGGCCGGTACTCTATCCAGTTGAGCTACAAGCGCGTATTTGATTAACCAGGATACAATTCTAACGCTTTTAGTGGCACTTCGCACTGATGTTGTAAGGCACAGTGCTTGTGCAACAAATCAGGCAAGCGGTACGTTGACTCTTTCAACAAAGGTGGCCGCCTTAAGCAAGGCGAAAACTATTGTTATAGTACCCGTTAGTTTCAAAAATTGATCTGATGTTTTATAGTCACTATTGATTAAGATAAGAATATACACTTAAAAATGAATACGCCACAATCTGCGATATTACCTGAAGCCGCCCAACATGCCATATATATGGTCATTAATGTGACTGATAAATCGCCTGATGTTGTCAAGCAATGTGCAGCATTGCCAGCATTAATAGCGACAATAAAAACACAATATAAAGTAGGCAGCCTGTTTGCGAGTCTGGCATTCGGCGCTGATTATTGGGATATGATTCATCCAGACGCAAGGCCACTGCGACTGAAAGCATTGCCAGCCATGAGTCAAGGGGATGTATCTGCGCCCGCAACAGGGGGTGATATTCTTTTGCATGTCCACGCTGATAGAAAGGACATAGTATACTTATCAGCCCATGAATTTTTAAGGCCCATCAAGGGCAATATCAGCGTCCTTGATGAGGTTGCGGGGTTTCATTATCTCGATGACCGTGATCTGACCGGCTTTATTGATGGCACCGAAAATCCACAAGGCGAAGCACGCGCCAAGGCAGCATTAATAGATGACGAACCCGTATTTAACGGCGGCAGTTATGTTCTGGCGCAACGTTATGTACATGATCTGGACAAGTGGGCAATGCTTGAAGATAAAGTACAAGAAAATATTATTGGCCGTACTAAGAAAGACAGCACAGAACTCGAAGACGACATAAAACCCCGTACCGCACATATCAGCCGAGTGGTCATAGAAGAAAATGGCGAAGAACTCGAAATCGTTCGTCATAGCCTGCCTTATGGCAAGGCATCAGGCGAAGCAGGCTTATTTTTTCTCGCTTACAGCAAAGACAACACCATTCTGGAGAGGATGTTGGCCAATATGTTCGGCATCAGCGGCGATGGCTTACATGATCATTTAATGAATTACACAACGGCAAAAAGCGGTGCGTATTTCTTTGCGCCCTCTCTGGAGATGTTAAAAAAGTTGGAGCATTAGACAAATACCGACCCGCCAGTTACGGGCTTTTTACTTGCGCCAGCATCATAATAGCGTGCACCATGGCTAAAAAGTTGAGTGTTAACAATAATTTCATCAGCAAACTTCGATTGGGTTTTGAGCAACGCGCGTAATTTAAGGCTTTCTGCAAAGACGCTAGCTGGCGTGATATTGCGCAGACGAGCTGTTTTATCTTTATACCCTTTGCATTGGGCGGAAATGAAATAAGCACTTTTTAATTTCACTTTATTATCGTAAAATGAAATAAGCACTTTTTAATTTCACTTTCGTCCTACAAGGGAAAAGAACTCCCATGGCCATCAAACTAGAGGCATTTTGTCCTGGAACATACCGTAAGGGCTACCAGTATCGCTACTTCTTGCCCACTTCCATTAACGCTGGCTGGGTATGGAATACGCCTCAAATCAACCCACTTGTAGAAAGCGCAGCGAGACAACTTGGGGAACTGAATGCCTATGCGCGCTTGGTGCCAGACATTGACCTTTTTATTCAACTACACCTGACCAAGGAGGCCGTTGTCTCCAGCCGCATTGAGGGCACGAAAACCAATATAGATGCCGCACTGCTACCCGAAACAGAAATCAAGATCGAAGATCGCAACGACTGGCACGAGGTAAACAATTACATCCGGGCCATGGACGAGGCTATCGACTCTTTCAAGACCCTGCCGTTATCTATGCGCCTGCTCAAACAGGCCCATAAAACCTTGCTTACTCATGTTCGAGGGGAGCACAAATGCCCGGGCGAATTGCGCACCAGCCAAAACTGGATTGGTGGCAACAGCCTGGCTGATGCCGTATTTATCCCGCCTGCCCACGATCATGTTCCCGCACTGATGAGCGATATGGAACAGTTTTTGCAAAATGACGATATCCAGTTGCCAGCACTTATTCGCATCGCCATCGCGCATTATCAGTTTGAGACTATCCATCCTTTTTTAGATGGTAATGGCCGGATCGGGCGGCTGTTAATTACCCTGTATCTCGTTAGCAAAGGTATGCTTGACCAGCCGTTGCTGTACCTGTCTACTTATTTTGAAAGGAACAAAGGGCTTTACTACGACAACCTGATGAACGTGCGAACCCATGGCGACATGTTGCAATGGTTGATGTATTTTCTGGTCGGGGTGGAGCAGACAGCGATGCAAGCAGTGGCTACCTTGACTGAAATAATCAAGCTCAAAAGTGACATGGAGGCCCTGATACACACAAGTTTCAGAAGAAGGGCTACCAGCGGTGCGCTACTGTTGCAAGCGCTGTTCAGGCAACCGATACTCAGCGTTGACCAGGCCGCAACAATCTGCAAAGTCAATTATCGTCCGGCAAATGAATTGGTGGCGTTAATGTGTAAGCACAATATTCTCCGTGAGGTCACTGGACACACTAGAAACAGGCTGTTTGCGTTTGCGCCTTATTTAAGCATTTTTAACCGCGACGACTGATATAACAGGCTTATGCAGATTGGATGCGCAACCACGACTAGAGAGACTCGCTTAGACGCAGTATACTGTACATAAAAATGCTGTACAAAAAGATACAAAATGTTACTATGATTTTGTACTGGTCAAATTTTTAATAGGGGTTATCGCTATGGCAACTTCACGCATAGATATGAGAATAGACGAAGACATCAAGGCAATAGTAGAAAAAGCAGCGGCACTTAAAGGCATGAACAGCCTGACAGAATATGTGGTACGTCTGATTGAAAAAGATGCCAAGCAGGTTATCGCCGAGCATGAATCCATCACCGTCAAAAATGATGTGTTTGACCGTTTTATGGCGGCCTGTGATGCGGCACAGGCACCGAACAAAAAGCTGCGCAAGGCCTGGGACTTTGCCAAAGCAAAGGGCATTGAGTGACACCTTCTGCTACATTTGTAGCACTTGACAAATCCGTTCATGATCGAAAATTATTTAATTGTGGGGCCAAATCGTTAAATACCTTTCTTTGGCAATATGCCGTGCGTCACTGGGAGGCGGGAATCAGCAAGACCATGGTGTTGCCGACCAGAGAAGATGCGAGCGCTATTTGTGCTTATTATACGCTGTCCCATACTGGCATTGAGCGTGAGTCTTTGCCGCCAGCCCGCGCCAAAAAATTGCCACATTATCCTGTACCTGTGATGCTGATTGCCCAACTTGCCGTGCATCAGGCAGCACAAAGACAAGGGCTGGGTAAAGTAACACTGATTGCAGCCTTGCGTCATGCCTATGATGTTAACGTCCACCTGCCATCTTATGCCGTTGTGGTTGATGCGCTTGATGATGGAGTACAGGGGTTTTATGAGCAGTATAACTTTCAATCCCTTGGTACGCATAATTACCGCACGCGCCTGTTTCTGCCGATGCAAACGGTGGCGCAGTTGTTTGCTAAATGATGACAGTGGGCTATGGTATTTACATGGCATGCTAAAACTGAAAGAATTTATGCGACAGTGGCGGTTTTAGACGTGGACGACACCAGGCATCAGCCGTAAAACCAACAACATTAATTGCTTGACATGCGTATGTTACAAGCCTATATTTTCCTTCAACAACACCCCTCCCGCTTCCCGTCAGATCAGCGCACCGCGAGGGGTTACTCTTTTCTTGAAGGAGATATAAAATAAACACCGTTGCAACTTCAGTAACGGGATTCGAACCCGCAACCCACTTGGCACGTCCAGCGTACCAGACCACTCTACCAATTGAATCTACACCGAATCTACAACGATTAGGTATACGTATAAAACATACAGGCATGAGACTTTTCAAATTTTAGCCATCAAGATACATTCATGAATGACTCAGGATTAAGATTACGCCCATGGGCATCGCTGATGCTTTTCTTAAGTGCTTATTCGCCATTGATGATTATTTTTATCATTAAAGATTGCGCGGTCAATTTTCCGTGGTTCCCACGCACGCCGTTTGTTAGCGGAGCTCTATTATTTCTTGCTATCGCTAGTATTGTGATGACGATTCGGATTGTAAGAAAGATTGTTAGTGATTTACCTGTTGTTATTACCAAAGCCACCTATAAATCAGGTGATATGTTTAGTTATACTATTCCCTATATGATCTCTTTTATGAATATTGATCTAGGGGATTGGCGAACCATTGTTAGCTTTTTGTTGCTCATGACAATACTGTTTATCATAGCTTATCGCACACAAACAGTCTTTATTAATCCTATTCTTGCACTTGCAGGATATATGCTGGTTGATTGTTCATTCAAGCGCGGCACAAAAGAATCACAAGGGTTGGTGATTACCAATACGCCTATCCGTATAGGTAACTATTACAAACTGGAGCAACTGTCATATTACTTATACATTGCGGCACAAAATGGATTAAACAAACGAGAGGATCATAATGAAGACTAAAATCAAAAATCAGCATGATGAAATAAAGGCCATTAATGTTTCCGACTGGGTAGTGAGCTTTTGGTTGATAAAACGGAAAATCGTGCGTAAAGAAAATCAATATACAGGACTGCGAGTAAAGATTGATGAAAAATTACAGGGGCGATTTCGTCGTTATCTAAAAAAGCAACTGCAAAGCAAAGATTTTCATGTCACTGAGTACGACTTTAATAATGCCGATGGTGATGATGTTTTATTCACTACTACCACCACCTCTGATGATTTTGTTAAAGTCTCAGGAGCCATTGCAGAAGTCATTAATGAAGGCTTTGATAATAAGCTAGTGACTAAATATGAGGAACTTTTGAATACATGGTTATATATAGTGCTCTTTGAAAAAGACGGGAAATATCTATATGCGTGTCGGAAAATTCACGCAGATACTCAACCTAAAAAAGTTGATGCCAAGAATATTGCACTTTTTAAGAATAAACAATTGATAGATATTGACGATAAAGAAGTTTTTTTAATTTATTCAAAATTTGATTTTTTTGTCTATGACGGCACTATTTTTATTGCCAACAAGCGACGATTTGAAAGCGCAATGAACTTTAGGGAAGGCATGAAGGTTAAAGCAGAAGAGGTCTTTTCTGCCTTCGATGAACTCAATATTTTTGACAACGTGAAAATTATCAGGAAGTTTGTTGGCATCAATCTTCATCACCTACGCAAGCTCTCTTCTATCCGCAAGTCAGCCTATTATGAACAGCCTGACTATATGAAAAAACTAATCAAAGTAAGTGCCCAAGAGAAATGGGGGTTAAAGATCGTGAACGACAAAATCGTGGTTGAGGAAGACACCGTTGAATTGCTACTCAAGCTCCTAAATAACGACAGGTTACGTTCACCAATTAACGATGAGCTTTTCGATTCGGCGGCTAAAGCACCAGTAAGCAAAGGCTCGGGAGATTAATGCCCAAACAAAAAACTAAACTTGAGTTGACCTGGATAGGTAAAGACCAGCGGCCGCGGTTGGAGCCACGTATTTTGTTGGAAGAGCCAGGCCAGTCTTACCACGCTGACAAACGCTACAGCGAAAATGATCAGTTTGATAACATGCTTATTCAAGGCGACAACCTGCTGGCACTCAAGGCGTTGGAACAGGAATATACAGGCAAAGTAAAGTGTATCTTTATCGACCCGCCCTATAATACCGGCAATGCCTTTGAGCAGTATGATGATGGGCTGGAGCATTCGATTTGGCTAAGTCTGATGCGCGACCGGCTGGAGATTTTGCGCCGGTTGCTATCCGAGGATGGCTCGCTATGGATCAGTATTGATGACAATGAAGCGCACTATCTCAAAGTGCTTTGCGATGAGATTTTTGGGCGTAGGAATTTTGTAAGTCGGGCGCGCATTTTGGCAAGATAGTCGTAGAGTATTAGATTGTTGGCTTACAGCATGGCTAAACAATGCGCTGGTCGAAAATAGCAATGATGAAAAAACAGATCTGAGTGCTACTTTGAATTGACTGCTTATCCGCTATGAAATCAACCCATAAGATCAGCGTTTTATTTGTCTGCATGGGCAATATTTGCCGTTCACCGGCAGGCGCAGGCGTATTTCAACATTATGTAGAAAAAAATGCTGGCACCGATCAAATTCAGATTGACTCAGCCGGCACCATTGCTTACCACGCAGGCGCACCGACTGATGTGCGTATGCGTGAAGTTGCCCGGCAACGCGGTTATACACTTTTATCGCGGGCGCGCAAGGTGACGCACCATGATTTAGATATATTTGATTTAGTCGTGGCGATGGATAGCCATAATCTTATCGAGCTAGAAGCAATGACCGGCGGCCCACAACAACACATACGTTTATTAGGCACGTTTATCAATGGCTATAATAGCAATGCAAATGCGCCGTCAGTGCCCGATCCCTATTATGGCGGCACGACTGGTTTTGAACAGGTATTAGACATGATCGAGTCGGCCTGTCCGCGGCTATTGGCGCATTGCCTTGACTTATTAAACAACACATAGATGACGCTGCAGTCACGCATTGAAGCTGCCATCTCTGCCAACACAAATCAACATGCACGAATCATTGACAGCCTGATAGCGCATGGTGGTTGCATTAACGATAGTCGTATCGTCGCGCTAATAGATGGGCGGCGATTTTTTATAAAGTCTCACACACCGGTTGAAAATAGACCTGGCTTTTTTCAGGCCGAATACGAAGCCTTATTACTGTTAGCGCAACCGAATGTTATTCAAGTCCCAAGACCGATTGCTTATGACGACGATTTTATTGTGCTGGAGGTCTTTGATGCTGGAAATCCGGCGAGTGATTGGCAAGAACAAATGGGGCGCAGTTTGGCAAATCTGCATAAATTTACACAAAAACCCCAGTTCGGATTTATACGTGATAACTACCTTGGTACCAACATACAAATTAATACCTGGCAAGATAATTGGCTAACCTTCTGGCGTGAGCAACGTTTAGCCTGCCAACTAAAAATGCTTGCCACAAAAATGGACAAAGACAATCCGCTGTTAATTAATGGTGATAAATTGTTATGTAAACTGGATTCAATACTAGGCGATATTGAAGAGCCCGCCGTGTTATTACATGGAGATTTATGGTCGGGTAATGCGGCCGCGGACAAGCAGGGCAAGCCGGTGATTTTCGATCCTGCCAGCTATTACGGTCATCGCGAAGCCGAGATGGGCATGATGCGTTTGTTTGGTGGTTTTGACGCACGGTGCGATGCGGCTTATGCCGAAGTGTGGCCTTTGCAAGAGGGGTATGAACAACGCATCATCCTATACCGGTTATACCATGAGCTGAATCATCTCTTATTATTTGGCCGCAGTTATTATCAAGCCTGTCTGTCGTCTATAAATGCATTATGTTAGTGTTATGTGGTCGGATCGATTTTCAGGATGAGAGAAAGACTAAGATTAAAGCAATTATCAAATATGCTTACATGCAAAAAAACCTACGAGAAATATGCGTATAAGTATAACAATCGCAGTTGGACAAAATCAGGGGAAATGCAATGACCACACATTATGTATTAATCGATTTTGAAAATGTACAACCCAAAAATCTGGAAATTTTGGCAAAACATTCGCTTAAAATCTTTGTGTTTGTGGGGAAAACTCAAACAAAGCTCCCTCTTGATTTAGTATCAGAAACGCAAAAGCTGGAAGCCTCTAAAAACCGTACATTTTGTGGTACGGTCTGATTCACTTGATGTGGGAGGATTTTGTTTATGCACGCACCTGGATTGTTTGATTTGACGGATCATTTGGCGCGGCTTTCGGCGATGGGATATCCGCTTGAGGTTTTGGAGCGGCACGTTGATTTCGAAGTGTTTCGCCCAGTTCTTGTTGAAGCGCTTGGCTATGGGGAACGTCCCAAAGGTGGTCGTCCGCCCTATGATGCCGTTGTGATGTTCAAGGTGCTGGTCTTGGCCTTGATGCACAATCTGAGCGATGAGCGGATGGAGTTTCTCATTCGTGACCGTTTCAATTGGCTACGGTTCCTGGGATTTCAAATCGGGGAGCCGACACCTGATCATAAGACGATCTGGCTTTTCAGAGAGAAGCTGACCCAGGCGGGTGTCTTCAAGGCCCTGTTTGAAGCTCAGCTGTGCGCGCGGGGATACAAACCGACCGGCGGTCAGATTATGGATGCCACGTTGGTCTTTGCCCCGCGCCAGCGGATGACGAAAGAAGAGAAAGCGCGCGCCAAGGCAGGTGAGGCCGCATCTGACATCTGGCCCGATGATCTGTCCAAGGCAGCGCAGAAAGACACCGATGCGCGTTGGACGGTCAAGTATTCAAAGGCCAAGACGACCAAGGAGGGTGAGGAGGATACTGGCCTTGTCGATATTTCGGTTCCGCACTTTGGGTACAAGAACCACGTGTCCATTGACCGCAAATGGCGCTTCATCCGGGGTGAGACTGGCACGAATGCGGCTCGCTACGACGGGCATGAACGCTCCTCGGTTCTGGACGAGACAAACAGCTCGAAGGCGGTTTGGGCCGATACCGGGTACCGCTCGGCCAGGAATGAGGCTTGGCTGAAGGCGCAAGGGTACCGCTCACATATCCATCGCAAGAAGCCACGCGGCAAACCCATGGCCAGGCATATTCGTCGGGGCAACGCGACACGCTCTGCCATCCGCGCCTGTGTTCGGCTACGAGAAAGGGCCCATGGCTCTGACCATCCGCTCAATCGGCCAAACCCGTGCGAAGGCCCGCATGACCATGGCCAACCTGAGCTACAACTTCCGCCGTCTCATCTTCCACGAGCGACGACAGGCCACAGCCTGACTCCGCCCAAATTCCGGAAATACCCGCCCTGGCAGTCCCAAACAGCGCAACACAGCCTCAAATACCACCGACCTTGACCTTCACACCCACTATGCGGGTGACAACGACTGGTGCTCGCGTCAAAACCCATCCAGAATCAGCGTTGTTCGAGGTCTCCAAATGTATAGAGGTAACAATGGTGGGGTTGGTACTGATCCAACCTCAGTTAATTATCGTGGTTGGGTAGGTGCTAAAGGTGATAAATATTGGTAATTAAGAAACGACCTATCTAATCGACTAGGCAAACGTTATGCAATGTTGTGGAAGGAAGGCATAAGTGCTGATGCTTACAACCTCGGCTCTTACAGCAATCCTAATTTCGCCGCTATACTTTTGTCCAATAACGTAAAACCAAATGTTGGCCATGATTGGGTCTGGTGGGTTGGTTCCATAAGTCACGGAAACACAAGAGAAGTAGCGGCAAAAATGTATATTGAGAATGTGATAATATCAAACAAAAAAGATGGTGGCGATGACTATTATACTAAACTATACTGGTGGGCTAGGAACGGCATAGGTGAACCAGTTTTTTATCAAATAAATGATAATAATTATTTTAGCGTGCGAAGTTCAACTACCGGCCAGATAACGCCAAATTTTGGTTTGCTAAGAACGGCAGGCGATACTTGGGTTGATGGATTTGAAATATCCCCATTAACACCCTCCACTAACAAAGCAACAGATCAAAATGTCAACAGTGATGATGCCGCCGCAAGCGTTGAAATTATGGGGAATACTTACGCCGCCCAAAAGACTGCTAATGAGGCCGCTTGGCGAGCCGCCTGGATGCGGTATATTTGGGATTCAAATGCTAGTTATCAGATGTATGCCGTAGTGCCAGATTTTTCGAAAACAGGCACCCCGATTTATACTGAAAATCCAGTGCCGGATACCGGCACCTTGCAGGAAAATTACACCGTAAATAATGACTATCCGGTCGATGAAATCGGAGCTATTGTCAAAAGTAGTGTCTGACAAGTTGATCATGCGGCTACCTTGTCGTTCTCAGTTACTTCGATTCCATCTTTAAGCTTCACGCCTCCAATCACCTTGGCCAGGTGTCTGAAGCCTCGCAGTTTGCGCCAGGAATCTTCTGCGCATAATCCCATCTTGTAGATCATCGTCAGCATCGTTATTCGTGTGATACAACCTTTCGCTTGCCGTGTCCTGTGCCGGATTGTGGCAAAACTCGACTCAATGACATTCGTTGTCCTGATGTGCGTCCAGTGCTCTGCTGGAAAGTCATAAAATGCCAGCAACGCATCACGGTCTTTCGATAAGCATGGCCACTGCCTTCGGATACTTGACACCAAAACGTTCCTCAAATGCATCAAATGCCTTCTCTGCATCAGTGCGCCCCTCTGCCATCCAAATGTCATGTAGCCCTTGTTTCGCTTTCTCCTGAACAGACTTCGGCAGATAGTTCAGTACATTACCGGTCTTATGCATCCAGTAGCGTTGTGCTGTTGTCTCAGGATAGACTTCTTCCAATGCTACCCAGAATCCCAGAGCACCGTCGCCAATCGCCAGCTTCGGTGGTTGGTTTAAACCTCGCTGTTTCAACGACAACAAGACTTCTCACCAGCTCTGCTTCGATTCCCTGACACCATCCTTAATTGCCAGGAAGTGCTTCTGACCGCGGCTGTTCACGCCAATGATGACCAGACAACACAATCAACCATCGTCACCTCGAAGACCACTGTAGATGCCATCAGCCCAGATATAGACCCATTCGTCAGTCACTGAACGTGTACTCCAGGTTTTGTACTCTGATTCCCACTGACGTTTCAGGCGACCAACTGCATTGGCGGATAAGCCCTTGGCATCAGGCCCGACAATCACTTCCAGGGCGCTCTGCATCTGACCACTCGAAACACCCTGCAAATAAAGCCAGGGAATCGCCGCGTCCAGGGTCGCTGTGCGCCGGATGTAAGGAGGCACTATTAACGATTGGAAGCTCTCAGGCTCGCCTTCTCGGCTACGGATCTTTGGCACCGACACTGGTACTTTGCCAACACCGGTCAATACTTCTCGTTCTGGGTGATAGCCATTGCGCACAACACGCTGTCTGCCTTCACTCGTTTTCTGATTATCAAAACTTGCCATCAACTCGGCCAACTCCGCCTGAATCGCTTCTGTTATCAGCTGTTTGGCACCGCTACGTAGCAATTCAGTCAACGGGTCAATATCCTCTGGTGTACCCAGATTAATCACAGTATCTTTTGTCATGTGTGGCGTGCTCCTCTTGTTACTTTCGATTGCTAGACAAAACCGATTCCAGCAAGGCACGCCGCATACTTCAAATTTATTCAGACACCAGATTCGGTTATAACTCATGAAATCGATACTGAAATATCTACTTTTTTAGGCAATCCTTAAGCCCCAAAATCCCACCTAAAAAACACTGCCAAAATCGACCCAAATATTGGGCTTGATTTAACCCCAAATTAAGGGATGATTAATGGGTGTTTAAGCACCCTTAAAACAGCCTAAAAAAGACCCAAAAAATGACCACCAAAGACAACCCAATATCAACCCCTACCTGTTGATAACTCTGTGTATAAGCACCTAAGAAGAGTGATCAATTCAGACACGTCCCGGATGATTAATTCAGATGCCCCCGTACACCCTGACGTATTATCGGTTTCCAGCGGAGCACTGGAACCGTATCCGCACGAACAATCTGCTGTAGAGAATCATTCGGGAGATAGGTCAGAGAACTCGGGTGACGGAAATCACGCACCGCGACTGAACACTGAACCAGTGTCAGGATAAAAATTTTCAAATGAAGTATTCTGTGCCAAGGTCTCAATACGGCTTATGCCATGCTTGAGATGAATTGTGACAGCGAGCGGCATTTTTGTAGCGACTGATGGCATCATCCGCTTTGTTTTTTAGACTATATTGACGAGACTGACTTCAGGTTGAGCACCTGGAGTGTCTGGCTTGCGCATTTCAAAATAATGGGGAAGTTTCTTAAACAAATCAATCAGTTTTGTGCAGCCGTAGGTACGTGGATCAAAGTCTGGGTTTTCACGCCGGATATATTTTCCTAAAACACCTAAGCTATACCAATCATCGTCTTGCTCAATTTTATCCATTGCCTCAACAATCAACTTAACCGCCGCATCGGGTTTTAGTTTTCCGCTTGATGCAGTTTGCTGACCGGCAGGCACGGCTGGTTTTTTGTTAGGTGCGGTTTTTTTAGCGGGTGTTGATTGGTCATTGTCTTGCACGGAATTAGCCGTATTTTTATCATTGGCAAGGGCGGGTTCTGGTGTTATGGCATCACTAATAATGTTCTCGATCAGGATAAATTGCTTGTAGGCCATGCGTAATGGCCGGGGCGTTTTATCTTCGCCGATGCCGATGACATTCAAGCCTTGCTCGCGCAGACGATTGGCCAATGCGGTAAAATCGCTGTCCGAGCTGACCAGCACAAAGCCATCAAACCGACCGGTGTGTAGCAAATCCATGGCATCTATAACCAAACCTATATCGCTGGCATTCTTGCCACTGATGTTGACCGTCTGCTGACGCGCAACCATGCCTAACTCACGTGTAGCATTACGCCATTTAAGCAGGTTTGGAGATGCCCAGTCGCCGTAGACGCGCCTCAGCGCAAGCTCTCCGAACCGCGCGGCTTCTTTTAATATATCGCTGGCATGTGTGGCAAGTATATTGTCGGCATCAATCAGCACAGCGTATATTTCGTGGTCTTGTTTGTTCATAATGTCCTCCTCGGATGAGTGTGCATTGCAAACGTATCGACTATTTCTGTTGCCAGGATAGATACAACAGCAACATCCCGGCAAAACCCAATAACCAGGACACAATGGGTACTGATGCAAATGTACCATGCGTTACATTGCCGAGTGCATAGATTATTGAGGCGGATAAGAGAAAACCAGAGCCCACGACAGCCATGACGGTGCTGCGGTTATAAACTTTCATCTCTTCGCGCAGATGATGAATTTCTTCCGACTTGTTTTCCATTTCCATCTTGCCATCGTGTATTTGATCGAGTACATCAATAAATCGGTTTGGTAGATCCGGCAGGCGATCGATTAATTTTGGAATATTGAGTTTTGCCCCTTTCCAAAGCCCCTTCGCGCCGATACGCTCATCCATCCAGCGTTCCAATTGCGGCCGTGCCGTTTTCCAAAGATCGAGTTCTGGATAAAGCTGTCGGCCTATGCCTTCAATATTGATGATTGTTTTTTGTAACATAATCAATTGCGGCATGATCTCAACATCAAACTTACGTGCAATTTGAATAAGCCTTTGCAATAACTCGCCAAATGATATTTCCTGCATTGGACGCACGAGTAAGGGCTCACACACGGTACGAATCGCCGCCTCAAGTTCATCCAGACGTGTGCCTTTCGGCACCCAACCTGATTCGATATGTAATGCCGCGACGCGGTGATAGTTACGATTTAAGAAGGCAATGAAGTTATCCGCCAGATAACGTTGATCAAATTCGGTTAACGAACACATGATGCCAAAATCAATTACTTTAACGGTTGCCGACGTACCCATGGCATCCGTGCCGACAAAAATATTGCCAGGGTGCATGTCGGCATGAAAAAAGTTGTCGCGAAAGACTTGCGTGAAAAATATTTCAACACCATATTCAGCCAACCATTTTAAATCGACCCCAGCGGCTTTTAGTTGATCAATATCACGCACTGGAATACCCGTTACGCGCTCCATTGCCAAAACATTGCGGCGGGTTAATTCCCAATTTATTTTGGGGACATAGTAGCGTTCTTCTTTAAGAAAATTGCGGCGTAATTGAGAAGCATTGGCCGCCTCTCTTTGCAGATCAAGTTCACTCAGCAAGGTTTTTTCAAATTCAGTCACCACGCCAGTGAATCGCAAGGCCTTGCCTTTGTGATAATATTTTTCTGCTTTTTCTGCTAATAGATGTAATAAATTCAGATCTTTGCGTATCAAGGTTGCAATATCCGGGCGGATGACCTTAATGATAAAATCACTTCCATCTTTAAGTGTTGCACGATGCACTTGCGCGACTGAGGCAGAGGCTAATGGTATTTCATCAAACGCCAGAAACACATCACTGAGATCGCACTCATAGGCATCTTCAATAATCTTGCGGGCAATTTTTCCAGAGAAGGGGGCTACGGCATCTTGTAGTCGGGCAAACTCATCCGCGATATCTTTGGGTATTATATCCCGACGAGTAGATAAAATTTGTCCCAGTTTTACATAGATGGGGCCTAACTCTTCCAACATTAATCGCATCCGTTGCGCACGCGGGGCTTTTTTTCTACCCAGCCAATTCCATGGGAAGATATAAAATAAAAGTCGAACCGGCCTAAACAGATGTGTCGCAAAAATAAATTCATCCAGACCGTATTTAATCAACACCTTTTGGATGGCCAATAAACGCAGAATCTGTTCCATCAGCCAGTCGCTTTTCGCTTATTATTTATGCGTGTTTCGAGTGCGCTGAATCGTTGGGCAACACGATCAACATCTTCTCGCAGTACATCAACGTCTTTGCAAAACGCTTCCACTAATAAATCATCCGGTAATACTTCAGTCTCAAAGCGCAGGTATTCACTCATATCCAGTGCCAACGTTTTACTCGTATTAATCGCAAAACTACCTGTACCACGAAAAAATTTACCTAACTGATAGGCCGCCCCGTCACCAACCCATTTAGCAAGAGGCTCTTCCAGATCGATTTGAATATTTTGCATAATTTTCTGAAAATCCTGGCCGAGTCCTATGTCGCCTGTTATTTGCATATCGGTTGGCAGGCTAGTCGTGGCTTTTTTTGCCGATGCCAACATCATGACGAAGTTTGCAGGCGTGCCTTTTATTAAGACATCCGGTTTGTTTGCACAAAACGTATTCATTGCCAGCCCTTTTATGGAAGGAGATAAAAATACAATCAGTTGTGTATTGGTGAATTGAAATGCGATGACTTTGCCATCGAGCTTGGCTAAAGCATAAAGTGTTTCTTCATCAAGCCGCAGTGCCTTATTGATCAGTGTTTCAATAGACCTTATCCATGCAGGTGGTGTGTTATCAACAGCATTCATAACTTATAACCGTGATGGATGGCAACAATACCAGCGGATAGATTATGATATTGTACGTTTTCAAAGCCAGCTTTTTGCATCATTGCCGACAGCGTGTCTTGATCGGGATGCCTGCGAATAGACTCAACCAGGTATTGATAACTTGCCGCATCATGGGCAACAACGTTACCAATCCAGGGGATTAACCTGAATGAGTATTGATCGTAGAGTTTGTCCAAAATCGGGACAACAATCTTCGAAAATTCCAGTACGAGCAACCGCGAACCATATTTAAGTTTGCTGTACATTGAACGCAACGCGGCTTCTTTATCAACGACATTACGCAAACCAAACGCAATAGTGATACAGTCGAAGCTATGATCTGCAAAAGGTAATGCCTCAGCATCAGCTTGCACATAATCAACGCCTTTGATTATGCCTTTATCGATAAAACGATTACGCCCTTGCTGTAACATGCTGGCATTGATATCACCTAGTATCACACGACCATCATCCCCAATCTGTTTATGGATTAAGCGGGCAACATCACCCGTACCACCTGCCAGATCCAGAACCTGAAAATTTTTTCTAATGGCGCAAAGATGCACCATCTTTTTCTTCCACAACCGGTGTATGCCAAATGACATGATGTCATTCATGACATCATACTTCGCCGCGACCGAGGTAAAGACTTTATCTACCCGCCGCGCTTTCTCCGCTACAGCGACTTGCTCAAAACCATAATCTGTTGTTTGTTTAGTCATGCTGATGACGGACATGTCCGGCCTTCTTCAAGGCATCCAGATAATCATGCCAGTAACGCTCCTTGGCCGCACCTAATTCATAAAGATATTCCCATGTATAAAGACCGGTATTATGCCCGTCATCAAAGATTAATTTGATGGCGTAATGACCGACGGGCTCAATCTCTTTGATTGCGACGTTTTCCTTGCCCACCTGTAATACTGCTTGTCCCGGCCCATGGCCGCTAACGTCTGCGGAGGGTGAGTACACACGCAAGTATTCACAGGGTAATTCAAAATGTGCTCCATCATCGTACTCAATCTCAAGCACACGAGATTGTTGATGCAGGTTTATTACGCTTGGGCCGGGCCTGTTTTCTGGCATGATGGTCTATTTTATTAATTTCTGTATTGCTACAGGATGTAGCGGCTTAAGTCTTCATTTTCAACCCATTCGTTCAAGTGTGCATTGACGTACGTGGCATCTATGGAGATAGCCTCACCACTTTTATCCGATGCGGCAAACGACAATGCTTCAAGTAACCTTTCCATCACTGTGTGCAATCGACGTGCGCCAATGTTTTCAGTCGTGTCATTAACCTGAAATGCAATTTCAGCAATGCGACGAATACCGTCATCCGTAAAGTTAATAGTGACACCTTCGGTTGCCAACAACAGCGTGTATTGCTCCGTTAATGAGGCATCAGGTTCGGTTAGTATGCGTATGAAATCATCCGCGACCAAGGCACTGAGTTCTACTCTAATAGGTAATCGGCCTTGTAATTCGGGGATCAGATCCGATGGTTTTGCCAGATGGAACGCACCCGATGCAATAAATAAAATATGATCCGTTTTTACCATACCGTATTTTGTTGTTACCGTACTCCCTTCTACCAGAGGTAACAGATCACGTTGCACACCTTCGCGGGAAACATCAAGGCCGTTTGTCTCAGAACGGCGGGTAACCTTATCAATTTCATCCAGAAAAACGATACCGTGTTGTTCAACAAGCGCAATGGTACGTGCCTTGATATCATCTTCATTCAATAGCTTTGCTGCTTCTTCTTCGGTGAGTAACTTGAGCGCATTTTTTACATTGAGCTTGCGTGATTGCTTCTTGCCTGCGTTCATATTCTGAAACATGCCTTGCAACTGGCTGGTCATCTCTTCCATGCCTGGCGGTGCCATGATCTCAACGCCGATACTGGGCGTATTCAAGTCTACTTCAATTTCCTTATCATCAAACTTTCCGGCGACGATCATTTGTCTGAATTTTTCGCGTGTAGAATTTATAGTGGTTTCCTCGTCCCTTTTATCCATCGTGCGTGCGGATGGCAATAATATATCCAATACTCTTTCCATTGCCTCCGCATTTGCCTGATCGCGGACTTTCTCCATTTCTATTTCGCGTGTCTGTTTAATGGCAATATCGGTCAGATCACGGATGATAGATTCTGCATCACGACCGACGTATCCTACTTCGGTAAATTTGGTTGCTTCTATTTTAATAAAGGGTGCTTGTGCGAGTTTGGCAAGACGCCGGGCAATTTCAGTTTTACCAACGCCCGTTGGCCCAATCATTAAAATATTTTTTGGTGTGATTTCATTACGAATCAATTCATCAACCTGCATCCGCCGCCATCGATTGCGTAACGCAATTGCAACAGCACGTTTAGCTGAATCCTGACCAATAATGTGTTTATTAAGTTCGGCAACGATTGCCTGTGGGCTTAAGTCTGACATCAGATTTTCCATTAAATTTTTAGCGTTCTATAATATTTCTATGGTGAGGTTTGAGTTCGTATAAATACAAATATTCGCAGCGATACCCAGGCCTTTTTTGACAATTTCATGGGCACTCATATCGGTATTTTCAAATAAGGCTAGCGCCGCAGATTTTGCGTAATTACCACCTGATCCAATCGCCATAATAGCGTCTTCCGGTTCAATAACATCGCCATTACCCGAGATGATTAATGAAGTCGTTTTATCGGCTACACACAATAGTGCTTCGAGTCGCCGCAACATCCGATCGGTGCGCCAATCCTTGGCCAGTTCTACAGCCGATCGCAATAAATTACCCTGATGCTTCTGTAATTTGGATTCAAACCGTTCAAACAGAGTAAACGCATCCGCTGTACCGCCGGCAAATCCAGCGATTATTTTTTCGTCGTATAAACGCCGCACCTTACGGGCGTTGCCTTTCATCACGGTGTCGCCTAATGATACTTGACCATCGCCGCCTATAACGACCTGTTCATTGCGGCGTACAGATAATATGGTTGTGCCTCGGAATTGTTCCACATTTTGACTCCAGGTTAAGAAAGCAGAATTGTACATGAGCAATACACTAAAGCCCACGTCAACCCGATCTAGGCTGAAAATTCGCAAGCTGTCTTATCAAGACGGTTTTTTGCGCCGCGCCCGCGGATGACTCTTGTCATAGACCTCGGCCAGATGCTGAAAATCGAGGTGTGTGTAAACTTGTGTGGTGCTGATATCTGCATGCCCGAGTAATTCCTGAACAGCGCGTAAATCGCCGCTTGATTCCAACACATGACTGGCAAAGGAATGTCGCAACATATGCGGATGCACATGGGTAGGCAGGCCTTGTTTTATAGCCCACTGTTTTAAGCGTGCTTGCACAGATCGAGGACTTATGCGCCTACCCCGGGTGCTGGTGAATAATGCCTGCTCATGTTCATTAGCCATACGTTGTCTTTTTATAAGCCAATGCTCGATAGCCTTGATGGCATGTTGCCCAACCGGGACACTGCGCATTTTTTTGCCCTTACCCATTACCGTTATCACGCGATCGCGAAAATCAATATCAACCATGTTGATGCTGATTAGTTCAGCCAAACGTAAACCTGAAGAATAAATAAGCTCCAGCATGGCGCGGTCACGAATGGCCAAATCATCTTGCGCCTCAATCTCGACTAATTGAGCCGTTTGATCTGCATCTAATACCGGGGGGAGTTTACGTGCCATTTTGGGTGCGATGATACCTTCGGCAGGATTATTTCTTGCCTTGCCTGCATCCAGTAAATAGCGATAAAAAGATCGTATGGCAGACAAGTTTCGTTGTAGAGAACGACCATTCGTGCCTTGACGATGTCGCCAGGCAACAAAACCCCTGACTTGTCGACAATCAAGATCAGACCATTTAACGATAGCTTGTTTCTTACAAAAGTCTTGCAGGTAGATCAGATCGCGTCGATAAGCATTACGAGTATGATCAGAAAGGTGGTGTAAGGTTTTGATATAAGATTCAAGTAACAGGGTCTCAGACGAGTGCATTTTGGGTTAATTTTCCTCAACCCAGGTTTCCTCAACCCAGGGTTTCAAAATAAAACTCAATATCTCACCTAGGTTCGCCAGTAACTCAACACCCATGCCGACCTGAAAACGCGCGGCATCAAAACTCCCAATAGAAAGTATGCCGCCCCATTTTTTACCATGCAGCGGTATCAATACAGCAGACGCAATGTTATGACCCTCATCACCAAACAAAAACACTTGTTGCTGATGTTGCAGGCGGCCACTTAATGGCAAGCGCTTCTCCATGACACTTTCAAACAGAGATTGTTCGGGTGTAGCATTGCCGGCAAATTCATCAGTGACACGGTTATCTATAAAAGTAGGCCTGGCAAACAGGCGAATCACTGCGCGATCAGCGCGAAAGTCCTTTTTTAGATTGGTATACAGCGTATCAAAAATAGTCTTCGGATCATCAGCATCCATAAGCGTTAATGCAAGTTGATGCATACGTCGGGCGAGGGCTTCATTTTGACGAGCGATTTCTATGAGTTCGTGCAAACGCTTGCGAGTTTGTTGATTTTGTTCGCGCAGGACAGCGATCTGTTTCTCGATCAGCGATACTGCAACACCGTGATCATGTGGAATTTTTAGATCAGCAAGCACAGCCGGATATTGATTAAAAAATTCGGGGTTATCTTTAAGAAACTGAACCACCCGGTCATCTGTAAGCGGGTCGGGTTTTAAGTTTTTTGTTTCCTGTCCACTCATAATTTAATTTTCCCCTCAAATACGATAGCTGCTGTGCCTTCCATATAAACGGGCGCGCCTATGCCGGCCCAGGATAACGTTAAGTGGCCACCGCGTAACGTTGCATCTATGGTCCCTTCCAGATACCCTTGCTGGCAAGCAATAACCATCGCCGCACACGCACCGCTACCACAGGCAAGGGTTTCGCCCGCTCCCCGCTCATAGACTCGAAGTCTGAACGCCTGTCGGTTCAATATCTGGATAAAACCCACATTGACACTCTCTGGAAACAGCGCGTTTGATTGTAACGCCGCGCCGATGACATGCACGGGTGTCTGATCTATATCATCCACAACGATGACGGCATGGGGATTGCCCATGGAGACCGCGCCAAATGTGATCGCATCAGTCCCAAGTTTAAGTTGATATGTTGCTCTTTGCTTATCGACTTGCAACGGAATCCGGGCCGGCTCAAACTCGGGCACACCCATATTCACGCTGACGTTATCATGATCGTCAATTTGCAAGCCGAGACGACCGGTACTGGTTTCCGCAATCGCCCGGCCTTTACGCACCAATCCTTTTTGCTTGAGATATACTGCGACACAGCGGGCACCATTACCACACTGCATCACCTCACCACCATCGGCATTGAAGATGCGGTAGTAAACGTCTGCGTCAACACTTTTCGGCGGCTCTAATAACAAGACTTGATCACAACCGATACCCAATTGACGATCAGCGATGTGGCGGATTTGTTCCCGCGTGAGCGTGAGTGGTTGCGAGCGTGCATCAAACACGACAAAATCATTGCCGATACCTTGCATTTTTGTGAATGGCTGTTCCATTGGCACAGATTATCGTCTATCTAGCATCATGCAAGCGGCCACCAAGGTGTTTGCGCCTTAACCCGTTTTCTCATCCGTCACTGTAATGCCAGACGGGACATGCAAGGTTGATGTTGGAAAGGCACATTCCGCACCATGCGCTTCAATAATGTCGATAACTTTTAATAAAACATCTTGTTTGACATCATGAAACTCGATCCAGTTTGTGGTTTTGGTGAACGTGTAAATAAAAAAATTAAGTGAAGATGCCGCAAACTCATTGAAATTGACGATCAATGTCTGATTTCTATCAATGGCCTCATGCGCTTTTAACATTGCCTTAACATCATCAATAATATCTCGCATCCGGCTTACATCATCGTACCGAATACCAATCGTTTCCATGATGCGCCTATTGGACATGCGTGATGGGTTTTCAACGGAGATACTCGTGAATATTGCATTGGGAATATACAAAGGGCGTTTGTCAAAAGTCTTTATGGTCGTTAAACGCCAGCCTATTTTTTCGACGGTGCCTTCGATCTCCTGATCGGGTGAGCGGATCCAATCGCCAACATCAAATGGACGATCCATATAGATCATGAGGCCGCCAAAGAAATTTGCCAATAAATCACGGGCTGCGAAACCAACAGCAATACCACCAATGCCACCAAAGGCTAATACACCAGAGATGCTGTAACCGAGGTTTTGCATGGCAACCAGAGCGGCAGTAATGATGATGGAAATGCGTAATAATTTAGCAACCGCATCGGCTGTGGTCTTATCAAATGGCTCACCTGCAGTTTGCTTGCGCTCAACGAGACCAATCTCTGCCTGACCGATAAAACGGATCAGAAACCAGCTGATGACAACAATGACACCGACCTCGCGGATCGGCGCAACAGCACTAAAGATCATGGCCTCTGATTCATGCTTGACAAGATCAGCCGCAAAGGTTAATCCAATAATCCAGATTAAAAACGTGAGGGGCTTTCTCGCCGCTTCAAACAGCGCATCATCCCAATAGGTTTGAGTGCGTTCGAGCTTGATAATGAAGCGTGCAATAATTCTTTTTTGAGTCCAGTTTAAGAACGCCGTAATAAAAACCACAATAAAGACCTGCGCCACCCAAGTCTCTTCACCAAAGAAATTTAATCCTGCATGCAATATTTCGGTAAGGCCCATATCTTAAGTAAGACTTAATGTATTCTCTGTTTGGTGTGATCTTAATATATCGCTACAATCTTATAGCCTTGTTTTTTCAACAATGCGAGTACCCCTTCATTGCCTATCAGATGCAACGCACCAATCGCGATAAAGGATTTTCCTTGGTCCAGTATCGGCTGCATACGCTTAACCATAGTATGGTTTCTATCGACAATTAATTTTTTCATCAATTTTTCGTATATGGGTGTCTGGCTTATTGAATGGCGCTGTGTGTAATTATACAAACCGCCTAAATCACGTTTCAAATAAAATGCTTTCAGCGCAATAAAATCTTCTTCAACGATATCGTAATGGCAAACTGTGTCCGTTAGTAGCTTGACTTGTTCGTTGAGGTCTAAGTCACTGAATATATCAGCCTGTGCTTGCAGTGATTCCAATCCGGATAAGGTGGCACCATTTTGTTGTGCCAACGCCATCAACACAAAATCTAGGGGTTGTCTTTGATCAGGTGGATAATTCATCAACAAAAAAGCAGCCCAGGGCTGCATAACAGACACCGCGTCAGCATCTAGATGATACGCCGATAAAATGGATTTGGTTTTATCGTATATGGGTGCCGCGACTAATTCAGACAGGCGTTGACCATCATGAAAAAACATCATTTGCGAAAACAGTAACATCTGCTCTGCATCAGGTAATACTTCCATCGCAAAATGATCTGATTCATGTAATGCCTTGGCGACGACATCAGGGAGTGTCGTAACCTCTGTGTCAGCGATATGTATCGTCCCGAACAGATAACCCAATGCCTTATTTCCCTTGCTGATTTTCCAGAGCAAACCCTGTGCATACGGCACCGCCGCTGTCGCTATCGTCGTGTTTTCTACAAGTGGTTCACATGTTGCAGAAATCAGTTCTTTTGCATTTATTGTTGCGACGTTTAATAAACATAGCAACAGGATAAGTAATTTTGTTTTAATTAAATAAATCATCATTCAAATTTAATGCCGGTTCTTTATTAAGGTGTAGCACGGTTGCTGAGCGTTGTTGCCATAGTGTAGTTTGCTGCAACGCAGTCATATTTTTATTAAAACGACCGTGCATTCTTATCAAACGCGAATGCAATTCAATATTGTCGGGGATATTCGCTGTATCCAATATACTGATCGTACCCGGTTGATTATTACAAACCAATACCATATCACAACCCGCATGTAGTGCCGCCTCAGCACGTTCGGGATAACTGCCCATGATTTCAGCACCTTTCATACTCAGATCATCACTGAATATGATCCCCTGAAATGCTAAGTGTTTACGTAATATTTGCGCTAGCCAGATGGGCGAAAACCCAGCGGGCTTTGTATCTATCTTGGGATAAATAACATGGGCGGGCATAAGACCCGGTAAGCCCGCATGGATCATCCGCTCAAACGGGATGAGATCGTGCAAACTAATATCTTCATAGCTACGATTATCATACGGGATCGCAATATGTGAATCCTCGACGACAGAGCCGTGTCCTGGGAAATGTTTACCCACGGCCGCCATGCCTGCTTCTTTCATCCCGTGCATATACGCTTTCGCAAGATTCGATACGTGTTCGGGATCAACATGGAACGCACGATCACCTATGACCTGACTGATCTTTCCCCCGACATCAAGTACGGGCGCAAAACTGAGATCAACGCCCACAGCCAGCAATTCTATAGCCATCAACCAGCCTGCCTGTTGCGCCAGCGATCTTGCTTCTTTTTGATACTCACCGAATGCAGCACATGCTGGTAATTGACTAAACCCATCATGAAAACGTTGTACACGACCGCCTTCATGATCAACAGCAATCAGTAAATGCGGTTGACGCAATTCATGTATGGTCGTACATAATGTTGTCAGTTGTTCAACTGATTCAAAGTTGCGCGTAAACAGGATTACGCCGCCTATATAAGGGTGCATCAACATGTCACGTTCATCGGCTGCTAACTGGCGGCCACGCAAGTCGCACATGACCGGGCCTAAAGACATTTTTTGCGTTTTCATATCAAGTATGGTGTATCTCTCTTATATTCATCTTGTCCCGCAAGTCATCGCCTAGCAGGTTTATACATAATACCAGTGACAGGATGGCGAAACTCGGTGCCAACACCATGTGCGGCGCAACCAGCATATAACGTGCGCCATCACGAATCATGCTACCCCATGACGCGGCCGGCGGTTGTACACCCAAACCCAGAAAGGATAGACCGGCTTCCGCAATGACAACGCCGGCAAAAGCAAATGTTGCTTCAACAATGATCGGTGCCAGAATCAATGGCAAGATATGCTTCAAGGTAATTGTAAAGTCGGGTGTGCCCAAGGCATGTGCGGCATGAACATGATCCCGATTTTTCATGCTGAGCGTTTGTACGCGCGCCAATCGGGCAAAACCGACCCAGCTTACGATGGATAATGCAACAACCGTATTCATTATTCCCGGCCCCAGTATGCCAGCCAAGGCAATGGCTAACAGGATACCGGGGAATGCAATAAACAGATCGATAATCATGACTAATGTCTTATCCCAGAATCCACCCCACCAAGCACCCAACATACCTGCAAACGTGCCTACGATGAGTGATATTGAGACAACAATAATCGCGACGCTTAATGAGGTACGTGCACCCATGATCAAGCGCGCACTGATAGAACGCCCTAGATCATCATGGCCAAACCATTGCGACCAGTTTGGCGACAGCAATATTTTCTCCAACATGATCTGATCTGGTTGCATTGGCAGTATCGGTGCTGACAGTGCCAATATCAGCCAGGTCATCAGTATTAAGAAGGGTGCATATTTAAGAACATACTTAAAAATAGTATTTTTTTTATGGGTGTAAGGAGTCCTTGTGCGCAGACTTAGCGTGGCTGGAACATACATCAGGATCCGTTCACGGAGTCGCCGCAGTAAGCGCACAAAAAGTATGCGTTGGGTGTTCTTCATGCGTCCAGTTTTACCCTCGGATCCAATAGCGTATAGCTTATATCAGTCAATAGATTGACCAACACATAGGTCGCACTGATCAACAAGACACACGCTTGTACGACCGGGTAATCCCGCTTTTGAATAGACTCGATCATGAGCTGTCCTATGCCCGGCCAGGAGAATAGGGTTTCAGTAATCACAGCACCTGCAAGCAAAGCACCGAGTTGCATCCCAAGAATAGTAATCACGGGTAGTCCCGCATTGCGCAAGGCATGTAAAACCAAGATACGAACCTCACTCAAGCCACGTGCGCGCGCAGCTTGGATATATTCTTCTTGCAACACTTCCAACATTGAAGCACGCACCATGCGCGACAATATGCCTGCCAGTGCCGTACCTAGCGTGCAGGCGGGCAAAATCAATGACGATAAGCCTTCTTTGCCGCTGACGGGGAACCAACCTAGCCAGAGGGCAAAGATCAAAACCAATAACGGACCCATGACAAAATTCGGTATGGAGACCCCCAACATGGCAATTATCATGGACGCGCGATCTAGGAGCGAATGTTTATAAACGGCGGCCAATATCCCTAAGGGCAATGCCATCATAATGGCAATGAATAAACTGGCCATGCTCAGGATAGCAGTCGCGGGTAATCGATCGATTAATAATTGCGTCACGGCTTGTTTGGAGTGTAACGATGTACCTAAATCAAAATGCGCAATACCCCGCAAGTATTGCCACCATTGTTGCAACACAGGTAAGTCCAATCCCAGTGCGCGGCGTAATGCTTCTCTATCTGCAGGTCGCGCAGTCTCACCTAACATCACCGCCACTGGATCGCCTGGCACAAGGTGTATCAATAAAAAGACGAGTGTCGTTATCCCGAACAGGACAAAGACCGCGCTAGCCAAACGTTTAATCAGATAATTCAGAAACACGTTATGCTTAATATTTCCAGTTTATATTGAGTTCAAAATAAAGCTACAATGATCATAACAGTTTGGGATGGATTACAAGCAATTCGGATCAATATTTATATCTGATCACTAAAACGCACCAAAAACGGAGTCATATAATTCAACAGCCATGTTATTAAACGAAGTCAGCCAAAATGTCCTCAGTATCGTTGTCCGTATGTGTGGTCTCTTGTTATTATTCATTGGACTGTGGGTAGTCATTCAAGTCTTTAGTGAAGCCCTGGGGCTCTATAAAGACCCCACCAATATTGAACGCCTGGCAATCGCCATAGAAACCGGTTCAAACATCGATAAGAGTATTGTCCCCATTCGTGACAGTCTGTTGGAAGAAGAGAAAATTGATACCAAAACAGCAAGCAAAACTGAAAATAAGCAGCCGTCCGACTTTCGCATTTCCTATTTCATTGCCTGGGTGATTGCGCTACTATTGTTGTTGTTGCTGGCGCGAATTGCTATTATGGCTATCAAAACAGGAGGTGAACTTGCACTTTATGATGCCCAAGCGAGAAAATTTGCCAGACAAATTGTTCAAGCCAATAAATAAAACTATAGTAGTTGTAATTTTAAGAACTAAGCAGACACGAGCCTCGCATAGTGCCAGAGTTGGTAATTTGATTCCCACGACCCATAGCCCATAATACCCTTGGTACAATGTTGCAAGCTACATAAGCCCAGAAACATTATGGCACTATTTATGGGAATTATATACTTTACTCCAATAGATAACCCATATAATCTAACATAAAAATGCAATAAAACGGAGGTCCATCAATGAAAGACAATACCATATCCACATTTGAGTTATTTCACCAGTTTCCGGATGCTGAAGCCGCTAGATTGTATTTTGAGGGACAACGCTGGGGAGATTACATATCCTGTCCTCATTGTGGGGAATTTAAGCGTATTACCCCGCGCAAAGGAAAGCGGACAGGATATTACTTATGCCGGGACTGCAAGAGTGAGTTTACGGTGAGAACCGGCACTATCTTTGAACGTTCTCATGTTCCACTACATAAATGGCTATATGCTATTTACTTAACTGTCACCTCGCGCAAGGGCATATCTAGCTTGCAGTTATCTAAACAAATCGGAGTAACCCAAAAGACCGCCTGGTTTATGCAGGCTCGCATTCGTGAAACCTGTAACGATAATACAGATAATTTACTTTCTGGCATTGTTGAGATTGATGAGACCTATATCGGTGGGAAGGAACATAACAAACACAAACACAAGAAAGTCCGCACAGGCCGTGGCGTAGCTGGCAAGCAGGTAGTGGTCGGAATGCGTGAGCGCGGTGGCCGCACAAGGGCTAAGCCTATCCCATCAACTGATATACCGACCCTGCACAAAGAGATTGGCTGTTCAGTGGAATATGGTGCCACCATTTACACAGATGAACACAGGTCATATCAGCATTTACAGTCTGCTTATCAGCATGGTACGGTAACCCATAGTGCGGGAGAATATGTGGGTTCAAACAACATTCATACCAATAGCATTGAAAGTGTCTGGGCTTTACTCAAACGCGGTCTGTATGGGGTATGGCCTCATGCCAGCACTAAACACTTACATCGCTATGTGAACGAAGTGACTTTTAGACTGAATAACGGACCATGTAAGTTACCAACCAATCAACGTATAGAATCACTTATAAGCAACGCGATAGGTAAACGGATTACCTATCGCGAGGTGCTAGCATGAGCAAAGCAATGGAAATAGAATGCGGATATACAGGACGATAATGAGAGAAGGTTACATCAAAGACTATATAAGTGGTGAAGAAGTAAAAGCTACGCCAGAAGAAGTAGAAGCAGTACAAGTCTTTTCCGAAACACTTGTCGAAGATTACGGATACCCCAAAGAACAATTACAAACACGACCACAGTGGCGTGTAAAAGTAAGGCCATCTGATACCAAAAAAGAGTATCCGCTTGATATTGCAGTATTCAACAAAGATAAAAAACCGATAAAAACCTTTTTATTGTCGTTGCGTGCAAACGAAAGACAAGAAAAGATGGTTTAACCCAAAATGGAGTGCAATTGAAAAATTGCATAAGGTAACAGGTGAGCATGGTGAGCTTGTTACTTGAAAAAACTAACAAATCATTGTGTTTGTATTTTGTAGTGAAGTTGGAGTTAAGTATATAATTCCCCTATTTATCTAACGCACTCTAGCCCGAAACTAACAATACCAGCAACGTACCATCGAAAATATACATATCTTAATAAGGCACTGAAAATATGAATAAATATACTCGCTTAATATGTCAAATATTTACTCGCAGACACAAGATAGCCATTACTGGTTTCTTACTACTGAGTATTATACAATCTTGCATGGAGGCTCTGGGACTTTTGTCTGTAATCCCGTTCATGACAATACTGATGCAGCCAGAACTCGTCAATGATGTAGACTATATCAGATTTATATATGATTTTTTGAATTTTAAATCCGTGCCGGAATTTCAGTTATTTTTAGGCATTGTGGTTTTTGTATTTCTTGTACTCAGCAACTGTTTGGTAATGCTCAACATCTACATTAACAGTCGTGTCTCGCACAGTGTTAGTGCCAGGATTTCCAGTTTTCTTTTTGGTTATTATATTTGCCAAGATTACCCGTTTCATTTATGTAATGACAACGTCAGTTTGATAAAAAGAATTAGCACTGACGGAACAATTATGGCGACGCATATCATTTTACCGTTGTTTAATTTTGTTTCCAAAATTCTAACCACATTAGTTATTATCGTCTTAATACTGATGGTAGATCCTGTTGTAGGAAGCGGTTTAATATTGATTACCTGCAGTGCGTATTTTTTTATATTTATCATTGTAAAAAACAAACTAAAGCGTAACTCCGAAATAATCTCAGAGTGGTCACATAAAAAAACTAGACTCATGCTTGAGAGTTTTGCGGGCATAAAGGATATAAAACTTTATGGATTGGAGCAACAATGTTATGCTCGATATGCCAGCTTGGACAGGTATATGGCAATAGTTCATGGCAGTTCAACATCAATCAGAGGTATCCCTCGGTATTTGGTAGAGATTGTGATGATGGGAAGTGCTATGGCGGTATGCCTGCTATATTTACGATCGGCCACAATGGATATTGGTACTGTTCTCCCCAAGATAACCTTTTTTGTATTTTCTGCGTATAGGGTTGTGCCCAATATCCAAGCAATATTTAATAACTTCGCATCTATAAAATCAGGGGCTCGCTCATTTGATTTGATACGAGAGGATATAATGAAGTCTCAGCATCAACCTGGTTCTGCACTAGAGACGAAAAATGTACCCGTGTTCTCCAAAACAATAAGTCTTGATAAAATTAGTTATAAGTATCCGCAGAGTGAGGAATATATTTTTCAGGATTTCTCAATCGTTTTTAAGAAGGGGTGTACATACGGTATTGTTGGAACGACAGGTTGTGGTAAGACAACCTTACTAGATATTATATTGGGGTATCTACCCGTCAGTAATGGCAAAATATCGGTTGATGATACAAGTATTACAAATGCGAATGCGACCGCTTGGAGAAGCCAGATAGGTTACGTATTTCAAAATATTTTTCTAACCAATGCGACAATCGCCGAGAATATAGCTTTTGGTTATGACTTAGAAGATATTAACCATGCCAGGCTTGAACGGGCAGCAAAGCGTGCCCAGATACACTCATTTATTATGCGCTTGCCACTGCAATATAACACGATTGTAGGAGAACGTGGGATTAAATTAAGTGGTGGTCAAATACAAAGAATAGGCGTTGCCAGAGCGTTGTATACAGACTCTGAAATACTAATATTAGATGAGGCAACCAGCGCCATTGATGGCGAAACTGAATCCATCATGATGGATTCAGTCATCACAAACATCAAGCAAGAAATAACCTCTATAATAGTGACTCATAGACTGTCAACGGTTAAGATGTGTGACTATATTTTCTTGATTGATAAGGGTAAGATCAGCAATCAAGGCACCTACGATCAACTCATCAAGGACAGTATTTCTTTTCGCAAGATGGCCAATATTGATACCTCGTCAAAGATATAAAATTTGGGAATTATATACTTGACTCCAATAAATAACCCATATAATCTAACATAAAAATGCAATAAAACGGAGGGTCATCAATGAAAGACAATACCATATCCACATTTGAGTTATTTCGCCAGTTTCCGGATGCTGAAGCCGCTAGATTGTATTTTGAGGGACAACGCTGGAGAGATTACATATCCTGTCCTCATTGTGGGGAATTTAAGCGTATTACCCCGCGCAAAGGAAAGCGGACAGGATATTACTTATGCCGGGACTGTAAGAGTGAGTTTACGGTGAGAACCGGCACTATCTTTGAACGTTCTCATGTTCCACTACATAAATGGCTATATGCTATTTACTTAACTGTCACCTCGCGCAAGGGCATATCTAGCTTGCAGTTATCTAAACAAATTGGAGTAACTCAAAAGACCGCCTGGTTTATGCAGGCCCGCATTCGTGAAACCTGTAACGATAATACAGATAATTTACTTTCTGGCATTGTTGAGATTGATGAGACCTATATCGGTGGGAAGGAACATAACAAACACAAACACAAGAAAGTCCGCGCAGGCCGTGGCGTAGCTGGCAAGCAGGTAGTGGTCGGAATGCGTGAGCGCGGTGGCCGCACAAGGGCTAAGCCTATCCCATCAACTGATATACCGACCCTGCACAAAGAGATTGGCTGTTCAGTGGAATATGGTGCCACCATTTACACAGATGAACACAGGTCATATCAGCATCTACAGTCTGCTTATCAGCATGGTACGGTAACCCATAGTGCGGGAGAATATGTGGGTTCAAACAACATTCATACCAATAGCATTGAAAGTGTCTGGGCTTTACTCAAACGCGGTCTGTATGGGGTATGGCATCATGCCAGCACTAAAC